>NZ_JAJUKH010000020.1 GCF_021538675.1 Paenarthrobacter sp. AR 02
GGTGGCGGTCCGGGCGCCGACATCGGCAAGACCCACCGTTACGCCATGCGGCTGGATGGCCACTACGATCTCCGGGCAGGAATTTTCGGGCGCGATGAGAGCAGTTCCCACGCCACCGCCGTCGAACTCGGCGTCGAACCGGGCCGCAACTACCGCGACATCCAGGAGATGGCCGAGGCTGAGGCCGCCCGTGAGGACGGTGTGGACGTGGTGGTTGTTGCGACGCCCAACGACAGCCACTTCGAGATCGCCCGTGCATTCCTTGAAAAGGGCATTGCAGTGGTTTGCGAGAAGCCCCTGACGCAGGATTCCGCCACTGCGGCCGAGCTGGTCCGGGTCGCAGCGGACAACGACGCAGTCCTTGCGGTGCCGCATTGCTATTCGGCCTACGCCATGGTGCGGCAAGCCGCGCGGATGGTCCGCAACGGCGAGCTGGGCGCCATTCGTTTTGTCGACGTCGAGCATGCGTCGGGCTGGGCAGCAACACCCCTCGAGAACGAAGGCCACAAACAGGCGAAATGGCGGACCAACCCTGACATTGCTGGGTTCCCGAGTGTCGTGGGCGACCTCGGCACCCACGCCCTCCATCTGCTCCGCTACATCACCGGGCTCGAAGCAAAACGCTTGTCCGGCCGCTTGCAGACGTTCGTGCCTGGGCGGCGCGTTTTCGACAACGCCACCGTGGAACTTGAACTGACCGGCTCAGTTCCCGCGCGGCTGTGGGCCAGCATGGCGGCTACCGGCCATAACCACGGGCTCCGCATCCGGGTCTACGGCGAAAAGGGCAGCCTGGAATGGCAGCACGAAGACCCGCACCACCTCAAGGTCCAGGACCTCGCAGGGGCCACCACCATCCTCACGCACGGACTCAGCACCCTGCACGACGACGCGTCCCGGCTCACGCGCGTGGGTCTCGGCCACCCGGAGGGCTTCCTTGAGGCCTTCGCCAATTTCTACTCGGACCTGGCTCAGGTGCTGCGCGCCCGCCGCGACGGCACGCCGCTCCCGGACCGCGAGCTGACCTTCCCCACCGGGATCGACGGCCTGATCGGTGTCCAGTTCGTCGAAGCCGTCGCCGCGTCGCATCACGATGACTCCGCGTGGACAGTCCCCGCGTCCGCCCTAAAGAAAGCAGCACTCTGACATGCCCCGTTTCGCCCTCCTCGGAGCCGGGTTCATCGGCTCCGTCCACGCAACCAACCTCGCAGCCCACCCCGGGATCGACTTCCGCCTGGTGTACGACGTCGACCAACAGCGGGCACAGACCCTCGCCGCCGCGCATGGCGCCTCGGCTGCCACCACCCTTGAGGAGGTCTTCGACCCTCAGGCGATCGACGCCGTCTTCATCGCGTCCTCCACCGATACGCACGCCGGGCACCTCCGCCGGGCCGCCGCCGTCGGAATCGCCGCGCTCTGCGAGAAGCCCATTGACCTGGACCTGGACCGCGCCCGCGAAACGGCAGCCTTCGCACAGGAGAGCGGCGTGCCCGTCATGGTGGACTTCAA
>NZ_JAJUKH010000021.1 GCF_021538675.1 Paenarthrobacter sp. AR 02
TAGGCCGCGAGGGTCTGAGCACGGTATTCCACCGGGCTCAGGCCCTTTAGCTTTGTTGAGATTCTTTTGGTGTTGTACCAGTGGATGTAGTCGTGGAGCGCTGTTTCCAAGGCCTCGGTGTTGAGGAATCGGACGCGGTGGAACAGTTCTTCTTTGAGGTGTCCGAAGAAGTTCTCCATGACGGCGTTGTCGTAGCAGTTGGCTTTGCGTGACATCGATTGCACTGCGCCGGCATTGGCCAGAAGCGTGCGCCAGGAGTTGTGCTGGTATTGGAACCCTTGGTCGGAGTGGACGAGGGGCTTTTGTTCTTCTTTCAGCGTGGCTAATGCCTCACGCAGGGATGTGTTGGTCAGTTCCAGGTTCGGCGAGGTGCCGATCGCGTAGGAGATGATCTGACGGTCAAAGAGATCCATGATCGGTGAGAGGTAGAGCTTCCGATCACCGACGCTGAACTCGGTCACGTCCGTGACCCACTTCTGGTTCGGGGTATCGGCTTCGAACTGGCGCTTGAGCAGGTTCGGGGCCACCACGCCTTGCTCGCCGTAGTAGGAGTTGTAGCGTTTCTTGCGTCGGACCTTGCAGGTCAGCTGCAGGGCGCGCATGAGCTTCAGAACGGTCTTTTTGGCCACTGTCCAGCCATTCTTGACCAATTCACAGTGGATCCGGCGGTGTCCGTACCGGCCGTGGTTGTCTTCGAAAATCTCGCTGATCGCGGCTTTCAGGGACGCCCGTGGATCCGGGCCTTGGAGGCGGGCCTGGTGATAGAAGAATGTGGATCTGGCCAACCCCGCCACGTCCAGGAGAATGTCCATCCGGTGATCAGCCTTGAGGGCGATGACAGCGCGAACCCTCAGCGCCGTTCCTCGTCCCTCAAGGCTTTTACTTTTCCCAGGAACGCCACCTCGGCCCGCAACCGCTCGTTCTCGCGGCGCAGACGTTGCAGCTCCGATTCCGGTTCTACGGTGACCTCCGGGTTCTTCCGTGGCCTGCCTTTAGGCTTTGGGCGTAAGCCTTCCTCGCCCTGCTCCCGGTACCTTCCCGCCCATACGGTAAGCAGATGAGGTGAAGAAAGCCCGAGTTCCTTGGCCAGAACGACCCTATCCTCGCCGGCAAGGTACTTCTGCACGGCGCTGAGCTTGAATTCGAACGAAAACTGCCGTTTATCTGGTTTGGTCACCAGTGCAGTATCCCCGCGGACACGCCACATGTCATGCAACCGCCTGACAGATTTCCACCCCACGCCGAGATTCGTGGCCACAGCCTTAGCGCCCCAACCGCGTCCGAACAACACCACCGCGGCCGCACGCTGTTCCTCGGACAATGAACTGCTCTTAAACATCAAACTGCTCCCCGTAAGTCAGAACTGAATTTTCAGTCCAACTTTCGGGGAGCAGTTCA
>NZ_JAJUKH010000022.1 GCF_021538675.1 Paenarthrobacter sp. AR 02
TGTACTGTCCCGGCAGGTTGATGACACGGGGCTGGAATTGACGAAGTAAAGAGGACCTCCGGGTGTTATGTGGAGCTTGTCGAGAGCAAACACAGATACCAGGAGGTCCTCGTGTCCCACTCTAACGCGATCCTTGCCCCTGCCGGTCGGTTGAAGCTGGCCCGGTGTGTGGTCGATGGTCACTTGTCATTGCGTCTGGCCGCTGAGCGGTTCAATGTCTCTGTCCCGACCGCTGCCCGGTGGGCAAGACGTTACGTCGAATGCGGGGAAGCGGGCATGCTGGATCGTCCCAGCCGGCCCCTGAGCTGTCCGCACCGCAGTTCCGTGCGGACAGAACACCGGGTCGTGGGCCTTCGGACCTCCAGGCGGTGGGGGCCAGCACGGATCGCCTACCACCTGCATCTGAACATCTCCACAGTCCACCGGATCCTGCACCGCTATCACTGCCCTCCGCTTCGCTTCACGGACCGTTCCACCGGGATCAGGATCCGTCGGGAACACGCCCGCCGCTATGAGTACGCGTGGCCTGGAGAGATGATCCACGTTGATGTGAAGAAGCTCGGCCGGATCCCTGAGGGCGGAGGCCACCGGAGCGTGGGAAGACCGGCCGGTGAGGCGAACAAACGAACCCGGAACTCGGCCGAGGGCGTTTCCCGAGGACGCGGCCTGCTGCGCGGTTACACGTTCATCCATCACGCCGTCGATGACCACTCCCGGTACGTCTACTCCGAGATCCTTCCCGATGAGACCAAAGAGACCGCCGCGGCCTTCATGCGTAACGCGATCGCAGCGTTCGCCGCGCACGGCGTGAAGATCCAACGGGTCCTGACCGACAATGGCTCCTGCTACAGGTCCCGCCTCTTTGCCCAGACCCTGACGGATGCAGGCATCCGACACAAACGCACCAGGCCCTACCGGCCCCAGACCAACGGCAAAGTAGAACGCTTCAACCGCATCCTCTTGGAGGAATGGGCCTACGCCCGGCCCTACACCTCAGAAACCGAACGCCAAGCCTGTTACCAGGACTTCATCGAGCACTACAATCGCAGCAGGCCACACACGGCACTCAAAGGCGCCTCCCCAGCCAGCCGCGTCACCAACCTACCGGGTTAGTACA
>NZ_JAJUKH010000023.1 GCF_021538675.1 Paenarthrobacter sp. AR 02
GCCGTTGGTGTTGGTGATGGTCCATTGTTCTTTGTGGATGAGGTGGTGGTGGTGGGAGCAGAGGAGGGTTCCGTTTTCTGTTCCTGTGGTTCCGCCGTGGGACCAGTAGGTGATGTGGTGGGCTTCGCACCAGGGTGCGGGCATGGTGCAGTCGGGGAAGGCGCAGCCGCCGTCGCGGGCGGTGATGGCTTTGCGGATGTGGGGTGGGAAGATCCGGGTGGTGCGGCCGATGTCCAGGACGCGGGAGTCGGTGCCGAGCAGGACGGGGATGATGTCGGCGTCGCAGGCGATTTTGCGGATGGTGTTGGGGTGGAGGGGGCCGGTGAACGTCGCGGTGCCGGTGCCAGTGCCAGTGCCGGTGCCGGTGCCGGTGCCCGTGCCGCTGCCAGTACCAGGACCGGTGCCGCTGCTGGTGCTGGGGTTTGTGCCGGTGCTGGTGGTGGTCTTGGTGTCTGGGTTGGTGGGTGTGTTGTTGTGGGTGAGTTGGTCCAGGAGGTCTTGGTGGCTGATGGTGACGGTGAGTTGGGGTCGGAGTCCGCCGTTGGTGGGGAGTTTGCCGGTGGTCATCGCGAGGTTGCAGGCGCCGACGAGGCCGTCGAGGAGTTTTTGTGGCCGGGAGCGCCGGTCCAGATCCTCGCTGGTGGGTTGGGTGGTGTGTCGGGGGTTGGTGGCGGTGTTCATGACGGTGGTGAGGGTTTCGTATTGTTCGGTGGTGGCGAAGATTTCGAGGTGGTGCAGTCCGTAGCGGCGTCGGCGGCGGAGGAAGGTTCCTTGGTGTTGGCGGAGGGTTTCTTCGGAGGGTTCGGTTCCGTCTTGGTCGATCCTGTCGGTCCAGCGTTGGGCCATTTTGGTGAGGAAGTCCGGGTCGCTTTCGGTTGCGGTTCTGGTCAGGGCGTGTTCCATGCGGGTGAGGGTTTCGGCGTCGGTGAGGTGCCGGACTTTATCCAGGGCGGTGCTGATGATCGTGGCGGAGCGGGAGGGTATTTGGGCTGATCCGATCGCGTCGGCGAGCGTTTCCCGTCGGGCGGGGAGGGATTGTCCGG
>NZ_JAJUKH010000024.1 GCF_021538675.1 Paenarthrobacter sp. AR 02
GATGTGGAAGCGAGGACTAAAGACTCGTGAAGCTGACCGGTACTAATAGGCCAACAACTTACACCACACAACACACTGCACGCGTCCACTATGTGGTTCCCAACCAACAACCCCGGGAACCAACAACCAACTGAATAAACAACCAAGCACCACAGTTGTAACCACAGTCTTCCCACCCACCCCCACACGGGGTCGGGACGGGTAACAAGGTTACGGCGGTCATAGCGTGGGGGAAACGCCCGGTCCCATTCCGAACCCGGAAGCTAAGACCCACAGCGCCGATGGTACTGCACCCGGGAGGGTGTGGGAGAGTAGGACACC
>NZ_JAJUKH010000025.1 GCF_021538675.1 Paenarthrobacter sp. AR 02
GCGTCCGGGGTGTGGTCTGTGTGGGTTGTGTTTGGCGCACTGTTGGGTCCTGAGGCAACAGGACCTTTTTGCAGCAATGCAGGGGGGCACTTCTGGTGTTTCTTTTGTTCCTGCTTCCGGTTCTTCCGTCCGCGTGTGCGGCTCCTTTGGGGTTGTGGTGGGTGGGGGTCTGGTTGATGGGGTTGTTGTTTGAGAACTACATAGTGGACGCGAGCATCTAGGAACACACGCATACGTGTGTGTGTTTCTATACAGCAATTTCTTATGAATGAACCTGGCCCTTTGTGGTC
>NZ_JAJUKH010000026.1 GCF_021538675.1 Paenarthrobacter sp. AR 02
TTCGTGGTGGTTGTCAGTGTTGCCCATTGCGCAGGCGTCTGTTCTGCGGTGGGTGCTCATGGGTGGAATATCAACGAATCATTTTTTGGCATGGCCTGTTCGGTTGTGTCCTGGTGTTAGTACGGCGACTCCGCTGCTTTTGTGGTGGGGGTTGTTGGGAACGCGTCCGGGGTGTGGTCTGTGTGGGTTGTGTTTGGCGCACTGTTGGGTCCTGAGGCAACAGGACCTTTTTGCAGCAATGCAGGGGGGCACTTCTGGTGTTTCTTTTGTTCC
>NZ_JAJUKH010000027.1 GCF_021538675.1 Paenarthrobacter sp. AR 02
TTACACCACACAACACACTGCACGCGTCCACTATGTGGTTCCCAACCAACAACCCCGGGAACCAACACACAACAAAATAAACAACCAAGCACCACAGTTGTAACCACAGTCTTCCCACCCACCCCCAAGCAACAACAGCGGGGTTGGGACGGGTAACAAGGTTACGGCGGTCATAGCGTGGGGGAAACGCCCGGTCCCATTCCGAACCCGGAAGCTAAGACCCACAGCGCCGATGGTACTGCACCCGGGAGGGTGTGGGAGAGTAGGACACC
>NZ_JAJUKH010000028.1 GCF_021538675.1 Paenarthrobacter sp. AR 02
GACCACAAAGGGCCAGGTTCATTCATAAGAAATTGCTGTATAGAAACACACACACGTATGCGTGTGTTCCTAGATGCTCGCGTCCACTATGTAGTTCTCAAACAACAACCCCATCAACCAGACCCCCCACCACACACGCGGAAGGGAAGAACCGGAAGCAGGAACAAAAGAAACACCAGAAGTGCCCCCCTGCATTGCTGCAAAAAGGTCCTGTTGCCTCAGGACCCAACAGTGCGCCAAACACAACCCACACAGACCACACCCCGGACGC
>NZ_JAJUKH010000029.1 GCF_021538675.1 Paenarthrobacter sp. AR 02
TACACCACACAACACACTGCACGCGTCCACTATGTGGTTCCCAACCAACAACCCCGGGAACCAACAACCAACTGAATAAACAACCAAGCACCACAGTTGTAACCACAGTCTTCCCACCCACCCCCACCAACAACAGGGGTTGGGACGGGTAACAAAGTTACGGCGGTCATAGCGTGGGGGAAACGCCCGGTCCCATTCCGAACCCGGAAGCTAAGACCCACAGCGCCGATGGTACTGCACCCGGGAGGGTGTGGGAGAGTAGGACACC
>NZ_JAJUKH010000002.1 GCF_021538675.1 Paenarthrobacter sp. AR 02
TTACGGCGGTCATAGCGTGGGGGAAACGCCCGGTCCCATTCCGAACCCGGAAGCTAAGACCCACAGCGCCGATGGTACTGCACCCGGGAGGGTGTGGGAGAGTAGGACACCGCCGGACAACCATTAACAGGGAGAGCCCCGACCACGACGGTCGGGGCTCCCCCCATTTAACCACCCGGTTCGCGCCGCCGGTAAAGTAGGTGGTCATGGAAAATCTCTTCAGCCATCCCGCGTCCGAACCCGAGCCCTCCGAGCAGTCCGGCAATGAGCTTGAGCCCCTGGTGGTGACCGTGGTGGTCCCATCGAACGTTTCGCATGCTTTCCAGGGCTTCACTGACCACCCCCACCTGTGGTGGCCCATGGAGGAGGAGAGCGTCTTTGGGCTCGGTTCCCATGTGGAGTTTGAGGAGAACCTGATCCTGGAGACAGCCGAGGACGGCCGCACCTCTGTCTGGGGCACCATTGACGACTGGCAGCCACCCCTGTCCTTCCATGCCAGCTGGTACCCGGCGAGCACCCCCTTGTGGTCCACGGAAATCCGTGTGGCATTCCGTGCAGTTGATGAAGGCACGGAGGTACGCCTGGTCCACGACGGTTGGGAAGGGGCCGAGGATCCTGAGGCCTCACGGGCTTCCTATGCCGAGGGTTGGCCTCGCGTGCTGCAGCGCTACGTGAGATTCATGGGCGGAGCCGTTGCCTAGGGTCCGCCGGCTCCACGCCGATGACTGGTTGTTGTTGAAGAACGTTCGCTTGGAGATGCTTGCAGACACCCCCATGGCTTACATCGAAAGCCTGGAGGCGGCACGTCGGCAGACGGATACCCAATGGCAGCAGCGAGCGGCCGCAATGTGCGGGGATGGCAACGTCACGCTGGTTGCGGATGGGGGCAAAGACGATCCCACGCTCTACGGGCTGATGAGGGTGGTCCTGAAGCACCCGCAGGATTCTGAGTCGACACGGGAAGCGATGCTCATCAGTGTTTACGTGGCCCCTGAGCATCGCGGCTTGGGGTTGGCTGATGAGCTTTTGAATGAGGCGTGCAGGGTCGCAGGGGAGTCTCTGGGCGCCGATCGTCTTGAGCTGGGAGTCCATGAGGACAATGCCCGGGCTCAAGCGTTCTACAGCCGCCATGGATTCGAGTTGACGGGTGCCAGCCGGCCCTATCCGCAAGATCCGGCCAAGCTGGAGCTCGTGATGGAACGGCTGCTGTAGACGGCGGGCCAGAGCGCTAGTACAGCTAGTTCGCGTCGGCCGGTGGAACAGCGGTGCTGGTGCGCACAACGAGCCTGGTGGGGTGCTGCGTGTCCGCTGCGACGAGAGGGGTGCCGTTGGTGATCGCCCCAAGGAGGGTACGGACTGCAAGTGCCCCTTGACCCTTGGCATCCTGGTCGATGGTAGTCAGGCCCATGACGTTACCAAGATCGTGTCCGTCGATGCCCATGATCGAGATGTCGTCCGGGACGCGCAGCCCGAAGTCGCGGGCAGCCAGGATGGTGCCGATCGCCATTTCGTCAGATGCTGCGAAGACGGCGGTTGGCCGTTCCGGCGCGCCGGCAAGCAACTGCCGGGCGGCCGCATAGGCGCCTTCTATGGTGAAGTCCGCAGAAACGATCCATTCGGGCCTGACCGGACATCCGGCGTCGTTCATTGCCTTTTCGAAACCGGTGCGGCGGGTTCCGGGCAGATGGAAGTCCTGATCGTAGGCTTCATGACCGGTGATGTGGGCGATCTTGGTGTGCCCCAAGCCTAGAAGGTGGTTGGTGGCCTGGCGCGCAATGGCCGTGTCGTCGATCCTGATGGTGGAGGCCCCAGGCAGTGGCCCGCCGATGCCAACAATGGGGCGGTGCACGGCGTGGAGTTGCCGGAGCTCGTTCTCGCTCAATTCCAAGGAGACCGCAATGACCGCGTCCACACGCTTACGCAGAAGGAAATCGTTGAAGACACTCTGCCGGTGGGCCGCATTCTCCCCGATGTTGTAGAGCGTGAGGTCGTAGCCCGCCTCCAACAGGGCTGCTGATGCGCCCTCCACCACCGCTGAAAAGAACCAGCGATGGACGGAGGGTACCACCAGGCCAACGTTGTGGGTCCGGCCGGACGCCAGGCTGGATGCGTGATAGGACAAAACGAAACCCAGCTCGGAGGCTGCAGCCTGGGCACGTGCGCGGCTGGCAGGGGATACGCTGCCTTTGCCGCTCAGGGCCCGGGAAACTGTTGCCACGGACAAACCTGCGCGCTCGGCAACGTCCTTGATACCGGTCATCCCGCTCCTTGAAGAAGATTTAGCTGACTTTGAGCCAGACTGTCTCTCCCGAGCTTATTTGATCAGCAGCCTGTGGTTCCGCGCTTACATGCCGGGAGCTGCGCAGGATCAGCTCTCCGGGCGGCATCGGCATGGGCTGGTGTGCCGTGTTCATGACCACCAAAATGTTTCCGTTGAGGTACGCGAGCGACGAGCCGCTGCAGTAATCCTCCACCCAGGCCAATGATCCTTCACCAAGTCGGAGTGCGGCCCTTTCGGCCAGTAATGCACGGTACAGGTTAAGGTGCGACGCCGGATCGGACTCCTGCTTGTCCCTCGCCAGTGCGGGCCAGGACTCGGGCTGGGGCAGCCAGGGATCCTTGCCGTCCCCGAAGCCGGCGTTGGCGTCCGCGGACCGCCACGGCAGCGGCACACGGCAGCCGTCGCGGCCGATGCGGGCCCCGCCTGTCCGGCTGAACGTGGGGTCCTGCCGAAGCGCGGCGGGGATGGTGGTGGAATCGGGGAGGCCCAGTTCCTCACCCTGGTAAAGGTAGGCGCCGCCCGGCAGGCCGAGCATGAACATGGTGGCCGCGGCAGCCCGCCGTCGTCCGAGTTCCTCGTTGGGTTGTACGTCGTCAGGCCCTATGCCATCACCATCGCGGGGGCCAGGTCCGTCGTAGCCGAACCGGGAAACGTGCCGGACAACATCGTGGTTGGAGAGAACCCAAGTACTCGGGGCCCCGACAGCATCCAGCGAGACCAGGGAGTCAGTGATGGTGTGGCGAAGGCGGTAGACGTCCAAGCCGGCATGCAGGTACGGGAAGTTGAAGGCTTGGTGCATCTCGTCGGGGCGGACCCACAGCGCCAGCCGCGGAAGCGGGTCCACATTGGCTTCGGCGCAGAGGATGCGGTCCGGCCCGTATTCCTCCAGGATGGAGCGCCAGCGCCGGTAGATGTCGTGCAGTGCGGGCTGGCCGAACATGGGAGCATCCTGGCCCGGGAAGCCGTCCGAGCTGTTGCCATCAGCACGGCCGCCCCAGTTGGGAAGGCCTGCGGCTTTGACCAAGGCGTGGGCAACATCAACACGGAAGCCGGAAATACCGCGGTCCAGCCAAAAACGGAGCACGCGTTCAAACTCTGCGTGGACCGCAGGGCTGTCCCAGTTGAAGTCCGGCTGCGAGGAGTCGAAAAGATGCAGGAACCACTGTCCTGGCCTCCCGTCCGCTTCGATGATGCGGGTCCAGGCCGAGCCGCCAAAGTGCGACTGCCAGTTGTTGGGCGGCTCGTTGCCGTCCGGACCAAGCCCGTCCCTGAAGATGAACATGTTGCGCTCGGGGCTATGAGGTCCGGCCTGGAGTGCCGCCTGGAACGCTACGTGCTGGTCGGAGCAATGGTTGGGAACCAGGTCCGCAATGACGCGCAGGTTCAGCCTGTTGGCTTCGGCAATCAGTGCGTCAAAGTCCGTCAGGGTGCCAAACAGCGGGTCGACGTCGCAGTAGTCGCTCACGTCGTAACCCGCGTCCCTCTGGGGCGAACGGTAGAACGGCGACAGCCACACGGCGTCCACTCCCAAAGCTGCAAGCTTCCCCAGTTCTTCCGTGATGCCAGCCAGGTCTCCTACACCGTCACCGTTGAGGTCGCGGAAGGACCGCGGATAAATCTGGTAGATGACGGCGGAACGCCACCAACCGTGGGCGTCGGAGGCGTCGTGGACTGGGGTTATCTGCGTGAATGCAGCAGTGGGCTCGTAGGCCTCAACTGAGAGCAATGAATCAACGGACATGGACACATCGTAGGAGACAGCCCGGAATATTGAAAGCGCTTCCACTTTCATGAACGCGCCACCCGCAGCAAAGTGAAGTGGGGCGGATTTTCGCAGGAGTAAGTTCGGGGCACAGTCTGGAAACGCTTACAGACGCCATCGAGGGAGGCCCGGCGGATTTAGCCCGGCTGTGCCAAAACGGTCAAGGGTCCGCTGGCTAGACTATGAGCACGGAAACACTGCGAAGACTGCCGGGTTGGCGTGTCCGCGGTGCTCGTGTGAAGGGAACACCTTGTCTGACGAAATGGCCATGGCCGGTACACCACAGAAACGCACACACGGCCAAGGCGAAGCAGCCCAGCCATCAGCAGCGCAGCGGGCTTTCCTGCGCGACCTTGCGGAAGGCCTGGGCGCCGGCAATCTGGCCCAGGACGTTGAAACACTCAGCACCTACTCAGCCGACCAGGGCCCCCTCTTGGAACGGCACCTGCCCCTTACCGTCGTTTGGGCTGAGTCCGTGGCGGACGTGCAACACGTCGTCCGCACCTGCGCCGCACACCAGGTTCCGATCGTCGCCCGAGGCGCCGGAACGGGTGTCTCCGGTGGTGCGCACGCCACCGAAGGGTGCATCGTCCTGAGTCTCGAACGGATGAACCGCATCCTGGACCTGAACCCCGACGACGAGACCGCCGTCGTCGAACCCGGCGTCATCAACGCCGAACTGAACGCAGCAGCCGCCGAACACGGACTGATGTACGCCCCGGACCCCGCCAGTTACAAAATGTCTACCATCGGCGGCAATGTGGCCACGAACGCGGGTGGGCTGCGCTGCGCCAAATACGGTGTAACGCGTGATTCCGTGTTGGCGCTTGATGTCGTCATGGCTGACGGCTCCCTGATGCACACCGGCCACCAGACCTTCAAGGGCGTCGCGGGCTACGACCTGACCGCCCTGCTGGTGGGCTCCGAAGGAACACTGGGAATCGTGGTGGGCGTGACAGTACGCCTGAAATACCTGCCGCGCGAAATCCACACCATCGCCGCGTTCTACCAGGACTTCCGCAGCGCAGCCGCGGGCGTCCTCGCTGTAGGCCGGGCCCGGGTCCAGCCAGCCATCATGGAACTCCTGGACAACGGCACGCTGGTGCAACTGGACGAACTGCACGGGGGAGACCTCCAGAGACGCGGCAAATCCCTGCTGCTCATCCAGACCGACGGTTTCGGTGCTGCTGCCGAGGCCGACGTCGTACGGCAGGTCCTCGCCGACGGTGGCGCCACCGTTACCACCGAAGCCAGCGCCGAAGCCGAAATGCTGGTGGAACTGCGACGCAACAGCCGCGGCGTCGAGGTCGACGACGAATTCCGGGTAGGCGAAGACATTGCCGTCCCACGATCGCGGCTGGTGGACTTCGTAGCCGCCCTTGAAGCGATGGCCGAGCGGTTCCAGGTCCGGCTCAAGGTAGTGGCCCACGCCGGCGACGGTAACCTGCACCCCACCTTCTGGATGGACCGGGTGGACCCCGTCACCGACACCGACGCCCTGCAGCGCCTGAACGCAGCCTTGGACGAGTCCATTCGGGTGGGGCTCCAGATGGGTGGAACCATCACCGGTGAGCACGGCGTAGGGCAATACAAGCTGCGCTGGCTGGGACTTGAGCAGCCGGAGCCCGTGCGGGAGCTGCAGCGGCGGATCAAGGAGCTGTTCGATCCGCAGGGGATCCTGAACCCGGGGAAGGCTATCTAGGAACCGGCTAGCGGCGCGTACCGGCCGGGCCGAGCGTACCGGGCGGGCCGGGCCCGAAGGCCCGGAACGCTCTGCGCGCTCGGTCGTTCCTCCCTTAGACGCGCGCTGCCGCGTTCCGGGCCTTCGGGCCCCTTGGGGGCGCACCGGCAGCGTTGCCGCCACATCACACCCCCGCTCTGGTATTCCAAAGTTTGTGCTTCTCGTCTTCTGGTCACATCGTTTCTGGCATTTACATTCGTTGATTCTGCTCATATTCTTATTTGGTATACCAAGTGAGTTATGAGGAGGATTGCGTGCGTGAAAACCGGGTGGGTGGGGCGGGGCTGGGTTCGAGGGCGACGACGGGCCTGATCTTGCTCGCACTTGTGATGGTGTCCATCAATCTTCGGCCGGCAATTACTACGGTGGCCGGGGTGATGAACCAGGTGCACGGGGTTTATGGACTCGATCCTTCGCTGCTTCCGCTCTTGGGAACGATGCCGGTGCTGGCCTTCGGGATTTCGGGACCCATTGGGCCGTGGCTGGCTCGCCGACTGGGAACCGGACGGGCCGTAGCCGTGGCACTCCTGGCGTTGGCTGCAGCGTTGATCCTCCGTGCGACCGTGCCAGCGCTCTTGCTCCCGGGCACTTTCCTGGCCGGCATGGCGATCATGAGCGCCAGCGTATTGGTTCCGCAGATCGTCAAATCCAACAGGGGCACGGGGTGGTGGACTGGCCTTTGCACCATGGGATTTGGACTAGGTGCAGCACTTGGGGCCGGGCTGGTCCAGCCACTGGAGCAGGCCTTCGGCGGAAGCCTGCCGTCGGCACTTGCCGCCTGGGCCGTGCCGGCCCTGCTGGGGGCCTTCCTGATCCACCGCTCCGGAGGACGCACGACGTCGACACCCCCGTCGCCCGGAACGGCCAGCCAGGTGCCTGGTCCAGCCAGCCCAGTATCTGGCTCGGCCAGCCCACTCAGGAAGCAGCGCACGGCATGGGCGGTCACGGCGTTCTTCGGTTTGCAGGCCATGCTCTACTTCGCCATCACCTCATGGCTGGCTGTGTACCTGGTGTCCCGGGGGCTCTCGCCTTCGGATGCCGCGGCATTGCTCGCATGGTTCAGCCTCGCTGGATTGCCGGCCAGCCTCCTTGCTCCTGTCCTGGCGGGCCGGCCCAGGATACTGCGGGTCATGGCACCCGGACTTGGAATATCCGTGGCCCTCGCACTCGTGGGAGTGCTGGTTGCACCCGTGGGGCTGCAGTTCGTCATGGTCGGCATACTCGGGGTTGTGCAAAGCGCCGGTTTTGGCCTGGCCATGGCACTGGTGGTGATCCGCTCGGCGGGGCCACAGTCAGCCGGTCGGCTCTCGGCCATGAGCCAAGGGTTCGGCTTTGCGCTTGCTTCGCTGGGCCCATTGGGCGCCGGATTGCTTCACACCATGACTGGCGGCTGGGAATTGACGTTCTGGACGCTCTCGGCCGAGGCGCTGGTGCTGGCCGGGGCAGGATTCCTGGCGATTCGAGGGCCCGTGGTGAGCGTCGGACTGACCGAGGTGCCCCCGCAACCCGCGTCGAAAGCTGGATCTCTTCGCTGAGGCGCTGTCCGACGCCGGTGGAACCACCTGGCGCTGAAAACAACCTTTCCGGAGGCAGGCGGGGCCTTTCGGGGGGTCCCTCTGCGGCGTATCCTCGGCGATATGACGACCTCAGCATCAGGGACGAATCAGCCAGCCACACCCGCTACGGAAATCCTTGAAACCAACGAGTGTTGGGAGCTCTTGCGCGGCGTATCAGTTGGCAGGCTGGCTGTGTGGGTGGAAGACCACCCCGATATTTTCCCCGTGAATTACAAAGTGGACCACGGAACCCTGGTCTTCAGGACCGGCGAAGGAACCAAGCTCCACGCGGCCCTTGGCGACACCCCGGTGGCCATCGAGGCCGACGGGGTCAACGCCGAAACCGGCGTGGCGTGGAGCGTTGTGGTCAGGGGCCAGGCGTCCGCGGTGAAACTGACCCAGGACGTGCTGGACACGATCGGGCTCCTGCTGTTTCCGTGGGAAGCCGGCCAGAAGGACCAGTTCATCCGCATCACACCCAGCAAAGTCACAGGCCGTCGCTTCACAGTCACTCCGGCTGTGACATGGTGGACGCCGTTGGATGACGCGCCAACTGCGCGAAGCGAGTAGCCGTTAATAACGAAACCCGCCCTGGTTCGGAACTCCTCATGCTCAACGGCGAGGAGAACCAACCAGGGCGGGTTTCGTAGCGGCTAGACCAGTTCCAACTGGTCAGCCACCACACGGCCTGCATGAATCACGGTACGGTCCTTGCCACGGTCCATGACCGTGGAGGCCACCGTTTCGCCGTCCACCAGGAGCAGTTCGGCAGGATCGCCAACCTCGACGCCGGGACGGTGGGCCGTGTCCTTGAGCCGGGTAGCGCTGGGGTCAAGGATGCTCGCGCCGCCGATGGTGGCAATGGCCAGGCAGTGCTCGATCAGCTCGTCCTTGCGGAAACCGTGCGTGAACGCCAGCTGCCATGTACGGTCCAGCATGTCCGTGTTGCCGTAAGGGGACCAGTAATCGCGTTGGCCGTCTTCGCCCAGGCCCAAACGGACGCCGGCCTCGGTGAGGAGCGGGATGGGCAATTGTCCTGCGGCGGAAGGAGCTACCGAAGCCAAGGAAACGTCCAGCTCCGCAAAGGCGTCAATGAGCCTGCGGGTAGTGGCTTCGTTGACGCTGCCCAGTTGGTAGGCGTGGGACATGGTCACTTTGCCTTGCATGCCCAGGGCCCGGGTGCGCTCGAGTACCAGGTCCGTGCTGAAGACGCCCAGCTCGCCTGGCTCGTGCAGGTGGATGTCGATGGGCACCTGATACTTCTCGGCCAGGCCGAACACGATGTCCAGGTGTTTGACCGGATCCCGGTCAAGGGTGCAGGGATCGATGCCGCCCATGACGTTGGCACCGGCCTTCAGTGCCTCCTCCATGAGTTCCACTGTGCCTTCTTCCAGCAACAACCCGGCCTGGGGGAAAGCGATGATATCCACGGAGGCCTGACCCGCAAACTTCTCCTTGGCCGCAGCCACCGCCTCGAATCGTTCGAGCCTGCAGTCCACATCCACCTGCGCGTATGAGCGCACGCGGGTGGTGCCGCGCGCGATCATCCGGCCCAGGGTGTCGTTGACGCGGTCCTGCAAGGGGACCTCGGCGTTGCGCCAGTTGAGGCGGTCGTTCATCATCATGGTCCACACGCCCGGACCGCCGGTGTGCTCACGGAACGGCAAGCCTATCCGGGTCGAATCGAGGTGCACATGGACATCGGAAAAGGACGGGAGGAGGAGCCGTCCCCGGCCCTCCACCACTGTGACGCCTTCCGGAACTGCGCGGGCAGAGTCGTGAGGTTCGACGGCGGTGATCTGGCCGCCAGTTGCGCCCGAAACAATGCTGACGTCGCTGAGCTCATGCCCCCACGGGCGAACGGCGCGGATCAGGGTGTTCAATGTTTGCTCCTTTGGTAGTGAATCTATTGCACACCGGACAGCACCGTGGCAGCCATACCTGCGTGGTGGCAGGCGGGTGCGTCCGGTGTGGCTGGTGTGGGAATCCGGTTGATACAGCGCTGGCGTTGTTCCTCGGGAAGCGTGCCGATCAGCGGGCAGCGGGTGCGGAAGACGCAACCGCTGGGTGGATTGGCCGGCGAAGGAAGGTCGCCGCGAAGGCGGATCTTCACCTGTTCACGGGCGGCACGCGGATCCGGCAATGGCACAGCTGACAACAGGGCCTTGGTGTAAGGGTGCAAGGGGTTGCTGAACAAGGCGTCGCGGGGTCCCTGCTCCACGATCTTTCCGAGGTACATCACGGCAACGTCGTGGGAAATGTGACGGACCACTGAGAGATCGTGGGCGATGAAGATGTAAGAAACGCCGGTGTCACGCTGAATCTGTTGCAGGAGGTTCACTACCTGCGCCTGCACCGAGACGTCCAGCGCGGAGACGGGTTCGTCGCAGACAATAACCGAAGGGTTCAGGGAAATGGCCCGTGCGATACCTACCCGTTGCCGCTGACCCCCGGAGAACTCATGGGGGAAACGGTTGTAATGCTCAGGCTTCAAACCCACTTGGTCCAGGAGTTCCTTGACCCGGTTCTTCAGGCCACCTTGTGGGTTGATCTTCTGCGCCACCATGGGAGCCGCGATCGCCGTCCCGACGGTTTGGCGGGGATTCAGCGAGGCAAACGGGTCCTGGAAGATCATTTGGACCGTCCGCCGGAAGTTGTACAAGCCCCTTCCGTGCAGTTCACTGATGTCCTCACCGTCCACGACGATCCGGCCGCCGGTCGGGTCCAGCAACCGCGCCACCATCCGTCCGGTGGTCGACTTACCGCACCCGGACTCACCCACGAGCCCCAAAGTCTGGCCGCGGGCAAGGCTGAACGACACGCCGTCGACCGCTTTGACCGAACCCTTGGCGGAGCCGGGAAGGAGGCCACCTTTCAGCGCGAAGTGCTTTTGCAGGTTCTCCACCTGGAGAATTGGCTGATGTTCCATGACGGGTCCTAACGCGAATTCCGGATGCTGATGAGCTGCGGGCCGCTCAAATGGCAGCGCTTGCCGTGCCCGTCCTCCATCCGCAGTTCGGGACGCTGGCTGGCGCAGACGCCGTCGCCGGCGATTTCGGCGTATTGGCATCGCGCGCTGAAGATGCAGCCATTGGGCAGGTCAAGGAGCGACGGCGGCTGGCCCGGAATGGGGTTCAGCCGGCTTTGGGCACTGTTGAGGGTGGGCATCGAGTTGAGCAGGCCGAGGGTGTAGGGGTGCCGGGTGTCGTAGAAGATCCCGTCCACTGGCCCCGACTCGACGCATTGGCCCCCATACATGACCAGCACGTCGTCACAGACTTCCGCCACCACTCCGAGATCGTGGGTAATGAGGATGAGCGCCGAGTTTGTTTCTTCCTGGAGTCCGGACATCAGGTCCAGGATTTGGGCCTGAACCGTCACGTCCAGCGCAGTGGTGGGCTCGTCCGCGATCAACAGTTCGGGTTCGCAGATCAGCGCCATCGCGATCATGGCCCGCTGCCGCATGCCCCCGGAGAAGTGGTGCGGGTACTCGTCATAGCGTTGCTCCGGGCTGGGGATGCCCACCCTTCCCAGCATGTCGACGGCGGCCGTCCGGGCCTGCTTTTTGCTCGCCTTGTTGTGGACCAGGTACGCCTCGGCAATCTGGTGCCCCACGGTATAGAACGGGTGCAGCGCCGACAGGGGATCCTGGAAGATCATGCCGATATTGCGGCCACGCAACTGACGCATGGCGGATTCGGGGAGCGCCACCAGGTCCTTGCCCTGGAACATGGCCTGCCCGGTGACCTGCGCAGACGTGCCTTTGAGCAAGCCCATGAGCGCTTGGCTCGTGACGGATTTTCCGGATCCGGATTCGCCCACAATTCCCAGGGTCTGGCCGCGTTCCAAGGTGAAGTCCATGCCGTTCACTGCGGAGACAACGCCGTCGTCCGTAGGGAATTTCACGCTGAGGTCCCGGACCTCCAGGAACGGCGCGGTGGCCGTACCGCTGGCGGGAGCGCTCGCGGGGGCGGTGTTCAACTGCATCATTGGAGCCTCACTCGGGGGTCGATGGCGGCATAGGCAAGGTCCACCGCCACGTTGGCGACGATGACGAAGAATGCGGCGAGCATGGTGATGGCCATGGTGACCGGGAGGTCCCCGGCGATGGCAGCGTGCACTGCCGTGAAGCCGAGGCCGGGGACGGAGAAGATCTGTTCGGTGAGCACTGCTCCGCCGAGCAGCAGGCCGATGTCCATGCCCAGCATGGTGACCACAGGGGTGATGCCGGCACGGACACCGTGTTTGAAAGTCACAGTGCGGGGCGCCAGGCCTTTGGCACGGGCGGTCCGGATGAAGTCCTCACCGAATGTCTCAATCATGTTGGTGCGGGTGACACGGATGTAGGAAGCACTGAAGAGGACGGCCAACGCGATCCAGGGCAGCAGGTAGTTGGCCACCCAGGCCCCGGGACCGTGCGGACCGAAGGGGCTGTTGATCTCGTTGGTGGTGAACGGCAACAGGTGCAGTTGGTTGACGAACAGGAGCAGCAGGAACAGACCCGTGACCGGGATGGGAAGGGAAACGCCTACAGAGGCTGCGCCCACAATGAACTTGTCCACCGGCGAACCCTTGCGGAGGGCCGCCAGTAGGCCGAGCCCGACGCCGGTGATGGTCCACAGGACAAGCGCACCGATGGCCATCGAGAAGGTGTAGGGGAGGGAACGGGCAATGATGTCGGCTACGTTCTCGTTGGTTTGGAACGATTTACCCAAGCACGGCCATTCGCACAGCGTCTGGGCGCCGGGGGCACCGATCATCCGTGACGAGAAGAGGCCGCGGATGTAGTCGAAGTACTGGACGAAGAACGGCTGATCCATGCCCAGCGCGACCCGTGCCTCGGATATGCGTTCGGGGGTGCATTCCTGGCCGCAGGCAGCCGCGGCAGGATCAGACGGGCCCAATTGGAAGAGCGTAAAGGTGATGAAACTGACCGCTGCCAGGAGCAATACCAGCGATCCGGTCCGGCGAATAATAAAAGTCGTCATGGTGGTGGTTGCGGGCCGCCCGCTGATGCAGCCGGCCCGCTTCTCCTTCTGGACTATGCCCGATTGGTTTCTCGAAGTCCGGCTATTGCTCGACGCCGACGATCGAAAGGTCGATGCCGCCGAAGAAGTAGCCCACCTGGGCATTGCGGACATTGGAGCCCACCACGCTGTTGGTGTGGGTGCGGATGAGCGGCACGATCGGGTAGGTCTTCAAAGCTGAGCCGAAGGCCTCGGACCACTTCTTACCGAGTTCCTCCGAGGTTCCGTCAGTGTTGCGCAGCTCGAACATCGCCTTGGACACTACGGGGTCGAAGTACCGGGAAGTGTTGGAGAAGCCATAGCTGGTGCCGTCATTGTTCGGCCCCAGGAGCGGATCGGCCGAGGTGCGCACCGATGCAGGGTCGGCACCGCCGCACCAGCCGGACCGTCCCATATCCGGAAGCTGCTCGCTGGCCAGGACCGAGTAGTAGTTCGGGGCCGGAATCGGCACCAGTTCCACGTCGATTCCCAAAGCCTTGAGGTTTTGCTGGACCACGGTGCCGGTGTTCTTGAAAGCGTCGCGGTTGTTCGCGTAACCGTACGTAAGGGTCTTGGGGTAGTCCTTGCCCTCCAGGAGCTTCTTGGCTTCCTCGAGCTTCGGCTTGCCGGTGGGGTCGAGCTCCAGCTCAGTCTCCACGTACCCGCGCATCTTCGCGTTCAGTGGGCTTTGGGTGAGCTCCCCGAAGCGTCGGCCACCGTACTGGACCAGGATGGACTGCCGATCCAAAGCCAGTGCGATCGCCTTGCGGACATCGGGGTCCTTGATCTTCTGGGTGTTCAGGCTCAGCACATCGTTGCAGCCCAGCAGCCCGGAGGCCACGCGATCCTTCACTTTTGCGTCTGCGAGCTTGGCGGAATCCGAGGTCTGCAGTGCGCCATTGGAGTCCAGGGTGATGGCATTGGGGTCCGAGTCGGCCAACAACTGCTGGCTGATGGTGGCCTGAGAGGTCGAAAGCGAGAAACTGAAGGTGTCCGGCAGGGCCGAGCGGTTGGGGTCCGTGGCAGCATCCCAGTGCGGGTTACGGACCAGTTTCAGGGATTTGCCGCGGTTGTAGGACTCCACCATGTACGGACCGGAGGATACCGGGTGGTTGGTGTAGTCCAGCTTGGTGTCCTTGGCCCTGGGAACAGGGGCCGTGTTGGAACGGGAAGCCAGTGCGGGGAACTCCGCGAATGGCTTCTTCAGGTGGAAGACCACGGTCCGCTCGTCGGGTGTTTCAACTGCCTTGAGTTCAGCGGAAGGATCCTTGTACGGCCCCTTGTGCCCACCAGCGTCGAGTGCTGCATTCAACTCCTGCGGCGCCTGGGTGAAGACGTCCTGGGCGAAAGTGCGCTCCACGCCGTATTTGATATCGGCGGAGGTGATGGGCGTACCGTCCTCGAACTTCACGCCTTCCTTCAGGGTGAACGTCCAGCTGAGGCCGTCGTCGGAGACTTTACCGGTGTCCGTTGCGAGGTCCGGCACCACAGTGGGCGGCTGGCCGGCTGTTTCCTTGGCCATCGTCAGCGTGCGGTAGTACAGCTGGCCGACGTTGGCCGTCTGTACGTAGTTGCTGTTGCCAGGATCAAGTGTCTGGAAGTCGGAGGACATCAGGACGTTGATGTTTCCGCCCTTGCCGTTGAAACCGGACTTGACCACAACCGGCGCAAGTTCCGTGACTGACTGGGCCTGGTTGGAGTTGGTGGGCTGGTTCTTTCCGGCGCCACAGCCGGTGGCGGCTACGGCGATCAGCACGGAAAGAGCCAAGGCTCTTGCAGGGGTTTTCATGATGCTCCTTGAGGGGGTGTGGTGATGCGGGGATGAATGCGGGATTCAGTGGCGGGAAGCTTTAGGGTCCAGTGCGTCCCTGACGGCGTCACCAAGGAGATTGAACGCCAGGACGGTGACGATGAGCATGACGCCGGGAACGGCCAGGAACCATGGATCGCTGAGGTACCAGTTACCGGATTGGGCGGCGTTCAGCATCTGGCCCCACGACGGTGTGGGGTCCTTTACGCCGACGCCCAGGAAGGACAGTGCTGCTTCGGCTGAGATGTTGGTGGGGATCAGCATGGTGGCGTAAACCAGCACGACTCCCATGACGTTGGGGATAATCTGCCGGAACAGGACACTCACGTGCGAGGCGCCGAAGGACCTGGCGGCTTCCACGAATTCGCGCTCGCGGACGCTGAGTACCTGGCCCCGGACGATGCGGGCGAGGTAGGCCCAGCCGAAGAAGCCAAGGATGATCACCAGCGAGGCCATGGGCAGGAAGCTCCCTTCGCCCAGCGGGGTATCCCGGAGCCGTGACTGAAGGATGGGCGTCAGCGACAGCACCAGGAGAAGATGGGGAAAAGCGAGGAACAGGTCCATGATGCGGCTGATGATCGCGTCCGTTTTGCCACCGAAGTAGCCGGCCGCCGCGCCCAGGACAGTTCCGAGCACGACCGAGACAGCGGTGGAGAGCAAGGCGATGGTCAGGGAAACCTGGCCGCCGTAGGCAAGCCTGGCGAAGAGATCGCGGCCCAGGCCAGGCTCCACGCCCAACCAGTGCTGTGCCGAGGGGTACATGTAGCCGGGAAGCGGAAGCCCGGGTGTTTGGAAGTCATCCAGCACCTCGGGGCTGGTGTTCGACGTAAAGGGGTCGTTTCCCGACATGGCGCTCAACACGGGAGCCAGGATGGCGAACACCATGATGGCCACCACGACGCACAGGCTGAGGAGCGCGATCTTGCTGCGGCGGATCCGCATCCACGCAGTGGCGAGCAGTGAGCGGGCCTCGGCAGGCGCTTTGGACTCGCCCGCCGCTGCCCGAGGAAGCGGCGGGCTGCCGGTGTTCGGTTCGATGGACTGTAACTGGGTCAACGGTTCTGCTCGTTTCATCATCCGAGGAGCGTGCTCCGGAGTTCTTGTATACCAAAATAGATTAGAGCAGGATTCATGCGATGTAAATCACAAATAATGTACTGTTTGGAATACCAGAGAGTTCCTCGCGCTGAGCCAGCAGAGGACAGGAAACATTGAGGAGCCACCCGTGCCAACCAAGGTCACCGCCCGCTACGTGCTGGGTTATCACAACGGACACCACGTCCTCCTTGAAGACGCCTGCGTTGTGTATGACGGCTCCACCATTGAGTACGTCGGCCATGACTACCCCGGAGCCGTGGACGAAGAGCGCCAGCTTGGTGACGCCCTGCTGATGCCCGGCCTGATCGACCTCGACGCGCTCACGGACATCGACCACCTCATCCTGGACAGCTGGGCCGGACCGGAACACGCCAAAGGACACCAGTGGTCGGAAGACTACTTCCGGAACCGCCGTGCAGACGTCTTTACCGCCGAAGAGCGCCAGCAAGTCCGCGAGTACGCCCTGATCCAGCTCATCCTGCACGGCGTCACCACGTACATGCCCATCGCCTCCGAAGTGCACTCCACATGGGCCGAGCCCTATGAGGAGCTGGTGGGCATGGCCGAAACCAGCCGACGCCTCGGCCTGCGCGGCTTCCTGGGCCCTGCCTACCGCTCCGGCGTGAACGTCGTCCTGGAGAGCGGCAAGCGTTCGGTGATGTTCGACGTCGAGCGTGGCCGTGAGGGTTTTGCCGATGCGTTGCGCTTCATCGACCATGCGACGGAACTTAACGACCCTCTGGTGACTGGCGTCCTGCTCCCGTGCCGGATCGAAACACTGGACATAGGGTTGCTTAAGGAAACGGCGGCGGCATCCGCCGACAGGGACATTTTGGTGCGCCTCCACTCCCTGCAGGGCCTGATGGAACGCGAACTCATCCTGGACCGGCATGGAGTGGCGCCTTTGGAGCTCCTTGAACAGGTGGGTCTGCTGGGCGAACGGCTGCTGATTCCGCACGCCACCTACACAGACCGCAACCCGGCCGTGTTCGGCGAGGACCGCGGCGACCTCTCAACGCTTGCGGACAGCGGTGCAAGCATCATCCACTGCCCGCTCACGTCCATGCGTTACGGCAGTGCCCTGGATTCCTTCAATGCCTACAAGGGAGCGGGCATCAACATTTCGCTGGGCACCGACTCCTTCCCGCCGGACCTGATCCGCGGAATCGACGCCGGAGTGCAGCTCGCGAAAATCCTCGCCGGAACCAACGACGCCGGTGACGTTGCGGGATACTTCGACGCAGCCACCCTCGGTGGTGCGCATGCCCTCCGCCGCCCAGACCTGGGCCGGTTGGAGCCCGGAGCCCAGGCGGACCTGGTGGCCTTCTCCTTGGGGGACATCCGTGACGGCGTCCACGACGATCCACTCCGGACGCTTGTCCTGAACGGAACAGCCCGCCAGGCTGTGCTGTCCGTGGTGGCTGGCCGAACCATCATGGCTGACGGTGTGATCGACGGGGTGGACCTGGACTATTGGCGCCTGAAGGGCCAGGAATTGTTCGACAAGATGCGCCAGGCCTACAGCGTTCGGGACACCCTGAACCGCCCTGCCGATGAGCTGTTTCCTCCCGTGTATGCTCGGTTGGAACGCTGACCGGCGCCGTCCGGCACATGAGGCGTGCAAGGGTGTGAAGGAAGGTTTGACAGTGGCTGAGGCGATGCCGGAAACCGGAACTGGCCGCGACGACGAGGCCCGTGCCGAGAACGTCTATCAACTGGTGCTCGAAGGCATAGTCACAGGCACGTATGCCCAGGGCATGCGTTTACGTGAACGCGAACTTTCCGAGGTCTACAACGTCTCGCGTATTCCGGTGCGGGAAGCCATCCAACGGCTTGAGCAGGACGGTTTTGTCCAGACGTTCCCGCGTCGCGGTGCCGTGGTGCGGCAGCTAACGCTCACCGACGTCAACGAGTTGTTCGACATCCGGCTGTGCCTGGAAACGTTCGCCGCCCGGATGGCTGCCACCCGGGTGGCGGAAGGCGCCGACGGCGGCCGGTTGGAGGAGCTGATGCAGGCCTCCACGGCGGCCATCGATGAGGACCGGACCGAAGACGTCGCCGTGATCAGTGCCGAGCTCCACGCCGAAATCGTCCGCCTGTCCGGAAACCGCCTGCTGATCGAGTCCGTGAAGCCGTTGTTCGGCAGGATGCGGTGGATTTTCGGGCTGGCGCACAACCGAAGCAACGAACTCCAACGCGAAGAACACACTGAGCTCTGCAACGCCATCTTGAAAGGCCGGCCTGATCTGGCCTACTCCCTGGCATACTCGCACATCGAATTGGGCCGCGAACCGGTCCTGTCAGGCCTCGCCGAGACGCTGGAGCCCTAAAGCTCCACTAGTCGTCGGCGTCCGGGTACTCGTCTTCCTCCTCGTCGTCGTAGCGGCCGGATTCCTCCACTTCGACTTCGAGGATCTTCAACAACTCAGTGTCCGGGTTCAGCATGATGGCTGCCTCGTCACGGCGGTGCTGCAGCACGGTGTCCAGGTAGGACTGCACCGTCTCGGCCAACGGTACATACCTGTCCTGCTTCTGGCTCATGTACCAGCGGTGCTCCAGGACTTCATGGACCACCTCTGCCGGTTCCAGCTTCCCGGCCAAGTGGCGGGGAATGGAACGGACAATGGGTTCGAAGATCTGGCTCACCCAAATGTGGGCGCTGATTTCCTCATCCAGTTCCGGGTTGTTGTCGGCACGGAACTGGTCCATGTCGTTCAACAGCCTGCGGGCTTGGTTCTCCTGGGCGTCCAAACCCGTGAGGCGGAGCAACCGCCGCTGGTGATGGCCGGCGTCGACCACTTTGGGCTGGAGCTGGATGGTGGAGCCGTCCGCCGTGGTCTTGATGGCGTATTCCTCCACGTCGAAGCCCAGCTCGTTGAGGCGGCGGATGCGCGCCCCTACGCGCCAACGCTCGCCGAGCTCAAAGGACTCCTTTTCCGTTAGCTCGGTCCAGAGCCGGCGGTAGCTGTCCATGATCAGCTCGCTGGTGGCTACCGGGTCAACCTTTTCCTCAATCAGCCCGCCATCCAACAGGTCCATCAGTTCACCTGCAATGTTCACCCTGGCGATCTCGAGGTCATATTCGCGCTGGCCCATGGAAAGGTCACGGTAGAGCTCGCCCGTTTCCGCGTCCACCAGGTACGCGGCGAAAGCGCCCGCGTCACGGCGGAACAGCGTGTTGGACAGCGACACGTCACCCCAATAGAAACCCACCAGGTGCAGGCGCACCAGCAACAGCGCCTGCGCGTCAATGAGGCGGGTCAGCGTGTCCTTCCGCAGCATCTGGGAGAACAACGCGCGGTAGGGCATGGAGAATTTCAGGTGCCGGGTGACCAGAACGGGGTTCAGCGGGCGCCCGTCCGCGGTGGTGCGGCCGGTGATGACGGCCACGGGTTCCACGCAGGGAACGTCCAGCCGTGCCAGCTTACGGAGCATGTGGTACTCGTGGCGGGCGACGTGTTCTGAGGTCTCCTTGATGGCAATGACCGAGCCGCCAAGGTGGGCAAAACGGACGATATGCCGGGAAATACCGCGGGGCAGGGCCGCAAGGTACTCGGCGGGCCAGTCCTCCAGGGCGATGTGCCACGGCAGGTCCAACAGCTCTGGATCAGCTGCCGCAGCAGTGATGTTAAGCGAACCGATCACGCTGGCCGGCGGTGCGGTGTCCTGCGCGCTGGCTGCCTCAGTCCTGGGGAGCTTGCCGATCTGCCCGTAGTCGGTGGGTTCGTCGTGCCACTGGGCTCCGTTTTGCTCGCTCATGCCTCAATTGTTCCGTACTTGGCGTCGCTGGCGGTTATCGCGCCTGAAAAGGGATACTCCGGCTTCGCCGACCATTCGACGTCGGGTGTTTCCTGGAAGACGACGCCTTGCCGCGTGAGCCGCTCACCCAAGGCGCCCAACCGACGTCGGAAGTCACCGGCGTTGCGGACTTCCTGGCCGGACCAGGCCACTTCCGCCAGTGAAACCGCCCGTGGGTACAGGAGCCATTGGGCCTGTTTGTTGTTCCGTACCGTCTCAGACCACAGGGGCCCTTCGATGCCGAGGATCTGTTCGTCGTGCAGGCCGCCCTGGGCAGGGTCCCAGTTGTAATACTCGGACCAGGTGAAGGGGCCGCCTTCCACCCACGACAACCCAACGGGACTTTCCGGTGCATATTTTTGGTCCAGGTAGGTGTTCGCTGCGGGGGACATGATGACCGGTGTGCCGCTGTTGTGGGCCTGTCGCACGGTGGCCTCCAGATCGCCGTGCCAGTACTGGATCACCGCACCTTCCGGAAGCTCGACGGCGGCAAACTCGTTCCAACCCACCACGGCCTTGCCAGTCGCGGCGGCTATCCGGACAAACTGCTGCACCATGGCGACGTAGTCCTCGTGGGCCGTGACATGGGCTTCGTCTCCACCGATGTGCAGGTACGGGCCTACAGTGATGTCGGCGAGCTGTCCGAGGACTTCGCGGGCGAACTCGTACGTGGCCGGTAGGTCCGCGCTCAGGGTCGACCAGCCAACCTCGGCCGTGGTGCTCATGGGTTTGGCCTCGCTATCCGGATTGAGCTGAGGGATGGCGGCGAGGGCGGCGTTGACGTGTCCGGGGAGGTCGATTTCCGGCACCACCAGGACATTGCGGCTGGCGGCGTACGCCTGGATGTCCCGGAAATCCTGTTGCGTGTAGAAGCCGGAGTTGCCACGCGCGGGCACGGCAGTTGGGACCTCGACGGCGCCCGTGCCGCCCAGCCGGGTGAGGTTCGCGTAGTCCAGCCCGGATGGATTCTCCTTGGGCTCCAGGACTTCGATGCGCCACGACTGGTCATCGGTGAGGTGCAGATGCAGTGCGTTCAGCTTGAACTGGGTCATGACATCGATCTGCTCCTTCACCTCCTCCACTGTGAAGAAGTTGCGGGCAACATCCAGCATGAGGCCGCGGTAGGCGAAACGCGGCGCGTCAACGATGTCGACGGCGGGAATCACCCAGACGCCATCGGCGTCCCGCTCCGTACCCTCAATGGATGCGGGGAAAAGCTGCCGCAGTGTCTGCACTCCGTTGAACAGGCCGGCATCTGTGGAGGACGAGAGTCGGATGGCATCGCTGGTGACAGCGAGCGAGTACGCTTCCGGGCCGCCGTCGAAAATGTCCACCAGCTCGAGGACGATGTCGCCGGGGCGGGTGTCCTCCGTTATGGGCAGCTCGAAACCGGTGCCGCGACGCAGGAGCGAGGCAAGCTGCTCAGCGACGGGCACGGCAGGATCGCTTGCCACAATCCGGGCGTTGGGGGAGAGCGTGAAGGCAGGGCTGTCCAGGAGTTCGACGTGCGAGGGGCGGGGGATCAGGGTATCTGTCGTGTTCATGCCGTTCTTTCTGGGAGAAAGGTTAACGCGAGAGCGGCCCGACCGTGAGGGGTCGGGCCGCTATCACAATGCGGAACGTACAGACGCGTCAGCGTCGGGTTAGGGCCCACGCCGGCAGGGTTCCCTGGCCGAGCGAAGCGAGGCTAGGGTGCCGGTGGGGACTTAGTCGCCCAGGCGGAGGCCGGTCTTGGTGTCGAACAGGTGGACGTGGCCGGACTGCGGACGAACAAAGATGGATTCGCCCTTCATCGGGGGGCGACGGCCATCGACGCGGGCGACGATGTCGTGGCTCTTGCCATCAAGGATGGTGTGGCCGTAGACGTAAGCGTCGGCGCCGAGTTCTTCAACGACGTCAACCTCGACCTGGAGGCCTTCGCCGTTGCCGACCGTCTCCAGGTCTTCCGGACGCGAGCCAACGGTAACCGTCTGGCCGTGTGCTTCCTGGAGGACGTCGCGCGGCACGGGGTAGACCGTTCCACCGAACTGAACGCCGCCGTCGACTACCGGCAGTTCCAGCAGGTTCATGGCCGGGGAGCCAATGAAGCCTGCAACGAAGACGTTCTGCGGGCGGTCGTACAGGTTGCGCGGGGTGTCAACCTGCTGCAGCAGGCCGTCCTTCAGCACAGCCACGCGGTCACCCATGGTCATGGCCTCGACCTGGTCGTGCGTCACGTAAACCGTGGTGACGCCCAGGCGGCGGGTCAGGGACGCGATCTGCGTACGGGTCTGGACGCGGAGCTTGGCGTCAAGGTTGGAAAGCGGCTCATCCATGAGGAAGACCTGGGGGTTACGGACGATTGCGCGACCCATGGCAACACGCTGGCGCTGACCGCCGGAGAGTGCCTTCGGCTTGCGGTCCAGGTACTGCTCGAGGTCAAGGAGCTTGGCGGCTTCGCGGACACGCTCTGCGCGCTCTTCCTTGGAAACGCCGGCGATCTTCAGGGCGAAGCCCATGTTGTCCGCAACGGTCATGTGCGGGTAGAGGGCGTAGTTCTGGAAGACCATCGCGATGTCGCGGTCCTTCGGCGGAACGTCCGTGACGTCGCGGTCGCCGATGAGGATGCGGCCTGCGTTGACGTCCTCAAGGCCTGCGAGCATGCGCAGCGAGGTCGACTTACCGCAACCGGAGGGTCCAACGAGGACCAGGAATTCGCCATCGGCGATGTCGATGTTGAGCTTATCGACGGCGGGCTTATCTGTGCCCGGGTACAGACGCGTAGCGTTATCAAAAGTAACTGTAGCCACAGTTATCAATCCCTTCACCGGCAGGTACGTGCCGGACGATCCGTTGTGAATGGTTCATTTTCTTCAGTTGAACTCCCCGGCCAATGGCCGGGGAGGATCGTGTGACGCCGCACGGTACTGTGCGTCACATCACATCCAAGAGTATGTCAGACTTTTGGATGAAAGACCTAAATGTTACAAAGGTCACATGTGCCGTTGATCACCGGTCGCGCGCGGCAACCACACGCCGACGCTCCCGCAGCAGGGCCTCCAACAGCTCTGCCATGTGGACTGGAGCCTCCACGCGGTACTGCGCCTGGGTGAAGTCCAGGCCGACCTTGATGCCCACGTCATCACCCATCAGGCGGCCCAGGGCATCCTCATCCGTTACGTCATCCCCGGCGAAAAGTATGGCCGTCGCGCCGGTTGCCTGCCGGAGGAACTCCACCGCCTCACCCTTTGACGCGTGGACCACCGAAGTTTCCAGCACCCGCTTGCCCGTCTTCAGGTAGACGCCTGCATACTCGCGGAGCACGCGCGTAGCGGCTTCCACAGCGTCCTCGGCAACGTCGTCCTCCGCCATCCTCGTATGGAGGACGACACCGGCAGGCTTGTCTTCGAGGACCGTCCCGGGAGCCGTCTCCACGATTTCCTCGAGCACATCACGAACTGCCGCCAGCGCTGTGCGCTGTTCGTCATCCAGTTCCAAACCCTGGGAGCCTTCGCCCAACCAGACCTCGGCCCCGTGGCTCCCAACCAGCAGCGTGGCGACCGGAGGTGAGGCGACCAGCCGCAAGCTGTCCAGTGCCCGGCCCGAGATGAGTGCCGTCGTCGTGCGGGGAAGTTCGGCGAGTTCCGCCAAAGCAGCGGCGGACCGAGGGAGTGGCCGGGCGTCCTCTGCCCGGTCCACGATCGGGGAGAGCGTGCCGTCGAAGTCGAGGGCCACCAGGAGCTGCTCGGTGTTGGCGATGCGGCGGATGGCGTCTAGCAGTTCGGGCTTCAAGGACAGTTTTTCAGCTGTCATCGCGGACCACCTTTTCCTCAAGTGCGGCCAGGAACTCGGCCGACCAGTGGTCGACGTCGTGGTCCAGGATCTGCTTCCGCATCAGTTTCATGCGGCGGCGGGCCTCTTTGGGCTCGAGGTTGACCGCGCGGAGGATGGCTGATTTGAGGCCATCGATGTCGTGCGGATTGATGAGGAACGCCTGCTTGAGCTGGTCCGCGGCGCCGGCGAATTCGCTCAGCACCAACGCCCCGTTGTCATCGGCGCGGGCGGTCACATACTCCTTGGCCACCAGGTTCATGCCATCGCGCAGCGCGGTCACCAACATGACGTCGGCGGCCAGGTACAGCGCCACCATCTCCTCCACCGGGTAGCTGTGGTGCAGGTAGCGGACGGCTGTGTTCTGGATGGTGTCGTAGGTGCCGTTGATGTGACCGACGGTGCCTTCGATTTCCTCGCGAAGCAGCCTGTACTGTTCCACGCGCTCGCGGCTGGGGCTGGCCACCTGGATGAGCGTGGCGTCCTCGACTTTGATCTGCCCGTCAGCGAGGAGTTCCTCGAAAGCCTTGAGCCGGTGCCCGATTCCCTTGGTGTAGTCGAGCCGGTCGACGCCCAGGAGGATGGTCTTGGGGTTGCCGAGGTCCCGGCGGATCTGCTTGGCACGCTCAATAATGTCCGGATTGCTTGCCAGCTGCCGGATCTGGTCCACGTCGATGGAGATCGGGAAGGCCTGGGCCCGGGCGATGTGGGTGACTTCGCCGTCGGGGCCCTTCACGTGGACCTGCTGCTGCTTGACGCTGGCGCCCAGGAACCGGCGTGCGGAGCGCATGAAGTTGCCGGCATCGCTGGGACGCTGGAAGCCCAGAAGGTCCGCCCCCAGCAGGCCGTCGATGATCTCGCGGCGCCAGGGCAGTTGCGCGAAAATTTCCGGCGGAGGGAACGGGATGTGGTTGAAGAAGCCGATCTTCAGGTCCGGCCGCGCCTGACGCAGCAGGCGGGGCACCAGCTGGAGCTGGTAGTCCTGGACCCACACAGTGGCGCCGTCCGCGGCGTGGCGGATGACGGCGTCGGCGAACTTCTTGTTGACCGTCCGGTAGGAGTCCCACCACGTACGGTGGAACTCCGGCGGGGCGATGACGTCATGGTAGAGCGGCCAGATGGTCGCGTTGGAGAAGCCCTCGTAATACAGTTCGACTTCGTGGCTGCTGAGCTGGACCGGGACCAGGTCCATGCCTTCGTGGCTGAAGGGCCGCACTGTTTCGTCGGGGGCCCCATGCCAACCCACCCACGCGCCGTCGGACTTTGTCATCATGGGCGCCAATGCCGTGACCAGGCCGCCGGGCGAACGGCGCCAGCCGTCACCGCCGTCGTCGTTGCCGTCGCTGCTGCAACGGTCCACAGGCAACCTGTTGGAGACCACCATGAAATCGAACGTGCTGGCCGTAGGCTTCTTGGTTGGAGAAGCCTTGGGGGCTTGTTCGGTACTGAGTTTTTCGCTTGCCGGTTCCTGCATTAACGCTCCCTGGGGTTGCTGTGACTCAACTCCCAGCCTACTAGTGGAATCTTCACGGGCAGTTGATCGTTCAACAACCGGGCGGGAGGGTGTGCGGTAGAGCTCCAAGTTCGCTCCCGTAAACTGTCCCCGTTGCCCTAGATATTCACTACGACGTCGAGTAACCCGAGGAACTGATGAGCCCCGCAAACGAATCCCGCCTGTCCAAGGCTGAGCGCACCGCCCAGGCACGGGAAAAAGCGCGCGCAATCCGCGAAGAGCAGTTGAAGAAAGAGAAGCGCAACAAGCTTCTGGTCGGCTGGGGCATCGTGGTTGCCATCGTTGTCATCATCGCGGTGGTGGCGTTCGTGGTTGTTGGCAACGTCCAGAACAACGCGCCGATTGCCGACAACGGCCCCACGCCCGCCAACGGCAACGTCCATGGCGGCGTCACCCTGCTGGCCAACAGCGAGGTTGTGAAGTCCGAACCCGCCACCGTCAACGTCGCCGACGTTCCTGCTCCGCTGGCCAGCAAGCCCGCAACCGTAACTGTTCCCGGTGGCGAGGCTGAAGCCGGAAAGCCGGTCAAGGTAGTTGCCTACATCGACTTCATCTGCCCCGTCTGCAAGCGCTTCGAGACCACGTACGGTGACTCGCTGACCAAGCTCCGCAACGATGGAAAAATCTCCCTCGAATACCGCGCTCTTGGCTTCCTGGACCAGCAGTCCACCACCAACTACTCCTCGCGGGCGGCCAACGCTGCGGCCTGCGTGGTGAACTCTTCCCCGGAAAAGTACGCGGACTTCTTCAACCTCCTCTTTGAGCGCCAGCCGGCTGAAGGCAGCGCAGGCATCTCTGACAAGGACCTGAAGGCCATGGCCACCGAGGTAGGTGCGGCAAACATCGACTCCTGCGTCGACAGCAAGCAGTACCGCCCCTGGGTGAAGGTTGCCACGCAGGAAGCCGCAGCGATCGGCGTCACGGGTACGCCTACCGTTTTTGTCGACGGCAAGCAGTGGGACGGCTCCACGGACCTGAACGCTGAAATCCAGACCGCCATCACGGCAAAGGGCTAAGCCTTCCTTGAATTACGACGGCGGCCGGTCACCCTTACGGGGTGGCCGGCCGCCGTTTGTTCTTGGTCCCGTGGTACCGCACTGCTTCCGAATTTCGTTGCGGGGGAGGGTGTGGGCTAACCTTGTCTAGCGTTGTTTCGGCGGCGCTGATGTGTTGTTACGCCTGTGTTGTTACGCCTCCTTAGCTCAGTTGGCCAGAGCACCGCTCTTGTAAAGCGGGGGTCGTCGGTTCGAATCCGACAGGGGGCTCCACGAACCCCTCCATTCCGGCGATTGCTGGGATGGAGGGGTTTTCTGCTGCTGCATCGATTTGAATCTGTAGAACCCGTCCGATCTTTATCGATGCCTGTTTCTGCGTCCTGCACGATCGGCGAAGGCGTCCAGGGCTGCGATGATGTCCGGAGCCACCCAAACCCGGGTGCCGCGGATTTTTCCGGCGGATGCCAAGACGCCCGCGTGTTCCAGCCGTTCCACTGCCCGGTAGGCGGTGGCCATGGAGGCCCCAGTGTGTTCGGCGACCATTTCAGCCGTCAGTGCCGGCTCCCGTGGTACCAGGTCCAGGACTTTACGGACGGATGCGGGTACACCCGCCAGGCGTTCCCTGTAGCTTGCTTCTACCGCCTCAATGTCTGTCGTCAGTTGCCGGCCGTTGTCGACGGCGCGGACAGCGGACTCGGCAAAGCGCTCCACGATCGGCTGGATGTCCCCTTCGCGGTAGGCGCCCAGTGCGTGGAAGTACAGGCGGGTATCGGTCAGCAATCCCGAGGACACGGGAACGGTGACGTTCTCGGTGACGCCTTTGGCTCGCAGTAGGGCGCTGACGATGGCCCGCCCGGTGCGGCCGTTGCCGTCGGCGAATGGGTGGATGGTTTCGAACTGGGCATGCGCGATCGCCGCTTGGGTCAGGGCCGGGATGTCGTCTCGCTGCATAAAGGCCACCAGGTCCTCGACTGCCGGCATTACCCGATCCGGGTGGGGCGGGACGAACTCGGCCGTGTGTGGGGAGTTGCCGCGGATCCAGTTCTGGGCGTCACGGTACTCACCGGCGATGTTTTCGTCGGAGGCGTTCAGCAGGGCGTGGTGCATGACCGCGATGTTCTGCACTGACAGGTCCTCGGACAGGTCGATCGCAGCCTGCAGGGCCCTGACATTGGAGGCGATCAGTGAGGCGTTTGTGCTGGAGGTGTCACCAAGCTGGGCCAGGGCGATCTTGCGGGCGCCAGCGGTCAGGTTCTCAATCTGGGAGCTGGAGGCGGACTCGCTGCGCAGTAGCAGCGCCGCGAACGGTGTGGTATCCCGGCCCAGCTCAGCGTCGAAGCGGACCATCTCCACTGTCGCCGCTTCTGCCAACGCCTGGGTTCGGGAATCAATGGCCGGATCCAGGCTAGCGATCTCGGGAGCGACTGCGGCCTCATAGGGGCCGCGGGCCAGCAGCCGCTGCCGTCGGGAGGCACCGCGGTCGGGGTCGGTTTCCCACGGATGCTCCTCGTAGCCTATGGCCGGCCAGCCGCCGGTGCCGTCGAACAGGGAGACGCTTGGCTCGGCGTGCGGGTTTGCGGCAAACTGTCCGCCGGCAGGGATGCCGTGCGGGTGTCTAGCCTGGGAGTCCATGGTTTCCTTTGAGAAGACTGAACCCTGATTTTCTCATAGTAGGAGCTAAATGAGAATATCGGCGTCCCTGGTTCTCATGTTGACGGCGCTCATTCGAACTCGATGACCGCTGCGGACCAACGCTTCTGCCTGAACCGGATGATGGGAGGGAACCAACATCCATGGTCCGCCTGAGGGAAACGTCCAAAGTGCCCACGAGCCAACTCGGTGAGGATCCTAAACTCCAGCCGGTCGGATAAGCCGCGCAGCCAGGGAGGCTTGCGTTCACGTTGGGCGGGCAATGAACTGCCGGATCCAATCGACTGTTTCGGGGTGGTCCAAATGCAGCCCATGACCAGCGCCGGGCACCCGCACCAGCACTGACCGGGGAATATGCCGGCGGAGGAGCAGGGCATTGGGCAATGGGGTGAGCCGGTCAACAGTCCCATGAAGTATCAGAGTAGGCGACTTGATGTTGCTCAGTTCACTCCAGGCGTCGTGGTCCCGGCTCGCCCTGAAATGACGGGCTTTGGCCCATGCCGAGGCCGGGGAATTGAAGAAAGCATGCGTCGCCTCAGGATTGCGCCGGACCCAGTCGGCGTCAAAGAAGAGCGGTTCGAGCCGGGACATGTCGCCGCCCACCAGGGCTTCGAGGGCAGCTTTTTCGGGTTGGGTTGCCGGATCCGGCGATTTGCCGCCACTGGTGGCGGCGAGGATCAAGGTGCGGACCGTCTCCGGATGATCAATGGCCAACCATTGCCCCACGCGCCCACCCATTGAGTGCCCGTACACATGTGCGTTGTCCGCTCCGGCGGCGGAGAGGACAGCTGCTGCGTCTTCGGCGAGGAGCCGCGTGGTGTACCGGTCGGCATCGCCCCGCCCACTCCGTCCAATCCCGCGGTGATCGAAGCGGATGACGCGGTAAAAGCGGGACAAGAGTTCCGCCGTCGGGCCCCAACCATCCATGGCCGTTGCCTGTCCGGCGATGAGCAGCAGTGGCTCGCCTTCGCCCTCGGACGTCCAGGCGAGTCCGGTGCCGTCGGGCGCTTCGGCGAAGTTCACCGTGCCACTTTATCCCTGCTCCCGGATGCTGGGCTGGGCCCCGGTCCTGGGCGCACTTGCAGCAGGCCGGCAACGGTGAGTCCTGCGGTGAGTGCGAGGGCTCCAGCCCACAGGGTGAGGGCCGCGAGGTCGTGAACAGCCATCTGGGGGAGCCGCCGATCCGGGACGGCCACCACGCCGATAAAGGCTCCGACAAGGCCAAAGTAACTCCCGGTCATGAAGCGTTGGTGGGCTCGGATGTTGCCTTTGCGTACGGACCATAAGCCGATGGTCAGCGTGCAGAACGTCAAAACCGAGAGAGCGTGGAGCCAGTTAAACCCGCCGTCAATGGTCCGGATCCCGAAGGAGGTAAGCACCACGACGTACATTGCCACAGCCCAGATACGGCCCAGGATCTTGTGCGCCACACTGCCTTTGTTGCGGCGGAGCAGGTTCACGGCGCCGAAGATCAGCGCGTAGCCTGCGGCGATGGCGTGCAATGCAATGAGGAATGTCCACGGCGAAGGCATACGGCCAGCCTAATGGTCAGTGCGGACCGATCCGCCTCAGCCCGGTTGAACGCTACGGAGCTTCGTGTCGCGGGGTTAGGGTGGTCCCGTGACTCAACCAAGCGACGACGGCCCCTTCTTCCATGGCACCAAGGCGGACCTCCGGGAGGGAGACCTCCTGAGGGCGGGCTTCAGGTCCAACTACCGTCCGGAGGTGGTCATGAACCACATCTACTTCACTGCTCTGAAGGACGGTGCGGGACTTGCCGCTGAGCTCGCAGCCGGGGACGGTGAGCCGAGGGTCTACGCTGTGGAGCCGACCGGACCCTTCGAGGATGATCCGAACGTGACGGACAAGAAGTTCCCGGGCAATCCCACCCGTTCGTACCGGAGCGCCGCGCCACTTCGCGTGATCGGCGAAGTTACCGACTGGACCAGGCTGGCCCCGGAGGCACTGCGTGCTTGGAAGGAACGCCTGGGCGCCATCCTTGCGGACGAGCGCGGCGAGATCATTAACTGAGGAACGCGCTCAGGCCCGGAAGAATCCGCCGTGCCGTGTCATGGAGGCGTGCGCCGCGCTGATGAGGTCCGATCGGGCTGCCATGCAGCGGTCCGCGGTCTGGCGCAAGGCTGGAAGTGCTTCGGCTGCGTAGTCGAAGTGGTCTTCCCTGATCATGGATTCGATGGCCCGGCACTGGTGCTCGGTTTCAATTGCCCCGACCATCGCTGAGCTGATCTTCAGGCTCAGGACAGCGTTGGTGCTCTCTTCCTCGTCTCCCTGTTCCACTGCCTGCGCGATCCGTTCAACGCGGCCGGCCAGCATGGACAGGTACTTGGTGAGGAACCGCAACGCCGGCGCAGGGTCGCCGAGGTCATCGGCGAGGCTGCGGAGCCGGTCCAGGTCCAGGCCTTCACGGTTGCTTCGCGGTGCGCTCATTCCTGGACTTCCTTTCGGGTGTGGACCGGGGGCCGGCCTGAAGGGCAAACGGGCCGGCCCCCGGGGCTTAGTGGTGCTGTGGTTGGTTACTTGGTGGTTTGCGTGCGCTGGGTGCCGGTGAAGGAGAACCCGACGGTGGAGGTGGCGCCCTGGAAGGTGTTGTCCGCGGTGGTGGGCAAAGCGGTGGTGACTTTGAGGTTGTCGGTCTTGGTGCTGGTCAGGGAGGTCAGGTTGTTCAGGACGCTGTTCGCGGCGATGACCGGGCCTGAGGCCAGGACGGTGGTTTTGGTGCCGGCGCAGGTATAGGGGGCGGCGGTGCCGGTCCAGGCCACGGAGCAGTTCTCGATGGTCAGCTGCAGGCCGTTGGTGGTGTCGGTGGTGAGCAGGGATCCGGTGGCACCGGCGGAGGTGGTGAGGGTGACGTTGTTCAGGTCGGAGTTGCCGGTGTTGGCCAGGGTGACGAGCTTTTCGACTTTGTCCCCGGGCAGCAGGCCCGCGACGGGGACGTTGAGGGTGTTGCTGGCGCCGGTGCCCAGGGCGATGGTGACCGTTCCTGCGGTGACGGCCTGGGAGGCGGAGGTCGAGGAGGTGAACGCGCCGTAGGTTCCCATTCCGGCGACGGCGGCTGCGGTGCCGACCAGTGCGACGGAAGCGAGGATCTTGCCGGAGGTGGTCTTGAGGCTGATGGCCATGGGAATCAGTGTCCTTTCGGTAGGCCACCGTGAGACCGGCCGGCCGTTCTTCGTTCCAGCCTCTCTGGCTGACAAGAACTACTGTGCCGGGCCACCCTCAAGAACCAATCCTGCAAACCCGCAACAGTCCCTCAGGAAAACCTCAAGACTCGCACCACACGCAACGGTGCCTCCCCACAAGGGGGAGGCACCGGCGTCGTTATTCAGTTAGAGCAGCCTTAAGGGGTGGGGTTGCCGCCGTTGACGTTCAGCGTTTCGCCTACCACGTAGCTGGATTCAGGCGAGGCGAGGAAGACGTACGCCGGGGCGAGTTCAGCGGGTTGGCCGGCGCGGCCCAGGGGAGTCGACTGGCCGAATTCGGGCAGTTCCTCCTTCGGCTGTCCGCTGCTGACCTGCAGCGGCGTCCAGATCGGTCCCGGAGCCACCGCGTTTACCCGGATTCCCTTGGGCGCAAGCTGCTGGGCCAGGCCCTTGGTGAAGTTGTTGATGCTGGCCTTGGTGGTGGCGTAATCCACCAGCGTCGGCGAGGGGTTGTACGCCTGGATGGAGGTGGTGTTGATGATGGTTGAGCCTGGCTCCAAGTGCGGGAGTGCGGCCTTTGTCAGCCAGAACATCGCGTACACGTTGGTCTTCAGCGTGTGGTCGAACTGCTCGTCCGTGATGTCGGCGAGGTCCTTCTGGGCCACCTGCTTGCCGGCGTTGTTGACCAGGATGTCCACCCCGCCCAACACTGCGACGGCGGTGTCCACGAGCTCTTGGCAGGTGCTTGAGTCCTTGAGGTCGCCGGGAACCTTGACGGCCTTGCGGCCTGCGGCTTCGATGAGGTTGGCGATCCGGGCCGCGTCTTCTTCCTCTTCGGGCAGGTAGGAAAGGACGACGTCGGCTCCCTCGCGTGCGAAGGCGATGGCGGTAGCGGCTCCGATGCCGGAGTCGGCTCCGGTGATGATCGCTTTGCGTCCTTCCAGCCGCCCCGTGCCCCGGTAGCTTTCTTCGCCAAGGTCCGCCTTCGGCGTCAATTCTGCGTCGAGGCCGGGCTCAGGCTGGTGCTGCTTGGGCGGGGAAATGTGCTCGTAGGCGGTGACCGGGTTTCGGAAGGTGTACTGGTCAGTCATGGTGGTCCTCCTGGTCCTTCATCGTGGAACTCGGACGGAAAAGCTAAGTAGGCTTACGATTTCTACCTTAGGCACGAGGAGGTGTGCGTGCCAAGTCGCAGGCGGATACCCGTGTCTACGCCGCCGAGTGAAGGGCGACGGAAGAACGCTCAACAGCCGGGCACTCGATTTTCAAAGCAGCTCCGTCCGGGGCGGCCTCGATGCCCAACAGCATGCGGACACCGGCGGCCCCGAGCTCGTAGTGCGGCAACGATACCGTGGAGAGCGGCGGCCGAAGGTGTGCTGCGATGACTTCCTGGTTGTCGAACCCCACCACGGCGATGTCGTCCGGGATGGACAGGCCGTTCTCCCGCAGGCCGTCGTACAGGCCCATGGCCATCCGGTCGTTGTAGCAATAGACGGCGGACACATCGAGTTGCAAGAGCTCCCCTGTAGCGCCGTAGCCGCCCTCCTGGTCCGGGTAGGCCTCCAGAACCAGTGAAGGGTCGAACGGTATGCCGGCAGCATCAAGCGCTGCACGGTAGCCGGCGAGCCGTCCGTCCTTGGCCGGGGCAGGGGTGGTGGTGTTGATGAAGGCGATCCGGCGGTGGCCCCCGCGGAGGAGGATCTCCGTTGCCGACTGCCCGCCCTGGGCCTCATCCGGAACCACAGCCCGGGCAGACGGTGAATCCGGCGAAAAGCAGTTGACCAGCACGAAATCGGATTCCCGCAACGTCGACGGGACCTTTGTGGCCCGGTGGAACCAGGTGGAATACAGGATGCCGCGGACCTTGTATTCCAGCATCATGGCGATGGCGTCTTTTTCCAGGTCCACGTTTCCCTCGGTGTTCGCGATCAGGAGCGCGTACCCGTGTTTCCAGGCTTCGTCCTGTGCGCCGTGGATGATCTGGCCGGCGAAGGGGGTGGTGGCAACTCCGTCGGCCACCAGGCCGATGAACTTCGAGGTTCCACTGACCAGGTTCTTGGCCATCGCATTGGGACGGTATCCGAGCTGCCGAATGGCGTCGTTGACGCGCTGGCGCGTTTCGTCTGCGATGCGCGCGTTCTTTTTCTTGTTGATCACCAGGGAAACGGTGGCCGTGGAAACGCCGGCTGCTTCTGCCACTTCGCGGAGGGTCACTGGATGTACGTGGTCCCTTGTGACAGGAACGTCGGGGGTGGCCGCGTTGCCTGGATTTTTCTCCTGCGAAATCATCTGTCCTCCACCAGGAGTATATCCGCCCGTGGATGCCGTCATCCCTTGGTCGCCCCGCTTTCAAGGCCCTGGATCATGGCCTTGTTCAGCACCAGGAAAACCAGCAGCAACGGCGTGATGGTCACGCACACTGCTGCGAAGGTAGCCGTCCAGTCAACCTTGCCCATGGCACCGATGTAGTTTTGCAGGCCCAACGGGATTGTCTTCAGTTCCTCCGAAAGGACAAACGTGTTGGCGAAAATGAAGTCATTCCAGATAAAGATGCTGTTGACCAGGACCACTGTAACCACGGTGTTCAATGACAACGGCAACGTGATGAGACCAAAAATCCGATAGGGTCCGGCACCGTCCAAGGAAGCAGCTTCATAGGTTTCGCGGGGAATGTATTCGAAGAAGGATGAGAACAGATAAATCGACATCGGCAGCGCAAAACCGGCCAGCGGGATAATCATCGACTGGTATGTGTCCAGCAGGTTCACGGTTGAGTAATCGATGAAGAGCGGGACAAGTGCGATTTGGACGGGAACAATAATCCCGACCAGGAAAAGGCCTCGAACAAACCTGCTTAAACGGAAGCCCAGAACCTGGATGGCGTAGGCAGCCATCATTCCGAACAAGACAATGAGCAGGTTGGCGCCCATGGTCACGATGAAGCTGTTCAGGATATTCCGTCCCAGGTCGCCTGTTTCGAAGGCGCGGGCGTAGTTCTCCCAAGTGAGGGAACCGGGAAGTGCGAACGGGTCTCCCGTGGCGAAGTCCTGTTCGGTACGAAGGCTGGTGAGGAACAGCCATGCAAGCGGATAGACCTGGACGATCACAATGAGCATGATCAGGACCCGCGAGAGGGTCCGGTAGAGGCTGGGCTTCCGGCGACGCGGCTTGTAAACGGGTGCCGGCGGCGGGGCGGTGCGGGTGGTGGCCGGGGCTGTCTGGACGATCATGAGTCTGCCTTCCGCTTGAGCATGAACAGGATGAGGCCGACGGCGACGAGGCACTCGATCACGATGAACACGGAGATGGTGCTTGCGTACCCGAAATCGGTACTGGTGAATGCTGTCTTGTACATGTAGGTGGTCAGCAGCTCCGACGATTGTCCCGGGCCTCCGTTGGTCATCAGGTAGGGGATGTCGAACCCGCGCAGGCCATAGGTGGTGGCCATGATCGTGGTGGTGATCCAGACCGGGCGGATGTACGGGAACCGGATCTTGGTGAAAAGCGTCCACTTGGAGGCGCCGTCAAGGACCGCGGCTTCTTCGAGCTCCTTGGGTACGGCGATGAGGGCCGCATAAATGATGAGCATGTAGAGACCCGTGAAGCGCCAGCCTTCGGGCGCCGACACTGCTGCCAGGACGGTGTTCACATCAGAGAGCCATGCCCGCTCCAGGGACCCCAAGCCCACCCAGTGCAGCAATTGGTTCAGCAGGCCTACCGGGTCGATCGAGTAGATGCGCACGAAGAGGAACGCAATGGCTACGGTCGAGATGACGGCGGGCAGCAGGTAGAGGGTTTTGATGAGTTCCCGGCCTCGACGCAGGGAGGTCAGCAGGCTGGCAACCACCAGCGCGCCGCCGAGTTGCAGGACCAGGCAGATGGCCAGATAGAGCAGGGCATTGAAGAAGGAATGCCAGAAAATGTCATCAGCTGTGAGCATCCTGACGTAGTTCGCCAGCCCGACGAACTCCATGTCGCTGATGCCGTTCCACGAGAAGAAGCTCAGGAACAACGACTGGAGGATCGGAAAGAGCACCGCTGCGCAATAGAGCAGGAGTGGGGGGATCAGGAATACCAGGACTGATGTCCTTGACCTGTTGGGAAGCATGGTGGGCCTTTCGGTGCGGGGGGCTTTTGCAGCCCCCCGCATGTGTGTCTACTTGAAGAACTTGGGTGCGTTCTGCTTGATGGCGTCGTCCATCGTTTGCGTGAACTGTTCAGGGGTGATGTTTCCCTGCACAAGGAGGACGAGTTCCTGCTGCAACCTGCCATTGGTGGTTGGGTCCAGTTGGGTGTCCCACGGCATTGCCTGCTTGCTCCCGAGGCCGTTCGCAGCGTCGAGGGCCTTCTTGTACAGCGGCGTGGCGTTCGCGGGCACCGCAGTTTGGACTGTGGTGGTGGGGGACAGGGCGCCGGTTGCGGCGTATTCAGCCGGATACTTCCCCAGGGCGAACTTCAGGAAGTCGCTGACCAGCGGATCGTAGGTCTTGGAGTTCACGGCCATGCCAATACCCGACGGCGAGACGTACTCATTCGCTGCCGTCACCGCTCCTTCAGTGGTGGGCAGGGTGAAGAAGTCGATGTCGTTCCGCACGGCAGGGTTCAGTTTGTCGGTGGCAAGGCTGGGGAGTTCCCAGGTTCCGATGTTGTACATGGCAGCCTGGCCGGAGGTGAACTGGTTCTGGGCGTCCGAATAGCCTTGGGCCGAGAATCCATCCTGGAAGCAGTTGGCCTTGCCGAGCTCGGCCAGCCAACCCACTGTCTTTTTCCCGGCCGGGTCGGCGAATGAGGCCTCGCCCTTTTTCAGCTTCTGCACGAACTCCGGCCCGGCTTCACGGAAAGGCTGGTAGGCGACGTAGCGTTCCAACGGCCACTGGTCCTGTCCGTCCAGGGCAATGGGGGTGATGCCGGCCTTCCTCAACGCCGTGCACATGGCAGGAATGTCATCGAGGGACTTCGGAACGGAAACGCCGGCCTTTTGCAGCAGTGACTTGTTGTACCACATGAATTCGAGCTCGAACTGGAACGGAATCATGTACAGGGAGCCGTCGTCGAACCGCTGGTAGTCCAGGGCACCGGGGCGGTAGTCGTCGTAGACGCCCAAGGACTTGAGCAGTTTGTCGGCGTCAACCATCTTGCCCTGCTTGGCGAGCTGCTGGGCGAAGGGGGTCGCGTCCGTGTCGAACAGTTCAGGGAGCTTGTTCGCGGCGGCCAACGTTTCGAGCTTTTGGATATAGGAGGGCCGGTCCGGGGTGGTGATGAGGTTCAGCGCGAAGCCGGGGTGGTCCTTGGCGTAGTCATCGGCGAGCTTCTTCATGATGTTGATGACGGCGCCGTCGGCGGGACGGGACAGCAACCAGGAAATTTCGCGGGGCTTGATCTCACCGGTGGGACTCACATTGCTTGGGTTGCCCGCGGTGCCGCCGCCACCACACGCCGTCAGCGCCAGCGCGCAGGCAGCCGCAACAGCCGCGGCTCGGAAAAGCTTCTTCATGGGGACAGTCTCCCTTGATTGGTCGGAATGATGGGTTGGGGATATTCAGTTGTCGGTGCGTTGGCGTATTTCAAGTTCGGCAACGGTGACCGCGCCTTCGCCGGCGAAAACGCCGATCCGTCCGGTGGGGCAGTCATAGATCCTTGCGCTCAGCGCAACTTGGCGGTCGACGACGGCGACGCACGTGTCGCCGTCGACCATCACCTCGAGCGTGTGCTTGCCTGGGGCGAGGTGGCAGGGTCGTTCCAAGGCGATGTCGAAGGGCACATCACCCGACACATGCCACTGGGCATCGCCGGTCAGTTCCCGGGGCCATCGATCGAAGACCAGCCGGCCCCGTTTGGGTTCGAGGCGCAGCACGTAGGACTGGTCGCCGTCGTGGTTTGACCGGAGCAGCAGCCCGCATTCGGTGGTGTTGGGCGCTATGTCGAAGACGGCCTTCGCGTAAAACTGGTTGGGCAGTTCCTCGTTCGAGACGATCGCGGAGTAGCTGTCGGGCACGTCCAGGGAGGCCGGTATGGGAACGGGCAGAGTTACGGGCACGTCCTCCCAGAAGCTGTCCACGAGTTCGTCGGCAAAACCGAAGCCGAGTGTTCCGTCCGCGTTCTGGCGGGCCTCCAGGACGGACATGGTGCCTGCCCACTGCCACGGACCGTCGTCGGCGTTGCCTTCCTTGCTGGCAATCCAGCCGAAGAAGAAACGCCGATCGTCGCGGGCGGCGCTCTTCGAAGCGTAGAAGGCGCGGCCGTCGATGCTGTCCAGCTCGGGTACCGACCATGGACCGGTGGGACTTTTGGCCATGCGGTACCTGGTGGTGAACGATTCGGAGAACTCGGAGTACACCATGTACCACCAGTCGCCCCACTGGAAAACGTCCGGGCACTCGTGGGTGATGTAGCGTCGCGGGTCCCAGAACGGATCCGCATAATCCCAGGTCATCAAATCCCGGGAGACGCACTGGGCGATGACACCCCGGCGGCGTTCGGGGCCCTTGGAGTGCCGGGCTGCGATGAGCATGCGCCAGAGTCCGCTTTCCTGATCGTAAAAGACGAAGGGGTCGCGCCAGTCGCCGGTCTCGTACCCCTCCGGTGCGCCGAAGGTGAGCTCCGGGTGCTTGGTCCAGCTCCGCATCCCGTCAGTACTGGTGGCGTGCATGACCAGTTGGAGGGGAGCGCCGTCAGGGCCCAGGTTTCGCGGATTTTGGCCGGTATAGAACAGGTGGTGGGTGCCGTCACCGTCGACTGTCACGCTGCCTGTGTAGGCATTGAAGTCCGGTTCATCCTCGGTTCCGTGCGGCAGGGCGACACCGTGGTTTTCGAACTGGGTGAGGTCTTTGGTGGTGACCAGGTTCCATGCCGTTCCGGGCTTGGGGTGGGAGCGTTCTTCATGAAGGTAGAAGAGCCAGAACTCCCCGTCCTTCTCGAAGGGAATGAGGTCCCCAACCCATCCGTCGGCGGGCTGGAAGAAGACTGAGCGTTTCATCTGCGCTGATGTCCATTCTGCTAAAGCGTTTGATCACCATGAAGGTAGCGCAGGTCACATCGATTGATCAAGCGTTTTAGCAAAATATTCTTCCGATGCTAAAACGATTGACCGTTGCCTCGGGAAGCCACTATGGTCCTAGCTACCGATGACAAACCGCGCTTCCTCGACGCCGAGCGGGCTGACCTGGTCACCGTCATCGAAACATGTTCTCCAGCCCTATGACTGCGTAGCTTATGCGCGCCCGGCCACACCCTGGCCGGACCCTTTGTCACGCCCTCATGCCACTGAATGCTTGAGAGGAACCACTTCATGACGCTCGAATTTTCACGCCGAACAGTCCTGCAAGGGACGGGAGCGGGCGCTTTGGCGCTGCTCATGGGAGGCGTCGCCGCCGGAACAGCCCAAGCGGCGCCCTCCCTCAGGGCGGTTTACCACATGACACCGCCGTCTGGTTGGCTGTGTGATCCCCAACGGCCGGTCCACACCAACGGTGCCTACCAGCTTTATTACCTGCACTCAAGCATCATCAACGGCCAGGGCGGATGGGACCACGCGACCACCAATGACGGCGTCTCGTTCACCCACCACGGTGTGGTGATGCCGCTCCAGCCCGATTTTCCTGTGTGGTCAGGATCGGCGGTGGTGGATAGAGCGAACACGGCGGGCTTTAGCGCGGGGGCGGTGATCGCCCTCGCGACCAAGCCCACGGACGGGATCCGCAAGTACCAGGAGCAATACCTCTATTGGTCCACGGATGGCGGCTTTACCTTCACAGCGCTGCCGGACCCGGTGATCGTGAATACCGACGGTCGCGCCGCCACGACGCCCGTGGAGATCGAAAATGCCGAGTGGTTCCGTGACCCGAAGATCCACTGGGACACCGCACGGAACGAATGGGTGTGTGTCATCGGGCGGGCACGCTACGCAGCCTTCTACACCTCACCCAATCTGCGCGACTGGCAGTGGACCTCCAACTTCGACTACCCGAACCACGCGCTCGGCGGGATCGAATGCCCCGATCTGTACGAGATGACCGCCGACGACGGCACGCGGCATTGGATCTTCGGGGCGAGTATGGATGCGTACAGCATTGGCCTGCCGATGACCTACGCCTACTGGACTGGTTCCTGGAACGGCACGGAGTTCACAGCCGATAACCTGACGCCCCAGTGGCTCGATTGGGGGTGGGATTGGTACGCCGCGGTGACGTGGCCGGCCGTGGAAGCGCCCGAAACAAAGCGGCTCGCCGTCGCCTGGATGAACAACTGGAAGTACGCTGCCCGCGACGTCCCCACCGATACAACGGATGGCTACAACGGGCAGAACTCGGTAGTCCGGGAGCTTCGGCTGGAGCGCCAGTCCGGTGGCTGGTACAGCCTGTTGAGCGCCCCCATCGCCGCTCTCGAGTCCTACGCGACAGCCACCGTTCAACTTCCTGATCGCACGGTGAACGGAAGCGCAGTGCTTCCGTGGTCGGGCCGCGCGTACGAGTTGGAGCTCGACATTTCCTGGGATGCCGCAGCGAATGTTGGGGTGTCCGTGGGGCGTTCCGCCGACGGTTCCAGGCACACCAATATTGGCAAATACGGTGGGGACCTCTACGTGGACCGTGCGCCGTCAGACCAGGGCGGATACGCGTTGACGCCTTACACGCGTGCTGCCGCGCCCATCGACGCCGGCGCGCGGTCAGTGCACCTGCGGATTTTTGTCGACACCCAAAGCGTGGAGGTCTTCGTCAATTCCGGGCACACAGTGGTGTCGCAGCAGGTGCATTTCGCTGAAGGTGACACCGGCATTTCACTGTACGCCGACGGTGGCCCAGCCACCTTCACCGGAATAACCATCCGCGAGTTCGGGAATCCCATCTAGCGGAGCGGCGGGGCGAGGGTTACGTCGTTATCCACAGACGCAAGGACGTGGACGACGGCGGCCCCCGCCTCGCGCTAGGCTGGTTACCTCGGCTGATGCAAGTGGCCGCAGGAACCACCTATGCGGAGCTTTCCTCTTAATGTCCGATGACCTTGCCCTCGCCGCCCTCGCGGCGTCTTCCTTTTCCCTCCCAACTTTGCGCGACGGCCAACTGGCCGGCATGAGTGCCCTGGTCGAGGGCCGTGATGTCCTGGCCGTCATGCCCACCGGGTACGGCAAATCCGCTACGTACCAGGTGGCGGCCCAGTACCTTCATAACAAAACGGGACGACCCGCCGTCGTGATTTCTCCCCTCATTGCCTTGCAGGAGGACCAGCTCGACGGCCTGGCCGAGGACCTGGGGGAGGGCGCCGCGGTCGCGGTCAACTCGTCCCACAGTGATGCCGACGTCGAGGCCGCATGGGAGGCGGCGGGTTCAGGCCGTGCCACATTCCTCTTCCTCGCGCCGGAGCAACTGGCCAAGCAGGAGACGGTGGACCGGATCGCCGCGATGGACGTCACCATGTTCGTCGTTGATGAGGCGCATTGTGTTTCGTCCTGGGGCCACGATTTCCGGCCCGACTACCTGGACCTTGGAAATGTCCGCAAACGCTTGGGCAACCCGCCAGTGCTGGCATTGACCGCCACAGCATCCCCGCCGGTGCGCGACGAGATCGTGGAGCGCCTGGGCATGACGGACCCACTGATCCTGGTCCGCGGTTTCGACCGCCCCAACATCAGCCTCGACGTCGTCCGCCACCAGGACGACAAAGGCAAGCGTAAGGCCGTGGTGGAACAGGTCGCCGCATTGGCCAAGACCGACGGTTTGGGGCTGCTTTACGCCGCAACACGCAAGGACACGGAAAAGTACAGCAGCAAGCTAGCCGAGGCCGGGCTCCGTGCAGAGGCCTATCACGCGGGCAGGAATGCCTCCGAACGCGAACGCATCCACCAGCAGTTCCTGGATGACGAACTGGACGTTGTGGTGGCCACGACAGCGTTTGGAATGGGCATCGACAAGGCAAACGTGAGGTTCGTCGTACACGCGGACATCCCGGAGTCCCTGGATGCCTATTATCAGGAAATCGGACGTGCTGGCAGGGACGGGGAGCCCGCCTCAGCCATCCTCCATTACCGGGAGGAGGACTTGGGGCTGCGGAAGTTCTTCGGCACCCATTCGCCGGACCCCGAGGCTCTTCTCGCGGTGTTAACCGTGGTGAAGAACGCCAAGTCGCCAGCTCCCAAGAGCGCCATTGCAGAGCTCACCGGCTTCCCGCCGCGGCGAGTCACCGCGCTGGTAAGCCAGCTCGAGGAAGCCAGTGCCGTTACCCCCGGAAAACGTGGCGTCCGGCTCACGTCCAAAGCCAAGCTGCCCGCTTTGGTGGAGCGGGCGGTCGAGCTGGCCGAAGCCCGGCAGCGCGTAGACCAATCCCGGCTCACCATGATGCGTGCCTACGCTGAAACGGACGGTTGCAGGCGCCAGTTCCTCCTGGGGTACTTCGGTGAGGACATGCCACAGCCGTGCGGCAATTGTGATGCGTGCACCGAGGCGGCAGGCCGCGCCGAACCGCCGGCTGGTACGGACCCTGTGCCCGCAGCATCTGATGAGCCGTTTCCGCTTCAATCAACGGTGATCCACAAGGAGTGGGGGCAGGGCCTGGTGATGCGCCACGAGGATGACGTCATCACAGTCCTGTTCGAGCAGGAGGGTTACAAGACCCTGTCCCGCACTGCGGTGGTGGAGCACGAGCTGCTGAGACTGGCGTAGTTTGGCTGGGGCGTCACGTGTTCAGTTCCAGCATGAGGGCAGGGAGTTGGTCGCTGAGCTCGCGGGCCAGGAAGCCCAAGGGACCGAGCTTGCTGGCCAGGCGATCGGCCGCAGCCGCGTGGAGGTGCGTGCCCCAGCACGCAGCCTGAGCGTCGCTGGTTCCGCGGGCCCGTAACCCGGTGATGGCACCGGCAAGGACGTCGCCGCTGCCCGATGTCCCCAACCCGCCGTAGCCTGTGGTGATTTTCCAGAGTCCGGGCGAGTCCGCGTCCGGGGTGGATGGACCGGCAATGTAGCCCTGGCAGCTGACCACGGCGTCAAAGCGTTGGGCGATCTCCACGATGGCCCCTTCCAGAGTGTCCACGTCCCGGCCCAGCAGGATCCCGGCTTCGGTGGGGTTCGGCGTGAGGATCAGCCGGCCACGCCACGGCCCGATGTGGTCTTCCAGCTTGGTTAGCGCCCCCAGCGCATAAGCGTCAAGAACGACGGCGGGGCCGCCGTCGCCGTCCGGGTCACCGCTTTGTTCCTCCCGCTCCAGCAGCGCCCTAAGCATCGTCTCAGCCAGGTCGAGATCGTCCAGGCCAGGACCGATCAGGACCGCGTCCGAACCGTCCAGATAGGAAGATATCCGGTCCAGGCCTTCGCCGGTTAGAGATCCGTCATCTGTTTCCGGCAGGCCCAGCGCCCCGCACTCCGGGAAAGCGATGCCCACCGGCACAGCCACGGATTCAGCGACCGCCAACGATATTTTTCCTGCACCCGCGCGAAGGGCGGCGGTGCCGGCAAGCAAAGCCGCGCCCGGGGTGGCACGTGCCCCGCCTATGACCAGCACTGCTCCACGTGAATACTTGCTGTCGCCCGGTGCCGGCAATGGCCAGTCACGCAACAGGGACGGGGTCACCAGAGTGGGCTGTTCATGGTTAATGGGGGTGGACACTGGCGTCTCCGGAGTGCTCGGTGACCGTCACGCCTTGCTCGGTCAGGTGGTCGGCCACGTTGAAGCTTTCCAATTCCCAACGGCCCGAACCACTGGGACGGACGTAGCGGGTGATCGAGGCGTTGAGTACCGATGTACTCGCCGCGAGGTCCAGGATTTCGTCCTCCGTCATGCCCTCCAAGACGTACCGGATCAGTAGGATCACGGCGTCATGGCAGACCAACATCACCCGGTGGCCGGCCGCGAGGGTGTTGAGTTCGTCCAGGACCGAGCGCAGCCGCAGGGCAACGTCCGCCCACGATTCGCCGCCCGGCGGCCGGTAGTACAGCTTGCCGAGCCAGAGCCGCCGCTCGGCCTCATCCGGGTACCTGCTCTCCACTCCACGACGTGTCAGCCTGTCCAGGATTCCCAGTTCGCGGTCACGCAGGCGCTCATCCGTGAGCACTTTCACGGGCCAACCCGCCGCCTCGACCGCGATTTCCGCTGTCTGCCGGGCGCGTGCGTAGGGGGAGGACACCACGGCATCGGGCCGCAGCTCCTCTGCGATCCTGGCCAACGCCGTACCCAGGGCTTTGGCCTGCTCTTGCCCGGTCCCGGACAGGTTCACATCGGGGTCCCTCGCAGGTACATCGATGATTTCCGCTCCGGACAGGTGGGCCTCGGTTGCGGCCACGTTGCCTTCGCTCTCACCGTGCCTTATCAGCAGCAACTCAACAGCCCCGGCCTCCTGCACAGCGTCTGTCAGTCCGTCCTCTTTCACTAAAGATCACCTTTCCGCGTGCTTTGCCGAATTCAGAACCCTACCCACTGCGTACCCACCGGACCAGAGACTAAACGTGAGGTGTCCGCCGTCGACCCCTGTCGCATGGACCTCCCGTGAAGTAAGTTGCTCGCATGGAGGACTCATACCAAGTCATTGTGGTCGGTGCCGGATTCGCAGGCGTTGCAGCAGCCAAGGAGCTTGGCCGAAAGGGCATTCGCGTCCTGCTCATCGATTCGAACAACTACCACCAGTTCCAGCCGCTCCTTTACCAGCTGGCGACCTCGCAAATCGGAGTCTCGGCCATTGCCCGGCCCCTCCGCTCGGTCTTCCGACGCTTCAAGTCCGTCCGGGTCCTGACCGCGAAGGTGGAATCCGTGGATGCGGCAGAGCGGTCCGTCACCACAGCGGAGGGCCGAACCCTGCGCGCAGAGGTCCTGGTCATCGCCGTCGGAGCCGTCCCGAACTTCTTCAATACGCCCGGCGCGGAGGAGTTCGCGTTTCCCTTGTACTCGGTCACCGATGCCACCCGACTCGGTACGGGCCTCACCCGGTTACTGGACCAGGCCGACAGGAGCCCCGACGGATCCGTGGACGTTGTAGTGGTGGGCGGTGGCCCTACCGGGGTAGAGACCGCCGGGGCCATGGCAGAGAACGTCAAATACGTTGTCAGCAAGTACTTTTCGCCCGGCCTTGCTGCGCGGTGCAAAGTGCATTTGGTGGACATGGTTCCGAGTGTCCTGAACATGTTCTCCACCAAATCCCAAAGCTACGCCACGGAACACCTGACCAAGATCGGTGTCCAGTTGCGCATGGGCGTCGGGGTCACTGAAGTTCGCAAGGACGGCGTGACGTTGGCTGACGGCAGCACCGTTCCTGCACAGATTGTTGTGTGGGCCGGCGGCCTGAAAGCCGGTGACCTGATCGCCAACTCCGGGCTGACGCAGGGGAGGGGAGGGCGCATCGATGTTAATCCCGACCTGACCGCGCCCGACGTTGACGGGGTATACGTCCTGGGGGATGCCGCCAACATCACCGATTCCACCGGAGCCAAGCTGCCCCAATTGGGATCCGTCGCCCAGCAAGCGGGCAAGTGGGCGGCCAACAACATCATCGCCGACCTGCGGGGAGGCACCCGAAAGCCGTTCAGTTACTTCGACAAGGGGTACATGGCGATGGTTGGCAGGGGTGCTGCCGTGGCTGAGCTCGGACGCAAACGCCACCAGTTGCAGGGGCCTTTCGCTTTCCTGTCCTGGCTGCTGGTACACCTCGCCCTGCTGTCCGGACTCCAGCAGAAAGCACGTGCGTTGTTCTCCTGGCTCAACGGGTACGTCCTGCACAGCCCGGCCCAGGTTGTGGTGAGCGGACCGGTCGAGAAGGACCCGCCGGAGCAGACCCCGCCTGGGACTGCCTGAACACCTGAGTGCACCGCTGGGCGCCGAACTGGGAAGATAGCAGGAGGACCCCAAACAAGGAGCATCATGTCACTCAAAGAACGCTTGAAAGCGGACGTCGTCGACCATATGAAGGCCGGCAACAAAGTCGCACTCACCACGGTTCGCAACGTCCTGGGCGAAATCACCACCCGCGAGAAGTCCGGCAAAACGCCGGTGGAGCTCGACGACGCCCAGGTCACCTCGCTGCTGCAGAAGGAAGCTGCCAAGCGCCGCGACACCGCCCGCATCTATACAGAGGCTGGCGAAACCGACCGTGCCGCCGCAGAGGTGGCTGAAGCGGAGATCATCGAGGCCTACCTGCCCAAGGCCCTCACCCGCGAAGAGGTGGAAGCAATCGTGGACGAGGCTATCGCTGACCTGAAGGCGGACGGCCAGGAGCTATCCATGCGGTCCATCGGAGCCGTAATGAAGCCCGTTACCGCCAAGGTGGCAGGACGCTTCGACGGAAAAACCGTTAGCGAAATTGTGCGCGGCCGCCTGGGCTAGCAGCGGAAGCGAGCGTCAGCCCGCCCCAAGCAGCCACCGCAGAGTTTCAGCGTTCCGCACGGCGTTACCACCGCCGTCGTTGTTGAAGTAGGCGTAAACGTCCTTGCCGGCGTCACCCCACTCCCGGATCCGGTCGGCCCACCACCGGAGGTCGTCATCGGAGTACGAGCCACCGTAGAGATGCTGGTGGTCCGGGCCGTGCAGCCGCAGATAGACGAACGGCGCAGTGGCCCGGAGAATGCAGGGGAGGTTGGCTCCGCTCATGATGCAGTACGCGGCCTCATGGCGTTCCAGCAGCGCATACACCTCGGGGTGGTCCCAGCTGTCGTGCCGGAATTCGACGGCGACGCGGATCCAGTGGGGCAGGGCGGCCAGGAAGTAGTCGAGCCGGGCGTCGTCACGGGCGAAACCGGGCGGGAGTTGGACCAGCAGCACGGCCCTCTTGTCGCCCAGTTCGTGCCAGCAGCGCTCTATCCGCTGCACCCAGACTTCCGGGCTGTACAGTTTCTTGGCGTGCGTGAGGCCTCGCGGGGCCTTGACCGACATGGCAAAACCGGGAGGCAGCCGGTTCCGCCAGCTGGCAAACGAGGTGTCGCGGGGCCAACGGTAGAAGCTGGCATTCAGTTCCACGGTGTTGAACCGCGCCACGTAGTGAGCTAAACGCTTGGCAGTCGGAAGGCCGGGCGGATAGAGAACGTTCTCCCAATGGTCATAACTCCAGCCGGATGTACCTATGTGGATACCCATGCTGGAAATGTACCCGCGTCGGATGCCTGCTAACGCGAGCCGCTACTGCTTCGCTGCGGTACTGGCCATGAGGGCCCGGAGGTCCTCTGCGACTTTGGCGACCTCACGTTGGCGGGCACTGCGGATCGGCTTTGATCCGTGGACTGCCGGACGCTCCGCGCGGCTGGAGTTGTGCGATTGGCGGCGAATTTGGGGGTCCCGAACGGGCTGCGCGTCAACAGCGACGGCGCCCTGGAAGGGATCGTGAAAGAGCGGGAAGTTCATGATCCCTGATCCTGACACAACCACGGAACCCCCGAAATGGACAGTTGCATATCGTCCTATGTGGGCGCTGTGCAGATGTCCATGCAGGCCTACCCCCACAGCGCCTTCTTGAGCAGCGCCCTGAGCTGCAGGTTTTCGTCCTCGCTCAGTCCCTCAAGTTGCGTCTGTTCGCACACTTCAAGTGCCGCCCGGGCCTTGTTGTGGATCCGGCGGCCCTCGGCGGTGGAAACGATGATCTTTGCGCGTCGGTCCTGCTTACCCTGGGCCCGTTTGACCAGGCCGCGGTGTTCGAGGTCGTCAACCAGGCTGACAACCTGGCTGGGATCCAGGCTGAGGAAATCGGCCAGCTCGCGCTGGGTAGGTTCCAGTCCGCTGCAGGCGAGTGTCAGCACGGAAAACGACCGTTCCCGAAGGCCGTAGTCCGCCAGCGCCTTGTTGTTCAGGAGGGAACCGGTGGCGTGGAGCTTGGCCAGCAGCAGGCCCACATCGTTGCCGATTTTGGCGGCGGCCAGGCGCGGGGTTTCCACTTCGGTGCTTTGCGGTCCCATGACAACTCCAATAGTAATGAAAAACAATCGTTGACTTTTTCAATGATCCGTATTCTCATTGATCATGACAAGGATCTCACGCCGCAGTGGGATCGGCCCCACCGGCTCCGGCCGGTTACTGCATGCGAAGGAGCACGCCATGAGCTTGAACGGCAAGGTTGCAATCGTCACCGGGAGCGGACAGGGTCTTGGACTCGCTTACGCGAGGGAGCTCGCCCGCCAGGGAGCCGCCGTCGTGATTAATGACGTGAACCAGGAAACCGCTGCTGCCGCAGTCGCGCAGATTGAGGCTGACGGCGGCCGGGCCACCGCCGTCGTGGTCCCGGTGGGCAGCACGGATGCCGCCAAAGCGCTGGTGGCGGGCGCAGTCGATACGTTCGGGCGGTTGGACATCCTGGTCACCAACGCCGGCATCCTGCGGGACAAGAGCCTGCTGAAGATGACCGACGAGGATTTCGACCTGGTCATCAACGTGCATCTGAAAGGCACCTTCACCTGCGTCCGTGAAGCGTTTGCATACTTCAAGGAAAACAACATCGCGGGCCGTATCATCACCATCGGATCCCCCACGGGCCAGCGCGGCAACTTCGGACAGACCAACTACGCCGCCGCCAAGGCCGGAATCGTGGGAATGGTCCGGACCTGGGCGTTGGAGATGAAGAGGGCCGGCGTGACGGTCAATTCCGTGATCCCGGTGGCCGCCACCGCGATGACCAAGACAGTCCCGTACTTCCAGAAGGCCGTGGAAGCGGACGAGCGTGGCGAGGCCATGCCGTCCTTCTTCCGCCACGACCTCGGTTTCGGAACGGCCGACGACGTCGCCGGGCTGATTGCCTTCCTCGCCTCCGACGAAGCTGCCGGGATTACCGGCCAGGCGATCGGCGCCGGCGGTGACCGGCTGCAGGTCTGGACCCACCCGACCGCTGCCACCACCGAATACCGCGAAGGCGGCTGGAGCTACGCCGCACTGCGGGAGAGCGCCGGCACGCTCTTCGGCCAGGAAAACCTCCAAAGCTACGGCGAGGAATTCCTGCCGTTGCCCGAGGAACTGCAGCCCGAACCGGCCAAGGCTGAGGCCCGCTGATCATGGCCACCCGTTACGAACCGGGCATCGACGCCGCCGCGCTGGACGCGATCGATATGCACGTCCACCTCGAAGTGGACAGCTGCGGCCACGGCTCACTTCCTGATGCGCTCACGGAGGCCTCTGCAAAGTACTTCAAGGCCGAGGACCGGACGCCGTCGCTGGACAGGATTGCCGAGGTTTACCGCGAACTGAACATGGCCGCCGTCGTCTTTACTGTTGACGCGCGCACCCAGCTCAAGCACGAGCCCAACAGCATCCCGGAACTCATCGAGGGCGCAGCGCGGAACAACGACGTGCTGATTCCCTTCGGCAGCGTGGACCCGCGGACGGGTGAGGACGCCATCGCCGGGGCCAAGCACCAGGCCGTTGAGCTCGGTGCCCGTGGCTTCAAGTTCCACCCGTCCTTGCAGGGCTTTGACCCGTCCAACGAGCAGTTCTACCCGCTCTGGGAAACGCTCCAGGAGTTGGGCTTGCCGTGCATTTTCCACACGGGCCAGAACGGCATGGGCGCCGGCCTTCCCGGCGGGTTCGGGATCAAGCTGGCCTATTCCAACCCGTTGTTGCTCGATGCTGTCGCCGCCGACTTCCCGGGCCTGCAGATCATCATGGCGCACCCCTCGGTGCCGTGGCAGGACGAGGCCAACTCGATCGCGACACACAAGGCCAACGTGTTCATCGATCTGTCCGGGTGGTCCCCGAAGTATTTCCCGGAATCCCTGGTCCGGCTCTCCAACTCGGTGCTGCAGGACAAGGTGCTCTTCGGCACAGACTTCCCCCTGATCACTCCGCAGAAGTGGCTGGGCGCCTTCGCGGACCTGCCGTTGAAGGACGAGGTCCGGCCGAAAATCCTCAAGGACAACGCTGTGCGGTTGCTCGGGCTCGGTGGTTGAGATGTCCACCACCGCATTGGAACAACGGCTCTACGCAGTGGGGGACTGGTACGATGCCGAAGCGCTCCTCGCTACTGAAGAGCGGGAGGTGTTGGCCCGGCTTCGCGGCTTCCTGGACGCCGAGGCCAAGCCGCTCCTGGCCGGGTACTGGGAGCGGGGGGAGTTCCCGCAACAATTGGCCCAACCGCTGATCGACCTTGACCTGATGGAACCCTTCGACGCTCCAGCCCGGGGCATCTACCAGGGTTTCCGGATCTTCGAACTCGCACGGACCGATGCTTCCCTGGCCACCTGGTACACCGCGCAGGCCGGGTTGTTCCGGACGGCGATCCGGGTGGGCGCATCCGAGGAACAACAGAAAGAGTGGATGCCCCGGGTTGTGGATTTTTCACTCAAGGGTGTCTTCTCCCTGACCGAGCCGGAACACGGCTCGGACATTGCCGGCGGACTGGCCACCACCGCCCGGTTTGAAGAAGATTCCGACGGCGGAACATGGGTTCTGGACGGTGCCAAACGTTGGATTGGGGGCGCCTCAACTGCGGATGTGCTGTGTGTGTTCGCCCGGGATGTCGCCGATGGACAGGTCAAGGCCTTTCTCGTGGACCGAACCGCCGCCGGCGTCAGCCTGGAGAAGATCACGGGCAAGACGTCCCTGCGGATGATGCAGAATGCGCACATTACCCTGGACGGTGTCCGCGTCCCGGAAGCCATGCGCCTTCACAACGTGAACTCCTTCAAGGATGTGGCGGCGATGCTGCGCGCCATGCGCTCGGACGTTGCCTGGATCGCTACCGGAATACAGGCCGGGGCGTTCGAAGCCGCACTGGCGTACGTCAAGGAACGCCAACAGTTCGGCCGGTCGCTCGGTTCCTTCCAACTGGTGCAGGAAAAGCTGGCCCGGATGCTTGGCAACCTCACTGCATCCCTCTCACTCGTGGTGCGGCTGACCGAACAGCAGAGCGCAGGGATCGTGCGGGACCAGGACTCGGCGCTCGCCAAAATGCAGACCAGCCTTCTGATGCGCGAAACCGTCGCCCTGGCCCGCGAAGTGGTGGGCGGCAACGGCATTACGCTCGCCGCCGACGTCGCGCGTTTCCACGCCGACGCAGAAGCTGTCTATTCGTACGAGGGCACCCACGAAATCAACGCCCTCATCATCGGCCGCGCCCTCACGGGCGAGAGTGCCTTCACCCGCTGAATCTCTTCAAACAACAACACAGGAGGCAAAGATGCCCAATCTCGTCGTCGATTTCGACACCCTGCTCACCATGTCCGGCAAGGACCTTGGCACCACTGATTACCGGGAAATCACCCAGCAGCAGATCAACCTCTTCGCGGACGCCACGGACGACCAGCAATGGATCCACACCGACCCCGAGCGCGCCAAGGACGGCCCCTTCGGTGCCCCGATCGCGCATGGTTTCCTCACGCTTTCCCTGATCATCCCGTTCTGGGGAGAGCTGTTCGACGTGGACGGGGTCACCACCAAGGTCAACTACGGCCTGGACAAAGTCCGCTTCACCTCACCGGTCAAGGTGGGCTCCAAAGTCCGCATGAACGGCACCATCGCCGAAGTCAGTGAAGTCAAGGGCGGCGCCCAGATCAAGGTCAACGCCACCATCGAAATCGAAGGCCAGGAACGCCCCGCCGTCGTAGCTGAATTCCTCGCACGCTTCTACAAATAAACCTTCCACCAGCAATATCCCTCCTCTCCCAAGGAACAGCCATGTCAGGACACACTGCGCTCGCAACATCGAGCACGGCCGCTAAGCGCAAAGAAGCACGCACGGTCATCTTGTCCAGCTATCTGGGCAGCACCATCGAGTTCTACGACTTCCTGCTGTACGCAACAGCCGCGGCCGTTGCCTTCCCCAAAGTCTTCTTTGCCGGTACGGACGAATGGGTTGGCGTGGTCGCCGCCTACGCCACCTTCGCGGCCGGCTACGTCGCCCGGCCTTTGGGCGGCATCATCTTCGGCCACTTCGGTGACCGGATCGGCCGAAAAGGGATGCTCATCGTCTCGATGGCCATGATGGGCATTGCCTCCACGCTAATCGGGCTGATCCCGGGAGCGAACGTCATCGGTCCTTGGGGTGCCGTACTCCTTGTGGTCCTGCGCGTCTGCCAGGGCATCGCCGTCGGGGGTGAATGGGGCGGCGCCGCACTGATGGCGCTGGAACACTCGGACCCCAAGCGGCGGGGGTTCGCGGCATCGTTCGTCAACGCTGGTGCGCCGACGGGTGCCGTGCTGGGAACAGTGGTCATGGGCATCTTCTCCGCCCTTCCGCAGGATGCTTTCCTTGCGTGGGGGTGGCGCGTGCCGTTCCTGCTGTCCTTCGTGCTCCTGATTGTCGGTATGTTCGTGCGGCTCCGGGTCTCCGAAAGCCCCATCTTCGCTGAAGCGGTGGCCAAGGAAAGCGCACAAGGAACCAAGCGCAAGATCCCGCTGCTGGAAGTGCTGCGGCGTCCGAAGGCCCTGATCATGATCATGTTCGCCGGTGCCGCCGGGTTCGGACTGCAGGTAGTGCTGCCCACATTCTCCGTCACCTACGCGGTCTCCAAGGGCGCACCCCAGCAGGGCGTGCTCTATGCCTTCGCGGGAGCCTCGGCCATTTCCATTCTGTTCGTCCTCCTGGGCGGAAGATTGTCCGACCGTTTCGGACGGCGTCCAGTGATGGTCACAGGGTTGGCTTTGTTCATCCTGTACCTGTTCCCCATGTTCGGGATGCTCAGCTCGGGCAACATCGCCATGATCTTCCTGGCCTTCACCGTTGCCCTAATCCTGCATTCCTCCCTTTACGGGCCGCTGGCCGCGTTCGTGTCCGAGCAGTTCGGCACCACCAGCCGCTACACCGGTGCCGCGGTGGGCTACCAGTTGGCCACCCTGATCGGTGCCGGCTTCACCCCGGGCATCGTGGCTGGCCTCTACAAGGACGCGGGGCAGAGCATCGTCCCCGTGGTGGTGTTCCTTTCGGCAATGTCATTGGTGTCGATTGTCTTCATCCTGCTCACGCGGGAGTCTAAGAACAACGACCTTTCATCGGTCAGTTAGGAGTACGGACCATGGACAACAACGGAGTTGGATCCTGGCTGCACCGCCGCCGCGCAAAGTCCGGGACCAAAACGGCCCTCGTCTCCGGCAGCCGGAGCCTGGGCTACGACGAACTCTCGACCCGCACCGATCGCCTGGCCAATGCACTTGTCGCCCGCGGCGTGGGCAAAGGGGACCGGGTGGCTTACCTTGGCGAAAACCACCCATCGTTCGTGGAGACCTTCTTTGCCTGCGGGCTGGTCGGGGCCATCTTCGTGCCGCTCAACACCCGGCTCGCTGCCCCGGAACTGCAGTTCCAACTGCAAGACTCCGGCGCGCGGCTCCTGGTCAACGCTTCCGCTTTGGAGGTCGTAGCGGGTGCGTCCACGGCAGGAACCGACGTCACTCACCGCCTCGTTGTGGCGCCCGACGGCGACGCCGGGTCCGTCGCTGAGCTGCCACCCGGCGTCGAGCATTATGGCGACGCGATTGACGCGGCAGGTGACACGCCACTGGATGTGGCCGTGACCCTGGACGACGGCGCCATGATCCTTTACACCTCCGGCACCACGGGCAAGCCAAAGGGTGCGCTGCTGACGCACGGCAACATCACCTGGAACTGCATCAACACCGTGGTGGACATGGACCTGAACCGCAACGACGTGGCCCTCATGATCTCGCCCCTGTTCCACGTGGCGTCCCTGGACATGGGCTTGCTGCCGATGCTGCTCAAGGGCGCCACCGTGGTTCTCGAAGCAAAATTCGACGCCGGACGGGTACTGGAACTGGTGGCCGAGCACAGAGTCACCACGCTCAACGGCGTCCCGACCACATTCCAGATGCTTTGCGACCATCCGGAATGGTCGACGGCGGACCTCAGCTCCCTGGACAAGCTCACCTGCGGTGGTTCTGCCGTTCCGCAGCGGGTGCTTGACGCCTATGAGGAGCGAGGCATCGGTTTCACCAGTTGCTACGGGATGACCGAAACCGCGCCAGGGGCGACGATGCTGCCGGTGTCCCGGTCGAAGGAGAAGGCCGGATCCGCAGGGTTGCCGCATTTCTTCACGGATGTGCGGATTGCCGATCCTTTGGGAGGCGTTGCTGCGCTTGGCGCGGTGGGCGAGATCCAGATTTCCGGCCCCAATGTCATCAAGGAGTACTGGAACCGGCCCGAGGCCACCGCAGACAGTTACGCGGACTCTTCCTGGTTCCGTTCGGGCGACATGGGCCACCAGGACGAAGAGGGGTTCCTGTTCGTCTCGGACCGCCTCAAGGACATGATCATTTCCGGAGGCGAGAACATCTACCCGGCGGAGGTGGAAGCTGCCATAGCGGAGCTGCCTGAGGTGGGGAGCGTGGCCGTGATCGGTGTTGCCGACGAAAAGTGGGGCGAAGTGCCCCGGGCCATCGTTACCCTGCGTGAGGGGAGGACCTTGACGGAGGAGCAACTGCGCTCGCATCTGGAAGGGCGCCTTGCCCGGTACAAGATCCCCAAGTCCGTGGTCTTCGTCGAGGAAATGCCACGGACGGCCAGCGGGAAAATCCGCAAGATGGACCTGCGGAAACAGTTCGCTCAATAAGGGTTCCCCACCCCCGGACGCTCGCTCACATCCCGCCTGTTTGGTTTGGACGCTCTCTCACGTTCCGCCTGTTTGATCCGAACGCTCGCTCACATCCCGCCCGTTTGGTGGGGACGCTATCTCACGTCCCACGGATTGCTGAGTGAGGGTTTGGGGGATGGGGGTGGTTGGTGAGTGAGGGTTTGGGGGATGGGGGTGGTTGGTGAGTGAGGGTTTGGGGGAAATAATCCGTCAACAGGCTAAATCCGGGTTAACTTTGTCCATCAAACTGCCTTATTGGCTCCCGGGGCATTACGATAAGGCACGACTCATCACCTGAGCGCCTCAAACCTACCCGGGGGAAATACTAATGAGCTCTTACCCGCAGCAACCTCAGCAGACCCAGCCCTACGCCGCCCAAGGCGGCGAGCCGCCACTGTGGGCTCCCTACTACGGCGCCCCGATCGGCGCAGCAGTCAACCGTTTCTTCAAGAAGTACACCGCCTTCAACGGCCGCGCCAGCCGCAGTGAATACTGGTGGGTCGCCCTGGTCCTGGGCGTCGTCGGTTTCGTCCTGCAGCTCCTCACCGGCATCCTCGGAGCCGCAGGCGCGACCGTCAGCGCCAACGGCACCTCCGTTCCGGGGCCGGGCGCAGTCGTCGGACTCATTCTGATTGTCGTTTTCTACCTGGCTGTCCTGATTCCGTCCATCGCGCTGCTGGTGCGCCGTCTCCACGACGGCAACTTCAGCGGCTGGCTCGTCCTGCTCGGCCTGATCCCGGGCCTTGGTGGCCTGGCACTGCTCATCTTTGCGCTCCTGCCGTCCAACCCGGCCGGCCAGCGTTTCGACCAGCCGACTGCCTAGTCAGCCGAGCACCAAGCAGTACGCTCCAATGAAAGGGGCGGCACCCGGTGTGCCGCCCCTTTTGCGTGCCCGCTTCCGAGTTCCGATGCGCCGGACATGACATGCTGTGACTGACACGGACCGACCCCAACGACGAGGAGTGCCATGTCCACGCGAAACATCAAACGCGCCGCAGTGGTTGGCGGCGGGATCATCGGCATCGCTGTGGCCAGGGAACTGACCAACACCCTCGACGACGTCCAGGTCACCGTGTATGAGAAGGAAGACCACCTCGCAGCCCACCAGACCGGGCACAACTCCGGGGTGGTCCACGCAGGCCTCTACTACGAACCCGGTGGGTTGAAGGCACGGTTGTGCCGCCGTGGTGTGGAGCTGCTCCAGGAATTCTGCGCCGCCAAGAGCCTTCCCTACGAGGCCTGCGGCAAGCTGGTCATTGCCCAGACACCGGAGGAGTCCAAACGCCTGGACAACATCTTCGCCCGCGCCACGGCCAACGGGGTCCCCGGAGCGCGGATGCTGCGCGGTGACCAGATACCCGAGGTGGAGCCGAACGCCGTCGGGCTTTCTGCTTTGCACTCGCCTGGAACGGCGATCGTGGACTACGCAGCCATCACCCGGGCGCTCGCCGACGACGTCCGCGCAGCGGGCGGGACCATCCGCCTTGGGACGGAGGTGACGTCGCTGGAACAGCAGGGGAGCGGCGTTGCGGTGTCCACGAAGGACGGTGACGAACATTACGACCTGGTGGTTACGTGCGCCGGGCTCCAATCCGATCGCCTCGCCAAGGCAACCGGAGAGCCCCCAACGCCGAGGATCGTGCCCTTTTTCGGGCAATACTTCCTTCTCGGGGGCGAAGCCAGGGAGCAGGTGCGGGGCCTGATCTATCCGGTGCCGGACCCGAAGCATCCTTTCCTGGGCGTGCACCTGACCAAACGCATAGACGGCGAAATGATGCTGGGTCCCAATGCATTTATCTCTTTTGGTCGTGAATCCTACGCGTGGAAAAACGTCAATGTCCGGGACGTCCTGGATTACGCACTCTTTCCGGGCTTCTGGAATTTCGCCTGGCATAACGTGCCGTCTGCTGCCCGGGAATTCCAGACCGTCATCAGCAGGAAGAAGTTCATCCGTGAGGCAATGCGCTTCGTGCCCTCGCTCGAGGGGGCTAGCGTCCTGCCGGGTACCCGCGGAGTGCGTGCCCAGGCCATGAACGGTGACGGTTCGCTGGTGGACGACTTTGTCATTGCACGACGCCGGGACACAGTGATGGTGCGCAACGCGCCTTCCCCGGGCGCGACGTCGTCGATGGCCATCGCCGAGTACATCGTGGAGCAGGCCCTGACAGAGTGACCACGGGAGGCGCCCGATAGTTAACAAGCCCGTGACGTACCTGAAACCGCTCCGGACCACACGATGGATAGCGTGGCGGCATGATCGCATCGACTCTTGGAAGCTGGGCCGCCACCGCGCTCGCCAAGCTGGGCTCCATCATTGAAGCTGCCTACGTGATGGACTGCACCGGGCCGGAGTCGGAGAGCCCCGGGGCGGGCAGCGCGGATCTGACGTGGTTGCCGGCGCTCAGCGGGGTCACAGTTGCCGGTTCGCAGGCCATTCAATCCCACGTTTCGAGGCCCGTCATTTAGCCTTTGGGAGCGTCGGAAAGCCTGGGACTGTTGCGTTGGGCACACTTTTCGTAATTTGCGGGTAGCATGCCCTAAACTGCATCACTGAGGTGCCGGAATAGGCACTATGCAGCAACGAAAGCGAACACCCAATGGCTACTGATTACGACGCCCCGCGCAAGACAGAAGAAGAGTCTCCCGCTGAATCGCTTGAGGCCCTCCAGGCATCCCGTGGCGGCGGTGCCCAGACCGCCGTGATCGACGTAGAGGACATCGACACGGCCGAAGGCATTGACCTTCCCGGGGCTGACCTTTCGGGTGAAGAGCTGACCGTCATTGTGGTCCCTGAGCAGTCCGACGAATTCACTTGTGGCTCCTGTTTCCTGGTCCGCCACCGCTCACAGGTGGCTTTGGAAAAGAACGGCCTGAAGTACTGCAAGGACTGCGAAGGCTAGATAACGCCGGGGTCTCGTTACCTTCGATCACGAACCAAGGTACGGAGACCCCGTTTCCGGCCTGAAAACACGGCCCGCGGGACCTTGTCATGACCCGCCCGTAACCAATCGGCGCACCCTTTAACGGTTGCGTGCCGAAGCGGCCACAACCCGCCCCAAGCCCCTCCCACCCTCCTAATGTTGAAGTATCAACGTAGCCTGAAGGGGGCACAAAAAATGAGGAAATTGGGAGCGGGTTTGGCGGCCGTCATGGCCGTTGCCGGACTCGGTCTGGTGGCGCCGGTACCAGCCTCGGCTGCCACGTATTGCGGCATCTCGTGGGGTTCACTGGCCAAGGCCGATCCCGATATGAGCGCCGCCAACGTCACAGGCGTCCGCACCGGCCAGCAGCCGTGCTTCGATCGCCTGGTGATCGACATGGCCGGGAAGGTTGCCGGCTACTCCGTGCAGTATGTTCCGGTGGTGACCCAGGACCCGACCGGCTTCCCCATCCCGGTGCTGGGGGACGCGGACCTGCAGGTGGTTGTGACGGCGCCGTCGTACAACCAGGCCGGCCAGCCCACCTATGAACCCGCGGCCAAGGCGGAACTGTCCAACGTTTCGGGATACCAGACGTTCCGGCAGGTGGTTTTCGCCGGCAGCTTCGAAGGAACCACGAGCATTGGGCTGGGGGTCCGTGCCCGGCTTCCGTTCAGGGTTCTCACCTTGGAGGGGCCCGACGGCGGGTCCCGGCTGGTAGTGGATGTCGCCCACCACTGGTGATCGGTCAGCCCTTGGCCCGCGACAACGCGGGAAAGCGGTCAGTTCGCGGGAAACTTCCCTGCGAGCTGGCCGCTTTCCCACGAACTCGGGGTAACGCGAGCCGTACGGACCGGCTACTCCGGAACTACCAGTGCCGGGGTGTCCTTGCGGATGGTCTCCCCACGGAAGAACCCGGGACGCATGCGGGCCTGAACAAGCATGACCACGCCACCGAGGGCCAGGATTCCGATGCCAAGCACGAACACGAGCCCTACACCGAAGATTTCCGAACCGCTGCCGAACTCCGGATCCCAGCTGTCCACTGCGGTCTGGATGAACACCACGAACAGTCCCAAACCACCGAGCAGCGGGCAGACGAGCCGGAAGAAGAAGTTCCGGGCGTTGGAGAACACGCTGTTGCGGAAGTACCAAACACAGGCGATGGCCGTGAGCCCGTAGTAGAAGCAGATCATCAGGCCCAGGGCCAGGATGGTGTCGTTGAGGACGTTCTCGCTGATCACGTGCATCACCGCGTAGAACCCTGCGGACAGGACGCCCGCAGCGACAGTGGCGAAGCCCGGCGTCGAGAACTTCTTGCTCATGTGGCTGAAACGCTCCGGGAGTGCACCATAGTGCGCCATGGCCAGCAGGCTGCGGGACGGCGACGTAAACGTGGACTGCAAGGAAGCCGCGGACGACGACAGCACCGCGAGGGACATGAGGATCGCGAACGGACCCATGACCGGAGAGGCCAGCGCGGTGAAGACGTTGGCGTGGTTCTCGGCGTTGTTCAGGCCAATTCCTGCATCTCCTACACCGGCGAACATCATGGTGGCGATGGTGACCAGCAGGTAGATGCCAAGGACGATGACAGCGGTGAGCGTGCCTGCGAGTCCGGCAGTCTTCTTGCCGTTGGCGGTTTCCTCGTTGACCGTGAGGCAGACATCCCAGCCCCAGTACACGAAGATCGACAACGAGATGCCGGCAGCGATTTGGCCGAAGGTTTCCACCTTGGTCACGTCGAACCAGTCCCAGCTGAAGGGGATTGCGGTCTCGGAGGTGGACCAGTTGGCAAACGCCATGGCCACGAACAGGCCCAGGACCAGCAATTGGAAACCGACCAGGCCGTACTGAACGATCTTGGTGGTGTGCAGGCCGCGGTAGCTGATCCAGACGGCCAGTGCCACGAAGACGAAGCACGTTGCAACGTTCAGGAGTTTGTTGGAGGCTAGGTCCGCAAGCTCGGGTGAGCCGGTGGCCTGGGCGAGGAAGAGGTAGAAGAAGTCCACGGCGACGCCTGCCAGGTTGGACAGGACGATGATGTTCGCTGCGAGCAGGCCCCAGCCGCCCATCCAGCCAACCCATGGGCCGAAGGCCTTGGTGACCCAGGTGAAGGTGGTGCCGCTGTCCGGGGAGTCAGCGTTGAGCTCCCGGTATGCGAGCGAGACCAGGATCATGGGAATGAACCCGATCAGGAAAATAACGGGCAACTGGAGCCCGACTTGGTTGACGGTGGGTCCGAGCGCACCCGTGAGGGTATACGCCGGGGCGATGGTTGAAATGCCAAGAACGACGACGGCGAGGAGCCCCAACTGCCCCGTCTTCAGTCCCTTGCCGCTGATGTTGTGCGACTCTGCAGCATCGACGCTGCTGCGGCGGATTGTCTGGCTCATATGGGCCCTTTCTAGATGGCCGAAGGTTGCTGCGTGGTGCTGGCCAAGGAATTGGGGCCATCGAGGCGGGAAAGTTCAATCATGGTGGCATGTACTCCGGTGAGACGACAGTCACTAAATGAATAGCGTTCATTTAGTATGGCCTGTGTCACGCCTTGGCGCAAGGCCCAAATGAATCCCGTTCATATGTGACCTCGCCGACCCGGTCGGACGGGTTAGCCGCCGAGGGTTGGCAGGGTCAGGATTTCCGCGCCGTCGGCGGTGATGGCGATGGTGTGCTCGCTGTGTGCCGTGCGGCAGCCGGTGACGCTGCGCAGGGTCCAGCCGTCGGTGTCGGTGACGAGCTGTGCGGTGTCCGCCATGACCCACGGTTCAAGTGCAAGCAGCAGGCCGGGGCGCAGTTTGTATCCTCGCCCGGGGCGGCCCATGTTGGGCACGTGCGGGTCCTGGTGCATGGTTGATCCGATGCCGTGTCCGCCAAATTCGACATTGATGGGGTACCCGGCGTCGCTGAGTACTGAGCCGATGGCGTAGGAGAGGTCCCCGATCCGGGCCCCCGGGCGCGCCGCGGCAATCCCCGCGCGAAGCGCCCGCTCGGTGGCTTCAATCATCGCCACGCTTTCGGCGGGCTTCGAGTCGCCCACGATAAAGCTGATCGCGGAGTCTGCCGCGATGCCCCGAAGGGAAGCCGCGAGGTCGAGGGTGAGCAGGTCGCCGTCGGCCAGGGTGTAGTCGTGGGGCTTTCCGTGGAGGACGGCGTCATTGACCCCGGTGCAGATGTAGTGCCCAAACGGCCCCCGGCCAAAGGAGGGTGCGTAGTCGACGTAGCAGGACTGCGCCCCCGCTTCGAGGATCATTTCCTTGGTCCACTGGTTGATGTCCAGGAGGTTGGTTCCCACTGTGCATCGGCCCTTGAGGGTGTGCAGGATATTGGCGACGAGGGCGCCGGAGTCCTGTGCTCGGAGCAGTTCGGTGGGGGTCAGGATCTCGATCATGGAGGGCCTTTCGCGGGATTACCAATAACTATCCCGGCCATATTATCCCGGTATTAGAATTGGATCCATGGTCAGGTTGCCCCTCACACCCGCAGAGGCCGAGCGCGGACAGCGTCTCGGCGCCCTTTTGCGACGCGCCAGGGGAGGGAGGTCCATGCTTGAAACTGCCTTGGATGCAGGAGTTTCCCCTGAAACCCTCAGGAAGATCGAATCCGGAAGGGTAGCAACCCCCGCGTTCCCCACCGTGGCCGCGATCGCTGAGGTCCTTGGCTTGTCACTGGATGAAGTGTGGGCCGAGATCAACCAGCCCGAACCTGGGACCGTCCGGCGTGGCGAACGTGAAAGGCTCGCGTCCTAGCCCTGGCGCTGCGGGCGTGCCCGCACGTGCATCCGCTCGCCCTGCTGACCGAAGAGCGTGAGCAGCTCAACCGGGTCCTTGGTGGCGCTCGCGAACCAATGTGGCGTCCGCGTATCGAATTCGGCCACCTCGCCGGGCTTCAGCACAAAGTCGTTCCCGCCCAGGACCAGTCGCAGCCGGCCGTTGAGGATGTACATCCAGTCGTAGCCATCGTGTGACTGCGGTTCCGGAGTTTCCTTGCCGGTGGCACCGCGGAGCACCATTTTGAAGGCCTGGATGCCGCCGGGCCGTCGGGTCAGGGGAAGAGCGGTTCCCCAGGGGTGGACGTGTGGCTTGAGGTGGATGCGGGGATCGCCCGTTTCCGGAGCGTCAATGAGCTCCTCCAGCGGGATCTGATGGAGGCGCGCCAAGGGCAGGAGCAACTCCAGTGTGGGTTTCCGCTGCCCCGCCTCCAGTCGGGAGAGGGTGCTGACGGAGATGCCCGTGGCTTCCGAAGCTTCCGCGAGGGTCACGTTACGCTGCGTCCGCATGGCCCTCAGGCGCGGACCAACGGCGTCGAGCATGGAGCTGAAGTCTGTAGCCATGGGATCAGTTTGCCATACCGGCAAATTTCTTTGCTGTTTCACGATGATGTGTCAAACCATGGAAGAAGCGGCGCAGGGCCGCTCCGATGACGTGGAGGCACAGTGGAAACAGCAAACAGCCGGATGGCCGGACAGTACGACGTAGTGGTTGTTGGTGGTGGCGCAGCTGGGTTAAGTGCGGCCGTGAGTTTGGGCCGCGCCCTTCGCTCCGTTCTGGTGATCGACGCCGGGGAGCCCAGGAACGCGCCAGCGGCCGGCGTGCACAACTTCCTCTCCCGGGATGGAATCAACCCCACCGAGCTACTCAGCCTGGGGCGGGATGAGGCAATCCACTACGGGGCCGACGTCGTGGACGGGGAAGCCGTAGCGGCGCGTCTGACCGGGGAACAGCGTACGACGGCGGAACCGGGCACCGCAGCCCAGCCCGCCTTTGAGGTGGACCTGTCGGACGGCAGTACCGTGGCCGCCTGCCGCTTGCTGGTCACCACCGGCGTGGTGGATATCCTGCCCGATGTCGAAGGAATCCGTGAGCGCTGGGGCAAGGACGTCCTGCACTGCCCGTACTGCCATGGATGGGAAGTCAGGAACAAGGCAATCGGCATCCTGGGATCCGTCCCCATGGCTTTGCACCAAACAATGCTGTTCCGCCAGTGGAGCCCTTCCATCACGCTGTTCCTCAACGACATTGTGGAGCCGACTGAGGAGCAGTGGGAACAACTCGCGGCCCGTGCCATCACTGTGGTTGAGGGCAAAGTCCGTTCCCTTGACGTTTCCGATGATGCGTTGGCCGGCGTGGTCCTGGAATCCGGAAAGGTGGTTCCCGTGGACGCCCTCGTGGCCGGACCGCGGGTGGAGGCACGGTCCGGAGTCCTTGAGTCCTTGGGTATCTCCACGGTGGAACACCCGATGGGCGTGGGTCGCCACGTCGAAGTGAGCCAGCCCGGTGGTGCCACCTCCGTCCCCGGGGTGTATGCGGCCGGAAACGTCACCGACCTCACGGGCCAGGTCATGGCTTCGGCGGCATCCGGCACCATGGCCGCGGCTGCCATCAACGCGGACCTGATGCTCGAAGAGACCACCCTCGCCGTGGAAGCTGCCCGGTTGGCTGTCCGAATGTGAGCAAAAGGGTCGACGCAGGGATCGAGAGCGAGGAACATTAAAGGACAGCCGTTGAAGGAGGTTGGGTATGTGCTACGCGTACTATGACGACTTCGAGCGGCGCACGAAGAAGGACTCCGCGCGCAAGCCCGAGACGCACACGTCTGAGCCAGTGAAGGAAACGGAAGCCCCAGCAGAAAGCCGTCCGCGGACGGAAGGAACGTTGTGGACTTTCCTGGCCCGCCGTCGCAGGGAATTCGAGGTTTCCGAACCGAAGATCGACCGCATCCGCGAGAAAGTCTAGGCGCCGTCCTGGACTGACCCGAAGAACCGATCCACTGAAAGGCGCTGCCCCGGCAGCGCCTTTCCGCTGCGCGTGACCGGCGCTGCGCGTGACCGGCGCTGCGCGGGATCGCCCTACGCGGGACCCGCTATAAAAACGCCGGAACGCGAATCTTCCTACCGTGCCAGCTCTGCCCGGAGCGGATACACGGCGCCGTCCAGGATCACTTGGAGGCACGTGCCCTCCGCGTTGACCAGGAGTGGTGCCATCAGGTTCACGGTGGTCTTCTCCGACGCCGGGTTGACCACTACCAGGACCATTGCGTTGGCAACACTGGCCAGACCCAGCGCATCCAACGACGCCGCGGGAATGGCTGGCTCGTAATCGGGGACATACACGGAGGCGTCAGCTACGAACATCCGGGCGCGCGGCTCAGCCACTTCCAGGGCGTAGAGTCCTTCTGCTCCGGCGATGCCGCGCAGCGAGAACCCCTCGGCCGATTCCAGCCCGGGCATGGGGGAGGCGAAAGTCAGGGTGTCGAACGCCAGTGCCGTGCTCATCGGAGGAAGTCCATCAGCGTCGGCTGGAGCACCTTGGCCGAGACGGCAAGTGCCACCTGATAGTTGGTTTCCTGCAATTTCAAATCCATGACCGCCTTTCCCAAGTCCATGTCTTCGACACGCGACCTTTGAGTTTCCAGCGTAGCCTTCATCCCCTCCAGCGAGTCCTGGGCCTGCCCGAGCCGCGTTTGCCGCATGCCAACATCGGAGCGGCCGTCGATCACGGCTTTGATGCGGTCGCCGAGCGCGGCCAGCCGGGCATTGGGGTCCGCGCCGGAACGGATGTCGGCGACGACGTCACTCACCAGGGCGAAAACAGAGCCGGCGCCATCGCCGAAGATCGCTCCGCCGTCGGAATCCACGCGCACAGTCCGGGCGGCGTCAACGCGACGTTCCACGGACCCGCCGGCCGTGCCCATGAACGCTGGCGGAGTTGTGTTCGTAAACGCACCCACGGTGTCCGAGTTGCCGGCGAAGACGTTGCGGCCCAGGTACTGCGTGTTGGCCTGGTTCAGGAGGTCCTTGCCCAGGCCTTCGATCTCGACGGCGATGGCCTCCTTCGCGCTGCTGTTGAGGGTGCCGTTGGAGGCCTGGATGACGAGGTCCCGGACGCGGTTGAGGATGTTGGTGGACTGCCCTAAAGCGGTATCGGCAGCCGCGAGCCAGCCATTGCCGTCGCTGATGTTGGAGCCGTATTGTGTGGCCGCACTGAGTTGTGCGCGCATTGCGATGGCTTGGGCGGCACCGGCGGGGTCGTCGGAAGGGCGGCTGATGTTTTTCAGTGTCTGGGCCCGTTCCTGCAACTCTGCAAGCCGGGATTGGGCGGTCTGGAGATTCCGCTGCGCGGAAGCTGACATCATCTGGTTGGTGACGCGATTGAGCATGGCTTACCTTCCCACCAATCCGGTGCGGTTGATCAGGACATCCAGGGCTTCGTCGATTGCGGTCATGACGCGCGCCGCGGCCTGGTAGGCGTGTTGGCTCGCGAGGAGTGCGACGTTCTCCTCATCAAGGCTCACCGAGGCGGCCGACGAACGCTGCCCGACGGCGGCCACAGTCGCCGCGTCTGCCAGCTGCGAGTGCTGCTGGGCTGATTTGGAGGCCATCCCAATGCCTGCCACCACTCCATTCCAGAAGGTGTCAGGCGCGCCCGGCTTCGAACCGATTTGGGCCACCGCATCCGCGATGCTGCCGTCCAAGGAGCCGGCGCCGGGTGCGCCGGTCGCGATTCCCGCGGCATTGGTGGGAACCACGCGCAGGGACAGTGCCACGGGGACGCCGGGCGTGCTGGTGAAGAAGTCCAGGTTGCCGGCAGCCGTGGAGGTCTGGCCCGTCCGGTGGATTGCGTTGACGTCGTTCATCAGTTGGGTGGCGAAGGCGTTGTAAGCCTCTGCAGCTTCGGCGATCGGGCCGCCTGTTCCGGCTCCCTTGCTTCCCGGCGCCGCGGGAGCCAGGAGTGAGACAGCTCCGGCGAGTTGGCCGCCGTCGAGGTTTACCGCCAGGCCGGCACGGTCCGCCCACTCCAGCTGCACCGGCTGTCCGGGGCCGCCCATGGAGGTTTGTCCGGCCAGCGTCAATGCGCTGTGCGAGGTCCCGGACACCAATGCGTTGCCTCCGACGAAGACGTCCGCGGTGCCGTCCGGATTCTCGCGGACGGTGCCACCTGCCAGCGTGGCTATGGCCTCGGTCATCTGGTTCCTCGTGTCGATAAGTTCGTTCGCGGAACCCCCGGAGGCCAGGACCGAGCGGATGGTGGCGTTCAATTCGGCCACCTTGCCTGCGGTGGCGTTCAGTTCGTCCACAGTGGCAGAGGCTTCTCCACGAACCCGGCTCCACTGGGCGTCGAGCGCTTTGTAACCAGCTGAGACGGTTTCGCTAAGGGTGGCGGCCGCTTCGAGCAAGACCGACGCCGGAGCGGATTCGCCCGGGTGGTTCGAAACCCCCTGCCATGACGCCCAAAAGGTGTGCAACGCCGTCGAAATCCCGTGGGGGCCGGGTTCCTGCAGTGCATCTTCGAGGCGCTGGAGTTCCGTGGACCGGATCCCCGCGAAACCGGACTGGGCCCCGGTCCTGCGAACCCCGGCGTCCAGGAAGCTGCTGCCGAGCCGGGCGATACCGTCCACCGAGACGCCCTGGCCGGCCTGGCCCGTGGCCGGGTTCAGCCCAACCGGGACGGGTGCGCCGATGGCCGACAGGTCCAGCCGTTGACGGGTGTAGCCGGGGGTGGTGGCGTTGGCGATGTTCTGGCCCGCCAGGTTGATGGCCTGCTGCGCTGCGGTGAGGCCACGGTAGGCCGTGTTGAGTCCGCCGAAAGTGCTCACGTGAAGATGTCCTTTTCGCTGGGTGGGCGGTCAGAATTGCCGGTCGACCAGGTGCGCGGCCGATTGGTCCCCGGTCCGGCCGTGGGAGTCGTAGGTTCCCGCCGCGGGTTTCAGGTCGGCGAGTGTTTCCTGGGTGGAACGGACGGCGGCACGCAGGAACTGCTCATTGGCGTCGCGAAGTTCCTTGATGGCCGCTGCCTGCTGGCGCATCGCGGTGACATGGGAGGTGAGGACCTCGACCCAGGCGGGATCCGGCGCGGCTGCGGCGAGCTCAGCCAGGGAACAATCCTGGGATACGCCCCATTGCGCAGCAACCGCGGCGATCTCCACCGTGCGGGCCAGGCCGGCCTGGGAAACGCGCTCCAGGACCTGCTCCACTTCCCTTGTCCCGTGGGGCAGCCAACGGGACTTGCCTGCTGTCAGGAGCAACTGTTCTTCTTCGAGCTTGAAGGTCAGGAGATCGAGAAGTTCGCGCTCGCGCCACAGCAGTGCTGACAGTTCATGGATGGCCACAGGTGGTCAACTCCAGTTCTGGTCGGTATCGGGTGCGGTTGTGATGGCGTACCTCCCGCCAACTCCCCATTAGCTATCGGCCGCCGGCTGGCAGGGGTTAGGCGGGAAGGTCCCTGAATCTTTCCTTCGGATTTTTCCTAACGGGCCCGCGATGGCCAGTCGATAGTGCTGTGTGACGGCCCACGGATGGGCTGTTGCACAGTAAGTCCACATCATGGAGGAAACCAACATGGGCATGCAGATCAACAACAACCTGATGGCGAACAACGCGTACCGCAACCTGAACGCCACCCAGGACAACCTGTCCAAGTCGATGGAAAAGCTTTCCAGCGGCCTGCGCATCAACCGTGCTGCCGATGACGCAGCCGGCCTTGCCATCTCGGAAGGCCTCAAGTCCCAGGTCACCGGCTCCACGGTTGCCGCCCGCAACGCCCAGGACGGCATCAGCCTGATCCAGACCACTGAAGGTGCCCTTAGCGAGGTCCACTCCGTTCTGCAGCGCATGCGCGACCTCGCAGTCCAGGGTGCATCAGACACCAACAACGGTGACGCCCGGGCGGCCATCCAGAAGGAAGCTGACTCGCTGGGCAAGGAACTGTACCGCATCACGCAGTCCACCAACTTCAACGGGATCAACCTGCTCCAGGGCGGTTCCAAGAACATCCAGGTGGGCACTGCAGGCACGGCCAATGACACCATTGCCGTGACTCTGGGTAACGTCGCAACGGCTACGGGCACCCTGTCCTCGGCAGACGGCATCGCGGGAGCCACCGGCTTCGACGTCAGCACTAACGGTGCTGCACAGACCACGATCACCGCTATCGACGCAGCGATCACCACGGTCTCCGCACAGCGTTCGGACCTTGGCGCCAACCAGAACCGTCTGGACCACGCGATCAAGACCCTGACCGTCTCCGGTGAAAACCTGCAGGCAGCACAGTCCCGCATCGCTGACACGGACATGGCCGCGGAAATGGTCAAGTACACCAAGGCCAACATCCTGTCCCAGGCCGGCACCGCAATGCTGGCCCAGGCAAACCAGTCCGGCCAGGGTGTCCTGTCCCTCCTGCGCTAAGCCTTCACAGCATTTAGCCGCATGAGCTGACGGCGGCCGGCCAGGCCCCATCCTGGCCGGCCGTCGTCGGACACCTTTGCTTTACGAGCCTTCCGGAAGGGACCCGCGTGGGAACAGCTATCGACGGCCTTGTCAGCGGCCTTAAGACCACGGACATCATCAACTCGTTGATGTCCGTCGAAGCCCTGCCGCAGACCCAGCTCAAGACCAAGCTGGCGTCCAACCAGACCATCATTTCCACGCTGCAGTCCTTCAACACCAAACTCACCGCGCTGAAGGACCTCGCCGTTGCCGGGACGGCTGCCGGTGCCCTGAACCTGTTCACCGCAACCAGCAGTTCACCTGCCATCACCGCGAAAACCACGACGGCGGCCACCGCCGGATCGATCGACCTGACCGTGACGCAGTTGGCCCAAACGCAGGTCAACGTCACGGCAGCCATGTCCGCCTGGCCGTCCAACGCCGGGGTGCCTGAACGGCTGACGATCGTCGATTCCACGGGTAAGAAGACCGAGATTGCTCCCTCAGGGACTTCCTTGGATGACGTGGTTTCGGCGATCAACGCAGCATCAGCGGGCGCACACGCCGTGAAGGTCCCGGCCGGCAACGGCAGTTACCGGCTGCAGCTCACTGCCACCACGGCCGGGGCAGCAGGTGCTTTCACCGCCTACCGGGGGACGGCCGCGCAAGTGGGGGACGGCACCGCGGTGGACCTGATGACGGAGCCGACTGCCGCCGTCGTGAAGTCCGCCCAGGACGCGAAAGCGACGCTGTATGCCGGCACGCCCGCCGCGCAGGTCCTTAGCTCCGCTACCAATACTTTTGAGGATGTCCTTCCCGGCGTCTCCATCACGGCCTCGGCTGTGACCACGGGCCCGGTGACGGTGACCGTGGACAGCGACGTTCCCGGAATCACCAAGAAGGCCGAGGACCTGGTCAAGTCCGTCAACGACGTTCTGGGGTTCATCGCCATCTACTCTTCAGTGTCCAAAACCACGGACACCAAGGGCGCCACAGTGACCAAAGCCGGAATTTTCACCGGCAACAGCACTGTCCGCGCCGTCAACGACCAAGTACTCACAGCACTGTCCCGGCCCATCGACGGGAAGTCGCCCTCCGAGTACGGAATCAACATCACCAAGGCCGGCGACTTCACCTTCGACGCCGACAAGTTCGCGAAATCACTCGCCGCAGACCCCGCCGCCACGCAAGCCGCCGTCCAGGGGTTGGCAGCCAGGCTCGCCGAGGCAGCCACCGCCGCCTCTGATCCGTACACGGGCGCAGTGTCCGGGCTGATCAAAGGCCGCGAATCCGAAGTGCGCGACCTCGGCAACAGGATCGCGGACTGGGATCAGCGCCTCATTACCCGCCGCGCCACGCTCCAATCCGTTTATACGAACATGGAGGTGCTGCTCGGCGGCCTCCAGTCCCAGTCGGCCTGGTTGTCCGGCCAAATTTCCAGCCTCTCCAAGCAGTCCTCAGGAGCATGATGACTCTCCGCGCCCAGCAACTTTCCCGGTACAACGACGACGCCGTCCTCTCAGCACCCCCGGCGCGTCTGCTCACCATGCTTTACGACCGGCTCCTGCTGGACCTCAAACGTGCCCAACTGGCGCAGGAAAGCAGCAATTGGGACACCGCAAGGGAAAACCTGTTGCACGCCCAGGCGATCGTGGCTGAGCTGCGCTCCACCCTGCGGACCGACGCGTGGGACGGCGCGGCCTCGCTCGCGAGCATCTACGACTACTCCATGGAAGCCCTGATCGGCGCCAACATTTACCGGGACGTGGAACGGACCAAGGAGTGCATCGGGCTTCTGGAGCCACTCCGCCAAGGCTGGCACGAAGCCTCGGCTGCCTTGTCGGCTGACACCCCGGCTGGATCCGTTGCGGGGGCCGTTGCTGGGTCAGTTGCTGCGTCGGGCAGGGCCCTTGGAGTCGCTTGAGGCCTGGTCCGCGATCCTGGACAGTTTTGAACACGACATTGCCCGTGCCGTTTCGGGCGGTCCCGCAGGGCCGTGGGCGCCGCCGACCGACGCGGGACCCTTGCCCGCCGCCTTGGCCGAGCGCGCCCGCCGGGTCCTTGATGCACAGGCGGACGCGGTCGCTATCCTTTCGCGGTTGAAGCACGACGCCGGCACGCAGTTGGGTGCCATCGACGCCGTTCCTTCGGGGTCGGCGTCGGACAGGCCCCTGCTGCTCGACGTGCGCGGCTGACTTAGCTGGCGGAGGACCCCAGGAATTCGCGGGCCGCGGTGACCAGTGCTTCCGTTCCGCGCTGCAGGGTTGGCTGGATCACCGGCGCGAAGTAGGGGGAGTGGTTGGACGGGATATCCTCCGGCAACCGGCCCGTCGTGGCGTACTCCTGGAAGAGCGCAGGATCGGCTCCGCCCAGGAACCAGAAGACCAGGGGAGCATCCACAGCCTTGGCCAACGCTCCCACGTCTTCGCTGCCAGACACCGGACCCGGATCGATAATGTGACCCTCGCCGAAGGTCGCCTGGAACGCAGCCCTTACCTTAGCCGTGGCCGATTCATCGTTGACCGTCAAGGGGAAGTGCTCTTCGTAATGGAACTCCGGCTCCTTGGCAGCACCGGAAGCCGTTGCTTCGCTCTGGATAATCCGTTCGATGGAACCCAGGATCTTATCCCGGGTGGTGTTGCTGAAGGACCGCACGCTGAGCCCAAGGCTCGCGGTCTCGGGGATGATGTTGTTCTTGGTTCCGGCATGGATTTGTCCCACCGTCACCACCGCCGAATCGCTGGCAGCGAGCTCCCGGGACACGATGCCCTGCAGGCGGACAGTGGCCGACGCTGCCATGAGGACCGGGTCAACGGTGGTTTCGGGGCGGGAGCCGTGGCCGCCGCGTCCGTGCAGGGTCACGTTAAGGGAGTCCGCGGATGCCATGGTGACGCCCGGGCGGATGCCGAACCATCCGGCCGGGAACGGGGCCACGTGCTGGCCCAGGACGACATCGGGTTTCGGGACGCGGTCGTAGAGGCCGTCCTCCACCATGGTTTGGGCGCCGCCACCCCATTCCTCGGCGGGCTGGAACACAGCAATCAGGGTGCCTTGCCATTCCTGGCGCTGCCCGGCCAACGATTCAACGGCCCCCACCAGGCAGGTCACGTGCACGTCGTGCCCGCAAGCGTGCATGACGGGAACGTCCTTGCCTTCATGATCGACGCCGGCGGCCGAGCTTGCGTAGTCCAGGCCGGTGGCTTCCTTGACGGGAAGAGCGTCCATGTCCGCGCGCAGCATGACCACCGGGCCCGGGCCGTTCTCCAGCACACCCACAACGCCGGTTTTTCCCACGTTGCGGTGCACGGTGAAGCCAAGGTCCTGGAGGTGTTGCGCGGCGATCCCTGCGGTCCGGACTTCCTGGAACGAGAGTTCAGGATTCGTGTGCAGGTCTTTGTACAGCTCTTCGAGGTCAATGGTCATGGGTTTGCCCTTCTTTCGACGTCGTCGGTACGGCCAGTGTATCGACGCGAAATCCGCACTTGCTGGGAAGCCAGAGGGCAGACTGGTGCAATGAATGATTCCGGGTCAGTGACAACTCAGGCAGCCACTGTGGAAGCGTGGACGGAAGCCCTCGCCGAATCAACAGGCTCGCCTGGCGGCGGTGCCGGGACCGGGGTGATGCTGGCCATCGCTGCCTCGCTGACCTCGATGGTGGCCGGGTATACGGAGGCTGAGGGGGAGCAGGAGTCCGAGTTGGCGGCGCTGCAAAGGCGGGCGAAGGAACTGCGTCGGAACGCACTGCGGCTGGCCGACGACGACGCTGCCGCATCCAAGGCGTTCGGCGCTGCCTTCCGCTTGGATCCAGGACCGGAACGCGACGACGCCATCCACCGGGCATCGGTTGATGCGGCCAAAGCATCCGCCGTCCTGGGCGGGAAAGCCATGGACGCCATCGAGGACCTTGGCTGGCTGGCTTCGCACGGAAATCCGGCGCTCATCGCCGACGTCGTGGTGGCGTTCGGGGCGCTCAGGGCTGCGATTGCCGGGGCAAGGACCAATGTCAGCTTCGACCTCGGTTCGCTCACGTCGGCAGGTGCCGAACTCGAGGAAGTCCGGGAGCAGCACCCCAGGCTGTGGGACACGGTCAGCCGGCTCAGCGAAGCCTTGGACCGGATCGACGAACTGACGGCAAGCGTGGACGGGAAAGCGGCACCGACGCAGCGCTAAAAATAAGTGGAAGTATTCTCCTAACGGGTTCGCGGGCGCTGCCGATAACTGTTGCTGAGCAGGGATCGCTCGATGCATGGCCACGGATTGGCCTTAGGACACCAGCAGGTGAGGACTTTGTGCTTGAATCCGTGACTTCCGCCGCCATGGCCAGCGCCCTGGACGCGCTCGCCTTGCGCCAGCGGACCATCGCCAACAACATCGCGAACGTCAACACGCCCAACTACCAGGCCAAAAGGGTGTCCTTCGAAGACCAGCTGGCCGCTTCGGTACGTTCCGGGGACGGCAACGTCAAAGCGTCCATCAGCCCGTCCGATGAGCCCACCCGGACCGACGGCAACAACGTCAACCTGGACACGGAAACCCTTTCCAACATTGACACAGTGCTGCGCTACCAATTCGCTTCAAGGGCAGCAACCGGCGAATTCACTTCCCTCCGCACCGCACTGAGGACCAACTGATGACGTTTGACGCGATCGGAATCGCCGGTTCCGCACTGACGGTACACCGCAAATGGCTCGATGCAGTCTCCGACAACCTGGCCAACATGAACAACGCGTCCAGGACCGACGGGCAGGTTTTCCGGGCACGCTACATCGAGGCCGCCGAGGGCAACAACGGCGACGGCGTGTACGTCAAGAGCACACCGCTGGGAAATGGCGAAGGGCGGATTGTCTACCAACCTGACCACCCCTTGGCCGACGCCAACGGCAACGTCCGCTACCCGGACATCGACATGGCCGAGCAGATGGGCACGTTGATCATCGCCCAGCGCGGCTACCAGGCCAACGCCCAAGTGGTTGACCGCGCGCGCGAAACTTACCTGGCGGCCCTTGAGATAGGAAAATCCTGATGGCCATCGGCCCAATAACAGCGGTCCAAGGCGTCAGCGGAACCGGCTACGTAAGCCCGGCAGCGCCAGCCACCACCGGCGGCGACTTCGGAGCCGCACTGACGGGCGCCGTCGACAATTTGCAGTCCCTGCAATCGACATCCAAGGAACTGGCCGTATCCGCGGTGACCGGCAACCTGGACGACATCCACAAAGCGACCCTTGCGTCCACCCGTGCGCAGGTGACCTTTGAACTGGTGGCCGCTGTCCGGAACAAGGGTATTGACGCGTTCAACGAGATCATGAGGATGCAGGCCTGATGCCACCGGCGATTTCCCAGTTTTTCCGCAAGTTCGGCAGCGGCATCCAGGCGTTCAGCCCTGCCCAGCGCACCCTCGCCATCCTGGGCGTGGCCGTCCTGGTGCTTGGCGGCGTCGCGCTGACCGCATGGCTGGGAAAGCCCGCCTACTCACCACTGTTCTCCGGCTTGAAAGACACCGACGCCAACAGCATCGTGGAGCAGCTCCGGAAGGACAACATCCCCTACGAGCTCAGCAACGGCGGTTCCACCATCCTGGTCCCGGAGGACAAGGTTTACGACGAACGGCTGAAGGCTGCTGCCGCCGGACTCCCTTCCGCTGCTGCCACCGGATACTCGCTGCTGGATAAGTTGGGTGTCACATCCTCCGAGTTCCAGCAATCCGTCACCTACAAAAGGGCGCTGGAGGGCGAACTGAGCACCACGGTGCAGGCGATGGACGGCGTGAAGAGCGCAGCGGTCCGGCTCGCCATTCCCGAGAAGTCCGTGTTCGTGGACACCACCCCTGAGGCCACAGCGTCGGTGTTCGTTGAGACCCAGCCCGGGACCACCTTGTCCGCTGACAAGGTGCAGGCCATTGTGCACCTGACCTCGGCAGCCATCGAGAACCTCAAACCCACCAACGTCTCCGTGGTCGATTCCCAAGGCAACGTCCTGTCCACTGTGGGCGGGGGAGCCACCGGTTCCTCTTCCAAGCAGGCAACCGACTACCAGCAACGAACCTCGGATGCAGTCCGGGCAGTCCTGGACAGCGTCGTAGGGCCCGGCAACGCAACCGTCGCCGTCGCAGCGGACGTCACCGCCGAGTCCGCCCAGCAGCGCAGCGAAACGTTCGCGCCCGCGGCCAACACTCCGGCGCTCAGCGAGTCCACGAAAACCGAAAAGTACACCGGCACCGGTGGCGGCGCAGCGGGCGTCCTCGGCCCGGACAACATCGCAGTGCCCGGTGGCTCCAACGCCAACGGATCCTACGATTCCAGCGACACCACCAAGAACAACGCCGTCAACAAGGTCACCGAGGACCGGACCATCCCGCAGGGCGCCGTGAAGCGCCAGACCATCTCTGTAGCGATCAACCAGGCCGCAGCTGGAGGAGTAAACGTGGACTCGGTGCGCGCACTGGTCACCTCAGCGGCAGGGATCGATACGGGTAGGGGTGACGTGGTCACTGTGGAGGTGCTGCCATTCAGCACCGCTGCCGCCGACAAAGCCGCCCAAGCACTCGGGGCGGCGAAAGCCGACGCCGCCGCTGCCAAGGATGCAGCCCTGATGAACACCCTCATCCTTGCAGGCAGCATCATGCTGGCGGCCATTGCCCTGATCGTGGTTGTGCTCATTACCCTCAAACGCCGCCAACGCCGCGAGCCTGTGGACCTGGGCGAGCAGATGGATTACGACGCCCTCCCCGAAGCCCTTCAGACGCCGGCCCTCACCGGCCCGCCGACCACAGCGATCGAACTGACCTCCATCCAGCCCCAAGCCCCGGTCCAGCCCACCCCGGCGCTGCCGTTGCCAGGCTCCGAGGCCCTCGACGGCGAACTGAAGCGCGCCCAAATCGAAGCCATGGTGGCTGACAACCCGGCACGCACGGCCGAGTACCTGCGCGGGCTCATGGATGACAGGCAGTCCGTATGAGCCAGATGGTCCCGGAAGCCTCAGCCCTGAGCGGGGTGCAAAAAGTGGCGGTGGTGCTCATGCAAATGAACCCGTCCAGCGCGGCAGCCGTCATGGCCCAATTCTCCGAATCCGAAGCCGAAGACATCGCGGCCGAAATCGTTCGGCTCCGCCGTGTGTCCTCGGTGGTCGCCGACCACGTCATCAACGAATTCCACGGCCTGGCCGTCAGCGGGCGCCGCACTGCCCGCGGTGGCCAGGAATTCGCCGTCGGGCTCCTGGAAGCATCCTTCGGCGCGGACAAAGCCGCCGGCTTCATGGACCGGCTCGCGTCCACCATGGCCGGTAAGTCATTCGAGTTCCTGGAAATGATGGATCCCGGGCAAATCCTGGCCCTGATCGACGGCGAACTCCCGCAAACCATCGCACTGATCCTCGCCCACCTGCGGCCGGGGAAGGCCTCCGCCGTCATGGCGGGCCTCGGCGACACCCAGCGCATCGATGTTGCCCGCAGCATCGCCACCATGGGCTCAGCATCACCCGAAGCCGTTGGGATCGTGGCTGAAACCCTCAAAGCCAGGGCCGGCGCTGTCATGTCGCAGCGGAAGTCAAACGAAATCGTTGGCGGTATCCAACCGCTGGTGGACATCATCAACCGGTCCGACATCACCACCGAACGCTCCGTCCTGGACGGCCTGGGCACGCTGGATCCCGAGCTCGCCACCGAGGTCCGGGCCCGGATGCTCACCTTCGTGGACATCGTGAAGCTGGAACCGCGGGACATCCAACGGATCCTCCGCGGAGTCAGCGCCGACGTCCTGGCAGTAGCCATGAAGGGCGCCCCGGCCGTGGTTCTGGATACCGTCCGGGCCAACGTGTCCGGCCGCAACCTGGAAATCCTCGAAGCCGAGATGGCCGCCTCCGGTCCGGTTCGTGCCTCGCAAGTGGAGGAAGCCCGCGCGGAGATCGTCCGCTCCATCCGCGAACTCGAAGCCGAAGGCGCGATCGTGGTCCGGCGCGGGGACGAGGACGACTTTGTCTACTGAGAACTTCACCCGCATCACCTTCCCGCCGGTTGGCACCACCGACCGTTCCGATGACGTCGATCGCGGCTTCGTCCAAGGCCATGCGGCCGGCTATGCCGCCGGTATGCAGGCCGCCGCAGCCGAGCACCGCGAGCTCCAGCAGCGCTTGCGGGCCGAGCACCAGGAAATGCTCGACGCCGGCAGGTCCTCCCTGGCCCGTTCGGCCCAGGTCCTGCAGGCTGCAGCACAAGCGGCCCAGCAGCGTCAGGAAGTCACCTTGGACGAGATGCAGGACGTGCTGGCGGCCAGCGCGGTGGAACTGGCCGAGGCAATCCTCGGATACGAGCTCGCCCACGGCGCGGACACGGCCCGGGCGGCACTGAACCGCGCGCTGGGAGCCGGCGGCAGCACCGGCGTCGAACACGTCACCGCAGTACGCCTCCACCCACACGACATCGCAGCCCTCCAGGCCTCGGGTGTTGACGACATTGCCGGTGTGGAGCTGAAATCCGATGCCACGCTCAGGCCCGGCGACGCCATCGGCGAGTACCCGAACGGATGGATTGACGCCCAGATCGGTACCGCGCTGGACCGGGCCCGGAGAGCCCTGCTCGAGGTCCGGCAGTGACGGCGTACCGCCCCCACGCGCACAGTTTCCGTGCAGCACTGGCCGCCGCCGCCCCGCAACGCGTAGGCACCGTGACCTCCGTGCTCGGACTGGGATTGGACATCGCCGGGCTGCACTGCGCAGTGGGGGAGCTGGTGACGGTCGGCTCCGGAACGGAAACGCTCGACGCCGAAGTGGTCGCCTCTGTGGGTGGCACGCTGCGGTGCATGCCCCTGGGCCGGTTGACCGGCGTCGCGGCAGGAACACCCGCACGGGCCGCGGGGTCTCCCATGCTCGTACCCACCGGTGCCGGGCTGTTCGGACGGGTGCTCGACGCGCTGGGCCGACCCATCGACGGCAAGGGGCCACTTCCACCCTCCCGAATGGTTCCGTTGGATCAGGAAGCGCCGAATGCCATGAGCCGGGCCCGGATCGACACGCCCCTGCAGACCGGAGTCCGCGTCCTCGACACGATGACCACACTGGGTCGCGGCCAACGCATGGGGCTCTTCGCAGGCTCCGGCGTGGGAAAGTCCTCGCTGTTGTCCATGGTGGCCCGAGGCACCGACGCCGAAGTCTCCGTGATCGCCCTCGTTGGGGAACGCGGCCGTGAAGTCCGCGAATTCCTGGAAGACGACCTTGGCGCCGAAGGATTGGCCCGCTCCGTGGTGGTGGTTGCCACCTCCGACGAACCCGCCCTCATGCGGCTCCGGGCCGCCGTCACCGCTACCCGCATCGCCGAGTCCTTCCGCGAAGCCGGCAAGGACGTCGTGCTCATGATGGACTCACTCACCCGCGTGGCCATGGCCCAACGCGAAATCGGCCTCTCCGCAGGTGAGCCGCCGGCGACACGCGGCTACCCGCCGTCGACCTTTTCCGTTCTGGCCCGGCTCCTGGAACGCGCCGGCACCGCAGAAGCGGGCTCCGTCACCGGCATCTACACCGTTCTGGTGGACGGCGACGACCACAACGAACCCATCGCCGACGCCGCCCGCTCCATCCTGGACGGACACGTCGTCCTGGACAGGAAACTCGCCGTCACAGGGCACTTTCCCTCCGTGGACGTCCTCGGTTCGGTGTCCCGCGTTGCCTCCAAGGTCAACCCTGCCGGGAACACCGCGCTCGCCGTTGCCCTCCGGAGAGTCCTGGCGGCGAGGCGTGGCGCGCAGGACCTGATCGACGTCGGCGCGTACCAGCGGGGCAGCAACCCGCTGGTGGACGCGGCTCTTGACCACGAGGACGCGATCAACCAGTTCCTGCGCCAGCCAATGGGCGAATCGACGCCCAACAGTGGGTCCTGGGACGCGTTGGCCCAGCTCACAGCCAACTTTGGACACTTTGAAGGAGCAGCGTGAACCGACAATTCTCCCTTGCCGGGCTGTTGAGGCTGCGGCAGGCTGAACAGACGTCCGCGGAAAGCGGGCTCGCCGCCGCCAACTCACGATCCGCGTCATTGCGCGTCAGGCGTGCAGAAGCCCGGGACGTGCTTGCTGATTCGAATGGGCACGCAGGGGATTCGGCGTCTTTGCTGGCCATCGCCGCGGCCCGTGCGTCCTCGCAGAGCATGCTGGCCGAACTCGACGCCCTGGTAGCCAGTGCCGAGGCGGACGCCGACGCTGCCCGCGCCGACTACACCGAAGCCAAGCGCCGGGCGGTGGGCCTGGAGAAGCTTGAAGCCCGGCACGACGCCGCGTTCGTTGCCTCACAGTTGAACGCCGAACAGGGCGTCCTGGACGAGATCGCATCCACCGCATGGCACAGGAAGGCCACCCCGTGAGCATGACCGACGCCATTGGGCGGATACAGAACATCGAAGCATCCCTGCAACAGCTGACTTCGCCGACTCGTTCTACCCCAGCCTCTTCAGCCTCCGCCGGGAGCTCGGCTACCTCTGCCTCTGATGCTGCTTCCTTCGCTTCCGCGTTGAGCAGTGCGATGGGCACCTCCACTTCCCTTGCCCCAGGCTTGGGTTCCTTGTTGCCAGCTGTCGGGGGTGCGACTTCTTCGAACGCGGCGTTGGGAAGCACGACGGCGGCCACCGGAGCGGCGGCTGTCGGCGGCAGCGGCGGCACGACGTCGGGTGACGCCGTGGTTGCAGCAGCCAAGAAGTACATCGGTGTGCCCTACGTCTGGGGTGGAACCAACCCGGCAGTAGGCATGGACTGTTCCGGCTTCGTGCAAAGGGTCTTCAAGGACCTGGGCGTGGAACTGCCCCGGGTGGTCAGCGACCAGATGCAGAAAGGAACCCCTGTGGCCTCCCTGGCCGAAGCGAAGCCCGGGGACCTCCTTGTCAGCTACGGCGGAGAGCACATCTCCATCTACCTGGGCAACGGGAAAGCCATCGACGCACCCGTGCCCGGGCAGACCATCCAGATCCGGGACGCTTGGGAAAAGTACTCCAACCTGACCTCGATCCGTCGGATTGTCCCGGCAGGGGTGTCCTGATGTCCGCCGTTGCCGCGGGTCCGCGGTTCCTTGGTCCCCAGCTTGGTTCCGGCGCCCGGATGCCTCATGGCCAAGGGGATGCAGGCGCATTCGAGGCCGTAATGGCAGCCGAAGCCCAACCCGCCGGCCAGCTCGACGGTGCGCTGCAGGATAGACGTTCCCTGCCGTCTAATTCGCAGCGGGCCATCGAAACGGACGCGCCCGGGGATTCTGTGGGTGGCCCGGGGGGAGCGGCCGATGCTCTTCCCGCGCTTCCTTTCGGGATTGCCGGGGGAGCCCGTTTCGAGGCTCCGCCGCCGAGTGTGCCGGACGCACGGCATGGTTTGCAGCAAACCCCCGAGCGGGGCGTGCCCGGGGCCGGTGGTTTGGCCGGGGCTGGCGGTTTGGCGGGGAACGTGGCGGGTGCCAGCGTGTCCGTGGCCGGCGTGCCCGTGCCCGGTGGGCCGGGGGCCGGCGGCTTGGCCGGGAACACGGTGGGAGCTGGCGCGGCTGGGCTTGCCGCTGCCTCCGGTTATCAGACAACGCAGCCCACGCCTCCATCCAGTGCCGGGGGAGGGGTCGAGGTCTCGTCGTCTCTCCAATTCGGTGCTTCGCTGCCGAGTGTGCCGAACGCACGGCATGATTCGCAGCAAACCCCCGAATCGGGTGCACTGGCGTCTGCAGTGCCCGCTGGTGTTTATGCGGCTGCCGGGGTGTCGGGATTGGCCCGGATTGAGGGAGATGTTGGCGTGCCCGGGATTCGTTCGGCCACCCATTTCGACGCTTCGCTGCCGGCTAGACGATTCCTACCGTCTAATGGGCACCAAGCCGTCGAAATGGGCGTGCCCGGGGCAGCGGCTCCTGGCATCGGGGTAGCAGTTGATGCCCCTCCGGCACTTTCTGGTGCTCTCCAATTCGATGCTTCGCTGCGGAGTGTGCCGAACGCACGGCACGATTCGCAGCAAACCCCCGAATCGGGTGTGCCCGGGCCCGGCGGCTTACCCGGGAACGTGGCGGGTGCTGGTGCGGCTGGGCCTGCCGATGCCTCGGACCCCCAGGCGACGCAGCCCTATACTCCATCCAGTGCAGGGGTAGGGCTGGGCTCCTCGGTTGAGGTCTCTTCCTCTGCCCGTTTCGGTGCTTCGCTGCGGAGTGTGCCGAACGCACGGCATGATTCGCAGCAAACCCCCGAATCGGGGGTGCCCGGGGCCGGCGGCCTGGCCGGGAACCCGGCGGGTGCTGGTGCGGCTGGGCTTGCAGGGAACAGCGGCCTGGCCGGGAATGCGGTGGGTGCTGGTGCGGCGGGGCTTGCCGGGAATGCGGGCTTGGCCGGGAACCCGGCGGGTGCTGGTGCGGCTGGGCTTACCGGGAACACGGGGCTTGCCGCTGCCTCCGGCCCCCAGGCGACGCAGCCCGTTCCTCCATCCAGTGCAGGGGTAGGGGTGGGCGCTGCTTCGGTGCTGTCGCCGGCTCTCCAATTCGACGGATCGCTGCACGACAGACGCTTCTTTGCGTATAACCAGCAGGGAAGCGTCGAATCGGGCCCGCTCCAGGCACCCCAAGTCACGCAGGCCGCACAAATTCCCCCGAGCCTGCAGCCTGCACCCCCGCAGCTCAACACCATCCCAACCCAGCCGGCTACCCCAACCCAAACAGCCATCCCAAACCCGCTGGCTAGCGCACCCCAACCGGCCCTCGCACCCCAGCTCGCCGCACCACTTTTTTCGCTGGCATCGGCGGGACACGGGGAACACGTGATGACGTTGCGTGTTGCCCCGGACGACCTGGGACCCCTCACGGTCAGGGCCCACATCGACGCCGCGGGCGTGCGAATCGAACTGTTCGCACCCGGGGACGCGGGCAGGGACGCGGTGCGGCATGTCCTTCCGGAGCTTCGACGAAGCCTCGAGGACTCCGGCGCGAGCCTGAGCCTCTCTTCACAGAACAGCCCACCCGACGCCGGACGGGACCCCGGGCAAGGCAGCGGACGGGATCCCGGCCAAGGAACAGGGCAGGGCTCAGGTCCCGGCAACGGAACACGTGACCCGGACACCCGCACCCAAGGGCCCGGCGAGCAAGGCCCCGGCGAACGAGGGACCCGCACCCAAGGCCCCAACGAACAGGTGCCCGGCGAAGCGGGGCACGAAGGTGCCGATGCCCAACCACAGCTGCCACCCGGCGTCGTACACCGCCCGGGTAGCCCGAACCGCCTGGACATCCTGGCCTGACGAAGGAGACGAGCATGACAACCATTCCCGCAATCGCGGCCAACAACGGCGCAGCCCCGGGCAGCACCCCAAGGAGCCCGGTCAAGGCCATGGATTCGGAGGTCTTCATGTCTTTGCTGGTCACCCAGCTGAGGTACCAGGACCCCAGTGCCCCCATGGACACGAACCAGATGATGAGCCAGTCCGTGCAGCTCTCCATGATGGAGAAGATGACCGAGCTGACAGCCGGGTCCAAGGAGAGCTTCTCGCTGCAGATGCGAAGCGCTGCGGCGCAGATCATCGGAACCGAGGTGAGCTACACGCTCGCCGACGGCACCAAGGGCGCGGGCGTCGCCAGTGCGGTGTCGTTCGCCGACGGTGTACCCACCGTGACCGTGGGGCAGGCCAAAGTGCCCCTGGACCTGATCACCGGCATGACGGCACCAGCGCCCGTCGAGCCCAAGAAGACCACCTGATCCCCAAAAACACTTACCCCGAACCAAACCGAAGAAAGGCAACACCATGCTCCGTTCGCTGTACTCCGGAATTTCCGGCCTCCGAGCCCACCAGGCCATGCTCGACGTCACCGGCAACAACATCGCCAACGTGAACACCACCGGCTACAAGTCCTCGTCCGCCCAGTTCCAGGACACGCTCTCGCAGATGACGCAGGGCGCGGCGGGACCGCAGCAGAATGTGGGCGGTTCCAATCCAGCACAGATCGGTCTCGGAGTCCGGGTGGCTGGCGTGAGCACCAACTTCGGCCAGGGTTCGTCGCAGAGCACCGGCCGCGGCACGGACCTGATGATTTCCGGTGAGGGCTTCTTCGTCACCGGCAAGGGCACCCAGCAGTACTACACCCGCGCGGGCAACTTCCAGATGGACGCTGCGGGCCGCTTGGTCAGTCCCGACGGCGGCATCCTCCAGGGTTGGACGGCCACCAACGGCGTGGTCAACCCGGGCGGGGCAACCGGACCGATCACTTTGTCGCCGGGCACCACCGCGCCGGCTGTTGCGACGACGAACGCCACCTTGGGCGGCAACCTGCCTTCCGACGCCGCTGTGGGCACGTCCGTGGAGCGCCAGGTGAAGGTGTACGACGCCAACGGGGCGGAGCGCAGCCTCACCCTGACGTTCAGCCGCTCGGCCACGGGCTGGAATGTGGCCGGTGCGGACGCCAACGGAGCCAATGGAACGGGCACCTTGACCTTCGCCAACGGTGCTTTGACGTCCGGCGGGACGATGACGGTTGGTGGAATCACGGTGAACATGGGCGCGGTCACCGGCTTCGCGCAGATGAGTACCCTCTCCGTTACCGGCCAGAACGGCGCGGAAGCGGGCGAACTCGAGTCGTTCACGTTGGCTGGCGACGGTTCCCTGGTGGGGTCCTTCAGCAACGGTGCCAAGGAAGTCCTGGCACGCGTGGCCCTGGCGCGATTCACCAACCCCGAAGGCCTGGAGAAGGCCGGCGGCTCCGCGTATGTTGCCACGGCCAACTCGGGTGCGGCCCAGCTTGGGGTTGCCGGTGAAGGCGGTCTTGGCTCGCTGGCTTCGGGTTCGCTGGAGATGTCCAACGTGGACCTGTCCCAGGAGTTCACCAACCTGATTGTGGCCCAGCGTGGTTTCCAGGCGAATGCCCGCATCATCACCACCTCGGACGAGGTCCTGCAGGAACTGAGCAACCTGAAGCGCTAAGCAGATCCCGTCCTTGTCCGGATTCCAGCCGCGTAGTACGTGCGGATATTCGAACAAGGACGGGAGAGGGCTGCACGCAAGCTAACGCCCGGGCCGGTCCGGCCGACAGTAGGGGACAGCACCACTTCCAGCCACACCCTGACCAGAAACGGCCCATGATCGTTGTCACCCGCCTCAACGGCACACGCTTCGCCGTGAATCCGGACATCCTTGAACGGATCCACGAGAGTCCGGACACCCACTTGGTGACTCTCGACGGCGCCGCTTACGTCGTGCGCGAATCGCTCGCCGAGGTGGTGGAGCTGATCGCGGATTACCGTGCCAGTGTCCTCCGCCGTGCCCAGGATCTTCCCGCACGCACAGGGTATCCGCTAAGCCTGGTCCGGTCGCCTGAGCCCGAGCCAGAGCCTGGCCCGGCCGACGCGCCGCAGCCCGCGCCGCAGCCCGGCCCGGCCGACGCGCCGCAGCCGAACAACCACCCGAACGGAATGTAGTCGATGACAATTCTTGGCCTGCTGCTGGCCTTCGCATCCGTGGTGGCCATGGTCACCCTGGAGCACGCGAACCTCATGTCGCTGCTCCTGCCGGCACCAATGATCCTGGTTTTCGGCGCCACCATCGCGGTGGGCCTGGCAGGGAACACGCTCGCGGATGTCATCAAGGCCTTCAAGGACGTTCCCAAGGCCTTCCTCGGCAAACCCGCCAAGCCCACGGAGAGCATCGACGAGTTGGTCCGCCTCGCCGAGAAGGCCCGAAGCGAGGGCCTCCTTTCCTTGGAGGAGGAGGCCAACAACGCCAAGGATCCGTTCCTGCAGCGCTCCCTCCAGAACATCGCCGACGGGACGGACGCAGAGGAATTGCGCCTGCTCATGGAGGACGAAATCGACACCAAAATGCGTGCCGACCACGTGTCGTCCAAGTTCTTCGCGGCCCTGGGCGGGTACGCGCCCACTATCGGCATCATCGGCACGGTGGTCTCCCTGACGCACGTCCTGGAGAACCTTTCATCGCCCGACCATTTGGGGCCGATGATCGCGGCAGCCTTCGTTGCCACCCTCTGGGGCCTGCTGTCCGCGAACTTCATCTGGCTGCCGTTGAGTGCCAAGCTCAAGCGCCTCTCCGAGCTGGAAATCGAACGCATGACGCTCCTCATGGAGGGCCTGCTCGCTGTGCAGAACGGCACCCAGCCCTTGCTCCTGGCCGAACGGCTCCGGGCCATGGCGCCCGCAGGGGCCAAGGCCAAGGCCAAGTCCAAAGACGGAAAAGCGGAAGACGGCGGCAAGTCCCGTAAGTTGCCGGCGTCCAAGGCAGCATGAGGTCCCGGAGGAGGCGGGGTGCCCAGCCCGAGGAGCACCACGTCGACGAACGCTGGATGGCTTCCTACATGGACATGGTCACGGTGCTGATGTGCATGTTCATTGTCCTGTTCGCCATGTCCTCGGTGGATCAGGATAAGTTCGAGAAGCTGCGCAATTCGCTGGCCACGGGCTTCGGCACCCAGATCAGCCAGAAAGTGGACACGGCTACTGGCGTTGTGGTCCCCGCGGAGCTCGCTGCTTCCGACGGCGAGGGTTTTTCGGCACTGGATTTGGCCATCAAGGAAGCCGATAAGCTCACTGCCCTTGAGCACGAAATGAAAGCCAAACTCGATGCCCAGGGCCTTGGCGCGAACGTGCAGTTCGACGTCGGCGAGCGGGGACTGTCCGTGAAACTGGTGGGCTCCCAGACGTTCTTCCAACCGGACATGCCGGACCTGACCAACCGCGCCCTCGAGATCCTGAAGACCATCGCACCCACCGTGGTGGGCTCCGGGCTTGAAGTCATGGTGGAGGGCCACGCAGCCAAGGGAATCACGGCCTATGCATCCACGTGGGAGCTGTCGGCTGCCCGTTCCGTCAACGTCCTGAGGTACTTCGTGGACGACGCCGGCATGCCGCCTGGCCGGATCGGTGCGGTGGCTTTTGGTGCCGCGCGCCAGGTGACGGACGATTCCACCGAGGAACTCATGGAGTTGAACCGGCGCGTTGACGTGGTGTTGTTGTCCTCCAGCCCGGAGGATGTCCGCACGCTGATTCCCGGCGCGATCGAAGCCCAGACCAAGGAATCGGCGGCCGCCGCGAAAGCCGCGAAGTAACCGCGGAATAGTCGTACCGGGAAACGTCTTACGCGCTTCTCCTACGTGCCGATAGTGCCGTCCGTGGGAGAACAGGAAGATCGCGCGGCGGTACGCCAGCGCACCGTAGAGGTCTACGACTTCCGTCGACCCACCACTTTGCCGCGCCAGCATAGCCGGGTCCTGGAAGTCGCCTTCGAAACGTTCGCCCGGCAGTGGGGTACGCAGCTCACGGCCAAGGTGCGGTTGAAGTCCACGGCCACGCTGGAACAGCTGAGCATGCAGAGCTACGACGAATACTCTGCCTCCCTCCCTTCGGTCACGTCCATGGTGCTCTGCAGGATTGATGGCAGCGAATCCCGCCTGGTCATCCAGTTCCCCGCTACGGCCGCCCTGTCGTGGCTGAGCCGGATGCTCGGGGGTTCAACGGAAACCGCAGTGCCGGAGCGGAAGTTCACCCAGATCGAGCACGCCCTGGTTTCCCGGATGGTGGAGGAAGTGCTGGAAGACCTCCGGTACTCGTTGGGCAACCTCCTGACGCAGGCCGTGACGATGGACGGCATCCAGTACAACTCCCAGTTCGCGCAGGCGGCCGCCCCCTCCGAGCTTATGATCGTGGCGTCTTTCAACGTCAACGTGGGGGAAACCCAGTGCGCGGCCACCTTGGCAGTTCCTGCCGACGTGCTGCTCTCCAGACTCGGCGATGTAAACCCCATGGTCCACAGCGTCGACAACGAAGCAATGGTCCGCACCCAACTGGCGCAGGTGCCGGTGGATGTGGCCGTACAGTTGACCGCCGCACCGGTGACGCCCGCACAAATCCTGGGTCTCGCCGTCGGAGATGTCCTGCAGCTGCCGCACCTTGAAAACCGTCCGTTCGATGTCACCATCAACGGCACCCGCCTGGCCACCGCCGCGGCCGCCCGCAACGGCTCCCGCGCCGCCGCAGTCATCGTCACAACCGAGGAGCATCAGCGATGAGCAACATTTTGACCCTGCAGGCGGCTGCTGCCGAGCGCCTCGCGCTGCACCTGCCCAGCGCATCCACCCTCCGTGTTGCCGGCATCGTTCCGGCGCAGGACGCCGCCGCCTATGCTTCTCCGGCCGTCACTGCCACGTTTGTTGGAGCCCTGACGGCCGATTTCGCGCTGCTGCTGGTGGACCGGTCGTTCCTTGCCGCCGCCGGCGGTGCCGGGCTGGGTGGTGCGGTCCAGCATGCCGTGCAGGCCGCCGACGTTCTGCGTCCCGCCCTGGAACAGGCCGCGTCAGCGTTCGACGCCGGCGTGCTGGGTGAGGTGCGCGAGGAGGACTCAGCCGCGCTGCTCTCGGACCCCGATACTGCGGTTTTTGAACTGAACGACGGCGGTGCCCCCTTCGGCTGGTTCGCTGTCCGTGTGCGGGACAACGCTACTGGCACTGATGCCGGTGCCCGTGGACAAGGTAACGAGCTGGCTGCCCGCTTGGGCCTGATCAGCAGTGTTGAGATGGCGTTGACCGTGGAGATCGGCCGTACCCGGATGTCAGTGCGGGACGCCCTGGCACTCGAGCCCGGGAAGGTCATTGAACTGGACCGGTCAGCCGGTGCACCGGCAGATGTGCTGCTGAACGGCAGGCTGATCGCCCACGGCGAAGTTGTAGTGGTGGACCAGGACTATGCAGTGCGCATCACCCGCATCCTGGACGGGTCCGAGGGAACACTGTAGATGGACACAATGATCCTCGGGCTGCGGGTGCTCGTGGCCCTCGGCGCCGTGCTGGGCTTCATCTGGCTGGTGCAGAAGCGCCTCGGCAAGGGCAAAGGCCGCCGGCGCGCTGATGCCGCGCTGACGGTCGTGAGCCGTCAGGTGGTAGGCCAGAAAGCGTCGGTGGTGGTGGTCGACGCCGGGGACAAGCGTTTCCTGTTGGGCGTCACCGAGCACGCGGTGACAGTGCTCCACAGCGGTGACACGCCTGCCATGGCGCCGGAGCCGGGGGAAGCAGCGGGAGCCCAGTCGGCTGGGAGCTTCGCGGAGCTGTTCCGGCAGGCATCTGGTCGCCCCCAGCCTGAACTTCGGCCCCAGCCTGAACTTCGGCCGCAGCCGCTCACTGGGTCGCTTCCGGAGCCGGTCACGGACTCGCTGCCGGTGCTTCGGCGTCGGAGCGAACTCCACCGTCGAGGCCAAATGCCGGAGCACCCCATGCATGGCTCCATCCTGTCCGCTTCCACTTGGCGGCAAGCCTCGGATGCCATCCGGGGACGCCGCAATTGATCCGAACTGCTGGGTTCGGCCTGCCGGGCCGGCCATTTCCTGCCGCACGCCGGCGCGCACTGCCGCAGTTGTTCTCTGCTGCGGCAGTCGTGTTGTTCACGGGCGTTCTGCTGCTGCTTGGAATGGCAGCCGCCCAGGCAACCCCCATCGATCCCACGCAGCCCACGCCTCCAACTCCGCCTGCGGCACCCGGTTCCGGGAACGTCAGCATAGACATCAACGGCCTGGACGGGACACCCTCCACGGCGGTCGTAACGCTGATCGGGATCACGCTGCTTTCCGTAGCCCCCGCGCTGCTGCTCATGATGACCTCCTTCACCAAGATCTTCGTGGTGCTGGCGATGACCCGGAACGCCCTCTCCTTGCCGGCTATCCCGCCCAACCAGGTCCTCGCCGGACTCGCGCTGTTCCTCTCCTTGTTCGTCATGTGGCCCGTCGTCTCGGACATCAATACAGCGGCCGTGCAGCCATACCTGAACGGTGGGCTGGACTTCAACGGTGCAATGTCCGCGGGTTGGTCTCCGCTCCAGCACTTCATGCTGGCCCACACACGGGAAGAGGACATCGCTCTGATGACCCGGGCCGCGAAGATGGACAACCCCGCCAACCCTGAAGCCGTGCCGTTCCAGACATTGGTTCCGGCCTTCATGATTTCGGAACTGCGTGCCGCGTTCATTATTGGCTTCGTCATTTTCATCCCCTTCCTGGTCATCGACCTCGTGGTATCCGCTGCTCTCATGTCCATGGGCATGATGATGCTTCCGCCGGTGATGATCTCGCTGCCGTTCAAGATCCTTTTGTTTGTCTTGGTGGACGGTTGGGGACTGGTCATCACGTCCCTGATCCAGAGCTATTCGAGCGGCTGATGGATACCAATGCAGTCCTGGACATCTGCCTCCAGGCCATGATCGTCGCAGCCAAGCTCGCCGCACCCACATTGGTAACCGCACTGGTGGTGGGACTGGCGATTTCGCTCCTGCAGTCCATCACGCAGTTGCAGGAAGCAACGTTGTCATTCGTCCCCAAGGCTGTTGCAGTAGCGATCGCCTTGGTGGTCTGTGGGCACTGGATGATTTCGGAAATGGTGGCTTTCACCAATGAGCTGTTCGCCCGCATTCCCGGCCTGATCGGCGGAGCGTGAGGTGGACATCCCCGTCGACCAGTCGTGGATCCAGGTCCTCTTGCTGGCATCGGTTCGCATGACAGCCTTTTTGGTGGTCGCTCCGCCGTTCGCCCACCACGCCATCCCGGCCCGCATCAAAGCCATGCTCGGGATCGGGTTGGGGCTGGCCGTTTCCCAACGGCTCTCGTCCGGAGCCGTCCCGTCGGACACGGCAGGTTTCGTCATGGCCGTGGTCCTGGAACTGGTCACCGGCCTGGTCCTGGGCTTCCTGGTCATGGTGATCTTCGCAGCGATCCAGTCCGCCGGCAGCCTGGTGGACCTCTTCAGCGGTTTCCAAATGGCGCAGGCATTCGATCCCCAAATGATGGTCAATGGGGCCCAGTTCACCCGGCTCCTTCAAATGGCGGCCCTTGCGCTCCTATTCGCCTCGGACGGCTACCAGATGGTCCTTGGCGGCCTCATGGGAAGCTTCAATGCGTTGCCCCTGGCGGGCGGCATCGATCTCAGCCGACCCATCGAGGCCCTCATCGGCGCCGTCACCGGCATGTTCCTCGCCGCCGTGCAGATCGCCGGTCCGCTCCTGGTGGTCCTGGTGCTCGCCGACGTCGGGCTCGGACTCCTCACCCGCGTGGCCCCGGCCCTCAACGCCTTCTCGCTCGGATTTCCGCTCAAGATCTTCATCACCCTGGCACTGGCGGGTTTCCTGTTCCTGGCGTTGCCCCGGCTGGTTTCAACCCTGGCCGAGCAGGCAGCCAATGCTTTGATGGGGGTGGGCTAGTGGCGGATTCACAAGAGAAGACCGAACAAGCCACCGACAAACGCATGCGCGAGGTACGGGAAAAGGGGCAACTGTCCCGGTCCCAGGACCTCATGGCCTGGCTGGCAGTGGGGGCCGCGGCTGCGATGCTCCCGGCAACCATCGATCACGCCTCGAACGCTGCCGTCGACCAGCTCTTCACCGTGAAAAGCGTCATCGCGCAGCCTGATCCCGCGAAAGCCGTTGCTGCACTCGAAGCAGGGCTGGGGTCCCTGGCCGGAATCCTGGGGCCGTTGCTCTTGGTTGTCACCGTGGTGGTGCTGGCAGGCTCGGCCCTGCAGGGCGGCATCCGCTTCAAGAAGTTCCGGGCCGAGTTTGAGCATTTCAACCTGCTCGCCGGTTTCAAACGCATGTTCGGCGGCCAGGCACTATGGGGAGGCGTCAAAGCGCTGCTGAAGACCGCCGTCGTGGGTCTTGTCCTTTACGCCGTGGTGCAGGGACTGATGCCGGTGCTGTTGACCGCCGGCGGGCTTCCGGTTGCCGGGATTTTGGCAGCGGCTGCGGGGGGAATTGGCGCGCTCATCCAGTTCGCCGTCGCCGCAGGGCTGGTGCTGGCAGCGGCGGACATCTTCGTGGTGATGCGCCGCAACCGCAAGAAAACGCGGATGTCCAAGAAGGAAGTCCAGGACGAGAACAAAAGCACCGACGGCGACCCCCTCATCAAATCCCAACGGCGTTCACGCCAGCTCAGCATGAGCCGCAACCGCATGATCGGCGCCATTGGGGACGCGGACGTCGTGCTGGTCAACCCGACGCACGTGGCAGTTGCGTTGAAGTACGACGCCGGTAAATCGGCACCGCGCGTCGTGGCAAAAGGCTCAGGGCTGATCGCTGCCCGCATCAGGGAGGAAGCCGAAGCCAAGGGAGTGCCCATGGTCCAGGACATCCCCCTGGCGCGGGCCCTGCACTCGGCCTGCGAGTTGGGCCAGGAGATCCCGGTTGAGCTGTACCGCTCGGTCGCCGGAGTGTTGGCCTTTGTGATGTCGCTGAAGAAACGCGGAACTGCACGGGGAATCCATCAGATGAAAGAAAGTATGCAGGCATGAAGAACAACAAGTTCGCCCGGCTTTCCGTGCCGGTTGGCATCGTAGGAATTGTGCTGCTGCTGGTTGTTCCGCTGCCGGCCGCGCTGCTGGACTTCCTGATCGTGTGCAACATCCTCCTGGCGTTGCTGATCCTGCTGACCAGCATGTTCGTGAAGAAGCCCCTGGACTTCTCCGTCTTCCCGTCGCTGCTGCTCGTAGCCACGCTGTTCCGGCTGGGACTCAACGTGGCGTCCACCCGGTTGGTGCTGGGCCAGGGCTTCGCGGGACAGGTCATCGAGGCGTTCGGCAAGGTCACGGTTGGCGGTTCGCTGATCATCGGCGCCGTGGTATTCCTGATCCTGGTGGTCATCCAGTTCGTGGTGGTCACCAAGGGTGCCGAACGTGTTGCCGAGGTGGGCGCACGCTTCACCCTGGACGCCATGCCCGGTAAGCAAATGGCCATCGACGCGGACCTCAACGCCGGACTCATTACCGACGCCGAAGCCCGGAAGCGGCGTGCTGAAGTCTCCGCAGAAGCCGACTTTTACGGTGCCATGGATGGTGCTTCGAAGTTCGTCAAGGGTGATGCCATCGCGGGCATCATCATTATCATCATCAACTTCGTAGGCGGAATCGCCATTGGCGTGCTCCAGCGCGGCATGGACGCCGGGGATGCCCTGAACACCTACGGCCTCCTGACCATGGGCGATGGCCTGGTCACCCAGATTCCCGCACTGCTCATGGCCGTCTCCACCGGCATGATCGTCACCCGGTCCAATGCCGAAGAAGACATGGGCCGCACCGCTTCCTCGCAGCTCATGCAATCACCCAACGCGCTGCTGATCGCAGGACTGGCCGCCGGCAGCATGGCCCTCATTCCCGGCATGCCCATCCTTCCGTTCGTGGTGGTGGGCGCGCTGCTGGTCCTCGCTTCCAGGCGTGTAGCCACAGCACAAAAACTCCAGGCCGAAACGCAGGAGACAGAGAACGCAGCAGCTTTGACCGGGGAGGAGGACCCCAACGAGCGGCTCATGGAAGACATGCGCGTCCACCCTGTGGAGATCCTGCTCGCACCGGACCTTGTGGACATTGTTTCCGGTGCCTCCGATGACCTCTTGGCGCGGGTACGGTCACTCCGGCACAAGATCGCCATGGAACTGGGGCTCGTGGTCCCGCCCGTCCGTACACGCGACGCGATGGACCTGCCGCCCTCCACCTACGCCATCCGCATCGCCGGCGTCGAGGCTGGAAGGGGAGTGGCGCCGTCGGGCAAGCTGCTTGCCTTGGGCGAATTCCTGGACGCATTGCCGGGCACCGCAACCGTGGAACCCGTGTTCGGTCTCTCCGGCAAATGGGTTCCCACGGAAATGCGGCACAGCGCCGAAATGACCGGAGCCACGGTGATTGACCGGGTCTCCGTCCTGGTCACGCACCTGTCTTCGATCATCACCGCAAACGCGGCCCGGCTCCTGACCCGCGAAGACGTACGGGTGCTCACCGAAGGGGTCCGCAAACAAAGCCCTTCCGCCGTCGAAGAACTTACGCCTGCCCTGCTGTCCCTGGCGGAAATCCAGCGCGTGCTCCAAGGACTCCTCGAAGAGCAGGTCCCCATCAACGACCTCCCGCGGATCTACGAAGCGCTGGCGCTGCGGGCCAAGGTTTCCACCGACCCGGAATCGCTGGTGGAATCCGCCCGGCACGCGCTGGGTCCGGTGCTGGCAGACAGGTACATGGACGGTGAGGTCCTCAACGTGATCATGATCGATCCGTTGTTGGAGCAGTCCATGTTGGAAGACATGCGTCCAGGCGAAGGCGGGACCCAGATTGTCATGGGCCAGGCGAAGTTGGACAGCGTCCTGAACTCCCTGAAGTCCGCTGCCGACGGAGCCGCTGCTGCCGGCCGGGAAGCCGTGCTTGTGTGTGCACCAACCCTGCGTCCAGCGATACGGCGGCTCGTCGCAGCCCCCGACGGCGGTGTCCCCGTTCTCTCGTATCGCGAAGTGACCTCCGCCAACATCCGTATCGAGACGGTGGGGGTGGTCCGCCATGCAGAAGCGCTACAAGCTTAGCGGTGCGTCGCTGGAAGCCATTCGCGCCAAAGCACTCAAGCAGTGCGGACCCGGCGCGCGCATAGTCTCGGCCGAGAAGGTCACCAATCCGGGAATCGTGGGACTGTTCGCCGCAGCCAGGTTCGAAGCCACAGTGGAGGTGTCGGACGTCCCTGAACCCGCTGGCCAGCAGGCGCCGCTGACTGCCCGGCTTGTTGAGTCAAGTCCCGTTCACGAACTCCACGGGCCAGCCATCGCGGCACTCCTGGAGCAAGCCGACGCCGCCGAACTCGAGATGCACCAGCCCACCCCCTCGCCGGTCTCCACCGCATCCCCGGACTTCGCGGGCCTGCTGGAACAACTCGGCAAGGAACTCCAGCCGGCTGGTCCGTCCCCCTCCGTGCCGGCTTTGGCGACCCTGCCGCCGTCGGCCCCTAAGCCCATGCCGAAGGTTCCGCAGCCCATGACCGGCGACGGTAACCTCATCGTCCTCTTGGGCCTCGGCGACGACGCGCTCGGACCGGCCCTGGAAATGTCCATAGCCGCCGGAGGCTCGGATGTGCGCACATCGGGACGGCTCACCGCCTTCGGCCACCTTCACGTCCAAGGAAGGCAAGGCACGACGGCGGCACGCGCCCAGGCCGTCCTCACCGGCCAGACCGTGGTGGTTGCGTTCGGGCTCGGACGCCCGGGGGACGTGCCATCACATGGCGCGGACATCTCCCTCCTGGCCGCCGACCAAATGTGGGTGGTGGTCGACGCCCGGCACAAAGCGGAAGACACCCAGGCCTGGGTACAGGCCCTCCAGCGTGTCGTGGCAGGGGAGTCCTTGGGTGTTGACGCGCTCGCCGTCATCGGCGCCTCGGAAACCGCGAGTCCGCAAACGGTGGATACGCTGGACATTCCTGTCGGTTGGGTGGATGGCAAACCCGCCACCGCACCCGTCCTCGGAAAGGTAAATTGAAAGCATGCTGGTACTGACGCGTAAGCCGGGCGAAAAGATCATGATCGGGGACGACATTGTCATCACCGTCATGGAAGGGCGCGGCGACGGCGTCCGGATCGGAATCGAGGCTCCCCGCGGAGTGTCCATCCAGCGCAGCGAGGTGGTGGAAGCCATCGCCGCAGCCAACCTGGCAGCAACCCAGGCCGGCCCCGACGCCGAGGAACTCCTGGCGGCCCTCCGCCCGCCCGCCCCCAAAGCCTGACCCTCTCTCACATCCCGCCCTATTGGGCCGGACGCTCGCTCACGTTCCGCCCTGTTGGGCCGGACGCTCTCTCACGTTCCGCCGTGTTGTAGCGGACGCTCTCTCACGTTCCGTCCTGTTGTAGCGGACGCTCTCTCACGTTCCGTCCTGTTGTAGCGGACGCTCTCTCACGTTCCGCCGTGTTGGGCGTGACGCTCTCTCAGGTTCCGCCGTGATGTAGCGGACGCTCTCGCACGTTCCGCCGTGTTGGGCCGGACACGTCCTCCGGGGAAGGCCGACGCCGGGGAGTGTCCGTTTAACGGTGGATTCGGGCGTTGGCGTTACGTGATTCTGCCTTCGAAAGTGATGGCGAAGGCGTTTAGTGCCGGTTTCCATCGTGCTATCCATCGTGCTCTGCTTCGGCCGGTGGGGTCCAGGCCCTGGTGGCCAGGTAGAGACATTTGAGGGCAGCCGGGATGGTCGGGAAGTGTCCTCGTGCCCTGACTGCTCGACGGTAGCGGGCGTTGAGGGATTCGATGGCGTTGGTGCTGCAGATGACTTTCCGGATTTCCACGTCATAATCCAGGAAGGGCACAAACTCACTCCAGGCGTTGTGCCAGAGCCGGGTGATGGCCGGGTATTGCCGGCCCCATTTAGCGGTGAACTCCTCGAGGCGTTCCTTCGCAGTCGTTTCCGATGGTGACGTGTAGACCGGACGAAGGTCCCGGGCCATTTCGGTCCAGCTTTTCCGAGAGGCATACCGGAAAGTGTTCCGGACCAGATGCACCATGCAGGTCTGGACCACGGCCCGGGGCCAGACGGTATTGATCGCGTCGGGCAGGCCTTTAAGACCATCGCAGACCGTGATGCAGACGTCTTCCACGCCCCGGTTCTTGATCTCGGTCAGCACCGAGAGCCAGAACTTCGCTCCCTCCCCGCCATCACCGGCCCACAGCCCCAAGACGTCCCGTTCACCATTGATGGTGACCCCGATGGCCACATATATGGGTCGGTTGCTGACCTGCCCGTCACGGACCTTGACGTGGATCGCGTCGATAAACATCGCCGGCAGCACCCGGTCCAGGGGACGGTTCTGCCACTCGGTCATCTCCGCGACGACTTTCTCGGTGATCCTGGAGATGGTGTCCTTGGAAACCTTCGCCCCGAAAACATCAGCGAAGTGCGCTGAGATCTCCCCGGTCGTGAGTCCCTTCGCATTTAAGGACAACACGATTTCGTCCACGCCGGTCAGACGGCGTTGTCGCTTCTTCACCGTTTGGGGTTCGAACGTGGCCCCAGTGTCCCTGGGCACGTCGATCTCCACCGGCCCGATCTCGGTCAGCACGGTCTTCGAGCGCGTCCCGTTGCGGGAGTTCCCGCTCCCACGCCCGGCAACCTCGTGCTTCCCGTATCCCAGATGCTCGTCCATTTCCGCTTCCAAAGCGGTTTCCAAGACGTTCTTGGTCAGCTTGTTCAACAGCCCTCCCGGGCCAACAAGCTCCAACCCCTGTTCCTTGGCATGGGACAGGAGCTGCTGCGCAAACTCATGCTGATCCACCTCAGTCGCCATGGGACCCATGGTCTCGCTCATGATCAGTCCTCCCCGCCAGGCAAACCCGGCGTGTCAGGCCAACCCCGGATCCACCGTTATTCCGACAGTCCCTGGTGGCGCAGTAAATGAGGTTCACGGATGGGCGTCTACCGCCAAAGGGGGTGGGGTGTGAGTGAGGGTTGGGTTGATGGGGGTGGGGTGTGAGTGAGGGTTGGGTTGATGGGGGTGGGTTGTGAGTGAGGGTTGGGTTGATGGGGGTGGGTTGTGAGTGAGGGTTGGGTTGATGGGGGAGGGATGTGAGTGAGGGTTGGGCTGAAGGGGGTGGGATGTGATGGAGCGTCGGAAGGGAGGGGCTAGCCCAGCTCCAGGAAATCGCGGAGCGACCTCAGGGTAGCCGAGTTCACTGCAGCCAAGGCCCGCTGTATGTTCGCATCACGGGCCAAGAGGTCAAGGTCCGCGTCCCCACCCGGTGCCTCATTGGTGCCCGATGCCAACGACGGGATCCCGGCCTCGTCCGGCGGGGCTTTCAACAGCTCGATATTCCGGGCAGCGGCAAGGTCAATTCCTGCCAACAATGCCGTCAATCCCCGGCAGTGATCGTCAAGGAGCTCGGGCCACAGTCCAGGGGGCGCCAGCGAAATAAGGGAGGGAAGGGTGGATTGATCCGGGGCTTTCCATTCGGCGGCCAGGGCCGAGGCCTCCACCCCGCGTGCGAGGGATTCGAAACGCAGATTTTCCAGGACTTTTTCGAGTTCGGCCGCAGTGAAGTTCAACCGGTGCCAGTTGCCTGCCCGGAGGTGCAGGAGCTGTGTTTCGAGGAGGAAAAGCAGGAAATCCAGCTGCCTCCGTTCGCGCCACAGCGTTGCCGATAGCTCGTCCGCCCCCACGGTTCCCCAATTCATTTTATGGCCCGCCAAAATCACAATTTGGCAGGGTTTATCTTTACTTCTGTCGAGCGTACACGCAGGGAGCTTTTGAGGTGGTATGTTCACTGAATACGTACCTGATTGAACGCTCAACAACGATGCTCTGATTGGTCTCTGGACATCGGCGAAACGGCAAAGAAGTCGGGTTTGCAACTCAATAATCCGGTCTCATGGGGGGACTCACTTTTGAATCGCGAACAGCGCAACGAGCTGGTGTTGCAGCACCTTCCGCTCGTTGGTTACCTGGTCTCTGACCTTTGCGCGCGCGCGTCGCATTTATCGCGCGATGATTTTGCTTCTGTCGGTGCCGTTGCCCTGATAACGTCTGCTGATTCCTTCGACCCCGACCTTGGTGTTCCGTTCGGTGCTTTCGCGCGTCGCCGGATCGTAGGTGCTTTCGCGGACGAGATGCGAGCAGGAGACTGGGCCACGCGGTCGGCCCGTAAGCGGATCAAGGAAACCTTGGGCGTCCAGGAGACCCTGACCAGCATGCTGGGCCGTGGTCCGAGCGTGGCCGAGATGGCTTCGGCGCTGGGTGTCGAGCGGAGCCATGTCGAAGCTGCCCTGGTGGATGCGTCCCGAACGCTGACGTCGCTGGATGAGGTGGTGGCCGATACCGTTGCGTCCCCCACTGAATCCCCGGAACACTCTGTCCTGGCCGATGAGCGGATCAAGTACCTCCGTGCCGCCGTCGATGCACTCCCGGAAAAAATGCGCTTCGTGGTCCAGGAAATCTATCTCGCGGGACGGTCCGTGAAGGAGCTTGCCGAGGAGCTGGGTTCCACGCACGCCGCCGTCTCGCAGCAGCGTGCCGAGGGGATCCGTCTCATGCGCGACGGCTTGGCTGCCCATTACGCCGATTCGCCCGACCAGGTTTTCGAACCGGAATCGCGCATCACAGCCCGCCGCCGCAATGACTATCTTTCATCCCTTGCCGCGGCAACCACGGGTGGAATCACCCGCGGCTTTGGCCTGGGAACCTCACTCAACAGCGCCGTTTAGACACTGACGCGAAGGAGGCCGGGCCGCTCAGCGACCCGGCCTCCTTGCGTAGCCTCGGCTAGTGCGCCTTGGGGACACGCCGGAGTACGACGGCGGCAAGGGCTGCCGCTCCGGCCATGAGTACCAGCCCAATCGCCGCAGTGATGTGGACGCCGGAGTCGAAGGCGACGCGTGCCGAGGCCGTCAATGCTTCAGCCAAGGGCGCTGGGAGCGTGGAAGCAACGTCAACGGCACCGGCCAGGGTTTCCCCGGACTTTTCGGCGGCGTGGCCGGATACGCCGTCCGGTATGACCAGGTTGTGCTGGTAGGAGGCGGTGAGGATGGAACCAAGGACAGCCGTTCCCAACAGCGAACCCAACTCGTAACCGGTCTCCGAGATGGCTGATGCTGCCCCGGATTTGTCAGCCGGTACGGAGGCCAGGATGAGGTCGTTGGAGATGGTCTCCGCCGCACCCACGCCAACAGCAAGAACTGTGAGGGCCGACAGGAGGAACACGGGGCCGCTGCCGTGGTCGCCCACCACCGCCACGAAGTAGCCAACGGCACTGAGCGTCAACCCTCCGGCCACCACAAAACCGGGCCGGACCTTTTTGACCAGGGGCACCACCAGCAGTCCGGCGATGACTGTTGCCAGCAGGGCCGGGATCATTGCGATACCCGCCTCCATGGGGGACTGGCCTTCAACCAATTGCAGGTGCTGGGCGAAGAAGTAGATGAAGCCGGTCATGGAGAAGAGGGAAAGTACGTTGGCAACGATTGCCGTACTGAATACCTTGTTCTTGAACAGGCTGACATCCAGCATCGGGCTGTCAATCCTCTGCTGGCGTCGGACGAAGAGGACACCCATCACCAGGCCGAAAAGCATGAACGCTGCCGCTGATGCCCCAAAGCCGTGCACTGCGAATTCTTTGATGCCGTAGACAAACGGAGCCATGGTCAAGATGGACAAAGCGATGCTGGGGACATCCACCCGGCCCGGGTTCGCGTCTTTGGACTCAGGGATGAGCACCCTACCGAAGGCAAGCAGCGGCAGCAGCAGGAAGGCTGCCACCAGGAAGACGGCGCCCCACCAGAAGTGTTCCACCAGCCAACCGCCGAAGATCGGCCCGAGGGCAGCACCGCCTGAGAACCCGGCCGCCCACACGGCAATAGCGAGCCGCCGGCGGTTGGGGTCGGTAAAGATGTTCCGGATCAGGGAAAGCGTCGAGGGCATCAGCATGGCGCCGAAAACGCCAAGGGCGGCGCGTCCGGCAATCAGCCATTCCGCGGAAGGCGCGAACGCCGTAGCGGCCGAAACCGCAGCAAAGCCTGTGCTGCCGATCAGAAGCAGCCGCCGTCGTCCGATCCTGTCGCCGAGGTTGCCCATGGAGACCAGCAGCGCGGCCAGGACCAAGGGGTAGGCGTCGACGATCCAGAGCAGTTGCACACCACCGACATCGAGGGATCGGGCGATCTCGGGCAGGGCAAAGGTGAGCGCGGTGTTGTCGACGGCCACCAGCAGTACCGGGAACATCAGGAGTGCCAGGGCCGTCCAGTCGCGCCACGGTGCAGGGCCCATGACGGGACGAGCTGAACGGGGAGCTTGGGTGGAGGACGGCGAGAACATGTCCTTACTGTACCGTCCAGACGGTATAGTTTCAAATTAATCCTCAGCAAACCTTTAGGGAATGATGTACTCATGCCACGAAAACCAGTTGCCCGGGACGCCGTCCTGGATGCCTACGAAGCCCTCCTTATAGAGGTAGGGGAGCGGGCCGCCACGCTCGATGCAGTTGCCAAGCGTGCGGGCGTCTCGAAGGGCGGTTTGCTGTACCACTTTCCGAACAAGGAGTCGCTGATCAGTGCCCTCCTGGAACGCCTGGACCAACTGGCAGTACAGGACATTGAGCAGATGAGGGCCGCGCCGGACGGCGCCGCTGCCTACTTCATCCGGACGTCGTTGTGGGCCGGGACGCCGATGGACCGCGCTTTCGTCGCTGCTACCCGGCTGGCTGAGGTTGCCCACGAAGAAACGCGCCGCAGGTTTGCCGGAATCCAAAAGCAGTGGCTTGATGTGCTGGCCAAGGATGTGGGACCCGAGGTAGCGAAGGCCGTTAGCTACATGGGCGACGGACTGTATTTCAACGCAATGTTCGAGGGCGGACAGGAGGCCGGCGACGACGGCCGGGAAGCCGACATCAAGATCCTGCTCGGAGTGCTGGAGCGGCTGCGGAAATAGCGCATCATCCCATTTGCGGCGACGCGCCGCACGTAGGACAATTAACCCTTGTGGCCTGCCTTGATCCGGGGCCGCGCTACAACTGAACATGCCTATGATCTGCGGCGGGAGAGTCCTGCAAGCACGTGATGCAGGCGCCGTAGGAGCAAACCCTCCCCAGGAATCTCTCAGGCCCACGCACCGCCGCGGCAAGGCAACTCTGGAAAGCAGCAGGCGCTCTGACCACCGAAGGGTGAATGGAGTGCTGTGCTCACCGACGGTGCAAGCGATGTTGTTCCAACAACGCGGAAACTCTCAGGTCCAATACAGAGCGGGGAGGAACCCAACCGCTGTGGCGTACCCAAACGCCGCCCAAGTAATGGAGTTCCTTCGTGACGGTTAGTTCTGCCTCCACCACCTTCGTTGATCGGCATATCGGCGCCCGCCGCCGGGCCGACATTGAGACCATGCTCAAGTCCGTGGGCTACGACACCGTTGACGCGTTGGTCGACACCGCCGTCCCCAAAGACATCCGCCAGGACGTCGCCCTCACCCTGCAGAACGCCCTGAGCGAAGTCGAAGTCCTTGCTGAGCTGCGCAAGCTCGCCTCGAAGAACAAGACAGCCGTGCAGATGATCGGCCAGGGCTACTACGACACCGTCACGCCGCCGGTGATCCGCCGCAACATCCTCGAATCCCCGGCCTGGTACACCGCCTACACCCCGTACCAGCCGGAAATCTCGCAAGGCCGCCTCGAGGCACTCCTGAACTTCCAGACCATGGTCCAGGACCTGGTGGGCCTGCCCATCGCCAACGCTTCCCTTCTGGATGAAGCAACGGCTGTGGCCGAAGCCGTGCTGATGATGCGCCGCGCCAACAAGAACAAGTCCGCCCAGGACGGCAAGACCGTCCTCGACGCCGACTGCCTGCCGCAGACCATTGCGATCGTAAAGGGCCGCGCGGAAGCGCTCGGCTTCGAAGTTGAGGTCGCTGACCTGAGCGCCGGTCTTCCGGAAGGTGCCATCAACGGCGTCGTCCTCCAGCAGCCCGGCGTTTCCGGCCGTGTGTTCGATCATTCCGCCGTCATTGCAGAAGCCAAAGAGCGCGGCGCGCTGGTCACGGTCGCCGCCGACCTCCTGTCCCTCACGCTCATCACCCCTCCGGGTGAGCAGGGTGCCGACATCGCCGTCGGCTCCGCCCAGCGCCTGGGCGTTCCGCTGTTCTTCGGCGGCCCGCACGCCGCGTACATGGCCGTCCAGAAGGGCTTGGAGCGCTCCATGCCCGGCCGTCTGGTAGGCGTTTCCAAGGACGACGCCGGTGTCCCCGCCTACCGCTTGGCGCTGCAGACCCGCGAGCAGCACATCCGCCGCGAGAAGGCTACGTCCAACATCTGTACCGCCCAGGCATTGCTGGCCATCGTGGCCTCGATGTACGCCGTCTACCACGGCCCGGAAGGCCTGAAGGCGATCGCGGAGACCGCCCACAACCACGCCCGGACCCTGGCCGCATCCCTGAAGGCTGCCGGCGTCGAGGTCCTCCACGGCTCGTTCTTCGATACCATCACGGTCCGCGTTCCGGGTAAGGCTGCCGAGCTGGTGGCCGCAGCTGAGGCCAAGGGCATCAATCTGCGCGGCGTCGACGCCGACACGGTTGGCATCTCAGTGGATGAAACAACGACGACGGCGATTGTCGCCGACGTCGCAAGCGTCTTCGGCGCTTCGGTCACTGAAGCCGTTGAAGGCTTCGCGCTGGAGTCCTCCGTTGAGCGCACCAGCGGCTTCATGCAGCACCCGGTGTTCAACACCCACCGCTCGGAAACCCAGCTCCTGCGTTACATCCGCAAGCTCTCTGACCGCGACCTCGCGCTGGACCGCACCATGATCCCGCTGGGTTCGTGCACCATGAAACTCAACGCCACGGCTGAAATGGAAGCTATCTCCTGGCCGGAGTTCGCTTCCATCCACCCGTTCGCGCCGGACTCCCAGACAGAAGGTTGGCGTGAGCTCATCACCGACCTCGAGGCGCAGTTGACCGAGATCACCGGCTACGACCAGGTCTCCATCCAGCCGAATGCTGGTTCGCAGGGTGAACTCGCCGGGCTCCTCGCGATCCGCGGCTACCACCTCTCCAACGGTGACGAGCAGCGCAACGTCTGCCTCATCCCGGCTTCCGCCCACGGCACCAACGCTGCCTCTGCAGTCCTTGCGGGCATGAAGGTAGTGGTCGTTGCCACCGCGCCGGATGGCACCATCGACCATGTTGACCTCAAGGCCAAGATCGAGGCCAACCGCGACGCCCTCTCGGCAATCATGATCACCTACCCGTCCACGCACGGTGTCTACGATGCCGACGTCCGCGAAGTGTGCGACGCCATCCACGAAGCCGGCGGCCAGGTCTACATCGACGGTGCCAACCTCAACGCCCTTGTTGGCCTTGCCCAGCCGGGCAAGTTCGGTGGCGACGTCTCGCACCTGAACCTGCACAAGACCTTCTGCATCCCGCACGGCGGTGGCGGACCGGGCGTTGGTCCGGTTGCTGCCAAGGCACACCTGGCACCCTTCATGCCGGGCGATGCGGCTTCCTGGACCGAAGGCAACGACGTTCCGATTTCCGCATCCCGCTTTGGTTCCGCCGGTGTCCTGCCGATCTCCTGGGCATATGTGAAGCTCATGGGTGGCCAGGGCCTCACCGAAGCAACCAAGTCCGCACTGCTCGCTGCGAACTACATCGCGTCCCGCCTCAACGACCACTTCCCGGTGCTCTACACCGGCGAAGGCGGACTCGTGGCACACGAGTGCATCCTGGACCTGCGGGAACTGACGGCCAAGACCGGCGTCACCGCTGAAGATGTGGCCAAGCGCCTCATTGACTTCGGCTTCCACGCCCCCACGCTCGCCTTCCCGGTTGCAGGGACCTTGATGGTGGAGCCCACCGAGTCCGAAGACCTCGTGGAGATCGATCGCTTCATCGAAGCCATGATCACCATCCGCAAGGAAATCGACCAGGTCGCTGCCGGTGACTTCTCCGTGCAGGACTCCCCGCTTCGCCGCGCGCCCCACACGGCAGCCGCCGTCGTAAGTTCCGACTGGGACCGCGCCTACCCGCGTGAGCAGGCCGCCTTCCCGGTCCACCACCTGAAGCAGGACAAGTACTTCCCGCCCGTTGGCCGCATCGACGGCGCAGCCGGAGACCGCAACCTGGTCTGCTCCTGCCCGCCCATCGAAGACTTCGAGAACTAAGGGGTTCCGGACAATGACTGAGAACTACACGGCTCTCTACGAAGAGCACAAGAAACTCGGCGCCTCCTTCACCGACTTCGGTGGCTGGCAAATGCCGCTCAAGTACTCCTCGGAGTTGGCTGAGCACCACGCCGTCCGCAAATCCGCAGGCCTGTTCGACCTCTCCCACATGGGGGAGGTGTGGGTCAGCGGCCCTCAGGCTGCCGAGTTTCTCGACTACGCCCTGGTTGGCAAAATCTCGGCCATGGCCGACGGTAAGGCCAAGTACTCGCTGATCTGCCAGGAAGACGGCGGCATCATCGATGACCTCATCACCTACCGTCGCGGTGAGGACAAGTTCCTCGTCGTCCCCAACGCGGGCAACGCGAAGGTAGTGGCTGACGCCCTTGCCGAACGGGCCGCCGGATTCGACGTTGTGGTTCAGGACGCCTCCGCCGGGACCTCGCTCATCGCCGTCCAGGGTCCCCTTGCGGAATCGATCCTTTTGCGGCTCGTGCCTGCGGAGCAGCACTCCCTGCTCACGGAACTGAAGTACTACGCCGCCGTCAAGGTCACGTTCCTGGTGGCCGGCAGCGGCCAGGACCTGCTCCTGGCACGCACCGGCTACACGGGCGAGGACGGCTTCGAGATCTTCGTGCCCAACGAATCCGCGGCAGCCCTGTGGCAGGCCATTGCCGCAGTCGCGGATGACGGCGAGCTCATCCCCGCCGGCCTCGCATCCCGCGACTCCCTCCGACTCGAAGCGGGCATGCCCCTCTACGGCAACGAACTTTCCCGTGAGGGCAACCCCTTCGCCGCAGGACTTGGGCCCGTGGTTGCGCTGTCCAAGGAAGGCGACTTCGTGGGCAAGGAAGCCCTGGCTGCCCTGAAGGCGGACGGGGCCGGGTCCACCACCGGCCGCAAGCTCGTTGGCCTCAAGGGCCTGGGGCGCCGCGCCGGACGCAGCCACTACCCGGTCCTGAAGGACGGAGCGGTTGTTGGCGAAGTGACCTCCGGCCAGCCCAGCCCGACGCTCGGCTACCCGGTAGCGTTGGCGTATGTCGACGTCGAGTTCGCCGAAGTTGGAACTGCGCTGGACGTCGACCTGCGCGGCAAGGCCGAGCCTTTCGAGGTCGTTGCCCTGCCGTTCTACAAGCGCCAAAAGTAGCCAGTTTTTCATTCACCACACGTTAGGAAACAGAATGCCCAAAGTAGCGCCCGAACTTCAGTACTCCGACGAACACGAGTGGGTTTCCCGCGGCGAAGGGAACTCGGTGTCTGTTGGTATCTCCGAGGTTGCCACCGACGCCCTGGGCGACATTGTCTACGTTGACCTGCCCGAGGTCGGTTCCACCGTGACCGCAGGCGAAACCTGTGGCGAAGTCGAGTCCACCAAGTCGGTCTCCGACCTGTACTCGCCCGTCACCGGCGAGGTCACCGAAATCAACGACGCCGTTGTTTCCGACCCCGCCCTCATCAACAACGATCCCTACGGTGCAGGCTGGCTGTTCAAGGTGGCCGCCGAGTCCGACGGTCCGCTGCTTTCCGCCGAGGAATACGCCTCCAAGAATGGCGGAGACCTGTCCTAGGTATCCCGCCACGCGAGCTCCATGGGCGTAGCGTGGTAATTAGTAACTGAAAAATTGCGACGCCGGGTTGCCGCCTTTGGGGGCCATCCGGCGTCGTGCTTCGGTTGACTTCCGCCACAAGCGGTAGCGGCCATCCGGCAGGACCATCTGCCGGGACATCTCAAGTTTTTATGAAGGGATCACGGCTATGGCTGTTGGTGTTTTCGATTTGTTCTCCGTGGGCATTGGCCCGTCGAGTTCGCATACGGTGGGCCCGATGCGTGCCGGGGCGGTGTTTGCTTCTGAGTTGAAGGACGCTGGTGTCCTTGATTCGGTGGCGTCGTTGCGGGTGGACCTGTATGGGTCGTTGGCGGCGACGGGTCGTGGGCATGGGACGTTCACTGCGACCCTGCTTGGCATGGAGGGCTACGAGCCGGAGTTGATCCTTCCCGATGAGGTGGAGGAGCGGTTGGCGTCGATTGCGGAGACGGGGAAGCTGAACCTGGCCGGCGAAGTGCTGCTGGATTATGCGGTGGAGGACATGGTTTTGCATCCGTTGACGGTGTTGCCGCGGCATACGAACGGGATGAAGTTCGCTGTCTCCGATGCCGAGGGGAATGTTCTCAAGGAGGCGACGTTTTTCTCGGTCGGTGGCGGGTTCATTGTCCGGGAGGGTGAGGAGTCCGCGGCGCAGGCGGAGTTGGAGGAGTCCAAGAAGGAGTTGCCGTTGCCGTTCCGGACGGCGGCGGAGTTGTTGGGCCGGTGCGCGTCCAAGGGTTTGGGGATCAGCGACATCATGTTCATCAATGAGCGGGCGTCCCGGTCCGAGGAGGAGATCCGGGAGGGTCTGCTGCATATTTGGGCTGTGATGGAGGCTTGTGTTGAAACCAGTTTGCAGCGTGAGGGTGTGTTGCCCGGTGGGTTGAAGGTCCGTCGTCGTGCGCCGGATTGGTTGGAGCGGCTCCTGAAGGAGGACAAGGACCGGAACGATCCGAAGTACTGGCAGGAGTGGGTGAACCTGATCGCATTGGCGGTCAATGAGGAGAACGCCTCCGGTGGGCGGGTGGTGACGGCTCCGACCAATGGTGCTGCGGGGATCATTCCTGCGGTGTTGTATTACGCGTTGAATTACGCCCCGGGCATGGATAAAGCGACCCAGGCTGATAAGGACGATGTGGTGGTGAAGTTCCTGCTCGCTGCCAGTGCGGTGGGTGTGTTGTATAAGGAGCAGGCGTCCATTTCGGGTGCTGAGGTGGGTTGTCAGGGTGAGGTCGGGTCGGCCTCGTCGATGGCTGCTGCCGGGTTGGCTGAGGTGATGGGTGGTTCCCCGGGTCAGGTGGAGAACGCGGCGGAGATCGCGATGGAACATAACCTGGGGTTGACGTGTGATCCGATTGGCGGGTTGGTGCAGATCCCGTGTATCGAGCGGAACGCGATTGCTGCGGCGAAGGCGATCAACGCGGCGAAGATGGCGTTGTGGGGTGACGGGACGCACCGGGTCTCGTTGGACGAGGTGATCGTGACCATGCGTGAAACGGGCAAGGACATGTCCCACAAATACAAAGAAACAGCGATGGGCGGCCTCGCCGTCAACGTCGTCGAATGCTGAGTCTGTTTACTGTCGGTGCCTAGTGCCATGCTGTATCCATGAGCGGGGGATACGACAGGGATTTTTTGCGGGCACGTCTCGAGCTGCCCAGTCCGTCGGCGACGACGACTCTTTTGGACTACATCCACTTCTCCGTGCGTTTCCGGGTTTCCCGGAAGCTCGCGGCGATCGTGGGGGTCAACATCAACGGCAAGGAACTGAACCCGCTGGCCCGGGAAGGTACCTGGCACTTCGATGACCGGATTCCCCGGGAGCAACAGGCCGGTCCGGACGTCTACAAGAACAACGCGTTTGACCGCGGGCATCTGGTGCGGCGTCTGGACCCGGTGTGGGGAGATCCTGCCACCGCCAAAAAGGCCAACCAGGACACCTTCGTGTTCACCAATGCTGCGCCGCAGGTTGACGACTTCAACCAAGGCAAGGAACTGTGGGTGGGGCTGGAGGACCATGTCCTGGAACACGCTGACGCCTACGATGCCAAGCTCAGCGTGTTTACCGGGCCGGTCTTGCTTGATGACGACCCCCCGTACAGGGGCGTGCAGGTTCCACGGAAATTCTGGAAGATCGCTGCGTGGACCAGTGATGCCAAACTGGCGGCCGCGGGATTCGTCCTGGACCAGTCGCCGCTCCTGGGCAAAGTAGAGCTGAAACGGGCCATCGACCAGCGGCTCCTGGAAGGCGAACCGCCGCCATTGGGGCCGTTCCGGACGTTCCAGGTGCCCATTGGGGAGATTGCGGATCTGACAGGGCTCAGCCTGAGCCGGTTGGTCAGCGCGGACCGTCTGTCCAGCAGCCAGCGGGAGCTCGGAAAAGCGCCGAAGGCCATTAAGTTGGAAAGCACGGATCAGATCAGGCTTTAGGGCGAACCTGAGGATTTTTCCCGGCCCGATAGACTTGGGGCTGCATGTCCGCATGCCTTTGAACACTGCACCAAAACCCTGAGATTGGACACGGCCACCTTGCGAGAATTTACTGCCCGCTTTGCCACCGCCGAGGAAACCGATAACTGGGACAAGCACGTCACGGCCAATCCGAACGGCGGCAACATGCTGCAGTCGGACGCCTACGCCGCAGTCAAGGACGGCAACGGCTGGCTGGTCCGCCGCGTAGTGGTGGAAACCGCCGAGTACGCCAGCTACAACTTGCTGCTGGAGAAGAAGTTCCCCGTTCTCGGCCGGCTCTGGTACCTGATCAAGGGACCGGATGCTGCCTCGGCGGATGACATCGAGCCCATGCTCAGGGCGGTAGCTGCGTTGGCACGGGAACAGAAGCTGAACGTCTTCAGCATCAAGATCGAGCCCGACGTCGTGGAGTCACCTGAGGTGGTCGCGAAGCTGAAGGCGTCTGGCCTGGTCAAGGCTCCGAATATCCAGTCCAACGATTCCACGGCCTTGTTGGACATCTCCGCCCCGGCGAACGAAGTGCTGCGCAGCATCTCGTCCCGGGCCCGCAACGCTGTCCGAAGGGCGGAGCGCGAAGGCTGCGAAGTTGTGGAAGCGGAGCCGGGCCAGGACAGCTACAAGAAGCTCTACGCCCTGATGCAGAACACCATGAACGCCAAAGGCGCCATGCCCCTGCGGAGCTACGAGTACTACGCCACGTTCTGGGAAGAGTTTTGCAGCCGGGGCCAGGGACACTTCTTCTTCGTCTACGAGGACGGCGCGCCAAGCGTTGGCGCTTTCGTCATCAACTACGGTTCCAAAGCAACCTACAAGGACGGCGGTTCCACGCAGAACCGTAAACAGTATGGCGACTCGCACTTGGTCCAATGGGCAGCCATCCAGCGCATGCAGGAGCTCGGCTGCGTGGAATACGACTTCTGCGGCACACCCCCCGCTGCCAGGATCAAGGACAAGAGCCACCCGCTCTACGGCCTGGGATCGTTCAAGACGAGCTTCACCAAGACCGTTACGGACTTTGTGGGCTGCTACGACCTCGTGCTGGGCCCTGTCCGGTACAAGCTGTGGCTCAAGGGCGCAGAGAAGGTGTTCAGAAGGCTCGAAACCATGCGCACCGGCGGTCAGTTCTACTGACGGACACCCAAGCCAGCAAGCCAACCCACAGGCCCGCCCCGGCCACCAACGGGCGCAAATCTAATCTAGGTGAGGTAATTTCTTTGACTCCGATCGAGGCTGGAACCGACATGGAATTCGTGATTCTCAGTGACGCTGATTTCGAGACGTTCGCCAAGGGACACCCACAGGGGAGCTTCATCCAGTCCATGGACCTGACACGCTTCCAACGCGCCCGTGGCCAGGAAGTCGAGCTCTTTGGCGTAACCCGCGCCGGCAGTCTCATTGCTGCGGGAAAGCTCGTCTACACGTCCAACCGTTTTGGCTACAAAACCGCGGACTGTGCCAAGGGACCACTGATGGACTACAGCGACCCCGCAGTGGTTCGCTTCGTCGTCGAGCAGTTGAAGAAGCATGCCGCCTCAAAGAAAGCGGCGGAACTGCGCATTTCGCCGAACGTCCGTTACATCGCCCGTGACGAGGACGGCGCCGAGCACCCGGAGATCGAAGACAACCGGCCGCTGTTGAAGGAACTCGAGGGCCTCGGTTTCAAGCACCAGGGCTTCGACATGAACTTCGCCAATATCAACTGGATGTTCATCAAGCAGCTCGACGGGTTTGCGGACTCCGAAGAGCTCATCATGGGCATGAACTACCGCACCCGCAAGGCGATCCGGAAGGCCGAGAAGAACGGCGTCTACCTGGAACAGGCCACGCTGGAGACCCTCGATGACTTCTACAAAGCGCTGAGCACCGCAGGCGACGAGAAGGGCTTCACGTACCGCGAGCGGGAGTACTACGAGCAGCTGCTCCGGAACACCTCCGATGAGTTCACCAAGCTCATGATGGCCAAGATCAACATCCCCGAGTACCGCGCGTCCATCACGGAGCGGCTCGAAGCCGAGTCCAAGACGCTGGCCGAACTGAAACGTGAAGTCGAGGAGACCGGCAGCAAGAAGAAGGCCAACCGCGTCAAGGTGGTCCAGGACCTCGTGGACAGCTACGAGCGCAGCCTCAAGGACATCGAGCGCTTCCCCGATTCCGTGGGAGTGGCCACGGTGGCGGCCATCCACTTCGCGTGCTCCGGCGACGAACTGACCTGCGTTATCGGTGGCACCGTGCAGGACTACATCTACTTCAACGGCGCCACGTCCCTGTACTGGGGCATGATGCTCCACGCCCTCAACAACGGGTACTCGCGGTACAACTTCTACGGCACGTTCGGCATCCAGGGCCAGGACGACACCGGCCACGGTGGGTATGAATTCAAGAAGGGGTTTGGCGGCGAGGTGGTCCAGCTGATTGGCGACTTCGTGGCTCCGGTGAACCCGCTCACGTTCAACGCCTACCGCGTGGCCAGAAAGCTTGCAGGCGCCGCCCAGACAGTACTGGGACGATTGCCACTTGAGAAATTGCCGGTTGTAGGAAAGCTCCGGAGGAACCACTAATCACACAAGCGCACGGGAGGATCACCGCGTGACTGAACGCCCCGAGGGGTCAGCGAGCAGGCCGCACACGGACGGCTTGCCCAAGACCCAGCCGCTTCGGCCCTCGCAGGTCCGGCAGAACGTCAACGCCAAACGCATGCTGATGCGCCTGGTGCAAGGCGACAGCCCACCTACGGCTCCCATGAACATCGTGGACCGGCTGGCGGGCAGCCCCTACGCCAACCCCACCATCCAGGTAGTGGGCGTGGATGCATCCGCCCGCAAGACCATCGACTTTGCCTTGCACCTGGCTGAGGTCATGTTCCGATACGGTGCCGGCGCTTTGGAAGTCGAGACGAGCATGATCGCCGTCACGGCTGCCCTGGGCCTGAAGAACGTTGAAGTGGACATCACCAACCAGTCGGTGGCCATCAACTATGCGCCCAAGGACCAGACGCCCATCACGCTCCTCCGTGTGGTGCGCTCCTGGACCAACAACTACGCAGGCCTTGCGCAGGTGCACCAACTGGTCACCGACATTGTGGCCGGGGGAGTGGGCCGCGACGAAGCCGTGCGCCGGTTGAACGAAATTATCCGCAGCGCCAAGCCTTTCCCTCGATGGATGGTGACCATAGCGTTCGGTATCTTCGCAGCTGTCTTCGTTGGCGTCTTGGGCGGTGGGCTCGGCGCATCAGCGGTGGCCTTCTGCTCCAACATCCTGATCAGCCTGCTTTCCCGTCAACTGGCCAGGTGGAGGACGGCGGACTTCTTCAACACCATGGCGTGCGCGTTTCTTGTCACCTTCATTGCCTTGATGCTCCGCTGGGCAGGTGTGGACATCGCTCCCTCCATAGTGGTGGCGGGCGGAATCCTGCTGCTGCTCCCAACGGGCAGGCTCGTGTCGTCGGTACAGGATGCGATCAACGGCTTCCCGGTCACCGCCGCGGGCCGGTTCCTCTCCACGCTGCTCACCTTCGGGGCGATCGTGGCAGGGATCGGTGTCGCCGTCGTGGTGGGCACCCTCATGGGCAGCGCTGTCCTGGATGTCACGCAAACATTCCCCGACGCGTATCCGTTGTGGGGGCGCGCCGTCCTCATCGCCGTCGCTGTGGTTGCCATCGGCGTCACGGAACAAACCCAGATGCGGTTGCTGATTCCGACGGCGGCAGTCGGCATAGTGGGCTTCTTCGTTTTGTGGGGGGTCGGCCAAGCCGGTCTCGGCGATCGTTTGTCGCCCGCTGTCGCGGCGGTGGTCATCGGTTTGCTGGCCCGTGTGGTTGCCCTGAAGCTGGGTGCTCCCCAGCTGGTTGTCGCTGTGCCCGCGGCTTTGATCCTGCTGCCCGGCCTGACGATCTTCCGTTCGATGTATGCCCTCACCGTTGAAGGGGGCGACTTCCTGGCCGGTGCCGGCGGGATGCTTAACGCCGGAGCGATTGTCCTGGGAGTGGCCGCGGGTATCGTGCTCGGCGACAACCTGGCCAGGCCGCTGACGAAGGGCCTGTCCAGCAACGAACGCCGCAGGGTGCGTCGGCGCTAGCCTTTGAGGGGCGCTGGAGCTTGCTAGATCTTCCCTACGGGGAGCTTCTTCTCGGCTTGGAAGACCTCTTCGACGCGCCCCTGTGCCCAGTACCCGGACAGGGAAACCTGCGAACGTTCCAGGCCCCGCTGGACGAAGAAGATCTCCCGAAGACCCTTCATGTAGCCCCGCTCGCCGTGGGCGAAGACGTCCACTCTGCCGGTCAGCCACTCGGTGGTCCTCAGGGCTTCGAGCAGGAGGTCGCTGGAGCCGGCAGGCACGCCGCCGCGCAGCAGCCAGCGCAGTTCCAGGCCGGCAGGTGCCGCGATAGGCAAGATGTCCGCCTCACTGTCCACCTCCAGGTAAGCCACGCCGCGTGCGTCAGGAGCCAGTGCCTCCACGCAGGCGGCAACGGCTGGGATGGCGGCGTCGTCGCCCGCGAAAAGGTACCAGTCGGCGTCGGGGTTGGGATTGTAGCCACCGCCGGGGCCCGTAAAGACCAGTGTTTCACCTGGTTCGGCTGCTGCAGCCCACGGCCCGGCAAGTCCCTCGTCACCATGGACAACAAAGTCGATCGCCAGCTCCTGGGCCGCCACGTCGACCCAGCGGATGGTGTAGGTCCGGGTGTGCGGCCATTGCTCGCGCGGCATGGTCTCGCGGATGGTCCAGAGGTCCAGCGGGAAGTCGTAGTCGACGTCCGGCTGGGGAAAAACGATCTTGACGTAGCGGTCCACGTAGTCGTTGTTTGCGTAATCGCTGAACCCCGGCCCGCCGGCCACGATCCGCACCATGTGCGGGGAAAGGAGTTCTTTCCTGAGCACGGTCAGGGTGACCTGGGGGCGGGTGTTGCGGGTCGCGGACGAGGTGACGGGGAGAGCGGCCATATAGGCAAGCCTAAGCTAGTGCGCTGGACGTCTGCTGGATAGGGCCGAACGTTACAAACCCTCTCTCACGTTCCGTCCGCTTGGGGCGGACGCTCTCTCACGTTCCGTCCGCTTCGCGCGGACCCTCGCTCACGTTCCGTCCGCTTCGCGGCCTTCGGTGGAGGAGCGCTAGAGGACCGGCAACTCCCAGTCGATCGGCCCGGCGCCCTGCTGGACCAGAAGCTCGTTAGCCCGGCTGAACGGCTTGGAGCCAAAGAAGCCCCGTGACGCCGACAACGGACTGGGATGGGCCGACACGAGCGACGGCGCTCCCTTGAGCAGCGGCACGACACCCTCAGCGTCCTTCCCCCACAGGATGGCGACGAGTGGCTGTTGCTGCCCGGTACTGGTGGTTCGGTCGGCGACGGCGGTGACAGCCGCCGTCGTAATGTCCTCCCAGCCTTTGCCGCGGTGCGATCCGGCATTTCCCGCCTCGACGCTGAGGACACGATTCAGCAGGAGCACGCCCTGGCGGGTCCATTCGCTCAAGTTGCCATGGACCCGAGGTGGCAGGCCGAGGTCGTCCTGAAGCTCGCGGTAGATATTGGCGAGGCTCCGCGGGATGGGTCGCGTACTCCCTGAAACAGCGAAGGAAAGGCCGACGGCGTGTCCCGGGGTTGGGTAGGGGTCCTGGCCGAGGATGAGTACTTTGACGTCAGCCAGCGGCTGTTTGAACGCGCGCAGGAGATTGTCGGCTGCCGGCAGGACCTGGCGCCCCTTGGCGGCCTGGCCGGCAACGAACGCGAGGGCGGCGCGGAGTTGGTCTTCCACGGGCAACAAGGCGTCCGCCCAGTCGGGCGCCATCAGCTCTTCCAGCGGACGGTCGATCAGTTCCGCGAAGTCGCTATCCGCTACGCCTGCCGGTTCAAGTTCAAACAGTGCATCCTCGCCAGTCATCACGCCATTGTCCCCCGCGCCTGCCAGGCGGGGCGAATGACAGCGTTGTTATTCACCCGTAACATAGGGGTAGGACAATTTCCCATCAAGCGTCGAAGGAGTATGCCGTGGCGGAACCAGCACCGGAACCGATGGCGCAGCAGGCGACAGGTTTTTCCCTCGAGGACCTCGCGGCTGAAACCCGCAGCGAATCGCCCCTGAGTGAACGCGACCAGCAAATGCTGGCACTTGAACGGCAGTGGTGGAAGTACGCAGGCGCCAAGGAACAGGCTATCCGTGAGCTGTTCGATCTCTCCGCTACGCGTTACTACCAGATCCTGAACGCGCTGATCGATACCGAGGACGCGTTGGCCCACGATCCCATGCTCGTCAAGAGATTGCGTAGACTACGTACGTCCCGCCAACGTGCGCGGACGGCACGTCGCCTGGGGTCCGACGCGTAAATCGCCAGGCTGATCTGTCAGCAGCAACCAGCAAGGACAACGCTTCACCATGACCAAATTTGCCAGGGATGAATTCGACCAGGTTCCGCAAAACACCAATCGCCAGGGCGTCCACCGCGACGCCCAGGAGACTGCCCGACCTGCCTTGTGGCCGGTCCTCACAGTTGGAGCTGTCGCTCTGGTGCTGGGCCTGGTGGCCTTCCTGATCCTTCCGAACCTCGGCGTGGTGGGCCCCAGCGCCTCCTCGAACGTCTCGACGCCGGCACCCCAGCAGACTGATGCCTCGCCTTCCGCGGCGCCCAGCGAACCGGCTCCCACGGCTTCGGGTGAACCGAGCCCCGAGGCGTCACCGTCCAACGTTCCGTCCGCTACTCCGTCCTCGGCTCCGGTAGACAAGTCCATCCCCGTGGCTGTCTACAACGGTGCTGGCACGGCTGGCCTGGCAGGCCGGGTGGCCGGCCTGGTACAGGGCGATGGCTGGACGCTGAGCACAGTTGGGAACTGGGGCGGCCTGCCGCAGCAGACCTCCGTGATCTTCTACAACAGTCCTGCGCAGAAGGCCAACGCTGAGGCGTTGGGAACCCTGCTGCGTATTCAGTCGATCGTTGAGTCCCCGGAAATCCAGCAGCCCCTGGTGGTTGTTGCCGGTCCCGGATACCAGTAGCGGACCGCTGTAGGAGCACCTTTGAGCCCCAACTCGGTTAAGCATCAATAACAAAACCGAAGCACTGCCGCCCACCGGCAGCGCCGCAGGAGTGACTGTGGTTACAGTGGATTAATTCCGGTACGGAGATCCCGGCAACCGGTCTTGGCTACTGCGAAAGTGTGGGCATCATGGCATTGGGAACCGTCAAATGGTTCAACGCCGAAAAGGGCTACGGATTCATCACTGTGGATGAGTCCGGCGACGACGTTTTTGTGCACTGGTCCGCCATCCAGATGGATGGCTTCCGGGCCCTCGAGGAGGGTCAGCGGGTGGAGTTCGAATTGGGGGAAGGCCAGAAGGGGCCGCAGGCAGAAGGCGTGCGCGTCGCCTAGCCCTGGAGCAGGCCAACGCCTGACCGGCTCAGCTCATGGCTGAAACCCTTGGTTTTCTGTCGCATTGACGCTTTCCTGCTTGCACTCTCCCCGGTCGAGTGCTAATTATTGATTTAGCACTCCTACGGTTCGACTGCTAAGTGCGGATCGGTTGACGCCGGTCCCGGATGGCTGGCGTGCCGCTGGAGGATCAAGAACAACCTTGGTGTGGTGAGGTTTGGAGCGCGGGGCGTACATAGGCCGCAAGCAAAGAACCGTCCGTCGCGGGCACCGCATCTGACAGGTACCTTCTTATCGACTGTCCCGAAAGGACTACCGCCGTTATGGCCAAGATCATTGCATTTGATGAAGAGGCACGCCGCGGCCTCGAGCGGGGCCTGAACACCCTCGCTGACGCCGTCAAGGTCACCCTCGGCCCGCGTGGACGCAACGTCGTCCTCGAAAAGAAGTGGGGCGCCCCCACGATCACCAACGATGGTGTTTCCATCGCCAAGGAGATCGAACTGGACGACCCTTACGAGAAGATCGGTGCAGAACTGGTCAAGGAAGTTGCCAAGAAGACGGATGACGTCGCTGGCGACGGTACCACCACTGCAACCGTCCTCGCCCAGGCACTGGTGAAGGAAGGCCTGCGCAACGTTGCCGCCGGCGCCGACCCGCTGTCCCTCAAGCGCGGCATCGAGAAGGCTGTTGAAGCAGTCATCAACGAACTGCTGGCTTCCGCCAAGGAAATCGAAACCAAGGAAGAGATCGCAGCCACGGCTTCCATCTCCGCCGGTGACCAGGAAATCGGCGGCCTGATCGCCGAAGCCCTGGACAAGGTGGGCAAGGAAGGCGTCATCACGGTCGAGGAATCCAACACCTTCGGCCTGGAGCTCGAGCTCACCGAGGGCATGCGCTTCGACAAGGGCTACATCTCCGCTTACTTCGTCACCGACGCAGAGCGCCAGGAAACGGTCCTCGAAGACCCGTACATCCTGATCGTCAACTCCAAGATCTCCAACGTGAAGGAACTCGTCACGGTTCTGGAGAAGGTCATGCAGTCCAACAAGCCGCTGCTGATCATCGCCGAAGACATCGAGGGCGAGGCCCTGGCCACCCTGATCGTCAACAAGATCCGTGGCACCTTCAAGTCCGTCGCCGTCAAGGCTCCGGGCTTCGGTGACCGCCGCAAGGCCCAGCTGGCCGACATCGCCATCCTCACCGGTGGCCAGGTCATCTCCGAAGAAGTTGGCCTCAAGCTCGAAAACGCCGGCCTCGAACTCCTCGGCACCGCCCGCAAGGTTGTTGTCACCAAGGACGAGACCACCATCGTTGAAGGTGCCGGCGACGCCGAGCAGATCGCTGGCCGCGTGGCCCAGATCCGCGCCGAGATCGAAAACTCCGACTCCGACTACGACCGCGAGAAGCTGCAGGAGCGCCTGGCCAAGCTGGCCGGTGGCGTTGCAGTCATCAAGGCCGGTGCCGCAACCGAAGTTGAGCTCAAGGAACGCAAGCACCGCATTGAGGACGCAGTCCGCAACGCCAAGGCTGCTGTTGAAGAAGGCATCGTTGCCGGTGGTGGCGTAGCCCTCATCCAGGCAGGCGCCAAGGCATTCGCCAACCTCACCCTGCAGGGTGACGAGGCAACCGGTGCCAACATCGTCAAGGTTGCCATCGACGCTCCGCTGAAGCAGATCGCGTTCAACGCTGGCCTCGAGCCGGGCGTTGTCGTCGACAAGGTTCGCGGCCTGCCTTCCGGCCACGGCCTGAACGCTGCCACGGGCGTCTACGAAGACCTCCTGGCTGCCGGCGTCAACGACCCCGTAAAGGTCACCCGCTCGGCTCTCCAGAACGCTGCTTCCATCGCTGGTCTGTTCCTGACCACCGAGGCCGTAGTGGCTGACAAGCCCGAGAAGAACGCTCCGGCTCCGGGCGGCGACGACATGGGCGGCATGGGCGGCTTCTAAGCCCCCCTCGCTGAACATTTCGTTTCAGAGCTAACGACGGCGGTCCCCACCAACTGGAGGGGGCCGCCGTTTTGCTGCCTACCACGGTTTTAGTGTCCGTGGGTTCTGGCAGGATTAACGGTATGACGATTACTGCTGCCGCCGACGGGTCCGCCCTCGGTAATCCTGGGCCGGCCGGTTGGGCCTGGTACGTTGACGATTCCTGTTGGCACGCAGGAGGTTGGCCCCACGGCACCAACAACCAGGGCGAACTCATGGCAGTCCTGGATCTTTTCCGCTCCACGGCCCATGTTGCCCACGAGGAACTGCTGATCCTGTGCGATAGCCAGTACGTCATCAACTGCATCACCAAATGGATGCCGGGCTGGAAGCGCAAAGGCTGGCGTAAGGCGGACGGCAAGGCGGTGCTCAACGTCGATCTCCTCAAGGACATCGATCAGGCGATCGTTGGCCGCAAATACACTTTCGAATGGGTCAAGGGCCACGCAGGACACGATCTGAACGAAGCCGCGGATGAGCGTGCCCGGGCTGTCGCCGTGGCGTATCAACAGGGCGTCGCACCGCGGGTTGGACCAGGGTTCCCCGGGGCCAAAGATGAAACTGTAACCGCAGGTTCCGGGACCTCGGGAACCACCTCGATGGGGACTGCAGCAAGCTCTGCGACGGTCACCGCCGGCAGGGCCGCCACCGCGACGGTTTCCGCGGCGACCACCGCTGCGGCGCCGCCCAGGAGCCCCCGGCCGCACTTTGAGCCGACGCTCTTCGGCGAGTCAGGCATCTTCGGCCAAGCAGACCTTTTCAGTGAACTGGAAGGTGACGCAGCGGCCCCGGAGCTCTCGCCGGAAGACACGGTCCTTGCCTTGGAACGGGAACTGCTGAGGCCCGATGTGAGGGCGGACATTGGCAGGATTGGAGTTCTGCTCCACCCGGACTTCGCGGAGATTGGCAGTTCAGGCCGGTTTTGGACGCGGGATGCCATGATGATGGCGCTGGAAGAGGACCCGGGCGAACCGGGAGAGCTGGAGCTCCTCACCGCCGACCGCCTCAATGAAACCACCATTCTGCTGAACTACCGCAGTTACGCCCACGCGGGCTCTGCGCTTCGCAGCTCGATCTGGATGTTGGACCGCGGCCAATGGCGGCTGAGGTTCCACCAGGGCACCTTGGAGCCATAGAGACAGCGACGCCAACCCAAGACAAACCAGGGGCGGCGTGACCTGCAGGGCCGGATAGTTCAGGGGAAGACATCCGGCCCCGCAGGAGTACACGGGACTGTGCCGGCGGGCTGGCGGTTCCTAGTAGGTGAACCGCTGGGTGTTGCCCTGCTCGACTTCGGCGTAGTTTGAGGCCGCGGTGGACAATGCCACGGTGATGGAAGCCAACGATGCCTCCACCTTGCTTTGCGTCAGGGACCATTCCAGGACCAGGGACTGAAAGTTCGCGGCCGCAGTTCCTTTCCATGTTGCCTGAAGTTCCTCAAGCCCGCGCTTCATGGCGTGAACGTCCGAACTGATGCGGTCAATAGTTCCCCGGACATTGTCGGACTTGAGCTGGAGCATCTCGGTATCGACGGAGATGACGGACATGGTTGTGCCTTTCGACGAAGGTGTTCCGCATGGTGCGGCGGTAAGTGTGGGCCACACCATCGAGCCTAGGCAGCAGGCTTCAACCGCGGAACGAACGTCTGCCGCTATGTGGAAAACGGCGTCGAAAGTGGGTACTACGTAGAGAGAAGCTCGGCGGGTTCCTCGTGGAAGGGGAGGCTGACCACCAAAGTGGCGCCGCCGCCGTCGGTCTCTGAAACACGGACGCTTCCGCCGTGCGAGCCCACGATGGCAGCCACAATCGCCAGGCCAAGGCCGCTGCCACCCGTCTCGCGGGTGCGCGAGGTGTCAGCGCGGTAGAAGCGTTCGAAGATCTTGTTGGTCTCGTCTTCCGGAATTCCCGGTCCATGATCACGGATCTCGATGACCGACTCGGCGCCAGCGGGCGTGTTCCGGACACCAACGGCAAGCTCGATCGGGCTGCCTTCCGGCGTATATCGCAGGGCATTGCCCACCAGGTTCCCAATGACCTGCCGGAGCTTGGCCTCGTCACCTTGCACGGGGGCAGGGGCGGGGGAGCCGCCGTCGAGTCCTGTCAGGGTGATGGTCCGGTCGCCCGAGGAAGCTTTGGTGTCCACCATGGCGTCGTGGGCCAGGAGGTGCAGGTCCACGGGCTTGAGCTGCAGCGGCCGCTGCTCGTCCAGCCTGGCCAGCAGCAACAGGTCTTCGACCATGGAGCCCATCCGTTTGGCTTCGCTTTCGATCCGGCCCATGGCCATGGCCACATCTTCTTCCGTGGTCAGGGCACCATGCCTGTAGAGCTCCGAGAAGCCCCGGATGGTGACCAAGGGCGTGCGCAGTTCGTGGGAGGCGTCGGCCGCAAAGCGCCGCATCCGCCCCTCAGAAGCAGCCCGGGCTGCGAACGACGCCTCAATGTGCGCCAGCATGGCGTTCAGCGATCCGCCGAGGCGGCCCACTTCGGTATGTGGATTATCGATTTCAACACGGCGGGACAAGTCGCCGGCCGCAATGGCCGCAGCCGTCTTTTCCACTTTGGCCAAGGGCCTGAAGGACCGGGCCACGGTCCACGTGGCAATGAAGAAGGCCAGTACCAGCGTCAAAAGGCCGACGCCGACCACCACAAGGACGGCGTGCTCCATCACTTTGTCCACCGGGGTCAGCGGCAGGCCGATGATCACCACGCCGTTCTGCCCGTTGGCGATCACGCCAACGGCGACAACCCGCCAGTTGGTCCCCGCGGTGCCCTTCACCTGGAAGGGCGCATTGCCGCGCAATTTGGCTTCTGCAGCGGTGATGTTGGCGATCGCCGGACGGTCGCTCTGGTTCCCACCAAAGGGGTAGGGGTCCAGTCCCGGCACATAGAGCGTCAGGGAGTAGTCCGTGGGAACGGCAGTGTTGGGTTCAGACAACTTGTCAAAGGATTGGCGGTCCTGCGCCAAGGCAACTGCAGCCTTGAGCTTGTCGTCCACCTGGCCCTGCAGGTAGCTCTTGACCAGGGTCAGGGTTCCCGAGCCCGTCGCTGCCAGGGCCAGCAGGAGCAGACCCATGATGATGGCGACGAGCTGCGACCTCAGTGAGGCCGACTTCCAGCGTTGCAGCAAGGTCAGCGCTTCTCAGCCGTCCGCAGCACGTAGCCCACGCCGCGCTTGGTCTGGATGAGGGCGGCGGCGTCGGGATCGATGTCCACCTTGCGGCGCAGGTACGAAATGTACGACTCAACAATTGAGGCATCGCCGTTGAAGTCGTACTCCCACACGTGGTCCAGGATCTGCGCCTTGGAAAGGACCCGGTTGGGATTGAGCATGAGGTAGCGCAGGAGCTTGAACTCCGTGGGGGACAGCTCGATGACGGTTCCGCCGCGACGGACCTCGTGGGCGTCGTCGTCGAGTTCGAGGTCGTCGACGCGGATAACGGCGTCGTCGTCTTCGAGCGGCTGGGTACGGCGGAGGACGGCCCGGATACGGGCCACTACCTCGTCGAGGCTGAAAGGCTTGGTGACATAGTCATCGCCGCCCACGGTGAGGCCCGTGACTTTGTCCTCGGTGTCGTCCTTCGCTGTGAGGAACAGGACGGGGAAATGCTTGCCGGCGGCGCGGAGGCGCCGGGTCACGGTAAATCCGTCCATATCCGGCAGCATGACGTCCAGGACGGCCAGGTCCGGCGCGTGGAGATCGGCCGCAGCAAGGGCTTCGCGACCGTTGGAAGCAGCCACTACCTCGAATCCTGCGAAACGCAGCGACGTGGACAGCAGCTCACGAATGTTGGGTTCGTCATCAACCACAAGAAGCTTGGCTTCGGGACCGTTCTTTTTCATGCCACCCATGATCCTCCCAGTAACTGGGAGTTTTCTGAATGCTGCATGTGAGCAAACTGCGCGGGAAGTCCACGGACGGCATCATGCGCCGAGGACCAGGCCCGCTCCCAGTGCCACCATGGTCACGGCGATCCCGCCGTCCAGGATCCGCCAGGAGCGGGGCCTCGAAAAGAAGCCACGAAGGTACCGCGCACCGAATCCCAGCGAGCAGAACCAAAGAATGCTGCCCAGCATTGCCCCGGCGCCGAACCACCATTGCAGGGGAGTCCCTTGCGCGCTGGCCAGGGAGCCGATCAAGGCAATATCCAGATAGACGTGCGGGTTCAGCCAGGTCAGTGCCAGGACGGTGGCGACGGCGCCCGCCAGGCCGCGCCTCGCACCGCCGTCGTCCGGGCCGTCGCTTGTCAGCGACTGGGGGCGAAAGGCCCGTCGTGCGGCCATCAGGCCATAGGTCACCAGGAACGCTGCGCCCACATAGCGGAGGACGACGACGGCGGCCGGCGCGGCAGTGACCAGGGCGCCGATGCCCAGAACGCCGGCAGCGATGAGGACGGCGTCGGAGAGGGCGCATACCGCGACGATCGGACCTATGTGTTCGCCACGGATCCCTTGGCGAAGCACGAACGCATTCTGTGCCCCGATCGCGACGATGAGGGCCAGGCCTGTGGCGAGGCCAAGGCCTGCGGAGTGGGAGATATCAGTAATAGTCACTCTTCGAAACTACGGATGTGTTAACCATTAGAACAGCTAAGTATTTTGATGCCGCATAAGCTGTTCTAATGTTCCAATTTCCATCCGAACAGCTACTCACGTTCGCCACCGTCCTCTCGGAGGGAACCCTGGATGCGGCCGCGCGCCAACTCCATGTCACGCCGTCGGCAGTGTCCCAGCGGCTCAAGGCGCTCGAGCAGGCGGCGGGGCGTGTGCTGCTAAGGAGAAGCAACCCCGTTCAGGCAACGGAAGCCGGAGAGGTGGTCTTGCGGCTGGCGCGCCAGGTGGCGCAGCTCGAGGCCGACGCGGGCAGGGAACTCGGTTTGGGCTCGGAGGGAGCGGAACTCGCCGTGCCGATCGTCGTCAACGCGGATTCGCTGGCCGTCTGGTTCCTGCAGGCGCTGGTGAAGGTACCGCAGGAGCTGAACGTGACGTTTGACCTCCATCGGGATGACGAACAGCATTCGACGTCGCTGTTGCGGTCCGGGACAGTCATGGCGGCAGTCACGGCCACGCCTGAACCAGTGCAAGGATGCCGCGTCGAGAGCCTGGGGGTCATGCGATACCTTCCCGTTGCTGCGCCGCAGTACGTGGCGCGATGGTTCCCTGATTTTCCGAAGGGCATCAACGGGGTGTCGCTGAACGCTGCCCCTACGGTCGACTTCGATCGCAAGGACACCTATCAGTGGGCTTTCGTGCAGTCGTGGGCTGAGGCAGGGAGCGTGCCCGAGCGCCGGGGTCCCCGCCATTTCGTTCCGGCCTCGCACGATTTTGGCGACGCCATCCGCCTGGGCCTTGGCTGGGGGCTGATCCCAGAAGTGCAGTGCGGGCCGGACATTGCGGACGGCCGGCTGGTTGAGCTGGCACCGGACAGGCCGTTCGATGTTCCGCTTTACTGGCAACGGTGGCGCACGGCATCGAGGGTGCTGGACGTTCTCAGCGAGACTGTGCGGGACGTTTCTGCCCAGTATTTGAGGAGGCCATGAATGTCCCTAAAACCGGACACGCCCGCTGATGCTTCCAATAATGTCAGTGCCCCGTTCCACACTTAAAACATGGCAAACACAGCAGCTCCCACCACAGCAGCTTCCAACACTGTCCACCAACTCCGCGACAGGGACGACGTCGAGTTCCACGTGACATACCTGGACACCGACACCGGCCATGTCCGCCGCGAGGATTTCCAGGACCTCGCCGCAGCCGAACGCTTCGCCAGTGCCCAACTCCGCGATGAAGAGTGCTGGGCCGTGGTGGACCACGTCAGCATCTCGGCCACCAGCCGAATGGTCGCCTAACCCCTATTGCGCGTCCGTCACTCCGGCCTGTTGTGGGCGTGGCCCCCGTGCATGAAAGGCGATGACACCCCCTGATACTTCAGGAGCATCATCATCCCTTCCGCCGCGTGATCCAGGTTGTGGCAGTGGTCCATCCAGATGCCCGGATTGTCGGCGTGCAGCAGCAGTTCCCAGACCTCGCCAGGCTGTACGTCCACGGTGTCCAGCAGCAGCGGCGAGCCCGTCGGGGCCACGCCGTTCCGGCTCAGGACCTGCACATGGTGCCCGTGCGGATGCATCGGATGTGGTTCGGCGGTGCGGTTCACCACCGTCACCTTCACGGTGTCGCCGAGAGACACGTCAATGGAGGGGACCAAGGGGTAGGCCGCACCGTTGACGGTGAAGGCAAATCGCGGAATACCATCGACAAAACGGAATTGCCGGTCAAGGACCATTACTTCTTCCCGGGTAACCCTCGGCTGCGCCGAACCGGAACCGGCTACGGGTTTGCCATAGGCCAGGAGGTCCAGCGCAGGAGTGGTGGCGAAGATACCCGCCGGCGCTTTGTCCGGGGCCGCACTTGAAGCAGCGGCCGAAGCTTCGGCCAAGGCTGCGGAACCGGGTGGGGCAATGACGACGGCGGCTCCTGCTGCGGAGTCCGAACGCACGGTTACCGGTGCGGCCGGCATCGTGAAGTCGATGTCCAGCCTGCCACCGGAACCCAGCCTGAGGAGTTTGCCGGTCACTTCGCCCGGCTGGTTCACCTCCATTCCGTCCACGGCGACTACCCGGAATGCGGCGCCGTCCACCCAGTAACGCTGCGGCAGCGAATCAGTGTTGACCAGCCTCACCCGCACCGCGGAGCCGGGTGTAGCCGGGTGGGCACTGATGCGGTCTGAGGAGCCCAGCAACCCCAGACCGCCGAGGTCGTGCGCAGCCACCACAAGGTCCGTCCCGGCACGGGGCGTTGCGGGGTCGTGCACGACGAATGTGCCGTAGAGGCCCTTGCGGACTCCCTCGGCTGAATCCTGGTGCGTGTGGTACCAGTACGTGCCGGCCTGCTTGGCCTGGAAGCGGTATGTCATGGAATGTCCCGGCATGACGGCGTCCTGGGTGGCCCCGGCTACTCCGTCCATGGCGTTGGGAACGTCGTAGCCGTGCCAATGCAGGGTAACGCCCGCGGCGATGTCACGGTTCTTGAGTTCCACCTCCATGACCTCGCCCAGCTGGGCTTCCAGCGCCGGCCCCGGGACGCTCCCGAAGGTCCAGGCTTCCACCCTCTGGCCCGAGGGCAGCGTCACCTGTTCCACGCGTGCTGTCAGCTCATAATGCCGGACCACGGCGTCCGCCGGCACGGTGCCCAGCAGATCCGTCACTTGGGTGGGCTTTGCCTGCACGTACCTGTCCGGTCGGCCGTGATGTCCGACGGCGGCAGGGATTGCTGCGCCGTCGGCGGACCGGCTGCCCAGCCAGGCAAAAGCTCCAGAGCCCAAAGCGGTACAGGCCATGAGGGCGGCAACTGCCGCAGCCGCCGTCGGACGCTTGTGGGCGCGCGGGACTGTCCCTGGGGAACTGCGCCCGGGACGCCCGGCTTCCCGTAGCGAAAGCCTGGCAAGAACCACCGTGCCGCCCACCAAAAACAGGAGGACAACCACAGTCCATGGGGCGGGGAACGGACCTACTACGAGCGATAAGGCCAGCGATGCCACGGACGCCGCGGCCGCAGCGACCAGGGCAAGGACAACTCCTTCACGGGACCGCAACCAGCCGGCCCGCCCGTAAGTGGTGGAGCCGGTGTTCCGCTTCCTCAGCAAATACGGAACACCGGCCATCGCGGCCCAAGCCGCGGGGATGGCGGTCAGAGGCAAGCTGATGGTTATGCGCTCACTGGCAAACCACCAACTGCCGGCCGCCAAAGCGGGTAGCAAGGCATAGCGGGCCACCGTCGCAGCGGCGGCCACGCTCAGGAGTAAGAGGGCCAGATCGGTCGCGTGGGGTGGAGCTTGCTTCCGATCAGTGGTCGCGGCACTTGTCATCCACGCGGCGGCGACCCAGGCGCCGGCCGCGAGGATGGACAACACCAGGTCCACGGCCAGCAGCTGCGAGGTGTTCACAGCTGCCGCTGGTCAGGCAGTGCTGGGAGACGCTGATGCATCCGGGGCTGCAGCCTTGGGCGGAAGCGGCTGTGGGTTCAAGGCCACCGCGCGGGCACGCCTGAAGAGCCAGTAGGACATGAAAATTATCAGGACGCCGGTCAAAGGATGGATGGCGGCCACCCACGAGCCGGCAGGGGTGATGAAATCTTCGGACGAACCAGTCAGCATGCCTCCGATGATGAAGATGAACAACTGGACCCAGCTGAGCAGGAAGATCCCTGCGGCCAGCCAGATGGTCCGGGATCCGGCCCGGGCGATGGCGGCGACGATGGCGGCCAGGAGCGCGCCGTAACGCAGCACGTATTGGCCGTTCATCACGTGGTAGACGCCCGCTTCATGCTGGGCTTCGATGGTGTTTTGGAAATGGAAGTAACCGGCGAACAGTAACTGTGCGAGTGCTGACAGCAGGACGATCGCGGAAAGGACCAGGAGGGCTTTACGCATGGGGAATCCTCTGGATGAAAATGCTCAGATTTTTCTAGGCCTTCGAACCATCGGCTCCCTGGCTGCGGGATCACCCCCACTGCCGACGGCTGGCCGCCGGATTGCCTGGACCAGGGGCAAACCTTAAGGGCGGAGAGCTTCACTAGGAATCGTAAAGTTGCTGGACATTAACCGCAAGGGCCCTGACCTTAAAAAGTACCTGCGGCCGCCCTACTGTTCCTGGCCGACGTCCTTGCCGATGTCCTTGGCGTCCATGATGCGGTAGGCGTAGCCCTGCTCGGCCAGGAACCGTTGGCGCTTGGCTGCGAAGTCCTGGTCCAGGGTGTCGCGGGCCACCAGGGAGTAGAACCTGGCGGCGCGGCCGTCCTGCTTGGGGCGCAGGAGGCGTCCCAGCCGTTGAGCTTCTTCCTGGCGCGAGCCGAACGAGCCTGACACCTGGATGGCTACCGAGGCCTCGGGAAGGTCGATGGAGAAGTTCGCCACTTTGGACACCACCAGGGTGTGGATTTCGCCCTTGCGGAAGGCGTCGAAGAGTTTTTGCCTCGCCTTGACGCTGGTTTCGCCCTTGATCAAAGGGGCATCCAACCGTTCGGAAATCTCATCCAGCTGATCGATGTACTGGCCGATCACCAGCAACTGCTCACCCTTGTGGACCTCCACCAGTTGCTCCACCAGCTGGGTCTTGGTTTCCGACGTCGCGCATAGCCGGTACTTATCGGCGTCGTCAGCCATGGCATAAGCCACGCGCTCGTCGCGGGGGAGGTCCACCCGGACTTCCACACAGTCCGCAGGAGCGATGTAGCCCTGGGCTTCAATGTCCTTCCACGGAGCGTCGTATCGCTTGGGACCGATCAGGCTGAAGACCTCACCTTCCCGTCCGTCCTCCCGTACCAGGGTTGCCGTCAGGCCCAGCCGGCGCCGGGCCTGCAGGTCCGCGGTCATCCGGAAGATCGGAGCGGGAAGCAGGTGGACTTCGTCGTAGATGATGAGTCCCCAGTCGTGTCCGTCCACCAATTCCAGGTGGGGATACAGCCCCCCACGTTTGGTGGTCAGGACCTGGTACGTGGCAATGGTGACGGGCCGGACTTCCTTGACCGCGCCCGAGTACTCGCCGATCTCGTCTTCGGTCAGGGACGTCCGTTTGAGGAGCTCGTCCTTCCACTGCCGGGCGGAAACCGTGTTGGTCACAAGGATGAGGGTGGTGGTGGAAGACGTCGCCATGGCTGCCGCACCCACCAGCGTCTTACCGGCACCACAGGGAAGCACGACGACGCCGCTGCCGCCGGCCCAGAAGTTCTCCGTGGCCAGCTTCTGGTACGGCCGGAGCTGCCAGCCGCTCTCGTCCAGCATGATCAGGTGCGGCTGCCCGTCCACGTAGCCGGCAAGATCCTCTGCGGGCCAACCCAACTTGAGGAGCAGCTGCTTCAACTGGCCGCGCTGGGATGAATGGACTACCACCGTTTCGCCATCAATCCGCGGCCCCAGCAGGGGAGCGATCTTCTTGGCCCGAATGACTTCCTCCAGCACGGGGTAGTCATCGGTACGCATCACCAGGCCGTGCTGGGCGTCCTTTTCCAACCGGAGCCTGCCATAGCGCGACATGGTCTCTTCGATGTCGATCAGCAAAGCGTGCGGCACGGGAAAGCGCGAGTACTTCAGCAAGGTATCGAGCACCTGCTCCGCGTCCAACCCCGCAGCACGGGCATTCCAAAGACCCAAGGGCGTCAGCCGGTAGCTGTGCATATGTTCCGGGGCGCGTTCCAGTTCAGCGAACGCGGCGATGGCATGCCGGGCCTCGGTGGCGAGTTCGTGGTCGACTTCCAGCAGGATGGTTTTGTCGCTTTGAACGATCAGCGGACCGTCGGTCACTGTTGAATCCTCACTTGCGCAGCTTCACGGCGCGGTTTTCACAAACTGTGCGTTTCACGAACGCAATTCCTTGGCGGGTTCCACGTCGATGATCCGGTGGATGGACAACACCCGCTCGGTTTCCTTGGCGGGATCGAACACCCTGACGCGTCCGCCGGAGACGGATACAGGAACAACCGTTTCGGTGTTGGCATTCCCCAGGCTGTCCACCACATTCATGATGACTGCCTGCTTCAGCCGGATAGCCGTCTGCAGGGTCTCCAGACCGAGTTGCGTAGACGCCTCGCCGGCCGTCTCTGCCGGAACTCCGCGGTGCTGGCGCAGCACCGAAAGCTGGGCCTCGACATCCTCGTCCGGCGGAGCCGTTCGGGGCGCCGTGTAGACGGGGCGCGCGCTCCCGGGTACCGCTGTTGTCCGTTTGAAACGCACGACGGCGGGTTCGGCCTCCTGCACTGCAGGCGACAGTCCCAGCTCGCGCAGCACCCGCGCCGTTTCCCGTGGGCTCGCGGACGACGTCAGAACGGTCGGTGCGATGCGTACCAGGCTCAACACGGACGTTCTTGCCTCGTGGAGGAGATCGGTGATGGCGGTTTCGTCGTCGCTCTGGATAAAGCTGGCGCTGGAACCAATGCGCAACCGGCCATGCCGGGACGCGGTGTCCTGGACCAAATAGGCCAAGGGCTGGGGCACGTCGGTTGCTGAATGCTCACGAAGGAACGCCAACAGCGATTCCGCATCCTGTCCGGCGTCGAGCGCCCTGCGGATGGTGGCGGCAGAAAACCTGTAGATCGACGCCGGGCCCTGGCCCTCGGCGTCGGCCATCAACAGCAGGGTTTCGCTGAGTTCGGGCGCGAGGTACCCCGGGGCGACAGCCGTCAGGTCCGCCTGCAGCAGGATGTGGTTCACGGCGGCGGGCAAATGCTCGCCAAGGATGGTCATGGCTTGTTCCGGTTGCCCTTCCGCGATAGCCGATCCCAGCTGGGTCAGGGCGCCCGAACCCATCAGGCCCAGGAGCGTTGCCTCCTCCAGGATGCCGCGGACCAGTGAACTGAAACGCCTGGACATCCGGGGCTGTGCCCACTCGGCCCGCTGCAGGACGGCCCGGGCATCGAGGACGGGCGCTTTGCCGTCCGGCGCGGCTGCTTCCACTGTCAGTTCATTCAGGATTTCCAGGACCCGCCGCCGGACAACAGGAGCATCGGGCCGTTGGGCTTCCGCGGACAGGGCGTTGATGGTGGTGCCTGCAGCGCCCTGGTGCGTGGGAGAGGATGCCGAACCCGTGAGCGGCTGTCCCACCAGTGATGGCGCGCGCTCGCTGGCCAACCAGGCATTGACCAGCCAGAGCCATTGCTCCTGGCGGGGCAGGTTCAGCCACTCCAACGACGGCGGCTGCACCCAGGTGGAGCTGTCCACGTCCAGGCGCAGGAGTCCCGCCAACGCAGCCAGTTCCAGGAGGATCGCAGTCTCGTGCACCCCGTTCCGGACGGACTCGGCCAGGCGCCGGAGTTCGCGTACGCCCACGCCGCCGCTCCGGAGTGTGGCCAGCGGTTGCTCGCGGACGGCAAACAACAGCTCACCGGTCAGCCGCAGGGTCTCGGCGATGGCGCCCATGGCGGCATTACGGCGGAGGGCGGCACTCGTGTGGCCAAGCTCGGGAACCGGCGGGGCCAGCGTGAAGTCATCCACGATCGCGCCGCCCCGCAGTGCAAGTCCCACGCTGTGGGGGAGCTCCACGTGGCCGGCGTCCAGGGGGACCAGCAATCCGCGCGCCAGCAGCCAGTCGATGGGCCCGACGTCGCGGCTTTCATGGGTGACCGACGCCCGCCGCTGGGCCTGAGGTACAGCACCCATGGCCCAGCTCCCGAATTTCTCCAGGAGGGCCACCGTGCGTTCCGGAGCTGTGGCCAGGATGGCCCGCAGTTCCGCGGGACTGGAGGTCCAACGCTGAAGAGCAAGGGCCGCGTCCATGGGCGTGCTCGCTGGATGGATGCCGAGCCCGCTTTGGTGCAGTTCGGCCACCAACTGGACTGCCCGTTGGGCAAAGGCGGGTTGGAGCCGGACCAGCTCGGTGTAGCTTCGTCCCAGTCCTGCCGGGTAGATGCCGATGACGTCCTTGAGGCTGCCCACCGGGAGGTAGAAGCGCTGCCGTGAGGTGGTCGCAGGGGAACCGGCGGGTGGATCCGCCCGATGGATCAAGGCCAGTTCCTGCAGGTTGGCGAGGATGGGATCAAGGGCAGAGAGAGTGGAACCGGCAATGACTTTTTTCAATCCGGCCGCCGAAACACTGTGCCCGGTATCGGTATTGGTACAGAGATGGAGGGTTTCGAGCACCTGCATCTCCGGCTTGTTCAAGCGTTCCAAGGCCCGCTGGACACTCACGCGGGCACTCGCCCTGGCTGCCAAGGCGGCGAAGTCCGGTGCCATGGGGGAGATAAGGTCCGGCCGCGCGGCAAACAAAGCCCGCAGCGAATCGTCGCTGCGCGCTTCCAGTTCCTTGCTGAGCGCGCGAATAAGGGACATCAATCCAACGGTACCGCCCTTGGGCCGCTCATGCCCGCCGGAGCGAGGGACCGGTTACTGGCGGCGACGAAGACGGATGGCGTCCACCACCAGGACAGCCGCCAGCATGAACGCCGCGGGCAGCCCGTAAAGGGCCGTGGAAGTGATCCACACGGGGGCTGCGCTGCCCGTGGAAGCGATGGCGATGACGGCGGCGACGGCCGCCAATGACACCACGGCAATGACGGCGGCAGCAATCACGAGGGGGCGGCGGTAACCCGGGGAATTCATGCCATCAACGCTAGCAGGAGCAGTCCGCCGTGACCGTTGCTGCACGTCATGGGGCCCGCGGGCATGCACGCGGGCGTCCCAAAGCGGGATTAGGGGGTCCGGCAGGATAACCTTGAAGGAACAGACCAACACGGACCGGGCTGTCACCCTCGATCCCGCAGGACCCTGCGGATGCGGTAACGGCCCGACGTGTCTCCCAGAGCAAGAAAACGAAGAAGGTTGATTACGTGCCTACCGGCAAGGTCAAATGGTATGACAAGGAAAAAGGCTTCGGATTCCTCGCGGCAGAAGACGGCCAGGAAGTATTCCTGCCCAAGACGTCCCTGCCCGCGGGCGTAACGGAACTCAAAGCCGGCACGCGCGTGGAGTTCGGTGTAGCTGACGGCCGCCGCGGCGCACAGGCACTGGGACTTCGTGTTCTGGAGAAGACGCCTTCCATTGCCAAGGCCAAGCGCATGAACGCCAAGGATCTTGCACCGATGGTGCAGGACCTCGTGACGGTGCTGGACAACCTCTCCGGCTCCCTCTCGTCCGGCAAGTACCCGGACGGCAACAAGGCCAAGGCCATCAGCATGGCGCTCCGCAAGGTTGCCGACGAGCTGGAAGCCTAGGCCCATGGCATCGGAATCCGCACAGGACACGAAGGGCGGAAAGGGCGCGCAGGGAAGCCCTGATTCAGCCCCCGACGATGCCCAGGCTCCTGGAAACGGGGAAGCCCCCGCGCGGAAGCCTGCGGCGGAGAAGCCGCGGGCCGGTTTGCCTGTGTGGCGAACCGGCAAGCCTGACGCCTTCCTGGCTGCCGCCGTCGATACTGCACGTGAGGCAGTTCAGGGCATAGCCAACCCGGGCGAAGTGGGTGCGCACCTCGGTGCAAAGTCGGAGGGCGACCGCGTGGTCACCCACTTGTTCGAATCCAAGCTCGCGGGTTACGGCGGCTGGCAGTGGTACGCGGTGGTGACGCGTAACTCGCGTTCCAAGATCGTGACCGTCAGCGAGCTCGGCCTGCTGCCCTCCGAGGATTCCATCCTCGCCCCGGAATGGGTTCCGTGGGCCAAGCGGGTCCGCCCCGAGGACGAGACTCCGCTGGTGGAGGAGACGGTCGGCGATGTCACGGAGGAATCCGTCCAGGCCGACGAGGACGACGCTACAGGACCCGCCGATGCGGATGACGCCGAAGCGGACGACGACGAGGCTGACGACGCCGAAGCCGACGGCGAAGGAGACGACGCTGACGAAGACGACGCCGACGAAGCCGGGGCTGAATAAGCATTGCGGAAACCCGGGGTGAACCAAGCGATGGTGGACACTGATGTCCACCTTTAAGTCGCTGGGGATTCCCAACTACCGCATCTGGTTCTTCGGTGCCCTGATCTCCAATATCGGCACCTGGATGCAGCGCACTGCGCAGGACTGGCTGGTGTTCGACCACCTGACCGCGCACGACGCCGGTGCCATGGGCATCACCCTGGCCCTCCAGCTGGGCCCGCAACTCTTCCTTGCCCCGTGGGCCGGCCTGCTTGCCGACCGCTACAGCAGGCGGAAGCTGCTCCTCCTCACCTTGGTTGCAATGGCCCTGCTAAGCACCGGACTGGGCATCCTGGTGTTGTTGGGAGTCGCGGAGTTGTGGCACGTGTACATCTTTGCCCTGCTGCTGGGCATCGTGACGGCGTTGGACGCTCCGGTCCGCCAAACGTTCGTCTCGGAACTGGTCACCGATGATTACCTCCCCAACGCGGTGGCACTGAACAGCGCATCATTCAACGTAGCCCGGATGATCGGCCCGGCAGTGTCCGGTGTCCTGACTGTGGTGGTGGGGCCGGGATGGGTCTTCCTCATCAACACGGTGTCCTTCGCCGCGATGCTTTGGGCGCTCAAACTGATTCCGGCGTCGTCACTGCGGGCACAACCACGCGCGGCGCCAGGTAAAGGGCGCATCCGCGAAGGCCTGCGGTACGTCCGGGGAAGGCCTGATATCCAAGTGGTCCTGGTGGCCATCTTCATCGTGGGCACCTTCGGACTCAACTTTCCGCTGTTCATCGCCGCGATGGTAGGCACCCAGTTCGGCATGGACGCCGGCGCCTTTGGGGCCCTGAGTTCCATCATGGCCATCGGCTCAGTAACGGGGGCATTGCTCGCCGCCCGACGCGGCCGGCCCCGCCTCAGGCTGATCTTCCTGGCGGCCGGAGGTTTCGGGGTCTCCAGCGCGCTCGCTGCCCTGGCGCCCAACGCAACCCTTTTCGGTCTCGCGCTGGTTCCCTGTGGCCTGTTCGCGCTGACCCTCATCACCAGTGCCAACGGATACGTGCAATCGACCACGGAGGCCGTGATGCGGGGCAGGGTCATGTCGTTGTACATGGCGATCTTCATGGGCGGGACACCCATTGGTGCCCCGCTGGTGGGTTGGGTGGCCAACATCGGCGGTCCGCGCTGGGCGGTGGGCGTAGCCGCGATAGCCGGCATCAGCACCGCCGTCGTGGGTTTGGTCTGGATCATCCGGGCCAAACAGCTGAGGCTCCGCTTTGACCGGCGGGCGCGTGGCCTCAAGCATTTCCGGGTGGAGTCGCTGCTTGCCCCTCCGGGTACGGAAGAGGGCGACGGCGGCACCGCCCGTTAAGCGGCGACGGCGCCGTCCGGGCTGACCGAACGACGCCGACCCTCGGGTCCGGCTGGCTACCCGCCGAGGGTTACTTCTTCAGTTCACCCACGACGTAGTCGATGCTGGCAAGGAGCGCTGAGACATCGTCCGGCTCAATGGCGACGAACGTGGCAATACGCAACTGGTTGCGGCCCAGCTTGCGGTACGGCTCCGTGTCCACCACGCCGTTGGCGCGGAGGACCTTGGCGATCGCGGCCGCGTCAATGGAGTCGTCGAAGTCGATGGTGGCAATGACGTTGGAGCGGTCCTCGGCTTTGGCCACAAACGGGGTGGCGTACTCGGAGGCTTCGGCCCAGGAGTAGATCCGGTTGGCGGAGTCCGCAGTGCGCTTGCTGGCAAAGTCCAGGCCGCCGTTGCTGTTCAACCACTGAACTTGGGCGTCCAGGGTCACCAGGGTGGACAACGACGGCGTGTTGTACGTCTGGTTGAGCTTGGAGTTGTCGATGGCGGTCTGCAGGTCCAGGAAATCCGGGATCCAGCGGCCGGATGCCTTGATGCGGGCAGCGCGTTCCAGAGCTGCGGGGGAGAAGAGGCCGAGCCACAGCCCGCCATCCGATGCGAAGTTCTTTTGCGGGGCGAAGTAGTAGACGTCGGACTCCGAGACGTCGACGTCCAGGCCGCCGGCAGCGGAGGTGGCGTCCACCAGGACCAGTGATCCTTCGTCGGCGCCCTGGACCCGCTTGACGGGAGCTGCCACACCCGTGGACGTCTCGTTCTGGGGCCACGCGTAGACATCGACGCCGGCTTCGGCTTGCGCCACGGGGCGGGTGCCGGGCTCGGACTTGATGATGGAGGAAGCATCAAGGAACGGGGCTTTGTTGGTGGCGGCGGCGAACTTCGAACCGAACTCGCCAAAGGACAGGTGCTGGGCCTTCTTCTCCACCAGGCCGAATGCGGCGACATCCCAGAAGGCGGTTGATCCGCCGACGCCGAGGACAACCTCGTATCCCTCGGGTGCGCGGAAGAACTGGCTGAGTCCTTCCCGTACCGATCCCACGAGGTTCTTGACCGGGGCCTGCCGGTGGGAGGTGCCCAGGATGGTGGCCGATGCGGCAGACAACGCCTCGATCTGTTCCGGGCGGACCTTGGACGGTCCTGCGCCGAAGCGTCCGTCCTTGGGCAGCAGATCGGCGGGAATGGTGATGCTGTTGTCGCTCACGTGTGGCTCCAATGGGTATCGGCTAGAGATGGGTCGTGGCAGGTGGCATCCGCTGCCCCTTCGACTCCCCAATTCTGCCTGACTCGGCCCGGGGGCTGTAACCTGCATCCGTCATAGTCCGCCACGTGGAATGCGACGCAACAGGATGCGACCGGAATTATCCAGAGTAATTCCAAATAAGCTAGGCTGGGTGTCGGCGTTCAAGGGCCAGCGGTACACACCGGCTGCCCTGGCCAAGGACGCGGTACGGTGGAGATTACGCAAGGAAACTGCGTTCGAGGAGAGCTGAGCTGGATGACGGATCTGATCGATACCACTGAGATGTATCTTCGGACCATTTTGGAGCTTGAAGAAGAGAACATTGTGGCGCTCAGGGCCCGCATCGCCGAGCGCCTGCGGCACTCCGGCCCCACGGTTTCACAAACCATCGGCCGCATGGAGCGCGATGGCCTGGTGATCGTATCCAACGACCGTCACCTTGAACTGACCCAGATGGGCCGCAAGCGCGCCACCGAGGTCATGCGAAAGCACCGTCTCGCGGAGCGGCTCCTTGCCGATGTCATTGGCCTCGACTGGGCGTACGTCCATGACGAAGCGTGCCGTTGGGAACACGTGATGAGTGAGCGGGTTGAACGCCGGCTCTACGAACTCCTTGAACACCCCACCGAGTCGCCCTACGGCAATCCGATTCCAGGACTCGAAGCCCTGGGCGGTCTGCCGACGCAGACCATTCCGCGGCTCGACATCAACCTGCTGCAGGCCATGGATGGCTACGCCGCCGATTCCCGCGTGGTGGTCAGCCGGCTTGCCGAGCCCATCCAGGTGGAGCCCGAACTCCTCACCCAGCTGGACGAGGGCGGAATCCGTCCCGGGGCAGCGGTGTCATTGGAACGCGTCGGCGAGTACATTTCTGTCCGGGTTCCCGGCATCGAGGGAGCGCTTGAGCTTCCGCCTGAAGTTGCGGCCCACGTGTTCGTCTCCCTGGGCTGACCTCCCTTCGGGGCGCCGCCTCCTCGGGGATGCCGTGTCAAACCTCACTTTTGTGCCCTGCGGGACAATGTGACCTGCGGTTTTTCGGGATTGATGATATGGGAGTGCGTCGTCCTGTTGATAACGAATTTATTACTGCAGGCTTTAATCGCCTATAGTTATCTACTAGCGCCGATACCAAAGCGTTACCTGATCCGGAGCCGAGCTCTGCCAGCGGATCAGGTGTGCCATCCACCACTGGCAGAGGCGGGGGAACCACAAGCGGCTGTCTAAAGAAGCAGCCTTGGGGTGAAGTCCGCAGCAGAAGTGCCCATTTACGCAAGTCCCTCCTGGGATACCTGTGTGCCATGAGCGCTTCGTGCGGACCGGGTCTTTGAACTCTCTGACCCGAATCCGACAGCTAACTTCGCAGGCTTTCCAGAGAGGAACAGAGTTTGACATCGCAGAACGTCAGGGGTCGTCGCCGCGCGACCGGCCCCGCTGTTGAGCTGCGGCCAGCCCGCGCAACAATGGAGGTCCGGCCCCGTGACACTGAGCGCCAAGTCCGCCGCCGTAAGAGCCCATTGCGCCAGGTTGCCGATTTCGCCGCAGCCAGTGGTGTCGGCCAGAAAGCCGGAGTAGCCCTCGCTGCCACCGGCTTGGCGCTGACTGTCGGACTGCCGGCCACAAGCCCCGTGATGGCAACGTCGGAGTCAGGCCAGACCGAGTCCGCCCTCGCCGTTTCCGGCGGCAGCCAGCCAGAGGTCTCCGCAGCCGCATCGGCAAAAATCGACTTCAGCCGCGCCGCCGTCGCAACCGCAGCTGACCCCGACGGCAAGCTGAAGCAGTTGCTCAGCGCCCAGTCGGTCGGCAGCATCCAGCGCGCCTCGTCCGTAGGAACGCTTGCCAGCCCCCTGGACAGCCTGGTCACGGCCTCGCCGTTCGGCTACCGGGTCAGCCCCCTCACGGGCGGCACGGGCGACTTCCACCGCGGCCAGGACTTCGTTGCCCAGTGCGGCACCGCAGTGCATGCGGCTGCCACGGGCAAAGTCACTTTTGCCGGATGGCACGAGTATGGCGGAGGCAACCGCGTGGTAGTGGACCACGGCAACGGCCTCGAGACCACCTATAACCACCTGTCGTCCTTCAACGTCAAGGTCGGCCAGACCGTCACCCGTGGCGATACTGTCGCGTTGAGCGGCACCACGGGCGCTTCCACGGGCTGCCACCTCCACTTCGAGGTCCAGGTCAACGGAGAAGTTGTCGACCCCATGGGCTGGCTCTAAGCCAGTTGATGGTCGCCTCTCGCATTTTGCGACACCCCGTGACCTGAATGTGACATTCGCGTTCAACTGTTGTACCGTACAAAGCGCATCGGCTTTTTAGGGGGCCGGTGCACTTGAGTGGATTGCCTAGCTCTGCCACCACTCAAGGTCCGTTCGCATAAATCGTCTGGCAGGGGCGGGGGAACCACTTTTGGTCTTCGATAGAAGGCCTTGGGGTTAAGTCGCAAAAGCTTCCTTGAAGCAACGCGGCCGGATGACTCCCATCCGAATCCGACAGCTCACCTCGCAGGCATTGGGAGAGGCTACCTACGTGTCATCACGCACTACCCCTGCGCGCCACCGCGCTGAAACGGTTCGTACGAACCCCTTGAACACTCTTTCCAAGGCTGTTTCGTCCAACGCCGGTTCGGTTGGCCGTCAGGCCGTCGTCCTGGCAGCAGCTTCGGGCCTTGTCCTTACCGCCGGTCTTCCGGCTACGGCAGCTGATACGGACATCTCCAAGTCGGAAGCCTCCAGCACCCAGCAGATGGTGGCAACCGCCGTCGTCACTGCAGAGCCAACCGCCACCGTGGCCTTCGAGAGCCCGGTCGTGGCCACCAAGGAAGCCCCCAAGGTTGTCCAGCGTGCATCGCAGGTCACCCAGCGCGCCGCTGGTAGCCAGGACGCCGCAGCTGCGGTCACCGCAAAGTCCTCCGAGGTTACGGACGGTGCTGCAAGCGCTGCTGCTTCGGGCCTCGCCGCCATTGCCTACACCGGTATCGGTCACCCCTACGTATGGGGCGGCACCACCCCCAACGGCTGGGACTGCTCCGGCTTCACCCAGTGGGTCTACGCGCAGGCCGGCATCAGCATCCCCCGCGTCAACGCCTGGACGGCCATGAAGCCCACCAGCAACCCCCAGCCCGGTGACCTCGTCATGCAGAACGGCGGAGCCCACGTCGGCATCTACGTCGGCAACGGCATGATGATCAGCGCACTGAACCCGAGCCAGGGCACCCTCCTGCACTCGGCAGCCTCCACGGGCACCTCTTCCTTCTTCACCCTTCGCTAGAAAACATCCGGTTCGTGGCCGGCCAGCATGCCCCCAAGTGCTGGCCGCCCATTACCCGCGTGTAACCCCACTGCACGCGGATACGAAAAGAGAAAATCATGACCAGTGCAAACAAGGTTGCACGGCATCGCGCTGAGGCCCCCAAGACCAGCTCGCTTGCCATCATCGCCAAGGCTGTCGGCGGCAACGCCGGTACTGTGGGCCGCCAGGCCGCCGTCATCGCAGCGGCTTCCGGTCTGGTCCTGACCAGCGGTGTCGCGGCCAACGCCGCCGAAACCAACGTTGACCGTGAATCCACCGCGACGTCCACCCTCGATGTCCAGGCAGTGGTCCAGTCGACCATCGCTGCGGACTCCACGGTAGCCATCTCCTACGAACGGCCCGTCGTCACCACGGTTGAAGCTCCGGCTCCCGTGGAGAAGAAAGCCCCCGCCAAGGCAGAAGCCAAGGCCACGGAGAGCGCCAACACGGCTGCTTCCACCGGCAACGCGACGCTTGCCGTCAACAGCTCGGCTACGGCTGCCAAGGCTCCGGCAGCTTCCAGCGGCCTCGGTGCAGCTATCGCCGCCGCAGCGTACGCCCAGCTCGGCGTGACCCAGGACTGCACCATGCTGGTGACCAACTCCCTGGCAGCCGTGGGCATCCACTTCCATGACTGGCCGGCCGGGTACCTCTCCTTGGGCCGTACCGTCAGTGCTGCAGAAGCCCAGCCGGGCGACCTCGCCTACTACGCCAACGGCGGTTTGGCCGGGCAGGCCCACATCGCTGTCTACGTCGGCAACGGCATGGCAGTGCACGGTGGATGGAACGGATCCACCACAGCATTGTTCAGCGTAAACGTTGGCTCCGGCCCGGTTTTCATCCGCGTCAACGGCTAATAACGTACCTTTTGGAACACCCCGCAGGCTCCGGCCGGCGGGGTGTTCCGCTTTAACCACGCATGAACATTTGCCGACACCGCACGGGAAACGACAGAAAGATTCGTTGATACGGCATATAAGTGCTTACCCTTATCTTGTCGATCCACAGCCCGTACATGCAGAGGGCAGCCGGCCCTCGTGCCCCTGACGGGTGCGGCCGTGAAGAGGTACGTGCATGCGCACACTCGTTCTGAATGCTGGATATGAACCGCTGGCGGTAATAACATTCCGCCGGGCGCTGGTCCTTGTGCTGACTGGGAAAGCGAGCGTAGTGGCCGAAGGCGACGAGCCTGTCGTCGGGCCACAGGAGATTCTCGGACGACCATCCGTGATCCTCCTCAACCGCTACATCCGTCCCAAGTACAACAGGATCACCGCCGTGAGCCGCCGGGGCGTCCTTCGCCGCGACGGCCACCGCTGCGCCTACTGCGGGAAGACAGCGCACACCATAGACCACGTCCACCCCAAATCCAGGGGCGGCGCGGATTCCTGGGAAAACCTGGTTGCGGCGTGCTTGAAATGCAACAACGCCAAGAGCGACCACACGCTGGCTGAGATGGGTTGGAAACTTCGTTTCAAACCCGGCGTGCCCCAGGGAACCATGTGGCAGATCAAGGAACTCGAGAAACCTGCGCCGGACTGGGACCCGTTCCTGTTGCCGGAATCCGCTGCCTGATCGATTTCTGACGACTCCGCCCGCCCCGGGTAATCTGGGCGGATGGAGTTCAACGCCGTCGTCCTGGCGGGTGGCAGGGCCACCCGCCTCGGTGGCGTGCCCAAGCCGTCCTTAACGTACGACGGCGCCACCCTCCTTTCGCATGCCCTGCAGGCATCGGGCGGTGCAGCCGCCGTCGTGGTTGTGGGCCCTGAGGTTCCGGGCGACGACGCGGCCCTGCACGAAGGCATCCTGAGGGCGCGGGAAGAGCCGCCGTTTGCGGGTCCTGCTGCTGCGATCGCTGCCGGGCTGGCGGCGCTGAGGACCCGGGCCCTGCCGTGTCCGTGGACGCTGGTTTTGGCGTGCGACATGCCCCATGTTTCCCGCGGAGTCGATGCCCTCTGGAACGCGCTCAGGAATCATCCGGAGGTGGACGGTGCCATGGCGGTCTCTGCTGACGGTCGTAAGCAGCCGCTGCTGGGTGTTTACAGCACGGCGGCCCTGGAGCGGAAAGTGGCGGAAGCCGAGGGCGGTTCCGGCTTAACGGACTCTTCGGTGTTCCAGCTGCTTGCTAGGCTGAACCTGCTGGATGTCGCCGTCCCCGCCGGTGCCACAGATGATGTGGATACCTGGGATGACGCGACGGCGTTGGGCATTGACTACGACTTGGAGGCCGACGTGAAGAGCCAGGAAGAGACGCTCGAGGAATGGTGCCGCACACTGCTGCAGGCCTTCGAGCTGGAAGGCGTCGAAGTGGACGTCAATGAGGTCCTCGCCGTCGCCGGAGTAGCTGCGCACTCGGTGGTGCGTCCCGCTGCTCCCTTGACCACGTTCATCGCCGGGTACGCCGCCGGCATGGCCCGCGGGATCGGCCAGGCCAGCGACGATGCCTCCATGAAGGCGGCCTTGGACCTGGCACGCAAGGTGGCCAAGGAGTACGCGGAGACCGGGACAGACGCCGAATGACCGAGGCCCCCAGGGAGGGCCATCACGCGGCACACACGTGGCAGGAGGCCCGCAGCCGGGCATTCGAGGTTGCTGCGCCCATCCCGCCCGGTCCGGTCCCGATCAGTTCCGCCATTGGCCGCACATTGGCCTCGGATGTCCTGGCCGTGCAGGACATGCCCCACTACGCGTCGTCGGCCATGGACGGATGGGCCGTCAATGGCAGTGGTCCGTGGATCCTCAGCGAGCCCGGGCAGCGGCTGGCACCACACCAGGCGAGCCCCATTGTCACCGGTGGCCTGATTCCGCCCGGCGCCAAAGCTGTGTTGCGCAGCGAGAGCGGCGAGATCACGACGGACGACGACGGTCTGCCGATCCTTGCGCTTGGCGGCACAGCGAAACCGGGGGAGCCGCGCAACGGCCAACACATCCGTAAAGCCGCCGAAGAAGCCGTGGAGGGGGAGGTCCTGCTCAAAGCGGGGACGGTACTGAACCCGGCGCACATAGCTTTGGCGGCGCTGGCCGGACTGGACCATCTGAACGTTCAGGGCAAGCCATTGGTCCGCTTCCTCCTGACAGGTTCAGAGGTAGTAGTGCAGGGGGTGCCAGGGCCCGGGCAGGTCCGGGACACGTTCGGTCCGCAGTTGGGTTCCGTCGTGGAACTTTTGGGCGGCATCGCCGGTGAGCAGCTCAGGGTTGGCGACAGCTATGAAGAGTGGCTTGCTGCCCTACAGGATACTGAGCCGCTGCTTGGCGAACCTGACGTGGACGCCGAACCGCCGGCCGACGTCGTTATTACCACCGGGGGCACCGGGCTCTCGGGGACGGACCACTTCCGGAAGGCGGTGGCCGAACTCGGAGGCGAGTTGCTGATTGATGGCATCGCCATGCGTCCGGGCCATCCCGCGGTGCTGGCCGAACTTCCCGACGGCCGGTTCGTGCTGGGCCTGCCCGGGAATCCGCTCGCGGCGATGATGGCCCTGTTTACGGTGGGCGGGCCCCTGTTGGCGGCCTTGGGACACGGCAAACTCGAAGACGTAGCCGAGGTGCCCTGCGGCGCAATGATTGACGCGGATCCCGGCCGGACCCGCCTGATGCCCTTCAGGCTGATGTATGGCCTGGCGTCGCCGGCCCAGCATGCGGCTCCCGGAATGATGCGTGGCCTCGCAGCTGCGGATGGGGTCATGGTGGTCCCGCCGCATGGAGTGCAGATGGGGGAATTGGTCCCTGCGTTCGCCCTGCCTTGGGGCAAGCCGCTGCCCGCACCCAAGCCGGCAGAAGACAAGCCCCGCAAGGCGCCGGCCAGGCCGGCGAAGAAGGTTCCGGCGGGCCCGGTGGACTGGAGTGCACTGGACGCTTGAGCCGCGCGTTCGCCTTGGATGGACACTCCGGCCAAGATGCAATGATGGACTCATGAACAGGCATGCTCCCGAACAGGACATCAACGAAGATGACCTGCAGATCCACCCGCCCAAACGAGCCGCAGCAGGCGTAAAAGCCGTCACGGTGGCGCTTGAACGCGGCTATTCGCAAGCGGGGGTCGCCCGTACGGTCCGCTCCATGCTGCGGGTCAACCAACACGGCGGGTTCGACTGCCCGGGATGTGCGTGGCCCGAATCGATCACCGGCCGGCGAAGCCCGGCAGAGTTTTGCGAGAACGGCGCCAAGGCAATCGCCGAGGAAAGCACCACCAGGACGGTGGGCGCGCCTTTCTGGGCCGAGCATTCCATCAAGGACCTCGAAGGCAAGACCGAGTACTGGCTGGGGAGCCAGGGCCGGATTTCCGAGCCTGTGGTCATCAGGCCGGGTGACACCCACTATTCGACCATCAGCTGGATGGACGCTTTCGCCCTCATCGGGGAGCACATCAACGCCACCACGCCGGACAAATGCGTGTTCTACACCTCCGGCCGCACGGCCAACGAGACCGCCTTCATGTACCAGTTGTTCGCTCGAAGCCTCGGCACCAACAACCTCCCGGACTGTTCGAACATGTGCCATGAATCCTCCGGCAGCGCACTGAACCCCACCATCGGAATCGGAAAGGGCACGGTGTCCCTGGAGGACATCCACCATGCGGAGCTGGTGCTGGTGGTCGGCCAGAACCCCGGAACCAACCATCCCCGGATGCTCTCAGCACTGCGGGACTGCAAGAACAACGGTGGAAAAGTCGTTGCCGTGAACCCGCTTCCGGAGGCGGGCCTGTTGAACTTCAAGGACCCGCAGTCCCTTAACGGAGTGATCGGTGGCGGCACCACCATCGCCGATGAGTTCCTGCAGATCAAGGTCGGCGGAGACCTCGCCTTGTTCCAGGCCCTCGGCCACCTGCTCCTGGAGGAGGAGAAGCTCAACCCGGGGACCGTCGTCGACCATTCCTTTATTTCGCAGCAGACCGACGGCTTCGCCGCCTATGCGGAGGCCCGGTCTACGGTGGATTGGGATGAAACAGAGCGCGCCACCGGCCTGGACCGTGCGGAGATCACCAAGGTGGCGAAAATGATGGCTGCCTCCAAGGCCACCATCATTTGCTGGGCGCTGGGATTGACCCAGCAGCCCCACTCGGTGGATACCTTGCGCGAAATCATCAACCTCCTGCTGCTCCAAGGGAACTTCGGCAAGCGGGGAGCAGGAGCCTGCCCGGTACGCGGCCACTCCAACGTGCAGGGTGACCGCACCATGGGTATTTGGGAGAAGCCCAAGGAGTCGTTCCTGGCAGCACTGGACAAGGAGTTCGGCTTCCGGATGCCACGCGACCATGGCTACGACTCCGTGGAAACCCAGCACGCCCTCGAGAAGGGTGAGGTGGATGTCTTCGTGTCCATGGGCGGCAACTTCGCCGCGGCGGGTTCGGACACGGCAGCACTGGAAGAAGGCCTGAAACGTGCCGGGCTGACGGTCCACATTTCCACCAAGCCCAACCGGGCCCATGTGGTCCATGGAAAGACATCCCTGATCCTGCCCACGCTGGGCCGGACCGACACCGATGACAAACACCCCAAGGGCAAGCAGTTCCTTTCCGTGGAGGACTCCATGTCGGTCATCCACAAAACGCAGGGACGGCTGGAGCCGGTCTCCGAGCACCTGCTCAGCGAACCGGTAATCGTAGCCCGTATGGCGCAGGCGACCCTTGGCGATGACCACGGCGTGGATTGGCGGGCCATGGCTGAGGACTACGACGTGATCCGCGACCATATCTCCCGTGTCATCCCCGGATTCGAAGACTTCAACGCCCGGGTCCGTACCAAGAATGGTTTCGTGCTGCCCAACCCGCCCCGCGATACCCGTACCTTTGCCACGGATATCGGGAAGGGTCGCTTCAGCGTGCGCCCATTGGAGTACCTCGAAGCCCCCGCAGGCCACCTGATCCTGCAGACCGTGCGAAGCCACGATCAGTACAACACCACCTTCTATGGGCTGGATGACCGTTACCGTGGAGTCTCGGAGGGCCGCCGCGTGATTCTCGTCCACTCCGCCGACCTGGAGGAACTTGGCTTCCAGGACCGTGATTTGGTGGACGTCATCTCGACATTTGCCGGATCGGAGAGGCGGGCCAACAAGTTCCGCCTGGTGGATTACCCCACGGCGAAGGGCTGCGCTGCCGCCTACTTCCCGGAAGCCAATGCACTGGTACATCGCGAGTTGGTGGCCAGGGAGTCCAACACGCCCGGTTACAAGGCCATGACGGTGCGCTTCGTCCGGCATGAAAGTGAGGTGGCTTAGCGTGGGACGCGTAACCCAGCGCCGCAAGGTGCATAAGTTCGTCCTGGATGGCTCTCCCCAGGCACTGGAGCACCCAGTCCGGTTCAAGGAGGATGTCCTTGCCGTGGAGGAGCCCTTGGAGATCCGGCTTGGCGACATGTCGTTCTCGGTGACCATGCGGACCCCGGGAGACGACTTCGACCTCGTTGCCGGCTTCCTGGTGTCCGAGGGCATCATCTGGGAGCCCTCCCAGTTGATCTCCGAGCGGTTCTGCTCGGGGGAGGACGAGAACGGCGTGCAGACCTTCAACGTTGTGGACGCCCAGTTGCGCCCCGACGTGGAACGCCCGGACACCGGACGCAATGTGTACACCTCAAGCTCGTGCGGCATCTGTGGCACGGACTCCATCGAGGCAGTCCGCAAATCCTCGCACCACACGCCGCACGAGGACGACGTCACCGTCCCCGTGAGTGTCCTTGCGGCCCTCCCGGACCGTCTCCGCGAGGCACAGGCGGTTTTCGATAAGACAGGCGGCGTCCATGCCGCCGGGCTGTTCAGGATCCACGACGACGGCACTTCCGAGCTGCTCTGCCTCCGGGAGGATGTGGGGCGCCACAACGCGGTGGACAAGGTGGTGGGCTGGGCTTTGCGCGCCGGAATGCTCCCGTTGCGGGGGACGGTGCTGCAGGTTTCCGGCAGGGCGTCTTTCGAGCTCGTCCAGAAGGCTGCAATGGCGGGCATACCCGTTCTTGCCGCAGTCAGTGCTCCGTCCAGCCTTGCCGTGGAGCTGGCCGTGGAATCGGGCATCACACTGGCGGGCTTCAGCCGGGGTTCCAGCCTCAATGTGTACGCTGGTCGGGACAGGATCACGGGAGAGCAGGGCTCATAGGGACACCCCGGTGGTGGCCCCGTCACTTGGCTATTGGGCTGGAACAACGTAGATTTTATCCATCGAATGGAACCGCGGGTATCAGGAACAGGCGTTTAAAAACAGCCTGTGGGGAACCTGCCATCACGCTGTCCTTAACCCGACGCCCAAAGGGGAATTAATTGCACGACGACCGCCGGATCACTGAACAGCGTCTCGATCGATTTGTTCGGGAACGCATTCTTCCGGCCATTTATGGCAGGGCCTTACCGCTGGAGCTCAGCAGCTGGGATGCTCCCGGTGAGCCGGTGCCCGCCGCCGAGGCCATGCGCCAGCTCTTCACCCCACAGGAGCCGGGCGCTGCATGGGGCAAGGCCTGGAGCACCAAATGGTTGCGCCTGCAGGGCGAAGTGCCGCAGGACTGGGGCATGGCGGATTCCACTGGGGTGGAGATCATCGTGGACCTTGGGTTCAACAGCGATGTCCCCGGGTTCCAGTGCGAAGGCACCGCCTGGCGTGCGGACGGCAGCATCATCAAGGCAATCTCGCCCAGGAACTACCACGTACCCCTGAAACTTCTTGGCGGCGGACACTCCGTGGACTTCTACGTGGAGGCCGCGGCCAACCCTGACGTTGCACAAGGCTGGTCCTTCGCGCCCACTCCGCTGGGGGACAAGGCGACCTCCGGTGATGAACCCCGGTACCGCTTTGGCCGGATTGTCATGGCAGAGCTGAATGAAACTGTGTGGGAACTCAACCAGGACATCTGGACCCTCAGTGGCCTGATGTATGAGCTGCCCATCGAATTGCCCCGGCGCAACGAGATCCTGCGGGCGCTGGAACGCATGCTGGACATCATGGACCCCGACGACGTCGCCGGCACGGCAGCCGCCGGCCGTGAAGCGCTCAGGGAGGTCCTGAGCAGGCCGGCGTATGCGTCCGCGCACGAACTCCTGGCCACGGGCCACGCACATATCGACTCGGCATGGCTGTGGCCGGTCCGGGAGACCATCCGCAAATGTGCCCGGACTTTCTCCAACGTGGTGGCCCTGATGGACGAGGACCCGGACTTCGTCTTCTCCTGTTCCTCCGCCCAGCAGATGGCATGGATGAAGGAGTATTTCCCTGAGCTCTTTGTCCGGATCCGGGAAAAGGTCAAAGCCGGACAGTTCGTTCCCGTGGGCGGCATGTGGGTGGAGTCCGACACGAACATGCCCGGTGGGGAGGCCATGGCCCGCCAGTTCGTGGAGGGCAAGAGCTTCTTCCTGAAGGAGTTCGACATCGAATGCCAGGAAGCATGGCTGCCCGACTCCTTTGGCTACTCCGGAGCGATCCCCCAGATCGTCAAGGCTGCGGGATCGCGTTGGTTCCTGACGCAAAAGATTTCCTGGAACAAGGTCAACAGGATGCCGCATCACACGTTTTCCTGGGAAGGGATTGACGGGACCCGGCTGTTTACGCACTTCCCTCCCGTTGACACCTACAACGCGGAGCTGCACGGCCGGGAGTTGGCCCACGCCGAGCGCAACTACCGCGATCACGGCCGTGGCACCATGTCGTTGGTCCCGTTCGGCTATGGCGACGGCGGTGGCGGGCCGACGCGCGAAATGGTTGCTGCCGCGCACCGCACCGCAGACCTCGAGGGATCGCCCAAGGTCCGAATGGGAACCGCCCGGGACTTCTTCACCAAGGCTGAGGCCGAGTACGCGAACCTTCCGGTGTGGGTGGGGGAGATGTACCTGGAGATGCACCGTGGAACGTACACGAGCCAGGCCAAGACCAAGCGCGGAAACCGCCGCAGCGAGCACCTCCTCCGCGAAGCAGAGCTCTGGTGCTCCACGGCTGCGGTGCGACTCGGCGCGGATTACGAGTACCCCTACGAGGAACTTAAGCGCCTCTGGCAGCTGGTCCTGCTGCAGCAGTTCCACGACATCCTGCCCGGCAGCTCCATCGCGTGGGTCCACCAGGATGCCGAACGCAATTACGAGGCCATCGCACGCGACCTCGAAGCAATCATCAGTGCCGCCGCGACGGCCCTGGTGGGACCAGGCGGCAACGAGTACCTGCTCAACGCCGCCCCGCACATGCGTGCCGGAGTGCCCGCCCTAGGCGCCGGCGCAACCAACACCCCCGGTTCTGCCGTTGATGTCCAGGAGGACGCCGGCGGCTACGTCCTGGACAACGGGGTCATCCGTGCGGTCCTGAACGCTGATGGTCTCCTGAGCTCGCTTGTGGACCACGCCAGCGGCCGTGAGGCGATCGCTCCGGGCCAGGCAGGAAATCTGCTGGAGCTCTTCAGGGACACCCCGAACGAGTGGGATGCCTGGGACATTGAGGAGTTCTATCGTCGGAACGTCACTCCGCTGACCCGTGCGGACAGCTGTGACCTCGAGCGCACCGCAGCGGGCGCGGTCGTGGTGGTCAAACGCAAGGTGAACGCCTCCACCATTACGCAACGCATCACGCTCGACGCCGGCGCGAAGTCCCTGGGCATCGCCACCACCGTGGACTGGCAGGAACGCGAAAAGATGCTGAAGATTGCGTTCCCGCTGGACGTCCGAGCTGACCGCTCGGCCTCCGAAACACAGTTTGGCCACGTCTTCCGGGCCACCCACACCAACACGTCCTGGGAAACCGCAAAGTTCGAAATCTGCGTGCACCGCTGGATCCACGTGGCAGAACCCGGATACGGGGTGGCGGTCAGCAACTCCTCCAGCTACGGCCATGACGTCACCAGGGCGGTCCGCGGGGACGGCGGAACTACGACGACGGTACGCACCTCGCTGCTGCGCTCCGCCCGTTTTCCGGACCCGGAGGCGGACCGGGGCGAACACACCCTGGAACTGTCCATCAGGCCTGGCGCAGCGATAGCCGACGCCGTGGAAGAGGGCTACCGCACCAACCTGGCACCGCGGTACGTTACCGGCGGGCACGCCGTGGAACCGCTGGTTTCGGTGACCAATCCTGCGATCGTAGTGGAAGCCGTCAAGCTGGCCGAGGACGGATCGGGCGATGTTGTGGTCCGGCTTTACGAATCCTTGGGGGAGCGCTCAACCGGCAAGGTAATGCCCGGATTCCAGGCCCAGGGTGTCGCGGCCACGGACCTGTTGGAACGGCCCGTAGATGCCCCCGGGGTTGCTGTGGGGGAGGACTCCGTGGTGGACCTGGTGCTCCGTCCGTTCCAGTTGGTGACGTTGCGCTTCAGCCGGGGCTAGAGATCGTGCTGTAGCCGTTTCACGAAGAGCTTGGTCCGTTCCTGCCGGGGTGCGCGCAGCACCTCGGCAGCAGGGCCCCGTTCCACCACGACGCCGTCATCCATGAAGATGACTTCGTCCGCCACATGCTGCGCGAAGGCCAGCTCATGGGTGACGATCACCATGGTCCAGCCCTCTTCGGCGAGTTCCTTGATGACGCCCAGAACGTCGCCTACGAGCTCGGGATCGAGGGCGGAGGTGGGTTCGTCGAACAGGAGGAGCTGGGGTTTCAGGGCCAGGGCGCGCACGATGCCGACGCGCTGTTGCTGGCCGCCGGAAAGCTCAAAGGGATAGGCGTCGCGCTTGTCGGCCAAGCCCACGCGTTCCAGGAGCCGTTCGGCTTCGGCAATGGCCTCGGCCTTGGGACGCTTCTGGACCTGCACCGGCCCCTCAATGATGTTCTTCAGCACGGTCATGTGCGGGAACAGGTTGTAGTGCTGGAAGACCATGGCGCTGCGGTCGCGGAGGGCGGCTACTTCCTTCTTGCCCACCTTGGCCCCAAAATCGATGGCCAGCTCACCTGAGGCATCACCGCGGCCGAAGGTAACGGTGCCGCCGTCGGGAATTTCCAGTCCGTTGAGCGAGCGCAGGACCGTGGTCTTACCGGAGCCCGACGGGCCGATCAGGGCCACTACCTGGCCACGGCGGATATCGATGTCGATGTCGCGCAGCACCTTGTTGCTGCCAAAGGCCTTGGCGAGGTTCCTGGCCTCCAGTACCGGGGCGACCCGCGGTTCCGGGGTATCAGTGGGCGACATAGCGGTCCAATCTCCTCTCCACGGCGGACTGCGCGGTGGAAAGGACCAGGCAAATGACCCAGTAGACCAGGGCAGCCTGCAGGTACAGGGCCATGAACTCCTGGCTGAAGGCAGCAATCTGCTGGGCATTGCGGAACAGTTCGGTGACCAGGATCAAGGATGCGAGGGACGTGTCCTTGACCAGGGAGATGAAGGTGTTGGACAACGGTGGGACGGATACCCGGGCCGCTTGCGGCAGGATGATGCGCAGCAGGGTCTGCGGCCGGGACATGCCGATGGTGTGGCCGGCTTCCCACTGGCCCTTCGGCACGGACAGGATGGCGGCACGGATGATCTCAGCCGCGTAGCCGCCAACGTTAAGGGAGAAGGCGATGATCGCGCTCGGCCAGGGGTCCAGCTTCACACCGATGCTGGGCAGCCCGTAGAAGATCACGAAGAGCTGCACCAGCAACGGAGTGCCGCGAATGACTGAAACGTAGAAACGGCCGATCCCCGAAAGGACCACGTTGGGGTTCAGCCGCAGCAGGGCAACCAGCAGCGCCAGCACCAGGCCAAATGCGAAGGACGCAAGCGTCAGGGGAATGGTCCCCGTCACGGCCCCCGTAATCAGGGGGCCGAAGGAGCTCCAGATGAGGTCCCAGTTCATCTATTTGGTGACGTCCGCGCCGAAGTACTTGGTGGAGATCTTCGCCAGCGTTCCGTCGGACTGGAGATCGGCGAGGGCTTTACTGACGGCCTTGCTGAGTTCCGTGGATCCCTTGCGGAAAACGAACGCACTCTCGGTCTTGTCCGGCGCCTCAGCTGCAACCTTCAAACCCGAGTCGGGGGTGGTCTTCGCGTAGTCGAGGTAGGTGAGCTTGTCGTTGACGGTGGCATCGACGCGTCCTTGCTGGACCAGGGTGGCGGACTGGGCCCACCCCTCCACAGCCTGGACGTTTGCGCCGGCTTCGACAGCCATCTTGTAGAAGTTGCTGGTCAGCGACTGGGCAGTGGTTTTGCCCTTGAGGTCGGCGAAGCTGTTGATGCTGTTGTTATCGGACTTGGTGACCACAACGCCCGTGGAGACGGTGTAGGGCGTGGAGAACTCGTACTTGGCTTTGCGTTCGTCATTGATGGAGATCTGGTTCGCGATGGTGTCGAAGCGCTTGGCTTCCAGGCCCGCGAAGATGCCATCGAACTGGGTCTCCTGGAAAGTTGCCTTCACGCCAAGCTTGTCTGCCACTGCCCGTGCGATCTCGACGTCGTACCCTGTCAGGTCGCCCGCGCCCTCGGCATGGAAGGTGAAGGGGCGGTAGGTTCCTTCGGTGGCAATGACCAGTTCGCCTTTGGACTTCACACCGGAAAGGGACGTATCCGCGCCGGACTGGGCAGGAGCGGAGCCGCCGCCGCAGGCAGCAAGCGCAAGGGCGGCCGAGGCCAGGGTGGCAGCGAGGATTGAGCGTCGGGTGCGAAGGCTGTTCATGGAGCCATCTTAGTCACGGTGTGTGCGCCGCATTTGCTCCTGCCCGGCGAGGAAACAATTTTGCAGTTAAAAAGGCTGAGTGGGGGCGGTCCCCAACAGCCCGCCACCACTCATCCCCCCAATTGTGATCCGGTGGGCGCCACATCCACCGGAAACCCGTTCTCTGATTCCGGTGTCAGGCTGCAGCCGCTTTCACACATTCATGATTGTGCCATGATCTAATGCTTTTGTGAAAGTCTTACGCCAAGAGTCGTCGCTTTCGACGGGCGTAGGTCTTGGAAAACCAGATTCCGGCCAATCCGATGCACGTGGACATGGCAGCTGAGTAGTTGATGAGCACCCGCAGCCAGGCCTCTGAAAAAGGGATCAACGGGAAGAACTGGGAGAGCAGCAACAAGCAAAGGCCCAGGAGCAGGAACCCCGAAGCCACGCGCAGCAGCACGGGAGCCGTGCTGGCCACGGTCCGCCAGATCGCAGGAACCAGGCAGGCGGCAACAAACCCGGGATACAGCCGGCCCATGGCCGCATAGCCGTCCAGGGAGGGCCCCCAGGTGAGGCCGCTCATTCCGGCCGAGGAACCCCGCGTGTCCGTGATGGCGAAGAAGTAGATGGTCAAGGCGCCCACCAGTACAGCCGCGGTGATACCGATGGGTCCGCGGATTGCACGTACGGCCGATTCTGATCCGAACGCCATGGCGATCTTGACGCCCATGAAGTAGAACGTGGCATACAGGAGGAACCGCAGCACCAGGTTGCCGATGTTCATCCCGCCAAGCCAGCCGTCAATGACCAGATACGGCGCTTCGATGCTGATGAAAATGCTCAGCGTGATCAGCGAGAAGATGTAGAAGACATCCCGGTTCTCGCCGCGCAGGGCGCTGGGGATTCGTGCGAGGGTAATCGCGAGGCAAACAACCAGCGTGACCCAGGGCAGGACAGCCGTCATCCGAGGTTCTCCCAAATTCTTTCAGTACGTTCGTGGTCTTGTTCTTGTCGGCGCAGTGTCTTACCGAGTGCCAGCAGCCGGTCGCCGGCCAGGGTCACCAGTGAACTCTGGGTCATGGCGTCCAAGGCTTTCCGCCGGGCATCCGGTGGCCACCCGGCCTCCGCTTCGGTGATGAGTCCGCCGGCCACCAGTCCTCCCGCGGGCCCCACCCCGGCAGCGCGGGAGGTTGCGACAGCGAGTTCGGGCGGAAGCCTGTTGGCTGTCAGGTGCGCCGAAAAGTTCTGGGGAGCTATCCCGGTGGCGACACTGACGCGGTGCCGCAACTCGCCGTCGTCGATCGCGTCCACCCAGTTCCGCACGGACGTGGGGTGCGGTGGCTCCGAAAGGTGCGGGGCGGGGGCGGAACCTGGCTCGCTTCGCTCCACCACGGCCCGCAACAAGTCGATGGTGGCCACCTGGCTCACCAGTTCGCAGGGCGTCGGTGGGACGGGGTCGCCACGAAGATCGGAGTAGAGGTCGAAAGTCGAGAGCGCCTGTACCGGGTTGATATGGAAACCGCGACTGATGCTGACCAAGGTGGATTCGGCCACCTTGCCGCGAACCAGCTGCTGGGCAAGGGTGGTCCTCTTGATGCCGGCGATCCTGCAGACGTCAGCCGTGCTGGCATCGGGCGCAACGCCGTGAAGCCAGCGCTGGAACGCCTTGGACTGTAATGGCATGTGGAACTTTCAGGAATGTGTCGCAGGGGCGGCCCGGTTTCCCTCAGCGGGAAACCGGAAGTGGGAGTACGAAACGATTTTACGCTGACGCCACATTGAATTATGCTTGATGATTGAACCCGTTGGTCCGTACACCCCCCAAGTCCGGACCAACGGGTTTTTCCATGCCTGCGGGAATCGCAGCCTGATTCCCTGCGTTTCCTTGCTGGAGGATAGACACAATGACTGCAACCTTGGTAGCCAAGGATCTTGCCGGTGGTCACGGCCACCGCACCCTTTTTTCGAAGCTTTCCCTCACCGTGGCGCCAGGCGACGTCGTCGGCGTGGTGGGCGCGAACGGCGCGGGTAAATCGACGCTGCTGCGCATCCTGGCCGGGGTCGACCAGCCGCAGGAGGGGACCGTCAGCCTCGCGCCGTCGGACGCTTTCGTGGGCTGGCTGCCGCAGGAACATGAACGTACGGAAGGCGAAACCGTCGCCGCGTACATTGCCCGCAGGACAGGCTGCGCCAAGGCCACAACCGAGATGGAATCCACCGCCGAAGCGCTCGGATCCGGTGCTCCCGGGGCCGACGACGCCTACTCCCTTGCGTTCGACCGGTGGATGGCATCCGGTGCCGCTGACCTTGAAGACCGCATCCCGGCAGTCCTGGCCGACCTCGGCCTGGAACTGGGCACCGACGCGCTCATGACGGGGCTCTCCGGCGGGCAGGCGGCCCGCGTGGCATTGGCCGCGCTGCTACTCAGCCGTTTCGATGTGGTCTTGCTCGACGAACCCACCAACGACCTCGACCTGGACGGCCTGGCCCGGCTTGAGTCGTTTGTCCAAGGCCTGCGCGGCGGCGTGGTGCTGGTCTCCCACGACCGCGAGTTCCTGGCCCGGTGCGTCACCGCCGTCGTGGAACTGGACCTGGCACAGAACTCCGTTGCCGTATACGACGGCGGGTACGAGTCTTTCCTTGAAGAACGTGCCATCGCCAAACGCCACGCCCGCGAACGCTACGAGGATTACGCCAGCACCAAGGCGGACCTCGTCTCCCGTGCCCGCACCCAGCGTGAGTGGAGCTCCCAGGGCGTGCGGAACGCCATGAAGAAAAACCCGGACAACGACAAGATCCGTCGTGCCGCCAGCACCGAATCCTCCGAGAAGCAGGCCCAGAAAGTCCGCCAGATGGAGTCCCGGATCGCCCGCCTCACCGAGGTGGAAGAGCCCCGCAAGGAGTGGCAGCTGCAGTTCAGCATCGGCCAGGCGCCCCGCTCAAGTGCCGTCGTCGCCACGTTGCGCAACGTCGTGGCACGCCAGGGCGACTTCACGCTGGGCCCGGTGAGCCTCCAGCTCAACGGCGGTGAGCGGATCGGCATCACCGGCCCCAATGGTGCCGGTAAGTCCACTCTGCTCCGGCTGCTGCTGGGGACACAGGAACCGGACGACGGCGATGCCTCCATGGGTGCCTCGGTGGCCGTTGGCGAGATCGACCAGGCCCGCGGACTGCTCGACGGCGGCAGCAACCTTGGCGACGCGGTTGAAGCCGTGCTGGTGGATTGGACTGCCGCGGACGTCCGGACGCTGTTGGCCAAGTTCGGCTTGAAGGCGGATCACACGTCCCGGACTGTGGATTCCTTGTCACCGGGGGAGCGGACCCGTGCCGCGCTCGCATTGTTGCAGGCCCGCGGAGTAAACCTGCTGGTGCTGGACGAGCCCACCAACCATTTGGACCTTCCTGCGATCGAGCAGCTTGAAGAGGCACTGGAAAACTACGAAGGTGCCCTCCTGCTGGTCACCCACGACCGCCGCTTGCTCGAAAACGTACGGCTCGATTCGCGTTGGCACGTGCACAATGGCCACGTCCAGGAGCTCCATCACACCCCAAGCCAGGAGAAATAACCATGAGCATGGACCGCGTGGCCTGGAGCTCGCTGTACAACATCACCACTGCCAAGTCCGGCTCCAAGCCGTTCTCGAAGGAAACACTGAAGCGGGTGATGGCTTTTGCCGCCCCGCATAAGGGCAAGCTCATTGCCTTCGTCATCGCTTCTATCGCCGGAGCGTTCCTGGCTGTCGCTACCCCGGTCCTTGCCGGCCAAGTGGTTGACGCGATCATCGCCAACGCCGGTGTGGGAACCGTCATCTGGTTGGCTGTCCTGATTGCGATCGTGGCCGTTGGCGAAGCAGGCGTAGGTCTTTTGACGCGCTGGTTGTCGTCGATCATTGGCGAGGGCGTCATCGTGGACCTGCGCACCCGGGTCTTTGACCACGTGCAGCGGATGCCCATCGCATTCTTCACCCGGACCCGGACGGGTGCGCTGGTGAGCCGCCTGAACAACGACGTCATCGGGGCCCAGTCTGCCTTTGCGGGCACCTTGTCCGGCGTGGTCAGCAACGTGGTGGCGTTGGCCCTGACATTGGCAGTCATGCTCAACACCTCCTGGCTGGTCACTGTGCTGGCCATGGTGCTGCTGCCGATCTTCCTGATTCCCGCACGCCGGATGGGCTCCAGGCTGGCGGATCTCCGCCGTGAAGCTGCCGCCCACAACGCCGCCATGGGAACCCAGATGACGGAGAGGTTCTCCGCGCCCGGAGCCACTTTGGTGAAGCTCTTTGGCCGCCCGGATGAAGAGTCCCGTGAGTTCGCCGCCCGTGCCGGACGCGTCCGGGACATCGGTATCCGCACCGCGATGCTGCAGTTCACGTTCGTCACAGCTCTGACGTTGGTCTCCGCGTTGGCCCTGGCCTTGGTCTATGGCCTGGGCGGCTGGCTGGCGTTGGGAGGACAGTTGGCTCCAGGCGATGTTGTGGTCCTGGCGCTCCTGCTGACCCGGCTTTACGCTCCGCTGACGGCCTTGTCCAATGCCCGCGTGGAAATCATGAGTGCTTTGGTCAGCTTTGAACGCGTCTTCGAAATCCTGGATCTGAAGCCCCTTATCACCGAGAAGCCGGACGCGGTTTCCGTGCCGGCTGGTCCGGTTGCGGTGGAGTTCGACAACGTCCGCTTCTCCTACCCGTCCGCAGACAAAGTCTCCCTGGCCTCGCTCGAAGAGGTTTCCACGCTGGACACCCGCGGTGGCGAGGAAGTCCTGCACGGTGTCAGTTTCCGTGTCGAGCCCGGCCAGACGGTGGCGTTGGTGGGTTCCTCAGGCGCAGGCAAGTCCACGGTGGCACAGTTGTTGTCCCGGTTGTACGACGTCGATTCCGGTGCTGTCCGGCTTGGCGGCCAGGCTCCCGGGACAGGCGTGGACGTCCGTGACATCCGCTTCGATTCCCTGCGTGACACGCTGGGCATGGTCACCCAGGACGGCCACCTGTTCCACGAAACCATTGCATCCAACCTTCGCCTTGCCCGTCCCGACGCCACCGAGGACGACATGTGGGATGTGCTCAGGCGGGCCCGCCTGGAACCGATGATCCGATCACTGCCCGACGGCTTGGAAACAGTGGTAGGGGAGCGGGGCTACCGGCTCTCCGGCGGCGAACGGCAGCGGCTCACCATTGCCCGGCTGCTCATCAAGCAGCCGCGCGTCGTCATCCTCGATGAGGCAACGGCTGCGCTGGACTCCACCAACGAAGCCGCCGTGCAGGCGGCCTTGGGCGAGGCGCTCGAGGGGCGTACCGCCGTCGTTATTGCGCACCGTCTGTCCACCATCCGGGCAGCCGACGCCATCTTGGTGGTGGAGGACGGCAGGATCGTGGAGCGCGGTACGCATGCCGAGTTGCTGGCCGCCGATGGCCGCTACGCCGAGCTGTACCAAACCCAGTTCGCCGAAGCCACGGCGGTTGCCCAGGAAGCCGTCCCGGAGTTGTAACGCCTCCCGCGCACTGCCTGCTTAGCTGCGGCCTGCTTGGCTGCGGCCTGCTTGGGCTGCGGCAAGGGCGGGGAGCACATGGTCGGTCAGGAGCGGGGCAAGGTCCCCGGGCAGGGGCGCGCGGAGGTCCAGCCAGCGGACCTCGGCGATCTCCGCTGAGGGGTGGGCATGCCAGGTTCCTGGTGCCGTGAAGACGGTGGCTTGGATGTTGGTCGCTGCCTCGTTGGCGGCCGCAGCAAGCCAGGTACCCATCGGCAGGAGCTCTTCGGCCGGCACGTCGATGCCGACTTCCTCCATCAGCTCGCGGGAAGCGGCCTGGGCCGCGGTTTCGCCGGGCTCGGGCTTGCCGCCGGGGTGCATGAACTTGTCTGTTCCGCGCTTCCGGACGGTAAGGAGGTGCCCATCTTCGTTGTAGACGCAGACCGCGCTCACAATGATCAGGTTCATTTTTGCCTCGTTACATGTGATTCAAGCAGCAGGTCCTTTGCAGGACCACGGACATCCCAGGCGAAACTGAACGAATCCGGCCCTTCGTAGCTGTACCTGACACGGTATTCGTCGGGATCGCACCAGTGATGGTCCTCATGGTCCTGCCCGGAGAAGCTCATGGTGTGGAAGGGCCTGCCGTCCGGGAAAAAGACATCCATCCGCTCGGGCGACGCGCCGGGCTTCAGGAGATATTCGCGGAAAGCCGCGCCCGAATGGGTGGGCCAATGCATGGTTCCGTCTTCACGGTAGTCCAGGCCGCCGTCGGGGTTCTCCGTGTAACGCACGACGCCGGTAAAGGTACCGCGGGTGCCGGACGCCCGGTCCAGGAGGGTCCGCTCCACGTGCCAGCTGCCGGCCAGGTAGGCCCGCAGGTCCGGGGTGGGCTGCTGGTGGTTCAAGTGCCCTCGATTGGAATCGAACCAACGACACCGGCTTTAGGAGAGCCGTGCTCTATCCACTGAGCTACGAGGGCCTGCGTCCATGGCATGAAACCCATTGCTGGAGCTCAGGGCCCGGACACGACTACAAGCATACAAGCTGCCGGGGCAGTGCCTGAACACGGCTAGGCTGGCGACCATGAAAGGGCACCTGACCACGGCGGCTCCAGCCGGATCGTTCCTACCCGATGTGCGAAGCGTCCGCGCGACCATTGGAGGCTGGGCGCAGCTGAGCGTCGTGCAGTACTTCGTGGCGGAAGCCGCGGTGATCCAGGCCTGGGCTGGTCCGGAGCCCTACAGCAGGGCAACCGGGTACATCAGCGACCTCGGGGCGGTGTCCTGCGGTGTCTACGCGGACAGGGCGGTGTGCTCGCCGTTGCATCTGCTGATGAACGCATCCTTTGTGGTTCAAGGCCTGGGGCTGATCCTTGGTGCACTGTTCCTGACTGCCGGGCTCCTGTACGTCGCTGCGCGTCCGGGCATGCCTGCCCGGCGATTCCGGGACGCACCGAACACCCCGGCCCCCGTCCGCGTGCTGACTGTCCCGTGGCTGTTATCGGTCGCGGTCCGGGTCCTGACAGGGGTGGCCGGAGTGGGAACGGTGGTTGTCGGCCTGGTACCCGAGGACCTGGGTTCTCCGTGGCATTTCGCGGGGGCACTGATGTTCTTCATCGGTGGCGGGTTCACCCTGCTCCTGCTTGCCGTCCTGTGGTTCCGGCAGACCCCGGTGAGTTGGTTCCTCGGCGCCTGCGGGCTGGTCTGCCTGGGGGCGCTCATTGTTGGCGGGATCACCGGTATGCACGTGCCCCAGCCCGGAACCCTGGAGCGGCTGATGGGCTATCCCGTCACCATTGGGTTGGCGGCGGCGGGCCTGGTAATCGCCCAGCGCGTGCGGCGGCACCGAAGGGAGCTCAAGGCGCGAGGTGTGCTGGGCTCCGGGCCTCGCACCCTTTCCCGCTGATCGCACCCGTCATCGCTGGTGCGCGTGGCGGGTAGTGGTGCGCCGCTGGCGAACAGGTGGTGCGCTGGGCGGGCAGTGGTGCGCCGCAGGGTGGGGTGTCCTGGGCTCGAGGCTTCGCACCCTTTTCCGCCGATCGCACCCGTCATCCGTGGTGCGCGTGGCGGGTAGTGGTGCGCCGCTGGCGAACACGTGGCGCGCGTGGCGTTTAGTGGTGCGCCGCTGGCGAACAGGTGGTGCGTGCGGCGGGTAGTGGTGCGCCCCTAGCGAAAAGGTGGTGCGCTGGGCAGGCTGGAGTGCGGAGAGTCAGGCGGGCTTGGCGTTCTTTCGCCCGAGGAACACCGCAGCCACGCCGCAGACGAGGCTCACCAGGAAAAGCACCCACGACGCGACCGTCACTGCGGAAGCCAAAGCCACCGCACCGGCGTCGGGCGTTTCGGCGGCAAGCACGGAATCGATGGCCACATTGGACCACAGGTGGGCCACCGCGAACAGCAGCGGAGCGGCCCACATGGCCCAGCGCCAGGATTTGCGGGCCACGTTGGTGCCGATCAGCAACAGCCAACTGAAGCCGAAAATCAGCGGGAACAGCGTGCCGGCGGTCTTGTGGACATAGTTCAACTGGCCCCGCGCGGAGTCGTCCATCGCGGCGCGGAGCTGCGACACGTAGTCCTGCGAGAACCCGCCGATCAGCGAATCCGGCATGGCAAGGCCACCGGAGAGCTGCGTCATCTGGTTCAGGGTCAGCAGGTGCAGGTACCAGAACAGGAACAGGCTGGCCACGATGCCTGCGATCACAATGAGCTTGGAGTTGCTCTGGGCCTTCTGCGGGGTGCGCTGGGTGGTGGTGTTGATCACTGGCGGCAAGGAGTGGTCCGGGACCGCCGCCTTTGCTCCGTGCTTCCTGATGCGCTGCGCTGGTGTCTTGGCCATGTCATTCATTATCCCGCCACATAAGCTGGACCCATGACCACCGGCAGGCACACCGCAACTGAACTCGATCCCGCACTCGACGATTACCAACTGGCCAGCGCCCTGGTCCGCGAAGCAGGCCAACTGGCGCTGCTCATGCGGATGGGCGGCCTGCAGGGCGAACGGAAGACGTCGGTGTCCGACGTCGTCACGGCAGCAGACCACGCGGCCGAGGCCTACGTCCTGGAACAGTTGCGGCGCTGCCGCCCGGATGACGGCATCCTCGGCGAGGAAGGCGCGTCAGTGGCCGGCACCAGCGGCCGCACCTGGGTGATCGACCCCGTGGACGGAACGTACAACTTCCTGCACGGCTCCACCTACTGGTGCTCGGCGATTGCGTTGAAGCGCGACTCGGACGAAACCTCCGTGGATCCCGAGGTCCTGTTGGGCGCCATCTTCCAGCCGGAACTGGACAAGCTCTGGGTGGGTGGCCAGGAACACCCGGCAACCCTGAACGGGGAGCCGATTTCCGGTTCCGGGGACCGCCTTGTCGGCGAGATCTGCGCGGCAACCTACATCCACCCCACCTGGCTGGCAGACCCCCGCACGGCCATGCCCTGGCACGCCGCTGCCATCACCGCCGCGTCCCTGCGCATGTTCGGTTCCGGTTCCTGCGACCTCGGCCGTGTCGCGGATGGCGAACTCGGGTGCTGGTTCCAGCACAGCTGCCCGGAATGGGACTGGCTCCCCGGCAAGGCGATCGTCCGTGCGGCCGGCGGGGACACCGCCGTCGTAAAAGTCAACGGAATGAACTGGTTCGTCGCGGGAGGCCCGACGGCGGTCCGCGACTTAAGCACGGCCCTCACCTCAGTTCCCCAGTTTGCCTAGGAGCCCCAGCGGGCGTTAACCCCTTCGGGTACCCCTGCGAACCGCCACCGTTTGCCCTTGTTACTTTGCACCCGGGGGGGCGACTGCCCCCACGGTCTCAGCTGCAGAACAGCCCTGTCCTGCAGCGTTCGCAAGGGGGAAGTACTTGAACAGCAAGAGCAAGCTGTGGCCCACAGCCGTCGGCGTTACTGCCGTCTCGGCTTTGGCCATCGGCCTCGTCGCCGCACCCGCGGCAAATGCAGCACCCACTGACGTGATTTCGCTTGGCAGTGGACAGATCATCGATGGTTCCGTCCTGGCCATCCCGAACTTCGCCAACCTCGCCGCCAACGGCGCCGCAACCGCCCAGCAGGTAGGCACGCCGCCTACCGGTCCTGCGGTCATCGAAGCCACCGACCCGCTGGACCTCAGCGCTGTCTTCGGCGTCGTCAACGTCGGTGCGGGCAACATTCCGCTGCTGCAGAACAACGGCATCATCCAGGTTGGTGCGGTCAGCCAGTACGGCAAGGCCGTCAACGATGGCTCCTCGGAAGCTTTCTCCGGCACCGTCAGTGGTGCTCCGGGACTGGTCACGCTTCCTGCGGGCCTCCCGACCTCCGGTGACCCGGCCATCCCGGCAGCCCGAATCACAGCCGGAACTGCCGCCATCCTCGGTGGCACCAACCTGGTGGACCTCACCATGGACATCTCCACCCTTGCCGCAGCAGCCAAGAAGGACCAGGGCGCTTCACCGCAGGGCGCCTACGCCGTCGCAGGCGTTTCGGCCAACGTTGGCGGCACGCTGGTGGGAGGCGTCTCCACAGCACTCACTCCGTTGCTGAACACCGCCAACGTGGCCTTGTCCGCTGTTGGCCTGCCCATCACCAACCCGCTCGCCAGCGGCGTCATCCAGATCACCGAGGCTGACCTGTTGGCCGCGGCGGGTGTCGCAGACCTGAACTCGCTGCCGGCGGGTACCGATCTGGTCTCCTTCCTGCCCGCGGCAGTGTCCACCAAGATCCAGAGCATCCTGGCAACCACTTTGTCCAGCACCCGCGCGGCTGTTCAGGCACTGCCCGACACTCTTCCGCCCCTTGGACTGCCGAACGTCGCCAAGACCACTGCCTTGCTGGCAGTCACCACCCTGGAAACGGCAGTCAACGGGTTGGTAGGTGGCCTGAGCACCAGCTTGGTTACTCCGTTGGGCGACGCGTTGACGGCCTTGGTTTCGGCCAAGGTCAACATCCAGGAAACAGCACCCTCGGGCGCCTTTACCCAGCGCGCCTTGCAGGTCGGTGTTGCCGGTGGCTCCATCGCCACTGTAAACCTCGCCAGCGCCACAGTTGGTCCGAACCTGGACGCAGCGGCCATCCCGCTGGTCAACACCGACACCATGGCCATCAGCGGTGGCGTGGCACTCCTGGCACTGCTCACCTGGCTGTTCGTTCGCTCGCGCCGCCAGACTGCGGTAGCTGCTGCCTGATCGCTGTGAGCGCATCAAGCACCAGCGAAAGGAGAACGCCTTATGTACGGCCATAACTGGACTGCAGGCGGCACGGCAGCCGGGGGCACCGCCCTCGCTGCTACCGGCGCCCCAACCCTCGGCTGGGTCATCCTGGTGGGTGTCGCACTGCTGATTACCGGCTTCGTGGTCCTGCGTAACAGCAGGCTCAAGGCTGCGAAGCGGGATACGGGCCCCAACCCGTAGCACTACCGGCGGGACGGCTCCTGCAAGGGCCGTCCCGCCACCCTGTCCTCCCATCCTGGCCGATCGGCCAAGCCCTAAGCATCGGAAATTCATGTCGGTACTCGAATCCGCCCAAGCATTGGCTTTTGTGCTGCTGGTGGTTTTTCTGTCGTACATCCTGGTGATCCTGGTCCCGTTCCTGCGGCGAAAGCCTGATCCCGAAGGCGATCCCGGCACCTTCTCCTGGCACGTCTTCATTCCTTGCCGTGACGAGGAAGTGGTGATCGGCAAGACCCTTGAACTGCTCAGGGCGCAATTCCCGCAAGCCCACGTCTGGGTTGTCGACGACGACAGCGACGACGCGACCGCGGAACTCGTCAGCGCGGCGTCCCGCCACGACGACATGATCCACCTGGTCCGCCGCCGGCGTCCGCTCGCCCGCACCGGCAAGGGCGACGCCCTCAACGCCGCATACCGCACCCTGGATTCCTGGCTGCCCGCCGGCGTCGACCGTTCTTCGGTGATCGTCCTGGTGGTCGACGCCGATGGCCACCTTGCCGACAACGCCTTCCGGCAGGCGGCCGGTCCGCTTGCGTTCGGCGACCCCGAAGTAGGTGCCGCACAGACAGCGGTCTGGATGTCCAACCTGGACGATCCCGATCTTCAGGGCGGCGCAGGCCGGGAACGGATCAGGCGCTCGTTTGGCCGCTACCTGGTCCTGATGCAGGACATGGAATTCAGGACCACCATCGCGGCGATGCAGTCCCTGAGGCGGCACACGCTCACGGTCGGCCTGGGTGGCAACGGCCAATTCACCCGGCTGTCTGCTCTCGACGCGATCGCCAGGACCTCGGGCCAGCCGTGGCATGGGGCATTGCTGGAGGACTACGAACTGGCCATCCACATCATGCTGGGCGGCTACAAGACGGTCTACATGCACGACACGCATGTTGCCCAGGAAGCGTTGCCGGACCTGCGCCGGCTCCTGACGCAACGGACGCGCTGGTGCCACGGCGGCATGCAGTGCAGCACCTACCTGAAACGGATCTTCGAGTCGCCGTACTTCAGTAACGTTGGCGCCATCGAATCCAGCTACTTCCTCATTCAGCCCTTCATCCAGATCATCGGGCTGGTGCTCTGGCCCACGCTGTTCGTCACCATGGTGGCGCAGGGCGCCCTGACCATGGGCAGCTTCGTTGCGTGGATCTCGGCCGCGTGGTTCATCATCCCCTTGATCATCGCGACGGGCGTCCTGCCTTTCGCCCTCTGGGGGCTCGTGTACAGGCGGCACGTCGCTCCGGAGAAGAACTTCATGACCGGTATCGCGTGGGGCCTTGGCTATTGGCTTTACATGTACCAGAACTACGTCACCGTGCTGAGGGCCACGTACCGCCTCATCACCGGCCACCAGGGGTGGGCGAAAACACGCCGCAACCATGAAGCCGACGTCAAACTACTAGCGAAGGAAGCCTAGTGGCTGCGAGCGCCAACCTCAGCGACATCAACGTTCCCCGGGGGCCGCGGGCCATCCCCGTGCAGAAGGCCCGCGGCGGAGGCGTGCTCGGGTTGCTGTTCCTGGCCGCCGCCACGGTGGCCATGCTGCAGCAGGAACACATCAGGGCAGCGGAAGCATGGCTGATGGCTGCGGTTTTCGATGGGATCCTGGGCGGGGCGTCCTACAGCGTGGACGACATCATCTTCCACAACGTGGGGGCAGGCCAGCCCTACGCCCTCATGGTCACCGGACTGTGCTCCAGCGCGGTCCTCCTCACACCTGTCGCCGCGTTGGCGGGGGTCCTGTTCCTGATGGGGCGGATTCCTGTGTCGCGGCTCATGCCTGCCACCCTGATCGCCCTGGCTATCGTCTGCCTGAGCAACGCAACCCGGTATTTCATGATCGCCGCAGCCCAACAGAGCTGGGGACAGCAGGGCTTTGACCTCATGCACCACTTCCTGGGTTCGTTCGTGGTGATCTTCGGCTTCGTGGCCGCCATCATCGTCCTGGTGCGCGCCGCCGTCGTCCGAAAGGACCGCTCCGTCGCCAAGAGGAGGGGCCGGCGTGCGTCCTGAACTGCCGGCGGTGCTCCCGGCGCTCGCCATGGCTGCGGCTTTGATCCTGACCGGCTGCGGTGCCGGTCCCGCTACCGATGCGGAGGTTGGTGCGGTCTCCGGGGACAACGCAGTCCGCGTGGGCCAGTGCTACCTCATTTCAACACCGGAAGAGTATGGTGCCAGCAGCCATACGGGTCCGGCGGTTGCCTGTTCCGAGCCGCACACCACCCAGACGTTCCTGGTGGCTGCGGTGCCTCAGCCGCTGTCCGGGCAAGCGGAGCGTCCGCTCCACGAGCAACTCCAAAACCTCACTGCCCGTTTATGCCCGGCTACGGAACTGCGCAGGTACCTGGGTGGCGCCGAGCGCGACGCCACCACCGGCATGGCCATCACCGGGTATTATCCCACCCGCGCTGCCTGGTCGGCCGGGAGCCGGACCGTCCGCTGCGACGTCCTGACCACCACGGCTGATCTGGCGCCCAGGGAGACCAAGGCCGATCTCAAGGACGCCTTGGCGAGGCCCGAATCCGCTCCGATCCGGCTTTGCTACACCCAGGAGATCACAGACGGCGTGCTGGGTTCCGAAGGCACTGACACCCCCTGTTCCGAGCCGCACACTACCGAGGATGTCAGTGCTTGGTTCGGGCAGGACGCTTCGCTGGTGCCTTTGGCTGCGCAGCAGGAACGCTGCCTTCCTTTTGTGCTCGACTTCCTGAACGTGGATGTTCTCCCCGCAGATGTGGAAGTTCGGCCGATAGTGCGCGTCGACGGCGGTGCGCGGGCTGTCCGTTGCGGCGTGGCACCGCGGCAGTCAGCGGGTCCGGAACGCTGGACCGGGACCCTTGCACCCGTTGCCGGCACGGTGAGTGGGGAAGTGGCCAATGGTTGAGACGACGGTTGGAAAATCAGCCAAGCCCGACGTCGAGGAGTTCGCTCCTGTTCCTGTGAGGTCCGGCATGGGCCCACGGCCGGGCCCGCTGCGCATGGCGGGGAGGTTCCTCGCGCGGACGTTCGGTCCTGGAGAATTGACCCTGGGGGGAGTCCGTACCCCTGCCCTCGTTGCTGGGCTGGTGTCCGCCATTGCGATGCTGGTGCGGCTGTTTGTGCCGGGTCCGGTGGGGGTGGCCGACCAAGGAGATGGCAATGGCCTGGTCTGTTCCCTGGGCGTAAGCAACGTCCGGCCCTGGGACTACGCAGATTTCACGCGGTTCATCTACCCCAGCTGGACACCCCACCCGCTGGTGGGTGAGGCGTGCGGTGCCGCCGGATCCGGTGAGCCGGTGTACTCGTCCCAGCTTGCCTTCCTGTGGTTGGGGAAGCTGCTTACCCCGCTCTTTGGTTGGGGTGGCGGTCTGGATATGCGTGCAGTGGGCATCGTCTGCTGCCTGGTTTTCGGCCTGTTGATCGCCGCGCTGGTTGCTGTGCTCCCGGGCCGTGCCAGCTTCCGGGTCCTCATCGCCGCCTTGGTGACCGTGGTGATGGCCGACGGCGTTTTTGCTGATTTTTTCATCTCTCCCTACCCCGAACCCGCGGCTTTCCTGGGAACGCTGGGGTTGTTGGTGGCCCTGTTGAACTACTGGAACGGTGCCCGGAGCCGGTGGGTGACCATCCTGCCGGTGGTCGGTGCCGGCGTATTCACCATCGCGGCCAAACCCGAGATGGTGTCGTGGCTGCCTGTGCTGGCGTTGGCATTGTTGTGGTTGCCGCAGGGGAGCACGCGGCGTTCAGGCCGCCGCGCGCCGGAAGGAAGCCGATGGCGTCGGTTCGCGATGCCGCTGTTGGCGATCATGGCCATTGCAGCCTTCACCGTGGCCTTCATGGCGGTGCAACCGAAGCGCACCGCCGAGCTGAACCTCTACAACGCGGTTTTTGCTGAACTGCTACCGCACAGCCCCACCCCGGAGGAGGACCTGAAGTGGTTGGGCCTTGATCCGGGATTTGTTGCCGCGAGCGGCACTACCGTCGCGTCGCCGAGGTCGGCTGCCTTGAACCCGAAATTCCACGAGTTCCAGGAAGAGATGGGCGCCGGCAAGCTAGCAGGTTTCTACCTCACCCACCCTGAACGGCTGATTGGGATGGGCGAACGTGGGATTACCGCCATGCTGACGCCTGAACTGGGCTACATCGGTTCGTTCATGGAGGGACAGGGCCAGCCGTTCGCGAAGGACCACCGCTTCCCGGTGGTATTGGGCCTGTTGACGGCACTGAAGGCGGCGCCCGTTGCTTTGGTGGCAATGCAGCTGCTGACGCTGCTCCTTGGACTCGCCGTGGCCTTTCGCAAGAAGGCCGCCGTAGGACGCCTGGCGGTGGTGGTGGTCGCGGCAGGGTGGCTGCAGTTCTGGGTGGTGGTGCTGTGGTCCGGGCAGCCCGAGATCTATCGGCAGCTACTGCTCTCAGGTTTCCACGCGGCTTTGTGTGTCCCGTTGCTGGTTGCACTGATCAGCATCCTCGCATCCGGGCCGGAGCGGGGACAGCAGCAAACGGCTTCCCAGGCCACGCCCGGATTACGTGATCCAGCCGTCAGCGCTTAGCTGATTCCGCAGGCTGATCACGTTGCTGAGCCTGATCCCGGCGGCCGCATACCGCTGCCTGATCCGATGCAGGTGGGCCTTGACGGTTTGTTCGCTGATGCCCATGGCATCAGCCACCCCACGCACAGGCAAGGCGTCGCTGCCCAGGTAAAGTTCGGCGAGGCGTTGTTCACGAAGCGACAGCTTGATCCGTTCCGGTGCCGTGTTCACCATGACCGCCGCGACTTCCGGGGGCACATAAAGCTTCCCGGCGGCCACGGCACGGATGGCGTGCTCTATATGCTGGGGCCCCGCGGCCTTTGGGACATACCCAAGGGCCCCAGCGGTACAGGCCGCCCCCGCGTCCCATCCGTCCAGCACAGTGGCAAGGACGACGACGCGAAGGCCCGCCCGTACCAAATGGCGCACGGCCGGTAGCAGGTCCTCCTGGCTGTCCAAGGTGCCCAGCACAGCAACCTCGATCTCTTCCGCGGCCCAGCCACTGCCCTGCTCGCTGGGCCGAAGGGCGGTGGAAGTTGCCTTGATCACCAGGTCCGGCGCGTTGCAACGGAGCCAGGCATCCAGTGTGTCGATCATCAATTGGTGGCGGTCCACCACCAGCACCCGGGTCACCATTGCCGGGGCGCTTTCATATGGACAAGGATGCTGGCACCGCCAGGATCCCTTTGGACTCGGGTGTCTCCCAGGGTTTCCAATTCGCTCCACAGGGCCGGGGTGCAGCGGCTGGGATTGAGGTTGCGCACCCTCCACGTGATGAGGATTCGGTCTTCCACGTCGGGTTCAAGAAAGACCTGGAGCTTACGATCGCCGTCCGCACCCCCGACCGGGGTGACACTGCCGTCGACGCTCCCGACCGGGGTAGCCAGGAGCATGGTCACTGCCAGGACCGCCGAACGCTTCGCTTGGGGGATGCGCTCCGCCAGGTCCGGCTGGGCCGCCACAGCCACCGTGGATTCCATCCGGGCCAGGCGCAACGCGGCGACGAGCCACGTGCCCGATTGCAGCAGCATCAACTGCCCCCTGAGTTGTGAGGCCAAAGCCTGCGCTTCTTCGGCCACTTTAGGATCCAGGGCAAGCTGTTGGTTCCTGGCCACCTTGGCGAACAGCTCCTGGATTTGGTGGTGCGTCTGTGCCAGCAGATCGGACGGCGAGAACACATCGGACGGCGAGTCGACGATTGGATCAGCGGGTGGTTCCTGCGGAGCGGGTAATGCGTTGCCTTGCCGGGACGCGGCCAGTTCCATACGACTTTGGATACCGATGACCGCCAAGGCTCCCAGAAGGCCCGGAATGAGGGTGATGAAGAAGATGAGGAGCCCTTCACCGGACCCAAAACGGGGCGTCGTAGCGTAATAGACGGCGCTGAGGACCGCGTTGACTCCCACCAGGACCAGGAAACCCATCAGGTCCCACCGCATGCTCAACAGAAAAACCAGGGCCGCCCCCATGAGGACGTTGAACGCCAACGCGGCGTAGCCGGAGTCCGCGGTGACCGTACTCGCCGTGGCAAGTCCGGAGGCGATGGACGTGCCGAGCCAGCCCAAGCGCAGCCAGGGCAAACGCGACGCCCTGGTCTTTGGATCCGAAGCGAACATCGCAAGAGTGAATCCCAGCAGGTCGAAGGCTTGTGCGCCCAGTCTCATGATGTCCCGGTCGCTTCCGTCCAGGGAGTTGGCGGAGGTGACAAAGGAGATCGACCAAACGGTCAGGGTCCCGGCCAAGAGGATGCTGCGGGACAGGAACAAAGGACCGGCTTTGCCTGAGATGTACGGATGTTCCGCCTTCATGCCGGGTCCGCGTTTAATGGTGCGTCCACGTCCAGGACCACGGTGGTGCCGCGGCCGGCGGCGGACAACACCCTGGCATGTCCGCCGACGTCGTTCATGCGCTGCAGCACCGACTGCCGTAGGCCGAATCGCTCCGCCGGCACGGCTTCTGCGTTGAATCCGGAGCCCGCATCGCTGATCAGTACCGACACCGATGAACCGGACCGGGAGACGAGGACATCGACGTGGTCGGTGCCGGCATGCCGGGCAGCGTTGACCATGCACTCTTCTGCCGCGTCAACGAGAGCGCTCTGCAGGTTCTCCGGCAACGCGCCGGCCTCGCCATAGACCTCGACCGTGAAAAGCTTGCCGCTTTGGCGGGCGGCCCGGTCCCTCAGCACCTCGGCCAGTTCGGGAACCCCGGAAGGTTCGACGACGGCCATCCCCGCCTGGGTGCGCGGCCCGCCGTCGCCCCGCACTGCTGGGGCGACTGCGGCGTTAGGTGGGGTTGGCCCGGTAACCGGCCCGCCGGCGTCGTGCGTGGCGGAGGCCAGCAGGGCACGTAACTCGTCAGGATCGGCCCCGGCCCCGCCGCGGGCGAGCACTGTCAGCGTCCTCAGGGTCGTGTCGTGGAGGAGCCTGGCCTGGGCCATGGCGGCGTCGGCCGCATCCCGTGCCTGGGCCTGGGCCGTGGCGGATTCCTGCCGGATCGCCTGGTCATCGCAGTGGATGGCCACTGCCTTTGGTGCTGAATGGCGGATGACGAGCATGACGAACCAGGCGCCCAGGACCGTCAACGCGGTGGTGGGGCCCAAGCGGTGGATCACGGACACAGCGTAGGTGTGCCCGAATACCAACAGACCGAGGAACGCGGTAAACAGAACGGAGCGCCACGTGTTCCGTAACGCCAGGACCAGGACAGAGCTTGTAGCCAGCAGAACCGAATGTGCCAGGAGCAGGGAGTCGGAGTCCTGCCGGAACGTGACCCCGGTCAGAAGCTCGGACAAAGTGATCAGGGCCAGGACGGTGACAAGCCGGACGGGCCACGCATCGGTGCGGAGCATCGCAGCAAGGCAGGCGACGAGGACAACCACAACAGCGGTGGTGGCGGGGCTTCGCCAAGCGGGCCCGTCGCTGACCGGCCCGGCGTAGATCCATGCGGCCGCGACGAAAACGAAGCTGACCACGGCCCCGCCGCGGGCCAATAAATCCGAACTACCCAGAGCCTCCCGGCTGGCCACCGGTCGGTCGATCCATGCCCCCATGAATGTCTCCCCCGAAACGTGTCACCTAATATGGTGACGACTTAGGCAGAATCATATGTGGGGAGGTCTGAAATGCTGCGCTACCCACTATCCCGACCCACCATCGAAGTGGACATCGTCGAAGACCACGCGGTCCTGCGGGAGGGCCTCGCCCAGTGGATCCAAGCCAATGCCCCAGGGATCCGGGTTGTGGGAAAGTTCGCTTCCTGGGCCGAAGCTGCCGCCCACATCGGAGCCCTCTCGGATGTCGTGGTCCTGGACGTCCTGCTGGGCGACCATGTGCCGCTGCGCGCAAAAATCCAGGCAATCCTGTCCGCCGGACCCCAAGTGGTGGTCTGCAGCTCAGTCCTGGATCCAGCTGTCATAAGGCAGGCCATAGCGGCGGGCGCCCTGGCGTATATTCCCAAGACCGTGGCGGCCGGGGTGGTGGAAAGTGCGATCCGCAACGCAGCGCTGGGAGAGCCTTACATTACGGCGGAAGTCGCGGCGGCACTGGATTCCGAACGGTCCGGGCCGGTGTTGTCGGCCCGGGAACACCAGGTGGTGTCCCTTTATCTGGGCGGAACCGCGGGAACCCTTGCCGAGACGGCCAACGTCCTGGGGATCTCCGTCGATGGGGTGAAGAAGCACCTGGCTTCGGTGCGACGCAAGTTCCAGGACGGTCCCGAACCACTGACCAGGCTCGCACTCAGGGACAGGCTGGTTGCAGGAGGCTGGCTGGTGGAGGACCCAAACCACTAGTGCAGGGAAAGGCATGTAACCGGGGCCTGTGGACAACGCGCCGCTGACTGTCAGGGGCACCGCCTAGACTGGTAGGCACCATGGATATGTTGTTCGACCCCTACGCAGACGGACCCTTCAAAGCAGGCACCAAAGCCGCAGTCAAGGCTGCCCCGGAGCTCTCTGGCCCCGGTGGAGGCGCGGGTGGCGCCCGCCTGCAGGAGGGCAGCGGCGGCTCATCGGGCCCTTCCGACGGGCCTGCCTCGGGAGGGTGGAGCAACAACGGTGCGTCCGGCCTGCCGTCCGCGGATGCGCTCCTTCAAGGGTTGAACCCGCAGCAGGAAGAAGCGGTCAAGCACGCCGGGAGCCCCTTGCTGATCGTCGCCGGCGCCGGTTCGGGCAAGACCCGCGTCCTGAGTAACCGCATCGCCTACCTCATCGCCACTAAGCGCGCCCACCACGGCGAGATCCTGGCCATCACGTTCACCAACAAAGCCGCAGCAGAAATGCGGGAACGCATCGAGGCATTGGTAGGTGCCCGTGCCAAGGCCATGTGGATCTCCACGTTCCACTCCTCCTGCGTGCGCATCCTGCGCAGGGAAGCCGCGAACGTCGGCCTCAACTCGAACTTCTCAATCTACGACTCCGCGGATTCGCTGCGCCTGATCACACTGGTGTCCAAGAACCTGGACCTGGATCCCAAGAAGTTCCCGCCCAAGGCCATCCAGCACAAGATCTCCGCCCTGAAAAATGAGCTGATCGACGCCGACTCCTACATTTCCTCGGCCAACCACAACGACCCCTTCGAGCAGGCCGTGGCAGAGGTCTTCAAGGGTTACGCCCAAAGGCTGCGCCAGGCCAACGCCATGGACTTCGACGACCTCATTGCCGAGACCGTCTACATGTTCCGCGCGTTCCCGGCGCTCGCGGAGTCCTACCGGCGGCGTTTCCGGCACGTCCTGGTAGACGAGTACCAGGACACCAACCACGCCCAGTACGCGCTGGTCCGGGAGATTGTGGGCCTGGGAAGCGATAGCGGGGTTGAACCGAGCGAACTGACGGTCGTGGGCGATTCCGATCAGTCCATCTACGCCTTCCGTGGCGCCGACATCCGCAACATCGTGGAATTCGAAGCCGACTACCCCAACGCCCGGACCATCAAGCTTGAACAGAACTACCGCTCCACCCAGAACATCCTCAGCGCCGCCAACTCGGTGATCTCACGCAACCCCAACCGCCAGGAGAAGCGCTTGTGGACTGCGGAGGGCGACGGCGAAAAGATCGTTGGCTACGTGGGCGAGAACGAGCACGACGAAGCCCAGTTCATAGCCAAGGAAATCGACCGCCTGCAGGACGAGGACGGGCTGCGCCCGGGCGACGTCGCCATCTTCTACCGGACCAACGCACAGTCACGGTCCATCGAAGACGTCCTGGTCAGAGTGGGCCTGCCGTACAAGGTTGTGGGCGGCACGCGCTTCTATGAGCGCAAGGAAATCAAGGACGCCCTGGCTTACCTGCGCGTCCTGGTGAACCCGGACGACGACGTCAACCTCCGCCGCGTACTGAACGAACCCAAGCGGGGGATCGGTGACCGTGCGGAGGGCGCTGTTGCGGCTTTGGCGGAGCGGGAACGGACGTCCTTCATGGCGGCCGCGCGCCGGGCGGACCAAGCTCCGGGAATGGCCACGCGCTCGGTGAACGCGGTGCTCGGATTCGTGAAACTGCTGGATGACCTCGCCGAAGTTGCCTCGGGCTCGGGTGCTGCGGCAGCCCTGGAAGCGGTGCTGGAACAGACCGGTTACCTCGCCGGCCTGCGAGCAAGCAACGACCCCCAGGATGAGTCCCGGGTGGAAAACCTTGCTGAGCTGGTGGCCGTGGTCCGTGAATACGAACGCGACAACCCCGAAGGCACACTCGGCGAGTTCCTCGAACAGGTCTCCCTGGTGGCCGATGCCGACCAGATCCCGGATGCCCCGGGCGCAGACATCGACGCCGCAGTGGCAGAGGCCAAGCGCATGGGCGTGGTGACGCTGATGACGTTGCATACGGCCAAGGGACTGGAATTCCCGGTGGTGTTCCTGACAGGCATGGAACACGGGATCTTCCCGCACCAGCGCTCGGCCACCGATCCCAAGGAACTGGCCGAAGAACGGCGCCTGGCATACGTCGGACTGACGCGTGCCCGCAAGCGGCTCTACGTCACGCGCTCCGAGGTCCGGAGCATGTGGGGCCAGAGCCAGTACAACCCTGCCAGCCAGTTCCTCGAGGAGATTCCCTCCGAGCTGGTGGAGTGGAAGCGTGAAGGCATGAGCCGCCAGGCCGGTGGCTGGGGAAGCGCCCCTATCGGCTCCAACCGTTACGGTGGTTCGTTCTGGGGTGCGGGTACCTCCCGGGGAGCCGCCGCCAGCCCCACCGCAGGTTTCGACGCCGACGTCCCTGCCGCCGTCGCCCGCAACAGGGTGCAGCCACAGAAGGAAGTCATTTCCGTGGTGGTGGGGGACAAGGTCAACCACACAAGCTTCGGCAACGGCGTGGTTCTCGGTGTTGAGGGCGCGGGGGACAAGACCGTTGCCAAGGTGAAGTTCGACGTCGGCGAGAAGCGCCTGCTGTTGCGTTACGCGCCCCTGACCAAAATCGACGCCTAGGGCCTGCACGGCATAATGGGTGGCATGCGACGGACTGTATGGGGGATTCTTGCCGCTTTGATGGTGGTTCTGGCCTCGGGCTGTTCCTTTGCCACCAAGGATCCGAACTACGTTCCGCCGGCTCCGTTGCCGCCGCTGGAGCAGCTCCAGCAGGTCCCGGTCACAGAGCAGACCACCTTGTCCGCGGGCGAGGACGTGACCGCCTTCGTCACCGCAGACCGGAACATCGTCTGTGCCATGACATCCTCCCGCGGCGGGCACCTCAACCTGCCCTATGAGCCCAATACCTACTCGGACGCGGCGAACAACAAGTTCGCCGTAGTCCCGGTGGTGCATTGTGAGTTGGCCAAATACGGCAAGCCTGATGTTGCGGACATCGCCGACGACTGCGCCGGGACCGGCCTGGGCTACCTTGGCGGGACAGTGCTGCTGTCCCCGGATAAGGCGGTCTATGGCGCGTGCCGTTCCGGCGTAACACAAATGGAGTCCGAGTTCGGTCCCAAAGGAAGCCGCAACGGACCCATTTCCAAGCTGCGCGAACTGGCTGACGGGCAAAATATCGAGCGCAACGGTCTTCGGTGCTCGGCCTACAACAGCGGGGTCGCCTGCGGAAACGTCTCCGGGGGCGTGGCGTTCTTCGTAACCAGGGATGGGTACCAGCTGATTTCCGACGGCGGCAAAACGGTCCGCGGGACCCTGAAACACACGCCGTAGCTGGCCCCAGCCAGCCCAAAAACCGCTACTTTATGCGGTTTTTCTACATCCGATAGAAGTGTAAGGTTACTCACTTAACGGGTAGTGTGTAGCTGGCGGGACTCCCTAAAGGGCTAAAGTTCCGAGAGGACCTTACGCAATGTGACCGGCTTCAATCCGGTTGTTGACCGCGTACTCTCCGCAGCTGGCTATCGCGGTCATCGCGGTTCCCGGCTGAACAGAAAACTACTTCGACGTAGAAGGACACTAAACCGTGGACCTGTTTGAATATCAGGCGCGCGATATGTTCGAAGCGCACGGTGTACCCGTGCTCGCCGGCATCGTGGCGCACACTCCTGAAGAAGCAAAGGCAGCTGCCGAGAAGATCGGCGGCGTAACTGTCGTCAAGGCACAGGTTAAGGTTGGTGGCCGCGGCAAGGCTGGCGGCGTCAAGGTTGCCAAGACTGCCGAAGAGGCGCTTGAACACGCCACCAACATCCTGGGCATGGACATCAAGGGCCACACCGTCAACAAGGTGATGATCGCGCAGGGTGCTGACATCGCCGAAGAATTCTACTTCTCGGTCCTCCTGGACCGGGCCCACCGCAACTACCTGGCTATGTGCTCGGTTGAGGGCGGCATGGAAATCGAGCAGCTTGCTGTCGAGCGTCCCGAGGCACTTGCCAAGATCGCGATCGACCCCGCTGTAGGCATCGACCAGGCAAAGGCCGACGAAATCGTCGCCGAAGCAGGTTTCGCTGAAGAACTGCGCGGCAAAGTGGCCGACGTCATTCTGAAGCTCTGGGACGTCTTCAAGAAGGAAGACGCAACCCTGGTTGAGGTCAACCCGTTGGTCCGTACCGGCGCTGGCGACATCGTTGCCCTTGACGGCAAGGTCTCCTTGGACGAGAACGCTGGCTTCCGCCACGTGCACCACGCCACGCTGGAAGACAAGGACGCAGCTGACCCGCTGGAGGCCAAGGCAAAGGCGCAGGACCTCAACTACGTCAAGCTCGACGGCGAAGTAGGCATCATCGGCAACGGCGCCGGTCTTGTGATGTCCACCCTGGACGTCGTTGCTTACGCAGGCGAAAACCACGGCAACGTGAAGCCGGCAAACTTCCTGGACATCGGCGGTGGAGCTTCTGCCGAGGTCATGGCCAATGGCCTGGACGTCATCCTGGGCGACTCCCAGGTCAAGAGCGTGTTCGTGAACGTCTTCGGCGGCATCACCGCTTGTGACGCTGTTGCCAAGGGCATCGTTGGTGCACTGGCCGAGCTCGGTACCTCCGCGAACAAGCCGCTGGTAGTTCGCCTCGACGGCAACAACGTCGAGGAAGGCCGCCGCATCCTGACCGAGGCCAACCACCCGCTGGTTACCCTGGCCGCCACCATGGACGAGGGCGCCGACAAGGCCGCCGAGCTCGCCAACGCAGCTAAGTAAGGGACCCGAGAATGTCTATCTACCTCAACAAAGACTCCAAGGTCATCGTTCAGGGCATCACCGGCGGCGAGGGCACCAAGCACACCGCACTGATGCTCAAAGCCGGCACCAACATTGTTGGTGGCGTCAACGCCCGCAAGGCCGGCACCACGGTCCTGCACGGCGACAAGGAAATCAACGTCTTCGGCACCGTCAAGGAAGCCATGGCTGAAACCGGCGCGGACGTTTCCATCGTCTTCGTACCGCCGGCATTCACCAAGGACGCAGTGGTTGAAGCCATCGAAGCCGGCATCGGCCTCGTTGTTGTCATCACCGAAGGTGTTCCGGTCCAGGACTCCGCCGAATTCTGGGCCCTGGCCCAGTCCAAGGTGGACGCTGACGGCAAGCAGGTTACCCGCATCATCGGACCGAACTGCCCCGGCATCATCACCCCCGGTGAAGCACTGGTTGGCATCACCCCGGCGAACATCACGGGCAAGGGCCCCATCGGCCTGGTCTCCAAGTCCGGTACCTTGACCTACCAGATGATGTACGAACTCCGCGACCTCGGCTTCTCCACCGCTATCGGCATCGGTGGCGACCCCATCATCGGCACCACGCACATCGACGCCCTGGCTGCGTTCGAGGCTGACCCCGAGACCAAGGCAATCGTCATGATCGGTGAAATCGGCGGCGACGCTGAAGAGCGCGCAGCCGACTTCATCAAGGCCAACGTCACCAAGCCGGTTGTCGGCTACGTGGCTGGCTTCACGGCTCCTGAGGGCAAGACCATGGGCCACGCAGGCGCCATCGTTTCCGGCTCTGCAGGCACCGCCCAGGCAAAGAAGGAAGCTCTCGAAGCTGCAGGCGTGAAGGTCGGCAAGACGCCGTCCGAGACCGCCAAGCTCCTGCGCGAGGTTTTCGCTACGCTCTAGCCTTCACAACTGACTGACGACGGCGGCCCGTCACCTTCCGGATGGAAAGGTGACGGGCCGCCGTCGTACTTTAAGCGCCCGTTGTGGGGCCTGTTGAGCGCGCTATTCGGTTGTTTTGCGGCGCAGAGTGGGCCTCGCAATGTGGGTGCGCCCGTTGTGGGGCCTGTTGAGCGCGCTATTCGGTTGTTTTGCGGCGCAGAGTGGGCCTCGCAATGTGGGTGCGCCCGTTGTGGGGCCTCTTGTGCGCGCTTTTCGGGTGTTTTGAGGCGCAGAGTGGGCCTCGCAAAGTGGGTGCGCCCGTTGTGGGGCCCGTTGAGCGCGCTATTCGGTTGTTTTGCGGCGCAGAGTGGGCCTCGCAATGTGGGGCAGGGGTCCGTCCGAATCTACCCGGGCGGGCCTTTGCTGTATCCAGGCTTGAAGTAGTTTGTTAGTATGTTAGGACAAACTATTCGAAGGGAATGCAATGCCACTTGTGCGAATCGACGTGAACCAGGGCCGCTCCGCGGAGGAGTTGACAGCTCTCAGCCGAGCCATCCACGACGCAATTCTGGGTGAGTACGGAATTCCGGAGCGGGACTACTTCCACATCCTCACTGAGCATCCGCAGGGGCAGATCGTGGCGCAGGATGCAGGGCTTGGCTTTGAGCGGACTGCTGGTGTGGTGATGATCCAGATCTTTACCCAGGAAGGTCGGAGCCAGATGGCCAAGAGCTCCCTCTTTGAAGCGATTGCGGGCCGTTTGGCGGCAGTGGGGGTCCGTGGCGAGGACGTCTTTGTGGGCTACGTCGAAAACACTGCGGGGGACTGGTCCTTCGGCTTCGGGCGCAGCCAGTATGTCACCGGAGAACTGGCTGTTCCGCGCAAGTAAAAGCAGTCTGTGTCATGTTGTAAATATGTCAGTACAAACCTTTGACAGGACATGAAATCTGGTGCAAAGTAGTCATGTGGCCCCGCTCACTGAGGGGTGGCAAGGCATCGGGGCCCAGCGCTCAGAGGTTCAGAGTTCACAAGAGAAAGGTCAACGATCATCGTGACCCACGAACTGCTCACAATCGGGCGCATCAGCGTTGATATCTACCCGAATGACATCGGAGTGGACCTGGAGGACGTGACGTCCTTCGGCAAGTACCTCGGAGGTTCGCCCTCCAACGTGGCTGTGGCGGCTGCCCGGCACGGACGTCGCACTGGCGTGATTACGCGGACCGGCGACGACGCATTCGGCACATACCTCCACCGGGAACTGCGCAAATTCAACGTGGATGACTCGTTCGTTTCGCCCGTGACCCAATACCCCACGGCGGTGACGTTCTGCGCCATCAAGCCCGCGACAGACGAATTCCCGCTCTACTTCTACGGCCGCTTTCCCACGGCCCCGGACCTGCAGATCCGGGCCGAAGAGCTCGATCTGGACGCGATCCGCGAAGCCAGGATCTTCTGGTCCACGGTGACCGGCCTGTGCCAGGAGCCCAGCCGCAGTGCACACCTCGCAGCACACCAGGCCCGCCCCCGGACCAGCCTGAAGGAAGGCCAGTTCACCATCCTGGACCTTGACTACCGCCCCATGTTCTGGGCCTCCGAGGAAGAGGCGCGTGCCGAGGTCGCCAAGATCCTCCCGTACGCCACGGTGGCAATCGGCAACGACAAGGAGTGTGCCGTGGCGGTAGGCGAGGGGACGCCCGACGAGCAGGCGGACCGTCTGTTGGCGGCCGGTGTCGAGATCGCCGTCGTGAAGCTTGGCGCTGAAGGCGTGATGGCCAAGACCCGCACCGAGCGTGTGGTCTCAGCGCCGGTCCCGGTGGAAACCGTCAACGGCCTGGGTGCCGGCGACTCCTTTGGGGGCGCGTTCTGCCATGGCCTGCTGTCCGGCTGGCCCTTGTCCGAAGTCCTGGACTACGCAAACGCCTCGGGCGCGATCGTCGCCTCCCGCGTTTCGTGCGCGGATGCGATGCCGACGCCGGACGAGGTCACCTCGCTGCTCGCCGAACGCGGCCGCCCCATTCCGGGTGCCACCCTTACCGAAGGAGCCGTGCGTTGAGCCCCAACGATGATCCCCGCCGCTATGAGCACCTGAGCCGGATCCGGCTCGAAGATCCGGACGCCGTCGCCCGCGCAGCTGCCACCCGCCGTCGGCATCCGGGCTTGAAGTACGGCCAGCAGAGCTTCATCGTCGCAGCGGACCACCCTGCCCGGGGAGCCCTGTCAGTAGGTTCCGAGCCGATGGCCATGGCTGACCGGCGCGACCTGCTTGACCGCTTGCAGATCGCCCTGGCCAACCCGGCCGTGGACGGGATCCTCGCGTCACCGGACATCATGGATGACCTCCTTCTCCTGGGTGCCCTGGAAGGCAAGCTGGTGTTCGGTTCCATGAATCGCGGCGGCCTGGCCGGCCTGGTCAACGAGTTCGACGACCGCTTCACCGGCCACACGGCAGCTGCCTTGGAGGCGCTGGGCGCTGACGGCGGCAAGATGCTCACCCGCATCTGCCTGGGCGACCCGGATACGGTTGCCACCCTTGAGGCCACCGCCAAAGCCATTGATTCGCTGGCCGAGCGCAAACTCATCGCCATGGTGGAGCCGTTCCTTTCCATCCGCGACGCCAACGGCAAGGTCCGCAACGACCTCCGCGCGGACGCCGTGATCAAGTCGGTAGGCATCGCCGAAGGTCTCGGATCCACCAGCGCCTACACCTGGATGAAGCTTCCGGTGGTGAAGGACATGGAGCGCGTCATGGCCTCCACCACCTTGCCCACCGTTCTTTTGGGCGGGGACCCGGACGGCAGCCAGGATGAAGTTTTCGCTTCCTGGCAGGCGGCCCTTGCACTGCCCGGAGTCCAGGGCCTCACTGTGGGGCGCACGCTGTTGTACCCGCACGACGGCGACGTGGCAGGTGCCGTAGCCACGGCCGCCTCGCTGCTGAACGCCCCGGCGCCCGCTGCCGCCGCCAACGCAAACGGCCATGCCTCCTCAGACCGCATTCCAGTGAAAGTATCGGAGTAAGACCAGTGGGAACAGCAACCCGTCGGATGACCGTGGCGCAAGCCGTGGTGGAGTTCCTGTCCAAGCAGTACACCGTTGACTCTGTTGATGGCGTTCAGTTCCGTGAGCGCTTGATTCCGGGGACGTTCGGTATCTTCGGCCACGGCAATGTGGCCGGCGTGGGCCAGGCCCTGAAGCAGTACCAGGCCGCGGATCCCGCGATCATGCCCTACTACCAGGGCCGCAACGAGCAGGCCCAGGTCCACCAGGCCGTGGGCTACGCCCGTCACACCCGTCGTCGCCAGACGTTCGCGATCAGCACCTCCATTGGTCCTGGCTCATCGAACCTGCTGACCGGCGCGGCGCTGGCCACCACCAACCGTTTGCCTGTGCTGTTGCTGCCCAGCGACACCTTTGCAACACGGGCTGCGGACCCCGTCCTGCAGCAGTTGGAGTTGCCGTACGCCTACGACATCACGGTGAACGACGCGTTCCGGCCGTTGTCGAAGTTCTTTGACCGGGTCTCCCGGCCGGAGCAGCTGTTCTCCGCGTTCCACCACGGCCTCCGGGTCCTGACTGATCCGGCCGAAACGGGCGCGGTGACGATTTCCCTGCCGCAGGACGTCCAGGCCGAAGCTTTCGATGTTCCCGAAGAGTTCCTGTCCGAACGTGAGTGGCGGATCCGCCGTCCCGAGGCGGAGGACGATGACATCCGCCGTGCCGTGGAGGCCATCCGCGCCGCGAAACGCCCACTGATCATTGCCGGCGGCGGTGTCCTGTACGCCTACGCAAATGACGAACTTTCCAAGTTCGCTGAGCTGACGGGAATCCCGGTGGGCAACACCCAGGCCGGCGTCGGCGTCCTGCCCTGGGACCACAAGTTCTCCCTCGGTGCCATCGGCTCAACCGGTACGACGGCGGCCAACGCCATCGCTGCCGAAGCGGACCTGATCATCGGGATCGGCACGCGCTACGAGGACTTCACCACCGCATCCCGTACGGCGTTCCAGAACCCGGACGTAAAGTTCGTGAACATCAACGTCGCGCCGATCGATGCCTACAAGCACGGCACGACGCTGCCGATCGTCGCCGATGCCCGCAAGGCGCTGGTGAAGCTCAACCAGGCCTTGGGCGGTTACCGCGTGGGTGCGGACTTGGAAGAGAAGGTTGCGGCGGAGAAGAAACGCTGGAACGCGATCGTGGACGAAGCCTTCGAAACCCGCTACACGCCGTTGCCTGCCCAGAACGAAATCATCGGCGCCACCAACAAGGCCATGGACGACCACGACGTTGTCATCTGTGCCGCGGGGTCGCTGCCCGGTGACCTGCATAAGATGTGGCGCGTCCGGGACCCGTTCGGCTACCACGTGGAATACGCGTACTCCTGCATGGGCTACGAAATCCCCGGCGGCCTCGGCGTCAAACGAGCAGCGCTGGCCGAAGCGGCAGCCGGTGGCCCCGACAGGGATGTGGTGGTCATGGTGGGGGACGGCTCCTACCTGATGATGCACACCGAACTGGTTACCGCCGTCGCCGAACGCATCAAACTGATCGTGGTCCTCATCCAGAACCACGGCTACGCGTCCATCGGTTCGCTGTCCGAGTCCCTCGGTTCCCAGCGCTTTGGTACCCAGTACCGGGTTCTGGACAAGGAGCAGCACAGCTTCGACGCCGGGGAGCACCTGCCCATCGACCTCGCCACGAACGCCGAGTCACTGGGCGCGAAAGTCATCCGCATCGAACCGGGCGACAACGTCATCGAAGCCCTCGGTGCGGCGATCAAGGAAGCCAAGGCAGCTCCGGAGACCGGTCCGATCGTGATCCACGTCGAGTCCGATCCCTTGTTGGACGCCCCGAGCTCCGAGTCCTGGTGGGACGTCCCCGTCTCGGCAGTCTCCGAGCTGGAATCCACCCAGCAGGCCTACAAGACGTACACAGACCACAAGAGCCGCCAGCGCAAGCTGCTCGGCTGAATCCCAGACACACAGATCCCACAGACCACAAGGAAGTCCGCACATGTCGACGACGACCACACTGACCACCATCCACCACTTCATCAACGGCGCTGAAACCACGGGCGAGGGCGACCGTACCCAGCCGGTGTACAACCCGGCCACCGGCCAGGTCACCGCTGAATTGCGCCTGGCCAACGAGGCGGACCTGAACACCACGGTCGCAGCGGCCCGCAAGGCAGCCGATACCTGGGGTGACATTTCCCTGGCCAAGCGCACCGCCGTCTTGTTCAAGTTCCGTGAACTCGTCGCAGCCCACGTGGACGAGCTGGCCGAGCTAATCACCGCTGAGCATGGCAAGGTCCTTTCGGACGCGAAGGGCGAAATCGGCCGCGGGCTCGAAGTCATCGAGTTCGCCTGCGGTATCCCCACCCTGCTCAAGGGCGACTACTCGGACCAGGTGTCCACCGGGATCGACGTCTTCTCTTTCCGCGAACCCCTGGGCGTCGTTGCCGGCATCACGCCGTTCAACTTCCCGGTCATGGTTCCGTTGTGGATGGCGCCGATGGCCATCGCCACCGGCAACGCCTTTATCCTCAAGCCGTCCGAGCGCGACCCGTCCGCTTCGATGCTCCTGGCCAAGCTCTGGAAGCAGGCCGGCCTGCCCGATGGCGTGTTCCAGGTCCTGCACGGTGGCAAGGAGACCGTCGACGGCCTGTTGACGCACCCGGACGTGGATGGCATCAGCTTCGTTGGTTCCACCCCGATCGCCCAGTACGTCCACGAAACCGCCACCAAGCACGGCAAACGCGTCCAGGCATTGGGTGGGGCGAAGAACCACGCAATCGTGCTCCCGGACGCTGACCTGGACAACGCCGCCGACCACCTCGCCGCCGCCGCATTCGGCTCCGCCGGGGAACGCTGCATGGCCATCTCGGTGGCCGTCGCCGTCGGGGACGCCGCGGACCTGATCGTGAAAAAGGTCGAAGAACGGGCTCTGGCCGTGAAGGTCAACAACGGCACCGAGCCCGACGCTGAAATGGGTCCGGTCATCACCCCGGCCTCCAAGGAACGCATCGTCAAGATCGTCACCGAAGCCGAGCAGGCCGGTGCAGTGATGGTGGTGGACGGCCGCGACCTCGTGGTCCCGGGCCACGAAGACGGCTTCTGGGTAGGTCCCACCGTGATCGACCACGTCAAAACCGAGATGACCGCCTACACCGAGGAAATCTTCGGACCCGTCCTGGTGGTGGTACGCGTCGATACCCTCGAGGACGGCATCAACCTGATCAACTCCAACCCGTACGGCAACGGCACCGCCATCTTCACCTCCAACGGCGCAGCAGCGCGGAAGTTCCAGCGCTCCGTCACCGTGGGCATGGTTGGTATCAACGTCCCGTTGCCCGTGCCGGTGGCCTACCACTCCTTCGGCGGCTGGAAGAATTCCCTCTTCGGCGACAAGCACATCTACGGCCCCGAAGGCGTCTCCTTCTACACCCGCGGCAAGGTCATCACGTCCCGCTGGCCCGAACCCACCCACGCCTCCGGCGCTTCCTACAACTTCCCCTCCAACTAAGTCCCCACCGCCGCAAAGGAAGACAACGCTGTCATGACCGACGTCGAGAACAAGCTCATCATTGGCACCGCACCGGACTCCTGGGGAGTCTGGTTTGCGGATGACCCCCAGCAGACCCCCTGGGAACGATTCCTGGATGAGGTTGCCGAATCCGGCTACAAGTGGATCGAACTTGGCCCGTACGGCTACCTGCCGAACGACCCCACACGCTTGGCTGAAGAACTCAAGCAGCGCGACCTCCAGGTCACCGCAGGAACCGTCTTCACGGCCTTCCACCGCGGTGCCGGCCAGTACGATGAAGCGTGGGAGCCGGCCCGCAAGGTCGCGGAACTGACCGCAGCCATGGGTGGAGAACACATCGTGGTCATCCCCGCCATGTGGCGCGACGACGTCACCGGCGAAGCTGTGGAGAACGGCGAACTCACGGACGAGCAGTGGGCGGACCTCTTCGCCGGCCACAACCGGATGGGCAAGGTCCTCCTGGAGGACTTCGGCCTGCACCAGCAGTTCCACTCCCACGCGGATTCACATGTGGGCGCGCAAAAGGACATCGAAACCCTGCTGGCCGCCACGGATCCGCAGTACTTGAACCTCTGCCTGGACACAGGACACGCGGAATACTGCGGAGCTTCCAGCCTGGAACTTATCAAGAACTACCCGGACCGCATCGGCTACCTGCACCTCAAGCAGATCAACCCACAGGTCCTGGCCGAAGTCAACGAGAAGAACATGACCTGGGCGGCTGCCAACCTGGCCGGCGTCATGACCGAGCCGCCGAACGGCCTCCCGGACCTGCGCGCAGTCATCGAAGCAGTCGAAGCGCTCAACCGGCCCATCTTCGGCATCGTGGAGCAGGACATGTACCCGGTAGCGTTCGATGTGCCGATGCCCATCGCCAAGCGCACCCGCAACTACCTGCTTTCCTGCGGTTCCCGTACCCGCGTCCAGTAGCACCCCACAAGAACCTCAAGAAGGACAGATACAGTGACAAAGACTCTCCGCGTTGCCGTCATCGGCGCTGGCCGCATGGGTGCGGACCACATCAAGCGCCTCAGCACCCGCATCCACGGCGCTGAAGTGGCCGCCGTCGTCGACGTCGACCTCGCCAGGGCCCAGGCCGCCATCGAGGGTATCGACGGCGCCGTGGCACTCGCCAGCGCAGACGAAGCGCTCAACAATGGCGACGTGAATGCCGTGCTGATCGCCACTCCGGGCTTCCTCCACGAGGAAATCCTGTACAAGGCATTGGAGAAGGATTTCCCGATCCTATGCGAGAAGCCGCTGACCCCCGACGCCGAAAGCGCCTGGAAAGTTGTCCAGGCTGAGCAGGCTCTGGGCCACAAGCGCATCCAAGTGGGCTTCATGCGCCGCTTCGACGCCGAGTACTCGGCACTGGGCGCCATCATCCGCAACAGCGAATTGGGGGAGTTGTTGATGCTGCACCACCAGCACCGCAACCCCACCACGCCTGAGGGCTTCACCAACGAGATGCTGATCAACGACTCCGTCGTGCATGAGTTCGACGCCATCCGCTACTTCACCGGTGAGGAAATCACCTCCGTCCAGGTCCGTCTGGGCAAACCGACCCGCAGCGCACCCAACGGCCAGCACGACCCCCAGCATGTTCTGCTCGAAACCGAATCCGGTGTGCTGGCCGACGTCGAAATCTACGTCAACGCCAAGTTCGGCTACCAGGTGGCCACGCAGGCGTCCTTCGAGGATGGCATCGTGAGCATCGGCGGGGACAACGGCCCCTACGTCCAGGCAGCCGGTAAGTGGGGCGGCAATGTCACCCCAGGCTTTGAGGAACGATTCGGAGCAGCGTACGACGTCGAGGTGCAGGCTTGGGCGGACGCCGCCCTCCGCGGCGAAATCGGCGGACCTACCGCTTGGGACGGCTATGCCACGGCAGCATGCTGCGAGGCTGGTGTCGAAGCGCAGAAGTCGGGCGAAAAGGTCAAGGTCCAGTTGAACACCAAGCCGGACCTGTACAAGTAGGGGACTGAGCATGAAAATCGCCCTTGACCCCACACCGTTCCACCACAGCCACGGCCTGCTCGAATTCCCCCGGGTAGCGGCAGACCTTGGTTACAAATACCTGCAGATGACCCCGCATGCGGACCTCATCCCGTTCTACAACCATCCCAAGGCCGACGACGAGCTGGTAGGCAAGCTGAAAGCTGCGTGCAAGGATGCCGGCGTAGAGATCGCCTCTGTCCTGCCTGTCCTCCGCTGGTCCGGCCCGGATGAAGACGCACGCGAGGCAGCCGTCCGGTACTGGAAGCGGGCTATCCAGATCGCAGTGGACCTCGGCGTTCAGACCATGAACACAGAGTTCAGCGGCCGCCCGGAGAAGGCAGAAGAGTCCGAGCGTGCGTTCTACCGTTCCATGGAGGAACTGCTGCCGATCATCGAGCGCGAGGGCATGGACGTCCTGATAGATCCGCACCCGGACGACTTCGTGGAGGACGGCCTCGCCGCCCTGCGCGTCATCCGCGGCATCAACTCGCCCAACATCGGCATGGTGTACGTGGCATCGCACACCTTCCACATGGGCAACAAGCCGCTGGAAATCATGCGGGCCGCAGGCGACAAGCTGCGGCTGGTCCACGTCTCCGACACCATGAACCATCACGCGTCCCACGGCTTGCGGTACATCACCAATCCGCCGGGCAACGCGGTTCGCGTCCACCAGCACCTGAAGATTGGCGACGGGGACGTGAACTGGGATGAGTTCTTTGGCGGGCTGAAGGAAATCGGGTTCCTGGACAAGGAAAACACCGTCATGGTCTCTTCCGTGTTCGCGGAGGACGAGAATGCCGAGGACGTCTCCCGGTACCAGCTCAAGACAATGATCGACTACGTCGCCAGGACAAAATGACGGTTGGTACGCTCCCCGTAACCCCAAAGAAAACCGGCAAGCCGGCCAACCCCAAAAAGTTCCTTCGCAAGGTGGCGCTGTTCTCCACGTTCGGCGGACTGCTGTTCGGCTATGACACCGGTGTGATCAATGGTGCCTTGCCGTTCATGCAGAAAGACCTTGGCCTGACGCCGTTGACCGAGGGCCTCGTCACTTCGATGTTGCTCTTCGGTGCGGCGTTCGGTGCCATCAGCGCCGGACGTTTGTCCGACCGCTTCGGCCGCCGCAGGACCATCATGGGCCTGGCCGTCATCTTCGCCGTGGCCACCGTCGCCTGCTCCCTTGCGCCAACCACGGAGCTGCTGGTGCTGGCCAGGACTGTCCTGGGTCTCGCCGTCGGCGGTGCCTCGGTGATCGTGCCGGTCTACCTGGCCGAAATGTCACCTGCGGCGCAGCGCGGCAGGATCGTCACCCAAAACGAACTCATGATTGTGACGGGCCAGTTCCTGGCTTTCACGTTCAACGCGGTGCTCGGGAACCTGTTCCCTGAAGAGATGCACGTGTGGCGCTGGATGCTGGTCATCGCTACCTTGCCCGCCGTCATCCTGTGGATGGGGATGCTCGTACTGCCTGAGAGTCCCCGCTGGCTGGCGTCGTCGGGCCGGTTCAGCGAGGTGATGGACGTCCTGCGGCGGACCCGCGCCGCCGGTGACGTATCGGCTGAGTTCGACGACGTCCAGCGCGCCGCGCGCGAGGACTACCAGTCCCGGATGGGCACCTTCAAGGACCTGACCGTGCCGTGGATCCGCAGGATCTTCGTGGTGGGACTGGGCCTTGCCATCATCAACCAGATCAGCGGCGTCAACGCCATCATGTACTACGGCACGTCCATCCTGTCGTCCTCCGGTTTCGGCGACCAGGGCGCGCTCCTGGCAAATGTGGTCAACGGTGTGACTTCCGTGGTTGCCGTGATCGTGGGTATGTCGTTGATGACCAGGCTTCCCCGGAAGGCGATGCTCATTGCCGGGCTATCCGGTACCGCGGTGTCGCTCACAGCCATTTCGATCATCTCCGTCGCGGTTCCGGAGGGAACCCTGCGCGGGTACCTTGTCCTGCTGTTCATGGTGACCTTCCTGGCCTCCATGCAGTCGTGCATTGGTACGGTCACCTGGTTGACCCTGGCAGAGATCTTCCCGCTGCACGTGCGTGGGGTGGGAATGGGTATCTGCGTCTTCGTGCTCTGGATGTTCAACTTCCTGGTGGGCTTCTTTTTCCCGCAAATGGTTGCCTGGATGGGCGTCTCGGCGACGTTCCTGGTGTTCGTTGCGCTCCAACTGGTGGCCATCGGCTGGGTGAAACGCGCCATGCCCGAAACCAAGGGGAAGAGCCTTGAGGAACTGGAAGAGTTCTTCAAAGCCGGTTCACGACCGTAACGCAAGGCTTCAGAAGCACATAGCGAAGGCCGCCTGGAACATCCAGGCGGCCTTCGCTGTGTGGGTTACGCGCCGAACGGGAGCCGCGGGTCGGTGTCCTGGCCTTCCCACGTTTGGCGGATCCAGCCGTGGTGGGGGTCGTCGCTGATGAGCCAGTCACGTACGCGGCCGGGGCCCGCCATGACGTTCAGGTAATACAGGTCGTAGCCTGGGGCGGCCATGGCCGGTCCGTGCCAACCATACGGGACCAGCACGACGTCGCCGGTGCGCACCTCGGCAGAGACGTCGATGGGACGCTCGTCGGAGGCGTAGACGCGCGCGTAGCCGATCGGATCCGTGTCCTCTGGTGCAGGGGACCCCGGGGCAACGCGGGTCTCAAAGTAGTAGATCTCCTCAAGGCTGGTCTCGCCGTCCTTCTCCTCATCGTGCTTGTGGGGAGGGTAGGAGGACCAGTTACCGGCGGGGGTGATGACCTCGCACACGATGAACCGATCGGCTTCCAGCGCAGCCGGCGTGCCAAAGTTGTGGACCTGGCGTGAGCAGTTCCCTGCTCCGCGGAGCTCCACCGGGGTTTCCTTGGCCGTGATCAGGCGGGTGGGATACCCAGCCTTGGCGGGCGCCGTCGCAATGGCCACCCGGCCGCCGTCGTTCGAGCTGATGCTGACGGCCTTGTCGATCCCCGTGTACAGGACGTCACTTGGCCCGTCGAAAACCGATTGCCGTCCCGCGAGGCTGTACTCGCCGTCGTCGACCGTTACGGTGAAGGATCCGCTCAGCGGCACCACGATGCGCTCCTCCGGAGCGGCGGGAAGCTCGACGGCGGCACCTGCGGCGAGCGTCGCGACCTTCAGTCCCGTGTGGGCCCAGCCGTCTACGGCCAGGGTGGAGTCAGAGGTTCCCAGGGAGATGTCCCATTTACCGTCAGTGGCTGTTCCCAGCGGGTATACCCAGTTGGTCATGTGTGTGTCCTTGTTTAGCGCTGTACGAGTGTCATTTCAAAGCTGTAGGAGTCTGCGCGGTAGACGTGATGGCCGGTTTCCACCATGCGTCCGGTGTCATCCACCGCGGTGCGTTCCATGGTGACCAGCGCCGATCCCACCTCGGCTTCGAGGAGGGGAGCCTGGTAGTCGTTGGCGATCATCGCGCCGATCCGTTGCGAGGCCAGCCGGAAGTTGACCCCGCCGCGGCGCAGGATCGCGTAGAGGCCTTCCTTGGCAAGCTGTGCCTCGTCCATGCTGGTGATGTCGTCGCGGACCCAGTTCTCCATGAGCGCCAGGGGCTTGCCACCTACTTTGCGCAGGCGGGTGAAGTGGTAGACCTTGGAACCGGCCGGCAGTTGCAGGGCGGTCAGCGTTGCCGCGTCGGCTTCGATGTGCGAGAAGCTCAGGACGTCCGTGGTGGGCTTTTTGCCGTTGTTACTGAGGTCGTCATAGAGGCTGGAGAGTTCCAGGGGCCGGCGGACCTGGCTTGAAACCACCTGCGTTCCTACGCCACGCTTCCGGACCAGGAGCCCGGCCCGGACCAGTTCATCCATGGCTTTGCGCATGGTGGGGCGGGATAGGTTCAGCTGTGCCGCGAGGTCGATTTCGTTGTCCAAGCGGCTTCCGGGTTCCAGGATGCCGCTGTGGATGGCGGCCTCGATTCCTTGGACCACCTGATGGTAAAGCGGTACGGGGGACGAACGATCGATGCTGAGACTGAGTTGGTTCGCCACTGGATTCTCCTAGACGCCTGCTGAAGGCCGGCCGGGGGAGCGGGTCTGCGGCTCCTCTGCCGGATGGTAGCGTATGTCCGCTCATGTTCTCTTGATAGGACATACTGCCTTTTTCTGATGATAGCAGCCGCGGTAGGGCCGTCAAGGAAGGGGCGGGTTCGGCCTTCACGACAGCCATATTACGTTAAAACATCCTAATGTCAGGACAAACTATTGACAAAGTGTGAGGTCAGTCACCATGATCTGAGTAGCAGGTGTTCCGGATACGAGTCCTGGAAACCTGAAGCTGACATCAAAGGAGATAACGGTGGCAAAATTCTCATGGCGCAAAGCGGCGGTCGTCGCAGCAGTGGTTCCCCTGGTGGCACTGAGCGCCTGTTCAAGCCAGGGCGGCAAGCCGGCCGATAACGGCGGCGCCGCAGCCGCTGGCCAGGTGGCATCCACTGACCGGATCAAGGTAGCGCTGATTACGCACGCGGCTGCCGGCGACACGTTCTGGGACATCGTCCGCAAGGGTGCCGAGGAAGCATCGGCGAAAGACAACGTTGAACTCCTCTACACCAGCGACCCTGAGGCCGGTCGCCAGGCGCAGCTGGTCCAGCAGGCCATTGACCAGAAGGTGGATGGCATCGCCGTCACCCTGGCGACCCCGGACGCGCTGAAGGATGTCCTCAAGAAGGCCACCGACGCGGGCATCCCGGTGGTCAGCCTCAACGCCGGCGAATCAGTCTCCAAGCAGTTGGGTGCCTTCACCCACTTCGGTTCCAACGAGCAACTTGCCGGCGAAGCAGTCGGCACCAGGCTCGCCTCCGAGGGGTACAAGCACCCCGTCTGCGTGATCCAGCAGCAGGGCCACGTCGGTCTTGAAGCCCGTTGCGCCGGTGTGAAGGCCAAGGTGCCCGCAACCGAAATCCTGTACGTGGACGGCAAGGACATGACTGCGGTCCAGTCCACCGCCACGGCAAAGCTCCAGGCCGCCAAGGACGCCGACGTCATCATCGGCCTCGGCGCTCCGATCACCCTGACCCTGCTGAAGTCCGTCACTGACGCCGGCAGCTCGTCGAAGGTTGCCAGCTTTGACCTCAACGCCGACCTTGCCCAGAAGATCGTGGACGGCGCCGTGATCTTCACGGTGGACCAGCAGCCGTGGCTCCAGGGCTACATGTCCGTTGACTCCCTGTGGCAGGCCAAGCGCGGTGGCTTCAAGATCGGTGGCGGCCAGCCCGTCCTCACCGGCCCAACCATCGTGGACAAGACCAACGCATCCGATGTCCTCAAGTTCGCCCAGCAGGGCGTCCGCTAGATCCAGGAACCAGGCTGCGCGGCGGCTCCCTGCCGCGCAGCCTGACCAACAAGGAGTCCTCCCCTATGGCAAACACAGCAACCCTGCCGCCGGCGCCGGCTACGGCCCCCGGCGATGAACGGATCGGGCGGCGCAGCCCCCTCCAGAAGTTCCTCGCAAGGCCCGAAGTTGGAGCGTTGGTGGGCGCGGTGGTCCTCTTCATTTTCTTCGCGTCCGTTTCGCAGACGTTCACCCAACCCAACGCACTTGCTACCGTGCTCTACGGGTCATCGACCATCGGAATCATGGCGGTAGGCGTGTCCCTGCTGATGATCGGTGGGGAGTTCGACCTCTCCACAGGTGTTGCCGTGATCTCCTCCGCACTCACTGCGTCGCTGTTCAGCTGGAACTTCTCCCTGAACGCCTGGGTCGGCGTGGGGCTGGCCTTGGTGGTCTCCCTGGGCATCGGTTTCATCAACGGCTGGATCCTCGTCAAAACCAAACTGCCCAGCTTCATCGTCACCCTGGCCACATTCCTGATGCTTACCGGCCTCAACCTGGCACTCACCCGCCTCATCGGCGGCAGCGTATCCTCGCCGTCGATCTCCAAGCTGGACGGCTTCGAATCAGCACGTGCGGTCTTCGCGTCCTCCGTCAGCATCGGCGGGGTGGAGGTCAAGATCACGGTCTTCTTCTGGATCGTCCTGGTTGCCGTGGCCTCGTGGATCCTGCTGCGCACCCGGATCGGGAACTGGATCTTCGCCGTAGGCGGCGACGCAAACGCCGCCCGCGCCGTGGGTGTTCCGGTAACAAAGACCAAGATCGGCCTCTTCATGGCCGTGGGCTTCTGCGGCTGGATTCTGGGTATGCACAACCTGTTCGCCTTCGACGCCGTACAGTCCGGCGAAGGAGTGGGCAACGAATTCCTGTACATCATCGCGGCCGTCATCGGTGGCTGCCTCCTGACCGGCGGCTACGGTTCCGCAGTTGGTGGCGCCATTGGCGCTTTCATCTTCGGCATGGCCAACAAGGGCATCGTGTACGCACAATGGAATCCGGACTGGTTCAAGTTCTTCCTGGGCTTGATGCTGCTGCTGGCCACCATCGTCAACCTCATCGTCAAGCGCCGGGCAGAGCTCAAGTAAGGGGCCGGAACAATGAACGCACAACAGATCGATCAGCAAACCCTGCTGAAAGGCGAGAAGGATCCCTTGACACACACACCGGTCCACCTGCTGTCCCTCGATGGAGTGGGCAAGCACTACGGCAACATCATCGCGCTGCGGGATGTCACCATGGCCGTGGACAATGGCCGTGTCACCTGTGTCCTGGGCGACAACGGCGCAGGCAAATCAACCCTGATCAAGATCATCGCCGGCCTGCACCAGCACGACGAAGGCACCCTGCACGTCATGGGGGATGCCCGGAAGTTCAACTCACCCAGGGACGCGCTCGACGCCGGTATTGCCACGGTGTACCAGGACCTGGCGGTCGTTCCGCTGATGCCCATCTGGCGCAACTTCTTCCTCGGCTCTGAGCTGACCAAGGGATTTGGGCCGTTCAAGAGTATGGATGTCCAGAAAATGAAGGAGATCACGCTCAGCGAACTGGCCCAGATGGGCATCGACCTCCGCGATGTGGAGCAGCCCATCGGTCAGCTGTCCGGCGGTGAGCGCCAGTGCGTGGCGATCGCGCGCGCCGTGTACTTCGGGGCCAAGGTCCTGATCCTTGACGAGCCCACTGCGGCACTTGGCGTGAAGCAGTCCGGCGTGGTGCTCCGCTACATCCTGCAGGCCCGCGACCGTGGCCTGGGCGTCATCTTCATCACCCACAACCCGCACCACGCTTTCCCCGTGGGCGACCGGTTCCTGTTGCTCAAGCGGGGCAAGTCGATTGGGTATTACGACAAGAAGGACATCACCCTGGATGAGCTGACGGCCCAGATGGCCGGCGGTGCAGAACTCGCAGAGCTGGCCCACGAGTTGGAGCAGCTCGGTGGCCACTCCGACGCCCTTGAGGAAGTCAAGGCCGAGGTGGCCGGTGTGGAGGAATCCGTTCCGGAAAACGCCACTAAGCGGCACTGACGCGGTAGCTGCTGAAAGTCCTGCCCGGAGCGCATGTTGGCTCCGGGCAGGACTGTTTTAGGCAAGGAGCCAACCCTAGCGAAGCGGCGCCGTGGTGCCCCGCAGGGCCAGGGTTGGCTCAATGAGCTTGCGCTCCGGTGCCAGTGTCGGATCCGCTATGCGGGCCAGTAGCCTGCGGGCGGAGTCCGCCCCAACAATGTCGCTGCGGTTGTCGATGGACGTCAGGTCCAGGAAACGCGACTTGGCCAAGGGGGAGTTGTCGTAGCCGATCACCGAAACGTCGGCAGGTACTGACAGGCCGCGTGCTTTGATGGCTGCGAAGGCGCCCAGGGCCATGGAGTCGTTCGCTGCGAAGATCGCAGTGGTGTCCGGATGGCGCTCCAGGAGCCGGCTTGCTGTCTCGTAGCCGTCTTCCTCCGACGTTCCGGTGGACTCGCTGATGACAGGCTCGACGCCGGCAGCTTCCACGGCGCGACGGTAACCGGCGCGCCGGTGTGCGGAGGCGCCGTCGGACCCTGAGACGTGGCCGATGCGGACGTGGCCCAAACCCAACAGGTGGTTGGCTGCCATGCTTCCGCCGCCGTCGTCATCGTTGGTGATGAGGTCGGCGCCCTTCGGCACGCCTTTGCGCCAGCCGGCCACCACGGTGGGTACCCAGGTCTTGGCGAGCATGGCCTCGCTCGGTTCGGCGGCTATCACCAGCGCATCGACGTGCATGGCAAGCAGACCGTCTGTTGCTTCCTTGATCCGGTTTTCGCCCGGCCTGGAGTCCGCAAGCATCACCTGGTACCCAAGGTTTGAAAGGACTGATTCCATTCCACGGAGCAGGTCAACGAACCAGGGGTTCCGGTAGTCATCGATGACCAGGCCGATGCTTTTCGTGCTGCTGCTTGCCAGGGTGGTGGCGGCACGGCTCGGCCGGTAGCCCAGTTCAGTGATGGCGTCCCGGACGGCATTGCGGCGCTTTTCGCTGATTCTTTCGGGGTCTTTGAGGAACAGCGAAACCAACGACGGCGAAACGCCGGCTTGGGTGGCGACGTCGTAGAGCGTGGGGCGTCGGTTGTTGTTCAACGTATTGGCTGCCTTTCGTGTCCTCCCCCGAGGATAGTCCGTTAAGGATTGACAGGACATATAGACATGGTTACGCTCAAGTCCAGCGTAAAAATTGTAGCGCTACAAAATGCCGGACGATCCTCATGCGACGGCAGAATTTCGAAGGAGAAATCAATGGCTGAAAGCCTCGGCGTAGCCGTTATCGGAGCAGGCATGGCAGGCAAGGCCCACGCTGCCGCATACCGCACGGCATCCGCCCTCTATAGCCCCGTGCTTCCCAACATCCGCCTCGTTTCCATTGGCGACGTCAACGCTGAATTCGGCTCGTTGGCAGCACGCCGCTTCGGATATGAACGGAACGACACGTCATGGCAGGCCATTGCCGAAGCCGATGACATCGACGTCGTGAGCGTGGTGATCGCCAACTCCCTGCACCGCGAGGTGGTTGAAGGCCTGCTCGCCGCCGGGAAGCACGTCCTCTGCGAAAAGCCGCTCAGCGATACCCTCGACGATGCCCGGGCCATGGCTGACGCGGCCCGCGCCGCTGAGGCTGGTGGAGTCCTGGCACGCATCGGCTTCACCTTCCGCCGCACACCCGGCATCGCCTACATCCGCGAACTGATCCAAAATGGAGTGCTCGGAAATGTCCTGCACTTCAGTGGCCGGTACTGGACGGACTATGGTTTCAGCCCTTCGGCTCCCATGAGCTGGCGCTACAAGGGCGGACCCGGCTCCGGTGCGTTGGCCGACGTCGGAAGCCACCTGACGTATGTGTCCGAATTCCTGTGCGGCGACATCAAGTCCATCAGCGGTGGCAGGCTGTCCACTGCGATCGATAAGCGCCCGTTGCCACTGACCGCCGTGATGGGTCACGACCATGTTGCCGTCAGCGACACCTTCGAGGCCGTGGAAAACGACGACTACGCAGCCTTCAACGCCGAGTTCACCAACGGTGCCGGCAGCTTCGAAGTGTCCCGCGTTGCGGCAGGACACGCCAACAGCCTCCAGTTCGAGGTCTTCTGCGAGAACGGCGGAGCCAAGTTCGACCAGCGCCGCCCCAACGAAATCCAGCTCTTCCTCAACGATGGCTCCGGCCTGCAAGGCGGGTACCGCCAAGTGATCCTGGGCCCAGGACACCCCTATATTGCTGGCGGCCTGGCCATGGACGCCCCGGAAGTCGGCTTCGGCCAAAACGATGCCTTCGGATACCAGGCACGGGCCTTCCTCGAAGAGGTCGCGGGCTTGGCCGAAGCGGACTCCCTGCCCCGTTGCGCGACGTTCGACGAAGGTGTCCGCAACATGGAACTCCTCGGCGCGGTCACTGAGTCCGCCCTGGACAACGGAAAGAAGATCACGCTATGAAGCTCGGGGTCTACAACGCGATCCTCCACGACCGTCCGCTTCCTGAAGCGCTCAAAGTCATCGCCGACCTTGGCCTGACTGGCATCGAGATCAACACCGGCGGATTCCTTCCCGCCGTGCATGTCCCCACGTTCGACCAGATCCTGGACAGCGACGCCGCCCGCGACGACTACCTCGGGATCTTTGAGGGCACCGGGGTTTCAATCGCTGGCCTGAATTGCAATGGAAACCCCCTGCATCCCAAGCGGGAAATTGGCGAAAAGCACGCCGAGGACATCCGTCGTTCCATCCGCTTGGCCAACCGGCTGGGCCAGGACCGCGTGGTCACCATGTCCGGGCTGCCCGGGGGAGAGCCCGGCGCCACCACGGTGAACTGGGTGGTCAACGCCTGGAACTCCGCGGCGCTGGATGTCCTGGACTACCAGTGGGGAGTAGCGGCAGCCTTCTGGAAGGAAACGGACCGGCTCGCCGCAGACCATGGCGTCAAGGTGGCGTTGGAGCTGCACCCGCAGAACATTGTTTTTAATACCGCCGACGTCTACAAGCTTGTTGAGCTTACGGGAGCAACCCATGTGGGCGTTGAACTGGACGCATCCCACTTGTTCTGGCAGCAGATGGATCCCGTGGCGGTGGTCCGGGAACTTGGGCCACTGGTCTTCCAGGCGGCAGCCAAGGACGTCCGTGTGAACAAGGACAACGCTGCGCTCTACGGTGTGTTGGACAACAGCTTCCGGCGGCTCTCGGAAGCGGAAAACCGGACCAACCTTGGTGGCGACGAATGGGCCAACGAATGGCCCAAGAACTCTGCCTGGGACTTCGTGGCCCTGGGCCGTGGTCACGACACCGCGTTCTGGACCGAGTTCCTCCGGGCCCTGCACGAGGTCGATCCGAACATGCTGGTCAATATCGAGCACGAGGACGTCTCGCTGGGTCGGATCGAGGGGCTCGAGGTCGCGGCACAGGTGCTTCGCGATGCCGACGCAGCCCTTGAGGCATCGTTCAACGTCCCTGCCTAAGAGTCCCGTGCTGCGTCCGGGGCGGCGGCTACGGCCCCCGCCCCGGACGCGCCGTTCACCGTTCCGTGTGCTGCACGCTGATGCTAGGCCTGGACCTTGACGGGGACGCCGGTCTCCAGGGATAGCTGTGCTGCGTCGGCTACCTTTGACGCAGCCACGGCGTCTTCGGGAGTGCAAGGATTCTTACGTTTGCCGAGCACAACCTCTACGAAGGCCGCCATCTCGGCCCGGTAGGCCTGGTCAAACCGCTCGGCGAACGTGGTGTGCGGAGTGCCATTCGGGAAGGTCACTGCGGGCTCGGCCGACCTCATCGCCATCTGCTGGTCCATTCCCACCAGCACTGATTGCTCGGAGCCTTGAAGTTCCAAGCGGACGTCATGCCCGGCTCCGTTGTAGCGGCTGGCCGAGACGGTACCTACCGTGCCGTCGTCGAACGTCACCAAAGCCAGGGCAGTGTCGACGTCGCCCACCTCACCGATGGCCGGGTCGCCGTTGTTGGAGCCCTTGGCGTAGACTTCCACGATTTCCCTGCCTGTGAGCCATCGGAGGATGTCGAAGTCGTGGACTGAACAGTCGCGGAACAGACCGCCCGATGTTGCAAGGAACTCCACCGGCGGCGGGGTCATGTCGCAGGTGACAGCCCGAAGTGAGTGGATCCAACCAAGCTCCCCGGCATCGTAGGCCCGCTTGGCCTCCAGGTACCCGGCGTCGAAGCGGCGCTGGTGCCCGATCTGGACGATGCCCGACTTCTCGCTGATGTAGTCGAGGACGGGTTGTGACTCCGGAACATTTACGGCCACGGGCTTTTCGCAGAAGACCGGGATGCCTGCGTCCACCCCTGCGCGGATGAGTCCAGGGTGAGTGGCTGTGCCTGTCGCAATGACCAAGCCGTCCACGCCGGAATTGATGAGCTCCTCCACCGATCCCAGGAATTCGGCGCCCACGCTGGCCGCCACTGCGCGGGCATGGTCCTCTGCCACATCCGTCAGTTTCAGGCTCACGTGGATGCCGTCCGGGTTGAGGGTCTCGTTGAGGGCGCTGATGTTCTTGGCATGCATCACGCCGATCCGGCCTACGCCCACGAGGCCGAGGGTTACGTTCTTCATCATTTTCTGTCTCCGTCGGTGCAGCAGAGGGTCATCTCCAGAGAGAGATTCCTGAAGCGAGACTAGAGGTTGTCAGATTGTCCTGTCAAACATATGTGGGGATGCGAGTGAGCGTCTGGCTGAAGGGGTGGGGATGTGAGTGAGCGTCTGGCTGAAGGGGGAGGGATGTGGGAGAGGGTGTGGACATGGCTGACGCGGGCCGAAGAGTCTGGGGGAAAACTCCGACCCGCGCCAGGTTCATGGGGCCGGTCAGGCGATGATCTTCATCGCCTGCCAACCGGTACCGAGGCTGGTGGGCGGAACGTTGATGAACGTTCCACTGCCCGAGCCCGGATACAGCCACAGGGTGTCTCCGATGCGGCCGAGAACGTCATTCTTGGCGTCGCCGTCCAGGTCCCGGGGCCCTGCCATCGATGTTCTGTTGTCCCAGCCCGTGGAGATCTGCTTCCACGGCAACCAATCGCTTGCTCCATCGCCGGGATAGAGCCAGAGTGCGCCGGTATCCGTGCGCCGGGCCAGCACGTCTGCTTTACCATCTCCATTAAAGTCCCCTGTGCTGAAGATTGCATTCATGACATTCCAGCCCTTTCCCACCGTGGTGGGCGTCCTGAGCCCGCCGCTGCCGTTCCCTGCGTAGAGGCGGAGGTCGCCGGTGCTGCGCCGGGCCATGATGTCGGGAATGCCGTCGCCGCTGAAGTCCCCGGGGGAGAACAGTTGGGTCATGGCACTCCAGCCGGTACTGATCTGCGAGCGGGCACCGAAGCCCCCGGCCCCGTCACCCGGGTACAGCCACAGGACATCTCCTGCGCGGGCTACGAGGTCGGACTTGCCGTCCTTATTGAAGTCCCCGGGGGTGATGGCATCAGTAACGGTGGACCAGTCCGAGGCTGGTATGGCAAGCTTCCTGGCCTGCAGGCCGCCAGCGCCGTCCCCCGGGTACAGGTACAGGTTTCCGGTCGCATCGGAGGCCAGGACGTCGGCTTTGCCGTCACCGTCGAAATCATGGGCCGACGGCGGCCCGGCCGCTGGAACGCTGTACGTCTGGGTACCGACGGCGGAGGTGTTGCCGGCGGTGTCCACTCCGATGTATTTGAGCACCAGTGGCGAGTTGCCCATCACGATTGGAGTCGCGTACTTGAAGTTCGTGGCGCTCTCCGTTGCCGTCGGCGTGCTGCCATCGGTGGTGTAGTAGATGGTTGTCCCAGCCTCATTGGCAGACAGCGAAATGGTGGCTCCACTGGCCAACGGACGGCTGGTGGGATTGGCCGTCACTGTGGGAGCCGTGGTGTCTGCCGGGACTGTGTAGGTCTGCGAGGCGACGTCGGAGGCATTGCCGGCAGGGTCGGTAGCGAAGTACTTCAGCGTCATGGGCCCGGTACCCGGGAACGTGATCGGAGCGGAGTACACCAGCCCGGCCGTCACCGGATCCGTGCCGTCCGTGGTGTATTTGATCACCGAATTCGTTTCATTGGCCGTCAAAGTGATCGACGTACCGGCAGCGTACGCACCTCCCGCCGGGTTGGCGGTCACGACTGGTTTGGTGGTGTCCGGTCCCGTGGAGTAGGTCTGCGTGGCCACTGCGGACGCGTTGTTGGAGCTGTCCACTGCGAAGTACTTCAGGGTCAGCGGGCCGTCAATGGTGATGCTTGCCGTGTTCGGGTAGCTCACCTTCGTTGGAGTCGACGTCGTGGGCGTGGACCCATCGGTGGTGTAGTAGATGGTCCCGGGCTCATTGGTTGAGAGGGTGACCTTCTGCCCAATGTCATAGGTTCCGCCTTCAGGTGTGACTGTGACTATGGGGGCGACGGTGTCAGCGGTGATGTACGCCTCGAATTCGGCCAGGCCCACGTTGGTGGTGGAACTGCTGACGGCGGTGATGTTGAACCGCAGGGAGCTTACCGTCCGGGCCGGAAAGTTGACGGTCAGGCCCGAGCCGTTGTTGGGCAGTGCCGGAACCGGGACGGTGCTGCCGTCAGAGAACTGCAGGTTGCCGCCCGTCACCTGGTCGCTGGCTACCGGCCTGTCGAAGAGCGTCACGGCGTTGATGGTGCGTGCCGGGGAGAAGTTGTATTGGATCCAGCTTCCGGCCTTCCCACCGTTGGTTACCCATTCCCGGCTTGCGTCCATGGGGGATCCCCAGGCGTAGCCGTCGCGCGCCTTCTCCGGGCTCTGTGCCGAGGCTTTCTGCGAGGACGCAGACACGGTGGTGCCGGGGGACTTGGCTGCGTTGCCGGTCCACTCGATGGCGGTGATGTACTGCCGTTTGAGCCAATCGCTGTAGGGCGGGGCAGGGCATGGCGTATCGCAGAGGTATTTGTCGAAGTCGGCGAACCGGACAAACGCGTTCACCTTCGCCGTGAGCTCGGCACCGGTCACGTTCTGCGCGTACTCGTCGATGACGTAGGCGTCGTAGGCGGAGGAAGTATGCGGCCCCGTGTACGAGCGGGTTGCCAGCTGGGCGAACTTCGCTGTTGCCCAGTGGTCGCTGTGGTCATAGGGATCGTTGAAGTTCCCGGTCCAATCCTGGGTACGGAAGGTGGTGGGCCGGAAATTCTTGACCAGCGTGTTCAGCGTGGTTTGAAACTGCTCTTTGGTGTAAGTGGCAGAGCCATCCACGGGACGGATGGAGGACAACCGGCCGTCCCACAGTTTAAGGATGCTTTGGCCCCCGTACCGTGAGCTTCCTTTACCGTTGGGAAAGCCGTCAGGGAGCCGCAGGTACACCACGGAAATGGTGGGGGCATCCCTGAGGGTATAGACGCTGATGGCGCGGCCGGGAACGCCGGCGTCGGAGGTCGTCCACGAATTGGCCACCCCCGCCATCATTGCGTACGTTGCCCGGATGCCGTCTTCCAGGCTGTTCCAGTATGCAGGCCCCTCGCCCGCTTCCCCGGCGGTTGTGTAGACGGTCTGGACGCAACGCTTGGCTTGGATATCGCGCATGAAGTCCGGGCTGATAAAGATCAGGTCGTCGTCAGTATGGGCCACGATCTGCATGGCGCCACCGGTACCCGGGCAGGGTGGAACGGCCGCAGAAGCCGGCGCGGTGACGCCAAGCATCAGGCCTGAAACGGCAACGGAAAAAGCGGGAAGCCATGTCAGTAATCGATGGCTTGCGGAAAAAAGTGGGGTCATGACACGGAAACGGGGACGGCGAAAGTGTTTTGGACGGTCCACAACCATGCTCCTTCGAGCAGATGTTGGGCCCCCCAGCCGGCGAACTTTACGACGCCCCCAGAGCGTCATCTGAATGAAGTTATGTACTCGGCCCGCTCTCGAGAGAGCCATGGGCGTCGTAATGCGAGTTACTGTACTCCTTCGGTCCGGGCATGGGTAGGGTTCAGGCCACTACGCTGAAACCATGAATCGCACCGGAGCTTTGAACCCGAGTCCGCGGACACTCGACGTCGAAAGTGTGGTCCACTTCGACCGGCTGGTGGCCGCAGGGGCCGGGTCGATGCACGGTTGGCACGCGCAGTCTTTGGACCTCCGTGGACATTCGCGTGAGCTTAAGGCCCTGGACCCCCAGGGCGCGATCTTCCTTGGCTGCACTTTCGACGACGGCGTGGAAGAGAGCCTCCGACGCCGCGGGGCGCTCATCTTTCCCAAGATGCAGGGAATCCCGTTCGACCCCTACCGGGGGAGCCTCTACTCGGCCGACGAGCTCTACCATGACATTTCCGCCACAGAGTACGAGGCCACCCTGGACGCCAGGATTTACCAGTGGAGCATCCTGCCCGGGCAGCGGAAGAGCCTGGATGCCACCCTTGCTGCCGCCCTGCACGACCATGCGATCGGTGATGCCCTGGACGAACTGTTGGATCAAGGCGCCCTGTCAGACCGCAAACTGGTGGGAGTCATGGGTGGGCATGCCGCCCAGCGCGGGACCCGCGAATTCGCCGACGCTGCCCGGTTGGGACGGCTCCTGGCCAAAGCCGGCTTCGCCGTCGCCACCGGCGGTGGTCCCGGTGCCATGGAAGCGGCCAACATGGGCGCCTACTTGAGCGGACTGCCCGACGCCGATACCGCAGCCGCGCTTGGCACGCTCGCCCTGGTACCCGGGTTCAGGCCATCCGTGACAGCGTGGGCGCGCCAGGCAGCAGCCGTGGTCCAACAGCATCCGCAAGGCACTCCGACGCTAGGCATCCCCACGTGGTTCTACGGACACGAACCTCCCAACCTGTTCGCCACCCACATCGCCAAATACTTCGCCAACGCCGTCCGCGAAGCCATCCTGCTGGAACTGTGCAATGGCGGGATCGTCTTCCTGCCGGGGGCGGCCGGAACTGTGCAGGAGATCTTCCAGGATGCGTGCGAAATCTACTACGGCGCGCCCGAAACCATCACGCCCATGGTGCTGGTGGGACGCGACCACTGGGAGCGGACCTTCCCGGCCTGGCCAATGCTTCAAAGCCTGGCCGCCGGAAAGCCCATGGAAGGCCGGATCTTCCTGGTGGACAGCGTGGAGGAAGCGCTCGCGGTTGTGACCGGGCACTGAGGAAGCTGCTCAGAAGTCCTTGCTGCAGGCGCCTGAGCCAAGTTGGGCCAGCCCGGTAAGGTCGCCGGCTGCGTACTCCCGAACCCAGGATGCTTCGTCGAACATGAGTTGGCGCGGGTCGCTGACGTGGTCCAGTCCCACAAGATGCCCCAGTTCGTGCATGATGACAGCCACGCCTATTTCCTGGCCGTGGGGAGTGTCGATGATGCCGGCGAACTGGGGAGCGTCCAGGGAGAGCGTGCCGGTGACGTAAGCCTTGTAGCCGTTGCTCAGGCCAATGGAGGAGCTTCCGCCGAGGCCCACGGTCTGTCCGGCCAGGCGGGGGACCTGCTCCGGTGTGCTCCACGCGATCAGCACCGGCGCCCAACGGTCTCCGTACCTCGCGGGCTGGTACCCGGACCTGTTGGTGGAAGGAACCTCGGAGCTGGGGCCGTCGTAGATAAATTTCAGTCCAGTAGCGAGGCTCACCTGCCGGATGGCTTCCTCCACCATGGCCTGCCAGGAAGCCGGCGCAAGATCGGAGTTGACCACGTAGTGGATGGGCCGGCAGGGCGAATAGGCCAGCGGGGTCCCGTCCTCTTTGACGGCCAGGAACTTGTACGAGGAGCTGGTCTTCTTCAACGGCGCAGGTTTGCCAAGGGGTGCGTCGGCTTCCTCGAGTCCGGGTGGAGGATCCTGGCGCTGCCCAAAGGGGACCACCCCGGGCCGTGGTGGTTGGCCTTGGACAAGGGGCGAGCCGGTGACGAGTTGTTGGAGTTCGCCGCTGAAGTAGGCGCCTGCGCAGACGAGTCCGAGGATGCCGAAGAAGAACAGGATGGCGGCGATGCTGCTGTGCTTGATGGGCGGCCTGACAGGCGGATCTTCGGGCGGACGCGCAACCACTGGGAGGAAATTGGGCCGGGGAGGATCGTGGTCTGGCCACTTGGACGACCCAAAAGGTTCCATGGAACCCCCTGACGTGGCGGCTGCGACGGGTGGTGGGGCGCCGCCGTCGGCCGTAACCGTCAGCATAAGTCCGGCGACGCCGCGAGTCCATGGCGCGACTGCTGGAAAGCGAAGCTTGTCAGATGTCCTTGCGGCAGGGTGCCGATGCCAGCAGGTGCAAGCCGTTCAGGTCGCCGGCGGCAAGCCCGTCCGGTGCCCCGATTTCCGGGTACATGAGTTGGATGGGATCGTCCACGTGGTCCAAGCCCATGACATGCCCCAGCTCGTGTTGCATGACCGCCAGCACGTAGTCCGCGCCTCCGCTGGACATCAGCTCTGTCACCTGTGGGGTGTCCAGCTCCAAGCTGCCGGTGATGTAGCTTTTGGGGCCGTTGTTGAGGGAGTACATGGTGCTGCCGCCAGTACCGATCACTTTGTCGGCCAGGGCCGGTGCGACCTCCGGCGTCGTCCAGGAAATCAGGAGCGGAGCCCACCGGTCTCCGTATTTGGCGGGTTGGTAGGGTTCGCGGCGCTCAACCGGCAGCTCGTCGGTGGTGCCGTCGTTGACGAACTGGATGCCGGACGCAGCAGAAATGTTCGCGATGGCGGTGGTCAGCAGCGCGTCGGATCCTTCCGGTGCGGTTGCGTTGTTGACGACGTAATGCAGCGGCCGGCAGGGCGAGTACCCTACGGGAGTGCCGTCGTCGTTGGTCGCCAGGAACTTGTAGGAATCGTTGGTGGTTCCGGGCGCCGGCGGTGAGGCCAGCGGGGCGTCTGCTTCCTCAAGCCCCGGCGGCGGTGCGTCAACGGGGCGGGCGGCTTTCCCTTGCCCCTGGCTCCCTTGCTGCGGCGTGCCGGGCACACCCGCCCCGGGAAAGAGCGCTGTAATGCGGGGGTCGCCGTGCAGGTAACCGCTGACCAGGACGGCAATGACGGCCGCGAAGACGGCCAGGAGGACACCGCGGAGAACACGCAAAGCAGTTCCCGTGCGCCGGTGCCTGGGCACACGCATTTCTTCCCGCTCCGGGTCCACGGCTCTCCATTCCTCACGCCCTGGTCACGCGGGGCAGCGCGGAGGACGAACCAACAGTACGGGCTGCGGCCGGAGCCGTCCAACTCAGACGATCGCTGCGCCGAAGAGCAATCCCAGTCCGTACGTGGCGGCTGCCGCGCCCAGGCCGATCGCAAGCTGCCGCAGGCCGCGGCTGAGGGGCGATGTACCGGACAGAAGGCCGACGACGGCGCCGGTCGCCAACAGCGCGATGCCCACCAGGACACCGGCCACCATGAGGGCCGCGACACCGGTCATGCCGAACAGGAACGGCAGGATGGGGATGATGGCGCCCGAGGCGAAGAAGCAGAAGCTGGACAACGCTGCGCCCCAGGCTGAGCCCACGGATTCGTGCTCGTCCTCGGCCGGCTTCTCGGGCTGCAGGGAAAGGCTGGGATCGCAATCGCAGCTGAACAATCCCATGCGTTCGGCGGCCCGGTGCTCGGCCGCTTCCTGGGTCATGCCGCGGGCCAGATACACCAGAACCAGTTCGTTGTGCTCAATGTCCAGGGACGGCGCAGCGGTAAGCGTGGCCTGCGTGGGGAGGGTGGCGTTGAGCAGTTCCCGTTGCGAGCGCACGGAGACGTATTCTCCTGCGCCCATGGAAAGGGCTCCGGCCAGCAAACCCGCCACGCCGCTCATCAACACCACCGGGCTGGGCACTCCGGTGGCGGCCATACCCATGACCAGGGAAAGGTTGCTGACCAGGCCGTCGTTCGCGCCAAAGACTGCGGCGCGGAAGGTGCCGGACAACCTGTTCCGGCCACGGGTTGCGAGCCCGCGGACCACTTCTTCATGGATCTGCTCATCGGCCACCATGGCTGGCGTTGCGGCCGGCTCGGTGCCGTAGGGGGAGCGGCCTTCGGCCCGCTGCGCCAAAGCGAGCACGAACACCGATCCGAAGTTGCGGGCCAGGAAGCCCAGGAACTGGCTGCGGCCGGACGCCGCCTTGGGCATTCCTGCGTGCTCCCCGAGGAGCTTGAGCCAGTGGGCTTCGTGCCTGCCTTCGGCCTCGGCCAAGGCCAGGAGGATCTGGCGTTCTTCGCCGTCCCGGCGTTGGGCGAGTTCCCGGTATACGGCGGCTTCGGCCCGCTCGTCCGCCAGGTACTGACGCCAACGCCTGATGTCCGAGGACGTCGGCGCGGTTTGTGGTGCTTCGGCCTCTTGCGGGGCTTCGGTTTCGTGGATGGGGTCCGGAACGGGGCTCGACGGACCGTGGGATTCCTGGTGCTGTTGCACTTTTTCTCCTGTGCTGGGTGGGGTAGTTGCGGCCCCATTGCACGCCCCACACTACCGGTTATTCTCGGGGATTTTTGGCTGGTATTCCTCAACCGGAATGTTCGGTGCACCGTAATTTCGGCCCCTTGACCGGTCCGTGGGCCGGTGCTCAGATGGAATGACAGGGGCGGGGTCTCCCGCGCAAGGTCATCGGGTCGTTCGCGGCCCAAGGGACGGAGGTTGCATCATGAACACCACCGAATCACACGCCAATTACCCGGAACGGGCAACTGTGGAGTCCGACCCGGCCTACGACTACGCGGAGGACCAGGAAGTGGACGAGCCCTGGGTGGAGGAAGTGGACGCACCGGAGGATGACGAACGGGTGGTCCCGATCGATGAAACGGACGACTTCCGGGAGGAAGACGAAGAGGATTAGGCAGCTTGCTCCGGGAAGGTAAAGTGCCTCGGCAGCCCCATGGGCTTCCCGACGGCGGCAACGGTCACCGTCAGCGTCCCTGACGCAGCGCACCATTGGGTGGGGCGGACGGCCTGCGCAAGCGCCCGGGCGATTAACCGCGGATCGGGGTGCCGGAGCATCACGCTCTTGGCCCCGGTCACTATGGTGACGGTCCCCAGGAAGAGGTCGACGGCGGGGATCACCGAAACCTTGCTGGCTGCGGGTTCGGCAGGGGTGCCGGTTTTTTGCGAGTCGGGTTTCTTCGCGCCGGTAGTTTGGGCGCCGGGTGCCGGCGACGTGGGGGCTTGGCTGCTGTCGGCGTGGTACGGCAAGGTACTTCTCCTTGGGGGAGTGCTCTTGCCCGCTCGGTTGTCTTGGGTCCGGGGCGGGCCGCTTCCTCATCCGAACCACCCGTGAACATGGGGTTGGTGTGTGGCCAGTCGGAGCTTGGCACCACATCTCTTGAAGCTGGCACAACACTACCGCACGCGGCGCTCTCGTTGTGGGGCCCGCTCTCTTTCTGGGGCGCTCTCTCGTTGTGGGGCCTGCTCTGCGGGGTTGGATGGAGATTGAGCCCGCAGAGCAGGCCCCACAACGAGTACTTTCCGGGGGTACAGCAAAACGGCGACGCTGCCCCGTAGGGGGAGCGCCGCCGTCGGGCGTTGCTTTGTATCGTGTGTTCTGCGTGTTCGGGTCAGTAGGCCTTATTGGAGCTGACCGGGTGTGCTTCGACCGGCAGTTCCTCGGAGATCGCACCTGCCACGCGCTTGTCCCAGGCGGCCCGGACTGCGGGGTCGGTGGGCGGCGTCAGGAGCGAGATGACCACGTAAACGAGGAATGAGGCCGCCAGGCCGTAGTAGATGGGTTCGTTCGCGTAGACGCCGTCTTCGCTGGGGATGACTCCCACGGCGAACATGATCAGCAGGGCCAGGGTCAGCACCGAGCCGACTGCCATGGACCATGCAGCCGCGATGCCTGTACCGCGCTTCCACACCAGGCCGCCGAGGATCGCTACCAGGAGTCCGCCTACCAGGATGTCGTAGGCGATGGTGAGGGCCACCACCACGTCCTGCGCGGCCATGGAGATCAGGACCGCCACGATGCCCAGGCCAAGGACCCAGTAACGGTTGGCCTTGACGTCGTGCTCGGGGTTTTCGGTGTCGTCAGTGTTGATGGTCTTGCCGAACCAGCTGGCCACGAACGGGACGACGTCGGCGCGGGCAACCGTTGCGGCGGCGATCAGGGCGCCTGAGGCGGTGGACATCATGGCGGCGACAGCCGCTGCCATGACCAGGCCACCGATGCCCACGGGGAGGATGTGGGTTGCTACCTCTGCGTACACCACGTCCTTGCCGAGGTTTGCGACGTCGATATCCGGCAAGGCAACGCGGGCTGCCAGGCCGATCAAGGCACCTGCGATGCCGTAGAGGATGCAGTAGACACCGGCCGTGGCGCCGCCCCAGCGGGCAACGGTGGGGGTCTTGGCGGTGAAGACGCGCTGCCAGATGTCCTGGCCGATCAGGAGGCCCAGCGTGTAAACAACGAAGTACGTGATGATCGTCTGGGTACCGATGCCGTCGATCTGGAAGAAGCTGTCCTTGAGGCGCCCACGGATGCCGTCCATGCCGCCCGCAGCGTTCATGACGAACGGCAGCATCAGGAAGAAGATGCCCACGGTCTTGATGATGAACTGCACCTGGTCAGCCAGGGTGATGGACCACATGCCGCCAATGGTTGAGTAGACCAGCACGATTGCCCCGCCAACGGCGATTGCCAGCCAGCGTTCCCAATCGAAGAGCACCACGAAGATGGTGGCGTAGGCGCCAGTGGACGTGGCGCACAGCATCAGGGTGTACGCGAGCATCACGATTCCGGATGTCTGCGTGGCCTTGCTGCCGTAGCGGAGGCTGAGCATCTGGGAGACGGTGTAGATCTTCAGGCGCTGGATGGTGCCGGCGAAGAGCAGGCTCAGCAGCAGCACACCGGCGCCGATGGCCACCACGAGCCACATACCGGAAATGCCGAACTTGTAGCCCAGGCCGACGCCGCCGACGGTGGATGCGCCACCGAGGACCACCGCGGCCATGGTGCCTGTGTAGAGGAAGGGGCCAAGGCGGCGGCCTGCCACCAGGAAGTCGCTGTTGTTCTTGGTGCGGGACTTGCCCCACCAGCCGAACGCCAGCATGGCGAGCAGGTACACCACCACGATTGCGATGTTTATAGCCGAAGATTCCATGAACGGTCCTTGGAGCTGATGCACGGAGGTTGGGGATTTCGACGATACTCCTGCGAAGGGTCGAAGTCTCCGTGCTGACGATTGGAGATTGGGGAGGGTGTTGTATGCCTCACAGACAACACTTGTTGCCTCAGAGGATATGTTGTGATGGGAGTAACAGTCAAGATGCTTAAGTCATGCTTCGGCCGTTTCTGGTCCTCCTTTTGCGCGCTCCGGCTACTATTGCTCCAATGACAGGGCCACATGACAGGCCTGAAAGGTTCGTGAATGAAGGCTCTCCCCGTTGAACCAAGCAACGTTCCAGTTGCCATCGGTTCCAGAATCCGCGCAGCCCGGCAGGCGCAACGACTCACCATCGAGCAGGTGGCAGACGCTACCGGTCTGACCAAAGGGTTCCTCAGCCGCGTGGAACGGGACCTGACATCGCCGTCGGTCGCGTCGCTTGTCACCCTGTGCCAGGTTCTGTCCGTTTCCGTGGGGGACTTGTTCGCCGCGCCGGAAACCCACCTGACCAAGCGCGACGACGGCCCCCGCATCTCCCTGGGTGGCCAAGGGATCGTGGAACGCCTGCTGACCGCGCGCTCCGAGCGTCGCCTGCAGATCCTGCAGGCCACCATCGAACCCCGCGGCCGCGGTGAGAACGAACTGTACGCGGTGGATTGCGACGTGGATGTCCTGCATGTGGTCAAGGGCCGGATCAAGCTCATCCTGACCAACGAGGAATACGACCTCGCAGAAGGCGATACCCTTTCCTTCCCTGGCCGGGAGCCTCACACCTGGATCAACCCCACGGACGAAACCGTCGAAGTGCTCTGGGTCCTGGTGCCCGCTGCGAGCCGTTAGTCCGCCTAAAGCGCTCCTTCCCGGTTGCCTCGCTTCCGGGAGCTTCTCGGTGATCCTTTGCCCTGTAATTCCGGGGTTTGATTGGACTTACTTGCTGACCAACCGGGGAGGAGCGTTGCGCCGCCGTTCCAGCACTGCCCTGATTTCCGCTATGACCCGGCCCGGTTCGTACCAGATGGCCTCCGGCGGGTAGCGGAGGACGGAGAATCCCTTAAGGGTGGACGCGTTGTTGCGGAACAGGTCCCGACGCAGAGCTGACCGGTCGGCATGGAAAGCGAAGCCATCGACCTCGACAATGAGCACTCCTTCGATCAGGAAATCCACGCGCCCGATGCCCGGGAGTTGCACTTGGGCGTCGTAGGCAATGCCATGGCTTTTCAGGAGGTGTTGGGTATCGACTTCCACGATGGACTCGGCCCGTAGGTCGAGTTCTTGAAGTATCAGCAGTGATGGGCGGGATTTGTGGGCGCTGAGTTCGCCCCTCAGCAAGGCCAAAGGGACTCCGCGGAGCCGGACAGCTGAAACTGCCATCGCTGCTGCCGCATTGGGTTGGAGGCACCCCAGTGAGTGAATCACCGCATCCTCGACGCTTGCGAGCGGAAGTGCTGGATCGGCGTCGAACCTTAGGGTCCGGTGCCGCACGAAACCTGAGCCGTGGCCGTGATCGCAAGCCAAATGGTGTTGTTCGGGCGGGTGCCTGAGCCACAGGCCGTAATAGCTGGCTGCGCTGGCGCACGTAACTTTGGCGTTGTTCCGGATTGCCATGGCAAATTCCGGCTTGCAACCCTTGAGCATGAAGACGCCGCGCCGAGGCTGCTTGGCTCCCTGTTCTGGCAGCCGGGAAATTTCCGTGCGTGAGTAGCCTGCGGCCAGAAGTTGCTTGGTGCGGGCAACCCCTCCGATTGTCTGTAAGAACTGGATGGCGTCCATCCAGCCAGTCCAGTGGGCTCGAGGGGCATTGGGAATGCGGGAATCGCCGCATGTGGGAAACGTTGGCGGCTGTCCGGATGGTTGTGCCGGCGTTCCTCCCCGTTTGGACCAATCCGCAGCGGCGTTCCTCCCCGTTTGCTTTGACCCAGGAGGCCCAAGGCCCCAGAGCGGGCGCGGAAACCCGGGATCCATGCGTGCCCTTCCCGCCCAGCAACTGGGGAGGAGCGAGGCGCAGGCGGCGGCCAACTGGGGAGGAGCGCGGCGGGGGAGGAGCTAGCCCACGTGGACCCAGGGTCGGCGGGTGATGTCCGGCTCCGCTTCCCGCAACACTTCGCGCGTTACGGGCGCGATTTCGCCCTCGCCGAAGAACAGGAACTTGCTGAGGTTGGAGATCGGGTTGCCCTCGGTCCAGCGGAAGTAGATGTGCGGCATCAGGCCGGTGACATCGCGAATGTGCAGCAAGACGGCGGCCAGGGTATTGGGCACGTTGTTGCTGTGCACTTCCAGGATCTTGAAGCCGTGCCTCTCCTTGCCCACCACCTGCAGTTCCTGCTCAAAGTCGGAGCTGTCGTCCACGATGATCTCGATGAACACTGCGTCGCAGTCGACGGGAAGGTGGTTTGCCTGTTGGGCGTGCTGGAGCTTTTCCCGGTAACGGTCCGCGCTCACGTGCTTGGGTTCGTGGGCGATGATCCGGACCGGCCCCTCGGCATGGTTGGCCGTGAACTCCAGCGCTTTCTCGTCCAGCTTGATATGCGTAGCCCGCAGTTCAAACGCCCGGCGCATGCGGGAGATGAAACTGACCACCATGATGCCGAGGATGAAGAGGGCCGCGATCTTCAGGCCATCCGGGCGTTCGATGGAGTTGACCACCGTGGTGTAGACGAAAACCAGAGAGATGATGCCGAAGCCGATGAACTGGGCCCGCTGCTTCTTGCGCCGCGCGGACAGGGTCACCGCGATGGAAGCGGAGGTGATCAGGACAAGGACGCCGGTGGCATAGGCGCCGCCCTGGGCGTTGACGTCGGCCTGGAAAATGATGGTCACGATGAAGGCGATGACCGTGAAGACCAGGACCAGCGGGCGCAGGGCGCGGGCCCAGGCGGGAGCCATCCCGTAGCGGGGAAGGTAGCGCGGCACGAGGTTGAGCAAACCTGCCATGGCTGATGCGCCGGCGAACCAAAGGATCGCGATGGTGCTGACGTCGTAGACCGTTCCGAAGCCGTCACCAAGGAACTTGTGGGCGAGGTAGGCGAGCGCGCGGCCTTCGGCTTTGCCCCCGGATTCGAATTCGGCCGCCGGAATAAGCATCACTGTGGTGAAACTGGAGGTGATGAGGAACGAGCTCATGATGATGGCTGCTGTCGTCAGGAGCCGATGGGCACCCTTGATGCGTCCCACAGGGTTGGCGTCAGTGTCGGACGGATAGCCCTTGATCTGCGGCATGACGGCCACGCCGGTCTCGAATCCGGACAGGCCCAGGGCAAGCCGGGGGAAGACCAGGAGCGCCAGGGCGACCATCATGATGGGGTCGCCGTGCGAGGTTGTCAGTGCTGTCCACCAGTTGGTGACGACGTGTGCTTCGGTGAAGAGATGCCCAATGGAAACCGAAATCACCATCAGGTTCAGGGCCAGGAACGCAGCCACGAGGACGACGGCAACGTTGATAGCCTCTTTGAAGCCGCGAAGGAAGACCACGCCCAAACCAGCAATCAGCGCCAGGGTGATGACGACGTGCTGCCCTTCAAGGAAGTCCGGGGCGAAGGGGTTTTCTATGAGGTGGGCCGTGGCGTCTGCGGCCGACAAGGTGATGGTGATCATGAAGTCGGTGGCAGCGAAGCCCAGGAGCGCCAGGACGAAAAGCTTGCCGCTCCAGCGGGGGAGGAGGCGCTCCAGCATGGCAATGGAGCCTTCGCCTCGGGGGCTTTCCCTGGCCACCCTGCGGTATACGGGCAACGCGCCGGCCAGGGTTGCCACCACTAGGAGCAATGTTGCCAGGGGGGAGAGCAGGCCCGCTGCCAACGCCGCGATGGCGGGCTGGTAGCCGAGCGTGGAGAAGTAGTCCAGGCCGGTGAGGCACATGACCTTCCACCACGCCTGCGGCTTGTGCGACTCTGAGGGCTGGCCGTGGGGGCCTTGCCGTTTGCCTGATGTGTCCGGCATTCCTTCCAGCAGCCAGGGCTTGAGCTTGAAGGAGTCTTTTTGCCGGTTGGCCGGATCGGCCGGAGGCCTCGACAGGGTGGTCACGGTGTCCTTTCGCGCAGCACGTTGCTGCTCCCGGTCGAGCGTAGGACCGCGTTCGACGCCGAAACCCCGGTTTTTATGGAATCTTTACGCCTGCTGTGATGGGCGTCTCAAGCCGAGGCAAAGTTGTAAACAGATGATGCTTATTAGGCAACTTCGAGTGTATGATGGGTGTCACAGTCACAGATTCACCCCCGATCCACTAAGGAGTGGCGCATTTTGGAAGAGCTCCGTATTGAGGCCAACGGCAACCTTGGTCCCATCGATTCGTCCCGCATCCCGCGCTATGCCGGTGCCGCCACCTACGCCCGTCTGCCCCGCCTTGACCAGGTAGCAAAGGCTGACGTCACAGTTGTTGGCGTTCCGTTCGACTCAGGCGTCTCGTACCGCCCGGGCGCGCGCTTCGGCGCCAACCATGTGCGTGAGGCCAGCCGCCTGCTGCGCCCGTACAACCCCGCCTGGGATGTCAGCCCCTTTGAAAACATCCAGGTTGCCGACGCAGGCGACATGGCTGTGAACCCCTTTAACATCAACGAGGCCATCGAGACCATCCAGCAGAACGCCCTGGACCTCACCGCCAACGGCAGCAAGCTGGTCACCCTCGGTGGCGACCACACCATCGCCCTGCCTTTGCTCCGTGCCGCGGCCGAGCGCGCCGGCGAACCCATCGCCATGCTCCACTTCGACGCGCACCTGGACACCTGGGACACCTACTTCGGTGCCGAGTACACCCACGGCACCCCGTTCCGTCGTGCCGTGGAAGAAGGCATCCTGGACACCGAAGCCATTAGCCACGTTGGAACCCGCGGTCCGCTGTACGGCAAGAAGGACCTCGACGACGACCACCGCTTCGGGTTCGGAATCGTCACCTCCGCGGACGTCTACTACCAGGGCGTCCTGGAGACGGTTGCCAAGATCCGGGACCGAATCGGTAACCGCCCGCTGTACATCTCCGTGGACATCGACGTCCTGGACCCGGCGCACGCACCCGGCACCGGCACCCCCGAGGCCGGCGGCATCAGCAGCCGTGAACTCCTTGAAATCATTCGCGGTTTCCGTGGGATGAACCTCGTTGGCGCGGATATCGTCGAGGTTGCTCCCGCCTACGACCACGCGGAAATCACGGGCGTGGCCGGCAGCCACGTTGCGTACGAACTGGTGACCCTGATCGCAGATAACGCCGTCGAGGGCGATCGGCTGGGTGCCCCCAACGGCTACGCCCAGCAGGCCCTGGGTGCCCGCATCGAGGAGCTCGCGAAGGCCTCGGGAGAGCAGCGATGATCGATTTCGATCCGGGTACAGCAGCCCCCACCAAGGGCACCAACCAGCGCAATGGCGGGGACCTCGTCGTCGAGACCCTGGAAGCGTTGGGTGCGAAGACCGTTTTCGGTATCCCGGGCCAGCACGCCCTGGGCCTCTTTGACGCCATGGGCCGCGGCAACCTGCATTTCGTATCCTCCCGGGTGGAGAACAACTCGGCGTTCGCCGCTGACGGCTATTCCCGGGCCACGGGCGAGGTTGGCGTGCTGTTCCTGTCGACGGGTCCCGGCGCGCTGACTTCCCTCGCCGCCCTGCAGGAGGCCTACGCTACGGGTGTCCCCATGGTTGTTGTCGCCAGCCAGATCCCGCTCGACGGCCTGGGCGCCCGCCGTAAAGGCATGCTGCACCAGCTTGATGACCAGAAGGCCTCCGCGGCCAATGTCACCAAGAGCCAGCGCCTGATCCAGCACGCTTCAGGCATTCCGTCGGCCATCCAGGACGCGTGGACCGAGGCGATTTCCTCGCCGCAGGGTCCGGTGTGGATCGAGATCCCGCAGAACGTCCTGCTGGACCCGATCATGGTCCCGCCGGTGGAAGACGCATTGGCCGAGGCCTTCGACAATCCGCCCCGCGTTGAGCTCGTGCGGGAGGCCGTGAAATGGCTTTCGACGGCGGAACGTCCGGCGATTATCGCCGGCGGCGGTACCCGCCGTGGCCGGGCCGAGAAGTCTCTGCTCTCCATCGCCGAGCAGCTCCGTGCGCCCGTGATCTGCACACCCGGCGGCAATGGTGCATTCCCGTGGAACCACGAACTGTCCTTGCAGTCCTGGATTGAGGACCGGTACATGACCGACGTCCTCGAAGACGCTGATGTGCTGATCGTGATCGGCTCATCCCTAGGCGAAGTGACGTCCAACTACTTCACCTTCGAACCGCGAGGCCGGATCATCCAGATCGACGCCGAACCACGCGTCCTCGAGTCCAACCGTCCCGGCCTGGGCATCCGCGCCGACGCCGGACAGGCACTCGCGGCCCTGGACGAAGCGCTCTCAGAGGCAGGCGCCGGAACAGCGAACAAGAGGGACTGGCACGGAAGCAGCCCAGAGGACGTGGTCAAGGAGTCCCTGGCCAAGGTCAAGGCACGGCTGGAATCCCAGGACCTGGCCAAGGAACTGAAGTTCATGTCGGACATCCGCGAGGCTGTTCCGGCGGACATGCAGACGTTTTGGGACATGACCATCTCCGCGTACTGGGGCTGGAGTTGCTGGGACGCCCGGCAGGGCCAGTTCCACTCAGCCCAGGGCGCAGGCGGCCTCGGTTACGGGTTCCCTGCCGCCATCGGCGGGGCAGTGGGCCTGGAAACCACCGGCAAACCCAGCCGCGTGCTCGCTGTTTCAGGTGACGGTTCGTCCATGTACTCCATCTCGGAGCTCGCCACCGCGAAGCAGCACAACGTCCCGGTCACCTGGTTGATCGTGGACGACGGCGGCTACGGCATCCTCCGCGAATACATGGTGGGCGCCTTCGGCCAGGCCACGGCCACCGAGCTCGCCCGTCCGGACTTCGTGAAGTTGGCCGAGTCCTTCGGTGTCCCTGCCCATCGGGTAGCCCCCGAGGAAGTGGGGGACGCGCTTAGGGCGTCCTTCGAAGCGGACGGACCCAACGTCGTCGTGGTTGAAACGCTGCTGAAGATGTTCGGCCCCACCCACCTGGACGATTAAAAACGCCAAACAGTCAGCCCCCGCACGGTCATCCGTGCGGGGGTTTTCTGCGTTGTGGGGCCCGCTCTGCTCCCCAAATTCGTTCATTGGGGCGCAAAGCGGGCCCCACAACGCACCCACGAACCCCATCATTAGTTTCCCAAAGCAATCAATATGAGTTATAGTTGCTTTAGGCAAACAAAAAAGGGGTGTGTCTCCATGTCCGTCGGTTCTGCCACCGCAACCGATCTTGTTCATCAAATCTTCGATCTCCAACGAACTCTGCGTTGCGTGGTGACCGCCCACATGGCCCGCGTTCCCGACGTCGGAATGGCGCTCCAAGGTGTCATGCGGTTCATCGGCGAAGGGGAGGCCCGCGCGACGCAGCTCGCTTCGCGCCTGGGTGTCAGCGCCCCGGTCCTGAGCCGGCACATTGCGGAGCTCGAAGAGCTCGGCTTCGTAGTCCGGCGGCCCGATCCGGCAGACGGCAGGGCGCAATTGCTCGCCCTCACTGAAAAAGGTGCGGCGAAACTGCACGAATTCGAAGAACAACGCAGCGTGAGACTGCGGGATTACCTGGCGGATTGGAGCGAGGCTGACGCCCTCGAGGCCTCCCAGGTGCTCAACAAACTCACAGAGTCCCTCAAGGACTCAATCCGGGCAACGGCGGCCGGCTCCATCACAACAAACCAGACAGCTTAGGAGCCCGGAATGGCTAAACCAACACAAACCCCGACGGCGGTGGGCGCACCAGCAACTGCTGCCGCGCCCATGACGCACCGGCAGATCATGGAAGCCTTGACCGGCCTCCTCGCGGCATTCTTCACGGCGATCCTCTCCAGCACCATCGTCGCCAACGCACTGCCCACCATCATGTCCGAGCTCAAGGGCACCCAAACGGACTTCGCATGGGTGATTACGGCCGCGCTCCTGGCGAACGCCGCCACCACGCCCATCTGGGGCAAACTTGCTGACCTCTTCGATAAGAAGCTCCTGGTCCAGCTGAGCATCATCATCTTCGTGGCGGGCTCGGTCATGGCCGGCCTGTCCGAGACCATCCCGCTGCTGCTGACCGCACGCGTTATCCAGGGCATCGCGATGGGTGGCCTGACCGCCCTGGCGCAGGCGATCATCGGCTCCATGATCCCGCCGCGCGACCGCGGAAAGTACTCCGGTTACATGGGCGCTGTCATGGCGGTCGGAACCGCCGGCGGCCCGCTGCTGGGTGGCTTCATTGTTGACAGCCCGCTCGGCTGGCGCTGGACGTTCTTCGTTTGTGTTCCGTTGGCTGTTGTGGCGCTGATCCTTCTCCAGATCACCCTCAAGATTGAGCACATCAAGCGACCCGCCAAGATCGACTGGCTTGGTTCCATCCTCCTGACCTCGGGCGTGAGCCTGCTGCTGATCTGGGTTTCGTTCGCAGGCAACCCTGACTACTATGACTGGTTCTCCTGGCAGTCCGCGCTCATGGTCGGAGGCGGCGTAGCGTTGCTTGCCCTCCTGGTGTTCGTGGAAACCAAGGTTGCCCAGCCGATCATTCCCTTGAAGATCATCTCCGAGCGCACCACTGCACTGGCCATCGTTGCTTCGATCGCCGTCGGTATCGCCATGTTCGGTTCCTCCACCTTCCTGGGCCAGTACTTCCAGGTGGCCCGTGGTGCTACGCCTACCGAGGCCGGCCTGCTGACGCTGCCCATGATCGCCGGCAACCTTATTGGTTCCGTGGCATCGGGTGTGCTGATCAGCCGCTTTGGTAAGTGGAAGAGGTTCCTGATCGCAGGTTCGGTGCTGCTCATCGGTGGCCTGGCCTTCGCCGGCACCATGGACCACACCACGGAACTCTGGATCGTTGCCATCTACACCGGTGTGTTCGGCCTCGGCCTGGGCATGCTGATGCAGAACCTGGTGCTGGCCGTACAGAACACCGTCCAGGCCAAGGACATAGGAACGGCAAGTGCCTCGGTGGCATTCTTCCGGTCGGTGGGCGGCGCGATCGGTGTCTCCGTCCTCGGTGCCATCATGTCCAACCACGTGAAGGACCTTGCCGTGGAAGGAATGGCCGCTGCGGGCATTCCGGTCCAGGGCGGCGGCTCCGGGGCCAGCATGGACCTGGCCGACATGCCTGCGCCCATCGCCGACATCATGCGGGCTGCATACGGCGACGCAACTGCACAGATCTTCCTTATTTCCGCCATCATCAGCGTGGTTGCCCTGCTGGCCGTTCTGTTCATCAAGGAACGTCCACTGCGCCGCACGGTTGATGCCGCTCCCGAAAAGGAACTGATTGCCACGGCCTCCGGCGATGCCGGAATGTCCCTGGACACGTCGTCCCTGGACGCCGTAAAGACCGACGACGGCGACAAGGGCCTGGGTGCCGAACGCCCGGCAGGGGGAACGGACGGCCGGGTTCCCAAGCAGGATTCCGAAACCGACTTGGACCTGGAATTTGCCCGGATCCTCACCCAAGAACGTCCCCACGCCGCGGGTGACGTCAAGGAAGTCCAGGAGCAGCTGTCCCGGACGCAGTACGTCCTGGCCGAACAGCAACTGCAGCTCAGCCGAGCCAATGTTGAACTGCAGGCACGCCTGCGGGAGCAGCAGGCCATCGCAGAGCAGCAGGCCGCCACTGCCGAAGAGTTGGCAGCCCTCCGCAAGGAGCTCAAGCGCGAACGCAGGCAACAGGAGCGTATGGCACTGCTGCTTCTCCAGGGCGCCGAAGCCCGTGCCGACCACGGTAAGCACGCCGGCTAATCCGACCACGGATCCCGTCCTTGTGTGAAACACCCGGCGCAGTACGTGGGTCGTGACGAACAAGGGCGGGACAGTAGGCGCCGGCTGGGTAACCCAGCCGGCGCTTTGCTGCGTTTGAGGCCTGCCCGTCACCGGACCAGATGCACCGGCGGGAGCACCCGGGACACGGGAGATACTCCGCTGGGATGATCTTTTCCCTGGGTCGTTTCGCCGCAGCAAAGTATTTCGTACAGTGGGGAGGCTAATACTGTCAGCCCCTGCTGCCAAACTTCTTCCTGTCTCATTCACGCACTCTTTCTAAGGACCCGTGGGCATGCTTGTCACCCTTATACGGCGCTATTCCAAGCCGTATTTGCCGCAGATAGCGGCCGTGCTGTTCTTTCAGCTGGCCTCTACCATTGCCACGCTCTACCTCCCCAGCCTCAACGCCAAGATCATCGATGAGGGTGTCTCCCGCGGGGACACCGACTTCATCTGGCAGACCGGTGCCCTCATGCTCGCGGTGGCCCTGGGACAAGTGCTCTCCGCCATCATCGCCGTCTACTTCGGGGCCCGGGTGGCCATGGCCATCGGCCGCGATCTTCGGCGCAGCGTTTACCGTCAGGTCAGCGGTTTCTCGGCGCAGGATGTCAACCGTTTCGGTGCCCCCACGTTGATCACCCGCGGCACCAACGACGTCCAGCAGGTCCAGATGCTGGTGCTGATGGGCCTGAACTTCATGGTTTCGACACCCATCATGTGTGTCGGTGGCATCATCATGGCACTCCGCGAGGACCTCAGCCTCTCCTGGCTTGTCTGGGTCTCGGTCCCGGTCCTCGTCGCAGTGGTGGGTTACCTCGTGGTCCGCTTGATGCCCTTGTTCCGCTCCATGCAGACCAAGATCGACGCCATCAACGGCGTCCTCCGCGAACAGATCATCGGCATCCGCGTGGTTCGTGCGTTCGTGCGTGAGCCCCACGAAGCCAAACGCTTCGGTGATGCCAATGACGAGCTGACCGCGGTGTCCGTGAAGATCGGTAACCTGTTCGTCCTGATGTTCCCGGCCATCGGGATGATCCTGCACCTCTCCACCGCGGCTGTGCTGTGGTTCGGCGGCCAGCGCGTGGACTCCGGCGACATGCAGGTTGGCGCGCTCACGGCGTTCCTGCAGTACCTGCTCCAGATCCTTATGGCCGTCATGATGGGTACGTTCATGGCCATGATGATTCCGCGTGCCTCCGTCTGCGCCGACCGTATTGGCGAGGTGCTCGACGTCGAGCCTTCCATCCATAACCCAACCTCACCGGTGGTGCCCGCTGAGAAGAAGGGACGTGTCGAATTCCGCGACGTCACGTTCAAGTACCCCGGTGCCGAGGCACCCGTACTGAGCAACATATCGTTCACGGCAGAGCCGGGCAAGACCCTGGCCATCATCGGTTCAACGGGTGCCGGCAAGACCACCCTGGTTTCGCTGCTGCCGCGACTCTACGACGTCGCTTCAGGTGATGTACTGCTCGACGGCGTACCCGTCACCAAGATGGACGCCTCGGAGATCACCAGCCGCGTCTCGGCTGTTCCGCAGAAACCGTATCTGTTCTCGGGCACGATCGAGCACAACCTTCGTTTCGGGAAGCCGGATGCAACTGACGAGGAACTGTGGGATGCGCTGGAAACGGCGCAGGCCAAGGGCTTTGTGGAGGAGAAGTCGTCCGGCTTGAACCGACGCATCGCCCAGGGCGGAACCAACGTCTCCGGCGGGCAGCGCCAGCGTCTGTCCATTGCCAGGGCCCTGGTCACCAAACCCAACGTCTACCTGTTCGACGATTCCTTCTCGGCCTTGGACGTTGCCACCGATGCCAGGCTCCGGAAGGCCCTGAAGGCCAAGACGAAGGACGCCACGGTCATCATCGTGGCCCAGCGTGTTTCCACCATCGCCGACGCCGACGAAATCCTGGTGCTGGACAACGGCCGGATCGTGGACCGTGGAACGCACGACGAACTGCTGGAAACGTCGCCCACGTACCAGGAAATTGTTGAATCACAGCTGAGCGTGGAGGAAGTGGCATGAGCGGCCAGAACCAGCAGAAGAAGCGCGGCTGGGCTGCCAAGGCAGAAGCCGCCAGGAATGCCAAGGCGACAGCCGAGGCCCAGGTCGCAACCGACGTGCTTGAGGACGAAGACTTCGTAGAGGAGGAATACGTCCCCACAGAGGCTGATGGCGGCATGTTCGGCGACGTTCCGGCCAAGAAGGCCAAAGCGTTCTGGCCGTCGGCGAAGCGGCTCATGGGCCTGCTGAAACCCGAAAGCGTCGGCGTGTACATCGTGATCGGCCTGGTGGTCGTCTCGGTGGTCCTGAACGTCATTGCCCCCAAGGTCCTCGGTAGTGCCATGGACGTCATCTTCGGCGGCGTCGTGGGGAAGCAAATCCCGCAGGGCGTCTCCCAGGAACAGTTCGTCGAGCTTATGCGCCAGCAGGGCCAAGGCAACTTTGCGGACATGGTCTCCAAGATGGAACTCACCAACGGGATCAACTTCCCCAAGCTGACGTTCCTGATTTCGATCGTGCTGCTGATGTACTTTGTGGCCAACATCTTCCTTTGGGCACAAGGGTGGCTGCTCAACAGAATCGTCATGCGGGTCATCAAGAAGCTCCGCAACGACGTCCAGGCGAAGCTCAACAGGCTCCCGCTGAACTACTTCGACACCCGCCAGCGCGGCGACATCCTGTCCCGCGTGACCAACGACGTCGACAACGTCCAGCAAGGCCTGCAGCAGGCATTCTCCCAGTTGGTCAGCTCCGTGCTGACGGTGCTGGGCATTACGGTCATGATGTTCATCGTCTCCTGGGAATTGGCGCTGATCGCGTTGATCGCCCTGCCGCTCTCCGGCATCCTGGCAGGCGTCATCGGTGCCCGGAGCCAGAAACTGTTCGCGGCACAGTGGAAGAACACCGGCGCTTTGAATGGCCAGATCGAGGAAGCTTTCTCCGGCCACGATCTTGTGAAGGTGTTCGGCCGCGACGCCGACATGCTGGAGCGCTTCGATGAGAAGAACAACGAACTCTACAAAGCATCGTTCGGTGCCCAGTTCGTCTCGGGCGTGATCTTCCCGGCGATGAACTTCGTGTCCTACCTGTCCTACGTTGGCATTGCCGTCGTGGGCGGCCTGCGGGTCGCGTCGGGCTCAATGAGCCTGGGTGACGCCACGGCCTTCATCCAGTACTCGCGTGAATTCACCCAGCCCCTGGGGCAGATCGCCGGCATGGCCAACATGCTGCAGTCCGGCGTTGCCTCTGCTGAGCGGGTTTTCGAGTTCCTCGATGCCGATGAAGAGATCGAAGAGACCGGCACGCGCCACCTGCCGGCCAAGACCGACGGCCACGTTGAATTCGAGCACGTTTCCTTCAGCTACGTGGAGGACAAGCCGTTGATCGAGGACCTCTCCTTCAGCGCTGAGCCCGGGCACACGGTAGCCATCGTCGGACCAACCGGGGCGGGTAAAACCACACTGGTCAACCTGGTCATGCGTTTCTACGAGCTCAACGCCGGCCGCATCACACTGGACGGCGTGGACATCAAGGACCTCAGCCGTGCCGAGCTTCGCTCCAAGGTGGGCATGGTGCTGCAGGATGCCTGGCTGTTCGGTGGAACCATTTACGACAACATCAAGTACGGCAAGTTGGACGCCACGGAAGAGCAGATCATGGAGGCGGCCAAGGCTACCTACGTGGACCGATTCGTACGTGCCCTGCCGGACGGTTACCAAACCATCATCGACGAAGAAGGCAGCAACGTCAGCGCCGGTGAAAAGCAGCTCATCACCATCGCGCGCGCGTTCGTGTCCGACCCGTCCCTGTTGATCCTGGACGAGGCGACAAGCTCTGTGGATACCCGGACCGAGCTGTTGCTGCAGAAAGCCATGGCGGCACTGCGCACTGACCGGACCAGCTTCGTTATTGCCCACCGGCTCTCCACTATCCGCGACGCCGATACCATCCTGGTCATGGAGAACGGCAAGATCGTGGAGCAAGGCAACCACGCACACCTGCTCACCCTGCAGGGCGCGTACTACCGGTTGTACATGTCGCAGTTCGCAGGTGAGCAAGAGACCGCGGTGGACGATTCGACGGCGGTGCACAGCTGAGCACGGAATCGCCGGCTACCGGAGCATCCGCCACGCCCCAGCGCATTGAGGTCCTCGTGCCCATGCGTTGGGGCGACATGGACGCCTACGGCCACATCAACAACGTCCAGATCGTGCGCATGCTCGAGGAAGCCCGTATCGCAGCCTTCGGGCCACCCCGTGGTGCGGGACTCCCCGGGGTTGAGCCACCGGCAGCTCTTTTCAACGATGTTGACGAGGGCACCATGACCCTGGTTGTTGAACACAAGGTCCGCTACGTCCGGACGTTGGAATACCGCAATGTTCCGGCCGTCGTGGAGATTTGGGTGGGCGCCATCAAAGGGGCCAGCTTCGATCTGCATTACGTCATCAAGGACCCGGTCACCGGGGAGGAGTGCGTCAAAGCCAGCACGCACCTGGCCTTCGTCGCTGAGGCCAGCGGCCGCGTCCTCCGGCTCACTCCTGAACAAAAGGAGCAGCTGGGACGCTACCAGGCTCCCTGACGTCGAGCACGCGTGCGGCCCCCGGGATACGTTCCCGGGGGCCGTTCGCGTAGGCGAACCCACGGGCACGTAGAGTTTCAGCATGAAACTTGAAATAGCCGTAGTAAGTGCTGCCGGAGCAGGGATCGCCGCCTCGGAAGGCGCGGACCGCATCGAACTGTGCAGCAGCCTGGAACTTGGTGGCATCACGCCCAGCCAGGGCCTCATGGAAGCCAGCCTGGAACACGTCGACGGCCGTTTGGAAATCCACCCGCTGATTCGTTGCAGGCCCGGCGATTTCCGGTATTCCGCCTCGGACGTGGACACCATGGTGCATGAGATCCGGCACTTGCTGGCCCAAGGTGCGCACGGGGTTGTGGTGGGAGCGCTCACGGGGGCCGGCGAGCTGGATGTCCGCATCCTGCAACGCCTGGCGGACGCCGCCCGGGACGCCGAATTGACGTTCCACCGGGCCATCGATCAGTCCAAGGACCCGCTGGCCGCCTTGGAGCAGCTCCTCGAACTGGGATTCACGCGGGTCCTCACCTCCGGGCACGAAGCCACGGCAGGAGCGGGCCTGCCTACTTTGGCCGCCATGGCAGAACGGGCCGGAGCTGACCTGCAGATCATGGCCGGTGGGGGATTGGCGCTGGAGGACATCCCTGCCATGCACAAGGCAGGCCTTTCGGCTGTTCACTTGTCAGCCAAGAGGACTGTCTCCACCCTCGGCGAGGGAACGATTTCCCTCGGCGCCCAGGATGGCAACGATCCCACGGCCTACACCGTCACCGACCGCGAAACCGTTCGGGCCGCCAAAGCGATGGTCAACGCATTGAACGGCGCCGAAGCTTAACCAGGCCGCCGCCGTCCAGCCCAGTGCGGGCGAAATTCCAGTGAGTACGCATCGTAATGACCCTTTACAGAGGGTGCCGCACCGCCAATGATTGAAGGATTCACCAACTCGGTGAACAGCCCCGGAAGCTACCTTCAGGAGTCCCCAGCGATGCCGCTGCCCTCGCCGGTTTCATCGGCCCCCGCCTACCCCCTTCCATCTACCAGCAGCAGCCCCGGACATCCGGAGGTGGAGTGCGGCATCGGGGAGTGGGACAAGCTGCTGTACGGAAACCATCGCTTCGTCATCGAGGTCGGTACAACGCACACCCACACCGAAGGAGCCGAAGCAGCAGGCAGGGCACACCGTGTGGTTCTGCCGTGGCGCCGGCAGGACCCTGAGCCGGCAACCGTGGAGGTCATTGTTGTCTCGGCGCGCTCCGGGGGCAGGGTCAGGAACCTCACCGTGGAGCAGGCTACGAGGGAGTCGGGAACCCTGGTGTTCGAAGCCATCGACGGTGCCGGCATCTACTTCGCCTACTACCTGCCCTACGCAATGCTCGGGAAACCCCATTATCCGCAGGCGCAGTACCTCCCGCGTCGGCCGACCGCGGACCCGGCGTGGGCGGCCGCCGTCGGGGGTTCTGCGTGGGCGCCGGAACGCCGTCTGCCGCACGCTGAGGTTCTGCGCTACGAGGCGGCCAGTGAGCGGGACTCGTTCGCGCCGATGAACTTCACGGCCAGCGCCATCGAACTGGAATCACTCCACGCCCGGCACCCCGGAGAGGCCTTCCTGGTGTTCCCCGAGGACCGCCTGAACCCTGTTTCCATGCGGGCGGACCTGCCCGCGCACTGGGTGGTCAACGGCCCATCGGACACTTTCCGGACCGCAGCACAACCAGGCGAGGACTACGTGGTCCAGCTCGGGTTGTATGCGCAGCGGGACCTGGAAGGGGTCTCAGTTGAGGTCGCGTCAGCATCGGGCGGACACTGCATCAACACCGACGGTGTGGACCGACTGGGCCGGCCGTGGCGGAGGAGCCTGGACGTTCCAGCGGGGACGGTACGTGCCTTGTTCGTTGTCCTACCCATCCCGCGGCACGCTGCCGGGACCACGCACTACGCGTCGATAACCGTCAGCGCGACGGGACACCCAGCGCGGAATGTCGACGTCGAGCTTGATGTCCTCCCCGAGGAAGAGGCGCACCCGGTGGTCAGTGCGGGCGGTTTCGGCGACCCCCGCTACCTCCGACGCCTCGCTTGGCTGGATTCGGCCGTGGCACAGGACTCGGAGCTCGTGGCGCCGTTCACCGCAGTAACGCTCGACGAATCCGCCAGGACCCTCGGAATCCTGGGCAGGACGCTGCAGCTGACGGAATCGGGGCTTCCTGCCCAGGTAACCTCCACGTTCACGGCCGCTGTGACGTCAACTGAAGGTCCCGCCGTCGAACTTCTCAGTGCGCCCATCCAGTTGGACGTAGACGGCGTGGAGTGGGCGCATTCGCCGCTTGAGTTCAAGCGGGAGGGCCCGGCCCGAATCTCGTGGCGTTCCCGGTGGACCGGCCGGGCAGGTCAAAGTACTGCCATGTCGCTCGAGTTGAAGGGCGTTCTCGACGCCGACGGAACAGTGACGTACGGCCTGCGCCTCACACCCGGGTCGACGTTCGCAGCGGACGACGTCGGCCTGCAGTTGGGGCTCCATCGGGCTGCGGTTCCGTTCGCAATGGGTTTGGGCGTGCCGGGCGGACGGCGGCCTGAAACCCTCGATTGGACGTGGGACGTCGCAACGAGGAACCAGGATTCGTTGTGGTTGGGTGGGGTGAACGCCGGACTCCAACTGGCTTTGCGGGACGGCAGCTACGAGCGTCCGCTCAACACCAATTTCTACCGCGAAAAACCGTTGGTGGAGCCGGCGTCGTGGGCTAACCGGCAGGGCAACTCGGTCAGGGGCGGGGTGAGCCTTCGGACTTCCGGAGACGACGTAACGGTCCGAGCAGCCAGTGGTGCCCGAACCATGGAAGCGGGCCAGCCACTGGACTTTGACTTCCGGCTCCTGCTGACGCCGTTCAAACCCATCGAGGCCGGAAAGCACCTCGGCAAACGCTACTTCCACGAGCCAGCAGAACCTTCCGACATCAAAGCTGCCGGAGCTACGGTGGTCAACATCCACCACGCAACAGCACCGGCACCGTACATCAACGACCCCCTGCTCAGCGTCGAACGGCTGCGGAAGTACGTGGCTGCTTGCCACCAGAACGGGCTCAAGGCCAAGATCTACAACACTGTCCGGGAGCTCACCTTCCACAGCCCGGAGCTGCTGCCGTTGCTGCAACTAAACCATGAGATCTTCGGCGACGGCCCCGGGGCCGGGCACATCTGGCTTCAGGAACACGCAGGGAGCGGCTACGTTTCCGCCTGGTTCGCCCCCAACGTCGAGGACATCGCCGTGGTGACCACAGGGGAGTCGCGGTGGGAGAACTTCTACGTGCGCAGCCTGCAGGAACTCGCCCAGGGAGATGACGGGATCGACGGTATCTACCTGGACGACATCGCCTACGACCGGCATGCCATGGTGCGCGTGCGCAAAGTCCTTGAGAGGGCCTGCGTGGCACGTGGTGTAGCCGGACCAGAGATCGATCTCCACTCGGCCAATCAGTTCACGGCCCATGACGGCTATGCGTCCTCGGCCAACCTGTACATGGAGCAGCTGCCCTATGTGGACAGGCTATGGCTGGGGGAGTACTTCGACTACGACAACACCGACCCCGACTACTGGTTGGTCGAACTGTCCGGCATCCCCTTCGGCCTCATGGGCGAAATGCTGGAAGGCGGCGGCAACCCCTGGCGTGGCATGGTGTTCGGCATGACCGGCCGGGCCCCGGCCGTGGATAACCGTCCGCTCTGGGAGTTCTGGGCAGCCACCGGCCTGGAAGGCGCGCAGATGCGGGGCTTCTGGGACCCGCAATCACCCGTCCGCACAAGCCATCCGGATGTCCTGGCCACCACTTGGCTCACGGAGCGCGGAATGGTTGTGGCGCTCGCATCATGGGCCGGGCAAACTGAGGACGTGACGTTGATATTCGACGACGACGCCCTCACCGCCGGAGCCTCCGGCGCCGCTACCACCGGCCGCCGCATCGAAGCGCCGCCAATCCGCGGATACCAACCCGCCGCGGAGTACGCCCCCGGCGAATCCATAACCATCGAGCCGCAGCGCGGCCTCCTCCTCTGGATCGGATACTGACGTGGCACACACCGCAACCTCCAACCTGACCGTCACCACCATCGCGTTGACCATGGCTGAGATCGGCCCCTTGAATCCCTTGCCTGTGGTCGCCGCCGAACTGGACCAGCCCTACACCGTGGGCGAGGGCATCCCGGAGGAACTCCAGGCCTCGGCCCGGTACGGTCTGGTGCCCAACGTCTACCCGTACCTGATGCAGGACGGCTACAGCCGGGAGGCGGCACCGAAGGAGCTGCCCGCCGTCGTGCTTGAAAACAGCAAACTGAGGGTGACGGTCCTTCCGTCGCTGGGCGGCCGCATCTGGGAACTGTTCGACAAAGCCACCGGCAAACAGTTGCTCCACACCCACGACTCCCCGCAATTGGCCAATATCGCGCTGCGCAAGGCGTGGTTCGCGGGCGGACTGGAATGGAACATCGGCACCCGTGGCCACTCGCCCACCAGCTGCGATCCTCTGCATACGGCGATCGTCCACACGCCTGACGGCAAGCACATCCTTCGCATGTGGGAGTACGAACGGCTGCGCGAAGTGGTATTCCAAGTGGACATCTGGCTTCCCGAGGACTCGGCCGTGGTGTTCGCGGCCGTCCGGCTCCGGAACCCCAACGACCACGACGTCCCCATGTACTGGTGGAGCAACGCAGCCATCCCGGAGACCGAGCGAACCCGCGTCATCGCCCCGGCCGACGAGGCCTTCGGCAGCGACTACACCACGGACATCACCCGCGTCCGGCCCACCAGCCACGAAGGCTATGACGGAACCTGGCCGGTCAACAGCCCCCATGCAGCCGACTTCTTCTTCGACATCGACCCCGCCGAGCGGCGCTGGGTGGTAGCAGCAGACGACGACGGCGACGGGCTGGCGATGCTGTCCACGGGCCTCCTGCGCGGGAAGAAGCTGTTCGTCTGGGGCCAGGGCCAAGGTGGCAAACGGTGGCAGCAGTGGCTCAGCCCCGGAGCAGGGCCCTACGCGGAGATCCAAGCGGGCCTGGCGCAGACCCAGTTCGAACACCTGGTGATGCCGGCCGGCGCGGAGTGGGCTTGGGTGGAGGCCTACGGTAACGGGCATCTAAATCCGGAGGCCTCGCACGGTGCGGACTGGGGTGCTGCAGTGGCCGACGCAAGCGCCCGCCTGGAAGAGCTGCTGGCCCACGATGAACTTGAGGCCATGCTTCCCGCCGCCATCACGAATGCCGACGTCCCGCCGTCGAAAATGCTCCTGCACGGCAGCGGCTGGGGCGTGGTGGAACGGGCCCGGCGACTCAAGGGAGGAAAGCGCTGGATCGACGAAAGCGGGACACCCTTCGTAGACGAAAGTGTCACGGAGGAGCAGGAACCCTGGCTGGGGCTTCTTCACGGAAAAGCGTTCGACGGCGCACCCGGTTACGTTGCCGGGGCGGATTGGGAGGAGTTGCTGGCCGGGCAGCACAGCCCGGAGGCGGAGTTCCATCTGGCCACGATGAAGCACGCTCGGCAGGACCTGGAAGGCGCAAAGGAAGGGTACCGGACAGTCCTTGAGGCCACGGGTGTCCGGCGGCGCACCAAAGCGCTGGCGCACCGCGGACTTGGCCTTGCCCTGCTCGCGGCCGGCCGCGATGAGGAGGGGCTGTCTGAGCTGCGGGACGGGGTGGAAACCGACTCCTCCAGCGTTGCTTTCCTGTCGGAGGCCGTCACCCTGGCCATCAGGCACGGCGACCCCATCATGGCACTGGACCTGGCGGAGTCGGCACCAAAGGAGGGGGCCGCCGTCGGACGCTTGACGTTCCTCAAGGCGCTGGCGCTCGCCAGGGGTGGGCACGCAGCCGAGGCCGCCGCGATACTGCGGGACGGCGTCGAGATTCCGGACCTTCGGGAGGGCGAAGACGCGATTGCGGCGCTGTGGGAGGAAGTGTGCCCAGGTGAACCCGTACCGGCGGCGTACCAGTTCGGCATGCACTGACGGGAGCGCCGGCCCCGGCCGCGAACCTGTGGATATCCAGATGCTTGCTTAAGCCAAACAGGGTAAGTTGGCATGGTGATTCCCTCCGTAGAACCTGCCCTTGACCGCGCCCCCGGAGTCTCCAAGGAGATCGAGGACGCGGCCTGGTATGTGCTCGGTCCGGCGCTGCAAGGGAAACCTTCGGCGCTGGACGGACGGACGCTGACATGGACATCGGACGCTGCCGCGGAGCTGCTTGAACGGCTCGAACGCGGGGTGGAAGACTCCAAGGCGCCCATGATGACCAACCTCCGCCACAATCTTGACGGCGCGTCGCGGGAAGCCAAGCTCCTGGCTGTCGAACTGCTGTTCCTGCAGTCCCTCCCGCTCGCCCACGAGGTCAAGTCCCTGAGGGTGAAGCGCGCCCGGGTTGCCGAGGCAGCATCGTGGGTTGAACCGCCTGTCGAGCTCCCGGAGGAACTCTACGAGGGCATGACGGACCACGGCGTCATCCGTGACCGGACCGCGGAATTCAACTGGACCATCTGGGACCACCTGAAGTGGCTGTGCCGTTTTGTGGCGCACGTGGACAGCCAAAGCACAGCCACCATCAGCCAGGCGCTCGCGGACCCGCTGGCCTTCCACGAACTTGCCGCCGGCACACCCGGGGACCAGCCCGCCCTGCGCCGGAGCATCGAGTACCTGGTGTGGCCAAGCTACTTCGAGCCGGTGGTCGCTGACGTCGAGCGCCAGGAAATCAGGGACGCCTTCGCGTCGCTTGTAGGCGGGGCCAAAGGCGACACGGACGAGGACATTACTGCGGACATCCACCGCATCCGCTTGCACCTGGACGAGCAGGCCGGGCAGCGCATTGACTGGTACGCGCGCCAATTGGTGAGCCAGTGGCGGAAGGTGGGGGACCCGGGTCGCCGCTCTTGGCTTCTTCGCACGCACCACGACAATGCGGACCTCCTGGCTTCATGGGTTGCCGAAGAAAAGGCCACCCTGGATGTTGAGCACCTGCGAACCCTCACGGCGGGAGTTACCGCAGGGGTGGTCCAGCATGCCGTGGATGAGGACTACAAGCACCTTGGCTATGTTGAACGTGAAGACACCAAGACCGCCGTTTTTGCGTTCCTGACCGTCATGAAGCCGGGCGACCTCACCCTGTACCAGCACGCCGGCCGGGTGCGGGTCGGTGTGGTTCTCGGCGAACCGGAGCACCACGAGGACAACCGGCGCATCCGCCGCAAGGTCCGCTGGTTCGATGACAGCTACGCCATCCCGGAACTTCCGCGCCACGCCCAGCGGCAGCTCTCCACCCCCGGCATCCTGGTGGACGTCACCCGGGTCATCCAGGCGCTGCAGGAACTGCTTCCGGTGGAAGCCGAAACCGACGGCGAGGATGAAGCGCCGCCCACCGCCGTCGTCGAGGTCATCCAGCAGGGTTTCCGTCCCCTGACTGAAGAATTCGCCGCGTCCCTGCACATGGATCTGGAACCCCTCCAGGAGATCGCGGAACTGCTGGAGGAAAACCGCCAACTGGTGCTCTACGGCCCACCGGGCACCGGCAAGACGTACCTTGCCAAGCACCTCGCTGCGGAGCTCGCAGGCGACCACACAGACGAGCGCGTGAAGCTGGTCCAGTTCCACCCTTCCTACGCCTACGAGGACTTCTTCGAGGGGTACAGGCCGGACAAGACCGACGACGGCCAGGTTTCCTTCAAGCTCGTCGCCGGACCCCTGCGGCGCCTCGCGGAGGAAGCAGCCAAGCCCGAAAACGCGCACAAGCCGTACTTCCTGATCATCGACGAGATGAACCGTGCCAACCTGGCCAAGGTGTTCGGCGAGCTCTACTTCCTGCTGGAGTACAGGGACGACCGTATCTACCTGCAGTACAGCCCTAACGAGCCCTTCAGCTTGCCCGACAACCTCTACATCATTGGCACCATGAACACCGCGGACCGTTCAATCGCCATGATGGATGCTGCCATCCGCCGTCGTTTTGCGTTCATCGAACTGCACCCCAAGGTGGAGCCCGTCCGTGGCTCGCTGCGGCGCTTCCTGGAAGCACGCGGCCTGGATACGCTCAACGCCGACCTCCTCGATGCGCTGAATGACGCGATTGACGACTGGGACCGGGACCTCATGATCGGGCCGTCGTATTTCATGAAAAACGCGGCCCAGAATCCCACGGGCCTGCGGCGTATCTGGAAGTACGAGCTCATGCCGTTGCTGGAGGAGCACTACCACGGCCAGCTGAACCGGGCGCAGTTGGAGGAGCGCTTCGGCTTGGACCAGCTGCTGGGACGTCTTGCAGCCCGCTAACGCCATCCCGCCGAAGCCCGGCCGGGCTCCTGCGAGTGCCCGCCGTGGCCCATCGGGTCCACGGCATATCGTCATGGATGAGCTCTCCGGCGGAGTGGTGGACAAGCTCGATCCCGAGTCGGCGGCGTTCATCAACGCCAGCGGACTGGCGAAGGCATCACCCATGGGCATGGGCCTTTACCGGATAGAACCGGTAGGCAAAGTGGGTTCCGTGCGCACGGCCACCGTGCAGGTGGAAGTCCGTCCCAAGGACCGCCTTGGCCTGAGCCGCCTGCTTTTCCTGCTGAGCTACGCCGGCGACCAAGGCTTCCGTGACCATTCGGTGGAGGCCGTGGAGCACCCGGACTTGTGGAGCGCGCTGGCTGAGTCGCTGGCCCAGCTGGCGGACAGGGCACTGAGCAGGGGCGTCCTCCAGGGCTACCTGACAGTGGACGAATCACTCCGGACCGTCAAGGGCCGTATCCGCATCTCTGACCAGATCTCCCGCCGCCCGGGAATGATGGTTCCGTTGGAGGTATCTTATGACGAGTTCACGGAGGACATCGCCGAAAACCGGATACTCCGGGCTGCCTTGGAGCGGATGGGACAAGTCCCGGGTGTCCGGCCCGACGTCCTGAGCCGCTTGCGCCAGCTCAAGGGAAAGCTCGACGCCGTCACCCGCCTTCAGTCCGGGGCTCCGCTTCCGCCGTGGCGGGCCAGCCGGATGAACCTCCGGTACCACGCCGTCCTTCGCCTCTCCGAGGTGATCCTTCGCAATGCCTCCGCCGAGGCCGGTGTGGGCAAACAGCAGAGCGCCTCCTTTGTGGTGGATATGGGCAAGGTTTTCGAAGAGTTCGTTGGCGCAGCCCTGCGAAGTGCCATGAGCGCGCATCCCGGAGAGACGCGGCTCCAGTACGGAGCCCTGCTTAACGAGGCCGTCCGTGACTCCGACCGCATCACCGTCCGGCCCGACGTCGTCCACTTCCTGGGCGGGCGTCCCGTGGTGGTGTACGACACCAAGTACAAGGCAGCCTCCGACGCCGGTGCCTCCTTGAGCGCCGACCACTACCAGTTGCTGGCGTACTGCACGGCGCTCAGGGTCCCCACCGCCTGGTTGGTGTATGCCGGTTCGGGGGAGATGAAACTGCGCCGGATCCTGAACACGGACATCGACATTGTGGAGTATCCGCTGGACCTTTCCCGCCCTCCTGCGGAAATCCTGGCATCAGTGGCCGACCTCGCCCAACAGTCGTGGGGAGAAGTGGTGCGTCAGGCCGTAGCGGGCGCACCGCCGTCGGACTAGCCTGAAAAGGAACCTATCCGGAGTGGAGGAAAAACCATGGCTCGCAAGAAATCGTGGCGGGATATGAGCAAAGGCCAGCGGATCTCGGTGGTGGCCAGCGGCGTGGTGAACATGGCATTGCTGGTAGCCGCCCAGCGGAGTATTGCCAAGACCCCGGACGCCAACATCCGGGGCAGGAAGGGCTTGTGGCGGGCCGCATCCTTCATCAATTTCTTCGGTCCGGTCAGCTACTTCCTGTTCGGCCGGCGTCGGGATTCTGCCTTGGCGGGAGGGACGCCCGCCAAGCGCTGAGCCCCAGACGCTTAGCGTCAGAGTTAAGTCTCAGGCGGGCACCTTCACCGTGAAGGTCGTGCCGCGGCCCGGTTCGCTTTCCAAGGTAATGGTGCCTCCGTGCGCTTCAACGATGGCCTTGCTGATGGGCAGTCCCAGCCCCACCCCAGGGATGGCGCTGTTGCGGACTCCGCCGGCACGGAAGAACTTGGTGAAGGCCTCGGCCTGCTCCTCTTCGTTCATCCCCATGCCGGTGTCGGTAACACGGCAGAAGACGAAGTTCTTCTCCTCCCAGGCAGCTACCTCGACGTCTCCACCGTCTGGGGAGTACTTGATGGCATTGGACACCAGGTTGTCCAGCACCTGCGCAATCCGTGACGAGTCAACGTGCGCTTCCAAGGCGTCCGGCAGGTTCATGGATAGCCTGATCCCGGCCTTAGCTGCCCGGGGTTCGGCGGAGGAAACACTGCCCCGCACCAGTTCCGCGACGTCCACGGTATGTGGCTGGATGGCGATTTGTCCCGAGCGGACAGCCAGGAGGTCCGAGACGAGGGTGAGCAGCCGTTCGGCGTTGCGCCGGACAATATCCAGCTGTTTGCGGGACCTCGCATCCAACACATCAGGATCGTCAAGGATCAGTTCAACGTAGCCCAGGATGGACGTCAGGGGAGTGCGGAACTCATGGGATACGTTGGCCACAAAGTCGTCCTTGGCAGCCAGCGCGTTCACCAGCTCCGTCACATCGCTGAACACCACCACTGAGCCGGCAAACTTCCCGGCGTCGTCCACCATGGGGCGGGCGCTTGCGGTGAAGGCGCGCTGGTCCTTGCCGTCGCCGAGCCACACCAGCTGGTCGGTGAACCGTTCGCCCAGCACAGCACGGCGCACCGGGCGCCGGTCGGCCGGCAAGGGGGTCGTCCGGTCGGTGTCGAAGACGAGCAGCTGGGACTCGTTGGGGTCCTCGATGTCCGGGGGAGTCGCCAGGGTGTGGGTCTGCCGTTGGCGTCGGTTCATGAGGATGTCGTGCCCGTCCCCGTCTACCGCCACCACACCCAGCGGGAGGGCCTCCATGACGGTGTTCAGCAGGCGTTCCTGCTTGGTGCTCACATCAAGTGCTTCCTTGAGTGCCTCGTCCTTTTGCTCCAATGCACGCTGCTGGCGAACCATGCTCAAGGTCAGCACGCTGACCGACACGCCGATGCCGAGAATCAGAATTGGGAACAGGAGCGGCTTGGTCAGGGACTGCTCCGAGAGGTCACCACGGGCGAACAACGGGGACCACACGATGACCAAGGGGCCAATGAAGGACAGGGCTATGGCCAGCTTCGGGTAAAGCCCCGACGCGCACAGCCAAATGACCGGCAGTACCACCAGGACGCTGAGGCCAGTGAGTGCTTCCTGCCCGCCCTCCCGGCCGAACGCGATAGAGACCATGTCCAGGACGGGAATCACCAGGAAGCTGGCAAAGGGAAGCCTGTGCCAGGGCACCACGATGCACAGCGCCAATAAAAGAGCCTGGCTGAGCAGGAAGACCAGGAACAACGGATTTTGCAGTGTTGCCGGGAAAAACAGCCAGACCAAAACAGCCGACAAACAGACACACACCGATAACGGCAATTGGCTGAGGACTACACGCATCCGCAAGGTATGTTCGTGGAAGGAGCGCTGAAAGATCAACAATTTCTTCTTTTCGCCGATATCCCAAAAAGAAGGGCCGGTCATGGCACATCCACCACGGATGCAGAAGAAAGTCGGTTCATGAGATCAGCCTAACCATAACGGATATACTTCTGAGGTTATCGAAGGGGCTGAGGGGCAGCGATGAGTGAAGTACGTGTGGGATTGGTCATTGAAGATGACCAGGATATCCGCGAATTGGTACGTGTGGTTCTATCCCAGGCGGGGTTTGATGTCCACACTGCGTCCACCGGATCTGCCGGCGTTTTGTCCGCCCGCGAGCTGAATCCTGACGTCATCACTTTGGACCTAGGCCTTCCCGATATTGACGGTTTTGAGGTCGCGCGCCAAATCCGCAAGTCCTCGGACGCCTACATCATCATGCTTACCGCCCGTGCCGAAGAACTCGACACCCTCATGGGCCTCGAAGCCGGCGGCGACGACTACCTGACCAAGCCGTTCCGTCCCCGTGAGCTGCGCGCCCGTGTGGAGGCAATGATGCGAAGGCCCCGCGCGTCGTCGGACACCAGGAGCGCGCCGGACGAAGCCGATCCCGAGATGGCCCATAACGGCCTGTCCGTTTCCGCCGGCTCACGCACCGCCGTGCTGAAAGGCAAAGAGCTGAAACTGACCCGCACGGAGTTCGACCTCTTGCTGGCCTTGTTGGAGACAGGCCGGATTGTGCGGACCAAAGCCGATCTGGCGCGCCGCCTCAGGAACGAACCATACGACGTCGGAAGTTACGTCAGCGACGCCGACGAGCGTGCCGTTGAGGTACACATGGGAAACCTGCGGAAGAAGCTTGGGGACAGCATCCAGGCACCGCGTTGGCTGGAGACGGTCCGCGGCGTGGGATACCGGCTCGCACCACCGGTGCAGAGCAACTAAGGCGCTTCGTCACAGAACCGCGCTTGGTTACAGAACCGAAGATTCCAACTCCGCGATGGTGCCAAACACGTATTGCTCGATCTGAGTCACCAGAGGCCTCAGCTCCTTGAGGTGATTCTCGTTGGGCAAGAGGCGGAGGTTGATCTCCAGATCCTGTGCCAACCACTCCAGGCAGATCGCGCCTACCATGTGGCTGGAGGTCTTGAGGCTCAACACTGCGTCCATGGCATCTTCCATGTCCAGGTTGTCCAGGGCGGCATGTAGCCGCGAAACCCGCCACGGCAGTAGGGATACGTAGTTCCTGACGAACGCGCTGATGATGCCCGGGTCGCCGCCTAGCTCGGCCTGGAGAGCGATGAGGACCGCGCGATCCACCAGGACTTCGGTGCATTCGCCATAGTCAGACACCAAACTCCTCCCGCCTCCAAACAATCGATTCACGATTCAACAGTAGGACCCGCCGAACTACCGAAGTGCCAGAAATCCAAAGCTTGATCCAATCTTGAGCGGACTCAGAGGCAGTCTTGATCGCCGGACCGGAAAGTGATGAGGAGCAGGTTGGGGGTCACTGATCCGGGGATGTCAGCCTTGAACCAAGGAGCGGAAACAGCATGGACAGTGGGGCTCGAATATCACCGGCACTCATGGTTGTGATTGTCTTTTGCATGACCATCCTCCTGGGCATCGGCGGTACCGCCGCGTTCGCCCTCTGGGAGCAGAGCTCTCATGGCGCCGGTGTTGAGCACGTTGGTGAATCAGCCCCGACAACCACCTCCTCCCGCTAGCGACTGCTCGCCTCGAGGTAACCGGTCAGCCGTTCTTCGAGCATCGAGCGGTTTCCGAGCTCGCATTCCCACACGGTCAGTACGTCCCAGCCCGCAGCCAGCAACAGCTCCCGTTGCCTTGCGTCGCGCTCCCGGGTCCGGGAACGTTTGGCTTCCCAGAACTCCGCGTTGGCCGCCGGGGCACGCAAGCCAACCTTGCAGTCGTGAAAATGCCAGAAGCAGCCGTTGACGAAAATGACTTTTCGCCTGCCCGCGAATACCAGGTCCGGACGGCCGGGCAGCTTGGTTGACCCGGCCTGTCCATGCAGCCGATACCTGTAGCCTTTGGCATGCAGCAGCCTGCGGACCAGCAGTTCGGGCTTGGTGTTCTTCCCCCGGATTTTGGACATATTGCGGCTCCGCTGCTCCTGCGTCAGACGGTCCCGGCTTTCGCCCATGGATCCAGCCTACCCAGGGAGTTTTGAACAGATGCCGTTTTAGGAAGCGCTTTGAGGGGCCGGATCTGCACCAAACCGCGTGAGGCCATGCCGCGAACACTCCGCCGTCCAGTCCGTCGGAGTCACCTGGACCTTCATCCTCCTTCGACACTCCCCGCAGTAGCGTGGCGGCTCCATCGCCAACTGCTGCCGGCAACTGTGGTGGGGGTCCGACGTCGGACTGTCGCCTGGCGCTGCCGGGGCACCTTCGATGCCGCCGCAATGACCGCAGTATGCGGGTGTCACAGGGACTTCTGGAATTCCTTGATGGGCATGTTCAGCTCCACCAGGAGGTTGAGGTCGGCGTTGGCGGGGCGGCCCAAGGTGGTCAGGTAGTTGCCCACGATCACCGCGTTGATGCCCCCGAGCAGTCCATCGCGGGTGCCCAGGTCTCCGAGCGTCAGCTCGCGGCCGCCGGCATAGCGGAGCACAGTGCGGGGCATGGCGAGACGGAACGCCGCGATGGCACGGAGGGCATCCTTGCCGTCCATGATTCCTTGGTTTTCCAAGGGTGTTCCGGGCCGGGGATTGAGGAAGTTAAGGGGGACTTCGTGCGGTTCCAGGGCGGCCAGCTGGACGGCCAACTCTGCGCGCTGGGCCACCGATTCACCCATCCCGATCAGGGCGCCGCAGCACAGTTCCATGCCGGCTGCCTTGACCATGGCGCAGGTTTCCAGCCGTTCCTCGTAGCTGTGTGTGGTGACCACCTCCGGGAAGAAACTGCGGGCCGTTTCGAGGTTGTGGTTGTAGCGGTGCACGCCCCACTCCGCCAGCTGGTCCACTTGGCGCTGCGTGAGCATGCCCAGGGAACAGGCGATGTTGATGTCCACTTCTTCGTTGATGCGGTCGATCGCGAACTTGATCTGGTTCATGAGCTTGATGTCCGGGCCACGGACGGCTGCGACGATGCAGAACTCGGTGGCGCCGGTGGCGGCGGTTTCCTTGGCTGCCTTGACGAGCTCGGGGATGTCCAGCCAGACGCCACGGACAGGGGAGTCGAACAGGCCGGACTGGCTGCAGAAGTGGCAGTCCTCGGGGCAACCGCCCGTCTTGATGGAAATGATGCCTTCCACCTCGACATCCTCCCCGCAGTGTTTGAGCCGCACCTCGTGGGCCAGTTGCAGGGCTGCCGGGATGGCGTCGTCGGGGAGCTCGAGGATCTCGATGAGCTGCGCCTCGTGCAGGCCCTCACCGCGTTCCAGAACCTGTTGTCGGGCGGTGTCCAGGATGGCGTAACTGATGGCTTCGGTGGTCATGCCTTGACGGTATCCGTGCAGGTCACCGCCGATTTTGTGGGTTGCGCACAAAGCTTGATCGGGGATTTTGGTGGTGGCACGCGGGGCCGCTGATACAGAAGTTACAGATGCGAAACACGCACGTGACGGAATTGACGCGCTGCATTACTAGCGTCGTGGGCGAGGCACCCTCCCCGGATGAAAGCGACCACGCATGAGTGACGACAAGACCAGTACCGCCATATTGGAGCCGACGACGGCGGCAAGCACCGCCGTCGGAATCGGCACCGCCGGCGCACAGAAGCAAAGCAACGCCGACGCATTGAGTGCCGCGAAGGAGAGCCTGGAGGATTACACGCTCCGGTTCGCCCCGCGCTCTTACAGGAAGTGGAGCGCCGGAGTGGTGGCCACCAGTGCTTTGGGTGGCATCGCCTACCTGGCCGACTTCTCGATCGGCGCGAACATCGGCATCGCCTACGGAACGGTGAATGCGATCTTCGGCATCATCGTGGCGGCCGCAATCATCTTCGCCACGGGATTCCCACTGGCCTACTACGCCGCACGGTACAACATCGACCTTGACCTCATTACCCGCGGCTCAGGATTCGGCTACTACGGCTCGGTGGTCACCAACATCATCTTTGCCACGTTCACCTTCATCTTCTTTGCCCTCGAGGGCTCCATCATGGCCCAGGGCCTGCAGTTGGGCCTGGGCATCCCGCAGTGGATCGGCTACGCGGTGTCCACCATCATCATCATTCCGCTGGTGATCTACGGGATGAAGACGCTGGCCACCCTGCAGGTGTGGACCACGCCCTTGTGGCTGCTGCTCATGGTTGTTCCCGTGGGGTATCTGCTCCTTTCGCACCCGGAAAGCATCGACGCGTTCTTCGCCTTCACCGGCGCGTCAGGCGAAGGCGGCCCCAATCTGGCCTCCGTCATGCTGGCGGCCGGTGTTTGCCTGTCCCTGATGGCGCAGATTGCCGAGCAGATCGACTACCTGCGCTTTATGCCGCCCAAGACCGCCGAGAACAAGGGCGCGTGGTGGCGTGCAGTGATCCTGGCCGGACCGGGTTGGGTGATCTTCGGAGCCATCAAGCAAATCATCGGCCTGTTCATCGCGATCTACCTCATCGCCAAGCTCGACCCCGCGGCAGCAGTCCACGCCAATGAACCCGTCCACCAGTTCCTGGGCGTCTACGAAGAAATGATGCCGGCCTGGTTGGCGATGACCCTGGCCGTCGTGCTTGTGGTGATTTCGCAGATCAAGATCAACGTCACCAACGCGTACTCCGGCTCCCTGGCCTGGACTAACTCCTTCACCCGCATCACCAAGACATACCCGGGCCGGATGGTCTTTGTTGTGGTGAACCTGGTGATCGCGCTGATCCTCATGGAGTCCAACATGTTCGAGTTCCTGAACACCATCCTGGGCTTCTACGCCAACTGCGCCATGGCCTGGGTGGTCACGGTGGCCTCGGATATCGCCATCAACAAGTACCTGCTGAAGATTTCGCCCAAGGTTCCCGAGTTCCGCCGCGGGATGCTTTATGCGGTGAACCCGGTGGGCTTCGTGTCCATGCTGGTTTCCGCGGGAGTTTCGATCGCCGTCTTCTTCGGGGCGTTCGGTTCTGCAGTGCAGCCGTTCTCACCGATTTTCGCGGTTGGCTTGGCCCTGGTGTTGCCGCCGGTGTTGGCTTTGGCGACGCGCGGTCGGTATTACCTGCGGCGCACAGATGACGGAATCGACCTTCCCATGTTTGACGCCGATGGCAACCCGAGCGACGCCAAGCTTATGTGCCACGTCACCGGCATCGAGTTCGAACGCCCGGACATGCTCCGCTCCGGTCAGGACGGGCCCGACGGCGAACCCCGGTTCATCTCGTCCCTCGCCTTGTCCACGGACAAGTCGGGCGAGTTGGTCCTGCCAGCCCAGAAGTAAGTCCTCCCGGCAAACACGAACGCCCGGCCTCCCCATCGGGGAAGCCGGGCGTTGCGCTGTGTGGTTATTGCTGGTGGATTACTTGTCGAAGACGTCCTTGGCGGCGTCCTTGACGTTCTCTCCGGCCTGCTTGGTCTTGGCTGCCGCCTGGTCAGCGGCTCCTTCGGCCTGCAGTTTCTCGTTATTGGTGGCGTCACCCAAGGCTTCCTTTGCCTTGCCGGTGACTTCCTGTGCCTTGTTGCTGATCTTGTCTCCGAGTCCCATGGGCCCTCCTTCGATGTAATCCAACTCTGACAATCGCTAGGCTATCTAGCGATTCTGGATGTTTCCTGAAAGTCCGTGAAGTGCCGGCTGCCTACGGCTTGAGGACTACCTTGATGCACCCGTCCTGCTTCTTCTGGAACTTTTGGTACAGCTCCGGTGCCTCATCCAGGGAGCCGGTATGGGTGACCAGCCGCATGACGCCCAGCGGATCGGCGTCGTCCTCTACCAGGGGGAGCAGCTGGTCAGTCCAGCTGCGAACGTTGCATTGGCCCATCCGCAGCTGGATCTGCTTGTCGAACATGGTCATGAGCGGCATGGGGTCCGCCTGTCCGCCGTAGACGCCGCTGAGCGAGATGGTCCCTCCGCGGCGGACTACGTCGATGGCGGTGTGCAGTGCGGCAAGACGGTCCACGCTCATGGTCTCCATGGCGACTTGTGCCGGTTTGTCCGGGAGCAAGGACACGGCCTTGTGCAGGAAAGACGCCACGGGTGAGCCGTGGGCTTCCATTCCTACAGCGTCCACTACCGAGTCCGGCCCGCGTCCCAGTGTCTCCTCCCGGATCATGCCGGCGACGTCCGGGCTGTAGTCCATGGTTTCCACCCCATGCTGTTCCGCCATGGCCCGGCGCTCGGGCACCGGGTCTACGCCGATGACCCGGAACCCTTTATGGACGCCGATCCTGGCAGCAAACTGGCCCACCGGACCCAGTCCGAGCACCGCGAGTGTGCCGCCCTCGGGAACGTTTGCGTAGTCCACAGCCTGCCAGGCGGTGGGAAGGATGTCGGAAAGGAAAAGGTAGCGCTCATCGGGGGCGTCGGATTCGACTTTGACCGGGCCGTAATCGGCGAACGGGACCCGCAAGTACTGCGCCTGTCCACCAGGAACGGAGCCATAGAGTTCCGAATATCCGAACAGGGCAGCTCCCGAATTTTTGGCGGTGACCTGAGTGGTTTCGCACTGTGACTGCAGGCCTTGGTTGCACATGAAGCAGCGCCCACAGGAAATGTTGAAAGGCACCACCACGCGATCGCCCTTCTTCAGGCGGTGGACTTCCGAGCCCACCTCTTCCACGATTCCCATGGGTTCGTGCCCGATGACGTCGCCCTGATGCATATAGGGGCCCAGGACCTCGTAAAGGTGCAGGTCTGAGCCGCAGATGGCCGTCGACGTGATCCGCACGATCGCATCCGTGGGGTCTTGAATGGTGGGATCCGGGACGTCAATGACGCTTACAGAGCGTCGGCCTTGCCATGTCACTGCTTTCACAACTGGTTCTCCCTGCTGTTCGGCTGGAGCTGTCCCACGCTGCAGGAGACCTTCCCAGCGAATCAGAGTTGATACCCGGGCACAAGGCCGCTCGACCTCGGACAATGTGGTTGCATCCAGAAACTAGTAAGTAAGCTGACCATTAGTTACGATAGTGGCAGGGAGAGTTCTCGGGCAGGGTTGACCAAGGAGAGATGAGATTGTCGATGATGAGAAATCCGTTGATTCCTGGCTCCACGCCGCGTCCTAAGGCACAGGCGCTGTTGTGCGGCAAATGCAATTCCACGGACCACCTGGACCTTGAGACGATCGAGTCCATAGAGCCGCATTCCGGCGAACTGCTGGTCTCCGTGTCCTACACCTGCCTGGCCTGCGAGTCCTCATATGCGCATACCGCCGCGTTCCATGACGTTGCTGCCGTGCTGAACCGCAACGGAACGGTCTCCGGACTGTTGCAATTCGGCGGACAGTACTTCCACTGCGGCGAACCGATGCAATTCTCAACGAACTCCGCACGCAGCGTGTACGCACCGCTTTCCACCGAGGATACCGATGACGGCCTCATGGACGTTTACCTGAAAACCCGGGTTCTCCAGTGCCGCTGTGGTTTCCGAATGGAACTCCCGGCATAGGCCAGGCACATCGTTTGGAAGGATCCCACAGGGGTACATCCTCGGTAGCAACTACAGCGTGGGCAACGGGCGGCGCCCCCAAAAGCCGCACATCAGGGAGGTAATCCAGATGGACACAGGACAACTGGTGCTGATCATCGTCATCGCCGTCGTCGTTATCGCCGCTGTCGCGATCGCGGTCGTCGTCGGGCGCCGGAAGAAGGCTGAAGTCAACCGTCACCGCGCCGAAGAGCTGCGGGAGAAAGCCGCCGAGGAGGCCATTGGCGCGCACCAGGCCAAAGCCGAATCCGCGCAGGCCGAAGCCAATGCCCTGCAGGCCGAAGTGGAGGCCAACCGTCTCCGCAAGGAAGCTGAACGGCATGCGGAGAAAGCCGAAGAGGCCCGCGGGCGCGTCGACGAGCACCTTCGCCACGCAGACAAGCTGGACCCGAATGCCAACGACCGTTCCAACGGCTCGGCCCGATTGGACGAATCGACCACCGATCGCACCAATGCGGCAGAAGGGGAGCGTTTGACCCGCGACAGGTCCGATCGCAACGGTTCAGTTCGGGAGGGTTCAACGCGCGACGGCGATCGGAACCAATAGTTTCAACGGGGAAACGGAGGCAGGAAAGTGAGCATCGTGGTGAGGCGAACAGGTCAGGAGGTGCGTGCGGCCGGGTCCAAGGCGAGCCGGCACGCCGTGGATGTGGTTCTTGGGCACTTGGGCGAAATCGGTCCAGCGGTTGCTTCCCTGCGCCGGGAGTCCTCCAGGCTCGCCGAATGGGGCGAAGAACTGGCGCGTGTCCGGCGACGGGGTGGGACCGTGTTCGCTGCCGGCAGCGACGGTTCATCGCATGAAGCCCAGAGGTTCACTTCGGAGCTCGCGGCCCACGACCCCGGGGGTGGCTCCGGTTTCAAAGCCATCTACATTCCCAAAGGAGCTGACGGGGCCGCTGCCAGCATCAGCGCCCAACTCTCTGATCAGGTCCGCCGAGGCGACATCGTTGTCCTTCTGGCTGCCAAGGGCATCACCGAGGACCTGCGGGACGCTGCTGCCGCTGCCAAGGCAGGCGGTGCCCGCGTTTGGGCGCTCACCGGCCACGAGTCCAAGGATCTCGCCGACTCCGTGAACGAGGCCATCTGCATCAACACCGACCCGCCTCACGCTGAGGAAGCGCACCTCGTGGCGGTCCTGGCCCTCTGTGAATGCTTCGACGATGCCCTGAAGAACATCAAGCCTGAGTAGCTCGGGCGCGCTTCATGGCGATTGGGTTGCGGCTCTGTCACCCTTGAGCTCGTGAAGACTGCCGTTCTAACCTACGTTTCCATCCTGGCGCTGTCCGGACTCGTGGCCCTGAGCGTTCTCGGGGCCGTCCTGCTTCAGAAGGAAGACCCTCGAGGTATCGCGGTCCTGGCACTCGTCGTCGGCGGTCTCCTGATGACGTTCATCCTTGCAGTGATTCAGGGCGTCAAGGCAAAGCCAGGCAAGGTTACAGCGCACGAAGCTGCGTTCAATACCGTCACTACTTCTGCGACAGCTGAGTATCCGCATTCTGCCTCGGCAGTGTGGTCATTGATCAAGCCTGCGGAATCAGCGACCCTGCTGAGCGAGAACGTGATCCAGGCGGTCTCCGTACCTGGGTTACCAGATGGCCCAGGGGAGCGGCAGTGCTTTTTCCTCAGGAACGGTCAGATCGAGGTCATCGAAGTTGTCGAGGAAATTCCCGGGCGAATGGCGGTAACCCAAGCACTCTTTCCACCAAGTCCTGTGTCGCAAAGAACCACCTATCGTTTGGATGCCACCGCCGCAGGCTGTCGGTTGACTGTGGAAGACTGCGTTGAAGTTCCGGTTGATATTTCCATCGACCAGGAAGCCACCCAGGATCATCGTAAAACTTTCCTGGCTCGCGTAGGTGAGCTTCTGGACGCGTGCTCCGCCCGGGATGCCGGCCCCTCTGTGTGATCTCCGCCTCACACGGAATAGTTGCAGACGCCATGCAGTTGCCCAGAGTGAACCTGATTCATTCTGAAAGGATCCGCGCATGCTGTTTTCCCCCCTGGCCCTCGGCGAGCTTGAACTGTCCAACCGATTGGTGATGGCCCCTTTGACGCGCCTTCGCGCAGGTGAGCAAGGCATTCCCGGTTCATTGATCGCGGAGCATTACCGCCAGCGGGCCTCCCTCGGCTTGATTGTCAGCGAGGGAACCTACCCGACCCCCGCGGGCCAGTCCTACCCGGGCCAGCCGGGACTCGTCACTGAAGAGCAGATCGCCGGTTGGAAGCAGGTCACTGACGCCGTTCACGCAGAGGGCGGCCGCATGTTTGCCCAGATCATGCACGGTGGACGTGTTTCGCACGCCGACATCACCGGCGGTGTCGAGATCGTGGGCCCCAGCGCTGTCGCCATCGAAGGCGAAGTTCGCACGCCTAATGGCAAGCAGGCCTACCCGGTGCCCCGCGAACTGCGCACCGATGAACTCCCGGGCGTCATCCAGGAAATCGTCACCGCTTCCAAGAATGCCATTGAGGCAGGTTTCGACGGCGTTGAACTCCACTCGGCCAACGGCTACCTGCTGCATGAGTTCCTCGCCCCGAACTCGAACGTGCGCACGGACAGCTACGGTGGCTCCCCGGAGAACCGTGCCCGCTTCGTGATCGAGACCGTCAATGCGGTTGTCGAAGCCCTCGGTGCCAACCGCGTCGGCATCCGGATTTCTCCGGAGCACAACGTACAGGGCATCGCCGAGGTAGATGCCGCGGACGTACGCGCTACGTACGAGGTCCTGGTGGACACCATCGCACCGCTCAACCTGGCCTACCTGAGCATCCTGCACCACGACCCCAAGGGCGCCCTGGTCCAGGACCTTCGCGAGCGTTTCAACGGAACGTTCCTGGTGAACACCGGCTTCAGCGAGATCACCACCCGCGAGGAAGCCGTGGCCATTATCGAGGACGGACTGGCCGACGCCGTAGTGGTGGGTCGCCCCGCCATCGCCAACCCGGACCTCGCCCGCCGCTGGCGCGAGAGCCTTCCGCTCAACGAGCCGGATGCGTCCACCTTCTACGCTGAGGGCGCCGAGGGGTACACGGACTACCCGTTCTACGCTAACTAAGCTGTACGAAACCCACGACGTCGGCACCCAACCCGGGTGCCGACGTCGTGGTTTAACGCGCCATCCCGGCGCAATGTGACGGAGGCGCCTGCCCTGCCAGACGCCCGCGTTCCTATAGGATTTGTGGCATGCCTGATCCTTCCGTCGCCCGCGCCGGCTTTCCCGTTAGCCGCCAAGTGCTGGCCGACCACGTCTACGAAGCCCTCCTTGAATGGCTCATGGACGGCAGGCTGGAGCCGGGTGCGGCCGTCAGCATCGACGGGATGGCGCGGGAACTCGACGTTTCGCCCACCCCGGTCCGCGAGGCATTGGCGCGGCTGGAGCACACCGGCATGGTCCGGCGCGTCGCTTTGAAGGGTTATCGGGTGGCGCCGGTCTTCACCCGCGAGGATTTCGCGGAGCTGATGGAGGCGCGGCTCTCGATCGAACCGGTCAATGCCCGCCTGGCTTGCTCGCGCATGACCCCAGACGGTTTGGAAGCCCTCAAGAAAGCCGTCGAGGACCTGAAGACGGCACCCCGCGGCGGAACCTTCGCTGAGTACCGCAGCTACCTCGAGGCCGACGAACGCTTCCATCAGCTCATCGCCGCGCAGGCCAACAACCAGTTCCTCCTGGCGGCCTACAACACCCTGGGTGGGCAGATTCAACGCTTCCGGCTGTTCGGGGGAGTGGGCATCACCGATGCCGAGCAGGCTATTGCCGAGCACCAAGCCGTGCTGGAAGCCATGCTGAGCGGTGACCCGGAGAGGGCTGCGGAAATGATGGTCGATCACGTGGAGAAGGTGCGTGGCCGGGCCATGGCTGACGCGCCCGAGGACTGAGCCGCACCCGTTTGTGGTTGGCGGCGCACCTTTTTGCGCCTGCGCACCCGTTCGTGGTCTGCGGCGCACCCTTTGACGCCGTGTGCACCCGTGGCTAGGGGAGCGCTGGGCGGGAAGGGGTGCGCCAGTACGAACCCCCACCGCCAGTGACCCCCTTCACATACATATGTATGACATATAGGATCTAGGAAGTTTCCAAAAAGGGTTGACAGCATTGCTCGTATCGTAAATCCTATAGGAAACAGGATTCCACGAAGGAGTGATCATCATGGCGTACACCGCCGAGAATTGGCCCATCACCGCGGCCCTCCTGCAATTCCCCGGCACCGACGCCGAGGGAACACAGGTCAACGATGCCGACGCTTCAGTGTGGGCCTCCGTCCTCCAGGAAGTGAAGGACGCAGGTTTCGCGAACGCAGACCTCACCGACAGTTGGGTACGTCCCGGAGACCTCAGCAAAGAGCGCCTGGCGGAGTTCAAGCAGACCGCTGCCGAAGTGGGCATCGGCGTGCCCGTCATCTCCGCGATCCGCCGCAGCGTCATCCACCACACGGACTGGGCAGACAACCTCTCCTACAGCCACCGCACCATCGACGCCGCCGCGGAGCTCGGATGCGAAGTAGTCTCCTTCGGCCTGCACCAGGCCATCACGCCGGAGCAGCAGAAACAGCTTTGGTTCTGGACCGTCGAGGGCTACAAGGACCCCGTGGGGGACAAGGAAGCCTGGGGCAACGCTGTCTCCCGTCTCCGTGAACTTGGCAAGCACGCCGCAGAGGCAGGCATCCTCCTCTCGCTGGAAATGTACGAGGACACGTACCTCGGCACTGCAGACTCCTCGGTCCAACTGGTCCAGGACATCGGCCTGGACAACGTGGGCCTCAACCCGGACCTGGGCAACCTCATCCGCCTGCACCGCCCCATTGAGGATTGGCGCGAAATGGTGGCCAAGACCCTGCCCTACTCAAACTACTGGCACATGAAGAACTACATCCGGGACGAAGACGTGGCCCGGGACAGCTACATCACCATGCCGGCTCCGATGGAGAGCGGGCTCATCAACTATCGCGAGGCTTTCAAATTCGCGCTGTCGGTTGGTTTCCAGGGCATCCTCTGCACCGAGCACTACGGCGGCGACGGTCTGAGCGTCACGGCCAGCAACCAGGACTACCTGCGCAGGCACGTCCTGCCGAAGTCCGACGGCTATGCACTGGGCACCAGCCAGGTAGCCCAGGGACGCCAGGAACCAGCCGCCCAGCTGGCAGGAGTCTAGGAAATGACACAGATTTTCGACAACCCGGCGGACTTCGCCGACGAAGCGCTGGACGGCTTTGTTGCCGCCAACCGTGGCTACGTCGCCCGGGTGGACGGCGGTGTGGTCCGCTCCACCGAAGTTCCGTCCGGCCAGGTAGCACTGGTGGTCGGCGGCGGTTCGGGTCACTACCCGGCCTTCGCCGGTCTGGTCGGCCCCGGCCTGGCAACTGGCTCCGCATGCGGCAACATGTTCGCTTCACCGGCAGCCGGACAGGTGTACCGGGTGGCCAAGGCAGCCAACGCCGGAGGCGGTGTCCTCCTGAGCTACGGCAACTACGCCGGCGACGTCCTCCACTTCGGCCAAGCCCAGCTGCGGCTTAACGCCGAGGGCATCGAAACCCGCACCGTCACGGTCACCGACGACATCGCCAGCGCTCCCATCGACCAGCTAGAGAAACGCCGTGGGATCGCCGGAGACCTCACGGTCTTCAAGATCGCAGGAGCTGCGGCCGAAGCGGGACTGGACCTTGACGACGTCGAGCGTTTGGCCATCAGGACCAACTACCGCACGCGTTCGCTCGGCGTGGCCTTCGACGGCTGCACGTTGCCCGGTGCCAAGGATCCGCTGTTCCATGTGCCTTCCGGGCAGATGTCCTTGGGGCTCGGTATCCACGGCGAACCAGGAATCTCCGAGCACCCCATGCCCACGGCATCCGAGCTTGCCGAACTCCTGGTGTCAAAGCTGCTCGCTGACAAGCCCGAGGACGCCGGCGACCGCGTGGTCGCCATCGTCAACGGACTGGGCACCGTGAAATACGACGAACTCTTCCTGCTCTTTGGCAAGGTCGAGAAGCTCCTCACCGCTGCCGGACTCACGGTGGTGGAACCCGAATGCGGTGAGCTGGTGACCAGCCTGGACATGTCCGGCCTCTCGCTCACGCTCCTGTGGTTGGACGAGGAACTGGAACAGTACTGGGCTGCGCCCGCCGATACCCCGGCGTTCCGCAAGGGAAGCATGGCCCCGCGCGCACCCCGTGCCGAGGCCACAGTCGACGACGCCGGGATAGCCGACGTGGAACAGCCCACCGCGGCGGCCGCGGAACTCGGGCGGCAGGCCGTAGCCATCCTCGCCCAGGTGCGGGATGTGGTGGTGGAGCACGAGGAGGAACTCGGAAAGCTGGACGCCATCGCCGGAGACGGCGACCATGGCATCGGCATGCGCCGCGGTGTCGACGCGGCCGCTTCGGCCGGGGAGGCCGCAACTGGTTCGTCCGTGGCCCGCGTTCTGACCTCGGCCGGCGAAGCCTGGAGCGAGCGGGCCGGTGGGACGTCGGGCGCGCTGTGGGGGTCTGCAGTGATCGCAGCCGGGCAGTCGCTGGGCAACCGTGACAGCTACGCGTCGGAGGACGCAGCCGCAGCAGTGAAGGCCTTCGTGCGTGCCATTACCGAACTCGGCAAAGCCGACCCCGGTGACAAGACCATGGTGGACGCGCTCCTGCCGTTCCGGGACACCTTCCTGGCAGAGCTCGACGGCGGTGCTCCCGTTGACCGGGCGCTGGCAGTCGCCGCCGCGGCGGCCGAGTCCGCTGCCGCCGGGACCGCTGAACTGAGGCCGCTGAAGGGCCGTGCCCGTCCGCTCGCCGAAAAGAGCCTCGGCCATCCCGATCCCGGCGCGGTCTCCTTCGGACTGATCGTCACAAGAATCTCCAGCCACATCGATTCACTACTGGCCGCCGCCACTTCCGCGGCCCCGGCCGGAAACGGAGCCTGAACATGAGCAACAACCGAGGCTGGCGCATCGTCGTCGGCAATGATGAAGCCGGCGTTGAGTACAAGCAGGCACTCCTGGCCCTCCTGGAAGCGGATCCGCGTGTTGCGTCCGTGGCAGACGTGGGAGTGGGCTTTAACGATTCCACGGCTTACCCGCATGTTGCCGTCGATGCCGCCCGCAAGGTGGCCGCGGGCGAAGCAGACCGGGCGCTGCTGATCTGTGGCACCGGACTGGGCGTGGCCATCGCGGCCAACAAAGTGCCCGGCATCCGTGCGGTAACCGCCCACGACAGCTACTCCGTGGAGCGGTCCGTCCTCAGCAACAATGCGCAGGTCCTGACGCTCGGCCAGCGGGTGATTGGCTTGGAACTGGCCAAGAAGCTCGTAGGGGAGTGGCTGGACCACCGCTTCGACCAAACCTCATCCTCCGCCGCGAAGGTGGACGCCATCTGCTCCTATGAGCCCGACTACACGAAGGCAGTCTGACCATGACCATTTCTGAAGCAAACGCAGGCCCGGCCAGTAACGCAGCCCGGAAGATCGCCGTCGTCGGTTCCGGCTACATGGGCGGCGGCATCGCCCAGGTCCTGGCCCTCGGTGGAGCGCGCGTGGCGCTGGCCGATGTTTCCGCCGAAGTGGCGCAGAAGAACTACGACCGGTTGTTGGAGGAATCGGAGCAGTTCATCGCCGACGGACTTTTCCCGGCCGGGTCCACGGAAATCCTCAAGCAGAACCTGTGGGCTGCCAAGGACATTGAGGAAGCCGTGGCCGATGCCGACTTCATCGAAGAAGCCGTCCCTGAGGTTCTGGAGATCAAGCACCAGACCCTTTCGCGGATCAGCGCCGCGGCCCGGCCGGATGCCCTGATCGGCTCGAACACGTCCACCATTTCCATTGCGGACCTGGCCGAAGCCGTGATCAACCCCGAGCGCTTCCTGGGTGTCCACTTCTCCAACCCGTCGCCGTTCATTCCCGGCGTCGAGATCATCCCTCACGCTGAAACCTCTGCCGCAACAGTGTCCGCCTCCCGCGACCTCGTCCACGCAGCCGGCAAGCAGACCGCCGTCGTGAAGGACGTCACCGGGTTTGTCCTGAACCGCCTGCAGTACGCGCTGTTCCACGAGGCGGCCCAACTGGTCGAGCAGGGGATCGCAACAGCGGACGACGTCGACACCCTGGTGCGTACGACCTTCGGCTTCCGCTTGCCGTTCTTCGGTCCGTTCGCCATAGCCGACATGGCCGGTTTGGATGTGTACAACTTCTGCTACAAGTCGCTGCAAACGGGCTTCCCGGAGCGCTTCGCGACGCCGAAGATCCTCTCGGACCTGGTCGAGGCAGGCAAGCTGGGCACCAAGACCGGCTCGGGCTTCCTCAACGTACCCGCCGAGCGGACCCCGGAGCTCATCGCCTATCGCAATAAGGCCTACGTGGCCATGCAGAAGCTCATTGAAGAGCTTGGCCCGGCCCCCATCAACTAACACTTCACAGGAGAAGACCCATGACTTTCCCAGAATCACGCACCGCAATTGTCACCGGCGCAGTGTCCGAGCGCGGCATCGGCCGGGCCACCGTCAACTACCTGGCGGCCCAGGGCTGGAACATCGGCATCATCGACCTTGACGACGCTGCTTGCAAGCTCGCTGCCAAGGAAATCGCCGCAGAATTCGGCGTGCAGGCCCATGGCGTGGGCGCGAACGTGGCCAGCGAAGCCGAAGTCCGCGCGGCCATTGACGAACTCGAGGCTGAACTGCCGCAGATCGTCGCCCTGGCCAACGTTGCCGGTGTCAGCTCGCCCATCGGCTACCTTGAACTTGACCCGGCTGAGTGGGACCGGGTCCTCAACATCAACCTCAACGGTGTCCACTACGCAACCCGCCGCGTGGCTGAATCCATGGTCAAGAACCGGATCGGCCGGATCGTGAACATCTCCTCCGTTTCCGCGCAACGCGGCGGCGGCACCTTCTCCAAGACCCCGTACTCGGTAGCCAAGGCCGGCGTCATCGGCCTGACCCGGGCAACAGCCCGCGAACTGGGCGAGTACGACATCACCGTCAACGCCATCTCTCCCGGCCCCATCGACACCGACATCATGGGCGGCACGCTGAGCCAGGAGCGCAAGGACGAACTCACCAAGGACCTCGTGGTGAACCGGGTGGGCTCCACCCGGGACATCGCCGCCGCCATCGCCTTCCTCATCAGCGAGGACTCCGGATACATCTCCGGCCAGACGCTGAATGTGGATGGCGGACTATACATGCACTAGAACAGCCATGCGGACCTGGACCAGAGAACGCAAGATCTACCTTGCCGTGGGCATTCTCGCCTGCGCCGTGGGCATGGTGCTCATTTTCTTCCCGCGCTGATAGCGCCGCACCCATCAATTTGCTGTCACTCAAAGAGGAGTTTCAATGTCAGTAACCGCCAATTCCACCAAGGAGTTGCTGGATACGCCGGTCCTCAAATCGGCGATCTCCAAAGCATCCCGTCGGCTCATGCCGATGCTTGTCATCCTGTACGTGGTGGCTTTCCTGGACCGTACCAATGTCGGCTTCGCCGAAGCTGCGCTGGAAGTGGACAAGGGCATCACAGCAGGGGCCTACGCCCTGGGTGCCGGTATCTTCTTCATCGGCTACGCCCTGTTTGAAATCCCCAGCAACCTGCTGCTCACCAAGTTCGGTGCCAAAGTGTGGCTGGCACGTATTGCGATCACGTGGGGCATCGTGTCGGCCTGCTTCGCGTTCGTGCAGGGCGAGACGTCCTTCATCATCCTTCGATTCCTGCTGGGTGTTACCGAAGCAGGTTTGTTCCCCGGCGTCATCATGTTCCTCGCGGCCTGGTTCCCCAACAAGGTCCGCGTGAAGATGTTCGCCATCTTCTACCTGGCCCAGCCGTTCTCGCAGATGATGGGCGCGCCGCTGTCCGGTTGGCTCATCAACATCGGCGACCAGGTTCCCGGCGTCGCAGGCTGGCAGGTCATGTTCTTCGTTGAAGGCATGCTCGCCGTCCTGGCCGGTGTGGCAGCCTACTTCTTCCTCATCAACAGTCCGCAGGACGCCAAGTTCCTCTCGAAAGAGGAAAAGAAGGCCTTGTCAGACGTCATGGCACTGGAAGACACGGTCAAGGAAGAAACAGGTCCCAAGGGCGTGCTGGCTTCCATGCGCAACGGCAAGGTCTGGTACTTCACCGTCATCTACTTCTGCCTGCAGATCGCCGTCTACGGTGTCACCTTCTACCTCCCGCAGCAGGTGGCTCAGCTCACCGGCCAAAAGGTGGGCCTGGCTGTTGGCCTGATGGCTGCCATTCCGTGGTTCTTTGGCATCTTCGCCTGCTACTTCATTGGCAAAGCGGCCAACACTGTTGCGCGCCGACGCCGCTGGGGCACCGCGCTGTTTGTCTCCACTGGCCTGTGCATCTTCGGCTCCGCCTGGGCTGGTGCCAACCACTTGCCGGCCATCGGCATCATCTTCATCACTCTGGCGGTGTGCAGCTTCCTGGCGACGGGCCCCATCTGCTGGTCATACCCGACGGCGTTCCTCACCGGGACCGCGGCCGCTGCTGGTATCGGGCTGATCAACTCGCTCGGAAACCTGGGCGGATTCGTGGCACCAATCCTGCGGACTACCGTCAACGAGGTCACGGCTTCGGACACCGGCACCATGGGTGTCTACGCCTTGGGTGTTCTGCCGTTCGTGGCGGCACTGATGATGTTTGGCACCCGCGCCTTCACCAACAAAGCCGACGAACTGCTGGGCAAGTAGAAAATGCGCCCAGCTGCCTCCTCACCTTCGCCTGACGTCCTTTACATAGGGGTCAGCACCAAGATGTACATGGGCTACGCGCATTCCCTGGCGTGGTTGGAGCAGTTGGTTGCTGAAGTCGACGCCCGCCCGGCCCTTGCGGCCGGGCGGGTGGTCCCGTTTGTGATCCCGTCGTTTCCTGTATTGCCCGCCGCGACCGCGATGACGGCAGGTACTCCTCTGCTGCTCGGCGCGCAGAATTGCGGATGGGCCGACGGGCCATGGACAGGGGAAGTCTCTCCCTCCATGCTGGCTGAGCTCGGTGTGGGCCTTGTTGAGGTCGGCCACGCGGAACGGCGGCGGCACTTCGCCGAAGACGACCGTGTGGTGGCGCTTAAGGTCACTGCCGCTGTCGATGCTGGCCTCACTCCGCTGTTGTGCGTGGGGGAGCCTGACATGGTGGAACCGGAGACGGCCGCAGAAACAGTGTTTCGGCAGATCACGTCAGCGGTGTCCGCCGACTGGTCAGCGGCCGCCAAACTGGTTATTGCGTATGAACCAGTCTGGGCGATTGGTGCCCCCGAGTCGGCGTCCGCCGCCTATGTTTCCCGCGTGGTGGCTGCCTTGCGGGATTGGCTCGGTCAGCAGGGACTGGGCGGGCTACCCATCATTTATGGGGGATCAGCCAAGCCGGGGCTGCTGCCTCAACTTACCGGGGTTTCCGGGCTCTTCCTGGGCCGCTTTGCGCACGACGCCACGAACTTCGGCCTTGTGCTGGACGAAGCATTGCGTTTGAGTACGGCAGAGGTCCTTAACGGGCCTCTGTAGGGTCGTCAGCTGTGCTCACACTCCGCTGGCACAGGGCAACGAAACCGCCCAGATTCTCCAGTCCCTCCGGATGGGTGGGGAGGTAGTTGGTCAGTTCAGGCGAACGCACGACGACGGCCCGCCACTTGCCGCGGGACACCGCCACATTGATCCGGTTGCGCAAGAGCAGGAACTCCATGCCCCGGCGAACCTCGGCCGCTGCCGAGGCGGCCATGGACACGATGACCACCGGTGCTTCCTGCCCTTGGAACTTGTCCACTGTTCCCACCCGTACGTGGAGAAGGCCGGCGGCCCGGAGCTCATGCTTGATGAGTTGGACCTGGGCGTTGTAAGCCGCGACCACCAGAATGTCGGATTCCTGCAGTGGCTTCGGCTCCGGGGCTTGCGAGGGGTCCAGCCATTCCAGTCCCAAATGGGCTTGGACTTGCCTGACCACTTCGGCGGCTTCTTCGGGCGAATTGCTCGAGTTCCCGGTGTGCGGGACATAGACGCAGGAGATCCCCGGACTCGCCCCTTCCAAGTGGCGTTCCTTGGCGGCTGGCGCTGCCTCGAGCCGGTTGTCGTACGAGAGCTCTGAGACTGCGCTGCACAGTTCGGGATGCATGCGCCAGGACAGGGCCAGGAAGTAGCCCAGTTCCCGCGGCAAGGTGTTGTAGCCATCGGACAGCCAGCCAAGCGCCGACTCGTCGACGGGTTCGGGATGTTTGCCCTGCGTGACCTGCGGCAGCTGCTGCGGATCGCCCAGGAGCAGGAGCCGTTTGGCTGCACGACTTACTGCCATGGTGTTAGCCAGGGAGAATTGGCCTGCTTCGTCGATGACCAGCAAATCCAAGGAACCGGCCGGGACCTCCTTGCCAACCATGGTCCAGGCCGTCCCGCCGATCAATGCTCCGCCCGGCTTGGCGAGCAAGTCCTCGACGTTGCCTTTCCCGCAGTGCATCCATGGCACGGGGTTATCGTGCTTGACTTCCTTGGCAACCTGCCGGGGGTCCAACCCTGCTTTCTCCACTGCGGCGCACAGCATGTTTTCCACCACGGCGTGCGACTGCGCCACGACGCCCACCTTCCAGCCTTTGGCTACGAGCCGTGCCAGGACGTGGGCACCCACGTGGGTCTTCCCACTCCCCGGAGGTCCCTGCACGGCAAGGTAGGAATCGTCCAGGTCGGTTACGGCCGCAGTGATGGCGTCAATGTATCCGTCAGGCCCGGATTCCACGCGAGGCAGAGCGTCCAGGCTCCGTAGCTTGGGCGGCCTTCTCCGCACCAGGTCCAAGGCCGGGTCCTGTGGCCAGTCCGGCAGGGCGTCCTTGAGCTGTGTTGCCAGCGCGGCGAGGGCGGCCCGCTGGCCTTTCGTAGCAATGGGCGGATCGGGGGTCAGGGCAATGGGCAGTTGGCTGAACGCACTGGAGTCCTTGCGAAGGCCTTCAGTGATGGTGACCGTTTCGAAGTCCTGGTCCTCGCCAACCTCGGTGACCAGGGTACCGTTCCAGCCGGCACGGCCCAGCACAGCCGATTCTTTCCCCTGCAAGCCGTCCGGAAGGGGCGAGCCATACATTCTGAAGTACTTCTTGCCGGCCTCGAGTCCTGCTCCGTCCCCCGAGCGGCCATAGAGCTTCACCGTCCGCGCTGGGTTGCTCCGGGGTGTCGGCTTGGCCCAGTCCTGGAGCAGCTCAGCGTGATCCACCACAAAGAGATCACGCTCATCCGGCCACTGCGAGGTGGGCTTTTCCAGTCGGTCGAAGTGCCCCCACCAATGCTGCTTGTCCTCGCGGCGGTGGTAGCCCACTCCAGCTGCGACGATGCCAATGGCGCGCGCGTCCGCGGTGGATTTCCCATCCTCCGGTAGGTCGGCCACGTAATCGAACAGGGACTTTTCTTCCGGGGCTGGTTCGTACTTCTCGGGTTCGGTATCAGTCGGAGCTGCCTCGTCGGATCCGCCGACCGGCTGGATGGAGCGTTCGGCAGCCCGCTCCAGCAACCAGTTGCGAAGCTCCAGGGTTGAGAGGCAGTCGTATTCGTTGTAGTCCCGGATGCCCTCGAGGATTGCCGCCGCAGCGTCTGCTTCGCCAGTGTCCCGCGCCGTGCAGAAGTCCGCGTAGGCAACCACGGAGGCACCGGCGTCGGTGACGTCCCCGGATCGCAGATGCTGGCCCATGTACAGCGGTTCCAGTTTCTTGATGCTGTACGAGTTCTCGGAGACCCGGATGCTGTGCCGGACGGTGTCGTAAAGGTCCACCAGGACGCCCTCGCGCAGGAGGTCGTCGACGGCGGATTCGCCCACCACGTGCGTCAGGGAAAGGTTCCTGAGGGCCGTCTTTTCGTAGGCCGCGTAGTGGTAGATGTGCATCCCCGGATACTGTGCGCGGCGTTTGGCCACGTAGTCCAGGAAAGCCACGAACGCGTGGCCTTCCTCGGCACGCGAGTGCGCCCAGAACGGCTTGAAGACCGGGGTGCCCCCAGATTCCGCTGGATTCTCGATGACGCCGAAAAGGTACTCAAGCCCCCACTTCCCGGTGACAGGGTCCTGCCAGAGGGGGTCGCCTTCGAAGTCGAAGAAGATATCGCCCGGGTCCGGCACGGGGAGCCTGCCCAGAGTGTTGTCGGGAAGCACTGTGTAACTCACTGACTTGGCTTCGCCGGACTTGTCCGTGTAATTGACCGTTCCATCCGGTGTGCCTGTGCCGGTCTGCAGCTGGGCTTGCTCCCGGAGCCTGAGGAACATCGGGTCGCCGTCGGCAGGAGATGCTGCCAGTTGGTCGATAGTGGCGATCCCGGCCTCGATCAGTTTCTTCCGCCGGCTGATGCGCATTCCTGCCACCATCAGGAGGTCCCGGTGGAGCTGGACCTGCTCTGCACAGTAGTCGCAGCGGCCGCATGCGGAGTAGCGGGCGTCACCCCATTCGATGGGCCCGGGCTCCGCCATGTGCGCAGCGGTCATGCCAAGGAATCGTTCGCGGCGCTCGCGGAATACCGGGAGGACCTGCGACAAAAGGTGGTCGCTGTGGACGCGATTGCCCAGGACCAGGGTGATCGTGGGGTCAGGGGTGATGCCGGCTTGCAGCATTTGATCCCCGTACGCGGCCAATTGCAGCAAGGCCGTGACTTTCGCATGCCGTGCCAGCTTGGTATCAAAGACTGCGTACATGCCACCGGGACGCTTCACCAGGAAGTCCGAACGGCCGTGGAACCGGCCATCGAAGAAGGCTGCCTGGAATACGATGTCCGCGCCGGATTTGAGGGCGTCGATGGATTCCGCATGCTTGGCCGAAAGGGTGGCGCGGTCCATCGCGTCGGCGGGGACGACGTCGTAAACGCCTTTTCCTGTCGCCGGGTCCCAGTGGCCGAACTCCGCCACGAAGTCATCCAGCACCTTGTGCTCGTGGACGTCACCCAGCGTTGCGGTGCGCTCCAGCATGGCGTCGGGCGGAAAGTCCGGCTTGGGGGTCCGGCCCAGCTTTTCATCGAGCTTCCGGAGCAACTGGTACTCGCAGGTTGCAGCGATGACGAGGTCACTGGCGGAAAAGACCAGGTCCTGCGGGGCGCCTGCGGTCTCGGAATCGAGAAAGAACACTGCGACCCACCTTCCTTCCATGCCATGGTTAAACCCTTGCAGCCAAGCTATCAGCGGGCCCCGACAATTTAGCGTGGAAGCAATTTAGACTTCACGCATGACTGAAACAGCCCACACCGCTGACCCGGCTTTTGAAGCCGCGTTCCAGGCCGCGCAAAAGAGCCTCAGCGAAGGTGGGATCCCCATCGGCGCTGCCTTGGCCCGCGACGGCGAGGTTATTGCCACCGGACACAACGAACGCGTGCAGCACGGCGATCCGATTGCGCACGGCGAGATGACCGCACTGCGCGCCGCGGGACGGCAGAAAAGCTACCGCGACACCACCCTTTACACCACCTTGGCGCCATGCGCGATGTGCACGGGAACCATCATCCAGTTCAAGATTCCGCGGGTGGTAGTCGGCGAAGCGGAGACCTTTCCCGGCGAGTTCGACCTCCTCCGGTCACGCGGCGTTGAGGTGGTGGTTCTGGACGATCCCCGGTGCGTGGACATGATGCGGACGTTCCAGGAAAAGCACCCGGAACTGTGGGCCGAGGACATCGCTGAAGAGGCCGATCGAGCGTAGGCTTGGCTTCATCGGCGCTGAGCCGAAAGACTCATCCTCAAGGCCCCGCGTCGGTAATCCAATCGATGAAGGAGGATCCATGAGTGTCGTACGTGAATTCATGTCAACGGATTGCCAGTGCATCGAAGAGGATAAAACTCTTCAGGATGCCGCCATGCTGATGAGGGACCTGGACTGCGGCTCACTTCCCATCTGCGGCCGGGACGGCAAGCTCACTGGCTTCATCACCGACCGCGACATTGTGGTCAAGTGCCTCGCTGAGGGTAAGGACGCCCGGGAAGTCCGTGCCGGGGACCTCGCCACAGGCAAGCCCCATTGGGTTGACGCCGATGCCAACGTCGATGACGCCATTGCCATGATGGAAGAACATCAGGTGCGGCGCCTGCCGGTCATCAGCGACCACAAGCTGGTGGGCATCATCAGCCAGGGCGACATCGCCCGCCACCACTACGCAGAAGATCGCCTCGGTGAAATGGTGGAGCACATCTCCGCCAAGGAGCACATGGCCCACTAGGCCCCGCCTATCGCGGGCAGCCTGTCACCATCCCCAGCCGCCGCGAGGCACCCCTTCCGGGGGAACGCCTCGCGGCCCGTCTTTTGCTCCAACTACACCACTAACCGGGCCGCAGGGATAGGCCCGCAGGATGCCGGACCTGAAACTGTCGGCCGGGTGAGGCAAACTGTCATGGTGACTTCAAATCTCCAACACCAGTCAGTTGACTCCGCAATCCACGCCCAGATCGCCGAGGAACTCGGCGTCAAAGCCTGGCAGGTCAAGGCCGCTGTGGAACTGCTCGACGCCGGATCCACCGTTCCCTTCATCGCCCGCTACCGTAAGGAAGCCACCGGGACGCTCGATGACACCCAGCTCCGCGACCTTGAGGAACGCCTCAGGTACCTCCGTGAACTGGAAGAACGCCGCAAGTCCGTGCTCGAGGCTATTGCCGCCCAAGGCAAGCTGACCCCGGAACTCGAAGCCGCCGTCGTCGGTGCTGACACCAAGGCGCGGCTGGAAGACATCTACCTTCCCTTCAAATCCAAGCGCCGCACCAAAGCCCAGATTGCCCGCGAAGCCGGGCTGGAACCGCTCGCTGACGCCCTGCTTGCCAACCCGCAGCTGGATCCCACCACCGAAGCCGCCAAATACCTGAACGCCGAGCACTCCATCGAGGACGCCACCACGGCGCTCGCGGGTGCGCGGGCCATCCTGGTAGAGCGCGTCGGGCAGGATGCGGACCTGGCTGAGGACCTCCGTGAACGGCTCTGGAAGCAGGGCCGGATGGTGTCACGCGTGAAGAAGGGCATGGAGGCCGAGGGCCAGAAGTTCAAGGACTACTTCGAGTTCACCCAGGTGCCGTCGGGGATGCCGTCGCACCGCGTGCTGGCACTCCTGCGCGGTGAGAAGGACCGTGTCCTGGAGTTGGACCTCGCCGAAGCAGACCCATCCGACGACGACGCCCTGACAGCCGCCCGCGGTAAGTACGAGAACGCTGTTGCCAAGTGCCTGGGTGTTTCCAACCAAGGCCGGCCGGCGGATACCTGGCTGACACAGACCGCTCAACTTGCCTGGCGCGGACGCATCCTGGACCGCCTCACCACGGACCTTCGTGGTCGCATGTTCGCCGACGCGGAGGACGAAGCCGTGCGCGTCTTCGCTGCGAACCTGCGCGACGTCCTCCTGGCCGCGCCCGCGGGAAACCGCGCAACGCTGGGCCTGGACCCTGGACTGCGGACCGGAGTCAAGGTCGCCGTGGTGGACGGAACCGGCAAGGTGGTCACCACCGACACCATCTACCCGCACGCACCCGCAAAGAAGTGGGACGAAGCACTGGCCACCCTCGGCCGGCTCGCCAAACAGTACAACGTAGAGCTCGTCGCGATCGGCAATGGGACGGCCTCCCGGGAGACGGACAAGCTGGCAACCGAGCTCATCAAATCCCTTGAGGCAGCCGGGTCCAAGGGAATCCAGAAGCTGGTGGTCTCCGAAGCTGGAGCATCCGTGTACTCCGCGTCGGCGCTCGCAGCCTCTGAGCTCCCGGGGATGGATGTGTCGCTCCGAGGTGCCGTGTCCATTGCTCGGCGCCTGCAGGATCCGCTGGCGGAACTGGTCAAGATTGAGCCGAAGTCCATCGGCGTGGGGCAGTACCAGCACGACGTCACCGCCGCCAAGCTTGATCGCTCCCTGGATGCCGTGGTGGAGGACTGCGTGAACGCCGTGGGTGTGGACGTCAACACTGCCTCCCCGGCGCTGCTCAGTCGGGTGGCTGGCGTCGGGCCGCTGCTCAGCGAGAACATTGTGGCTTACCGGAACGAGAATGGTCCGTTTGCCAAGCGAAGCGACCTCAAGAAGGTGCCGCGCTTGGGCGCGAAGGCCTTCGAACAGTGTGCCGGATTCCTTAGGATTACCGGGGGAGCGGAGCCACTGGATGCCTCCAGCGTCCACCCTGAGGCGTACTCGGTGGCCCGAAAGATCCTGGTCGCCGCCGGGGGAGGACCCGCCACGGCGTTGGACCCGCAGGCCTTCGTTGACGGCACTTTTGGCCTTCCCACGGTCAGGGACATCATGTCGGAGCTCGAAAAGCCGGGCCGCGATCCCCGGCCCGCGTTCAAAGCGGCGTCGTTCTCCGAGGGCATCGAGAAGATCTCCGACCTCAAACCGGGCATGATCCTGGAGGGCACGGTCACCAACGTCGCCGCGTTCGGAGCGTTCGTGGACGTTGGAGTGCACCAGGACGGTCTGGTCCACGTTTCAGCGTTGTCCAACAAGTTCGTGTCGGATCCGCGTGAGATTGTGAAATCGGGGCAGGTTGTCAGGGTCAAAGTCCTTGAGGCTGATCCCGAGCGCAAGCGCATCTCACTGACGTTGAGGCTCGACGACGAACCCGGCACCGGGGGCGGCCGTGCTTCTGGGGGCCGTCCTTCGGGTGACGGCCAGCGCCCTGGTAGTCAGCAGGGCCAACGTGCCGGCCAGCCCAGTCAGGGTGGTCAGGGCGATCGCCGGGGTAACCAAGGTCGCCCACAGCAGGGCGGTCAGCGCCAGGGAAAGCCGCAGCAAGCCCAACCCGCTCCCGCCAACACGGCAATGGCCGAGGCGCTGCGACGGGCGGGACTGGGGAAGTAGGCCTCGCCACTCGCGAATCCCGCCCTTGTTTGCGTGCCTTGCCGTTCTACGGTGCGGCGGACGAACAAGGGCTGGGTTCTGCCGGGACTCTTGGGCTAGGCGCCTGCGGTCCTGGCGTCCCGCGAGGGTGCCTCGTGTGGCTGCAACGCTGCGGGAAGCCAGCGACCGATCCGAGCAAACGCCTCGCGCCGGATGGGTTCGGGGGACAGGAAGATATCGTGCAGCGCGTTCGGCAGTCGGCTGATGGTGACTGTATCTGCCAAGGACAGCGAGCGGTGGGCCACGGCGTCGACGTTGAGGGCCACGTCCGCGGTGAGGGCATCAGCGGACCATTTTGGCTGCAGGTAGCTCTTGTCCGAGAGCATCACCAGCACCGGAACGTCGATGCCCAGACCGGCCGCGACCGTTGCCTGTCCGCGGAACACCGCGTCCAGGAACGCAGGCGTGAGGGGGAATCCGCGGTCCGGCCGCCACTCAAGGTTGTAATCCCACTCGCCGTCCAGCGCAGCAGAAACGGCCCGGGTGTAGATGCCCGGGTCCACCGGTGGCAGCGGCGCCAACGGATGAAGCCGGGCGTGGAGTCCCACCAAGGGCGCGATCGCGCGTCTGCCGAGTTCCGTAGCTTGGAACTCCAGCCAAGGACTGTTGAGGATCAGTGCCGAAGCCATGCCAGGGTGGCGGGCAGCCCAGAGGCTGAGGGTGAGTCCTCCGGTGGAGTGCCCCAGCAGAATGAGCGGCCGCTCAGAATCCCCGGAACGGCCCATGGCCTCCAATGCTGCGTCGATGTCGGCGTCGTAGTCGCCCAGGCTGGTGACGAACCCCGGAACCAGTCCGGGCCGGAGACTGCGGCCGTAATTGTGCAGATCCAGGGCGAAGAAACGCGCGCCGGCGTTGTGCCAGAACTCGGCGACGTGGCGTTGGAAGAAGTAGTCGGACCAGCCGTGAACGTACAGGACATCCGCATCGAGCCCGCCCACTTCAGGCGGCGCCCCGACGTACCTCACCAAAGTGGCGACAGCGCCGCCGTCGAGCTCCAAGGTCTGCTGCTCAAAACCGTCACCAAGTATGTCCGGAACCCAGGGCCCAGTCACGACGTCTTTTCCTTCTGCCACGGCCAGCGACCGGTGATTTCGAGTTCCAGCGAGAAGCTCAGGAACGTCCGGATCAGCACGATGATGGCCAGGACCCCAACGCTTTCGAAGGTGGGGGTGACGGCGACGGTTCGGATGATGTCGGCCGCCACCAGCAGTTCCAAGCCGAGCAAAATGGACCGGCCCAACAGCTGCCGGTAGGCCCGGTACGGGGAGAACGGTTCCAGGCCGCTGGCGCGTTTGGGTTGGTATCCACGGAGGGCCATGGGGATGGACACCAAGGCGCCGATCACCATCACCGCCACCCCGGCGAAGTCCATGTACCGGCCGACTGCTTCGATGATGTGCTGGAAATCCATGGCCCTCCCCAGTTAGCTGCGTGCCTCCACCGTCTCACAAACAAACGACGGCGGCAGTCAGGTTCCATAGCTACGGAACCTGACTGCCGCCGTCGAACCCTTGCTTGTCCGCCTGCCGAGCCGTACAACGGTGTGACAGCCGAACCAGGGCAAGTTTTGGCTACAGAGCGGGCGCCGGGACCCGGAAGAACACGCGGGGATCCTGCAGGAGCGCCGGGTAGTCGAAATCGGAGCGCTTGATCACGTTGGTGACCTCGAAGTTTCGGGCGAAGCGTCCGTCCACGGTGATGGGGCGTCCCTGGATGAGGCCGACGGCGAAGAGCCTGCCGCCGTCGAACGGAACCGCAACCTCGGTTTTGCCGGGAAGCGTGTTGAACGCCTGATCCTGGGCCTGGCGCTTGCGGGTGGGCTTCTTCTCCTTCGGCGCGGCGGGACGCTTCTTGGGCCCACCAACCTGCCTGCGGGACTTCTCCTCGGCGTACACAAACTCGTAATCGTCGGGGTCAGAAGCGGGCTTCGACTTCCCGTGCGGGGGCATGCTTACCGTGGTGAGCTGCTCGGGACGGATTTCCTCCACCGGGGCGCGCAGGATCCAGAGACTGTCCTCTTCGGGTTCCTCGGGGTGGAACTCGTGCTTGGGTTCCGGCCACACGTATTCCAGCTTTTCGTCGGTGCCGGGGAACAGCTGCGTGTAGAACTTGGCGTCCTTGCCGATCAGCTTGGAGCGGTGGCTGAGGTGCAGGTCCTCGTGCCCGAGCCATGGCGGCATGATGATCCTGGAGGCGTAGTCCGGGTGGGCGGCCTGGGGTGCGAACTCCGCGATGTTGGTGCGCGTGTTGTCCGGGTGGCCCCGCTCCATCCACTCGTCGGCCATCGCCAGCCCGTACAAGGTGAGCGCCGGGACGTGGCCCATCCACATGCGCACGGCCGGGTGTGACTGCCAACCGTACTCCGGGATCACCAACGCGCGGAGTACTTGGAGTGCTTCGACGCGCTGTTTGCCGAGCCTTGAAGTGTCGAGCGCCGCGGCACTCTCACGGAAATCGGCGAAGGGGAGGAAAGTCTGCATCCTTTCAGTTTGAGGGTGCCGGGCGTGAGAACCAAGTTGAGTGCTCCGGGACACGTGCGCCGATGGGGCCTACAGTTGTCGGGTGGAAACTTTTGGCGAGAAAACGACGACCACGGCGCCCCCGGTTGCCGAACTGCACCTGCACATCGAAGGGACCCTCCAGCCAGAGCTCATCTTTGCGTTGGCCGAACGCAACGGCATCGAACTGCCGTACGAAGACATCGAGGAACTCCGCGAAAAGTACGAGTTCACCGATCTCCAGTCCTTCCTGGACCTCTACTACGCCAACATGGCCGTCCTGCAGACCGAGCAGGACTTCACCGACATGACCCGCGCCTACCTGGAGCGGGCCGCCGCCGGGGGAGTTCGCCATGCGGAAATCATGATGGACCCCCAAGCCCACGTCTCCCGCGGCGTTGCCCTGGAAACCTGCGTGAACGGCGTGGCCAACGCCCTGGCAACCTCGGAAGAGGACTTCGGCGTTTCGACCCTCCTCATTGCAGCTTTCCTGCGGGACATGTCCGAGGATTCGGCCCTTGAAGTACTGGACCAGCTCCTGGCCATGCACGCACCCATCGCCGGCATCGGGTTGGACTCTGCCGAGGTGGGCAATCCGCCGTCGAAATTTGAACGCCTGTACCAGCGCGCCGGTGACGCCGGACTGCGCAGGATCGCGCACGCGGGCGAGGAAGGACCGGCGTCGTACATCACCGAGGCACTGGACGTCCTGCACGTCGAACGGATCGACCACGGCATCCGCTGCATGGAAGATACTGACGTCGTGCAGCGGCTCGTCGCCGAGCAGGTGCCGCTGACCGTTTGCCCACTGTCCAACGTGCGCCTGCGCGCGGTGGACAAGCTGAAAGACCATCCGCTCCCGGAAATGCTCGCCATCGGCTTGAACGTGTGCGTGAACTCCGATGATCCCGCCTACTTTGGCGGGTACGTGGACGACAACTTTGAGCAGTTGGTGAAGGTTTTGGGATTCTCGGTCCCCGAGCAGGCAACCCTGGCCGCGAATTCCATCCGGTCCTCGTTCGCCAGCGATGCCCGCAAAGCGGCGCTGTTGGACGAGGTCACGGAGTGGGTTAAAGCCTCCGTTCCGCAACCCTGAGGCCCGGCAGCCGAGACCCGTAGATCAGTTGCGGCGAATGTGATGTCACACTCGGTCACGACACACGGTGTTTACCTTCAGCAGTCGTGGGAATTAACAAATCATTGGCAAACTGCTGTGGAGTAACCACCGTTGAAGGAGAAGCATGGGCGCGAACACCGCCGAGAACACCAACCTTCGTCTGAAGGCCGTACTGGACATCCTCGCCGAGAGCGTGTGGGCCGGAACTTCGCTGAACGCCGGGGAGGTGTTGGCCGAGGCGATCGCCCGCGTTCCGTTCAACGATCACGAAGCCGAGCTCCTGAGCGGCGGTATTCCCCGCGGCCACAAGACCCTGACGTCGGCTTCGGCGAAACTGGTCAAGGCCGGGTGGCTGGTCAAGGGCCGGTCCGGGTGGACCATTCCCGAGGACGGCTTGCGCGCCACAGTCGCTTTCCCTGATGTGGCGGCTTTCGCGGCAGCGCTCGACGCCGGAACTCCGGTACCAGCCGACGTTCCGGTTCCGACCGCCCCGCCTGTGAAGCCTGCGGCGAAGAAGGCAGCTACCAAACGCGCTGCAGCCAAGAAGGCGGCTCCTGATGAAGTGGCTGAGCCGAAGGTTGCCGCTGCAAAAGTCTCGGCCCCCAAAGCGAGGGCGGCTGCTGCCAAGGCGGAGCCGGCCGCGAAGAAGTCACCGCGCAAGGCGCCGTCGAAAGCTGCGGCGGCTCCCGCCGTCGAGACCGTCCCGCAGCCCGATGCCGTCGCGGTTGCGGGCGACTTCAACACCATCCTGGGCGCACCCGAGGACTGGGCCCCGCAGTACGACGAAGCCCAGATGGAGTTCAACCCGTTGGTGCAGGTGTGGACGCTGACAGCTGATCTTCCGGCCGGGCACTACACCTACAAGATCGCCTTGAACCGTTCGTGGGATGAGAACTACGGTGCGTTCGGTGCCCGCGACGGTGCCAACCACGAGTTGAACCACGACGGCGGTCCCGTCACCATCACGTACAACCACGTGACCCGGGACATCGTGGTCGGCTAGCTCTTCCGTTTGCTGGATCCCGCCCTTGTTCGTGGCGCCTCCCGTTGTACGGGGTGCGTGACCAACAAGGGCGGGACTCGTTAAGGTGGGTCCATGGCAGCAGACACGGTCCGGGTTACCGCGCGCATTTCGGGCGTGGTGCAAGGCGTGGGTTTTCGCTACTGGACAGCCCGAAAGGCCGACGAACTGATGCTCACAGGGACCGTGCGGAACGCTTCAGATGGTTCGGTGGAACTCGTGGCCGAGGGGTCCGTGGAACGTGTTGAGCGTTTCACGAGCTGGCTCCATTCCTCGAACGCCCCGGGCCGGGTGGAGAACGTCGACTTCCAGGTTTCCGAGGCCACCGGGGAGTTCGACGACTTCCGGATCGTTGGGTAGCAGCGCTAATTTCCCGGTGACGCAGTCATCAGCCCGGACTCCTTGGCCGCCAGGAGCAATTCCTGGTCATAGGCCACCACCGCGTCCGCCTGCAATCTGATGGCGGTTGCAAGGTGGATTGCGTCTGCGCTCCGAAGTTGCCCGGGCAGGGCTGAGGCGTACATCAGGTCCGAGCGGGTGACATCAACCAGATTGATGCCCGTCAGGACGTCGTTGACTAGGTCATAGGGCAGGTTGCGGCGGCGTGCTGCGCAATGAAGCTCGGTATAGAGGAGCATTGACGTCACCAAATGGCCGCCGGCCGCACGGACATCGTAGAGGTGGGCGGCCAGTGCCACGGATTCGCGTTCCTCCACCACAAGCTTCAGAATCGCGGATGTATCGGCGTAGACGATCACCGATCGCCACGCAGATCGGCCAGAATCTCGGCCGTGGACATCTCACTTTGAACCCGCGGCAGGATACGAAAATCGACTGGCGAATCAGAGGCTGGCCGCACGCTGCCTGCTCGCAGGAGACGCTCGAACGGGGATGCGGACGGCGGAATAAGCGTAGCGGCGACCTCGCCATTGTTGGTGACGTCGATGACCTCACCGTTCTTGACGCGTTCGAGTATCTTGCTGCTTTGATTGCGCAGTTCGCGGTGGGGAATAGTTGTCATGGTTAGCCTCCGTAGCAATCGTAGCAGCCGAGAGCGATGGGGCTCGATAACATCGGCAAAAACGCAATCGGCGGACTATGCAGTGGCGGAACCTGACGCGAGCGAGGTCCGCGTCGCCTCGATGTAGTGCTCCAGTGACTTCAGCGCAGGCTGGGACGAAGCATCACGCACTGCGTCCGCGCCAACAGCATTTGCCACGGCCAGCGCGTGAGCGTAGTCGAGCCCGGTTTGCAGCGCCAGGACCAGTGCGGCGCAGAAGGCATCGCCGGCTCCGATGGTGTTGGCAATGTCCGTGACACGCACGGCGGGAGCTTCGGCAACCCGTTCGCCGTCGACGAAGATCGCCGAGCCGTCGCCACCGTACGTGACGGCTACCAGCGGGGCGTCTTTCAGCGCGGGGATCAGCTCATATTCGGTCTCGTTCACGATCACCAGGTCGCAGCGTTCCAGCAACTCCGGAAGGATGGGTGCCGCGGGAGCTGCGTTCAGCGCGAAGAATCCCTTGGTGGCCCGTGCTGCCTCAAGGACAACTTCCTGGTCCACTTCGAGCTGGCACAACACGGCCTCGCCATCGCCGAAACGAACGTTTCCCAGGCTCACGGATGCGTTGGCGCCGGGGCACACGACGATCTGGTTTTCGCCGTCGCTGTCCACCAGCACCAGCGCGGTACCGGAAGCTTCGTCGACGGCGGCGATGTCGCTGATATCGACGCCGGCACCGGCCATTGCGTCCAGAAGTGTCCGCCCGGCGTCGTCCCGCCCTACTGCCCCCACCATGCGGGAGCTGCCTGCGAGCCGGGCTGCGGCGACTGCCTGGTTGGCGCCCTTGCCCCCTGGTTGCTGCCGCAGGACAGCTCCGCCCACCGTCTCGCCCGGCGAGGGGAGCCGGCTGGCGGTGGCCGTGATGTCGAGGTTGATGCTGCCCACCACGGTGAGTGTGGGCGCGGAGGACTGAACGGGCGTGCTCATGGGAGGTCCTTTTCGGTGAGGTTTCAGGAGGACTGGATGACGGAAAGGTGCCCGGCCTTAGCGGCTACGAGGCATTTGGCGAGGTAGAAGGGGGAGCCGTTCCGGCGCACGTATTGGGTGAGGACCAGTACAGGATCGGAGGGGCGGAGTCCTAGGAGTTTGGCTCGGCTTGGACCCGCGGTGCTGAGGCTGATTTCGCATTCGCCGGGGCCAAGGGTCACGCCGGGTAGCCCGCCCAGTACTTCCAGCAGCGTGGAGGCAGAAAGTGTTGGTGCTTCCGCGGCCTCTGTCAGGGGAGCGGCTTCGGGTATTTCCTGCGACACGTTTTCCTGCAGGTGGGCCACGGGTTCGCCGTCGCGGATGAGCACGCTTTCCCAGAACCAGACGTCCTGGGCCGGCTCCACGCCCACACCCGGTGCCACGAATTCCGAGGCGGGCTGTTTGATGGCGGCCACCCTTTTAACTTGGATGTCCTGGTCCGGGCCACCAAGTAGCTGATCGAAGGGCCGGATGTGTTCGATCCCGATCCGTGGCAGTGAATCTGCCACGAAGCGGCCCACCCCTCGGCGGGCGCGGGTGAGGCCGTCTTCTTCCAGCAGCATCAGTGCTTCCCGGATCACGGTACGGCTGACGTCCATCATGGTGCCCAACTCCGTCTCCGTGGGAAGCAACGAGCCAGGCGGCAGGACCTTGGTCCTGATGGCCTCGGCGATGCGGGAGTAGGCCGCGACGCGCAACGGCTGCCCTGGTTGGGTGGCGATGGGTCGGGACAGGAATTTGACGGCGTTGTCTGTCAAGGGTGCCTCACTTGGGATGGGTTACCGATACTGTACCGGATCGATGTGACAGGTTGCACAAGCTCGTAATACATGCTTGTATAACAACTCACATCTCGTGGCGCCGCCCCGCGCCCTCGGACAAAGGAGTTTGATGTGAACATCCCCACCGCCACAGGCACGCAGGCTGGAGACCCGCAGTCCCCAGCCTCAGCCGATACCGCAGCAGCCGACACAAAGACTGACGCGGGTCGCGTCCAGGGCAAGGCCGCTGCGCTCCTGATCACCACGTTGGTGCTCGCCGTCCTGGCCTTCCAGCTCAACGCCAGCATGATTACCCCAGCCTTGCCCCACATCGGCTCCTTCTTCGGCGAATCCCCGGAAGCTGTGGCCCAAGTGCAGTCCATGTTCTTCCTGGCCGGAGCCATCTCCGGTCCTGTCATTGGACGCTGGAGTGACTTCATCGGTCGCCGCAACGCGCTCCTCCTGGTCCTGGCGATCATGGGAGCGGGTACGGTGCTCTGCATCTTCGCGCCGAGCCTGCCGTTGCTGGTTGCCGGCCGCTTCATGCAGGGTGTTTCGAGCGCCATCTTCGCGCTTTCCTACATCGTTCTGAACGAATACCTGCCAGCCCGGCTCTTCGGCACATCCATTGGCATCATCGCGGCCATCAACGGTGGCGTGGGTGGTGTGGATGGCTACTTCGGCGGGCTCATGGCAGAGACTTTGGGCTTCCAGTCGATTTTCGTCGCCGTGCTGGTACTGGCCGCGATCGCCGTCGTCTGCGTCATCAAAGTGGTCCCCGGCGGTAAGTCCGCGGTCGCTCCGGGCCGGATGGACTGGTGGGGCGCGGGGTCGCTGTCCGTGTTCCTGGTGTTCATCACGTACTTCGTGTCCACGGGTTCCTCCGCCGGCTGGACTTCACCGGCCGCCCTCGGCCTGCTGGCCGGCAGCATCGCGTCCTTTGCGGCTTTCTGGCTCATCGAAAAGAGGCGCGAAACCCCGTTGGTAGCAGTCCACCACCTCCGTTCGCGTCAGGTGTGGCCGGTCATCGCCACCACCGTGCTGACGCTTGCCGGCATCTTCGCCATCATCAACTTCACCGTCGTGCTGCTGAGCCAGGACAAGGAAAACGGCTTCGGCCTCTCCGCGTCCGTTGCGGCGCTCCTGTTCCTCACCCCCGCCGCGTTGATCGGTGTGTTCGCTGCACCGCTGGCCGGTTGGATCGCCGACCGCCGCGGCTGGATCAAAACGGTCCGCGTCGGCACCGCCACCAGCCTCGCCTGCGCCATCATCGCTGCGTTGTTTGCACACAACCAGATCGCAGTCCTGATCGCGATCGCCGCGTTGGGCATCTTCTATAACGGCTTCTTCCTCACCGCCATCAACGGGCTGTCCGTCCTGCTCTCGCCCAAAGAAGCACCCGCCGCACTGCCGGGTATCAACGGAGCCTCCTTCGGGATCGGGGCGAGCCTCGGCGTCGTCATCGTTGCACCGTTCGCAGGCCAAGGCACCGTAGCCGGCTACTCCACCGCACTCTGGATTTCGGTGTCGATCACGGCGCTGGCTTTCATTGTTAGCCTGTTCATCGCAGCGCCGAAAGGCGAAAAGATCTAACGCACGACGCCGGCTCCCACCTAATGCGGGCCGCCCACTGCCGCTTCACCACAGTCCACTTCACCCGAATCGAGAGACCTCAATGACCCAGCCCGCACCCTTCTTCCTTGATTGCGACACCGGCATCGACGATGCCCTGGCCCTCGCCTACCTCCTGGCCACCCCACGGGCCAACCTGGTGGGGATCGGCACCGTCAGTGGGAACGTCTCCGCCGCCGGTGGCGCACGGAACACCCTGGATCTGCTGAACCTGGCAGGCCACCCGGACATCCCCGTGGCCGTCGGTGCGCACGATCCCCAAGTGGGCACATTCCATGGGGGCGCTCCGCACGTCCATGGCGACAATGGGATTGGCGGGGTGGACCTGGCGCCCTCAGACCGGGAGCCTGTCACGGCCTCGGCAGCGGAGCTGTTGGTCCAACTGGCACACCAGTACGCAGGGGAGTTGCGGGTGGTCGCCATCGGTCCGCTGACCAACATCGCCGACGCCCTGCGGCTGGAACCCAAGTTGCCGGAACTGGTCGCCGAGCTCACCATCATGGGCGGCGCCGCGCTGGCTCCGGGCAACATCACGCCCGTGGCCGAAGCGAACATCGCCAACGATCCCGAAGCTGCGGCAGAAGTCCTGGCCGCCGACTGGACCGTCACCATGGTGCCCCTGGACGTCACCATGACCAACGTCCTGGAGGAAAACCACCGGCAGGAACTGCTCGCAACCGATCACCCGGTTTCGCAGGCCCTCGGTGAAATGCTGGGGTACTACTTCGGTTTCTACATCGACATCTTCGGCCGTGCATGCTCGGCCATGCACGACCCCCTGGCCGCAGCCATCGCCGTCAGGGGAGTGGAGCTGGCCTCAGCTCCCACCGTTCGCGTCCAGGTGGACACCACGGACGGACCCGGCCGCGGCCAAACGGTGTGCGACCTTCGTGGACAGCACGCCGGTTTCCCGGAACAACGCGGTGCCCGTTGCCGGGTGGTGCTCTCCATCGGCGAGGACTTTGCTCCGCATCTGCTGGGCACACTGCAGGCGGCGTGGCTTACTGAAGTTCAGGTCGCTTAGGTCGCCTACGCGTACATGAGGGAGCCGGGCGTGGTGAGTGTCTCGCCGGTTTCGAGCCAGGTCTTCAAGCCCGAGAGGATCATGGGCCAGCCGCCGTAGAGCTGATCGTTGGCGCCCTCGCGGAGTTGATCGTGCGTGACGGTGAGGTGGCACGAATCGCCGACCGGTTCGATCTCCCAGGTGATGCGGGACGTGCCCTCGGCCTTCACGTCCTCGCCCCACAGCGCGGTCATGGTCTGGACGAGCCGGCGCGGAGGATCAACCTCGATGTTCTCGCCCTCGCCCAGCGGCGCATCGGCTTTGGGGTTCCGCATTTCGAAGTGGCCGCCCTGGGTCCAGTCCGAGGTCAGGGTGTTCCCGAACTGGTACTTGCTGCGGATCTCGCTGTTGGTGATGGCCTCCCACAACCGTTCCGGCGTGGTCTTGATGTAAATCTCGAAGATCTTTTCCATGGGACTTTCCAATCTGGATTTGAGGTCGCTGAGTGCAGCGGCCCATGGTTCTGCGAATTTACTCACCCAGCGGTCGTGGATGAGGCGGATGGGAACCGGGTTCAGGAAGTGCAGCTTTTCGCGACCACGACGGCGGGTAACCACCAGTCCTGCGTCTTCGAGCAGCTTGAGGTGCTTAGCGATGCCGAACCGGGTCATCTCGAAACGAGCTCCCAAGGTGGAGGCAGACTGGCCATCCTCGCGGAACAGTTCGTCCAGGAGTTCCCTGCGGGTGGGGTCTGCCAGCGCTTTGAACACGGTGTCCATGGCCTCAGAATAGGTGACTGTTTGGTCACGTGTCAACGGATTTTCGGCGGGTTTCGGCGAGTTCGCGGGAAGCGTGCGAGTTCGCAGGGTCCCTTCCAGCGCATTCGAAGCATTCCCGCGAACTCGATCCGCCCTACGCGTCGGCGCTGGTGATTTGTTCGCGCAGGATGTCGGCGTGACCGCAGTGCTGGGCCAGCTCCCGGAGCATGTGGAGGTACACCCAACGCAGTGGGAGGGGGCCGCGGCGGTTTCCGAGGACAAGATCGTCCAGGCCCAGCTGCGCCGCCGCACTCCTGGAGGCCTCGCACGCCTCCGCGTGGGCCGCACGAATGCTGGCTACGGTGTTCTGATCATTCAAAATAAACGACTCATCCGGAGACGCCGGAATGCCGATCTCGGCGCGGGACCGGCCCGTGATGGCTTCGTCGAACCACACCTTTTCCACGAAGGTGGCGTGCTTCACCAAACCCAGCAGCGTAGTCCGGGAGGGGACCAGCCGCCGTCGTGCCTGTTCTTCAGTGAGCCCATCGAGACTGTCGTTCAGAGCCCGACGGTGCTCGTCCAGGAAGGTATCGAACTGCACCCGTTCGCTGTTGTTGATGACGTCCTCCGTTGAAGTGTGCGTGCTCATCCGAAAACCACCGTTCCGTCCTCGTTGATTTTCCAGCCGGGGTTGTGCGCGATTTCCCAGACGATGCCGTTGGGGTCCTTGATATGGCCATGAAAGATGCCGCCGAATGCGCCGGCCTGGGCGGGCTTCAGAACGGTGGCGCCGGCCGCTACCAGGGCATCGATGGTGGTGGTGACTTCCTCCGCGCTGCCGACATTGTGGGAGAGGGTGACTCCGCTGGCCCCGGAGGTGGCGGTGGTGTTGTTGAGGTCCTGATCGAACTTTTCGGCGTCGAACAGGCCGAGCACCAGGCCCGGCGCAACCTGGAAGAAGAGGATCTCGCCAGGGACATCCATGAGCGGGTCCCACCCGAGGCCGGCCTTGTAGAACGCGCGGGCGGCGTCGAGGTCCCGCGTGGCAAACGTGATGAAGTGCAGTTGCTGGTCCATAGGGGAATAGTAGCGAGCGGTCCTGTCCTGTTGAGTGCCCGTCCTGTTGAGTGCCCGTCCGTGCCGGTGGGAGGATGGAGCGGTGGAACCCCTCTTCGATTTCCTTGGTCATTATTGGTGGCTCATCTTTCCCATTGGCGGCATGGCTGGTGGCTGGGCGAGGTCGTGGTCCAAGGCCAGCGAAGAGCGGCACCGCCGCAAGGTGGAGTTGCTCAAGCTGAGGAACCAGCTCGCCGTGCACGAGGAAGCCAACCAGGCAGAAGTCGTCTCGCTCATAGCCGCCCACGATTCCGTGAACCACCGATGGCTGGACTACGAGCTGGACGTCGGCAACCTCATCGACTTCCCCCTTATGACCGATGTGCGCGAGCCCCTCACGGTCGCCTTCCTCAAGGCCAAGAAAGAGGCCGACGGCTTGCGGCCCGCGGCGCCAGAGGACATCACGACGCCGGCCCGGCTGGCTGAATATCGTGCAGCGGTCCACAGTTACGAACTCGCTTTCGATGTCGCCGAGCGCGAAGCCCGACGCATCAAGGACGGCAACTTCAGCGGCCCCGAACGCCAACGGCTGGCGACGGCAAGGAAGCTCTTGCGCATCGCTGAAGACACCGCCGCCACTCCTGCCGAACGTCAGACCGCCTACAAGCGTGCACGCAAGGAACTCGACGGGTTGATCGTACTTCCCGAGGCCACGGTCGCGGCGCTGGAAGGGAAGATCGCGGGGATGCTGGACACCCGGAAGGACCCGGACACGGACGTTCGGTTCGCTTGATGGGGGAGCAGCGGCTAGTGGTTGTGGCTTCCTGACCCCCTTTCAACCCGGATAGGCCGTTATGCAACTCCAATCGACTGACTTTGGACCTTTCTGCAGCGAAAGCGGGTCGGGAAGCCACGCTAACTAAGCCAGCTGCATGCCCATCACGGTCCGGGTTACCGGCCCGTCCGTGTCATCCTCGATGTGGCGCATGCCGATCCGTTCAGCGACCCGGCGGGAGGCGGCATTTTCGGGATGAATGATGGCGACAAGTGAGCTCGCGCCGACCACGTCCCGCGCATATTCAAGGCAGACCGTAGCTGCTTCCGTGGCGTAACCCCGGCCTTGGAGGTCCAGACGGACGTGGTAGCCAACCTCAAGCTCGGACCTACCGTTGACCTTCTGCCATGTCAGCCCGCAGTCTCCGACGAAGTCGCCGGCGTACGTTTCCACGATCCAGAGTCCATAGCCGTGCTGCGCATAGTTCGCCTGGTTCCATTCGATCCAGGCCGCTGCTTCGTCCCGGGATTTCGGTGCCGGGTAATACGTCATGACGTCGCGGTCGCCCAGCATGGCGCTCATGGCGTCGAGATCATCCGGTGTCATCTCGCGGAAGCGCAGCCGGTCGGTGGGGTGGGGGAGCATGCCCACAGCCTACGGACTGCGATCAGACGGGGCCGGAATACGCTTAGCTCCGGCCCATGCTGGTTGAGGGGTCGCCGCTGCCCTCGGAGGGGTCTGCGCGCAGATCGTCGGGGTCGCTGCTGGGCAAGCCGGCTGGGCCTGCGACGTCTCCCGAGGAGGCTTCGGACGTGGCGTCAGAGGTGACGTCGTCGCCCCGGTGAGTGCCGCCGTCGGAATCCGATGACGCGGCGCGAGTCCCGCCGTCGGGTTCTCCCGGTGCGCGACGGCGACCCGTGGGCTTTGGGGAAAGGTCCTCGTCCATGGCATTGGAGCCTTCGCTGATGGAGGAGTGGACCTGGATATCGTCGTCCTTCTCGCCCGGCTCGGGAACCTGCTGGTCGTTCACCGGCTTGGATGTGCTCGCCAGATCTTCCATCGCGTTTTCGGTGGCCTTGCGGATGCTGTCTTCGACGCCCATGAGATGACTCCTTTGCAGAAATGGTCCGGGATCGAACCCGGCTCACATAGTAAGCCTACTTAGTTGTTGCGCAAAGCGACACCCTGCACTGACTTGACAGGAAGGCGGTAAGTGGGTCGTGTCTGTGCAGGTCAAGCCGTCACGGGCTGAACTTTGTACCGTCGTTCGTTGGACGATAAGGTATTTCCAGACCGTTTTGCAGAGGGCGGCAATTTTCGCTCCTTTGCTGTCTGCTGGGGACGCATTTCAGTCAGTAGGAACGTCTCATATGTCTAACCCACGCCCCGAGCAGGAAGCTCTCCGCAATGGATACTTCCTCGATCTGGTCCTCGGCAGCGAAGATGTCGAGGCATTCCTCACAGACCTTGCGGCTTTCTCCGCCGAAACTCTCTCCCACGGAACCAACCCCGTTTTCTGCGGCATTACGGTGTTGCGTCGAAAGAAGTCGGCCACAGCCGCCAGCAGTGATGAGCGCGCCCGCGTGATGGATGAATTGCAGAGCGAGTATGACGGACCCTGTTTGACGGCCATGGATAAGCTCACGTCCGTCCTGGTTCCGGATCTCGCAAGCGAGCATCGCTGGCCGGATTATGTCGAAGCCGCTTCACAACAGGGCCTCGCATCCATCCTGAGTGTGCCGCTCCTGGTTGAAGGCGACACCCGTGCCGCGCTGAACCTCTACTCGGAACGCACCCACGCTTTCGACCCGGATGACGTGGAGAGGGCCGAAGTTTTCGCGTTGCACGCTGCGAAGTCGCTTCGCCTTGCGTTGAAGATTGCCCAGCTCAGCGACGCCCGGAACGACCTCGCGGCCGCAATGCAGTCGCGCACCGTGATCGACCTTGCGGTGGGGGCCATCATGGCGCAGAACCATTGCAGCCAGGACGAGGCTTTCGAAATCCTCCGCACCGCGTCGAGCAACCGCAACATCAAGCTGCGGCACCTTGCACGGTCCATCATCGCGGCGGTTTCCTCGGGCAAGGTCACAACCCACTTCGAGGAGTAACGCCGGCAATCTCTTGCTTGGCCCTAAATCCCGTATTCGCCATATCGGATACCTGGGACAGCAGGCAGTTGATGGTCCGCCCTATGAGCCCGTTTCGTGACCCGAGGCAACCATGGAGCAAACTTGGGTAGGTGACTGCCAACAACCCCCGCCCCGGCTTGGCTATTGCGGCGTTGAGCCTGGGGACGGCGCTGAACCCGTTGAACTCATCCATGATCGCCGTTGCGTTGGTGGTGCTGCGGGAGCATTTCTCGCTGGACGTCGCCACGGTCACCTGGGTCATCACGTCGTTCTACCTGGCATCCGCCGCCGGGCAGCCGTTGATGGGCAGGCTCGCGGACCGCTTCGGCCCCCGCCGACTGTTCATGTTCGGCATGGCGTTGGTCGCAGTCACCTGCGCGATCGCCCCGTTCCTGCCCAACTTCGCGCTCGTCTGCGTGGCCCGCGCACTGATGGCTGTCGGGACCGCGACGGCGTACCCATCCGCCGTCGTGATGGTCACCGAACTGAGCCGGCTGGCTAAGCTGCCGCCTACGCGGCCGTTGGGCCGGATCCAGATGGCGAATACGTCCGCCGCTGCTGTTGGACCAGTAGTGGGCGGGCTGTTGGTGAGCCTTGTCGGGTGGCAGGCGCTGTTCGCGATCAACGTGCCTATCGCTTTGCTTGCGTTGTTCGTGGTTCGGCAGACGGCGCCCGCGGACGCTCATCGCGAGACCGGTTCCTTGGGGACGCTGATCCGGGACTCTGACATCCCTGGCATCCTGGCCTTCGTCACGTCGCTGATGCTCGCGATGATGGCGCTCTTGAACGTCATGCCGGGCTACCGCTGGCACCTCCTGGCCGCAGCTACTGTGATCGGGGCGCTCTTCGCCTGGCGTGAGCTGCGCTTCCGTCCGCCATTCCTGGATCTGCGTTTGCTGGGGCGGAACCGTCCGCTGTTGCTGGTCTACTTGCTGTTTATCGTCTTCAGCGGCGTCTACTATTTTGCGTTCTTCGGCCTTCCGCAGTTGCTGCAGGAAGCTGGCCATTACGACGCCGGCATAGTAGGCCTGCTGATGCTGCCCCTTGCGGCGTTGTCGGTTGTGGTGACGCCGCTGACGGTGCGGTTCATAGAGCGGTACGGCGTCCGGCCTGTATTGATCACCGGCGTTCTGATTCTTACTGCTGCGGCAGGAACGTTGGGCGCGTTGACGTTGACGCTGTGGGCGCCGCTGGTGTTCGTGCTGACCGCGTTGATGGGTGTTCCGTATGGGATGGTCAGCACAGCATCCAATCAGGGTCTCTACGTTTCCGCCCGGCCCGAAGAGCGCGGAGTGGCCGCCGGGATTTTCCAGACCTGCCGCTACCTTGGCGCGATCACGGCGACCGTGCTGATCGGCGTGTTCTACGGCCCTGGAGTGAACCAGGCCAACTGGGGACTGATGGTCTTGGTGATGCTGGGGCTCAGTGCCGTGGTGCTGGTGCTCGCAGTGATGTGGCGGAAGCCCTCGACGTAACGCTTCAGGCCGGCCATTTCGATGATTCGCTGCGTATTCGACGTTTCCTGCCGTCTTATACGCAGCGAGTCGTCTAAACGGGGCTCAGCAGTCCCACAGGCGCCGTCTCCCGGGGTAGCGTGCGGGCGTCTCCGACGGGGGAGGTCCGCAGCTTCCCTTGCTTAAAATACTGAGTAGACTCATAATTGAGTTAAGTCAGAAATCAAACACGGGAGACCCCTTATGAAAGCCTTCGTCCTCAACCAGTACAAGAAACCACTGCAGCAGATCGACGTACCTGAACCGGTGCTCGGCGATCGCGATGTGTTGGTGGAGGTTCACGCAGCCGGCCTGAACCAGTTGGACGAGAAGATCAGGCTGGGGGAGTTCAAGCAGATCCTCCCGTACAAACTGCCGCAGGTTCTTGGTCACGACGTCGCTGGCGTGGTCCTGCAGGTGGGGCCAAAGGTGCGGTCCTTCACGCCCGGCGACGAGGTCTTCGCTCGCGCAGGGGACCACCGGATCGGCACGTTCGCGGAGCGCATCGCGGTGGCCGAAGAAGACCTGGCCATCAAGCCGGCCACCATCAGCATGGAAGAAGCGGGCTCGCTTCCGTTGGTGGCCTTGACCGCGTGGCAGGCGCTGGTGGAGCGCGGAAACGTTGGCCCCGGGCAGAAGGTGTTCATCCATGCCGGTGCCGGGGGAGTAGGCTCCATCGCCATCCAGCTGGCCAAGTATCTGGGCGCAACCATAGCGACGACGGTCAGCGCCGGGAACAAAGACTTTGTCCGTGAGCTGGGCGCTGATGTAGTGATTGACTACCGCTCCGAGGACTTCGTGGAGATCCTTCATGACTACGACCTGGTTCTGGACAGCCTCGGCGGCGAGAACCTGGAACGGTCCCTGAAGGTCTTGAAAAAGGGTGGCAAGGCCATCGGAATCGCGGGCCCGCCCGACGCAGACTTTGCCCGGCAGCTGGGCGGAAACCCTGTGCTGCTGGGTGCGACGACCCTGCTGAGCTCGGGTATCCGCCGTAAGGCCCGCCGCCTGGGCGTTAGCTACCAGTTCCTCTTTATGCGTGCCGACGGCGACCAGCTTCGCCGCATTGCGGGACTTATCGATGCGGGGGAGATCAAGCCGGTCCTTGGCCGGGTGGTGCCGTTCGATCAGACGGCCGATGTCCTTGCTGCCATGGAAAAAGGTGGCGTCCGCGGCAAGACCGTTGTCAGCCATCTTTAGCCAAAAACCTTTAGCCAGCAACAACCACAGGACAGGACGAACATCATGAGCAGTGAACAACAGTCATATTTGCAAGTACCCGCTAAGACCGTGACAGCAGGCGGAGTCACGTACGCGTACCGTGAGATGGGGACCAAGGGTGGGGTTCCGGTGGTCTTCCTGATTCACCTCGCCGGAAACATGGACAATTGGGATCCGCGCATCATCGACCCCATCGCCGCGAAGCACCACGTCATCACCTTCAGCAACCGAGGAGTAGGCGCGTCCACTGGCACCGTTCCGGACAGCATCGACAGCATGGCCGACGACGCCGCCACCTTCATCCAAGCTCTCGGATATCAGCAGGTGGATCTCTTCGGCTTCTCACTCGGGGGAATGATCGCGCAGTCGTTGGTGCTCAAGCACCCCGGTTTGGTGCGCAAGCTGGTTCTCGCCGGTACCGGCCCTGCCGGTGGAGAAGGCATTCAGAAGATCATGGGAACCACGTACTACGACGTTCTCCGGGGCAGCCTCACCCGGCAGGATCCCAAGGAGTTCCTGTTCTTCAACAGGAATGCCACCGGTAAGCCTGCCGCCCGGGCCTTCATTAACCGACTCAAGGAACGCACCACCAACCGCGAGGCACCCATCAAGCTCAGCGCTTTCCAGACGCAACTGAAAGCCATCCGCCGGTGGGGACTGTCGCCGTCGGCCGATCTGGGCGTCATCACCCAGCCGACGCTGATCGCCAACGGAGACAACGACCGCATGGTGCCCTCGGTGCTTTCAAGCGACATGCACCGTCGGATTCCGGGCAGCGAACTGGTCATCTACCCTGATTCCGGACACGGCGGCATCTTCCAGTTCCATGACAGGTTCGTCCCTGTAGCCCTCGAGTTCTTGGGCCGCTGATACGGTAGCTGAATGCAGCCTGCGCCCCAGACCCTTGGCCGACGTGAGCGGAACAAGCAGGAAAAGCTTGACCGCATCACCGCGGCCGCCCGAGAGCTTTTCACCCAGTACGGAGTGGATGAGGTCACCACCCAGCAAGTGGCTGAGAAGGCCGACGTCGGATCGGGAACCTTGTTCTTGTATGCGAAAACCAAGGCGGAGCTGCTGCTTCTGGTGCACAACGTCAAATACGCCGAGGCGCTCGCCGCGGGAGTCGAAGCGGCCGCTGCCGAAGCCGAGGTCCTTGACGCGGTGATGGCCATCATCAACCCGATCATCACCTGCAACCGGGTACAGATTGAGAACGGCAGAACCTATCTGAAGGAAATCGTCTTTGGCGATCCAGCTGAGCCACACCACGCAGAGGCGCTGGCCCTCACCCAACGGACGGAAGCCGCCGTCGTCGATGTCCTGAACCGTGACACAAAGCTTGCGGCGCGGGGAGCTGAAAAACTGGCCGGAATCATCTCCGCGATCATGTTCATCAGCATGACGTCGGCAGCCAACCTGGGCCTGAACGATGCCCAGGTTGGCGACGATATCCGTGCCCAGGTCAGCGTGCTGCTGGGTGGCTAGCTTTAGCGGTTGAGGAACGCCGCGTGCTGGCGGTGCGCCTCGGCCACTTGCTCGCGGATCTTCTCCACGTCCTTGGCCTTATTCCGGTACTTCAGCGGCATCTGAACGATCTGCGCTTCCTCAGCCGTCAGTGCGCGGTAGATACGCTCGCGCTCATTGGCGTCGGCGGTGTAGTCGAGGTCCAGATAATCGACGGCGTGGCGGCGGGCGTTGTTGATGGCCGTCTGCGCCTTGCCTGCCGGGCTGATCAGCGAGAGAACCACGGTGATGACCAGGACGCCGACGATCACGCTCAGCGAGAAGCCGGTGGTGATTTCGACGACGCTGACGTGCTCGCCGTCGTTGATGAACGGGAGGTTGTTCTCGTGCAGCGCGTGGAGGATCAACTTGACGCCGATGAACGCCAGGATCGCGGCGAGGCCGTAGGAAAGGTAGATCAGGCGGTCAAGGAGTCCGTCGATCAGGAAGTACAGCTGGCGGAGGCCCATCAGCGAGAACGCAGTAGCCGTGAAGACGACGAAGACGTTCTGCGTGAGGCCGAAGATCGCCGGGATGGAGTCGAGCGCGAAGAGGATGTCCGTGCCGCCGATCGCCACCATCACCAGGAGCATTGGAGTGAGCGCACGCCGGCCGTTAACCATGGTGAAGAGCTTGTCGCCGTCGTACTTATCCGTGGTGTGGAAGAGCTTCTTGGCCACGCGGATGATGAAGTTGTTGGCTTGGTCGTCGCCGTGGTCGCCGGGCTTGAGCAGGTTTCCTGCCGTGAGGAGCAGGATGAGGCCGAAGATGTAGAACACCCAAGCGAACGAGTTGATCAGCGCGGCGCCCAGGAAAATGAAGCCGGTGCGTGCAATCAGCGAGAAGACGATGCCGAAGAGCAGGACCTTCTGCTGATCCTCACGCGGCACCCGGAAGCTCGCCATGATGATCAGGAAGACGAACAGGTTGTCGACCGAGAGGGCCTTCTCCGTGATGTAGCCGGCAAAGTACTCGGACCCCATCTGGCCGCCACCGAAGATCAGCACCAGGATGCCGAAAACGATCGCGAGGCCCACGTAGATGGAGGACCAGATGGCCGCTTCCTTCAGCGACGGGACGTGTGCCTTGCGGATGTGGAAGAAGTAGTCGAAGGCCAAGAGCGCCAAAATGACGACGATGGTGATGCCCCAGATGAGGGGAGAGACGGTCATGTGATCCTGCTTTCGTGAGGCGCGCTAGTGGTGTTGCTCACCGAGGGTCAAACTCGTGGAATCAAATTTACCGGGTCTGGTGGGGCGGGTGTTAACGGTGATCACTGGAAAGTACTTGACAACATGGAAAGTACTTTCCTACTGTTGAGACATCAGATTCGAAACTTTGGGGGAAGCATGAATGAGACCACCGGCAGCCCATCCGCTGCAGAAGCACGTGAACTGCTGGCCAAGGCGGAGGCCATCGGCGCCACCTCAACTAACGCCGCCGCTTGGCCGGTTGCTGTCACCTTCACCAGCCTCGCGATCATAGGGTCGCTGCTCATGATCGGCATGCACATCGTGCTCGTCACCGGCTACGGCGCTGCGTTGCTGGCCTGTTCAGTGGGTGCGTGGGCCGCAGTGACGGCCAGTATTTGGCCCATGTTCCAGCGTTCCACGAAGGCCGGGTACACCAAGCGCTTCCTGACATCCCTGTTGGCGTATTTCGCCCTGTATGTGGTGGCCTTGGCGGCAGGAGCCATACTGTTCCAGGACGGAAACCTGTGGTTCTACCTACCGGCGGGCATCGCGCTTGCTGTCGTGGGCTTGGCCGCGGCCTTCCGGGAGCTGCGCGCATGAGCATCCCGGCGGAACACCCGCGCCACAAGCTCAACGAACTCGTCCACTCGCCGGTCCGCTTCTCGATCATGGCCGCGCTGGCCAAGGCCGAGTCGCTTGACTTCAAGGATTTGCGGGACGCCATCCAGGTCAGCGACTCCGTACTGAGCAAGCAACTTGCCATCCTGGAGAAGGCCGAGTTCGTGAAGATCAAGAAGAGCTTCGCAGGGAAGATGCCTCGGACGTCGGCAAGCCTGACGGCTGCTGGACGTAATGTGTGGGCCGGTCATCTGCAGACGTTGCGGGAGATCGCGGGCGGTTGAGGGTGCCCCTGTTAGTGCACGACGGCGGCGGGCGGCTTGGTGCCGTCGGCTTCGGTTGCGCTCTTAGAGGGTCTTCTTGAGGCGGACACTGTTGGGCGTACCGACGAGCCTTGGTTTGGCGTAGAGCCACGCCAGGATGCCAAAGACCGGCAGGACGAAGAGAAGTAAAACCCACAACGCGCGGGTGAGCTGGTCGAGTCGGTCCTCACGGAGGACATCAAAGACGCCCCAAACGATGAGCCCGGTGACATAGAGAGCTGATGCTCCCGCCAGAATCACCGGTATCCACTGCCAAGCTTCCATGCCGTCCCCCTAAAACCAGCCGTTTCATGCACGGTACCACTGGGCTTATTTGCTGTGCATCGCGCTGAGATGTGCGCCGAAGTCTTCGGTGAGTAGGGCCAATGGTTCTGCGGGGGCGCTCGTAGTGAGCCACATGTACACGCGGTTTCCAGATCGGGCGACAATGCCACGCAGCTCATTGTGCTGCAGACTCCACCCGGCAGTATCGATCCCGTTTATTCGGATGGATGTGGGCTGAGCGCTGGCGCGTCCAAGCTTCGCCGCCACGTCGCCACTTCTCGCAACCATGCGGCTGTACGCGAAGCTTGTAAGTTCCTTGGCCAAAAGATCGACAAGGTGCACGCTCCGCATGGGCAGGTTCGGCGCCGGTTTGAGGGTGACCAAGCACTGCTCGCCGCTGTTTGAGCCGGGGAATCCTGCAGCGACCATGACTCCCGCCGCGACCTCAGATGGACCGGAGATTGAGGAAGGCCCCGTACCCGTGAGTGACCAGTTTGCGGCGATTTCGCCAAAGTCTTGCGCGCGGGCTGCGCGTTGCTTCCGGGCAGCATCCCGAGCCGGATTGTCCGTTGCCAGTTGATACATTGATCCACCCATACCCGCGATTCTCCACCCTGGTTGATGTAACCGCGGGGATATCGCCTAGTCCGCCCCGATCTGGAACCACTCGTCCTGGTTATGGGGCCGGTGCCAGAACTGCCGTGGCTGTTCGGATTCGCGGGCCACCTCGGTGAGCCAGATCGTGCTGCCCGGGTCCCAACCCGCGATAACCGTTGCGGTGTCCGGGCCAACGGAGAGTGCGCGACCTGCCGCGTTGAGGTAGCCGTCGACGGTGAGGTGCACGGCGTCCCACTCCGATGCGGCCTGCTCCCAGTCAGGGATGAGCCAGCGCCCGTGGCGACCGGTAGAGCGGAACCAGTCATGACGGCGGGACGCAGTAACCTCCAACGGGTAAGTCCGGCAAAGGTCGCTCCAATCCGTGGCCGTGCGAATCTCCAGAATTCGCCCGGCGCCGCTCACAGGGATAGTGGTCGCGTTTTCCCACCCGAGGGAATCCTCCACGAGGCTGAGCCCTTCGGGGATCGATGGGACTGTTTGCACAAGGCCATGCGGGATTGACCACCACTCTCCGCCTACCTGGGCCCTAATGTCTGCCGGGAGTTCCCACGCGGCGCGAATCTCCTTGGTCCGTTGGTTTCGCGCCCATTCGGCCAGGATTTGCTGGGGATTTCGGGGGAGTGGAGCTGGGTCGTTTGCGGAACGCCAGTCGATCGCCCACTGCCCCGGCCGGAAGCCGTCCCGCCACCATTGCGACGCGGGTGATTCCAGAACCCCCGCTGCGACGTGTGCCAACGCAGCAGTCACCGCATCCGTGGCGGCGAGAGCGTCCTCACCGTCGGGTTCCTGCCAGTACCTGGCGGTGTCCACGCTTCGCTGCAAAGCGTATGGCACCAAGGAATTCACGGTTTCCAGGTGCAATGCGTTGATACGGTCAATCAGCTCGGCGACGGTCGGAGCAGCAGGAACGGGCTCGGGCCCCTTCGACGAGCTGAGCGTGTACATGACCCTCGACCTACCGGCCGCGGGATCGAGGTTGTAGCTCAGATGGCGTGCGGCCCAGAGGATTTCCTCGTCGGCTGCCATGGCAAGCTCCAGGCACAGGCGTCTTCCGCGCGGACCTGCAAGCAAGGACTCGGCATCGGGCAACATCAGCCCATCCTGCCACGATGGGCTGGCAGCTGCTCGAACTCACAAGAGTGGAGGTACGACGCCGGAGCGGCTATAGCGAGGAAAGTTCAGCTGACGCTGAACAAGATCTCGTCGAGTTTGCTACCCCGTCCGCAAACCCCAGCTTGCGATGCTGCCCCCAGGACAAGAGACGAGCAACAATCCTTGGGGCCCATTGATCGTCCAAGCCTCGTAGTTCATATTCGCAGGGACGTTGATGGCGCTCCCGTCGGCGAACTCCACATGAAGGGCTCCGCGGTCGTCGGCGAACCCCGCCGCGATTGATGACCGGGTGATCGAGAGAGCTGGTCCCAGAAGGGCAGGTTCCCCGTTGGGCTCAACCTGGTGAATGTTCCCAGCGGCTGTCTTGAAGATGAAGGCCGACTCGATCCTGAGGATCATGCCGCCGTCTGTGCAGATGGTGAATGCGTAGTCGACACGGCATTCGACTATCGAGTCGGGCCCCGGGCTAACCGGCCAGGACCAGAGCACGTGGTCGCCCAGTGGGAGATCGCTCACGTTTGCATCCACTTCTGATTTTTCGGTCCCAATGTGTCGACGAAACCGGTCAACACGCTCATTCCTTCAGGCTCCGCGCCCCACCCGTCGTCGAACGCATCAAAGGAGTCATCGAGAACCACAAGATCCTGCACCATGGGGTGTCCCTCATGGTCAATGGTCCTGTGCACCCACCTGGTGAGTTCCCGTATCCGCAGGTTTCCAGCAAGGACCTGGTTTGCGTAGTAGTGGGTTGCAGCAAGTTGAGCGTCTTCCCGGGTCATGGGTCCCGTTGCCGTGCCGAGCGAGCTGAGGGCATCAACTATTAAAGTTCCGAGCTGGAACACGTTGATGTCCGGTGATGCTCCAGCAAGTTCGCGGAGAGATTCGCTGTCGTAACCTTCGACCAGCGCATTTGTGGCTGCCGAGATGGCTGGAGATGCAGCATCCTGCTTGAGAATCCACAAAGCTCTGGCCGTAAGGAGTGCGCCCGAGGCTGCGCTATACACTAGAGCGTCTGCCGCAGCCGGGGGCTGTTAGCCGAATGGGCAAGCCTGGGCTTCGCGTAAGGCCATGCGAGTAGCCCGAGCAGGGGAACTGTAAATAAAAGCAGTACCCATAGGATCCGGGTTGTTTGCTCCAGACGAACTTCCCCGAGCACGTCGAAGACCGCCCACATGATCGAGCCCATGACAAAGACCGCTGACGCGGCCGCCAACAGTACCAAGCCCCACTGCCAAACGTCCATGTCGTCCCCTAGACCAGATTTCCGTCAATATAGCACTCCGGAATCGCCGTGCGGCCCGGTCTAAGAACAATTCGCCCTGCCTCCGTTGAGCTCTGGCCGAAAGTACGACGACGGCACTCGCCTTGGGTGCCGACGCTAGCTGGCGTCGACCAAGACCTCGTCGATGCGGGCGAGGAGGCCGGGCCAGCCGTTGCCCATGCCTTCGATGGCCTGGCGTCCCATCGGCGAGTCCAGGTTGAAGCCGGCGTGTTCAAAGTAGAGGGTGGTCCCGGCGTCGACCGTTTTCAGTGTCCACGTGATGGTGGTGTCCAAGGTTCCTTCGGCGAAGCTGAAGGTGATGGACGTGCCGGGCTCGACCGCGAGGACTTCGCAGGGCTGCTGGCCCCAGCCGCCCATGTCCATGGTGAAGCGGTGGCCGACCACGGGAGCAATGTCGCCGGGTGCCCACCAGCGGGCGAGGAGGTCGGGCGTTGTCAGGGCTGCCCACACGGCGTCCTGGGGGTGCGGGAAGGTGCGTTCGAGGCGGATCGAGTTCTCAGTCATCGGTGTTTTCCTGTTCAGTAGATTGGCCGTCCAGTAGATCGGCCAGGGCATCGAGCCGCTGGTTCCAATATTGCTCGTAGTGCTTCAGCCAGCCACTGACTTCCTGCAGCCCGGCGGCTTGGAGGTGGTAGAGCCTGTGCCTGCCTTGCCGTTCCTCCCGGATCAGGCCGGTTTCCTTGAGGACGCTGAGGTGTTCCGACGCCGATGAGCGGCTGAGTTCCAGTCGACCCGTCAGTTCGCCCGCAGTCAGGGGACCTCCGAGGAGGCTGTCGAGGATGGTGCGTCGCGAGGGGTTCGCGAGGGCACCGAAGACGTCGGGAAGCACGTTGTGATGATATGTCGGAAATCTCCGAAATGACAAACGCGGGTTGTTTGACGGCACCTAGGGGGCCTGCTGTGCCACCCATTTTTTGGGCTTTTTAGCACCTATTTTGGCTGGCCCGCCACCTAGTTCGGGGCTTTTGGGCACCTAGCCGATGGATCCCCCGCGCAGGCTGTGCGGGTCAAGCAAGATCGTTCTTCACTAGGAGCAATAATGATCCGGAAGTACATCAGCAAGATAGCAATCGTCCTGGCTGCAAGCGCCGCTTTGGTTCTCACGGGGTTGGCTCCGGCCACCGCAGCTGAGCTGCCAGCACAAACCCATGCAGCCGCCGTCGAAATACCCGCCGAGTTGAACAGCCCGGCGCCGCCGGAGCCGGCAGGGCAGTACTACTCGTTTTGCACGAACCTGGGCATGTCGTTCAACTGGACCAGCAACGATCCGGCCACTTGTCCCGTGTACCTGGACGTGTACATCGGGGGACAGCAGGTCTCGCACCTGAACATCGGTGGAAGCCCGGGTTCGGTCCTGTGGAGCTGCGCGTTGGGCGTGGGAGTCAGCATGGTCACCATCTTCGCGCCGGGCGGTGCTGTCGTTGGCTGGGCGCTCGCGGGAACGCTGTCGAGCATTGGGCTGACGCTCATGGGCTGCGCGGGTTGGTAGCGTGCAGCGACGACTGAAAGCAGCCCGATGAAACGGATTCCGTCGCCATTGCAGGTGGTGTTGTTCTTCGTGATGGCCGTGATCTTCGCGACCTGGCAGCCGTTTGTTTGGTGGCGGGGACTGGGTGCTGCTGTGATGCTAGCTGGTGGCATTTATGGCTGGTGGCTGCTGCGGCGAAGCAAACGTAAACAGGTCAATTAGATGTCCAGAGAGCTCGAGTGACCATGAGATTGAGGATGGCCTGCAGACGGTCATTTGCAGGCCACCTCTACTGGTGAGTGTCTCCGTCGGGGCGGAGGTGGTTCTGAAATTCAGCGTCTCCGGAGCCAGCCACAAATCCAAAGTCGTACTTTCCGTTCTCCGGCGGGACCTCGCGCTCCAGTTTCAGTGCCGTCGTCGGTGTGAAGAGCGTCTTCGCGATACCGCTTTCCGTGTCAAAGGTGAAGGACCCGAAGATGGTCGGATCAAGGCGGTGCCTGAGGAGGAGTGTTGTGTCCGAGCCATTCATCTCACAAGCCACCGGGTGATAGTCGTCCAGGTGTCGGCCCCATATAGGCAGGGAGAGTGGGAATGAAAGCTGGACAGCTTTAGGAAAGGAAAACGGGATGCGGTCAATTGAAAGGCTGAATTCATCCGCGCCATCCCTCTGAAGGGTGAGGGAGCGCGGGTCGAATGTTCGTGTTGGCCCGTCCGGCAGTTCCTCCGCGGTCCACATGAAAACCCTGGGGTGCACTGAGATGGCATAACTCATCTGATGGTTGCCGCTTTGGCAATATGAGATGCCGTTATAGGCACTTGCCTGTCCGCCTCCCAGTGCTTTTCCGATTGCGATCGCCAGCTGCTCAGAGGAAGTGTCCACGCCTCATCCTCGCATGGGCACTCTTAGGAGGGTTCGCCGTCGTTGTTTGTTAGCAGGAACTTGCGCAGAAGGTTCGCTAGCTGGGTCCGCTCAGTCTTGGTTAGGCCCTCGAGCATCTTTTGTTGGTTTTCGACGTGGTGCTCCACGACGTCGTCCACCAGAGCGAGTCCCTCTGGCGTGAGGCTGATGAGTAGTTGCCGGCGGTTCTCGGGGTTGGTCTCACGATGAACCAGGCCGCGCGATACCAGCCGATCTACTCTGTTGGTCATGGCTGCGGAGCCGATCATGGTGAGGCTGGCGAGTCGCCCCGGCGTCAACGGCGCTTCGGCAGCCGACCGGCGAAGTGTTGCCAGGACGTCGAACTCCCAGGGCTCCAGTCCGAACTGGTTCATGAATTTCTGAACCTCGAGGGAGGCGAGGCGACTCGCCCTGTTGAGCCGGCCCAGAACGCCTATGGAGCTGACATCCACGTCGGGTCGCTCTTTGTCCCACTGCTCAAGAATCATGTCCACTGCGTCGCGGTCCATCGCCCTCCAATGCTTGACCTCAAACATTACAGCACCTACATTGTCTTACGTTAAATAGTTCGATGTCGAAATGTATGGAAGTGAAAGATGAGTTCATCTACAGCGGTTGCCAGCAGCGCGGGAGTCGGGGCGCCCAAGGCATCCCCTCGTGACCTCTTCATCACCGCCCTTGCCCCGATGGTCTGGGGATCCACCTACCTGGTGACCACGGAGTTCCTCCCCGCGGATCGGCCGCTCCTGGCTGCGACCGTGCGGGCCCTGCCGGCGGGCATTGTGCTGATGATCGTCACCCGAACGTGGCCGCGGAGGAGCTGGTGATTCAAAGCCGCAGCGCTGGGGGCGCTCAATATTGGGCTGTTCTTCTTTCTCCTGTTCTTCACCGCGTATCAGCTCCCCGGTGGGCTCGCCGCGCTGGTCATGTCCATCCAGCCCTTGTTTGTGCTCTTCCTCGGCGTGCTGTTGCTGGGGGAGAGGATCCGCAAGGCGCACATCATTGCCTGCGCGGTGGGAGCCGCGGGTGTCGGCTTGCTCGTCCTGCGATCCGACGCGACGCTGACTTTTGTGGGTGTGCTCGCCGGGATGGCGGCGGCGCTGAGCATGGCGGCCGGCATCGTCCTCACGAAACGCTGGGGAAGGCCCGACGGCGTGGGGCTGCTTGGGTTTACCGGCCTGCAGTTGGCAATGGGTGGAGTCATGCTGCTGCCCGTGACGCTGGTGGTTGAAGGACTGCCGGGGTCGATCTCTGGGTTGAATCTGGCGGGGTTCGCTTACCTGAGCGTCCTCGGTGCGTTGGCTGCCTACGCCGTGTGGTTCCGGGGTATCCAGCGGCTGCCGACGATGGTGGTGTCGTTCCTGGGATTCCTGAGCCCATTGGTTGCCACGGTGCTGGGGTTCGTGTTCCTGGGGGAGTCGTTGTCGGCGTGGCAGGTCGTGGGGGCGGTGCTGGTGCTGGGGGCTGTGTTCTTGGTGCACCAGCCAGTCGGGTATCTTCTACTGCCGGCCTATAACCTGGCACGTAACTTATTGGTGCATTCAAAACGTCGTCGAACTCCCTCGCTTCAAGGAAGGAATTTCTTCGGCATGAGTTCACGAGGTGGGTGGGGGGCTGCCATGTGCCAATGGTTGAGGGCCTCCAGGGCCTCTGGAAAGGGAGCCAGTGGGCGGGAAATTCTCTGTTTACCGGCAGAATAGGAATCATCCATCCGCCGCTGCTGAGCGAAAGCTGCCGGTGACATGTGGCTGGAAAGTAGAAAATGCTTCCAGATTGGCTTTGTACCGCGGCAATCTACGACTATGAGGTTCGGCCGACGCCAAATGCAGAGGCTCCACTTACCGTGGGAGTTCACAGCCCAGATAGGGGGACAATCATCCGAGCCTAACCAACCGGTTACCTGAATCGCAGCAAGTTCAGGATTCGAAAATGAGCCGGACACTAAGATACGGTCAAGACCTTGGTTGGTGAGATCCCATCCTGCTCGATCCACGGCGGCTTGAACATCCTTTAGGGGGTTGTCGCTGAGATCATTCTCGATCAAATCGGTGATGTGATCAGCTCGCAGTGTGTTGCGATCGCGGCCAATAAGATACTTGCAGTACTCGGCTACTAATTCCAAGTCCACTCCGCCGACGAATCCTGCTGCGTCCTTGATCGCTTCACGATAGATGAGTGTAGATTCGCTCGTTGTTTGTAGGTCTGCCGCTTCGCGAAGAACAGCACAACTGACAAGGACCATGCTTGCAGCCGGGGCATAGATTTCCTCCGGTATTTTGGACTTAGCGAGTTGGTCTATGATCGCCGCGATGAGCCGGAGGGGGACCGGATCTGAGTTCTTCCAGTTTCCGGCGCTAAAGAGGCACGTTACGATTCTGAGCACGGCCAACTGCACGAATGGTGGCTGGTCCCAGATGTTTTCCACCCACTCAGCACAGCGTCGCTGGCGCCTCCTCTTGACGGCTTCAGCAGAACCTCGATGGTCAAGTGTATCGAGGCGAGTGAGATCGTCTCTTGATGTCACTTCCTCAATTTGGTCGTCACTGTCCTCATCCAAGGCCGCTTCGTTGTCGTCGACTAGTACGTCCGCCCAGACAGGCTCGACAACGGAGGCTGTAGTCCGCGGGCCTTCTGGGAGGCCTAAAATGAACGCCGTCATGCTTGGCCCGTGAACGCGGGTCGCGGCCTCCAGATCCCAGAGCCATGGGCTCTCACGTCCAAATTCACCCACGACGTTCTCGATCGCTTTCGTAGAGGCCACCTGAAGACCCGCGCTGGCCGACGACTTGGACGAGCTCTTTAGGACCTCTTTCAGCTGGTCGAAGTCTTTGCTGAGGTGCTCTAGAGCCCTGTCGCCTTCTTGCCAAATGTCCTTGGACGTTGGGCTGCTGTAAGACTTCACCGGGGACGCGGCCCGCTTGGGTGCTGCCTCGATTTGGGACGGATTCATCACGAAGACGCACGGACCGAAAAAAATCCCCCCGTCAATACTCTGCCGAATCCTAACCCTGCTCACAGCAGCTACGGTGAGACTCACTCGGAATTCGCGCTCGCCCGCTGGCACTGACTCTTGGTATTCCCAGTGATCGAGTTCATGGGAAAAATGTGAAATTTCTAAGTCCACACCTTCGGGGACGATATGCGAGAAGCTCACAACTAAGTCACCCTCGACTATCCGAGCGGAGGTGATCATCGTGCCGACTGATAATTCGCTTTTTGCAGAACTGGTTACCCCAGGAATAAAAGACTCGGCGTCGATTGATGTTCCGGCGGGGACGGTTAGGTCACCGGCGGGACCGATTACGGCGGTCTCGTAGTTCCCGCCCTTTCGCCATGTTCGGAGCAGTGCCGCGCTGGAGAGATTTGGACTACCCATTAGGCAACGGGGCTCAGCATTTCCATCCCACCAAATCACCTTTCCATGCCGGTAGCGGCTTCGTTCCTGCGGCAGCTGGGCCTCGACAGACATCCCACTGCTTTTTGCGAACCCTTCTAGCGTGCTCGGGTTCAGGATCGTCAGGCCTGGTTGTAACAAGAGGGTGGAACTCGTGGGGCTGAAGCGCTCATGTAACGCGCTGACCGCAGCCATTTCTCCGTCTAAGAAGGGCGCGTGAAGACGCAATTCAGACGTGTGTTCGGTTGGTAGCTCATCAATGATGGAGCTGTGGGCTGACGTTACAAACTTGTGGCCCGTGTCAATCGGGTAACCCTGCTCCATCAGCCGTTGAATGAGGCGCCAAGTGCGCGCTGAGGCTTTGCAGGACTCTTCGTCCAACCACGTCGAAACAGAAAGATCCCTTAGCCAATTGCAAATTTCGTGAAGAACAGCGGGGTGACTGACGCCGTCAGCGTTGAAGCGAAGCCAGACTTCATCGTTGTACTGCCAGCCTCCTAGAGTGAGGTTTCCGGACCCGATGGCGATTTGCACGCGTTTCGTACCCGCGAGAATAACGACTTTTGGGTGAAAGGCGGCTGAGGAGGCGACGAGACCCACGTTGTAAGATCTCCCGGCATGCCGAACAGCACGCACATCCGGATTCCAAACGTTGCCGTCTGCAATCACGCTCACACGGGCGCCAGCCGCCAGGCAAGTGCCAAGGACGCGGGTCTCGAAGAAGGCGAGGTCAACATTGAACGTCAAAAAAAGGGCTTCCCTGGCCTGAACTTCACCTGTGCGTTCTTCCTCCAAAAGCATTGGGAACGGGCTAGGAATGTGGTCGACGCGGTTAAGCAAGGTCCATGGCTCCTTGTTCAGTTAAGTGCCAACGCTCGTCTTCATCTCGGATAACGAGATTGACGCCCGAGAGCACACTCATTAGAGGCTCCCATCGGAGAGATACATTGTCGCCACCTTCGTTAGAGTCCTTAAAGATCAGGTCGTCTCTGAAGAAGATTCTTGTCGGGACTCGGGTGATGCCTGATATGGCATCAAACCTGGCTTTCCTCAATGCAATCCTGTTGGCGCGAAGGAGCATTAACCGACACAAATCATGAGCAAAATCGCGCAACTGCCTGTCAGCCCAATCTTCGAGCGCGTTGGAAAACCATGAGGGAGAAAACTCCTGGGATGCGTCTCTTTTTGTTTCAAAGTACGGCCTAACGCCTTCGGGCATTTCCGGGAGACGTGCCGATCCAAGGAAGAGTGTCGCGAGGTGCCTTTCCGGAAGTTTGCGTGACGCGATGCCGTCTACTTCGGCAGGTAGAGCTTGTCCTGTGTGCATCCAGGTATCGGGCAAATCCTCAAGATATTGGCTGACGGTCTGAGTGGGAAGGCTGTCAACGAGCGGTGTGGAGAAGTCGTCACGATGACACAGGCCGGGGATATTCTTCACGAGGTAGGCCCAGAGTGCACGCCAGGCACCAACGGAGCGACTTCGGAGCGACACCCCTTGCCAGGCGCTGGTCACGGGGATCTCTGACAAGAGTCGGTCTTCCCGAACAGCCGGATCGAAGTTGAGCGTGTTTGAAAGGTCCTTCGTAATAAAGTTGGGAGGTGCCATTTCGACCAGTCGGAGAAACATCCTTATCGATTGTTTCCTCTTCCCGTCATCTGTTTCATCAGGGGCTGTCTTTGCGGTAAGAAGCTCTCGAAGCAGTACCCCATCATCCTGGTGGCGGGCACCGCAAATGCACAGATGCGCATGTTCCCGGAGCTCACTCAGGCTAACGCGAGACTTGCCGGCTAGCTCTATCAGACCCGAAAAGCCCCTTCTTATGCGCTTGTGATGGCTCCAGAACATTGAGTCCCCATCAGAAGCTGCGAGGCCAAGTAATTGCTCAGAGGCTTGATACGGACCCCTAAATCCCGTTGTAAGTGCTGCATACTTTCCAGGTTTGGAATGCAACTCTAGGTTGAGGCCTTCATCTGTAATTTTATCGGTCAGATAGTCCGCACCATGGGCCCTGGGTAGCCACGAGTGGTCTTGATCGTGAAGTATCGACACTGCGGCTACAACGGTCTCGGCACGTCTAAGTAGATCCAGACTTTCGACGTCATTCAAGTTTCGGAGCTGCGCTTCACCGGCCACATATCCGTGAAGGCTGTAATATCTGGCATTTCGGGTCACGGTTGTCACACCTGGCAAGAGTTCGGCTACACATCTAAGGACATGTCGTTCGACCGCCAGGGGGTACCTGCCGGCATACCTGCCATCTGTTCCTTCCGACCACTCCGGTCCCTGAACGACGTCCATGGTGATTCAGTACTCCTTGTCCAGATTTTGGTCAAATTACCGCAGGAAGTGCTTTGGTATGTGCAGCACCGAGGTACTTCCTTCTGATAGACGCCGGGCTTTGCTGTTCAAACAGAGATTGTCCAGTTCACGTGTGCTTAGGTACTTATTCTGGCACCCTCACCCGATACGCTGGCGCAGTGAACACATTTGATGGGGGAATCGGCCGCGAAGTACTTCCCGAGGGCCTTTACGAGCTTCTGCACACCACCGGCATCGAGTCTAGGTTGTCGTTGCTGCCCGACGTCGAATCGATCGTTGACGACGTTGACCCGGACGACAGCCCCGAGGTGCTTTCCCGCCATATCGCCGAAGCTGTGAGGAATGCACTGTCCGCCGCGAAGCCGGAAGAACGGGTGGCACTCGCCAACAGGCTCCTGTCACAGCTGCAACCTGACAACCAGGTCACGCCCGGTCCGCGTCAGTTGCTCTCCCTCCATAAGCTCGACGCGCTAAAGCGGCGTCAGCTCAGACGGCCAACCACAAAGCTCAGTGAGTCGGCACTTCTAACGAACGGCAAGGACGAACCGAACCTCGCCGCTGAGCTGAGGGCGGAAATCGAGTCGGCGAACACCGTGGATCTGCTCTGTGCGTTTGTCCGATGGACGGGGCTGCGGCTTCTCGAACCAGCTCTTGAACAACTGAACGAGCGTGGTGTGAAGTTCAGGGTCATCACCACCACCTACATGGGGGCCACAGAACGCCGAGCTATTGATGAGCTGGTCCGACGTTACGGCGCCGAGGTAAAGATCAGCTACGAAACGCAGGCCACTCGTCTCCACGCCAAGGCTTGGCTTTTCAGGCGCAACACTGGTTTTGACACCGCATACGTCGGCAGCTCGAACCTCAGCCGGGCAGCCCTGCTGGATGGTCTGGAATGGAACGTCCGACTCAGCTCAATCGCAACGCCAGATCTGCTCAAGAAGTTCGAGGTCACCTTCGACAGCTATTGGGAGCAGAAGGCCTTCCAGACTTACGGTCCTGACCGCGACGGCGACAAGCTCGACGCTGCTCTTGAACGCAATGGCGGGCAGAGAACGACCGCCCCGCATACCATCACGGGGCTCGAGATCGTTCCGTTCCTTCACCAAGGAGAAATGCTTGAGGATCTCGAAGCTGAAAGGTTAAAGGGGTTCAACCGCAACCTTCTTGTCGCCGCAACAGGCACAGGAAAGACGGTCATCGCTGCACTCGACTACAAAGGCTTATGTGAAGCGGCCGGACGCCCTTTGTCTTTGCTATTCGTGGCACATAGGCAAGAGATTCTCAAGCAGTCCCTTCGTACATACCGCAATGTCTTGCAGGACGGATCCTTTGGTGAGCTTTATGTTGGCGAACACAAACCAGAGCATTGGAAGCATCTTTTCGCCTCAGTACAGTCGCTGGCGTCCCTTGGGGTCCAGACATTCGAGGTCAACCAGTTCGATGTCGTTGTCATCGACGAGTTTCACCACGCCCTGGCACCCACTTATCGCCAGCTGATTGATTACCTGCAGCCCCAGCAACTTCTTGGACTAACCGCAACGCCGGAGCGTGGCGACGGTGGCAACGTAGCTAAAGAGTTCTTTGAGGGGAGAACGGCCAGCGAGCTCCGGCTCTGGGATGCCCTAGACGCGGATCTCCTCGTCCCATTCCACTACTTCGGCGTCTCGGATGACGTAGATCTCAGCCGGCTGGAGTGGAGGCGCGGAAATTACGACACTGGCCAACTCGATCGGCTGTACACGGGCAACGATGCGCGTGCGGCGAAGGTCATTCGCGAGCTTCAAGACAAAGTTGTCGGCACGGAACACATGCGAGCTATTGGCTTTTGCGTGTCAGTCCAGCACGCACACTACATGGCCAGAGTTTTTAACGATGCCGGCATTCGCTCAGTTGCGGTCGACGGCGGAACGGACGAAGTCGCGCGAGCAGACGCTCTTAATCAGTTGCGTAATCGCGAGATCAACTGTATTTTCGCCGTCGATATTTTCAACGAGGGGCTCGATATTCCTGAAGTGGACACGATCCTCATGCTGCGGCCAACGCAGAGCGCCACGATCTTTCTGCAGCAGTTGGGGCGCGGCTTGCGTCGAGCCGACGACAAGGCCGTTCTCACGGTCCTGGACTTTATTGGCCAGCAGCGTCGCGAGTTTCGTTTCGATCTACGCTATGGGGCACTCACCGGCTACGGCCGCAAGCAACTGGAAAAGGCTGTTGAAGAAGAATTCCCTTACCTTCCGTCGGGATCCCAAATTGTGCTGGATCGCGTGGCCCAGAAAGTCGTGCTGGACAACATCAAGGCCCAGCTCCGCTTCAACCGGAACCAATTGGTCGCCGACATCTCCTCTTACGGAGAAGTTGAACTCTCCTCATACCTGCGGAAGTCGGCCAACGACCTGAAGACAATTTACCGCTCAACCCGCGACTCGTGGACTGGCTACCTGCGCCAAGCCCAATTGATTGATGGATTCTCTCCCATTGAATCCGTGCTCAAAGGCATCCATCATCACCAAGCTGATGCTGAAGAGAAGAAGTTGCTCGGACGAATGGCAGCCCTCATCCACGTCGACGATCCGGAACGAGCCGACGCCTACTCCAAACTCGTATCTGCATACGCGCCGCGTTACGAGGACCTGGGTCCGCGTGAGCAGACGTTTGCACGAATGCTGTTCTACACACTTTGGGATGACGGCGGCGGTTTCAAGACGTACGACGACGGACTGGACCACCTTCGTGCCTACGGATTCGTGTGCAGTGAGATTAAGCAAATTGTGAGCCTGGGCGTCGCAAATTCGAGACATGCCGGTAAGGGCCTCGGTGCCGGGCTTCAGCACATTCCGCTGTTGACTCACGCGACGTATCGACGCGAAGAAATCCTCGCGGCCCTGCAGTATGGCTCATTGGAACTGGGGAAGAATGTGCAGCACCGTGAGGGTGTTGCGTGGTGCCCAGCCACAGCCACAGATGCCTTCTTTGTTACCTTGAACAAGGATGACCGAAAACACTCCGCAACCACCATGTACAAGGACTATGCCATTAGTCCGGAGCTGTTTCACTGGGAGTCGCAGAACAGCACAACGCCCTCCAGTCCGGTTGGGCGACGCTACTTGAATAGGAAAGCGAACGGCTCGCATATTCTGATGTTCACCCGAGACGCTGCCGAGGACGAGACCGGATTGACCGTCCCCTATACGTGCCTGGGACAGGTGGACTACGTCCAGCACGCCGGCGAGAAGCCGATCGAGATCACCTGGAAGCTGCACCGTCCGATGCCTGCCGACGTGTTTGCTGCTGCTGCGGCTGTAGCGCAGTAAACGGGCGGACACTGAGCCAGCTCCCGGGAGGCGTTCAAGTTCTTTGCTAGAGGTCAGGACGCAAAAGGATTCCCCAATGTAATCCGTTGAGCCTCCCGTGCCAGCGCTATGGGAAGCTGTCGGGAGTGGACGACAACAAGCTCCAAATTGGCCCTGGTTAGGGAAGTGTACAGCCTTCCATCTGACCCGGACTTGGCGCGGAATGTGGAAGGTTCGATCACTACAACGGCGTCAAATTCCAAGCCCCGTGCTTCTTCCGGGGTCAGGAACGAGTACGTCCGATCCGCGTTGTCCGCCCAGGTCCACTTATCCTTGGGCATCCAACCCGACAGCCTGGCCTCCCGGACCACCCCATCAATGTTTGGAGTGATAACCGCCACCGTGCCATCGGGCCGAGTTTGGGCCAACCGCTGACACTGTTCCAAGGTGATGGACTCGACGGTTCGCCGGATCGCTGCGGCGTTGATAATCCGTGGTGGAATACCACGGCCCAGAGGCGAAGCCTTCCGGAAACCAGATGCCTTCGGGAGGAGTGCTGCGGCAAAGTCTGCAATCGCTTGGGATGTGCGATATCCGGTGTTGATAGTGCTCACGTCCCATTGAGTACCGGGGATACGGGTTGTGATGTCCGACCACGTCTTGACTTGCAGTGAATGGCGCTGCTGCATGTCACCTACCAGCGTCCAGTTGCCGGCGTTCATTTCTTCCAGTATTCGCCACTCGAAGAGGTTCAGATCCTGGGCCTCATCAACCACCACGTGTTCGAAGACTTCACCTGGCTCGAGAAGGACCTGCATATAGGCGAGAAGAGGCCACATCAAGGGGTCCTTACGTGCGCTCTTGAAAGTAGCGGGAAGGTCACCCGCCCAAGCGCGGAATTTCGCCGAACGCCCTTCCAAGTGCATGGTTGTCACGAAGCCGTCGTAGAAAGCACCGAGCGCTTCGAGTCCCTTAATATCACTCCGGCGCGACTTGAGAGCTGCAGCCCTAACAACGTCGTCAGCTCCTTCTGGAACTCTCACGGAATCGACAGGCCGAGGCCGGTATGCATCGGGCTCAAACCCCAGCACTTCAAGGATCAGTCCGTGGACGGAGCTCACCAGAATCCTTCGCTTATCGATCCCTAAATCGGTCGACGCGGTAGATACGTGGGCCTCCCACGCTGGAGTAGGTCCGAGAAGCAAAACTTGCCCAAGGGACCCCTCACGATCCTCGTGTACCATCCAGGCGGCGCGGTGGGTGGCGATAATCGTTTTTCCTGTGCCTGCATGTCCTTGGACTACAAGTGACTTTTCCGTCGTACGGGTAACTAGGTCGTACTGTTCCGGCTGCAGCGTGGCCAGAACAGATGAGAGACCAAGCGATCGAGGTGCGGAGAGGGTTTCCCGAAGAAGCTCCTCCATAGTTGTCGCTGCCGCAAGTGCGGTAACGATGGGTTCTACGGGTTCAGCCAAAGGCATCCGCTTCGATGGTGTTCGCGCGCTGCCAGCGTTGGCTTTAACGCCCGCCAGCCACCTTGAGCCACCTTGAGATTTGGACTGGGGCGGTCTTTCCGCGTCGCTGCTCTGGGGAAATGCTTGGCTTTCCCGTGGACCGATCCAGAGGTCCGCATAATTGCTTAGTCGGCGGATCTTCTGAACAAAACGGCGCTGAACACGGACATTCTTCGATTGCCACGACTTGAGATGTCGGAAGAAGATTTCGGCCGCAGGGGCTGTCCAGCTGATGACAAAAAGGTCACCTTGATCGATGTGCATCGGCCCGATGTAGTAATTTTCGACTTTCCCTGGTTCGTCCCCCTCTATGGAAATGCGACCGGTTAGGGGAGTGAAATCAGTCCTTTTTCGCTGGCGGAGACCGGCAACACGAGGCCTTTCCTGCTTCCCCACCAGTTCGAGGTAGTGGTCGTTCATGGCATTTTCGTACGCGAGGACTTGCTTCTTGTCGTCCACCCGTTAGATCACTTCCAATTGCAGAAGTGCGAGGTTTTCCAGATCCAGGCTGGAATGAGCGCTCTGGGCTATCCTCGCAAGAGAATCGTTGCGTCGCTCCTCGGCTCTGCGTAGTTGTCCCTCAAACATGTGGGCGGTCTGGGGAGTGGACAGAATCAACCGCCCGCTGATCGACCTTTGATGATTCTTGAAGACTTCTTCTGCACGGATTTTGCGCTCAAGGATGAGTGCATCGTTTTCCGACTGACGACGGTCTTGCTCGGCATGGCGTCGCTCTTCCAGGTCTACTAAGAGCTGCTCGGCATACAGATCCGCATTTGCGTGCACGGGGCTAGTGGATGCTGTCAATGTACCCTCAGCCACGCTGGTCATGAATAGGGCTCCGGCTTCGAGGCTCCGTGACTCACCTGTCTCCAGATTGACCGCCTCCACCCACAGTTCACTGGTAGAGCGAAGCCCGGACCAACCGGCCGCCGCCAGAGCCAACAAATATGTGCCCGAAGGGCAGTCTGCACCGGACTTGGCACGAAGGGTCGAAAACCTCGGAATATGGTGGGGCTCGAAGTCGGTGGAGGCCACGCGGACTAGCGGGTGGTGTCCGTTGAGGAGTGATCCGCCCCCTACGCGTGCTTCCTCGGCATCGAGACTCATGACAAGGGGGGTTTTTGCACGCCCTGCCCTTTCTACCCGCGACACTTCTGCTGAGGTCTGACCCTCGTTCCTTCGCCAGCCCACAATTTTATGCAGCATCTCTTGGCTCACGTCGACACGTAGCTGCTTACCTTTGACGTCCACCTTCACAGAACCGCCTCGGAGTCGAGCCCAATCCGCCACAAGATGAGCAAGCTCAGTCTGGCCTAAGTATCGCCCTCGACTGATTCTGTCCTCAACGGAGTTGATGCCGAATTGATCCTCAGCCTGAAGTTTGGACGAATGTTCCTCGAGCTCCGCTGCATCAGCCTTGCCCTGTTCGACGGCGGCAATCGTCTCATTTATCCGTCGTTCCCTTTCGCTCTCCGATAGGCGGAAGTCAACGACGAGCTCATTCAGGCTCTCGAAAGATTCAGCCAGAATAGGCTCCAGCTCACCAATGGAGTGCTCAAAGACACCAACGCGAGCCATCAGTTTTTCCAGAATTCGCGACTCAATAGTTCCTGGAGTCGAAAAATTCAGGATTAGGATCTTGTCGGATTTCTGACCTATGCGGTCCAGACGGCCGATTCGCTGTTCCACCTCCATAGGATTCCAGGGCAGGTCGTAGTTGACGATGAGAGAGCAGAACTCGAAGTCGAGGCCCTCGCTGGCCACCCGGGTGGCGATCACGATATCGAATTCCCCTGCACGGAAGCGCCGCATTATTGATTCACGCTCGTCAGGAGTGACTCCTCCGTGCAGCGCGGCAACACGATGGGTTTGGGACAGCTTCTTGTGCAGGTAACTGAGTGTGTTTCGCGAGAACGTGAAAACGAGGGCGGAACGCCCGCTCATCTCGGAGCTTTGCAGAGCTTTGGAGAACGCATCGAATTTGGTATCGATGCTTTCGAGACGTCGAGCGAGAGCTTGGACGTTCGCTGGGGGGACCTCAGCCGAGAGCAGGCTGCCTCCTCTACCCGCAGCTGGTGAGCCGTCGCCGTCGTTCTCTTCCTCCTTTTCAGATGCCAGAACCTGCCGGGCCGTCGCGGGTAGGCACGAGCTTGCAAGTCTGAGAGGCATCTGCAGGGCAAAAGCGGGAGGCAGATTTCGTTCCTGTGCTAGCTGCCTAAGCCATTCCACATATGCGTCGTAAAATGCTTGTTCCTCAGGCGTCCACTCGACGACAGCGTTTACTGCTTCGCGAACTGACCGGGCTGTGTGCACCTCAGTTTTTCTAGTTCGTGTGATGGCCGAAGATAGACCGTGAAGCTGGTTGCAAGCATCGCGGATAACCGGAGCTGAAGTTACCGAATACTCATCCGTGTTGAGAAGTTCCTCGAGCTTCTTGAAAGCGGCCCGCTCGCGGAGGGCGCGCCCCATTCGAGCGCTGGCTATCTGGCTAAGCCATTTTCGTCGTTCAGCATTGGAGACTTTAGGATTAGTTGCACTCCTTCGCAACGCCTGGAGGGCCTCGTGGTGGTCGATTCGAAGGTCGAGGTCTGCTTTTGTCTCGATTTCTCCGGGCATGATGAGGCGCATCATTGACAGCAGATCGTCATTGCCGAGGTTGAGCGGGGTGGCGCTCAGCAATACCAGGGAACCAGAGACGTCACGGAGGAAGATCCCGAGTTTTAGACTTGCTGTTCCTTGATTGCGCATTTGATGTGCTTCATCGATGATGCACAGATCCAGTGCAAAATTCAGCTCCTCCATTTGCTGGAGACCCTCGAACGTCCGAAATGTTTGGATGGAGACTACAATCGCGAAATTCTGGGGGAGTGTCCCTGTTTCGAGCCTCTCGATGATCCGGCGGAGGTCAGCCGTTCTGTAATGCTCTAGCTCAAAGCCGAAGCGCTCGCTCATTTCACGCTGCCACTTCGGCACAAGCGCGGCCGGGCAAACCACCACAACTCGATTCGCTTGACCACGTGCCGCCATCTCAGTCCATAGCAGACCGGCTTCAATGGTTTTACCCAAGCCAACCTCGTCCGCAATGAGCATCCGCTCCATTGCCGAATCCAAATACCTCAAGACCGGTTTGAACTGGAAAGGGTTGATGATGGTCTTCGTGACGCCGTAGGAAAAAATTGTGTCTGTAACACCCTTATTGAGCTTGGCCCTGGTGACCATAGCTGAGAATGCCTCCGGGGAGGCGGGCGTTTCACGAAGCCAGGACTCCGCGGCAGGAACATCCGGAATCGGTTCTAGGTCTGACTCCGAAACCGTCACCGTTCGGCCGTCCTGACGTATGACGTAAGACCAGCGAGGTCCCGTCAACAAACGCCGCATGATGAGGGTATCTCTGCCGGTGCTCTTCGAAATCGCTCCACCGGAGGCCGGAAATTTGGGAGCGTCAACGTGAAGGGCTTCATCCCACCAAGATTCGAGCCAGTCCATGCCGATGACGCCCAGAGAACTTTCGTCAGCATCCTCGAGACTGACCTGTTCGGGGGGCATTGGCGTCCGACCGGGTACAGCTTGTCCGTCGATGACAAGGGCGTTCATCTCGCCGTTCACTTTTGCCCAGTAGATTCCCGGCCTGAGTGAAACTTCATGGTCGCGGCTGGGCAGGACTCGATATTCGTGGCTCAGGTTCAAGTCTTTTGGTTGAGGGGCCACAAGCAGGATTCTGCCGGCACTTCCGTCATGGAGCAGTCCGAGGTCCGAGATCTGCGGGTGATACCCACAGCTGTTGTCGGCTGTCATGAGCACTCGCTTACAGATGCCGCAGATCTATCCCTGATGAACCCCATGCACAACCCCCATGTCGAGAACGCGAACGTGACTTGGGACCTCGTCGCCAAGATATTTTGATTGTAAATGCAAGTTTTACAGGCCGGTGCTACGGGTGAGCGTGTCGCGGTTCGCTGCGTTCCGAGGCTCAGTCGATGTCCACGGAGACTGTATCTGCCACTCCTATCGGGAGGTGCCCCTGGTGACCGTTGTGCCTACGCAGCTGCGACGGCCTGTCAAGTCAGGCAAAAGACAACGCGCCTGATATAACCTTGTCTAGCGATGATGGGTAGTGGGGAACTTTGGAAGTCGAGTCTTGGTTGTCGGACGCTTGGCCTGCCGACAATTTGCGGGGCCACCGGGACCCTCGCGAGCGCTCGGGTCAGCGACGAGAGTTGGTCGTTTCCTCAACGGCCGACTCGGAAGTTGCCGCTAATTGAAGCCGACGGATGATTCCTGCGACAGGGTGGCGACGCACCCAGGGCGTTAGGCACGGATAACTGAGTCAGTGGCCTTGAAGAGTTGTCTATCGCGCAAGGGATATCGATCACAAGATTTGAAATGAGGCCTTTTGGTTGAGCAGCATGCCGCGGCACAGCGCTATGCGCTCTCATTTACCAGTGGTGCCCTACTTATGCGTGAGGCGGCGATCATTGCGCCGATTTACTTGCGTGAACGCGATTGGGCGAGAGTTCGCGCGGTGGTCTCGGGGGAGAACTTGCTTCAGACTCGTACGGTTGCTTCCGGGTTCAGGCTTGCGCGGGAGGTTATCCAACGGCTCGCCGTGCTGACCGACGACGAAATCAAGCTACTCATCGAGGCGACCTCCACCGAGCGGGGGCATTTGTTGTGGGCGGCGGCGTGCCGTCGATATGACCTGGTCGGAGAGTTTGCTGAGGAAGTCGTACGCGAGCGGTTCCTCTTGCTTACGCCTTCGCTCGATCACAACGATTTCGACAGCTTCGTGCGCAGCAAGTCTTTGTGGCACAGCGAGCTGTCTGAACTCAAGGACTCTACGCGGCTCAAGCTGCGTTCAAACGTGTTCCGGATGCTGAATGAGGCAGGGTTGCTTTCCAGCCGCGGGCTCATACAGTCGGCCATGATGTCCCAACGGGTTGTCAGCGCCTTGTCGGCGCGGACTCCGAATGACCTGCGGTTCTTCCCAACCGCCCATGATGCTGTGGAGAGGGCCCAGCCGTGACAAATTCCGACCTTTCCAAAGAAGAAGAGCACCTGTTCGGCGTTCTAAGCGGCAGACGGTTTCTCCAGATGGAGGGACTGAGCAACGAAGTGCCGTTCTTCATTTACCCCTACGATCCTGAGAATGCACTCGTGGTTTCAGGTGCGAAGAAGCGCATCAAGAACCGCCTGGCCAACAAGGGCATCGTCGTCCGCGAGGTCAACCTCTACGACCTGTCAGTAGAGATTCTCAAGGAACGCGGAGTCTGGGACCGGTTGATCGCGCTCGAACCGGAACAGGAAAAGGACGACTTTCGTGAGTTGCTCCAAGGAATGCTCGACCCGCAACTTCACATTGCGTCCGCGATCAGGGCCAAGCTCGCCGAGGGCGACTTCGACATCTTCTTCCTCACCGGCATCGGCGAGGTCTTCCCCTACATCCGTTCACATAACGTGCTAAACAACTTGCAGAGCGTCGTCACAGGCAAGCCGATGCTCATGTTTTTCCCCGGCCGCTACGAACAGTCCGCCACTCTCGGATCATCGCTCGTACTATTCGGACGACTCCAAGACGACCAGTACTACCGAGCCAAGAACATCTTGGAACAGGAGGTTTAACTCGATGAATCTGCATGCGATCTTCGCCAAAGACGTTCAGCGCCCGATAGAGGGTGTCATCAAAGCTGACGACACCGCGCATTTGGGCACCGAGGTCGACGAGTACGTTCTGACCAACGAAGCGGCCAAAGGTCTGGAACTGCTGCTTGAGGCCTATACGAATTACACCAACGCCAACGGAGTCTGGATCTCGGGCTTCTTCGGTTCCGGTAAGTCGCACCTGTTGAAGTTGCTCGCACACCTCCTCGGTGACGTGGACGGTCAGGACTTCCCGCGAGCCCGCGTCTCCGAGAGCTTCCGAGCAAAGGCGCAGGATGCGTTCCTCCCGGCACTATTGACCAGGGCTGAGAGGATCCCGGCGAAGAGCCTGCTGTTCAATATCGACCAGAAGGCTACCCTCATCACAAAGGATCAGACCGACGCCTTGCTGAAGGTGTTCGTCAAGGTCTTCGATGAGAGCCGCGGCTACTACGGCAGCCAGGGGCACGTCGCCCGGTTCGAGCGCGACTTGGACAACCGTGGCCAGTATGAGGCGTTCAAGGACGCATACGCTCGTATCTCCGGGCGCAGCTGGACGCAGGGACGTGAGGAGGGCGTGCTCGAAGAAGTCAACGTGGCCAAAGCATACGCCGAGGTCAGCGGCCACGCCGACAGCACGCCCACTAACATCCTCACCAAGTACCGCAACGAGTATTCGGTCTCCATCGAGGACTTCGCCGACGAAGTGATGGCGTGGCTGGACAAGCAGGAAGACGACTTCCGGCTGAACTTCTACGTCGATGAAGTCGGCCAGTTCATCGGGACGAACACGCACCTTATGCTCAACCTCCAAACAATCGCCGAGTCGCTAAACACCAAATGCCAGGGCCGTGCCTGGGTGATCGTGACTTCCCAGGAGGACATGGACAAGGTCGTCGGTGACCGCACGAAGCAGCAAGGCAACGACTTCTCCAAGATCCAAGCCCGGTTCGCCACTCGCGTGAAGCTCACCAGCGCCGACGTCGAAGAAGTCATCCGCAAGCGACTGCTGGAGAAGAACGAGGCGGGCGAGGCCGCACTGAATTCGATTTATGCAGAGCAGCACGCCAACTTCAAGACCCTGTTCGACTTCGTCGACGGCGCGAAGACATACCGCAATTACACCGACGAGGCACACTTTGTCGGCACGTACCCGTTCGTCAGTTACCAGTTCCCGCTGTTCCAGGCGGCGATCGAAGGCATCTCCGACCACAACGTGTTCGAGGGCCGCAACAGCTCAGTCGGTGAACGCTCGATGCTCGGCGTCGTGCAGCAGGTCGCCAAGGACATAGGTGATGCGGAGGTGGGCCGGCTGGCGACCTTCGACCACATGTTCGCGGGCATCCGCGCGTCCCTGAAGTCGGCCGCGCAGCGTTCGATCGACGTGGCAGAGCGCAACCTGGACAACGAACTGGCCGTGCGGCTGCTCAAGGCGCTGTTCCTGGTGAAGTACGTCGAGGGCTTCCACGCCACCCCGCGCAACCTGACCGTGCTAGTTTACGACCGTTTCGGACTTGACCTGCCGGCCCTGGCCAAGCAGGTGCAGGAGGCACTGATACTGCTGGAGACGCAGACTTACGTGCAGCGCAACGGCAACGTCTACGAGTACCTGACCAACGAAGAGCAGGTCATCGAAGAAGAGATCAAGAACGTCGACATCGATGCCTCGGATGTCAGCGGCCGGCTCTTCAAAATCATCTCCGGCGACGTTATCCGCACAAGCAAGCTGAGGTACGCCAAGAACGGACAGGATTTCGCCTTCGGGTACAAGCTTGATGATCAGGTGTACGGGCAGCAACGCGAACTGACCATGCACTTCATTACGCCGGAGTACCCATTCGGCCCCGAAGAGACCCGGATGCACAGTGCGGGCAAGGACGAACTGCGCGTCATCCTGGAGCCCGATGAGCGCGCCCTTTCGGACTTGCGCCTGCTGATCAAGACAGAGAAGTACACCAAGCGCAAGCAGACGACTTCGCTGTCCGCAATCGAGGACCAGATCCTGCGCTCGAAGGCGACGCAGAACGTCGAACGCGAGAAGGAACTCATCGAGCGCATCCGCCGCGCAGTTGGTAAGGCGGACCTCGTGATCAACGCCGCCGGCGTAACCTCCTCTTCACAGGACGCCATCGCGCGCGTCACCGATGGCTTCCAGGACCTCATCAGCCGCACTTACACCCAGCTCAGCCTGCTTGGCGGTGTTGCGTACAGCGAGCAGCAGGTTGCTACGTTCGCCGACCCCAACCAGTCAGGCATGTTCGACGATTCGTCGCTGTCGATGCTTGCTGTACCAGGTGACGAGGTGCTTTCGTTCCTGTTGCAACGCGACCGGCTCGGCGAGCAGGTAACTGTCAAGACGATCGTCGATGCATTCCAGGCCAAACCCTACGGATGGGATCTCGCCTCGATCGAGGTCGTCATCGCCTGGCTCGTTGGCAACTCGAAGATCACGGTCACCATCGATGGAAACGTACTTAAGCGGACCGAGGTAGCTGCCGTTCTTCGCAATACGCAGAAGCACTCGCATTCTGTGCTCGCCCCTCAGAAGCTCTTCGACGAGCGCAAGATCGCGACGTTCCGCAAGTTCTGCACCGACTTTTTCGACGAGGCCACCCCACCCAAAGACTCGCTGGAGCTGGCTCGGCACGGCAGCGAAAAGCTCGGGGCAAAGCTCGACGAGTTAAGAGCGCTGGTGAGCGGATCGAAATACCCATTCGTGGAGCAACTGGCTGCCCCCATCGCCCTGCTCGAACAGGCCGTGGGCAAATCTGACGAATGGTACCTGACTGATTTCAGTCATAGCGACGAGTTGCTCGACGCCAAAGAGAACGTCATCGACCCGATTCAGTCGTTCCTGGGCGGCGGCCAGAAAGTCATCTACGACGAGGCCGTCGTACTGCTCACCTCGAACACGAACAACCTCGGATACCTGCCCCCAGGAAGCGAGGCCGACGTCAGGCGACTCCTGGACGATCCCAACGCCTTCCGGGGTAATCGCATGACCCAACTCAAGCAGGCCGCAGACGCCCTTGGGGCGAAAGTCGAGGACACGCGCGACACCCATCGCACGACGATCATCCAGGACATCAAGGGACGCAAGTCCGAGGTACTCACCAGCGCCTACTACGGCAATGCCACGGAAGACGTGCAGCAGCGGGTCACCCGTACAATCGACCAGATCATCACCCGCCTAGGCAGTGAGCGGCAGATCGCTCTCATCCGCGAGCAGGGCAACAGCTTCGAGGAGAAAACCTACCCCGAGCTGCTCGACCAGCTCGCATCCTCTCCACGAACCATCGCCGGCCCTGACAGCCCGGTACCCACTCCGGTCAAGCAGACCATCTCGGTCAAGACGATCAGCGTGCCCGGTGCCCACGGTGTGCTGGAGAACCCAGACGACGTCGACCGCTATCTGGACGCTCTCCGCAGCGCGCTGCTGAATACACTAAACGACGGAAAGAGAATAGCGCTCTGATGGAAACCGCACCCCTAAAGACGTTCGCCACATGGGCTCGCACTGCACTCATCCGCGAGGTCTCAGCCCGCATCTCCGTCGTGCTGGCCTCGGAAGAGCTGCGCCAGGAACAGCCCAACGCCGTCGCCGCCCTGGAGAAGGCCGTCAACGCTGCCGGCGGCAGCGACAAGGGCCGCGACGCAGTCGCGGACAAGGTCGCCTACACCTGGTTCAACCGCATCATCGCGCTGCGGTTCATGGACGCCGAGGGCTACACCGGAATCGGCGTCGTCTCGCCAGAACGGGGCCGCGAAGGAGGGCAGCCCGAGGTTCTCGCCGAGGCCAAGCGTGGGAACATCGACAGCACGGTGGTTACGAACAAGCGCACGGCGGAGACCGTGACTAGTTTGCTCAACGGCACCCGCCGCAGTGACGACCCGCAGGGCGAGGCGTACGCGCTTCTGCTCGCGGAGTACTGCCGCCATTGGAACCGCTCTATGCCGTTCATGTTCGAGCGAGAAGGCGACTACACCGAACTGCTTATCCCCGCGAACCTGCTTGCCGACGATTCGGTCATGGCGCGCGCTGTCGACGTGCTCACTGAGGATGTCTGCCAGGATGTCGAAGTCATCGGCTGGCTATACCAGTTCTACATCTCGGAACGGAGGGGTGAAGTCGTTGCTGGGTTCAAGAAGAACAAGAAAGCTGGCGCTGCCGAGATTCCCGCAGCAACTCAGTTGTTCACTCCGCACTGGCTAGTCCGTTATCTAGTCGAAAACTCCCTCGGACGACTGTGGCTTCTCAACCGGCCTTCCTCGCGGCTGGCGGACCAGATGGACTACTATCTCGCCCCAGTCGACGAGGAGACGGACTACTTGAAGATCTCCAGGCCTGAAGAGCTGAAGATCATTGATCCAGCATGCGGCTCCGGCCATATGCTTACCTATGCGTTCGATCTCCTCTACGCAATCTACGAAGAGGAAGGCTACGCTCCTTCCGACATTCCCAGTCTTATCCTCACTAATAACCTGTACGGAACCGAGATCGATCCCCGCGCAGGAGCGCTGGCTGCTTTTGCACTTGCCATGAAAGCTCGTGCCCGCCAACGCACGTTCTTCGCCAAAGACGTGGAGCTCAACATCCGCGTACTCGAACCGATCTCCTTCACGCCAGCCGAATTGGATGCCCTAGTTACCGACGACGGCAACCGAGCCGACGAAGAAGCATTCTGGAACCAATTCGAATACGCGGATACATTTGGGTCCCTCATCCAGCCGCGGGAGGACTTGCTCGCTCGGCTGCGCTCTGCTCTCGATGCAAACGCCTCCGTCGATGACTTGCTCCTGCATGATCAATTCGATCGTGCGGCCCGAGTGATACTTCAGGCTGATTATCTGTCCCAGCGGTACAGTATTGTCGTCGCCAACCCGCCCTATATGGGATCTGGGAACATGGGTGCAAAGCTATCGGCTGGGGTAAAAGACACATACCCTGACGAGAAGCAGGATTTGTATGCCTGCTTCGTTACCCGGGGCAGCCGTCTAGTACGGAGCCACGGTTTGGTCGCAATGATTACCGGCGACACTTGGATGACAATTAAGACATTCGAGGCCTTCCGAAAGAAACTGTTCGACAGTCATACTTTCCGCGGCTTCTTGCACCTGCATGATGTCTCTAACCATCCGGACATATTTGGAGCAAATGCAGCTTTTGTTCTTTCAAAAGGACACACATCGCGTTATCAATCCATGTTTGTCTACCTTGAACCCTTGAGCGCTGAAGCGAAAAGGACGCAACTGCTCGAAGCAATTCGAAATCCTCAAAGCCCTTGGGCTTTTCGTGTTCGCGGTGAACAACTTGAAAAGATACCGGGGATGCCAATCGTATACAGGCTGTCAAACGCCATGCTGGGTGCTTTTACGCTGGGCAAGCCCCTCAATAAGTTGGCTGCACCAGTTGTGGGCCTCCAAACAGGGGAGAACAATCGCTATATACGCTTCTGGTGGGAAGTGAGCCGCAATCGCAGTGGCTTCGGTTACGCTAACCGCGCTGACGTGCGTGCGAGCGGCCGAAAGTGGTTCCCTTACAACAAGGGAGGAGAATACCGGAAGTGGTGGGGTAACCAAGATTACGTAGTGAACTGGGAAGATGATGGGCGCGAGCTAGAGGCCTTCAAGCCTCGCTCCGTCATTCGCAACCCAGGTCACTATTTCTCGCCGTCAGTTTCTTGGTCGAAAATCAGTTCTGGGGATCCAGCATTTCGTGCTTACCCCGAGGGTTTTATCTTCGACCACGCGGGCACATCTATTTTTGCTCACGACGACTTGACGCGACAACAGTTGCTGGGCATCTGTAATTCCTCGGTCGCTCTGGAGTTGCTCAAAGCCATGGCACCAACGCTGAACTTCGAGGTTGGCATAATCGCAAAGCTGCCCGTGGTGCTACCCGACTCGTCAGGCCCGCTGAATGAGGTAGTCGAGGCACTAGTTACACTGGCCCGCCGCGACTCGAACCAGCTAGAAACCTCCTGGGAGTTTGCGGCTAATCCACTCGTCGGTGAAGGAAACAAAAGCCTTAGCGAGATTGTGGCATCCCACTATGAGGATTGCTACGCAACGATTCTTCGCGGGCAAGAACTCGAGCAACGTAATAACAGAATAGTTGCTGAAATGTACGGCTTGGTCGACGAGGTAAGCACCTCAGTGTCGCTAAACAAGATCTCCCTGAACCGTAACATCGTTGCGCGTTATGGCGAGGAAGAAAGGATAGCAAAGTTCAATTCGGAGACCGTGGGAGCGCTTATTAGCTATGCCGTTGGCTGTATGTTTGGCCGTTACAGCTTGGAGGAACCGGGGTTAATCCTGTCGGACCAGGGTGATAGTTTGCAGAACTTCTTGACCAAGGTTCCCAATCCATCCTTCCTTCCAGATAAGGACAACGTGATCCCGATCGTGGATGGCGAGTGGTTCGAGGACGATATTGTGGCACGTTTCCGGCAATTCCTTCGCGCCGCGTTCGGTGAGGAACTCTTCGAGGAAAATCTACGTTTCGTCGCCGATGCGCTGGGCGTCAAGGACGTGCGGGACTATTTCGTGAAGTCGTTTTACAAAGATCACTGGCAGCGATACAAAAAGCGACCGATTTACTGGATGTTCTCGAGCCCGCGAGGCTCGTTTAACGCACTAGTATACGTGCATCGCTACACACCGTCCACCGTCTCGACTGTGCTCAATGAGTATCTGCGCGAGTTCAAAGGTAAGCTGGACGCCAGCCGCCAGCACCACGAGCGCCTAGTAGCTGGGACTGGCACGCCAAGACAGCAGGCTGCCGCTCAGAAGGAAGTGGACCGTTTGCGGAGCGTCCTGCTCGAACTTGATGAGTACGAGCACGATGTACTGTACCCGCTGGCAACCCAGCAGGTGCAGATCGACCTCGACGACGGCGTGAAGGCGAACTACCCAAAGCTGGGTGCCGCCCTGAAGAAGATCCCCGGGCTAGAGGCCAGCGATGAGTGAGACATCTGGCATCAGGCCCCATCTGGAGCGTCGCTTTGTGACGCAGCGTGTGGTGTTCTGGCACGACCCCGATGGTGAGTACGCCGCTGACCTCGACACGCTCGGCCTGGAGGACGTGCAGACAGTGCGCGTCAATAACGACGAATACGCTGTCAAGAACCGGCTGCTGCACCAGGAGCCCAAGTCGAAGTTCCTTGTCTACCGTTCGGGTCCCGTTCCGGCGGGGATCGGCAATTGGCTGCTGGACTTGGAGCTGGCCTACGGGGTGTTCACAGCTGACCGAACCTCGCTGGTGCAGCAGGAACTCGGACTCACCGCCGAAGGAATTAGCGAGATCGTGCTTGCGCGGGAGACCTTCTTCCTCGTGGCCAAGCGCGTCCAGAGCCTGAAAAAGCTGCTCGACGCTGACGATGACGCCCGGCTACTGCAAGCCAAGATGTCAGCGGTTCTTCTTGGTCAAAGCGAACACAGCCTGCTGGAGATCACGCGGACCCTGCTGATCGAGAACGCCGGCGGTGGGGATGGCAAGTACGGTGCCCTTGCCGAGCACGGCCTCGACGAGTTCTACTGGCAAGGCGTGGCGTCGATCTACGGCTACACGTCGCCGAGCCCGAGCATCGCCGACTTCGTTCTGTGGGTGTTCCGTCAGGCCAACGCCGGCTTCAAGTCTGAACGACCGGGCGGCTTGCGCAACATCCAGCTGGACTTCGGGAGCCTTCGCTACGACCGGCGGAGTCAGGAGGCATTGACGAAGCTCGCAAGGCGCGCAGCACGAGATCTGGACTTTGCCGGCACCATCGAGGACTCAAGCTTCCGCGACCTGCTGGGCAACGACCTTTTCGAGGAAACTGACCGCAAGATCATCAGCGATCTGGCACACGCGGTCGCTGAGCGAACGGTCACAGGCCGCGAGGTTGCAGAGGTGATCCGCAGCCGTCAGAGCAGCATCTGGGCCGAGGGGTACCGAAAGCTGTACACAGCGATCGGCTGCGCCTCGGACCTCCTGACCGCGCTTGGCGCGCTCAAGCTGTCGATGCAGTCACTCGATGAAGGACTGGAGCGATACCTGAGTGAATGGTTCCGCATGGATCAGCTCTACCGGCAGTTCACATATGCCGCCCGCACAGCAGAGTTTGCCGGCCCGCTGGAGGCCCTGCGCATCCAAGTGGAAAAGTTCTATGCCAACAAGTTTCTCTACGAGCTCGGTAACGCCTGGCAACAGCAGGTCGACGGCATCGACCAGTGGCGTTCCACATTGCTCCGGCCCCAAACCTCTTTCTTCACCGACCACGTTGCGCCCATCACGAAGGACGGCCGGCGCAAGGCCGTCGTCATCATCTCGGACGCCCTGCGCTATGAGATTGCTGACGAACTTGGTTCACGCATCCGCCAGGAAGACCGCTACGACGCGGACCTGAAGGCTATGCTCGGGGTGCTGCCCAGCTACACCCAGCTCGGCATGGCGGCACTGCTGCCGCACAGCACGATTGGACACTCCAAGGACGGCGATCCTGTCCTGGCCGACGGTCAGCGCACGGACGGCACCGTGAACCGCAGCAAGCTCCTCGACCCCGTTGACGGGAAAGCGATTCAGGCCGAGAACGTCTTTTCCCTGACCCGGGACGAGCTACGCGAGCTGTACCAGCAGCATCAGGTGCTGTACGTCTATCACAACCGCATTGATGCGACGGGTGACAAGGCAGGCACCGAGCGTCAGGTCTTCGAGGCCGCCGAGGACACGCTTCGCGAACTGGTCGATCTGGTCAAGCGACTGACCAACGCGAACGCGACGAACATCCTTGTCACGGCGGACCACGGCTTCCTGTTCCAGGACACTGCGCTCGAGGACGCCTTCTATCTTTCGACGCTGCCGCAGGGTAACGACATCAAGGTGATCAACCGCCGTTACGTCCTCGGTCACGGCCTAAAGGAAGTCCCCGCGTTCAAGACTTTCACATCAGCCCAGCTGGGCCTCGATGGAGACCTGGATGTGCAGATACCGAAGTCGATTCATCGGCTGCGGCTTCCAGGCGCAGGCTCGCGATTCGTCCACGGCGGTGCAGCCTTGCAGGAGATCGTCGTCCCGGTGCTGGCGATCAATAAGAAGCGCAAGAGCGACGTGCGAACGGTCAACGTCAAGATCATGCCCGAGTCGGACAAGATCACGACAGGCCAGCTGGTCATCAAGCTGTTTCAGACCGAGCCGGTGAGCGAGAAGGTTCGCCCCCTTGTGCTGCGCGCGGGGCTGTATGTCGGCGAGATTCTTATATCGAACCAGCTCTCGCTCACGTTCGACCAGGATTCGGCAGACCAGCGTGACCGCTACCAAAACGCGCACATGCTGCTCAGTCAGGACGCAAACGACTACAACAACCGTCCGGTTGAGTTCCGGCTTGAGGAACTCATCCCGGGCACCAATCAATGGCGCGGTTACGCCAAGGCGATCTACACGCTGAAGCGCTCGTTCGCCTCGGACTTCGATTTCTAAGGAGAGAGCGACTATGAGCGAAGTGAGCGAGGTCAATCCAGGGATCACCGCTGGGGTCACCACATCAGCGGATGCCATCCCGTTGCAGAGCGGCCTGGACCGAAAGATCAATCAGCTCTTCCCCGGCGTAGTAGTCCGCAAGGACCTGGTGAAGGCGGTCAAGGGCAACGCCATCGTGCCCTCCTTCGTGCTGGAGTACCTGCTCGGCCAGTACGCTGCATCCGACGACGAAGCCACCATCCAAGCAGGCATCGATTCGGTGCGTAAAATTCTCGCCGACCATTACGTGAACCGAAACCAGTCAGAACTGGTGAAGTCCACGATCAAGGAGCGCGGACGCCATCGCATCATTGACAAAGTGACCGTCACGCTCAACGAGAAGGATGATGTCTACCAGGCAGAGTTCGCCAACCTTGGCATCAAGGGAGTGCTCGTCGAATCCGCGACGATCAAGGCTCACCCGAAGCTGCTTGTTGGTGGTGTTTGGTGCATCTGCGACATCGAGTACTTCCACAGTGATGACGCCCGCATGGTGCCGTGGATACTGGGGTCGATCAAGCCCATCCAGCTGTCGAAGTTCGACTTCGAGGGTTACCTCGCGGCGCGGAGCGAGTTCACAACCGACGAATGGACTGACTTGCTTGTGCAGTCGATCGGGTTCAATCCCGAACTGTTCGGCCGCCGCGCCAAGCTCATCCAGCTCGTGCGACTCATCCCGTTCGTCGAGCGAAACTACAACCTCGTCGAACTCGGCCCCAAGGGCACCGGCAAGTCGCACATTTTCTCGGAGTTCTCACCCCACGGCATGCTCATCTCGGGTGGCGAAGTCACCGTCCCCAAGCTGTTCGTTAACAACTCCAACGGCCGCATCGGGCTGGTCGGCTACTGGGATGTCGTCGCGTTCGACGAGTTCGCGGGCAAGAAGAAGCGCACCGACAAGGCGCTCGTGGACATCATGAAGAACTACATGGCGAACAAATCGTTCTCCCGCGGCGTCGAGACGCTCGGCGCGGAGGCGTCCATGGTGTTCGTCGGCAACACCTCGCACACCGTGCCTTACATGCTCAAGCACTCCGACCTGTTCGACGAGCTTCCCGAAAGCTACCACGACTCGGCCTACCTTGACCGCCTGCACCACTACATCCCGGGGTGGGAGGTCGACACCATCCGCGGCGAGATGTTCTCCAACGGGTACGGGTTCGTTGTCGACTACATCGCCGAGGTGCTCAAGTCGATGCGTTCGGCGGACTACTCCGACCGCTACCAGCAGCACTTCACACTGTCCTCTGACATTTCGACACGAGACCGCGACGCCATCCACAAGACCTTCTCCGGGCTGATGAAGATCCTGTACCCCCATGGGGAAGCCTCGCCCGAAGAAGTCGAAGAGATTCTGCAGTTTGCCATCGAGGGCCGCAAGCGCGTCAAAGACCAGATCCTTCGGATCGACTCAACGATGGCAGCCGTGAAGTTCGGCTATCTCGACAAAGCGGGTACATGGCATTCAATCTCCACGCTTGAAGAGGATGAGTACCCGGAGTACTACTATCCTGAGCGCCAGGTAAGCACTGACCCTGAAGAAGCAGCGGCCTATCCAACTGGACCCGCCGCGACTTCCGCGGAAGACGATCAACCAATTACGCCCGAGCCTGTCACCGAAAAACCGCTCTTTGCGGGCCACCAAGAGTTCCAAGAGAACCAGCGCGGAGTCTCGTTCGAAACTCTCTTGGTACCGTACCTGCGCGGAGCCACGCAGATCACCATTACTGACCCTTACATCCGGCAGTTCCACCAGGCCCGTAATCTGATGGAACTAATCGAGTGCATCGCGGTCACCAAGGACGCGGCCGACGAATTCCACGTGCAGCTGCATACCTCGGAAGCCACAGACGGCGTTGACAAACAGCGAAAACAGCTTGAGCTGCTGCTAAAGGTCAAACAGGCCGCGGCAGTTGCAGGAATCAAAGTAGATGTTAATTTCTTCAGCAATATCCATGACCGCTCCATAGTCACCGACACTGGATGGCGAATCGTCTTAGGCCGAGGGCTCGACATCTTTCAGTATGTTAATGGGGATTCTTTCGACCTTCCGTCCAGACTCCAGACCTATAGGCAGGTAAAAGCTTTTGGTATCACCTATATTCGAGAAACATCTTGATGCAATGGAATTTGCCATTGTAGCCAACTGGTCCAGTCGCGAGTTGCGACGTTCGTAAAGACTACAATTGCCTGCTGTGCGCTGAAGCCGACTGTTGGAGTGCTGCGCCGTACCCGTCAACTTGGTCGGCCACCAGCTTTACGTCCTGGCCAACCCGCAGAGGCCCGAGGAGTAAGGGCGGGGCAGCCAAGGTAACCCGCCGCATCCAACGCCGCCTGCTACGGGAAGCCTGCGGTGTGCTTCCGGTAGTCGCAGCCATCAAGCACGGTACGTAGATAAGGCACAGATCAAGCCCGGTACCCGGTCGCCCACGACACACTAGTGGTCCCAGGTTTGGCCAGGCCCTCAGACTCTCATTCATCACCGGCGCCGGCAACCTCGACGTCGTGGCAGCCTTCACGGGGGCGGAGGGCGCGGACGGGCTTTCGCCGATCTTCGCCGGCGCGGCCATCCTCTGCCTTTCCTACTCGGGTTCGAGGCCTTTTCGACCTTCGCTGAAGAAGCCAAGGACCCGAAGCGCAACCTGCCCAAGGCCATCATGCTCACGGTGCTGGCCGATGTCATCTTCCTCGGTCTGGCTTACACCAGCAACCTCGTACTGCCGGTCAGCACCTTCAACGACGTCGACCTTTTTCACCGCCGACTACCGCGCAGGCAGCCTCGGCTCCGCCCTAACCTCGCACGCTTCCGGCTCGCGGATCACCCACTCGATGGGCCGGATCGGCGTCTTCCCGGCAGCCCTTGGCAAGTCGCATGCCCGCTTCGGCACGCCGTTCCTGCCCGTGCTCCTGACCTTGGCCGTCTCACTGCTGGCCCTTGTTTTGAATCTGCCGACCATTTCATCGCTCATCAGCTTCGGCGCGCTCGTCGAAATTTCGGTGGTGAACCTCGCGGTGATCAAGGACTACTACTTCGACCAGAAGTAACGCGGAGCTCGCAGCGCCATCCACAACCTGGTGCTGCCTGCTATTGGGTTCGCCCTCACGGTCTGGTTGTGGACGAGCTTGAGTAGCCTGTCGCTCGTGTTCGGCCTTGCGTGGGCGGCCGTTGGCTTGGCTTGGATCGCCTACCCGGCGCGCCGATTCCGTCGCCTGGCACCGAAGCTGGACTTGAAGGAAGCGTAGGTCCCGGGTTGGGTTTTCCGATGCGATCCGCGCTAGGGGCATGCCCCCAAGGCGCACTGACATGTCGTTGTGGTCGTTTTCGAGGGCGGGTCTACCCAACGTGTCTGCATCACGGTATGACGCTGCTCAAGCGCTTGCTGTTCTCCGCTAAGCGGGCTCAGGCTGAATCGAGCTGGAAGGCCTTTGCGACCTCGCTGATCGTTAGTTCGTGGCGCAACTTACACGCACTGTTCTGATTGGCAAATAGGCCCTTCCGCCAAAAGGCCTCGGATACATCAATGGTCTTATCCCACGAAACGGGCACCACATATTCGTTCAAATCCGGCCCGTCAGGTTCTGCCTCGAGGGAGTGGAGTCCGTAGTCAGCATGCAGGTCGAGATCTACGAAGCGCTTCTCCACCCCATTGACGTTAAAGGTTGCTTGACGTGCAGCGGATGCGGTTCCAGAGACGGTTCCGACTCCCACGTAGCCGCTACCCGGAATACAAACGAAGACCCGTGCTCCGATAGGTAGCTTCCTAAGAGAGCGTGAGTACCATTCGCCGCCGCCGGCAGATACAAAACCATAGGTGCGGGCGTCCAGCCAACTCCGTGTGTTGTTCTCTAAGCCAAAAGCGACGTAATAGTCTCTCCCGTTCCATGGTGCCTTGGTTGATGCACGCTTTCCGCCGGCACTTTGGAGATCTTGGTGGGCACCCTCGATAAGCCAGGTACGTGCAAGGTAGGAATTGCCCTCATCTGCAAAGTACCGAAAAAGCATCACATTTATAGGAACCGAGTATGAACCGCTCAAGTACTGGACGATGCGTTCTGTACTGTCGTCCAAATCGCCGGCAACGATGGTAATGAAGTGCGCTTCGTTCAGGTCATCGGGCGTTGGAGTGCCTCCGAATCTATCAGCGAACGCAACGTCGAAATCACCGTCGGGATTGTGCTTCTGGAATATCTCTCGCACGTCGTCGTTGGATAGATGTTGAACCCACGAGGCGTAGTCCAGAGCTTGGGCGACGACTTCGCGTGGGGTCCTGTCACGTTTGAGCTCAATGATGTGGACTGATCCTTCGACGTCAATCCCGACGATGTCAATGAACTTGCCATAGCTCGTAAGAACCTGGTGACCCAGGATGAGAAGCTCTGTTTCCAAGATGGCCGGGTCGTCAAGAATGAGCTGTTCCAGCCGCGATTCGTAGGGCATCCTCGAGGGAGAAAGCTGCCTCGCTCTGTCTGTAACTCGCCAAAGCCCAATCTCGAGTGGCATGGCTTTCCTTTCCCGGGGTCAGAAGTTGATATGAGCTTAGCCGCCAAAGGCCCAGTCTGCCGTTAAGGAGAGAGTCGTAGACCGACGGAGGTGGTTCGACGTCGTGGGGGCCTAGCGCAATTGCCCCGCAACTACCTTCGCGTCCAAGCCAACCCACCCAGGATCGATGAATAGTGCCGCGTCAGCCACGGAAGGCCCACCACAAACAAGCGTGCCTGCCCCGTCACACCTGCAGTGCGCTTAGGGTAGCCCCACTCAAAGCAAGGGCATGTCCAGAAATGAGAAATCCAACCCGTACCCCGTTGACCACAAGACGGAAGTGATTCCATCATCGGCCACGTTCAACGAAGCGGCCTCTACTGGCAACCCTCCGTCGTCAGGGACTAGCGGCTGGTCCGGCGCATCGATCCCGGCTGCCGCAATGAACGCATAAATAGCAGTCGGCATGCGGTTGTTGAACCCGGACTAGACCGTGGCGAGGCGTTCGGAGAGTTCGCCGCCGAAGGTGATGGCGCTGTCGTCGATGGACTCCAGGCGGCGGTGCCGGTGCATAACCACGACGGCCGAGTTCGCGGAGGTGGATGTCGTGGTCGCCTTCGGTGCCGGCGAGCAGGTGTGTGCACGCCAGACGGGCGGAGGGGGAGGGGAGCGCCTCGCGGTTGAGGGCTTTTATGCCGAAGTCTGGGCCGTATTTGCCGGTTTCGGAGCCAGCAGAGGATGTCGGGGCCGTGGTGTTGGCGGGGAGCGACCGGGGACTAAGGGCGCGCACGAGGCGAATGAGTGTGTGGCTGTCTTCAGACCAAGGCCGTCACATATTGACTGTGACCCGCCTCACCGTCACACTAAATGAACGCTATTCATTTCACGTTCACAAGACCAGAGGCGTCCACCACGCGCCCACGAGTCAACCCCCAGCACTTCAGGATCTCGGCGACCCCGTCGATCCGGTTGCCGCTACGAAGTTCTGCAGCGTCGCAGCTTCCAAGCACACCAGCATCAGCATCAAGGATCCCCAATGACCCCCACGTTTGAAACTGATACACCGGCAGGCGAGAAGCCTGTGGGGCCCGCGTCCACGGAGTCAGCGAACCAGGGTTGGCGCCGTGTCCTCGGCGTTCCCTCCCTGGTCCTGCTGGGCTTGGTTTACATGGTGCCGCTGACTATCTTCAGCACCTACGGCATCGTCGTGGAACTGACTGGCGGGCGACTCTCGGCTGCCTATGCCGTGACCCTGGTGGTCATGCTCTTCACGGCGCGATCGTACGGCCGGATGTCGCAGGCGTTCCCGTTCGGGGGATCCGCGTACACCTATGCGACTCGATCCTTCGGGCCGGGCCTTGGCTTCATGGCCGGGTGGTCGCTCCTGCTGGACTATTTGCTGCTGCCGATGATCAACTACCTGCTGATCGGCATCTACATGGAAGCCGCATTCCCGGCTATCCCGGCCTCGGTGTTCATGATCGTCTCCATCCTTGCGGTTACCGTGCTGAACATCCTCGGCATTACTGCGATTGCCAAGGCCAATTTTGTGGTGGTGGGACTACAAGCGCTCTTCATCGTGTTGTTCGTCGCCCTAGGGCTTTCCTCAATCACGGGAACCGGCAACGTTGATCTTCTGGCGCCCTTCACCGGGGCCGAAGGTGCAGAGGGACTTTCGCCTGTCTTCGCCGGCTCCGCTATCCTCTGCCTCTCCTACTTGGGGTTCGACGCCGTTTCAACCTTCGCGGAGGAAACCAAGGATCCGAAGCGGAACCTGCCCCGCGCCATCATGATCACCACAATCCTGGCCGGCATGATCTTCCTGGGACTCGCGTACATCAGCCACCTGGTTCTCCCCGTCAGCACCTTCAACGACGTGAACTCGGCGGCCATCGAGGTCATTGGCGCAGCGGGCGGCGAGTTGCTGGTTGCCTTCTTCACGGCTGCCTACATTGCCGGCAGCCTCGGATCAGCATTGACCTCACAGGCCTCGGTCTCACGAATCATTCATTCCATGGGCCGCAGCGGAGTGTTCCCGGCTGCCTTGGGGCGGTTGCACGAACGATTCCGGACTCCCGTCCTGCCGATCCTTTTGACCTCCGCCGTGTCGCTACTGGCCTTCGTATTGGACCTTTTGACCATCTCATCGCTGATCAGCTTCGGAGCGCTCGTAGCGTTCTCCGTGGTCAACCTTGCCGTCATCAAGCACTACTACTTCGACCAAAAGGCCCGCGGAACTCGCGGCGTGATCCATAACCTTGTGCTTCCGGGCATTGGGTTTGTACTCACGATCTGGCTATGGACGAGTCTGAGTGGCTTGTCGATCGGATTCGGTCTGGCATGGGCTGCCGTTGGCTTGGTCTGGCTCGCCTACTTGACGCGTGGTTTCCGCAGGCCTGCGCCGCAGCTGGACCTGAAGGAGGCGTAAGGTTCCTGAGCGGAACCTCAGAGGATCTTCGCCAGTCGGGTGCATTCCTCCCACAGCCTCCTTCGCGCCGCCGGGTCCGACCCCATGCCCGGCGTCGGCAGTTCCTTGCGCTTGGCCCAGAGTTTGCCGGACACCGCAGCAGTCTCCGGCGAAGTGGCCAGCCAAAAGGGCGTATCAGCCGCTTCCTCGGCAGGCTTGCCCAACGTGTTTGTCAGCCATCGGAAGGGTCCGCCAACGTCCTGCAGCAGCCCCGTGTTCTTAACCAGGCCCGGGTGCACGGCATTCACCACAACGTTTGAGCCCCGAAGGCGCTCCGCGAACTCCTGCGTTAACAGAACCCGGCCAAGCATCGTCGGTGGGGTAGCGCGCATGTAGCTGTACTTGCGCTTGGTGGTCTGAAGGTCGTCGAAATCCATCGTGGTAACCGACGGCCCGCCCGAATACTTCGACGCGATATTGACCACCCGCGACGTCCAGGCATCGTCCGCATTTGCCCCGCGTTTCAGCGAATCCACGAGCAGATTGGTGAGCAGGAAATAGCCCATTACGTTGGTGGCGAAAGTGACTTCGAGGCCGTCCGGGGTCACTTGGCGTTCCTTACGGAACACGCCAGCAGCGTTAACCAGCACGTTGAGTTTTTGATGACGGGAATGGAACTCGTCAACTGCCGACCGGATTGAGGCCTGGATAGAGAGGTCACACGCAAGCGGCTCCAGCGCCGCGTTAGGGACTACAGCCTGGATGTCGCGAATCGCGTCTTCTGCCCGCGCTTCTGAACGGCCAAGCACGACGACGGTCCCTCCTTCGCGGGCCAGCGCCATAGCGATGGCCTTGCCAAGGCCGCCCGTAGCGCCCGACACAAGGGACACTCGCCCATTCATTGATGCCATAGCAGGATCACAGCACTTCCGGACATGTTTGGCGAGGGCTTTTGGGTGCAGGTTTGCCTATTTCTTGGGCTGCTTTGCCCTGGATGCCTTGGGCGTTTTGGGCGGCAACTTCGCCACGTTCTCAAACGCCTTGGCCACCCATTCCGCAGTTTGCTCGGCGTCGTCCTGCCACGACTCCGGAAGTCCGACGTAACCGCCCATTGGACGTTCTGCGGGACCAAAGGGTTGCGTCTGGTGATTGGACTCCAGTTCCTGCTGGTCGGCCTCGGAGAGCTTCACGCCGATGGTGGGCCCAAACAAGCCGGCGAACATGTTGCCGTGAACGAAAGCGCCGAGATTCCCGAACATCGGCTTGACCTCCACGTCTGAATCTTCGGGGACGGCCGAGCGGAAGCGTTCTTTGTCCGCCTCTGAGGGCTTGGGCATTTGCATGGATCGTCCTCCTGGGAGCGTTTTGACTGAGTGGGAACAGTGTTCAAAGGCCGGAGATTCGTTCAGCGATAAATCTGGCGTCTAAACCCACACCACCGACTATCGCTGAATAGTGCCGCGTGAGCCAGGGCAGCCCGACGACGAACAGTCCAGCTGCCTCCATCACCCCACCCACGTGCTTCGGGTAGCCCCACTCATCAACCACCGGCATGTCAACGAAGCTGAAGTCGAGCTTGTACCCGGTTGCCCACAGGACGGACGTGATGTCGGCGTCGGCCAGGTTCAGCTGTGCCGGCTCCGTAGGCAGCCAATCATCCGCGGCTAAAGGTGGCTGCGAGGGCGCATCAATCCCCGCTGCCGCAATGTAAGCATCAATCGCCTTTCGCGACCGCTGTCCAAACACGGACTCGACTGTGGCCAAGCGTTCGGGGAGGTCGTCGCTGAAGGTGATGCCGCCGTCGTCGATTGCTTCAACATGGCCATGCAAGTGCATGCCGCGGCGGCCGAGTTCGCGGAGGTGGATGCTGTGGCCGCCGTCGATGCCCGAGAGCAGAGGGTTGGGTGCGAATCGCAGGGAGGGGGAGGGGAGCGCCCCGGTGGTAAGGGCGTTGATTCCGTAGTCGGGGCCGTGCTTACCGGTTTCGAGCATCCAGTAGATGAGGTCTTGGCCTCGGTATCGGCGGGGCGCTTCAGGGACGACTGAAACTGCGAGGTGGACGTCGCGTCCGGCGGCGTGGAGTTCCTCGGCGATTTGCCCACCTGACTGCCCGGTGCCGACGACCAGCACGGCGCCTTCGGGCAGTTGCTCGGGATTGCGGTAGTCGTGAGTGTGCAGCTGGGTTACACCGCTTGGGAGCTTCGCGGCGAGAGCCGGGATCTTGGGAACTTGGTAGGCGCCCATTGCAAGAACAACGTTGCGCGCCTGCAAGCTGCCCAGAGACGTCTCAATCTGGAAGCCTCCGTTCGAGGTCGGGGATAACTTGGTCGCGTCGACGCCGGTGTGAACCGGCGCTGTGATCAGCTCCGCATACCGCCTGAAGAGGTTCACCGCGGCATCGCGGGGGATGAACGCGTCCCGGTCGTCGCCGTCGTACGGCATCCCAGGGAGGTCAAGCGAAAGGTTGGGAGTGTTCATGTAGAAGCCGTCCCAACGATCCTGGAAGGCACCGCCCAGTGAATCCCGTCGCTCAAGGATTTGATGCTCGACGCCGAACTGCGTGAGCCAGTAGCTCGTCGTGAGGCCCGCCTGGCCTGCGCCGATGATGACCGTGTCAGGTGTCGGTCCCATGGGGTGAACGTTACGCTTGCGGGCGGCGTTTGGGGATGGGGGAAGAAGGTTTTGAGAAGACAACCAGGACCACGGCGTGCCTGATAGCGACTGCCGCTCCGGCGATTTCCAGCTGGGTGATCAAGGAAAGGCTCCAGGGTGTACGCAAAGGCGACGAGCGGCAGTAACGCCCAAGTGGGGGTGTCCCGACCACACCTGATGGATAAATGTTTCCCAGCACTAGCCATCTGCTCAAAACTCTGTAGACTTGACGGTGTTGTTGTGTTTGGCATTTGGTAGTTCAGGCAGTCCCCACGATCCTTCCGGATCGTGACTTTCTGAAGTAACTGTGGAGAACACCCCACACCCGGAGACCCGAAAGTCGGGACAATCTCCACCTTCAGTAAGGACTGAAAAAATGGCTACAGGTACCGTAAAATGGTTCAACTCCGAAAAGGGCTTCGGCTTCATCTCTCCTGAAGATGGCAGCCAGGACGTTTTCGCTCACTACTCTGCGATCAACTCCTCGGGCTACCGCTCCCTCGAAGAGAACCAGAAGGTTTCCTTCGACGTCGAGCAGGGCCCCAAGGGTCCCCAGGCAGTAAACATCCAGGCTATCTAGTCTTCGGATAACTCAGAAGCACGGCCGGTCACTGACCGGCCGTGCTTTTTTGTCTGCCCAAGTGGGCCTTTACACAAATTTCGTCATCCGTGACCAGACAAAGACGGACACCAGGGCAACAATGAGCAAGCCCCCGGCCATGGCGGCCAGGCCGAGTTCGAGCTGCACTGGGAATGGCGGGCGTGGACTGAACCCACCCCAGTAGTTGAAGACGCCCTCTGCAGCGGCGGTAAGAATATTTCGTGGATCGTAGGGCCCAGCGAAAGGTGCCACCATAAGCAGCCCGCCGGCAGCCAAGCTCGGTATCAGCATGCTTCTGGCCGCGAGTCCGACAAACAGACCCAGTAGCCCGAACATGATTGCCGTAGACGCGCTGAATGCAATTTGGACGGCGGGGCTTCCAACAGCCAGTGTTGCAACAGGGTAGGGAAAGCTGCGATCGACGGAGGGTAGAAAGGCCGCTCTGACGATAGGCGCTACAGCAAGGCTCAACGTCGCCGCAACCAGGACCGCAGCCAAGGAAACGGCCACAACAATAGCCGCTTTGGCAACGACGTATGGCGTTGCGCCTTGTGTGACCACTCGATCCTTCAAAATACGACGGCGGGCGTCGCCGGCCGCTACGCCACACCCGTACACGAAAAAGAGTAGCGGGATGACCAAGAAGGTGATCATTTCAAGTCCGGTTCCGACTCCATTCGTTCCTTCGAGGGCTTGGTAAGCAAGGTAGGCCCTTTCATAGTCATAGCGAAGTGGATTGTCCACCAGCTTCTGACCGTCCTGAACCACCAAGCTCATGGGCTGTTCCATGGCCTGAGCCAGGGACAGTCCGTTGGCTGATGCTTGTGCCGCCGTCGCCTCGAGACGAGTCATGCTGGCACCGACGTTGCTGACACTCCCGGTGAATGCGAATACGAGAGCCAAAAGGAGACCAGCGAGGGGAAGCAAGAGCATTCTGCTCCAGTGCTGATACCTCAGTTCGGTCCTCATGGAACGAAGTAGGCTATTCATCAAACTCATCGATCTTGGAAGCTTCGTTGCCTGGATCTCGATGGATCTTGCCACGTCGAATGGTGAACTCAGATGAGGCAACGCTGCGGTAGAACGCGGATTCGTGATCTGAAATCAGTACACAGTTGGTGTCGGCGCTGGACTCCAGCAATTGCAGCAGGCCCTCTCGACCGGATTTATCCAGGCCAGACAGCGGTTCATCCAACAAGATGCATGGTTTCAGTGCTGCGAAAGCCGCTGCTATCTTGATCTTTTTTCTTTGTCCGAGAGAGTAGTTTGCAGATCTCTTCCTGAGAAGATCATTATTGAAGAACATCCGAACTGCAGGAGTTTCCTCAATGACTTCTGAAGATGCATCTAGAAGGGCCCGCAGATTCTGCAAACCTGTGAGTCGCCCGTGCAATGTGGAATCATCAAAGGCTACGGCAATGTTCTTCAACAATGATTCGCTATGCCAGAGAATGCTTCCTTGGTATCGTTCAAGCCCAGCCAAACACTTCAGCAAGGTGGTCTTGCCGCTCCCGTTTTCACCCCGAAGCACGTATATGCCGCTTGAGGGAATAGTTAATGATATGTTGTGCAACACGTTTATTCGGCCGTACCGTTTGGAAAGATCTGTTATGCGTAACATGAGTCCTCGTTTATGGAGGGGCCGGCCGCTCAGGACCGGCCCCTTTGGGCACTAAGTCCGTTGACTAGCCCTGCCACGCATACCAGGCGCCGTCGCCATATACGTTTGCGCTCTGGATGACGGTTGAGTGATAAATGTTGACATTTCCCCAAGGCGTGGGGGTGCCTACGCCTGCGTCGGTCAATGCTCTGAAGGAGTGCTGCCAGTTGCTCACATAACTTCGATTGATGCCCAGTGCCTGAACCGTGTTGAACCCGAAGCACCAACGCGTTGATAGCCGTAGCTACTCGTCACCCGGCTCCAGTCGTAGTAGAAGTCCACGTTTTCCTCCGTGAAGAGCATCCAGTTTCCGGCGTAAAGACTGGCGCGGCGCGATCCGACAGCTGTTGTTGAATATGTCGGTTCGCCCTTCTTGAGACTCAAGTGATTTGTGGTTCCGTCGCTTGATGCAGATCTAGGTGCGGTGACGTCTTTGAGTGTCTGCGTGCTGTCGGGCTCATCAGCTGCATGGGCCGGAGTCGCCAGGGTTGCGATGAATACTGACATGCATATTGCTGTGATGCTGGTGCGAATTTTCATGATCTTGTGTCCCCCAATGGACGTGATCTCAAGGGCCACTCGGGCCTACTTGATTGAACGTTGACCAACACCCTTTCGGGAGTTGAGCTTGGTTGAGTGCATTAACGGGTTGCTGCAGGAAAATCACTTCTACTTTTGCGGTTGCTGTTCCGCTAGTCGGTCAAGTGATTGAGCAATACCCTCAACCTCATATCTGAATTTGTCAAATGGGTACGTTGGGGTCAGCTCAAACAATCCAAGGATTGTTTCTCTGCGATCACTGGGCTTGCAACGCATTCACCACCTAGGGCCGACACGCCACCACCTACTTTTGGCTAAATCGCCACCTAGAACGCCCGAAAACGGTCTGTGCAAGAACGAATTACCACCTAGTTCAGTTTTCTCTCCTTATACGTCGACGAGAGCTGCATGAGTAGATTCATAAAAGAAGGTGAGGGCGAAATGTGACTCTCGAGCTTCGACGATCTGGCGGCTTTACGGTGGTGATCGGGTGCATCGCTTCTGCGCGCCGGGCGGTGGTAGCTCGCTGCTCTGCGGTCAACACCTCACGTGCCGCACCCTCGACGAAGACCAGAAGGGTTCCTTCGACTCAAAAGCACGGCCGGTCACTGACCGGCCGTGCTTTTTTGTCTGCCCATACGAATATATGTACTAGTAGCTAATAACCAGTTAGAACACATATCCACATAGCGAATTACACCCGTGTAATTTGACCTCGGCCCTCCGTAGCGTTGAACCCAAGCAACCACCACGGGAGGGATCCGGATGGACACCTTAAGCACTGGCCAACATGCCTCACACCACCTAGACGAGGCGGCCGAGCACCTAGTTTTGCCTAAATCGCCACCTAGAAGCCCCCAAAATGGCCTGTGCAAGGCCGTTTTGCCACCTAGTCCTGTTTCCTCGATCTAGCCTGCGAAGTGAGCCGCATGTCGGGCGTCCACAGAAACAGAAGGTCAGGTCGAGTGTTCGATTCAGAGGTTCAACGAATCCTCGATTTTGTTGCACGCGGCATAGGAGTGCGCGTTGTCGGCGCCCCTGGAAGCGGCAAGACCGCCGTCGTCAATAACGTGATCGCCAACCTGGAGAAGACGGGCGTCGCTGTCCACTTCATCAGTGGAATGCGTACTCACCGCGGCATCCCGTTCTCGGCCATCAAAGGACTGGGCCTGGACATGCGTCCCGGCCGCAGCGGGGTCTTTGATATCGCGGACGTTTTCGCCGCCCAGTTGGCGAAACCGGGGAAGCACCTGATGGTGGCTGACGACATCCACCTGGTAGACAACGAGTCCCTGGCAGTCCTGGAAGCCGTCCGCCGTCGATCGGACTGCCCCATGGTGGCCACCGCTCCCGACACGTGGGCGTTTTCAAAGGGCCAACTCGCTGTCCTCAACCAGGGCCGCGAGGCTCACCTGCAGCTGGACCCTCTCCACTACGAGCAGGTCCACATGCTGATTGCGCAGGTTCTTGGCGCGCCCGCGGATGCGGAGGCAACAGCCAGCATCCTCACCAAGTCCGCGGGAAATCCCCGACTCATTGTCCGGATAGCCGAGACAGCCTCGCTGAGCGATCTCCTCGTGCTGAAGGACAAGCAATGGCGTATGACCAGCGGCTCCCTGTGGAACGAACACCTCCGGGGGACTTTGGAAGCGCTGCTGTCTGAGCTCACCGCCGAGGAGTTCACTGCGCTCCACATCATGGCGATACTGGGCACGGCGCGCATCGACATCCTCCAGAAGGTGGTCAGCCTCGAAATCCTGGAGAACCTCGAGCGCCGCGGATTTCTGTCCGTCATGAACGATCACCACAGCGGGGCGATCGCCGCTATCAGTCCTCCGGTCATCGCCGACTATTTCCGTGGGCAGAAAATGCTCCGTGACCGGCACCTGCTGCGCAGCAAAATCGCAGGGATACTTGAGACCGCACCCCAGACGACCGGTGAAAACTCGTCGACGAGTGATTGCCTCACTCAGCTGCTTGCCGGCCTCCGCTTGGAAAAGGGCGACGACGACGCCGTCACCGCGCGCCATTTCCACGACCACAACGCAGCTCGTGAACGCACCCGCTTCGAACGATGGGAGGGCAACAAGACGGCGGCGAACGCGGTGGCGCTCCTTCGCACCTATTGGGGGGCGCCCGTCAACATTCAACGCGCCACTCGCGTCTGTGCGGAAACACTAACCGCCGACGCCGAGGCAACAGACATGCTGTTTCTCACCATTACCGAGGCGATGCTCGCTATCCATACGGGCCGAGGCCCGGGCGCCGCCGTCGAAATTCTCCAAGCCTTGGCCGCAACTAACCCTGAGTATGAGTCGGACGTTACAAATGCCATCGCCTTTCTCACTGCATCCCATGGTCGCATTCAGCGCAGCGGGGAGCAGCTGACGGAAGACCCCGATTCGCAGTCGGGGATGCGGAACCTGGTGTGCGGGCTGCTGGAGCTGTACCGGCTCCGGCCCGACGCTGCCATCAGGGCCGTCGAGGGTGAGGGCGATGAGGATGCCTTCCCGCATCTCCGCCCCTTCATCCGAGGTTTCGCAATGTTCGCCGCGGGAAGGGTGGACGAGTCCCTTGTTTTCGCCTTGGAGTGGCGTGCCGAAGCCCGCAGGAACCTGGATCAGTTTGGCGTAGTTACCAGCAGCTACATCGCTGCCCACGGGTTGCTGTACCGCGGGAACTTCGAAGAAGCCGAGTACCTCATGAGCAGCGTCTTCGCCATGGGCCGGCCCGGGTTCGTGGTCGACTCCCTGTACGACGCCATGCTGCGGCTTGCCGGACTGAGGCACGCAACCAACGTGGTCTCACCGGCTTTCTCCATCGCCGCACAGGCACGGGAAGACATGCACGATACCGGCCCGCTTCCCGGTATTGGCAAAGGCGCCTACGAACTCATCGCCCACAGCAGCGCCCAACCCGCAACGTTCGATCGCAAAGCAACCAAGCTCATCAAGCGCCAACTGAAGAGCGGCTATGTTCTGGAAGCCATGATGACGGCGTTGCTGTGCACATGCCTGTGCCCGGGGCGGCCAGTACTGGACCTGCTGCAGAAGATCCTCAGGGAGAGCGGCATAACCATCCACGACAACCTCCTGGCCATTGCCGCCGCAGTTGTTGAAGGGGACCACCAGCTGCTGGGTCTCCTCCTCAAGCACTACGAACCCGATCCCGACACCTACCAAATAGGGATGCTGCTCCGCGGCGCCCTCAAACGCCACGTCGTCGAAGGTGACAGTGTTGCAGCCGATGCTCTTGCCCAGGCCTCCTCGATGTTCGCGGTTCGGTTCCCGTCGGCCAACGAGCAACTGTCCTTCAACACCTTCAGGACTACGCCGCTCACCGAGAGGGAGATCGAGGTGGCAGTACTGGCGGGACATCGCTCGAATGTCGAAATTGGCGAACACCTGGGCATCAGCGCCAGAACGGTGGAGAACCACATTTCCAACGCACTCAGGAAAACGGGTGCAACGTCGCGGAACAGTCTCTTCATGCTCGTGGGGAATTCACTTCCACCGCGCTGACCCGGGATACGCTCGGAGTAACGCACCTTTTGTGGCGTACAGACTCCCAACGCGTGAAGGGTTTTCGTGAGCAATTCCCCGGCCTTGGCCCGCAGGCTCGGCACCTTCGACGCCTCACTCATCGGCCTCGGTTCCATGATCGGTGCCGGCGTGTTCGCTGCGTTCACGCCCGCTGCGGCTGCTGCAGGTTCGGGGCTGCTGGTGGGCTTGGTAGTTGCAGCCTTCGTGGCGTTCTGCAACGCCACATCGTCCGCTCAACTGGCCGCGGCCTACCCGACATCGGGTGGTACCTACGTCTATGGTCGCGAGCGACTCGGACCGTGGTACGGGTTCCTGGCCGGTTGGGGCTTCATCATCGGGAAAACAGCCAGCGCCGCAGCAATGGCTATGACGTTCGCTGCCTACGCCGCACCCCAAGGCTGGGAACGCCCGGTGGCGATTGCCGCCGTCGTACTCCTGACGGCCGTGAACTATCACGGGGTGACCCGAACAGCGGGTCTGACCCGGATCTTGGTGGTTGGCGTGCTGATTGCACTGGCCATCGCGGTAGGTGCGGTGTGGGCTGGGTCAAGGCCCGACTTCGGCAACCTGGTGGTGGAGGGGCTGCTGGCGCACGGTTGGTACGGGATTCTGCAGTCGGCCGGGCTGCTGTTCTTTGCCTTCGCCGGTTATGCGCGGATTGCAACGATGGGCGAGGAAGTTCGGGAGCCGCGCCGCACCATCCCACGGGCCATCAGCATCGCGCTTGGCATCACGATCCTGGTTTATGCGGTCATCGCGGTCACGCTGCTGGCTGCGCTCGGTCCCGACGGAACCGCGGGCAATACGACGCCGCTCGCCGCCGCCGTCGAACAAGGAACCTTTGCGTGGGCTGCTCCCGTGGTCCGGGTCGGAGCTGCGGTCGCTTCACTCGGGGCTCTCCTGGCACTTATCGCCGGGCTCGGTAGAACCAGTCTGGCGATGGCTCGTGAGCATGACCTGCCGCACGCGCTCGCCGCCGTGCACCCGAAGTACAAAGTGCCGCACCGCGCCGAGCTGATGCTGGCGGGGGTCATTTGCGTCATCATCGCCATTGCCGACCTGCGGGGTGCCATCGGGTTCTCTTCGTTCGGGGTGCTGCTCTACTACTTGGTAGCCAACATCGCGGCGTTCACCCAGCCGGCTGAGGATCGTCGGTACCCGAAGGCCCTACAAGTTGCTGGTGCTGTGGCGTGTGTGGTCCTGGTTGCGACCCTGCCGCCGCTGTCTGTGGGGCTCGGTGTTCTGATGTTCGTGGTGGGCATCGTGTATCGGTTGCTGCGGCTTCGGCGGGCTGGGCACGACTCCACCTGGGGGTAATTGGGGTGGAGCCGTCCATTACCGGATTTCAGGACTAGGTGTTGGGAGGGGACTCTTGCGCGCTCTCGGCATCTCTAGCCATGTACTTGTAGAGGCTCAGAACAGCCACCATTAGGGCGCAGACCGCAGCGACAAGGCCTATGATCTCCTGAATCGGCACGGCAAGGGGCGGGCTCAGAGCTACAGAATTTGCAAAACCCGCGCTGGCGAAGATGCCTGCCCTGAGTACAAGGAACCGGTCCGGATTCATGAAGTGAAGTGCGAATGGTCCTAGGACACCAAGGAGCAGCAATCCGATCATTACTGAGCTGAGAAGGATACTGGGGTTGAGCTTTGACAAGCCGGCGGGTGGTGGATTGAGCCCGAGTATGACTGTTGAAAGGCCCGAGCATACTGCGACTGCTAAGCCCAGAATGCGCAGTGCAGGCGAGAAGTCGTGACTCAGCATGAGGCAGTAGCCCGGATGTTGTTCAGTGCTGGGAAGATTCCGAAGGACTTGGACAACCTTTCGACGTTACTAAAGTTCAATGCGTCCTCGCTCAGAGCCGTTAGTGATATTAGGAACTCGCGCCCAAACACCGAAGTTGGTCGCGGCTTCGGCGGGCTGGGCACGACTCCACCTGGGGGTAATCGGGTGGAGCCGTGCCGTAATGCCTCCGACGCCGGGGCGGGTGGGGTTTCCCGCCGGACACCGGGATCCCGCCCCAGAGGCACAAGAAGAGACTAGGGGTGGATTTTGGGAATAGGTGTTGGGAAGCGGCAACTAGGTGCTGAGCACGCCCGATTTGTGTGGTTCATGGCCCAAGATGAGTGGAGATTTGGCGTCCCTAGGTGCTGGGGCTCGACGACCTGTGCCACGATGGTCCGATGATTGGGGAGAGTCTATTGGCTGGCAGGGCGGAACTCTTGAAGTTCCTAGGGAGAGAAATTGCGGCGCTCGGCGGGGGCCGCCGCCTGATTGCCATCGACGGCGCCGACGGTAGCGGCAAGACGACGTTCGCGGAGGAACTCGCATCCTCGGTTAGGGGCCGGCCGGTTGTGACCATTCACCTGGACGATTTCCTCAACCTGCAGGAAGTCCGGCACCGGCGAGGACAGACATCGCCGGAAGGGTTCTGGCTGGACACCTACGACTACGCGGCCTTCCAAGACAACGTTCTGACTCCGCTGCGAAGGAGCGGGGACGGAAAGTATCGGCCGGCCGTCACGGATGCCCGTCAGAACCAGAGACTTGAGTTACCACTACGGGAAGCGCCGGAGGAATCTTTGGTGCTGGTCGAGGGGATGTTCCTTCACCGGGACGAATTGAGGGGCCAGTGGGACTACTCGATCTTCCTCGATGTCCCTTTCACCGAAACAGCACGACGTATGTCCGTGCGGGACGGCGGCAACCCTGACCCCGAGCACCCGTCCATGCGCCGGTATGTCGGCGGCCAGCGTCTCTACTTCGAGGCCGCGGAACCGTGGACGCGCGCAACCAGGGTTGTCGACAACACTCAGCCGGACGAACCCAGATTGCTACCCGGAGGTGAGGCGTCGAAGCGCCGACGCTGATCGGCTAAGCCCGCGCGTGCTTCCGTCGCGTGGCGACGGACGTCCCAACCCCACGCTCCTCACCGACACCCGCACCCGCACCCGTCCCCAGACCACGGACCGTCCACCCGGCGCTCCGCCAAGCCTCAGCGTCCAGGACGTTTCGAGCGTCAAGCACCATCCGGCGTCGTACAAGTGATCCGGCTACCGAGGGTGACAGCGAGACGTATTCGTCCCATTCCGTGAGCAGCAGCACCAGCTCGGCACCTTCCAGGGCGCGTTTGGTAGATGCCTCGAAGCGGATCTGCGGGTAGCGGATCCAGGCATTGTTGATGGCTTTGGGGTCGGTGACGGTGACGTGCGCGCCGGCGGCAGCGAGTTGTTGGGCGACGTCCAGGGCGGGGGAGTCGCGGATGTCGTCGGTGTCGGGCTTGAACGCGGCGCCGAGGATAGTCACGGTGCGGCCGGACAGGAAGCCGCGGCACATTTCCCGGGCGATCTCCACCGCGCGGGAGCGCTGGTCGAGGTTCACCGAATCCACCAACGCCATCCACTCATCCACTGACGGCACGGATAGCTCACGTGCCTGGGCCCGGAACGACCGGATGTCCTTGGGCAGGCAGCCGCCGCCGAAGCCGAGCCCGGCGTGCAGGTACCTGTTGCCGATGCGCGGATCCAGTCCCATCGCCTCGCTGAGTTCGCTGACGTCCGCGCCCGAAGCGTCGCACAGCTCAGCCATGGCGTTGATGAAGCTGACCTTCGTGGCCAGGAACGCGTTCGACGCCGACTTGATCAGTTCCGCCGTCGCAAAATTGCACACCAAGCGCGGGATGCCGGCGCTGATCAGCGGCTCGTAGACGGCGTCGAGCACGGCGGTGACTGGAGCCCCGGCCGCGGCATCCTTGCCACCCGGGACGCCGTAGACCAGTCGGTCGGGGACCAACGAATCCTTGACGGCGGTGCCCTGGCGCAGGAACTCGGGGTTCCAGCCGAGCAGTACGTCCGAGCGTCGTGCCAGCAGCTCGCGCAGCTTCTCCACCGTGCCTACCGGCACCGTCGATTTCCCGACGACGGCGGCCCCCTTTGCCAGGTGCGGCAGGAGGCTCTTCGTGGCGCCCATGAGGTAGGAGAGGTCCGCGGTATCCGAGGTTTTGGACTGGGGAGTGCCTACACAGAGGAAGTGAACTTCGGCATCCGCGGCGAGAGCGAAGTCCGTGGTGAACTGGAGCCGGCCGGTGGTGCGGCCGTCGCTCAGGAGTTCGTCCAGGCCGGGTTCGTGGAAGGGGGCCAGTGCCTTGTTGAGCTGTTCAACTTTGGAGGAATCGACGTCGATACCCACCACAGTGTGGCCCATCGAAGCGAGCGTTGCTGCGTGGACTGCGCCGAGGTAGCCGCAGCCGATCACGGAAATCTTCATGAAGTGGGTCCTTTGCTTGAGGTCAATTCGGTGGGGCCGTTTTCCCGCGAGAAAGAGGCGATGACTTCGGTGTAATGGCGGACCAGGTCGGCGCTGAGCACAGGCCACGTCCTGCCCTGGACAGACGCGGCTGCTGCCGTTGCGAACGCGCGGCGCTTGGCGTCGTCGCCCATCAGATCCTGCACGTAATCGCGCAGCTGGGTGAGGTTCCCGGGCTCGTAGAGCCAGCCGGTGCGCGAGTTCTCCACGAGGTCCAAGGGGCCGCCGCGTCCGGTAGCCACCACGGGAACGCCCGACGCCATGGCTTCCTGGATGGTTTGGCAGAAGGTTTCGAACTCGCCGGGATGGACGAACAGGTCAAAGGAGGCAACAGCTTCGGCCAGGGCATCCCCGCCAAGGAAGCCCGTAAATACAGCGCCCGGCAGCGCAGCTTCAAGGGAGGCGCGCTGCGGGCCATCGCCCACAATCACCAGCTTCGTGTTCGGCAGATCAGCGAGCACGGCGAGGTCCTCAACCTGTTTCTCCACGGCGAGCCGGCCGACGTAGCCGATGATGCGGTGACCGTCGGGCGCTACTTGGCTGCGCCACGCCGTCGAACGTTTAGCGGGGTTGAAGCGCGCGGTATCCACACCGCGACGCCACATATCCACGCGCAGGATGCCGCGACCGCGCAACTGGTTCAGCGCGAATGTGGACGGCACAAGGGTTCGGGTTGCCAGGAGGTGGATGTTGTCCACACGGTTCCATGCCCAGTTCTCCAGGAACGGCACGCCATAGCGGGCGGCGTAGCTGGGAACCTCGGTTTGATAGATCGCCATGCTCGGGATGCCGAGTTGGTGGGCGGCCTGCACGGCGCGCCAGCCGAGGACGAACGGGGAGGCGAGGTGCACCACGTCGGGCGAGAAATCGGCAAGGATTCGCTTGACCCGATTCACACCACCCAACGCGACCCGCACATTCGTGTAGCCAGCCAGCGGCACCGAGGGAAGCCGGTGCACATACGCACCCTTCTCGACGCTCGAAACATCAGTGTCCGACGTCGACGGCGCGATCACCATCACCTCATCCCCGCGCTCTTGCAGATGCTCCAGCACCCGCAGTATCGAGTGGGTTACCCCATTCATCAATGGCAGGAATGATTCGGCGACGATTGCGATCCTCACGCCTTCAACGGTGGTCGGGGCGGTTGGCGGTGCGGGTGCGGGCGGGTGGCCTGTGGAGGAAGAGTTGGTTAACAGGCGGTTCTTAGTTTTGTCCGGGCCCGCTTGTAGACTCCCTTTAACGGACGCGCTCAGGCGTCCTTTATCTGGGGGTTCTGCCATGGTTGCTGCTGGGGATAATCCGCGCGCGCATTTTAAGGTTTCGCGACCGGGCTTAAGACGGCGAGGTGGGGTACGACGACGGCGCCGGGCAGCGGCGGGAACTGTCGCCGTCGGACTGGCGCTGGGGCTGTTGTCGGGAACCTTGGGTTCGCCCGCTGTAGCGGACGATCTCACCCGCGTTGTCCCCGTCGGCGAGCGTCCAACGGGTATAGCCGTGAATCCGGCCACCAACAAGGCGTATGTGGCCACCTTTGACGGTGTCGAGGTGGTTGACGGCGAGCTCTCCGGTGGCCTCCTGTACACGGGGGACATGCCGGTGGACGTCGCGGTGAACCCCGTGACGAACAAGGTTTTCGTCAGCGAAATCGGTGGTGCCGTGGCCGTGGTCGATGGTGCCAGTCGCGCAGTGACCTCAGTTCCCGTCGGTGCGAACCCGGGCAGGCTTGCAGTGAACCCGGTGACGAACAAGACCTACGTCGCATGGCAGAACGGCGTGAAAGTGATCGACGGTGCCACTCTCACCGCCACTGCTTTGCCGGTAGCCGGCGCCCAGGAGATCGCGGTGAACTCGACCACCGGCAAGGTCTACATTTTGGGTGGCGGAGTCATCAAAGTGATTGGCGCTGGTGGTGTGGTGACCTCTACCATCAGCATCGGCGCCGGCGGCATCTTGGATCTAGCCATCAACGAAACCACGAACAAGATCTACTTCACCACCCTGGGCAAGTATGGTGCTGGGGTCCGCGTGATTGACGGCATGACGGACACCATTACTGACACGATTCCGACCACAAACAACGTGGGCAAACTGGCAGTGAACCCGGTGACCAACACCGTATACGTCGCTGGGGACAGCGAGGGCATCGACGGGTTCGTGCAGGTCATTGACCCAGCCACAAAGACACAGGTCGCCAAACTGCGAACCCCCTCTCGTGTCACCGACATTCTGGTCAACTCCAGAGGCAACAAGGCTTACGCGCTCCTGCAAGGGAGGGGAGTCACCGTGGTGGATGGCGAAAACCGCTTCTCCGCCGTGTTCTCCGGACAGGATCCCCTGGACGCCGCGGTCAACCCGAACACCGGCAAGGTCTACGTCTCCAACAACGGAAGTGCCTCCGTGTCCGTGATTGACGGCTCTGTTGCAGCGCCCGTTAAGAACGACTTCAACGGTGATTCGCATCCTGACGTGTTGGCGCGCGACGTATCCGGCGCGCTGTGGCTGTACCCGGGCAACGGATCGGGCGGCTGGCTCCAGCGCGTCCAAGTCGGCCAAGGCTGGAACGTGATGACGGCCCTGATCGCGCCGGGAGACTTCAACGGCGACTCGTTTGCCGACGTTTTGGCGCGCGACGGCGGGGGTCTCCTGTGGCTATACCCGGGCAACGGTGCAGGCGGGCTCGGAACCCGGGTGCTGGTTGGTAGCGGTTGGGAAAACATGAGCGCCATCGAGCCCATCAACTTCTTTGGCGCCGGCTTTGGGGACGTCGTGGCCCGCGACCGTGGTGGGGCCTTGTGGCTGTACCGGGGCGACGGAAAGGGTGGCTGGTTGCCCCGGATGTGGGTTGATTCGGGCTGGTCGGCATTGTCTGAAATCACTGGCGCCGACGACTTCAACGGCGACGGCGTCACCGACCTCGTGGCCCGCGACAGCGCTGGGACCTTGTGGTTGTACCCGCCCAAGGGAACCAGCGGATGGCTGCCCCGCCAGGTCACCGGTCAAGGTTGGAACGCGATGAACTCACTGGTTGGACCCGGCGATTTCGACGGCGACGGGCGGGCTGATCTGCTGGCCCGGGACTCCAGCGGTGGGCTGTGGTTGTACTCCGGTCAAGGAGGATCGGCATGGCCCACGGCGAAGCAGGTTGGGGCTGGGTGGAATGTGATGACGGCACTTCTTTGACGCCGGCAACTCGAGGAGGCTCCTGCGCCTTGGGTTGTGCACATGTCGGGCCCTCCATTGTCCGTCGAAACTCAACCTACCGTGGACTCAAGAGGTGGAGCCGCCGCCTACCCAACCGCTCAAGGCGGCGATCTATACTCGAATATCCGAGGACCGCGCCGGCGGAGGGCTCGGGGTGGCGAGTCAAGTGGCGGATTGCCGCGCGTTCGCAGAAGCGCATGGGGTCCTCGTGACAGAAGTATTCACGGATAACAGTCTAGGCGGCGTACTCAGGCAGGCCGCGCCCGGGCTTCCGTAAAATGCTGGACGCCGTAGCGGCCGGAAGAGTGGACGTGGTGCAGGCATGGCACCCAGCCCGTCTAACCCTGAGCCTCCTTGAGTTGGAGGAATACATCGACCTGTCCGATAAGTCCCGTGTGCCCTGCCCCGCAGCAGCTTCGATATCGCGCTTTTCACGCAGGATTCTCAATCTCGTGTTGCTCGCTCTGGTAAGCGCCAAGGGCCTCAAAGCGTGCATCCCATTGACTGACGATATCGTTCGCCTCGGCTACAAAGTGCTCGGAGTTGTGCAAGTTTTGGACGGCCTGCCTTAGCTTCGAGCTGTACTGAGTAGGGTCGTCGTCGAAGGTCCAGCCTGAACCTTCGTCAGTTGCCCTGATGGAGAGCATCGCCTCGCTGATGCCGTACCTCAGATCGGCAAGCAATGGCGTCAATCGTGGTTCGCGCTCGACTAAGCGAATTGCGGCGGTAACGTGAGGGTCGAGTGCAATGGTCAGACGGTGGTAGTTCCTTGCTTCGTTCAGGCGTTTGTCGCTCAGGGGTGCAATCTCTGACCCCAGCTTCGCCCAGACCGAGAGGAATTGGCCACTAAGTCCACGTTGTTGGCGGTAGACGCGACTTGCTCGCTGCGTTAGTTCTGCCCACGCAGCATTCCACTGGCGACGAGCTACGGGGTCGAAGTCGACAGCGTTAACCCAGTCCGGGAGGAGGGTGTTGATCTCACCGATTACTTGATCAACGGTGGCTTGCTCGTCCTGTTCCTCCGTCTGCTCCCTGCTTCGCAGGTCGGCCTGTGCCTCTTCCTGGAGTTGCATGATACGTAGCGCGAGTTGGTTGACTGCGGTGAGTACCTCGGGGGCTCCTTCCCCCATTAGGCGATACTTAGTCCAATCGACATATTGCGTGCGCGCAAGGAGCGCAAGAACTTCGTCATCACTGTCTTCTCGCATGTCGGGAACGTTTATCAGCAGTATGGGTAGCAGGAGCTTGGCGAAACCTCGACTCGTGGATTCGCCCACGAACGTCAGGAGCTCCCTACGACACTCTGGGCTCTTCACAAACTTTGGCGTTACCACCGCGATGAAGAAAGGGGCCGTACCTAAAGCGTCGCCAATCTTAGTACGCCATGCTTCGCCCCAACTGAGGCTGTTTCGATCGAGAAAGATCTGCAAATCATTCCCACTTGAAACCGCATATTCGTTAGCTATCTGCTGGGCCAGCCGACGGACATAACCGGACATCCTGTCGTCGTCCTCGTGAGTGTAGCTCCAAAAAGCTTCGTATTCTGAGTCCATGAGTTGACTATAGCCGCGCAGTTAAGAGCAGGATTCCGTGTAGCGGCGCGTTCGGTAGGACAGCGAGAAGACAGAAGAATAGGCGGGGCTTGTATTGCGTTCAACGTTGCCAGGCCTGCCTGGTATGTGAGCAGCTCAGTCCCTAGTCCGACGGTCTCCGCCCCGCGCCCGCTTCAAATCCTTCCGCAGCCCACGGTTATCCGCCCGTAGTTCCCGATTGTGCTGCGTGAGGCCATGGTTGTCCTCTGTCAGTCCACGATTCTGAGCTTCCAACTCCAGCACGAGCTTCACGCCGGCCAGGTTCAGCCCCTCATCCAGCAACACCCCGATCCGGCGCAGGGTCGCCAGGTTCCGTTCGCTGTAGCGGCGGGTGCCGCCGTCGGTCCTCTCGGGGGTGATCAGGCCCTTGCGCTCGTATTGACGGATGTTCTGCTGTCCTGTGCCAACGAGTTCCGCCGCCACCGAGATCGCGTAGACGCCACGGGCGTCCCGGTCATCAGCGCCACCAATGCCGCCGTCGGACGCGGCGGCGCCCGATCCGCCGTCGTGCTCCCCAACGGAACTGTCCGAAGCAGCCATTCGCAACCTCTCCAAAATTCTTCCGAAAACCTACTTGCACCACTCTCTCACCGGTGCTATAAAAAATCTATACCAGCCAACACAGATCTGGAAGGCTGGACCAACAGAAAAGTCAGCATCAAGATCTAAGGAGTGAGAACAAAATGCTGATGCGCACTGACCCGTTCCGCGAATTCGACAGGCTCGCCCAACAGGTTTTTGGCACAACAGCACGCCCCGCCGGCATGCCGATGGACGCCTGGCAGGAAGGCGAAGAGTTTGTGGTCGCTTTCGATCTGCCTGGTGTGAATCCTGAATCGGTGGACCTCGACGTCGAGCGCAACGTCCTGACCGTTAAGGCAGAACGGAAGTCGCCAGCGGGCGAGAACACCGAACTGATCGCCGCCGAACGCCCCCAAGGCGTTTTCAGCCGCCAACTGATCCTGGGCGACACCCTGGACACCGACGGCGTCAAGGCCAGCTACGACGCAGGTGTGCTGACACTCCGCATCCCCGTCGCCGAGAAGGCCAAGCCCCGGCGCATCGAAATCACGTCCAACGAGCAACGACAGGAAATCAACGCGTAATCCACCCTCTCCGCTGAGGGCTCGCCCGGGGGTGGCCCTCAGCGGAGCGCAGGACGGGAGCTTCGGATCGGCCGCAGCATCGGAAAATGGGCGCAGGCTTCGCGCCACGCCACAGCGCTTGACGCGCAGAGGAAAACGCGGCCCCTGACGTCGCCTCCCGATCGGATGGCCCTCGGCTTCGTGCCGGGGGCCATCTCCCATCCACCGCATCCCACCCGGAACCAGCAGTGAATACCCAGCCAGACCACTACGCCACCCTGCACGTGACGCCCGATGCCACCCCGCGCGAGATCGCACGCGCCTACCGGGCGCTGCTGCGCACCCACCACCCGGACACGCGCCAAGCAACCGACGACGGCGGCACCCCCTCAGCGGGCGACGTTCAGGAACTGCATGCCATCATGCAGGCGTACGTCGTTTTGTCGGACCCAGGAAAGCGGGCGGCTTACGACCGTACGCGGCGGACCGGCGCTCCCTCGAGTGATCGGGGAACGCCCGTGAAAGTCCGCGTGCACCGAACATCGAAATCTGCGCAGGCTCAGACCTCGGAGCAGAGTCCGCTGGCATTTGGCCCACCCCGCTGGGAGCCCCTTCCACGAAGCACCCGACTTCCAAGGAGAGATTCATGAGCGCATGGCGTCCCTACGACGGCCACATCATTCCCGCGTTCTACGAACGGTTCGAGAAACGCTGGGGAAGAGGGACTGCACCTTTCCTTGACCCTGAAGTTCTGGAGCAACCCATGCCTCGCGCCCAGTGGATCAACCCCGATACGGGCGCGGCCGTGGCGGTCGTTCCTATCTGGACCGACGACCCCGAGCACAGATCCTTCGGCGTCTTCTACCTACCGCCAGCCGGCGATATTTGGATGCTGCGGCCTGGACCCACCACGTTCCTGGAACCCAGCGGAGGAGCGAGTCGAGAGCAGGTGACACTCCGGAACGACGCGTTCAAGAAGGCCGTCAACCATGCCAAGGAGTTCATCTACGGGCCACAGTTGTAAGGGCGTGCCTCGCGAGGGCGGCTATCCCTGCAGGACGTCCGGCAGTTCGTCCACGTAGACCGATTGCGGCGGTTCGAAGTAGATCACCAGAACTTTCTCGCCCACGGCAAAGACACTCGTCTTGTCGAATGGGTAGGCGAAGAACGCGCTTGTCCCGCCATGGAAGGGAAGCATGACTTCGCCAATGGTTCCAGGCGCGACGGTGCCTGTGACCCTGCCGATCTTTCCGGTCAGACTTCGATCTACCGCTCTAGGCATCTGGTGCCTTGGCGGAGGGAGACGGTGCGGGTGGTGCCTTCACCGGAGCTGGGCGGGGAGAAGGAGCAGGCGTTTCCTTGCCCCGCAGCGCCGAAGCAAGCGACGGCAGGAAGTTCCCCACCTGGGACAGGATTCCACCCACCATACTGTTCAGCCCCTCGCCACCATTGAGTACCGTCAGCTGCCCAATCCGTGAGAACGGTTCAGCAGCTGCCGACACGATCGCGGGCATATTCTCCGCGATCTGCTGCGAGATGACGGCATCCTGGTTGGTTTCGAGCGCTTCACCGCGTGCCTTGATGCCTTCAGCTTCAGCCAGCGCCTTGGCCTTCACTGCGGAGGCGGCCGCATTGCCGCGTGCCGTCGTCGCCGCTGCCTCGGCTTCACCCGTGACGCGAGTTGCGCCTGCCATGGCTGCCGCTGCTCCTGCGTTGGCCTGGGCTTCGAGCTCGACCCGTCGGGCGTTGGCTTGCGCCTCGAGTTCGGTGCGCTTGGCCAAAGCTTCCGCGGCGCTGATGTCAGCGGCCTTCTTGGCCTCGGCGTCGGTACGCTGGGCGTATGCCCGGGCATCGGCGGGCTTACGGATGGTGGTCTGCAGTTTCTGCTCTTCGCGATCGGCCTCAAGCTTGGCCACTTCGGTCTCCTGAACCACCACCTGCTGCCGGGCGGTAGCGTCAGCGAGCGGCCCGGCTTGCGCAGCCTGGGCGCGTGCCTGTTCCGCGTTCGCCTGTGCTGCGGATTGCTTGATGGCGGAAAGGCTCTGTGCGTCCGCGATCAGGGCAGCGGCTTCCGCTTCCTTCTCTGCAGCTTCCCGGTTGCTGGTGGCCTCCGCTATGCGGGCCTCCATCTTGACCTGCGCGATGTGCGGCTTCGCCAGGTTCTGGATATAGCCGGTGGGATCCTGCAGGTCCTTGATCTGGAGTGAGTCCACCACCAGGCCCAGCTTCTCCATCTCCACGCCACTCGCACTGCGAACCAATGAAGCCAGCTTGTCGCGCTCGCGGATGATTTCCTCCACAGTCATGCTGCCGATGATCGAGCGCAGGTGACCTTCGAACACGTTGTAGACCTGGCTCTCCATCTTCGGCTGCTGTCCCAGGAACCGCCGGGCAGCGTTGGCGATGAACGGGGGAGCGTCGCCGATCTTGTAGATCACCACACCGTCCACGATCACTTGGATGCCCTGCGAGGTCACGCACGAGACCTTGAGTTCAGTTTCATTCAGGGTCAGGGCCAGGCTGCGAACGGTCTGCAACCCCGGGACCACCAAGGCGCCCTTTCCGGTGACGATCTTGAAGTCCATGCCGTCCGTATTTTCCAGTGTTCCGCGCGTAAGGCCCGAGATGATGAGGGCCTCGTTCGGTTCCGCCACCTTCCACATCGCCTTCGTGGCCAGCCAAATGAAGCCGATCACGAGTACGACGCCCAGAATGATGGCGATCAGCGGGAAGAAAGCTGCGAGGTCGTCCATTGACCTTGTCCCTTCAGACGGTGTGAGCGACACACTTTGGTTGACCCCCAATAGGCCAAATGGTTGCTCGTGTACACAGTCTTGTTCCGCCGAAGCGGGGAGTCCAGCACATTTGTGCGTCATTTGTGCGGCAACCCGGCGGGTTCAAAGTGCCGAGATGTCGCCCCTCGGCGGGAGGGCAGGAAGGGGGGAACAAAAGAAGGCTGGTGCAGCCTGGGAAAAGATCCGAAGGTGGCTGCACCAGCTGCTAGTACGACTTTCCGTTTAGAAGTTGTGACACCTATCCATTGGCCGCTCCTAGTTCCCGGCTTCGTTTGTTTCCGGGTCTTTCAACATCAGTTGGGGGCCGTCATCCGCCCCGGCGAGAACACCTCCCATCTTACGGCGACCCATAGGAAAAAGCGCAGGAATTCGCGGTATTTCGGGGGAGTCTGACGGGCGAGTGCTGCCCACCGTGGCACGATAGATCACGATGAAACTGCGCGCTGATCAGACCGGAAACCGTGGCCTCCCCATGCCCCTTTGGCTGCAGGGCGGTTTGGAAGCGGCTCAGGCGGCGTTCATTTCGGCCATTGTTGTGGTGTTGCCGCTGGTGGGGGTGTGGGCGACCGACGGTTTTCAGGACCGCAACGTCGACACCCTGGCCCGCCTGGCCGGCCAGGCCTGGCTGCTGATCCACGGTGTTCCGCTTGGACTGGCACACGTCGACATGGGCACGGCGGCGCAACCGGGATCTGGCCTGTTGTCCTTGCACCCGCTGGGGCTGACGCTCATCCCGTTCCTGCTTGCCTGGCGTGCGGGCCGGCGACTGGCCCGTGCCTCGTACACGGACCAGCTGTGGCAGGCGTTCATGGGCGCGTTCGTGGTGTACGCGGCGTTCGGGATGGCTACCGGGTTCGTGTGCCGCACCCCGGAAGTGGTCATCAACCTCTGGTACGCCATGACCATCCCGCTGATTTCCTTCGCCCTGGGCATGATCGTCGGTGCCCGGCGTGAGGCTGGTTCGTGGAGCCGGCTGATTGGCGTGGACGCCGTCGCTTGGCTTTCGAAAACCAGTCAGCATTCACGCTGGGCGGGCTCGTATGTCGGCTCCGGGTTGAAGGCCGGTTTTGTGGCGATCATGGCCGCCGTGAGCTTGTCGGCGGTACTGCTGGCTGCCACCATCGTGTGGCATTGGACAGACATTATTGCCGTCTACGAGGGCATCCAGGCCGGCGCGTTGGGCGGCGCCGTGCTCACCATTGCGCAGCTCGGGTTCCTGCCGAACCTGGTGATCTTTGCGCTTTCGTGGTCCTCCGGCGCGGGCTTCTCCCTGGGTGTCGGCTCCACGGCAGGTCCACTGGGCACCACGGTTGGACCGCTCCCGGCAGTCCCTATCCTGGGTGGTCTCCCGGCCGGGCAGCTCGACTTCGGCTCGGCCGCCCTGGCACTGCCGGTAGTGGCCGGGATCTTGGCAGGGTGGTGGTTCCTGCGCGAAGGCGAGAACCACTTCGACGAATGGCTCTCCATCAAAATCAAAGCCCGCTGGTTCACGGCCGCGGCATCAACGCTGTTCCTCGGCGCGTTCATCGGCGCTGTGGCAGGGCTTCTCGGCGGCGCGATGGCGTGGATCGCCCGCGGTTCTGCCGGAATTGGCCGGCTCACGGAAATCGGACCCCACCCGCTGTGGACGGCAGTCTGGCTGGCCGCCGAAGTGGGGATCGGCGTCGTGATCGGGTACGCCGTGGGGCCATGGCTGGAACGCAGCCAGAAGCAGCGCGAGGCGAACCTCGACGAAGCAGCGTACGACGACGAACACGCCTAAGCGGTCAGCGGCCGCCAAGCGGACGCCGGGCTACCGCATCGGCCCCGGCATGGAGTTTTCCAGCTGGGTCAGGCACTGCGACTTCGCGGTTTCCGTGAGCGCACTGCGGGAGCAATCCTGGTAAGTGCTGACCTGCTTGAAGAAAAGCACGGACGTCAGGATGAGCAGGCACATCACGGCGGTAACGATCAAGCCGGAGATGGTCCCGAACAGGATCAGGCGGGGCTGCTTGAACTTCACTGTCCGCACCAGCACCACAACGCCCAACACCCCGGCGGCGAGCGTGAGGATGGCGCTCAGCCAGACGTAATCCACGTTCAGGGAGAACACGAAGAACGCGCCCAAGGCCGACAAAAGGAAGGCGCGGAACAGGATTTGGGTCACGCCGAGCGCGGACTTTTCGGCCTCGGAGCGGGATTGCTGGCTCGGCTTGGGACCGACGTCGGGATTCATGTTTTCCAGCCTACGCGAGCCGCCCATAAGCTAGTGCAATGCGCATTGTTGTCCTCGTCTCCGGTACCGGTTCCAATCTTCAGGCAGTCATCGACGCCGTGAAGTCGGGTGAACTGGACGTCGAGATCGCCGCTGTGGGTGCGGACCGGCCCGACACCTACGGCGTGGAGCGTTCCGACGAAGCAGGCATCGAGACGTTCGTGGTGAACTTCAACTCCTTCGAAACCCGCGCGGAGTGGGACGCAGCCTTGCGCGACAAGGTGCTTTCCTACAGCCCGGATGTGGTGGTTTCCTCCGGTTTCATGCGGATCGTGAGCGCTGACTTCATCGATGCTTTCGGCGGCAAGTACGTCAACACGCACCCGGCGCTGCTCCCGTCCTTCCCGGGCGCCCACGGTGTCCGCGATGCGATGGCCTACGGCGTGAAGGTCACCGGCTGCACCGTCCACTGGGCCGACGCCGGCGTGGACACGGGCCCCATCATTGCACAGGAGGCCGTCTCTGTGCTTCCGGATGACACCGAAGAAACCCTGCACGAGCGCATCAAGATCGTGGAGCGCCGACTGCTGGTCCAGACGCTGCGGGACCTCGCGGCCCACTAGCCCGCACCCGCACCCGCCCGGGTCAGGAGAGCTCGCGTCAGGAGAGCTCGCGCTGCTTGGTCTCCGGGGCGAAGAACGCCATCCACAGCACCGACAGGAGCACCAGGCCGCCGGCGAGGGCAAAGGACGTCGCCAAACCGAACACCGGCCAGAAGAACGACGCAAACACCAAGGGCCCAAAGCCCGCGCCGATGCGGGAGAACGTCGAAGCCCACCCGAAGCCGGAGCCGCGAAGCTCGGTGGGATACAGCTCGGACACGTAGGCGTACAGCACGGGGATGGCCACCTGGACCACGAACCCGAACACCAGCAGCCAGAACACCGCAGCCGAGGGAACGTCCACCACGAGCGCCACGATCACCAGCGTCACCGCGGACAGGGGACCGGTGATGGCCAGGATCCACTTGCGGCCCACCCGCTCCACCAGGAGCGCAGCAACCACCACGCCCAAAAGCCCGACGGCGGCCATACCCGCCGTCGTCACGAACGCTTTGTATTCCTCGAACCCGGCGCCGATGAGAATGCGCGGCATCCACGTCAGCGACAGGTAGTAGACCAGGAGCACGGAGAAGAACAGGGCCCAGGCCGTGGTGGTGATCTTCCAGTTGAACTGCCAGATCTTCTGAAGCTGCGACCATGCACTGCCGGCGGAGAGCCGGGGTGCGGCCTCCGGCTCGGGCAGGCTGTAGGCGCGGGGTTCAGCCCCTGTGGCGTCGACCAAGCCGTCGATCACAGCCGCAGCTTCAGCGCGACGGCCCTTCCGGATCAGGAACAACGGCGATTCGGGGACCGATCGGCGCACCCAGAACACGAGCAACGCGGGCAGCACCATGATCAGCATGGTGAGCCGCCAGTCCCCGAAAGCCGCCACCAGCCAGGCGGACAGGAAACCACACAGTGCTGCCCCCACCGGCCACCAACCATCCATGGCGGTAAGGACTTTGCCTCTTTGCTTGCGCGGCGTGAACTCACCCACCAGGGCGTAGTCCACCGGGATGCAGCCGCCGAGGCCGAAGCCGGCCATGAAGCGGAAGAGGCAGAACCACACGATGTCCGGCGAAAACGCGCCCAGAACGGTGAAGATGCTGAAGATCAGGAGGGTGGCCGTGAAGGCCTTTTTCCGCCCAATGGTGTCGGCAATAGTGCCCCAAGCGAACGCACCCACGGCCATGCCAATCAGGTTGGCGGTACCGATCCACGCAGCGTCGGCCGGCTGCAGCGACCAGTGCTTGGACAGCAGGGGGATCAGGATGCCGTTAAGCGTGACGTCCCAGGCATCGAACATGAACCCGAGGCCACCGATCAGGAAAATCTTGCCTTGGACCTTCCAGCGCCATGGCAGTTCCTGCACCACTTGTTCGCCGCTGGGCACGGTTGTGTACGTATTCATAGGGCCTCCTGCATGCAACTTTAGGCCCTGCCGGGCAACACGTTTGGCCTGGCGGCCGACGTTACTTCTGGTTCTCGATGGCCCTTCGCAGGAAACCGCCCGCTTCCTCAAGCGCGCCCTTCGCAGCGGAGGCTTCGATTCCCGTGAGGAGCACCAGAATTGCCGCCTTAACAGAGCCGCCCACGGAGTCCAACGCCGCAGCCGCTTCCGCCGCGGAAACACCGGTGGCGTGCTGAACGGTCCGCTGTGACCGGGCGAGCAATTTTTCGTTGGTGGCACGCAAGTCAACCATGAGGTTTCCGTAGGTCTTGCCGAGCTTGACCATCACCAACGTGCTGATCATGTTGAGGACAAGTTTCTGGGCGGTGCCCGAGTTCAGCCTTGTCGAGCCCGCGATGAACTCCGGACCCACAACAACCTCGATCGCAGCATCCGCCACATGGCTCACGGCCGATCCCTTATTGCAGGCCAGCGACGCCGTGAAGGCACCGTGCTTCCGGGCCTCCTCAAGCGCGCCGATCACGTACGGCGTCCTACCGGAGGCGGTGATACCGACGACGGCGTCCGCTTCCGTCACGTTGATGTCGTGCAGGTCCCGAGCGCCGGCCGTTGCGTTGTCCTCGGCGTACTCCACCGGGTGCTGGATCGCTTTGGCGCCACCGGCGATCAATCCGACGACCAGCCCCGGCGGTGTGCCGAACGTTGGCGGGCACTCGCTCGCATCGAGCACACCCAGCCGCCCGGCTGTCCCGGCGCCCACGTACAAAAGGCGGCCGCCGCGCTGGAGCCGTTCCGCAACGGCGTCGACCGTTTGGATAATCGCGGGACTGGCCGCTTCAACGGCAGCGTGCACGCCTGCCGTGTGGGCCAGCATTGCGGCCACGAGTTCTTCGGTGCCAAGGATGTCCAGGTTCTCCAGGCCTTCGGCGGTGGCTTCGGTCTGCAATCCGGCGAGTTCCGTGCGCAGGCCCGCAAGTTTGTCGGCGTCAGTCGGGCCAGTTTGTTCCGTCACGGTGGATGTACCTTTCCTGGATGAGCCCGCGGCGCGTCGCAGCGAGAGCGGCGCCGTCCAGGCCATCGCCCAGCGGGGCCACCACCTCAATCCCAGCCGAAGCGAGGGACTTCCGCAAGAGCGACGCGAAGAAGTCCGACCCCACTACGCCGCCCAGCAGCGCCACGCGGTGCGATGTCTCGTCGCCGGAGGCTCTTTGCACTGTTGCCGTCAGGATGCGGCACGCCTCGCCAACGATGTTAAGTGCGACGGCGTCACCCGCCTCCGCTGCCTGCAGAACCAGCGGCGCGAAACGGGCCATCGCCCGGTAGGGGTTTTCCTGGTCGGCCAGCCACCCCGGGAGCATCTCCGGCGACTCAACCAAAGCCCCGGCCGCAACGGACAACGAGGTGGCCGGCCCGCCGTCGTGCGCTTCAAGAACTGCCTGCAGACCCTGCTGGCCAATCCACCGGCCGCTGCCGCGATCACCCAGGTAGGGACCCCAGCCGTCGGCCCGGTGCAGGACACCGAGCTCGTCGAAGCGGAAAGCCACGGCGCCTGTGCCCACGATCAACGTCGTGCCGGGGGCGCCCTGGAGTGCGCCGAGTTGGGCGGCTGTGGCATCGGAGAGAACCGCCGCGGGAACTCCGAAGCGTAAGGACAACATGGTGGCAAGCTCCTGTGACTTCTGCGCCGAAGCCTCGACGCCGGCCACAGCAGCGCCGATACCCGTTACCGTCGCCAGGGGCAGGCCCGGCGGCAGCAGTGAGACGGTCTCAAGCAGCAGGTCGAATGCGAGGGTGGGGCCGTTGTCCACGTGAACTCCCGGGAACCCGTGCTGGTCCGCGGCACCCAGCAGCTCCGAACCACGGCGCAACTCCACGCGGCAACGGCTCTTCCCTACATCGGCAACAAGAACGACATCCTGGGGGTCTTCCATGGCACAACCCTATGTTGCGGGGCCCGCTGTGCGTGGTACTTCGGGTGTTTGGGGCGCAGAGTGGGCCTCACAGTGTTGGGACCTCGCGTTGTGGGGCCTGCTTTGCGTGGTACTTCGGGTGTTTGGGGCGCAGAGCGGGCCTCACAACAGCTGTGGAAGAATAGACAGAGATGCCTCTGGTGGCGTTTTCTGTGGATAACCGAATGTGAACCATCGTTTCCGGCAACTATGGACCCATGCGAAATCCCACCCCCTTGCCGCCGGAGGTCGATCCCCGAGGTTTTCTCGTCGCAGACGCATATGCCGCCGGTGTGCCGCGATGGCGGCTCCAGACGAAAGGGCTCCTAACGCCGAGTCGGGGCCTTCGTGTTGCAGAGCCAAACGAACGCGATCTCGAACTGCTCGGACGGCTGCACACCGCAGTCACACCCCGCTGCGCAGTGAGCCATGTCACGGCGGCACTCTTGTGGTCTATTCCGCTTCCTATCTACCTCGAGGAAGAGGGGAAGGGCGGGCTGATCCACGTGACGCGTCGGCAAGAAATTGGGAGGGTCAAGCGTCGCGGAGTGGTAGGGCATCGGGCACCTCTGCTCGCTCGGGACGTGCGGGTGCTAAATGGGGTTCAACTGACGTCGCCGGAATGGACATGGGTAGATTTGGCCAGGCATATGGGCAGGTCCTCCCTCGTGGCGGCGGGGGATTCGCTGCTGGCCAGGAAGAATCCTTTGTCCTCGATCGAAGCGCTCCAAGAAGTTGTTGATCGGCGCCCGAAGGTCAAGGGGATCCGTATTGCGCGGGAAATTTTGCCATTGTTGCGGTCGGGCGTCGACTCGCCACAGGAGTCAAGGTTGCGCCTGAAAATAGTCGACGCCGGGCTGCCGGAGCCAGCAGAAACCCAAGCAATCTTCGATGATCATGGCCGCTATGTCTCAACGCCCGACCTCCAGTACAAGGAGTACAAAATTGCCATGGAATACGAGGGCGATCATCACCGCTCCGATCCTGTGCAGTGGGGCAAGGACATTGAACGTGACGACCGGCTTCGGGCCATGGGGTGGATCGTGCTGAAGTTTTCTGAGGTCCAAATGAAGGCCGGGTGGGCCAACGCCGAACGCAAAGTACGTGACGCGTTGACATCGCGCGGTTGGCGAGGGCCGTCGTCGTAAGTCACGTCTGGGCGCGCACTTGGCGCGGAGTGGGCCTCGCAACGCCAGGCCCCAACTTGTGGGGCCTGGTGTGCGTGCCAGGTCCGAGTGTCGGGGCGCGGAGTGGGCCTCGCAACGTGGGGCGACGATTTGTGGGGCCTGGTATGCGTGGCAGATCCGGGAGTTGGGGCGCGGATCTGCCACGCAACGTGGGGCGACGATTTGTGGGGCCCGGTGTGCGTGTCAGGTCCGAGTGTCGGGGCGCGGAGTGGGCCTCGCAACGTGGGGCGACGGGGGCAGCGATTTGTGGGGCCTGGTGTGCGTGTCGGATCCGGGAGTTGGGGCGCGGAGCGGGCCTCGCAACGTGGGGCGACGGGGGCAGCGATTTGTGGGGCCTGGTGTGCGTGCCGGGTCCGGGAGTTGGGGCGCGGAGTGGGCCTCGCAACGTGGTGCGACGTGGGGCAGCGATTTGTGGGGCCTGGTGTGCGTGCCAGGTCCGGGAGTTGGGGCGTGGAGCGGGCCTCGCAACGTGGGGCATCGATTTGTGGGGCCTGGTGTGCGTGCCAGGTCCGGGTGTTGGGACGTACAGCGGGCCTCGCAACGTGGGGCAACGGGGAGCAGCGCAGCACCGGGAGGACGCACAAGCGGGGCGCCAACGAAACACGATAAACTGCCCGTATCCCACCACCCGCGATATCTACGCGAACTAAGACGGAGACTTTTGTGAGCTTGACGCAGCTTGACCGTGTTCCCATCCGCCGTGCACTGATCTCGGTTTACGACAAGACGGGATTGGAGGAGCTCGCGAAGGGCCTGCACGCAGCAGGCGTCGCAATCGTCTCCACCGGGTCCACCGCCAAGAAAATCGCCGCCGCAGGCATCCCGGTGAAGGAAGTCGAAGAAGTCACCGGCTCCCCGGAAATGCTGGATGGCCGCGTCAAGACCCTGCACCCGCGCGTGCATGGCGGCATCCTGGCCGACCGTCGCGTCCCGGCCCACATGGACACGCTCACAAAAATGGAGATCGAAACCTTCGACCTCGTGGTGGTTAACCTGTACCCGTTCGTCGAGACCGTGAAGTCCGGCGCAGCGCAGGATGACGTTGTTGAGCAGATCGACATCGGAGGCCCCGCCATGGTGCGTTCGGCTGCGAAGAACCACGCCGCCGTCGCCATTGTCACGGACCCGAACTTCTACGGTGCTGTCGTCGACGCCGCAGCCCACGGCGGTTTCGACCTGAACACCCGTCGCCGCCTGGCCGCCAAGGCCTTCGCGCACACGGCAAGCTATGACAACGCTGTTGCTTCCTGGACCGCCAGCCAGTTCCTGGACGAAGACGGCGACGGCATCATCGACTGGCCCGCCTACGCCGGCCTGGCACTCGAGCGCTCCGAGGTCCTTCGCTACGGCGAGAACCCGCACCAGCAGGCTGCACTTTACGTTGACAAGGCTGCTCCGGCCGGCATCGCCCAGGCTGACCAGCTGCACGGCAAGGCAATGAGCTACAACAACTTCGTCGACGCCGATGCCGCCCTCCGCGCTGCGTTCGACTTCGCCGAGCCCGCAGTCGCGATCATCAAGCACGCCAACCCGTGTGGTGTTGCTGTTGGTTCTGCAGACTCTGCTGACCCGATTGCCGACGCACACGCCAAGGCCCACGCCTGCGACCCCGTCTCCGCTTTCGGCGGTGTGATCGCGGCGAACCGTACCGTCACCGCCGGCATGGCCCGCACGGTTGCGGACATCTTCACGGAGGTTGTCATCGCCCCGGACTTCGAGCCCGAGGCCGTGGAGATCCTCTCCAAGAAGAAGAACATCCGCCTGCTCGCCCTGCCCGAGGGCTACGGCCGCTACCCGTCCGAGATGCGTCAGGTTTCCGGCGGCGTCCTGGTCCAGATGTCTGACAAGGTAGACGCCGACGGCGACAACCCCGCCAACTGGACGCTCGCTGCCGGCGAAGCTGCTGACGAGGCAACCCTCGCTGACCTCGCGTTCGCGTGGACCGCGTGCCGCGCGGCCAAGTCCAACGCCATCCTCCTTGCCAACCACGGCGCTGCTGTGGGCATCGGCATGGGCCAGGTCAACCGCCTGGACTCCTGCCGCCTCGCCGTCGAACGCGCCAACACACTTGGCGTCCAGGTGGAGTCCGACGTCGAAGGTGCTGGCGGCGCGTCCAACGCCAGCGGTGCCGACGCACCCGAGCGCGCACGCGGCGCCGTTGCAGCGTCCGATGCGTTCTTCCCGTTCGCCGATGGCCTGGAGATCCTGATCGAGGCAGGTGTCCGCGCAGTGGTCCAGCCTGGCGGTTCCGTCCGTGATGAGGAAGTCATCGCCGCAGCCAACGCCGCGGGCATCACGATGTACTTCACCGGCGCACGCCACTTCTTCCACTAGGAACCCGGGCGCGTCGAGACCACGCGCCCTATAAGCACCACAACGCAACGGCGGCCGCCCCCGGTAGGGGACGGCCGCCGTCGTACTTAACAGGGACGTGCTACTGAGAAACCGTTACGAAGCCGCCGCGGTGTTGTAGGTGGACTGGATCACGGTGCCCCAGTAGGGGCCGTACATGGTGGTGGAGTTGCTGCCGTAGCCGTAGCTGTTGATGGAGTTCTGGTAGCCGGTGGAGCTGTTGCCGATGAACCACGGACCGCCTGAGGAACCACCGGTCATGTTGCAGGGGATGCCCTGGGTGTTGAACTGCGGGTTGTTGGGATCGTTGGTGGCAGTGCCGGAGCAGCTCTTGAGTGATTCGCCGTTGAACGGGGAAGCTGCCGGGTAGCCGAAGGACTTGTAGCTCAGGCCGCGTGCGGCGTTGAACTGGACTCCGGAGGAGCCCACGACGTCTGCGAGCTTCTGGCCGTTGAGGGTGTTCATGACGGCGAAAGCGGTGTCGTACTGCATGTTGCCGTTGGAGGCCCACTGGGTGGGGGAGTACAGCGCCTTTGCCGTCCACTTCCCGTAGGGTGCTGCGCCGTTGAGGTAGGCCGGCACGAAGACGAAGTTGGTGGCGTAGGCGCCGGGTCCTTCGTTGACGCAGTGGCCGGCGGTGGACACCGTGCTCTTATTGGCGGCGGTCACGGAGTTGCCGGAGCAGACGTAGTTGGAGCCACCGAGGGTGAAGAAGATCTTGCCGATGTGCTTGACCGGGGTTTCGCTCTGGTTGACCTTGCGGTCGATCGTGGTGGAGTCGGCGGCTTGCTGCCCGGGAATGCTGCTGACAGCGCCCGGGGCTTCGGTGACCTGGGCTTTGCCGAGGTTGAGGAGCTTGCCGCGTTCCAGTGCCTTGACGCCGAGGATGTCGCCGGACTTGGCGTTCTTCATGCGCTCAGGCGTCCAGTAGTCTGCAGCGCCGGTGTCGGACGCTGCATGGCTGCTGACCGAAGCGCCGCTGGAGTCTGTGGTGTTCACCGGTGCCGCGTTTGCACTGGTGGTTCCAACCAGCGCCAGGATTGCGGCAGCGGACAGACTCAGCAGGCTTGTGGCCAGGGTCTTGGTTTTCGTCACGTTGTTCCTACCTATCGAGGGAGTGAGGCGGCCAGTGATGGCGACCGCCGACTGACGGAATCGAAGGTATCGCGCGTATGACAAGTTTGTAAAGAGATGTTTCACATTTTGTGATATTTCGCTGTCACTTCAAGTCACGCTGCTGGAGCCAGCGCCCGACGGCGGCAAGCGGCGGCGGCGGTCAGGGCGCCGTCGGCCGTAAATCGCTTTCCCGGGCGGTAATGCGCAGAGTGATCCCGGACACGAAGAGCCGCCAAAACGGCCTACTCGGGTAAGTTAGGAGATGTTGAAATCTGCAGACTTTCAGGGAGAACCCCGCCAATGGCCAAGATTATCTATACCCACACAGACGAAGCGCCGATGCTGGCAACCTACTCATTCCTGCCGATTGTGGAAGCGTATGCCTCGACCGCAGGTGTAGAGGTGGAGACCCGCGACATTTCGCTGGCCGGCCGCATCATCGCCGTCTTCGGTGATTTCCTGACCGAGGAGCAGCGCACGGGCAACGCCCTGGCTGAACTTGGCGAACTGGCAAAGCAGCCGGAAGCCAACATCATCAAGCTGCCCAACATCAGCGCCTCCGTGCCGCAGCTCAAGGCTGCCATCGCCGAGCTCCAGGCCCAGGGCTACGCCCTCCCGGACTACCCGGACAACCCCTCCTCGGACACCGAGACGGACATCCGCTCGCGCTACGACAAGATCAAGGGCTCCGCCGTGAACCCGGTACTGCGCGAAGGCAACTCCGACCGCCGCGCACCCCTGTCGGTGAAGAACTACGCCCGCCAGAACCCGCACTCCATGGGTGCCTGGAGCGCAGATTCCAAGACCAACGTTGCCACCATGGGCGAGAATGACTTCCGCTCCAACGAGAAGTCCGTTGTCCTGGACAAGGATGACTCCCTCACTATCCAGCTGGTCCGCGAAGACGGCTCCGTCAAGGTCCTGAAGAAGGGTTTCCCGGTCCTGGCCGGCGAAATCGTTGACGGCACAGTCCTCCGCGCAGCAGCCTTGGACGAATTCCTCAAAGCACAGGTTGCCCGCGCCAAAGAAGAGGGCATCCTCTTCTCCGCGCACCTGAAGGCCACCATGATGAAGGTCTCGGACCCCATCATCTTCGGCCACGTGGTCAAAGCCTACTTCTCCGAGCTGTTCGAGACCTACGGCAAGCAGCTCGCCGCAGCAGGCATCAGCCCCAACAACGGCCTGGCCGCTATCCTCAACGGTCTGGAAGACCTTCCGGAAGACGTCCGCGAAGGCGTTAAGGCTGCCATCGCCAAGGGTCTCGAAGACGGTCCGGCGCTGGCCATGGTGGATTCCGACAAGGGCATCACCAGCCTCCACGTTCCTTCCGACATCATCGTGGACGCTTCCATGCCCGCCATGATCCGCCAGTCCGGCCACATGTGGGGCCCGGACGGCAAGGAAGCCGACACTCTTGCCGTCCTCCCGGACAGCTCCTACGCCGGCGTCTACCAGGTTGTCCTGGACGACTGCCGCGCCAACGGTGCGTTTGATCCCACCACCATGGGCACCGTTCCCAACGTGGGCCTCATGGCGCAGGCTGCCGAAGAATACGGCAGCCACGACAAGACCTTCGAAATCGAGGTTCCGGGCACGGTCCAGCTGGTCAACAGTGCCGGCAAGGTCCTGATCGAGCACGAAGTTGCCCCGGGCGACATCTGGCGCGCCTGCCAGACCAAGGACATCCCGGTCCGCGACTGGGTCAAGCTGGCCGTCACCCGTGCCCGCGCGTCCCAGACTCCGGCCGTGTTCTGGCTGGACAAGACCCGCGCGCACGACGCCAACCTGATCGCCAAGGTGAACGAGTACCTCAAGGAACACGACACCGAAGGCCTGCAGATCGAGATCCTCTCCCCGGTTGAGGCCACAGCCTTCACCCTGGAGCGCATCCGTAAGGGCGAGGACACCATCTCCGTCACGGGCAACGTCCTCCGCGACTATCTCACGGACCTGTTCCCCATCCTCGAGCTCGGTACCAGTGCCAAGATGCTCTCCATCGTTCCGCTGATCAACGGTGGCGGCCTGTTCGAGACCGGTGCCGGTGGCTCCGCTCCGAAGCACGTCCAGCAGCTGGTCAAGGAAAACCACCTTCGTTGGGACAGCCTGGGTGAGTTCCTTGCCCTGGCCGTGAGCTTCGAGCACCTTGCCACCTCCACGGACAACGCCCGCGCACAGGTCCTGGCTGACACGCTGGACCGCGCAACGGGTACGTTCCTGCTGGAAAACAAGTCCCCGCGCCGCAGCGTCGGCGAGCTGGACAACCGCGGCAGCCACTACTACCTGGCCACGTACTGGGCCCAGGAGCTGGCCAAGCAGACCGAAGACGCAGAGCTGGCCAAGGACTTCGCAGCAATCGCTGAAGCCCTGACCTCCAACGAGGACACCATCGTTGGCGAGCTCGCTGCAGTGCAGGGTCACGCCGTCGACCTGGGCGGTTACTACCGTCCGGACGCTGCCAAGGCCGCTGAGATCATGCGCCCGTCGGCAACGTTCAACAAGGTCCTCTCGACCCTGGGCTAAAGCCACGCGAAAAGACCCCGCAAGCGTCATGCTTGCGGGGTCTTTTGCGTTCGTGCCCGGTTGGTGGCCGGCTTAGCGGTCGGCGTGGAACCTGGCGGGTGCGGTGCCGCCGTCGACGATGTCCTTCAGCACGCGGCCAATGGCCGGCGTGAACTTGAAGCCGTGGCCCGAGAATCCGGCGCCCACCACCAGCGGCCCGAAACTGTCCAGCACGAAGTCTTCGGTGGGGGTGGTGGTGTAGGTGCAGCTGATGGGAACCGCACTGGAGGGGTCGACGCCGGGAAGCCACTCTTCTGCGTACCGCACCAAGGCTTCGAGCTGCTGGGGGATGGGTTCGAATGTGCGCTCATCGGGGTCCATGACGGGGCCAACGCCATGCCAGCCCGCTTTGACGCCTTCGCCGGGGGTGAGCATGCCGTACACGGGGCTGAACCAGTATTCGTAGAGCTCGTTGTTGGGGTCGGGGTCCGGGTTGTGGTTGAAGCTGGGCCACACCAGGGTGTTGTCCGTAGGGGTGAAATGGGCAGGTTGCTCCTGCGTGACCACCAGGGACGGAAGCTTGGCGAGGCCGTTCAGGACTTTGGGGGTCCACGCCCCGGCCGTGACCACCACCCGTTTGGCTCTGTACTCGGTTTCCTCGGTCACCACGACCACAGATTCCGCGCCGTCCACGCGGATGTCCCGGACCGGCGTCGAGTACTTGAAAATGGCTCCCTGGGCCTCGGCACTGTTCCGGAGCGCCACCAGGGCATCTGCTGAGCGGATCCGTCCGGAACCTGGCACGAAGAGGACGTCGGTGGCGAAGTTCATGCCCTGCCAGCGATTGGCGGCGTCGTCCGCGGAAATGAAGTAGCTCTCGATGCCACGTTCCTGGTGGGCTTCGCGGACCTTTTCCAGCTTGGGGATGTTGCCGTGGTTCGCCAGCCCCACCAGGTCCAGCAGGGGCGCGCCGTGCTCTGCGGCGAGTTCGTCCCAGAGGGTCTTGGACTCAGCCAGGAGGTCCAGGTAGTCCGCCTCGGCGTAGGCGGTGTTGAAGTTGCGGGTTGCGCCATGGGATGCGCCGATGTGGTGGCCGGCCTCGAACCGTTCCAGGAGGACCACTGAGCGTCCGGACCGGGAGAGCTGCCACGCGGCAGCCGATCCCATGGCTCCTCCACCAACGACTACAACGTCTACCTGCATTCCCGCTCCGTCCATCTCACGCCACAAAACCATGCCCAAGCGTGGGCCTCGTCCCATTCTGCCCCTACTCAGGCTCAGGCGGCGAGGCGCCTCCGGATCCATGCCGAGAACTGGTCCACCACGATGATCAGCACCAGCACAATCAGGATATGGGTGAGCATGGAGTCGAACCGGAAGGATTTGATGGATTGGTTGATGAGCAAGCCGATGCCACCGGCGCCCACCAAGCCAAGAACCAGGGAGGACCGCACGTTGACATCGAACCTGTAGAGCAGCAGGCCCACGAACTGCGGCACCACCATGGGCAGGGTGGCGTTGGCTACCTGCTGGATGCGGTTGGCGCCCGCCGTCCTGAGGGCCTCCTGCGGCCCGGCGTCGATCTCTTCCATTGACTCCGCCCACAGCTTCCCCATGACCCCCGTGTTGTGGCAGATCAGCGCAAGCACTCCGGCGAACGGCCCAAGGCCGACGGCCGTGACGAAGATCAGGGCGAACACGATGTCCGGCACGGCGCGAAAGAACGACAACACCGCACGCGCAGCCTGGTACACCAGCCGGTGCGGGCTGGTGTTCCTGGCGGCCAGCGCCGCGAGGAGCAGGGCCGAAGGCACGGACAACGTGGTTCCCAAGAGCCCGATCCACAGAGTCACCAGGGTGGCCTCGAGCCCGGGTTTGAGCGTGCGTTCCCAGCTGAGGTCCGGCGGGAAGGCATCTGCCACGAAAGCGGCCATCCCTTTCCAACCATCCACCAACAGTTCCGGCTTGAAGTCGGTCCCTTCTATTGCCAAGGCGTGAAGTCCGACGACGGCGGCCGCCACTGCCGCCGTCGTCAACCACCGCAGCGGCTTCTTCGGGCGGACCAGTGCCACGCGGCTTGGGCGGGCTGGTTCACGGCGGGTGGTGGGAAGCAGGGCCTGGGGTGTCATGCTGCGAAATTCCTGTCAGAAACGCCCCGATCGGGGGCGTACAAAGTGTCGAGGTGCTTGGCGGTGACCTCTGTGGAGGGCAGGTCGAACGTCATGGAGCCCTGAAGCAGCCCGATGGAACGGTCGGCATACCGCAAGGCGAGCTCGGGCTGGTGCAGGACGGCGGCCACCGCGAGGCCTTCGGTATGGGCGAGCTCGCGCAGCAAAGCCATGACGTGCTCGGCCGCGTGCGGGTCCAGTGCCGACACTGGCTCGTCGGCGAGCACGACGTCGGCCCGCTGGCAGAGTGCCCGGGCAACCGCAACGCGCTGCTGCTGTCCGCCGGAGAGCCGGCCAACGCGGTCGAAGGCGCGGTCTGCCAGGCCAACGCGATCCAGGCAATCGAGGGCTTCCTGCTGGACCTCGGCCGGGAACAGCAACGGAGTGAGCGAACGGATCGTCGGGATACGGGCCAGCGCGCCGGAGCAGACGTTGTCCAAGGCGGTGCGGCGGGGGACCAGGTGGATCTTCTGGAAGATCATGGCCATCCGCTGCCTGGCTCGCTGCAGGTCACCGCTGTGGAGCGAGTCCAGCGGTGTGCCGTCGATGCTGATGCTTCCGGCGTCCGGCGGGGTGATGCCCATGACGCAGCGCAGCGTGGTGGACTTGCCTGAACCGTTAGCCCCAAGGAACGCCACGACTTCGCCCGCGGAGACGGTGAAGTCCACCCCGGTCAGGACGTTACGTCCGGCGAAGGACTTGCGGAGGCCCTGGACGGAGAGCGCCACTACAGGTCCTTCTCGGTGAGATTCATGGTCTTGGCGAGTTCAAACAACGGCTGGTAGTTGTCCTTGGTGACTTCAAGCAAGGGGCCCGGAGGAGTGACGTCCAGGAATTCGCCTACCTTGGCCACGTCAGTGGGATCCAAGGACAAGAACGCGTCTTTGACGGCTGCCTTGAACGCCGGGTCGGCGTCACCCCGGACGGTGATGGGGTCGTTGGGGATGGGGTTGGACGTCCAGACCTGCCGATACTTGTCGGAAGTGAAGGTCCCTGCGGCGATAGCGGTTGCCAGCGTTTGGGAATTAATCTCCGCGGCGTCAACCTTGCCGTTGGTCAGCGCGAGCAGGGCTTCCGGGTGGCCGCCGGTGTAATCCATCTTGAGGTCGGCGTCGGCTATTTCGGCCTCGCGAAGCCCGAAGCGCGGCAGGACATCGCCCGACGTCGAACCGACGCTGCCCAAGGCGAGCGACTTGCCCTTGAGATCGCCGATGGCTTGGATGGGGCTGTCCTTGGAAACCCAGATCCCGGCCGTGTACGTGCTCAATTCCTTTCCTGCAGTGCCGAAGGAGACCAGCGGTTCCGCTCCGGCCTTGGCATCAGCAAAGACATAACCCAGCGGGCCGAACTGGCCAAGGTCCAGCTTTCCGTTGCGCATGGCCAGAACTTCTGCGGCGTAGTCCTCAACAACCTGCACGCTGACAGGGCATTCGAGTTTCTTGGACAGGGCAGCTGCCAGGACATCGTAGGCGGGCTTCAGCTTGGCCGGGTCCTCGTAAGGCTCGATGCCGAACTTGATCCCACCATTGGGGCAGGTGGCCGATGTCGCGGCGGGGGAGGACTGGGCGGAGCCCCCACACGCAGTGAGTGCCAGAGCGGTGGCGAGGGCAAGCGCAGAACCGGTGAAGAGCTGGGTTTTCATGGGAATCCTTATGCGAAGGGGAGAGGAGGTTGTTGGAGAATTCAGAACAGGACGATTCAGGGCAGGCGCGAGACGTTGCGGTGCGCCAGGCCGAAGGACAGGGTCATGCCAACGCCGGAGGTCACGGACACTACGGTGACGCCGGGCTGGATTTCGCGGACAAGGATGGGTGCGACGTCCGAGGATGCGTAGATGCCCTGCCAGCGCTGGATGATCTCCAGCGGCTCGCCGATCCTGTCGGCAATTTCCGCGTTGAGCGTGGACGTCACCTCTTCGTCCAGGAACGGATCGGCGGTCTGGTGGTAGTGGTGCGAGTCGCCGAGGATGATGGTCCCGTCGGGTCGTTGGGTAAACATGACGTTGGCGCCGATGTCCAGCAGCCCAGGCCGGGTTTCCGACACCTCTGCCCGGAGTGCGGCAGCGGCAGGCATGTCAGTAAATGCCGGGTAGCGGAGCATGGATGTTGCCGTGAGGACTGCAGGCGCGAACCCCGCCCGGTCCGGCTTGGCTGCCAACGACATCTGGAGTGCGCACCGCTGGATCCGGTGTTCAGCGGCAAGGTCCGGGAACAGGTAATCAACGTCGTGGCCCACGCACACAAAAACCTGTCCGGCCCTCAGTTCGCCGCGGGAGGTCCGGACACTCACGCCCTCAGGGGATTGGCTGAAACCCAGCGCGGAAGTGTTCCAACGAAGTTCGACGCCGGGTTGTTGGCTCAGCCATTCGGCCAACCTCGCCACCGTGGTGCGGGGGTCGACGCGCAGGTCATCCCGAAGGAAGGCGCCGCCTACCAAACCTGGCCAGCCGCCGTCGTGCGTTTCCTGGGCGGTTTCAGGCGAAGTGCCCAGCCGTTCACGCGTCCCGGCAGGGGAGAGCAGCTCCACCTGGCCCGGCTCCCGGACGGCGGAGAGTTCGCGAAGGACGGCCATCTCCGCCTCGGTACGGGCCAGGACCACGGCGCCGGACTCGACGGCCCAGAATCCGGCCTTCGCGGCGAATTCGAGCCAGTACTTACGGGAGACCTGCGCAAGTTCGTACAACTCGCCGGACTGCGCCGTGATGCAGCAGTGGCCAAAATTGCGGACCGACGCTCCGGCAGCGTGGTGGTCGCGCTCAATGATGGTGACGGTCAGGCCATTGGCGACAGCGTGCGCGGCGTGGGCCAGGCCGACGATGCCGGCGCCGACTATGAGGACGTCGCTGGTGCTGGCCTTGCTGCCTGCGCTGCTGTTGACGGCTATTGGTGCGGTGCTTGGGTTGTTCACACCATTGACCTTGGCGGGCCGACAACGCGTAATCAAGCCAAAACGGCACTTGTATATACAAGTTAATCAGAATTTAATGTCTGTTCATGTGAGTTCACTGCTATTTCACCTTGAGTCCTTCAATTCTGGGGTTTTTGGCACGCAGGACTTGTATTATCAACTGGTGAGCACACAGCAGAACGCGCCCCTCCATGTCAGGCTGAGCGAGGAATTCATGCGCCGGATTACCGATGGTGACTGGCCGCCGGGATTCCAGCTGCCCAGTGAAGCGGAGCTGTGCCGTGAGTTCGGCACATCACGCGGACCGATCCGTCAGGCACTGGCATTCCTTCGTTCCGAGGGGGCCGTAACCGGTGGGCGGGGGCGCCCACCCATGGTGCGCTCATCGGTCCCGTCGCAGTCCTTCTCCACGTTCAACTCGTTCACCGAATGGGCTGTTGGGATTGGCAAGAAGCCCGGCCAGCGCACCTTGGAAGTTGCGCGTCGGGAAGCCAGCCCCGACGCCGCCGACGCACTCGGGTTGATGCCCGAAACCACTGTGGTGGAGGTCCTTCGGGTCCGCTACCTGGACGAGTCCCCAGCAATGATTGAACGCACCACATTTATCCTGGACGTCGGACGCAAGCTGTTCGACTTCGACACCGACTCCGGGTCCATCTTCGCCTTCCTCAAAGAACAGGGTGTGGACCTGCACAGCGCGCGGCACACCATCGACGCCGTCGCGGCAAGCGATGAGGACGCCGAACTGCTGGAGCAGCCTGAAGGCATCCCGCTCCTGCGCGAGCGCCGCGTCACCCGATCCGGCGATGGCCAGCCCCTGGAATACTCCGAGGACCGCTACCTCCCTGCCCTCACCAACTTCACTATCGACAACACCGTGGAACGCCGGGCCGCGCTGGTCCGCATCCACACCGAAGGAGCCACCCCATGATCAAGCTTCTTGCCTGCGATATGGCCGGAACCACCATTGACGAGCACGGGGACGTGTACGTTGCACTGGCCCGCTGCGTTGAAGAAACGGGCGTTCGCACCACCCCGGAGTCCGTCCAGGAATGGATGGGCGCCGACAAAGTCGAAGCCATCACCGCCCTGATCGAAGCCGGTGGAGGAACCGCGACACCCCCAGCTGTGGAGGCCGCCTTCAGCCGTTTCAAGGAATTGCTCGTGGAGTTCTACGACGCCAACCCGCCGGTCGCCCTGGACGGTGTGGAGGACGCTTTCCGGGAGTTGCGCCGCCGCGGCGTCAAAGTGGCGTTGACTACCGGCTTCTCCCGCGATGTCGCCGGTCCCCTTCTTGAGCGGCTGGGCTGGAGCGTCGAGGACGATAACCTGCTGGACGCCGTCGTATGTTCCGATGAGGTAGCCGCGGGGCGTCCGGCCCCGCACATGATCCACCGTGCCATGGAGCTGACCGGGGTGCAGGACGTCCGGGCAGTGATCGCTGCCGGCGACACCGTGAACGACCTCGCCGCCGCCAACAACGCAGGCGTCACCGCCGTTGGCGTCCTGACCGGTAAGCTCGGCCGCGAAGACCTCGCCGTTCACCCGCACCATCACATCCTGGACGGCGTGAAGGACATCCCCTCGCTGTTGTCCTAGTTGGCGCCTGACCCGCGGACGTGGAAGATTGGGACGGTGAAATTCCTTCACCCCTCTCCCCAGTCCTCCTCCCGCGGTGTCGCCATCCTGCGCGTGGTGTTCGGTGCGCTAATGGTGGTCCACGGCCTCCAGAAGCTCATGGCCGGACACGCAGCTTTCGCCGCGTCCGTGGCCGCCATGGGTGTCCAGAAGCCCGAACTCATTGCCTGGTTGGTCATCGCGGGCGAGCTTGGCCTTGGCGCGCTGTTGGTCCTGGGTGCGCTGACCCGCGTGGCCGGGTTCCTCGCGGCGATCCTGTTCGCCTCGATCTGGTTCGTGACGGAGGCGGGCAAGCCGCTGCTCACCGACGCGGCCGGGGTGACGGCCGAGCTCCTGATTATCTATTTCGCCATTGCCGTGGCGTTCGTCTTCCTGGGCCCCGGAGCACTGTCGTTGGACCGCAAATTGGCGCGCCAGCCGGCTCGGGGTCGCTAGCTCACCTGGGTTAAATCACGACGGCGGCGGCACTCACCGTGCGTCGTTCGGGTACCGGATACCCAGCTGTGAGCGCACACCGTCAAACAAGCGCATCACGTTGACCGAGTCCTCCAACGGCATCACGGGACTTTCGGTGAGGCCTTGCTGGACGCATCGCGTCACTTCGCGGAGTTCGTACGTGTAGCCGATGCCCACCACGTCGAAGTGCTCGTGCCGGGGCTCGTCCCAGCCAACCCTGATGAGCAGTTCGCGGGGGTTGTTTACCGACCCGACTGTTTGCAGGAAGCCCAATCCTCCGGCGACCGTGGCAGTCCGCGGCCCGTGCGCCATCAAGGACGACGTCAGCTGGGCCTGCGCACCGTCGGCGTACCCGAGCGTCAGTGCGTTCTGGGTGTCCACGCCGTCCTCATTCAGCGATCCGATGGCAGTGACAGACTGAGGGAAGCCAAGGGTTCCCAGCGCCCAGAGCAGGGGATAGACGGTAATGTCCAGGAGCGCCCCGCCGCCATCGTTCAGGGCCCAGATCCGGGCGGTGGGATCGTAGGGTGCCGGGAAACCCAGATCTGCGCTGACCCACTGGATGCTCCCAAGCTCACCTGAACCGGCGATCTCGAACGCGCGCTGCATGCTGGGCAGGAACCGGCTCCACACGGCCTCCATGAAGAACACCTTGTTTTCCTTGGCCAGATTCACCAGTTCCGACGCTTCGCGGGCGTTGATGGTCAGGGCCTTCTCGCAGAGGACGTGCTTGCCGGACCGCAGTGCGGCGGAGGCGATCTGGAAGTGCTGGGCATGCGGAGTGCCGATGTACACCACGTCCACCGCGGGGTCGGCGAACATCCGCTGGTAGCCGGGAACACCGCCGTCGTCCCCGTAACCCTTGGCGAAGCCGAGTGCACTGGCGAAAGCATCCGCTGCCTCTTGGGTCCGTGAACTTACGGCGTAGAGTTCCGCGTCTTCCAGCATCGCCAGGTCCTGGGACACGCTGTTGGCGATGTTGCCCGTGGACACCACGCCCCACCGCAACGGCCGTCCGGTCGCTGCCCGGGGATCCTGGTTGGTTTGCTCGAACAGCCACGGCCTGGCGATGGGGAGGGTCATGAGTGCCATCCTCTCATTTGGCGCAAGTCATTCGGCACAAGTCATTCGCGCAAGGGTGGCGGTCAAGCCGCTGCGGTGCGCACCCTTTCGCGCCGCTCGCTCCCGGAACCTCTGGTGCGCCGGGCGGGAACGGGTGCGGCCGCCGGGAACGTGGGGTGCGCCCGGCGGCAACGGGTGCGCTGTGCGCGATGCAGTCAGGGCTGGGGCTTGGAGTGTGAGGGTCTCGAGTGTGCTTGGTGCCGCACCCTTTTGCCCCGCTCGCACCCGGAACCTCTGGTGCGCCGGGCGGCAACGGGTGCGCACACCGGGAGCGTGGGGTGCGCCGGGCGGCAACGGGTGCGCACACCGGGAGCGTGGGGTGCACCGGGCGGGAACGGGTGCGCACGCAGGGAACAGGCGGCGACACGGTAAGCCTTCTGTCAAGTCACACGAATGCCCGGAGCCGTGGATTTCCTCGCCTAGGCTTAGGCCATCATCCCTCGCAGAGGTTCTGTGGGGAGTTACCGAAATGGAGCAGGGATGGGTATTTTTCGGCGCGTCATTTTGCCGGTTGCCTGGTTGGCCATATTCGCGGTTATCGCGGTGGCCTTGGTCAAGATCGCATTTGTCGATGGCCTGGAGTCGGCCGCATCCGAGCCGGCACCGCTGGCCCACGTGGACATTCCGGTGGTCCCGGCCACCAGGGCAACGGTCACCAACACCGTCCAGATCAAGGGCACCGTCCAGAGCGACGCAGCCGACACCGTCCGCAGCACCTCGGCAGGGAAAGTCATCAAGGTCTTCGTTGAACAAGGTGCCACCGTTGCCAAGGGCGACGCCTTGTTCCAGGTCAAAGCCGAGCAGGCCGTCACCGGCGCACCTTCCAAGGACGGGACCCAGCCGAAGCTTGCCTACGACTACTTCGACATCCTTGCCCCCAGCGCGGGAACCCTGCAGTCACTCTCGACGCTCGTTGACCAGCAAGTGACCGTTGGTGAGTCCGTGGGCAAGATCGATCCCGGAACCTACACTGTGGCGGGTTCAGTGACCGCCGCCCAGCAGTACCGGCTGCTCGGCAAGCCCGGTCCGGCAGAAATCGCCTTGGTGGGCGGCCCGGCGCCGTTCCAGTGCACGGAAGTGACGCTCAAGAACAACGCGTCCGACGACGGCGGCAGCGGCTCCGGCGGTTCCGTTGCCAGCGGTGGAGGTGCTGGAATGGGCGTGGGCATGGCTGTTGCCGGTCCGGGGGCGCCGAGCCAACCCGAGGAGGGCGGCACTCCGACGGGAACGTTGAGCTGCCCCGTCCCGTCCGGCCAGCAGGTCTTCCCTGGTTTGGGAGCCACCATGACGGTCAGTGCGGGCGTCGCACCGGATGTGGTGACCGTTCCGTTGACGTCGGTGAAAGGAAGCGTGAAGGACGGGATCGTCTGGATCGCAGGGCCGGGTGGGGCAGCGGCCGCACCCGAGCAGCGCACGGTCCAATTGGGCCTCAATGATGGTTCCGTAGTGGAAGTGACGTCGGGCCTGGCCGAAGGCGAGCAGGTCCTTGAATTCGTACCCGGCGCGCCGGCTGTCCCGGGGCCTATGGGTCCGGGGCAGGTTGCCGTCGCCCCGGCGGGTTAGCGGCAATGGAACAACCCAAGGAAACACTCGTCAGCCTCCGCTCGGTCACCCGGTCCGTCACCTTGCCGGATGAACAACAACTTCACATCCTCAAAGGCATCGACCTGGAGGTCCACAGCGGAGACCACACTGCGATTGTGGGCCGTTCAGGGTGCGGCAAATCCACCCTGCTCAACCTTTTGGGCCTGTTGGACGTTCCGACGTCGGGGGAGCTGGAGTTTCTGGGCCAGCCCGCTGACAGGCTGGGCAACAACGCCCGCGCCCGCCTCCGCGGATCCACCGTGGGCTTCGTCTTCCAGCAATTCAACCTGTTACCGGGACGCAGCGCGTTGGACAACGTGATCACCCCGTTGTTTTACGCCAAGGGCCGGGAGTTCTGGCGTCGAAGGGAACTGGCCATGGATATGTTGGACCGGGTGGGCCTCGCGGCGCGGGCCAACACCATGCCCAATATGCTCTCCGGCGGTGAGCAGCAGCGCGTTGCCATCGCGCGGGCCTTGGTCCGCCGGCCCCGGCTCATCCTTGCCGACGAGCCGACGGGTGCCTTGGACGTTGAGACCGGCCACTCCGTCATGGCGCTGCTGGATACTGTCGCCACGGAGACCGCCGCGGCCCTGGTCACCATTACCCACGACACCAACGTGGCAGCGCTGGCCCGGGCTTGTTACCGACTGGATTCCGGGGTCCTCAGCCCGCTCGCGCTCGCCGACACGGGGGTGTCCGCATGACGGGCGTGATCTCCACGTTGGTGGAAGCCTGGCAGGAACTCCGGATCAACAAGGTAAGAATCCTTCTGGCACTCATGGGCGTTGCCCTGTCCGTGGCCGCACTGACCTCCGTAGTGGGCGTGGGAAACCTGGCCCGCGAAGGCTACAAAGTGCAGTCGGAGCGCAACGGGGGACGTGTTGCCACGCTGGCCCTCAGCGTCAACGGTCCCACGCCTCCGGACCCGGAGAAGATCGAGAAGGTGTACCAGGGGATCCAGCAGCGCTACGGCATCACTACCTCCACCCACATGGGCCAGACCCAGGCCGGTTTCCAGTTTCCCCGCGGAGTGACCCCGGTCAGCATGACCATCGTGGACATCGGATACGGCACCATCCACCGCGTCCCCCTTCTGCAAGGGAGCTGGTTCGCTGCCGACGACGGCCAAAGGCTGGCCCCCGCCGTCGTGGTTTCCGAGGCTTTCTACAACCAAGCGGGCAGGCCCAACCTGACCACCCACCCCACAGTCACCATCCCAGGTGACCGACCGGCGACGGCCGTGATCATCGGCGTGGTGCCGGACGTTTTTCCGGACATGCCTCCGGCCGCGTTCATCCTTACCGAGGGTGCGGCCGTGACGGGGATGAAACCGCAAATGTCGGAGTTCAAACTGTGGGTGGGCGAGGAGCAGGCTGATGTCCTCATGGCCGCGATCACCGCAGACCTGCAAGGACAATTCCCCGGCTACTACGCCCAAGCCAACCGTGTCGACTACGCGGCCTGGGGCGACCCGCTTGCTCCCGTGCAGTTGGTAGTGGGCGGAGTTGCCGGACTGGTACTGCTCCTCGGGGCGGTCGGCATGCTGAACATCTCCATGGTCACCGTGCGCTACCGGGTGCGGGAAATCGGCATCCGGCGGAGTTTCGGAGCGACCTCGGGCCGCATCTTCGTGGGCGTCATGATGGAGTCCGTGGTGGCCACCGCGGTAGCGGGCATCGCCGGAGTGATGCTCGCCGTCGCGGTGGTCAAACACCCCTGGATCGAATCGAAAGTGGCTCCGGGACTCACCGAATATCCGGCCTTCCCCGTCGACGCGGCCCTTCTGGGCTTCGGCGCCGCCGTCCTGGTGGGTGCCCTCGCCGGAGCAATCCCCGCCCTGGTGGCGGTGCGCGTCAAGGTTATCGACGCGATCCGCTTCTGACCTCCTCCGTGAGCCGGCCCTGCTGAAGCCGGAAGCAGCGCTCTGTTTTCTGGGCCAGGCTCCGGTCGTGGGTGACCACCAGGATGGTGGTGTTGTCGTCGCGGCTCAGTGAACTGAGAAGCTCGATGATGTGCTCACCGGTCTGCTCGTCCAGGTTTCCGGTGGGCTCATCAGCGAGGATCAGCTTGGGTTCGTTGGCCAGCGCACGGGCTATGGCCACCCGCTGCTGCTCGCCGCCCGAGAGCCGGTTGGTCCTGCGCGCGTGCTTTTCCGGATCCAGTTGAACCTGCTCCAACAGTTCTTTGGCCCGCTGCAAACGGGCCGACTTGCGGACACCGGCGAACTCCAAGGGCAGCATCACGTTGTCCAGGGCGCTGAGGTTGGGGATCAGGTTGAACTGCTGGAACACAAAGCCGATGTCCCGGCGCCGGTACTCGGTCAGTTTGCCGTCCGGCAGGCCCGCAAGGCTGACGCCATCCACGACGACGTCTCCCGAAGTGGGCTTGTCCAGCGCGCCCAGGAGGGACAACAGCGTGCTTTTGCCGCTGCCACTCTTGCCGACGATGGATGCGAGCGAACCCTTCCCGAGTTCAAAGCTGACGCCGTTGACCGGCTTGATGGTCCGGTCGCCGGACTTGAACTGACGGACCAAATCCTTGACTACAATCACGGCTATTCTCCTCGGAGTACTTCGATGGGGCGGATACGTGCAGTCAGCAGCGCGGGTACCAGGGCGCCGATAATTGCGACGGCGAACACGGCTGCGATGCCTGCCGCGAGGACACCGGGGGAGACGCTGGCCGTAACGGAGGTCAGCAGTTGGGAAGCGCCGCCGAATGGACCTCCCTGCCCACCACCCTGGAAGCCGCCACCACCGGGTAGTGAACCGTTCGGTACGGCTCCGGCCAGGCCGCCACCCCGCTGGGTCCTGGTGACCGCCGTCGTGGTGGTGTTGGAACTGATCAGTGCGGAAGCGATGCCGCCGCTGGCAAGGGAGGCAATGACCGCACCCACTACGCTGCCGAGGGCCACCAGCACCAGGGACTCCAGCACGAATTGGAGGCCGATGGTGCGGTTCGGGGCGCCGATCGCCTTGAGGACGCCGATTTCGCGGCGGCGTTCCCGGACCAGCATCACCATGATGAGCAGGATGATGATGCCAGCGGTGGCCAGTGCGGCGATGAAAGCGATCAGTGAGATGTTCTTGACGCTGTTCAGGGAGCTGACGGCTGTTTCGAGGTTGCGCTGGCCCTGGGTGACGTCGGCTTTGTCCGTGCCCAGTGCGTTTTGGACGGCGGTCTTGGTGCTGTCCACGTTCTCCATGCTGTTGACCGTGACGATCATGGTGGAGAGTTCATCAGGGGTTGCGGCAAGGGCCTGGGCTTCGGGCAGTGTCACGTAGACGGCGTTGTTGCCAAAAGTGGTTCCTGCGTCGAAGATGCCAGCGACCGTGAACGTTTTGTCCTGAACGGTGAAGGTTGAGCCCACGGTGAGGTTGTTTTTCTCGGCAAGCGAGCTGCCAACCAGGGCTTTAGCTTCGGCCGCGGTGTAGTCGCCCAGGCCGGTACCGCTGGTGATGTTCAGTGCCTTACCCGTGCTGTCCACCTCGGCGCCGGTCCCTGTTGCGGTGATGGGCAAGGTGCGTGTCGGCTGGGTGGTGGAACCGGTGGAGCTGTTGCGGTTGCCAAGCGTTCCGGCGTCGACGGCGGCCGTCAGGTTGGTGCTCACCGTCGGCTGCTGCCCGCCCGGACCAAACCCGCCACCCGGGCCGGCCTGCTGGGTGGTGCCGGTGGTCGCTCCGGTGCTTGCCGTCGTCGTGCTGGCGGTTTGGAGCCGCAGCGCCTTGGTTCCCACCACGGACGTCACGTTGGCGACCGAGGCCACGGTCTGGGCCTCGGTCGTCGTGAGCGGTTCGCCGCCGCCTTCGAAGCCCTGGCCGCCTGCGGGGTTGACGGTCAGTGTGGTCCCCACGGAGGCGTTCAGCTCCTGGACCTTGGCACCCACGGCCTGGTTGGCCACGAGCATGGCCAAAGCCAAGCCGATGGCTACGGCCAGGACGGCAACAACCGCCGCCGTTCTGATTTTGTTGCGGAAGGCATTGCCTACGCTTCGGGCAAGGACGCTCACGTTTCTCCTCTGGACCTGCAGATTGTCCGGCCCGCTCAGGCGCGGGCCGCAGGACCAACACTGCTGAGCGCTGCTGTGCGGTGCACCAGCCGAAGCTATGTGTGGGCTGTGAAAGCGTGGGCTGCCAAAGCAAAAGCCCGGCCCGCCTGTTTGGCGGACCGGGCTTGCTGTAAAGAGGTGTTACTTGGTGATCGGGCCCAATACCGGATCGTCAACGTAGGCCGTCTTGACGTTCTCCTTGGTCACGATCTGTGGCGGCAGGAGGAATGCCGGAACGGTCTTGACGCCGTTGTTGTAGGAGTCCTTGTCGTTGATCTCCAGCTGCTTGCCTGCCTGGAGGTCCTTCACCATGGTGATGGCGTGCTCAACGAGCTTGCGGGTGTCCTTGTTGATGGTGGAGTACTGCTCGCCGGCCATGATCGACTTGACGGACTCAACTTCGGAGTCCTGGCCGGTGACAACGGGGAGCGGCTTGCCGGCGGCCTTGACGGACGTCAGCACTGCACGGGCCAGGGTGTCGTTCGGGGACAGGACGCCGTCCAGTGAAGCGGTGCCGTAGCTGCCGGTGAGCAGCGTGTCAGCGCGACGCTGGGCGTTTTCAGCCTTCCAACCCTGGGTAACAGCCTGCTCGAACGAGGTCTGGCCGGAAACTACCTTCAGGGTGCCGTCGTCCAACTTCGGCTTCAGGACGCTCATGGCGCCGTCGAAGAAGACCTTCGCATTGGCATCGTCGGGGGAACCGGCGAAGAGCTCAATGTTGTACGGGCCGGACGGCTTCTTGGCCTTCATGCCGTCCAGCAGGGCCTGGCCCTGGAGGACACCAACCTTGAAGTTGTCGTAGGCCACGTAGTAGTCCACGTTTTCGGTGTTCAGGAGCAGGCGGTCATAAGCGATGACCGTTGCGCCAGAATCCTTGGCCTGCTTGAGCTGCGTACCCAGCTGGGCGCCGTCGATGGCACCCACAATGATCACCTTGGCACCCTTGGTAACCATGGCACTGATCTGGTTCTGCTGCTCGGACACGCCGCCGTTGGCGAACTGGACGTCGGCCTTGAAGCCGGCGCCGGTGAGGCCGTCGTTGAACAGCTTCTCCGCCAGGACCCAGTTCTCACTGGTCTTCTGCGGAAGTGCGACGCCGATCAGCGAGTCCTTGGGGAACGCTTCCCCGCCAGCTGTGCTGCTGCTTGAGCCGCTGTCAGTGCGGCCGCAGGCCGTCAGCGCCAGTGCCGCGATGGCAGCGACTGCTGCTGCCTTTCCTGCTTTACCAAACATTCGCATATCTTGGTTCACTTTCTGTGTGGGTGGGGTGGAGCGAGTCGTGCGGAAACCTGTCAGGCTTCCTTGGAAATGACCTCTTTGGTGGAGGTGGCTTCTTGGGGCTGGATCTCGTTGTTGCGCTGGAAGTTCTTCATCAACATGCCGGTGATGGAGCGCTTGCCCTGGGACTTGTTGTAGACATCGAAGGCCACGGCGGCCAGGAGCACCAGGCCCTTGATGATCTGGGTGAGGTCGGCGCCAACGCCGAGGAGCTGGAGGCCGTTGTTCAGGACAGCCATGACCAGACCACCGACGATCGAGCCGATAACCGTACCAACACCACCGGTGACGGCAGCGCCACCGATGAAGACTGCGGCGATGGCATCCAGTTCCCAAACGACGCCGTCGAACGGACCCGATGCGGTGGAGCGGGCTACGAAGATCATGCCGGCCAGGCCAGCCAGGATGGACATGTTCATCATGACCATGAAGTTGACCTTTTTGGACTGCACACCGGACAGTTCCGCTGCGTGGCGGTTGCCACCCACCGCGTAGACGTGGCGGCCGAGGACCGTCTTGTCGGCGATGAAGCCGTAGATGAGGACCAGCACTGCCAGGATCAGGCCGGGGATGGGGAAGGAGGTGCCGGGACGGCCGGTGGCGAACAGGTACGTTGCGTAGAGGATCGCACCGCAGATCAGGACCAGCTTGGTGACCTCAACCCAGAGTTCCGGAACTTCGGCGCCAAGGGCCTTGGCTGCGGCACGGGCACGCAGGGACATGATGATCACGAAGGCGACGGCGACCAGGCCAATAAGCACTGTGAGGTTGTTGAAGCCGGTGTTCGGCCCAATCTCGGGAAGGTACCCGGAACCGATGAACTGGAATTCCTTGGGAACGGGAATGGTGTTGGACTTGCCCACGAACTGGTTGAAGCCGCGGAAAAGCAGCATGCCGGCCAGTGTCACGATGAAGGCAGGTATACCCACGTAGGCCACCCAGAACCCTTGCCAGGCACCGATCACCGCGCCCAGGAACAGGCCGAAGAGCACCCCGACCCACCAGGGGAAGCCCCAGTCCCGCATCGCGAGAGCCACGAAGACGCCCACGAAAGCGGCCACCGAGCCCACGGAAAGATCAATGTGGCCGGCGATGATGACCAGCACCATGCCGATGGCCAGGATCAGGATGTAGGAGTTGCCGTTGAACAGGTTGATCACGTTACCGGGGGTGAGCGTGCGTCCCTCGGTGAAGATCTGGAAGAAGACGATAAGTGCCACCAGGGCGAAGATCATGCCGAACTGGCGGGTATTGCCACCAAATAGCTTCTTGAGCGCGTTCATTGTTTTGGTCCTTGTGTCAGGAAGGGGTGAGGCTGGGCCAACGGGTCAGGCGGATTTGCGGGCGGAAGTCATGAGTTTCATGAGGCTTTCCTGGTCTGCTTCGTTCTTGTCCAGGACGCCGGTGATGGCGCCTTCGAAGATGGTGTAGATGCGGTCGGACAGGCCCAGGAGCTCAGGAAGCTCCGAGGAAATGACAATCACTCCCTTGCCCTGGTTCGCCAGTTTCTGGATGATGCCGTAAATCTCGTACTTGGCGCCGACGTCGATTCCGCGGGTCGGCTCGTCCAGGATCAGGAGGTCGGGATCGGTGAACATCCACTTGGCAAGCACCACCTTTTGCTGGTTGCCACCGGAAAGCTTTGCTACACCTTCCTCAACCGAGGGGGTCTTGGTGCGCAGTGACTTGCGGTAGTCCTCCGCTACGGAGAACTCCTTGCGGGTATCCACCACCGTGTAGTTGCTGATCTTGTCCAGGGCCGCCGCCACTGTGGTGGTCTTGATGTCATCCAGCAGGTTCAGGCCCAGGGACTTGCGGTCTTCGGTGACGTAGCCGAGTCCGGCGTCGATCGCTGCCCGCACGCTGCGGAGGTTCACCGGCTTGCCGTCCTTGTACACCTGGCCCTTGATGAAGCGGCCGTAGGAGTGGCCGAACAAGGAACGGGCCAGTTCGGTCCGCCCTGCACCCATCAGGCCGGCGAAGCCCACAATCTCGCCACGCCGTACGTAGAAGTTGGAGCCCTTGCAGATCAGGCGGTCCTGGATCTGCGGGTGGCCCACGGTCCAGTCCTTGACCTCGAAGAAGACTTCGCCGATCTTGGGCTCGTGGTCCGGGAAGCGGGACTCGAGCGTCCTGCCCACCATGCCTTTAATGATGCGGTCTTCATCCACGCCGTCGCGTTTGACGTTCAAGGTCTCGATCGACTTGCCGTCGCGGATGATGGTGATCTCATCGGCGATCTGTTCGATCTCGTTGAGCTTGTGGGAAATGATGATCGAGGTGACGCCCTTACCCTTCAGGCCAAGGATCAAATCGAGCAGGTGCTGGGAGTCGGATTCGTTCAGCGCCGCCGTCGGTTCGTCCAGGATCAGGAGCTTTACCGACTTGTTCAGCGCTTTGGCGATTTCCACGAGCTGCTGCTTGCCGACGCCGATTTCCTTGATGGGGGTATCGGGGTCGTCCCGCAGGCCTACGCGGGCCAGCAGTTCCAGGGAACGCTTGCGGGCTTCCGCCCAGTCGATGACGCCCCACTTGGTGGGTTCGTTGCCCAGGAAGATGTTCTCCATGATGGACAGTTCCGGGATCAATGCCAGTTCCTGGTGGATGATCACGATGCCTGCGGCCTCGCTGGCACGGATGTCCTTGAACTGCTGCGTCTCGGCCTGGTACACGATGTCGCCCGTGTAGCTCCCGTAAGGGTAAACGCCGGAGAGGACCTTCATGAGGGTGGATTTCCCTGCTCCGTTTTCACCACAGATGGCGTGGATTTCGCCAGCCATCACCCGGAGGCTCACATTGGACAGTGCCTTCACGCCCGGGAATTCCTTCGTGATCGAACGCATCTCCAAAAGGATGGGATCACCTTGCGTGTCGAGGGATGTCATCAGCCCTTACGCCTCCAATGCATGACTTCGTTGTCGGCCCCGCAAACGGCGGAGCTGTCTGATGAAAAAGTAAACTGGATCACCCGGCTTGTCGTCAAGACTTGAACGCATCATCCAGCTAACGATTTCGTTACCTGCCGGTAATACCCGCGTGTTGGAACACCAAAGCGGCCGCTCCGAGCGCCTCTGCACGTGCCCCCAGCGAGGACATGGCCAGGTGTGTCGTCTCGCCAACAACGGGCACTGCGTGCCTGACCAGTCCGCGGCGGATTGGGTCCAGCAGCAGGTCACCGAGCCCCGCGAGAGGACCACCCACCACGATCACCTCCGGGTTGATCAGGTTGGATACGTTGCCCAAAGCGCGGCCGACGGCCAGTCCGGCGTCGTCCACCACCCGCTGCGTCGCGGAGTCCCCGGCGAGGCAATTGCGGACAATATCCTGGGGTGTCAGGAGCGACTCTTGCCCACGCCCCAGCAACTCGATCATGGTGGTTGTGGAGGCGATCGTTTCGAGGCAACCCCTGTTCCCGCACCGGCACACCAGTCCATGCTCGTGGATGGTTGCGTGGCCGATCTCCCCGGTGATTCCCACGTTGCCGTAATAGGGAAATCCATTGAGGATCAGGCCCGCGCCGATGCCGGATCCGATCTTGAGGAACATCAGGTTGGAGACGCCGCTGTGCGGTCCCCATGTCACTTCGGACAGTGCGCCCAAGTTCGCGTCGTTGTCAACGAATACGGGGCAATTGAGTGCTTCCTCCAGCCGGTGGAGGATGTCGATGCCCACCCATTCAGGCAGGATGGCACCTTGGGCCACGGTGCCTGTTCGGCGGTCAATGGGTCCCGGAATACCCGCGCCGGCTCCCACCACGGCGGTGCGGTCGATACCGTTTTCGCGGAGCAGTTTTTCCAACAGTTGGACGGCCGCTTCAATGCCTTCTTCTGCCTGGTGACCCAGCGGCAATTCGATGTAATCCTCGGCAATGACGTGGTAGCCCAGTGAAGCCAGGACCACCCGTAGGTGGCGGCGTCCAAAGTCGATTCCCACTGCGACCGCACCGTTGCTGTTCAGCCTCACGTTGGTGGCCCGGCGGCCGGAACTGGTGGTGGGTTCAGTGGAGACGAGGCCGGCGTCCTGCATGATTTTGACGATGTTGGACACCGTTGCCGTTGAGAGCCCGGTCTGACGCGAAAGCTCTGCCTGCGTGGATGGCCCGCTCAGCAAGCACTCGATGATGCGCTGTTGATTCAGGTGGCGGAGCGCCGACTGCGAGCCGGGTTTTCGAGGGTGGCTCTTCGTTGAGCGCTGTGTAGCGGGCATGACAAGAAGATTGCCCCAGAAGCATCCTTGTAGTCAAGAAGTGAACACAGTGAGTCAAGCTTCACCGACATACTCCAACACAAGATGATTGGCTATGTACCCCTTGTGAAGCCCTCTAAGCATTGCGGGGCCCGGTTTGCGGGGTTAGTGCGCGCCGTACCGTGCAGAGCCGGCCTCGCAACGCGACGGGAGCGGGCAATGCGTCCCATTTTGGAAGTCCGCGGGTCCAATTGCCTCAGTCGCCAGGACTGTTCCCGGCCTAGGCTTGAATCAAGAAACGCCCCGGCCTTGAGATGAGCGTCCGGGGTTCAGCGAAAACCTAGGTGGTAATGATGCTGCTATCCGTCCTGCAGGCCAACGCTTCCGTCATGGATGTCGAGGCGAACCTGCGCACCATCGACGACGCCGCGCAGCGAGCCGCCCACGCCGGTGCCGGGCTGCTCCTCACGCCGGAGTTGTTTCCCGTTGGATACGCACCACTGCGGCTCCATGGTGAACTCGACCCCGCCACGCTGCCAGGCATTCGGGAACGGCTCGCCGGGATCGCCCGCAAGCACGGCATTGGCTTGGTCTACAGCCTTCCTGCCGTAGCGTCGGGCCAGGAAACGCACGACGGCGCAGGGTCGCCTGCAACTCATGGCGCCTGGAACATCACGGCTACTTTGCTGGACGCAACCGGCTCCGAGGTCCTCAATTACGCCAAGGTCCACCTGTTTGGCCAGGATGAACACAAGGCGTTCGTCGGCGCCCAAGAACCTCCCGCCGTCGTGGATTTCAATGGAATCCGGACGTCGATGCTGATCTGCTATGACGTCGAATTCCCGGAAGCCGTCAGGGCCGCAGCAACCAGGGGTGCCGAGCTTCTGCTCGTGCCAACAGCCCTGTCCGCCGGATTCGAGAACGTCCCGCAGGTCCTCATCCGGGCCCGCGCTTTGGAAAGCCAGTTAAACGTGGCCTACGCCAACCATTCCGGACACGAGGACGTCTACAACTTCCTGGGCGGCAGCGTGGTGGCCGGACCGGACGGCTCGTTGCTTGCCGCCGCGGGGGAGTCCGCGACGCTGCTGTTCGCCGAGGTGGGCACGGAAGCCGTTAAGGCGGCACGGGCTGAAGTCCCATACCTGCGCGAACGACGGCCGGACCTTTATGGCAGCTGGGAACACTGACGTTCGTCTGTGATGCCCTCGGTAGGCAGCAACTTATCCATGGCTTGCCCCTAGCCGAGCAACTCGAGGTATTGAGGCCGGCATTTCATGGCGTGGATCAGTTCTTCACTCTCGTCGTCCCATACCAGCACGACGAGTTCCAGAAGCCGACCGTGCGTATCGAAGCCGAGACTCGGTACTGATCCCATGCTTGCGTGCGGAGCTGCGGGCAATCACGCTGCGTTTGCCCAAGCCGCGAGGGCGGCCCGGAATGCCTCGGACCGGTTCAGGTGCTCGCGCTCGGCTCGAGCCATGACCGCAGCCAATTCGTCGACTGTCAGTCGAACTGGAACCACCTGCGAGGCCTCCGCGCCCCGGGCAGGCCGCCCCATTCGTGCCTTCAGTTCCTTGACGTCGAAACCGGCTTCGGCCTCGTCAGCCCATTGGTCGATCTCAGTATCTGAAACTTGACGTCCGTGCATCTTCCGTTCCATGCGGTCTATCGTATTACGAAACTTTTTGCTGCGGCTAGATAGACGGACGCCCAGTATCCGGAAAAGTGCGCTTTGCGATGCTATCCACCTGCAGGCAGCCGCGCGGACTAATAGCCCCCGCCCGTGCCGTCACTCGGGCTGGCGTTCCGATACGTACCGCCGTCCCGGTAAACCCGGCCACGCTGGGATTGAAATGTTCCCCTGTGGGCGGGTGGCTTGTCCTTCGCCTTCCTCTTTTGGCGGAAGCTTCTCCAAACGACGCCGAGGGCAAGGGCGATCGGCACCGCTATGACAGCCAAGGTTTCCATAGGGTTGAGCCTAATCTGAAGCGGTGGCGCCCGCTGTCAGGAGATCGTCCACGTACTGCAGCGCAAACCACAACTCGGCCCGTACCTGTGCCTGGTTGAGGTCCATCTCCAGCAGTTCCCCGAGGACGCCGATCTGGCGACGCACGCTGTTGCGGTGCAGTCCCAGGAGTTTGGCCGAACCGTCCCAGCTGCCATTTTCACTGAGCCAGCCGCGCAGGACGCTCAACAGCGGGTCCCTGCGGTCCGGCTCCAGCGACAGCACGGGAGACAACAGCCGTGACGCCAGCATGGTCCCGGCATCGCGTCCCAAGAGACCACCCACGGTCCACGAAATCTCATCCACGCGGGCACTTACACCGCTGGACACGACACGGCTCCGCAACGAGCTTGCCCGCTGGTACGCTGCCGTGAGCCCGGACAGTTCCGTAGGCTCGCCGATCACCAGCCGCCAACCGAGTTTCTCGACATCTGCCAGCAAGGAATCGTCAACGCGCAGCCGGGTGATGGCCGCGAAACCATAGTCGGTAATCTCCACGAGTTTGGTATCGAACAGCCGCCTCCATTGCAGCAGCTCCCGCACGGGCCCTTCATCCGCCGCGCCGTCCACCCGGACCCCCTGCGCAACCCGCATCTGCGCGGACCGCGTGGAGGACAGGCTCTGCGCAAGCAGGTCCTTCAAACCGTTGACATGTTTGGTCCCGCCCGTGGCCAGCGATTCCGGGTGCAGGAGGACCGCCGTGGCCAATTGGCTCGGGGCAAGGGAGCCGCTGGTCCGTTGCCTCACCAGCAGCTCAAGCAAGCCCACCGCAGCTTGCACTACGTTGTTCTGCGCAGGGGTCAGGGGCGTGTCCGAGCCGAGGATCAAGGCACCCAGGTTCGCGTCCTTGGTGCTGCGCAGCGGATGCCCGAACACCAGTGCTGACCCCGGCTGGTCGAAGCCGTCCATCTCCACGCGCGGCCCGCTCCCGGACAGCAACCTGCCCAGCATCGGTTCCAGCAGGGAATGTTCGACGCCGGTGCTGCCGCCGGCATTGTGCCCGCGCGCCCGGACCCGTCCGTCCGCGCCCACCAGCACGGCCCACACCGGCACCCGCTGCACGAGTGCGGCGAGCAGTTCGTGTTCGGGCCTGGGGGAGAGGACTGCCCGCATGAGTTGGCGGTTGGTATCGGCCAGATGGCGGAACACCCGTGCGTTGTCGCTTTCCAGGAGCTGCGAGAACTCCAAGCCGATCGCCGCGAAGGGCACGGATTCGGGCACCTCGAACAGGGTGAGGTTGTGCCTGCGGCAAGCGTCCAGCAGCACGTCAGGGACGCCGTCGAAATAGGGCCTGATCCCGAATCCGAGTGCCGCCACCTTCGCTTCCACCAGCCGCTGGACGTAGGCGTCAACCTTCTCCGCCGAGCCGCCCTCCCCAAGGAAAGGCAGCCCGGCGGTCAGGAGGAACTCGCCCTCGGGCAGGTAGGGCGTGGGGTCCTCAAGCTCACTCGGTTCCACCCATCGCAGCAGCGAGGAGCCGCTGCCGCCGTCGTGAAGCATTTTCAACTCCGGCGGCAGTTGCTCCACGAACTGTTCCAGCGTGACGAAACTCAGGCGGGCGGTGGCGGGCTCAGGCGACATTGCCCGGCCCGGCGGCTGCCGGCTCCTGGTAGTCGGGGCACTGGTAAGCAGCTGTGGCGTAGGCCCGCGGCAGGCGCGGGGCGATCCTGTTGATGATTTCGTCCCCGTGGCTGCCGATTGCGGCGCCCCAATCGTCGGCGCTCGCCGCCCCGCAGGCAGGGTCCCCGAACAGCACAGCTGTATCCCCGACGTCGATTCCCGTGGCGTCCGGGCCCAGATCGACCATGAACTGGTCCATGCAGACCTTGCCGATCACCGGTACGGCGCGGCCTGCGATGTTCACCACCGAGCGTCCGCTGATGCCTTTGGGGATGCCGTCCGCGTAACCGAGCGGGATCAGTCCGAGGTAGCGGGGTTCGTAGGTGATGGCCTGGTGTTCGTAGCTCACGCCGGTGCCGGCCGGGACTTTTTTGACCATCACCAGCGGGGCGGTGACGCTGAGTGCGGGACGCAGCCCGAAGTCTGCCGGGTCCAGGTGATCGGCGGGGGCGAGGCCGTAGATGGCCAGCCCTGCCCGGACCATGTCGAAGTGGAATTCGGGCCGGTCCAGGATGTTGGCGGAGCTGGACACGTGCCGGAGTTCGGGGGTGAGTCCGGCTTCCCGCGCCTGACGGACCGCATCTTCGAACTCGGCGACGGCGGTGGCGTTACCGGGGTGCGCGGGAACATCGGCCCAGGCCAGGTGGGTCCAGAGGCCTCGAACCCGCAGGGTCCCGTCGAGTTCGGCCTCCCGCGCCCGGGCTACGAGTTCGGCCCAATCCTCCTTGCGCGCGCCACCGCGGCTGAGGCCGCTGTCAAGCTCCAAATGCACGACGGCGGGCCGGCCGAGGCGTCCAGCGATGCCTACCAGCACCTCCAGTTGGCCGACGCTTCCAAGCGAAACATCAACGTCGTTTTCGAGGGCTTCAAGAATGGTGGCGCTTGTCTGGGATGCCAGATAAAGCCAGGAAAGGATGGGGACGGTGATTCCTGCTTGCCGTAGCGCGATGGCTTCGGTGAGCTGCGCGGTTCCCAGCCAGTCCGCGCCCGCCGCAACTGCTTCGCGGGCCACTTCCACGAGTCCATGACCATAGGCATTGCCCTTCACGACGGCCATGAAATACGGCGCTTCGCTCCGCTTTTTCAAGGACCGGACGTTGTCTGAAATTGCGGACAGGTCTACGGTGACCTGCCCGGAAAGGGCGGTCGGGGCCGCCCCTTGATACTGTGCATTACGTCTCATGGTTGAACACTATAGGTCATTTTGCACCGCAGTGAGAGGTGGCTCACATGCCAGTCTTGTGGAGGGGAAATCGAAACTACTTTGAAGGGACGTCAAGGGTGACCGTGCCTGTGAACACCAAAAACGAAGCGGCGGTGAGCGTGACGAGGCCGAGCCTCGGTGCGCAGCTCCTGCGCCGCAAGCCCATCGGCCAGATGGTCGATGAATCCGGAGGCGGCGAGGGCGGTACGCCGTTGGTCCGCAGCTTTGGCGTACTCCAGCTGACCATGATCAGTGTTGGTGCCACGCTTGGCACCGGCATCCTGGTGATCCTGGGCGAGTCCGTGCCGCTGGCGGGACCGGCCATTTGGATCTCCTTCGTCATCGCCGGCGTGGCCGCTCTCCTCTCCGCTGTTTCCTACGCCGAAATGGCCGGCCTCGTCCCCGTGGCAGGATCCAGCTATTCCTATTCCTACGCCACCATGGGTGAGGGCATGGCCTGGATTTGCGGCTGGTGCCTGGTGCTGGAGTATGCGGTCTCTGTCGCAGCTGTAGCCGTGGGTGCGGGGCAGTACGTCAATGAGACGTTGGCAGCGTTTGGGCAGGTCCTGCCTGATGCCATCAGCCAGCCCCCGGGCGATGGGGGCGTACTCAACCTCCCCGCGCTGATCATCGTGGTGCTTGCCATGATCCTGCTGGTGCGGGGTGCACGGGAAAGCGCCTGGATCAACACCACAATCGTCATCATCAAGGTGGGTATCCTGATCTTCTTCTGCGCTGTGGCGTTCACTGCCTTCAACGCAGGGAACTTCGAGCCGCTCATGCCCATGGGCGCAGCCGGTGTTTCTGCCGCGGCGTCGAGCGTCTTCTTCTCCTACATCGGCTTTGATGCCGCCTCCACCGCGGGCGAGGAAGCCAAGAACCCCAAACGTGACCTTCCCCGCGCCATCTTGCTCTCCATGGTGATCGTCACCAGCATCTATGTCCTGGTTTCCGTCGCCGCCATCGGAGCCCGTCCCTGGGGCTGGTTCGACGGGACCGAAGCCGCGCTGGTTCAGATCCTCCACGAAATCACCGGCCAGCCGTGGATCGCACTGGTCTTCTCGGTGGGCGCCGTCCTGGCGATCGCCAGCATCGTTCTCACCGTCCTTTACGGACAGACACGCATCATGTTGTCCATGTCCCGCGATGGCATGGTGCCCAAGGTCTTTGGCCGTGTTTCCCGCCGAACCGGCACCCCGGTGGCCGGGACCCTGATCATCGGGTCAGTCGTCGCCCTCACCGCCGGGCTGGTCCCGCTCGGTGCCCTGGCCGACGCCACCAGCATCGGCACGCTCTTCGCCTTCGCGCTGGTCAACGTCGCCGTCATCTACCTGCGGCGCAACCGCCCCGACCTCGAGCGCAGCTTCCGGGTTCCGCTGTACCCCATCACGCCGATTCTAGGCACCCTGATGTGCGCGTACTTGATGCTCAACCTCGGCGCCGACACCTGGGTGACATTCGGCGTATGGATGTTGGTGGGCATCGCCATCTACTTCGGCTATGGACGCCGGAACTCCAAGGTAGCCGCGCTCAGTGAGCAGGACTACCGTGAAATGACCACCAGGGCCGTCAGCCCGGAACCTGTGAAAGCAGACAACCCATGACCACTGCCACCGAACTCCCTCTCGTCGATGACGCCGGAGCGCCCGGAGAAGCACCGATCACCATGCTGAATCCGGACTTCCCCTTCAGCTACGACCACTACCTGGCCCACCCTGACGGGCTGGGCTCCGTTCCAGAAGAGCTGTACGGCACCGAAGTGGCCATCATCGGTGCCGGCCTGTCCGGGCTGGTCACCGCCTACGAACTGATGAAGCTCGGCCTCAAACCGGTCATCTACGAGGCCGACCAGATCGGTGGCCGTCTCAGGACAGCCAGCTTCCCGTCCGCCCCCGGCGTCACAGCCGACCTTGGCGGCATGCGCTTCCCGGTCTCGGGTAAGGCGTTCTACCACTACGTGGACCTGCTGGGCCTGGACACCAACGACTTCCCCAACCCCATGGCCCCGGCCACGTCCAGCACCGTCATTGAGCTCGCCGGCAAGAAGCACTATGCCACCACCGCTGATGAGCTGCCGGAGTTCTTCCGCGAAGTCGCCGATGCCTGGAAGGCCGCAGTGAACGACAGCGCGGCCTTCGCCGAAATGCAGGAAGCCATCAAGGCCCGCGACACCCGGCGGATCAAGGAGCTGTGGAACGCGCTTCTGCCGGAACTGGATGAGCAAACCTTCTACGGCTTCATCGCTGCCAGCAAGTCCTTCAAGGAAGCCGGCTTCGCGCACCGTGAAGCGTTCGGCCAGGTGGGCTTCGGGACCGGCGGCTGGGACACGGACTTCCCCAACTCCATCCTCGAAATCCTCCGGGTTGTTTACACCGACGCCGACGATCAGCACCGCTCCATCGCGGGAGGAGCGCAAAGGCTCCCCGAGGCACTCTGGAACCACGCGCCGTCGGGCATTAAGCACTGGCCGGAAGGGACGTCCCTTTCGTCCTTGCACTCCGGCTCGCCACGCGGTGCGGTGGACAACATCCGCCGCGCAGAAAACGGCGACCTCCTGGTCCGGGAGAACTGGGGACGCGAAGCGACGTACCAGGCCGTGGTGACCACCTGCCAGTCGTGGCTGTTGTCGACGCGCATCCACACCGAGGAAGCGCTGTTCCCGGCCGAGCTGTGGACGGCGATCGAGCGCTCGCACTACATGCAGTCGTCCAAGACGTTCGTCATGGTGGACAGACCGTTCTGGAAGGACATCGACCCGGAGACCGGGCACGAAGTTTTGTCCATGACCCTCACCGACCGCCTCAACCGGGCCACGTACCTGCTCGACGACGGCCCGGACAAGCCCGCTGTCATCCTCCTGTCCTACACCTGGAACGACGACGCCCTGAAGTGGCTGGCGCTCAGCGCCGAGGAACGCGTGAAGCTGATGCTGCACTCCTTGGAGCAGATCTATCCCGGCGTGGACATCGCGAGCCACATCGTTGGCCAACCCATCACCGTGTCCTGGGAGGCGGACCCCAACTTCATGGGCGCCTTCAAAGCCAACCTGCCCGGGCACTACCGATACCAGCAGCGGCTTTTCACGCACTTCAAGCAGGACAAGTTGCCCGAGCACCAGCGCGGCATCTTCCTTGCCGGGGATGACGTGTCCTTCACTGCGGGCTGGGCCGAAGGAGCTGTGACCACCGGCCTCAACGCTGTGTGGGGCGTGGTGAACCACCTCGGCGGTTCGTCCGTTGCCGGCAACCCGGGCCCCGGTGACCTCTTGGAGGAGCTCGGTCCGATCAGCCTGGATTAGGTTCCGTTGCGAGGCCCGCTCTGCACCCTAAAACCTCACGATAGGGTGCAGAGCGGGCCTCGCATTTGTCATTTAAGCGTGCATTTCCCGGTGCGCCGCAGCGAGTTCCTTGTAGTGGGCCGCGTTGTGCTTCACGCCTTCAAACTCTTCGTCCGTCAATTCCCGCCGGACCTTTGCCGGGACACCCGCCACAAGTGAGCGCGGGGGAATGACAGTGCCCTCCAACACCACGGCACCGGCCGCAATAAGGGAGCCGGTACCAATCACAGCGCCGTTCAGGATCGTGGCGCTCATGCCAATCAGGCAGTCGTCCTCCACAGTGCAGCCGTGGACCACAGCGCTGTGGCCGACGGAGACGCGCTCGCCCACGGTGCAAGGAAAACCGGGGTCGGCGTGGAGGACTACGTTGTCCTGCAGATTGGACCCTGCGCCGACCTTGATGGCGGCAGTGTCGGCCCGGACTGAGACGCCGTAGAAGGCGCTGGAGTCCTCGGCCAGCGTGGCTTTGCCAATGATGGACGCAGTGGGTGCCACGAAAGCAGAGTCATGGATTTCCGGGGTGTCCCCGGCGAACGTGTAGGAAGGAGCCATGCGCCCAGCTTAGTTGGGCGCGGCGGGCCCTCAGTTGAACACTACGGTCCGGGTGCCATCGAGCAGCACGCGGTGTTCGGCCTGCCACTGCACCGCCTGCACCAGTGTGCGGCCCTCGACGTCCCGGCCCATCTGAACGAACTGCTCCGCGGTACGGGCGTGGTCGACGCGGATGACTTCCTGCTCGATGATCGGGCCCTCATCCAGGTCGGCTGTCACATAGTGGGCCGTGGCGCCAATGATCTTCACACCGCGGGCATGGGCCTGGTGGTAAGGCTTGGCGCCCTTGAAGGACGGGAGGAAGGAGTGGTGAATGTTGATGGCCCGGCCGTTCAGCTCCTTGCACAGGTCATTGGAGAGGATCTGCATGTAACGGGCCAGGACCGTGAGTTCAACATCGTGTTCGGCGATGAGCTTGAGCAGCGCGGCTTCGGCGTCTGCCTTGGTCTCGGCCGTCACGGGAATGTGGTGGAACGGGATGCCGTAGAACTCCGCAAGGGACTCCAGGTCCCGGTGGTTGGACACGATGGCCGGAATCTCAATGGGCAACGTTCCGGCGCGCTGTGCGAACAGGAGGTCGTTCAGGCAGTGGGCGTCTTTGGAGCACAGGATCAGGGTGCGCACCTTTTGCCCGACGGGGTTGATCTGCCACGTCATCCCGAACGATTCAGCCACGGGCTGCAGCGCGGCTGTCAGTTCCGTCTGCGTGCTCGACGTCGTTGCCTCCACGCGCATGAAAAAGTTGCCGGTGCTGGGGCTTCCGTATTGCTGGGAGTCAGCGATGTTGCATCCAGCCTCGAGCAAGGCGCCGGCTACCGCGTGAACGATGCCGGGGCGGTCAGGGCAGGACAGTGTTACTACGAAAGCGGTGGATTCAGTCACACGATCAAGCCTACCTGTGCTGCCTTGTTGTACTGTTAACGGGTCGCAACTGGCGTTGGGTGGACTACCACCAGGGAGCGGCAATCATGAAGACCACGGATCGTACGCCTGGGCCGAGGGTCATGTCTTACCGCTGCACGCACGTGACCAATCCCTCTGTAATTTACGGGACGCGGGAATGCTGCTGCCGGTAGCCTGACCTGTAGCACCACCGTTGCCTAGCCAGGAGATCTCCGTGACTACCACAACCACTTCCGCGTCTGTCAGCAACCAGTCGCTCGCCGATCTCGATCCCGAGATCGCAGCAGTCCTGAACCAGGAACTTGGCCGCCAGCGCGGCACCCTGGAAATGATTGCGTCCGAAAACTTCGCTCCCCGCGCCGTCATGGAAGCCCAGGGCTCTGTCCTGACCAACAAGTACGCCGAGGGCTACCCGGGCCGCCGCTACTACGGCGGTTGTGAATACGTCGACGTCGCTGAGCAGCTTGCTATCGACCGCGTCAAGGAACTCTTCGGCGCAGAGTACGCGAACGTCCAGCCGCACTCCGGTGCTCAGGCCAACGCCGCAGCCCTTTCGGCCATGATTACCCCGGGCGACAAGATCCTGGGCCTGTCCCTGGCCCACGGTGGACACCTGACCCACGGCATGAAGCTGAACTTCTCCGGCAAGCTCTACAACGTAGCGGCATACCAGGTTGAAGAAGACAACTTCCGGATCGACATGGACAAGCTCCGTGAGCAGGCCATCGCCGAGAAGCCGCAGGTCATCATTGCCGGCTGGTCCGCTTACCCCCGCCACCTCGATTTCGCTGCTTTCCGCTCCATCGCCGACGAAGTTGGCGCGCTTCTCTGGACGGACATGGCGCACTTCGCCGGCCTCGTTGCAGCAGGACTGCACCCTAGCCCGGTGCCGTACTCCGACGTCGTCACCTCCACGGTCCACAAGACCCTGGCCGGCCCCCGTTCCGGTGTGATCCTGGGCAAGCAGGAGTGGGCCAAGAAGCTCAACTCCAGCGTCTTCCCGGGCCAGCAGGGCGGTCCGCTCATGCACGTGATCGCGGCCAAGGCTGTTGCGTTCAAGATCGCCGGCGGCGAGGAGTTCAAGGAGCGCCAGGAGCGCGTCCTCGAGGGCGCGAAGATCATCGCCGACCGCCTGAACCAGGCAGATGTTGCCGAGGCCGGTGTCTCGGTCCTCACCGGCGGCACCGACGTTCACCTGGTCCTGGTTGACCTTCGCAACTCGCAGCTGGACGGCCAGCAGGCCGAAGACCTCCTGCACTCGGCGGGCATCACCGTGAACCGCAACTCTGTTCCGTTCGACCCCCGCCCGCCGATGGTCACCTCCGGCCTCCGCATCGGTACGCCCGCCCTGGCTACCCGTGGTTTCGGTGCCACTGAGTTCACCGAGGTTGCGGAGATCATCGCCACAGCGCTCAAGGCAGGCTCGGCTACGGACGTAGAAGCCCTCCAGGCCCGCGTCGACAAGCTCGCCGCCGACTTCCCGCTGTACCCGCAGCACGAGCAGTGGTAAATCCGCGTTTCCGCGGATAAAGAAAGCATTACCCGGGTATTGAACCGGAGCCGACGGGACCCGCCGCCACATCTACGGCGGTGGGTCCCGTTGGCATGAGCCAACAGGTCACCCACCAGAAAGAGCAGATGGAATGACACAGTCCACCGCACAGATCCTCGACGGCAAGGCCACCGCCGCAGCCATCAAGGCAGAACTGACCACCCGCGTTTCCGTCCTCGCTGCCAAGGGAATTGTTCCGGGCCTGGGCACCATCCTGGTGGGTTCCGACCCCGGCAGTACCTGGTATGTGGGCGGCAAGCACAAAGACTGCGCCGAGGTTGGCATCCAGTCCATCCGCCGCGACCTTCCTGAGGACATCTCCCAGGAAGACCTCCTGAAGGTAGTCCAGGAGCTCAACGAGAACCCTGAGTGCACCGGCTACATCGTCCAGCTCCCGCTGCCCAAGCACATCGACCAGGACGTCATCCTGGAGGCCATGGATCCGGACAAGGACGCCGACGGCCTGCATCCCATGAACTTGGGCCGCCTGGTGGCCAACGTCAACGGCGAGATGAAGTCCCCGCTGCCCTGCACCCCCAAGGGCTGTGTGGAACTGCTGCGCCGCCACAACATCGAACTCAAGGGCAAGCGCGTCCTGGTGGTCGGCCGCGGTGTCACCATCGGCCGCCCGATCGGTTTGCTGCTGACCCGCAAGGAAGTCAACGCAACCGTCATCCTCGCCCACACCGGGACGGTGGACCTGCCGGCTGAAATCAAGCAGGCCGACGTCGTGATCGCCGCGGCCGGTGTGCCGCACATGATCAAGGCCGAAGACCTCAAGCCGGGCGCTATCGTGCTCGACGTCGGCGTCAGCCGCGTGGACGACGGCAACGGCAAGGCTGTTGTCACCGGAGACGTGGACCCGGCAGCTGCCGACGTCGCGGCCTGGCTGTCCCCGAACCCGGGCGGCGTCGGTCCGATGACCCGCGCCATGCTCCTCGCCAACGTGGTGGAGAGCGCCGAACGCCAGGCCGGAATCGCCTAAGGTTCCGCGAGCACCGCGTTCCCGCGAACACAGCAGGGCGCCTACTCCCCACGGAGTAGGCGCCCTGCTCCGTTAACCCGACGACGCCGCACAACAACCACGGCTAGGCTCTGAGTATGCAGCCCCGTTCCCCTGAGCCCACACGGCGTCCGGGGCCACCGCCCATCGCAGGCCCCCGCCGTTTCGCAGGGCCGCCCACAAGTTTCATTGTCATCACGGTCGCTGTGGTCCAGATTGTGGGAACACTGTTTTCTGCAAGCCACCAGGACGCGCCCCGGCCTTTGGATGGGCTGGCGATCCTGCTGCTCCTGGCCGGCCCGGCCGGGTTGGCCCTCCGGAAACGTGCGCCCCAGGTGATGCTTCCGCTCGCGCTCGTCGCCACCGGGGCCTATTTGGTGTTGGGTTACGCCTGGGGGCTGATCGTTTTGTCCTTGGCGCTGGCAATCGTGCTCACGGCAGCTGCCGGACTGCGGTGGCAGGCGTGGGCAGGCGCCGCAACCGCGGCTGCGGCGGTCATCGCCGGGTCGGCAATGACCGGCGACGAGAACTGGCCGGTGCGTGCGTCCGCGGGGGTCGCGTGGGCCGCGATCCTGGTCCTGTTGGGGCAGGGCTTCCGACGGCGGAGCGAACGGTTCGCCGAATACCGTCGGCGCCGCGAGGAAGCGCAGAAGGCGGAACGCGACGAGTACAGGCTCACCCTGGCCCGGGATATCCACGATGTCGTGGCCCATTCCCTGTCCATGATCAACGTCCAAGCGTCCGTGGCCTTGCATGTTGGTGCCGATGATCCGGAGAAGCTCAGGCCAGCCCTCGAAGCCATCAAGGCCGCCAGTAAAGAATCACTCACCGAGGTACGCCAGCTCCTGGGCGTGCTGCGCGAGGACGTCCCGCTGGCTCCCGCCGCACGGCCCACGTTGGCCCGGGTCCCCGAGTTGGTGCGAAACGCGGAAGTCGGTGGTCTTCGGGTGACGCTGGAGGACAACGCCGACCACCCGGGTGCTGGCCCCGCCCAGCAGGAAGCCGCCTACCGGATCATCCAGGAAGCACTCACCAACGTCGGCAGGCACTCAGGCGCCAAGTCCGCCGTCGTACGTATTGCCCAAACCGACAGGGAGCTGGAGGTGACCATTGACGACGACGGCGCGGGCATGGGTGGCGCGCTCCCCGGCAACGGCCTCACGGGCATGCGTGAGAGGGCGGTCGCCTTGGGCGGCTCGCTCACACTTCACAACCTCGAGCCGGGCTTGCGCGTCCAAGCGAACCTGCCGATACATCCCGAAGGAACCCGACCATGATCCGCATCCTGCTGGCCGACGACCAAACCCTCATCCGGGCGGGCTTCCGGGCGCTCCTGGATGCCGAACCCGACATGGAGGTGGTGGGTGAGGCAGGCACCGGCCGCGAGGCTGTCCGCGCCGCGGCCCGGGACAGGCCCGACGTCATCCTCATGGACATCCGCATGCCGGACGACGACGGCCTCACCGCCACCCGCGCAATCCTGGGCGACCCTGCCATGGCCAATACGCGCATCATCATCCTCACCACCTTCGAGCTGGACGAGTACATTGCCGAAGCCGTGCGGGCCGGCGCCGCAGGCTTCCTGGTCAAGGACACGGAACCGGCTGAGCTCATCCGGGCCGTCCGGGTAGTGCACGATGGCGACGCGCTGCTCTCTCCGTCGGTGACCCGGCGGATCATGGCCCAATTGGCGTCCCAAAGCCGCGCTGCCGGCAAGGTGGTCCCGCTGGACCAGGTGACCGAGCGCGAACGCGAAGTCCTGGCCCTGGTGGGCGAGGGCCTGAACAACGCCGAAATCGCCGAACGCCTCTTCATCACACCGCTCACCGCCAAGACCCATGTTTCGCGCATCATGACCAAGCTGATGGTCCGCGACAGGTCCCAGCTGGTAGTCCTTGCCTACGAATCAGGCCTGGTGAAACCGGGCTGGAGCAGCTGACCCATTGCCGGGACTCCGCCGGGAGTAGGCGGCCCCGGCAAGGTGACTCCCGACGGCGGACGCCCCACCTGCCGCTCCCGGGCAGACTCGAACCAGAGCCGAAAGACGGTTCAGGCCGGGCACCGGCGACGCAGAGTTTGGATCAAAGACATGTTCACCGCATTGACGTCAATCGTCGGGGAGACCACCACGCTTGGGGGAGCGGTGGCACAGTTGCCGGCCGCCGTCGCCACCCACGGACCGTGGGGCGACGGACCGTTCTGGCCGTTCTTCATCATCTTCCCGCTGTTCTGGATCATCGTGATCGGCCTGTTCATCTTTGTGGGCCGGCGTACGTGGCGCCGCAACCACCACTGGGCCGCAACCCAAGGCGCCGAAGGGGTGCTGCGGGAGCGCTATGCCCGCGGCGAGATCGATGAGACCGAGTTCCGCCAGCGGCTGGAGGTGTTGCGCTCGCAGCCGGGCAGTTGACCAGCCGCCAAACTGAAACGAGAGGGCTCTTGCAGGAATATCTGCAAGAGCCCTTTCACATATTCCCTGGCGCTACTAGTCTGCTGAGGGTGCACAATGAAGCCATCCGCTCCTCGACACAGTCCCCGACACCATCAGAATCGTCGCGAACCAACCCCGACATGAACCCGCAAACCGTCATCAGCGCCCGGGACCTCACCAAGACCTATGGTGACCTCACCGCCGTGGACAACATCTCCTTCGACGTACCCGCGGGGGAGTCCTTCGGCCTTCTGGGGCCCAACGGTGCCGGGAAGTCCACAACCATGAAGATGATCGGCGGCGTCTCCCAGCGCACCTCCGGATCGCTCAACATCATGGGCCTGGACCCCGAGTCGCATGGCCCGGAGGTGAGGGCGCACCTGGGCGTGGTCCCACAACAAGACAACCTGGACGAGGAACTACGGGTCCGCGAAAACCTGATCGTGTACGGGCGCTACTTCGGGCTCCCGCTGAGCTACCTGCGGCCCAAAGCCGACGAACTCCTGGAATTCGCGCAGCTGACGGACAAAGCCAACTCGAAGGTGGATGCGCTGTCGGGCGGCATGAAAAGGCGGCTCACCATCGCGCGGTCGCTCATCAACGAGCCACGGATCCTCCTCCTCGATGAGCCCACCACAGGCCTCGACCCGCAGGCCCGCCACATCCTCTGGGACAGGCTTTTCCGGCTCAAGGAGAGCGGAGTGACGCTGATCCTCACCACGCACTACATGGACGAGGCCGAGCAACTCTGCGACCGGCTGATCGTGGTGGACAAGGGACGGATCATGGCCGAAGGGTCACCGGCCAACCTGATCCGCGAGCACTCCTCGCGCGAAGTACTCGAACTCAGGTTCGGGTCCGAGCGGAACGCAACAATCGGCGTCGAACTCCAAGGCATCGGCGAGCGGCTGGAGACGCTGCCCGACCGCGTGCTCATCTACGCGCACGACGGCGAGGCCGCGTTGGAGCAGGTCACGTCGCGTGGGCTGCGGCCCATGACGTCGCTGGTGCGCCGTTCATCTCTGGAGGACGTGTTCCTGCGGCTGACCGGAAGGAGCCTTGTTGACTGACTCACCGGGTAAACCGCTCACGACGGCGGCGCAGCCGTTGCGGGCCCACTCACCTGAGGTTTCGGCTGCCAGGGCACGACGCTGGGGTTCCTTCTTCTATGCGGAACAGGTTCTGCGCGTCATGCGCAATTACGGCTGGTCCGTGATTCTTTACAGCGTGGGCCAGCCGGTGGCCTACCTGTTCGCCATGGGGGTTGGGCTCGCCAGCTTGGTGGACGCAAACAGCGAGGCAGCGTTCGGCGGCGTCAGCTACCTGGAGTTCGTGGCTCCGGCCCTGCTGGTTTCCGCAGCGGTGATGACGGCGTCGGGAGAGTTCTCGTACCCCATCATGGACGGCTTCAAATGGCGCCGGGTGTTCTACGGTCCGCACGCTTCACCGTTGATACCGCAGCAGATCGCCAGTGGCCACATCATGGCCAGCACGGTCCGGTTCCTGCTGCAGTCGGTGGTCTACTTCGTGGTGGTGGCGTTGTTCGGTGCCGCACCGGGCCCGTGGGGTTGGGTTTCGGCCCTTGTTGCCACCGTGTCTGCCTTATCCTTCGGGCTGCCGTTGATGGCCTACGCCGCGAGCATCACGCAGGACAAGGGGCAGTTCGCCTTGGTCCAGCGGTTCATCGTGATGCCGTTGTTCCTGTTCTCCGGCACCTTCTTCCCGCTTGATACCTTGCCGCTGGCGGTCCGCTGGATCGGATGGATCTCGCCTGTATGGCACGGAACGGAGTTGGGCAGGGTCTTCACTTACGGCATGGACCAGGACCCGTTGCTGACCATCACACACGTCGTGTTCCTGCTGGCGACAGCCATCATTGGATGGGTCCTTGTCCGACGCCAATTCGTGAAAAGGATGGGCTCATGAGTGTCCTAACCGGTGGCCACAGCGCCACGGATCTTGCGCGCGAGCGGAAGTTCGGCTCGCTCTACTCCCGCAACGCACGGGCCGTTGTGGGACGCGGGCTCATGGCGGCCAAGTCGAGCACTTGGCTGGTGATGGTGTCCGGGTTCTTCGAGCCGGTGCTGTTCCTGCTGGCCATGGGCGTGGGGATGGGTTCCATTGTGGGTACCGTGCAGGGGCCGGGAGGCGGAGAGATCAGCTACGCGGCGTACATTGCGCCCGCCCTGCTGGCGGTCTCGGCCATGAACGGGGCCATCTACGATTCCACCTGGAACGTGTTCTTCAAGATGAACTTCGCCAAGCTCTACCAGGGGATGCTCTACACCTCGCTGGGGCCGCTCGACGTTGCCATCGGCGAGATCTTCCTGGCCCTGCTGCGGGGCCTGCTGTACGCCACCGGGTTCACCGCCGTCATGGGGGTCATGGGGCTGCTGACCAGTTGGTGGGCCATCCTGGTCATCCCGGCATCGGTGTTGATCGCTTTTGGCTTTGCGAGCTTCGGCATGGGTATTACCAGTTTCATGAAGACCTTCCAGCAGATGGACTGGATCAACTTCTTCCTGCTGCCCATGTTCTTGTTCAGTGCCACGTTCTACCCGCTGAGCGTCTACCCGCAGGTCATCCAGTGGTTCATCCAAGCCATGCCCCTGTGGCACGGCGTGGAGTTGCTGCGGCAGATCAGCGTGGGCTCGTTCAGCCCTGCCACGGCCATCCATGTGGGGTATTACGTGGTGATGATCGGGCTCGGGATCATGTTGACCACCGGACGGCTGCGCCAACTGTTCCTCAAATGACGCCTCCGTGTTCGCCGTCCGTGGAAGCCGGCACAGGCACCATTGCTCTTTTGAGAGAATAGAGCCATGCAATCTCTCGGTGACCCGCGCCCGTCCACGTCCCCCGCCGGCAAAGGCATGTTCAAGGGCTTCCGCATCGGCGGCCTGGGGATGACCGTCGTCATCATCGCCTTCCTGGTGGCCGTCATCTTCGCGGCCAACAAGAACGACGTCGTGGGTTGGGTCGTCGCCGCAGTGGCCTTCGGCTGGCTGGCTCTGGCCACCTTCGTGGTGCTGAGCATTCGCAAGGCCGCGCAGCGGGCCGGGGCGAAGCTGAGCGAAGCGCAAGCTGCGTTCAACTCCGCAACCGGCCGCGCGCCGTCGTCGGGTGTTGCTGACAACGGCGGCACCCGCGTTGTCGCTGAGCGCAGCCAGGCAGACGAAGTCCGCGACCTCAAGCTGGACCACTCCTTCAAGATCGTGCAGGTGCAGGTGCGCGTGGTGGACGAGGAACGCGCCAAGGGAGCCGCTGCGGACCAGGACACCATCAACCGGGCACTGGAAACCATCGCCATCACGGCCACCAACGCCCGGGACATGATCAAGTCCCCAGGCGGCTCGGAGGAGCCCGTAGCCGGAACCATCATCGACTAGAGTGGACCGGGTGAGTACGGCATTGAAGAAGGATTTCCTTCGCATCGCATCAGTCAACGTCAATGGCCTGCGGGCTGCCTACAAGAACGGCATGGCGGAATGGCTGGAGCCCCGCGAGGTTGACATCCTGTGCTTGCAGGAAGTGCGGGCCCCTGATGACATCGTCAGGAAGCTGATCGGCGAGGGGTGGCACATCCTCCACACCGAGGCTGAAGCCAAGGGCCGGGCCGGAGTAGCCATCGCCTCCCGCCAGGAGCCCACAGCTACCCGCATCGGGATCGGCGACTCCTATTTCGATACCTCAGGCCGTTGGGTCGAGGCGGATTACACCGTGCAGACCGCTGCCGGCGACTTCACCACTCTTTCCGTCGTCAGCGCCTACGTGCACTCCGGCGAAGTGGGGACGCCCAAGCAGGACGACAAATTCCGTTTCCTGGATGCCATGGCCGTCAGGCTGCCCGAGCTCGCCAAGCACAGCGATCATGCCTTGGTGGTTGGCGACCTCAACGTCGGACACACAGAACTCGACATCAAGAACTGGAAGGGCAACGTCAAGCGTGCCGGCTTCCTCCCCGAGGAGCGGGCATACTTCGACCGCTTCCTCGGCGAAGAGATCGGATGGAGGGATGTCCACAGGGGCCTGGCAGGAAATGTCGCCGGCCCCTACACCTGGTGGTCCCAGCGCGGTAAGGCCTTTGACACTGACACTGGCTGGCGCATCGACTACCACCTGGCCACCCCGGGCCTTGCAGCAGCCGCTTTCTCGGCCGTTGTTGACCGGGCGCCTTCGTGGGACACCCGCTTCTCTGACCACGCACCGCTGGTAGTCGACTACCGGCTCTGAGCTTCCGAAGGTATTTTCTCCATGACCAGTTCCATCACGACTGAAACCGGCACCGCGGCCACAGAACGCGCCGCAGCGTCCACCAAGCTGGCCGTCGGCGCCAAGCACCGCGTTCTCTCAGGCATGCAGCCGTCCGCTGACTCCCTGCACCTGGGCAACTACCTGGGTGCCTTGGTCAACTGGGTCCGGATGCAGGACGAGTACGACGCCGTGTTCTTCATTCCGGACCTCCACGCCATCACCGTGCCGCAGGATCCGGCCGAGCTGGCCCGCCGCACCCGTGTTACGGCCGCGCAGTACATTGCAGGCGGCGTGGACGTGGACAAGTGCACGTTGTTCGTCCAGTCCCAGGTTCCTGAGCACGCCCAGCTGGCCTGGGTCCTGAACTGCATCACGGGCATGGGTGAAGCTGCCCGCATGACCCAGTTCAAGGACAAGGCACAAAAGCAGGGCTCGGACCACGCGAGCGTTGGCCTGTTCACGTATCCCATCCTGCAGGCCGCGGACATCCTGCTCTACCAGCCGCACGGCGTGCCCGTCGGTGAAGACCAGCGCCAGCACGTGGAGCTGAGCCGCGACCTCGCGAACCGCTTCAACAGCCGGTTTGGCGAGACGTTCCAGGTGCCCGAAGCCTTCATCCAGAAGGAATCGGCCAAAATCTACGACCTCCAGAACCCCACGGCCAAGATGTCCAAGTCTGCCGAATCACCGGCCGGGCTGATCAACCTCCTGGACGATCCCAAGACAGTGGCCAAGCGCATCAAGTCCGCTGTCACGGATACCGAAACTGAGATCCGCTACGACCGCGAAAACAAGCCTGGTGTTTCCAACCTGCTGACCATCTACTCGGCCATCAGCGGCACACCCGTGGAAAAGATCGTGGCCGACTACCAGGGCAAGATGTACGGCCACCTCAAGGTGGACCTCGCCGAGCTCGTCTCCACCCACCTCGCACCCATCCGGGAACGGGCCAACGAGCTCCTGGCGGACCCGGCAGAACTGGACCGCCTGTTGGCCCTCGGCGCGGACAAGGCCCGCGGGATCGCCTCAGCCACCCTGGCCGATGTCTATTCCAAGGTCGGCTTCCTGCCGTACCGCGGAGACGCCGTACACGGCGAGCAGGGAGTCCGCTAAGCCCATGTGCTCTGCTGGCCAGCTCAACGTCGAGACCGACGCCCGGAAGGGTGTCGGTCCGGACGATTCTCGCCAGCCGGCTGTCACCGGCGCCGATTGTGGTGCCGGTGACACCATGTGCGTGGGCGTGATTCTCGGCTTCCCGCCTGAGATCGCCCAAGAGCTCCAGGAATGGCGGGCATCGTTCGGTGATCCCATGGCGGCTGTCATTCCTGCGCACATCACCCTGATCACCACTACGCCCACCCAGGACTGGGCAGCAACCCGCGAGCACGTGCGGGCGGTCGCCAAAACGCAGGAACCGTTCAACATCACCATCTCGGGTACTGGTTCCTTCCGGCCCGTCTCGCCCGTGGTGTTCGTCAACGTCGAAGAGGGCTTTGAGGAGTGCGTGCAGCTGCACGAGAAGCTGCAAAGCGGCCCGCTTGAGCGGATGCTTCCCTTCCCGTACCACCCGCACGTCACGGTGGCCCACGACGTCGCCCAGAAGAACCTTGATGAGGCCGAAACGGTGCTCAGGGATTACCGGGCGACGTTCCCAGTGGTTAGCATGGGACTTTACGAGCACGACACCAATGGAATATGGCAGCTACGGGAAGAGCTCGACTTTGGCGGCGATACTGACGAGGAACAGCAAGCGGATCCAAGCCACGGCGGCGGACGCTCCTCCGCTGCCAACTGAGCTGGCCAAGCTCAAACTGGAGCTTCTGCATAAACGGCAGGAATTAGGCCACGCCAAGCGCTCCGGCGCGGGCTTCCCGGCCAGGGCAGGTGCATTCTTCGCCGTTTTCATGGCCAGGCTGAACACCAACCGCGCCATGCGCTCGTTCCAGCATTACTCGCGGCAGCACGGGCCTTTGCTCAGCGCGGGCATTGGCTTCAACATGTTCTTTTCGGTGACAGGTCTCCTCACTACCGGTTTCGCGATCGCCGGAATCGTCCTGGGCGGCAATCCGGTCCTCGAAGACGCCGTCATCAGCAGCGTGGCCGCCGCCGCTCCAGGGCTCCTGCAGGTCGACGGCGGTAAAGGGCTGGTGGATCCACAGACGCTGCTCAACCCGTCCGGGCTGGGGTGGACGGCGCTCATCGCGGCGGCGGTCACCATTTTCACATCCCTGGGTTGGATTGCCAGCGTCAGGGAAGGTCTTCGGGGGGTTTTGAACGCTGGCCCCCTGGTGCGAAATGTGCTCCTGCAGAAGGCCATCGACGCCGGTACGCTCCTGCTCCTCGGCGTCATCCTGGTGATCAGCGCCGGAGCCTCGCTGATCTTTGGAACCGCGGCGGACTGGTTCATCGGCTTGCTGAAGCTAAACGAGGAGGTGGCAGCGCCCATCGCCGCCACCGTCAAGATCGTGGTTCCGCTCCTTTTGAACTGCGCGACGGCGGCAGTACTGTTCCGTGTCGCCGCTGGCCTGAAGTTGGGGCGCCAGGCCTTCCTCGAAGGGGTGGCGCTGGCCGGGGTCGGAACCACCGTCCTCCAGTTCTTCAGCACCGAGCTCCTTGCCCGGTCCGGGAACAATCCCGTCCTGGCGTCGTTCGCCATCATCATCGGCCTGCTGATCTGGTTCAACCTGGTGAGCCAGGTTTATCTTGTTTCGGCGTCGTGGGCGGCGATCCGCGAGGCTGATGCCGAATCGGGGGAGGCGCCGCGCACGAAGGTCCTCGGTTCGCGCCGCGTAGCGCCCCGTACCTGACTCTTTTCTGGCCCCGGGAGGCGCGAATGAACAACCAGCTGTGGATCGCCTGTCTCGTCGGTGCTGCGGCAGGTCTCGTCGTTGGGCAGCTGATCTTCAACTCACCCTTCCTGGGCATCCTCATCGGTGTGGGGCTGGGGGCTCTTGTGGGTGCCGCCGTGGGTCCCCGCCGCAACTAAGAGCAACGCGGGAGGCTACGGGGCCTTGGCCAGCCCCTCCCACTTCACGGTCCAGTCCGAAGGGAATCCCGGGGCGTGCTGCTCAGGTCCGTTGTCCCAACCCGCTGCCATCAAAGCGACTGCAGCCAACAATCCGCCGTTGCCGGGAAGATACAACGGCAGGGAGTCGGTTTGGCGGTTGTGTCCATTGGCGAGGAACGTGTTCTTCCCGGCGTCCAGCAGGAGTGCGTCCACCGCAGCTTCCGGGTCCTCCAGCCGCGCAGCCGTCATGGCCATCACGGGGTAGTCCCAGCCCCACGTGCTGCCCCAATCCCAGTCGGCAAGCACAGCCGTCAGGGTTGCCCGCATGGTCGCTGGATCAATCACGTCCGTCTGCGGGAGGACGCCGAGTGCGCACAACATGGAGGGGTGGTCGGTGCGGATGGTGAACGGCTCGACGTCGATGGCCGCGTACACGTCGTCGATCACCCGTGGCTTGACCATGCCGTCCGCTACCACCGACCATTCCTCCACCGGTTCCAGGCCCAACCTCTCCCGCCAAGCGGCAGCTGTTCTGAGCCCCCACTGCCAGTACGCCAACTCGAAGGTGGGGTTGGCGACCGTAGCCCTGATGGAGCCGTAGCTTTCCTGGGCCGGCACGAGTGGAGGACCCAATTCAAAGCCGCGGGACGTGGGATGCGCGAAGCTGGCCATGAAGGCGGCCGACTCGAAAACAATCTCCTCGAACTCCTCCAGCACCTCGCGGCTGGGGTTGGCCCTATACACCAGCTCTGCGAGATAAATCGGGTGTGGCTGCTGCCAGAGGAGGAAGGTGCCAATGGTGCTGGGGCTTTCCCGGCCGTCCGGACCCACCTGCTTGGGCCATCGCACGCCGTCCAAACCCTGTGCCTTGGCGGTCTGCCGAGCGCTGTCCAGGACTGTGGAGTACCACCGCAGGGACGGCAGGAGCAGCTCCACCCGGTTCCAGTGCGCGAAATGCGCGGCATGCCACCAATGCATTTCCAGGTGGAAGCGGCCACGCCACGAGTTGCACACCAGCCCTGTTTCCTGCGGAGGCAACGAACCAGCGCAGTTGACCGCTGTCAGGTATTGCGACAACACAATCCTGCGTTCCAGTTCCTTCGCCCGGGGATCGTCCGTGGCCTCCAGTTCCAAGGCACCGCCGGAGGACCAGAACTGCGGCCAATACTGCGCGGAGGCGGCGATGACGATTCCAGCAGTTGAAAGCACGACGCCGTATCCCGCCGCCGCTTGGAGGCCGGGCTGGGGTGCCGCTGGGGTTGAGCGGATAGAGCCACGTGGAATGCAGTCGCCGTCTCCGGAAGGGGTGAAAAAGACGGCGAAGTCCAGCACGTCTGGAGCTCCCGGATCCCGGTCCTCCGCGGACACACGGATAGTGTGTTGCCCTGTCTGTTCAACTCCCAGACTGAGCCCGGTGATCAACGCCCGGTACCGGGAGTTGTCCAGTGCACGGAAGACCGGCCAAGCGGTCGTCCCTTGGTCATCGGCAGAGGACATGGGCACGCCCACAACGGTGGAATGTGCGTCCGGCCTGGTCCAGTCAGCGGCGTCATGCCAAGCTTCGGAACCGTAAGGGAAGTCCACGCCTATTACCAGGCCGGACCGGAGGGCGGGCGACTCAATGCGGAAGGCGACTTCGTCGCGGTACGGGTGGCACGCCGTCGTGATTTTGACGGGGTAACCGGCCAGTGTGAAGCGACTGGTAACCACGCCTGTCCACAGGTCCAGCGTTTGCTCGGCGTCTGTGATGTCCGCCTGGTCCAGCGGGCGTTCAGAGCCGTGATCCAGCCAGCGCAGTCCGATGCGGCCCAAGTCCAACCGGTGTGCGTTGGCCCGCAACCAGTTTTCTGCCTCTGACGTGCCCGTTTCCCGGTCGTTGACGATGTCGCCCACCATGTCCACGTAGGGGACAGGACCCCGTGGTGAGTCATACATGACGGTGGAACCTGCAAGGTCGTGCGGCTGCTCGGAGGGAACGGAGTGCCAGCCCCACTGCGCTTGGGTCCCCAGTAGGGTCCCCGGTGGCAGCTCGTCGCGTGCGCCAACGGGATAGGCGCCCGGAAACGACTGCAAGCCGGTCAGGTCCATGGTGAAGGCGAATTCGCCGTTGCCGACGGATACGGGGCTTCGCGGGTCGAGCTGGTGCTGCCGGACGTTGTGGCGGCGGACGAGTTTCTCGCGGTCGATGGGTTTGTTGTTACGCACGGTGCGGATCCCGTTCCTGGGTTGCTGGTTGGAGGACAACGGTGTCTTCAAGTTCCCGCAGTGGGAAGAATGCGGCCCGCTCATACGGAGTCTTGTTGGGTTGGGGGAGGGTAAGGAACAAGCCGCCGTCGAGCCTGCGGCCGATCATGCCGTGGCCGCCGTCGGTGTTCCACAGTGGTGCTTTCTCCTGGATCCATGGCCCAAGCACAGTCCCGGAGGTGCTGCGCGCTATGCCTATGGCATAGCCGTTGTCACCGAAGCTGGACCACAGCATGATCAGTTTGCCGCTGCTGAGCCGGAATAAGAACGGGCCATCGGTGACATGGACAGGAAACTCCCGGTCCTTTGCGGACGGAACATCCAAGGCCCGGGACCATGGCGCTTCCGAGGCGCTGAAGAGGAACACCGGCACGCCCTCGGCGGTCCTCAGGTCCGTGCTGAGGCGCTGGGCCATCATGGCGCCGTCATGTACCTGCTTCCATTCGTGGCAGAAGACCATCCACGGCGTCCCTTGCTGGTCCACGTGGAGGGTCCCGTCCAGGCACTGCCAGTTTGCCGGGGTGAGCGGACCGTCGCTCCACGGTTCGAATGGTCCTTCCGGCGCTTCCGCGGCAAGAACCTGGGTTCCACGGAGCCGGCCGGGTGCAATGAATGTGGTAAACATGAAGTACCGGCCTTGGTACTGGTGGACTTCGGGGGCCCAGTACTGTTCTTGGCTCCAGAATCCGGGGGACGGGCGGAAGGCTGCCACTGGTCCCTCCCAGTGGATCAGGTCACGGCTCCCGTAGCAATCGAAACCCGTTGCCTGGCCGGACCAGATGTTCCGGTCGGTACTGCCAAAGAGCAGATACCGCCCGGAGGCGGGCAGTGTTAGTACGAATGGATCCCTGATTTGGATGTCATCCAAGCTGTGCGACACGGTGGTTTCCTCTGCTGCAGATATAGTTCATGCCCCAAACTATTGACGAATATACACCGCCTTGATACGTTTCAGGAACCGTTTTCTTGAGTCTGAAAGAAGCTTACCCAATGGCGCGTAAATCTCTCCGTATCATCCAAAAATCCATCGCCTTCGCCGCCGCTCTCGGCCTGATGGGCCTCACTGCGGCCTGCTCCAGCCCGTCCTCAAACCAGCCGGAGAATGGCCCAGTGGAAATCAGGTTCTCCTGGTGGGGCAACGCAACCCGGGCGGACATCACCAGCAAAGCCATCAAGGAGTTCGAGGCCGCCAACCCCAACATCAAGGTGAAGCCCGAATACGGCGATATCAGCGGTTACTTCGACAAGCTCGCAACCCAGGTAGCTGCAAACGACGCTCCCGACGTCATTACCATGGGTGGAGCGTACCCCGCCGAATACGCAAACAGGGGAGCGCTGCTGGACCTTTCCAAGGTCAAGGATTCCCTGGACCTCTCTAAACTGGACCCGGGTGCCCTGGAGAATGGCCAGGTCAAGGGCGCGCAGTACGGGGTGTCCACCGGCGCGAACGCACTGGCAATTGTGGCTAACCCCGCCGTGTTCCAGGCGGCCGGCGTGGAACTTCCCGACGACACCTCATGGACCTGGGACGATTTCGCCAAGACCGCGAAGGACATTACCGATAAGAGCCCGAAGGGAACCTACGGTACAGCCACCGTCCTGACCCACGATTCACTGGACGCCTTCGCCCGGCAGCGCGGCAAGTCGCTTTACACGCAGGACGGACAGCTTGGCTTGGACAAGGGCACGGTTCAGGCCTACTTCGATTATTCGTTGAAACTCAGCGAAACCGGTGCGGCCCCCAGCGCATCGGAGACCGTTGAGAAACTCAATGTCAGCACCGAGCAGACGCTCATGGGCATGGGGCAGGCCGGGATGATGCTCACTTGGAGCAATTCGCTGACTGCGCTGAGCAAAGCCTCCGGTGCCGAGCTGAAACTGCTCAAGCTGCCGGGTGAGACGCCCACTCCCGGCATTTGGCTCCAGTCCTCGCAGTTCTACACCATCTCCGCCCGCAGCAAGCACACTGATGCAGCAGCCAAACTGGTCAATTTTCTGGTCAACAACGAGGCCGCGGCTAAGATCGTTCAAAGCGACCGCGGTGTGCCCAGCAATGCCGGCATGCGTACCGCCATTCAGGATCTCCTGACGCCACAGGGCAAGACCGAGGCAGCGTACATCGACCAGATCGGCAAGATGGAGTTCGCGCCGACGTTCATCGGTCCCACCGGTTCAACGGCGGTCTCCGAGATCACGGCCCGCATCAACACCGATGTCCTGTTCAAGCGGCTCACTCCCGAGAAGGCTGCGGAACAGTGGCTCAGCGAAAGCAAAGCCGCCATCGGCAAGTAGCCAAGAGCAACGCGGGGTCACTTTTGGCCCGTCCAGGGGTGGAGCATGGGCCACAAGTGACCCCGCGTTGCTTTAGGAGACTTCCAGGTAGGGGTCGGCCCACGCGGCAATGATTCGTGCAACCCGTGCTGCTTGGCCCTTCCCGGTGAGCAGGTGTTCGCTGCCCTCCAGGGAAATGAAGCTGCGGGGGTGCCGGGCGGTGCGGAAAATCTCGCTGGCGTTATCGATCCCCACCGTGTTGTCGGTGGGGGAGTGCATCACCATGAGCGGCTTGTGGAGGGTCCGGATGCAGTCGCGCAGGTCCGCCCGCTCCACATCCTCCACGAAGTGCCTGCGGACCTCCATGGGCCGTCCGCCCAGATCCACCACGGCACTGCCATCGCGCAGGATCGATTCGATCTCGGCGTCGAACATGTGCTCGACGTGCTTGGGTTCGTAGGGGGCACCAACGGTCACCACTGCGTTGAGCCCGGGGATATCGCGGGCCGCCGCCAGGACAGCGGCACCGCCGAAGGAGTGGCCTACCAGCAAAGAAATCGAGCGGCCCTGTTCGCGCATGAACCCGGCGGCCAGGATCGTGTCAGCCACCTTGACGCTGAACGAGCCCGCAGACCACTCTCCCTCGGATCCACCCAGGCCAAGGTTGTCGAAGCGCAGCATCCCGATTCCCTGCTCAGCAAGGCCCTTGCAGATGCGCGAGGCGGCGGGGCTGTCCTTGCCAAGGGTCAGGCCGTGCGAGTAAAGGCCCCAACCGCGGACGGGGCTCTCAGGGACATCCACGATGCCGGCCAGCGTGTCGCCGGTGCTTCCGGTGAAACTGATCTTCTCAGGGCGTGACACGCTGGTCTCCTTGTGGTGCGATAACCGGTTTGCTGACGGTGATTAACGACGACGGCGCCGGTCACCATGTGGGGTGAGCGGCGCCGTCGTCGTGCTGTTCTTTAAGGGAACGGCTAACTAGATCTTGCGTGCCAGGATGGCCTGCTTGACCTCGGCGATTGCCTTGGTCACCTGGATGCCACGGGGGCATGCTTCGGAGCAGTTGAAGGTGGTGCGGCAGCGCCACACACCTTCTTTGTCGTTGAGGATTTCCAGGCGCATGTCGCCGGCGTCATCACGGGAATCGAAGATGAAGCGGTGTGCGTTGACGATCGCTGCCGGACCGAAGTACTGGCCGTCGGTCCAGAAGACCGGGCAGGACGAGGTGCAGGCGGCACACAGGATGCACTTGGTGGTGTCGTCAAAGCGCTCACGGTCCTCGACGGACTGCAGGCGTTCCTTGGTGGGCTCGTGGCCCTTGTTGATCAGGAACGGCATGACTTCGCGGAAGGACTGGAAGAAGGGTTCCATGTCCACGATCAGGTCCTTCTCCACGGGGAGGCCCTTGATCGGCTCGACGGTGATGGGCTTGGACGTGTCCAGGTCCTTCAGCAGCGTCTTGCAGGCGAGGCGGTTGCGGCCGTTGATGCGCATGGCATCGGAACCACAGACACCGTGGGCGCAGGAGCGGCGGAAGGAAACAGTTCCGTCGATCTCCCACTTGACCTTGTGGAGGGCATCCAACACGCGGTCCGTGCCGTACATGGTCAGCTTGTAGTCGTCCCAGCGTGCCTCGTCCGAGATTTCCGGATCGTAGCGGCGTACGCGAAGCGTGATGTGGAACGTGGGGATTTCACCGTCGCCGGCAACGCTTGCCGGGAGCTCGATCTTGGAAGCGGGCTCTGCCATTTCGGTCGTCATTAGTACTTACGCTCCATCGGCTCGTAACGGGTGAAGATGACGGGCTTCGTCTCGAGACGGATGCCCGCAACAGATTCCGCCGAGGACGCGGCGGTGATGGTGTTGTCCAGGTAAGCCATGGAGTGCTTCATGAACTTTTCGTCGTCGCGGTCCGGGAAGTCCTCACGGTAGTGGCCACCGCGTGACTCTTCACGGTGCAGCGCACCGACGGTCATGACCTTGGCCATGTCCAGGAGGAAGCCCAACTCCACGGCTTCCAGGAGATCCAGGTTGAAGCGCTTGCCCTTGTCCTGGACCGTGACGTTCTTGTACCGCTCCTCGAAGGAAGCGATGTCACGGAGGACCTGCTCCAGCGATTCCTTGGTACGGAACACCTGCATGTTGGCGTCCATGGTGTCCTGCAGTTCCTTGCGGATCTGCGCAACACGCTCAGTGCCGTTTCCGGTGAGCAGGCGGTCCAGGATGCCACGGGTCATGGCTTCGGGGTCAGCCGGCAGCTCAACAAAGTCGGCCGTCTTGGAGTACTCCGCAGCGGCGATACCGGCGCGCTTGCCGAACACGTTGATGTCCAGGAGCGAGTTGGTGCCGAGGCGGTTGGAGCCGTGCACGGAGACACAGGCAACTTCACCGGCTGCGTAGAGGCCCGGCACGATCGTGTCGTTGTCCTGCAGCACCTCGGTGGTAATGTTCGTCGGAATGCCGCCCATGGCGTAGTGCGCAGTGGGGAACACGGGAACCGGATCCGTGAACGGTTCCACACCCAGGTAGGTGCGGGCGAACTCGGTGATGTCCGGAAGCTTGGCCTCGATGTGCGCAGGCTCAAGGTGGGTCAGGTCCAGGAGGACGTAGTCCTTGTTCGGACCACAGCCGCGGCCTTCGCGCACTTCGTTGGCCATGGCGCGGGCCACGATGTCACGGGGTGCGAGGTCCTTAATGGTGGGGGCGTAGCGCTCCATGAAGCGCTCACCCTCGGAGTTACGCAGGATGGCACCTTCACCACGCGCACCCTCGGTGAGGAGGATGCCCAGGCCGGCGAGGCCGGTCGGGTGGAACTGGAAGAACTCCATGTCTTCCAGGGGGATACCGCGGCGGAACGCGATGCCCATGCCGTCACCGGTGAGGGTGTGGGCGTTGGAGGTGGTCTTGAAGACCTTGCCGGCGCCGCCGGAGGCGAACACCACGGACTTGGCCTGGAAGACGTGCAGTTCGCCGGAAGCGAGGTCGTAGGAGACAACGCCTGCAACGCGCTTCTGCTTGTACGGCGTACCGTCTTCGCGTACTGCGTCTTCTTCGACGATCAGCAGGTCCAGGACGTAGTACTCGTTGTAAAACTCAACGTTGTGCTTGACGCAGTTTTGGTACAGCGTCTGCAGGATCATGTGGCCGGTACGGTCAGCTGCGTAGCACGCACGGCGGACAGGAGCCTTGCCGTGGTCGCGGGTGTGGCCACCGAAGCGACGCTGGTCAATGCGGCCCTCAGGCGTGCGGTTGAACGGCAGACCCATCTTTTCCAGGTCCAGCACGGCGTCGATGGCTTCCTTCGCCATGACCTCGGCTGCGTCCTGGTCAACCAGGTAGTCGCCACCCTTGATGGTGTCAAAGGTGTGCCATTCCCAGTTGTCTTCTTCGACGTTGGCCAGTGCTGCACACATACCGCCCTGTGCCGCACCAGTGTGCGAACGGGTGGGGTAGAGCTTGGTCAGTACCGCTGTGCGTGCGCGCTGACCGGACTCGATCGCGGCGCGCATGCCGGCGCCACCTGCACCGACAATGACGACGTCGTACTTATGGACCTGCATACCAGATGCTCTCTCTTTCAAAATTCAGATGGTCGGCGGAGGCTGCTCCGCTACGTCCGGCGAACCGGTTTACTCCAAGGAGGGACCGGACCGCCGCTGTGGCACAGCCCGCTACGGGGCCGGGCAGAATCCGCCAGGCAGCTGAACGCCGTCGACGACGGGGCACGGGTTGAAGGTGAAGATCACCAGAGTGCCCAGGATGATGATGACCAGGGTGGCCGCGTAAAGGACCATCTTGAGCCAGAAGCGAGTGGAATCCTTCTCGGCGTAGTCGTTGATGATGGTGCGGACGCCGTTGGTGCCGTGCAGCATGGCAAGCCACAGCATGGCCAGGTCCCAGAACTGCCAGAAGGGATCGGCCCACTTGCCGGCAACAAAGCCGAAGTCGATGGCGTGGATGCCCTCGCCCACCATCAGGTTCACGAAGAGGTGGCCGAAGATCAGCACCACCAGGACGATGCCGGAGAGGCGCATGAAGAGCCAGGCGATCATCTCGAAGTTGCCGCGGCTGGAACCGCTGCGGTTGTACTTCGGCGCGATCTTGCCGCTCCCGATTTTCCCGCTGCGCGGGGATTCGATGGTTGTCATGGCTTAGTGGCCTCCCAGCGCAAGGGAAAGGTGGCGGATGGCGAAGCCGGCGAACGTGACCAGCCACAGTGCAAGCACGATCCACAGCAGCTGGCGCTGGTACTTCGCGCCCTTCTTCCAGAAATCGATGGCGATCACACGCAGGCCGTTGAAGGCGTGGAAGATAATCGCTGCGACCAGGCCCGTTTCACCCAGGGCCATCAGGGGGTTCTTGTATGCGCCGATGACGGCGGTGTAGGCCTCAGGGGACACGCGCACCAATGAGGTGTCCAGCACATGGACCAACAAGAAGAAAAAGATCACTACACCGGTAATACGGTGTCCAACCCAGGACCACATGCCTTCACGGCCGCGGTACAAGGTGCCAGCTGGTTTTGTCGGCACTGATTAAACCTTCCTGCAACACAGCGGCGCTGGCATGGGATCCATGCGGGGGGAACGCCTGCTGCGAGAGCACTCGTAGCTCACGCCTAAATCTAGGCTTCGCTCACAGCATATTCAATTTAGGACGGACTTCTCTGCTTGTTAATTCCATGTTTCCTGCCCGGATTCAGGCAATTTTGGGAACTGCCTGAGACGAACGCCACATGCGTGGCGTTCTGCGGGGCTTCCTGCTTGCACAGGATAAAGTGTTGCGGTGAGTACAGAAGACGCGAAATACCCGGAATCGCCATTGGACCGCTTTCACGCGGTCATTCCGGCGGGCGGTGTGGGGACCCGGCTGTGGCCACTCTCGCGTGCCGCTGCGCCCAAGTTCCTCCACGACCTGACCGGTTCGGGCAGCACGTTGTTGAGGGCCACCTATGACAGGCTCGAGCCGCTGGCCGGAGACCGCGTGCTGGTGGTCACCGGTGAAGCGCACCGTGCCGCTGTGTGCCGCCAACTGCCTGAGGTAGGGGATGACGAGCTCGTCCTCGAAAGCGAGCCCAAAGACTCCGGCGCTGCCATCGGGCTGGCCGCCGCGATCCTGCACCGCCGCGATCCGGAGACCATCATGGGTTCCTTCGCCGCAGACCAGGTCATCAGCCCGGACGACCTTTTCCAGGAGGCCGTGCGTGAGGCGATCCATACAGCTGCCAAGGGCAAGATCGTCACCATCGGCATTAAGCCCACGCACCCGTCAACGGGCTTCGGCTATATCCGCTCAGGCGCGGCCCTGAACGTCGAGGGTGCCCCCAATGCCATGGCCGTGGCCGAGTTTGTTGAGAAGCCCAGCCAGGAAGTGGCCAACAAGTACTTCGAAGCCGGGGACTACGTCTGGAACGCGGGCATGTTCGTTGCGCCTGTCGCACTCATGCTGAAGCACCTCGAAGCGAACCAGCCGGTGCTCTTCGCGGGGCTGCAGGAGATCGCCGAAGCGTGGGACACGCCCCAGCGCGACGAGGTCAAGGCCCGTGTCTGGCCAACCTTGCCCAAGATCGCCATCGACTACGCCGTGGCTGAGCCCGCAGCGGAAGCTGGGGACGTCGCCGTCGTGCCTGGCACTTTCCGTTGGGACGACGTCGGCGACTTCGCCGCAATCGGTCGCCTGAACAACGCCGGCGACGTCGACGAAGTCACCGTTCTGGGTGAGGGCGCCCGCGTCTTCGCGGAGAATGCCAGCGGCGTGGTGGTTTCCGACACCAAGCGCGTCATTGCCCTGATCGGCATCAAGGACGTGGTCATCGTGGACACCCCCGACGCCTTGCTGGTGACCACGAAGGAGCACGCGCAACTGGTCAAGGGCACCGTCGACGCCCTCAAAGCCAGCGGCGACACGGACGTGCTGTAACGCATCTGCTTATACCGTGAGCCACCTCTTTGGTTGCCCTGCGTCTGAACGCAGCGTAACCAAGAGGTGGCTTTCGTTCTTCGGGGGCCGCGCATGGCTAGAGTTGTGACGTGCGCAATTACACGACTGAAACCGAGCCCACTCCCGTTGTTGGTCCGTGGGTTGACGAATTCCTGCCCGGACTCATCGAATTCCGGCGTGACCTCCATGCGCACCCTGAACTGTCCTTCAAGGAATTCAGGACCACCGACAAGCTCGTAGAGCGCCTCGAGGCAGCGGGCCTGAAGCCACGCCGGCTCGAGGGCACCGGGCTCACTGTGGATGTTGGCGAAGGGCCCATTGCCACAGCACTCCGCGGCGACATTGACGCCCTGCCCATCATCGAGGAGACCGGCCTTCCGTTCGCTTCGAAGAATCACGGCGTCACCCACGCCTGCGGGCACGACATCCACACCACCACCATGCTGGGCATTGCCCTGGTGTTGCACCGGATGCACAAGAACAATCCGTTGGGCGGCACGGTACGCATCATTTTCCAGCCCGCCGAGGAAACCATGCCCGGAGGCGCCTTGTCCTGCATCGAGCAGGGTGTGCTGGAAGGGGTTCCCCGTATCCTGGCGCTGCACTGTGATCCCCGGATCAACGTGGGCCAGATTGGCACCCGCATTGGTGCGATCACGTCGGCGTCGGACACCATCAAAATTGAACTTTCCGGGCGTGGCGGACACACGTCACGGCCGCACCTGACCGAAGACCTGGTCTTCGCTTTGTCGCAGATCGCCATCAACGTCCCGGCTGTTCTTTCCCGCCGGGTGGATGTCCGCAGCGGTGTTTCAGTGGTGTGGGGCCAGATTTCTGCCGGATCGGCTCCTAACGCCATCCCGGCGTCCGGCTACATGGCCGGCACCATGCGCTGCTTGGACCGGGACGCCTGGCACAGTGCCGGCGAGTTGCTGGACGACGTCGTCAAGCAGGTGGCAGCACCCTACGGCGTTGATGTGCACCTGGAACACACCCGCGGAGTGCCGCCGGTGGTCAACTCCGAGCATGAGACCGCCCTGATCGAGGCTTCCGCGCGGGCGGAACTTGGCGAGAACGCCGTGGTCCTGACCCCGCAGTCCATGGGCGGAGAAGATTTCGCGTGGTTCCTCGCGGATCTTCCCGGAGCCATGATGCGGCTTGGGACGCATACCCCTGGCGGCGAGGAGTATGACCTTCACCGCGGCGATTTCATTGTGGATGAGCGTGCGCTTGGATACGCGGTGCGGGTCCTTACCGGCGCTGCCCTGCGGACAATCCGCGACCTGGAGTCCTAACCTCAACCAAGCCGTCAAGCGCGTTCTTTCCCCTCAAAAACTCGCTTATCGGCAAGCTGTTCGGGTTAGTGTCGGCCAATTGAGTTGTGCACAATTGAATTGTGCACTATCGTTTTATTCATGAGTGATGCTCCCCGCCTCCGCCACCAGGTCTGCTTTGCGTTGTATTCGGCGTCCAAAGCAGCCACAGCGGTCTACCGCCCCGTGCTGGAGGACCTGGGCCTGACCTACCCGCAGTATCTGGTCATGCTGGTGCTGTGGGAGCAGGAACCGCGCAGCGTCCGCGAACTGGGCGCCGAACTGGGCCTCGATTCCGGCACGCTTTCGCCGCTCCTCAAGCGCCTTGAGGGCCTGGGCCTGGTGGAGCGTAAGCGGTCCTCTCAGGACGAGCGCCGGGTTGACGTTGTGCTGACCGACGCCGGCAGGGAACTCAGTGCCCGCGCCCAGGCCGTGCCCCAGGCATTGACCGATGCCGCTGGACTGTCCGCCGCGGAGATCCAGCAACTCCACGCCACGCTCGGCAAGCTCACCACGGCCTTGAACAGCTCACTCTAAGAATTTTCCCAAGCCACCCATTACCGAAGAGAAACGGAACCACCATGAAGACTCTTTACACTGCTGAGGCCCTGGCCTCCGGCGAAGGCCGTGACGGCAACGCCCGTACCAACGATGGCAAGCTGGACGTCGCCCTCGCCAGCCCCAAGGAGCTTGGCGGCAATGGCGAAGGCACCAACCCGGAGCAGCTCTTCGCTGCCGGTTACGCTGCCTGCTTCCACTCTGCGCTTCGCCTGGTGGGCCGCAAGGAGCGCGTGGACCTGACGGACTCTGCTGTCGCGGCCAGGATCCACATCGGCGCACTGACGGACAGTGAAGGCTTCGGCCTCGCCGCTGAACTGGAAATAGCGTTGCCCGCCCTGGACCGTGAAACGGCCGAGCAGCTCATGCACAAAGCGCACCAGGTGTGCCCCTACTCCAACGCCACCCGCGGCAACATGGCCGTAGACCTCAAGCTCGTGGAGTTCGCAGCATGAGCGCCGTTTCCACTCCCGCAGAGACCCGCGAAATCCAGCTGGCATCCCGTCCCGTAGGCCGCCCGGCACAGGAGAACTTCCGCCTGGCCACGGCCGGACTGCCTGAACTCGGCGAAGGACAGATCCTGGTCAAGAACCAGTTCATGTCCGTGGACCCCTACATGCGTGGCCGCATGAACGACGTGAAGTCCTACTCGGCTCCGTTCCAGATCGATGCAGCGCTCGACGGCGGTGCCGTGGGTGAGGTGATTGCGTCCCGTTCGGAAGCGCACAAGGTGGGGGACGTCGTCGTGCATTCCCTCGGATGGCGCGAACACGCAGTGGTGGATGCCGCAGCGACCACCCCGGTTCCCAGTGGGCTTGCACCCACCTCCGCATTCCTCGGCGCATTGGGCATGACGGGCCTGACTGCCTACTCCGGCCTGCTGAAGGTGGCGGAGTTCAAGGAAGGCGACGTCGTGTTCGTCTCCGGCGCGGCAGGGGCTGTTGGCTCCATGGTGGGCCAGATCGCCAAGGCCATGGGCGCGTCCAAGGTGATCGGTAGCGCCGGGTCGGCCGAGAAGGTTGCCCGGTTGCTGGAGTTGGGCTTCGACTCTGCGTTCAACTACAACGACGCCCCGGTGCTTGACCAGCTCCGCGAGGCGGCGGGGGAGCGCGGCATCGACGTCTACTTCGACAACGTCGGTGGCGAACACCTCGAAGCAGCTTTGGCCACCCTGACGGTGGGCGGACGTGTGGCCATGTGCGGCGCGATCGCCCAGTACAACTCGACCGAGCCGCCGGTTGCTCCCCGCAACCTGGCCGTCGCTATCGGCAAGCAGCTGACCTTGCGCGGTTTCCTGGTGGGCGGACAGCGCCAGCACGCGGCCGAGTTCGCGCAGAAGATGGCCGGTTGGCTTGCCGATGGCAGCGTCAGCTACGACGAGACGATTGTCGATGGCCTGGAAAACGCACCGCAGGCCTTCATTGACCTGCTGGACGGAGCAAACACCGGAAAGATGCTCGTCCGGCTCTAGCAACGCGGATTTACCAAGCAGTAGCCGGGTGTGACTTGCGCACCCGGCTACTGCTTGGTAACAAAAGGTCAACAATCTGCCCTCGGGGACCGCGATGTGCTATCCGGGTGTGTTTTAGGACACTAGTGTTGTTTCCATCAATGCGCCTAGGCGCAGCTGCGAGCATCAGTGAAAACAGAATTTCTGCCTCAGGTATAGGAAACGGACACTCATTGACCATCCGTCGTAGCGCCAATCACTTTCTTCCTGGAGGAAAATTGAAGAAACCACTGCGTGCCACCCTGAAGCGCGGTTCAATGGCCGGTGTTGCAACCGTCGGCGCAGCAGCGCTCCTGCTGACCGGCTGTGGCCAGGCTCCCGACGCCGGATCCGGTGCCGCCACCAAGAGCGACTATGTGGGATGCATCGTCTCCGACTCCGGTGGATTCGATGACCAGTCCTTCAACCAGTCCTCTTTCGAAGGCCTCAAGAAGTCCGAGAAGGACCTTGGCATCACCATGAAGTCCGCCGAATCCAAGGCCAACAGCGACTTCGAGACCAACCTCAACGGCATGATCTCCGCTGGCTGCAACCTTACGGTCACCGTCGGCTTCCTCCTGGGCGATGCCACCAAGGCCGCTGCAGAGAAGAACACTGACAAGCACTTCGCGATCATCGACTACACGTACGAGACTCCGATCGCCAACGTGAAGCCGGTTGTCTACGACACCGCGCAGGCCGCCTACCTGGCCGGCTACGCTGCTGCGGCCACTACCAAGACCGGCAAGGTTGGTACCTTCGGCGGCATCAAGATCCCCACGGTCACCATCTTCATGGACGGCTTCTACGACGGCGTCCAGGCCTACAACAAGGCAAAGAACAAGTCCGTCCAGGTTGTCGGCTGGGACAAGAAGACCCAGGACGGCTCGTTCACGGGAGACTTCGAAAAGCAGGACACCGGCAAGCAGGTCACCATCAACCTGCTGGACCAGGGTGCGGACATCGTGATGCCCGTTGCCGGCCCGGTCGGCAAGGGTGCAGGCGCTGCGCTGAAGGAAGCCAAGGCAGCCGGTAAGGACGTCAAGCTCATCTGGGTTGACTCCGATGGCTACCTCACGGCTCCCGAGTACAAGGACCTCATGCTGACCTCCGTGGTCAAGAAGATGGACGAAGCTGTGGAGACCGTGGTGAAGGACGACAAGGACGGCAAGTTCAGCAACACGGCCTACGTTGGCACGCTGCAGAACGACGGCGTTGCCATTGCTCCGTTCCACGATCTCGACTCCGCTGTTTCCGCTGACACCAAGAAGGAACTCGATGCCCTGAAGGCGGACATCGTCTCCGGCAAGCTGGTTGTCGAATCGGCAGCGAGCCCCAAGAAGTAAACAATTCCTGAACGCGCCGCCAGTACCGTGCCCCGGTACTGGCGGCGCGTTTTTGCCCTGACTAGGCTGAACCCAAGCCACGGCTTGTGGGCAGTAAAGTCCCTCGGACTCACAGAACGGTGGAGTTGTGAAACTCGAATTGAAGGGGATCTCGAAAGCCTTCGGGACCTTCTACGCCAACCAAGACATTGACCTCGTGGTCGAATCCGGACAGATCCATTGCCTCCTGGGCGAAAACGGGGCCGGCAAATCGACCCTCATGAACGTGCTCTACGGGCTCTACGAGCCCACTGCCGGCCACATCCTGGTGGATGACAAACCCGTCAGCTTCCGCGGCCCCGGCGACGCCATGGCGGCGGGCATTGGCATGGTGCACCAGCACTTCATGCTGGTTCCCGTCTTCACGGTCGCAGAAAACGTGGCCCTCGGCGCTGAACCAACAACATTCGGCGGCGTCCTGAGCATCGACGAAACCCGCAGGAAGATCCGGGAGATCTCCGACAGGTACGGTTTCGATGTTGATCCCGACGCCCTCGTTGAGGACCTCCCCGTAGGGGTCCAGCAGCGCGTTGAAATCATCAAGGCACTGGTGCGCGAAGCCAAGGTGCTCATCCTCGACGAGCCCACGGCAGTGCTGACACCCCAGGAAACCGATGAACTCCTGGACATCATGCGGCAGCTCAAAGCGGGCGGCACGTCCATTGTCTTCATTTCGCACAAGCTCCGCGAAGTGAAGGCTGTTTCGGACGTCATCACCGTCATCCGCCGCGGCAAAGTGGTGGGCGACGCCCCTCCCACGGCATCCGCTACCGAGCTGGCCTCCATGATGGTGGGCCGGCCTGTCAGCCTGAGCCTGGACAAAGCACCGGCACAGCCGAAGGAAACCACGTTCGTCGTGGAGAACCTGACGGTGCGTGCGGCCAACGGCACCAACGTGGTGGATGGCATCAGCTTCGACATCGCCCAAGGTGAGATCCTCGCCGTCGCCGGCGTCCAGGGCAACGGCCAAACCGAACTGACGGAAGCGATCCTGGGCGTGCAGGAGCACGTGACCGGATCCGTGACCCTGGACGGCAAGCAGTTGCTTGGCTTGCCGGTCAAGGATGTGCTGCGGTCCGGCGTCGGCTTCGTCCCGGAGGACCGCACCGTGGACGGACTCGTGGGTCCGTTCTCGGTGGCCGAGAACCTGGTGCTTGACCTCTACGACCAGGCCCCGTTCGCCAGTGGCATCAGCATGAAGCCCGCCAAGGTCGCCGAGCACGCCAAAGCCAAGATCGAGGAGTTCGACATCCGGACCCCTTCGGCCGGTTCGGCTGCAGGAACACTGTCCGGTGGCAACCAGCAGAAGGTCGTCATGGCGCGGGAACTGTCCCGCCCGTTGCGCCTGTTCATCGCAAGCCAACCCACCCGCGGCGTGGATGTGGGCTCCATCGAGTTCCTGCATAAGCGCATCGTTGCCGAGCGGGATGTCGGAACACCGGTGATGATCGTATCCACTGAGCTTGATGAAGTCATTGAGCTCGCAGACCGAATCGCGGTGCTGTACAAGGGCAAGCTCGTGGGCATTGTCCCCGCGGGCACTCCCCGGGACACCCTCGGCTTGATGATGGCCGGCGTCGGCCCGGAAGGAGGCTCCGATGACTGAGAAGGATCAGGCTCAGAGCGATCAGACCCCCGCTGAATCCACGGCGGAAGTTCGTGCCGCGGACGTCTCGCTTGATACTGCCGGCGGAATGCTGGAACCGTCCATTGTTCCGGTGTCCTCCCAGAGCGGAGACTCGGGCCACCAGCAGGGCAGCGTCATGCGCCGCATCGTCATGGGCAATGGCTTCGTCTCCGTCCTGGCGGTCATCGTCGCGCTCTTCCTGGGTGGCCTGCTGATTGCCAGCACGGACAGCCAGGTCGCCAAGACCGCCGGCTACCTCTTCGCGAGGCCCACGGACTTCCTGAGTGCCTTGTGGGCTGCAATGACCGAGAGCTACGGCGCACTCTTCCAAGGCTCCGTTTTTAGTCCCCGCGAAGGCTTCAAGCCCATCCTGGAAACCATGACCGTTGCCACCCCGCTGATCTGTGCGGGCCTTGGCGTGGCCTTGGCGTTCCGTGCGGGCCTGTTCAACATCGGTGCCCAGGGGCAGATCATTATCAGCGCCACCCTGGCAGCCTACGTGGGCTTCGCATGGCACCTGCCGTTCGGCCTGCACCTGCTGGTGGTCCTCATCATGGGTGTCCTGGGCGGCGCGGTGTGGGGTGCGATCGTTGGCATCCTCAAGGCCCGGACCGGTGCGCATGAGGTGATCGTGACCATCATGCTGAACTACGTGGCGTTGTTCCTGTTGGACTTCCTCCTGAACACGGCGGCATTCCGCCGTCCGGGGGACAACAGCCCCATCTCGCCGCGCCTTGACGAGTCGGCCACCTACCCTGTGCTCATCCCGGGCTCCAGGCTCCACCTTGGCTTCCTCGTGGCAGTGGCACTGACCTACGGCGTGTGGTGGCTGCTCAACCGGTCAACCATCGGCTTTGAATTCCGTGCCGTCGGTGCGAACCCCATCGCAGCAAGGACCGCCGGCGTCAGGGTATCCCGCGCCACCATCCTGGTGATGGCCATGGCCGGCGCGTTGGCTGCGTTCGGCGGCGTCGCCCAGGTTGCCGGTACCGAAAAGGTACTGACAGGGGGCGTCGCAGCCCAGATCGGCTTCGACTCCATCACCGTGGCCCTGCTTGGCCGCAGCACGCCGTGGGGGACATTCTTCGCTGGCTTGCTGTTCGGTGCGTTCCGCGCTGGAGCCGTGCAGATGCAGATCCAGACGGGCACACCCATCGATATCGTGCTGGTGGTGCAATCGCTGATTGTCCTGTTCATCGCGGCGCCGCCGCTGATCCGGTCCATCTTCAGGCTTGAACCCAAGAAGAAGACCAAGACACCCAAAGCGGCCCCGAAGGCTGCCCTTGCCAACGCCACCGGAGGTGCCAAGTGAGCGCTACGACCACCGCTCCCAGGGCGGGAGCAACAGCCCTGCCTGCGTTCAGGCCGTCCATGAAAGTCCCCATCTCACTTGGCGTCCTGGCGCTGATAGCCCTGGTCTTCTTTGGATTCCTGGGCCCGGACAAGACCGCCGAGATGAAGATCAGCGACTCCGGGGATGCCGTAGTCGTGCCGGCCTTGATGATCCCGGGCCAGGTGGGCGGAGTTGTCCTGGGCATTCTCCTGCTCGCCATGGCGGCCTACTCGATCTATTTGTGGACGCGGGGGGAGCGCTCACCGAAGTGGCTGCCTATCGCGTTTGCCGTGGTGTTCGTGTTTGCCTTGCTGGTGTGGATCGTGGCAGGTGCACGCCAGCCGTCCATCTCGTTGGCCGGCCTCGTCGCCGGGTCGGTGACGCTGGCCGTACCCTTGGTTTTCGGTTCGTTGTCGGGCGTCCTGTGTGAGCGGGTCGGCGTGGTCAATATCGCCATCGAGGGCCAGCTCCTGGGTGGCGCATTCACCGCGGCCTTGGTGGCAACCATTACCGGCAGCCCCTACATCGGCCTGATCGCTGCCGCTGCCGCAGGTGCCGCAGTGTCCATGGTCCTGGCCGTGTTCAGCATCAAATACCTGGTCAACCAGATCATTGTTGGCGTGGTGCTCAACGTCCTGGTCTCCGGGCTCACCGGCTTCCTTTTCGGCACCCTGATGGTGCCCAACAAGGAGCAGTTCAACACCCCGGGCCGCCTGGACATCCTTCCGATCCCGCTGCTTTCTGACATCCCCATCATCGGACCGATCCTGTTTGAGCAGTCCATCGCCGGCTACCTGATGTACGTCGCGGTGGCCGTGGTCTGGTTCGGCCTGTTCAAGACCCGGTGGGGGCTTCGCGTCCGTGCCGTCGGCGAACACCCGCAGGCGGCGGACACGTTGGGCATCAACGTCAACGCCACCCGGTTCTGGAACGTCACCCTGGGCGGTGCCATCGCCGGTATCGGGGGTGCGGTGTTCACGCTGGTCACCATCGATTCCTTCACCAAGGACATCTCCGGTGGCCGTGGCTTTATCGCCCTGGCAGCGCTGATCTTTGGCCGGTGGAACCCGATCGGTGCCTTCCTGGCTTCGCTGCTGTTCGGCTTTGCCTACAACCTGCAGTCCATCCTGGGCATCATCGGTACCCCCGTTCCGAGCCAGTTCATGGCCATGCTGCCGTACCTGGTGACCATCTTCGCCGTCGCCGGTTTGGTGGGTAAGTCGCGGCCACCGGCCGCAAGCGGCATACCGTACGTGAAGGGTTGACCATGCCGGCAAGCAACGTCGACTGGGGCGCCCTGGAAGATGCCGCGAAGCGGGCCATGGAGCATGCCTACGCGCCGTATTCGAAGTTTCCGGTGGGGGCTGCGGCCCTTACCGAGGACGGGCGGATTATCAGTGGCTGCAACGTGGAGAATGCCAGCTATGGCCTGACCCTTTGCGCAGAATGTGCTCTCGTGGGACAGCTCCATATGACCGGTGGCGGCAGGATCGCCGCGTTCTACTGCGTGGACGGCCAGGGCAACGTCCTCATGCCGTGCGGGCGTTGCCGCCAGTTGCTCTACGAATTCCGGGCACCGGGCATGCAGCTCATGACAACGCAGGGCATCAAATCCATGGACCAGGTGCTGCCTGACGCCTTTGGTCCCGAACATTTGGAGGAAACCGCGTGACCACAGAAGCGTTTGACGCCGTCCAGATTATTTCCATCAAGCGGGACAAAGGGACGCTGACTCCCGAGCAGATCGACTGGACCATCGACGCCTATACCCGTGGTGTGATCGCCGATGAACAGATGGCGGCCCTGAACATGGCCATCCTGCTCAACGGCATGGATCGCGCCGAGATTTCGCGGTGGACATCTGCCATGATCGCCTCGGGCGAGCGGATGGACTTTTCGTCGCTGACAACGCCCGACGGCGGCCGGAAGGCTACCAGCGACAAGCACTCCACCGGTGGAGTCGGGGACAAGATCACCCTGCCGCTGGCACCGCTCGTGGCGGTCTTCGGCGTCGCGGTCCCGCAGCTCTCGGGCCGCGGCCTGGGCCACACCGGCGGCACCTTGGACAAGCTCGAGGCCATTCCCGGCTGGCGGGCCAACTTGAGCAATGACGAGATCATGGCACAGCTCCAGGACGTGGGTGCGGTTATTTGCGCAGCCGGTTCCGGGCTCGCGCCGGCGGACAAGAAACTGTACGCACTGCGCGACGTCACGGGGACCGTGGAAGCCATTCCACTGATTGCCTCGTCGATCATGAGCAAGAAGATCGCGGAAGGCACTGGCTCGCTGGTGCTGGACGTCAAGGTGGGTTCGGGCGCATTCATGAAGGATGAGGCACGGGCACGGGAGCTCGCTGAGACGATGGTGGCCCTGGGGAAGGATGCCGGAGTCCACACCGTGGCACTGATCACCGACATGTCCACTCCGCTGGGCCTGACCGCGGGCAACGCGATCGAGGTTGAGGAGTCGGTGGAGGTCCTTGCCGGCGGCGGTCCGGAAGACGTCGTCGAACTGACTGTCCGGTTGGCCGAGGAGATGCTCGCCGGTGCGGGCATCCACGACGCCGATCCCGCAGCCGCCCTCAAGGACGGCCGGGCCATGGACGTGTGGAACAGGATGATCGAAGCCCAGGGCGGGGATCCCCGGGCTGCGCTGCCTGTGGCCAAGGAATCCGAGGTTGTCTACGCACCCGCTGACGGCATCCTGATGGAGCTGGATGCGCTCTCTGTGGGTGTCGCCGCTTGGCGCCTTGGTGCCGGACGGGCCCGCAAGGAGGACCAGGTCCAGGCCGGAGCAGGCGTCCGCTTGCATGCCAAGCCGGGTGCCCTGGTGCGCGCCGGCGAGCCCCTGATGACGCTGCTCACGGACACCCCGGAAAAGTTCGACCGCGCCAAGGAAGCACTCCAGGACGCGGTGGTGATTGCGCCCGAGGGATCACGTCCGGCGCATCAGCTCATCATCGACCGCATCGCCTAGGCTTAATTGTTCCGGGCTGGCCCTCAGGATCAGCCCGGACAATTGAGTCATCCGGCGCTACGGTGAGCCGGCAACCTTAAGGACATAGTGCAGGGCATCAACGATTTCATCCTCGCCGCGGCAGGGCAGCCTTGGGTGTTGTTCCTGGTGTTGGCCTGCTGCGTGATTGATGGCTTCTTTCCACCGATCCCCAGCGAGTCGGTGGTGGTGGGCCTGAGCGCCGTATCCGGCAGCAGCGGCGTGCCCAATGTGTGGCTGCTGGGCTTCATGGCGGCCCTGGGGGCTTTCGCGGGGGACAACATCGCCTACCTTATTGGCCAACGCATTGGCGTCCAGCGCTGGCGATGGATGCGTACGCCGCGCATGCAGGGCGCCTTCCTCTGGGCGGGCAAGGAACTCCGACGTCGGGCAGCCTCCCTGATCATGGTGGCGCGGTTCATCCCAATCGGGCGGGTGGCGGTCAACCTGACAGCGGGTGCCACGAAGTTCAATCACCGGCGCTTCGTCGGCCTGACGGCCATGTCCGCGATCCTGTGGGCCTCGTATTCCGTGGTGCTTGGCTACTTCTTCGGAGTGTGGTTCGAGCACAACCATCTGTTGGGCGCAGTAATAGCGATCGTCGTAGCCGTGATCCTGGGCGTCATTATTGATCGCATCATCAGCAGGGTCCGCGGATCCGTGCCGCTGGACCGAAAAAACATTCCCGGGGAAGGCGCTCCACCTCCACCCACGGTATGACGTGGGCGGCTCCCCAAGATCAGTCCCGCGGCTGACGCAGGAACGAGCAGTGCACCGGTAGCGTTAAACGCGTGATCCCAAGGCTGGGACGTAGCGAACGACGTCCCGGCCGTGGGACACTAATAGCGACTTTGGTCACAGTGTCAAGTCATATTCATCTAGGAGCTACCACCGCGTGGAGTCTTTGAACCAAATGCTCGAGCATGCAGCCGGGCAGCCCTGGATTTACCCGGTACTCCTTGTCTTCTTCTTTATTGACGGATTTGCCACCATCCTCCCCAGTGAAACGGCCATCGTTGGCCTCTCGGCGCTGTCCCTTCACAGCGGAGAGCCCAACCTGTGGATCCTCGGGGCTACAGCACTGATCGGTGCCATGGCGGGCGACAACATGGCCTACATGCTGGGCCGTAAAATCGGCCTCACCCGCTGGAAGTGGATGCGACGACCCAAAGTCCAGAAGATGTTCGCCTGGGCCCAATACGAGCTGGATAAGCGCGGAGCGGTCCTCATCTTCACGGCCCGCTACATTCCGTGGGGACGCGTCGCGGTGAACTACGTTGCGGGACAGACCGGCTTCCGCCACCGGACCTTCTTCCTCCTGGACGCCTTTGCGTGCGTCACGTGGGTGGGATACTCCATCGGCATCGGCATCCTCGCGGGCCAGTGGGTACACAACAACCCGCTGCTCGGTGTGGGCATTGCCGTGGCATTCGCGGTGGTCCTGGGCATCGTGGTGGACCACGCATTGCGCTGGTGGCACAAGTACTTGGAGAAAAAGGATCATGCCCGCGAGGCAGCGGCACCTGCGCAGGCACCCAAGCCGGACTCACAACACAACGCGGTTGCCGGCGTCGACCTCTCCAAACCGACCGGCTAAGCGGCCTGCGCTTGCCGGTGGGACTAGTCTTAGTACGTGACTGAGCCCATACTTGACGCCGCCCCTGCCCTTGACTTCGACCTGAAGAGCCTGCCAAAGGTTTCCCTCCATGATCACTTGGACGGAGGACTCCGCCCAGGCACCATCATTGAACTGGCCGAGGCCGTCGGCCACACCCTGCCCTCCACCGATCCCGTGGCATTGGGCGCCTGGTTCCGCGAGTCCGCCGACTCCGGCTCGCTGGTCCGCTACCTTGAAACGTTCGACCACACCATTGCCGTCATGCAGACCAAAGAGGGCCTGTTCCGGGTCGCCAAGGAATTCGTGGAGGACCTCGCCGAGGACGGCGTGGTCTACGGTGAAGTCCGGTGGGCTCCTGAGCAGCACCTCCAGAAGGGCCTGACCCTCGACGAAGTGGTGGAGGCCGTCCAGACTGGACTCGAAGCCGGTGTTGACGCGGCCGAGGAGCGCGGGCAGCAGATCCAGGTGGGACAGCTGATCACCGCCATGCGCCATGCCGACCGCGGCCAGGAGATCGCCGAACTCGCCGTCCGCCACCGGGCCAACGGCGCCGTGGGCTTCGACATTGCCGGCGCAGAAGACGGTTTCCTGCCGTCCCGCTTCAAGGACGCCTTCACCTACCTCGCCGAAAACAACTTCCCCGCAACCGTCCACGCCGGTGAAGCTGCAGGCTTGGACAGCATCCAGTCGGCACTGGTTGACGGCCGGGCCCTGCGCCTCGGCCACGGCGTCCGGATCGCCGAGGACATCTCGGTTGAGTTCGAGGACAACTCCGACGACGACGGCGAGGACGTGATCGGCATGGTCACCATCGGCAGCGTGGCCGCCTGGGTCCGCGACCGCGGCATTGCCTTGGAGGTCTGCCCGTCATCGAACCTGCAGACGGGTGCGATCGCAAGCTTCGGAGAGGGCATCGAAAGCCACCCCGTGGACATGCTGTTCCAGCTCGGTTTCAATGTGACCATCAACACGGACAACCGGCTCATGAGTGGCGTCACCCTGACGGACGAGTTCGAGCTCCTGGTGGAGACGTTCGACTACGACCTCGACGATTTGCTCGAGCTCACCCTCAACGCAGCGGAGGCAGCTTTCCTGCCGCTGGACGAGCGTGAAGCCCTGGTCGAGTACATCAACGATGCCTACGCCAACCTCGCCTGATTCTCCCCTGAACCAGCTGCTGGGCAGCGTCGCCGCGCTCCGGGAGCATTGTCCCTGGATGGGGGCGCTGACCCACGAGTCGCTGGTGGAGTATCTGATCGAGGAAGCCTATGAAGTGGTGGACTCGATCGAGGCCGGCGACTCACCTGTAAGGGACAGCGAACTCCGCGGCGAGCTGGGCGATGTACTGCTTCAGGTAGTACTTCACGCCCGGCTCGCCGAGGAGCGCGGCAGTTTCACCTTCGACGACGTAGCCCGGTCCATCAACGCCAAGATGGTCCGGCGCAATCAGCACGTCTTTAAGGCCGATGGTTCCCTGCAGGAGAGTTTCCCGGCCAGTGTCGAGGAAATCATCGTGAAATGGGACGCCGCAAAACGGGCCGAGAAGCCCGAACGGAAGGACCCCTTCGAGGGCATTCCGCCGCACCTTCCTGCGTTGGCAGCGGCGCAGAAGTCCTTGGACAGGGCCGTCCGTGCGGGCTTGGACGTCGACGCGGAAGGCGCGCTGGCCGCCGTCGGACTTCCTGCTGTCCCGGCTTCGGAAGAGGCGCTCGGTGAGTTGCTGCTCGCCATCGTCACCGCGGCCCGGGAGCAAGGTCTCGACGCCGAACGGGCCCTCCGCGCCACGGTTCGATCGTTTCAGAACAACCAGGCCCAGGGTTCATGACGTGAAAGGTTGGAAGTCGTTCCGTAACCTGAGCCACTCTGGACTACGCTAGTAGCGACGAGGACGTTGAGAATTTCCCTCCTCATTCCTGTAATTTGCCCATAAGGAGCACATCCATGGCGCTTATCGATGCCATCCACGCACGCGAGATCCTTGATTCCCGCGGAAACCCGACCGTTGAAGTTGAGGTCCTGCTCTCCGACGGCCAGATCGGCCGCGCAGCAGTTCCGTCCGGTGCTTCCACCGGTGAGCACGAAGCTGTCGAACTCCGTGACGGCGACAAGGGCCGTTACCTCGGCAAGGGTGTCCAGAAGGCCGTTGACGCGGTCATCGACGAGATCTCGCCGGCCCTGATCGGCTTCGACGCCACAGACCAGCGCAGCATCGACCAGGCCATGATCGACCTGGACGGCACCCCCAACAAGGGCAAGCTCGGCGCCAACGCCATCCTGGGTGTTTCCTTGGCCGTGGCCAACGCCGCAGCAGCTTCGGCCGACCTGCCGCTGTACAAGTACCTCGGCGGCCCCAACGCCCACGTACTGCCCGTTCCGCTGATGAACATCCTCAACGGCGGTTCGCACGCCGACTCCGACGTGGACATCCAGGAATTCATGATCGCCCCGATCGGTGCCGAGACCTTCTCCGAAGGCCTGCGCTGGGGCGTTGAGGTCTACCACAACCTCAAGTCCGTCCTCCAGGAAAAGGGCCTCTCCACGGGCCTCGGCGACGAGGGTGGCTTCGCTCCCAACCTGCCGTCCAACCGTGCGGCCCTCGACCTGATCACCGAAGCCATCAAGAACGCCGGCTACACCCCGGGCACGGACATCGCCCTGGCCCTGGACGTCGCATCTTCGGAGTTCTACAAGGACGGTGCCTACCAGTTCGAGGGCAAGGCCCTCTCGGCCACCGAGATGAGCGCTTACTACGCCGAGCTCGTTGCCGACTACCCGCTGGTTTCCATCGAGGACCCGCTGGACGAGAACGACTGGGAAGGCTGGAAGACCCTCACCGACACCATCGGTGACAAGGTCCAGCTGGTGGGCGACGACCTCTTCGTCACCAACCCGGTCCGCCTGCAGCAGGGCATCGACGCCGCAACGGCCAACTCCCTGCTGGTCAAGGTCAACCAGATCGGTTCCCTGACCGAAACGCTCGACGCCGTTTCGCTGGCTCAGCGCTCCGGTTACACCACCATCACCTCGCACCGCTCCGGCGAAACCGAGGACACCACCATTGCTGACATCGCCGTTGCCACCAACGCGGGCCAGATCAAGACCGGTGCCCCGGCACGTTCCGAGCGTGTCGCCAAGTACAACCAGCTGCTGCGTATCGAAGAAGAGCTCGACGACGCCGCACGCTACGCCGGCCGCAGCGCGTTCCCGCGTTTCAAGGGCTAGCATTCCGCGAAAACAGCTGACCGGTGGCTATGGTGGAAAGACCATGGCCACCGGTTCTGTTTAACGCTGGCCACCTCAAACAAGCAAGCGCAGCAACCCGCCAGGCAAGCACCGGGCATTACAGGAGTGTCATGGCTACCCGTCGTCCGAAGGTACCCAGGGCCGACGCCTTGGGCTCCGGCTCCAGCGCATCCCGGCCGTCCACCCCGGCTCCCCGTCCCGAGTTGGCCGGGGCAGCAAGCCCGGACAAGGGCGGGGCCGACGTCATCAAGGCAGAGTTTGGTGCCACCCGCACCGCTTCGAAAGCGACGATGACGGCGACGCCCGCCAAGGCGGCCGGCAGCGGCAGCAAGAGCCCAAAGAAGCCCACGGAGTCCGGGAAAGCCCCCGCCACCGGAAAGAAACCGGCTGCCTCGACCAAAGCTGTGTCCGGCGGCCCGGGACGGTCGACCCCGTCTGCCAAGGACGGACGTGAGGCCGATCCCGTTCCTGCGAAGGCATTCTCCGGGCGAATGCTTGCGTTGGCCGTGGTCATGATTGCAATCACCATCATGCTGGCTCCTACGGTGAAGATCTTCCTTGAGAAACGTGCCGAGATTTCGGCGTTGGAGGGCGAAATCGCCAGCCGCAAGGCCGAGCAAACCGAGCTGAACAAACAGATCTCACGGTGGCAGGACCCCAACTATGTGAAACAGCAGGCCCGCGACCGCATTAACATGGTTATGCCGGGTGAAACGGGCTACTGGGTGTTTGGCGGGCAGGAAGCCGCTGGCACGCCGGGTGGCCGCACCGGCTCCGGCTCGTCTGCAAACCCGGAGAATCTGCCCTGGGTGGATGCTCTTTGGGAGTCAATCAGACGGTCGGCAACTGACTAGACGCGGCGCCCACCGCCGTCGTTCCCGCCTGGGACACGACTAACGGGCAGGAAGGTTGGCAACGCACGTGGAAGAGTACACGGCAGCCCTGCCCCAGGAATCCCGCCAGCCGTCGGCACACGATCTCGAGGTCCTCAGCCGCCAGCTCGGCAGGCCGGTCCGGGACGTCGTTGAGATCCCCGCGCGGTGCGTCTGCGGCAACCCACTGGTTGCAGCCACAGCGCCCCGGCTGAGCAATGGAACACCGTTTCCCACGACGTTCTACCTGACCCACCCGGTCATCACCTCCGCGGTGTCGCGGCTGGAAGCGGGCGGGCTCATGAACCGGATGAACGACCGGTTGACCGAGGACGGGGAACTCGCCGAGTCCTACCGCGGGGCACATGAGGCGTATCTCCAGGCACGCAACGATATTGCCGACCGTTCCGGAACCGGGGCCGTGCCCGAAATCGATGGCATCTCCGCTGGTGGCATGCCCACCCGGGTCAAGTGCCTGCACGTGCTGGTGGGTCATTCCTTGGCTGCCGGATCCGGCGTGAACCCCTTGGGGGACGAGGCCTTGGAAGCCATCTCCGAGTGGTGGACCAAGGACCGCTGCTACTGCGACGGCGCCTGGGATACGGCGGGGGAGGCCCCTTTTCGTGATCTCAGCCGCCATGGTCCGCAGGGCCTGCCCGACATCGTGGGCCGGCCGGCACCCGTGCGGAAGCCGAAAACCGACACTGCCGGCGAACAGACCGGCAGTGAGCACTCCGGCAGCGAGCAGGAGGGCACAGCATGAGCCGCGTCGCCGCGATCGACTGTGGAACCAATTCCATCCGCCTGCTCATCGCGGACACCGCGGCCGAGGGAGCTCCGGGGCCCTTGACGGACGTCGCGCGCGAAATGCGCGTAGTGCGGCTCGGGCAAGGCGTTGATGCTACCGGCGAACTCGCCCCGGAAGCCCTGGAACGCACGTTCGCTGCCGCTGGGGACTACGCAGGGCTCATCAGGGAACACGGTGCCGGGCGTGTCCGTTTCGTGGCCACATCGGCAACCCGCGATGCCCGCAACCGCCAGGTTTTCGTGGACGGGATCCGGGAGCTGCTGGGCGTCGAGCCTGAAGTGATTTCCGGAGATGAGGAAGCTGCGCTCTCGTTCGCGGGGGCCAGCAGCGTCCTTCCCGCGACGGGTGAGGACGCCATCCTGGTCGTGGACCTGGGCGGAGGCAGCACAGAATTCGTCCTGGGGGATTCCACTGGGGTGATTGCTGCCCGTTCCGTGGACATTGGATGCGTGCGTCTGACTGAACGCCACCTTCGCAGCGATCCGCCCACTGCGGCGCAGATCGCCGCAGCGGAGGCCGACGTCGATGCCGCCCTTGCGCTTGCAGCCCAGGCCGTGCCGCTGAACCGCGCCACCGCCGTCATCGGCGTTGCCGGGTCGATCACCACCATCACCGCGCACGCGCTTGGCCTGAGCGAGTACCAGCCAAGCCGGATCCACGGTGCCTCCCTGGACCTGGAAACGATCAGCGACGCCGCCACCAACTTGCTCGAAATGACCCGTGCCGAACGGGCAGCGCTTCCCTACATGCATCCCGGTCGCGTAGACGTCATCGGTGCCGGCGCCTTGGTGTGGCGCCGCATCCTGGCGCGGCTGGCCGAGGTCAGCGACGGTGCCATCAGTGCCGCTGTTTCCAGCGAGCACGACATCCTGGACGGCATTGCGCTGAGTATCCGGGGAGCCGAATGACGTTGCGACGCCGCTCCCTTTCGGTTGCGCTGGCCAGCACCCTGGCTGGCGGGACCCTCGCGGGTGCGCTGCTCACGGCTCCGGCCGCCAACGCCGATGCCTGGCGTGACAAGGAGTTCTGGCTCAAGGACTCCGGGATCACCAACGCCTGGCAGGTTTCCAAGGGTGCAGGCGTCAAGGTCGCGGTCATCGACAGCGGCATCGACGGCAGCCATCCCGACCTCAACGGCGTCGTGGTCGGAGGCACCGATGTATCCGGTGCCGGGGCACCCAACGGGCAGAAGAGCATTGGCGCCAAGACCGAGCATGGGACGTTGGTGGCAAGCATGTTGGCTGGCCGGGGACACACCACGCCCACGGCCTCGCCTTCAGCATCCGCCTCCGCGCCTCCCGCTGCGCCGCCTACCACCCCTCCCGCAGGCGGGCCTGACGGAATCGTAGGTGTCGCGCCTGAGGCGCAAATCCTTTCGGTCTCCACCTGGCTCGGCTCCCCGAACCCTGGCGGCAAGACGGACCAGGAACAAATCCCGGACGCCGTTCGCTGGGCCGTGGACAACGGCGCCAAAGTCATCAACATATCGCTGGGCAGCACCTCGCCGGACTGGCCACAGAGCTGGGACGCGGCGTTTCTTTATGCCGAGCAAAAGGATGTTGTCATTGTGGCTGCCGCCGGTAACCGGGTTGGCGGCAACATCCAGGTCGGCGCCCCCGCCACCATCCCCGGTGTCCTGACCGTAGCCGGGCTTGACGGCGAGGGACGCGCCAGCGTGGACTCCTCCTCCCAGGGGATCAGCATTGGGGTGGCGGCCCCTGCCGAAAAGCTGGTGGGTGCGATGCCGGGCGCGGGCTACGCCGAGTGGGCCGGCACGTCCGGGGCGGCACCGATCGTCTCCGGTGTTGCCGCACTGATCCGTTCCAAGTGGCCTGAGATGAGCGCCAGCCAAGTCATCAACAGGATCGTCAGCACGGCAAAGGACGCAGGTGCTCCGGGTAAGGACCCGCTGTACGGGTACGGCATCCTCAACGCAGAAGCTGCCCTCAAGGATGATGTGCCCGCGGCGGCCAGTAATCCCTTGGGCTCCATCGCGGACTGGATCCGTGTTCATCGCCGCGGAGATCTCAGCGTGCCTTCGCAGGCACCGGTCGCGAGCCCTACCAGCGCCGCGCCCACCTTGGCTGACCCCACCGTTCCGGTAGCCAAGACGCCGGCGACGATGGATGACGCACTCCCTGCCGCCGTCGTCCTGGGTTTTGGCGGCCTTTTTGTCGCGCTGATCGTTGGCGCCGCGATTCAACTCCGAAGGGTTTCCAAGCGTCCCGGGCCGGTGGTGGAGGAGGCCGAAACCGGAGTGGTTGAAGCGGTGGATCCACCCGGCAAAAAGTAGTTAGTGAAGATTTTCACAAAGTGTTGTACTCTGGACTCATGGCAACCACCCCTGAGCTCATTGACCGTCCCCGGGTCCTCGTCGTCGGCGGCGGTTACGTCGGCCTGTACGTAGCCCTCAAACTGCAGAAGAAGATCGCGAACGCGGGCGGCATCGTCACCGTCGTCGATCCCCTGCCGTACATGACCTACCAGCCCTTCCTTCCGGAAGTTGCAGGCGGCAACATCGAGGCACGCCACGCCGTCGTCTCGCACCGTCAGCACCTCAAGCAGACTGAGCTCATCCAGGGCCGCGTCACCAGCATCGACCACGCCAACCGCACCGCGGTCATCGCCCCGGCCGATGGCGGCGAGAACTTCGAAATCCCGTACTTCGACGTCGTTATGGCCGCTGGCGCCATCACCCGTACGTTCCCCATCAAGGGCCTCGCGGACAAGGGCATCGGCCTGAAGACCATCGAGGAAGCTGTTGCACTGCGCAACAAGCTCCTGGAGCGCATCGAAGCCGCTTCCACCATGACTGACCCCGCAGAGCGCGCCAAGGCCCTCACCTTCGTGGTTGTCGGCGGCGGCTTTGCCGGCATCGAGTGCCTCACCGAAATGGAAGACCTCGCCCGCGCCGCAGTGCGCAACAACCCGCGCATCCGCCAGGAAGAAGTCCGCTTCATCCTGGTCGAAGCCATGGGACGCATCATGCCCGAGGTCACCGCCTCGCAGGCAGAATGGGTTGTGGAGCACCTCCGTAGCCGCGGCATCGAAGTTCTGCTCAACACCTCCCTGGACAGCGCCGAGGGCACCCTCAAGCTCATCAACCTCCCGGACAAGACTCCGGCACAGGAAGTTGAAGCGGACACCCTGGTCTGGGCTGCCGGCGTGCAGGCCAACCCGATGATCCGCTCCACGGACTTCCCGCTGGAACCCCGCGGCCGCGTCCGCGTCCTCCCGGACCTGCGCATCGCAGGCGACGAAGGCATCGTGGAGAACGCCTGGGCCGCTGGCGACATCGCCGCTGTTCCGGACCTCACGGGCAAGGGCCTGCCGGACGGCACCTGCGTCCCCAATGCACAGCACGCTCTTCGCCAGGCCAAGAAGCTCGCCAAGAACCTGTGGGCTTCCCGCTGGGACAAGCCGCTGCACGACTACAAGCACAAGAACCTTGGTGCTGTGGCCGGCTTCGGCGAGTGGAAGGGTGTTGCAAACATCAACCTGCTCGGCCGTATCGGCCTCAAGGGCGGCCTCGCCTGGCTGGCACACCGTGGTTACCACGGCATGGCGATGCCCACCGTGGAGCGCAAGTTCCGCGTGGTCTTCGGCTGGATCCTGGCCTTCTTCGCAGGTCGCGACACCACGCAGCTGATCGACCTCGACAACCCGCGCGGTGCCTTCGTGGCCGCTGCAACGCCGGCCCCGAAGCCTGCAGCTGCCCCGGCACCCGCCGAAGCCAAGCCCGCTGCCGAGGAAGCCAAGACTCCGGTAACGGCTGACGCCAAGTAGTACACGCACGACGGCGGCCACCCCCTTTGCGGGAGTGGCCGCCGTCGGCGTTTAAACAGTCGCGATTTCGCGGCCCCTAGACTGGTGGCATGCCCGGTGAATCCGACTTGGAGACCCTCCTGCAATCCCTGCATCCCGTGGTCCGCGACGGTGAGTACGTGTACGCGCTGTGGCCGCACGGGCGTCCCCTGGAGGGCGGGGTGGAGGCGGCCGTGCGTGAGGCCGAAGGACTGACCGTCGTCCTGCGAAGGGACGAGGCCGACCGGCTGGGCCTCACCTACGATTTCGTGGCCTCGTGGATCACCCTCCAGGTCCACTCCGCCCTCGAAGCCGTAGGTCTCACAGCAGCTGTCAGCGCGGCCCTGACGCACGCGGGAATCAGCTGCAACGTCCTTGCTGGATTCCACCACGACCACCTGTTGGTGGCGGCTGCTGATACGGGCCGTGCCATGGAGGTGCTCCAGTTGCTGTCCAGGGGAGTGGTGCTGCGTTCGGAAAGGCCGGGGGACAGGGCTGAGATCCTGGACCTGACGGCCCGCGCATTCTCCGTCTCTCCCGTGACGGGTGAGCCGGTGGAGGGAACGCCCGTTGAGGTTGGCTTGCTGCGGGAGCTTTTCGAATGCAGCGGATACATTCCCGAACTCAGCATTGTTGCTGAAATCGGTGGGGAGATCGTGGGTCATGCCATCTCAACAAGGGCTTGGATTGACGGCCTGCCGGTCTTGGGTTTGGGCCCCATTGGTGTGCTGCCCACGTTCCAACGGCGCGGCGTCGGATCGGCGTTGATGCGTGAAACAACAGCGCGGGCAACAGCCCTGGGGGAGCGCGGTATAGCGTTGCTCGGCAGCACCGCCTACTACCCTCGTTTCGGTTATGTGCCGGCCTCGTCACTGGGTGTTGAAGCACCGGATGCGGCATGGGCCGCGCACTTCCAGTTGCTGCCCTTGCCGGAATGGCCCGACGGCGTTCGGGGCACCTTCCGCTACGCGGAACCCTTCAACAGGCTGTAGCTGGGATACCATGGTCCGGGCGCCCCAGTAGCCCAATTGGCAGAGGCAGCGGACTTAAAATCCGCGTGTTGTGGGTTCGAGTCCCACCTGGGGCACGGCGGAAGGTGAGAGCTGTTTCTCCCTTCCGCGACGCGGGTGCCGTGTTCGGTGCCATTTCCCAGCAACCTCGTAGATTTCCCACAGGCAACGAGTGTTATAGGGATGTGACCTGAATCACTTATGTTCGCCGATCAATTGCATTAGTTTGAGTCTTAATCAGGAACACCTGAGTAATCGCATCAAAGGCAGTTCGCACCTTTCGATCGAGGAGACAACGAATGTTTGATCTTTCCCCAGCGGCGCCCCGAGCCGCCAAGCTAACCGCGCTTGGCATTGGGGTCGCTCTCTTGGCCACAGCTTGTGGTGGGTCTTCGACTCCAACACAAACTGGGTCGTCATCCGCCGCGTCCGCAGCAGGAATCTCCTGCCCGGCGCCCAGTGCGGGGGCGGGAGCCGGCAACAGCGCGGCTGCCACCAACTCTGGACCTGTACCTCCCTCGACCACTACTACTTCCACGCCGCTCAAGCTTGGATCGCTCCTGCCGACAACGGGGTCGCTGGCGTTCCTTGGCCCACCGGAAATCGCCGGTGTGAACCTCGGCATCAAGGAAGTCAACGACGCCGGCGGTGTCCTGGGTGCTCCCGTATCCGTGGTCCACCGCGACTCCGGTGACACCAAGACCGACATCGCCACGCAGTCCACCACGGCACTCCTTGGACAGGGTGTCAGCGCCATTATCGGTGCTGCCTCCTCCGGTGTTTCCAAGACCGTCATCAACCAGATCACCGGTGCCGGTGTCATCCAGTTCTCGCCTGCGAACACGTCGCCTGACTTCACCACGTGGGACGACAAGGGCCTCTACTGGCGTACTGCACCCTCCGACGTCCTGCAGGGCAAGGTGCTCGGTAACTACATGGCCACCTGTGGAGCCCAGACCGTTGGCATGATCGTCCTCAACGACGCTTACGGAACCGGCCTGCAGAAGAACGTCAAGGAAGCCTTCGAGGCAGCCGGCGGAAAGGTTGTGGCCGAGGAACTCTTCAACGAAGGTGACTCGCAGTTCAGCAGCCAGGTGGACAAGGTACTGGCCGCCAAGCCGGACGCCATCGCACTGATCACTTTCGACCAGGCCAAGAGCATCGTCCCGCTGATCACCGGCAAGGGCATCAAGCCCACGCAGCTGTTCATGGTCGACGGCAACACCTCTGATTACAGCAAGGACTTCCAGCCGGGCACCTTGAAGGGCGCGCAGGGAACCATTCCCGGCACGTTCGCCAAGGATGACTTCAAGAAGAAGCTCCTGGCAATCGACCCGGCCCTGAAGGATTACAGCTACGCAGGTGAATCCTACGACGCCGTGAACCTGATCGCCCTGGCCGCCGAGGAAGCCAAGAGCACCAAGGGCACCGACATTGCAGCCAAGCTCAAGGACGTTTCCGAGGGCGGCGAGAAGTGCAACAGCTTCGCAGCCTGTGTCACCTTGCTCCGCCAGGGCAAGGACATCGACTACGACGGCCAGTCCGGTCCAGTCACGTTCTCCGACGCCGGTGACCCCACCGAGGCGTACATCGGTATCTACCAGTACCAGGATGACAACACCTACAAGCCGGTCCGCGAAGAGTTCGGCAAGCTCTAAGCTCTGAGACGGTAGCAAACGCAACAGGTCCCCTTCCTCCCGGAGGTTGGGGACCTGTTCCCGTTAAGCCATCGGGAGGACTCTTTCCACCATGGCGACTCCCTGCTGTTCAAAGGATTCGTCACCTATGCTGTGAGCCCAGACCACCGTTCCCACTGCTTGGTCGAGGTTTTCGAGCCGCCATGCAGAGGCCTCCTCAGGACTTGTGACTGCCCTTCCCAAACCTTCTTGAAAGGCTGCGGCCAAGGCTGCATCCGCCAGGAACTGTTGGTGGGTGAGCCGGACCAGATCGTGTACCCACGGGCGCAGGTCGGCGCGGCCGAAGTCTATGACTTTCACCTCGCCGTCGTCGTACAGCCAGTTCCTTGGTTGGTAGTCACCGTGACTGGTCACCACCTCGATCGGTGAAAGCTCGACGGCGGCAACCTCCTCTGTCAGGCGCCGTACCAGGCCCTCAGCCAGGAGGCCCTGCGCTTTGCCGATCACGGCCCTGGTTCTGGCCGCCAGCGAACGCATGTAACTCCGGGAGATCCCGGCCGGACTATGCAGCCGCGCCAGAAGCGCTCCGGCCTGCCGATAGGTATCGGGAGCGTGCTCCGCCGGACTCCCCGCGACAAGAGTGCCTGGGAGGAAACGTGTGACCAGAAGGCGGGCATCGGCGGCAGCATGGAGGAGGACGGGCACGCGGCCTTCCAGACCGGGCATTCCACGGGAATAGGCGGCGATCTCGCGGCGGACGTGGTGGCTGGTTTGGCTGGCCTTGACGATGTAACGCCCGCCATCCGGGGTGCCGAGCTGCAGGACCGTGGTGTCCTGCATGGGCCAGGAGTGGTCGCTGATGACCTCGAAGGGGCCCAGCCACGAGGACAGAAGCCGCTGCTGCTCCTCGCTGATCCCGTCTTTCACCAATCCAGCATGCCACGGGTTGCTGGCGACGCATGTTGTGAGGCCTGCTCTGCGCGCCATGAGGGGAGTATGGGGCGCAGAGCGGGCCCCACAACAAAGGGTGGGCCCCGGCTCAGTAACCGAGCTGGGGCCCACGTGGTGTTGGAGCGTCGTGGATCTACTAGACCTCGTCCGCCAGGGTGCCCAGGTACAGCTGGATCACCTTGGGGTCTTTCATGAGCTCACGGCCCGTACCCGTGTACGCGTCCTTGCCTTGGTCCAGGACGTATCCGCGATCGCAGATCTGGAGGCAGCGGCGTGCATTCTGTTCCACCATGATCACCGAGACGCCGGCACGGTTGATCTCGTGGACGCGCAGGAACGTCTCGTCCTGCTTGACGGGGGAGAGGCCGGCCGACGGCTCATCCAGCAGCAACACAGCCGGGTCCATCATGAGGGCCCTGCCCATGGCCACCATCTGGCGTTCGCCACCCGAGAGGGACCCGGCGCGTTGTGCACGCCGCTTGCCCAGTTCCGGGAACAGGCTGGTGACAAAGTCGAAGCGCTCGGCGAAGACCTTGGGCCGCTGGAACATGCCCATCTGGAGGTTCTCTTCAATGGTCAAGGTAGCGAAGACGTTGTTGGTCTGCGGAACGAAGCCCACGCCCTGGGTCACCAGCTTGTTGGCCTTCAACCCGGTGAGGTCCTGCCCGCGGACCACAACAGAGCCGGAGTGGACCTTCACCAGGCCGAACATGGCCTTGAGCAGGGTGGACTTGCCAGCGCCATTGGGTCCGATAATCCCGATCAGTTCACCCTTGCGTGCCTCGATGCTGCAGCCATTAAGGATGTTGACGCCCGGGATGTAGCCCGCCACCAGGTTGGTGACTTTGACGACGGATTCGCTCGCCGGGGCAGCTGCCGATGCCGGCATTGCGGCGGGACTGCTCATTTCCGGTCCTCCTTGTTGGGTTCTACGACGTCGGACAGGATGCCAGCATCTTCCGTTCCGACAACCGACTCGTCGTCGGCTACGAGTTCCGCTTCGAGTTCCTTGATGCCTTCAGCGTCGCCAAGATCGACGTCGTGGTGCGCGCCAAGGTAGGCGTCGATGACGGCGGGGTTCTTCATCACTTCTCCCGGAGGTCCCTCAGCCACCACCTTGCCTTCGGCCATGACCACCACCCAGTCAGCGATGTGGCGGACCATGTTCATGTCGTGCTCAACGAAGAGGACAGTCATGCCTTCGGCTTTGAGGTTCTTGATGTGGTCCAACAGCGACTGTGTCAGTGCCGGGTTCACGCCTGCCATGGGTTCATCGAGCATGACGAGCTTGGGCCGGACCATCAATGAGCGTGCCATTTCCAGGAGCTTGCGCTGGCCGCCGGAGAGTGACGCAGCGTAGTCGTCCTTCTTGGCGTCAAGCTTGAACTTCTGCAGCAGGACGTCAGCCTGTGCGGTAATGTCCCGTTCCCGGCCACCCCACATGCCTTTGAACAGGGCCTTGGAAAGCCGTTCGCCAGGCTGGTCGGCAGCGCCGAGGCGCATGTTTTCCATGACGGTCAACTTGCCCATGACCTTGGTCAGCTGGAACGTGCGGACCATGCCCATGCGGGCCACCTTGTAGGAAGACACCCCGGCGAGACTGTTGCCTTCAAACTGCCACTTGCCCGAGTTGGGTGTGTCGAAACCGGTCAGCAGGTTGAACAGCGTGGTCTTGCCTGCACCGTTGGGCCCAATCAGGGCCGTGATCTTGTGGCGGGGAATTTCGAGGTACTCGACGTCCACGGCGTTGATGCCGCCAAAGGAACGGGTAACGCCCTCTGCCACCACGATCGGATCACGCTTCTTGCAGCCGGGCAGGTTCTCCCCGACGGCGATCGGCCGCGAATCGGTCATGTAGTCGATGTCTTGTTCGTTCATTTCACTCATGCGAATGCAAGCTCCTTCTTATTGCCGAAGACGCCTTGCGGGCGGAAGATCATCAGGAGCATCAGTGCCACACCCACCAGGATGTAGCGCAGCTGGCCTGCCTGGACAGTGGTCAGCCACGTGATGACCCCCGATTCGATGAGGCCGTAAAGAAGGCTCTGGGTCAGCGAGAGCACTACCCAGAAGATCATGGCTCCAATGACCGGCCCCAGGACAGTGGCCATGCCACCGAGCAGGAGGCAGGTCCACAGGAAGAACGTCAGCTCGGTGCCGTAGTTGGATGGTTGGACAGCGCCGCGGGGCAGCGTGAAGATCATGCCGGCAAGTGCGCCGAGCACACCGCCAATGACCAGCGCCTGCATCTTGTAGGAGTAGACGTTCTTACCGAGCGATCGAACGGCGTTCTCGTCTTCCCGGATGCCCTTCAGTACGCGGCCCCAGGGGCTGCGCATGAGGAGCCAGACCAGCAGGCAGCAAACGATGACCAAGGCCCAACCCACCACGCGGATGAAGAAGTCCCTGTTGTTCATGCCCATGTAGGAGCCTTCGGGGAATGGATTCATGGCGTAGAAATCGCCCTCGAAGGCGGCCAGGCCGTTTGCCGAACCAGTGACGCTGGTCAGCTGGTTGGTAGTGACGACGTACCGGACGATTTCCGCGGACGCGATAGTCACAATGGCCAGATAGTCGGCCCGTAGCCTCAGCGTCGGAATGCCGAGGATGAAGGCGAAGATCACCGAACACAGGATGGCGATCAGCAGGCCGATGAAGAACGGAGCCTTGAACGTCAGGGTGGAGATGGCAAAGCCGTAAGCACCCACGGCCATGAAACCTGCCTGGCCGAAGTTCAGCAGGCCTGAGTAGCCGAAGTGGACCGCAAGGCCCAAAGCGGCAAGTGCGTAGGCCGCCGTCGTCGGACTGAATAGTTCGCCAAGGGCGCTGGAGAGAATAAATCCGAAATCCATGGCCCGCTCCTAACCCACACGCTCACGCCGGCCGAGGATACCCTGCGGTCGGAACAGAAGGACAACAATCATGATGAACAGGGCACCGACGTATTTGAGGTCGGCGGGGAGGCCGAACACGGTTGTCAGTTCCACGAAGACGCCGACGACGATCGAGCCGATCAGTGCGCCGAAGACGGTTCCCAGGCCGCCCAGGGTCACACCGGCGAAGATGAGCAGCAGGATTTGCGAGCCCATGTCGAAGGTGACGCCGGGCCGGTAGTACGCCCACAGGATGCCGCCAAGGGAAGCAAGCACACCGCCAACGATCCACACAAGCCTGATCACGGAGTCGACGTCGATGCCGGATGCCGCTGCCAGTGCGGGGTTGTCCGCCACGGCGCGTGTTGCCTTGCCGAGGCGCGTTTTCAGCAGGACGATGCCCACCAGTGCGATGACCACGGCACTGATGATCAGCGACCAAAGGTTGTTCGGCGTGATGGACACGGGGCCGATCTGGATCTCGGCGCTTTGGGCTCCGGGCAGCTGCTGTGTGGCGCCGCCGAAGAAGAACTGGATAACGTACCGGATTGCCAAGGCAAGGCCGATGCTGACGATCATCATGGGGACAAGGCCTGAGCCACGTTTACGCAGCGGGCGCCACAGTCCAGCGTCCTGGACGTAGCCGAAGACTCCGCCGCCGACCAGTGCCAGCAGGATGGCCAACCAGAAGGGCAGACCCATGCCGTTGAACATGAACACCAGGACCGCGCCCAGTGTGACCATCTCGCCGTGGGCGAAGTTGGTGAGGCCGGTGGTTCCGAAGATCAGGGAAAGGCCAACAGCGGCAAGGGCCAGGAGCAAGCCGAAGCTCAGGCCTGCGACGAGGCGGTTGAGCAGGTTCTGGCCGAAGTCCTGTTGCTGGATCACAATGCCTTTGCCGAAGGCGAAGATCACCGACAGGTTGGAGGTCTGGCTGAAGGTGACATCGCGGGGATTGTCCTGGCCTTCAGCGAGCTTGATGCCGTCCGGCAGGGTGGAAGTGTCCAGCTCTACCCTGTAAGTGCCCTGGACCGGGACGCCGATGCTCCAGGCACCGTTGGCTCCTGAAGTGGCTTCGCCCTGGAAGCCATTGCCGGAGGCCTTGATTTTGACGCCGGGTATGGGTGCCCGGGCATCATCGCGGAGGAATCCGCTGATGTTGTTTTGGAAATTTGTTGCTGATGGCGAAGGCGAGGGGGTGGTTGCCTCCGCCGCGGGGGCGGCGATCAACAGAACAGCAATGAGGGAAGCGAAAAACGCCCCCACTACTCTCTGCAGTCCCTTGGACCGTCTGATGGACGGGTCGCGCAGTGTGCTTCTCAAAATGGAAACCTCCACAGTGGGGGTGATCCCGGCTGCGCCATTGCGGCCGGTGCGAACGGTCATGGGGCTTGTGAACAACTCTTTGCCTAGCTGCCTCGATGTGATCTAAGTCACCCATGTGTGGCCTATGTTACCGCTCGCGGGGAGTAATGAATGCCCAGTTCGGCAGTGCAAAGATCGCGATCAGGTAACAACTGTGAAGCTGGAGGCAACAAGCAATGTAGTACTTCTTAAGTAAACCTTTGTTGTTTGACGGTGCTACTAAACGTTCGGGCGAACGCCTACGTCGTTCACTGTTCCAATTCCGTGTCACGGTTGTGTTTCGGCCTCGTGAACAAGGGAACTTTCGCTGCCGCCCGGGCGTGGTAATTGGTACCGTGAACTATCACTTAGCCCTTTTTCAGGAGGACACCCGTAATGGCACTTGGCGGAAACCCAGTCTTCAACGGAAAGAATTTCCGTGGAGCAAAGCAGGCCCCGCCTGTACCGCAAAATCCCTACGGCCAGCAGTTTAACCAAGCCGGTCGAGCACCCTCGCAGGTCATGGATGGCCAAGCCGCATGGTCGGCTCAGCAGCAGAACATGACCAACGAGCAGCTGCAGCAGATGTACAACCAGCCCTCGGCCGGCCCCGCCGACACCGGGCGCATGACGTATGACGACGTCATCATGAAGACTGTCGCCTGCCTCGTGGTTTTGGTCATCGGTGCAGGTGTAACGCTCTTCGTTGCCCCGGCGCTCTCCAGCCTGCTCATGATCGTTGGCGCGCTGGGCGGTTTCGTCCTGGCCCTCGTCAACACGTTCAAGAAGCAGCCCTCGCCCGCGCTGATCCTGGCTTACGCCGGCCTCGAGGGCCTGTTCCTCGGCGGCCTCACCCGCATCCTTGATGGCATGTTCCCGGGCGTCGGCTTGCAGGCAGTCATCGGCACCCTTGCAGTTTTCGGTGTCACGCTGGTCCTGTTCAAGAGTGGCAAGGTCCGTGCGACTCCCAAGATGGTCCGCTTCTTCATGATCGCCACCATCGGTTACGCGGTCTTCGCGCTCATTAACCTGGTCATGATGTGGACCGGTGCCGTACAGGAGCCGTTCGGCCTCCGCTCCGCCCCCATCTTTGGCATCCCGTTGGGCGTCTTCATCGGCATCCTGGCCATTGGCCTGGCAGCGTTCTCGCTCATCATGGACTTCACCAGCATCGAGCAAGGCGTCCGCGCCGGTGCCCCGGAACGTTATTCCTGGATTGCCGCGTTCGGCCTGACGGTCACCCTGGTGTGGCTATACGTCGAGATTATCCGCCTGCTGGCAATCCTTCGCGGCGACGACTAAAACCGCCGGACAAGTAAACGCCAAAATGCCCCCGAACAATGTTTGGGGGCATTTTTGTATTCACTGCTAGCTCAGGCGCTCGAACACCACCGCCATGCCCTGCCCGCCGCCTACGCACAGGGTCGCAAGCCCCAATGCCCCGTCACGCTCCTTCAAGCCATTCAGCAGCGTGCTGGTCATGCGGGCGCCGGTCATCCCAAAGGGGTGCCCCAACGCGATGGCACCACCGTGGACGTTAAGCTTGGCCGGGTCGATCCCCAGTTCACGGGCGCTGGCGAGAACCTGAACCGCGAAGGCTTCGTTGAGCTCCACCAGATCAATGTCGTCCATTGTCAGGCCGGCCAACGCCAGTGCCCGACGGGAGGATTCCACCGGTCCCATGCCCATGAGCTCGGGGGAGAGGGCGCTCACTCCGGTCGAAACGACGCGCGCAAGGGGCTGAAGTCCAAGTTCTCGGGCCCGGGTGTCGCTCATGACCACCACGGCGGCGGCGCCGTCGTTAAGGGGGCAGGCGTTCCCCGCAGTCACTGTCCCGGACGCGCGGAAGACGGGCTGAAGCGCCGACACCGCTTCAAGGGTCACCCCGGCCCGGGGCGAATCATCGCGGTCCACCACAACCCCATCCTTGCGTGTGTACGGTGTGATCTCGCGCGAATGGAACCCCGAGGCAATGGCGGCTTCGGCGCGGTTCTGGCTCAGGACGCCCCACTGGTCCTGCTCGGCCCTGCTGATGCCATAGCTTGTGGCGACGTTCTCGGCGGTCTGCCCCATGGAGATGTAGATGTCCGGCAACCGCCCGCCCAGCCTGGGGTCGGTCCACGGGATGTTTGAGGCCGCACGGGCAGCTGTGCGCTGTGCGGCAGACTCGAAAAGGGGATTGTGGTTGGCGGTATCGGTTTCACCCGCTCCGGCCCAGTTCTGGTAACGGGATACGCTCTCCACCCCGGCCGAGACGATCGCGTGGGCTTCACCGGATTTGATGGCGTGGAAGGCCATTCGCAGCGTTTGGAGGCTCGAGGCGCAGAAGCGGTTGATGGTGGCCGCCGGTACGCGGTCCAGCCCGGCCAGGACCGCAACCACGCGCGCCATGTTGGAGCCGGCCTCGCCGCTGGGCTCTGCGCATCCGAGCAGGATGTCATTGAGTCCCTTGCCATCATCGGCTCCGGGATCGAACTCGGGCAGCTTGGCCAGGGCAGCCTGGACCATGGCGGTTGCGAGGTCGTCCGGACGTTCGTCCTTGAGCGAGCCCTTGAAGGCCCGGCCTATGGGACTCCTTGCGGTGGAAACGATGACAGCCTCAGTCATGGCCCAAGCTTACGCCCGGCATCCGGAAGGAAAACCGGGCGAATCGGCGCAGGCCTCAGGCCAGGCGCCGGGCGCCGGCTGCCGGGGTTACGGTGAAAATGTCCGGTGCGGTGAAGCCCGCCTCTGCGAAGGAACGCACGACGGCGTCACGCACCTGCTGCTCCTGGCCCACCGGAGTCAGGGCAATGGCCGAGCCGCCGAAACCGCCACCGGTCATGCGGGCACCAATGGCGCCGGCGGACCGGGACGTGTCCACGGCGAGGTCCAGCTCCGGGCAGGAGATCTCGAAGTCATCCCGCATGGAGACATGGCTGGCATCCAAGAGCGCGCCGATGGAGGCAGGACCCTGGGTGCCAAGGATTTCCACGGTTTGGAGGACCCTGTCGTTTTCAGTGACCACGTGGCGGACCCGTCGAAGGGTGGTTTCGTCCAGCAAACCGGACGCCTCCTCCAAACGCTCCACACCGACGTCGCGCAGTGCTTTGACACCGAGGATCTCGGCACCCAACTCGCACGACGCCCGCCTGGAGGCATAACCGCCGTCGGCATGGGAATGCGACACTTTCGTATCGATGACCAGCAGGACCAAACCTGAAGCCTCGGCATCGAAGGGGACCAGCTCCACGTGCTGGTCGCGGCAGTCCAGGAAGACGGCCTGACCCTTGGCTCCCCGCAAGGAAGCCGACTGGTCCATGATTCCCGTGGGCGCGCCAACAAAGACGTTCTCTGCACGCTGGGTAGCCAAGACCAGTTCCTCGGCGGCTAAGCCTGCTCCCGTGAGCTCGTTGAGGGCGGAAATGACGGCGCACTCAATGGCGTGGGAGGAAGAAAGGCCGGCGCCCAGGGGAACATCGGAGTCGAGGAGCAGGTCGAATCCGGGGACGTTCACGTCCCGGTCCTTCAAAGCCCAGGCCACCCCCAGCGGATACCGCGACCAGCCTTGGCCTGAACCCGGCTCCAAGCCGTTGAGCTCCGCCTCCACGAGGCCGTGGCCACCGAACGTGGAGAGCATCCGCACCGTGGAATCGTCGCGGACACGCAGGGCCACTTTTGCTGTCTTGTCGATCGCGAAGGGCAGGACAAACCCTTCGTTGTAGTCGGTGTGCTCGCCGATGAGGTTGACCCGGCCGGGAGCCTGCCACACGCCGTCGGGAGCGGCTCCAAACACTTCCTGGAAGCGGGCGGCGAGGACGCTGGTGTCGGTGGCTGTGCTCATGCTGGGGTGCCTTCCAGGGTTTTGGCGGAGGCCGGTGCGGCAACGTTGCGAAGCCGCTCAGCGACGGCCTCCGGCGTAATGTCATTGATGAACGCTCCCATGGCCGCTTCTGAACCGGCCAGGTACTTGAGCTTATCGGCCGCGCGGCGGGGCGAGGTCAACTGCAGGTGGAGTTGGCCCGCCGGGCGCAGGGCCGGATCCAACGGGGCCTGGTGCCATGCGGAGATGTACGGCATGGGTGTTGGGTAGAGCGAGTCCAACCGCTTCAACAGGTCAAGGTAGACGTGCGACAGTTCGTCCCGTTCTTCCCCGGTCAGTGCAGCCAAATCAGGGACGCTGCGGTGCGGCACCAAGTGGATCTCCAGGGGCCAGCGCGCAGCGAAAGGGACGTAGGCGCTGAAGTGCTTGGCCTCCAGGACCATCCGGCTTCCATCTTCACGTTCGGCTTTGAGGAGCGAGGCCGCCAGCGTTTCCTTCGCGTCGACGTCGTCGTAGTACTTGCGGGCGACGGCGCCCAGCTGGGCGGCGCGGGGCGTCACGTAGGGGTAGGCGTAGATCTGGCCGTGGGGGTGGTGCAGGGTGACGCCGATGTCCGCACCACGGTTTTCGAACGGGAAGACCTGTTTGATGCCGGGCAAGGCGCTCAGGGCTTCCGTGCGCTGGGCCCAGGCCTCGATCACGGTGCGGGCGCGCTTTTCACCCAGTTGGGCGAACGAGCCGGTGTGCTGCGGGGTGAAAGCCACCACTTCACAGCGCCCGTATGCCACCCCCTTGGTGCCGTGGCCGCTGAGGCCCGGTGCCGGCAGGGGAGGGATGTCACCCACTGCAGGGCCGAGCGACGGGAAACGGTTTTCGAAGACCACCACGTCATAATCTGGGGCTGCGATCTCGGAGGCGTTCGCAGGCGTGGTCGGGCAAATAGGGCACTGATCTGCAGGGGGCAGATGCGTCCGGGTTTGCCGATGGGCCGCTACGGCTACCCAGTCACCGGACAACGCGTCATACCTGACTTCCCCGGGCTCGCCTCGGGCAGGAAGCCCGCGGTGGTCAACCAGAGATTCGGGAGCTCGTTCCGGGGTTCCGGGGTCATCGAAATAGATCAGCTCTCGGCTGTCCGCGAGGCGGGTGCTGGTAATGCGACTCATGAATCCATCATTCCACAAGCAACCAAAAACGCATAGTTTCTAACAAAAGCAAACATTGCCGATCGGTCCGGACCTTCTGGGATGCAGTACGGTAATGCCATGCCTGCCTCATCTGCGCCCGTTGACCAAACCGACCAGCCAGCCTCCCGTCGATTCGCCACGGGCCGCCAATTCGAGATCCGCAGGGACGACGCGCTCGCCGTCATCACGGAGCTCGCGGCCGGCCTTCGCCTGTACTCGCGCAAGGGTATCCCGCTGACCGAAAGCTACGGCGATGACCAGATTCCGCCCGGCGCAACAGGCATCACCCTGGCTCCCTGGGCGAACCGCATCGAAGACGGTGTCTGGTACCTCGACGGAAAGAAACAACAGCTAGACATCACCGAAGCCTCCCGCAACAATGCCAGCCACGGCCTCCTCCGGAATACCGGATACACGCTGGTGGATGAGTCCGAGTTTTCCGTGACCCTGAAAGCCACCGTTTTCCCGCAGCACGGGTACCCGTTCCTGGCGCGGCACCAGGTTCGTTACGAGCTGGACGAAGCCTTGGACCTCCGCGTATCGCAGACCTTGCTCAACGACTCCCCATCAGCGGCCCCGTTCGTCTTGGGCGCCCACCCGTACCTGCGCATCGGCGACGTCGCGCCGGAGGACCTGTCGCTGACCGTCCACGCAGGAACCCGCCTTGTGGCCGATGACTGGCTCATCCCCAGAAGCGCCGCTGCGGCGGACGGAGAATACGACTTTTCCGCCGGGAGCACAGTGGGCGGACTCCTGGTGGACGTCGCCTTGACGGACTTGGCGTTCGACGGCGGTGTGGCCCGCCACACGCTGACGGCAGCCGACGGCCGAAGTGTGAGCCTGGAGCAGGACGAAAGCTGCCAGTACGTGCACGTCTTCGTCACCGACACCTTCCCCGGCCGTACCAGGGCGGTGGCCCTGGAGCCCATGACTGGACCGGCCAACGCGTTCAACAGCGGCGACGGCCTGCGCTGGCTGGCCCCAGGCGAAGCATTCACCATGAACTGGGGCATCACGGCGTCCCTTTAGCCCGGCCCTGCCACGGCGCGGGTCGGTTTCCCATACGGCGCGGGCTGCGGAAGTATAGGTTCATGACGCCAACACCGGACGCCAGATCACGTTCTGACCGCCAAATCGCCGAAGACATTCCCTACGGGGTGCGCATTGCCGCCGCGTGGTCGTGGCGGGCAGGTTTGATCCTGCTCATGATCGGCGCGCTCGTGTGGCTGCTGGGCAAGGTCAGTTTCCTCATCATCCCCGTGATGGTGGCAGCCCTCCTGGCGGGCTTGCTTTATCCGGTGGTCGCTTGGCTGCGTCAACGGAGCATGCCCAACGGTGCTGCCGTAGCTGTCACGGTCCTGGGTTTCATCGGCGTGATCGTGGGTGCCTTGGCCCTTGTGGGCAGGCAACTGATATCCGGCTTCGGCGAGCTTTGGCAAGAGGCCCTGATCGGAATCCAGCAGATCCAGACGTGGCTGGCAGATGGGCCGCTCCATCTCACGGCCGACCAGATCGACCAATACATTGCCGATGGTGCCAATGCCCTGCAGAACAACAGCAGCAGCATCCTGAGCGGTGCCCTGTCCTTTGGCAGCACCGCCGGGCACTTTGCGGCAGGCCTGGTCCTGGCACTGTTTATCCTCATCTTTTTCCTGCTTGAAGGCAGCCGGATCTGGGGATTCCTGGTCCGTCTGTTGCCCAAGACGGCACGCCGGGCCACGGACGGCGCAGGCCGCCGCGGCTGGACCTCGATGGTCAGTTACGTCCGCATCCAGATGTTCGTCGCGTTCGTGGACGCAGTGGGCATTGGTGTGGGTGCCGCCATCATCCAGGTTCCGCTTGCCCTGCCCCTCGCCGTCCTGGTGTTCATTGGATCCTTTATCCCCGTGGTGGGCGCCCTGGTCACTGGTGCCATCGCCGTGCTGCTGGCACTGGTAGCCAACGGACCCATCAACGCGCTGATCATGCTGGCCATCGTCCTGCTTGTCCAGCAGCTCGAAAGCCATATCCTCCAGCCGCTGGTGATGGGCAAGGCCGTAGCCCTCCACCCGGTGGCCGTGATCCTCTCGGTGGCCGCAGGCTCCTACCTGGCAGGAATTCCGGGCGCGCTGTTCGCGGTGCCGTTGCTCGCCGTAGTAAACACGGCAGTTCGCTACATTGCGGGCCGGACGTGGGAACATGATGAAGTACTGGGCGGCGTGGAGCTCCAGCAGGGCACTGCTGCGACGGTCCCGGACGCGGACGCCAACTTCAAGGACGTCAGCGTCCAAAAGCCCCCATCCCGGGCCGGTAACGGCGTCGGTGGCAAGACCAAGGTTTCAGGGAGCACCTCTGCGGAGGACCCTGCGGCCAACATCAACAAAGGAGAATAGTCAGTGAATACCCTCGAAACCCTGCCCGTCACGCTGGACGATGTCCTCAAGGCGCAGGAGTTGCTCGAGGGCATTATTACCAAGACTCCAGTGGAGTCGTCCCGCGCGCTGGGCAGCCTTGTAGGCGGCAACGTCTTTTTCAAGTGCGAGAACCTCCAGCGTGCCGGCTCCTTCAAGGTCCGTGGCGCGTACGTCCGGATGGCCCGCCTGACGGACGACGAGAAGAAGCGCGGAGTCGTAGCGGCGTCCGCTGGAAACCACGCCCAAGGCGTGGCCGTGGCAGCAAAGAGCCTGGGCATCAACGCCAGGATCTACATGCCGCTGGGTGTCGCACTGCCAAAGCTCGCAGCAACCCGCAGCCATGGCGCTGAGGTAGTCCTGCATGGGCACAACGTGGATGAGGCATTGGCCGAAGCCCAACGCTATGCCAACGAAACCGGCGCGGTGTTCGTGCACCCCTTCGACAACGTGGACGTCGTCGCCGGGCAAGGCACCATTGGGCTCGAAATCCTGGACCAGATCCCCAATGTGGACACCATCCTCATGGGTGTTGGCGGTGGTGGGCTCCTGGCTGGCGTGGCGTTGGCCATCAAGGCCCGGGCCAAGGTACTTTGCCGGGAAATCCGGGTCATCGGCGTGCAGGCGGAAAACGCATCCGCATACCCTCCCTCCCTTGCAGCAGATGCACTGGTGCCGCTCAAGAAGGTCACTACGATGGCGGACGGTATCGCCGTGGGACGCCCGGGCCAGCTTCCGTTCAGCATCATCCGGGAACTCGTCGACGACGTCGTCACCGTCAGCGAAGACTCGTTGGCCCGCGCCCTGATCTTCCTGCTCGAACGGGCAAAGATGGTGGTTGAACCTGCCGGTGCCGTCGGAGTAGCCGCACTGATGGATGGCAAGATCGAAAACCCGGGGAACACCGCCGTCGTGCTTTCCGGCGGCAACATCGATCCGATGCTGATGCTCAAAGTCATCCAGCGAGGCCTGTCGGCCGCCGGCCGGTTCATGACGGTGCGCATGATGCTGGATGACCGTCCCGGTTCGCTGGCGACCATCGCGCGGATCATCGCCGAAAACGATGCCAACGTCACCGGACTCGACCACACCCGCCTGGGTGGATCCATCAGCATGGGCGATGTCTCCATCACCATCAACCTGGAAACCAAGGGCCACGAACACGGAGAACAGGTTCTCGGTGCGCTGCGTGCCGAGGGCTTCCAGCCGATCGTGGTGCACTGACAGAGGGGGCCATTGGTGCTCGGAATGCCCGAAGGGACGCCGGTAGAGGCGAAGGATTCGTTGGCCGGGCGGGCGAAGGGCGGCCTGTTGTTCATGGGCGGCTTCGTGATCCTGCTCTACGTCATCGAGGTTATTAACACGCTGATGCTTCACAGCCTCAACCGCACCTTTGGCCTGCGTTCCCGGACCCTGGATGGCGTCCTGGACATCCTGACGTTCCCGCTCCTGCACGCCAACTTCAATCACCTGCTCTCCAACACCCTGCCGCTGATCATCTTCGGATTCCTGGCGTTCATGTCCGGATTCCGTGTGTTCATCACCGCCCTGGCGTTCAGTTGGCTGGGTTCAGGATTGGCTGTGTGGCTTATCGGCGGGGGAGGGGTTACGGTGGGCGCCTCCGGGCTGGTCTTCGGACTCTTCGCATTCCTCCTGGTGCGGGGCTTCTTCAACCGCAACTGGTGGCAGATCCTGCTCTCCGTGGTGCTCTTCATGGCCTACGGCAGCATCCTTTTGGGGGTGCTTCCCACGGTCATGGGGTACATCTCCTGGCAGGCACACCTCGGCGGAGCTGTCGGCGGCGTGATTGCGGCCGTCCTGTTACGCCCTAAAGCGCAGCCCGCAGCAACTTTCTGACCGCCGGCAAGGTGGCAAAGGAAACGCCGGCCCGCCCCGGGAAGGGGCGGACCGGCGTCGTTGGTTAAAGGCGTTGCAGCTTAGCCGGCGTAGGGCTTCGCGGAAACGATCTCCACCGGGATTTCCTTGCCGTTGGGGGCAACGTAGCTCAGTTTCTCGCCCTCTTTGTGGCCGATGATGGCAGCGCCCAAGGGGGACTTTTCGCTGAAAACATCAATATCCGAATCCCCGGCGATTTCGCGGGAGCCGAGCAGGAATTTCTCTTCGTCGCCGGCAATGCGGGCAACAACCAGCATGCCGGGTTCAACGATGCCGTCGTCGGCAGGTGCTTCGCCCACCTGGGCATCGCGCAGAAGTACAGTGAGCTGACGGATGCGGGCCTCAATCTTGCCCTGCTCCTCCTTGGCTGCGTGGTAGCCGCCGTTCTCCTTGAGGTCGCCCTCCTGGCGGGCAGCTTCGATCTTCTGGACGATATCCGCCCGGCCAGCGCCGGAAAGGTGGTCCAGCTCAGCCGTCAAGCGATCGAATGCTTCCTGGGTAAGCCAAGCTGCAGTGGCGCTGTTGGTGGTAGACACGGATTTCTCCTCTTGATCTGACAATGCAAAAGACCCCGCCTAGGTGGCCACTCGTGGAACTCAGTAACCAACTTAACGGGGTGAAGGTTTCATCCATTGTAGTAAATCCTCTGGACGAACCCAAACCGGTTGAGTCGTGGGTCACACGATTGTTATTTTCCGCTGTCCACGATCCAGCAATTATCCACGACGCCGGACACCGCAGGGGACTCGGTCCGCAGGATGGTCCGCTGTACGGTGGTCCGGCCGCCATCGGCGCTCTGCTCGGTCTGGTTGGGACCGATTTCCACCACTTTCCAGCCCACTACGGCGAACTTGGAATCCATGGCCTTGATGGCGCACTTTGCCGTGGCGCCCGGACTCTTGGTGACCTGGTAGTCCACCTCTGCCTGGGTGCCATCCACCGTGCTGTACCCGATATCTTTGAAGGTGACGGGGGCTGTGGCCGAGGACGTTGCAACCCACGCCGCGAACGCAATACCGACGATCAGTGCCACGAGGACGATGATCCGCTTGGTTTTGCGGGTCATGGCGTGCTTTTGGCCGCCGTAGCGATTGGCTAGGCTGGTGCTTGCCGGTACGTGGGTGGCTGATAGGTCCTCTGAAGTCACCCATCCAGTTTAGTGCCGATCCCGGCGCCTGCTCACCGCCCACAAGTCCGTAACACAAACCCGTTATACGAAAGAGGAGCCGTCACGTGACAGCGTCCAGCAGTTCCGACCAGCAGCTGAGGCTGCTCGCCGTCCACGCCCACCCGGATGATGAGTCCAGCAAGGGCGCGGCGACCATGGCAATGTATGCCGCGGCCGGAGTGGACGTCATGGTTGCCACATGCACGGACGGCTCGCGGGGCGATATCCAGAATCCCGCCATGGAGGATGCTCCGCACCCCAAGCGCGACATGGCCGGTGCGCGGCGCCTGGAAATGGCGAACGCAGCGGCAGTCCTCGGTATCAAGCAACGGTGGCTGGGCTTCGTGGACTCAGGCTTGCCTGAAGGTGACCCGCTGCCTGCGCTGCCTGCAGGGTGCTTCGCCCTGCAGCCCTTGGAGCGGGCCACAGCGCCGCTGGTCCGCCTGGTCCGGAATTTCAAGCCCCACGTCATCCTCAGCTATGACGAAAATGGAGGGTACCCGCACCCGGACCACATCATGGCCCACAAGGTGGCTGTGGAAGCCTTTGAAGCCGCGGGCGATGCTGACCGGTACCCGGGGCTGGGGGAGCCGTGGGCGCCGAGCAAGCTCTACTACGACCGTGCCTTCAGCCCCGAACGCTTCCGGGCATTGCACTTCGCCCTGGAAGAGGCCGGCCTGCAGTCCCCGTATGCCGAGCGGCTCGCTGCTTGGCTGGAAGCCGACGCCGAGGGACACACCCCGCCGGTACCGGCCCACCAGACAACCACCCAGGTGGATTGCGGGGACTTCTTCGAGGCCCGGGACGACGCCCTGCGCGCTCACCGAACCCAAATCGACCCGCTGGGGTTCTTCTTCGCTGTGTCACCGGAGCTGCAGCGAAAGGTATGGCCGTGGGAGGACTACACCTTGGTCACGTCGCGGGTCCCGTCCGAACTGCCGGAGAAGGACCTCTTCGCGGGGATAAGATAGGAACGCCGCTAGTTTCTATCGCTCGTAGAAATTGCATCTGCTCCCATAGAAGGTTTGAACGTGCACCACTTGCTACTCGCCCTGACCGTTACCCCGTCGCCCGATCCTACGGGCACGCTGCGGCCTGGCCTGTCCGAGGATCAGGTGACGCCGGGTACTTGGGGCTTCGTCCTGACGGCCTTCATCGTGATCCTCACGACCTTCCTGATTGTGGACATGGTGCGGCGTATCCGCCGTGTCCGCTACCGGGCGCAGGTGGAGGAAGCCCGCATGGCTGCTGAGGCCGGCGACCAGGCGGACGAGAACGGCGACGCCGGGCCGGGTGCCCGCTGACGCAGTAGTCACTGACGCAGGGCTCCAGGTGGTCGATTCGGGCGGCTAGGCAGCCAGCTAGCTCAGTACTGCCATCATGATGGCGATGAAGTGTGCCGCGAAGGCCAGCACGGTGAAAGCGTGGAAGAGTTCGTGGAACCCGAAATGGGTGGCGCTGAAGTTTGGCCTTTTGATGCCGTAGAACACCGCTCCGGCGATATACAGCGCACCACCGACGCAGATGAGGACCGCCGCGGCGGCATTCGCCGCAAAAAACTGCGGCAGGTAGAACAGTGCGCCGCAGCCCAAGGCGATGTAGACGGGGACGTAAAGCCACCGTGGAGCTCCCGTCCAGAGGATCCGGAAAAGTACCCCGACTATTGCCCCGGACCACACGAGCCACAGCAAGGTGATGGCCTCGGAGCGTTCAAGGAGCGACCAGGCCAGTGGGGTGTAGCTGCCTGCGATCACCAGCATGATGTTGGTGTGGTCCAAACGTTTGAGGACCATCTTGACCCGGGGTGACCAGTTTCCGCGGTGGTAAACGGCGCTGACGCCAAAGAGCAGGAACCCTGTCAGCGCATAGATGGCCGAGGTGATTTTGCGGTCGGGCGTGGGTGCGACTGCCACCAAAATGATCCCGGCGGCCAACGCGAAAGGAGCGGCGACGGCGTGGATCCATCCACGCCAGTGGGGCTTGGTTTCGAGGAGCTCAGCCATGGTTCAAGAATAACTTACGTTCCGGTAAGTTACCGCAGGGTAACCGGCGTCGGAGGGATTTTGACCCGAGACTGCACCGGCTCGGCGGCTGGGGCGGGTAGCCTTGGATGTGCGTCGTCGTCGTACAAGCAAGGAAGTCAGGTGAGAGTCCGGTGGAGCTGCCCGGTTTCCTCTATGGCTTCTACGAGCGCAAGTTGCTGCGCTCACTCAAGCAGGACCAGATCCCGCGGCATATTGGTGTCATGGTGGACGGTAACCGCAGGTGGGCCCGCCAGTTCAACGCTCCAACGAGCCAAGGGCATCAGGCCGGGGCGGACAAGATCCACGAATTCCTGGGCTGGTGCCAGGAGCTCGGCGTCAAGGTCGTGACGCTCTACATGCTCTCCACGGACAACATGAACCGCTCCGGTGAAGAACTGGACCTGCTCATGGGCATTATTGCCAACACCATGGACCGCCTCGACGAGGACGAAGACGTCTCGGTCCACGCCATGGGTGCTCCTGAGCTGCTCCCGGACTACCTCGCCGAACGGCTCAACAAACTGACGTCCCGGACGCCTGTCCATGAAAAGATCCACGTCAACGTAGCAGTGGGTTACGGTGGTCGACGCGAAATTGTCGACGCCGTGCGGGAACTGCTGCACGATGCTGCTGCCAAGGGACGCTCCATGACGGAGGTCGCAGATGAACTTTCGGTGGACGACATTTCACGCTTCCTGTACACCCGCGGCCAGCCCGATCCGGACCTGGTGATCCGCACGTCCGGCGAGCAGCGGCTCTCCGGCTTCCTCATGTGGCAGAGCGCGTACAGCGAGTTCTATTTCTGCGAAGCCCTGTGGCCTGCTTTCCGCAAGGTCGATTTCCTGCGGGCGCTCAGGGATTATGCCGGGCGCCAGCGCCGCTACGGAACCTAGCCGCCGTCGGGTTCACCGAAAATTAACGAGACGGACATGCGACTTGCCGACGACGGATTGCGGAAATGAATGTGTCCGGGATTACGTTAATCCCATCAGCAGGCAAAACCGCCCGCTGATCGGGGAGGCCAGTACATGGAGCGGAACATCGCACCAGTTACATGGGAGGCCACGCCCGGCCTTCCGGCCGAGCCGCTTCACCATTAGGCCGGGCGACCGCCCGGGGCTGGAGTCGATGTGGCTATTTCTGAGCAACTGCCCGCAATGGTTTCCGACGGGGAAAGTGCAGCTACCTCTCGCGCCAAGCGCGTCCCACAAAAAGCGCGGACCGTCACGTCCGCCACAGGCCGCAGCTACGTGATCGACACGTCAGTCCTGCTTTCGGACCCACACGCGTTGTTGCGCTTCGCTGAACACGAAGTCATCGTCCCGATTGTTGTCATCAGCGAACTCGAAGGCAAACGCCACGACCCCGAACTGGGCTACTTCGCCCGGAAAGCGCTCAGGCTCCTGGACGACCTCCGGATCGAACACGGCGGTTTGGACCACCCCATTCCGATCGGGTCCGACGGTGGAATCCTCCGGGTGGAAATGAACCACATCTCCCCGGACGTCCTGCCGGCAGGGTTCCGCGGGGGAGACAACGACAGCCGTATTTTGGCGGTGGCGAAGAACCTGGCCAACGAAGGCCACAACGTTACGGTCGTCTCCAAGGATCTGCCCATGCGCGTCAAAGCGTCTGCCATGGGCCTGAATGCCGACGAGTACCGCAACGAGCTGGTCAAAGATTCCGGCTGGACTGGCATGGCCGAGGTGGAAGCCAACGACGACGAAATCACCACGCTCTACGGACACGAGCCCGTCTTCATCCCTGCCGCGGCCGAACTCCCGGTCAACACCGGGTTGGTCCTGCTCTCCAACCGGGGCTCCGCCCTTGGCCGCGTAGGGGCCGACAAGCAGGTCCGCCTGGTCAAGGGCGACCGCGACGTCTTTGGACTCCACGGTCGCTCAGCCGAACAACGGCTTGCCATCGACATGCTCATGGACCCGTCGGTGGGCATCGTATCGATCGGTGGCCGGGCAGGCACGGGTAAGTCGGCCTTGGCGCTCTGTGCGGGCCTGGAAGCCGTCCTGGAACGCCGCGAGCACCGGAAGGTTGTAGTGTTCCGGCCCCTGTACGCGGTGGGTGGCCAGGAGCTGGGCTACCTCCCGGGCTCCGAGTCCGAAAAGATGAACCCCTGGGCGCAGGCTGTGTTCGACACCCTGGGTGCCCTGGTCAGCCAGGAAGTGGTGGAAGAAGTCATGGACCGGGGCATGCTCGAGGTCCTTCCCCTCACCCACATCCGCGGACGCTCACTGCACGACGCCTTCGTGATCGTCGACGAAGCCCAGTCCTTGGAGAAGAACGTCCTGCTCACCGTGATGAGCCGGATCGGCCAAAACTCCAAGATCGTCCTTACCCATGATGTGGCCCAGCGCGACAACCTCCGCGTCGGCAGGCACGACGGCGTTGCGGCCGTCGTCGAGACGCTCAAGGGTCATCCGTTGTTCGGCCACATCACGCTGACGCGCTCCGAACGCTCGCCGATTGCTGCGTTGGTGACGGAGTTGCTCGAAGGGGCTGAAATCTAAGCGTTTCCTTGGTCTGGGCCGTGGTCCGGTTCGCCGGGCCACGGCCCTTCGCCGTCGCTTAGACACGGGCCATAGGGACGGTCTGCGGTCGCTGGGCGACCTGCGACGTCCGATGGCCCGCGATGCGCTCCTCTGCGAAGGACCGCGGCGCGGCTGGTGCCTCCCGTCAGAGGCCCAGGTACGTCTTCAGACCTTCGTGGCCTTGGACTTGCAGGGTCCAGTCCGGGCGTTTGAACGTGGTGGGGGTGAGCCTGACTTTTTGGACCTCTTCGACCTTCTCGCCCCATGCATGGCGGAAGGTGCCGTTGGGTTCGTAGCCCAGGCTTGTCGAGACCCCCAAGGACTGCTTGTTCCAGACGGCGGCCTCGGACTCGGCGATCTCCGCGTTCAGGTAGTCAAAGGCATAACCGACGACGGCGGAACGCATCTCCTTGCCGAAGCCGCGGCCCTGCGCGGACTGCTTGAGCCATGAGCCTGTGCTGACTGTCCTCAGGGTGGCGAAGTCTTTGGCACCAAGGTCCTGGACGCCGAGGAACTCTTCCTCGTGCCAGACGGCGAGCAGCAGGGTCCACGAATCCGGCGTGAAGTTGGCACGGCACCGCCAATACCACTGGGCCATATTGGGTGCCAGTTCTTCCTCCGGCAGTGCGGCCCACGGGGTGCTGAACGGGCTCTTGCCGGCCTCGTGGATACCGGAGCGGGCGGCAGCCACAGCGGAGGGGATATCCGCGTCCATAACGGCGCGCAGGGTGAGCCTCGGGGTGGTGAGGATGAGTCCGAACGGGGGCCAGATGTTTGCCAGCGATGTCATCGCCGTAGCTTAGCCCGTCGGCAATGCGTGGGCGAGTCAAGCGCTCGGATCAGGCGGCGGGGCCGATGTCCCAGGGAATGTGGCGCCTCACGTCGGTGAGGTTCATGGATTCCGCAAGGAAGAGATCGTCCAGCATGTACTCATCGACTCCCAGGATCCGGAGCCAGTGGCCCTTGCCGGATGTCTCCCCGTCGAGGCTCTGGCTGGCAACACAAACTCCCGTGCCGACGTCGATCCTCAGCAGTGTCCGGCCAGGGTGGACCAGCGGCTCCTTGGGGTCCGAGGGGACGTAGGTCCGGCTGGGCGTTACTATCGTTTCCAGTGCCGGCCGGCCCTCATGGTCCACCTCCCGCGGCTCGTCCAGGAACACCCTGTTGGTATCGGGAAATTCGATCGGGACCGGAGCGTTACCGGCAAGTTCCACGGGGTCGAGCGCAGCGGCGAGCCGGCCATTGCCAAACGCAGGCTCGCCGTAGGCTGCCTCGGGGCGCCGCCGGACCAGACCAGCGTCGTCATAGACCGGCGTGACAAGGTGCGGCGGGAGCAGCCACGAACGGCGCGTAGCGCTGACGTAGAAGTCATCCCGGGAATCGTTGATGCCTGTGGTGCTGTGCAGCAACTGGCCGTCTGGAGTTTCAAGACGGAGGGCACCCGGACGGCGAAGCCATGCCCGGACCATGGTGGCCCCGGACCCTGGCCGCTCAAGATATTCGAAACGGAGGGTGGTCCACTTCCACGGCGAAGAACGGCAAAGATTCCGGAATGTGGAGGACAAGTCAGAAGCCTGTCCGCCTGCACTGAAGCGCCCCATATCCACAGTTTACCCAGCCGTCCACGCGGTCCGGGAAGCCAAAGCGGGATAGCATCACGAAGTGATCCGACGGCTCTCTGACCTCTGGGACGACAACCCGCTGGCCTTCTGGCTGGCAGCAGTGGCATGCCTGTATTTCCTGGTGATGGCCGTGCGGCTCACAGTGATAGACGTCCGGAGCCACCTGCTGCCCAACCGCATCGTGTTCCCGTCCTACGCAGTGGCCGGGTTGCTCCTGCTGGGGGCAGCCCTCGCAGCATCCATTGCCGGCATCGACCCGCATCCCACAGGCGACCTTCTTGGAGTTCCTGGCCTCGGCGTACTTACCGGGGGAGTTGCGCTCTGGCTGTTCTACTTTGTGCTCCGGCTGATCCACCCGCCCGGGATGGGATTCGGGGACGTCAAACTCGCGGGGGTACTTGGCCTGTACCTGGGGTACCTGGGATGGGCGCACCTCTTTGCCGGAACGTTTGCGGCATTCGTGCTGGGTGGGCTGTGGAGCGTGGCCATCCTGTTGAGCCGGAAGGGAAACCTGCGCTCGGCTATTCCCTTCGGACCGTTCATGCTGGCTGGTGCCGCGGCCGCCATGGTGCTGTTGCCCGCCTAAGGCTAGCCTGTCAGCAAAGACAACGGGCCTTGATGACTAAAGAAGACTGAGACCTGCTGAGGAGGATGCTGGGACAATGGGTGCACCCGAGTTCGTGCTCAAACTAAGGGAAAAGATCGGCAACGATGCCCTCTGGCTGCCCGCCGTCCGCGGAGTGGTCTTCAACGATGATGGACGGGTGCTGCTGGGCCAACGTGCCGACAATGGCCACTGGGCGCTCATCACCGGCATGCTGGAGCCCGGGGAACACCCTGCACCCGGTTTGGTGCGGGAGATCTTCGAGGAAACGGCGGTAGTGGCACGGACCGAGCGAATCATCGGTGTAGGAGTCGTGGGGCCAATAACGTTCCCGAATGGCGATGTCTGCGACTTTTTGGACATCACGTTCCGCTGCAGGTACGTGTCAGGAGAAGCGCGGGTCAACGACGACGAATCCCTTGCCGTCGGCTGGTTCAGCCTGGACGAACTCCCCGAAATGAGCGCAGGGAACCTTGAAGCCATCAGGCTTGCCACGGAGCCCGAAGGCCCCGTGGCATACCAACCGGAGGATGAGGACTACTGACGCCCAGCGTCCGCGGTGGGACGATCGTCATCGAGCTCTGCGGAAGCCGCCAGGCTGGCTTCGAGCTGCGCAGTCTCCAAGCGCTCCGCTTCAAGCCTCTCAGCCTCGGCGCCACCCACGGCCTCTCCACGGGCCACCATTCCCGCGGTGTCAGAGAGGGGAATCTGCTTCAGTGTGATGGCCAGGAGCAGTGCGATGGCGATGAAGGGCACGAGGTACCAGAACACGGGGGCCAGGGAGTTCGCATAAGCGTTGACGATCGCGTCCCGCAGTTGCTCAGGCAGTTGTGCCAGAGCCTGCGGATCCAGGGTGCTGGTGGACTGGGACGCTTGTTCAGTTGACGCGCCTGCGCCCTTGAATGCGTCCGTCAGGGACTCTGCCAGGCGGTTGGTGAAGATCGAACCGAACACTGCAACACCCAGCGAGGCACCCACTTCACGGAAGTAGTTGTTGGTGCTGGTCGCGGTACCGATTTGGTCAGCCGGAACGGAGTTCTGCACCACCAGCACGATGACCTGCATGATGAGGCCCAGACCTGCACCGAAGATGAAGAGCTGGACGCAGATCACCCAGATAGGCGTGGCAGCGGTCAACGTGGTCAGCCACAACATGGCCGCAATGGTCAACGACGCACCCAGGATGGGGAACATCTTGTACTTGCCGGTCTTGGAAATGCGGATACCGGAGTAGATGGAAGTGCCCATCAGGCCCACCATCATGGGCAGCATCAGCAGGCCGGATTCGGCAGCGGACGTCCCGGAGGACATCTGCAGGAAGGTGGGCACGAAGGCGATTGCCGCGAACATGCCCAGGCCCAAGGTGAATCCGATGGCCGTTGCATTGATGAAGATGGGGTTCTTGAAGAGGCTGAGCGGAATGATCGGGTCCGCCGCGCGGCGTTCAGTCATCACGAAAGCCACTGCTGCCAGGACCATGCCCGCGCCGAAAGCCCAGGTGAGCGGGGAATCCCAGCCTTCATCCTTCTTGCCGCCAAAGTCGGTGAAGAAGATCAGGCAGGTGGTGGCTGCGGAAAGGAAGACGACACCGAGGATGTCGATCTTCTTTTCGGCCTTCTTGTTTGGCAGCGTCAGGGTAAACCAGGCGGTGATGAAGGCGGCGATCCCAATGGGGATGTTGATGTAGAAGGCCCATTCCCAGGTGAGGTGGTCCACGAAGAAGCCGCCCAGGAGGGGGCCTGCAACGGCGGAGAGGCCGAAGATCGCGCCCAGGGGTCCCATGTACTTTCCGCGTTCCTTGGCAGGAACAATGTCAGCGATGATGGCCTGCGACAGGATCATCAAACCGCCGCCACCCAATCCCTGAATGGCGCGGAAGATCACGAAGCCCCAGAAATCCGTGGCGAACGCGCAGCCCACGGAAGCCAGGGTGAACAGGGCGATCGCAACCAGAAACAGGTTTCGGCGCCCAAGGATGTCACCGAACTTGCCATAAATGGGCATCACGATGGTGGTCGCCAGCAGGTAGGCGGTGGTGATCCAGGCCTGGTGTTCCACGCCGCCCAGCTTGCCCACGATGGTGGGCATGGCAGTGGAGACGATGGTCTGGTCCAGGCTGGACAAGAGCATGCCGGCGATGAGTGCGGAGAAGATGATCCAGATGCGTTTCTGGGTCAGCAGCAGTGGCTCTGCCGCTTTGGATAAGGTGCTCATGCGGGGTCCTTTGAGGTTTCAAGGGGGTTGGGTCCCAGCTGGTGGCTCGTGGCCAGCGGCTGGGCAAAGAGTTTGCGTGCGGCGTTCAGGTTCTGTTCGAGGATCGCGCGGTAGGGGCGGGTGTTGTCCTCTGAGAAGAACTGCTGTGCCGTCTTCTTCGAGACGGCCCCAAACAACACGGTGGCCGTCATGACTTCGGGATGATCGGGTTCCAGCCCTTCACGGGCGGCGACAAGCCCGGCGAATTGGCGCTCGCGGGCTTCCCCTTCAAGAGTGAGCCGGGCCAGGAGTTGGGGCTCGGCCGTGATGGCTGCGATGAACTGTTGAACCTCGGTGCGGCTGATGGATGAACGTTCCATCAAGGTCACGGTGAGGACATGCAGCGCAGCGAGGAGCGTTCCGGAAATGCTGTCCGGCGTTCGGGAAGAATTCCGGTTGAACGCCTCCAGCGCATCCGTCGGCAGCTCGTCCGAAAACGAACCGATCACAGCATCTTCCTTGGAATGGAAGTAGTTGAAGAACGTCCGGCGCGATATCCCGGCGGCTTCGCAGACCTCTTCGACCGTAAAACCGTTGAGGCCATGCTCGGCGGTCAAGGAACGTGCGACGGCGGTGATCGCCGTTCGCGTGGCAGCCCGCTTGCGCTCGCGGAGGCCGCCGTCGATATTTGCACTATTGCTCACAAAGTAAAGTTTTGCACTCTTGTATCAAGAGTGCAAAATCTTTTTCATGTGTCATCTCCCACACGAGGTTAAACTTTCGGGGACGACGACGGCCGGCACCCTTCGTGCGGAAGGGTACCGGCCGTCGTCGTACTTCAGGTGGTGAACCGGAAGGCTATGCCTTGTGGGCGGGGGACGTCATGGTGGTGACGTCCAGGGCCTTGTCGAGGTCAGCCTCGGAGACCTTGCCTTCACCCTCGCCAACGAAGCCGAGCTTCTCGGTTGCCTGGCGGATGGTCAGGCCTTCCTTGACGGCGATCTTGGCGATCTTGGCGGCGTTCTCGTAGCCGATGTACTTGTTCAGCGGCGTCACGATGGACGGGGAAGCCTCAGCGAGGAAGCGGGCGCGCTCCACATTGGCGGTAATGCCGTCGATCATCTTGTCAGCCATGACGCGGCTGGTGTTGGCCAGCAGACGGATGGACTCGAGCAGGTTGGCGGCCATGACGGGGATACCGACGTTCAGCTCGAAGGCGCCGTTGGTGCCGGACCAGGCGATGGCGGTGTCGTTGCCGATGACCTGGGCGCACACCATGATGGAAGCTTCGCAGATGACCGGGTTGACCTTGCCCGGCATGATGGATGAGCCGGGCTGGAGGTCCGGGATGGCAATTTCGCCGAGACCCGTGTTGGGGCCCGAGCCCATCCAACGGAGGTCGTTGTTGATCTTCATGAAGGAGATCGCGATGTTGCGCAGCTGGCTGGAGCCCTCGATCAGGCCGTCGCGGTTTGCCTGGGCTTCGAAGTGGTCGCGTGCCTCGGTCAGCGGAAGGCCGGTGTCGGCCGCCAGGAGTTCGATGACACGCTCCGGGAAGCCGGCCGGGGTGTTGATGCCGGTGCCCACGGCGGTGCCGCCAAGGGGAACCTCGGCGACGCGGGGGAGTGCGGCGTTGATGCGCTCAATGCCGTAGCGGACCTGCGCGGCGTAGCCACCGAATTCCTGGCCCAGCATGACCGGCGTTGCATCCATGAGGTGGGTGCGGCCGGACTTGACGACGTCCTTGAACTCAACGGCCTTGCGGTCCAGGGATGCTGCCAGGTACTCCAGCGCCGGGATCAGGTCATTGATCAGGGCCGAGGTGGCGGCAACGTGGACCGAGGTCGGGAAGACGTCGTTGGAGGACTGCGAAGCGTTTACGTGGTCGTTCGGGTGGACAACTTTGTCACTCCCGGCTGCTGCCAGCGCACGCGAAGCGAGCTCGGCGATGACCTCGTTGGTGTTCATGTTGGAGGAGGTACCCGAACCGGTCTGGAAGACGTCGATCGGGAAGTCGCCGTCGTACTTGCCGGATGCAACCTCATCGGCAGCTGCGGCGATGGCCTCGGCGAGCTCACCATCGAGCACCCCCAGTTCGGCGTTTGCCAGTGCGGCTGCCTTCTTGACGCGGGCAAGGGCTTCGATGTGGGTGCGCTCGAGCGTCTTGCCGGAGATCGGGAAGTTCTCCACAGCACGCTGCGTCTGGGCGCGGTACAGGGCGTTCACGGGGACGCGAACTTCGCCCATCGTGTCATGTTCAATACGGAACTCAGTGGTGGAAGTCATGGGGCTAGCTTATGGCGATTGGCCGCCTCACTGAAAACCCGGGGGACAGTGCTACGTGCCCCGGCCGTATGGCCGGGGCACGTCCAACTACAGCTCGCCGATGGCGGAAACAAGGGCCGCCTGGCCCTCGTCGAGCTTGTACGAAAGGCCGATGACGGCCACTCGACCATCCTCAATGGCGTCCGAAATCACACGCGAGCTGTCCGCCAGTCGCTCGGCAGTCTGCTTGACGTGTTCCACCACCATGTCGTTGACGTCTTCCTGGCCGTTGCGCTTGGCCGTGAGCACCGAGGGGGTGATGCGCTCCACGAGGTCCCGGATGAAGCCCGGCGGCATCTCGCCTGTTTCCACCGCGCTCTTGGTGGCCGTGACAGCTCCGCAGCTGTCGTGGCCCAGGATGGCGATCAGGGGAACCTTGAGTTCGCTGATGCTGTACTCGAGGGAACCCAGGACGGCATCGTCAATCACCTGCCCGGCCGTGCGGACCACGAAGGCATCGCCAAGGCCGAGGTCGAAAATGATTTCGGCCGCAAGCCGGGAATCCGCGCAGCCAAAAATGACAGCAAAAGGATTCTGGCCCTCAAGGAGTGAGGAGCGACGCGAGGCATCCTGGTTGGGATGGCGCGATTCGCCCGATACAAAGCGTTCATTGCCCTCGCGAAGGCGTTGCCAAGCCAGGGCTGGAGTCAGTTTAGTAGGCACCTTATTACCTTACGATGCAGGTGCGGCGCCCTGTGAAACTATTGCGCAGTTGGGCGCTGATCCTACGGCTTGGCTGACGCGGTGGGAGCCGGGGCCTGGTCGGCGGACTTAACGACGGCGGCTGCCAGCATTGCGAACTCGTCAAGGCTGGCTGTGCCGCTCAGGATCAGCGTGGTGCCGCGGTATTCCAGCACCATACTGCGCTTGTCCTTCCCGGAGTCCCGCAGTTCCCAGTCCTGGCCGCCTGCGTTGCGTGTACCGGTGACCGGCAGGTTGCCCGTCTGCTGCAAAATCCAGGTGGGGTTGGCCTGTTTGGTCTGGATGAGGCCGATGAAAGCCTCCTTGGGAGTCAGGTAGCCCACTTCCCAAGTGGGTACTCCGCTGCCCGTCCCGGACTCCCACCTGGCGTAGTTGGGAGTGAATGTGTCGCCGGTATCCGGGGTAACCGGTGTGAATCCCGCCACATCCGTGGCGTTCCTCGCAATGGATGCCACGTCCACAGGCGGCCTGAAGCCTTCGCCTTTCGGTGCCGGGTTCATCAAGACGATCGGAAGGAATGCCAGGACGCAGACCAGCAGCGCAATGACCATACCGATGACCGAAGCGTTGGCCCGCTTGGCAGCTTTCGCCGCGATGACGGGTTTGTACGGTGCATCCGGGGCGGTCTGGTCCTGGGTTTGGTTGGCCTCTGCAGCATCGGAAGGGTTGTCCGCTGCGGGCTTGTCCTGCGTTTCACTCACCACTCAATGATCCCTTATCGGAGCAGGGAACACACATCCGGGCACCTCACCACCGTTATTGCGGTCGGTGGTCATCCAACGACCCCAAGTGGATGCGGCGACTATGATCGTTGGTAGAGGAACCCCGGGTTGCCCCGTGCAACCATGTCCGGTCCCGTGAATCGTCACTCGAAGAAGAGGTTCAAGTGTCTCCTGCACCAATGACCCAGCAGTATTCCACGATTTCGCCGTCGCTCGCCGTCGGCATCGACGAACCCGACCGCAACCTTGCGCTTGAACTCGTCCGTGTCACCGAAGCCGCGGCAATTGCCGGTGGCCACTGGGTAGGTTTCGGCGACAAGAACAAGGCAGACGGCGCGGCCGTCGATGCGATGCGTTCGTTCCTTCACACCGTCCACTTCAATGGCGTCGTGGTGATTGGTGAAGGCGAAAAAGATGAAGCCCCCATGCTGTTCAACGGCGAACAGGTTGGTGACGGCACCGGCCCCGAGTGCGACGTCGCCGTGGACCCCATCGACGGAACCCGCCTCACCGCCCTCGGCATCAACAACGCCCTGGCAGTGCTGGCAGTTGCCGAGCGCGGATCCATGTTCGACCCCTCCGCCGTGTTCTACATGGAGAAGCTCGTCACCGGCCCTGAAGCTGCAGACATGGTTGACCTCCGCCTGCCGGTCAAGCAGAACCTGCACCTGATCGCCAAGGCCAAGGGCGTGAAGGTCAACCAGCTCAACGTCATGATCCTGGACCGTGACCGGCACCGTCCGCTCGTGGAGGAAATCCGCGAAGCGGGCGCGCGCACCAAGTTCATCATGGACGGCGATGTCGCCGGTGCCATCGCCGCAGCCCGTTCCGGGACCGGCGTAGATGCCCTCATGGGTATCGGCGGAACTCCGGAAGGCATCGTTGCCGCCTGTGCCATCAAGTCACTCGGCGGCGTCATCCAGGGCCGCCTGTGGCCGACGTCGGACGACGAGAAGCAGAAGGCCATCGACGCCGGGCACGACCTCGACCGCGTCCTGTCCACCAATGACCTCGTCACCTCGGACAACTGCTACTTCGCAGCGACCGGCATCACCGACGGCGACCTCCTCCACGGTGTGCGCTACCAGAAGGACCGGGTCCTCACGCAGTCCATCGTGATGCGCTCCAAGTCCGGGACCGTGCGCTTCGTCGACGCCGAGCACCACGCATCCAAGTGGGAGACGTACGCACGTAAGGCGTAATCCCCTCACCTAACAGAAGGACGGCGAGCATCGCTCGGCGGCTATCTCCTCGTTCCTCGTCGATTTGATGCCGCTGTCGCGATACTCGCCGTCCTTCTTTGTGTCAGGCGCAGATTACGGCTGGCGCGCGTTTTTGTGGGAAAGAGATGTTCAGCGGAGTTTGTCGCGGAGCTTCCTGGCCAGTTGGTAGGCGCTGTAGCGGAGTTTGTTCACCGGGAGGTCCCAGGTTCCGGGGTAGGAGACTTCGCGGCCTCCGAAGGATTTCTTGAAGGACGTGAAGCCGGCCCATTTGTGGTCCGGCTGGTCCTCCGGTGCCACGCCCCACAGGTCCACGTGCTTGAGGCCCTTTTCCTTGGCGTCGGCCATCAAAGTGACCAGAAGCGGGATCCCTGCGCTGAGTTTGCGGTGGGTGTCGTCCAAGGCAGCGTGGGCGTACACGCGGGTGTCCGACGAATCGTACGCGAAAGCAGCAGCGATCGGCTCTCCCTCCAACTCCGAAATGAACAGCGTTCCGGCGCCGGCGGGGAGCAAAGAAGCTGCCACCTGGGTGAGGTACTCATCGCTTTGGGGCTTGAAGCCGTTGCGGGCTGCGGTCAGGTGGAGGAAGTGCAACAGCACCGAAATGTCGGCGGGATCCTGGGAGGCCCGGAAGGTGACGCCCTTCTTGTGGATGTTCCGGTACAGGTTCCGGTTGGTCGGCTTCATCCCGGCCAGGACATCCTTGAAGTCACCCTCGAGGTCCACAATCCAACTCAGCTCGGGCTGCTGGTTGACCGGAGCGGGCCGAAAGCCGCGTGCGCGGAGGAGGGGACCGGCGTCGGACGCTGTGAAACCGGCGGCAGCGGGCTCCATCCGCACGAAGACCGCACGTTCCCTCTTGGCCAGGGCCACCAGGGCTTCCGTTGCGGCATCGAAAGCTTCCACCGACTCAGCGACCGGACCGTACGGGGAGTAGATGACCTTGCCCGCGGGGTTCTTCTCCTCGATGGCGAGGAAGCTCCAGCCCGGGCCCGACTGTTCATGGACGCGACGGCCCAAGGCACGCTGGACGTCGGCCCACGCTGGGGTTTGCAGGAAAAACTCCATGGATCAGTTCCCCAGCCCTGTGGTAACGGCGAAGGCGACACTGGTTTCCGTGGCACCCTGGATCGGGTGCACGTTCACGGGCGCCTCAATGTCCGGAATGAAGGCCGCGCCACCGCGCTGGAGCTGCAGATCGCTCTTGGGGGAATCCAGCAGTACCTCACCAGAGACCACCACGACGACGGCGGGCCCGGTCTGCGCCAGCGGCACCGGTTCTGCCCCGGGAGCAAGTTCAATGCGCTGCAGCTGGAACTCCGTGAAGGGCGGGCGATAGAGTTCCTGCCCGAATTCGGTGCCGCTCGCCTCGACACGGGGAACCCCCAGTGCCTCGAAGCGGACGGTCTTCAGCAGTTCCGGGACATCGACGTGCTTGGGTGTCAGTCCGCCACGCAACACATTGTCCGAGGACGCCATCACTTCCACACCCAGGCCATGGAGGTAGGCGTGGACGTTGCCGGCGGGCAGGTAGACCACTTCGCCGGGCTCCAGCGAAACGAGGTTCAGGAGGAGCGAAATGAGCACTCCAGGATCCCCGGGGAAGGCTTCGTTGATGTCCAGGAGCGCACCCAGCACGTCCCCATGGGGTTCCTTGGGTGCTCCCGAGCGGAGGACAGCTTCGACCTCGACAACGGCCTCCGAGACCTTCCTGCCACCCTCAATCAAGCGGGTAAAGGCTGCCTTTAGTGCTGCCGGTTCTTCGGACTGCCCCAGGTCGGCGATGACACCGGTGATGATGTCCGGGACATCCATGGCCGCGGAGTCCATGCACGCCGCAAGGTGCTCGAAAACCTGTCGTGCGGAGGCAGCGGACCTGAATCCGCACAATGCCCGGAACGGAGTCAACGCAAAGATCAGCTCCGGCTTGTGGTTGTCGTCCCGATAGTTCCGTTCAGCGGAATCGGCAGGCAGCCCGGCCGCGTTCTCACGCGCATAGCCCTCACGTGCTTGCTCGAGGCTGGGGTGCACCTGGAGGGACAGCGGTTGCTCTGCGGCCAGGATTTTGGTCAGGAACGGAAGCCGCGGCCCGAACGCTTCGAGGCTTTCACTCCCGAGGAAATGCCGGGGATTGGAGGCAATCAAAGCATCCAGCGGCTCGGTCACGCCGTTGGGGTGTATCGCCGTCGAGGGTGAATCCGGGTGCGCCCCAATCCACAGTTCCGCTTCCGGCCCGCCCGAGGCCGGCCGACCCAACAAGTCTGCGATCGCCGTCGTAGAACCCCAGACGTAGGGCCGCAAAACATTCTCAATCTGGTACACGGAAGAAGGTCCTTATCGTTGCGCTGGACGTGGTGGTTGAACGACAGCCGGGCTTAGAGCGGTGCGCATTGCCCGTTGGTGGCCACGAGGTCGCGGATGCCTTGCTCATCGCCCTGGGCCTTGAGGCCGTTCAACAACTCAATGGTGATGGGCGTGCCGTCCGGAGTGGTGGTCACCGGGGTGAAATCCGCCGACGGCGACGGCAGTTGGCTTGCCGGGAGGCGCGCCGGTACCGGGCCCGCGGCGGCGGCACCGGCAGGCGTGCCGGTGGGGGAGACGACGGCGTCATCCGCTTTGGGGCGGTTGGAGGACTTCAGGAGTTCCTGGACCTTGGAGTGGATCAGGTCAAAGTCGGGAACGGTGGAGAACGACGCATCGAAGTCCGGAGGTCCGATGGTCAGCCGTTTGACAGGCTGGTTCTTGGACTTCAGGGCAAGATCGACAAAGCTGCCGAGCTGGTTTGAAGAAATGTTCGAGTCCACCACTTTGGTGCCGGCGTTGGCGATGTCCTCGAACTTGGTCAGCAGGGTTGCAGGATCCAGTTGCTTGAGCATGGCCTGCTGCACGCACTGTTGGCGTGCGATCCGGGCGTAGTCGTCCACGAATTCGCGGGACCGTCCGTACCACAGGGCATGGAAGCCGTCCAGGTGCTGGTCACCGGCCGGGATCCAGCCGTCGGGCATGCCGTGGATACCGTGGGCCTCGTCAGTGACAGGGCCGCTGATAGGTACCCAGCCCCCGGCCTTGATGCGGATTCCGCCCATGGCGTCGATGAGTTTTGCGAAGCCGTCCATGTCCACCAGGACGTAGGCCTGCACCGTGATCCCCCAGGTTCCGGAAACGGCCTCAAGGGTGGCTTGTGCACCTGGGTCGGATACGCCCGGGTACAGGTTCTGGTAGTTGTTGGTGACCTCGGTGTTGACGGCGTTGATAAGGCATTCATCGCCGCAGTTGTAGCCGTCGGGGTAGATCTTGCGCATGGGCGAGCCCTCGCTGAACTGCGCATTCTGGAGGTTTCGGGGGACCGAGATGATGGCGCTTTCGCCCGTCTTCGCGTCGACACTGATGACCGAGAGGCTGTCCGGGCGACGGCCCGTCCGGTCATCGCCGGCGTCCCCGCCCATCATCAGGAAGTTGTAGCGCCCGTCCACGGGATCGATGGCGGGACCGGCGTCGAAGATGCTGCCGATCGCATTGCGGCTCACGTTCAGGACGTACGCGATGTAACCCAGGGAGCCACTGGCCACCACCGTGGATACGACCAGCACGACGGCGATGATGGGCCGCATCCCCGGCGCCAGGAGGTTGGGCCTGATGATCCTCAACGTGTTGAGGAACAGATAGGCCCAACCCAGCGCCAAGGCCACCAACACCACAATGACCAGCAGGGAACCAACAGGGTGCGTGGCGATGCTGAGCAGCAGGGTCCGGTTTACCAGGGCGATGACAAGGGTCAGCAGCGCCACGGCCCACACAGTCAGGGTGACGCGCAACGCCATGCGGCCCAGCTTGCGGTCGCCGGCAACGATCTGCGCGCTGCCGGGGATGAAGAGAGTCAGGAGTACCAGCACGAAGGCGCGTTTGGTCCGCACCGGAGCGCTGGCTCCAGCGGGGTAGCGGACAGGATCAGTCAGTGCGTTCCCCGGCTGATTCGGTGTCTTGTGCATGGTAGTCATCCGCTGCCTTCCTAGCGGATGCTCCGTGCGGAAGCGTTGGCAGGCGAGAAAACCTCTTCCACTTTGTGGCGCAGGTTTTCGCCCTTCTTGGTGGCAACGTCGTTCAGCTCCTGGGCGAAGGCCAGCAGGTCCGCGCGGAGCTTCGAGGCGAGCTCGTCCGTGCCCGATGCCAGCATGCGCACCGCAAGGAGTCCGGCGTTGCGGGCTCCAGCGATCGATACCGTGGCTACGGGAACGCCCGCAGGCATCTGCACGATGGACAGCAGGGAGTCCATGCCGTCGAGGGTTTTCAGGGGGACGGGCACGCCGATCACAGGCAGCGGCGTCACCGATGCCAGCATGCCGGGCAGGTGTGCAGCGCCACCAGCGCCGGCAATGATGACCCGGAGGCCGCGTTCGTGGGCCGTCTGCCCGTACCGGATCATTTCGGTCGGCATGCGGTGCGCCGAGACGACGTCTGCCTCGAAGGGAATGCCGAATTCGGCAAGGGCGTCCGCAGCGGCCTCCATGACGGGCCAGTCCGAGTCGGAGCCCATGACGAGCCCTACCAGCGGGGCAGTTGTACCGGAGGTCATACGGTCTCCTCAAGAGTGGTCTGTTCAGGCTTGCGGCCGTCACGGATGATGTTTGCCACGGCTGTGGCACGCTCACGGACGGAGTCGACGTCGGAGGTCGATGTGCCGACCAGGTTCACATGCCCGATCTTCCGGCCGGGCCGGACGGACTTGCCATACGAGTGGACCTTGGCGGCAGGCTCGTAGGCGAGGGCCATGGGGAAGGCGTTGAAGAGATCCTGGTTGTCGCCGCCCAGGAAGTTCTTCATGACCGTGACGGGGGCCAAGGCATCCGTGGCGCCGAGGGGAAGATCCAGGACAGCCCGGAGGTGCTGTTCGAACTGGCTGGTGATGGATCCATCCTGCGTCCAGTGCCCGGTGTTGTGGGGGCGCATGGCCAGTTCGTTGATCAGGAAGCCTGCCCCGACGCCGGGCGTTTCAAACAATTCGGCTGCCATGACGCCGGTGACGCCGAGCTCGTTGGCTATGCGGAGGGCAGCTTCCTCTGCGGCGGCAGCCACCTCAAGGGAAATGTTCTGGGCCGGTGCGATCACTTCATCGCAGACGCCATCCACCTGGATGGTGTGCACCACGGGCCACGCCCGGGACTCGCCGCTGGGGGTGCGGGCCACCAGGGCTGAGAGTTCGCGGCTGAACTCCACCTTGGCTTCGGCCAGCAGCGGGCTCATGGCCTGGAACCAGTCGCCGGTCTCCTGCGCTTCGTCCGCGGAGTCGATGATCCTGACGCCCTTGCCGTCGTATCCGCCCCTCGGCGTTTTCAGCACCACGGGCCAACCGATGCGGTCGCCGAAGGCTACCAATTCGTCAACCGTGTGCACGGCGGACCACTCGGGGTTGGGCAGTCCAAGCCGATCGATGGCGGCCCGCATGACCAGCTTGTCCTGGGCGTTCACCAGGGCATCCGGCCCGGGCTGGACATTCACGCCGGCATCCAGCAGCGCCTGGAGGTGCCCGGTAGGAACGTGTTCGTGGTCAAAGGTCAGCACGTCCACACCACGGGAGAACTCCAGGAGAGTGTCCAGGTCCTTGTGGTCGCCGACCGGGGCCGAGGCCACCGCGGCAACGGCGGAAACGTCCTCGGCTTCAGCCAAAACGCGGAGTTCGAAGCCCAGTGCGGTAGCGGGCGGAGCCATCATTCGTGCGAGTTGGCCGCCGCCAACAACGCCAATTACTGGAAAAGTCACAATGTTCAGCCTACCGAACAGGCAGCGCGATCACTGATTCTGGCGCTCTATTGCCTGCCTATTGGTGGCGCGCACGGTCTTCTATGGGTGTTCTCACAGGCTGTTCCCGGGCACCGCCGCCAAATCGGCGCTAAAATAAATTTGGCCCATCGGCCCATCTTCAACGGCCATGGAGGGTCATGATCACCACACTTGCAGATCGCATCCGCGGACTTGCCTCGCTTTTCTGGCGCGAGGTAGCCAAGTTCGGCGCCGTCGGAGGTGTTGCCTTCGTCATTGACTCGGCCGTCTTCATCTGGCTCTTTTCGGGCCCTATGCACGGCAGTGAGGTGTGGGCCAAGGCTCTCGCGACCATTGTTGCAAGTGTGTTCTCCTGGGTAGCCAACCGCTTCTGGACTTTCCGCCACCGCAAGCAGGCCAATGTTGTCCGCGAAGCCGTGTTGTTCGCCGTCATGAACATCGTTGGGCTCTTGATCGCTTCAGGATGCGTGTGGTTCGCCAAGTACATCCTGGACCTGAACGACAAGCCGTCGTTGTTCATCGCCGGCAGCGTCGTGGGCCTCATCCTTGGCACCATCTTCCGCTTCTTCGCCTACCGTTTCTGGGTCTTCAACGAAGAACTGGATGCCGAGCCGGAGTTCTCGCACGACCACGAGATCATCGAAGGACACCCCAAGCCGAGGAACGCCGAGACCGCAAGCCCTGCGACCGGCGAACTTCCCATCAAAAAAGCCTGACCGCTACCCCGCGCGTTTCAGCGTTGTGTGACGCGTTCGTTTTTCAGCAGGTGTTCGGTGACGTCCACTGCCGGGTGAACCAGAACCACTGACCCGTCCTGCTTCCATGCACCCAACGACGCGGACAAGCCTTCTTCCAAACCCTCGGCGGCGCGTACCAGCAGGCGGACCCCCGGCTCCTGGGTGGCAGCAAATCCGTCGATCAGTTCGGCGTGCGCGTGTGCCGTTGTGCTGCGGATCGCAGGCAAATCACCGTCGGGTTCGTTATGTGCCATGAAGACGTCACCGTGGGAGCGGACTTCCGCGGCGTAGTCCACGACGCCGGCGGGCAACTCGCCGGGCCACCGCATGGCGAGTGCCGCAAGCGGCACGGCCACGACCGCGTCAAAGCCGGCCCCGGCGCCGTCGTCGGGCTTGTCCGTAACAAGAAGGTCAGCTGAAGAATCGTCAAACACGACTTCCAGCCCGAGCTGCCAAGCAGCCAAGGCCCACACGAACGACTTCCAGTGGGCTGGGAGGTCCAGCCGGACGGCCATGCCCGGTTCGGCGTCCAGCTCGTCCTGCAGGAGGTTGCTGGTCTTGGCCACCCAGTTATCCAAAACGCGGCCCGAAAGTTCCACGCGCTCGGAGTCCGGTCCGTACCAAGTCAGTCGGGGTGAGGTTGCGTGGCCGGACCTCAGGTCGGTCATCAGGTTCGCTGCCGGGATAGTCATAGGCCCATCTTGCCACGCTGCAATTATGTGGTCGCCGGGCGTTGTGAATTGAAGCACACCACCCGCGGCCGAGCTGAAGGACAGCCCTCCTTCGGTGGTCAAATTTCCGCAGGAATTCAATGAACGTTCACGTAAATCGATCCGACACTCCCGTTTTTCGCCGCGAAACGCCTCGCCGCGAAGAAAATCTTGGGCGTGGCGCATCCCACGTTTCTACAGATTCTTGATTATTATCCCGGCGCGGCTTGACTGTGGGTAGTTACACGCGTGTAATTAGTAATCAACGCCGCTGCACAGAGGACCGGGACGCCACCGGGAATCGGAAATACATCCAAGCAGCAGCTGCAAACTCAGGAGGGACGCCATGGGGCAAGCGTTGCGTATCCAGGAAGATGCAGTCGTCGCAGAACATGCGTCGGTGAAATACCGTTCACGGGAGGTACCGGGAGACTGGTACGTCGATCCCGCGGATCCGGAAGCGGCAGACCGCTACAACCAGAATGTGCAGCAATCCCTGGAGGACCAGGCAACTGCCCTCCTGGCCGCACATGAAGCACTGATCGGGGACCTGCCTGCTGGGCCGGACGATGACGTTGACGACCCTCCCATGGAGTTGCGTCGTCCGCTGGAGACCCCGGGGCAACCCGTGTGGATCGGCCTCCCCAGCCAGGGTGACTTCGATGACGAAGGTGAGCTCGGCTGGCAGACAGATGCGCTCTGTGCGCAAACCGACCCTGAAGCGTTCTTCCCCGAGAAGGGCGGATCGACGAGGGATGCCAAGAAGGTCTGCGGGGCGTGCAATGTCCGCTCGCAGTGCCTTGAGTACGCCCTGGCAAATGACGAACGGTTCGGTATTTGGGGCGGCCTCTCTGAGCGGGAACGTCGTCGGCTAAGGAAGCGAGCGGTCTAATTCTCAAGGAAGTGCATGTTACCGCCGTCGTGGTTGCCCACGACGGTGGAAACTATCTCCCCAGGACCTTGGCGGCATTGTCGAACCAGACGCGTTCGGCAGATGCCGCCATTGGCATTGATACAGGTTCCACGGATAATTCGCAGGCGTTGCTTCGCGAAGCGTTCGGAACCGGCAACGTCACCACCTTCACGCAACCGAAGTCCGGCTTCGGCGCGGCCGTCCAGGCGGGCTTGAACGAACTTCCCCCCGCCCGGGACGCAGCCGAAGGCGGCAGGCAGGGATCCGTCCAATGGATCTGGCTCCTTCACGACGACGCTGCGCCTGCGCCCGACGCGCTGGCGGAACTGCTCCACGCCGTCGAACGTGCCCCGTCCGTCACGGTAGCCGGCTGCAAGCAGCTCGGGTGGGATAACGAACGGCACCTTGTTGATGTGGGTCTATCGACCAGCCGATGGGCCGAACGCCTGACGTTGATCGACGCCGATGAAGTGGACCAAGGACAATACGACGCGCGGACTGACACGTTCGCCGTGAACTCTGCGGGCATGCTGATCCGCCGTGACATCTGGGAGCAGCTGCAGGGCTTCGACCCCGCCCTTCCAGGCAGCGGCGACGACGTCGACTTCTGCTGGCGCAACTGGCTCGCGGGAAACCGTGTGGTGGTGGTCCCCAGCGCCCGCATGTTCCATGTGGAGCACAGGCCGCACGGTTTGGGTACCTCCTCCGCGGCCAGGAAAGCGCAGATTCACTTACGGCTCAAGCACACCCCGTGGTGGAACGTGCCCTTTCAGGCAATCGGTGCCTTGTTCGGTGCGGTGGTCCGGTTGCTGCTCAGCATCCTGGTCAAGGAGCCGGGTTACGGGTTCTCCCAATTCACCTCCACGGTGGCTGCCCTGTTCCGTCCCGGCGCAATCGCCAGGGGCCGCCGGGTAGCGGCCAGGACACGGCGTGTACACCGCTCCGTGATCCGTGGCCTGCAAACCTCCACGCGCGAAGTGAGGGCCAACCGGCGCTCCCTGCTGGAGGCCATACGTCCCGGCGATGAGTCCTCCGCCGTCTCCGACCTCCTGGCTCCGGAGCCGAGTGGCGATGCCGCCGATGACTTCGCGGCACTGGCAACCAATGAACGCGGCTGGGTGGGCACGGGTGCCGTCGCTGCTGCGGTCCTGGCCCTTGCCGCGGCCCTGGTAGGCCTTCTGGGATTGCTGCGCTCCGGCGCGGTGGCCGGTGGGGGACTCCTGCCCCTTTCCGCGCTCCCCGGAGACATCTGGGCCAACGCGTCCACGTGGTGGATCTCCTTGGGGGCAGGGCTGCCCGGCCATGGTGATCCGTTTGGATACGTGCTGTGGCTGTTGTCGCTGTTCGGCGGTGGGGATGGAAATTCCGCCATGGTTTGGCTGCTCATCCTGGCCATGCCGCTCTCAGGGCTGGGGGCTTGGTTCGCTGCAGGCGCACTGACCACGAAACGGCGTTTCCGCACCGTTGCCGCTCTTGCCTGGTCCGCCGCGCCTGCGCTCCAGATCGCCATCAACCAGGGACGACTTGGTGCCTTGGTGGCGCACGTGATGATGCCCCTGCTGCTCCTGGCGCTCCTACGGGCCTCCGGATCCGCTATCGGTCAAGGACCGGCCTCTGGTAACTCCGCACTCACTCGGAAGCCTGCTCGGATCCTGGGTAAGCCCGGTATCAACGGAACGCCGTCCTGGACGGCTGGCGCTGCGGCTGGCCTTGCGATGGCAGTGGTCACCTCGGCTGCGCCGTCGCTGCTTGGCCCGATCGCCGTCGCAGTGATCCTCTCCGCCGTGGTTCTTGGACAGCGGGGCAAAACGCTGTGGTGGTCGCTCCTGCCCACTATTGCCTTGTTCCTGCCCTACGGAATTTCCGTACTGGACAGGCCACGTTCGTTGCTCGCTGACCCGGGCCTGCCCCTCACTTTTGAAGCGGCACCGCTGTGGCAGCAGTTCCTGGGGCAACCGCTGGCGTTCAGTATCGACGGCGGCCTGAACGGTTTGGCCTTCTTCGGTCCGGGTTCTGTGCCATGGGCGCTGATCCTGGCTTTGCTCATCAGCGCGCCCATCCTGGTCCTGGCAGTGACCGCCCTGTTCCTTCCCGGTAAACGCAGCGCAATGGCCAGGGTCTTCTGGCTGGCGGCCTTGGCTACCTTGGCGGCCAGCTGGCTGGTCGGTCACGTCGCCACTGGCGTCAACGGCAACGTGATGGTGGGCCCTTTCACCGGCCCGGCTGTCTCCGCTGCTGGGATGTTGCTGCTCGGTGCCGGGATCATCGGTGCCGACAAACTCTTTACAGTGCGCCGCCGGACTCCTGATTCACAGCGGGCGAAGCTTCCGCTGCGCCGGATTTCCTCAGCCGTGGTCATGACGCTCCTCGTCGCCGGCCCGTTGGCGGGCCTGGGTGCCTGGGTTTCCCAGAACGTCCTGCAGCCTGCACCCATAGCAGGCGGGGCGGTCTCAACCACGGCTACACATCCGACGTCGGCCCTTGGCTCCGCTCGCCTGGTCCGGCCAGTGGACACCGGCACGCTGCCGGCCACCGCCGTCGACCGCGGGATTGGTCCGGAACGGACGCGGACGCTGGTTATCACCAGTGGTGAGGAGGGTGCCTTCACGTCATCCCTGATGCGTGGATCGGGAACCACCATGGACAGCCTGTCCACCATTGCTTCCGCACGGACAATCATCGGTGCTCCGGGACGTGAGGAGATCGCGGCTGACGACGCCGCAACCACGTCCCTTCGCAGGGCAGTTGCCACGATTGTGGCGAGCACCGGTGTGGATCCGCGGCCGGACCTGGAACAGCTTGGCGCGGGTTTCGTTGTCCTCAAGGCGGCCGACAATGCCGCCCAGCTGACTGCCAGCAGGATCGACGCCGTTCCCGGCCTTGTTGCTGTGGGGCAGACCGACGCCGGATGGTTGTGGCGCGTAACGCCGCGGAACCAACCGGCGGCTACTGCTGCGGAGACGACACACCGCGTAAGAATTATCGACGCCAAAGGGGCAGTAGTCAGTTCCTTGCCCTCCGAAGAAGTCTCCGTTGACGCCGACGTGGCGCCAGGGGACGAGGGCCGCAAAGTGGTGCTCGCTGAACGTGCCGATCCCGGCTGGTCCGCATCGCTGGATGGCCGCCAGTTGACCTCCACGACGTCCGGCTGGGCGCAGGCTTTTGAACTTCCTGCCACGGGCGGAAACCTCGAAGTGCGTTATACGAATCCGTGGGCTGTATGGTTCGGCATACTGCAGGCAGTGGTGATCGGTTTGACGCTCCTGCTGGCCGTTCCAATGCCTGCGCGCCGCACCCGAACCGGCATGTCGAGGGACGAAGTTTCCCTCCGTAAGGAGTACAGCAGTGTCTGACGACCGGAAGAAAGTGCCTGACGAAGCCACTGATGTCCCGGTGCCCAGGAAGTCCCGCGCCGATAAGGACGGCGACGCCGGCAGTTCCCGAAGCACCGGCAAGGGCGCCCGAAGCTCCAGGAAGGGCGTCGTCACGGGTGCGCTCTCCGCCGTGGTCATCCTGGCCGCTGGCGGCGGCGCGGTTGCTGCCGCATCGATGATGCCCGAACCATCCGGTGGCACCACCATGGCTTTCCGCCAGGCAGATGTCCCGGCGGGACGTGCCCTGGGTGTCTGTCCTGAACCGGCCCGGTTGGTCAACGGTACGGTAGTCGGCACGGATGCCGACTTCAGCCCGGTATCCACCACAGCCACCAGCGCGCTCAATGCCGTGGTGCTGAGCAACCCGGCAGGTACCGTTCCCGGAAGCAAGATAACCTCGCTGGGCGGCGGCACAGTGGCGGAGATCGCCAAGGCGCCCACCAGCAGCCCCACGCCCACATCCGGTCCGCCGGTATTGTCCGCGGGCGTGGCGTCCATCAGCCCCGTCACAGGAGAATCATTGGTGGGCGCAGATGCGCTGGGGAACGAACAAGCATCCTTGGCTGCGAACCTCAGCTATTCGGCCACGGACGGTGACCTGCGTGGCCTGGCGTCTGCCCAATGCCAGCAGCCAGGAAATGATGCCTGGCTGCTGGGTGCGAACACCGCTGTCGGCCGCACCGCCGTCCTGAACCTGAGCAATGCCTCTGAAACTCCCGCCACCGTGAACCTGGAGCTCTATGGCCACCAGGAACAAATTCAGGCGCCCGGAGCGCGGGGGCTCCTGGTAGCCCCCGGAACGACCCGCTCGGTCAACCTCGCCGGCCTTGCCCCGAATGAAGCGCAGCTGGCCGTCCATGTACGCAGCACCGGAGGTCCTGTGGCTGGGACCATCCAGCAGAGCGTGCTGCGCGGGCTCGCCCCGGGCGGAGTTGAGTACCTCTCGCCAGGAGCTGGACCGTCCAACCTGCAGGTCATGTCCGGCGTCGACATCCAGGATCCTGCCGCTACCAAAGCGCTGGCCGGGAAGTCGGGGTTTGCCGATGCCGTGCCTGCACTCCAGATAGCTGTTCCGGGATCCACGGACGCCGTGGTGCAGGTCAGCCTTTACGGAGCGAATGGTGAACGCAAGGTACCCAACGGGGGAGTAGTGACGGTGAAGGGTGGTTCCGTGGCCACGCTGAACCTTGACGGCGTTCCTGCCGGAAGTTACACCGTCAAGGCCACCTCCGACGTCTCGTTCGTGGCGTCGACCAGGATCACGCGGGGTGCCAAGCCGGAGGACGCGACTGACTTCGCATGGTCGCCGGCGTCAGCCCGACTGGGCAGCCAGCACTTGGTTGCTGTTCCTCGCGATGGCCAACGGTTCCTCAGCTTTGGCGTGCCCGACGGCCGTGCCACAGTGAGCTACGCTCCCGTGACGGCCGACGGAAAAATCGGCAAGGCTGTGGACGTGGATATGAGCGGCGGAACCACGTCCATGATCGAGCTCCCGGCGAAATCCGGCGACGCCATAGTGGCCGGATACGTTGTCTCGGCTTCCGGTGATCCCGTCTACGGCGCCCTTGTCCTGGGAAAGCAGGGACGTTCGGACGTGTCTGTGGTGGCGATCCAGGACGCAGCGGCGGGACTTGAAAAGGTTCCCGTTTCGGTGGGTTACTAAGCAGCGCTCCCGAGCCTGCAGTCGTCGTTATTGATAGCGGCGACGGTAGACCGGGTCCAGCGTTTCCGGTGGCACACCGAGCATTTCGGCTGTGTACTCCACCACGACGTCGTGGACCAGATCCTGAAGCTCTTCACGCGTGCTGGCGCCTTGAACCACCACCCTGCGGTAAATGGTGATCATGGGCGCTTCGCCGCGGCCCCCGGGAGTGTAGGAGCCCATGGGAGCGGTGCCACCCGTAGCGACCAATTGCTCCAGGTCCGGTGGAATTTCATCGACTGCGAAGAGCACTCCGTCCAACTGCTTGCCCCACATGTCCTGCAGGCGCTCCGCGGAGTCCAGCACCATGTCGTCAAAGCGCTCTGAGCGGGTACGGAAACCGGGCAGATTGGCCAGCATCAGTTCGCCGCGCAGCCCCCGTCCGTGGCGGTTGCGCCTGCGGCGCCGAAAGCTCCGCCCGCCCGTGCCTGCGTGTTCCCCGGCCTGGTCGCCATCCGCGTCAGTCCACCGGATGGTGAAACCGGGGATATGTGGCTGTGACTGCATATATCGACTTTAGTACCGGGGGACCGGCAGCGCGACCTCAGCGCGCCGCAGTTGTTGCCGGTCGACGGAGTTGGCAGGCCACGGGCAGCCAATGCGCACTTTGGGTGGCACCTGGCGCTAATCTGGGATGTTGTGGGTGCTATTCGTCAATGTTCAAGGTCGGCCTGCCGCCAGTCCGCGGTGGCTACTTTGACGTACGTCTACGCGGATTCGACCGCGGTCCTGGGTCCCCTGGCCACTTATGCCGAACCCCATGCCTATGACCTGTGCTCGCAGCACGCCGAAAGCCTGACCGTGCCGCGGGGATGGGAAGTGCTTCGGCTGGCCATGCCCACCACGCCGCCCCAGCCCGGGCCCGATGATTTGCTCGCACTCGCCAACGCCGTCCGCGAGGCGGCCTCCGCAGCTCCGGAAGCTCCGGTACGCCACAACCACGCGCACATGGAACCGCCGGCCGGTACCGAAGGCACACGGCGGGCCCACCTGCGGATCCTCCGCGAACCGTCCTGATCGGCCGCCGCAAGGCAGGGGTCGCAAATCGTCGCGGTGCTCCAAACGGCACGAACGTGCGCGGTAGTCTGGAAGCTGCAGATTAACCAGCCAGCGGCGCCGGGCGGCGCCACCCAGGGAGCATCATTCATGCCAAAGGTCAGTCCTGAACTGTTGTCCATCCTGCGCTGTCCCGTGACGGGTTCACCGCTGGTCCAGGAGGGCGACGAGTTGGTTGCCTCCGTCGCCGCGGCGGACGGCGAAAAGCTCCGCTACTCGATCGAGGACGGCATTCCGCTTCTCCTGCCGCCGGAAATGTTGGCCGCTGCCCACGCAGCGACGTCGGGCCAGCACGACTCCAAGGCGTAACACCCGCTTGTCACCAAACCCGCACGGTACCCAAAGGATTTCCATGACTTTCGATTTCAAAGTGGCCGACATCACGCTCGCGGAGGCAGGTCGCCACCAGATCCGCCTTGCCGAGCACGAAATGCCCGGGCTTATGTCTCTTCGGGAGGAATTCGGGGCTTCCCAGCCTCTGAAGGGCGCCCGTATCGCGGGGTCGTTGCACATGACCGTGCAGACGGCGGTGCTCATTGAGACCCTCACTGCCTTGGGCGCCGAGGTTCGCTGGGCTTCCTGCAACATCTTCTCTACCCAGGACGAAGCAGCTGCCGCCGTCGTCGTCGGCCAGGGCACGCCGGAAGACCCGCAGGGTGTCTCGGTTTTCGCCTGGAAGGGCGAAACGCTCGAGGAGTACTGGTGGACCGCGGAGCAGATCCTTACCTGGCCCGGCGCGGACACCAACCCGGAGTTGGGTCCCAACATGATTCTGGACGACGGCGGCGACGCAACGCTGCTGCTGCACAAGGGCGTCGAATTCGAAGCGGCGGGCGCAGTCCCGACCGCTGCGGAGAATGACCCCGAGGAGTACGTCCTGATCCTTGACCTCCTCCGCAGGACCCTCGAAACCGACCCGCAGAAGTGGACCCGCCTGGCCGCCAGGATCGAGGGTGTCACCGAGGAAACAACCACCGGCGTGCACCGCCTCTACCAGTTGGCCGAGCAGGGCAAACTCCTGTTCCCGGCCATCAACGTCAACGACTCCGTCACCAAGAGCAAGTTCGACAACAAGTACGGCATCCGCCACTCCCTCCCGGACGGAATCAACCGTGCCACCGACGTGCTCATGGGCGGTAAGGTCGCCGTCGTCTGTGGATATGGCGACGTCGGCAAGGGTGCCGCCGAGGCGCTGCGCGGACAGGGTTCGCGGGTCATCGTCACGGAGATCGACCCCATCTGTGCCCTGCAGGCAGCCATGGACGGCTACCAGGTGGCCAAGCTGGAATCGGTACTCGCGCAGGGTGACATCTTCATCACCACCACGGGCAACAAGGACGTGATCCTGGCCGAGCACATGCTGGGCATGAAGAACAAGGCCATTGTGGGCAACATCGGCCACTTCGACAACGAGATCGACATTGCGGGCCTTGCGAAGATTCCAGGTGTGAAGAAGGTCGAGATCAAGCCGCAGGTCCACGAGTGGGTCTTCGACGCCGGGACCGACACTGAGCGCTCCATCATCGTCCTGTCGGAGGGCCGCCTGCTGAACCTGGGCAACGCCACCGGCCACCCGTCGTTCGTGATGAGCAACTCCTTCGCCAACCAGACGATTGCCCAGATTGAATTGTGGACCAAGAGGGACCAGCCGGCAGGGGAGCGCGAATACCAGAAGCAGGTCTACGTCCTCCCCAAGATCCTGGACGAGAAAGTCGCACGGCTCCACCTGGACGCCCTGGGCGTTGAACTGACCGAGCTGAGCAAGGAACAGGCCGACTACCTCGACCTGGACGTCGCCGGTCCTTACAAGCCGGAGCACTACCGCTACTAAGCGGTGGTGGATCGCAGATTCGCTGTTGAAAGGCCGGCACGCGTCCAGCGTGGCCGGCCTTTCGGCTAGAATTGGGTGTTCAGTATTGCTTGCCGGGGGACAGGAAGACAGGAACCATGACGGAAGTCGCCAAACGCAAAACGGGCAAGATCCTTGCCATTGTGGGGATCTGCGCGGCTATCGCCGTGGGCGGGATTGGCGTGGCTACCGTACCAGGCCTGCTGGCTGGATCCAGCCAGAATGCCGGCTCCGCGGCGTCACCCACTCCCACGGTTGAAGCCAAGCCGGTTGAGCTGGGTATCACGCCCCTTGACGGTGCGGTGGAATGGAACCCCGTGGTTGGGCCGCAGATCAAGGCGGTCAACGGCAAGGTCAAGGACGTGGTGCTGACACCGGTTGGCGGCGGTGCGCCTGTGCAGGGGAAGACCAGCCCGGACGGCAGTACCTGGACCACGCTTGAGGTGCTGAAGTTCAAGACCCAGTACTCCTATTCCTTCACCGTGGTGGATACTGCGGGCAAGGAAACCAAGAAGAACCAAACCTTCACCACAGTTTCCGCGGCATACGAGGCCGACGCCTCCATTTACCCGCGCAACGGTTCAACGGCCGGCTCCGGCCAGCCGATCGAAATCAACTTCAGCGAGCCCGTCCTCGATAAGGCAGCCATGGAGAAGCGGGTTGCCATCACAGTCTCCTCCGGCCAGCCTGTCGCGTGGCACTGGTACTCGGACAAGAAAGTGCGGATCCGTCCTGAGGCTTTCTGGGCCTCGGGCAGCACCGTCACCGTCGACATGAAGCTCTTGGGCGTGGATTTCGGCAACAAGATGATCGGCAACGGGAACGTGGTGTCCACGTTCACCACGGGGCCCCAGCGCGTCGCCGTGGTAGACGACACCACCAAGACCATGAATGTCTATTCGGATGGCCAGTTGGTGCACACAGCGCCGGTCTCCCTGGGAGGCGAAGATTGGTTGTCTCCCACCGGCTACGCCGTCATTTTGGAACAGGAACGCAAATCCAACTTCAACGCCGGCAGCATTGGCCTGAAGCCTGGCGACAAGGGCTACTACCCTCCCATGGTGGTGGACTACGCCAACCGCCTCACCTGGTCCGGAGTGTACGTTCACCAAGCACTTGAAGCCGCTTGGGGTGCCATCGGCCGCGTGAACGTCTCCCACGGCTGCGTCGGCCTGTTGCCGGATGACGCCGCATGGTTCTTCAACAACATGAAGACCGGAGATGTTGTCCAAATCCTGAACACCGGTGCGCCTGCCGTGGAGCCGCTGGAAGGCTTCGGGGACTGGAACATCCCTTGGGCCAGCTACGCCCAGCGCTAGTTGCCGTTGTAGGATCAGGGCAGTGATTATTTCCTGCATGCTTTGACCCATTCCTCAGGCGCCCACCCAGTGTCGGCCCTCCATTTTGTGCTGCCCTTTGTGGTGATTCCGGGAGTCCCTGAAGGGAACCCGTAGACGGGTTCCCCGGCCTTTCCCACCGGATCCCTTTTCCCTTTGGAGCACATGTGACTATTTCACCAACCCTTCGCCCTGATTGCGGCAGCTGTTTCGCGCTTTGCTGTACCGCCCTTGGCTTTGCCCGCTCGGCGGACTTCGCCATCGACAAGCCTGCGGCTGCGCCCTGCCCCAACCTTGCCGGCGACTTCTCCTGCACCATCCATCAACGCCTGCGTCCCCGCGGCTTCCGCGGATGCACCGTGTTTGATTGTTTCGGCGCGGGCCAGGCCGTCTCCCAGCAAACCTTCGGAGGTGTCAGCTGGGCCGAAGATCCGTCGTCCAGGCACTCGATGTTCGCCGTATTCAAAACAGTCAAGCAACTCCACGAGATGCTCTGGTACCTGGAGGAAGCCGGGTTGCGCACTTTCGACCCTGAACTTGCCGACGAAGCGGGGCTCCTGTCCAGCCGCATAGCAACGATCGCCGGAGGCGACGCGACGACGGTACTGGGTGCCGACGTCGGACTCCTCCACGGCGAGGTGCGGAACCTCCTGATGGAGGTAAGCGAGGAAGTCCGCGGTGCTTATTGTGCCGAAGGAACTGAAACGCTCGACGGCGGCCTGCGCCCGGGTGCCGACCTCATGGGTGCGGTACTGGCCAACCGGCGTCTTTGTGGGGCGGGCCTCCGTGGCTCCTATTTGATTGGGGCCGACCTGAGGGGGAGTGACTTGGCCGCGGTGGACTTGTTGGGCGCCGACCTCCGCGGAGCTCAACTTCAGGCTGCGGACCTTTCGCGTGCTCTTTACGTGACCCAGCCGCAAGTGAATGCCGCTGAGGGCAGTTCTGACACACGCTTACCAATACGGCTTTCAAGACCCGAACACTGGGTCTAAGCAGGATGCGGCTAAGCGGCCCGGGCACCGTCCGGGCCGGTTAGCTGCTGGTAAAAGGCAGCTTGCGGAGCCTTTCGCCGGTGGCGCGGTTCCGTATTTCGGCCTGCCGGAGGCGTGCCAGTTCCCGGTTGCGCCGCTCGCCAAGGACCGCGCCGATGTAATCCTCGGGGATGGTCCCGGCGGGCGGTGGCGGGGCCACGTACCGGGCGAGTTCGGATGCCAGGGACGCGGCCATGTTGATGCGTGATGCAGGCGCCATGAGGTATGCCTGCTGTACGAAGGTTTCGGCACGGCGTGCCGTGGCGTCGGGCACCCTGCCGATGTCTGCCATGGCGATCCATGCCTGCAGGTAGGACGGGGCGACGGGCATGATGCGCGGCTTCGAGCTGACACGTTGCCGGAGTGAGTAGGTGCCGGCGACGATGTCCCCGAGGCGCTTGGATTTCTCGTTGAACAGGGCCACGAAGATGGCGAGGCCCCCGAAGGTCAGGTAGATCTCCAGGAAGCCGAGGACCCCACGGATGAGGGCGTGCCGGAACCGGATGGCGCCGCCGTCGTCGCGCACTATGCGTAGTCCCGCTGAGAGCTTTCCCAAGGACCGCCCACGGGTGAGCGTTTCGACGGTGACGGGTACAACGATGACGGAGAAGATCACGCTGCTGAGGATCAGGGCCCGGACGGCAGCTTCGTCGAGGTCCCTGGCGGCGGCGGAGACCAGGATGATGAGGAGGATAGCGAGGACCACCTGTGAGATGACGTCCAGGATGAGCCCCAGCGCTCGGGAGGCGAAGGACGCCGGGCGCAACTCAAGGACAACTGCCTCACCAGTAATGATGGAACTCAAGATCGCCCCCCCATGCTGCGGGCGGCGTGCCCGCACCAATGAGTCTAGCGGCGGTTCTGGCCCGGTGGGCGGATAAGGGCGTTAGGGTGGTGGCGTGGACATAGATGCCTTCTCGGCCGTGCATGGGGACAAATGGTCGCGGCTTCTCTTCCTGGCGCATAAACGCCGGATTACGGGGGCTGAGGCGGACGAATTGCTTCGCCTGTACCAAACCGTGTCTGCGCACCTGTCACTGATCCGGTCCGTGGCGCCCGAGTCCGGGTTGTCAGCGTCCCTTTCTGCCGCCTTGGCGCAGGCCCGCACCAGGTTTACCGGTGCCCGCTCGAATTTCATGGAAGACCTGGCGCGCTTTTTCGTCATTTCCCTGCCGGCCGCCTTCTACCGGATCCGTTGGTTGACAGTGTGGTGCGGGGTGGCCTTCGTGCTGGTGGCAGGGGCGTATGCGCTCTGGATCGGCACCTCCCCGGAAGCGCTGAGGGCTGTGGCAAGCGACGCGAAAGTGAAGCAGTACGTCGAGGAAGACTTCATTGACTACTACTCGGAGAATCCCGCGGCGTCGTTCGCCGGCGCGGTGTGGACCAACAATGCCTGGATTTCCGCCCAGGCAGTGGCATTCGGAGTAACGGGTTTTTGGGTTCCGTTCATCCTTTTCATGAATGCGCAGGGCGTGGGCATCGCGGCTGGGCTTTTCCTGGCGACGGGGAAGTTGGACATTTTTTTCAGTTACATCCTCCCGCATGGGCTCATGGAACTCACGGCCGTTTTCATTGCCTGCGCGGCGGGGCTGAAGATCTTTTGGGCCATGGTGAGGCCCGGTCCGCGGACACGGCTGCAGGCGGTCGCCGATGAGGGCCGCTCCCTGATCACTGTTGCCCTGGGCCTGGTGCTGGTCCTGTTGGTATCCGGCATCGTTGAAGGTTTTGTAACGCCGAGCCAACTGCCGGTGTGGGCCAAAATCGGCATCGGCGCGTTCGTGCTGGCTGCCTACTGGACTTACACCCTGGTTTTGGGCCGGAAGGCGGTCCGGTCCGGTGTGACCGGAGACCTGGACGCCCACGACGCCGGCTACCGGAGTATTGCGGCATAGACCTTACGGTTGCGTTGCGATCTGGTCGCAGGCGGGGTGGCTCCGCGTGTCTGCGTCATGGCGGGCGGTAGGCTCGAATGCAGACAAGAGAGCCGGCAGTCCCCAACCGCCGCCGGTGCATGCCTACGGAAGTGAACCCGCTGTGAGCGACAAGAGCCCAAAACCACAAGAGCCTGACACGGACGTCCCTGAGGACCCCAACGAACCGGCCTTCGACTGGATGAAGCCAAAGACGTCCTCCGGTGCTTCGGCAGCGACCCCCGAACCCGCGGCAGGCCCCACTCCCAAGGCTGCCCAGCCCGCGCCGGCAACTACGACGGGCGCGACTCCCACGGCTTCAGAAAGTACCGGACAGCCGGAAACCCGCGCCGACCGGAAAGCCGCTGAAGCGGCCGACGCCGAGCCTGAACCGCCGCTTTTCGCAGACACACTTGCAAGTACTTCAGCGGATAAGGAACCGTCGCACTATTCGGAGCCTTTGCCGACGTCGGCCCTTCAGGTCCGCCCGCCTGAAGACGAAGTAGCCCGGCGCAATGCCGAACGCGAGCAAGCGGCGAAGGTCAAGCCGGTGGGTCCCCGGATCTTCCAGGTGCTGTTGGCGGTGTTCTACCCCGTGATCCTCCTGGTGCTCGCTGTCAGGGCGGTCACCAGCCCGCTGTTCCTCTGGGTGGAGTACAACCGTCCCGGTTTCCCCGGCGATGGCTACGGTTTCAGCACCGATGACCGCATGACCTTCGGGTCGTACGCGGTGGACTACCTCAGCAACTGGGCCGGTCCGCGGTACCTGGGCGGCTTGATGAACCAGGACGGGACCAAGCTGTTCAAGGACAGCGAAGTGGCACACATGGCCGATGTGAAAGTGGTCATCCTGACTTCTTTCGCGGCTGGTCTGTTGCTGATCATCCTCAGCATCATCGGCATCCTGTACCTGCGTAAGCGAAGCAACGGCGGAATCCGCCGCGGCCTGTTCGCGGGATCCATCGTCACCTTGGTCATCATCATCGGCCTCGCTGTCCTGGCCGCGTTGAGCTGGCAGCAGTTCTTTACCGAGTTCCACAGGATCTTCTTCGCCAACGGGACGTGGACGTTCTCCCTGGATGACACCCTCATCCGACTCTTCCCGGGACAGTTCTGGGTGGATGCCGGGATCGTCATCGGTGCCCTGGTGTTCCTGGTGGCGACGCTGACGTTCATCTTCACGTGGCCGACAAAGCGGCGTCGCGCGGGCATCGCTGGCCGTCAGGGCGTCGAGGCTGACGCATCGATGCCGGAAACCGATGAGGACTCTGGCTCAGCCGGAGTACACGATGCTGAGGCGGAGTCCCGCCGCTAAGGGACCGCTAAGCGGGCACTAGTTCTCTACTTCGGTCAGAATACGAATGAGTTGTTCAGGGCGGTTCGTGCTGGCGATGACGGTCTTGCCGCTTTTCAGCTGGATATTGATCTCCGGACCTCCCACGAGGTAGCCGACCGTGCCAGGTCCCATGTACCGGACCCCGTAGCCGCTTGGACCAGCTGCATTGTCCGTGGTCACCGTTGCGATTTCGTCGCGACGCAGTGTCCGTTTGAAGATGTCGCAGAACGCGATGACCACGCTGTGTTCGTCCACTTTCACGGTCGCCGTCATGAATCCGACGAAAGAGCCCAACGGAAAGGCGATCAACGGCAGAAGTAGAAAATCGAGGCGCCGTTGAGTCAGTGAAAGCGCTATGAAGAGCACCCCGAATGCGATGATCGTGAACCCGATGGATCGGGGCAACAATGTTGCCCGCGCGCGGGAGTAGAGCGCCTGTCTCGGTCCTGTTGATGGAACTGCCATTAATCCCCCCCCCTAAACGTCTGGTTCGTGGGGCCAACGTTATGAGGGGAGGAGGAGCCCTTAGATTGTCAATGGCTCAATTAGGTGGCAAATACGGCCGAATTAGGTGGTAGAACGGTGCAACTAGGTGGTGGTTTGAGCCTGCCTAGGTGCCGGAGCTACTTTCCGTAGAGCTTCTCCACGATGGGCGCGAAGTCGCTGACGACGGCGGCCCGCTTGAGCTTCAGCGACGGCGTCAGGTGCCCGGACTCGACGCTGAGGTCAGCAGTGATGAAGGCAAACTTCCGGATGGATTCGGCTTCGGAGACGAGCTTGTTAGCCTCGTCCACTGCGGACTGAACCGCGGCCTGCACCCGGCTGTCCACGGCCGCTTCCTCAGCGGAAAGGGAGACCTTGTTCACTGCGCACCAGTCTGCAAGCCCTTCCGGGTCCAGGCTCACCAGCGCTGCGACGAACGGCCTGCCGTCGCCAACCACCACTGCCTGGCCCACCAACGGATGCTCCCGGAGCTTCTCCTCCAAGGGAGCCGGAGCCACGTTCTTCCCGCCGGCCGTGACCAGGAGGTCCTTTTTCCGTCCCGTGATGGTCAGGAAGCCGTCCTCGTCCAATTCGCCAAGATCGCCCGTCCGGAAGAATCCATCGACGAAGGCTTCGGCGGTGGCGGTTGGATTGCCGTGATAACCCTTGAACACGCCGATTCCCTTGACCAGGATTTCGCCGTCCGGGGCCACCCTCACGGTGGTCCCGGGCAAGGGGATCCCCACTGTGCCGATTCTTGTCATGCTGGGCGTATTGACCGTGCAAGGTGCCGTGGTCTCGGTCAGGCCGTAGCCTTCCAGCACCGGAACGCCCGCGCCATGGAAGAAGTGGTTCTCACGCAGGCTCAGGGGACTGGCGCCAGATACGGTGTAACCCACCTGGCCACCGAAGACCTCACGGACCTTCGGGTACAGGAGCTTGTCGAAGGTACTGTGCTTGAGGTTCAGGAGCCAACCGGGGCCTGGCCCCTTGCCGCGCGCGGCGAGGTCGACCGCCGTCGAATATTCAACAGCGGTTGCCGAGGCTGCGGCGAAAAGCGCGGATTTACCGCTCATGGCAGCTTTGTGTCCGGCGCCGGCGTAGACCTTCTCGAAGATGCGGGGGACTGCCAGCAGGAACGTGGGCTTGAACGTTCCGAGGTCGGCCATGAGCCCGCTGGCGCCGGCGCTGTGCCCCAGGGTGATGCCCGCCGTGAGGCACACCACCTGGACAGCACGTGCGAGGACATGCGCCAGTGGCAGGAACATCAACGTCCGGGCGTCCTGCTGCATCAGCAATTCGGGCAGGAAAGGAATGACGTTGCGCGCCACCAGGACAAAGTTGCCGTGCGTGATTTCGCAGCCTTTGGGCTTGCCCGTGGTGCCGGAGGTGTAAACGATGGAGGCGACGTCGGCGAGCGTCGCGGCGCTGCGCTGCCGCTCCAGCTCGGAGTCCATGATTCCGACGCCGACGGCGGACACGCTGGTCAGGTTGGGGGCGTCGCCGTCGTGCTCCATCCGCACAATGGTGACGGGGTCGTCTCCCAGCGACGGAGATTTGTCCACCACATCGTGGACGAGGCTGGCTTTCCCTGCGTCCTCCACGAAGATCCGGCGTGCCCCGGAATCGGCCAGTATCCACTCAATCTGGCTGGCGGAGGACGTCTCGTAGATGGGCACGGTCACACCACCGGCCATCCAAATGGCAAAGTCCACCAGGGTCCACTCGAAGCTTGACCTCGACAGTACCGCCACAGGGTCGCCAGGGTTCAGGCCGCCGGCAATCAGCCCCTTGGCCAAGGCCGTGACGTCGGCGAGGAACCTGGCTGCCGACACGTTCAACCAGCCGTTGGGGGTGTTATGGGCGTAGAGGATGCCGAAGGGATCCTTGGCACAGCGTTCCAGGAGGAGGTCCGTCACGTTGGTGTCGGGATCGACCTCCACCAGAAGATCCGTGCTTGCTTCCCTCACTTCTTGCCTCCTAAATCCACGACGGCATCCACATTCTCATCCGCCACTCCTGGTAGCTGATCACCTCGGCAGTCAGCACCGGGTAGAAGAACGCGGTTGCAAGAACTGCCAACACCAACACCAAACCCACAATGTAGAGCCCCGAGCGCCTCCGCCATGGAGGGTCGCTGCTGCGCCCCAGGACCAAACCAAGCACGTAGGCCAGGGCCAGGACCAGGAACGGCTCGAAGGAGACCGCATAGAAGATGAACATGGTGCGCTCGGGGTACATGAACCACGGCAGATAGCCAGCTGCCACACCGGCAAGGATTGCTCCCGCACGCCAGTCCCGGCGCCCGGCCCACCAGAACAACAGGATGACCAACGCGATGGTTCCACCCCACCAGACCACCGGGTTCCCCACCGGGAGGATAGCCGAGGAACAGGTTTCCACGACGCAGCCCGCCGTGCCCTGCTTGGGGGACTGGTAGTAGAACGACGTAGGCCGCCCCATGACCAGCCACGTCCAGGGGCTCGACTCATACGGGTGGTCGGCACTGAGGCCTTGGTGGAATTTGAACGCTTCCAGGTGGTAGTGCGCCAGGGACCGCACAGAGTTCGGCAACCAATCCCAGCCGGGAGCCGGATTGGTGGCTGCCCACTGGCGGTAGTAGGCGTCCTTGGAGAGGAACCAACCTGTCCATGTGGCCACGTAGGTGAGGGCAGCGACGGGGATGATGGTGGCGAACGCAGGCAGTCCGTCCCTGATGATGCCGGCGCTGAACCAACTGCGGATGCCGGCGACGCGGCGCGCGCTCATGTCCCAAAGGACTGTCATCAGGCCGAACGCGGCAACGAAGAAGAGCGCTGACCATTTGGTGCCCACCGCCAGGCCAAGGCACAGGCCAGCGACGAGCCGCCACCAGCGCATTCCCAACCATGGGCCAGCGACGAGTTGGCTGGGGGTGGGCATACGCCCGGGCGAAGCAGCCGCCTGCGCGGCGAGCCGGGCAGCCAGCCGGCGTCGGCCGTCGTCGCGGTCCAGCAACAGGGCGCCGAAAGCGGCCAGAATCCAGAACGCCAGGAAGATGTCAAGGAGTGAGGTCCGGGAGAGAACCAGGTGGTGGCCGTCGATCGCAAGCAGGAGCCCGGCAACAACGCCCAGGGTGTGGGAGCGGAAGAGCTTCAACGCTATGAGCGAGACAAGGAACACCGTCAGCGTGCCCGTCAGCGCTGCGCTGAAACGCCAGCCGAAAGGATTGTCGCCGCCGAAGAGCCACATCCCGAACGCGATCATCCATTTACCCACCGGTGGGTGGACAACATATTCGGGCGTGTTGAGCAGGACGTTTGGGTTGCCGGCGTTGAATGAGTCGTTGGCCTGGGCCGGCCAGCTCCGCTCGTAGCCGCTCATCAAGTAGGAGTAAGCGTCTTTGACGTAATACGTTTCGTCGAAAACCAGGCTATGTGGCTCGCCGAGGCGGAAGAAGCGCAGGATTCCGCCCAGTACCGCGGTGATGGTGGGGATCAGCCAGAACCACAAACGCAACGGTGCCGGGTAGTCGCGCCAGCTCTGCACCTCGCCGATGAGACGGGCGCGCAGCGCGGTGGCGGTGAACGCCTCCGCGGGCCGGGCTATCCACCGGTGGCGCTCCAAGCCGCGGCCAGGCAGGGGAGCGCTTGGGGTTGGCGAGGCTGGGTTTGTCGAGGCCGACGCCAACCCGTCAGGGCCTGGAGTTCCGGTGTTGCCCGCCGAGCCGGACTGCTGAGGGTCACCGAGGGCCTCGGGGCCGACTGTTTCGGCGGTCGCGGAAGACGCCTCGGGCGTGCCGGAAGCTGTGGCAGGAACGGGCGACTGGTTCACCCGCCCATGCTACCTTTCGATCCTTATGCCAGCGTTGAGGTGCGGCGCGGAGGGCAGTGCGGCATTAGGCTTGGCAGGTGGACGAAGAACGCAACACCCCGGACCTGGCTCCTTTCGGCGAAGAAGATATGGACGGGGCACCCCTTTTGGAGAGTCCACCATCCAGCGGAACCCCGGGTGTTGGCAGGATCGTACTGGCGGCGACCCCGATCGGGAATGTTGGCGACGCATCGACCCGCCTCATTGAGCTCCTTGGGACTTCGGACATCGTGGCAGCGGAGGACACCCGGCGCCTGCACCGGCTGGTTACCGCACTGGGCATAGAGGTTACCGGCCGGGTCATCAGCTACCACGAACACAACGAGGTGGCCAAGACCGGCGAACTCCTGGACCACGTGCGTGCAGGCAAGACCATCCTCATGGTCAGCGACGCCGGCATGCCTGCGGTTTCGGATCCTGGCTTCCGCCTGGTTGAAGGAGCGGTCGCGGCCGGACTGACTGTCACCGCGGTTCCCGGCCCCTCCGCCGTGCTCACGGCACTGGCCCTCTCCGGCCTGCCCACAGACCGTTTCTGCTTCGAAGGGTTCCTGCCGCGCAAGTCCGGTGAGCGGAACTCCCGCCTGGTCGACCTCGCCGACGAACGCCGCACCATGGTCTTCTTCGAGGCGCCGCACCGGCTCGAAGTGATGCTCCGGGCGTTGCATGAGCGCTTCGGTGCCGACCGTCGCGCCGCTGTCTGCCGTGAACTGACCAAGACGTACGAGGAAGTCATCCGCGGTAGCCTCCGTGAACTCCTCGAATGGGCTGAAAACAACGAGGTCCGCGGTGAAATTGCCGTGGTTGTCGGTGGTGCGCCTGAACAGGAACCCGGCAAGCCCGAGGACCACGTTGCAGCTGTCAACGAGCTGATTTCCCAGGGTATCCGCCTGAAGGAAGCCGTGGCAGCGGTGGCAGAGGACGCCCGCGTCAGCAAACGGGAACTGTACTCGGCGGTCCTGGCAGCCCGCTGATCGACGCTGTGCAGCTGCACAAATAGGCGCCCGCTTGGCAGTGCGCGAAGGCGTAGACACTCCTTCCGGATGGGCAGTACCGTGGCAGTAATTCAAGCCACTTCTGGCAAGGAAACCTAGTGGTGCAACACTCCAAAGCACCCAAGACGAAGGAGTCGCCATGACTGTCACGGTTGAACGCGAAAGCGAACTGCTGGCTTCCGTTCCCACCGGCCTGCTGATCAACGGTCAGTGGCGCCCGGCAGGATCCGGTAAGACCTTTGATGTTGAGGACCCCGCCACGGGCAAGGTCCTGCTCAGCATCTCCGACGCCGGTGCTGAAGACGGCGCCGCCGCCCTCGACGCCGCAGCTGCCGCCCAGGCTGATTGGGCCCGCACCGCCCCACGCGAACGCGGCGAGATCCTGCGCCGTGCCTTCGAGCTCGTCACCGAGCGTGCAGAAGACTTCGCACTCCTGATGACCCTGGAAATGGGTAAGCCCCTGGCCGAAGCCCGCGGCGAAGTCACCTACGGCGCCGAGTTCCTGCGCTGGTTCTCCGAGGAAGCGGTCCGCGTCTCCGGCCGCTACTCCGCAGCACCGGATGGCAAGAACCGCCTGCTCGTGCAGAAGAAGCCGGTTGGTCCCTGCCTGCTGATCACCCCCTGGAACTTCCCGCTGGCCATGGCCACCCGCAAGGTAGCCCCCGCCGTTGCCGCTGGCTGCACCATGGTCCTCAAGCCGGCCAACCTCACCCCGTTGACCAGCCTGTTGTTCGCGCAGGTCATGCAGGAAGCAGGCCTTCCGGCCGGCGTCCTGAACGTTATCCAGACCTCCACGGCAGGCGCTGTTACCGGCCCGCTGATCAAGGACGACCGTCTCCGTAAGATCTCCTTCACCGGTTCCACGCCGGTCGGCCAGGCACTGATCCGCGAAGCCGCGGACAAGGTCCTGCGCACGTCCATGGAACTTGGCGGCAACGCCCCGTTCGTCGTCTTCGAGGACGCTGACCTGGACAAGGCTGTTGAAGGTGCCATCGCTGCGAAGATGCGCAACATGGGCGAGGCCTGCACCGCTGCCAACCGCTTCATTGTGCACGAGTCCATCGCCGACTCCTTCGCGGAGAAGTTCGCGGCCAGGATCGGTGCACTGACCACGGCCCGCGGCACCGAAGCAGAGTCCAAGGTTGGTCCGTTGATCGACGGCAAGGCCCGCGACGGCGTGCACGCCCTGGTCACGGAGGCTGTGGAAGGCGGCGCAGAAGCAGTCACCGGTGGTGCCGCAGTTGACGGTCCCGGCTACTTCTACCAGCCCACCGTGCTGAAGAACGTGGCCGAAGACGCCCGCATCCTGCGTGAAGAAATCTTTGGCCCGGTTGCCCCGATCATCACGTTCTCCACTGAGGATGACGCGGTTCGCCTGGCCAACAACACCGAATACGGGCTGGTTGCCTACGTCTTCACCAAGGACCTCAACCGTGGCCTGCGGATCAGCGAACGCCTTGAAACCGGCATGCTGGGCCTGAACGCCGGTGTCATCTCCAACGCCGCTGCTCCGTTCGGTGGTGTCAAGCAGTCCGGCCTGGGCCGCGAAGGCGGCTCCGAGGGCATCGAAGAGTACCTCTACACCCAGTACGTAGGTATCGCGGACCCTTACGCCGACTAGGCTGCACAGGATCCGGTCTGCCGCTCTCGCAACAAGAACGGCTGACACATGCAGGGGCCCGGCCCTGGAACCACAAGTTCCGGCGTCGGGCCCTTTGCTGTCGCTCGGGCAACAGCGCGGCCGGGCGCGTCAGCGGCGCTCGGGCAACAGCCCCCGGAGCGCCCGCCACACACGGGCCACCTTCCACCCGAGCCACTTTCCCAGCGCCCCAACAGCCCGGAACGGCGCACCCAGGGCGTGGACCCAGCGGCGCATCATCGACGGCGGCAGCCAGTCCGCGCGGAAGCGCACCAACCAGGTCGCGTTGTTCCGCAACGATTCACGGACGACGGCGATGCGCGTCGCCGCTGCCGGGGCGGTCTCCGCAGGGCGACCATAGCGCTGCCTTTCGAAGTCCGAGGTGAGCGAGGCAACCGCTGCGTGCGCGGCGTCGTCCATCCCGCCAACCTCACCCAAAGCGGGACTCGAGCGGAGCTTGGCGGAGAAGTGCCTTGGCGTCTCGCTGGGCGTTGACTCCACCCCGTAGTCAGTGGCGAGGTCCTGCAGTTCATCCCAAGCCAGCTGCGGTGCTGCATCTGCAGAGCCTGGCGGTCCATCATGGGAATCACCTGGAGGCTTCCGGTTGAGGCGCCGCCGGCGGAGCATGCTCCTGCTCAGCCGGGGCGAGCACAGGAAGCCGATCAACAGCAGGACCCCGGCAGCGATGGCAATCATGGCGGGGTACGGGTTGACGCTGGCTGTTGTCGTTGCCGGCGTGTCAACGCCGGGCAGGGGGACAGGGGCAGTTGCCGGTGGGGCCTGCGTGGTGGGGACGTCTTTTTCATCCGCGTTGGTGCTGAGGTTCCCCGCGGTGGAACTCTCCGAGGCGTACTCCGGGACGACGCCCCGTGACGGCGTGGGTTCGAAAGGAACCCAGCCAAGGCCCTCAAAGTACAGTTCCGGCCAGGCGTGTGCGTCCCGGGCATCAACTTCGTACTCCGGGAACGACCCTTGGCCCACCAGCGCAACTGACTCGCCGGTGAGGCGGCCGGGGGCGTAACCAACGGCGATCCGGCTTGGGATGCCCTCAGCCCGCGCCATCACGGCCATGGCAGATGCGAAGTGCACGCAGTATCCGCTCTTCACGGCAAGGAAGTCAGCCAGCACCGAGAGGCCGTTTCCGTCGTAGCCGTTTTGGACGGGGGCCTGCAGCGAGTAGGTGAACTCACCGGAGCGCAGGTATTTCTGGATGGCCAATGCCTTGGCGTAATTATTCGCCGCAGGGCGTGTCACCGCATCTGCTGTCTGGCGGACGATCTCCGGCAGGCCGTTGGGAATCCGCAGGAAGTCATCGGAGATCCCCTTGGGTGTGGGCGCAGCCTGGGCCAAAGCTTTCGCCGTGACCTTAGGTGCGGCGGAGAAAACGACGTAGCGCTGGGCGCGGGTGGTTGTCTCCGAGCTCATGATGCTGAGGGTCTGCGGATCCCAGGTCCAGTTTCCGTTGAGCCCGTTCACTGACGCCGGCGCGAAGGGCACAGGGAGGTAGGGGCTGGTGAACAGGCCCGCGTTGACTGAGGTCACGGCGTTTACGACGTCGCCCTGGACCGAGTAGCCGGTCTCGATCCTGTCGGCACCGGTCCGCCTTTGCGCTGCCCGGTCATCCGGCGCCCAGGTCTCGCCGTCGAAATGGTCAATGGTGACCGAGCGCAGATACAGTGCGGAGCCGGAACTTGTGGCGTACGTTATCCGACCCGAACCAATGGGGCTGCGGAGGCTGTTGCCCAACGTGATCATGGGGTTCAGGCCGTTGGAAGTGCCCCACGGACTCAACCTCGATCCCTGCGGGAACGTACCCGTCTCGAAGCCGGGAATGGCCAGCGGGACCACCATGGCCAAAGCGAGCGCCAGCCCGCCCGTGACGACGGATCGGCGAAACTGGCCGGAACCGCGCCCCGTCCCTGTCTGGAACCGGGCGTCGGGGGCGAACCAATGGCTGCACCCGAGGATGAGGAGATATCCCACGGCCGCGCCGAGGAACCCCGGCATGCCCACGCTCTGGGGCTTGATGGTGGCCGGAACCACCATGATGGCAATCAGCCCAATTCCGCTGGCAGCCGGCATGGCCAGCGGAACAGCCAGCGCATCCACCAGGATCACCAGAAGGCCAAGGCAGGCACACATCACAAAGACGATGCCCGCATTGGGCGCCACCGGAGCGCTCTCGGAGACTACAGTCTCGCCAGCGCGCTTGATGAGGCGCCCGACGGCGGTCAACGTACCGGGGGTGGGGATGAAACCAGCCAGGCTGTCCTGGCGGCAGAAAATGAAGCTCAGCACACCCGTGAGGCTCGCCAAGGAGCCGAGGGTGGCCAGGATGGGCCGGGCGCCGAGGGCCCGCAGTCCGGCCAGGGCAAGCGAAACCACCACGACAGTGGTGATGAGCGGCATGAACCAGGCCCAGCCCCTCAGCACACCGTTCAAGGACAACGCGGCTCCAAGGACTGCCACCGCGATGGATCCGGCCATGACCCACGGATACAACCCAGGCCCAGGCCGCCGCGGCTGGGTCCTCCTGGGCTGGTCCTGACCGGGTTTTCCGCCGGGTTGGGTCGCGGGTTCGGGGGAGCGGTGCGAAGTGGCAGTCATCGGGGGACCGCCGCCCCGCGCCGCACGTCCATGGCTGCGCCTGCGGCCGCGACGATGCCGCCCTCATCGAAGGAGGACCATGCTGCGACCAGGGACGTCCGGGACGTTACGGCGGCGACCCGCCAGCCGGCTTGCCGCAGGATTTCCAGCACGTCGTCGTTGCTGCTGCTGCGTGAAGAGTCGGTCATGACCAAGGCGAAAGCATTCGCGCCGTAGGCTGCGGCCGGGGCGAGGGCCCGTGCCTCGGCGGCGGTCATGGTCCCGACCAAGGCCAACAACGGACCCCGCAGGCGGTGTGCCGCGAGCTTGTCCATCAGCCGGTCATCGAACACGGAGTCCTCTGATGCGCTGGCACCGGACTCGCGGTGGTCAGGACCGTGGTTGCCTTGGCTCCGCTGGTCCGCGCGGGAATGCTCCATCCGATGGTGGTCGCCCCGGACGTGCCTGGGGCCGCTGAGCTCTATGGCGGCCAGCCCCTCCGCGACCGCATGCAAGCCGCCAACACCTGCGAACTCCTCCGTGTCCGGCTCCGGCGCCGAACGGGAACGGAGGAAGGCCGGGCCGCCAAAGGAATCCAGGACCCGCAGGGAATAGTTCCGCTCCGCCAGGTGCCCGGCGATGGACATGGCAGCGGTGACCATCCACTCAAAGCTGGGGCTGGTCACCAGGTCCGAATCGTCGTCGTGGGCTCCGAACCCGGAGCCAGGGCCGCCTGAAAACGCGGTGAACCGCTGGTCCAGGATCAGGGTGGCTTCCGGCGTGGTGACGGACTCCTCCTGCCGAACCATGAGTTGGCCATGGCGGGCGGTGGCAGCCCAGTGGACGCGGCGCATCGGGTCCCCGTGCCGGTACTCGCGGGTCATGATGTCGTCGTCGCTGGGGTTGGCCCGGATCCGTGTCGCAGTTACGCCGTCGTTGCCGCGCGCTCCTGCCAAGCCCGTAGCGGGAAGTTCGACGGCGGCCGGCGTCACGGTGAGGATGTCGCCGTCGTCAATTGAATGGCGGCGCAACGACAAACCGAAAGGGTCGCTGAACTCGGCGGTGACCGGACCGATCCTGAACTGCCCCCGCTTGCCCGACCGCAAATGGTATTCATAGCGGCTGGTGCCGCCGGAAGCCGACCGCGCCGGGAAGCGGAAAGCGGGAGGTTCGCCGAACCGGGGCGGGAGTTGCTCTTCCATGATCACGTGGCCGCTGGTGTACGTGGACCGGGCAACGGCCAGGCGGACCGTGGTGGTGTTGGCTGTTTCCACTGTGGAGGGATTGAATTCCCGATACACCTGGAACTTCGGCTTGAGCACCCGGACGCCTGCCAGCGAGACCAACGGCAGGATAAGGAGGAGGACCGCCAAGGTCAGCAGGTCGCGCCTGCCCATGACGTACGCACAACCGAGTGCCAGGGCGCCCGCAGCCAGCAGTCCCCATCCGCGATTGGTGAACAAGTGCTTAGGAAGCCGATCCACGAGTGCCATATGCCCGCCTCCTAAGCGGTGTGCCGGTCCCTGCGGCCTTGGCCGGGCGTTTCCTGTGCCACCGGCAGGGAAGCGAGGATGCCCCGGATGATGCTTTGCGGTGTGTCGCCGGAACTCGTTGCCTTGCGGTCCAGAATGATCCGGTGTGCCAGCACCGACTCGGCCACGTCCACCACGTCGTCGGGGAGGACGAAGTCACGTCCATCGAGCGCCGCTGTGGCCTTGGCGGCACGCAACAGCTGCAACAGGGAGCGGGGGCTTGCACCCAGGCGGAGACGGGCGCTGTCGCGGGTAGCCCGGCCGATGGCAACCGTGTATTCCTTGATGGCCGTGGACACATACACCTGCTGGACCGCAGCAATCATGGCAGCAACATCGTTGGCCGTCACCACAGGGGTCACGTTGACCAGCGGCGAGGATGCCTGGTGCGTCTCAAGCATCTCGATTTCGGCGTCCTTGTCCGGATAACCCATGGAGATCCGGGCCATGAACCGGTCGCGTTGGGCCTCAGGCAGGGGGTAGGTGCCTTCCATTTCGATGGGGTTCTGCGTCGCCACCACCATGAAGGGAAGACCCAGCTGGTAGGAGCGGCCGTCCACTGTCACCTGGTGCTCCTCCATGCACTCCAGGAGGGCTGACTGGGTCTTGGCGGAGGCGCGGTTGATTTCATCGCCGATCACGATGTTCGCGAAAACGGCACCCGGCCGGAACTCGAATTGCCGTGAGGACTGGTTATAGATGGACACGCCCGTGACGTCCGAGGGCAGGAGGTCAGGGGTGAACTGGATGCGTGAGACCGTACAGTCCACGGTCCTGGCCAATGTCTTCGCCAAGAGTGTCTTTCCTACGCCCGGCACGTCCTCCAGAAGAAGGTGTCCTTGGGCGAGCAGGACAGTCAGTGCCAGCTTGGCCGCGTCCGCTTTCCCGTCGATGACCTGGCCGATGGAGGCCAGGATGCGTTCACTGGCGTCGTGGAACCGGTCCGCGTCCATGACCTGTGGCTTGTGCCCGTTCAGGGCAGCGCCATCGTGGGGACGTTCACTGTAGGCCTGGTCATGGAGGGGCGAGGGTTCAACAGTGACTTGTCGCTTGGACTCCATGGATTGCCCTTCAGCCGTGGCCACACACCAGCAAACCCGCTGGTGCTGGCCGCCTTTCCGTTCCAGACTACCCAGAGTTTGGCCGTCGCTGACATAGTGCTTCCGGAATTTATGTGCCAAGTGGAATTTATCTTCTCCGTTCCGAGGACCGCGGTCCGATTAAGGTGGAAAGATGTGCAACTCCCTCGCCCCTGCTCCGTACCGCGCGCCTGCCGATGCAACCGAACCCACGGATGCCCGAAAGGAATATCCGCCGGCGCCCGAACCCCTGCCCGTGCCGGTCATGGACAACCACACCCACCTGGACTTCCGGCACGGCCTCATCGAAGTCTCCGTGCGGGACGCCATGGACGCAGCCGAGGCCGTGGGCGTGCAGGGCGCCGTGCAGGTGGGCTGCGACCTTGAGTCGTCCCGGTTCACTGTCCAGGCCGTGGAGAGCGATGCGCGCCTGCTCGGAGCCGTGGCCATACACCCCAACGATGCGCCCATCTATGCAGGCCGCGGTGAGCTGGAAGCGGCGCTCGCAGAGATCGAGGAATTGGCTTCCCACCCGCGGATCCGGGCCATAGGCGAGACCGGGCTGGATTTTTTCCGGACCCACGGTGAAGGTTTGGCCCATCAGCGGTATTCGTTCCGGCGCCACATCGACATAGCAAAAAGGCTGGGTCTGACCCTGCAGATCCACGACCGCGACGCCCACGATGATGTGGTGCAGGTGCTGGGGGAGGAGGGAGCCCCGGCGCGGGTGGTCTTCCATTGTTTCTCAGGCGACGCGGAACTGGCCCGGATCTGTAACGACAACGGTTGGTACATGTCATTCGCCGGGACCATGACCTTCAAGAACGCGGGGAACCTCCGGGAGGCATTGGCAATCGCCGAGCCCAGCAGGATCCTGGTGGAAACGGATTCGCCGTTCCTGACTCCGCACCCGCATCGAGGACGGCCGAACGCGAGCTACATGGTTCCCTACACAGTCCGTTCCATGGCAGAAGTGACAGGAAATGACCTCGCCGAGCTGTGTTCGCGGTTGGCCGAAAACACGCTGCGGGCCTACGGATCATGGGCCTGATGCCTGTTTGAGGGGTGGCGGAGGGCCTCTCAAATGGATACCGGGTATGCAGATGTCTTGGTCGCTTTATAACAGATCGGTTACTGTGTTAAACAAATAGCCGGGGTCGGGGAAGGCCTTCGGACAACTGGGCGGGTTGGTTCCGTGCCCACAAGTTGAATGATTTTGGCGGCGCAGATGCCGGCAGCAGGAGTGGGACCAGGCTTGTAGCCTGGCCCCTCCGTTTTGCCGCTGGCATTTCTTCTGTGCTTTTCCCCGTGCCCGGATGGTCTGAGAGTAATAGGCAATCGTGATCAAGTTCTTCACAACGGATGGCAAGTTCAGCTTCCTCAAAGTCGGAGCCCAGCTGCTGGTTGTTGCAGCGCTGGTAGTCGGTGTCGTCGCCTTCGTGGGCAACAACAAGACAGTCACCCTTAACGTTGACGGCAAAGTGAGCTCCATCCAGACCTTCGGCGGCACTGTAGACCAGGTGGTCAAGGCAGCCAAGGTCGAGCTGAAGGACGCAGACCGCGTTTCGCCTGCATTGGACAGCAAGGTCGAGAACGGCTCTGTGGTCAACGTCAACCTGGCCAAAGCTGTCTCCATTGAGTTGGACGGTGCCCGGAAGACGGTCAACACCACCGCTCCGGATGTGGCAGGCCTGGTGAGCGAACTTGGAGTGGCAAGCTCCGCCGAAGTGTCCCAGCCCAAGGAAGCCTCACTCCAGGTGACCGGCTCCTTCGTGTCGATCTCCACTCCCAAGACCATCAGCCTCGTCGCTGACGGCAAGGACACCAGCACTACGACGACGGCGCCCGACGTCGCCACAGTCCTCAAGGCCGCCAAGATCACCGTCGGAGCAAACGACCGTGTGTCCCAGCCGGACAACGCTCCGATCGTCCAGGACATGGTCATCAAGGTTTCACGCGTGGATACCAGCAAGACCGACCAGGCCACCGAAGAAGTTCCTTTCGACAGCGTGAAGACCGACTCCGCTGACCTGTTCAAGGGCGAAGAGAAGGTCACGCAGAAGGGCGTACCCGGCTCACTGACGAAGAACTTCAAGTTGGTCATGGTTGATGGCCGCGAGGCATCCCGCACCCTCGTTTCCAGCGACGTCACCACCAAGCCTGTTACCGAGCAGGTCAGCGTCGGCACCAAGGCACGCCCTGTCGCCACCCCGGCCAAGGCCACCGCAGGAGCACCCACGTCCAGCGGTCCCACCGGCGCCCCGAACGAGGCCATGTGGGACAGGATCGCCCAGTGTGAATCCGGTGGAAACTGGTCCATCAACAGTGGTAACGGCTACTACGGCGGCCTTCAATTCTCCGGTCCTACGTGGTTGGCCAACGGTGGCGGCGCTTACGCTGCCAACGCGAGCCTCGCCACCAAAGCCCAGCAAATCGAGATCGCCAACCGCCTCTACGCAAAGAACGGCCTCAGCGACTGGGGCTGCGCGCACGCAGCCTAGGTCCGCGCAGGCGATACGATACCTAGGTGACTGAACCGAATTCCGATCCCGCCGCCGTCGCGCCTTTGCTGGGCGCCACAGACATTCGACGGCTCGCCGAGGAAATCGGTGTACGCCCTACAAAAACCCTGGGCCAGAACTTTGTGATTGACGGCAACACGATCCGTAGGATCGTGGCTGCCGCCAATATCGACGCCGGTGAGACCGTTTTGGAGGTCGGCCCGGGCCTGGGTTCCCTCACCTTGGGCCTGCTAGACGCGGCCAAGTCAGTAGTAGCTGTGGAGATAGACCCGGTCCTGGCCGGGAAGCTGCCGGAAACGGTTCGGGCTTGGCGCCCGCACGCCGAAGAGAACTTCCACCTGGTGCTCTCGGACGCCATGAAGGTCACTGAACTGCCGGTGCCGCCCACGGCACTGGTAGCCAACCTGCCCTACAACGTGGCCGTACCAGTGGTGCTGCACCTGCTCCAGCATTTCCCGAGCCTGCAGCACGGGCTGGTGATGGTGCAGGACGAGGTAGCTGACCGTTTGGCCGCGACTCCCGGATCCAAGATCTACGGTGTGCCCTCCGTGAAGGCCGCCTGGTATGGGCACATGCGCAAAGCAGGGGTCATCGGCATGAACGTGTTCTGGCCCGCACCTAAAATCCACTCAGGGCTTGTGGCGTTCACGCGCCATGATCCGCCGCAGACGCACGCCACCCGGGAACAGGTTTTCGCCGTCATCGATGCTGCCTTCGCCCAGCGACGCAAGACCCTCCGCGCAGCCCTGGCCGGTTGGGCCGGGAGCGCGGCTGAAGCGGAGCGTTGCCTTGTTGCAGCCGGTGTGGACCCGACGGCCCGCGGCGAAGTCCTGGATATTTCTGCCTACGTCAAAATCGCCGAAGCCCGCCACCCCGTGGACGCATGACGCCGGGCACCCGTAAACCGAGCAGCCTGCCGTTCGTGGGGGATCGCTTCCATGCCCGGACAGTGCGGGTTAAAGCTCCCGGAAAGGTCAACGTCTCCTTGAGCGTGGGCCCCCTGCGGGCCGACGGCTACCACTCGGTGGCCAGCGTCTACCTCGCCGTTTCCCTCTACGAGGAAGTAGCGGCTACCAGTACCGAGGCTGAGGGAATCACCATCAGCATCAGCCCGGACAGCACGCTTGACCTGGACGGCGTGGACATTCCGCTGGATGAGCGGAACCTCGCCTACAAGGCCGCGGCCATCATGGCGGAAATGTCCGAAAAGCCCACGGGCGTCCACCTGGAAATCACCAAGCGCGTACCCGTTGCGGGAGGCATGGGCGGCGGTTCCGCAGATGCCGCAGCGACGCTGCTCGCGTGCGATGCCTTGTGGAACAGTGGACTGTCCCGCGAAGAACTCGCGCACCTGGCTGCCGAGTTGGGCGCAGACGTGCCGTTCTCGCTCCTGGGGGGCACCGCCGTCGGCCTTGGCGTGGGCGACAAACTTTCCCCGGCGTTGGCCAAAGCCCAGATGGACTGGGTGCTGGTCTTTGCCGATTACGGGCTATCAACTCCCGATGTGTTCCGCACCCTTGACGGACTCCGGGACTCCGAAGGGGCGGACATTCCAGAGCCCGTGGACGTGGATCCCACCATTCTCCAAGCCCTTCGCCACGGTGACCCCGAGACACTGAGCCGGGTCCTCATCAACGACCTCCAAAGGGCTTCCATCACGCTCGCTCCACAACTGCGTGACACGATCGGCCTCGGCGAAGCACGCGGGGCGTTGGCCGGAATGGTCTCCGGCTCCGGCCCCACCATTGCGTTACTGGCGCGGGACTCCGTCTCCGCCTCTGTCCTCGCCGAAGAATTGACCCACCGGGGCCACACCGCGGTCGCGGTGCACGGCCCCGTTCCCGGCGCCCGGATCATCTCCGATACCCTCCTGTAGTACCCCTCCGGCTTTTTGTACCCGCATTCCAGCAGTAGAAAGTAGTACCCATTGGCCCACCTGCTCGGCGGCGAAAACCTCACGGTTTCGTTCGCGACCCGCACTGTCCTCGACGGCGTCACCCTCGGTTTGGAGGACGGTGACCGCATCGGCATGGTGGGCCGCAACGGCGACGGAAAATCAACCCTGATGCGCCTGCTCGCCTTGCGCTCAACGCCCGATTCCGGCCGCGTGACCAAACGCGGCGACGTCACCGTCGGCTACCTTGACCAAGGGGACGTGCTAGACGGCGACCTCACCGTGGGCGCTGCGATCGTCGGCGACCGCGCGGACCACGAATGGGCCGCCAACCCCAAAATCCGCGAAGTCATGGGCGGACTGGTGGGCGACGTCGACTGGCACGCCAACGTCCACGCCCTCTCCGGTGGACAGAAACGCCGTGTCGCGTTGGCCAAGCTGCTCATCGAAGACCACGACGTCATCATGCTGGACGAACCCACCAACCACCTCGACGTCGAGGGTGTTGCCTGGCTTGCCCGCCACCTCAAGTCGCGTTGGCGAGCCAACCAAGGTGCCTTCTTGGTGGTCACCCACGACCGCTGGTTCCTGGACGAAGTCTGCAACTACACCTGGGAAGTCCACGACGCCATGGTGGACATGTTCGACGGCGGTTACGCCGCCTATGTTTTGGCGCGCGCCGAGCGTGACCGGATGGCCGCCGTCGTCGAAAACAAGCGCCAGCAGTTGGTCAAGAAGGAACTTGCCTGGCTTCGGCGTGGAGCGCCGGCCCGAACCGCTAAGCCGAAATTCCGCATCGAAGCGGCCAACGACCTCATCGCCGACGTGCCCGATCCGCGCGACTCCGTGGCACTCAGCAAGATGGCCACCGCCCGCTTGGGCAAGGACGTCCTCGACCTTGAGAACGTGTCCCTCGACTTCCTCGACGGCGAGGACGGGCAGAAGCTTTTCGACAACATCACCCTTCGGCTTGCACCGGGCGAACGCCTGGGACTCGTGGGCGTCAACGGCGCGGGCAAGTCCACCTTGTTGAAACTGCTCAACGGCGAAATCCAGCCCACGTCCGGCAAAGTGAAGCGCGGAAAGACCGTGGTCACCGCTGTGCTCACGCAGGACGTCAAGGAACTCGACGACGTCTCGGACCTGCGCGTCATAGAGGTCATTGAGCGCGAGAAGCGGTCCTTCAGCGTGGGCGGCAAAGAATTCACCGCGGGACAGCTCGTGGAACAGCTGGGGTTCACCAAGGAAAAGCAGTGGACCCCGGTCTCCGACCTTTCCGGTGGTGAGCGCAGGCGCCTGCAGCTCCTGCGCCTGCTGGTGGGGGAGCCCAACGTCCTCATGCTCGACGAACCCACCAACGACCTCGACACCGACACCCTTGCCGCCGTCGAAGATGTCCTGGACGGTTGGCCCGGGACGCTCGTGGTCGTCAGCCACGACCGCTACCTCCTGGAACGGGTCACCGACAACCAAATGGCGTTGCTGGGCGACGGCAAACTCCGTGGGCTGCCTGGCGGCGTAGACCAGTATCTTGAGCTGCGCGAAGCTGCCCTGGCCTCAGGGGCGGTGGGCGGCGGCTCCGGCGCGCCGACTTCTGCCAGCGGGTCCTCTGCATCCACTGGTGCATCAGGTGCCAGCGAAGCAGAAAAGCGCGAAGCCCGGAAGGACCTGAACAGGATCGACCGCCAACTCGGCAAGATCGCCCAACAGGAAGAAAAGCTTCACACCCAGATGGCTGCGAAATCCGAATCCGGCGACTTCGACGCACTCGGCGAACTCAACGGCAAGCTCCGCGAATTGCTCGACGAGAAAGAGGGCCTGGAGCTCGAGTGGTTGGAGGCCGCCGAAATCCTGGGCGAGTAGTCCAGACCCAACGCTCGCTCACGTCCCGCCGGTTTGGGCGGGACGCTCGCTCACGTCTCGAGTGCTATTTGGCGGCCTCGTAGCCCAGAAGCCAATGCAAACCGTGGCGGTCGACAACCTGGCCGTCTGATGCGCCCCACGGTTTCTGCGCCAGCGGGTCGACGATCCGGCCGCCGTCGGCAAGCTTGTCGAACCACTCGTGCAGGACCGCAGGCTCGGCCGCTCCGAGCAAGCTAAGCATGGCTCCTTCGATGCGGACGCTCTCCTCACCCGCCGCTGCGTCAGCGCCGGCCAAGGCAACAACTCCGCTGAGGACCCCATGGGCGATGGCGTCCGCGGGTCCGTCAGTGCGTGAGAAGTCCTGGTACGAGTGAAGGGTTAGTTCTCCGCCAAAGATTTCCGCGTAGAAACCCAAGGCTTCGCGGGCAGTACCTGGGAAGAGGACATAGATCTGGGGTGCTGTCATGGGCAAATCCTACGAAAACGGCCCGGTTTCTCCTGCGCTGACACGTTGTTGGCCCGCTTCTCCGTCGTTGCCCAGCGACGCAATTGCGGGTTGGCGACGGAACTAGGGGAGAAAGGGGGGCTCAGCCCTCGGAGCGCAGCTCGGGCTCTTTCTGCAGCCCGGTGAGCCCGTTCCAGGCTAGGTTCACCAAGTGGGCTGCCACGGCACGCTTGTCAGGTTGGCGGCTGTCGAGCCACCATTGGCCAGTCATGGCCACCATGCCCACGAGCATCTGCGCGTACATGGCACCGTCGGCTGCGCTGAAACCCCGACGGGCGAATTCGTCCGACAGCAGGTGCTCTACGCGCGCCGTGACATGCGAGAGCAGGGTTGAGAAGGCGCCCTCGGGCTGGGAAGGTGGGGCGTCCCGCATGAGGATCCGGAATCCGTCCGTGCGGTCTTCGATGTAGCCGAGAAGGGCCAGTGCGGCACGCTCCACCAGGACGCGGGGCTTGGCGTCGGCGCTCAGTGACTCGGTGATGGAGTCCAGGAGTATCCGGAATTCGGTCTCCACGACTTGGCGGTACAGACCCTCCTTGGACCCGAAATGTTCGTATATGACCGGCTTGGACACGCCGGCCGTGGCTGCGATTTCCTCAATGGTGGTGCCGTCCAGCCCACGGGCGGCGAAGAGTGCTCGGCCGATGCCAATGAGCTGGGATTTGCGCTGCTGCCCAGTCATCCGAACGCGCACTGCCGGAGTGTTGTGGGCGGCCTCAGCGGGCTCGACGGCGGCCACTGGCCGGGAGATTTCAGTGCGCTTGCTCACGTCACCATCATGCCCCAGGTGCCAGCCGGTAAGGGCGAAGGTGGTGTTCATTGGAGCGTCACCGATGGGGTGGGGGCCAGCCGAGTCGCGAACCACGCAATGGTCATGGCAAACTAGATTCTTGTGTGTGCATCCCGGTGAGCCGGGAAGCCCCCGGGCCCTGCCGCCTGGAGGTGTCAACCATGCACGGTCCGCTCTGGTGTAACGGCAGCACCCCGGCCTTTGGAGCCGTGGAGTATAGGTTCGAATCCTATGGGCGGAACGGTCGGAAAATGCGCTCCTCTTTGTACCTGGAACGGCACCTGGAACGGCTTGAACGGTGCCTGGGTCCAATGTGGGATGGCAGCATTCCGAAGCCGGGTTACCCGGGACATACCGAGCAAGGAGAGCCAGTACGTGAGCCCCGAAACCACCGGTCCCGCAGCGGTCATTGTTCTGGCCGCCGGCGCCGGAACGCGCATGAAGTCGCGGACTCCCAAGATTCTCCACGAAATCGGCGGGCGCTCCATGGTGGGCCACGCTCTCCTCGCAGCCCGTTCCATCTCTCCGCTGAAGCTGGCGCTTGTTGTCCGCCACGAGCGGGACAGGGTTGCGGAGCACGTCACTGCGCTGGATCCCGAGGCGCTCATTGTTGACCAGGACGAGATTCCCGGCACCGGCCGCGCGGTGGAAGTCGCGCTCACAGCGCTCGACGCCGAAGCTGAACTCACCGGCACGGTTGTAGTGACCTACGGCGACGTTCCCCTCCTCACAGGCGAACTGCTCGGTGAACTGGTGACAACCCACGAAGCCGAGGGCAACGCAGTGACGGTGCTCACCGCGGTCCTGGACGATGCCACCGGCTATGGCCGGATCCTCCGCGCCGAAGACGGAACTGTCACCGGCATCCGTGAGCATAAGGACGCGAGCGAGTCCGAGCGCAGCATCCGCGAGGTCAACTCCGGCATCTATGCCTTTGACGCAGCAGTCCTTCGGGATGCACTCAAGAACGTGACCACGGACAACGCCCAGGGCGAGATGTACCTGACCGATGTCCTCGGTCTGGCGCGCGACGCCGGCGGCCGGGTTGCCGCCGTCGTCACTGAAGACCGCTGGCAGGTTGAAGGTGCCAACGACCGCATCCAGTTGTCGGCGCTGGGCGCTGAGCACAACCGCCGGATCGTCGAGGCCTGGATGCGGGCCGGCGTGACCGTCGTGGATCCCAACACCACGTGGATCGACTCCACCGTCACCCTGGACGAAGACGTCCGCCTGCTGCCCAATACGCAACTTCACGGTTCCACCACAGTGGCGCGTGACGCCGTCGTCGGACCTGACACGACCCTCAACGACGTCACCATCGGCGAAGGCGCGAAGGTAACCCGCACGCACGGTTCCGGCTCCGCGATTGGTGCCAAGGCAAGCGTGGGACCGTTCACGTACCTCCGCCCGGGCACGGTGCTGGGGGAGACCGGCAAGATTGGCGCGTTCTATGAGACCAAGAACGTGACGATCGGCCGTGGTTCCAAGCTTTCGCACCTGGGCTACGCCGGCGACGCCGAGATCGGCGAGGACACCAACATCGGCTGCGGCAACATCACCGCCAATTACGACGGCGAGAAGAAGCACCGCACGGTTATCGGCTCCGGCGTCCGCACAGGTTCCAACACCGTGTTCGTCGCCCCGGTGACTGTTGGCGACGGCGCGTACAGCGGTGCCGGCGCCGTGATCCGTAAGGACGTCCCCGCCGGTGCCTTGGCCCTGAGCCTGGCCGCGCAGCGGAATGCCGAAGACTGGGTCATCTCCAACCGCCCAGGCACGGCCTCAGCACAGCTGGCCCAAGCCGCGCAGGCTTCCACATCCTCCCAATCCCCGGCAACCACAGAAGAGGGCAACTAGGCATGAGCGAAATTACCGCACACGGCGAGAAGAAATTGATTCTCGCCGCCGGAAGGGCGCATCCGGAGCTGGCGCAGGAAATCGCGAAGGAGCTGGAGACCGAACTCCTGCCCATCGACGCCTACGACTTCGCCAATGGGGAAATCTACGTCCGTTCGGCCGAGAGCGTGCGAGGCACTGACGCCTTCGTCATCCAGGCCCACCCGGCTCCCTTGAACAACTGGCTCATGGAGCAGTTGATCATGATCGACTCCCTCAAGCGCGCCTCTGCCAAGAGGATCACGGTTGTTTCCCCGTTCTACCCGTACTCCCGCCAGGACAAGAAGGGCCGCGGCCGCGAGCCGATTTCCGCCCGCCTCGTTGCCGACCTGTACAAGACGGCCGGCGCGGACCGCATCATGTCCGTTGACCTGCACACCTCGCAGATCCAGGGCTTCTTTGACGGTCCCGTTGACCATCTGATGGCCATCCCGCTGCTGGCTGACTACATCCGCACCAAGGTCGAAGCCGACAACATCACAGTTGTTTCGCCCGACACCGGCCGCGTCCGCGTCGCCGAGCAGTGGGCTGAGCGCCTCGGCGGTGCCCCGCTGGCGTTCGTGCACAAGAGCCGCGACCTCACGGTTCCCAACCAGGCCGTCTCCAAGACGGTCGTTGGCCAGGTCGAGGGGCGCACCTGCGTTCTCATCGACGACATGATCGACACCGGCGGAACCATCTCCGGCGCCGTCCAGGTGCTGAAGAACGCCGGCGCCAAGGACGTCATCATCGCTTGCACGCACGCCGTGTTCTCCGACCCCGCGGCCCAGCGCCTGGCGGATTCCGGGGCGCGCGAAGTGGTTGTCACCAACACGCTGCCCATCCCGGCCGAGAAGCGCTTCCCGTCGCTGACGGTGTTGTCGATCGCGCCGCTGATCGCCCGCGCCATCCGTGAAGTGTTCGACGACGGTTCGGTCACCAGCCTGTTCGACGGCAAGGCCTGATACTCAAGCCTCATGAAACGGGCCACCTGCCGCCTCCGGGCGTGCGGGTGGCCCGTTTTCGGTTTGAAGGGTGTTCGCTGCTAAACTCTTGGGGATACCTTGGCGAGGGAGAGCACATCCGGTTCGCAGCAGTGTGAACCAGGGTTGCGGGTCTCCGTTATCGACTGGGTCTGCATCTCCTTCAACACAGGCGGAATGGCTGCACAGCGGCCAGTCTCAGCCGGGCGTAGAAGGTCTCCAGACCTCCGCCCTTGCTGATAGACCTGTCCGGCCTTCGCCGGACGCCACAGTAATCAAGGAGTACACATGTCTGAGCAGAAGCTCACCGCAGAACTGCGCACCGAATTCGGCAAGGGTTTCGCCCGCCGTGCACGCATGGCCGGCCAGATCCCGGCTGTCATCTACGGCCACGGCGCAGAGCCGATCCACATCAACCTGCCGGGCAAGGCAACCACGCTGGCAGTGCGCGTTTCCAACGCCCTCCTCGCGATCGACGTTGACGGCGAGCAGCACCTGACGCTGGTCAAGGACATCCAGCGCGATCCCGTAAAGCAGATCATCGAGCACGTTGACCTGCAGACCGTGAAGGCCGGCGAGAAGGTTACCGTCGACATCGCGATCCACGTTTCTGGTGAAGTTGCTCCGGGTGCTGTAGCCAGCCTCGAAGCCACCACGGTTTCCCTCGAAGCTGAGGCAACCCACGTACCCACCGCCGTCGAGGTCAACATCGAAGGCCGCAAGGCCGGCGAGAACGTCCACGCTTCGGACCTCGAACTCCCCAAGGGTTCCACGCTGCTCACCGAAGGCGACACCCTGGTGGTCCGCGTCGCTGAAGCCGCAGCCTCCGAGGAAGAAGAGACCACGGAAGCAGCCGCAGAGTAGTCTTCTGACTGCTTGAGGCTCCTGCCTTGAAATGGCCGGGTCCCCCTTGGGGTCCCGGCCATTTGCCTTTGCCCTTGAACACGGACCGTGACGCTTTCCTAGGATGGGATCATGACTGACACCTGGCTGATTGTCGGCCTCGGCAACCCCGGCAACGAGTACAGCAACAACCGGCACAATGTGGGCCAGATGGTGTTGGACGAGCTGGCTTCACGCATGGGCGGGAAGTTCAAGACCCATAAGGCCCGGGCCCAGGTGGTGGAGGGCCGGCTGGGCATTGGAGGGCCGCGGGTGGTGCTGGCCAAGCCCATGACGTACATGAACGTTTCCGGCGGCCCGGTTTCCGGCCTGTGCAACTTCTTTGACATCGCCCCGGACCACGTCATCGCTGTCCACGACGAGATCGACATCCCTTTTAACACGGTCAAGTTAAAAACAGGTGGCGGTGAAGGCGGACATAACGGCCTTCGGGACATCTCCAAAGCCCTCGGCACCAAGGACTACTACCGCGTTCGCGTGGGCGTTGGAAGGCCGCCGGGACGAATGGAAACTGCCGACTACGTACTGCGCGATTTCGGCACCGCAGAAAAGAAGGATCTCCCGTTCCTCATTGACGAAGCAGCCGACGCCGTGGAGTTGCTCATGGCCCAGGGGTTGCTGGCGGCGCAGCAGAAACACCACCCCGCCAAAACTTGAGCAAATCTTGAGGAAAGCCTGATCAAAGCCTGACGATCCCCAGGACCCCAAGGCCTACACACTGTCGGCGCCCGAAGGTAGTGTGCATGGTACGCAGAAGAGCGGTGGGGGACTGTCGCGGATGTGTAGCTAAGGATGCGGATGTCGGCGGAGTTGCTAAACAGGAGCGGTGGAGGCGCAGCGAGGGCTGCGGCTCCTGATCTTGTGGGCGGCGCGACGGATCGGCAAACGTGGTCGCTCCTGGCACGAAGCCGTGATGTGTCCAAGGCAGTGCAGTTCCTTCAGTCCTCGGACTCCTCCGGCGTGGTCCTGACCGGTGATCGGGGGATCGGCAAGTCCGGCGTCGCACGCGCGGTCGTCTCCTCGCTGGGACCCAAGGTCCACAGCCTGCAACTGCGCAATACTGTGGCCGGCGCACAAACCCCCTACGGATGCCTTGGCTTCCTTCTGGCGCGTTTGCCTTCCGAGGCCGTCAGCTCGCCAACAGGCATCCTGCACGCAGTGACCAACTTGATCCGCTCAGAAGCTGCAGGTCGGGAGACAGTCTTCATCGTGGACAATGCCGGCGGTATGGATCCGATGAGCACGGGGGTCCTGTTGAACCTCATGGCCACGGGAACCGCCAAAGTGATCGCCACGGTGCAGCGTTCAAGCGAACTTCCCGCAGACTTCCACCGCCTGGTCCTTGAGGGCGAGCTCGCTGAAGTGCATTTGAACACGCTCAGCGAAGAACAGACAAAGCAGGTGCTTGGTTCCGTCCTCGGCCACTACGTTTCTTCCACCTTGGTGGGTTCGTTGCATTCTGCCGTGGGTGGTAACCCGATGCTGCTGCATGCCCTTCTGGAGGAGCAACGGCATTCAGGCAACCTGGTCCTCAATGATTCCGTGTGGACGCTCCGCGACCGGATCAAGCTTGAAGGCGCGACCGTGGTGGAGGACTTCGTCCGTTCCAGGCTGGCGCGCGAACCGCAAGCCAGCAGGACCGTCGTCGAAATCCTGGCTTGCGCTCAGCGCGCGACGCTCGTTGACCTGGCAGGCCTCGTTGATACTGACGTCCTGGTGGAGATGGAAGAGCGTGGCCTGCTCACGGTCGAACGCAGTGAGGCGCACTGGGTCTCGCTGCGGGACCCTTATATGGGTGAGGTTGTCCGTGGGTGGCTCAACACCCGTCGGATGAAGGAGCTTCGACTCATGCTCCACGGACCCAAAGAGCCCGACCTTCAGGGGCTGGCACCGCAGGACCTGCTGAGCTACGCAGCCTGGATGCACGCCTCAGAAGACGAGCCCACACCCTCTCCCTCCTTGGCATTGGCCGCAGGCAGGGCAGCTTTGGACGACTATGACCCCAACTTCGCCATCCAGTGCACGCAGTCACTTGACCCGAAGGACAGTGAGTGGGTCCCCGGACAGCGCCTGAAGGCTGCCGCCTACCTCATGCTTGACCTTCCCCTGCACGCCGCACAGGCGCTGGATGAAGTCTCAGAGCAGCATGTGTCCGCCCTGGACCCGCTGGAATTTGCCGAACTCACGGCCTCGAAATGCCAGGCCATGACGTGGATCGATGGCCGCTCGGCCTTGGTCCCCGGCGTCATCTCGGACGGACTGGAAAAGCTCGACGCCATGAACGGCTCACACCCGGCGGGGACCATGGCCAAGGCACGGAACCGGCTCCAGCTGTGCAGCTTCGAGTACAACACCTTCATGGGTGAGTACGCGGCCATAATTGATTCCTTGGAAGAGGAGCTGGACAAAGACCCCGCCGAGGACATGGAGCACTGGTTGCGCTCGTCCTTGTTCCTGGTGGAGGCCCGCTGCATGATGGGCCGGGAGCTTGATGCCCAGGAGCTTGCCCGCGCCGTTTCGCGGCAGCTGGGAGATACGGACCGGCCCGCCCAGCTTGAGGAAGCATTCGCCAGGCACACATTTTTGGTCTTGTTGCTCTCCGGACAATGGCGGCAATGCATTGAGCTCGTCCGCCGCACCCCCTCACGATCGTCCCGCCTGCAGTACAGGGGCGCGCTCACTGAATTGGGAATCGGATTGGCCTACGCTTACGCAGGGAAGCCAGCCAGCGCGATCGAGCCCCTGCGGTCAGCGGTTGCGCAACTGGAGCTGCGCCCGGCCATGAACATGAACAAGGTAGGTTATGCGGCCACCGCATTCGCCTACGCCCAGCTGGGCAACTCGGTGGAGGCGGGCCGTTACTTGGACCTGTACCGCACCTGCCGGGGTGTTGGCACCTACTTTTCAGAGTCCGTTGCCGAGTTCTGCGCTGAGATGGCCGGGCGGTGGATGGGTGACAGGGACGTCAAGCAGCGGCTCATGGCCCGGGTCCGCAATGACTTGGAAAACCAGCGCTACACCACGGCCGGTATCTGCCTCTTCGGCGCGACAGTGGAAGGCACGGATGAGGAATACCGGCTTCTGGAAGACATCGCCGGCCACCGTCAAGGGCCGCTGGCCAGGATCTCAGCAGACCTGGCACGCGGAGCGCTGAACAAGAGCTCCAAGTCGATGCTTGCCGCCGCTGACGCTGCCTCGGCGCTGGAACTGTTGGTCGTCGAAGCACGGTGCGTGGCCATGGCCCTGGACTTTGCACGGGAAGCCGGCGAGTCCACAGCTGCCCGGACAGCCCAGTTGAGGCTCGAACGGCTGGAGCACTCGGTTTCGGCGCTGCCCATCCAGCCGCGCAGCGACGCGCCGGTGTTGACGGAACGGGAACGCCAAATTGCTAAACTCGCCGGAAAGGGTGTCAGCAATCGCGAAATCGCGATGGATATTGGGGTGTCTGTGCGAACTGTGGAAGGCCACCTGTACCAGGTGTTCACCAAGCTTGGTGTTTCGTCTCGAGGCGAGCTCAATGGGCTGCTGTGAGGTTGGACCCGGAAACCCCTTAGGGTCGGCACGGATTGCCCATGCAGGCTGAGCACCTTGTAGGCCGGGACTCAGAGCTGGCCTTGGCCACGGAGATATTACGCCAGGAGGGTGCGGGGGCTGTGCTCCTGCTCGCGGACCCCGGCATCGGCAAGACTGCCCTGGCGGCCGAGATCGCCGCCCGCCTCGCCGGCGAGATGGTGGTGATGCGGATTCACGGAAGTCCCGCACTGTCCGCTGTTCCCTATGGCGTCCTGGCGCCTTACCTGCTGGATCTTCCGGTGGAGCAGGCGACGTCCCCCGTAGCGATACTTCGTGAGTTCTGGTCGCAGTTCGAGAGGCGCCGCGGCGGAGAAGGTGCCCGCCTGCTGCTGATCGTCGATGATGCCCACGACCTCGATGAAGGCAGTACCCAAATCCTGGCCGAACTGGTGACGGCAGGCTGGGCCCGGCTGGTGGCGACCAGCAGGCCTCGTCCTGGCCTGCCGCCGGCTTTGCTCCAGCTGTGGTACGACGGACTGGCCGAACGGCTGGAACTACACCCCTTGGAGAAGGACAAGGTCACTGAACTCGCTGAGAAAACCCTTGGCGGAACGGTCATGGCGAGCGTCGCTGAGGTGCTGCACACCCTTTCCGAGGGCAACCCCTTGCTGCTGCGTTGCTTGCTGGACGATTCACGGGCCGATGGGAAGCTGGTGCGCCGGAACGGCATCTGGTTCCTGACAGGTGCCCTCACCGGGACGGGCGAAGGCCTGGCCGAGGTCGTGCGGAACAGGGTCCTACGGACCAGCGAGGCGGAACGGGAGGCCATGTACGTCATTGCCCTGTCCGAACCCGTCCCCGCCTCGGTATTGGACGCCCAGGTTGGCAGGGACACTGTAAGGGCGTTGGTGGACAACCGCATGGTCGTATCAACCAACGGTCCCGGCGGCCCCCTCAAAATGTGGCATCCGCTGTACAGCGAGGCTCTTCGCCAGATCGTTTCGCCGGCCCGCAGCCTGCAAATCCGCCAGAGGATGGTGCAGGACCTGCTCTCGGAGCCGCCAACGGCGGAAGGGTTGCTCCGCATGGTGAGCTGGGCGCTGGACTGTGGCGCCGACGTCGAGGATGAACAGTTGCTCCAGGCCGCCTTCCTGGCCGCCAGGCTGCTCCAAAATCCGTTGGCCATGGCGGCCGCCCGCAAAGTCCGTTCGGATGCGCTGCAACCGCGGGCACGTGCAGTGATGGCGATGGTGCACTATCACGACGGCGACTTCCGCAGTGCCGCGCGCTTGTTGGAGGTGGACTCCGGGTTCCTGGACGCCGACCCGTCGGGACCCCTGGGTACCGGCTTGTTGTGGGCCGCGGCCAGGACCGCAGCCGGGGATTCATCCGGAGCGATCGTGGCCGAGGCCCAGGCCGCTGCGGAAGCCCTGGTGAAGGGGCTGCCGGAGGCCATGAGCGGGCACGTGGGCAGGCAAGCCCGGATATTGGAGTTGGCCGCGTTGGCCTACGACGGCCAGTACGGGGAACTCCGCGAAGGTTTGGAACTCTTTGCTGCGGACCTTGACCCGGAACAAGCGGATTTCGTCACAAACCGGATCTCCCTGCTGGCCATACAGTGTGAACTGCTCACCGCAGAAGGCCAGCCTGTGCAGGCAATGGAGGCGGGCCGGGAGGCTTTGTCGCTCCTGGACGGGCGCACGGAGGACCTCCTCTACTTCCGCGACTTCGTGGTGGTCCGCTATGTGTTCGCAGCCCTGGAGTCCGGGGACTGGGATGCAGCGAGCTCCGCGCTTGACGGATACGCCGCAAGCTCGGCCATGGGCCTCATTGTTTTCGGTGGAGGTATCCAGGCACTGAAGGGGTTGTCGCTGCTTCGGCAGGGCCGGCTGGAGCAGGCCACGGAGATGCTGACCCCCGCCGTCGAAGCCCTCGGGGTCACTGATCCTCAGCGCTTGCGCGGTCTGGGCGCCGCACTGGCGCTGTACGCCGCGGCCAGGTCCGGTGATGCCGCCCTCGCCCACCGGTTGGCATGCGAGCAGGACACCAACGGCTCCGGCGGAGCATATGTGGATTCCCTGGCCGAGATCTTCAGGCTGGCCGGCATGGAACTCATTGAGGAGGGCTCCGGTTTGCCGGCACTGAGGCAGATCCCTGCGTCCCGGCCAGTGCACGGCCTGCCAGGTCTTTTGCTCCAGAACCTTGTCCTCAGGGCCGAACTCGGTGAAGCGGAAGCCATGGAGTCCATCAGGGCAACGGCGTCGTCGATGGCGGGGGCCTGGGCGGCCGGCTGGCATTCTTTTGCCGCAGCCGACTTGGCCGGTACGGGCCAAGGGTTCGTCAACGCGGGAAACCTGTTGGCCGCTGCCGGAATGCCGGGCCCCGCAGCTGTGACTTTTGACAAGGCTGCGGCAACTTTCGATGCCGAAGGAAAGCGTCCCGAGGCCAGACAAGCGGCGGTCCTGCGGGACGTCAGCGAGGCGAACCTGGGTGACGCACTGGTCCATGATCCGCAGGCCGACGCGGATAGGTCGGTCCCGTTGACGCGACGCGAGCAGGACATTGTTGCGTTGGCGGTTTCGGGACTGACTGACCGGCAGATTGCCGAGAAGCTGATGGTTTCGGTGCGTACCGTGGAAGGGCACCTGTATCGGAGCTACGCCAAACTGGGTATCCGCCGACGCGAAGACCTTGGGGCTGCGGTCCGTCCTTGAGAGGACCAAACCGAGTACCTGCATGCAGGATCCCGCGCTACTTGCGCCGGGATCCTGCGGTGTTTAACCATTCACTGGAGTAATGCCCGGATGTCCCGTGTCCAAACCAAGTAGTGCCCGCCCAAGGGACTGAGTACAACACAGTATCGGGGTCCGGAAAGCCCCCAACTATTCGAGTACCAACTACTGATGTACGGAATTTGCGGTCCCGGCAGTATTGATCTTGGAAGAACGGTTCAGCCCCAAGCATCACCGGGATTCCGAAAGTCGCATCATCCGCATCGGTGGTCTCCAGAACCGATGCTCCGGCCACCGCAAGGTGATCCGGCCCTGGACGAAGCCGGCGGCGACAGAGTCTTCTGAGACCGAGACTCTCCCCCCAGCCGTCGCCGGCTTCTAGGCCAGGGACCCGCGAATCGCGGACCCCTCAAATTTCCCGGACCATGGGACTGCTTCTAGTGGAGTGTGCATGCTGCCGGATCCTTGGCTGGACGAAGACACCGTCACAGCCGGACTGCGGCCATCGCCCCTCCCGGACCGGACACAGCTTCTGGACATCATTCTTTCCTCAGTACCATCGCCATCCACCAGCGGGATCGTGGTTGCAGGTGACAGCGGATCGGGAAAGACCCATCTGTTGCTCTCCGTCAAAGCAGGACTACCCGAGACCATGGACGTGCGCACCTTCGCGGGGACCCCCGAATTGAAGGCAATCCGGTATGGCGCGTTGGGGGCCTTCGAAGCCGACGGCGGTGATTCCGTTCTGCCGGGCCTGCATGTCCTCCGTGCCCTCACCAGTTCGCTGGGGCCCGCCGCGCACCTGTACACCCCACCTCCCGGACGACGCCGCAACAGGAAGCCGACCCCGCCGTCGCGACCCCCGCTGGTCCTGCTGGTGGACAACATCCACGACGTCGACCCGGCGTCGTTGGCTGTCCTGCTGCAGCTCATTCCGGGCTTCGGGGCCACCCTGGTGGCAACCGCCGACAGCCGCCGGCCCCTGCCCCCGGATCTCTACCAGCTCTGGGAGGAAGGCTTCCTGGACCAGTACTTCCTTCCCCCTTTTACGTTCAGTGAGGCGCACGCCCTGTGCGAAGCCCTGCTGGGCGGGCAGGTCCAGCGACGGGCCAGCAGCCTGCTCTCGGCTATATGCGGCTTCAATGCGGCCCTCCTCTGCCTGGCGATCGCTGACGCCCGAAGCGCCCGTTTGCTGGTGCAGCGGGAGGGCTTCTGGACCATTGACGTCCGTGCACACTGCGATTGGCCGCGGGTTGTTGAGCGTGTCCGCACCGAAAACGCTGCGGGGACGTCGGAAGAGCGGCAGGCCCTGGAACTCGTTGCGCTCGCCGAACCGATAGGCCTGGACGTCGTGGAGCGCCACTTTGGCCACGGGGCCGTGGAACACCTCCTTGCTTTGCAACACGTCAGGATGCTCGCCGGCAGCCCGCCTCTGCTCCGCACAAGTCCGTGGCTGCGTGGCGAGGCGACCCGACTGTCGGTTCCCCGGTCCAGGAGCGTGGCTTTGCGTCTGGGAATCGAGGATCCGGCGCTCACCAGGGAGTCCGCGCCTACCTTGCTGCGATGGATGACGTGGACACTGGACTGTGGACTCTCCCTTTCGGATGAACTTCTCCTGGCTGCGGCGCCCGCCGCTGACAGGCCGTCGACGGCGGAACTTGCCATGCGGGCAGCTGCGGCCGTCTCGGATCCGGGCCACCGGGACGAAGCGAGGCTCCTCCGGGCCCGGGCGCTGCTCGCCGAGGGCCAACTTCGCGAAGCAGCCCCGGAACTTCGTGGCCTGGCTGTAGGAGGAGAGTCGCCGGCCGTCAAGTCAGATGCCACGCACCACCTCATGGCGCTGGAGCTCCTCGGGGCCGTTCCAGGTGTCGAGCCGGATGCCGCGGAACCGTGGTCCCTGGTCGCCGACAACGTCCGGGACACCGAACGCCTCTTGCTCGCCGGCGCCGTGCCGGAGGCGCTGCAACGGTCCTCAGCTGCGATGGCGGCACTCGACGCGGACCCGGCCTTGGCGATGTTCCGGCCGGCAGTTCTGCTCCGCCACGCCATCTGCCTGAGGTACAGCCTGGCGTGGGACACCATGGACGCGCTCCTGGATTGCCCCGCCCCCTACGCCCTGCCGGCGAACCTTGCCGTGTGCATGGATGTCGCCCGCGGATATGCCCAGCTGGGCCAGGGGCTCGCCAGGGCAGCACGACGCACCTTGAGGCCGGTGCTGGCAGAGTTGCACGACGCCGGCCTTCCGCAGGTACTTTCGCTGGCGGCCGCGTTGTTGGCCTACGCGGAGGCCCTGTGCGGAAATCCGGAGGCCGCCCTGGAATGTGCCGGTCAAAGCGGTTCTGCACTGACCGGACACGATCCCGGGGCGCTGCTGTCCAGGCTCAGCGCGCTCTACGTCGCGGCGGCCCGGGATTGTGTCGCCGGGCGGGATGGCTCCTCCGGCCAGCCGGCCCATTTGATCCAGCTCGCAGGAGAGAGCCGTGGGGACCGGACCTTTTTGATCGAAGCCGAGGCGCTCTCCCTCATCGCGCTGGACCCCCACGCGGCCGCCGTCGACGATCCCGCCAGCCAGCGGCAGCTGGCCGAAGCAGCCGCGGTCCTGCAGGGTGCGGCCGGGGCTTCCCTCGCGATGTTTGCCAAGGCGTTGATGGGAGATGAGCCAAAGTCGCTTGAGGCCGCGGGCCGGAGCCTATCGGAGGATCGGCTGTTCGCCCACGCCGCCATGAGCTACTCCCGCGCCGCGCGCGGCTATGAGGCCAAGACCCGGAGCGCGGCAAGCCGCCGCACCACGATGCTTGTCAACAAGTTGCTCACCGCTTTCGATAGCGGCGCTGTTCCGCCGCTGGGGTGGGTCCCCGGGCGGGCCGGCAGCTAACGTGCTGTAAGGCACACCCCTTGCTCCGCACGGCGGAGGTCTCCGTGGGATAATGGGGAGTCCCTGAAGGATTTCCAAGGAGCGTCCCTTGACTGCCGTATCAACCCCCGCCTCACTCCTACGGTCCGTGCCTGCCATGGACAATGCGGAGGTGTTGCGGATCCGGAACGACTTCCCGGTGCTGGATCAGTTGATCAACGGCAAACCGTTGATCTACCTCGATTCCGGGGCTACGTCCCAGAACCCGCTCAGCGTGATCGAGGCCGAGCAGGAATACTACGAGCAACGCAATGCTGCGGTTCATCGTGGGGCGCACCATCTGGCGGTCGAAGCCACGGAAGTGTTCGAGGACGCCCGCCAGACTGTCGCGGACTTCATTGGCGCCAATTACGAAGAAACAGTATGGACTTCCAACGCCACCGAAGGCCTGAACCTGGTCAGCTACGCCCTCTCCAACGCCGCGCTGTGGGCCGCGCAGGGCCGTGGTGGCGCCGCGTTGAAGGATCTGGCTCTTGGCGCGGGTGACGAGATCGTGGTCACCGAAATGGAGCACCACGCCAACCTGATCCCGTGGCAGGAACTCGCCTTCAGGACCGGTGCCACGCTCAAATACATCCCCATCACGGACGACGGCGCGCTTCGCCTGGATGTTGCGGCGGAAATTGTGGGGGAGCGGACCAAAGTGTTGGCCTTCTCGCATGCCTCCAACGTCCTGGGAACCATCAACCCCGTGGCGGAGCTCGTGGCCCTGGCTCGTCGTGTCGGCGCTTTGGTGGTGCTGGACGCCTGCCAGTCCGTGCCGCACATGCCGGTAAACGTCAAGGACCTGGACGTCGACTTCGCTGCGTTCTCCGGCCACAAAATGCTGGCACCTACCGGTGTGGGCGTCCTGTACGGCAAGCAGGAACTCCTTGATGTCCTGCCGCCGTTCCTGACCGGCGGTTCCATGATCACCACAGTCACCATGGAACGGGCCGAGTACCTGCCCGCCCCGCAGCGGTTCGAAGCCGGGACCCAGCGCATCTCGCAGGCAGTGGCCCTGGCAACTGCCGTGAACTACCTCGCCGAAACCGGCATCGAGCGCATACATGCGTGGGAATCGACCCTGGGCCAACGGCTGGTCAAGGGGCTGGAAAGCATCGACGGCATCCGCGTTGTGGGTCCTGCTTCGGGCTCTGAACGCATCGGACTGGCTGCGTTCGATGTCGCCGGCGTGCATGCCCATGACGTCGGCCAGTTCCTGGACGACCGCGGAATCGCGGTTCGTGTCGGCCACCACTGTGCACAGCCGCTGCACCGTCGCCTGGGCCTGACGGCCACCACCCGCGCAAGCACGTACCTCTACAACACCACGGACGACGTCGATGCTTTCCTTGACGCCGTTTCCGGGGTCCGGGCCTACTTCCAGGCCTGAACACCGGGTTTCCCCCCAGATACTTAGTTAGGCATCAGCGCATCATGAGTCTTGACCAGTTGTACCAACAGATCATCCTGGACCACTCCAAGCAACGGCACGGCAGCGGGCTCGCGGAAACTCCAGCTCCGGCCGGCGCCACCACCGGACAGTCGCATCAGCTGAACCCGGTCTGCGGGGACGAGGTAACGTTGCGGCTCGCTGTGTCGGACGGAACCGTTCAGCAGATCAGCTGGGACGGCGCGGGTTGCTCCATCTCGATGGCGTCCGCCTCGGTGCTCAGCGACATGGGTGAAGGCATGTCGGTGGAGGAGCTGCACTCGGTGATCGAGAATTTCCGCGAGGTCCTCCGATCACGCGGAAAGGTCCATGCCGACCCCGAGATCCTGGGCGATGCCGCCGCGTTTGAGGGCGTCGCCCGCTACGCGGCCCGCGTCAAGTGCGCCATGATCTCCTGGGTCGCGGCCGAGGACGCCCTCAACCAGGCCACAACCACCTAGCAGTCGGGTGCAGCAGCGCTTCGGTCAGCTGCGGGCAAAGACGTCAGGCACGCCGTCGCCGTCGTCGTCCCGTTCTTCGTCCGCTTGGACCTGGCGGTACCGCCGGTTACGGGCCTTAAGGACGACGGCGGCCAGCAGCGCCGAGATCAGGGAACCTGCCAGGATGGCCACTTTGGCGTGGTCGTTGTGCGCGGATCCGGCGCCGAAACTGAGTTCGCCGATCAGGAGCGAGACTGTGAACCCGATGCCGGCCAGCAGGGCGAGCCCGAAGAGGTCGATCCACGCAATGCCTGAGTCCAGGCTGGCGCGCGTGGTCTTGGTGACCAGGAACGTGGTTCCGAAAACGCCCACGGCTTTGCCCACCACCAAAGCCGCCACGATGCCCACGGCAACGGGGTCCGTCAGTGCTGCACCCATCCCATCGAATCCGCCCAAGGCTACGCCAGCGGAGAAGAACGCAAAGACGGGGACCGCGAATCCTGCGGAGAAGGGCCTGAGCTTGTGTTCGATGTGCTCGGCCAGGCCCTCGGCGGGTTCCCCCTTCTTTCCGTTGGTCAGGACAGGAACGGCGAAGCCCAGCAGGACTCCGGCGACGGTGGCATGGATACCGGAGGCATGAACGAAGCCCCAAGTAGCGAGGGCCAGGGGGAGCAGGAGGTACCAGCTGCGGATCCGCTTTTGGACGAGGAACGCGAACAGGCCCAAGGGAACCAGGGCGGCCAGCAGCATGAGTGGCTGAAGCCCGGTTGAGTAGAAAAACGCGATGATGCCGATCGCGATGAGGTCGTCCACCACGGCAAGTGTCAGCAGGAAGGTCCGCAGCGCCGCGGGGAGGTGCGTGTTGATCACGGCGAGCACAGCCAGGGCGAAGGCAATGTCCGTGGCTGTGGGGATCGCCCAGCCCTTCAGGGTATCCGGGCTGTTGAGGTTGAAGAGGACGTAGATCAGGGCGGGGACCAGCACGCCACCAATGGCTGCTGCAACCGGGACCACCGCCCGGGCCGGTTTGCGGAGCTCCCCGGCGACGAATTCGCGCTTGAGCTCAAGTCCGGCGAGGAAGAAGAACACCGCCAGCAGCCCGTCCGAGGCCCAGTGGCCGAGGCTGAGTTCAAGGTGCCACGGTTCGTAGCCGATCGTGAAGTCGCGGAGGGCGAAATAGGCGCCCGCTGCGGGGGAGTTAGCCCAGATGAGCGCAACCACCGTGGCTGCCAGGAGGAGGGCCCCGCCGACGGTCTCGGTGCGGAGGATGGAGAGGATACGGCGATATTCGGGGTAGCTGGACCGGGCAAAGACTTTGCCGGGCTGCTTGGTGGCTGCGGGGGGCTTCTGGGCCACGAAGGGCTCCTAACTCGCGGAAATCAGTCGGTCAAAGGGGAGCACAATGACTCCGCCGACCAGACTTCCCGGCACACCAGTATTCATCTTACCCAACCTGGGGACAGCATGTGCTGTCCCCAGGTTGGGTGGGCGCAGCGTCAGGCGACGAGGCCCGCGACGCCGATGGCCGCCGTCGCGAGGCCAAGCACCATGGAGATGGTGACCAGCACGACGTGGACCGTAAGGAACTTGGTGGCCTTGCCGGCAGCGTCCCGGGCGCGGGGATCCTTCATGACCCGCTTCAGGAACTGCGGCCGCACCGCCAAGGACCAGACGCCGGCAACGATCAGTACGACGGCCAGGATCGCCGGAATTTCCACGCTAGTGGCTTTCGAGCCAGGCCTGGGCCTGCTGCGACTGGATGTTCAGGGCCTTGCCCACCATGGGCTCCGCGGCGTCGGCGATCTTGCCGCCAAGGAACGGCACCGAAGAGGACACCGTGCCATCGAGTTCGATGCGCGTGCTGGTGCCGTCTGCCACCAGGCGCTGGACGGCTGTCACATCAAGGGGAGCACCCGAGATCTTCAAGGCGATGTTGCTGGAGCGTGAGCCGTCAGCAGCAGGTGCTTCCCACTCTTCCTTCTGGGTGACCGTCAGGGTTTCGCCAACGAACTTGCGGGCAATGTCCGGCAGGCGCGTGGTGGGCAGGGTACGGACCGTGGTGGTGTTGAACGCACCTGCAGGGTCGCCTTCGATGGTGAACGATTCCAAGGAACCGCCCACCAGTTCGCTGGTGTGGCGCAGGAAATCCTCGTCGATGAAAACGGCCGCTACGCGGTCGACACTGTGCGGCAGGGTGGTGGATGCACTCAGGGCCATGGGTCCTCCGTGGATGGTATTGGTGAAGCTTCTTAGCTCCCAAACATCCTACGGGGTCTGGGTGGGCACCCCTGAACCCTGCTCCTGGCCCGCGTCCTGGAGCGTGATAGCCGCCGCTGAAATGTTGCGGGCCATGGACGGGAAGATGAATCCGTGGAAGGGGTACACGCCCAGCCAGTACAGCCGGCCGGCCAAACCGCGGGGGAAGAAGATGGCGCGCTGCTTGTAGAGGCTGCCCTCGCCGTCGGGCTCAACCCCCAACTCCAGCCAGGCGCCGCCCGGGGCCCGCATTTCAGCCCGCAGGCGGAGCAAACGGCCGCGGTCGATGGCTTCGACGCGCCACCAATCCACCACTTCGCCCGTGTTCAGCGTTTTCGGATGCCGACGTCCCCGCAGGAGCCCGGCCCCACCTTGCAGCTTGTCCAGCCAACCGCGTACCCGCCACGCCAGAGGCAGCGAGTACCAGCCGTTCTTGCCGCCGATGCCCTCAATGATGGTCCAGACGTGTTCCGGTTTGGCTTCGCTGTGGAAGGTGCGCTCATCAACGTAGACCTTGTAGCCGGCCCAGTCCGGGTCGCTTGGCAGCGGGTCGGCGTCGATGCCTGCGTTGGCCCAAGTGGTTTCCACCTGACCGTCCCTTTCCTTGCCCAGCGCCAAAGCGACGGCGCGGCGGTAGGACGTCAGGCCGCCGTCGGGCTGGGGGATGTAATGGTCGACGTCGTGCTCCCGCGAGATGGCGTCGTGCTGCAGCGACTGGACCAACGGCAGGGACATGGACAGGGGGATGGGGGTGACCAGCGCAACCCAGAGCCCGGCAAGTTTCGGTGCCGGAACAGGGAGCGCGATGACCAGGCGCCGGGGGAGTCCGCGTTCCACCGCGTACTCGTTCATCATCTCCTTGTATTTCAGGACGTCGCGGGAGCCGATGTCGAAGGAACGGTTAAGTTGCTCCGGCAGGGCCGCCGCTGCCACCAGGTAGTGCAGCACATCCCGCACAGCGATGGCTTCGATCCTGTTGTTGACCCAGCTGGGCGCGGGCATGACCGGCAGGGTGTCGGCGAGGTGCCGGATCATTTCAAAGGACGCAGAGCCCGAACCGATCACCACACCGGCCTGGAACACGATCGCATCAACAGGGGATTCGAGGAACACCTTGCCCACGGTCTCGCGTGAACGCATGTGGGTGGAAAGTTCGGTGTTCTCAGGGTGCAGACCGCCCAGGTACACGATCCTGTCCACTCCGGCATCCGCAGCGGCTCCTGCGACGAGCCGCGCCATGGCTTCTTCCTTGGCTTCGAACCCGCTGCCCGACGCCATGGAATGCACCAGATAATACAGGACCTCCACACCGCTGAGGGCATCGGCCAGGCCTTCGGAGTCGGACAGGCTGCTTTCCACGATCTCGACGTCGTCATGCCACGGTACGTCCGCGATCTTCTGCGGCGTACGGACCAGGACTTTGACCTTGTGGCCGGCTTCGAGGAGCCGGGGGACCAGCCGCCCGCCGATGTAGCCGGTAGCGCCCGTGACCAGCACAGTCCTGGGTTCCCGGGGGTTGTTGGAATGCGTCGCTTCGGAAGATTGCAAGAGAACTCCTGTGGCTGGGGGAGGGGTAGGCTGGAATGACCCGGCATTCTGACGAATTTCCGGGCATTTGTGTTGCCTGCCCTTGGAACCACCCTAGGAGTTTCAGCCATGAGCCTCAACGGTCTGCGCCGCGCACTGGCGGAGGACAAGACTTTCGCGCGCGTCCGAACGGAGGCTCAGCGGGAGTTTTCCGACCGCAACAGCGACTACCAGATCAGCGCACCTACGGGTATGCGGGCTGTTCTGCTTGCCGAAATGGCTGATGCCCTGGCCCAGGCTGGTACCGACGGTGCGGGCGATCCGGTGGTCCTCGCTGTCACCGCAACGGGCCGCGAAGCCGAAGACCTCACCGCAGCGCTGGCTTCCTACCTTCCCGCCGACACCGTGGCTACCTTTCCCAGCTGGGAGACCCTCCCGCACGAGCGGCTTTCGCCACGATCGGACACCGTGGGCCGCCGCTTGTCGGTCCTGCGCCGCCTGACCCACCCGGAAACCTCGACGGCGGCCCCCTTGCGTGTGGTGGTTGCTCCGGTCCGCGCCGTGGTCCAGCCCATCGTGGCCGGCCTGGGTGACCTGGTTCCCGTGACGCTGCAGGTAGGGCAGGAGCGCCCCTTCACCGAGGTGGTCCGGGCGCTGTCCGACGCCGCCTACGCCCGGGTGGACATGGTGACGCACCGCGGCGAATTCGCCGTCCGCGGCGGCATCATCGACGTGTTCCCGCCCACGGAGGACCACCCCATCCGGGTGGAGTTCTTCGGCGACGAGGTAGACCAAATGCGGTGGTTCGCCGTGGCCGACCAGCGCTCGCTGTCCGCCCCCGGTGTCCACCACCCCACCGAACTTCACGCGCCCCCATGCCGCGAAATCCTGATCACGCCATCGGTGATGTCCAGGGCTGCCAAGCTCAAGGCGGACATGCCCGCCGCGGCGGACATGCTGGAGAAGATTGCCGGCGGCATTGCCGTGGAAGGCATGGAGTCGCTGGCCCCGGTGCTGGTGGACTCCATGGTCCCATTCGTGGACCAGCTTCCTGCGGGGTCCCTGGCCGTGGTGATCGAGCCGGAGAAGGTGCGCACCCGCGCCCACGACCTCGCGGCCACCAACGAAGAATTCCTGGAAGCTGCATGGTCAACGGCATCCGACGGCGGTGCGGCGCCCCTTGACCTGTCGTCCGAGGCCTCCACTGACCTGCACGCCGCCAGTTTCCGGTCCCTGACCGACACACGCTCCGCGGCCCTTGAACACGGCGTGTCCTGGTGGTCCATCACCTCGCTCGCGTCGGACGAGGACCTGGTCCTGGATATCGACGTCCTGAATATGCGTGCCCGCGAACCCCGCGGCTACCAGGGCGACGTGGCCGAGATGCTGGAGTTCATCGGCTCACGTGTCCGCGAGCAGTGGCGTGTTGTTGTGGTCACCGACGGTCCTGGACCCGCGCAGCGCCTTGCCGAGTTGTTCCATGATGCGGAGATTCCCTGCTCCCGCGTGGAGTCCTTGGACAAGGAACCCCAACCGGGCATCATCGAGGTGACCACCGCCGCCGTCGGACGTGGTTTTGTCCTTGACGGCCTGAAACTGGGCCTGCTGACCGAAGCCGACCTGCTGGGGCGCGCCACGGCGGGTTCCACCAAGGACATGCGGCGCATGCCATCCAAGCGACGGAACGCAGTGGACCCGCTTCAGCTGCACGCGGGCGATTTCGTGGTGCACGAACAACACGGCATCGGCCGGTTCGTGGAGCTGATCCAGCGCAAGGTGGTCGGCACGTCGTCCTCCGACGCCGGGCTGCGGGAGTACCTGGTGCTCGAGTACGCACCTTCGAAGCGTGGCGCCCCGGGGGACCGGCTGTTCGTGCCCACGGACCAGTTGGACCAGGTGACCCGTTATGTCGGTGGCGATGCCCCGGCACTGAGCAAGATGGGCGGCGCGGACTGGGCCAGCACCAAATCCAAGGCACGCAAGGCCGTCAAGGAAATCGCCGGCGAACTCATCCGGTTGTACTCGGCCCGCATGGCATCACGTGGGCACGCGTTCGCCCCGGACACCCCGTGGCAGCGTGAACTCGAGGAAGCCTTCCCGTACGTCGAAACGCCCGACCAGCTGACCACCATCAACGAGGTCAAGGCGGACATGGAACGGGAAATCCCCATGGACCGGCTGGTGTCCGGCGACGTGGGCTACGGCAAAACCGAGATCGCTGTCCGTGCGGCGTTCAAAGCGGTGCAGGACGGCAAACAGGTTGCCGTTCTGGTGCCCACCACGCTGCTTGCCCAGCAGCACTACGAGACGTTCACTGAGCGGTTCTCCGGTTTCCCGTTGCGCGTCAAGCCGCTGTCCCGCTTCCAGTCCAGCAAGGAAGCGAAGGAGACGGCCGAGGGCGTCAAGAGCGGCGCCGTGGACGTGGTGATCGGCACCCACCGTCTGCTGTCCAAGGACTTCGAGTTCAAGGACCTTGGCTTGGTGATCGTCGATGAGGAACAGCGCTTTGGTGTGGAACACAAGGAAGCGCTCAAGAAGATGCGCACCAACGTGGACGTGCTGGCCATGAGTGCCACCCCGATTCCCCGTACCTTGGAAATGTCGCTGACCGGTATCCGGGAGACCTCCACCCTGGCCACGCCTCCGGAAGAGCGCCACCCGGTCCTGACCTACGTTGGCCCCTTCACCAACAAGCAGACCTCGGCAGCGATCCGCCGTGAACTCATGCGCGAAGGACAGGTGTTCTTCGTGCACAACAGGGTCTCCTCGATTGAGCGCATCGCCGCGCAGATCCGCGAACTGGTTCCCGAGGCACGGGTGGAAGTGGCCCACGGGCAGATGTCCGAGAGCCGCCTGGAAAAGATCATCGTGGATTTCTGGGAGAAACGCTTCGATGTGCTGGTCTGCACCACCATCATCGAAACCGGCCTGGACATCTCCAACGCCAACACGCTCATTGTTGATGGCGCGGACAAGTACGGCCTCTCGCAGCTCCACCAGCTGCGTGGACGCGTGGGCCGTGGCCGCGAACGTGCCTACGCCTACTTCCTCTACCCTTCGGAAAAGCCCCTGGGTGAGGTGGCAATGGAACGCCTCAAGGCCGTTGCGGCGCACAACGAGCTCGGCGCCGGCATGCAGTTGGCCATGAAGGACCTGGAAATCCGTGGCGCGGGCAACCTGCTCGGTGGCGAGCAGTCCGGCCACATTCAGGGCGTAGGCTTCGACCTTTACATCCGTTTGGTGGGCGAGGCTGTAGCCGAGTACCGCGGCGAAGCGGAGGAGAAGGCCGCCGAGATGAAAATCGAGCTGCCCGTCAACGCCCACCTGCCGCACGACTACGTGCCGGGTGAGCGCCTGCGCCTGGAGGCCTACCGCAAGCTGGCTTCGGCCATCACTTACGAGGCAATCGACGAGGTACTGGCAGAACTGGTGGACCGTTACGGCGAGCCGCCATTGCCCGTCCAGAACCTGATCGCCGTGGCCCGCTTCCGGGTGGGTGCCCGCGAAGCCGGGCTGTCCGACGTCGCGCTCCAAGGAAACTTCATCCGGTTCTCGCCGGCGCAACTGCCCGAGTCCAAAACCATGCGGTTGAACCGCATGTATCCCGGTTCCCAGGTCAAGCCGGCGCTGGACGCTGTGCTTATCCCCAAACCCAAGACGGCCAGGATCGGTGGCCGGGATCTCCAGGACGCCGAAATCCTGCAGTGGGCCAACAACGTGATTGAAGCAATCTTCACCGACGTGCCCGTTAAGGCGGGCTAACTTCGATGATGGGAGGACACCACGCCGCGTCGGGAGCCGCGGCGTGGATAGCTATTGCTTCGACCGGCCCCTACGCCCTGGGCTGGTACCCGCTGGATTCCACCGGAATCCTCATAGGCGCCATGGCGACGGCGGGGACGGCACTTGTGTGCGACTGGGACCACCGGCACAGCACCATCGCAAATTCACTGCCACCGCTGTCCAATGCAATTGCGGTAGGGATCGAAAAGGCCAGCGGCGGGCACCGACAGGGGACCCACTCACTGCTTGGGGCTTCGGCGTTCGTGATCCTCGCAGCGATGGCGGCACAGTTCCAGATGGTGACCCCGGTCGGAAAACTCTCGGTCGGCGCCGGGCTGCTGTGCATGTTCATGATCAACCTTGCCGCGAAGGCATTGAACCTGTTTCCGAAGTCCGGCTGGATCACCAACTGGCTCTTCGCGATCGTCATGGCTGGCCTGGTGACGTGGTTTGCGCCGGACCAGTGGGGGTGGCTGCCACTGTCCATGCTGACCGGCGTCGTGATCCATATTGTGGGGGACATGATCACTGTGGGCGGCGTGCCGCTCTTGTGGCCGATAGTGATCAAACCGCCAAAGTTCCTGCGCAAATCAGTCATCAGCGGAGTGTGGCGGGCCAACGGGGCGTTTTCCATTCCGCTGCTGGGCCGGGCAGGTTCGCGGCGGGAATGGCTGGTGCTGATTCCCGTGAGCGGATACGCCATGGTGGGGATGGGAGTGGCCGCCTGGACCCTTGCGCAACAGCACTGGCCGGGCGTACTCGCGGCGCTTGGAGGCGTCCTGGCGGTGCGGTGACTCGGTGCGGTGACTCGGTGCGGTGAAGCCGCCAGCCCTTGGCCGCGAGGCGATCCGCCACCACAGACAGGAATGGCCCGGGCAAACGCCCGGGCCATTCCTGCAGAAGTAAGGGGTTTAGCTTTCGCCAGCCGAATCCGAGCGGCCCAGGATGGTCTGCGGGATCCAGAACGCAAGGGCGAACAGGCCCAGGCAGACAGCCATCGGCCACGGGTTTTCGAGGCTGAGGAAGGACAGTGAGTAGATAGCGCCCAGGAAGAGCACAATCATCACCAGGAACAGGACAATGCTCTGGCCCAGGTTGTTCTCACGCTCGATGGGGGCGCTGGTTGCGTTCTTGGACATTCGTTCCTCCTCGGCCCCGCAGGGCTCAAAATCTCTGGCGGTCGGGAAGCCTCAGTAGGCAGATGAACCTTGCTCACCCTTGACAATGGCAATTCCGGAACTCGCTCCGATACGTGTTGCACCAGCTGCAATCATAGCCTGTGCATCGGCCAGCGACCGCACCCCACCGGAGGCTTTGACGCCTATGTCCGGTCCCACCGTCTTGCGCATCAGCGCGATGTCTTCAACAGTGGCGCCGCCACCGTTGAAGCCGGTGGAGGTCTTGACGAAGTCTGCGCCAGCTTCAACAGCTGCTTCGCAGGCGATGACCTTTTGCTCGTCGTCCAGCATGGACGTCTCAATGATGACCTTGAGGATTGCTTCGCCGGCGTGCACAGTTTCGGCGACTGCCCGGATGTCGTCCACCAGCGCGCCCTTGTCTGCGGCGCGTCCAGCGGCCATGTTGATCACCATGTCGATTTCGTCGGCCCCGTCAAGGACGGCGCCACGGGCTTCGAAGGCCTTGACGTCGCTGGGCGTAGCGCCCATCGGGAAGCCGACCACAGAGCATGTGAGCACGCCCGAGCCCTTGAGTGCCTTGGTGACGGTCTTGACCCAGATCGGGTTCACGCACACTGATTTGAACTGGTATTCGACGGCTTCGGCACACACTTTGAGGATGTCCGCCTCGCTAGCCTCCGGCTTCAACAGGGTGTGGTCGATGTAGGAGGCGATGTTTGCCGGGGTAGCGGCTTCGTTGCTCATGGGATCCTTCCGTGCAGGCGTGGCCGGCCCGGTGGCCGCAGGGTTGTCACTGCCCGTCAAAGGACCATCTTGCCATACGGGCCGGGTGGCCCTTCCGCCGCTTGTGGAAGGGCAACCCGGTTGCCGACTAGGCCGCCAGTGGGGCCAATTGGTCGCTGCCCATGACGCCGAGCATCATGCCCGAAGCGCAGAGCATCGCGGAAGATTCGGCGGAAAGGAGGAGTCCCAACCGGAGGCCGTCGCAGGACGCTGCATCGCCAATTGCCCAGATGCCCGGGACGGAGGTGGCGAGGTCGCGCCCCACGGCGATGCCGCCGTCGGACGCAATCAGGAGCCCCGCGCTTTCGGCGAGGTCGTTGCGGGCCGTTCGCTCCTCGGCCAGGACCACGAGGTCCCCGTTCATGCTGCTGCCGTCCTCGAACACGATGCCGGTGGCCGGTACGGGGGAACCTGCGATGGAACGCACGACGGCGGCCGGGCGGAGGGTGGTGCGCACGGGACGGACTCCGCGGGCCCGGAGCACAGCCTCTGCCTGGCCGGCAGCGGGGCCGTTGCCCACCAGGATTCCCAGCGGACGGCGTCCAACGATCCGTGTGAGATCGTGGACGGCTTCGCCGATGGTGGCCGCATCATCGATGGTGGAGTAGCTCAGGCTGGCTTCGGCACCGGCGACTGGCGGGAGGGCCGGGGCAGAACCGGTCGCGATGACCAACTGGTCGTAGGAGAAGTCCATGCCGTCCACCGTGGTCACAACTTTGGCGTGCGGATCGATGAAGCTGGCCGCCTGGCCGAACCGGACCGAGACCTGTGGAAGTTCTGCCAGTTCGAGGAGGGCCTCCGGGCAGTCGTCGCGGTTGCTGAGTACGGTGATCGTGCCGCCGAAGGGGCGCTGCCTGGTATCGGCCGTGCCGGCCAGCCGCCGCACCAAAGCCTGGGCTGCTGGACCTGCGCCTGCGATGACGATGTGGAGGGATGCTGCGGACGGAGTGGCGGACATGTTCGGCCCTTTCGCTGATGACCTGTTTGGTGCTGTTGATCATCAGCCTAGGCATTCGGTTTTTCGCGGGTGTTTCCCCGCTGTTGCCATCTTTGGCCGATCCGTAGCGTGTTGTTTACCAGCCGGTAATAACGTGCGTCACATCGAAAGTGGGTGGATCCGTGTGTAGACCATGTCGAAGTCGTGTTCCAAGGGCCCGCCGGGGTAGGTTCCGCGTTCCAGGCGTGCGTTGATCACGTTGCCATCGTCGCTGAACCGTCCCACGAATCGCTGGGGCCAGTCCGGGCCGTCCCGGAAAAGCGTCAACACGTTGTCCTTCAGGATCATGTCGTATATGCGTGCGACGCCGCGGGAATCGAAGTAGTGCTGCTGGAGCGCCCCATCGGAGCCGGTAGCACCGATGATGCTCACCGAGTTGGGATATTCCGGCTGTTGCACCGTGGAGTGTTGGATGAGGAAGCCGCCGTTTTCCAGCCACTCGAACGTCGTCCGGCCCTTGACTTCCCGTCCCGGGACGGTGGTTTCCCATTCGCCCACCAGGATGCCAAGTTGCTCCAGCTCTGCAGTACTTGCCATGGAATCCTCCTGAAGGTTTAGCCCCCAGTGTCCGCCTTGGCGCGATGGTTTGGCGAGGGTTTTGGCGCCACCTTGGGGTTTTGGATGCAATGATGGGCCCATGAGCCAAGTCACATGCGACCTGACCGTGTCCCTCGATGGCTACGTTGCCGGTCCCCACCAGAGCCTGCAGATGCCATTGGGTGAGCGCGGCGAAACCCTTCACCGGTGGCAGTTCGAGGAGCGCGAAGCCAATGCCGCCCAGGTGGAAGGGATCCTTGCTGCGGGCGCTTTCATCATGGGCAGGAACATGTTCGCCGGACCGGGTCCTGGTCCTTGGGACGCGGACTGGCGCGGTTGGTGGGACGAGGAACCGCCCTATCACGCGCCGGTGTATGTGCTGACCCACCATGTGCGTGAACCGCTGGAGATGCAGGGCGGAACCACGTTCCACTTCATCAACGGCGGAATCGAAGAGGCAATGTCCCTGGCCCGGAACGCCGCGGGGGCCAAGGACGTGGCGATCGCCGGGGGAGCGTCGACTGCCCGCCAGTTCCTGTCGGCCGGGCTGATCGACGAACTGCGGCTCCACATAGCACCTGTGATCCTTGGTGGCGGGGAGCGGCTGCTCGACGGCGTGGGAAACCTCAGGCTCGAACCGACGTCGGTCAGTGGCACCGGACTGGTCACCCATGTCACCTATAGCGTGGGCGGCGTCATGGACTAGCCCGGCGCTGTGCTGATCTCCGGGGTCCCATAACGGCAGGTACTGGCGGACCTCCATGTAGCTTCCGCCAAACAGGGCCATGTTTTTCAGCCATGGGTGTTCGTCTGATTGGGCGTCGTAAGTGTGCTGAGTGGCAGCTCCGGGGCGGGGTCGAAGAAGCTCAAGTACAGAATTGCGTGAATACAGTCATCGATGTACTTTGTTTGCATGGAGACACTCACGCACGCACCTGTGCTGGCCCGGTTCGGCTATGCGGTGTCAGACCCAACCCGTGCCAGGATCCTTCTGGCACTCTCTGATGCCCCGTCATATCCCTCGGATCTGGCAGATTCGCTGGGGGTCTCGAGGCAGAGCATGTCCAACCATCTGACGTGCCTGCGGGGTTGTGGGCTCGTTGTGGCCGTTCCTGATGGGCGGCGGAGCCGGTATGAGCTGGCAGATGCGAGGCTTGGTCACGCCATCAAAGATCTGATCGGTGTTGTCCTCGCGATCGATCCGGCATGCTGCGCGCCGGACGGGACGTGCCTGGTATGAGCGCAGTCCTTGAAGCTCCTACCTCGGAGCGCCGGATTGTCCTGATGCGTCGCATCCGCCTGTTCGCGGCCGCGACCATCACCTATAACGTCATCGAGGCTGTCGTGGCGCTCTGGGCCGGAGGGGTTGCTGACTCTTCGGCGCTGGTCGGCTTCGGGTTGGACTCGGTCATCGAGGTTACTTCGGCTCTGGCGTTGTCCTGGCAGTTCGCTGCCAAGGACCCTGAGCGGCGTGAGCACCTGACGTTGCGGATCATTGCCATTTCCTTCTTCGCTTTGGCCGCGTTCGTGGCTGTGGACGCTGTCCGCTCACTGACCGGGGCGGGTGAGGCTCAGCATTCAACGCCGGGCATCGTCATTGCTGCGTTGAGTTTGGTGATCATGCCCGTGCTGTCGTGGGCCCAACGCCGTGCCGGGCGGGAGCTTGGCTCCAGGACGGCCGTCGCCGATTCCAAACAAACCCTGCTCTGCACCTACCTCTCCGCTGTTCTGCTGATCGGTTTGGTCCTGAACAGCACCCTGGGCTGGTGGTGGGCCGATGCCGGCGCGGCGCTGGTCATTGCCGGTATCGCCGTCCGGGAAGGCATCAACGCCTGGAAGGGCGAGGCTTGCTGCGCTGTGCCGCACGCCGATTACGGCCACGCTGACGAAGAGGATGACGGCTGCTGCGCGCCCGCCGAAAAGACGTCACCGGTGTCCGCTCCGGTAGTCGTCGAACTTGCGCGGCCAGCCGCCGCCGAACCAGCGGATTCCTGCTGCGCAGGCTGCGGATCGGATGCCGTGGCGGAGCCTGTCACTGTGAAGCTTGGATCAAAGCCGGCCGATCGATGAGCGCAGTCATGACCGCCCGAAGGGTCCGCACTGCGATTTGGATCCTCTTCGCGGCAATAATCGGTGCCGGCGTGATCTGGTACGCAGTGCTCACCACCAACAAGCCAGCTCCGGCCGCCCCACTCGCGGCCACTGACGCCCAGCTCGTCAGGGAGAACAGTCACCGGGTCACGAGCCCGGCCATCGAGAAAGCCCAGCTGGTCGAGTTCCTGGACTTCGAGTGTGAATCATGCCGCGCCGCTGAACCCTTGGTAGAGGAACTGAAGAAGGAATACGGGGACCGGATTACGTTCGTCCACCGCTACTTCCCACTGCCCGGCCACAGAAACTCCGGGACCGCCGCGTTGGCTGTGGAAGCCGCCGCCCAGCAGGGAAAATACCAGGAGATGGCCTCCAAACTCTTCGCAACCCAAAGCGAATGGGGAGAAAAACGCGACTCCCAAGCGGCCCTGTTCAGGACGTTCGCCCAGGAACTCGGTTTGGACCTAGCGCAGTACGACGCCGCGATCACAGACCAAGCAACCAAAGACCGGGTCAGCCAGGACGTCGCCGACGGCAAAGCCCTCGGCGTGACCGGCACCCCTACGTTCTTCCTGAGCGGAAAGAAACTGAACCTGAACACCGAAGCCCAATTCCGGCAGTTCCTCGACGAGGCCGCGCCTTAGGAGTCCCGCTGTAGGCCCAGACGGGATGTCCCCTCCGCGCTCACCCTCAACCTTTGCTGCAGTATTCCTGCACGAAACGCACGATTCCCCGTGCGACGAGTCCGCCCAGCTCCTAATTTCACACCTGCTGGCGGTCTTGCAGGCCTTGAATGCCAAACGGTCGTGCGTCCCCCCCAAATTGGTGGAGTCAGAACAATGTCCCCCAACGGATGTACACTCGAGTATCGAACATATATTCGAATAAAGGTGTGTTGTGGGCGTTATCGTCGGCCCCCGCGTGATAAATGCGGGCTTTTCCCTGGCATCGGTGCTGTTGGCTCCCGTCGCTGTTGCTGCGGGCTATCCCTCCCCGGCACAAGACTATTTTGACGGCCGGATCGACCTCAATGAGCACTTAATTAAGGACGTGACCAGCACGTACGTGGTGAGGGTTACCGGGCAGTCGATGGAGGGTGCCGGGATCAGCGACGGTGACGAGCTGATCGTGAACCGGGCGCTTGAACCGAAAGACGGGTCCGTCGTCGTTGCCGTGTTGGATGGCGAGTTGACCATCAAACGGCTCCGCATCACCTCAAGGGGCGTGGTGCTCCAGGCGGACAATCCTGCTTTCCCGGACATCACGGTGGCTGCGCTGTCGGAATTGACCATCTGGGGGGTGGCCACCACGTGCCTGCACCACGTTTAGCCGGTGCCCGGCGGTGCGGTGGAATTTCGGACCACCAGGCGCGGCGTGAGGCGGATGTCCGCTGTGGGCGCGTCAGGGTTGGCCAGGCGCTCGAGCGCCACGGAGCCGGCTCGGCGGCCCAATTCGAACGCCTGCAGGTCAACTGACGTGAGATCGATGCCGTGCAGTCGGGACGTCTTCGAATCGTCGTATCCCACCAGTGACAGATCCTGGGGGATGGACAGGTTCATTGCGTAAGCAGCTTCGCGGGCGCCAAGGGCGAGTTGGTCGTTGTGGGTGAAGATGGCGGTCGGCCGGTCTGCCAGGCCAAGCAGTTCCCATGCTGCCCGCTGCCCGGCCTCCTGTGTGAAGTCCTCCGCCGACAACGTCACCGGCGCGAACCCGGCGTCGAGCATGGTTTTCTCGTAGCTCTGCCGACGCGCGGTGTGTCCGTCGTAAATGGGGCCCGCCAGATGGGCGATCCGCCGGTGCCCGAGGCCAAGCAGATGTTCTGTCGCGGCGCGGGCACCGGTCACATCATCGGAGTACACACTGTCCACGCCGTCGACCGGGCGGGTCACGCTGACCAGCGGCACTACCCGGGCCAGTTCCTGCACCTGGTGGTCGGTGTCCAGGAGTGTCGCGGCGATGATGATCCCCACCCTGGCTTCAATCAGGGAGTCCAGTGCGCCCCGATCCACGCCGTCGACCGACCGGGAGACGCTCAGTATGAGCCTGTTGCCATCATGGGGGAGTGCTGTGCGGACGCCGCTAAGGATGTCTGCATAGACCTCGTTTCGGATATCCATCAAATAGAGTCCGACGGCGGAACGGTGCTTGCGTGCCAGATCGGCGGCCGCCGCGTTGGGCCGGTACCCGAGACGTTGGGCGGCCGCGAAGATGGCTTCCCTTGTCTCGTCGCTGACCCCGGGGGCTCCGCGAAAGGCGAATGACACCAGCGTCCTTGACACTCCGACTTCGCGGGCCACATCGCTCTGCGTCGCGGGACGATGCCATTGTTCAGGGGCCATGCCCTCCATCTTCCCATGGCGAATATGAGGCAATGTTCGCCATTTGTTAGTTTGACCTTACATTTAACCCTTTCGCGCGTTAGTCTGTATCCAGAGCGGGTGGCTATGACCCGCACCACACTGACAAAGGAGTCCTGATGTCTGCTACGCAAATGCAGCGGGGAGGGGCCCGCGGCGTCGCGCTTCCCCCGCTGACCAATGGGCCACATCGAAAACGCCTTGGCCTGGTCGCACTGGTTGCCACGTTTGGTGGCCTGCTGTTCGGCTATGACACCGGCGTCATCAACGGCGCCCTGCGACCAATGACGGTCGACCTCGGCCTCACACCGTTGACCGAAGGCGTCGTCACCAGCTCGCTGCTGTTCGGGGCCGCGGCTGGAGCAGTTGGCGGTGGCCGGCTCTCCGATTCCTGGGGGCGCCGGAAGACCATCATTTTGCTGGCCGTGCTGTTCCTTAGCGGAACGATCGCCTGCGTCTTTGCCCCAAGTTTCGAGGTCATGGTCCTGGGGCGGGTCATTCTCGGCCTTGCCGTCGGCGGTGCATCCACGGTGGTCCCTGTGTTCCTGGCCGAGCTGGCACCCTACGAAATCCGCGGCTCCCTTGCGGGGCGCAATGAACTGATGATCGTCATCGGCCAACTCGCCGCCTTCGTGGTCAACGCCATCATCGGCAACATCTGGGGTGAATTCGGCGGAGTGTGGCGGGTCATGCTCGCCGTTGCCGCGCTGCCCGCGATTGCCTTGTTCTTCGGCATGCTCAGGATGCCCGAGTCGCCACGTTGGCTGATCTCCAAAGGGCGGTGGGAGGAAGCCCTTGCTGTCCTGAAGACGATTCGGTCCGTAGAGCGGGCAGAGGCTGAAATGGCTGATGTGAAGCACCTCGCCGACGAGGAACGAGCCTCCCGGGCCACGTCCTGGGCTGCACTGAAGGACAAGTGGATCCTGCGCATCATCCTGGTGGGCATCGGGCTGGGTGTGGCCCAGCAGCTGACCGGCATCAATTCGATCATGTACTACGGCCAGTCGGTGCTGGTGGAGGCCGGGTTCGATTCCAACGCGGCGCTCGTTGCCAACATTGCACCGGGCGTTATCGCGGTAGTTGGTGGCATCATCGCACTGACGCTCATGCAGCGGATCAACCGACGTACCACCTTGCTGCTCGGTTTCACGCTGACCACCGTGTGCCACTTCCTCATCGGTATTGCGTCCATCGCATTACCGGTCGGAAACCCTGCGCGGCCCTTCGTGATCCTCTTCCTGGTGGTCGCTTTCGTTGGCTCCATGCAGACGTTCCTGAACATTGCTGTCTGGGTCATGCTGTCCGAGATCTTCCCGCTCCACGTCCGCGGATTCGCCATTGGGCTGTCAGTGTTCTGCCTGTGGATCGCCAACGCACTCCTGGGCCTTTTCTTCCCCACGTTGGTTGCGGGCGTGGGCATTACCGGCACCTTCTTCCTCTTTGGGGTGGTGGGTATCCTCGCGCTGGTCTTCATCTACACGCAGGTGCCCGAAACCCGTGGCCGCACCCTGGAAGCGCTGGAGGAAGACGTCTCCACGGGCGCCATCTACCTTGTACACCGGAAGGACACTGCGGGAGCCTCCTAGCTTCCCCGTTGGGTGCGGCGTTCGAGCAGGATGGTGTCCCTCCAGGATCCGGCGGCCGGTCCGTAGGCCATGAGTCCGATCTTTTGTCGGGTGCCCACGACGGTGAAACCGTGTCGTTGGTGCAGGGCTATGGAGGCGGTGTTCTCGGGGAAGATGGTGGATTGGATGGTCCATATCCCTTCCTCTTCGGTCCTGCGGATGAAGGCGTCGAGGAGCTGGTTGCCGAGTCCGCGGCCGCGGGCCTCCTGGGCGATGTAGATGGAGTGTTCGACGACGCCGCGGTAGACCGTCCTTGAGGAAACCGCTGCCGCGGCGACCCAGCCCACGATGTTGCCGTGGTCTTCGGCAACGAGGCGGAGCTGGGGGTGGCGGGTAGCGTCGAAGTCTTCCCAGCTCGGCGGTGCGGATTCGAAGGTAGCGTGGCCTGTAGCGATGCCGGCGGCCCAGATCGCCTCAACCGCCGGCCAGTCGCCATGTTCCATCGGGCGTATCGGCAAGCGGGTTCCGTCGGTCATGGTGTGGCCGGTTCCGCGCTGCGTCCGTGGACCAGGCCGGTAGCGAAGCCAATCGTGACCGGGACAGGTTCTGGGGATCCGCAGCACGAATCCGCCGCGTCTTGCCCCTCTGCGGGAAGGCTGGTGGAGCAGACACCGGTTTCGGGCAGTTCAAGCTCCAGCGCGTCCGCTGCTGCGGTGTCGCCGGCGAGGGCGGCTGCAATGGAGCGCACTTGCTCGTAGCCGGTGGCCATGAGGAAGGTCGGTGCCCGGCCGTAGGACTTCATTCCTGCAAGGTAGAAGTCTTTCTCGGGGTGGGCGAGAAGCCTTGCGCCGTGGGGCGGGACGGTTCCGCAGCTGTGGAAGTCCGGATCGATCAACGGTCCTAAGGCTTTGGGGGCGTCGACCGCCGGGTCCAGGTCCAGCCGAAGTTCGGAAAGGATGCCCAGGTCCGGACGGAACCCGGTCGCCGGAATGACATGGTCCACCTCGATGAACCGGCCGTCCGCTGCGTGCACCACCACCGCGCCGGAATCGGTAGTTTCAATGCGGCGGGTGTTGAAGCTTGTCAGGAGCTGCACGCCCCCGGTCTCGACGGCGGTGCGCAGGCGGGTGCCAAGCTGGCCGCGGGCGGGGAGCTCGTCAGCGTTGCCGCCGCCGTAAGCCTTGGCAGGGGTGGAGGCACGGATGGCCCACGCGACTTCGGTGCCGGGGTTGGTGCGTGCGAGGCGAGCGAGGTCCAGGACCATGTTCGCGGCCGAGTGGCCGGACCCGATGACGAGGGTCCGATGGCCAGCGAAACGGCCTTTCGTGACATCAGGCAGGGGCCCGGTGATGGTCCCGGTGGCGCGCGCTTCATTTTCCCCGGGAACGGAGAGCCCGCTGGAGCCAAGCGGTGCGGGGGTGTTCCAGGTTCCGGAGGCGTCGATGACGGCCCGCGCCACAACCTCGGCCGTATGGCCGTCGTCGTGCTGAACATACAGGACGAAAGACGTCTGGTCGCGGCCGTGGCTGTGGCCCTTGTCCATCCCTTGCCGTGTAACGGCGATGACCTTGGATCGGGTATGGATCCTCTGCTCCAGTTCATGGGTTGCGGCCAAAGGTTCAAGATATTGGGTGACGATTTCGTGGCCGTAGGGCAGAGCGGTCGGGCGGGGTGCTTCCCATCCGGTGCGTTCCAGGAGGCGGACGGCTGCGGGATCGAGGTTGTATTTCCAGGTGGAGAAGACTCGGATGTGGCCCCATTCCTTGATGGCGGAACCGACGGTGGGGCCGGCTTCGATGACGAGGGGTTCCAGCCCGCGTTCGAGGAGGTGCGCCGCCGCGGCCAGACCGACCGGCCCGGCGCCGATCACCGCGACGGGCAGGGAGTCGTGCTCTGTCATTGCTGTGCTCCCGCCGGGGTGAGGGAGGCAATGAGTGCCTCGACCCGGGTTTTGATCTCATCACGGATGGGCCGGACGGACTCGACGCCTTTGCCGGCGGGGTCTTCCAGGACCCAGTCTTCGTAGCGTTTGCCCGGGAAGTACGGGCATTCGTCCCCGCAGCCCATGGTGATGACTACGTCGGAGTTCTTGACGGCCTCGGTGGTGAGGATCTTGGGGATTTCGGCGGACATGTCGATCCCGATCTCGGCCATGGCCTCAACCGCTGCGGGGTTGACCTGATCGGCGGGTTTTGAACCAGCGGAGCGGACCTCGATCGCGCCCTGGCCAAGGGTGGTCAGGAAGGCAGCAGCCATCTGGGAGCGTCCTGCGTTGTGGACGCAGACGAACAAGACGGACGGTTTGACGCTCATGAGAGCACCTTTCGATCAGCCGCGGCATCAGCCGGGGAAACATCAGTGGTTTGGGGGTAGAGGAAGCGGACAAGGACCAGTCCGAGGGCGCCTCCGACCAGTTGGGCGGCGACGAAACCGGGTGCGGAAGCGGGCGCGATCCCCGAGAAGGTGTCGGTGAGCGTTCGGGCGATCGTGACCGACGGGTTGGCGAAGCTTGTGGAAGACGTGAACCAATACGCGGCGGTGATGTAACTCCCGACGGCGAAAGCCACCCGGTCGGGGCGTCTGGAACGGATGGTCCCGAACACGATGACCAGTAGCCCGGCTGTGGCGATGACCTCTGCCAGCCAGAGACCAGGCCCGCTCCGTTCATGGGTGGAGAATGTGGCTGGCGCCAGGCCGAACATCAGGTTCGCTGCGACCGTCCCGACCAAACCACCCACGATCTGCGCCGCAACCAAAAGGGCGGCAGTCCGGGTATCGATCACGCCGATGAACCGTTCAACCAGGGTGACGATGGGGTTGAACGAGGCTGATACCGGCTGCAGGGCCAGGATCAACGCAACCAGGGCCGCGCCGGTGACGAGGCTGTTCTGCAGCAGCTGCAGTCCGACGTCGTTCGGTGACAGCCGGGAGGCCATCACGCCGGACCCGACTACGGCCATGACGAGGAACGCGGTCCCAATGAACTCCGCTCCGGTGCGGCGGACAAGCAAGGGGTTCACTGAGCCTGTCCACCGATCAGGGCCGCCAGGTTCTGCAGCGCTTCGGTGCGGGCCTTGTAGTAGACCCAGACGCCGCGCTTTTCCCGGTCCAGTAAACCTACTTCGTGCAGCACTTTGAGATGGTGGCTGATGGTCGGCTGCGACAACTCGAAGGCATCGTTCAGGTCGCAGACGCACGCTTCGCCGCCCTCATGGGAGGCCACCAATGACATCAGGCGTAACCTCACCGGATCGGCCAATGCCTTCAACAAAGGCGCAACACCGTCTGCTTCTTTCTCCGACAGTGGTTCGCGCGCCAACGGCGAGCAGCAGGCGACGGTTTGAACCGGGGTCAATTCCAAAGACATAGACACATGTAAATATTTACACTCATCAATGTTTAAAGCAAGGACTGTCCATGCCCCGCTCAGCGCGCGGGAACGCCAGAATCCCCCGCCGTTCGATTGCTCAGAGGGGCTTTCTTGTCTGTGGTCGACGCTACAGTTTAAGTATTCGAAAGTATGTTCGAATACTAGGCGTGTCCTGCGCGGGTTGCGTGGACGTGCGTGATAGCGCGGATCAGGAGGAGATCGATGTCCAAGCCAGCAATCATGCATCGGATGCAGGAGATCGCCCATGTGGATATCAACTGCTTCTATGCGTCGGCGGAGAGGGCCTTCAACCCATCGTTGGAGGGCCGGCCGCTCATAGTCTTGTCGAATAACGATGGCTGCGCCGTGACTCGGTCTCCGGAAGCCAAGAAGCTCGGCATCGGCTTGGGAGATCCGTGGTTCAAGCTCGCTCCGCGGGCCAAGGAATGGGGCCTGGTTGCCCTCTCAAGCAACTATGAGCTCTACGGCGACATCAGCTCGAGGGTCATGGAACTCCTTGCCCGCTTCTCGGCGTGGCAGGAGGTCTATTCCATCGATGAGGCGTTCCTTGGCGTCAAAGGGCAGCCCGGGGAACTCCTGGAGCTGGGGCGCACCATCAAAGTGGCCTGCCAAAAGCATGTGGGGGTTCCGGTGTGCGTAGGAATCGCCCGGACCAAGACCCTGGCCAAGCTGGCCAACAAGTGGGCCAAGCACAACCCCGCGTTCCAGGGGGTGTGCCGCTGGGACTCGATTCCCGAAGAGCAACGGGAAACGCTGATGGCCAGGCTTTCAGTGATCGAGATCTGGGGCGTCGCCACGCGGCTCACCAAACGTTTGAACGCCATGGGAATCTTCTCGATCCTGGACCTGGTCCGGGCCGACCCTATTGCCCTGCGGGACAAGTTTTCGATCGTCATGATGCGAACGGTCCTGGAACTCCAGGGCACGCCCTGCATTCCCATGGAAGAAGAAAGAATCGGCAGGGACCAGCTGATCTTCTCCCGTTCCTTTTCCACTCCCATCACCACAGCGGCCGGGATGCGGCAGGTGCTCAGCGTTTACGGGCAAATGGCCAGTGCCAGGTTGGCCAAGCATGATCTGCAGGCCAAACTCCTAACCGCCTTCGCGCAGACCTCCGTCTACAACCCGAACGACAGGTCTTTTCCCACTGTGAGCGTCAAGCTCCCGATGCCTACCTCGGATCCGGTCCTGCTCACCCGGGCCGCGCACGCCTTGGTTCCCAGGATCCAGGAAGGCGTGCGGTACGCCAAAGCCGGGATCATGGTCACGGACCTGCGGCCCAGTGGAAACCAGAAACCCCTGGCCATCTTCGAGAACCCGCACGAGGAACGGGGTATCGGCAGCCTCCTGGAAGAGGTCAGCAAAAAGTACGGACGCGGTTCCATCGGCTTGGGCAATGCGGGAATCAAGGGCGGGCCGGACTGGTCCATGAAGCGGGACATGCTCAGCCCCCGCTACACCACCCATTGGGACGAACTACCCCTGGTGAAGGCGGCGTAGCGTGTCGGAAAGACTATGCCCGCAACCGGTAGCCACGTTTGACGACGGTCTCCACCAGCTTGCCGTCCGGAAGCGAGGAGCGCAGCCTGCTGACCGTCATGTCCAAGGCGTGGACGGATCCCCGCAGGTCCAACAGGTCCGAGAGCGCTTCCCTGGACAGGACAGCCCCGCCAGCGCCGAGCAGCGCCCGCAGCAGCAGAAGGGGTGCAGGAGCCAAATCCACCACCTCACCGTTGACCCGCAAGCAGCGGCCCCGCAACTCGATCGTGGCGCTCTTGGTCTCCAACCGCCGGACGTGGTTCAAGGACAGGTGCTCTGTCACAAGGCGGATCAGCGCACCCATACGGTACCTGTCAGGGATGAGGGGGGTGAGCCCGGCGTCCACCAGTGGCTGCGCAGTGACGGGCCCAACAGCTGCGACCGTCACTGGTCCCTTGAGGGCTTCGATGAGGGACCGGTACAGACCCATCTCATGCGCAGTGCTCCACATAGCATCCACTGCAGGGGCGCTGGTGAACGTGAGGACGTCCAGGTTCCCGCCAACCACGGCTTCGATCAGGCGCGGCAGTTTGTCTTCGCCATCGGGTTTGACCCAGCGGTACGGTGTCACGGTCAGCACGGTGGCGCCGGACATGCGGAGTCGTTCCAACTGGCGGACATCGGTGTATCCGTGCAACTGCACGGCCACGGTCTTTCCCCGCACGCCTTCGGCCAACAGCATGTCCACCAGGGTTGCGGTGGTTTCGTCGCTGCTGATGCCGACGTCGGCCAGTCCAGCCGCGCGGACGGCACCGCGGGCTTTGGGCCCCCGGACAAACATGCGGCAGGCAGACAACGTTTCCAGGAGCTGCTCGCCGATGCCGAAGGAATCAGCGGCCTCGCACCAACGGCGCATACCGTAAGCGGTGGTGGCGATACAGATATCCGGCCGCGCAGCGATGATGGTCCGGGTGTCCTCGATGAGGACCATGTCTTCCTGCACGGGGGCGATCTTCAAAGCGGGGGCGTGCAGAACACTCGCCCCGCGACGCTCCAGTGCCTCGATGAGGTCACGGGAACGGCGGTGCGAGGTAACACCAATGCGGAATCCGTCCAGCGGGGCATCTGCGGCTTCGGATACTTCCGGAGCTGCGGTGGCTTCCTGGACTTCGATGGCACGTGCAACAGTCATGTGTTTTTACCTTCAGGCTTCAAGGAGCGAAGCCGCGAGTCGGCTCAGTTCGGCGGATGCTTCGGCGTGGTTCCGGTTGGCTTCAGCCACCCTGACCACCTCGCCGATGACCAGCACGGCAGGGTTGCTGCAACCGGTGGCTGCTGTTTCGATCGTACCGAGTTCGGCGATGGTGGTGCGCTGCCCCGGACGGTACCCGCGTTCCACCACGGCCATCGGCATCTCCGGACTCATCCCCGCCCGGCGAAGTCCCGCGGCAAGTTGGGGCAGGGTGCCTATGCCCATGAGGACCACGATCGTTCCGCCCAGGCCGGCAAGATGGGTGTGCTCTTTCTCGGTCAGGGGAGCGTGGCCGGAGACAACCGTAAACATGTGGCTCACTTCGCGGTGCGTCACAGGAATCCCCGCTGCGGCCGGAACGGAGATGGCACTGGTGACACCGGAGATGACACGCACCGGCACGCCCGCCGCAACGCACGCCGCCACTTCTTCGCCGCCGCGTCCGAACACGTAGGGATCCCCACCCTTGAGCCTGACCACGTTTTGGCCCAGCAGGGCAGCGTCAACCATGAGCTTCTCGATGTCGCGCTGGGTGACCTTATGCAGGCCGGGCTGCTTCCCAACGTCCACCAGCTCGGCGGAGGTCAGGCCAGCCAACTCCTGGTAGGGCGCCAGCCGGTCATAGAACACCACGTCGGCGTCGCGCAGGGCCTCCACGGCACCGACAGTGAGCAGGTCCAGGGCACCCGGACCACCGCCCACCAACGTGACGTTGCCTTCGGCGCCCGCGGCCGGCTCGAACGCTACTGGAATTCCGGCATCGCGGCAGCGTTCCACCAACGGAAGCCAGCCGGCCTCGCCGTCGTCCACCACTGCCACCAGGAACGGACGGTCCGGGAGTTGGCCGTCACCTGGGATACCCTCGGGTGTGCTCAGCCGGGACACGTGGGCTCCGGCGTTCCGGTACCGGCGAACTGCTTGGCGGGCAGACTTTTCGGAGCCGGCAACCAGGACGTCGCGTCCGGTGAGATCAATGGTGAGCTGCATGGGGGACCCCTAGTTTTCTGCGTTGACGGTTTCGCTGCGGACCGGGATGGTGGAAGCGATGAGCACGCCGCCCTTTTCTTCGTTCGTGGCCGGACGGATCTGGCCACGCTCCGGAACGAAGGAGATGGACTCGTCCTTCTGGTCGGGGGCGTTGACGAAGGAACGGAACCTGCGGAGGCGCTCGGGATCCTTCAAGGTCTCGGCCCACTCGTCCTCGTAGGTGTCGATGTGTTTGGCCATGGCCGCTTCGAGCTCGTCGGCGATGCCCAGGGAATCGTGTACCACAACGTCCTCGACGTGCTTGATGTCGCCGTCGAGCTCCTCCTGCCACCGGGCAGTGCGCTGCAGGCGATCGGCGGTGCGGATGTAGTACATCAGGTAGCGGTCGATGTACTTCAGCAGCGTTTCATCATCCAGGTCCTTGGCGAGGAGCTTGGCGTGAGCCGGCGTGGCGCCTCCGTTCCCGCCCACGTAAAGGTTCCAGCCGTCGGCGGTCGCGATCACGCCGACGTCCTTGCCACGCGCTTCTGCACACTCGCGGGCACAACCGGAAACGCCCATTTTCAACTTGTGCGGGCTGCGAAGACCGCGGTAGCGCAGCTCCAAAGCGATCGCCATGGCCACGGAATCCTGGACACCGAAGCGGCACCACGTGGAGCCGACACAGGACTTCACGGTACGGAGGCTCTTGCCGTAAGCCTGGCCCGATTCGAAGCCGGCATCAACCAGTTCCTTCCAGATGTCCGGCAGTTGCTCAAGGCGCGCTCCGAACATATCGATGCGCTGGCCGCCAGTGATCTTGGTGTACAGGTTGTACTTCTCGGCGACGGCAGCGATGACGCCCAGTCCTTTGGGCGTGATCTCACCGCCGGCGATGCGGGGAACCACGGAGTAGGTGCCGTCCTTCTGCATGTTCGCCAGGGCACGGTCGTTGGTGTCCTGCAGGGAACCACGCCCGGCGTCCAGGACGTAGGCGGAGTGCTGGCTGGCCAGGATGGAGGCAATGGTCGGCTTGCAGATGTCGCAACCGGCGCCCGTGCCGTACTTGGCCATGATGTCTTCGAAGGACGTGAGCTCCAGGACACGGATGGCATCGAAGAGCTCCTGGCGGGAAAGGCTGATGTGCTCGCAGAGGGCCTTGGAGACCTCGATGCCGGACTTGGTCAGTTCGCCTTCCAGAAGCTTCTTCAGCATGGGAACGCAGGACCCACACTGGGTTCCGGCACGGGTGCAGCCCTTCAGCTCGCCGAGTTCTTGTACGGGAGCGTTGCCTTCGCAGGCGCCGCACCCATTGATGGCATCACGGATGGCACCGGCGGCCACGTTGTTGCAGGAGCAGAGGATGGCATCGTCCGGGAGTTCGGTTTCCGGGGCTTCTCCACCGCCGGCCGCGCTCAGGTAGGCGCCGGGTTCTGCAGGGAGTTCCCGGCCCAGGAGGGGGCGCAGGCTCATGTACGGGGAGGCATCGCCCACGAAGATGCCGCCCAGGAGTGTCTTGGCATCGTCGGTGGTGACGATCTTTTGGTAAACACCGCGGGCGGGGTCAGCGTAAACGATCTCGAGGGAGTGCTCAGTCTTGGCGAAGGCGTCACCGAAGCTGGCCACGTCCACACCGGAGAGCTTGAGCTTGGTGGCCGTATCGAAACCGGGGAATGTGGCCTCTCCGCCGTGCAGACGGTCGGCAACAATCTCGGCCATGGTGTTGGCCGGAGCAACGAGGCCCAGGCACATGCCACCAAAGTTGGCTACTTCACCGATGGCCCAGATGCCGTCCACCTCAGTGGCGCAGAAATCGTTGATCACCACACCGCCACGCTGGCCCAGGCTGAAGAGTTGCTCTTCGCCCTCCGCAGCGCGGAAGAGATCATCGCGGGGCCTGACGCCGATGGCTACGATCACGATGTCGGCTGCGATGGTGCGGCCGTCGGCCATGAGGACTCCGGTGACATTACCGTCGTCGTCCGTAACCACCTCGGAGGGGAAGACGCCACCGTGGACCGTGAAGCCCTTGGCTTCGATGAGCCGGCCAAGGGCCTGTCCTGCGCCTTCGTCCAACTGGGTGTTCATGAGCCAGGGCGAGCCGTTGATGACAACCGGGGTAGCTCCCAGTTGTTCGGTGCCGGCTGCGGATTCAAGCCCCAGCAGGCCACCACCGATGGTGACGGCGTTGACTTTGCGTCCCAGCTTCTCCGTCAGCCCCGCTATGGCCTGGTTGATGGCCCATACGTCTTCGAGCGTCCGGTAAACGTGGGTGTGCTCGGCGCCGGGGATGGGAAGACGGGCGGCATCCGAACCCGAGGCGACCACCAGGTGGTCGTATTCGTACTTGTTGCCGGCAGCAGTGAGGACGCTCTTGGCCGCGGAGTCGATCTTGACGGCGCGCTCGCCGGTCTTGAGGGTGATTGCCGGGTGCTCCCACATGGAAGCGTCACCCAGGGTGAGGTCCACGCCGGTTTCGGTGAGCGCCTTACTCAATGCCACGCGGTCGTAGGGGAGGTGGGCCTCTTCGGTCAGCACCGTAACCTGCCAACCTTCAAGTCCGCGGTTGAACATGGCATCAACAAAGCGGTGCGCGGCGGGGCCGCCGCCGACGACGACGATGCGGCGCGGGTTCTCTGTACTTGAAGTGTGTCCGGTCACTGTGGGCCTTTCGCAGATGTTGCCAACGGATCTGTCGCAACTTGTGGTTCCAGCCTAGGGACGGGCAGTTTCGCTTCAGTTTCCCGTTTGTTTCGTGATCTTAACTTCTGCATCACGAGGACATTTCCGTAGGGGTGAGGTCTCTTTTACGAAGTGGACACAATCCGCGCCCCCTGATGAAACACCCGGGTTTTAGCGTGGAGGAGTGGCCGCAAGCGCGGCCCTGTCCGGGGGAGTGACGGCGGAGACTGCCAGCACCCGGACACAGTGAGAGGGGCTGACATGACCGTAATTCTGGACGTTACCGACATTCTTGAGCGTGACCTGCGCGCCGCAGCTACGTGGCAGCGTGTTTGCCCGGTGGACGAGCTCGAACTGGCCTGGGGCGAGGCTGCGTTGATCGGCGGTCGCCAGATTGCGCTGTTCCGTACCGCGCCCACCGAGGTCTTCGCTGTTGCCCAGCAGGACCCGGCGACCCTCGCGAACGTTATGGCGCGTGGCATCATCGGGTCCAAGGGAAGCCGCCCGACCATCGCCTCGCCCCTGCACAAAGAGGTCTACGACCTCGAAACCGGTGAGTGCTTCACCAACTCCGACCTCCGCCTCGACGCTTTCCGCACCCGTTTGGTGGACGGCTTCATCGAGGTTGAGCTCTAGGAGTTTTACAAGCCCAGCGCTTCGCGGACGTCCCCGAGGACCTCGTCCAAGGATGTCCGCGCTGCTTGGCGCGCAGCGGGAAGTTCCGCTGCGGATTCCACCGCCTGGATGACTTCCAAGTAGCACTTCAGCTTCGGTTCCGTACCACTGGGCCGGATGATCACGCGGGTGAGGTCGCGGGTCAGGTACAGCAGCCCGTCCGTGGGAGGCAGTGCATCGCTTCCTTCCGCCAGGTCAGTGAAGACCTCGACGGCGGAGCCCCCAAAAGCTTCGGGCGGGTTGACCCGCAAGCGGTTCATCATGGCGTCCAGCAGGCCCAAGTCCGCCACCCGAATGCTCAGCTGGTCACTCGCGTGGAGGCCGTGCACCAGGTAAAGATCATCCAATGTGTCGAAGATCGTCCGGCCCTCAGCCTTGGCAGCTGCCGCAAATTCAGCGATCAGCACTGCCGCCGAGATGCCGTCCTTGTCGCGCACCAGCCCAGGGGCCACACAGTAGCCCAGCGCCTCTTCGTACCCGTAGATGAGTCCTGGAACGCGTGAAATCCATTTGAAGCCCGTGAGTGTTTCTTCGTGCGCGTACCCCGCCGCAGCAGCAATACGTGAGAGCAGCCGCGAGGAAACGATCGAGTTGGCGAAGACTCCGCTGTGCGGCTCGTCGCTGGCGCTGGCGGTCAAACGCGCCACGACATGAGCGCCCAGAAGGGCACCTACCTCGTCGCCGCGCAGCATCCGCCATGCCCCCGTATCTGGGTCCAGGGCAGCAACCGCGGCCCGATCGGCGTCGGGATCGTTGGCCAAAACGATGTCCGCCCCTGATTCCGCGGCTGCCGCGAGAGCCAGGTCCAAGGCGCCGGGTTCTTCCGGGTTGGGGAAGGCGACCGTGGGGAAGTCCGGGTCAGGCTGTGCCTGTTCGGCCACGAGGGTCACATCGGTGAATCCGGCTGCGTTCAGGACAGAAACGGCCGTTTCGCCGCCTACGCCGTGCATGGGGGTCAAAACAATTTTGAGGTCCCGGGCGGGGAAGTGCTCGCGGTCCACCAGGCTGGCCATGGCGGACTCGTAGTCGGATGCGATGGAGGTGGGCAGGACCGTCCAGCCGCCGTCGGCAAGTTCGATCGATTCCAATGCGCCCACTGCCTGGATCTTTTCCGCGATTTCAGCGTCGTAGGGGGCCACGATCTGGGAGCCGCGGCCGCTTTCGGACACGGCGTGCCGGCCAAGGTAGACCTTGTATCCGTTGTCCTGCGGCGGGTTGTGGCTGGCGGTGACCATCACGCCGCCGTCACAATCGAGGTTCCTGACCGCGTAGGCGAGCAACGGCGTCGGAAGTGCCGCCGGCATGAGGAACGTTTCGATGCCTGCCGCGGTGAAGATCGCGGCGGTTTCCTGGGCAAAGATGTCCGAGTTGTAGCGTGCATCGAAGCCGACGACGGCGCGGGGCCGCGTTCCGGGAGAAGCCGCCTCGACCGTTTCGGTGAGGAAAGCTGCCAAACCTGCTGCTGCCCGGCGCACCACCACGCGGTTCATCCGGTTGGGTCCGGGACCGAGGGCTGCGCGAAGGCCGGCAGTGCCGAATTGCAGGGTGCCGTTGAAGCTGTCGCCCAGTTCCTGGATTGCTGCGGCATCGCCGCTGCCGGCGAGTTCCATGAGCTCGGTGAGCTCGGCGGACGTTGCCGGGTCCGGGTCTTGGGAAGCCCACAGGCGGGCGTCGGTGATCAGCTGTTCAAAGGCGGCATCGTTGGATGTCATAGGGACAAAACTATCCTCAAATAGAGGAACAGGGCGCAACGAGGGGTGGGATTCCGCCCTTAAGAAGGGTCGTAATGGGTGAAATCCCGCCCCTCGGCGCGCTAAAACTGACGCGAATGCACCGTAAATTTCGTGTCCCCGTCCGTGCTGAACACCGAGGTTCCCGTGGCGTCCCAGTCAGGGAAGAACGTGTCCGAGATGACGATGGCGCCGTCTCCGGCGAAGACTTCCACGGACGAGGAATCCAGAAGTATCTGGAGGCGGACCTTGGCCTCGTTATTGGAGGCAGGCAAGGTGGCCTGGTGGTATGGGCTGAACTTCTCGGAAAAGTTGGTGGTTCCGGCGTTCGAACGGTCTACCTTCACCGTGCGGGTGTCCTTGGCGTAAGCGATCCGCAAGGCTGATTTTCCGTCGGCTGAGGCACGGAGGTTTATGCCTGCCTCGTGGGCCGATGTCAGCTCCATCTCCACCTCGAGCAGTTGCGCCCGGGCGGTGAAATCGCCGTCCAGGTGCTGCAGCCCGGAGCCGACGGTGAGGTTTTTGCCTTGCACCGCACTGCCAGCGCGTTCAAGGGCCTCGCGTGCAGCAGTGGCAATGGCCGATCGCAGCTCCAAACGGCGCTCGCCGCGCACCAGTGTCAGTTCGCGCGGGATCGCCATGGATCCGCGCCACGGAGTGGTGGGAACGTGCTGGGCGTAGTCCCAGTTGCCCATCCAGCCCAGCAGCACGGGCTTGCCGCCGGGTGCACCGGAAATGGAGTTCGCCGCGTAGTAGTCGGCGCCGTAATCCAGCCACTGCGAATCGGTGGGCGGGGCGTCAGGGGCGGCGGCATTTTCCGCCGTGAACCGTGTTCCGTCGAATTCGCCCACAAAATACTGCATGCCCGACCCGCCCGCGATGCCCCCGGGGTTGATGCTCAACAGCATGACCCATTTCTTCGCCGTGGAGTCTTCCACGGCCATTTCGATGAGTTCCGGAACCTCCCAGAGGCCGCCCTGGGCTCCGGCTCCGGAGAAATCGCTGAGGAAATCCCAGTGGAGAAGATCGGTGGATTTGAACATCTTCACCACTTGGGCGTCGGCCACCACTGTGGTCATCACCCAGTAGTGGCCCGGCTCGTACCAGGTGATCTTGGGATCGCGGAAGTTGTTGTTGGTGGGAGCGAGGTTCAGCACCGGGTTGCCACGGTACTTTTCCCACGTGGTGCCCTTGTCCAGGCTGAATGCAACCGACTGGGCCTGCGCGCCTTGGGGGAGTGCGCCGTTCTTTCCATAAGCGCTCGTATAAAGGGCCACCATGGGCGGGTTTTCAGCGGACCCGAGGCCGGACGCGTTCTTGGTGTCCACCACGATACAGCCGGAAAAGACTTCTTCTTCCGGGCTGGCTTCCATGGCTACCGGCTGTTGTTCCCAGTGCACCAGGTCGGTGCTGGTGGAGTGGCCCCAGGACATGTTCCCCCATGAGTTTCCGCGCGGATTGTGCTGGTAGAAGGCGTGGTACGTCCCATCGTGGTAGACCAGCCCATTGGGGTCGTTGAGCCAGTTCTTCGCGGCTGTCAGGTGGGCGGTCGGCCGCCATGGATCCGAAGCGGTGGGTGCGGTACCCGCGACGGTGGGGGCCGGCGTCGGGCTTTCATCCGGTGTGCAGGCAGCGGCCGAAAAACCAACCACGACGGCGGCACTTGCGGCCAGCAGGTGGCGGCGGGACAGGTGGGGGTTGGGGAGAGTCATGGGGAGAATCCTGAAAGGTTGGGGTGGCGGGGGTGCCGGCACGTGTGGGGCCGGCACCCCCGCCGTGGCCTGACGGCCGGGGGTGTTACTTGTAGAGGCCTTCGCCACCAACACGGACGTTGGTGGGCAGGTAACCGAACGGGCCGAGGCCGTTCTTGCCGAAGCTGCGGTCAACCTGGGTCACGCCGCCCTTGAAGTTCATCTTCACGGTGGGTGAGAGCGAACCGCCGCGGACGCCGTCGACGTTGTCGATGAATGACTGGACGAGGCCGCCCGGCTGGACGTAGTGCGAGTAGGCCTGGAACTGCCGCCCGTTCTGGCGCGGATCCGGTCCTTCCGGCGCGTTGGCCGGCATGTTCAGGTCCGTGGGGGAGCCCAAAGCCAGGCCACTGTTGTTGACCGGCTGGTAGTCCGAACGAACGCCGTCGCCGACGAAGCCGTACACGCCGTCGGGGCCGCGCATGCCGTCGGCGTAGGTGAACTGGTGGCTGATGGTGAACAGGTAGTACTTGTTCTTGCCGTTCTCGTTCTGGATGAAGATCTGCGGACGCTCGGTCTGGTCGTTGACGCAGTTGGCCGACAGGACCGGCGGGAGGAAGCTCCACTTTGTCAGGTCCTTGTTGTCCGCCACAGCCAGGCCCACGTTGGCGGTCTGGTACCAGGCGCCGGTGGTGCTGTTGACCTGGTCCACTGTCTCAGCGTGCGGATCGCCCGGACGGTAGCCCAGGTCTTCCTGCTTGCACTTGTAGGAGCCGCGGGTGCCACCGGTGTTGCCTTCGAACACCATGAAGGTCTTGCCGGGGTGTGCGGGGTCCGCGAAGGTGTACGGATCACGGAAGGCGAAGCCCGGGTTCTGGGCTTTGTTCTGGTACAGCTTTCCGTCCGGCTCAAGCAGCTTGGTGTGCTGGAAACCATCGAAGGTCACGCCGTCCTTGGTGGCGTGGATGGTGCCAAGGGCTTTTGCGATGGCCGCATCCGGGGCAATCCCGCCGCCGCCTGCGTTGCGCTCGGCGACGTCGTAGAACGTGGTGGCCGTATAGAACACATTGATCTTGTTGCCCTGCATGAGGCGCGTGGAGCCGGACCATTCCGTGTTGCCGATGGAGGTGTTGTCCAGGAACAGGTGGCCGCCGTAGTTCCATTTGTCCTTGGCGGGATCGGCGTTGGTCTTTCGGAAGAAGTAGCCGATTCGGGCGTTCCAGTGACGCTGGTCGAAGCCGTAGCCTGCGTGGCGGTCGGCGACGAGGGCGAAGATTACGTCCCAGCCCTTGTAGCTGATCTGGTTCGCGTTCTCGTCCGTCAAGGACCAGGTGTCCCAGACCCAGACGTCGTCGTTCATGGCGGGGAAGTCCTTGGGGATTTCCGGCATGGTGACGTTGGGGCTCATGGAGTTCTGACCGGGCGCAACGTTGGGGTTGCTCTGGGCCATGATCTGTTTGGCGTCGGCTCGCGTCCACTTGGAGGTGAAGTTCGCGGCGGGGTCGTAGGCCTGTTGCGTGTGCAGGCTCGGCAGCGGGAAGCCGGGCGTTGGCGCCGGCATGGTGCTCGACGGCGGGTCGGCCGGCAGGTTGGCTTGCGCAGCCGGCGTGAGCAGCAGGATGCTGCCTGCCACGCTGGCTGCCGCTGCGACGGCTACTGCCCGTCGCAGACGGCGGCGTGGCCGTTGAGGGGTTGAGTGCGTGTTCATGCTTGCTCTTCTCGCGGAGTGTTGGACTTCGTGGAGTGGGGCGCATGCCCTGATCCCCGGTATGGGGTTTCCCTGCTCCGGCGTCCATCGAGCCGCGGGAGGCGTCATCGAAGGACGCCATCGTTTCGGGAGTGCGGCAAGGCCTTGAGGGGACTTGCTGCTGTTCGCTCCGGCACGTCGACTTACCGGAACGCTCCCACGCTAGACACGTGTTAGGTCGCAAATCAAAGGACGTTTCAGCGGTCCAAAAAGCTACCCGCCGGTAGATGTGCAAGCGCTTACATTGTGAACGTGCGCGCGTGGCATATTCGCGGGAAGCGGGTCAAATATTTCGGAAGAAATCATATTTATTCTGAGAATTTACTGTGTGTTTACGTGCCGGAAGAATTGTTAGCGCGCACCAACAAACGCAGCCTTAAAGCAGCAATGCGTGGCCACCGGAAGGTGACCACGCATGTGACTGACGCAGAGAGCTACTAGAGCTTCGCGATAATCTCCGCCAGCAGCTTGGAGATCCGCTTGCCCGCGGCCTGGCCGGCTTCGAGGACTTCGGCGTGGCTCAAGGGAACGGGGCTGATGCCGGCTGCGAGGTTGGTGACCAGCGAGATCCCGAAGACTTCCATGCCCGCGTGGCGGCCTGCGATCGCTTCCAAGGCGGTGGACATGCCTACAAGGTCCGCGCCGATGCGCTTGGCGTACTGGACTTCCGCCGGGGTTTCGTAGTGCGGCCCGGTGAACTGCGCGTACACACCCTCCTGCAGGGATGGATCCACTTCACGGGCCAGGCCGCGGATCCGCGAAGAGTAGAGGTCGGTGAGGTCAACGAACGTAGCGCCCTCAAGCGGTGAGGTCGCAGTCAGGTTGATGTGGTCGCTGATGAGCACGGGTGTCCCCGGCGTCCAGTCCTCGTTGAGGCCGCCACAGCCGTTGGTGAGGACCAGTGTCTTGCACCCTGCGGCCGCAGCCGTGCGGACACCGTGGACTACCGACCGGACGCCCCTGCCTTCGTAGTAGTGCGTCCTCGCGCCAAGCACCAAGGCCCGCTTGCCCTCCTTGGTCAGGACGGAGCGGATGGTGCCAACGTGGCCCACCACAGCGGGTTTGTGGAAGCCGGGCACCTCCGAGGCGTTAAGGGTCGCGGTGGTCTCGCCGATAAGATCGGCGGCCTCGGCCCAGCCGGATCCCAGCACCAGTGCAACATCGTGGGACTCGATGCCGGTTTCCGCTGCAATGAAGTCTGCGGCGGCCTGGGCGGCTTCGAAGGGGTCTGTGTTCATCAGCTCAGTGTTACTCACTGGTACAAGCTACCTTGCGGCCACGGGACTTTGGTAGGGACGCACGCGCGGGTGAGGGTGGGCTGAGTGGCAGCCGGCGTGGCAATGAGCGAGAATTGAGGATTGTGACCACCCAAGTTGACTTCAGTGCCCCCCGTATCGCGATCCTGGGAGGTGGTCCCGGCGGATATGAAGCTGCCATGGTGGCCGCCTCACTCGGTGCCCACGTCACCATTGTTGAGCGGGCGGGCCTTGGCGGCTCGGCCGTGCTGACCGACGTCGTGCCTTCCAAAACGCTCATCGCAACTGCCGATCTCATGACCCGCGTCGGCGAGGCCGACGAGTTGGGAGTGAAGTTCGACGGCGACGGCGCGGCATCAAAGCCCCGCGCCGACCTCAAGCACATCAACGACCGCGTCCTGAACCTGGCCCATGGGCAGTCGAACGACATCCGCGCGGGCCTGGAGCGCCTGGGCGTGGAGATCGTCATCGGTTCGGGCAAGCTGCTGGACAACAACACCATCGAGGTCCTGACCCTCGAAGGCACCCGCACCATTGACGCCGACGCCATCCTGCTGGCCGTTGGCGCCCACCCGCGTGAACTCCCCACCGCCAAGCCCGACGGCGAACGCATCCTCAACTGGGCCCAGATCTACAACCTGGACGAACTTCCCGAAGAACTGATCGTGGTGGGTTCCGGCGTGACCGGCGCAGAGTTCGCCTCTGCCTACAACGGCCTGGGTTCCAAGGTCACCCTGATTTCCAGCCGCGACCAGGTCCTCCCTGGCGAGGACACGGATGCGGCCAAGCTGCTCGAAGGCGTCTTTGAGCGCCGCGGCGTGCGCGTTTTGTCGAAGTCCCGCGCCAACGCCGTCGAGCGGACGGACGACGGCGTGAAGGTCACCTTGGGTGACGGATCGATCGTGACAGGTACGCACTGCCTGGTGTGTGTTGGGTCCATTCCCAACACCGCTGGAATCGGCCTTGAAGAAGCGGGCGTGGCGCTCACGGAATCCGGCCACATCAAGGTGGACGGCGTTTCCCGCACCACTGCCCCCAACATCTACGCGGCCGGCGACTGCACCGGTGTGTTCGCCCTCGCATCCGTGGCCGCCATGCAGGGCCGGATCGCGATCGCGCACTTCATGGGCGACGGCGTGAAGCCACTCAAGCTCAACCAAGTTGCGTCCAACATCTTCACGTCCCCGGAAATCGCCTCCGTGGGCGTTTCCGAGGCCGACCTCGCGTCCGGCAAGTACCAGGGCGATGTTGTGATGCTGTCCCTGCTCAGCAATGCCCGCGCCAAGATGCGCAACACCAAGGACGGCTTCGTGAAGATCATCGCCCGCAAGGGATCCGGCACCGTGATCGGTGGCGTGGTGGTAGGCCCGAACGCCTCCGAGCTCATCTTCCCGATCTCGGTTGCCGTCACCCAGAAGCTCCACGTCGATGACGTGGCCAGCGCGTTCACGGTATACCCGTCGCTGACCGGCTCCATTTCCGAGGCCGCACGCCGCTTGCACGTCCACATGTAGTTGTGACGCCGACGCCCGTTTCGACGGTTCGCAGCGCACCAGACGATTCCTACCGTCTAATGTGCAGCGAACCATCGAAACGGGCGTTTGTGCTTCCTACGTGTGCAGAGCGGCGATGGCTTCAGCGAGGGGCATGTGCAACGCAGGACCGTGGCCCGGCAGGCTGTGGAGCTTCTCCGACGTCCAAGCCTCCGCGCGCGAAGATCCCTGGGGCCTGCTCTGAGATGTTCACGTGAGAAGCCTAAGTGTCCGATTCGATGGCTCGCTGCGGCGAATGCCGGGCGCACGGCATGCTCCGCAGCGAACCCCCGAACCCGAGCGGCAAACCAAAAACTATGCGGCTTCAAGCTGCGGCGGCCTGGAAGTGTTTCTCGATGATGCCCTTGATGTCCTCGTGACACCCGCCGCAGCCTGTACCGGCCCGGGTGGCCTTTGAAACCTCGCCAAGCGTGTCGCAGCCCTCAAGTATGGAATCTTCAATGCTGGCCGCGCTGACCCCGGCGCAACGGCAAACGGTCCGTTGCGGGTCGGTGCTGGTGGCGCCGCTGTCCAGCTGGTCCGGGCCATCCAGGCGCAGCAGCAAGGACCGGTCCGCGGGGAGTTCGGAAGAGCGCTCAAACAAGACCACCAGTTCGGCAGCAGTACGGGGCATGCCCACAGACACCAAGCCCTCCAGCACACCGCCCCGGGTGGTCATCTTTACGTAGCGGCCGTGCTCGGGATCGGCCCACTGCGAGACCTGCCGCCGCGGGCGCCCGGAAGCAGCACCGGCTTCCAATAGCTCTTCATCCCAGGGATCCGCCTGGTTGTCGCCCGCCACGGCAAGGTTGATGCCGCGCGCCTTCAGGACCACCACACCGGGCTTTTCCGGGGGAAGCGCTTCCAGGGCATCTGCGGCCGCCTGTCCGTCGCGGGCCAGGACCACGAGGTACTCGGCCAGCCATTCGGCCTGCCGCCAGCCCGGACCCATCAGGCCTGACGGAGCAGTGGCACTCCGGCAATCGGTGCAGGCAGCGTCGGGGCATCGCACTTCCGCGCAGTCGCCGATCGCGAACATGTGGGGCTCGTGATAGGTCCGGAGGTGGTGGTCCACCAAGATTCCGGTGCCAGTAGGAAGACCACACCCTTCGGCCAGTTCAATCCGGGGCCGTACGCCACAGGACAACACCAGCAGGTCGCCGTCGATCGCGGAACCGTCATCGAGCAACAGGGCGGAGAAGGATCCTCCGGGACCCGCCGTTTCAACACCGGTGGAGCGGGCGTTGCCCGCCATCCTGACTCCGCCCAAACGCAAGCTGTTGGTCAGCACGGAGCCGCTGCCGCGGTCGATGCTCCGGCCCAGGGGGAACGGCCCGTTATGGACGACTGTTGCCAAGGCACCTTCCTCGGAGGCGGCCAGTGCCGTCTCCAAGCCCAGCACACCGCCGCCCAGCACCACCACGCGCTTGCCATCGGCCACCGCAGAACGAAGGACGGCGGCGTCCCGGAGATCGCGCAACGCCGTCACTCCCGCCGGAAGCACAGGTCCGGCAGGGTCAGGGTTGAGGCCGGTGAGGTTGGGAATGACTGGACGGGAACCAGTGGCGAACACCAACCGGTCGTAATGCTCTGAGCTGCCATCGGAAAGCACTACGTGCTGGCGTGCCCGGTCTATCCTCTTGACCTTCACGCCCAACCTGACGTCGACGCCGTCGGCCATCAATTCTGCTGCGTCAGCCATGGCGAGGGCCTCGGCAGTGGTCCGACCCACGCCCAGTTCAGCAACCATCACGCGGTTGTAGGCAGCCTCCGGCTCCTGTCCAACCACCATCAGCTGGACCAGGCCCGAACGTACGGCGGGGAGGATTTCGTCCACGAGGCGCGCTGCCACGGGACCGAAACCTACGACGACAATCCGCTCGCTCATAAAGCCTCCTTGACGTAAACCGGCACTCGAACCCCGACGGCGATTGCTGCCGCCGGGGTTGCCCCGGCCTTCTTAACCCACACACGGCTGGTCTTGAACTCCGGCATGCCGGAAATGGGATCTGTGGCCGCCTCCGTGAGGCGGTTGGCATTCTCCTGGCCGGGGAAGTGGAACGGCAGGAAAACAGTGTCGGCCCGGACAGAGTTGCTGAGCTCGGCCCGGCAGAGGACCTCGCCGCGTTCGTTCGTGACCGTGGCGTAGTCGCCGTCGGCAATCCCACGTGAAGCTGCGGTGCCCGGGTGGATTAGCAGCCGCGCCTGCGGTTGGGCTGCCATCAGTGCCTCGACCCGTCGGGTTTGCGCGCCGGACTGGTAGTGCTCCAGCAGACGGCCGGTAGCCAGTGCCAGCGAGTCATCCGCAAATGAACGCACGGCCCGCTTGGATGGGGTCACGGGCACCATGACGGCACGGCCATCAGAGTGCGCGAAGCCGTCGCCGAAAAGCCGCGGCGTACCAGTGCTGCCAACGGGGTAGGGCCAGTAGGCCGCTTCCCCGCGGTCCAGCATGGCGTAGTCGATGCCCGAGTAATCAGCCAAGCCGCCGGCGGAGGCCAGACGAAGTTCTTCGAACACCGACTCAGGGTCGTCACTGAAAATGGAGGGTGCTTCCAGACGTTCGGCGAGCCGGGCCATGAGCCAGAGTTCGCTGCGGACGCCTGGGGGAGGAGTCAGCGCCTGACGACGCCGGATCACCCGCCCCTCGAGGTTGGTCAAGGTGCCTTCCTCCTCCGCCCACTGTGTGACGGGCAGGACCAGATCCGCTTCGGCGGCCGTCTCTGACATGAAGAAATCACAGACAACCAGAAAGTCGAGAGCCCGCAGCCCGGCTGTCACGGCGTTCGTATCAGGCGCGGACACCACAACGTTGGCGCCGTGCACGAAAAGGCAGCGGACGCCGTCGGTTTTTCCGAGCGACTTAAGGAGTTCGACGGCGGGCAGTCCAGGTCCGGGGATCAGTGACTCATCGACTCCCCACACCTTGGCGATGTGGGCGCGGGCGGCGGGATCGGTGATCTTGCGGTAACCCGGGAGCTGATCGGCCTTTTGCCCGTGTTCGCGGCCGCCCTGGCCGTTGCCCTGGCCGGTGAGTGTGCCATAGCCACTGCGCGCCGAACCTGGCAGGCCGAGGAGAAGGCTGAGGTTGATCGCTGCCGTGGCTGTATCCGTGCCGTCCACGTGCTGTTCCACGCCGCGGCCACTGAGGATGTAGCTGCCGCCGGTGCGGACACCGTGCGCCAGCCGCCGGGCGGTCTCCCGGATGAGGTTCGCGGGAACACCTGTGATGGTCTGGACGCGTTCGGGCCAGAAGGCATTGAGGCTGCGCACTAAAGCTGCGTAACCGGTGGTCTTTGCTGCGATGAACTCCGCATCCACCAGTCCTTCGTGCACCACCACATGGGAGATGCCCAAAAGGAGGGCCAAATCGGTACCGGGGGTCGGCTGCAGGTGGAGGCCGCCGCCGTCGGACGTCAACGCAGCAGTAGCCGAGCGTCGCGGATCCACCACGATCAGGCCGCCGGCGTCGCGGGCGCCCTGCAGGTGCGGGACGAAGGGTGGCATGGTCTCGGCAACGTTGGAACCGAGCATGAGGATGACGGACGCGGTGTCCAGGTCCGTTACCGGGAAGGGGAGGCCGCGGTCCACGCCGAACGCACGGTTGCCTGCCGCAGCAGCCGAGGACATGCAGAACCGGCCGTTGTAGTCGATGCGGGAGGTCCGCAGCGCCAGCCGCGCGAACTTTCCCAACTGGTACGCCTTCTCGTTGGTGAGGCCGCCGCCCCCGAAGACGCCCACCGCATCGTTTCCGTGTTGCTTTTGGGTGTCCTTGACGGCCGCTGCGATGAGCATGAGCGCTTGGTCCCAGGAGATCGGTTGGTGGACGCCGTCCGATCCCTTGAGGAGGGGTTCGGTGACCCGGCCGTTGTGATGCAGCAACGACGCCGATGTCCAGCCTTTGCGGCACAGCCCGCCCCGGTTGGTGGGGAAGTCGCGTCCTGAAACCTCCAGGGGCGGTGTGGGGTGCGCGGGTTCTGCGGTGGGTGCCGCCACTGGCCCCGGCGCGGCGGAGTCCGTCGTGGCCGGGGTCAGCGTCATGGCGCACTGGAGCGCGCAGTAGGGGCAGTGGGTATCGGCGCCGTTGGGCATCTAGATGTGTCCGATCGTGTTGCGCTTCCGGGCCGGGCGGATGTAGCAGACCCAGCAAACGGTGAGCATCAGGACGTACGCTCCCACGAATCCGTAGAACGCCGGCGTGTAGGAACCTGCGGTGGTGTTGGAGGCGTTGAGCACCTGCGGGATGACGAAGCCGCCATAGGCGCCGATCGCCGAGATCAGGCCCAGTGAGGATGCTGCAAGCCGGGCGGTGGCCGCGCTGCTGGCTCCGTTCCGTGCAGCCCTGCTGGAGGTGGCGAAGATGACCGGGATCATGCGGTATGTTGCGCCGTTACCAAAGCCGCTCGCCAGGAAGAGGAGCAGGAACAGTGTGAGGAAGAGCCAGAAGTTCTTCAGCGGCAACGTCCAGATCATGGTGAGGGTGATGACGGCCATGGAAGCGAAGGAGGCAATGGTCATTCGCGCCCCGCCCATCCGGTCGGCCATGCGTCCGCCGTAGGGGCGGGCCAGGGAGCCGACAAGCGGGCCGAGGAAGGCAAGTGAGAGCGCAACTGCGCCGACGTGGATGGAGGAGAAGTCCGGGAAGTAGTCCTTGATCAGTTTGGGGAAGACGCCCGCAAAGCCGATGAAGGAACCGAAGGTACCGATGTACAGAAACGCCATGACCCACAGGTGCGGTTCCTTGAGGGCCGCCAGCGAGCCGGCCACATCGCCTTTGGCGCTGGTGAGGTTGTTCATGTACTTCCAGGCGCCGAAGGCGGCGATGAGGATCAGGGGAATCCAGATGATGCCGGCCACGGGAAGGTTGACCGTTCCCGCCGCCAGGAGCGTGATGGCGATCGGAACAACAAGCTGCGCGACGGCGGCACCCAGGTTTCCGCCGGCGGCGTTCAGGCCCAGCGCCCAACCCTTTTCGCGGGCCGGGTAGAAGAAGGTGATGTTGGCCATGGAGCTGGCGAAGTTGCCGCCACCGAAGCCTGCAAGGGCGGCGATGAGAAGCATGACACCGAACGGCGTTTCCGGGTTGGAGACGCAGATCGCCAATCCCGTGGTGGGGATCAGGAGCAGGAGTGCCGAGACGATGGTCCAGTTCCGGCCACCGAACTTCGGAACCATGAAGGTGTAGGGGATACGGAGTGTTGCGCCTACGAGGCTGGGAATGGAGATGAGCCAGAAGATCTGGTTGGAATCAAACGTGAAACCGGCGGCGGGGAGCTGGACAACCACGATGGACCACAGCTGCCACACAACGAATCCGAGGAATTCGGCGAAGATGGACCAATACAGGTTTCGCTTGGCGATGGACCGGCCTTCGGCTTCCCACTGGCCCTTGTCCTCGGCATCCCAGTTGGCGATCCAGCGGCCGGGGCGGTGTTCAAGGGTGGGGGTGGCGGCAGCAGTGGACTGGACGGGAACCAGTGCATCTGCGGTGCTATCAACAGTCACGGGAGTGCCTCCTTGGTGGGGGACGTTGTTCTTCCAAGGTAGGTTTGGCGCATTTCACGGACGGACGCTGTTTGTAAACGCCCTGTGACATTTCCCTATCGGCGGGGTCACCGGCGCGTGAGACCGTGGTGAGGTATTGTGGCGCAGACCACATCTTGGGATTTCTGCGGCTGTCCGCATGTTGGACTTGGTTGTCCAGTCAATGGACAGCGGGAACTATTATTGAACTCTCGAATAATCCATGTGAACGAAAGCTGCAACTACATGTCTTCCACCGCACCATCCAAGGAAGGCGAGTCCACTCAGCCGGTGAACTCGCGGGGCAAAGTGATCTTCGCCAGCCTGATCGGCACGACGATCGAGTTCTACGACTTCTACGCCTATGCCACCGCGTCGGTACTCGTCTTCCCGAAGCTCTTCTTCCCGGACGCCACTGATATCAACGCGTTGCTCAGTGCGTTTGCCATCTTCGGCGTGGCCTTCTTCGCCCGCCCCATCGGCGCAGTGGTCTTCGGACACTTTGGTGACAAGATCGGCCGCAAGGGCACCCTGGTCGCTTCGCTTCTGACCATGGGTATTGCCACGTTCCTGATCGGACTCCTGCCTACGGCATCCATGCCGGGTTGGGCCATCCTGGCGCCCATCCTCCTGGTGGTTCTGCGCTTCTTCCAAGGCCTCGCCCTTGGTGGAGAATGGTCCGGCGCGGCTTTGCTCGCCACCGAGAACGCTCCGGAAGGCAAGCGCGCCATCTACGGAACGTTCCCGCAGCTTGGTGCCCCGATCGGCTTCATCATTGCCAACGTCATCTTCATCTGGATGAACGTGGCACTGACCGCCGAAGAGTTCCTCGCATGGGGCTGGCGGGTTCCGTTCATCCTCAGTGCCGTGCTGGTCATCGTGGGCCTCTACGTCCGGTTGAAGCTGGTGGAAAGCGTGTCCTTCACCAAGGTCATCCAGCAGGAGAAGGTCCAGAAGCTGCCCCTCGCAGCCACACTCAAGAGCCACTGGCGCCCCGTGGTGGCCGGTACCTTCATCATGTTCGCCACCTACGTGCTCTTCTACATCATGACCACGTTCACTTTGTCCTACGGCACCAAGCCCACCCTGGCCGGTGCCCAGGCCGCCGCCGAAAAAGCCGGCAAGCCCATGACAGCTGACCAAATCGCAGCATTCGTTCCCGGACTGGGCATTACCCGCTCTGACTTCCTGTGGATGCTGATCATCGGCGTGGTCTTCTTCGGCATCTTCACGGTGGTTTCCGGGCCGCTGGCTGAGAGGTGGGGCCGCCGCAAGTTCCTGCTGGGCGTCACCGCCGGCATCTTCGTCTTCGGTGCGCTCTGGTTCACCATGTTCGGCCCTGGCCAGGCCGCCGCCATGGTTGGACTCATTGTTGGCTTCACGCTCATGGGCCTGACGTTCGGTCCCATGGCCGCCATCCTGCCCGAGCTCTTCCCGGCAAATGTCCGATACACAGGTTCTGCGGTCGCTTACAACCTGTCGTCCATGATCGGCGCCGCCCCGGCATCGTTCGTGGCCATCGCACTCTGGTCGGCAGCGAACGGAAGCACCTGGTTGGTGGGTGTCTACATGGCCGTCGCCGCTGTGGTGACCTTCATCGCCCTGTGGTTGACGCGTGAAACCAAGGACACCGACTACGAGAACAACGTAGCCTAAGTACGCCTTAACGACGTCGGCCCCGCACCGTTTGGTGCGGGGCCGACGTCGTTAAGCGGTTGTTCTTAGTCCTCGATGGTGGCGATGACGGCGCCGGCGGCGACGGTCTCGCCTGCCGCGGCGGACAGGCCGCGAATGGTGCCGGCCTTGTGGGCTGTGAGGGGCTGCTCCATCTTCATGGCTTCGAGGACGACGATCAGGTCGCCCTCGGCCACGACGTCGCCTTCAGAGGCTGCCACCTTGACGATGGTGCCCTGCATGGGCGACGTCAGGGCGTTGCCGCCGGCCGCAGCAGCCGTAGCACCAGCGGAACGGGAGCGCTTTTTGGACTTCCCGGACTTGGGGCCCGAGCCACTCGAGACGGCAGCCACTCCGCCACCCAAGCCGGAAGGCAGGACGACCTCAAGGCGCTTTCCGCCAACCTCGACGACGACGCGCTGGCGCTCACCGGCGTCGGGGTTTTCTGCGCCGGCCGTGCTGGCAGACCAAGCCGGGATGCTGTTGACGAACTCAGTTTCGATCCAGCGGGTGTGAACCTTGAAAGGACCCTCAGCCGGGGCGAAGTCGGGGTCGGTGACCACTGCCAGGTCGAAAGGAATAACGGTGGGGATACCCTCCACCACCATCTCTTCCAAGGCGCGGCGTGAACGCTGCAGGGCCTGCTCGCGGGTAGCGCCGGTGACGATCAGCTTGGAGAGCATGGAGTCGAAGTTGCCACTGATGACGTCTCCCTGATCCACGCCGGAATCGATCCGGACGCCGGGTCCGGTCGGGTTCTTCAGGGTGGTGATGGTGCCAGGGGCGGGCATGAAGTTGCGGCCCGGGTCTTCGCCCGTGATGCGGAACTCGAAGGAGTGCCCACGGACCTCGGGGTCCTCGTAGCCGAGGGCTTCACCGCGGGCAATGCGGAACTGCTCGCGGACCAGGTCGATGCCCGTGACTTCTTCGGATACGCAGTGCTCCACCTGGAGCCGGGTGTTGACCTCGAGGAAGGAAATGGTGCCATCCTGGCCCACCAGGAACTCACAGGTGCCGGCACCAAGGTAGTTGGCCTCCTTGAGGATGGCCTTGGAGGATTCGTAGAGGCGCTTGACCTGCTCTTCGCTCAGGTACGGCGCGGGAGCTTCCTCGACAAGTTTCTGGTTGCGGCGCTGCAGGGAGCAGTCGCGGGTGGAGACCACAACCACGTTGCCGAAGCCGTCGGCCAGGCACTGCGTCTCAACGTGGCGCGGTGCATCGAGGAAACGCTCGATGAAGCACTCGCCGCGGCCGAAGGCTGCGGTGGCTTCGCGCACGGCAGACTCGTACAGTTCAGGGATTTCGTCCATGGTGCGGGCCACCTTGATGCCACGCCCGCCACCGCCGAAGGCAGCCTTGATGGCGACAGGAAGTCCGAATTCCTCGGCGAACTTCAGGATTTCGTCGGCATCCTGGACGGGGTCGGCCGTGCCAGGGACCAGCGGAGCCCCCACCTTTTCGGCGATGTGGCGGGCCTGGACCTTGTCACCCAACGCGGAGATGGCCTCGGGGGAGGGGCCGATCCAGGTGATACCGGCGTCGATGACCTTCGCAGCAAACTCGGCGTTCTCGGCCAGGAAGCCGTAACCGGGGTGGATGCCGTCGGCGCCGGACTGCTTGGCAACCTCAATGATCTTGTCCATCACCAGGTACGACTCGGCAGCGGTGTTGCCACCCAAAGCGTAGGCTTCATCGGCGAGGCGAACGTGGAGGGCATCGCGGTCAGGGTCGGCGTAAACCGCCACGGAGGCAATGCCTTCGTCCCGGGCGGCTCGGATGATGCGGACCGCGATTTCGCCGCGGTTGGCAATCAAGACCTTGGTAAGAGGGCTGGAAATGGGCTGCGCCGGGTTAGCTGACAAGTTGTTGACTCCTTCTGTCCTTCAGGGAGCCTAGCGTGATTGTGAGGGTTCCGCCCATATTGATGGGGGATTCCGTGTGTGAGGCGATGTTCCTTTGTAGGGTTGCTACAAATTGCTTCTACTGGCTGTTTGAGTTCCACAGCTCTGTGATGCCTACGTTCGCGTGCACCAGCAGATCCCGGAGGGTGGAGATGGAAAGCCCGACGACGGCGTGCGGGTCGCCGTCGACCTTGCGGATGAAGGCCCCACCCAGGCCGTCGATGGTGAAGGATCCGGCGCAGTGCAGGGGCTCGCCGGTAGCGATGTAGGCGTCGATCTCGCTTTCGGACATCTGCGCGAAGTGAACTTCCGCGCTGGAGACCCCGCCCACCGTGGCGCCTGTGCCGTCCGGGGACCAGTCGCCGGCAGCTGCGTCTTCGTCCGCGTCAGCTGCGGTATCGCGGCAGTCAACCAGCCAGTGCCCTGTGTGCAATACTCCCTGCGAGCCGCTCATGCGAAGCATCCGCTCCCGGGCGACTTCCGCGGTGTAGGGCTTACCGTGGGACTCGCCGTCGAATTCGAACACCGAGTCGCACCCGATTACCAGGGCGCCTTCAGCTTCGGGGAGGGCTGCAACGGCTTCTGCCTTGGCCCGGGCGAGCAGCAGGGCGGTGTCGTGGGCGTCCGTCACGCCGTACTTCGCCTGGACTGCATCCTCATCGACTTCCGAGACCAGGATCTCATGCTGGATGCCCGCCTCCGTGAGCAGCTTGGTGCGGGCGGGGGACTGGGAGGCGAGGATCAATCGGGTCACGCCCTCCAGCCTAATACGACCCTCGCTCACATCCCGCCTGCTTCCCGCGGACGCTCTCTCACATCTCCGCTTAAACGCCCGAGGCTCCATCACTGGCGTGAAGCAAGTGATGGAGCGTCGGGTTGAAGGGGTGATTACGTGGAGGAGCGTTAGTGGACCAGCTCTCCGGATCCGGCCTTGGGGCGGTCGCTGCGGGTGAGCTTGGCGCCTTCGACGTCCACGTCCGGGAGGATCCGCTGGAGCCACTTGGGCAGCCACCAGGCTTTTTCGCCCAACAGGTACATCACGGCCGGAACGATGGTCATGCGGACCACGAACGCATCGATGAGCACGCCGAACGCCATCGCAAAGCCCAGGGGCCGGACCATGGTGAGGTGGCTGAAGATGAAGCCGGAGAACACGCTGACCATGATGATGGCGGCGGCGGTGACCACGGCCGCGGCGTGGCTGAACCCGGACCGGACCGCGTGCTTGGCGGACTCGCCGTGCATGAACGATTCGCGCATGCCGGAGGTGATGAACACCTGGTAGTCCATGGCCAGGCCAAACAGCACGCCGATCAAAATGATGGGCAGGAAGCTCAGGACGGCGCCTGGGTTGGCGACGTCGAAGATTCCACCCAACCAGCCCCACTGGTACACGGCAACCACGGCACCGAAAGCGGCGGCCAGCGAGAGCAGGAAGCCACCCGTGGCCAGCAGCGGAACGACGATCGAGCGGAACACCAGCAGGAGCAGGATCAGCGAAAGTCCCACCACAATTGCGAGGTAAGGGGGCAGTGCCGCACCAAGTTTGGCGGACACATCGATGTTGCCGGCCGTCTGGCCGGTCAGTCCGATGGTCACATCGTTCTGTTCACGGATGTCCGTGCCCTTGGCGCGGACATCGGAAACCACCTGGACGGTGCTGGCGCTGGCGGGTCCCTCTTTAGGGATCACCTGGTAGACGGCGGTTCGCAGGTCCTCGCTGAGGGCCACGGGCACTGCGGCGATCACGTTGTCCACGCCCCGCAGCTTGTCGGCGACATCGTACTGTTTGTTCTTGGCGTCGTTTTCGCTCAGCCCTTCAGGGAACTCGGCGACCACGATGATCGGGCCCGTCATGCCTTCGCCGAAGCTGCTGCGGGTGAGGTCATAGGCCTGGAACGCCTGTGAATCGACAGGTTCGGACCCGCCGTCGGGCAGTGCAAGCCGCAATTGGGAAGCCGGCAGAGCAACGGCTCCGAGCAGGACGACGCTGAGGATCAAAGCAACCCACGGATGCCGGGTAACAAGGCCGCCCCAGCCACCGCTGCTGCGTTTCTCTTCAAGCGCGCGGTCGGCTGCTTCGTGACCCGGTTCGGCATTGTGCTTGGCGGCCTTGGCCCAGGCGCGCTTGGAGATGAGCCGGCGGCCGATCAGCGCCAGGATGGCGGGCGTCAGGGTCAATGCGACGACGACGGCGACCGCCACTGTCGCGGCGGCGGCGACACCCATGACTGCGAGGAAGGGAAGTCCGGGGACCACCAGGGCAGCCAGCGCGATGATGACGGTGAGGCCCGCGAACAACACGGCGTTGCCGGAGGTACCCGTGGCGAGGGCCGCGGATTCTTCGCCGTCCATGCCTGCCAAGAGTTGGCCGCGGTGGCGGTTGACGATGAACAGGGAGTAGTCGATACCCACCGCGAGGCCCAGCATCAGGGCGAGCATCGGGGAGATGGAGCTCATGTCGATAACGCTGGTGAGCGCGAACGTGCCACCGACGCCAACCGCGACACCGATCAAAGCCATCACCAGCGGAAGGCCGGCCGCGACCAGGGTGCCGAGCATAAGGATCAGAACCAACGCGGCAACGGCCACGCCCACGATTTCCGCAATGCCAAAGATCTGGGAGACGTCCTCAGTGATTTCCTTGCTGGCATATGCCGTGACGCCTGCGGAAGATACCTCGTGAACGATGTCCTGCACTTGCTTGCGGACGGCTGGATCTACCGCGTTGATGGAGGTCTTGAACTGGACCTGCGCGATTGCTGCCTTGTTGTCGCTGGAGACGAACCGGAGCCCCTCCGATGCAGCGGCCTGCCGCTTGGCGAGGGCCAAGGTGGCGGCGCCGTCGGCTGCCTCCTTAGCACCGGCGTCGAGCTTTTCCTTGCCCGCGGCGAGCTCAGCGCGCTTGGCACCGAGCTGCGCGTCAATCTGCGCGGGGGTGAGGCCGGATGCCGCCAGCTGCTGCTCTGCCGTGGCGAGTTGCGCCTCGCCAGCCGTCAGCTGTGCGCGGGAGGCATCCAGTTGGGCTTGACCTGCCGCCGCCTTGGCTTCACCGTCGGCGATCTGGCTGGCCGCCGAATCCAGCTGTTCTTGCGTGGTGAACGGGTTCACCGTCCCTTGGATGTCGGGCATGTCCTTGAGTTTGTCGAGAGCGGCCGCGACGGCATCCCTCTTGGCTTGGTCGAAACCGGCGTCGCCGGCGTCAAAGACGACGCTCGCGGATCCGCCGGAGGAAGCAGGCAGGGCTTCCTTGAGCTTGTCGGCCATCCGCTGGGTTTCGGTGCCGGGGATGGTGAAGTTGTTGGACATGGTGCCGTGGAAAGCTGCGGCTGAACCGCCCACGGCCACCAGGACGGCCAGCCAGATGGAGATCACCAGCCAGCGGCGCCGGTACGAGAATTTGCCGAGCCGGTAGAGGAACGAAGCCATGTCAGAACCGATCTTTGGTGGTTGGAACAGAGGGGGCGGCTGATGCCGGAGATTGTGGGGCTGAAACGTCCGACGGCGGCGCGAAGCCGGCGCCGAGGAGACCCATCGCATCGATGAGGTGCTGGCGAAGGACGGCGAGGGATTCCGCGGAGAGGTCGGGCCCTCGTTCGGCGAACCAAACAGTCATGGCCGCCTTGCCGCAGGAGATCACCGAGCCCGCCAAAGCATGCAAGTAGAGCTCGCTGATGCCTTCACCGAGCCTGCTGCGGGCAGCGTCAATGATTTGCCCGGTGCAGTGTTCCCAGGCTTCAAGCTCGGAGCGGGCCAACGCGCGGTTGTCCTGGTTGAGGCTGAACAGCTCGGCCATGGGTGCCACGGACATCGGATCTGCGAGGGCCATGAGGGCGGCCTGCGCGGATTCAAGGATGGATTCTTCTGCGGGGCGCAGGCGGAATTGTTCCAGGGCGTGGTCCATGAAGCCGTCGGCCACTGATGCCAGGGCCGCTTCGAGGCTGGGGAAATAGTTAAAGAAGGTCCGTCGCGAAACTCCCGCGCTGGCAGCGATGTCCTCGACGGTGAAATTGCCGGGGCCTTTGCTTCGGAGGAGGTCGAGGGCTGCGGCGGCTATTGAACTGCGGGTTGCTGCTTTGTTGAGCTCACGACGCGAAGGCGTGCTCGGCTCGGGGAGGAGCGGATCCGGGGACGGCTCCTGGGTACTCGTTGTGGTCACGTAATTACACTAAGTGCAACTTTGCACTCTGCGCAATTTGAATCTTTTGGAGCTGAACGGAAGAGTCCCGCTCTTGTTCGCCTCACCCGCCCTTGAAGGACGGGTTCAACGAACGAGAGCGGGACTCAGTAAGGGGTTGGACCGTCTCCGAATCAGAACTGCTGCGGAGGCGTGGGCTGGGCGGGTTGCGTGGGCTGCGCAGGTTGCGTGGGTTGCGCAGGGGGAGCGGACTGCTGCTGGGCGGCGGTCTTCGTCAGGTAGATCGACTGCCCCGTAGCCCCGGGCTCGCCTTCGCCGAGGGGGAGCACATAGACGGCGGTTCCGTAGGCGCAGACCTCGGTCCAGTTGGTGCCCATCTCGGAGGTGTCGAAACGCATGGCCACAATGGCGTTGGCGCCGCGCTGCTGCGCTTCGTTGACCATGCGTGCCATGACTTCCTGGCGGCTCTCGTAGAGTGCCTTGGTCATCTCGGGCAGCTCACCGCCTCCAAGTGAGCGGAAACCGGCAAGCATCTGCGAGCCGATGTCCCGTGAACGGACAGTGAGGCCCATGACTTCGCCGAACACGGCGTCGATCCGGTGACCCGGAATTTCATTTGAAGTGACGATCAGCATGGTCAGAGCCTATCCAGCTTTGGGCCCATTAAGAGGGAAATCCCCCGGGGAGAACTCCCCGGGGGATTTACACCGTTCTAGAAAGGGGTGGAATCAGGCTTTCGTGCCCGCGAGCTCCCTTTCATCCGCTTCGGCGGCGGCTTTGTCGGCTGCGTATTCATCAGCAAACGCAGCGCCATTGCGGGGTGCGTTGTAGAGCGACTCGTCCAGGATGCCTTGACGCTTTGCCACGATGGCGGGGATCAAAGCCTGGCCCGCAACGTTGACGGCCGTGCGGCCCATGTCCAGGATGGGATCGATCGCCAGCAGGAGGCCGACGCCGGCAAGCGGCAGTCCCAGCGTGGAAAGGGTCAGGGTGAGCATGACCACTGCGCCGGTGGTGCCGGCCGTTGCAGCGGAACCGAGGACGGAGACCAGCACGATCAGCAGGTACTGGCTGAAGTCCAGGTTGATACCGAAGAACTGAGCCACAAAGATTGCTGCGATAGCCGGGTAGATTGCAGCGCAGCCATCCATCTTGGTGGTGGCGCCCAGCGGCACGGCAAAGGAAGCGTAGCCGGAGGGGACGCCCAGGTTCCGTTCAGTGACACGCTGCGTGAGCGGCAGCGTGCCGATGGAGGAACGAGAGACGAATGCCAGCTGGACGGCCGGCCACACACCGGAGAAGTACTGCTTGACGGACAAGCCGTGGACGCGGACCAGGATCGGGTACAGAACAAAGAGCACCAGTGCCAGGCCGATGTAGATGGCGGCCGTGAACTTTCCCAGAGAACCGATGGTGTCCCAGCCGTAGATCGCGACAGCGTTGCCGATCAGGCCCACCGTGCCCAGCGGGGCGATGCGGATGATCCACCAGAGGACCTTCTGGATGACGGCCAGGGCGGAAGCGTTGAAAGTCAGGAAAGCTTCGGCCTGCTTACCGACCTTGAGGGCGGCGATGCCGACGGCGATGGCGACCACAAGGATCTGGAGCACGTTGAAGCTGACGGAGGTGCTGACGGTCGTGGCAGCGTTCGCGCTTTCGGTAACGGTTGAGCTGGCGCCGAGTCCCAGGAAGTTCTTCGGGAACAGCCCGATCAGGAATGCCCACCAGTCGCCGGTCTTGCCAGCGTATTCAGCTTTCTGGGTGATGCCGGTGGCTGCGCCGGGCTGCAGGAGCACGCCCAAGCCGATGCCGATCAGTACCGAAACGAGCGACGTGATGGCGAACCAGAGCAGGGTGTTCCAAGCCAGACGCGCAGCGTTGGAAACCTGCCGCAGGTTGGCGATAGAGCTCACCACGGCGGTGAAGATCAAAGGAACGACGGCGGTCTGCAGCAACGAGACGTAGCTGGAGCCGATCGTCTGGAGGGTTGCGCCAAGGCCGTTGGGGGCTGACTTGGTGCTGCCTGTGTACTTGGCGATGAGGCCAAGGACGAGGCCCACAATGAGGGCTGCGATGATCTGGACGCCGAAGGAACCGGCCCACTTGGGGAGCCGGAAGCCGGGCTTGCCAGCTGCGGGGGAAGTGTTGGTTGAGGTGCTCACCGGAACACGTTAGGTGTTCCCCAAATAACATAGCGAACGGACGTTGAGAAATGTTACGGGCGTGAAAGTTATTCCTACCGCTTCCGTGATGTTGACCTCAGCTCGTAATACGTCGCCGGCGGCGCGATGATAGTGGCTGGAGTCGTGGGCGGCACCTTGCTCATGGCCGTTCCAGGCGTCGGGCCCGTATTGGGTGGCATCGTCATGGGCGCTGCGATAAGCGCTGGCACTTCCATGATTTCGCAGACGGCAACGAACGGCTCAATCGACTGGGGAAGGGTCGGAACTGAAGCGGTCATCGGTGGTGTCGCCGGAGCGTTCGGCGGGGCGGCGGGTATGGTGGTCGCCCGTGGTGGAGGTGCGGTAGCCATTGCCGTGGTCAGTGGCGGTGTTGACGGGGGTATAGGGGCCGGGGCGAGCTATCTTTTCAGTGGGGGTCCTCACACGGTCACAGGACTTCTTGACGCTACTGCGCGTGGAACCATTATTGGAGCGGGCACCGGGGGAATTGCTCACGGTGCCACCTCCAAAGCGGACGATCTTTTCCACGGTATACAAACTACCAATCACGCCGGCCAGTCTTTGAGGACCATGAGCCCGAGACCCACGGGAGCCTGCGATGTATTGAATGGAGTCCGTCTTCGTGCGCAGCTGGCCGGAAAAGAGATAGCTGGCGGGCACGCATTTGGAAAGCACGTAGTGGATGAGGGGCAGTTTCCGGGAATTACAAGTAGGGAGCAATTTGCTTCTAGCATTGAGAATGTGATGATTAATGGCACGCCCCGCCATTTGCCAAATGGCAAGAGCTTCTACTGGCTTGACGATACTGTAGTGATAAGAAACCCGAGGGCTGCCGATGGTGGCACATCCTTCAAACCAGATGACGGATATCAATATTTTATTTCGAGTTCTTAAGGTGGGTAATGCGCTGGATTCTTGAAGAGCCAGGATATGAGGTCGAAGACCGTCGCGAGGAGGTGCTGCAGGAGGGCCCCCCGGGACATATCCTCATCGGAACATCTCCTCAGACTATCGTTGCCCTCGCAAACTGCCTGAATGAAGCATCGGCTACTGCCCTGGATCGGGCCAGGTTTGCTGTCGCAAGGGATACGCTTCGACGCGTTCAGGAGCAGGCAGGTCCTTTTTGGATGGAGAACCCACACGGATCATTCAGTTCTGAAAAACCATTGATGTGGAGTTCAATGGAACTACAGGGACAAGAACTTATCGATCTTTTCGACTGCTATGAGGAAGGGTGGTTTCCGGTAGCTGTCGACGACGGAGAAACTGATGTCTTACGAACGGCCGTATTGGCAGTGTTGCGGACAATTGATAATGAGGAGCTTGTCTCGCGCGTCGATGCTACTGAAACGCAGCTAAGGGAACTCCTTCATCATATGAGATGAACTGTCGTGTCTGTTCTAAGAATTTAGTGGGGACTGACGGCGAGTCGGAGGAAAACAATTGACGCAGAATCTTGCATTGCCAGTTCTCTATGACCGCATGATCGAGCGTGGCATGGTGGACCTGGAACCCTGGGAACTTCTACGCGGAGCACGGCAGGCGCAGCGGATGAAACACCTGGACGAGGTTTTCCCTGGCTGGAACCTGATTCCTTTCGCCGGCAGGTCCGATAACGATAATGTGGCCTGCTGGACCGGAAAGGACGTCGTAGTTGTCGATGACTACGATGTGATGCGGGATGCGACTGGGGCAGCCGTACGGCACCCGGCAGCGGAATACCACTCGATGGATGAATGGCTGATTGCGGCAATACGGGATTTCATAGAGTTTGACTGAACTACCGTTGCGGCACACCGAGAACCCCCGGCCTCTGGCCGGGGGTTCTCAAGCAGATCAGCCCAGCAAGGCCCGCCGCAGCACGTCCAAACCAACTGAGCCGATGTTGAGTGCCTTGCTGTGGAAGGACTTCAGGTCAAAGCCGTCGCGCCCCTCCAGCTCGGCACGGATCTGTTCCCACAGGCGCTGGCCCACCTTGTAAGACGGCGCTTGGCCGGGCCAGCCGAGGTAGCGCGTGAACTCGAACTGGAGTTGGCCTTCGCTGATGTCGAGGTTGGCTTTGAGGAAATCGAAGCCCTTTTCAGGGGTCCAAGTGCCGATGCCCCAGCGTTCGGGGACGGGCAGTTCCAGATGGACGCCGATGTCGAAGACCACACGGGCTGCCCGCATGCGTTGTCCGTCCAGCATGCCCATGTGGTCGCCCGGGTCCTTGAGGTATCCGAGTTCCAGCATGAGCTGCTCCGCGTAGAGCGCCCAGCCTTCGCCGTGGCCGGAGACCCAGCAGACATTGCGGCGCCAGTTGTTCAGGAGTTCGCGGCGGTAGGTTGCCGTTGCGACCTGGAGGTGGTGGCCGGGGACGCCTTCGTGGAAGACAGTGGTGGTTTCGGACCATGTCGTGAACGTGTCCTCGCCTGCTGGAACTGACCACCACATGCGCCCGGGCCGGGAGAAGTCGTCAGAGGGGCCGGTGTAGTAGATGCCACCCTCATCGGTAGGGGCGATCATGCACTCGAGGGTTTTCATGACGTCGGGAATATCGAAGTGGACGTCGGCCAGCTCAGACACGGCACGGTCGGAGAGTTCCTGCATCCAGGTTTTGAGTGCGTCGGTGCCCTTGATCTGGCGGGCGGGGTCGTTGTTGAGGATGGCCTTGGCTTCGTCAATGGATGCGCCTGGCTTGATCTGCCCTGCAACCTTTTCCTGCTCCCCGATGAGCCGTTCAAGCTCCTGAACACCCCACGCGTAGGTTTCCTCGAGATCCACTTCAGCACCAACAAATGAACGGGAGGCCAGTGCGTAGCGTTCGCGCCCGACGGCGTCTTTTTCGGGGGCAAGGGGGAGGAGCTCGTCCCGGAGGAAAGAACCGAGGGCGCTGTACGCTGAACGCGCGGCCGAAGTGCCGGCGTCGAGCCTGTCCTGAATATCGGTGGGCAACGGCTGGCCATTCACGGCGGCCGATGAAGTCATCTTGGCGAAGAATCCGTCCTCCGCGGCGTATCGGCCGGTCTGCTCGATGACGATGCGAACCTGCCGGGCAGCTGCTACTTTGCCGGCGTCCGCAGCGGAGCGAAGAGACGCAATATAGCCTTCAATCGCCCCGGGAACGTTTGCTGCACGTCCCGCAATGTGCTCCCACTGTTCCGCAGTGTCCGTCGGCATGAGGTCGAAGACGGCGCGGATGTCCTGGGCGGGCGAGGCGATGTTGTTGAGGTCGGCGGCGTCCCAACCGGACTCGTGGATCTCCAGCTCCAGTCCGAGCCGCTCGCGCATGGCATCCAGGGTGACGGCGTCCACGTCATCCGACGGCTCAAGGCCGGCCAGGGCGTCCAATGCCAACCGTGTGGCCTCCGCATGAGCCTCGGCACCGGCGGGCGAGTAGTCCTGATATTCGGTTTCGTGTCCCGGCAGCCCAAGCGTGGTGGCGAAGCTGGGGTTGAGTTCGATCAGCTTTTCTGTGTACGCGTCAGCGACGGCATCGATGGCGGACTTCGGGCGTACGGGGGTGTTTGCAGTAGTCACCCACAGAGCCTATCCGCGACGCCGCCTACGTGAAAGAGTTGTTGAACTTTTCTACGCGCGGCAGAACTATCCGCGACTACGCCGCCACGCACCCGGACCCGGGGTGGGGTCCAGGCGCAGTTGTTGGCGACGGACCCAGTGACGGACGTTCGGCTTGGTTGGGGCGGCTTCCTGCGGTGTCCCAAGGGAGATCACGACGGCGGCAATCGCCGCGAGCTCTTCGGCCGTCGGTTCGCCCTTGACCACCGAGAACAGCGGGGTGGCCGGTTCTTGATCGGGCGCCGTATCGGCGCGGTGCTTCGGCGTGCTCACAGCGGGATGTTTCCGTGCTTCTTGGTGGGCAGGCTGGCACGCTTGTCGCGAAGGGCGCGCAGGCCGCGAATGATCTGCACACGGGTATCCGAGGGAGCGATCACGGCATCAACATAACCCAGTTCAGCTGCCTGGTACGGGTTGAGCAGTTCTTCCTCGTAGCCCTGGATGATCTCGGCGCGCTTGGCTTCGACGTCGCCTCCTGCTTCTGCAACGGCTGCGAGGTCGCGGCGGTACAGGATGTTCACTGCGCCCTGGGCACCCATGACGCCGATCTGTGCAGTTGGCCAGGCGAGGTTGAGGTCCGCCCCGAGCTTCTTGGAGCCCATCACGATGTAGGCACCACCGTAAGCCTTGCGCGTGATGACGGTGAGCTTGGGAACGGTTGCCTCGGCGTAGGCATAAAGAAGCTTGGCGCCGCGGCGGATGATGCCCTGGAATTCCTGGTCCTTACCGGGCAGGAAGCCGGGGACATCCACCAGGGTGATGATCGGGATGTTGAAGGCATCGCAGTGTCGGACAAAACGCGCGGCCTTTTCCGAGGCGGAAATGTCCAGCGTCCCTGCGAACTGCATGGGCTGGTTGGCCACAATCCCAACGGTGTGTCCCTCAACGCGGCCGTATCCAATGATCACGTTGGGCGCGTACAGCGACTGCATTTCCAGGAAGTGCGCGTCGTCCACGATCTGCTCGATCACCTTGCGCATGTCGTAAGGCTGGTTGGCGGAGTCGGGGATCAACCCGTCCAGGGCGAGGTCGTCGTCGTCGAGTTCCAGTTCCTGGTCGTGCTCAACAACCGGGGCTTCGGAGAGGTTGTTGGAGGGCAGGAAGTCCAGGAGCTCGCGGACGAACTCAATGGCGTCGGCTTCGTCGGAGGCCAGGTACGTGGAGGTGCCGGTGGTGGCGTTGTGCTGGCGTGCGCCGCCCAAGGTTTCCATATCCACGTCTTCACCGGTGACGGTCTTGATGACATCGGGTCCTGTGATGAACATGTGGGACGTCTTGTCCACCATGACCACGTAATCGGTCAGGGCGGGGGAGTACGCGGCGCCGCCGGCGCACGGGCCCATGATGAGGGAAATCTGGGGGACCACGCCGGAAGCGTGGACGTTGTTGCGGAAGATGTCCGCGAACATGGCCAGCGAGGCGACGCCTTCCTGGATACGCGCACCGCCGCCGTCGTTGATGCCCACAACCGGGCACCCGTTGCGGAGGGCAAATTCCTGGACCTTGACGATCTTCTCGCCATTGACCTGGCTCAACGAGCCGCCGTAGACATTGAAGTCCTGGCTGTAGATAGCGACGAGGCGTCCGTCCACTGTGCCGTAGCCGGAGACGACGCCGTCACCCAGGGGCTTCTTCTTTTCCATGCCGAATGCGGTGGAGCGGTGGACTGCAAGGGCGTCGAACTCGACGAATGATTCCGGATCCAACAGGAGGTCGATGCGTTCGCGGGCAGTGTTCTTACCGCGCGCGTGCTGCTTCTCAATCGCTTCCGGGCCGGAGGGTTGCTCGGCACGTGCCTGGCGGTCGCGGAAGTCGGCAATCTTTCCCGCTGTCGTTGTCAGATCGTGGCTCATGAAGTGTCTCCGGCTCTGTAGCTGATTTTCGCTGACGCAGTTCGGTGTTGGCGCGAAGCTTAAGTAGCTTCCGTACAAAGAACAGGCCCCGCAGGCCAGTCTAGTGACGCCTTTGCCGCGAACCGCTGTAGAAACCCTACAATTTTCCGCGTCCAACCCAAAGGCAACGCTATGTTACCCGTCAGTAACCTACTTGGGTTAGAGTGTCCCCATGACTTCAAGCAACGACGCTTCCCGCGCACTCCCGAAGGCAGAAACTCCCTACGTGGCCACCGGATCGCTCAAGGGCAGGACCATCCTGATGTCCGGTGGAAGCCGCGGCATCGGACTGGCCATTGCCACCCGCGCAGCCCGCGATGGCGCCAATATTGTGCTGATGGCAAAGACCGGCGACCCGCATCCCAAACTAGAAGGGACGGTGTTTACCGCGGCTGACCAGTTGGTCGCGGCGGGCGGCCAGGCGCTGCCGCTTGTCGGGGATGTCCGCAACGATGACGACGTCGCTGCAGCGGTCGCCGCCGCCGTCGAGCGTTTCGGAGGGATCGACGTCGTCGTTAACAACGCCTCGGCGATCGACCTGTCCCGAACCGACGCCGTGGACATGAAGCGCTATGACCTCATGCAGGACATCAACGTCCGTGGCACTTTCCTGCTCTCCAAGCTGGCTCTGCCGGCTCTGCGGGAGTCAGGGCACGGCCACATCCTCACATTGTCGCCGCCCCTCAACCTGGACCCCAAATGGGCAGGGATGCACCTCGCGTACACCATGGCCAAGTACGGGATGAGCCTCACCACCCTCGGTCTCGCCGAAGAGCTTAAGGACGACGGCGTTTCGGTCAACTCGCTCTGGCCCTGCACGCTGATCGACACGGCCGCGATCCGGAACATGCCCGGCGGCCAGCAGATCGTCCAAGCAGCACGTGGCCCGGAGATCATGGCCGACGCGGCGCACGCTGTACTGACCGGCCAGGGCACCACAGGTAATTTCTTCACCGACGAACAGGTGCTCCGCGCCGCCGGCGTGTCGGACTTCACGCCGTACAGCCTCGGCGCCCCCGAAGACCGCCTGGTGCCGGACATTTTTCTCTAGGCGGATTCCCAGACGCTTTTGGAGCCAGACACCATCCCAGGCCGCCGCAACTGGATAGGATTCAGCTATGGATGCCGAACAGCCAGAGAGCAGCGAGCCGCACGTCCCCTCTGCCCACACAGACCGGCCCGGGCTGGACCGCCAGGCGCTCCTTGAGCCGGACTTCCTGTCGGCAACGGGCATCTCCCAACTGAACATCGTCGAGTCCACAGGATCCACCAACCAGGACCTGGTGCGGGCCGTCACTGTCGAGCCGAAGAAGTGGGCCGACCTCGCCGTGCTGACTGCGGAGCACCAGACTGCCGCACGCGGACGGCTGGACCGTCATTGGGAATCGCCGGAACGCTCCGCCGTGTCTGTGTCCATGGTGCTGCGCCCCGTCACGGCTGACGGCATGCCCGTCCCCACGCAAAGCTATTCGTGGATTTCTCTTCTGGCTGCCGTCGCGTTGCGGGAGGCCCTCCAAGAAACGGCCGGTGTGACCGCGGAGATCAAATGGCCCAATGATGTCCTGGTAAACGGACGCAAGATCGCAGGGATACTGGCCCAGATGACGCCCTTGGGGGACGGGTCGGTCCCCGCGGTGATCCTGGGAGTTGGACTCAACGTGTCCCTGGCCGAAGACGAACTTCCGGTGCCCACGGCCACGTCACTCGCCCTGGAAGGGGCCACGACGACGGACCGCACCGCGCTGCTGAAGAGCTACCTATCGCGGTTTGCGCGGTTGTACCGCAGTTTCTGCAACGCCGAAGGTGACCCGGCTGCCGGCCTGGCCGGGGGACCGTCCCTGCATAAGCGCGTTGAATCCGCCATGGTGACATTGGGTCGCGAGGTCCGGGCCCACTTGCCTGGTGACAATGAACTGGTGGGGCATGCGTCCCGCCTTGATGAGCATGGTTCGCTGCTGGTTGTGGACCGTGGCGGCAGGGAGCACGTTATTACAGCCGGGGATGTGGTGCATTTGCGCGCCACAGAAAGCGGTTATGCGTAAGGAGTTGCTACCGGGGGAACAGGTCATCGCCGTGACACGGCAGCAGGGCCGAACCCTGTTTCTTCCTGTGCTGGTGTTCATTGTCGTTCCGGCTGTTGCCGCTTACGCCTGTGCCTGGGTGGTCAAAGGCAATGCGCAGCGTCTGGCCCCCTTCATTACCGCGGAATGGACGCCATGGCTCATGGGCGCTGCGGTGGTTCTTGCTGCGTGGGTGCTGCTTGCCTACTGCTTCAAACGTGTGCTCCACTGGCGTTCTGTCCGATACATCCTGACGAGCCGCAGGATACTTGCCAAGTACGGCATGTTTCGACGCAATGACTGGCAGGTTTCCCTCATGGCGGTACGTCACGTGGGGGTTCATCAGACGGTGATCCAGCGGGCACTGCACTCCGGGAATATATCCTTGGATACCGGGCACTCCGGAGTGGCCGTGCTGAACGACGTCCCCCTGGTTGGGAAATTCAGGGGCTTCATTCTTGACGCGATGGATGAGCTCCCGAAGGGTGAGGTTTTTGAGGGTGAAGTGCTGAGGGATTTTGACGAGTTGCCGTGGGAGCTGAGAGAAGGTGGAAGAGATGAGCGTTGAGGATCAGCAGTCCGGCGAGGACCTGGACCAGGAGTTCGACGCCGTACCCGAGCCTTCCGCGGACGAGGACACCGAGGCGCGGCCCGCACCGGTGACCACCGGTCCGCCCACTGGCGTGATGTCCGCGGAGCGCCTCGCCATTAAGGCACTTGAGTCCAAGCTCCTGGGTGGGGAACGCAAGCTCCGCCGTCGTGAAGTTGCCGCCGGTGCCGGCGTGTCCATCCTTTCCGCCCGGAAGATATGGCGAGCCCTGGGCTTCCCGAACTTTGGCGATGAGGACGTTGCCTTCACCGAGCGGGACCAGGCGGCGCTGTCCCGCATCCTTGACCTGGTGCGTGCGGGCCTCCTGACTGAAGAGGCCGCGATTTCCGTGACCCGGTCCATCGGGCAAATGACCGACCGTATGGTGGTCTGGCAAATCGAAGCCCTGGTGGAGGACATGGTGTCCGAACAGGGTATTCCCGACGCCGTCGCCCGCAAGAAATTGGTGGCCCAGCTGCCTGCCCTTGTTGACTCGCTCGAAGAGATCCTTGTCTACTCCTACCGCCGCCAACTCAACGCCGGCGTTCAGCGGCTGGCCGTTCGCGCCGAAGCCGGCTTGCAGGCCAGCGAGGAAGGCCGCGAGGGCGATGAGGACGATTCGCCGTTGCCGCTGGCCCGGGCCGTTGGGTTCGCGGACTTGGTCTCTTACACCAGCCTTTCGCGCCGGATGAATGAGAAGACGCTGGCGCAACTGGTACAGCGCTTTGAGAACAAGTGTGCGGAAATCATCTCCGTCGGCGGTGGCCGCTTGGTTAAGACTGTCGGTGACGAAGTCCTCTACATTGCCGAAACGCCTGCGGCCGGAGCCGAAATTTCGCTGGCGCTCGCCCAGGCCTTCACGGAAGACGAGATCCTGCCCCAATGCCGTGTGTCCATGGTGTGGGGCCGCATCCTTTCCCGGCTCGGCGACATCTACGGGCCTACGGTTAACCTTGCTGCACGGCTCACCACCCTGGCCCAGCCCGGAACGGTTTTGGTGGATGCCATGACGGCTGCGGCACTGGGGCAGGACGACCGCTTTGTCCTGGTTCCCCAGAAGTCCGAGAATGTCCGTGGCTTCGGCGAAATCCATCCCGTGATGTTGGCCCGTGGCCGGGGCAAGGGCCTGGTTCTGGACTAAGCCCCTCCGGGCCCTGTGCCCCTCCGACCACCCACCCCGGACGCTCCCTCACATCCCACCGTATTCCGCCGGACGCTCTCTCACTTCCTTGAAGAAAGTGGGAGAGCGTTCCGGTTTAAGGGGGTGGGATGTGCGAGAGGGTGGGGCAGCTAGCGGTTCGGATGGTGCGTTTCAAGTCACAGCTTGGCTATTCGATGGATTAACCCGGTAGGCTGTGCGTTGATTGTGCTGACGGTAATGACGGCGGAAAACCGGGCAGTTGTCCCCATCGCGCGACCCCGGCAATGCACAGTAGGCTGTGCAAGCCAATGGATGGCACCTTCCCGGGTTCCCTCGATTGGCCATGGGGTGCGTGGGATAGTCTTGGTGACTGAAAATTCCGCCGCCGTATGGGGGTACTGCGGAATGCAAGGCTGCCGGCATTTGTCGGTTGGCCTGGACGTCGCTGCTTGTGGGCGGCTGTACACAAAGGGAATTTTGGGGCTGTGACATCTTTCTTGGGGCGATTGTGGCCAAAAAAGCGTCGGAACAAGAAACTCATATCGGGCATAGCGGGGACCGCGGCGGGCGCGGTACTCGTCGCCGGTGCGGTGCTCTATCCGGGGTTCAAGACCACTGAGGTGGACTTGAACGACGGCGGCGTCTGGGTTGTGAGCAAGACCAAGAACGCTGTGGGGCGGCTGAACTATCCCTCCCGCGTCCTCGACGGCGCAGTTACCCCGGCCACCACGACTTTCGATGTGCTTCAGCACGATGGCAACGTCTTCGTGGACGACGAATCCGGTTCCACGATCAACCAGGTGTCGGCCGCAAACCTCAAGCTCGGCGGCGACAAGCAACTGCCGTCGTCCTCGCAAGTCAGTTACGGTTCAACCGTCCTTTCTGTGACAGACCCTGCCCGTGGCAAGGTGTGGGCTTTGTCGCCGTCCACCGTCAACGGCTTCGACGAAGAGGGCACCGAGCCCGTGTTGACGGGCAACCAAGGCCTTGTCTCGGCCGTCGGGGCTGACAACCGCATCTACACCGCGGATCCCGGCAAGGGCGAGATCACAGTCACCACCGTTGACGCAGATGGGGTGCGAACCAACTCCGAGGTCACCAGTGTGGACGGGCTCAAGGGAGCGGGCGACCTGCAGATCGCCGTGGTGGGGGACAAGCCAGTGCTCCTGGACGCCAATTCGGGGAATCTCTTCCTCCCGGGCGGCCGCAAGCTCCAACTGCAGGACGCCCGCGAGGCGAAGCTGCAGCAGAGCAGCGAAGGCAGCAGTTACGTGGCCATCGCTACGCGCAAGGCCCTTTTGAAGCAACCGCTGGACGGAGGGACTGCTGCTACCGTCAACGCCGACGGCGAGGGCGTTCCGGCAGCGCCGGTCCAGGTCAGTAAGTGCGTTCACGCAGCTTGGGCGGGAGCCAACAAGTACGTACGCGATTGCGATAACGACGCCGATGACAAGAAAAACAATGTTCCCAAGGCAAGTGCCTCGCCGAGCTACGTGTTCCGCGTCAACCGCGATCTCGTGGTCCTCAACGATGTGAATTCAGGCAGCGTGTGGCTGGTCAACCAGAACATGCAGCTCGTCAACAACTGGGACGACGTTGTCCCTCCCAAAAACCAGTCCGATGACCAGGACCAGGAGTCGGCGGACAACAACACCATCAACGTCCTCCCGGACCGCACCAAGCCGAACCGCCCACCGGAGACCAAACCCGATGAGTTCGGCGTCCGCCCGGGCCGGACATCCATCCTGAGCGTCCTGGACAACGATTCAGATCCCGACGGCGATGTCCTTACCGCTGCTGTGGGGGCGAACGGCCCGAAGGCGGGTGCGCTGGAGAACATCTACGGTGGCTCGGCCTTCCAGATCAAGGTCCCGGCCGAAGCCAAACCGGGGACGGAAGTCTTCGACTACAACGCCTCCGATGGCCGTGGCCTGTCAGCCGGCGGCCAAGTAACACTTCATGTGGTGGGACCGGATGAGAACAAGCCGCCCTTCTTCAAACGCGGCGAGCCCACCACCATGCTGGTGGAACAGGGAAAATCGGTGAGCCAAAACATCCTCACTGACTGGATGGACCCGGACGGGGACGACCTCGTCCTCCTGGACGCAAAGTCTGACAACGACCAGGACCAGGTGAAGGTGCGCCGCGACGGCTTGCTGACCTACCAGGATTCCGGTGCTGCCCCCGGTAAGAAGAACGTCACCATCACTGTTTGGGACGGACGCGCAACCACCACGGGCCGCGTGGTGGTCAACGTGCAGCCGCCAGGCGCCCTCGCCCCGGTGGTCAACGCAGACCACGTCACTGCGGTGGTGGGCCAGGACCTGGTGATCGCACCGTTGAAGAACGACGTCGATCCCAACGGTGGTGCCCTGCGGGTGGCGCATGTCGAGGCTGCCGGTCAAGCGGAGCTCGGCCCGGTGACCGACGGCGGTACCTTCACTTTCCGGAGCAACACCCCGGGCCCGGTCTACTTGACGTACATCGCCAGCAACGGCCCCCAAAGCAGCCAAGGCCTGATCCGCGTGGACGTGGAGTCCGGCAAGAACGCGGGAGCCCCGGTAGCCGTCCACGACGTCGCGCTGTTGCCCGTCGGTGGCAGCGTGCTGGTGGATCCGCTGGCCAACGACTCCGATCCGTCCGGCGGCGTGCTGGTGCTTCAGTCGGTGACCGTCCCGGATGGCTCGTCCGCTTCTGTGAGCGTCATTGACCATAGCGTCCTGCGGGTCACGGATGTCCTGGGCGCGAAGGAACCCTTCGTTTTCAGCTACACCATGTCCAACGGCCGCGCCTCAGCCACAGGTACCGTTGGCGTCGTCCCGGTGCCGGCTCCCGCCGTCGTCGAGGCTCCGCAGCCGAAACCTGACGAAGTCAACGTCCGCGTCAACGACGTCGTGACCATTCCTGTCTTGGACAACGACACCCACCCGCAGGGTGAAGAGCTGTCCGTGGACCCAGTGCTGGCCCAGGGGATCCCGGAGGAAGACGGCAAGGCCTTCATTTCCGAGAAGACCCTGCGTTTCATCGCAGGACCGACTCCCAAGACAGTGCGTGCCATCTACAACGCGGTGGATCCACAGGGGCAAAAGAGCGCCGCCGCCGTCACTATCCACATCCTGCCGCTGGAGGGGACCCAGAATTCGCGCCCGCAGCCGAAGAACCTCACGGCCCGGGTGGTGGCTGGTGGCAGTGTCCGGATTCCGGTGCCACTGGACGGCATAGACCCCGACGGCGATTCAGGCCAGCTCACCGGTATCGACAGCACGCCCACCATGGGAACGGCGACGGCGGGTAGCAGCTTCATCGACTTCGTCGCCGCCGGTGATGGTGCCGGGACCGATACGTTCCGGTACAAAGTGATCGACCGGCAAGGCGCCGTCAACACCGGAACGGTGACGGTGGGCGTCGCACCACGCGGGGAAAATAACCAGAAACCGGCACCCGTGGATGACGAGGTCAAGGTCCGTCCTGGCCGGCAGATCGCCGTCGACGCGACCGCGAACGACACTGACCCCGACGGCGACATCATCCGTATCCTGACGGACAGTATTGAAGCTGACCAGGGCGTGGATGCCCAAGTCAGCAAGACCAGTGGCCGTGTCCTGGTGACAGCCCCGGCCGTCGAGGGCACCATCAACGTGCGCTACTCGGTGGCTGATGATCGAGATGCCGTGGGTAACGCCACCATCCGTGTGATCGTGAAGAACGACATCCCGCTGCAGGCACCGATCGCCCGCGACGACCGTGTGACGTCAGCCCAGACCTTGGGCAAGACTGCCGTTGACGTTCCCGTCCTGAAGAACGACGAGGACCCTGACGGTGTGGGGGAGAACCTGAAGATCAGCACCGGGCTGGAGACCGCCCGGCCGGGTCCCGACGGCAACGTGGTGGTGGACCTCACCGAGCAGCCGCAGCTGGTTCCCTACACGGTGGAAGATGTGGACGGCCAGAAGTCCACCGCCATTATCTGGGTTCCGGGCATCGGCCAGCAGGTTCCAACTTTGGCCAAGGACGATGTTGTGGAACTCGTTTCGGGCCAGTCCGTCACAGTGGACCTCGCTGAATGGGTGAAGGTCCGTGATGGACGATCACCCCAACTGACCCAGTTGGACCGCATCAAATTGATTGGATCCGACGGCAGTAACCCGGTGGCCAACAACGGAACGGCCATCAAATACACGGCCGGCGCGGAATATGTTGGCCCGGGCTCCATCAGCTTTGAAGTCACGGACGGCTCCGGCCCCGATGACCCCAACGGATTGAAGTCGACGCTGAGCATCCGGACCAAGGTGCTGCCGGATCCCAACAAGAACAACCCGCCGGTGCTTCTGGGAAGTGACCTGGAGGTGCCCAAGGGCGACTCCGCCAGCCTGGACCTGGGCAAGCTCACGTCCGATCCCGATTCCGATGACGTCCAGAACATGAACTACGAACTTGTGGGCGCAGCTCCTGGTGGATTCAGGGTCAACGTGGACGGCAAATCACTGAAGGTTTCAGCCGACGATTCGGTGCAGATCGGGCAGGCCGGAGCCGTCCAGGTGAAGGCCAAAGACCCACGTGGGCTCGAAGCGTTGGCCACTTACAAGCTCACGCTGACCGCTTCCAACCGGCCCAAGCCGGTAGCCAACGATGACGCTGAACCGGATGCCCAATCAGGGAAGCCGGTGACGGTGAACGTACTGGCGAACGACTCCAACCCGTTCCCGGATACGGCCCTGAAGATCGTCTCGGCTGTCACCGAGACCGGCCAAGGGTCCGCCGACATCGGCGGCGACAGCGTTACCGTCACACCGGCTTCCGGATTTACGGGCACCATGGTGGTTGCTTATACGGTCTCGGATAAGACGGGGGAGCTCTCCCGCTACGCGACAGCCCGCATCCGCCTGACCGTTAAGGACAAACCAGCAGCGCCGACCACACCGCTGGCCCAGAGCGTGGGAGACCAGACGGCCCTGCTCACCTGGAATGCCCCTGCAGATCGTGGTTCCCCCATCACCAAGTACACCGTGTACGGCGAGGGCGGATTCAAGCAGGACTGCCCTGCCAACACCTGCACCCTGACCGGGCTGACCAACAACGTGAAGTACCACTTCGCGGTGACGGCCACCAATGCCATCAATGAGTCCGAGCGTTCACCGGCTTCCGCCGAGGTGCGTCCGGACGTGAAGCCTGATACTCCGGTGGCACCGACGCTGAAGTTCGGCGACAAGCAGCTTTCGGTCGCATGGGTTCCTCCGGCCAGTAAGGGCTCTCCGATCAAGTCCTACGATCTGGAGATCTCGCCTGCCCCGGCAGGACAGAACGCCCAGATCCAGAACCTCACCGGCTCCAGCCATGTTTGGTCGGGGCTGACCAATGGTGTGGCGTACAAGGTGCGCGTGCTCGCCAGGAATGACGCGAAGGAGCCGTCGGAGTGGAGCCCGTACTCTGCTGCCGAGACCCCTGCCGGCGTTCCTGCGACGCCTGGCGCCCCAAGCGTTTCCGGGGCCGGGTCCGTCAACCAGAACAGCCAGCTGCAGGTCAGCTGGAAGGCGCCCAACAACAACGGTGACGCCATCTCCGCCTACACGCTGACCACCTACCGCGGCGGCGCCGTCGTCGGTACCCAGTCGGTGGCCGCGACGTCGCAGAACGTCACCGTGGCCAACAACGAAGCCGACTACACCTTCACTGTTTCGGCAACGAACAAGGCCGGGGTCAGTGGTGTAAGCCAACAGTCCGCCGGGATCCGGGCCGCAGGCAAGCCCGGTCAGGTCAGCAGTGGTTCGGTCACGGCAACAGGAGCCAGCGGCCAGTTGCGGGTCACGTTCACCCCGCTCAGCGGAACAGAGCGTAACGGTTCCCAAGACAACGAAATCACCTACCGCTGGCAGACAGCCAACGGCTCCGGTCCCATCGGGCGCGGTGGCGGTGACATCGGGGGCCAACCCAACGGCACCAATGTTGCGGTCAACATCATCGCGACGTCGGTCAAGAACGGTATGGCCGGCGACGGCAAGAATATCGGCTCGGGTAACCCGTACGGTCCTCCCAACGCACCGAACGTCAGCGGCGGCAAGTCCGCCAAGGGCGACGGCCAGGTCCACTGGACGTGGAACAACCCGAACATGAACGGCCGCCCACTGGACCACTATGAGGTCAGCCTCGACAACGGCGGCTGGACTGGAGTGGGCAAGGCAAACAGCTATGACGCGCCCGGTGGCGGTTGGGACAAGACCCGGCAGCTGAAGGTCCGGGCTGTGACGGTTGTTGCCGGTCCCGGGAGCGGCAACGTGAACGCCACCAGTGGCGCCGACCCGACGCCTCCGCCGCCTCCGCCGGCACCGTCGGAGATCCTGGCGCACAACAGCACCTGCCCCGGTAAGCCAGGCCAACCGGACACCTACAACCCGAGCGGTCCCTCGTGCGGGGTCGGCTGGGTTCAGCGGTCCTGGGGTTGGATCGAAGTCACCTGCAGGCAGAACATCTACAACAACGGCACTCCTTGGTACAAGCTCAAGGGCTCACCGAAGGACGGCTGGTTCGTCAAGTCGACCACGGTGGACGTCCGCAACGGCGTACCCCCACCCTGCTGACGAACCGTCAGCCCTGATCAACAACATCACCCTTCACAACGAACAGGACCAACCGATGACCATGACAAACGAGCAAGCCGCGTGGTTTGCAGAAACGTTCGAGAAGCTCGTTGCCAATGTGGGCCAGGCAGTACTGGGCAAGGAACACGTCATCCGGCTGACCTTCACAGCGATGCTGGCCGAAGGGCACGTCCTGTTCGAGGACGCACCCGGGACGGGAAAAACGTCGCTGGCCCGTGCGCTGGCTGCAACGGTGCAGGGTTCACACAATCGCATCCAGTTCACCCCCGACCTTCTGCCGTCGGACGTCACGGGTGTGACCATCTATGACCAGAAGACCCAGAAGTTCGAGTTCCACAAGGGTCCGGTCTTCAGCAACATCGTCCTTGCCGACGAAATCAACCGCGCCTCCCCGAAGACGCAGTCCGCGTTGCTTGAGGTCATGGAAGAGTCGCGCGTGACGGTTGATGGCACCACCTACGACGCCGGTCGTCCGTTCATGGTGCTGGCGACCCAGAACCCGATCGAGCAGGCGGGCACGTACCGGCTGCCGGAAGCCCAGCTTGACCGCTTCCTGATCAAGACCTCCATAGGTTACCCGGACCACGCATCCACGGTCCGGTTGCTGGGCGGGGCCAACCTCAAGGACCGGTCGAAGGACCTGACGGCCATCATCACTACCCAGGCCGTGGCTGACATGGCAGACCTGGGCGCGACCACCCACGTGGATACGGCTGTGCTGGAGTACATTTCCCGCCTGTGCGAGGAGACCCGCAACGCCCCCGAGACCCGCCTCGGTGTGTCCGTCCGTGGCGCCTTGGCCATGGTGCGGGCTGCGAAAGTGTGGGCCGCCGGGCAGGGCCGGAACTTCGTGCTGCCGGACGACGTCAAGGAACTGGCACCTGTGGTGTGGACGCACCGATTGGTGATGGATCCGGAAGCCGAGTTCTCCGGTGCCACACCGGAAGTCGTGCTCAACCGCGTCCTCGCCGACGTCGCTGCCCCACAGCAGCGCGCCACGGCCTAGCGGCCACTCCTGACCCACCACGCACCTGCACTCCGGCACGAACAAAGGTCCCCACATGTCCTCCAGCACACCCCTGAACAGGGCTGCTGATTCGCTCAAGCGCGCTGCCTCGTCGCTTGGCGGCGCCGTCCGCGGCCTCCGCGGTTCGGCCGATCCCTCGGGCAACCGCCCCGACCGGGGTAGCCGAACCGGCAAGGCAAGCAAGCTCCACCCGGCGTCGCTTTGGGTTGAAGCGGCTGGAACGGCCGGCGAGGTCCTGCTCCCGGCCTGGCGTGCAGTCCGGAAAGCCTGGTTGACGTATGCCTGGCCCGTTCTTGCCGTGGTCAGCCTCCTGGGCTGGGTTGTCCTGGCCGCTGCCATCGGACTGTGGTGGGCCGGTCAGGCCTGGGGTTGGCAGGAAGCGAAGTCGGCCGCGTTGGTTGCCTTCCTCCTGTTCGTCCTGGCCATTGCCTTCATTGTTGGCCGGTCCGCGTACGGTGTGGTCCTGGACCTTGCCCGCACCCGCGTAGCTGTTGGAGACGACGCGGTGGGCAGCATCGCCGTATCCAACGTTTCCACCCGGCCCCTCCTGCCCGCGGCGCTGGAATTGCCCGTGGGCGCCAACACCGCAATCTTCCACTTGCCGCGCATGAAACCCGCCCAGGTCCATGAGGACCTCTTCACCATCCCCACAGCCCGCCGGGCAGTGATCGTGGTGGGGCCCGTCCGTTCGGTTCGGGCCGACCCCCTCCACCTCCTGCGTCGCAGGGTGCTGTGGACCGAGCCCGTGGATTTGTTCGTGCACCCGCGGACAGTGTCGCTGGGCAGTTCTGCTGCCGGGTTCATTCGCGACCTTGAGGGCATGCCCACGACGGAGCTCTCCAGCGCAGACGTCTCCTTCCACGCCCTGCGGGACTACGTCCCCGGGGACGATAGACGGCACATCCACTGGAAGACCACCGCCCGCACCAACAAGCTCATGGTCCGCCAGTTTGAAGAGACGCGCCGTGCGCACCTCGCCATTGCGTTGTCGATCAACACCGACGAATACGACTCCGAGGCGGAGTTCGAAATGGCAATTTCGGTTGCGGCGTCCATCGGCCGCCAAGCCATCCGCGAGCAGCGTGACCTGGACGTCCTGACCCAAAAAGGGCCGCTTCGCTGTGAAACCGGCCGTAACCTGTTGGACGACACCACCCGGATTGTCGGGGCACCCATGCGAAAGACCGCCGTTGACCTCGCCCGGAATCTTGCCGACGCTGTCCCGAATGCCTCCGTGGTGTTCTTCGTCGTCGGCAGCCACGTCACAGCGACCCAGCTCCGTACTTCGGCAGCCTCCGTTCCGCCGGGCGTGCGAAGCCTGGCCGTGCGGGTTCAACCCGGGGCCGCTGCGTCCAGGGCCAACATCGCGGACCTGACCGTCCTCACCGTTGGCGACCTGGACGATCTCGCCATTGTTCTTCGAAAGGCGGCAGCATGAGCTCCGCGCCCAACGTTCGCGTCCGGCCCCGTGCGGCCAGGTCTGCGGGACGGACCACGAATACCGGCGGGGGATCGCCATTCGGTGCAGGCCGCCCCCTGTGGCATTTCGCCGTCGACTTCGCCTCTTTGACAGTGTTGCTGCTGCTCGGCGTTCTTGGCTTTAGCCTCAGCTTCGGGGGAGACCCCCGTTATTTCATCGCAGGCCTGGGAGGTGTGCTCCTGGGACTGGGTATTGCGGTGCTGAACGCGCACTTGCGCCTGGGGATGCTCATCACCACCGCCTTGGCCCTGGGTGCCTACCTGCTGCTTGGCCCGGCGCTGGCGGTCCCGGACTCTGCCGCGTTCGGCGTCCTGCCAAGCCTCGAGTCGCTGAGGACCTTGCTCCTGGGCGTTGTCTTCGCCTGGAAGGACATGTTGACCGTCGGGGTCCCCGTGGGGACCGCGAACGGTACGCTGATCGTGCCGTTCCTGAGCTCGCTGCTCACGGCCCTGGCCGCCGGACTCCTGACGTGGCGGCTGAAAAGCCCGTACTGGCCGCTGCTTCCAGTGCTGGTCCTGTTCGTTACCGGTATCGCTTTCAGTACCAACGCCGGGTTCCTCAACGTGGAGCGCGGCGTCTCGCTGACCATTGTGTCAATCGTTTGGGCGACGTTCCGCCGCGACGTCCTGCGCCTGAGCAGCACCAGGACCGTTTCGGCCAACAGGCCCAATTCCGACGCCGGTGCGGCCCGCCGCGGCCAGCTCCGCCGTCTGGGGACTGCTGCAGCCGTGATCGCCGTTGCGGTAGGGGTCACCGCGCTCGCATCACCCCTGGTGACCGCCAGCGATGACCGGAAGGTCCTCCGCAACACGATCGTTCCGCCCTTCGATCCCAGGCAATATGTGACGCCGCTGGCGAGCTTCCGGAATTTCGTCAAGGACGAGAAGGACCGCACCCTCTTTACGGTGAAGGGCCTGCCCAAGGATGCCCGGGTCCGTCTCGCGGCGCTGGACGCCTTCAACGGCACGAACTACACGATGGATCCGAACAGCTCTGGAAACTTCAGCAAAGTGGGTGATGCCAAGTCGTTGAACACACTGGCTGACGCCGGCAGCCCGGTCAAGGCCACCAATTACACCCTGGACATCAGCATTGAGGACTATCAGGGATACTTCGTCCCGGGCGGCCGCCACACCACCGGCATGAGTTTTGCTGATGCTTCAGGCGCCGCCTCCGGCCTCTACTTCAACTCCGGAACAGATACCGCCGTGACCACTAATGGCATGGCCAAGGGCGACAGCTATACGGTCCAGGTCTCCGATCTGGGCACCTTGGAGCACGGCCAGTTGACGCAGTACGACTTTGCGAAGATGACCTTGCCTGATGCCCAGGACGTTCCGCCGATCGTGGCGTCGCAGGCCAACGAAATTTCTGCCGACGCACCGACGGCCATTGATCGTGTCCGCCAGATTGAGGCCCATTTCCAAAAGAGCGGGGCTTTCAGCAACGGGTTGGTAGCCGACGGCCAGCTTCCCAGCCTTCCCGGCCACAGTGCTGCGCGGATCAGGAACATGCTTTCGGCCAAGCAGATGCTGGGCGACGACGAGCAGTATGCCGTTTCCATGTCACTGATGCTCCGCCATTTGGGGATTCCGTCCCGCGTCGTCATGGGTTTCTATCCGGATCCCAAGAGTCCCGAAAACGGTGCAGGCGATATCAAGATCACGGGCAAGGACGTGCACGCCTGGGTGGAGGTGGCCTTCGACCGGGTGGGTTGGGTGTCCTTCGATCCCACGCCGCCCAAGGACAACGTGCCGATCCCGCCGGACCCACAGAACAAGTCCAAGCCCAAGCCGCAGGTACTGCAGCCGCCACCCCCGCCCCAGGAACCTGCGGATCTGCCGCCGGACTCCACTCCGGACGCGTTGGACGCGGACGAGAAGAAGAACAACCCGTGGCTCTTCTGGGGTCCGTTGCTCGCTGCCATCGGGGTTGCGCTGATTCCACTGGGGATCCTGGCCATTCCGTTGTTGCTGATCCTCCTGCTGAAATCACGACGCCGAAAGGCACGCTTCCGTGATGGCCATCCGGCCCAGCGTGTGAGCGGTGGCTGGAACGAAGTACTGAGCCTCGCAACTGACCTGGGTGCTTCCATCGATACCAAGTCCACCCGCCGCGAGTCCGCCACGGTCATCGCGGATGCGTTCCCGTCCACAGGGAGCACCACCACCATGCTCGCCCACCGGGCCGATGCGGCCGTTTTCGGGGCCGGACAGCCCAGCGAGGACGAGGTGAAGGAGTACTGGAAGATCGTGGATTCGTCCCTGACCGATATCACGGGGAGCGTTGGCTTCTGGAAACGGCAGCAGGCGAGGTTCTCACCGCGGTCGCTGTTGTCGGACGGCAGGGCAGCGCTCCGCCGTCGCGAGCAGTCATCAACCACTGCCGGCCGCCGGCGGTTTCGTTTGAAGCGCATGAAGGACTCCACCGATGAACAGTAGCCAGCCAGAACTGTGTCCGGCCTGCCGTCACCCGGTCCGTCCGGGGGCCACATTCTGTACGCAGTGCGGATCTCCCCTGAGCAATCGCGGAGCACGCAAAGAGGGCAACATCAACCACGCCCAAATGGCTGCTCTGGAGTCTGCCGCCCGGCAAGGCCACACCGATCCCGGTAGTATCTCGGTAGTGTCATCGCCGGTGCACCATGCGCAGGCGGGAACAACAACGACGCCGGACGCAGGACCGGGACCAGGGGGAGGGGCAACAATGACCAGCAAGCTGGAATTGGTGCCTGCATCCACCGGGAAGCGGCTCGGTGCGGCGGTTTTGGACTGGCTTGGTCCCATCGCCGTCCTGGCCACCACTTTCGCCATCGGGATTGCCGGCATCACGCAAACCCGGAAAAACGGCTTCATTGTCTATGACACCGGGCTGTTGGTCCTCCTGGGCAGCATAGGCCTGGGAGTGACAGTGGTTTATTGCTTCGTGCTCCTTGGGCTGGAAGCCAGGACCGGCAACACCCTTGGGAACAAGCTGATGGGTATCCGGAGCACCGACTCCGATGGCTACGCACCCGGGGCAGGAGCGGTCTTTGTCCGGGGCATCGTGACCGGCAGCGTCTTGCTCCTCGGCGCGCTGGCCTCTGTCATCCTCTCCGCCCTTGGCCTGATTGGTCCGGCCCTGTGGACTGGATTGCCGCTGTTGGTGCTGGGTGCGGTGTGGGCCATCCTGGTTGTCGTCTCCAACGCATGGGACAAGGACGGCAAGCTGCGCGGCTGGCACGACAAGGCCGCGAAGACATTGGTCTTCGATGTTGGTGCAGGGCGAAATCCCGTGACCACCGGCGGCATCCAAGGTCCTTACAGTTTCGCGCCGATGAACCTCCCGCCGGTGCAGCCTGTGACCTCGCCGGTCCCGGGCGGCAGGCCCACCGAACGTGCGCAGGTTGCCCCGACGCAGGTTTCACCGTCGCAATCCGCTCCCGGCCCAAGCCCGGCACCGTCTGTGCAGCCATCGCACGACCCCAATCAATGGCGGCCACCCACAGCCCCGCGCCCCGTAACCGCAGCGGGACTGCAACCGACCGTGAACCCGGAAGCCACCGCCGTCGTCCCCCAAGAGGACCATGCCGCACAACGGCCCGAACCTGACAAACAGCAGGCTTTTGCCGCCCACCCTGATGACGACGTCGAACGGACCCAGATGCGGCCGGGGGCCCGCCGGGCCCAGGCGGTACTGAGGATCACGGTCGACGACGGCCAGGACGTCCAGCTTGGCGGCTCGGTCCTGCTTGGGCGGAACCCTGCACCCCAGCCAGGGGAAACCGTGGAGCAATTGCTGCCGGTGTCGGACCCCGGCAGGTCCATCTCCAAAACCCATCTGCACCTCCGGGTTGATGGCGACGGCGTGTGGGTCACCGACCGGAATTCCACCAACGGGAGTGCAGTCACCACGCCTGACGGCATCCAGACCAGGCTCCACCCCGGCGACGCCATACTGGTCCGTCCCGGTTCGACAGTCCACTTTGGCGACCGTTCCTTCCACCTAGGACAAGCATGAATCCACAGCCGTCCACGCCCGCTGACGCCGGCCAGGCATCAGCACCGTCCACCTTCCGCCTGAGTTACGGGTACGGGACCGATCGTGGTCTCCGGCGCGAGCTGAATGAGGATTCGTTCATCGCGGCCGACCCCGTTTTTGCCGTGGCTGACGGCATGGGCGGCCACGAGGCCGGCGAAATAGCCAGCGGCATGTGCGTGCGGACGTTGGGGAGCTCACCCGAACTCGCGTCGGGCGTCCGCACCGCCTCTGCGGCGGAGCTGCAGGCCTGCCTGCTGAACGCTGACGCAGCCATCCGGACTGCCACCGGAGCCCGGGCCGGGACAACCCTGTCCGGCGTCGTGGTGGTGGAACAGATGGGCCTGCCCTACTGGTTGGTGATGAACATCGGAGACTCCAGGACCTACCGCCTGAGCCAGGGCGCGTTCGCCCAGGTCAGCGTGGACCACTCCGAGGTACAGGAACTGGTGGACTCCGGCGACATCACTGCCGAACAGGCGGCAGTCCATCCTCGGCGCCACGTGGTCACGCGCGCCTTGGGTACGGGAGATGAAACCGAAGCCGACTTCTGGTTGCTGCCCATCCAGGAAGGCGACCGGATCATGGTCTGCTCTGACGGCCTCAACGGCGAACTCGGCGATGAGCACATGTTCCGCATCCTCAGCACAGTGGCCCACCCGCAGGACGCGGTGGACGCGCTGATCCAGGCGGCTCTGCGGAGCGGGGGCCGGGACAACGTCACCGTGATTGTGGTTGACGCCAAGAACGTAATGAACGACGCCGGCATCGCCACTACCGCGCCGAGGCCCGAGGTCGCGTCCGAGGTGGAGGAAGACACCCTTCCCAGGGCTTGGGTGAATGGAACTGACCAGGAGGAAGGCGCCGATGGTAAGCAGTAACCACCGCTCGCCGGCCCGATACCAGCACGGTGAGTGGTTCGGTGTGGTCCGCGGGGGGACAGTTGTTCTCTTGGGCCCTGACACGCCACACGCACTCATCGATACCGTGTGGGAGTTGCTGGCATCTGCGCCCGAGGCCCATGAGGTGCTTCACGAAGTGACGGAGGCCTTCGGTGTCTCGCTCAGCCGTATCCCTCCTTTCGGGATCATCGCCGCCACGGATGCCCTGCGTGTTTTCCTCCGCGGGGAGCTCGAATTGCTGGTGCACCTGGAGGACGGCCAGGAACGGATCACCGGGCGGGACGTGACCACCTGGACCGAACGGCGGATCGCGGATGCCCGGGGTTACAGTCTCCGCATCGGCAGCAGCACCACGCCACTGGACCAGTCTTCGTTGAGCGGGGCTGCCCTGAACAGCTTTCCCTTGGCCGAAGGCGTGGTGCTGCTGGCATCCCTTGACGTCCAGTTGGGTACGGCGGCAGGCGGCGCTGTAGCCGAGGCTGAGCCCGGAGCCGTTCCTGTTCCTGAAACTGCAGCGACCGGGACCCCGGTCTCCGATCGGGTGTCCGATGAAACCATGATCGGCTTCCCGGAGCCGGAACCGGAACCGGAGCGCGAGCCCGAACCGGAGCCCGAGCCCGAACCCGAGCTGATGCTGGAACCCGAACCCGAACCCGAGCCGGAGCCAGAAGAAGAAGCCCAGCTTCCCGTCCACACCAGCAGCACCGATCCCTTGGTCCCGTCGCTGGAGAACACCACCAACTACGACCACCTCTGGGATAAGACGGTGATGCGGAACATCGAGGACGCCGCCGTCCGCATCGACGATGAAGCCGAGCACCCACACGAAGCACCGGCCCCTCCGGTTGCGCCAACCCCGCCCGAACCACCGGCCGCGGAAACCACAGCGGCAGCGAGCGGGCCCGCTCCGGCCGAGTCCGCCGTCGGGCAGGTCCAGGCTGTACCGGCCACGGGCCTCATCGATTCGGTTCCGTGGCTCCGAAGCAGCTCCGGCACGTCAACTGCGGTCGGCAACCCGTCCGCTGCGCCGGCCGTTCAGGCCGCGGAGCAAGTGGCCGAACCCGCACCCCAAATGCCAACGGGTTGGTCGCCTGCCTTGCCACCGCCCCCGCCGTCGGAGACGTCCGGAGGAGCGGACCCGGACCACGACGGCGAAACCATTATGAAGAGCAGTCTTCCCGTCGGTAACGACACAGCCGCCCAGCAGTCCGGTGCAGCTGCAGGAACAGCACCCGTCAATGGGCCGAGTGTCCTGGCGCGTGTCTGCCCAGCAGGACATGCCAATCCGCCAACCTACCCGCAATGCTCCGTGTGCGGTATGGCACTGTCCGGGGACGCGGTCCACGTCCCGCGACCCCGGCTCGGCCGCATGCGGCTTTCCACAGGCGAGCTCATCGACCTTGACCAGTCGCTGATTATTGGCCGGCAGCCGTCGGTTTCCCGTGTCCAGGGTGGCACTATGCCCCGTTTGGTCCAGGTTGAGAGCCCTGGCGGGGACATTTCGCGCTCGCATGTCGAGGTGCGGCTGGAGGGCTGGCACGTCATGTTGTGTGACTTGAAGGCCACCAATGGCACCGTGCTCATCAGGGAAGGGCAAGCGCCACGCCGGCTCGCCCAGAACGAGATGGCCATCCTGCTGGACGGCGACATCGCCGAACTGGGTGACGATATTTCATTGCGTTTCGAGGAGATTCTTTGAGTTCCAAGAGGCCCCCCGCGCCGCCTCCACCCATCCCGGGTTTCAAATACATCAGCCTGCTGGGTTCCGGTGGCTTCTCGGATGTTTACCTTTACGAGCAGGACAGGCCGCGTCGAAAAGTGGCTGTGAAGGTGCTGTTGTCGGACCTGAAGACCGAAGGGGCGCGCCGCCGCTTCGAGTCAGAGGCGAACCTGATGGCGCAGTTGTCATCCCACCCGTACATCGTGACGATCTTCGAGGCCGAGATCACCGAAAACGGTCACTCCTACCTCGCCATGGAATACTGCTCCAGGCCAAGCCTGGACGTCCGCTACCGTCGTCAGCGCTTCAGCGTGGACGAGGTCCTCGCCATCGGGATCCAGGTGGCGTCCGCCGTCGAGACCGCGCACCGCGCCGGAATCGTGCACCGCGACATCAAGCCCGCCAACATCCTGGTCACGGACTACAACAGGCCTGCGCTGACGGACTTTGGCATCTCCGGCACCATCGGCGCCGACACCGAGGACGACGCCGGCATGTCCATTCCGTGGTCGCCGCCGGAGCAGTTCCGGGGAGGGCCAGTAGAAGGTGTCCCCGTGGACATCTGGGCTTTGGGTGCCACCCTGTACACGCTGCTGGCCGGCCGTTCGCCCTTCGTTCTTCCGGGGCAGGACAATTCACAGCGTGAACTGATTTCGAGGATCACCAACTCGGCACTTCCGCGCTTGGGCCGGGCCGATGTCCCCGAATCCCTCGAGTTGGTGTTGGCTACGGCCATGGCGAAGTCGCCCGAATCCCGCTACTCCTCGGCGCATGCTTTCGCCCTGGCGCTGCAGCGGATCCAGACCGAGCTCAACCTCTCCGTCACGCCCTTCGAAGTGCTCGAAGAACCGGGCCATGGCGAAGAGCACCCGGACGACGACGTCGAGGAAACCCGGGTCCGGAGCATCGCCTCCATCGATCCGGACGCTTCCGGAACCGCCACGACCGGGTCCGCCCCGACGTTCCCGGCACGCACGTTCCCGTCCACGGTTCCAGGTACAAGTCCGCAGCCTGTGCAGCCCAAGAACCCGCCACAAACGGTGCAGACGCCTGCCCAGTTCCAGGCACCGCCGCAATTCCGGGTGCCGGACCACACGGCCAACCGCGCGCCCGCGGAGCCGGACACCGCCGAGTCCACGGTCCTGCGCGGCTGGCAGCCTTCCGGCAAAAACGACGACGTCGACGCCACGGTCAGCCGCTCCGGCGCGCCATCGGGTGCCTCGCCGGTTGAGCCGCAGCCGGCCGACCACGGCAAACGAAACCTGTGGTTGGCGGCAACCGGCGCAGCTGTCCTGGTGGTAGCCATTGTGGTGGGCGTGGTCCTCGGGGCAAATGCCCAACCCAAGGCAGCTCCCACCGAGAGCAGCAGCAAGCCACCCGTGGACGCGCTGGGTGATGGCGGCGTTCCTGAAGTGACCGGTTTGCACGCAGAACAGCAGTCCGGCGGCATGGGACCTCCACTCATTATTTTCCGGTGGGATTACGTCGAGATGAAGCCCGGGGACACGTTCAAATGGAGGACCAAGTCGGCCAAGTCCGATGGTCCCTACGAGTCGACGCTCGCCACCAACGCAGTGGTGTCGGGTAACACAGCACCACCGGTGTGTATCCAGGTCATCCTGGTCAGGGCTGACGGATCAGCGTCGCCCGGAGGACCCGATTCCATCGCTTGCCTGGACAAGTAGACGGCTTATGCAACAAATTCACTGCCCACTGAGGAGGCACAGATCATGGGGGATCTAGCAATAGATTTCTGTGGGGAATGGTACGAACCATCCGATGAGGACGTGTTCGACATCGGCCGCGAAGGCGACCTTGAGGTAGATGACAACCCTTACCTGCACCGGCGCTTCCTGCAGATTGCCCGTTACGACGGCATCTGGTGGCTCAGCAACGTGGGCAGCATGCTGTCCGCCACCATCGCCGACGGTTCCGGCGGGATGCAGGCCTGGCTGGCTCCCGGGGCTCGGATTCCGCTGGTTTTCAGCCACACCAACGTGATTTTCACGGCCGGTCCCACCACTTACGAGTTCGCGGTGCATTTGAAAACTCCGTCGTTCCGCCATGAAGCACGGGATGAGGACCAGGCGGGCGACACCACCATCGGGCCCGTGCTTTTCACCGATTCGCAGAAGGCGCTGATTGTCGCGCTGGCCGAGCCCATGCTTCGGCGTGACGGCACCGGTTTCAGCGCAATCCCGTCGTCCGCTGAGGCCGCAAAGCGGCTGGGGTGGGCGCTGACCCGTTTCAACCGCAAGTTGGACAATGTGTGCGACAAACTGGACCGCGTAGGCGTGGTCGGGCTGCGTGGGGGAGCCGGAAAACTCGCCACCAACCGCCGTGCCCGCCTGGTTGAGCACGCCGTGACCTCGCATCTGGTGACAGCGGCTGACCTGCACCTCCTTGAAACCATGACTGGAGCAGACGAAGCATGAAGTTCCGCCTGACCCTGCGGCGCGACACGGCTGAAGCCAAGGACCTGGCCGTCACAGTTGATGGCCGCGCCACCGTCGCGGATATCGCCACCGAGCTCTGGGTGGCGGACCCCGCGCGTAAGGGGACCGAAGCGCCGTCGAACCTGTCCATCAGCGTCGACGAAGCGTTCGTCGGTGGCGGGCTTTCCGGGCACGTCCTCCGGCCAACGGACAACCTGCTGGAGTCGGGACTCCGGCCCGGCTCCAAAGTCTCCCTCGCGCAGGTAAGTGAGCAGTTCGCCTCGAACGGCCACGCCGACGGCAACAACAGGGGACCGGCGGCGGCGACCTTGCGCGTCTTGTCAGGGCCCGACGTCGGCCGCGAATTTTCGCTGCCGTTCGGTACCAGCTACATCGGCCGGGACCGGGACGTGGACATCCGCCTTTCGGATCCGCTCACCTCGAAGCGCCATGCGCGGGTCACCGTGGGCGAAACCGTGGAGATCGTTGACACGAATTCGGCCAACGGCCTGCTCATGGACGGGTTGCCCGTGACGCGGGCAACCCTTGGTTCCTCCGATACGGTGACGCTGGGTGACACCACCGTGGGCGTGGTTGCCCTCTCGCGGAACCACAGTGGTGGACCGTCCTCGCCGCTGGTGGACTTCAACCGCTCGCCGCGTGTGCTCCCCAGGTTCGAATCGGCCAAGCGGGTGCCACCGGCCGGTCCGAAGCGTCCCGAGCACCAGCCGTTCCCGTACATCATGCTGGTGGCACCGCTGCTGATGGGTGGCGTGCTTTTCGCGGTCACCCAGAACCTGCTCTCAGTGCTGTTCATGGCCATGATGCCGCTCTTCATTGTGGGGCACTATGTGGACCACAAGATGCAGAGCAAACGCCAGGCCAAGGAAGGCCACAAACAGTTCACGGCTGCCATGCTGGCTTTCCGCGAGGACATCGACCGGCAGCAAAACATCGAACGGGCGGTCAGGCTGCAGGAAGCGCCGTCCGTCAGTGACACCGTGGATGCGATCTACAAGCTCGGGCCGCTCCTGTGGACCAAGCGTCCAGAACACGAGCACTTCCTCGGGGTGCGGTTCGGGCTCGGCTCCGCGCCGTCGCGGATCCAGTTCGAGGAACCGGGTGCAAACGAAACCGAACCCCGGTACATGCGCGAAATCCAGGAGTGCCTGCAGCAGGTCCGCGTCATTGAGGGTGTACCGATCGTTTCGCAGTTGCGCACCTCGGGTTCCTTCGGGGTGGCCGGTGACCGCAGCGTGGTGGACGACGTCGCCCGCGGCGTGGTACTTCAACTGGTAGGCCTGCACTCACCGGCGGAAGTGGTCTTGGCGGCGCTGACCTCGGCCCGGTCACGGGAACGCTGGGACTGGCTGCAATGGCTCCCGCACGTGGGCTCGGGCCACAGCCCCCTGTCAGGGGACCATCTGGCGGCCGGTCCCGGGGCCGGTGCAGCACTGTTGTCCCGTCTCGAGAACCTCGTGGAAGAACGCGAGTCCATGGCCAAGGAGCCCGGTCCGCAGCTGCGTCCCGGACTTAAGGATGAGCACGAAGAGCTTCCTGGCCCCGTTGTTCCCGCGGTCCTGGTGGTTGTCGAGGACGATGCTCCCGTGGACCGCGGACGCCTCACCCGCCTGGTGGAGAGGGGCCCAGACTACGGCGTCCACATCATGTGGGTGGCCGCGAATGTCCAGTCCTTGCCGGCAGCCTGCCGCGATTTCCTGTCGGTCGACGGCGATCACGGCACAACCACGGGCCAGGTGCGCCTGGGACGCCACACGTATCCGGTCAGTTGCGAAAGCGTCGATGCGGAGCTGGCGACGCAACTCGCTCGCATGATGTCACCCCTGGTGGATGTCGGAAACCCGCTCGAGGACGACTCCGACCTTCCGCGTGCTGTCTCCTACGCCACGTTGATCGGCAAGGAGCTGATGGACAACCCGCAGGCTGTTGCCGAGCGGTGGCAGGAGAACAACTCCGTCCATGCCACGGCCGTGCCCAACCGTAAAGACAACGGCAGCCTCCGGGCCCTGGTGGGCTCCAAGGGCGTGGAGCCGTTCTACCTGGACCTCAAGAACGAGGGACCGCACGCGCTGGTGGGCGGAACCACCGGTGCGGGCAAGTCCGAGTTCCTGCAGTCCTGGGTCATGGGCATGGCCGCCGCCTACAGCCCGGACCGCGTCAGTTTCCTCTTCGTCGACTACAAGGGCGGTGCAGCGTTCGCGGACTGCCTGCACCTGCCGCACACCGTAGGCCTCGTCACCGACCTTTCGCCGCACCTGGTCCGCCGGGCACTGACATCCCTGCGCGCTGAGCTGCACTACCGCGAACGCCTCCTTAACAGGAAGAAGGCGAAGGACCTGCTGGCACTCCAACGCGAAGCAGATCCCGAAGCGCCGCCGTACCTCATCATCATCGTGGACGAATTCGCCGCCCTCGCCACCGAGGTTCCGGAGTTCGTCGATGGCGTTGTGGACGTCGCAGCCCGTGGCCGATCCCTGGGCCTGCACCTGATCCTCGCCACTCAACGGCCCGCCGGTGTCATCAAGGACAACCTGCGCGCCAACACCAATCTCCGGGTCGCGTTGCGCATGGCCGACGAAGTGGACGCAGTGGACATCCTGGGCGTTCCCACTGCAGCGTACTTTGATCCGTCCATTCCAGGCCGAGGTGCCGCCAAGACCGGCCCGGGACGCATCCAGGGTTTCCAGACCGGATATGCCGGTGGTTGGACCACGGACAAGCCCCAGCGTCCCCGCATCGACATTGTGGAGATGGCCTTCGGATCCGGACCTGCCTGGGAACCGCCCCTGGACCAGCATGGAGAGGAAGAACCTGCCGGTCCCAACGACATTGCCAGGATGACCGGAAACATCATCCGTGCAGCTGACGTCCTGTCGATTGAGCCGCCCAGGAAGCCGTGGCTCAACGAACTGGCCACCACCTACGACTTCTCAAAGCTCCCGAACCCGCGAAGCGATGAACGCCTCCTGCTCGGAGTGGCCGACGACCCCGCCCACCAGGACCAGCCGACCGTTTTCTACGAGCCGGACAAAGACGGAAATATGGCCGTCTACGGCACGGGTGGATCCGGCAAGTCCGCAGCGTTGCGCAGCATCGCCATCGCCGCGGCCGTCACACCCCGTGGCGGGCCCGTGCACGTTTATGGCATCGATTGTGGTTCCAACGGCTTGAAGATGCTCGAAGGTCTCCCGCACGTCGGCGAAATCATCAACGGCGACGACGTCGAAAGAGTCGGCAGGCTGCTCCGCTGGCTCAAGGACGTCGCTGATGACCGGGCAGCACGGTTCGCGGAGGTCCGGGCCTCAACGATCGTCGAATACCGGGAACTGGCCAACAAACCGGACGAGAAGCGCATCTTCATCCTGGTGGACGGTATGTCGGCGTTCCGGGAAGGGTACGAATACAGCAAGCTGTCCGCGCTCTGGGACATCTTCCTGACCCTCGCCACGGACGGTCGTCCCTTGGGCATCCACCTGGTAGTGAGCGGTGACCGCACCAACTCCGTCCCGGCGTCGCTCCTTGCATCCATCCAGAAACGGTTGGTCCTTCGCCTCAGCTCCGAGGACGACTACATGACCCTTGATGTTCCCAAGGACGTCCTCAATGCAGCTTCGCCTCCCGGGCGTGGACTGCTGGACGGACTCGAGGTCCAGCTCGCCGTGCTGGGCGGCAACTCGAACCTTGCCCTTCAGGCGCGGGAAGTGGCCAAGCTCAGCCAGGCAATGATCCGCCAAGGCCTCGAACAGGCACCCCAGATCCAGCGGCTCCCCGAACTGGTGGACCTGGACATCCTGCCCGGCGGCGCGCAGGACAACCCGGTCATCGGCGTCGACGACGAGACCCTCGGCCCGGCTGCCATTGCGGCCAAGGGTTCGCTCCTGCTCGCAGGCCCCCCGGGCGCCGGGCGAACGGTGGCACTGGTTACCCTGGCGTACGCGCTGCGCAGGTCCAATCCCCGGACCGACCTCATCTACATCGGGTCGCGGCGCTCGGCGGTTGCGGACCTGAACATTTGGAGCAGGTCCCTGGTGGGGCCGGACGAGGTCTCGGATGTGGTTGACGACCTGATCGACAAGGCATCGGATAATCCGGGCACCATGGCCATATTCATCGAGGGACTGACAGAGTTCACCGATACGTTGGCCGAGTCCGGTGTCGGCCGGTTGGTCACTGCAGCGATCAAGGCCGACCAATGGGTGGTGGGTGAGTCCGAAACGTCCACCTGGTCGCAAGCCTGGTCCCTCGCCCAGCCTTTCAAATCCGGGCGTCGCGGGCTGTTGCTCAATCCGGGAGACGTCGAGGGTGATTCCTTGCTCAACACCTCGCTTGGGCGGGTCAGCCCGGACTTCATTCCAGGACGCGGGTACATCGTGGGGCGCGGAAAAGTACGCAAGCTTCAGATCGCCATGCCGCCCGAGAACCGCAGCCAGGATTTGCCGCCACGCGGGAGGATGTAGGAGGATTTCTCGAAACACCCCCAATTTCGGGGCGCCCCAACGCCCCAGCTGAGGTTACTTTCATGCGACACTCCGTTGTCCCTGCCGTTTTCCTGGCCGCTGGCTTGCTGCTTGCGCCCGCCGCCGCTGCCCAAGCCGTCCCCTGCGGAGGCAAGCTGGCCTGCGCCCCCACCGAGGGAGCAGTGAACCCTTCACCGACCCAGCCGGGGCTGGCGCCGGAACTCGACCAGAAGCCCGCACCGAAGCCGGAACCCACCCGTGTACGGGAAACCCAGCCCGCACCGGCACCGGTTGCGCCGGCCCCTCCCGTGCAGGTTCCACAACAGCCGGCCGTAACGCAGTTCGTCACCGTGGCACCCCAGGTGGCCAATCCGGCACAAAGCACCCCGGAGCCAACCCAGGCCCCGGAAACCACGGCGGCGTCAGCAACGCCGTCGGCGACTCCTTCGGCGACACCCAGCACTGCAAGCCCGAGTCCCACCAAGTCCTCCAACTGGAACACACCCGTGGACAAGGGCCACCCAACGCAGGCCGCGGTGCTGGCATCGAACTCCTTCACGGGGCCCAACCTGATGGGCTTGTTCGGCATCCTGGGTGGCGTGCTGCTGGTGGGGTTGGGTGGATTGGGGTTCGCCCTCTGGAGCAAGAACCGGCTCTCCTCCCACTAACAGCGCTTTAATGTCGGTGGCTTGCGGCAAGATAGACCTGTGAGCACACCAGAAATTGCGAATCCGGTAGAAACCACAGGTGAAGGTGCGGCGGCCGCCGTCGTCGAAGCGGAAGGGACCCCGCCTTCAGGGTCGATGCGGGACGAGTATGAGCAATTAGCCGACCTCGTCCGTAAGTACCGGTATGCCTACTACCAGGAAGACTCACCCACGGTTTCGGACGCTGAGTTCGATGAACTCTACCGTCGCCTTGAGGAGTTGGAAGCGCTTCATCCGGAGCTGGTCTCCAACGATTCCCCCACGCAGGAAGTCGGCGGGGAAGTCTCATCGGCTTTCGCCGCAGTAGAGCATTTGCAGCGGATGTACAGCCTTGACGACGTCTTTTCGCTGGACGAACTCGAAGCCTGGGTCCGCAAGGCCGAAGCATCCGTCGCAAAGCTGGGTGACAGGGTGCCGCCTATCCGCTGGCTGACAGAGTTGAAAATTGATGGCCTCGCAGTGAACCTCCTCTACCGGGACGGCAAACTGGTGCGCGCGGCCACCCGTGGAGATGGCACCACCGGGGAAGACATCACCCACAATGTCCTCACTATCAAGGAAATCCCGCGGGAACTCAGCGGCTCCGGTTATCCCACCGAGGTCGAAATCAGGGGCGAGGTCTTCATCCCGTCCAAGGCGTTCACGGAGTTCAACCAGAGCCTGGTGGCCGCAGGCAAAGCGCCCCTCGCCAACCCCCGCAACGCGGCAGCGGGCTCCCTGCGTCAGAAGGATCCGGCCGAAACGGCGAAGCGTCCACTGAGCATGTTCGTCCACGGCATCGGCGCCCGTGAGGGACTGGATGCCACCAGCCAATCGGAAACGTACCAATTGCTCGCTGAATGGGGACTGCCGGTCAGTCCCTACTCGAAAGTGCTGGACACTTACGAAGGCGTCCTCGAATTCATCGCGCATTACGGCGAGCACCGCCATGACCTCCTCCACGAGATCGACGGCATCGTGGTCAAGATCGACGATTTCGCCACGCAACGCGCCCTGGGCTACACCTCCAGGGTGCCCAGGTGGGCAGCGGCCTACAAATACCCGCCGGAAGAAGTGCACACCAAGCTCCTGGACATCATGGTCAACGTCGGCCGGACAGGGCGGGTCACCCCGTTCGGACTGATGGAGCCGGTAAAGGTTGCCGGTTCCACCGTGGGCATGGCCACCTTGCATAACCAGGATGTTGTCAAGGCCAAGGGCGTTATGATCGGGGACATCGTGATCCTGCGGAAAGCCGGCGATGTCATCCCTGAAATTGTCGGGCCGGTCCTGGCCTTGCGGGACAAACAGGATCCACCGGTCCGCGAGTTCGTGATGCCCACCGAATGTCCTTCCTGCGGCACGCCCTTGGCGCCGTCAAAGGAAGGGGACGTGGATATCCGCTGCCCCAACGCGAAGTCCTGCCCGTCCCAGTTGCGGGAGCGCGTGTTCCACGTCGCCAGCAGGGGCGCGTTCGATATTGAAGCGCTGGGCTGGGAAGCGGCCGTTGCACTGACACAGCCTGCAGAGCCGGAAACCCCGCCCCTTACCAGCGAGGCCGGACTGTTCAGCCTGACACGCGAGGACCTTGCCGATGTCCTGATCCGCCGGGGAAAGCGCTCCAAGGGCGTGGGCACGGGGGAGTTCGAACTCGTCCCGTACTTCTACACCAAGGGAACCGCCAAAACCCCGTCCAAGCCGACGGCGACCACCGAGAAACTGTTCGTGGAGCTGGAGAAAGCCAAGAAGCAGCCCTTGTGGCGCGTGCTGGTGGCGCTCTCCATCCGGCACGTCGGCCCCACGGCTTCCCGTGCACTGGCCACGGCGTTCGGCAGCATGGACGCCATCCGGAACGCCACCGAAGAGCAAATGGCACACGTGGACGGCGTTGGCCCCACTATTGCCGTGGCGCTCAAGGAATGGTTTGCCGTGGACTGGCACAACGAGATCGTGGACAGCTGGGCTGCTGCGGGGGTTCGGATGGAGGACGAGCGCGACTCCTCAATGCCCCGGACACTTGAAGGCCTGACCGTGGTGGTCACGGGAACACTTCCGAACTTCAGCCGGGACGAAGCCAAAGAAGCCATCATCATCCGAGGCGGCAAGGCCTCGGGGTCCGTCTCCAAGAACACCAGCTACCTCGTGGCCGGCGAAAGCGCAGGGACCAAGCTGGACAAGGCTGAACAGCTGGGCATTCCCGTGCTGGACGAGGACGGCTTCCGTGAGCTGTTGGCCAACGGGCCTGCCCCGACGGACGCTGACCAGGACAATGAGGAGGCCGCGGTTGCTGACCCCGTAGCGGAGGCAGCATCCGAATGACCGATCCATCGGAGTTGCTTGCAGTTGCCAAGCGTGCCGCCGCTGCCGGCGCAGCTGTCCTTGCCCGCCGGTCCGTCAGCGGAACCGGCGGGGAGGGCCTGGAAACCACCAATAAAGGTGAAGCGGGCGACTGGGTCACCGCCTTCGATGTCGCGGCGGAGAACGCAGTCCGCGACGCAATCCTGGCCGAACGCCCCCATGATGCGCTCACCGGTGAAGAACACGGAACCACCCGGCCGGAGGACCATTCAGGGTATCGCTGGTCCATTGATCCGTTGGACGGGACCACCAACTTCATCCGCAACATCGTCTACTACGCAACGTCCGTTGCGGTGGCGGACTCCGACGGCGTGTGGCTGGCTGGGGTGGTGCACGCGCCGGCGCTGGGCCGCGTCTACTCGGCTGCCCGGGGACACGGCGCCTGGGTGGAAGCTGCCGGGCAGTCAACACGGCTCGAAGGACCGGTTCCTGGGCGGAAGGGGCTGATCCTGGCAACGGGCTTCAGCTACGATCCCGCCACCCGGGCAAGCCAGCTGCAGGGACTGGGCGAGGTGATGGACGGCTTCGCCGATGTCCGGCGCCTGGGCTCGGCGGCGTTGGATCTTTGCATGGTGGCCGATGGCACCTTTGACGCCTACGGGGAGCGTGGACTGAACGAGCACGATTTTTCCGCGGGAGCGCTGATCGCGGAAGAGGCCGGCTGCTGGGTTCGCCGGCCGCGGCTTCGGAGCCCGCTCGACGGCGGGCCGAGCACCGAAGACCGCTTGGCGGCGTGGATGTGCGCCGGGGCGTTGGAACTGTCCGGCAAATTCCCCTTGTGACCACCGCCCTGTGATCACCACACTCGCCATCGCCAACTACCGTTCCATCCGGGACCTCGCCATGGAGTTGCACGGCCTGGATGTCGTGACGGGGGCCAACGGCAGCGGCAAGTCCTCGTTGTACCGAGCCTTGCGGCTGTTGGCCGAGTGCGCAGGCGGGGATTCCGGAAACGTGGTGGGCTCCCTGGCCAGGGACGGCGGTTTGTCGTCCACTTTGTGGGCCGGTCCGGAGTCCATCAGCGAGGCCATGCGGCGCGGCGACGTCCCCGTCCAAGGAACGGTCCGGCGGGAATCCGTGAACCTGAAACTGGGCTACTCCGGTGACGACTTCGGATACTTGGTGGACCTCGGGATGCCGGTTGCCAGCGGTGCCGGTTTTGACGAAGCCACGGGCAGGCCCCGCCGCTCCGCCTTCAGCCTGGACCCCGAGATCAAGAGGGAACAGATCTTTTCGGGACCAGTGGCCCGGCCGGGTTCGTTGTTGGTGGATCGCAAGGGAAGCCTCGCCAAACTGCGGGAACCGGGCGGGGACTGGACTGAGCTCTCCCGGCGGCCCTCCAGACGCTGCGGGAGGTGGGCTTCGAGCGGCAGTTGGATGCCGCCGTCGGCCATGCCTTTCCCGGAAGCCGGCTGGAGGTCGCGGTCAGCGACGGCAGGTTCAGCGTGGAGCTTCGCCAACCCGGAATGCTGCGGCCCATGAAAGCCGCAGAGCTTTCAGACGGTACGTTGCGGTTCCTACTCCTGACTGCTGCGCTCCTAACGCCCCGGCCGCCGGAATTGATGGTGCTCAACGAACCGGAGACCAGCCTGCACGTGGACCTGATGCCGGCACTGGCTGGATTGATTGTCCACGCCAGTGCCAGCAGCCAGATGATCGTCGTGACCCATTCCGAGGCACTGCTCAAGGCCCTTCGCGAGAGCGGCGCGGCGCACGAGCATGAGCTGTACAAGGACATGGGCGAAACCAGGATCAAGGGCCTGGGGTCCCTCGAGGGTCCGTTGTGGAGCTGGCCCAAGCGCTAGGGGCTAGAACGCTGAGCCGATGGAGGTGAGCTCCTTGGCCTCGGCGTGGGCGTACTGGCTCTCGGGCCGCTCCAGACCGTAGTGTCCCCGCAAGGTGGAGGCCGTGTAGTCGGTGCGGAAGAGACCGCGTTGCTGAAGGATCGGCACTACCTGGTCCACGAAGACTTCCAATCCCGAGGGAAGAACCGGCGGCATGATGTTGAAACCGTCGGCAGCCCCGGCGAAGAACCAATCCTGGAGGGCGTCTGCTACCTGTTCCGGAGTGCCGGAGAAGGTGCGGTGTCCACGCCCACCACCCAAACGGCCGATCAGTTGCCGGACGGTGAGTTTCTCGCGGCGGGCCAGTTCCACGATCAAGGTGTACCGGCTTTTGGCCCCCTCGATTTCGTCTTCCGAGGGAAGGTCCGCGGGCAGCTGACGGTCCAACGGAAGGTCTTCGGGGGAGAGCCGCAGGGTCTTGGCGAGTTGCTCTCGAGCGTATTCAGGCTTGATCAGCTGGTCGAGTTCGCGCTCCAGCTTCAGCGCTTCTTCCTCCGTGGAGCCAATCACCGGGACGATGCCCGGCAGGATCTTGATACCCTCCGGGTTACGGCCCACGGCAGCGGTGCGTGCTTTGAGGTCCGTGTAGAACGCCTGCGCGTCGGCGAGGGTTTGATGGGCGGTGAAGACTGCTTCTGCGTATTGTGCTGCGAGGTTTTTGCCGTTTTCCGAGGATCCGGCCTGGACGATCAGGGGGTGGCCTTGGGGGGAGCGCGGTACATTCAGCGGCCCGCGGACCCGGAAATGCTTGCCCTCGTGGTCGATGACGCGGATTTTTGTATCGTCGCCCCACACGCCGGCGGCTTTGTCGGCGAGCACGGCGTCATCGTCCCAGCTGTCCCAGAGTTTCCGGGCCACCTCGATGAATTCCGCTGCCCGCTCGTAGCGGACAGCGTGGGCGGGTTGGTCGTCCACACCGAAGTTGCGGGCGGCGTCGGGTCCAGCAGTAGTGACCACGTTCCAGCCTGCCCGGCCTCCGCTGACCCAGTCCACTGACGCGAAACGGCGTGCCAGATTGAAGGGGTCGTTGTAGGTGGTGGAGGCGGTGGCGATGAGCCCGATCTTCTGCGTGGCCGCCGCGATGGCGGTCAACAACACCGTGGGCTCCAGTTTGCCGGCGGGACGGCGGCCCACTTCACCAAACAGGACCGGGGAATCGGCGAAGAAGATGGAGTCCAGCTTCCCGCGTTCGGCTGTTCGGGCCAGCTGCTGGTAGTGCTCCACCTTGGTGACGGCCAACGGATCGCTCTCCGGCAGGCGCCAGGATGCTTCGTGGTGGCCAGTGCTCATGAGGAAGGCGTTGAGGTGGAGGTGGCGCTGTGGTTCGGTCATGGGGGTTCTCCTCGGTTCATACCTGATGGGGGAGGCAAGCTGTGGTGTGGGGCAACTCAAACACGCCCCTCACGGACACCGCCAGCGCTCCGACATGTGCCCGCAACAGCGCGAAACCGGGGTTCACGGCACGCAACCCGGCTCAATTCGACGCCACGGAAAGCAACACAAAAAGTGCGGACGCAACCCGGACAACCGGCGTCGTGACTTCTGTTCATGACTGATAGTTCCATCACGGAAAGCGCTATTTGGCGGTTCCGGCACCGGGACGGCGACTACCATTGGTAGGTGCTTTCCCCGATTACCGTCCGTCCCGCCCTGCCCGAAGACTACGACGACGTTGCCCGCATCACGCAGGACTCCTACGTCACTGCGGGGTACTACGGCGACGCCGACCACCCGTACCTCCAGAAACTCCAGGATGTGGCCGGCCGGGCAGAGCACGCCGACGTGCTGGTGGCTGAGCGTGACGGCGAGGTTATCGGATCCGTGACCGCGGCACCGGCCGGTGGCGGCTTCTCGGACATCGGCTTGGAGGACGAACTCGAACTTCGCACCCTCGTGGTGGATCCGGCAGTCCAGCGCTCCGGGGCTGGCCGCGCGCTGGTCCAGGCTGTCGTGGACAAAGCCAAGGCGATGACCGGGATCAACGCAGTATCCCTGACCACGGGTGCCACGTGGGAGAGCGCCAATGCCCTTTACTCGCGGACCGGCTTTGACCGCGCCCCGCACAGGGATTGGTTCGTGCCCGGCACCGACATAAAACTGTTCGTTTACAGGCTCGAGCTTGGACAGCCATAAAGTTTCCTTCGAAGCGCCGGTCACCGGGCCGGGCGCAACGACAGGAAGGCGCGGCATGCGCAAGACATTCGGCACGGGTTCGGTCTGGGAACAGACCCTTGGCTACTCCCGCGCGGTCCAGGTGGATAACACCCTCTTCATTTCCGCTACGGCAGCTTCCGGCGAAAACGGCATTGTCGGCGATGATTTCTACTCACAGACCAGGTTCATCCTCGAAAAGCTTGGCTCTGTCCTCGAAGATGCCGGCTTCTCCTATGAGGACGTCGTCCAGTCCAAGCTGTACCTGACGGACATCAGCAAGTGGGAGGACGCCGGCCGTGCCCACGGAGAAGTCTTCGGCGAGATCCGGCCCACGTTGTCACTTGTCCACGTCCTGCCGTTCCTGGACCCGCAGATGCTGGTGGAGATCGAGCTCGTAGCGCAGAAGTCCGCGTAGCAGCCAAATATTTGGGTCAGCCCGGGATGCCGTACCGGTGTTCCGGGCGACCCGTGGTTCCGTACCGCAGTTGAATTTCGACGGCGCCATCATCAGCAAGCGACGACAGGTACCTTTGCGCTGTTGCGCGGGAAACGCCAACCCGCTCCGCGACTTCGGCAGCGGAGTACTGTTCGCCGGGAAGCAAGGACTCCAGGACCGCGGCTTCGGTGGCGGACCGGGGCTTGGCCGCCGGTGATACATCTCCTGGAATGAGTGAGCGTTTGGCCCGTTCGATGGTGCCCTGGTCAATGCTGGGCTGTTGGCCGAGGATCCTGCGGTAGCGCGCGTAGGACCGGAGCTGCTGGGACAAGGTTTCAGCGGTGAAGGGTTTGAGCATATAGCCCAAGGCGCCCCGCCGCAGGGCAACGCGGACGGACTGCGCGTCAGAGGCGGCAGTCAGCATCACAGCATCAACATCCAGCTGCCCCAGCAGGTCCAGTCCGGAACCGTCGGGCAGGTACACGTCCAGCAGCACCAGGTCCGGGCGCAGGCTGTGGATCGCCTGCAAAGCCTGGGATACCGACCCCGCAGGCGCCAAGGCCATGAAGCCGGCCACCGAATCGACGTACGCCGCATGCAGCCGCGCGACGTGGAAGTCGTCGTCGACGATCAGCACCCTCAGATCCTCAACCACTGCGGTCCTCCCTCTCCGTTGAGCTTGTGGGCCCTTCATCCATGACCCCTGGAATGGTGGCCATGAACACCGCGCCCGGGCCACCCTCGCTGCCGTGTTCCAGGACCCGGACATCCCCTCCGCGCCTGCGTGCCAGTTGCCGCACCAAAGCCAGCCCCAATCCTTGTCCAGCCCCCGAGCGTACCGGTTGCGCCGACGTCGTGAATCCTTCGGTGAAGATGTCTTCCGGGTCCGCGGCACCCAGCCCGTCTCCGGAGTCGCCCACTACAAGGTGCAGGCGTCCGGCGTCGTCCAGCAGTTCCACTTCCACCCAACGGTCCGCGGCGGAACCGGCGACGGCGGCACTGACCGCATTGTCTATGAGGTTGCCGAGCACGGTGGTGACGTCCTGCGGATCGGCGACGTGGCCACGGACCATGGTCTCCGGCCCGACGCGCAGGCTCACACCGCGCTCGGAGGCCTCCACTCCCTTGGCGCCGATGAAGGCCTGCAGGTAGGGATCCTGGAGCAGTTCGGCCTGCTCAACGGGAAATTTCAGGGGACCGGTTGCCGAAATCCGGGCGAGGTATTCCTTCGCGGAATCGTGTTGTCCGATGCTCATGAAACCGGCGATGGTGTGGAGCTGGTTGGCGAACTCGTGGCGTTGGGCGCGCAGGGCCGTGGACATTGTCCCGACAGCGTCCAGCTGGCGTGTCAGCTGCTGCAGCTCGGTGCGGTCACGGAGCATGACAACCCAGCCGAGATCCTCTTTCCGATGCCAGGCTTTCCGCGCGCTGGCCACCAAAACCCGGCCGCCGGCCACAAGTTCGACGGGCTCTGCATCCCGGGCCGCAGGCTGCGTCAGCTGCTTGAGCTGCTCGGGGACGCCCGCAGTTGCCCAGTCCTGGCCGGTGGCATCGGGCAGGTCCAGCAGCCGGGAGGCGGCTGCGTTGAAGACGGAGATCCTGCCGTCGGCGGCTATGCCGATCACGCCGTCGTCCACCCCCTGGAGCACAGCCACCTGGTCGTGGACGAGGGTGCTGATCTCTTCCGGTTCCAGGCCGAGCGTGAGCCGCTGCAGCCTGTGCCGGAGGAGGAAGGAGGCGAGCACGCCTGCGAGGAGCGCGCCGCCGGCGGTGAACGCAATGGGCACAATGTCGCGTGCCAGGCTGTTGCTGAGGGACTCCACGGAATAGCCCACGCTGACTTCACCCACGATGGTGCCGGCGGCATCGGGGGAGTACACGGGGACTTTGGCACCGGCTGAGGGGCCCAGCGTGCCGGTATTGCGGGTGGTGATTTCCTTTCCCGCGAGGGCAACGGAGGGGTCGGTGCTCACACGTTCGCCCAGCCGGGCAAGGTCTGGGTGGGCCAGGCGCAGGCCTGTTTCGTCCGTGATGACGACGAAGAGGGCTCCGGTGCGCACCCGGACGGCTTCGGCGGCGGCCTGGAGTGGGCCGACTGCCAGCACATCCGCCGGCGGGGTTCCCTCTTCTTTGCTGATTTCCTGCACGCCGGTCCTGATGTCCGGATCTGCTGCGACTGTCCTGGCCAGGGTGAGGGCCTGGTTTTCGGCTTCGTCACCGATCCGTCCGTACACCAACCAGGCGTGGACGGCGCCGCTGAGCAGGACCACCAGCAGGACCACTCCGAGCTGGAGGAGGAGGGTTTGGGTGGAGAACCGCATACCCACCTTGCTGAAAACAGGCACCCTTGCTCCTTTCCTCCTGCTCCATTGAAGCACTGAGCACAATGCGCAAAACGTGCGCAACGAGCACTATCCTGAACAATTCCCTGAAACCCCGGTCCGTGATCGACGCCACCCTATTGTCTGTAGTGCGCATCACATCGGTGTGGTGCCCTTCACAGTAGTAAAGGAGCCGGCCATGCTGGTTTTGCTTGGATTCGCAATGATTGCGGTATTCATGGTCCTGATCATGACCAAAAAGTTGACGCCGGTTCTGGCGCTGATCATCGTCCCCACCATCTTTGGTCTCTTCGCAGGGGCCGGCCTGGGCATCGGACCCATGGTCATGGATTCGATGAAGTCCATGACGTCAACGGCCGCGCTCCTGATGTTTGCCATCATCTACTTCGGCTTGATGATCGACGTCGGACTCTTCGACCCGCTGGTCAAGTTCATCCTCCGCAAGCTGGGCAACGACCCGGCCAAGGTTGTGCTGGGCACCGCGATCCTGGCAGCAGCGGTCTCCCTCGATGGGGACGGTTCCACCACGTTCATCCTCACCACCGCCGCGATGCTCCCCGTCTACCTGCGCCTCAAGATGAGCCCCGTGGTCCTGACCTGCGTCGCCGGCCTCGCCAACGGAACCATGAACATCCTGCCGTGGGGTGGCCCCACTGCCCGCGCTGCCACTGCGCTCAAGCTCGACGTCAACGACGTCTTCGTGCCCATGGTCCCCTCGCTCATTGTTGGGCTGATCGTCGTGCTGGTCTTCTCCTGGCTGCTCGGCCTGCAGGAACGCAACCGCCTCCGCTCTGTCGCTCCGGAGATCTGGGGCGACGTCGCCGATCCTGCTGACGCGTTCGACGGCGGCACCGGCCGCGGCGGTTCTGTCACCGGCGGCTCCGGCAAGGGACGCTTCGGATTCGGCCGTACCGGCTCAACTGCTCCCGTCGGCAAGTTGGGCACCGGCGGAGGTTCCGGCGTCGCGGTCCTGGAACGTACCCAGGCACTGGTGGACGACCACGACACCGCCATGGCCGACACCGCGCTGGACCCCAACCGCAAGACCCTGCGTCCCAAGCTGTTCTGGTTCAACCTGGCCCTCACCGTGGCTGTCATGGTCACGCTGGTCGCCAACATCGTTCCCCTGCCGTTCGTCTTCATGGTCGGTTCCGCGATCGCCCTGCTGGTCAACTTCCCCAAGGTCAAGGACCAGGGCGCACAGCTGATCGCCCATGCACCGTCCATCGTGGCCGTGGTCAGCATGGTCATGGCCGCCGCTGTGCTCACCGGTGTCCTGAACGGCACGGGCATGGTGAAGGCAATGTCCGAGTGGCTGGTCCAGATCATCCCCGCCGAGATGGGTCCGTTCATGGCCATCATCACGGGCGTCCTGAGCATCCCCATGACGTTCTTCATGAGCAACGACGCGTTCTACTTCGGCGTCCTGCCCGTCCTCAGCGAAACCGCAGCGCACTACGGCGTTGGTGCAGCGGACATGGCCCGCGCCTCCATCACCGGCCAGCCGTTCCACCTGCAGAGCCCGCTGGTCCCCGCCATCCTGCTGCTGGTGTCCCTGGCAAAGGTGGAACTGGGTGACCACCACAAGAAGGTCCTGTGGCGGACCGCAGTCATCTCAATCGTGATGCTGGCCGTCGGAGTCCTGACCGGAGCCATCGGCATCGGCTGACCGACGTGGGTGGCAGGAGTGCCCGGCCCCCACACTGACGGCAAATGATCAGCCCACCGGGTTCGTAGCCTGGCAGGTCTGGTCATTTGCCGTTTGTGTGGGGATGTTGCCTTGCGTAGTGCTTTGGGCTGGCTTGTCGCCGGAAACGAAGTCTTCACCGGCGTAGAGCTGCACGCCTTGGATACCCGTCACCTCCTGGACGTTTGCTGCCGGGAGCCCGAACATCCCGGCGATGTCCGCCGCGACGTCGGCGAAGCCGGCCTGGTAGTACACCATGGTCTGGGCGCGGGGTTGGCCCTGCAGCCGGACGGTCTTGGTGTAGCCCGCGGCCGTGACCAGGGCCGCGATAGCGTTGCTTCTGCCGGTAACACCGGTTCCGTTGGCAATGCTGATGGGCTGGAGTGCTTTGTCAAAGGCAGGTTTGGCTTCGGAGCTTGACGGCGCGGGGGAGGGGGTTCCGGCTTGTGCAAGGTCCGCGCTGTTCCTGAGGGCAGCAAAGAGATTCGATGCTGCGGGTTCATCCAGTCCGAGCCTGTTGGGATCTGACGGGGCCGGGACGGTGGGCACGGTGATGAAGTTCACCTTGGCGGGGTCGATGTTCTTGAGCCGGTCGCCAATGGTCAGCAAGGCAGGAACCGAGGCCAGACCCGTGTCCACCGTCAGGTTCTTGGTCATCGTGTCGGCGATGCTCAGCAGCTTTTGGGGGTCGCTGAGCGTCCCCTCGGACTTCAGCTTCCTGGTGAGGGAGCCCAGGAAGGACTGCTGGGCCTTGATGCGGCCCAGGTCGCCGCCGTCGGCAAAAGCGTGGCGCGTCCGGAGGAACGCCAAGGCCTGGTCGCCTTGCACTTGGGAGGTTCCCTTGGGGAGGTGGAGGCCTGAGTCGGAATCATTGACGGCGGAATTGACGCACACGTCCACCCCACCCACCGTGGTGGTCAGCTCTTTGACTGCGTTGAAGTCGGCCATCATGAAATGGTCCACTTCCAGCCCGGTGAGCTTGTTGACGGTGTCAACAGCGCAGCCGATTCCTGCTTCGGCCATGGCGCTGTTGATCATCACGCCCGGGCGTGCGTCGTGCTGCTCGTTGTTTGCCTGGTCCTTGCAGGCGGGCACGTCCACCAGGAGGTCCCGGGGGAAGCTGATGACGTTCACGTTGTTGTTGTCCGCGGAGATGTCCACCAGCATCATGACATCCGACTGCCCGTAGCCGGAGGACTGGTCCGACGTTCCGTACTGGCTGTTCTTGCCGCTTCGGGTATCACTGCCCAGCACCAGGATCTGGAGGCGGTCCTTCCTGTCATCAACCGGACCTTCACTTCGCTGGCCGCCTGCTCCAAGGGAAGTGGTGGAGATATTCGATTGAAGCCGCCACAGCCAGTAGCCGCCAAAGCAAAGGACTCCAACGACTGCGGCGGTAACCACAATGACACCAATCCGGAGCCAGCGGGGGCGTCTGCGGCGCGGTGAGCCGGTACTTTCCTCGACAAGGCTTCCTTGTCCGGGGTAGCGGGGAGAATCACCATCCGGTGAGTTGGGGGCGGGGCGTACGTGGCGACCGATCACGGCACTGGCCTTTCCTCTGGGTGGGGGCGGGCCTATGCTACTGAGCGATTCTGGGAAATACCCAAGGGCGCCCACCGGTGCCTATCATTGCCCTGTGCCGCCTTTTGACGTCCTCGTCAGCGCCTGGCAGATCGACTGGGCAGCTGTGGTCATGATCAGCGCTTTCGGCGTGCTCTACGGTCTTGGGCTGAAGTCTGCCGCCGCCAATGGCCACCGCTGGCCCCTCTGGCGAACCGTCGCGTTCTATGTCCTGGGCCTCGGATCCTTGGCCGTGCTTACCTGCGGGTTCCTCGGAGTCTATGGCTCAGAGCTGCGGTGGGCCTTCACGGTCAAGGTCTCCCTGCTCCTGTTCGTGGTGCCGCTGCTGATCGGATTGGGCAGGCCGATCTCACTGGCCCGAGCCGCCTTGCCTCCCTCCGGCATCGAGAGGCTGAACACCGTCCTGGCCCATCCCGCCGTGCGATTCGTCAGCAATTCGCTCGCCGCGCCGCTCCTGGGTTTGGCGCTGTTCTCCACCTTCCTGACCCCTGCCTTCCACACCCTGCGGGCCGATCCTCTGGCGCAGGCTCTCCTGACCATCCTGATTCCGTTGCTGGGCCTTCTCATGGCACTGCCCATCATCGAGGAAGCCGATTTCCAGCGGTCCAGTGCCTATATCACCCTGGAGTTCGTCTTCGTCTTTATCGAGCTCCTGGTTGATGCCGTCCCCGGCATCCTGCTCCGCCTTAACGGGCAGGTGCTCGATCACGTGATGACGACGCAAGCGGCGTTGGGCTGGTTCCCGGATCCCTTGCGTGACCAGCAGTTGGCGGGGGATGCTTTGTGGTTCATCTGTGAAATCGTGGACCTGCCGCTCATCATCCTGATGTTCATCCGGTTTTCGCGCAGCGACAAGCGTGAGGCCCGGGGCTTCGACGACCTGACCGACGAGCAACTGGAAGAACTGAACGCCCAACATCTTCGAGGGCGCTGAGAAGGAGATCGCCATGCCTGACCTTCGCGCCGGCCTGCCCGCGATATGGGCCGACGGTCTGGGACGTGCCAGCATCCGCTCCATCCAGGCCCTGACTGTAGGGGCGCTGGCCTGGGCTGTCATCTGGGCGCTGACCCGTGTCCCACTGGTGTTGATCCCGCTCACGATAGCGCTGATCCTGGCCGCTGCGATCGCGCCGCTGGTGCGTTGGCTTGACCGGCACGGCTGGCCGCGCGCCCTCGCCGTACTGGCCTCGTTCGTGGGAATCCTTGTGGTGTTCGGCGGGATTGTGACGGGGATCGTGTTTCTCATCCGGGCACAGTCGAAGGACCTGACAGCGAAGGCGGTTGCCGGCCTCGACCACCTCCACGATTTCCTGACCTCCGGACCGATCCCGGTGAGCGACGCCCAAATCAACGACACCCGCGAATCGGTACAGCGGTTCTTTACCTCCAGCTCGTTTGGTACGGAAGCACTGACCGGGGCACGGACATTGGGGGAAATCCTGGCCGGAATGGTGCTGATGGCTGTGATCCTGTTCTTCTTCCTCAAGGACGGGCACAAGATCCGCAACTTCCTGATCGGCTTCCTGCCCGCCGAACGCCGCCCCAAAGCGCACATGGCCATCGAACGCAGCGCGGTCGTCCTCGGCGGCTACGTCCGCGGAACTGCCATCGTTGCCGCAACTGACGGAATCATCGTTGGGGTGGCCTTGGCCATCCTGGGCGTTCCCTTGGCGTTGCCGTTGGGTGCCTTTGTCTTCATTGGAGGGTTTATCCCCATCATCGGCGCTACGGCCGCGGGAACCTTGGCGGTCGCCGTCGCCCTGATCTCCAACGGTCCTGTGACCGCGCTGATTGTCCTGGCCGTCGTCATCGGCGCAAACCAGCTGGAACACCACCTCCTGCAACCCCTCCTGATGGGCAGGGTGCTCAGCATTCACGGATTGGCGATCCTGTTGGCCCTGGCTGCCGGCACCATGATCGCCGGAATCGTGGGTGCACTGCTCGCCGTTCCTGTCACCGCCGTCGGATGGACCGTCTTCAAGACGCTGTCCGGGCCGGAACCGGATCAGGAACCTGAACCCGGACCGGACGCTGAAGCAGTTGCGGCTGAGGGCTGACCGAGGCGCGTGCCCGGCCAAGTAGACTGGTTCGGAAAACCAATTGAACTTTGCAGGGGAGATCCATGGCTGCGATCAACCGTGACGACGTCGCGCATCTTGCGCGTCTGGCTCACATTGAAATGAGTGCCGAAGAACTGGACAGGATGGCCGGCGAGCTCGCCGTCATCGTTGATTCGGTGAAGTCCGTCAGCGAAGCCGCGGGAGAGGACGTGCCGGCCACGTCGCACCCGATTCCGCTGACCAACGTGTTCCGTGAAGACGTCGTGGGTCACACGTTCACGGCTGAGCAGGCGTTGTCCGGCGCTCCGGATGCGTACGAGAACCGTTTCAAGGTCCCGGCAATCCTGGATGAGGACTAATTACTGATGACTGAACTGAAGAACGAACTCATCCGCCACTCCGCTGCTGATCTCGCAGCCAAGCTGGCCTCCGGCGACGTATCCGCTGTTGAGGTGACACAGGCGCACCTCGACCGGATCGCCGATGTCGATGGCCAGGTACATGCCTTCCTGCACGTCAACACGGAAGAAGCGCTCGCCGTAGCCGCCGAGGTTGACGCTGCCCGCGCCGCCGGGGGATCCGCCGCCGAGGAACTGCACGCCCTTGCCGGCGTGCCCATCGCCGTCAAGGACCTCATTGTCACCATTGGCCAGCCAACCACAGCTGGTTCGAAGATCCTTGAGGGCTGGCACAGCCCGTACGACGCCACCGTGGTCAAGAAGCTGCGCGCAGCCAAGATGCCGATCCTGGGCAAGACCAACCTGGATGAATTCGCCATGGGTTCTTCCACGGAGCACTCGGCATTCGGTCCCACCCGTAACCCTTGGGATTTGGACCGCATTCCTGGTGGTTCAGGCGGTGGCTCCGCAGCCGCCGTCGCCGCTTTTGAGGCCCCGTTGGCACTGGGCACCGATACGGGCGGTTCCATCCGCCAGCCTGGCGCTGTCACCGGAACCGTGGGCGTCAAGCCGACGTATGGCGCAGTGTCCCGTTACGGCGCCATTGCCATGGCGTCGTCGCTGGACCAGATCGGCCCGGTTTCCCGTACGGTGCTGGACTCCGCTTTGCTGCAGGAAGTCATCGGCGGGCACGATCCTTTCGACTCCACGTCCCTGACCGACCCTTTCACCAACCTGGTGTCCGCTGCCCGCATGGGCAACGTAGCCGGCATGAAGATCGGCATCGTGAAGGAACTCCACGGCGAGGGCTACCAGGCCGGCGTCGAGAACCGTTTCAACGAGTCCCTCCAGATCCTCAAGGATGCCGGAGCTGAAATCGTTGAGGTTTCCTGCCCCAACCTGAAGTACGCCCTGGGTGCCTACTACCTGATCATGCCGTCCGAGGTGTCCAGCAACCTGGCCAAATTCGACGGCGTGCGGTTTGGCCTGCGTGTCCTGCCCAAGGACGGCCCCATGACCATTGAGCGTGTCATGGCAGCCACCCGCGCGGCAGGTTTCGGTGACGAGGCCAAGCGCCGCATCATCCTCGGCACATACGCACTGAGCGCCGGGTACTACGACGCCTACTACGGCTCGGCCCAGAAGGTCCGCACCCTGATCCAACGCGACTTCGACGCCGCGTTCGCCCAGGCCGATGTCCTGATTTCTCCGACGGCACCCACCACGGCGTTCAAGCTCGGCGAGAAGCTCGACGATCCGCTGGCCATGTACTTGAACGACGTCGCGACGATTCCGGCCAACCTTGCCGGCATTCCGGGGTTGTCGTTGCCGGGCGGCCTGGCCGACGAAGACGGCCTGCCGGTCGGTATCCAGCTGCTGGCTCCGGCCCGCGAGGATGCCCGCCTGTACCGCGTCGGTGCTGTCCTTGAATCCATCCTTGAAGAGAAGTGGGGCGGCCCGATGCTCGCGCAAGCACCAGCACTTGGCGCTGCCGCAACTACCGCCGGAGGTTCCAACTAATGTCCGTCGACGCAACCCTGAGCTTCGAAGAGGCCATGGAGAAGTACGATCCCGTCCTGGGGTTCGAGGTTCACGTGGAGCTCAACACCAAGACCAAGATGTTCTCCTCCGCTCCGAACGTTTTCGGTGACGAGCCGAACACCAACGTCAACGAAGTAGACCTCGGCATGCCCGGTGTCCTTCCCGTGGTGAACAAGACGGCGGTGGAGTCATCCATCAAGATCGGCCTTGCCCTGAACTGCAAGATCGCCGAATCATGCCGTTTTGCCCGGAAGAACTACTTCTACCCGGACACTCCCAAGAACTTCCAGACTTCCCAGTACGACGAGCCGATCGCGTATGACGGCTACCTCGACATCGAGCTGGAAGACGGCACGGTGTTCCGCGTGGAGATCGAACGCGCACACATGGAGGAAGACGCCGGAAAGCTCACCCACATGGGTGGCGCTGCCGGCCGTATCCAGGGTGCCGACTACTCGCTGGTGGACTACAACCGTTCGGGTGTTCCCCTGGTGGAAATCGTCACCAAGCCGATCGAGGGCGCGGGCAGCCGCGCACCGGAATTGGCCAAGGCTTACGTCGCGGCCATCCGCGAGATCGTCAAGAACCTCGGTGTTTCCGATGCCAGGATGGAGCGCGGAAACGTTCGTTGCGATGCCAACGTTTCGTTGCGGCCGCACGGCCGGGAGCGCTTCGGTATCCGTTCGGAAACCAAGAACGTGAACTCGCTGCGCGCCGTCGAGCACGCCGTCCGTTACGAGATCCAGCGCCATGCTGCCGTCCTGGAATCCGGCGAGCCGGTCATCCAGGAGACACGCCACTGGCACGAGGACACGCGGTCGACGACGTCCGGTCGCCCCAAGTCCGACGCCGACGATTACCGCTACTTCCCGGAGCCGGACCTGGTTCCCGTCGTTGCTTCCCGTGAGTGGGTGGAGGAGCTTCGCGCTACCCTCCCGGAGCCCCCGGCGGAACGCCGCAAGCGCCTCAAGGAAGCCTGGGGCTACTCGGATCTCGAGTTCCGCGACGTCGTCAACGCAGGCGTCATGGACTCCATCGAGGAAACCATCGCAGCCGGTGCCTCAGCTGACGTTGCCCGCAAGTGGTGGATGGGCGAGATCGTTGGCCGCGCCAAGGTTGCCGACGTCGATCCTTCCGAGCTGGGTGTCACCCCGCAGGTCATCGTGGAGCTGAACAAGCTGGTTGAAGACGGCAAGATCAACAACAAGATGGCCACCCAGGTCCTGGACGGCGTGCTCGCAGGCGAAGGAACTCCGGCTGAGATCGTCGAGAAGCGCGGCCTGGCCGTGGTCTCCGACGACGGCCCTCTCCTGGAAGCCATCGACGCCGCACTCGCCGCGCAGCCGGACGTCGCGGAGAAGATCCGGGGCGGCAAGGTCCAGGCCATCGGCGCGATCGTTGGTGGCGTCATGAAGGCCACCCGTGGCCAGGCCGACGCCGGCCGTGTCCGCGAGCTGATCCTGCAGAAGCTCGGCGTCGAGGGCTGATCCCTTGGCTTGACCCGCAAGTAGCCCGCTGTGGCGCCCGTTCCCATCCGGAACGCCACCACGGCGGGCTACTTTTTGTCCTGACGCGCGCACAATGGATGCATGGGCACCATCACACCAGGATTTCGAAAGGTCCTCCTTGCCGGTGGGATCGCCGTCGCGTTGACCGGAGGTGGGACCGCCGCAGTGTGGGCGGGCACCCAACCCAGCCCCTCGCCGTCGAGCTCCACCGCCTCACCAAGCCCGACAACCTCAGCGGACACCAAGGCCGCGGAGGGCCGCGGAAAAGCTATCCACGGCGAGCACGTCGTGAAACAACAGGATGGCAGCTACCGCACCGTGGTCACCCAGGCCGGAACCATTGAATCGGTGAGCGACTCGGAGGTCACGGTCAAGAGCGAAGACGGCTTCACCCAGCGGTATGCCATCAACGCCGAAACCCGCATCACCAAGATCCCGACGGACCTGTCGCAGCTCCGGAACGGAAAGGGCAAGCCCACGCTGCCCTCGGCCACGGTTGCTGAGCTGAAGGCCGGTGACACCGTGCACGCCAGCGGGATCAAGGACGGCACTGCAGTGACCGCGACGCGGATCGTGTCAGGCGAACTTCCGGCAGGACCCAAAGGGAAGCTCGGGCATCGGGCCCACGGCCGCGCCTGAGTCAGAGGGCCACTGTCCGGAAACCCAGGTTGGCGCTGGCTGAGTCGGGCGTGTTGGAACTGCGCGCTGACAGACGGTAGCGGTTGCAGTAGGAATCGTGGCAAAGGTAGGAGCCTCCGCGCATGACCCGCCCGCTGCCGATCGTCGGGCCTGGCGGGTCCATCACAGTGCCCTGTGCCTGGCACGTCCTGTAGTACTTTGGCAGGAACCAGTCGCTGCACCACTCCCAGACGTTTCCGCTGGTTTGGTAGAGCCCGTAGCCGTTGGGGCTGTATGAACCGACCGGCGCGGTGGTGAGGTAGCCGTCGTCGAGGTCGTTGCGGACCGGGAAATCGCCTTGCCAGATATTGCAGTTGTGAGCTTCCTGGCCCGGAGTTCCGTTGTGGAGTTCGTTGCCCCACGGGTAGCGTTGCCCGGCCAGGCCACCGCGCGCGGCGTATTCCCATTCGGCTTCCGTCGGGAGCCTGCGGCCCGCCCACGCACAGTAAGCCAGGGCATCGTTGTAGGACACGTGGGTCACGGGGTGGTCCGGGATGTCTGTCCAGTGCGAAAGCGGCCCCGCAGGGTGCGCCCAGTCAGCTCCGCGGACATTGAGCCACCAGGGGACCGCGCTGACCCGGTTCAGGATGTCCTCCGGCCTGGCTTTTACGGCCAGGTGGAACACCGCCGAGGTCCCGTAGATTTCGGACTCGGTGCGGTGCCCGGTGGCGTCGACAAAGCCGGCAAATTCCTCATTGGTTACCGTGGTGGCGCTGATTCGGAACGCCGACACCTGTACCTCGTGCACGGGAGTTTCGCCGTCTCCGTCGTAGCCTTCGCCGAACGGATCACCCATGGCGAAGGTGCCGGCCGGAATGTCGACGTCGGATGTTTCGGATGCTGCGGATGCTCCGGATGCTCCGTTTGCTTCGGATGCTTCGGGTGAGGGCGCCGCGCTTTCGACGGCGGTGCCCGCAGCGTTTTCGACGGCGTCGCCCGCCATTGGGCGAACACCTATGGTGTGCAGGGGGAGGGGTCGGCCCTGCTCGAGGAATCTGCCCTGATGGGTATGCGTCCGGGCGCCTGCGCCTGGGCTGCAGCAATCTGCCATGTGAACTCTCTGTCTGAACTCCGCCTGCTAGTACTTTAGCGGTGCCGGAGGCTTGGCCCGCGCCCTGGGCACCCCTTGCACCCGCGCCCAGCGCACCCCTAGCACCCCTTGTCCGCACCCTTGGTCCGCACCCGTTGCCGCCCAGCGCACCCCGTGCACCCCTGGCACGCACCCCTTGCCGCCCTGCGCACCAGCACTTACGAGGGCGGATGGCGCGTACGGGCGCGGAGCGCCGCCAGGGAAGCGCCACGCTGCACCCACAAGGTGATGGAAAGTGATTTCTGTGATCAGTTTCAATCATGTTCTTGCAAAAGTGGAAAGCGTCACTTATCGTTTGTTAAACGGTTAACGAGCGTGGCCTGAATCACATTGATGATTTGGGCTCAGCACTTGAGGAGACAGCATGAACTCGACGACGGAACAGGCTCCGGCATTGCCCGAAGCTCGCCGAGTCCCGGCCAGGGCGGGCAGCAAGCCACCCGGGACCGGCCCAAAGAAGCGGAAGGGCAAGGCCCCGCAGCAAAGCTTCCGGTCACGCCTGCGTCGAGATAAGCAGATGCTGCTCATGATGGTGCCGGGCGTGGCCTTCCTGCTGCTCTTCTTCTACATTCCCATCCTCGGCAACGTCATCGCGTTCCAGGACTACCAGCCCTACTTGGGCATCGGTGACAGCCTGTGGGTTGGCTGGCAGAACTTCGTGGAACTGTTCGGAAACCCGGACTTCCTCCACGCCTTCTGGAACACCCTGTACCTGGCGGCCTGGCAGCTGGTCTTCCTGTTCCCGGTGCCCCTGGTGCTGGCCCTGATTGTCGACTCGCTGATCAGCACCCGGGTCCGCAAGATCTTCCAGAGCATCGCCTACCTGCCGCACTTCCTGTCCTGGGTCCTGGTGATTGCGTTCTTCCAGCAAATGCTCGGTGGTGCGGGATTCGTCAACAACCTGCTCCGTGATTGGGGCATGGACCCGATTCCGTTCATGACCAACCCCGAGACCTTCCCTCTCATGGTGGTGGTCCAGATGATCTGGAAGGACGCCGGCTGGGCCATGATCATCTTCCTGGCAGCCCTTGCCAGCATTGACGCATCACTCTACGAAGCAGCCGCGGCAGATGGTGCAGGGCGCTGGCGCCGGATGTGGCACATAACCCTCCCCGGGCTCCGGCCGGTGATCGTTCTGCTGCTGATCCTGCGGATCGGCGACATCCTGTCCGTCGGCTTTGAGCAGTTCATCCTGCAGCGTGACGCAGTAGGGGCCGGAGCTGCGGAAGTGCTGGACACCTTCACCTATTACACAGGCGTAGTGGGCGGTGGTTGGAGCTCCGGCGCAGCAGCCGGGCTCGCCAAAGGTGTGGTCAGCGCCCTGCTGATCTACGGCGCCAACAAACTTGCCCACCGTTTCGGAGAAGACGGAATCTTCGCAAAACAAGCGCGCTGAGAGCCACGCAGGCCCGCGCGGCAGCCGCACAAGGAGAACCCATGGCAACAACACTTTTCACCAGGAAACCCCGGGAACTGACGTACAACCCCAAACGCCCGGTGTGGAAGGAAAAACCTTCCGCGCTCTACCAAACGGTCAAAGCAGTCGTCCTGATCGTCTTCAGTATCTCCATCCTGACCCCCATCCTGTTGGTGGTCTCCACCTCCCTGGCCGACACGGAGCAACTCGTTAAGGCAGGCGGGTTCGTCCTCTGGCCGGAGCGGCCCACGTTCGAGGCGTATGCCACCATCTTCAAAGGCCCCATGGTCCTGCAGTCGCTGGGTGTGAGCATGCTGATCACGGCAGTGGGCACCATCCTGGCGCTGTTCGTGACCATCACCATGGCCTACGCCACGAGCCGCACTGTCCTCTTCGGCCGGCCGGTGATCCTCGCAGTGCTGTTCACGCTGCTTTTTGCACCGGGCCTGATTCCGTCCTTCCTCATGATCCGTCAGCTGGGGCTGCTGGACTCGCTGTGGTCGCTGATCCTTCCCGGCATTTTCGGTGCCTTCAACTTTGTGGTCATGCGGTCCTTCTTCATGAACATCCCGGGGGAACTGATTGAAAGCGCCAGGATCGACGGCGCCAACGACTGGCAGATCCTGTGGCGGATCGTCATGCCGCTGTCCAAAGCCGTGATCGCCGTCGTCGGGCTGTTCTACGCGGTTGGTTTCTGGAACTCCTTCTTCAATGCATTGCTCTACATCAACGACCACTCCAAGTGGCCCATCCAGTTGCTGCTGCGCAACTTCGTGGTCCAGGGCAGCGGCGCCGCAGATCAACTCGGAATCACCACAACGCCTCCGCCGCAGTCCATCCAGATGGCCGTCGTCGTGGTTGCCCTGGTCCCCATCCTGATGGTTTACCCGTTCCTCCAAAAGCACTTCGCCAAGGGCGTCATCACTGGCGCCGTGAAGGGCTGACCGCTTCCGCGGACCCGCCAAAGAACTGACACAACACACCATGAAGCAAGTAACCAGAAAGGGTTATGCCATGACGAGCACTACCTCACAGGCTGGATTCAGCCGCCGCGGTTTCCTTGGCCTCGCAGGCCTGGCCGTGACCGCCGTCGGCCTGTCCGCCTGCGGTGGTGGCGGGTCCGCAGGCAACGGAGGCGCCGCCGCCTCAGCCTCGGTCAAACTGCCCACGTACAAGGAATTCACCGGCGTCACCCCGGATATCGCGGGTAACGCCAAGGGCCTCCAGGCCGGATACTTCAAGCTGCCCACCGCTGTGCAGTCCGTGAAGACCCCGCCCCTCAAAGGCAAAGTGACCGGGCTGACCGAAACGTTCGACACCATGAGCCCCGGGCTGAAGGACAACCCGTTCTGGCAGAGGCTCAACGCCAAGCTCGGCGGCGACCTGGAGCTGCAGATCGCCGAGGACATTGGCGACGGCTACCCGGCGAAGTTCGCCACCGTCCTTGCCAGCAACGATCTCCCGGACATGATGTGGGTTCCGCCGAACCAGGGCATCCCCAACGTCGGCCCCATGCTGGAAGCCAAGTTCCAGGACCTGACGCCCTACCTCTCGGGCGACGCCGTCCTTGAGTACCCCAACCTCGCGGCCCTCAAGCCCGATTCCTGGAAGACCGCCGTCGTCAACGGCAAAATCTGGGGAGCTCCCATCCCGAGCACCCCGTTCGGCCAGGTCTATGTGGGCAACCACGCCGTGTGGGAGCAGGTAGGGGGTTTTGAGGCCGGCAGTGCTGATGAGTTCCTGGACAAGGCCAAGGAACTGACGCGTCCCGGTGAGCAGAAGTACGCGTTGGAGCCCGCCTACATCAACGCCCTGCACATGGTCACGGAGTGGTTCGGCGCCCCGAACAGCTGGGCAGTGAACAAGGACCGCACGTTGACGCACCTCTACGAAACCGACGAATACCTGGCCGGTGTGGAGTTCACCGCCAAAATGTTCGCCGCCGGTGTCTTCTACCCGGACTCCAAAGCCACCGACATCCGTTCGCGCGTAGCCAATGGCAGCGTCGCGGCCCAGGTGGTGGTGGGTCCGCACGACATCCGCAGCTACCGCTCGCTGAACAAGGACGCCCAGTTCGACATTTTGATCCCCTTCAGTGCCGACGGCAAGGTCAAGCCCGTCTACGACATGGGGTACGGAACGGTCGGTTTCACACCATTCAAGAAGGCGGACGAGGGCAAGATCCGCGAGCTCCTCGCGCTGATCAACTACCTGTCGGCGCCGTTCGGCACCGTGGAGTACATGCAAAAGAACTTCGGCGAGCTCGGCCAGGACTACACCATCGACGCCTCCGGAACACCGGCACGCACCGAAACCGGCACCACCAACGCCCCCGGCCTGGTATCGGCGTTGAACATCATGGCCAGTCCGGAAAACGTCATTTTCAACCCGGGCTTCGACGACGACACACGCTACGTCAGCAAGCAGGAAGAAAAGCTCCTCGAATTCGCGTGGCGCAACCCCACCAACGGTTCCTACTCGGATACCAACGCCAAGGTGGGAGCAAAGATCACCAAGCAACTGCGCGACAAGGTAGTGGACATCATCACCGGCCGCGCCAAGATCGACGAACTCAAGGACGCCGTGAAGCGCTGGAAGAGCGAGGGCGGTGACAAGATGCGCGACGAGTACCAGGCCGCGTTGGACCCCAACGCCCCGGTCTTCAGGAGCTAGCCTCAGACCAACAAACGAAGAAACCAAGCACGCACCAGCAGGGGGAACCATGGCCAAAACAAGCAGCACCGGAGTCCGACCCACCATCCGTATGGTGGCCGAATTGGCGGGCGTCTCCACGGCCACGGTTTCCTATGTCCTCTCGGGTCGCCGCGGTGATGGCGGACCGGGTGTTTCGGATCCGACGGCGGAAAAGGTCAAGGCCGCTGCGGAGCGGCTCGGCTACCGCCCCAACCAGGCGGCCCGTGCAATCCGGACCGGCCGTACCAACACCGTGATCCTGTCGCTGACCATGCTGTCCGATCCTTGGTCCCTGTCCGTCATTGAGGCCGTCCAGAAGGCGGCCGCCCCGCTGGGCATCACACCGATGATCCTCGGAGATGCGGACTGGGTGAAGGTCCTGGGCACGCATAACGCCGACGCCGTGTTCGTGGACGCTGTCAGCAAGGGCCAGCGGGATGAACTTCGTAAGCTCGCCGAGCACGGAACCACCCTGGTGGTCTTCGACGAAGGGTTGGACGCGGAAGGGTTCGACGTTATCCGTTCCATTGCCGGGCCTGGCTGCCGCATGGCCGTGGAGCACCTGCTCCACGGCCATCGGAAGATCGCTTGCCTGACTCCGGCCACGGCCCAGGGAACCTCTGGTGGGGCACGCTACAGGGCCTACTCCGAAGCGCTCGCAGCCGCCGGAATTGCGGAACGGGAAGACTACGTGGGCTTGTTCGATGGCACCAGCGCCGGGGCCTACGCTGCGGCAACGCGGGTACTCAGCATGCCGGACCGGCCGACCGCTATCTACGCCACTACTGATTTCGCCGCAGTCAGCGCCATCAACGCCGCTCAACGCCTGGGGCTGGCCGTGGGCGCCGATGTAGACATCATCGGCGTCGGCAACACGGTGGAAGGTGAACGGATGTCGCCGTCGCTGAGCACTGTTGGCCCAGTGGACTTTTTCGACAAGCTGGCCCGGCTGCTCCTGCGACGTGCCACCGGCCAGACCGGAGACTCTGCCGGAGGTGCCCCAAAGGAGCCGGGTGTCCTGGACTTCCCCTGGCACTTGTTCGTGCGTGAATCGGCGCCGCATCGCAGCGCCGCAACCAGACTTTACTAATGAATCAGCAGAAGGAAATTTCACACCATGGAAAAGGATTTGAAGGTCGGCATCGTAGGTTTTGGCCTGCGGTCGGGGCTTTGGAAGCATGCCCACAAGCCGGGCGAAGGCTCTGAAGTCACCATCGTTTGCGACCTCAGCGAACGCGGCCGTGCAGACGCTGCTGAACGCATCCCCACCGCGCGGATCACGGATGATCTTGAGGAGCTGCTGGCCAGCGGCCTGGACGCCGTACTTGTCCTGACCCCCGATAACCAGCACGCCGCCGTCGCCGTCCGTACGCTCAAGGCGGGCATCCCCACCTTCTGCGAGAAGCCGCTGGACATTACCGTGGAGGCCGCGGACCTGATCCTGAAGACGGCCTACGAAACCGGTACCCGGCTCTACGTCGGCCACAACATGCGCCACATGCCGGTGGTGGTCCAGATGCGCCAGCTCATCGAAGAAGGCAGGATCGGTGACGTCAAAGCGGTGTGGTGCCGGCATTTCGTGGGCCACGGCGGTGACTACTACTTCAAGGACTGGCACGCGCAGCGGGCCAACGTCACGTCGCTGTTGCTCCAAAAGGGTGCCCACGACATTGACGTGATCCACTGGCTGGCCGGCGGGTACACCAAGCGGGTTGCCGCCGTCGGCGATCTTGCAGTCTACGGCGACGTGCCGAATCGAAGCGACAACGCCGGAAAGCGCATGGGCGACTGGTTCTCCATGGACAACTGGCCGCCCACGGAGCAGAAGGACCTGGCGGAGGTGATCGACGTCGAGGACATTTCCATGATGAACATGGTGCTGGACAACGGCGTCCTGGCCTCCTACCAGCAGTGCCACTTCACGCCCGACTACTGGCGCAACTACACCGTGATCGGCACCAAGGGCCGGATCGAAAACCTCGGTGACGGGCCGGGGGAGACCATCAACGTCTGGACCAGCCGGTCGTCCGGCTATGCCGCACCGGATGAAGTTATCACCATTCAGGACGGCGAAGGCGGCCACGGCGGCGCGGATCCGCGCCTCATCGATGAATTCCTGCGGTTTGCCTCCGATGGCGGCCAAACACAGACCAGCCCGGTCGCCGCGCGGCAAGCCGTGGTAGCGGGCATCCTGGCGGCCGAATCCCTGCGTGGCGACGGCTCCGCGCTGGAAGTGCCGGAACTCCCGGCCGAGCTGGTGGAATATTTCGACGCCGGCCAGCCGGCCCTGGTCCGCGACTGAGCTAGCGGGGACTGGATAGCTCGATGAGCTCGGTCATGACGGTTTGAAGTGACTCGCAAACCGTTATGACCGATTTTCTTTTGAGAGCCTCAGGCCGGGCGAGGATGTCGATCTTGCGGACGGAATTCACTCCGGCCAGCGGGCGGAGCACCACGCCTGCGTCCAGCACGCGTCGGGCCGTGAATCTGGGCAGCAGTCCAATTGCACCACCGGCCGAGACCAGCGCCGCAACGGTGGAATAGTCATTGATGCGGTGCAGCACCTCCGCGGGGCGCCCGCTCACGGCCACGACGGCGGCCAACACATCCGCGGGGGAGTAGCCATCGCGGCTGGTCACCCAGGCTTCATCGACGACGTCGGAGGGTTCCAACTCGGTCCTGGCCGCCAGGGGGTGATGCGCGGGGAGCGCAATGTCCAACGGTTCGTCGGCCAACGGAATCACCGCGACCTTGTCTTCGGGCCAGGGCGGGCTGTTGTCCATCCGGTGCGCCAGGACAAGGTCGTACTGAGCGGCCAACCCCGGGAAATCCTCCTGGGCCACGTCTTCGTCGGACAGCCGCAGTCGTGGTGACATCCCGCCGTCGGACGCTTTGTCTGCAGCCAGCAGCGCTGCCAATGGCGCGAACAGCGCCTGCCCCGCACTGTGGAAGGCGCTCACGCTGACAGGCGCGTCCGGAGCGTCGTGGTAGGCGCCGATCGCGGCCCGCGCATCTGCCATGGCGTTGACGACGGCGGCACCCGCCTCAGCGAGTACGCGGCCGGCGTCGGTCAGCACCAAAGCCCTGCCCTCCTTGCGGGTCAAGGGCACATCCACCGACCTCTGGAGGAGCGCGAGCTGTTGGGATACGGCGGACGGGGTGACCATGAGGGTCTCCGCCACGGCCTTCACGCTGCCGAGGTCCCCAAGTTCGCGAAGCATCTGCAGCTGATGAATTTCCATTAGCAAATCCTAAATCGTTGATTGAGAAGAATCTAGTTGTGCTAAATCGTTGGCGGAGCTTCAATGGACTCAGCAGCAGCGAAGCAGCCCTAAGCCAGTGAGGAATCCCATGAAGGCTCTCTACAAATCCGGACCCCACGCAGGGTTTGAACTCGTCGACCGTCCCGAGCCCGAAGCCGGCCCCGGCGACGTCAAGATCCGGGTCATGACCACCGGCATCTGCGGCACCGACCTCCACATCCAAAGCTGGGACGCCTGGGCGCAGGGGATCATCGAGGCACCCCTCATCGCGGGCCACGAGTTCTACGGTGAAGTGGTGGAAATCGGCGAGGACGTCCGCGACGTCAAGGTAGGGGACCGGGTCTCCGGTGAAGGCCACGTGGTCTGCGGAATTTGCCGCAACTGCCGTGCCGGACGCCGCCAGATGTGTATCCACACCGTCTCCGTCGGCGTGCAGCGCGATGGCGCATTCGCAGAGTACGTTGTCATCCCGGAAACGAACGTTTGGGTCCACCACGACGAATCCGTTACCCCGGAACTCGGCGCTATCTTCGACCCCTTCGGCAACGCCGTGCATACCGCATTGAGCTTCCCGTTGGTCGGCGAAGACGTGCTCATTACCGGTGCCGGACCCATCGGACTCATGGCCATCGCCGTCGCCCGCCACGCCGGTGCCCGCAAGATTGCCATCACCGACGTCTCCGCACCCCGGCTGGAACTCGCCCGGCAGATGGGCGTGGACCTCGCGGTTGACGTGTCCAAGATGCGTGTCCGCGAAGCGCAGCAGGAACTGGGTATGCGTGAAGGGTTCGACATTGGACTGGAAATGTCCGGACACCCCACGGCACTGCCTGAGATGATCGACAACATGAACCACGGCGGACGCATCGCCATGCTGGGCCTGCCCAGCCAGTCCATCGACATCGACTGGGGCAAGGTAGTCACCCACATGCTCACCCTGAAGGGCATCTATGGCCGTGAAATGTTCGAGACCTGGTACGCCATGAGTGCCATGCTCTCTTCCAACCCGGTGCTCCACCGCAGTATCTCCGCAGTGGTCACCGACAAGCTCTCCGCATCCGACTGGGAAAAGGGCTTCGACATCGCCCGCAACGGTACCGGCGGAAAAGTGGTCCTCGACTGGACCGAACTCTAACCGGACCGACTTTCCCTCACCCTTAGGAGCACCCATGTACTCAGCCATCAAAGACCAACTGCAGGGCGAACTCGACGAGATCCGCAGCGCCGGACTCTTCAAGACCGAACGCCACATCGACTCCCCGCAGGCCAGCCACATCGCTGCCGGCCAACTCGGCCAGCCCGCCAACAAGGTCCTGAACTTCTGCGCGAACAACTACCTGGGCCTGGCCGACCACCCGGACATCATCGCCGCGGCCAAGTCCGCCATGGACGAGCGTGGCTTCGGCATGGCTTCCGTACGTTTCATTTGCGGTACCCAGGACCTCCACCTGGAACTGGAGGCCCGCGTTTCGGCGTTCCTGGGCACCGAGGACACTATCCTGTTCTCCAGCTGCTTTGACGCCAACGGGGGTGTTTTTGAGTCGCTGTTCGGTCCGGAAGACGCCATCATTTCCGACTCCCTGAACCATGCCTCCATCATTGACGGCATCCGCCTGAGCAAGGCCAAGCGCTTCCGCTACGCCAACCAGGACATGGCTGACCTGGAAGCGAAGCTCGTTGAGGCCTCCGGTTCACGACGCAAGATCATCGTCACCGACGGCGTCTTCTCCATGGACGGCTACCTGGCACCCCTCGAAGCCATCTGCGACCTCGCCGAAAAGCACGACGCCCTGGTCATGGTGGACGACTCCCACGCCGTTGGCTTCATGGGACCCACCGGTGCCGGCACCCCCGAGCACGCCGGCGTTTCCGACCGGGTGGACATTTACACGGGTACCTTCGGCAAGGCCCTGGGCGGCGCCTCCGGCGGCTACGTTTCCGGCCGCGGCGAGATCGTTGCCATGCTCCGCCAGAAGGCGCGCCCGTACCTGTTCTCCAACTCCTTGGCCCCGGCCATTGTTGCCGCCACCATCAAGGCGATCGAACTGGTCCAGGAATCGGGCGAACTGCGCACCCGTCTCTTCGAGAACGCTGCGCTCTTCCGCCGCCGTATGAGCGAGGAAGGCTTCGAACTCCTCGACGGCGAACACGCCATCATCCCGGTCATGTTCGGCGACGCCGTCATGGCGGCACGCGTGGCGGACCAGATGCTCCAGCACGGCGTCTTCGTCACCGCTTTCAGCTTCCCCGTCGTGCCCAGGGGCGCCGCCCGGATCCGCGTTCAGCTTTCGGCTGCCCACAGCTCGGACGACGTCGAAGCGTGCGTTCAGGCGTTCGTCAAGAGTCGCGCCGCAGTCGCCTAAGCCCGACGCTCTCTCACGTCCCGCCTGTTTGGGCCCAACCCTCGCTCACGTCCTTCAGGAAATTGAGTGAGGGTTTGGGTTTTGTGGGTGGGGTGTGAGTGAGGGTTTGGGTTTTGTGGGTGGGATGTGAGAGAGGATCTGTTCTGACAGGATGGAGCCATGGCTTCGAATTATGACGTGGTAATCGTTGGCGGCGGCATCGGGGGGCTTTCCCTGGCCGCGGCGCTGGCAGGCAAATGCACGGTTGCATTGGTTGAGGCCGAACAGTCCTTGGCTTTTCACACGTCTTCGCGATCCGCAAGGCAACTCATCCCCAGCTATGGTCCCGCCGTGGTACAGGACCTGACCGTCCGGACACTGGAGATGCTGGGGGAGAGGGACGCGCAGTCAGCGGAACCAATCCTCACGCCCCGGGGCTTCATGCTGGTGGGTGACGAGGAGACCGTCCGGGCCGAAGCCAGCGGCAACATGCACCCTATTTCCCACGACCAGGCCATGCAGCTGTGCCCGGCGCTTAACCCTGATTCCTTCACGGCCGCGGGCCTGGATAATGGGTCGTTCGGCTGCAACGCCCCGCTCCTTCTCGAGGAACACCGCCGTACGGCCGAAGCTGCCGGCGTGGACATCATCACCGGAGCAAAGGTGCACTCGGCCCAACGGTTGGGGAGCGGCTGGCAGGTGGGGGCAGGAACCGAAGGATTCCAGTCCGGCGTCGTGGTTAATGCGGCCGGCGCATGGGCGGACGAATTGGCCGTCATCAGCGGGGTGGAGAAGCTGGGACTTCAGCCGTACCGGAGGACCGCGGCGATCGTGAACGTGGACAACCCCCTGACGCCGGAGACGCCCATGGTTTGCGCCGCGGACGATTCCTTCTATTTCCGGGCCGAGGGGCGGCAAGTCCTGATTTCGCCGTCGGAAACGGTGCCGAGCGGTGCCGAAGATGCCAAGCCGTACCCTGGTGACGTTGAGGCTTTGATCACCAGGCTCAACGCCGTGACGTCGTTGGGAATCCGGTCGGTGGACCGCGCCTGGACGGGGCTGAGGACCGAAGCCGCGGACGGAATCCCGGTGGTGGGATTCGACGCCGAAGCGCCCGGCTTCTTCTGGCTCGCCGGACAGGGCGGGTACGGTTTCCAGACTTCGTCCGCCATAGCGCAGCTGGCCGCAGCACTCATCCTGGGGGACGTTGAAGCCGACAGTCCGGAATCCCGGACAGCGGAGCAACTCGCGGCAGTACGCTGGTCCATCCGGCGCTGAACAATAGGGTCATGAGCGGAAACAGGAACAGCGGCAGCACACTCATCACCAACATCGGCGAGCTGATGACCCAGGACCTGGAGCACCGGGTCCTCAAGGATGCGGCGATCGTCATCGAGGGGGAGCGCATCGCATGGCTGGGGTCCAGCGCGGATGCCCCGTCGGCCGATGAAATGATCGACGCCGAGGGCCGCGCCGTCCTGCCCGGCTGGGTGGATTCGCACTCGCACCTGGTCTTCGCAGGTGACCGCACTGCCGAGTTCGAGGCCCGGATGGCCGGCGAAAGCTACAGTGCAGGCGGAATTGCCGTCACCACGGGAGCCACACGATCAGCCAGCGACGACGAACTGACCCGCCTTGTGCGGGACCGCGTGGCCGAGGCAGTCTCCCAAGGCACCACCTACCTTGAAAGCAAGACCGGTTACGGGCTGGACGTGGAAAACGAGGCCCGCAGCGCCCGCATCGCTGCTGCGGAAGTCGATGAAGTCACCTATCTCGGCGCGCACCTGGTCCCGAAAGGATCCGACCCGGAGGAGTACACGGACCTGGTCTGCGGTCCCATGCTCGACGCCGTCCTGCCGTACGTCCGCTGGGCCGACGTTTTCTGCGAGCGGGGTGCCTTCACGGAGGACCAGTCCCGCCGCGTCCTGACTGCCGCCCGCGATGCCGGCCTGGGCCTCCGGGTGCACGGCAACCAGCTGGGCGAGGGCCCCGGCGTTGCCCTGGCTGTCGAGTTCGCGGCTGCGAGCGTCGACCACGTTAACTACCTTTCGGACAAGGACGTGAAAGCGCTCGCGGAAACATGGGCCGGCTGGGATCCGGCGACGGGACAGGGGACGAAGGGGACGGTGGCAACCTGCCTCCCCGCCTGCGACCTGTCCACCCGCCAACCACTGGCACCCGGCCGCGAACTGATCGATGCCGGGGTGCAGATTGCGCTGGCGGCCAACTGCAATCCCGGCACCTCCTACACCAGTTCCATGGCGTTCTGCGTCACCACGGCCGTGCTCCAGATGCACCTGAGCGTCCATGAAGCCGTCCGCGCGGCAACGTATGGCGGCGCCTTGGCGCTGGGCAGGGAGTCAGGGAACGACGCCGACGGCGAACGGGCGGTGGGTTCGCTCGCCGTCGGCCATCGCGCTGACCTGCACATGCTCAAGGCGCCGTCGGCCACGCACCTGGCCTATCGTCCCGGTATCCCGCTGACGCATTCGGTGTGGCGGGCGGGCATACGCGCCGTCTAGTTAAAGCAACGCGGGGTCACTTACGGCCCATTCCGGTGCCCCGGATCGGCCGTAAGTGACCCCGCGTTGGGCCTCCCGCGTTGGGCCTCCCGCGTTGGGCCTAGGCGCAGCTGAACTTCGCGTCGGCCCAGTCGCCCCAGTCATCGCCTGCGTCGTCGCCGTTCTTGTCGGCGATCAACTCGATAGTGCGAACACCGGTGATGTCCACGTTGAGGGGCAGTGCTGCCGAGTCGGCGCTGAGGACGGGGGTGCGCAGAAGCTCCCGCTCGTCGCCCTTCACGATGAACACCACTGAGCCGTGCAGGCCCTTGTTCAGCTTGGCGTCGTCGACTCCCACCACGGCGGTGAAAGCGTTGCACTTGGCTTCCGTGGCGATGCTGATCTTCGAGTCGGCATGGACGCCGATTCCCTTGGAGTACACGACGCCGTCGAGCCGCAGCGCTGGCCCGTCGCCGGCGTTCTGCTCACCATTCGCCCGGTCCCGTTCCGCAGGTCCCCAACCGTTGGTGCTGCCGGTCCAGGGCAGGTCGGAGGCGAACACGGTGCCCGACAACACGGGTGCCGGGGGCTCTTGCGCGGTGGAGGAACACGTGAACTTTGCGTCTGCCCAGTCGGCGTGGTCGTTGCCATTGGAATCGCCGGCGTCGTTGGCCACCAGTTCCACGTACTGGGCCCCGGTGACGTCGACGGTGAGGGGGAACGGTGCACTGGTCGCTCCCAGCACCGGGGTAGCGACCTTGGTGGTGCCGTCAGCAACGACGGAGAACTTCACGCTGCCCCGGGTCGCTTGCGCATCATCGATGCCTACGGTCGCGGTGAAGGCAGTGCAGTATCCGCCAAGGTAATACCGGATATTACCGTTGGCGTGGGCACCGAGGCCCTTGGCATAAACGGTGCCGTTCAGGGTGAGCGGCGTCCCGTCGCCGGCCCCGGTCCCGCCGTTGGACTGGTCCTTCTCCACGGGTCCCCAACCGTTGGTGGCGCTGACCCAGGGATGGTCGGTGGCGTACACCGTGGCCTGGGGAGGTTTAGGTAAAGTCCGCACCGTGGTGGTGGTGCTGAGGGCCCGGGTCCCTGCTGGCTCTGTGGTGGTTGAATACTTGGCCCTCGCGGTGATGGGGTAGTCGCCGTCCGCCGAAGCCGGTGCGGTGATCTTCCACGTGGTGGTCAACGTACCTCCGGCGGGCAGGGTTGCAGCCGTGGCGGGAGTGGCCGGGGTTGCCGTCCACCCGTCGGGCAGCGCAAGGGAGATATCCAGCCCGTTAATGGGGGCCGGTTCATCCGAGGTGAAGGTGGTGACGAAGTCCTGGGCCTTGCCCTGCTGGATCACGTCGCCTTGAAGGGCCGCTGAGAGTTGCGCGCAGGCGGGGACCGCTTCGGAGGCTCCGAGGTCTTCGACCAGGAGGTTGTCCAGGGTGAAGTCCGAACCGTTGGAGCTGCCCGTTCGCTGCAAACCGACGAAGTAGTCCCCGCAGAAGCCGGTGTCCAGGGTCTGCTCGAACCGGGTGGTGGAGGTGGCGGCGTCGATCGCCTGGCTGCCTGTCACTGCCGGGCCGGCTTGTGAGTCGTAGCCTGCGACCCAGGCGTATTGCCCGGCCTTGGAGTTCTGGTAATCGAACGACACCTTGTACTTGTGGCCGGCCTGGAACGGCATGGTTGCCTCGGTGGAGCGGTACACCATGCCCGGTCCCCCGTTCGGGCCAAGGTTTTCGTCATGGGCGATCAGTGACCAGTTTCCGCCCAGCACTTCGTCGATCACGTTGGTGTTCCAGCCCTTTTGGGTGAAGGGTTCGTGGCGCTCGGTGATGTGGGTTCGCGGGTCCGTGGAGCCGCCGGCGTCGCCCTTGACGAACGGTCCCCATCCTTGGTCCACGTTTTCGAAGTCCTCGCTGAGCACCCCTGTTGTGGCCACCCGGGTGGTTTTCACCGCCCGGAAGTCGTCGACGCGCACTGTGGCATCGCCGTCGGCGGCTGTGACGGCGACTGTGGCCTTGGTGTTGTTCTGGGGAACGTCCACCAGCACGCGGATGCGCTGGAACGAGGTCCCGTGTTTCTCGTCGCCGGCCACGAAGTTCTCGGCGTTGGAAGAATCGATGGTGGTCTTTTCCGTTGTCCCGTCAACAGTGACGGAGAGCGTCGTGGTCCGGGTTTTACCGGGTTCAATTTCCACCCAGGCGCTTACGGATTGGGTTCCGGCGTCCAGCTTCACGTCCTGGCTGATCGACGACGGCGTTGCCCCCAATGCGGCGAAGCGGCGGCCCTTGTCGTCGCGGACCTGCGTGACGGTGCCGGTGGGGTTCCACGGGGAGAGGTCTGCGCCGTTGAAGCCGGGGTCGTTGAAGGATGTGCCCTCACCAAAGTCCGCCTTCTTGGGAAGAGCGTTGTCCTTGGCGGTGAGGACGTAGGGCTGCTTGGCATCGGCCGTGACGCTGACCTGGCCGTTGACCACCGGGACATCGGCAACCTTGACGCGGCCGTTGTCGGTCAGTTTGAACAGCTCAAGCGTGCGGGACCTGGCGAACTCCTTGGTCAGGGTCCACGTGCTGGCTCCGCCTGCGGGGTTGTAGTGGTAAAGCTTGTCTGCCTTGCCGTCCTCCTTGGAAGCCCACGGCAGAAGGTACGTTCCACCCTGGAGGACCGATGCGCCGCCAACGGTGATGGTGCGCTCGGCAGCGGTGTTTCCAGTCACGGCCACGCCATCGGCAAGATCGATGCGGTCGGGCGTCCACTTGGTGATCTGGTGATGCTGCAGGAATTTGGCCGGCAGGTTGGCCGTCCACACGTTCTCGCTGAACGCATTGAAGTCGTTCTGCCCGGTCCACCCTTCGAACTCCACAATGTGGCTCACACCGAGCTTGGGGTCCGGGTTCCACACGTCTGATTGGGTGTTGTTGATGAAGCGCAGGATTTGGGAATTGATGCCCTTGTTGGTGGAGCCGCCGTATTTCTCGTCGTTGGCCCAGTGCGACCAGGTGTTGTTCCTGGACAGGTGGTCCGCCCATTCGGACCCCACCCTGAAGCCATTCTTGACGAGTTCCTGCTGCAGCCGTTCGGCGAGCCAACCGAACTCGTAGTAGACGTCCACGTAGACGAAGTCCAGGTTTTTGTCGGTGGCGTCGCGCAGTTCTTTGATGCGTTGGGCGAGCTTGCCGGAGTTGATGTCATGGCGCTGGTTGATGTAGTAGGACTGGTCCAGCCAGTTCCAGCCGAGGCCCTTGTCCGCCCTCAGGAGATCTTCGCTGAAGGATTTGGCTTCGGGGTAGATTTCCGTGGCATTGATGTGGACACCGAAGCTGGCGTTCCAGTCCTTGCCTTCCTTGACCAGCTTGTTGAGGTCCTCGAGCCCACCGGCCCGGGTGTTGAAGTTGTTGCCGTAGTCCGTGTTGGCCGAGTCGTGGCCCTCGCTGGTGTAGCCCTTGAGCATCGCCACCTGCCCCAGCCCATCCGTTGCCAGGGAGATGCGTTTGACGTCGTCAAGGGTGCGGAGGAAGGGATGGGTTGCCTGGGAGGCGAAATTGAAGGGGATGTGGGTGATGACGTTGTCCGGGGTCTGTTCGCCCTTGTTGGCGCTGACCTGGATGGACCTCATGGCGATGGCCGCGTCCTGCCAGTCCACGCCGCCGTCCGCGTTGGCATCTGCTGTGATTGCCACCCGGGTCCACGGCAGTTCCTCTGTACGCTCGGAGCCGTCGGCCCGGTAGAGCCATTGTCCGCTCGCCAGGCCCATGGAAACCCCTCCGGCGCCGTCGCTCACTGCCTGGCGCCAAAAGCGTCCGCGGTCTTTGGCGCCCGGCCCGGACGATGTGTCGTAGAGGGCGTTGGATTCAACGGCCGCGCCCAGCGATGCGGTGTTGGCCAGCGCATATGCGGAGCTCTTGGCCGCAGCATCAAGAGGGGTCGAGGCCGTGATGGGTGTGAACTCATCGCCGGTGACGCTCCGGTCCACGGAAAGGTTTGCCGTGGACACCTGGGCGCCTGGCTGCGTGGAGCTGACGGTCACCAGGTTCAGCCGGGGGAGTTGCAGTGTTTTTACTTGGTGCTCCGCCGTGTCCTTGATCTCCGTGACGTTGAACGAGACCACGTTCTTCTTCACGGACAGCCGGGCTTTGATCACGGTATTGCCGAACCCGGGCACGGTGAGGACGTAGTCCCTTGCATCTTTGCCGGAGGCGGTCGAGGTGCCGCTGACGCTGTACTCCGTGCCGTTGATGGTGATGGAGGCAAGCCGTGTGGTGGTTCCGTCCAGGCGGGCCTTGGTGGCTGTGTCGGTGTAGCCGAGGACTTGAGGAAAGGTGGTGGCCACGTCCACCCGGAGTTGTCCGGAGGTGATGGTGGTGGTGTCGGACGCGCTGATGGTTTCGGCGGGTTGGGTGGTGGCAGAGGCCGCTGCGGGTGGGAGGGCCATGAGGCCCAGCGATGATGAGGCGACGACGCACGCCAAACTGAGCGAGGCGAGCCGTCCGGGGGATGACAAGCGGGGCATGATGCTCCTTCTTGATTTTTCCAAGCTATTAACAGTCATGTTCTTGCGGACTCAACCAAGACTGCTGCATCGGACAGAAGTTGACAAGAGTTAACAGGTAGTTAACTAAAATGCACACGAAACCACATGATTTTCGTTGTCCGACACACATCGCACCAATGCGCGGTTCATGAGCAGTCTTCTCCCATGGATGATCCTTGTGAGATCGAAAATGATCGTTTAGTGTTTCTATAGATCAGAAAACGTCATTAACTTGAGCGGGAACGGGAACACGATGAGCGAGAACACACTGGGCGCCTTCATGGAGGAAGAGCTGGTTTCCCAGCCCGACGTTTGGCAGCGGGCCGTTGAACAGGCGGGATCGGAGCAACTGCTCCCCGCCGACGGCCAGCGCATCGCCGTCATCGGCTGTGGAACATCCTGGTTCATGGCCCAGAGCTACGCGGCTGCCCGCGAATCTGCCGGCAAGGGCGTGACCGATGCGTTCGCTGCCTCCGAGGCTTTCCTGAACCACAACAGCGCCGATCGCCAGTACGACGCCGTTGTGGCCATTACGCGTTCCGGCACCACCACTGAGGTACTTGAGATCCTGGCCGATTTGAAGGGGATCGTTCCCACCGTCGCGATCATTGGTGACACGACGTCTCCGATCATTGACTTGGCAGACACTGTGATTGGCCTGCAGTACGCCGATGAGCGTTCCGTGGTCCAGACCCGCTTCGCCACCACGGCTTTGGTCTACCTGCTCAGCAGCCTCGGGATCGACGTGCAGCAGGCCATCGAGGACGCCCGCGACGCCGTCAGCGCCCCTGTCTCCCAGGAACTGTTGGACGCGGAGCAGTTCACCTTCCTTGGCACTGGCTGGACAGTAGGCCTCGCCCACGAGGCCGGTTTGAAAATGCGCGAGGCAGTCCAGGGCTGGACCGAGTCGTACCCCGCCATGGAGTACCGCCACGGCCCCATCTCCATCGCTGCCCCCGGTCGTGTCACCTGGTTGTTCGGTGCCCAGCCCGAAGGCCTTGACCACGACATGGCAGTAACCGGAGCCCTGTACGTCCACACGGACAAGCACCCCCTGGCCGAATTGGCCCGCGTGCACAAAGTCACCCTGGAACGCGCACGCGTCCGCGGACTCAATCCGGATCTGCCCAGGAACCTGACACGCTCCGTCATTCTCGACGCCTCAGCCTAGGTACCCAGCATGGTTCTCGGAGCCGCGGAATCACCCGTCCTGTCCTTCGACGTTGGCGGGACCGACATCAAAGCTGGTTTGGTGGATGCACGGGGTGAAGTCCTTGGCATGCGCCGGGTCCCGACGCCACTGGACTCCTCCCGGCCGGGCGAGGCAGTGCTGGACCGGCTCGCGGAGCTTGCTGCCGAGTTGGCTACCGAGTTCCCGGGATCACCCGCCCGGGCAGCCGGCATCATTGTTCCCGGCATTGTCGACTCGGTGGCCGGTGTTGGTGTCTACTCCGCAAACCTTGGGTGGCGTGACTTCCCGTTCACAGCCGAAGCCGAGAGGCGGCTGGGCATCCCGGTCGCTTTCGATCACGACGTCCGCTCCGCCGCCGCCGTAGAACACAGCCTGGGTGGGTCCAGGGAGTTCAATGACGTTGTGGTGATGGTAGTGGGAACCGGCATTGCCGCCGCTGTCTTCTCCGGCGGCAAGCCCGTGACAGCGGGCGGGTTCGCAGGGGAGCTGGGCCACGCCCAGGTCCCGGACCCTGATGCCGCCCCTGGCACCGCGGGCTCCACGATCCTCGAAGCCGTCGGCTCGGCAGGGGCCATCGCCAAGCGCTACCACCGCGCCTCGGGCAACAGGGTGAACGGCGCCCGCGGTGTTCTGCTCCGTGCAAACGACGGCGACCAGCTGGCGGCCCGCATCTGGGCCGACGCCGTGGACGCCCTTGCCTTCACCATCTGCCAATGCGTCAACATCATCGGAACCGAAGCCGTCGTGATCGGCGGTGGGCTCGCCGAAGCGGGCGAGGAGCTGCTGGAGCCCCTCCGCGCCCGAGTTGACCACATCCTCGATTTCCAGCGACGTCCACAACTGATCCGAGCCCAGTTGGGACAGGACGCCGGCCTGTTGGGTGCGGCCTTGAACGCCAGGGCTCTCCTGGGAGGCAAACAGTGAACCGAGCCGCCGTGAACCGCATCATTACCGTCACGCCCAACCCGGCCATCGACATGACCTACACCGTGCAGGGCATCACCGAGGGTGCCAGCCACCGCGTCCCGACCCCCTTGAGCAGGGCAGGAGGCAAAGGCATCAACGTGGCCCGCGTGACCCACCAGCTCGGATATCCGGTCCTCGCGATCGCCCCGACCGGCGGTGCGGCGGGGCAAACCCTCGCCGCTGAACTCTGGACCAGCGGGGTTCCGCACACCCTTGTGGGAGTTGCCGCCGAGACGCGGCGAAGCATCGCACTGGTGGACACCGTCGCCGGGGAAACCTCGATCTTCAATGAGGAGGGCCAAGCTCTGCTGCCCGACGATTGGCGCTCGCTCCGGATTGCGGTGGTGGAAGCCGTGAGTGGCAACCGAAACCTTCCCGCCTCGGTGCTGGTCGGCTCGGGGAGCCTGCCGCCGGGCGCGCCTGCTGATTTCTACCCGGAGTTGGTGCGGTTGGCCCACGACGCCGGTATACCGGCCATCATCGACACCTCCGGTCCCGGGATCATCGCTGCCGCCAAAGCAGGCGCCGACATCCTGAAACCGAATCACCACGAACTTGCCGAAGCGACCGGCGAGTCCAGCCTTGAAGCGGCTGCCCTGTCGCTGATTGCCATGGGTGCCCGCACGGTGCTGGTCAGCGCCGGCGCGGACGGCATGCTCGCCTTCGACCATGCGGCCCCGGGCGGCTACTGGAGCGCCCGCTTGCCTGAGGCGCTCAGCGGCAACCCCACAGGGGCGGGCGACGCCGGTGTGGCGGCGGCCGCCGTCGCACTCGCCGAAGGCGTCACTGAACCACGCGAAATCCTTCGGCGGGCCACCGCCTGGTCCGCCGCGGCGGTGCTCATGCCCGCAGCGGGCGAAATTTCGCCGCGCTACCAGGAACTTCAAGACCAACTGATCGTGACATGGAAGGAGACCCGGTGACCCTGGTCAACACACGGGAGCTGATGGACTCAGCCGCAGCCAACGGCACAGGCCAAGGCGCGTTCAACATCATCCACATCGAGACAGCCGAGGGCCTGGTTGCCGGCGCGGAAGCGGCGGGGGTCCCGCTCATCCTGCAGATTTCCGAAAACTGCGCGAAGTATCACGGCGGCTTGGAGCCCATCGCGACGGCGGCCCTTGCGATCGCACGCGCCGCTTCCGTTCCCGTCGCCCTCCACCTGGACCACGCCGAATCCGAGGACCTCGCGCTCGCCGCCGTCGACCTTGGCTTCGGTTCGGTGATGTACGACGGCGCGCACCTCCCGTATGAGTGGAATGTCGAAGTTACCCAGCGTGTTGCCGAATACGCCCACGCAAAGGGCGTCTACGTTGAGGCCGAGCTCGGTAAGGTCGGGGGCAAGGACGGAGCCCACGCGCCAGGCGTCCGGACCGACCCTGCGGAAGCCCAGGCATTCGTTGAAGCTACGGGTGTGGATGCCCTGGCAGTGGCTGTTGGCTCGTCCCATGCCATGACCGAACGCAGCGCCGCCCTGGACCTGCATCTGATCTCCCGATTGAAGTCAGCGGTAGGTAAACCATTGGTCCTCCACGGCTCCTCCGGTGTCACAGACGAGGTGCTCGTAGCCGCTATCGCCTCGGGTATGACTAAAATCAACGTATCCACACATTTGAACGGGTTCTTTACCCGCGCCGTCCGTGAGTACCTCGATGCCAACCCTGCAGTGGTGGATTCCCGGAAGTACATCAAGGCCGGCCGGGATGCCCTGGTGCTGGAGTCCGCACGTATGCTGACGCTGTTCGCCAAAGCGAAATAGCAAGGAACCCGCGAAAGGCTCGTCATGACCCGCACCGATCGGCTGACCGCCATCCTCGATCTCCTGGCCGAGTCCGGCCATGTGGAAGTCGAGGACATCGTGACGCGTTTGGGCGTGTCGCCTGCAACGGCCCGGCGGGATCTCGACAGCCTAGCCAAGCAGCGGCTGCTCAGCCGAACCAGGGGAGGCGCCACCACCGGGTCCGTTGCCTACGACCTCCCCGGGCGGTACAACCGGGACGATCACGCCGAGGCCAAGCAGGAAATCGCATTGGCCGCGTCGTCGTTGATCCGCCCCGGTGCCGTGATCGGCCTGAGTGGCGGAACCACCAACACGGCCCTGGCCCAGCTTCTCTCCACCCGTGAGGACCTCAACGCGCCGTCAAACAGGCCTACGTTGACCGTCGTGACCAACGCCATCAACATCGCCTCCCAACTGGCAGTCCGGCCCAATATCAAGATCATGGTGACCGGCGGGATCCTGAATCCCCGTTCCTACGAACTTGTGGGCCCCTACACCGATGTCATCATGCAGAAGGTGGCGCTGGACATCGCCTTCATCGGCGTCAACGGCGTGGATCCGGACCTAGGCCCCACCATCACCGATGAAGGCGAAGCCATGGTCAACACGGTGATGGCTCGCCGGGCCACGGAGTCCTACGTCGTGGCGGACTCCTCCAAAGTGGGCAGGCGCTCTTTCGCGGCCATGTCCGGCTACGATTTCCGGCACCTCATCACCGATTCGGGCATCAGTGCCGAGCACAAAGCCGCGTTTGAGGCCAAGGGCACCGAAGTCATCGTCGCGCCTGCCGGCTAGGGTCTGCTGCTAGAACCGCATCCTTGGCGCGTGCAGTACCGAATCGTCCACGTCCCTGGGCACCCACTGGGTGAACGGCAGGTCCAAACTGTACTGGTCGTCGTCGTTCTTGATCAGCGTGCGTAACTCGGCGTTCTCCGGGTTGTTCAGCGACTCGAAGTACTCCACCGTCCAGTGGAACCAGCGCATGCAAAACAGGCGCATTGTCAGGCCGTGCGTCACGAGCAGCGTGTTCGGTGCATAGGTGGGCTTCTGCCAATGGCGGTACAACGTTTCCATGAACGAGGACACGCGGTCGTACACGTCCGAGCCTGACTCACCCTCGCGGAAGCGATAGAAGAAATGGCCGTAGAGGTTGCGGAGCTCCTTTTGGTCCTCGATGTCTCCGGCTATCTGGAAGTTGGCCCAGTCCTGTTCCCGCAGCCGGGGCTCCTCGACCACCCGCTCCACCAGTGAACCAAGGTTCATGGCTTCAAGAGTCTGATACGCCCGCAGGTACGGTGAAACGTAGACGCAGACCTGCTCGCCGTCGAGCCTCCGGCGAAGGTCCTCACCGGCGATCCGTGCCTCCTGCAGACCTTGGTCCGTCAGGGGGATCCGATAGTCCGGCACACGGTTGTAGATGGACGTGTCGGCATTCGCGGCGGACTGGCCGTGCCGAATCATGAAAATTCTCCCAGGGGCACCCATCCCACCAAGCATAGGGCGGCGGTTCCCGGCAAAGTGGCAGGAACTGCAGGCAAGATAGGTACATGTTCCTTGCCTCCCAACGCCGGCTGCGCGCCGAAGTGCTGATTGTGCTTGGTCTTTCCCTGGGGCAGTCGGCCGTCTATTCGGTGGTGCAGCTGCTGGACAAGATGACCCGGGCGCCGTTGGCGGATGCGACCTCGACCTTGAACAGGTCCCAAAGCACCCGCGAATACTTCGACCTCACGTACCAGTTGCTGGACATCGTGTTCGCCCTGGTGCCTGTGGCGCTGGTGTTCTACTTCCTGTCCACGCATGTCCAGGCAAACCGGAACGGCGACAACGGATCAGCGTTCGCCCGGCTGGGGTTCAATTTCGCCCGGCCCGGCAAGGACCTGCTCCACGGACTGGGACTGGCTGCAGCCATCGGTATCCCTTCGTTGGGCCTTTACACGGCAGGAAGGGCACTGGGCATCACCACGGCGATTGTACCCAGTGGCCTGGACGCGTACTGGTGGACGGTGCCTGTGCTGATCCTGTCCGCGATCCGGCACGGGATCGTGGAGGAAGTGATCGTGGTCGGTTACCTGATGGACCGCTTCGGCAAATTCGGGTGGAGCACGCCGGTGGCCATCGCTGTCAGCGCAGTCCTGCGCGGGAGTTACCACCTTTACCAGGGCTTTGGGCCCTTCATTGGCAACGTCGTGATGGGCCTGGTCTTCGCCTGGATCTACACCAGGACCAAGCGGGTGATGCCCTTGGTCATCGCCCATGCGTTGCTGGACATCGTGGCGTTCGTTGGGTTCAGCCTCTTCGGGAAGGCAGTGGGGCTGGGGTAGGCGGCCGTTAAAAATATCCGGCCGCCATCGGTGCGTGACGTCATTGGCACCCGCTGATGGCGGCCGAAGCTTTTGTGGAACGGTCAGATGGTAACGGCCCCGGAGGCTGTTTCGAAGGTCACAGCCATGATGCCCGGAGTACCCCGCGGTGCGATCCACTGGACGGCTACGTCCTCCAGCGGCTTTTCCACGGGTTCGCCCAACCACTCGGTCACACGTTCCGCCGAGCCCGCAATGGTGAGGCTGGACATCTTCACGTCACTTTCGTAGACCTTTGAAGGATGCAGGGTGGGGTCGCCCTCCCACTTGAGGAGGTAGGGGACCTGGGGATCGGCGATCAGGCCAAGGATGCCGATCTGCTGCCACACCAGCTCGCGGCCGTCAGGGAACTTGCGGTTACCGGGTACGGCGGCACGGCCGAGGCGCTCCTCGAAGGGGGCGAGGTCGTCAACGGCGACGCACCAGCCCATCCAGCCGCCACCGGCAGCCGAGCGTGCACGCACTGCCTGGCCAAAGGGGGCTTTGTCGGAAGCCGGGTGGTCCAGGACCTCCACGACTTCCAGGTACTTGTTATCCGCGAGGGGAATGATCATGTTCCGGGTTCCGAAGCGCGGGTGCACTCCGCCCCGGACTGCGTCCACTCCCAATGCCGCGGAAATTCGTTCGGTAGTGGCCAAAAGGCCATCTCGTTCACAGGCGTAAGAGACGTGATCCATGCGCATGGCATCATCTTGGCACTTTGTGATCGGCGTCTCAGCTAAGCCAAGCCTTACCAACATGGGATGTTATGGCACAAGGGTGCAACAGTGTCACAAACGTACGCCGGGGGACCGAATCATTCCACCGGCGTCACAAAGCTGTCCAAGGCCCGCAGGGTGTTCCTAGACTGGCCCCAGTTCACACCACTCCATCAATTCCGTTGAAACCATGTGCCACGAACAGGAGAACTCCATGTCCCAAGGATGGTCTTTCGAAACCCGCCAGATCCATGCAGGCCAAGAGCCTGACGCCGCCACCGGTGCTCGTTCGCTGCCGATCTACCAGACCACGTCCTTCGTGTTCCCCAGCGCCGAAAGCGCAGCCAACCGCTTCGCACTGGCCGAGCTCGCGCCGATCTACACGCGCATCGGAAACCCCACCCAGGATGCCGTTGAACAGCGGATCGCCAGCCTTGAAGGGGGCCTCGGCGCGCTCCTGCTCAGCTCCGGACAAGCGGCGGAGACGTTCGCCATCCTGAACATCGCCGAGGCGGGCGACCACGTTGTGGCCAGCCCCAGCCTCTACGGCGGGACCTACAACCTGCTCGCGCACACCCTGAAGAAGTTCGGTATTTCGGTCACCTTCGTCGCGGACCCGGACAACCTGGACCAGTGGCGTGACGCAGTGCAGCCGAATACCAAGCTCTTCTTCGGCGAAGTAGTGTCCAACCCGCGCCAGGACGTCCTGGACATCGAAGGTATCGCAGGGGTCGCGCACCAGGCCGGGGTGCCGCTCATTGTCGACAACACCCTGTCCACTCCCTACCTGATCCGTCCCATCGAATGGGGCGCCGACATCGTGGTGCACTCCGCCACCAAGTACCTCGGCGGACACGGCTCGGCAATTGCCGGGGTGATCGTGGATTCGGGGAACTTCGACTTCGGCAAGGACCCCGAGCGGTTCCCGGGCTTCAACACCCCCGATCTCAGCTACAACGGCCTGGTCTACGCCCGCGACCTCGGCAAGGACGGGGCGCTCGGCGCAAACCTCTCCTACATCCTCAAGGCCCGCGTCCAGTTGCTCCGGGACCTGGGCTCCGCCGTCGCGCCTTTCAATGCCTTCCTGATCGCCCAGGGGCTGGAAACCTTGAGCCTTCGCGTGGAACGCCACGTCGCCAACGCCACCAAAGTGGCGGAGTGGCTTGAAGCGCACGACGACGTCGAATCGGTCGCCTACGCGGGTCTGCCGTCCAGCCCGTGGTACCAGCGCGGCAAGAAGTATGGCCCCAACGGCACCGGCGCCATCGTCGCGTTCAACATCAAGGGCGGCGTCGAAGCCGGCAAGCGCTTCGTGGACGGGCTGGAGCTTCACTCACACGTGGCAAACATCGGCGATGTGCGTTCGCTGGTCATCCACCCGGCCTCCACCACGCACAGCCAGTTGACCGCGGAGCAGCAGGAGATCGCCGGCGTCAAACCAGGCCTGGTGCGCCTGTCTGTTGGCATCGAGCACGTGGACGACATCATCGCCGACCTCGAAGCAGGCTTCAGGGCGGCCAAGGGCGCTTAGTAGCCCGCCTGATCCAGTAACGAACACCCTTTGTGGGGCGCCGCCCCGCGCCGTCGAATATTCGAAGGGCGGCGCTCCACAGCGTCCACTCGCGAACGATGTGACCCGAAACCGTCACAGTGTTGTCATATTCTTCGCCAGAGCGGCCCTGTTTTTCCTACACTCTTTCTATAGGTCACGAGTGCCAGCATGTAGCCCCGGCTTGCTGGCCGGCAACCCTCCTCCGCGGTGGGGTGCCCCGGGTGAAGACCTGGCCCGTTCGCGCGCAAGGCGACGGGCAAGCGCGAGGAATAGGTGTCAAAGGAATGACCATCACTGCAACAGCCATACCCACAGCCGAGGAAGCGGACGGCACGGTTAGGTACGCCAGCATCGGTTCGCTCGAACTCGAGGCCGGTGGTTTCCTTCCGGACGTTGTCCTGGCCTACGAAACGTGGGGCCGGCTCAATGCGGATGCCTCCAACGCCGTGCTCATCGAGCATGCGCTCACGGGCAGCACCCATGTGGCCCGCGGAGCAACCGACGAGGAAGGATGGTGGGAACAACTCGTCGGACCTGGCGCCACCATCGATACCACCAAGTACTTCGTGGTCTCCATCAACATCGTGGGCGGCTGTTACGGAAGCACGGGCCCGTCCTCCGAAGCACCGGACGGCCAGCCCTGGGGCTCCCGGTTCCCGCTGATCACGCTGCGCGACAGCACTGAGGCTGAAGCGCGACTCGCAGACACCTTGGGAATCAAGGCCTGGCATGCCGTACTGGGCGGATCCATGGGAGGTGCCAGGGCCCTGGAATGGGCCGTGACATTTCCCGAACGGGTTGAACGGTGCGCTGTGATTTCGGTCGGCGCCTACAGCACGGCCGAGCAGATTGCGTTCGCGCAGGCCCAAACCCTTGCCATCCGGCAGGACCCGAACTTCAATAACGGTGACTACTACGGCGGCCCAGCCCCGGAAGAGGGCCTGGCATTGGCCCGCCGGATTGCGCACATCACCTACCGCTCGGCCCTGGAACTGGATTACCGGTTTGGCCGGGAGCCGCAGCACCAGGAAACGCCGCTTGCTGCCGCCGTCCTCGCGGAGCGGGGCCGATACCAAGTGGAGAGCTACCTGGACCACCAAGGGAACAAGCTTGTCCGCCGCTTTGACGCGAACAGCTACGTTGCCATCACCGAAGCCCTGATGTCCCACGACGTGACCAGGGGGCGTGGCTCACTCCGAGACGCACTGTCCCGGACCACTGCGCAGTTCTTCATTGCGGCGGTGGACAGTGACAGGCTTTACTTCCCCGCACAATCGCGGGAATTGGCGGCCGCGCTTCCCGGGAAGGTTCCGGTCCACGTCATCGAAGCCCCGATTGGCCACGACGGCTTCCTGACCGAAATCGGCCAACTGTCCGCGCAACTCCACCAGGCCTTCTTTTCCCAGTCCGCCTCCTGAAGCGGCATTTAGCCGTTCATGATGTCGCCGCGCTGCTTCATGTAATCCTCCATGGCGATTTCGCCGTTGCTGAACTTCGCGTCAAGCTCGGCCAGCTTCCGTGCCCTAAAGCCATGCGGCTCCGAAGGGGTGGGTGGGGGTGTTGGCATCGGGGATGAAGGGCTCGACGGCGGAGCCGCCTGCGGTGCCTGATCAGCCGGGCGGATGACGGCCGGGTCGGTGGGGTACCCAGGGTAGCCCTGCTGCGGATAGCCCTGGGGTGGATATCCGGTGCCGGGGAGGTTCTGCTGCGGATAGCCCTGGGGTGGATATCCGGTGCCGGGGAGGTTCTGCGGCGGGTAGCCCTGGGGTGGATATCCCGGCCCGCGGAAGCTATTGTCCTGGAGCCTGCGGGCGCGCGAGCGGTTGTACATGCGGATCCCAAAGGGAATCACCCACGAGCAGACGATGATCCAGAAGATCAGATTGTTCACGGTTCAGGCCTCCTAGGTCTGATCCCAGCTTAGCCCTGACGCCTCATGCCCTTTTGGTCGGGAGGCCAAGGAAGCGTCCGTATCGCTCCACTTCGGCGTCCAGGGCGGTTTGCTCATCCGGCGTCGTGGGCCGGTCCATCCTGATGTCGAGTTCGCAGACGCCGTTGATGAATCCGTGCCGCCACCACCCTGCCAATCGTCCGTCCACCAGCACAACGTGCAGGGGGCTGTTGTCCGTGGAAAGGTACGGTGCCGTTCCGCCGAGGTAATGCCGTGACTGGGAGTAACCCATCACGTACTCGTCATAGCACTGGATGAGGTCAACGCGTGGGAGTGCCGCCTCGTGGCGCGGCCCGGAAAGCCCCTCGACTTCTTCGGAGGCGAGGTGAAATTCCAACCCATCGAAAGAGGCCGACCCGAGCGTTCCGGGAGCGAGCTCTCGGGCAACATCGAGCCCCAGCTTTACGTCCTTCATGGTGAGCCCGGACCAGGCTGCGCAGTCCTTCACGGTGGCAGGTCCGCGGCTGGCGAAGTACCGCAGGGCCAGCTGCCCGAGGGCCTGTTCACGGTCCGTGCCGGTCAGTGGCCCGCCCGTGGAACCCGTGATCCGTTCGTCGAACAGGGCATAGGTCTGTTTCAGCGCACCACCCGAGGATCGGACGGGGGTGCCGCTGACCAGTATCCGGCTGATTTCCGCGTGCATGAGTTGATAGATGAAGGGCAGCCCCTTGTTGGGTAAACCGGCGGCACCGAGGATCGTGGCGAGTTCTTCGCGGGTTTTGTGGGCCCCGCCTTCCACCGCTTGTGCCAGGATCTGCCCGCTCCGTGCTGTGGCTTCCTGGTCAAGGCCGGTTTGCCGGTACATCCCCTTGTTTCCCTGATGGAGCCGATCGGCGGACAGCCCCATCAGCCAGCCGAGATCGTCCCGGTGAACAAAATGCCAGGTGGGACGGAGGATGTGGGTGCGCAGGATGGCGCCGTCCGCCACCGCCTGCTCGACATCGGCTGCGGTGGCGGCCGCGTGGGGTTGGCACCTTTGGGCGAGCGTCCACCGCGCGTAGGGAAATTCCTGTGACTGGACTGCCAGCAGGTTGCGGAGGGCTTCGGCCGGCGAACCGGCATGGGGAGCACGTAGCTGCTGCCGCCTCAGGCGCAACTGCCGGACCTTTCCCGTCAGGGGAGAACCGTCATCTGACATTGGGGTCCTCCCCGGACGCGAGCCGCACGTCAGTTGCGCGGCAGCAAGGTGCCGTCGGCGCCGAAGACGGGACCCGGCGTCGGGCGCTTTGGCGTTATGCCGTCGCCGGAAGACTGGTGCCGAAGCCTGCGCAAGACCCACGGGACAAAGTACTCACGTGCCCAGACGAGGTCCGAAGAGCGGGCTTCACGCCAGGTCCGCGGCGGGAGGGCTTTGGGCATCAATGGCTCAAGGGTGTGCTCGACGTTGAGGGCGTCCAGGACCATCATGGCGATGGTGTGGTGGCCCAAGGGGGAGAAGTGCAGCCGGTCCACATCCCACATCTGGGAATCCGACAGCTGACGAAGGGACCACATATCGGCGATGATGGCGTCGTGCCGAGCGGCCACTGTCCGGAGGTTCTCGTTGTAGATCGCCACCTTTCCCCGGATCCGGCCCAGGACAGAGGACGCAGTGTCGGGGCCGTTGAACAGGACAACCGTGGCACCGCCGGAACTGAGCTTAGCCACGGCGGCGTCAAGCTTTTCGGCCAGCAGGTCGGGGTCGCCGCCTGGCCGGATGAGGTCGTTGCCGCCGGCGGAAATCGAGACAAGATCGGGCTGGAGCTCAAGGCAGGGGCCCACTTGTTCGTCGACGATCTGCTGCAGCAGCCGGCCCCTGATGGCGAGGTTGGCGTAGGCGAAGTCGTCGTGGCCGCGGCCCAGCTCTTCGGCCACGCGGTCCGCCCAGCCGCGGTAACCTCCGGGGTTGAGGGGCTCGGGATCGCCGATGCCCTCCGTGAAGGAATCGCCCAGCGCCACGTAACGGCTCCAGGGGTGGTTTTGTGCCGGGGCTCCCGGCTTCAGCAAAGGATTGTTCTCACTCACGCTCATATCCTGCCTCGTGTCCCCCACCCTACGCGACCGTAAGTTGTTACTTGTGGGTAACTGCAAGAATAGACCCATGACTGAAGCTCCCGCATTCCCCGCGCCCGTTGTCCTGTGGTCCCACGACGAAGCCGACCGTGCCGGCAAGCCTTTGCTGGTCCTGCTGCATGGCTACGGTTCCAACGAGGAAGACCTCTTCAGCCTTGCCGGGATGCTGCCGGACGGTTTCGTGGTGGCGGCCCTCCGCGCCCCCATGCCGACAGGGCCCGGCTATACCTGGTTCCCGCTCACGGCGTCCATCGACTACTCCATCGATGCCGTCAAGCTTGCTGCCGAGTACGCCTTGGAGTGGCTCGACTCAGTCAAGGCCAACCACTCCTCAGTGACGCTCCTGGGGTTCTCCATGGGCATGGCCATGGCGACCACGATGCTCCGGTACCGGCCCGCGGACTTCGCGGCCGTCGTCGGGCTTTCCGGTTTTGTCATCGACGCCGGCGCTGACGCGGCCTTCCGCGACGACGAACTGGACGGAACCCTGCCGATGTTCTGGGGCCGCGACCAGCAGGATCCCGTCATCACCCCGGACAAGATCGACTACACCATGGGCTGGGTGCGCAAGCACGTGGACCTCACCAAAGTGCTTTATACCGGGATGTGGCACGGGATCAACCAGCAGGAAATCGGGCATGTGGGGGAGTTCCTCACCCACAAAGTGCTGACGGCTTAAGTTTTTGTACAAAAACCCCCGGGCTAGGCGGCGGTGATCTTCACAGTCTGACCGTTGACCGTCACGGTATCGCCGGGGTGGAGTTGGCGGCCGCGGCGTTCGTCGATCTCACCGTTGACCTTGACCAGGCCGTTCTTGATGAGCTCCGCGGCCTCCACGCCGTCCTCCACCAGGCTGGCAAGCTTCAGCAGCTGGCCAAGGCGGATCATGTCGTCGCGGATAGGGATCTCTTCGGTTTCCGGGTTGCTCATACAGCAATGATGCCTGAAGTAGTGTGGTGACAGTGCCGCAGCCTTCTTCCCGTTCCGCCTTTCCGCTTGCCCTTGGGCTCCCGATTGCAGTAGCAACGGGCCTGGTCATTCCGCTTCAAGGAAGGATCAATGGTGCCCTTGGCGCCACACTGAACGACGGCATAGCAGCTGCCGTGGTGAGCTTCACCACAGGCCTGATTCTCATCAGCGCGATTTCGTTGGCGACCCCCAAAGGCAGGGCCGGTCTTCAGCGCATCGTCCCAGCGATCCGGAACCGCAGCTTTCCCCGTTTTTACGTGATGGCAGGCGCCATCGGTGCGCTGTTCGTTTTTGCCCAGTCGTTCACGGTGGCACTCCTCGGCGTGGCACTGTTTACTGTTGCCGCAGTGACGGGGCAGACCCTCAGTGGACTGCTCGTGGACCGCATGGGCATCGGGCCCGGCGGGAAACGCGCCATTACCGGCGTCCGCGTCCTGGGCAGTGTCCTGACCGTCGCCGCCGTCGCGTGGGCTGTTTCGCCGCGGTTCGGGGCTGACGCGGATGTTGCCTCGCTGCTGTTGCCCGTGCTGCTTCCGCTGGCCGCCGGATTCCTGATGAGCTTCCAGCAAGCGATGAACGGAACCGCGACCGTCCACTACGGGACGCCCGTCGCCGCCACGTTGGTCAATTTCATCGCCGGCTCCGCGATTCTTTGGATCGCCTGGCTCATCAAACTGGCAGTCGCCGGTCCCGGAAATCCGCTTCCGTCGGAGTGGTGGTACTACCTCGGTGGTCCCATGGGCTGCCTTTTCATTGGCCTGGCAGCGCTGCTGGTCCGCAGCCTCGGGGTACTGATCACCGGGCTGGGCATGATTGCGGGCCAGTTGGTGGGCTCTCTGGTGCTCGACGTCGTGATCCCCAGTCCCGGCGCGGTGGTCGCCTTGCCCACGGTGCTGGGAACCGTGCTGACGCTTGCCGCGATCATCGTGGCCACCCTGCCTTGGCCCAGGGGAGCTTTCGCACGAAGGGGTGCGGCCAAAGGCCGGTAGGGTAGGAGACAGCAATTTCCCCAACCTCCCCGCCGGACAACCACGTCCGGAATCCGGGGCTAACCACCGCGGACCGCACCCAGCGGCCCTGTAGAACAAATGGAGTTACCCATGGCAGCAAAATCCGTCCTTGACCAGGTCATTTCCCTCTCCAAGCGGAGGGGCTTTGTCTTCCAGGCCGGTGAAATCTATGGTGGCTCCCGTTCCGCGTGGGATTACGGCCCCTTGGGTGCGGAGTTGAAGGAAAACATCAAGCGCCAGTGGTGGCAGAGCATGGTCCGCGGCCGTGAAGACGTAGTGGGCCTGGACTCCTCGGTCATCCTGCCCCGCCAGGTCTGGGAAGCCTCCGGCCACGTCGAGGTGTTCTCCGACCCGCTGGTGGAATGCCTGTCCTGCCACAAGCGCTACCGCGCCGACCACCTCCTTGAAGAGTTCGAGGAAAAGAAGGGCCGCCCCGCCGAGAACGGCCTCGCGGACATCGTCTGCGCCAACTGCGGCACCCGCGGCCAGTGGACCGAACCCCAGGAATTCTCCGGCCTGCTGAAAACCTTCCTGGGCCCGGTGGCCAGCGAGGAAGGCATGCACTACCTGCGTCCGGAAACCGCGCAGGGTATTTTCGTGAACTTCAACAACGTGCTGACCACTTCCCGGAAGAAGCCGCCGTTCGGCATCGGCCAGATCGGCAAGTCCTTCCGCAACGAGATCACCCCGGGCAACTTCATCTTCCGTACCCGCGAGTTCGAGCAGATGGAAATGGAATTCTTCGTCGAGCCAGGCACGGATGAAGAATGGCACCAGTACTGGATGAAGGAGCGCATGTCCTGGTACACCAACCTGGGCATCCGTGAGGAGAACCTGCGTTTCTTCGAGCACCCGCTGGAGAAGCTCAGCCACTACTCCAAGGGCACCACGGACATCGAATACCGCTTCGGTTTCCAGGGCTCCGAGTGGGGCGAGCTTGAGGGCATCGCCAACCGCACCGACTTTGACCTCTCCACCCACGCCAAGGCTTCCGGCACGGACCTGAGCTACTTCAACCAGGCCACCAACGAGCGGTACACCCCGTACGTTATTGAGCCGGCCGCTGGTTTGACCCGTTCCTTCATGGCCTTCCTGATCGATGCGTACACCGAGGACGAGGCCCCCAACGCCAAGGGTGGCGTGGACGTGCGCACCGTGCTGAAGCTTGACCCCCGCCTCGCGCCGGTCAAGGCCGCCGTCCTGCCGCTGAGCCGCAACGAGGACCTTTCCCCGAAGGCCAAGGCCCTGGGCGCGCAGCTGCGCCAGAACTGGAACATCGACTTCGACGACGCCGGCGCCATCGGCCGCCGTTACCGTCGCCAGGACGAAATCGGTACCCCGTTCTGCATCACCGTGGACTTCGACACCCTCGAAGACCAGGCCGTCACCATCCGCGAGCGCGACACCATGAGCCAGGAACGTGTGTCCCTGGACAAGGTTGAGGGCTACCTGGCCGCACGCCTGATCGGCGCCTGACCGTGGCTCTGGAATACCGCGAATGGAAGGAGGGCGACGACCTCGCCCTCCTGGAGATCTGGGGTGGTCCGGAAACCCTGCCCGCTGAGCAGTTCCGGGCGGCCCTGGCCCCGTCCAGCAACCAGCCATGGCGGCGTTGCATCGTGGCCGAAGACGTCGTGGACGGTGGGCGCATTCCCGTTGCCGCCGGCGTCGTCCATGAAGCTTCGCTGCACCCGGAACGCCTCTGGGCGTACATCGAGGTTGCCAAGGACCATCGGCGCAGCGGCGTTGGTTCCACCCTCCTGGCCATGCTGCGCCGCGAAGCCGGGGACTCGCCGTCGGGCGTTTCAAAGCTTCGCAGCAAAGTGGAACCGGATACTCCCGGCGCGGCATTTGCCGCTGCAGCGGGACTTGCCCCCATCCAGCGTTCGCAACTGGTTGTGGTGGAACCCGAGCCGCTGAAGCTGCCGCGTTTCGGGGATGGTTCCGAGGAAGCGGCGTCGGAGCGCGTGGAGGACCTGGCAACAGGTTCGGTGGAGCTCAGCGACGTGGTGGGTAAGTACTACTCGCATGTCCACCACTGGGACAGCCCGGGGGAGCTTAGCATCGCGACGGTCCAGCGCTTGTTCTTGCATGACCTCGCGGGCGCCCACGGTGCGATCGTCCTGCGGGCGCCGAAAGCCAGTGCCTTTGGCCAGGGCGTTCCGGCGAGCCGCAAGGGCAAAATCCAGGCGTTTGCCGTCAGCTACGCCCAGGGCAACTCCGATGAACCATCGGATGTCTTCCTGGGACACGATCCCAGTCTTTCCGATGGGGACGCGGAAGCGGCAGTGCGTGACCTCCTGGCTCTGATCGCCTACCAGCACCCTGTGCTGCTGGAAGTCGACGAATCGATGACGGCGCTGCGCTCGGTCCTGGGACCACTGTTCGAGTCCGGGAAAGCCCACGTTCGTGGTGCAGATACGTTGATCGTGAGCGACTGACCGGAATCCACGTACGACTTTGGAGCACTGCGAATCCTGTCTGGCCCTGTTTCCAGGGGCAGGCAGGATTCGTTGTTTTCTGGTCCTTATCAGAGGTTCTTGACGCGGCCGAGGCTCAGAAGTAGGTCCATCGAAGTAAGCCCCCACGCCGTCACATCCGGGAGGAGAGGCGTGTGGAAAGTCCGGTCTCACGTCTGAATCGATGGTATGCACTATGAACAAGATCGCCCTCGACGGCTGCGGGAACAGTTGCGTGGGCAACTCGTCACTCCTGAAGATCCTGACTACGACGCGGCACGCGCCGTTTTCAACGCGATGGTGGACAAACGTCCTGCCGGGGTCATCCATGTAGCGCAGGTCTCCGACGTCATCGCCGGCGTGAACTTTGCCCGCGAGAGCTCCATGCCGCTGGCCATCAGGGGCGGCGGGCACAGCGCTCCTGGTTTCGGGACGTGGGACGACGCTCTGGTGTTGGACTTCGTTAATCGCACGGGGGTCCGGGTGGATCCCCAGAAGTCCAGGGCCCGGGCCGAAGGCGGTACGACCTGGGCCGACTTCAACCACGCCACGCACGCTTTCGGGCTTGCGACCACCGGTGGAATCGTTTGATCCACGGGTGTGGCGGGCCTGACCTTGGGCGGCGGGATCGGGTACCTCGCAAGGAAGTACGGACTCTCCTGCGACAAACCTTGTCCCGGCAGATGTCGTGACGGCAAACGGCAAGTTCCTGATCGCCAGCGAGGAACAGAATGAAGACTTGTTCTGGGCGATCCGGGGCAGGGGAGGCAACTTCGGGGTGGTGACATCCCTTGAGTTCGCACTCCTTCCTGTGGATATTGTCCATGCGGGCATCATCATTTACGGCGCGGAGAACATTCCCGCAGTGGCCAGGTTCTACCGTGACTACATAGCTTCCGCACCCGAAGAGTTCGGGGCATTCCTGGGCTTCCATCAAGGGCCGCCTGTGCCTTTCCTTCCGGAGGAATGGCACGGAAAGGCCGTACCCGGCGCTGAACGTCGCCTTCGACGGGCTTAATCCAAAGGGCATGCAGGGGTATTGGAAGGCCAACTTCCTGCGCGAACTCAACGACGGCGCGATCGCCGCCCACACCCAATTCGGGGCCACCGTGACCAGCATGAACACCGCCGTTCACATCTATCCCATCGATGGCGCTGTGTCCCGGGTAGCCGTAGAGGACACTGCCTTCGCCCACCGGGACATGAAGTTCTCTCCGGTCATTGCGACCCAGTGGCCCGATCCTGCAGATAACGAAGCCAACATCGCCTGGGCCCGCGCGTACGCGGCCGCATTGGCACCGCACTCGGAGGCTGGTGGATACATCAACTTCATGGACTCGGAGGACCAGAACCGGGTCGCGGACAACTACGGACCCAACTGGGAGAAGTTGGTATCGGTCAAAGCCAAATACGACCCCGACAACCTCTTCCGCGTCAACCAGAACATCCCGCCACGCTGAGCCGGGAGTCCACCGGATCCACGTAGGCTTAAGCCCATGAGGTTTTGCAGCTGATGGGCCACAGTCACTCCCACGGTCATCCTGAGGGTTCGGAACCAACCCCGCAGGCGGTCGCTTCCCGTAAAAGGGCCAACTTGCTGCTGGCGGCAGTCCTGGTTCCCTTGGGCGTATTGACCCTTGTGGCGATGGTGCTCATGTGGCCCTCGGGCAGCCGGGAGGGGATCAACTTTTCAAGTCCCTACCAGGCTGCCCCGGGGGTCACGTTCGACACCGGCAAGATACAAAGCGTTGTGGTGGAAAGCTGCACCCAGACGGGGCAGTCAGACACGGGTCAACCCACCACAGGTCAGCCCAGCACAGGCCAGAACCAGGCCGGCGGCTCCCAGTGCACCTTCGCTTTCACTGTGCCGGACAAGGGCGGTGAGGCGGTCAAAGTCGTCATCAACCCTGATGTCGCGATGTCCCATGGCGTGGACGTTGGTGACTCCATCCGGTACCTGAATCTTTCGGGCGTGCAAGGCAACACGGCTGGCAGTGGCGCGCCGTCGTACGTTTTCGTCGACTTCGTGCGCAACATCCCCATAGCGGCCCTGGCTGTGCTGTATGCCGTGGTGGTGATTGCGGTGGCCCGCTGGCGCGGTTTCCGTGCGCTCCTGGGCCTGGTGGGAGCCTACTTTGTCCTGGTCAGCTTCATCCTGCCCGGTCTGGTGGAGGGCAAGCCGCCGCTCTTGTTGGCGCTGGTGGGGTCCACGGTGATCATGATCGGGGTCCTGTACTTTGCCCATGGATTCTCGGCGAGGACGTCCACGGCCTTGCTGGGAACCATTTTCGGGCTGGCGATCACGGCGCTCCTGGCGGCGTGGGCCACTGACGCGGCCAACCTGGCCGGCGTGGGCAACCATGATGCTTCCACGCTGGTGAACATGTCACCCCAGATTTCCATTTCCGGAATCATCCTTTGTGGCCTCATCATTTCCGGCCTGGGCGTCCTCAACGACGTCACCATCACCCAATCGTCGGCGGTGTGGGAGCTGTACGAGCTGGCACCCAACACCAGCGCCCGGAAGCTGTTTACTTCTGCCATGAGGATTGGGCGGGACCACATCGCCTCGACGGTCTACACCATCGCGTTTGCCTACGCCGGTGCGGCACTTCCCATTCTGATCATTGTGATGTTGTACGACCGCCCGTTGGCAGAGGCTCTCACCAGCGCTGAATTGTCCGAGGAAGTCATCCGCACCCTGGTGGGCTCCATCGGGCTGGTCCTAGCGATTCCGGTCACTACCCTCATCGGTGTCCTGGTGGTCAAAGCCACCGGCATGAAGCGCCTTGCCGCTGCCGGGGGACCGGCCGTAAGTGCCGACGGCCTTGAGGATACCGGCGCGCTGGCCGCGGCCGCCGTCGTCGTCGGTTCCGGGCAGGACGAAACGAACGACGCCGGCGTCCGGCAAGGCGCCACCCCGGAACCGGCTGCCGGTGCCAGGACCGCCCGGCCAGGGAGTCGTCGGGCGCAGCGCGAAGCGGAGCGCCGAAGCAGCGATTGACCGGATGACATTTGTCATGCTGAACCGATGACACCCGCTACGGGTGCGCGGAAGGTTCCCCGGCTTGTATGGGTGTACAAGACCTATTCCAGGGAGAGCAATGACAACACCCGGAGTGCCGGCCGTTCGCGCCGCCGGACTGCATAAGAATTTTGGCAAGGTCCAGGCGGTGCGCGGCCTGGACCTGACCGTGGAGCAAGGCGAAGTGGTGGCTTTCCTGGGCCCGAACGGCGCCGGCAAGACCACCACCATCGACATGATCCTGGGCCTCAGCGCTCCGGACGCCGGGGAGGTGTCCATCTTCGGGCATGCGCCCCGGGGAGCCATAGCCCGTGGGCAAGTAGCGGCCGTCATGCAGACCGGAGGCCTGCTGCGGGACATCAGCGTCAGGGAAACAGTGCAGCTAACGGCGGCCATGTTCGATTCGGCCCGGCCCGTGGACGAGGTCCTGACCCGCGCAGGGATTCTGGACATCGCCGATCGCAGGGTTGAAAAATGCTCCGGCGGCCAACAGCAAAGGCTACGTTTCGCCATGGCGCTGGTCTCGGACCCCGGGCTTCTGATCCTGGATGAGCCAACCACCGGAATGGACGTCGCCGGACGCCGCGACTTCTGGTCAGCCATCCGCGACGACGCTTCGAGGGGGCGAACAGTCATTTTTGCTACGCACTACCTCGAAGAAGCAGACGCCTACGCTGACCGGATCGTGCTGGTGCGCCAAGGGAAAGTGGTTGCCGACGGCACCGCAGCCCAGATCAAGAACCTGGCTTCCGGAAGAACCGTCCGGGCATCACTTCCCGCAGATGACCGAGTCTTGCTGGCAGGCCTGCCTGCGGCGGATCAGGTGGAGTTCGACGGCGGTCGGGTCACCGTCCGCTCTGCCGACTCGGATTCCGTGGTCCGTTTCCTGCTCACCAATACCGGCGCCCACGACCTTGAGGTCGTCGCGAACAACCTTGAGGAAGCCTTCGTGGCCCTCACCGCAGACGAGGCCGGGCCGGCCACGGCCCCCACAGCCATGGAAGGGGACCGGATATGAGCCAGGGAACAGCAATTCAGGACCGCAAGCCCTCCGCGGGCGGCGTCAACGCCACATTCCTCTGGATTGAGATTAAACGCATGCTCCGCAACCGGCGGACCATCATGTTCACGGTGCTCATGCCGGCGATCTTCTTTTTCATCTTCGGCTTGTCCAATAAGAACCAGCAACTGCCCAATGGACACAGCTACGGTCAGTACATCCTGATCAGCCTCACCGTCTATGCGGCCATGACAGCAGCCACGGGTGCGGGCAGCCAGGTGGCCGTGGAACGTGCCCAGGGCTGGAGCAGGCAGTTGCGCCTCACACCCCTGTTGCCCGGTGCGTACATAGCCGTCAAGGCCGCGGCCGCGCTGACCCTCTCCTTGGTTGCAGTGATCGCCCAGTTCGTGATCGGTGCCCTCGCCGGGGTAACCATGGACGCCCAGACATGGCTGACCGCCGGCCTGGTGGCCTGGGTGGGTTCCTTGGTATTCGCCGCACTCGGTCTCTTCGTGGGTTACCTCATGCCAAGCCAGAACGTCATGCAGATCCTGGGCCCGGCCCTGGCCATTCTGGCCATGCTCGGAGGGCTCTTCATGCCGATTGAGATCATGGGCGATACTTTTGGTGCCATCGCCAAATTCACCCCGGCCTACGGGATCGGACAGCTGGCACGAAGCCCCATCACCGGGGAGTTCGATGCCCTGTGGATCGTGAACGTCCTGGTCTGGCTGGCGATATTCGTGGGCGGGGCAGCCATGGCCTTCCGTCGCGACACCAACCGTGTCTGAGCCGCTGGGCCGTGACTAAGGTGGGATCCATGAGCAGCCCGTCCTTGTGGGAAACACTCCGCGGTCCAGGTCCCCGAAAATGGTTCATCGGCGCTGCGTTCTCCATCGTGTTGTGGGCCTGGCCCACCTGGAACCTCGTATGGTCCGTGGACGAGCCCGTGAGCTGGAAGGTTCTCGCCTCGGCGTCGTTGGTGGCTTTCTTTGCGGCTTACGCCCTCCTGCCCATGATCAGCCGGGGAAGGAACGCCCGGACGGGTTTGGCCTGCGTCACGATCCTCCTGGCCCTGAACGGACTCGTCATCCTGCTGGTGGGCAAGGAAGCACTGTGGACCTGGCCATTCCTTGCATGCGCCATTGGAATGACCACGCTGCCGCCCCGCGTCGACTTCGCCTTGATCATGGCACTGTCCGGTATCTCCCTGGCCTCCGAACTGGCAGAGGGCAGCCCGGAGCAGGCATTCTTCCAGCCGGCGCTGATCCTGTCCCTCGGCTTCATGATGTCCTCTTTCGCGCGCCTGATCCGCCAGACAACAGCGCTGCGGGCCGCCCAAACAGAACTCGCAGACGCCGCTGTGGCGGCCGAACGCAGCCGCGTAGCCCGGGACATGCACGACATCCTGGGACATTCCCTCACCGTCATTGCCGTCAAAGCGGAACTGGCAGGCCGATTGATGGAAGCCATCCCCGGCGGCCCGGCAAAGGACAGGGCAGCAGGGGAGATCAGTGAAGTCCAGGAGCTTGCCCGTGGTGCGCTCGCCGACGTCCGGGCCACGGTGGCCGGATACCGCTGGGTCAACGTCCTTGCCGAACTTGCGGCGGCGAGGACCGCCTTGGAATCGGCCGGCATCCAAGCCGACCTTCCCCGGACAGTGGAGCAGGTGCCGGCCAAGTATCGGGAACTGTTCGGCTGGGTGCTGCGGGAAGGCGTCACGAACGTTGTGCGGCATTCAGGCGCCGTCCAGTGCCGGGTCCGGTTGACGGCGTCGACCGTCTTGGTGGAGGACGACGGCGTGGGGCCGGGGCCGGGCGTCCCCGGCAGCGGGTTGGCAGGGATCCGGGAGCGTGCCGCCACGGCCGGCGGAACGGTAAGTATTGGTGCGAGCGACCTGGGAGGGTTCAGATTGGCAGTTGACGTATGAGCATTCGGTTGGTGATCGCGGACGACCAAGCCTTGGTCCGGGGTGCCCTCGCTGCCTTGTTGGGCCTTGAAGCGGACATCGAAGTAGTGGCTGAGCTGGGGGATGGGACCGGTGTGGTTGCGGCCGTGGTGGAGCATGCGGCTGACGTGGCCATGCTGGATGTCGAAATGCCGGGCCTGGACGGTATTTCCGCAGCGGCCGCCGTTCGCCGTGCGGCACCGTCGTGCCACGTCCTGATGGTCACGACGTTCGGCAGGCCGGGATATCTCAGGAGGGCCATGCAGGCCGGAGCGTCCGGGTTCGTGGTCAAGGACACCCCGGCGCGGCAGCTGGCCGAGGCGGTTCGGCGGGTGCACCAAGGGCTGCGGGTGGTGGACCCTTCGCTCGCAGCCGAGTCGTTGATGTCGGGAGACAGTCCGTTGACCGAACGCGAGGCGGAGGTGCTGAAGGCGGCGTCCGACGGCGGTACGGTGGCCGATATTTCCAAGGCCGCGATGCTTTCCGAAGGCACGGTCCGAAACTATCTCTCGGCGGCCATGGCCAAGACCGGTGGGCGGACGCGGGCCGAAGCCGTGCGGTTGGCCCATGAGAACGGGTGGCTTCTCTAAGGGCCCGCCTCCCCGATTTGCCCGCGTTTGCAACAATGGATGGGTGACTGTAGTAGCAACGCCCCCCGCACCGAAGCTCGAGCTCCCGCCTTTGAAGCTCGGCGGGATCACCGTCGACACCCCGGTGATCCTTGCCCCGATGGCCGGGATCACCAACTCAGCCTTCCGCAGGCTCTGCCGTGAATACGGCGGCGGCCTGTATGTGGCAGAGATGGTGACCTCGCGTGCCCTGGTGGAACGGACACCGGAATCGTTGCGCATCATTTCCCACGATGATGACGAGAAGGTCCGCTCCGTACAGCTGTACGGGGTGGATCCTGTGACAGTGGGCGCGGCGGTGCGGATGCTGGTGGAGGAAGACCGCGCCGACCACATCGACCTCAATTTTGGCTGCCCGGTTCCCAAGGTCACCCGGCGAGGCGGCGGTTCCGCCCTGCCCTGGAAAATTGATCTCTTCACGTCCATCGTCCAGACGGCGGTCCGGGAAGCGTCAAAGGGAGATATTCCGCTCACCATCAAGATGCGCAAGGGCATCGATGATGACCACCTGACGTACCTCGACGCCGGCCGCATCGCCCGCGATTCGGGCGTGGCTGCCGTTGCCCTGCACGGGCGCACCGCCGCCCAGTTCTACTCCGGACAGGCCGACTGGTCAGCCATCGCCCGGCTCCGCGAAGCGCTTCCCGACATCCCGGTCCTGGGCAATGGCGACATCTGGTCAGCGGAAGACGCCGTTCGCATGGTCCGTGAAACGGGAGTCGACGGCGTGGTGGTGGGTCGTGGTTGCCAGGGCCGGCCCTGGCTCTTCGGTGATCTGCAGGCAGCCTTTGAGGGCAGCGAAGAGCGGCACCGCCCTGGACTGCGCGAAGTTGCCGAGGGTGTGTACCGGCACGCCGAACTGATGGTTGAGACGTTCGGCAACGACGAATACAAGGCCCTGCGCGAGATCCGCAAGCACATGGCCTGGTACTTCAAGGGATATGTGGTGGGCAGCGAACTGCGCACCAAACTCGCCACCGTCCCCACCCTTGAAGTCCTCCGCGGATACCTCGACGAACTGGACATGGACTCGCCTTATCCTGGCGTCGATTCCGAGGGCCCCCGAGGCCGGGCAGGCTCGCCCAAGAAGCCCGCACTCCCCAAGGATTGGCTGGAAAGCCGTCAGCTGAACGCTGAACAGAGCGCCGATATCTCGGCTGCGGAGCTGGACGTGTCGGGCGGCTAGCCTCACACGTGTAAGACTGGCCCAAGAAGCACCACACCCGGCGCTTGAAGGAGGCAGATACCCATGGGAACCGAAGCGATGGTCGGCCACAACGGAACCGCACACGATTACGTGCAGGCAATTCCCGGCTACGTCGACGCCGATTCCGCGCGTTGGGTCGAAGAACCCCGCAAGAGCAATTACCGCTCGGACTTCGAACGGGACCGGGCCAGGGTCCTGCATTCCTCGGCCCTGCGCAGGCTCGGAGCCAAGACCCAGGTCGTGGCTCCTGACACTGACGACTTTGTGCGCACCAGGCTGACCCATAGCCTTGAAGTGGCCCAGGTGGGCCGGGAGCTGGGGCGTTCCCTGGGCTGCGACCCCGACGTCGTGGACACCGCGTGCCTCAGCCACGACCTTGGCCACCCGCCCTTCGGCCACAACGGCGAGTCCGCCCTCAACGAAGTGGCGCACACCATCGGCGGGTTCGAAGGCAATGCGCAGACGCTGCGGTTACTGACCCGGTTGGAACCCAAGGTACTGGCCGAGGACGGCCGCCCAGCGGGCCTGAACCTCACCCGCGCAAGCCTGGACGCGGCGTCCAAATACCCGTGGTCAGCCGTGGACGCCCCCGTCATCCACGGGCACCGCACCAGCAAATTTGGCGCCTACGAGGACGACCTTCCTGTGTTCGAATGGCTCCGTGAGGGTGCGCCCGGAAACCGTTCCTGCATCGAAGCGCAGGTCATGGACCTGGCAGACGACATCTCCTACTCGGTGCACGATGTGGAAGACGCGATCGTTGCCGGCCACTTCCAGTTGAAGTGGATGGAGAACCCTGACCACCGTGCCCGCGTGGTGGGCTACACCAAGCAGTGGTACTTGCCGCACCACGATCCTGCGGAAATCGATGCCGCCCTTGCCCGGCTCGAAGCCACCAAGGTCTGGGTCCGTGAAGCCGATGGCAGCCGGAAGTCGATGGCGGCGCTGAAGGACATGACCAGCCAGCTGATTGGCCGCTTCTGCCAGAGCGCCATGGAGACAACCCGCGGACATTTCGGGCCCGCCAACCTGACCCGGTACGACGCCGAACTCATGGTCCCGGATGAAACGGTGGCGGAGATCGCTGTCCTCAAGGGCCTGGCCACCACTTTCGTTATTTCCACGGACCACCGCCAGCCGGTGTACGAGCGTCAACGCGAGGTCCTCCACGCGCTGGTGGGCGTCCTGAACGCGACAGGCGACCGTCACCTGGAGCCGATGTTCGCGTCCGACTGGCGTGACGCCGTCGACGACGGCGCCCGGCTTCGTGTGGTGGTCGACCAGGTTGCCTCACTGACCGATGCCTCTGCCTTGGCCATGTACGAGCGCCTGGTGGGCAGCCTGCCGTCACTCTGGTGAAGCCGGGAGCCCACGGCCGAGCGACTAGGATGGTGACGTGGCTGGCCTGATCAAACGTGAAGATATCGACGAAGTACGCCAGCGCACGGATATCAAGGAAGTCGTTGACGGTTACGTCACCTTGAAGGGCGCCGGGCTGGGCAGTTTCAAGGGACTGTGCCCCTTCCACGATGAACGTTCGCCCTCCTTCACAGTCCGACCGCAAGTGGGCCGGTACCACTGCTTCGGCTGCGGCGAGGACGGCGACGCCATTTCCTTCATCCAGAAGATGGACCACAGCTCGTTCCATGAAGCTGTTGAGAAACTCGCTGCCAGGATCGGGTACGAGCTTCGCTACGAAGACGGCGGAACAGGGCCCAGCCGCGAGGAAGTCGGCAAGCGGCAACGGTTGCTGGACGCCCACAAGATCGCTGACGAGTTCTTCCGTGCCCAACTGTTGACGCCCGGGGCGGCCGAGGGCCGCAACTTCCTGGACGGCCGCGGCTTCGACCGTGCCGCTGCTGAGCACTTTGGCGTCGGGTACGCCCCTCAGGGTTGGGACGCGCTGCTGAAACATTTGCGTGGCCGGGGCTTCACCGATGCGGAGCTGAAACTTACCGGCATGTTTTCCGAGGGTAACCGCGGTATTTATGACCGCTTCCGCGGGCGGCTGATCTGGCCAATCCGCGATATCGCGGGGGACACCATCGGCTTTGGTGCGCGCAAGCTCTACGAAGACGACCAGGGCCCCAAGTACCTGAACACACCCGAAACCGCGCTCTACAAGAAATCCCAGGTCCTGTACGGCATCGACATCGCCAAGAAGAATGTCGCCAAGGAACGGCAACTGGTGGTGGTGGAAGGCTACACAGACGTCATGGCCTGCCACCTGTCAGGAGTAGCGACGGCGGTGGCCACCTGCGGTACTGCTTTCGGTACCGAGCACATCAAGATCGCACGTCGCCTGATTTCCGACGACGGGACCGGCGGGGAAGTGGTCTTCACTTTCGACGGCGACGCGGCCGGACAGAAAGCGGCGCTGCGGGCCTTCGAAGAGGACCAGCGGTTCCAGGCCCAGACGTACGTGGCGGTTGAGCCCAGCGGCGCCGACCCCTGCGACCTGCGCCAGCTCAAGGGCGACGCCGCTGTCAGGGATTTGATCCTTAGCCGCAAGCCACTCTTCGAATTCGCCATCAAGGCATCCTTGCGCCGGCACAACCTCGACACCGTCGAGGGCCGCGTGGCAGCACTGCGGGAGGCTGCTCCGGTGGTCGCGCAGATCCGCGACTCCGCCACGAGGCCCGGCTACACCCGCGAACTTGCGGGCTGGCTCGGAATGCCCATCGAGGAGGTCAGCCGGTACGTTGGTGCCGCCATCAAGCGCGGTGGACCTGTCAGTGGCGCGCCAGGCGGCAACGAACAACCGACGACGGCGGCAGCCCCGCCGTCGTCCGGTCCTGTTTTCCAGCGTCCCGACCCGCGGGACCCCGTTGCCGGCATGGAGCGCCAGGCCTTGGAGGTCGTCCTCCAGGATCCCGCCGTACTGGGCGGCGGAGCCTGGGAACGTTTCGAGGCTTCGCACTTCTCCACCCCTGCCTACGGGGCGGTCCATGCGGCCATCAGGGCCACAGGCCTGGCGCACGCAGGGGATCCTGTGGCGTGGGTGGAGCAGATCCGCCAGGAAGTTCCCGAGCCGCTGCGGTCGCTGGTCTCGGAACTGGCAGTAACACCGTTGCCGGCCAGCACTCCGGAGGCCATGCAGCGGTATTGCCGGGACATCCTGGCCCGGCTCTTTGAACTCCAGATCACCCGGATCAAAGCGGACAAGATGGGGCAGCTCCAACGGCTCGATGCCGCGTCCAACCCCGAGGAGTTCCAGCGCCTGAACCGGGAGCTGATGCAGCTGGAGATGGAGCGCAGGGCGCTCCGGGCGGACGGCTGAGGGCTCGATTTCGTTTTCCAGCGAGGCCCTGTTAAGCTAGTAACCGCTTCATTCCTCCGTAGCTCAATTGGCAGAGCATTCGACTGTTAATCGAAGGGTTACTGGTTCAAGTCCAGTCGGAGGAGCGCGCAATACCCTCGTTCCGGTCGGCCGGAACGGGGGTATTTTTTATACCCCGGGTGGGTATCTTGCGCCGATTTCGCATTGGGTAAAACCTTTGCTAAAGTCATAGGCGCTTCATTCCTCCGTAGCTCAATTGGCAGAGCATTCGACTGTTAATCGAAGGGTTACTGGTTCAAGTCCAGTCGGAGGAGCATCAGGACCCCGTGCCGGCTTATAGCTGGTGCGGGGTCCGCCTTTTTTTCAGACGAAATCCATTTCCACTTGCAGGAAGCGCGCAGCTTCCGCCACGGCCGCCACAAAAGATTCCTGCTCGGTGGGCGGGGTCCTGGGTTCGCGGGGATGCCATTCGTGGGGAGCGGAATAGACGCGGGTGAAGCCCCCTCCAGAAGGCGCATAGAAGATGCCGAACCTTTGGACAGGCCACTCAGGCGAGGTTTCAGGAGCAACGAGCAACGCGGCGTCGGTTACCGGGTTGTACCACTGGGCAATGGGTCTCCGGCGATCGTCCGTGAAGAGTCCCGCAGCGTAAAGGGCTGCCGACTGCGGACTGGTCACTGAACACAGGCGATCCCACCACAGGGGCAGGATGCGGTCATCCCGCCGCTGCCATGGTGCCGGAAGCGGCTGCAGTTCTTGCCAATGTGGCACATCTCAATTTTATCGTCCGGGAGGTGCCCGGAAAAGGGCTAACGGGACAGCCCGAGTCGGGGATAGAGGACTTCGAAGCCCTTGGCGAGGCCCTCGTTCAGGGCCATTCCCACGTGTCCGCCATTAGGCACCTCGTAGTAGGTGACAGACATCCCGGAAGCCTGGGCCGCAGCGGAGACGGCCTTGGCCGCCGCCACATAGTTCAGGTCATCGGAGCCGGCCGTGAAGACCGCTGTCGTATCCGGAAATTTCTTGCCGTTCATGATGTTGATGGGCTTCTGTGCCTCATAGTCGGCCTGGTTGCCGCCGAAGATCTCAGCCAGGTTGCCGGCAGGGTCCTCGGCCCCGGGAAACTCTTCGCCTGAAATGTCCACGACGTTGCCCCAGATGCCGGGGTACTTGAGCGCGAAGGAGATGGCGCACTGGCCTCCGTTGGAGTACCCGGCAATGGTCCAATGGTCGCGGTCGGTAAGGATGTTCAGGTTGGCCTTGGCCCAATTGACGACATCCTCGTTGATGTACTTCTGGACGTTCCCGTACTTGGCGGTATCCAGGCAGAGCGTGTCATCCTGATCCGGGCCGATTTGGTCCGCAACGATGGCGATCGGAGCCAGGCCGTTGTTCTGTGCAGCGAACTCGTCCAAGGCCGCAGCGACGTATTGCGGATCAGGGAGCCCCGGTTGACCCATCATCAGGACAAACAGGGGCAGCTTGGGCGGATTCTTTGTCAAAGCTGCAGGAGGCAGGTAGATCCCCGCCGGACGTGCGTTGAATCCCGACGCCGTGGCGGGGATGACCTCGGTGCCGACTTTGCCCTGGGCGGGCATGTCTGCCGGTGGTTTCCAGTTTTGCCACAGGGGACCGGCCGGATTGGAGGCGTCCGGGTCGGGTTTGCTCAGGTGGATAGCGCCTTCGGTGGAAATACCCAGCGCCGAGCCCAACGTTTTGTTCAGGCCGAACTCGGTATTGATGCCCAGCGCCGCCACCAAGGCGAACACGGGGATGGATACAGCTGCCACCGCCTTGCGCCAGGGCCGGCTATGACGGAAGTTCACGGCGGCCAGGCCCAGCCCGCCGAAGCAAGCCAGAGCCCAGAACCATACCCGTGGCGTGAGTCCAACGTGGAAGACATCCATGACGTCCTCCACGATCCAGACCGTCAACCAGCCCACCAGGACGGCGACGGCGACAGCGAGCACCGCAGTTAGCGCCCACCGGGCCGATGGCTTGAGGAAAAGTACCAGGAAAAAGGCAAAGCCGATCAGCGCAGCCGTTGTCATCACAACAGGACCGCTGATTTCGATCTTCAGGATGGTATTCATGTTCGTGCTGCCTGCCTCAACGTCATGCTACTGGCTCCCTTGCCACCATTTGGCGGAGAAGACCCGCGCTTTGGGTGGGGGAAAGTCCCGGGAGGTAAGCCGAGCCGACGGCGATGCCGATGGCCGGCAGAGCCAGCGTGTCCGGGTAGTACATATACAAAGTCCGGTGGTGGGGCTGGAACCTGGACTTGAAAGCGGCCAACGACTTGAAGCCGTACATGGGTTCCAGTGCATTTCCCAGCAGCGCAAGGACCCGGTCCAGCGCGCTGTGGTCGCCGTCGTCCGTGCCCGCGCCGCTGTTGGCGAGGGGCGACCCGGACAGCGAAATGCTGGGGACGTTCTCCTTGAAATGGGTAACTGCAGAGGCGATGAGGAACTCCATGACGCCCTTGAACCCCGTGGTGCGGCGCCGCATGAAGTCCAGGGTCCACCCGGAGATGGAACCGTTGCTGAACACCGGCAGCCAGCTGGTCACTCCATGGACCAGTCCGTCGTCGTCCACGGCTACGCAGCAGAGGACTTCCGGATCCTTGAGTTCGTTCAGGCCGCCAAGGGTAAAGCCCATCTCGGGGAGGGCTTTGTCGGCAACCCATTCCTCGGAGATCTCTGCCAGTTGTGCCCTGATCCCGGGAGGCATGTCCCGGTAGTGGTACCAATAATCCTTAATGGACAGCTTGTCCGCGCGGTTCAGTGCCGTGCGGACGTTTTGCCACTCTTTGCCTTTGAAGGTCATGGCCTGCACGTTGAGCAGCGTCTCCTCCGCCACGTCCAGTTTTTTGAAGCCCTGCGGCAAAAGCGCTGCGTCCAGTTCATCCGTTGCCGAGTAGAAGCAGGGGATCAGCCCCAGCCTGGAGCAATGGCCCAGGAATCCCGCGGCTGCCTCCACATGATGTTCCGGGGCTCCGATCGGACCTGCTACCGTCAGGGCGACCCCGTTATGGACCTGGTAGGCCACTCCTGCGCGCCGATCCGGAGTGAACCAGTACTGGTTGTTGTCCCACAGGGTCATCCACGACAGGGTCCCGCCACCGGCATGCAACAGCTCACGGGCATGGCCCAGATCCGCGGCAGGATCAGTGGCTATGTCCCGGAACCGCCGGAAGTTGTTCAGGACCAGCACCAGGATGCACAACCAAATGATGACTCCGCCCAAGCCGTAGAGCACGGTGCTCAGCAGTCCCTGGGGCAAGTCAACAACGAAGGGCACGGGAAACGGAACCAGGATATGGGTCAGTTGCCCGGCCAGGTCCAGCAGGGTGGAACGGCCAGGGTTGCCCTCCAGGAACCAAAAAACGACGTACAGCACGACGGCGGCGACCGCCAGGGCCAGCGAGGTCCGCCCCAGGGTGCGGTATCCGGCATCGCTGGACTCCACCCGGAACTTGTGCCGGTTTCCCACGAGCAGCGTCAGGATGATGACCGGGGCCAGAACCGCCGGTACGGCGTACAGCAGCAGGTAACCGAAGTCCTCATCGCCCAGGGTGACATCGGGATCGGTCACGTATTGAAGAATCGACAGGACGGTGACAGCGGCCAGGTATGCCTGGATGACCAACGTCAGCCGGTAGGCGAGCCGACGGCCACGCCTGAGCCCTTCAGCGCAGACCAGCAGAAGCAGGACCGGGATCAGGGTCAGGATGGCTGCGCCGAAGCTTCGGACCCCCACGATTCCCTGGAGGGTCACACAGTTGGGATCGTTCCCGCAGGCTTCCTGGACTTCGTCTGCGTCCGGGCTTGCCTGAAGCATGACTTCTGCGACCACTGAGAGCGGCCCGACCTCCCAGGTACCGGTCAGTTGCGTCAGTAAAGGCCCGACGGCGAAGACCCCCACCACAGTGCCGACCAGGAACCGGGTTTCCCGAAGGCTGGACGAATGAAACGATCCCTCCCTCCGGCGGCGCGCCAGGGACTGGATGGCCCAGCCGGCCAGAATGCCAATCACGGCACCCGCAAGGGCCTGGAGGGTCTGGGCGACGCCAACAAAAAGCACGAACATCAGCGTGGCGGCCAGCAACCACGTCCGGAGCCGCCGACGCCACAGGGAGCCCAGGGGCGCCGTCGAACATCCCAAGGCAGCGGCAGCCCCGCCATAGGCGCCCACCGCGTATTCACCGCCGAGGAAGCTCAGCCACTGGTCGCTGGAGTCGGTACCGAAGGTCACCAGCCCCACCAGCACCAAAGCGCTGAGGGCCGAACCCGCAACGAACGCTGCAAGGGCGAGCCACGGTCCCATGACGCGCTCGGCGATTCCTACGCCCAGCAGGATCGCGGCTGTGCAGGCAACGTAATCAAGCAGGGATGAGGCAAAGAACCCGGACGTAAACACGGACCACCAGGGACCGGGCTCCACGGCCAATCCGAGACCCACCTGCTTCAGGAGGTCAACGCTGGGCCCGTTGAGCAGGCTCCCAGTAGCGATACCCACGAGCCAGGGCAAGGCTGCGAGAGCCAACGTCAGTGGCAACCTGCGCACAGCGGTCACGCCGCGAAGGCTACCCCTGAATGCCCCAGCCGTGCTCATGTAGTGTCCCCTTCACCGGTCAGGCACCGGTTAAGCCCGGTTCGCCACCATTCTGCCTTGCGGGAAGGCGCAGGGGGAGAGGGAGGGGTGTCGGGGCCGGTGGTTATCGGGTCTAGTCACGCTTCCACGGGCCCGGATTGACGCGGTACAGCACGGCAGCGCCGATGACTGCCCCGAGGATCGCGCCGAACAGCGGGCTACCGGCGGCGCGCCCGAGGAGCGCACCAGCGACTGCGCCAAGCATCGCGCCGAGGAAAAGGCCACGGCCGTTACGGTGCGGTTTCTTGGTCATGCTCACAGCCTACGGTCTCATTGCCAGTGGAGGGCTCGTTGTTAGTGGATGGCTTGTTGTTAGTGAATGGAGGGGACCGTGCGGGGACGGACCACAAGCCATAGGGCGGCAGTGGATAAGCTGAGGCACACCGCCATCACCGATCCCATGGGCACAGCGGAGCCCACACCGAGCCAGCCGACGATGGGTGGGACAATTCCCGCCATCATGAACTGCGAGGCCCCCAGGAGCGAAGCTGCCGTTCCGGCCCGGGCGCCGTGGTTGGCCAAGGACAGCACCTGGACGCAGGGGAACATGAAACCAGTTGCGCAGATATAGAACCACAGCGGTATCAGGATGCCCCACAGGCCAACGTGGGACAGATCAAGGACGATGATCACACCGGCCATCAACACCATGAAGAGGGTTGCTCCGGCCACAATCCACTGCGGAGCCACCCGTCGAATGAGGCGCGAGCTGATCTGGACACCTGCAACGATGCCCAAGGAGTTGATGCCGAACAGCAGGCCGTACTCCTGCGGGGAAAAGCCGTAGACATTCTGGAACAGGAAAGTGGAGGCCGACAGATACGCGAAGAGGCCACCGAAGTTCAGGCTTCCCACCATCACCATGCCCACGAAGATCCTGTCGCCCAGGACCGATTTGTAGCGCTGGAACACGGTGGTGCTGGACTTACCCCGCTGCTCTGCCGGGAGCGTCTCACGGATGAAGAAGATCGATGCCAGGATCACCAGGAGGCCGTAACACGCGAGGAAGTAGAAAATCCCCGGCCACGGAAATGCCAACAGCAGCTGGGAGCCGATAACGGGCGCGAGGATGGGGGCCAATCCGTTGACCAGGGACATCCGCGAAAACATCTTCACCATTGAATAGCCGTGGAAAAGGTCGCGGACCATGGCCATGGCCACGACGCCGCCGCCGGCGGCACCTATTCCCATCAGGACGCGGAACAGTGACAGCATCCCGATGTCCGTCGACAAGGCGGCACCCAGGGATGAACCAATATGGACGGCCGTTGCCAGGATCAGCGGCAGGCGGCGTCCCACCTTGTCGCTGAAAGGGCCCACCACCAACTGGCCAAGGCCAAAACCCACAGTGGTTCCGGTCAGGGTGAGCTGGATGGCAGCTGCTGAGACGTCAAAGCTCTTTTCGAGGGCGGGGAAAGCCGGGAGATAGAGATCGATCGTGAAAGGGCCCAAGGCGGTCAGGGCACCCAGCAGGAGAATGTAGACGAGTTTTTCGCGTCGGCTCAGAGAATCGCCCGGAGCTGTTGGAGGGGTCACGATCATCAATCCTATGGCCAAGATCATATTTATTGGGCCTATCTCAGGCGCGCCGTATCGCGCTCCGAAAGTTGAGCAGGAACCTGAATGATAGTTTTGTGGACAGGTGCGCGCGGCGATCCTTATCCGGCCGCGTTCGCCCTCACGATGCCCAGAGGAAGCAGTTAGGCGGAACCCATGAGTGGACGTCACACCGGCCGGACCAGTCAAGGACCAGCCATTCGTACTTTGCCGAAGACCCTCAAGCTCGTTGCGCGGTTGGCCCCACGGCAAATAAATGACGAAATTGCCCTGGCCAAGGTGGAACTCAAGCGCAAGGCCACGCAGGTCGGCGTCGCAGGTGCCTTCTTTGGTGTGGCGCTGGTTTTCCTGGCCCTGTTGGTGATCGCGCTGGTGGTCGCTGCGATTCTGGGCCTGGCCACCATCATGCCCGGTTGGCTCGCCGCCCTGATCGTCGCTGCGTTCTTCCTGGTGGTCATTGCCATTGCATCCTTGATCGGCATCGCCAAGTTTAAGAAGGCCATGCCGTTGGTGCCTGAAGACACCATCCGCGGCATCAAGCATGATCTCGGTATCGCCAAGGAAGGCTCGGATTTCGACGAGTCCATCCTGGACCCGAACTCCCCGGCAGCAAAGGCTGCCAAGGCCGAGAAGGAAGCCGCCGCGCAGAAGGCCAAGGCAGAAAAGGCGGCCAAGGAAGCTGCCAAGGAAGCCGACGCCGTCAAGGCTCCCACGGAGGCCGAACTTCGTTCCCGCCTCAACAAGCGCCGTCAGCACCTGACGGGTGTACGCGACGAGCTGGGCGAGCAGTTGGACGTCAAAAAGCAGGCCCAGGCCTTGCTGGAAAGCGCCAACGGCAAATTCCAGGAGGGCAGGGAATTCGCTGCTGCCAAGTTCGCGGACATCAACGCCTCAATACCGGAGAGCCTGGGCGAACGGTTCGCCGCACGCTGGAAGGACCTCGCAGCGTTCGCCGCGGCCGCCGTGGTGTTCGTCGTTGCACTGCGGAAGTTGCGGCAGAAATAGCAGCAGCCGGCAGCGCTGAACACTGGACATGAGGAAAGGGGGACAGGATGAAATTGATCGGTGCTGGCTCGCACCCGGATCGACCCCAAGTCGACCACGATTCCATCGTCACCGTCCCCAACATCGTCACTGTCCTGCGTTTCATGGGTGTGCCCCTGTTCGTGTGGCTTGTCCTCTCCGAACAGGAATACGGCTTCGCTGTCCTCGTGCTGGTGATCATGGGCAGCACGGACTGGGTGGACGGCTACATTGCCCGGCGCTTCGACCAAACGTCAAAGCTGGGCAGGATCCTCGATCCCATGGCGGACCGGGCCGCGCTCCTGGCCGTCGCTTTGACTTTGGTAATCGCGGGCGTCGTGCAGTGGTGGTACCTCGCGGCGTTGCTGATTCCCGACGCGATATTGGCTACTGTGTCGCTGATCTATTTCCGCAGCCACCCCGACCTGCCAGTCAGCATCATCGGGAAGATCCGAACGGCACTGTTGTTGGTTGGAACGCCGCTGCTGGTCCTGTCCAAGCTGCCTGTCCCGTACACGGAGGTCTACCTCGTGGGGGCGTGGACGTTCCTGGGCCTCGGACTGGCAGGTCACTGGATTGCTGCTTACAACTACTTTTGGGCCATCTTGCGTAAGGGTAAAGAACTGAAAACCAACGACGGCGGACACGGCTGATGGTGTGGCTTGCCGTTTTCCTGGCGGTACTCGGCGCATTCTTCCTGGCCATTGGTGCCCAGAGGCAGGGCAGCGCGGTCAAGGCCGATACTGGCGGCCTGGCCCTCAGTTCCAACGGCTTCCTGAGGCTCCTGCGCAACCCACGCTGGATGTTGGGCCTGCTGTTCCTTGCCCTGGGTATGGTGATGAATGCGATAGCGCTGGTATCCGCGCCGCTGACGGTGGTCCAGCCGATCGGTGCCATCGCGCTGGTCATCACCACGGTGGTCAACGCCAAAGACCAGGGCCTCACCATCAACCGTGCCACCGTGGTTGCCATCAGCGCATGCGTCACCGGTTCCGCGCTCTTCGTGTTGCTCGCGGTTAACGTCACCCAGGAAAACCATCACGTGAACTCCGAGGACGAGCTCACGATCGTCCTGCTGCTTGCATTGGCGGTGGGCATCTTCGGAACGCTCGCCGTGTTGTTCAAGCACCGTATGAACGCCTTTGTCTACATCCTGGGCGCCGGTGTGCTTTTCGGGTTCGTGGCCGTGCTGACCCGCATCATCGGCAAGCACCTGCTGGATCCGAACGGACTCTTCCTGCTCAACGTCCAGTGGTACACGCTGATCGCTATCGCTGCGGCCGGTGGCCTGGGCTCATGGTTCGTCCAAAGCGCATACTCCGGAGGACCGCCGGACCTGGTGATCGCAGGGCTGACTGTAATTGACCCCATGGTGGGCATCGCCATTGGCATTGTGATCCTTGGTGAGCTTCGTCCCGACGTGCACGCCGTAATGGCGATAGCCATGGCTGCAGCGGCAACGCTTGCTATCGTTGGGGTTATTGCCCTGAGCAGGCACCATCCGGAAGTCACCAAACGCAAGAAGGACGCGAAGGCGGCGGGCAACCGGAAGGCTTAGGGCAACGTCTTACCCTTGCGCCACCGCTTTTGCGGGCGGCAACCCGGCGACACCGCAGCATTGCCACAAGCAACGCTGTCCGCACCGTGACCATCAGGAGTTCTCCACGTGACCATTCCCGACACCAGCAAACCCCTTACGATCTTGATCGCGGCAGACACCTATCCGCCGCACGTCAACGGCGCCGCCCAATTCGGCTACCGCCTGGCCAAGGGAATGACGGCACGAGGACACAACGTACACGTGCTGGCCTGCCGGCAGGACAAGGGCAAGAGCTTCACGGAGTTCCGTGATGAGGCAACGGTGCACCGGCTTCGCTCCCACGGCGTCTTCACCCACGAGTACTTCCGCATCTGCTTCCCGTGGGAAATCAAGAAGGAAATCAGCCTGCTGTTCGATAAGGTGCAGCCGGACGTGGTCCACATCCAAAGCCACTACATGATCGGCGAGCACGTCCTGTATGAGGCCGTGAAACGTGGCATCCGCATCGTAGCGACCAACCACTTCATGCCCGAAAACCTGAACCCGTTCCTGCCCTTTCCGCAGTGGTTCAAGGATATTGTGGGGCGAATCTCCTGGAAGGACATGGGCAAGGTCATGGGGCAGGCCGACGTCGTCACCACGCCCACGCCGCTTGCCGCCAAGGCCATGCACCAGCACGCCTTCCTCCGCAAGGTCCTGCCCCTGTCCAACGGCATCGACTCGACCGCCTACGAACTCCAGCCTGGCGAATCGATTGAACGGAACAGCTACCCCACGGTCCTCTTCGCAGGGCGCCTGGCCGAGGAAAAGCACGTTGATGTACTGATTGACGCCGTAGCAAAGACGCCCCGCGAGCTCGATGTGCACCTGGAGATCGTTGGCGGCGGCGAGGTGCGCCCGGCGCTCGAAGCGCAAGTGGCCAGGCTTGGGCTGGGGGACAGGGTGAAATTCCTTGGGCTTGCCAGCGACGAGGACCTGCGCGAGGCCTACATCAAGGCCGACATCTTCTGCATGCCCGGGACAGCCGAACTCCAATCGCTCGTTACGCTCGAGGCCATGTCCGCCTCCACGCCAGTGCTCCTGGCCAACGCCATGGCACTGCCGCACCTGGTCCGCGACGGCGAAAACGGCTACCTCTTTACGCCCCACGACAGTGGCGAGCTCGCAGCCAAAATCACCAAGCTCCTGCAACTGCCTGAAGACCAACTGAAGGCGATGGGCAAGCTCAGCCGCGAGATGGTGGAGCCCCACAGCCTCAATGGCACCCTCCAGACGTTCGAGGACCTCTACCGGGGTGCTTCGTACGAGGACATGGTGGTGTGACCAAAGCACACCCTGGCACCTATTAGAATTGCTGGAGTGCTTTGCCCGGAGCGGTCGTTTATTGGCGGCCGCGTTCGGGTTCCACGGGGCTATAGCTCAGCTGGTTAGAGCGCGGGACTCATAATCCTAAGGTCCTCGGTTCAAGTCCGAGTAGCCCTACATTTGCACTGAAGCCGTGGCCCACAATCCTGGATTGTGGGCCACGGCCTTTTAACGCCCTCCTTGGCGTGGGCGTGACTGGCGGCCGTTGAGATATCCAAGTCCGTGAGGTAAGTTACTGCTCAGTAACTTATTACCCGCCGGTAACATGGCCGCCCAGCCTAGCTCTGGAGCCCACGGCCTCGCCGGAATCCAGACGTGGTCGCAAGTGACCACCTTGAAGGAGCGCACATGTCCAACGCTGCATTCGACGCCACCACCCTTCCGTACGCCGATGGTGACTTCTACGCCTTTGAGCAGATGCTGACCGGCAAGGAGCAGGACCGTCTCGCTGAGGTCCGCGATTTCCTGGCCCGCGAGGTAAAGCCCATCGCGGTTGACTGCTGGAACCGCGGTGAATTCCCCATGGACCTGATTCCGAAGCTTGGTGAGCTCGACTTGGTGAGCCCGGTTCGACGCCAGGGCTACTCCAACCTGTTTGCCGGTATGCTCCATGCGGAGGTGACACGTGCGGACGCCTCCATTGCCACGTTCATGGGTGTCCACGACGGGCTCTTCACAGGGTCCATTGAGGCGCTGGCCTCGCAGGAGCAGAAGGACGCTTGGCTGCCGGATATCTATTCCCTGAAGAAGATTGGTGCCTTCGGCCTGACTGAGCCCCTGGGTGGTTCGGATGTGGCCGGTGGAACCCGCACCACCGCCCGGCGCGACGGCGATCACTGGATCCTCAACGGTGCCAAGCGCTGGATTGGCAACGCCACGTTCTCTGATTGGGTGGTCATCTACGCCAAGGATGTGGCCGACAACCAGGTCAAGGCTTTCCTGGTGGACACCACCCTGCCCGGCTACTCAGCCAGCAAGATCGAGAACAAAATCTCCCTCCGCACCGTGCAGAATGCGGATATCACCCTGGACAACGTAGTGGTTCCGGATTTCTTCAAGCTGGCCAACGGAAACAGCTTCCGGGACACCAACAAGGTCCTGAAAGTCACCCGCCTGGCTGTCGCCTGGCAGGCAGTGGGACTCCAGATGGCAGCATTCGATGTCGCGCGCAGCTACGCCGTGGAGCGCCAGCAGTTCGGCCGCCCGTTGGCTGCGTTCCAGCTGGTGCAGAATCAACTGGTCCAAATTCTCGGCAACACCGTGGCCTCCATGGGCATGATGGTTCGCCTGGCGCAGCTTGAGGACGCCGGGGTGGCCAAGGACGAACAATCCGCTTTGGCCAAGGCCTTCGCCACCGCCCGCATGCGCGAAAGCGTTGCTTTGGGGCGGAGCATCCTGGGCGGCAATGGCATCGTCACTGACTACGGCATGGCCAAGATCTTCTCTGACGCCGAGGCCATCTACTCCTATGAAGGAACCCACGAAATCAACACCCTGGTGACCGGCAGGGCAATTACCGGCGTCTCGGCCATCGTCTAAGCAACTCAAAGAGGCGGTGGGGGCTCATTCCAGCGGCAGCAGGATTGATGGCCGCATGTCCTGCACGAAGTCCAGTGGATTGACGTAATCCTCGCCGCGCCGCACGCCCCAGTGCAGGCAGGTGACGGCGCCGCAGTGGCCGGGCTCCAGGGTGCCAAGGGGCTGGCCCCTGCGGACAGCATCGCCAGGCTTCAACCCGCTGGCCATGGGCTCGAAGCTGCTGCGCAATCCGTCCCCGTGATCGATCGTCAGGACAGGCCTGTCGACCACTGTGCCGGCAAAGGTCACCACGCCGTCCTCCGGCGCGGTGACGTTGCCGCCGTCGGGCGCTGGGCCCAAATCCACGCCACGGTGCCCGCTCATCCATGGTTTGTCCGGCGGGTCGAACGTCCGCAGGACGGACGGTTTGGGGGAGAGCGGCCAGCTCCACTGTCCCTTGACCGTGGGGGCGGCGACCGTGGGTGCGGCGGCGCTGGTTCCGCCCGAAAGGGCGATGGCCAGGATTGCGGACAGTGTGAGCTTTAAGGACAGTGTGAGCTTCAAAAGGGTCATGGATCAAGCCTTCCGTGGCGACGTGGGCTGGTCGATCCCCGGGGTGGCCTATGTGGACAACCGATGTGATCGGCGGTCAAAGTTGCGGGGTCCCTGTAGTACACTTGGTGGAGCAGTTTGCTGTGCCCTCAAGCTTGTTCAGGAGCATGTCTCATTCAGATATGTGGGGGTCCCAGGCTGACTACGCGTATCCAGCCCACCACCAGCGAAGCCGTTCGGCTTTAGTCTGTGGAGGATTGTGCCTCTTGCGGTCCGCTGAAGCCTCTCGGCTTGAGTCGGATGAGAAGTGCAATGGATGCCAGGAGCCAGGCCCGTCCGGGCCACAGGCTAAACAACCGTCAACTATTGGCAGGGTAAGAGCAGCCCCATGGGCTCTCTCATGAATGACCTGCCGGAAGGAGCGTCGGCATGCCCGTCGTAACCATGCGCCAGCTGCTTGACAGCGGCGTCCACTTTGGACACCAGACCCGTCGTTGGAACCCGAAGATGAAGCGCTTCATCTTCACGGAGCGCAACGGCATCTACATCATTGACCTCCAGCAGTCGCTGTCCTACATCGACCGCGCCTACGAGTTCGTCAAGGCTACTGTCGCCCACGGCGGCACCGTCCTGTTCGTCGGCACCAAGAAGCAGGCTCAGGAAGCAATTGCCGAGCAGGCTACCCGTGTTGGCCAGCCGTACGTCAACCAGCGTTGGTTGGGCGGTATGCTCACCAACTTCCAGACCGTCGCCAAGCGTATCCAGCGCATGAAGGAACTCGAAGAGATCAACTTCGACGACGTCGCAGGCTCGGCCTACACCAAGAAGGAGCTCCTGCTCCTCAAGCGTGAACTCACCAAGCTCGAGTCCAACCTCGGCGGTATCCGCAACCTAACCAAGGCTCCCTCGGTCCTGTGGGTTGTTGACACCAAGAAGGAACACCTTGCTGTTGACGAAGCCAAGAAGCTGAACATCCCCGTTGTTGCCATCCTGGACACCAACTGCGATCCCGACGAAGTCGACTTCCCGATCCCGGGTAACGACGACGCCATCCGCTCCGTCAACCTGCTCACCCGCGTTGTTGCCGATGCCGTAGCTGAGGGCCTCATCGCCCGTAACCAGCGCGCAACCGGTACCACCGAAGCTCCGGAAGAGCCGCTGGCCGAGTGGGAGCGCGAGCTCCTCGAAGGCAGCAAGGCCGAAGAAGCCGCAGCAGCAGAGGCTCCCGCTGAAGAAGCTCCGGCAGCCGAGGCTCCCGCAGCAACTGAAGCTGCAGACGGCGAAGCCGAAGCAGCCAAGTAAATCTGGACCTTCCCTGATGTTGGAAACAGCCTCGGGGGCAACTGACAGGATGGCAGCTCACGCGGTGGGCTGCCGTCCTGTCAGTCCGTAAACACACAAATTTCTAGACAGAGGGGTTCACATGGCGAACTACACTGCTGCTGACATCAAGGCCCTGCGCGAGCGCACCGGCGCCGGCATGATGGACGTCAAGAAGGCTCTTGACGAAGCCAACGGTGACGCCGAAAAGGCCATCGAGATCATCCGCATCAAGGGCCTCAAGGGCGCTACCAAGCGCGAAGGCCGCTCCACCGCTGAAGGCCTGGTTGCTGCCAAGGTCAACGGTGGCGTTGGCGTAATGATCGAGGTCAACTGCGAGACCGACTTCGTTGCCAAGTCTGACAAGTTCATCCAGCTGGCCGACAAGGTCCTCAACGTTGCAGTCGAGTCCGGCGCAGCCGACCTCGAAACCCTGCTGGCCACCGAGGTCGACGGCAAGCCGTTGTCCGAGGTTGTCGTCGAAGAGGGCGCTGTCCTCGGCGAAAAGGTTGTTGTCCGCCGCATCTCCCGCGTTGAGGGAACCACGGTTGACGCCTACCTGCACAAGACCTCCAAGGACCTCCCGGCCCAGGTCGGCGTCCTGTTCGCTGTTGACGGTGAAGGCGAAGCCGCTGCAACCGCAGCACACGACATCGCTGTCCACGTTGCAGCCATGGCTCCGAACTACCTGACCCGCGAAGACGTCCCGGCCGAACTGGTCGAGTCCGAGCGTCGTATCGCCGAAGAGACCGCAAAGGCTGAAGGCAAGCCCGAAGCTGCTCTTTCGAAGATCGTGGAAGGCCGCGTGACGGGCTTCTACAAGGGTGAAGTTCTGGTTGACCAGGCATTCGCCAAGGATTCCAAGAAGACTGTTGCACAGGTCCTCGAAGAAGCCGGCGTCAAGGCAACCGCAGTAACCCGTTTCCGCGTAGGAAACTAGTAATTCATGAAAAGGGGTGGTCACTTCGGTGGCCGCCCCTTTTTCATGCACCCGTCCGGGTAGTACCTGCGCGGACCCACAGCACGATAATCTAGCCAGAGTCCACCAACGGGAAGGCACCATGGAAACCGTCAACACTGCAATCCAGCCCGAGAAGACCCGCCGACGTGTACTTCTGAAGCTTTCCGGCGAGGTCATCGGCGGAGGCAAGCTCGGCGTCGATCCTGAAACCGTCCGGGCTATCGCCAAGCAGATCGCGGCAGCCGTATCCGACGTCGAAGTTGCGATCGTCGTGGGCGGTGGCAACTTCTTCCGGGGCGCCGAACTGTCACAGAGCGGCATGGACCGTTCCCGCGCCGACTACATGGGCATGCTGGGCACGGTCATGAACTGCCTCGCCCTCCAGGACTTCCTGGAACAGGCCGGCGTGGAGACCCGCGTCCAGAGCGCCATAACCATGGGCCAGGTAGCGGAGGCCTACATCCCGCGCCGGGCCATCCGACACATGGAAAAGGGCCGTGTGGTCATCTTCGGTGCCGGAGCAGGCCTGCCGTATTTCTCCACCGACACTGTCGCTGCCCAGCGTGCCCTCGAGGTTCACGCTGATGTGGTCCTCATGGCCAAGAGCGGCGTGGACGGCGTCTACACCGCAGATCCCAAGAAGGACCCCTCAGCAGAGAAGCTCGACGTGCTCAGCTATGACGATGCCCTGCGCCGCGACATCCGGGTCATGGACCAGACGGCCATGACCATGTGCAAGGACAACCAGCTCTCCATGGTGGTCTTCGGCATGGAAGGCGAAGGCAACGTTACCCGGGCCATCCTCGGCGAAACGCTGGGAACCCTGGTTACTCCGTAGCAAGGGCTAGGATATTTCTAGGACCGTCCGCCCCACGTGGCGGATCTTTACTATGCATTTCTTTACCGTGCATTGCCGCCTGACGTTGGGCAGCAACTACTTTCTGAGGAGAAACCCGTGATCGAAGAGACCTTGCTCGAAGCCGGCGAGAAGATGGACAAGGCGGTTGAGGTAGCCAAGGACGATTTCGCCACGATCCGCACCGGCCGGGCCAACCCCGGTCTGTACAACAAGGTGATCGTCGAGTACTACGGCACACCCACTCCGCTCCAGCAGTTGGCTTCCTTCGGTGTACCCGACGCCCGCACCATCCTCATCACGCCCTACGACAAGACCGCACTGCGTGACATCGAAAAGGCACTGAGCGACTCCGAGGTGGGCGCCAACCCCTCCAACGACGGCAATGTCATCCGTGTGACCATCCCGGAGCTCACCAAGGAGCGCCGCAAGGAGTACGTGAAGATCGTCAAGGGCAAGGGTGAGGACGCCAAGGTCTCCATCCGCAGCATCCGCCGCAAGGCGAAGGACAGCCTGGACAAGCTCGTCAAGGATGGCGAAGCCGGTGAAGACGAGGGTGCCCGCGCTGAGAAGGAGCTCGACGCCCTGACCAAGCAGCACGTCGACAGCATTGACGAACTGCTCAAGCGCAAGGAAGCCGAGCTGCTCGAGGTCTGATGAACCAGGCAGAGCCGGCGCCCGCTGAGCGGGTCCCGACACGCGACACTCCCAAACGCGCCAGGCGTGTGCGGGCGAACCCCACTCCGAAGGCAGGGCGAAACCTTCCGGCGGCCATCGGCGTCGGGCTTGCCATGCTGTTGGCCGTTCTGGGCGGCCTGCTGTTCCTTCCGCTCGGATTCGTCCTCCTGACCACGGCGTTTGCGGTCCTGGGTGTCTGGGAAGTTTTCCGGGCACTCGAAGCACAGGGCACCCGGATGCCGATCATCCCAGTGATGGTCGGCAGCCTGGTGATGCCGGTCTCTGCTTATTTCGGTGGCCTTGAAGGGCTGCTGTTCACCATGACGGCGAGCTCCGTGGCCGTCCTGCTGTGGCGTTCCATCGAAAGCGCAGCGGGGGCACCGCGCAGCGTGTTCGCTGGAGTTTTCACCCTCGCCTGGATTCCGTTTCTGATCAGCTTTGCTGCGCTGCCGTTGCACGCAACAGGCGGGGCAACTCCGGTGGGTTTCTGGCCCAACGGCATCCCGGACGGCGCGTGGCAGATCGCCTCGATGTTGTTGTTGGTCGTTTCCAACGACACGTTCGGTTACATCGTCGGGGCGTCCTTCGGGAAGCACCCCATGGCGCCGAAAATCAGCCCCAAGAAGTCCTGGGAGGGTTTTGCCGGATCGGTTGGCGGGGCCATGGTGATCGGTGTCCTGGCCTGCATCTTCATCCTTGACAGGCCGTGGTGGGTGGGGCTCATCCTTGCTCTTGGCATGGTGGCCGCAGCCACTGCCGGAGACCTCGCCGAGTCCATGGTCAAGCGCGAGCTTGGCGTCAAGGATATGAGCAGCATCCTGCCCGGCCACGGCGGCGTCATGGACCGTTTGGACTCCATCGTGTTCGCGGCCCCTGTAGCCTATGTTTTGTTCGCGCTGCTGAGCGGCGTCTGAAAAACCAATGAAGGAAAAGTAGTGTCAGTGGATATTCGACGCCAGATTCCCGCAACGTTCGAACGTGTTGAGCGCAGCAAGTTCGGCTACAACGCCAAGCAGGTGGATGAGTTCCTCCAACGGGCCAGGAAGTCGTTCGAGAGTCCCGTAGGCGCCGCGGACCAGATAGCCAGTGGTGACGTCCGTAATGTGGCGTTCGATCCCGTCAAGGGTGGGTACGACGCACACAGCGTCGACGCTGCCCTGGATCGCCTGGAGGACGCTTTCGCCCGCCGCGAGCGTGACGACCTCATTAACCAGCAGGGTGAGGAGGCCTGGCTCCGCCAGATCGGCAAGCTCTCCGGCATCCTCCGGGGCAGACTGCACCGGCCCGACGGCGAAAGGTTCCGTCGCCCGTCCAAGAAGCGTGCCCGCAGCTACAACGTCCAGGACGTCGACGCCCTGTGCGCTGAACTCATTGGTTACCTGGAGCACGACCAGACGCTCAGCGTGGACACTGTCCGCCGGGCTGTCTTCCGTGCAGCCAAGGGCGACGAAGGTTATGAAGAAGCGCAGGTGGACGCGTTCCTGGCGCGTGTCGTGGAACTCATGGCTGCGATCGACTAGGCCCTTTTTTCGGGAGATCGCGAGACCGGCGGGTTGTTTTTCCAGACCTCAAGGTACCTGCGATGTCCCCTGGCCAGTGAGGTCACGAAGAAGGCCAGGGCGGCTAGTACTGCAATGCCAACGGACAGGGCCACCGGTAATCCGCCGACCAGCATCGCGGACCCCAGCAGCAGTGCGATGAGGGCGGAGTTGACCGTCCCCATGAACACCATGCTGCTCCCGGCCACTTGGCTGAAGTCGCGGCGGCCACCGAAGAAGTAGTAGGTCCGCTTGGCCCCTTCTTCGTCGTCGTGAAAGCTGGCCATGAGGTAGGGCGCCACCCCTGGGTCGAGGTCCACGTACGCGGCGCGGAGCCTGTTCATGGCGATGACGTACATCAGGTCTTCCATGCCCACGCTCATCACGCGCACGTGTGTGAGCAGTCCAACCACTACGTCGATGCTGAGTATGGTCAGCGCAAAGGCCCTGAACGCATCCGAAAACTGGGTGGCGTTACCCACCAGCGCCACGCTGAGCAGGCTGGCTGAGGTAAAGGTGAGGAACATACTGATGCGGGTGAGGACCTCGCCTTGGGTGGTGCTCCTGGAAGCGAGCAGGCTCCAATGCTCGGTGGCCAACAACTGCGCCCGGACAGCGGGCGGAAACTCGGTCGCTGTAGCCGGCGGATCGTAGCTGACCGGCCGTGGTTCCTCGGACATGGCGTCATTGTCCACCTTGAACGATCCTCGAACAACAGGGTGGTGCTGCCTTACCGCTCAGTCACGACAGGGCGTTCGGGCACGTGCAGCCGTGACATGATGCGGTCCACCGAGGACGGAACACGGCCCTTGGTCATGACGGACACAGCCACTGTCACGGCGAAGGCCGCCGGGACGGTCCATGCCGCCGGCTGGGCCAGCCAGGCCGGAGCGCTTCCACCGCCCATCACCGTGCCGGCCACCATGGCGCCCCCGCAGAGCAACGCGCCTGTCAGCATGCCCGCGATAGCCCCCGCATCGGTCAAGCCACGCCACCAGATTCCCAACAACAGCACCGGACAAATGGTGGAGGCCGTGAAGGCAAACACCAGGCCAACGCTTCCGGCCAGGGCAAGGCTGTCGGTCATGAAGGCAAAACCCAAAGGCACGACGGCGGCCAGTACTGCCGCGAGCCGGAACCCTTTGACGCTTCCACCGAAGAGGTCCTGGCTGATGACGCCGGACAAGGAAACCACCAGGCCCGACGTCGTGGACAGGAAGGCGGCGAAGGCTCCTGCGACGACCAGGGCCGAGAGGACATCACCAGCCGTTCCACCGATCAGCCTGCCTGGGAGCAGCAGGACCAGGGCGTCAGCTTGGCCGGACTGTGCGAGCTCGGGCGCGTACATTCGCCCGAGTGCGCCGGAAAGCGTAGGGAACAGGTAGAAAACGGAGAGTAGTCCCAGCACGATCAACGTGGTCCGCCGCGCTGACTGGCCGTCCGGGTTGGTATAGAACCTGACCAGCACGTGCGGCAACCCGAGGGTCCCGAAGAGCAGGGCTACCAGCAGGGAGATGTGTTGGTAGGCGCCTGCGGCAGCCTGGCTGGTCGGGTTGACTGTGAGGGGTGCTTGTGGAGCCGACCCATTACCGGCCAGCACCAAGAGGACGAACACGACCGGCACGGCCAGGGCCGTCAGCTTCAGCCAATACTGGAACGCCTGGACAAAGGTGATGGAGCGCATCCCGCCTGCCACCACCGTCAGGCACACCACCACAACCACCGCCGTCGAACCAACCCACGACGGCAGGCCCGTGGTGATCCTGATGGTGAGGGCGGCCCCGTGAAGTTGCGGGACGATGTACAACCACCCGACGGCTACCACCACCAGGCTCGTCACGCGTCGGACCAGCGCCGAGTCCAGCCGGGCTTGGGTGAAGTCCGGGATGGTGTAAGCGCCGGAGCGCCGTAGGGGAGCGGCCACGAAGAGCAAAAGCATCAGATAGCCGGCCGTGTACCCCACAGGGAACCAGAGTGCGTCGGTGCCTGAGAGCAGGATCAGTCCGGCAACTCCCAAAAAGCTTGCCGCGGAGAGATACTCGCCCCCGATCGCCGACGCGTTCCACCATGGTGGGACGGTGCGCGAGGCGACGTAGAAGTCGCCTGTCGTCCGGGAGATGCGTAAACCGTAGAAGCCGATGACCGCCGTCGTGATGGAAACGGCGAGGAACGCGACGAGGCTGACAACAGGGTTCACTTGTCCTCCACAAGGTCCCGGTAGCGGGCCTCGTTCCGGGCCGCGGCGCGGTTATAGAGCCAGGCGCTGAGCCCAATCACCGGGTAGACGCCCACTCCGAGGGCCAGCCAATCCAGGGGAACTCCCGCAATCCGGGTTTCAGCCACGCCCGGACCGTACACGAGGATCAATGCGAACACGGCCAGGATGACCAGGAACCCACAGGCCACCACCAACGCGAGGCGCAGCTGCGAGCGGATCAGCGAGCGGACAAACAGGCGGCCGGAGTCGGAGTCCTCCGCTATTTCACGGGGACTCGTCACCCGGCCCGGGGCCAGGGGAGCGGACTGCCGCGGCGCCGTGACGCGGACCCTGGTCATCCTTGCGGCCGGATACGCGTGGAGTGCAGTTTGTCCCTGACAGCGGGAAGGTGGCGCCGGCTGATGGGCAGCTCCGCGCCGGACACAGCCACACTGGGGCCGGTGGCCGAAAGCCTCAAGTGCTGTACGTGGCTGAGGGCGATGAGGTACGAACGATGGATGCGGATGAAGCCGGCTTCCGCCCATTTCTGCTCCAGGTCGCTCAAGGGCACCCGGATGAGGTAGCTTGCCTCGCTGGTGTGCAGCCGGGCGTAGTCGCCTTGGGCCTGGACGTAGGTCACGTCGTCACGCCGGATCATGCGTGTGGTGCTGCCAAGATCAACCGTGATCATTTCCGGCGCCGGTGTGCCGTCCTTGATCAGCTCGCTGATCCGGTCCACGGATCGGGTCAGCCTCTCGGCCCGCAGCGGCTTCAGCAGGTAGTCGACCGCGGCCAAGTCGAAAGCCTCAAGGGCACAATCCTCGTCCGCGGTGACGAACACGACGGCGGGCGGGTTGCTGGTGCGCGAAATGGCCCGCGCGATGTCCAGGCCCGACAAGGCCGGCATATGGATGTCGAGGAAAACTGCGTCTACAAGTTCCGTTTCAAGAGTCCTCAGGGCCTCGGCCCCCGATGATGCCCGGTGGATGGCCCCAATCCGCTCATCCCGTCCCAGGAGGAAGGCGAGTTCTTCGACGGCGGGCAGTTCGTCGTCGGCGACGAGCACGTTGATCATCCTTATAGATTAGTCCGCGGTTCAGGCGTCGTGGCCCGGTTGCGACTTGGGTACACGCAGGGTGATCAGCGTCCCTTCGCCGGGTGCCGTCTCGATAACCAAACCGTGTTCGTCCCCGTAAACCTGCCGAAGCCGGGCATCCACATTCCGCAAACCCACGTGATCGCCATCCGTGTGCCCGGCCAGTACCGACCTGAGATGTTCGGGGTCCATGCCAACGCCGTCGTCCTCGATGGTGACTTCGGCGAACGCTCCGGAGTCATTGGCGCAGATAGTGATGTGGCCTGGGCCCTCCTTTGCTTCAAGGCCATGCCGCACTGCATTTTCCACCAGGGGCTGCAGGCTGAGGAACGGGATGACCGTGCTCAGTACCTCCGGCGCAATCCGCAGGCTGACCTGGACCCGCTCGCCGAACCGGGCCCTTTCCAGGAGCAAGTAGCGGTCGATGCAGCGCAGTTCCTCCGCTACCGTGGTGAAATCACCGTGCCGCCGGAATGAATACCGGGTGAAGTCGGCGAACTCCACCACGAGTTCCCTGGCCCTGGCGGGATCGGTGTTGATGAACGAGGCAATGGCGTTCAGTGAGTTGTAGATGAAATGTGGGCTGATTTGTGCCCTCAACGCCCTGACCTCTGCTTCCATCAGGAGGGTCCGGGACGCTTCGAGTTCCGCGAGTTCCAGTTGGGCGGCAATCCAATCAGCCACTTCGCTCGTGGCGCGGACCAACCCTGCCCCTGCGGCGGGTGCCAGGGCGGCCACCGCTCCGACCACCCTGGACCCGGCCCGGATAGGCGCAATGACAGCGCTGAAGTCCTGCCCCGGTTTTTCGATGCCGGCATCGCGTGCGTGGGGGACCACCACCGTCCTGCCCGTGCTCAGCACGTCAGCCGCGAGGCGCATCAGCGACGGCCGGAGCTCTTCCCCGGCACCGTCCCATGCAAGGACGGCGTCAGTATCCGTGATGGCCAGGGCATCGCAACCCAGCAGCACCCGCAGTTGTTTACTGGCCTTGGCTGCTCCCGCGGGTTGGAGGCCGCCCCGAAGGTGCTGCCCGGCCCTCGATGCGGCGTGCAGCGTGTTGTACGTGGCACGCTCGGCGTCGGTGCCAAGGTCGCGGAACGATCGGATCACCTTCAAGCCAACACCCACGACGACGGCGACGGCCAGCACGATCACAGCGATGGCGGCGAGGCTGAAAAGCGGAGAGTCGGGCATACAGCCAGCGTAGTCAATGAATTTGCCAGCATCCTGCCGTTCGGCGCAGCGGTGCGACCGTTGAGCGACGCCGCACGGCTCACTACTGGAAGAGACCGCGTGCCGCGTTCGATAGTGATTGCAGTCACATCAGCGCCGAGGGTGGAGCTGATGTGGGCACATCACAACCAGGAGGAACCAATGGGTAATGAGGCCCACCCCCACGACGCTGCGGCGTCCGTGGACTTCCAGGAAGTCCAACAAACGGAACAGTTCAGGACACTGCGCAAGCGGCATCGCAGCTTTGTCTTCCCCATGGCCGTCATATTCCTGCTGTGGTACTTCGCGTACGTCCTGCTGGCCGCCTACGCCGTCGAGTTCATGTCCACAAAGGTCTGGGGCAACATCAACGTCGGCCTGATCCTGGGGCTGCTCCAGTTCGTCACCACGTTTGGCATCACGGCCTGGTACGTGAGCTACTCCAACAGGAAGCTCGACCCGATCGCTGCGGAGATCCGCATTGGGATCGAAGGCCACCAGTTCGATAAGGATGGAAACATGATCCAAGGGGAGGCCAAGTGAACGTCACCATGGTCCCGGCAGTCGAGGTCGCTGCCCTGAAGGACACCACGCTGTTGAACATGGGGATCTTTGCCTTGTTCGTCGCAGTCACCATGGTCATCGTGTTCCGGGCAAGCCGGAACAACAAGACGGCCGCCGACTACTACGCTGCCGGCCGCTCCTTCACTGGCTCCCAAAACGGAACGGCCATCGCAGGCGACTACCTGTCGGCGGCGTCGTTCCTTGGCATCACCGGCGCAATCGCCATCAACGGGTACGACGGCTTCCTGTACTCCATCGGCTTCCTGGTCGCCTGGCTCGTGGCCCTGCTGCTGGTGGCCGAACTGCTCCGCAACACGGGCAAGTTCACCATGGCAGATGTCCTCTCCTTCCGGTTGCGTCAACGCCCTGTCCGGATCGCGGCTGCGCTATCCACCCTCGCGGTCTGCTTCTTCTACCTCCTGGCCCAAATGGCCGGCGCGGGCAGCCTGATATCGCTCCTGCTGGGGATCAGCGACTGGGGCGGGCAAGCGCTGGTGATTATCGTCGTCGGCGCGTTGATGATCATGTATGTGCTCATCGGCGGCATGAAGGGCACCACCTGGGTGCAGATCATCAAGGCGATCCTCCTGATCGCCGGCGCCGCAGTCATGACAGCCATGGTGCTGGCGATCTACGGCTTCAACCTCTCCAGCCTGCTGGGATCGGCTGCAGAGGCTGCCAACAACCCGGCCGTCCTTAACCCCGGCCTGCAGTACGGCAAGACCGAAACGTCCAAGTTGGACTTCATGTCACTGGGGCTGGCTTTGGTCCTCGGTACAGCAGCCCTGCCGCACGTCCTTATGCGCTTCTACACCGTTCCCACCGCAAAAGAAGCGCGCAAGTCCGTGGTGTGGGCCATCTGGCTGATCGGCCTGTTCTACCTCTTCACCCTGGTGCTGGGTTACGGAGCAGCAGCCCTGGTGGGCGCGGAAACCATCAAGTCGGCACCCGGCGGCGTCAACTCTGCAGCACCTCTGCTGGCCTTCCACTTGGGCGGTCCGCTGCTTCTGGGCTTCATCTCAGCTGTCGCGTTCGCCACGATCCTGGCAGTGGTGGCCGGCCTGACCATCACCGCAGCCGCGTCCTTCGCCCACGACATCTACGCGAACGTTATTTCCAAGGGCAAAGCCGACGCTACTGCAGAGGTGAAAGTTGCCCGGCGCACTGTTGTGGTGATCGGCGTCCTGGCCATCCTCGGTGGCATCTTCGCCAACGGCCAGAACGTGGCATTCCTGGTGGCATTGGCCTTCGCGGTCGCGGCATCAGCCAACCTCCCCACCATTGTCTACTCGCTGTTCTGGAAGAAGTTCACCACCCAAGGCGCCGTATGGAGCATGTATGGCGGCCTCGCCGCGGCAATCCTGCTCATCGCGTTCTCACCCGTGGTTTCGGGTGCCAAGACCTCCATGATCCAGGGCGCCAACTTCGCGATCTTCCCGCTCAGCAACCCGGGCATCGTCTCCATCCCGTTGGCCTTCTTCCTGGGCTGGCTCGGAACGGTGCTGGACAAGCGGCGCGAAGACCCGGCCAAGCAGGCAGAGATGGAGGTGCGCTCGCTGACCGGAATCGGAGCCGAGAAGGCGGTGGACCACTAAGTCCACTCCCGCGGTAACCATGAAGGGCCCCTCCTGGCGCAACAGGAGGGGCCCTTCAGTGCGGGGTCACTTCTTGAGGCTGAGCCATTCAGTCAGTTGTTCCAACGGCCATGTGGTGACGATCCGTTCCTTCGGTACACCCAGGGCTTCCGCTCGCGCAGCCCCATACTGCAGGAAGTCGAGCTGGCCGGGAGCGTGCGCGTCGCTGTCGATGCTGAACAGGCACCCGGCGTCGAGGGCCATTTTGATGAGGTTGTCCGGCGGGTCCTGCCGTTCGGGGCGGGAATTGATTTCCACTGCCACGCCCCACTCTGCGCACTCGCTGAATACCTTGGCGGCATCGAACTCGGACTCAGGCCGGGTGCCGCGGGATCCCTGGACGAGCCGTCCCGTGCAGTGGCCCAGGACATTGGTGTGTGGGTCGCTGATGCCGCCGAGCATCCTTGCGGTCATGGTTTTCTTGTCTGAGCGAAGCTTTGAATGGACGCTTGCCACCACCACGTGCAGGCGGTCCAGCATGTGCGGTGCCTGGTCCAGGGTTCCGTCCTCCAGGATGTCCACCTCAATGCCCTTGAGTAAGCGGAATCCGTCCTGTGAGGCATTGATGTCTTCCACCAGGCCCAACTGGTCTTCGAGACGTTCGATGCTCAGGCCGTTGGCAATGGTGAGGTTGGGGGAGTGGTCCGTGAGAGCCAGGTATTCGCGGCCCAGAGTGCGTGCTGCCGCCACCATGGCTTCGATGGGAGATCCGCCGTCGGACCAGTTGCTGTGACTGTGAAGATCGCCGCGCAACGCGGCCCGAAGTGTTTCGCCGCCGGCGGCCAGGGCTTCGGTGCCACGCTCCCGCAGGTCGGCCAGGTACTCCGGCACCCTGTCCTCCAGCGCCTGGGTTATGACTTCCGCGCTCCGGTTGCCGACGCCCTTAAGGCTGGTGATCCTGCCGGCACCGACCAGCTTTGCGAGGTCGTCGGGCGCCAGCTGCCGGACGGCGTCGGCCGCTTTACGGAAGGCCTGGACCTTGAAGGTGGGTGCTTGGCTGCGTTCGAGCCAAAAGGAAATTTCGTCGAGCGCCTCGATGGGATCCATGGCTCCATGATCCACGAACCAAGCGCACCATCAACAGTGGGCAGTGTCGATGGTGCGCCGGTCCGGTCACTACCTAGTGGTGGTGACCCTGCTCCAGGGCGGGATTGGAGCCCTGGCTGTGCTCTCCGTGTGGCACGGCGTGCTGTCCCGCCATCGACGCCGCCAGTCCCGGAGTTGCAACTGTTGCAACAACGACGGCGGCTCCGAACGCGGCTGCCAGAAGCCGCCCGGTCCTTGGCTGGCCGTGGGTGCCGCCGTCGTTGGTCTTGCGCTGCCGCCTCAGCCAGCCCGCTCCGGCGAGCGCCATCAGGGTCAGGCCGAGGGCGGCAAAGTGGCTCACATCCAAAGAGCGTTGGATGCTGATTCCGCTCGCCACCACGGCGAGGTGCGCTACACCGGCTGCGGCCAAGGCCGGAAGCGCATAGCGGGCGAAGACCAGGGAGTTGCGGTGCAGTCCCCACAGCGACCACGCCAGGAAGGCAAGGCCGGCCAGGAGAGTCACGACACCCGAGACCATGAGTCCCGGTGCCGTGGCTCCAGCTCCGGCGATGTAGCCGGCGGCCACGGAGAGCTCGACCATTCCCGCAGCCATGGCGGCGAAATAAACGAACAACAACGTCGCTGCGCTTAGCGTGGGGTGGTTTTTGTTCTCCATGGTCGTAGCTCCTCGCTCTCCGGAGTCGGTGATCAACTGTTCGGTCATCAGCCCGTGGGTGACGTGGCGCTGTGCTTAGGCGCGGGCGGAGGCTACGACGGCCTTGTCCTGCGAGAGGGCAACGCCGAGCAGGACTACGGCGCTCGCGAGGTGCAGCACGTTGTCAGCGCCGTTGAGGGCGATGATGTTCAGTGAGCTGCCGACGAGGAAGAGCCCGACGATACCTACCAGCAGGTAGACCCCACCAACCGTGGTGTTGACCGTCTTGGACAGGGTGACACTGTTCATGCCTGAGTAAAGCAGGGCGGCACCGATGGCCAGGTGGATGATGTTGTGAAGCGGGTTCACGGCGAAGATGATCAGGTTGGCACCCTCGGTGGCGAAGAAGCCGATTCCCGAGGTGACAAAGAATCCGAGCACGCCTACCAGGAGGTAGACGGCTCCGAAGATGGTGGCGATCAAGCGATTGGGCGAAGTACGCATTGGTCCGAACCTTCCGATGATGGCCGGAGAACTCCGGCCGTCCTGCTGAATCCCAAGTGGGGTTCTCAAGCAGTGATTCGGACCATGTGCAGTGTCGGATGGGTGGCGGGGGAAAAAACTTTGGGCAGTTTAGGGGCGTAGCCGGATACTGCTCATTTTGAGGTCTTTGGTGCCCTCGAAAACGTACTGGAGGTCGATGGTCTTCCCGTCGCATTGCAGCTTGCCTGCGAGGTCGGCGGTGTTGTTGCCGTTGTTGGATTTCACGTTAACGGAGTTGTAGACCGGCTTGCAGGAACTGTCCAACCGCAGGCCTTCAATTCCGTCAATGAAGGATTGCTTGTCAAGCTCGTCCTTCAGCGGTTGGCTGAGGTAGTTGTCGTAGGCCTGCTCCGTTTGGCCGGACACCACGAGGGTGGTGAACTCGTCCGCGAGGGACCGTGCCTTGGACGTAGAGTCGCCCACAAGGTTGACGAGAACCAGGATGCCAACAACGGCCAGGACAATGACGCCGGCAACTATCCCAAGGACGATCCACAAGACCTTTCGGCTCTTTTTGGGCGGCAACTGGCCGTATGGGCCGCCAGGGTACTGACCGGGGTACTGGCCGGGCGGGACCGGGCCGTGGTTCTGGCCGGGTGCTGCGTACGGTGGGTACGGGTTTTGGCCATACTGTTGGCCGGGTGCTGCGTACGGTGGGACGCTGCCTGGCGGCTGGGCGGACGACGGCGGCTGTTGCCACTGCGGCGGTTGGGCGGACGACGGCGGCTGTTGCCACTGCGGCGGTTGGGCGGACGACGGCGGTTGTTGCCACTGCGGCGAAGCGCCGGTCTGCGGTGGGTAGCCCGGGTTCGGGGGAACCGGCGGCTGCGCGTGGCCAGGCTGGTTAGGGTTCGGTTCTTGCGGGTTGCTCACGGTAGTGCCCCTTTCGGCAGCCTCTTCAACGCCACCACCTGACCGGGGACCTCTGGACGGTCCCCGGTTCGTCCACTTGAATCAAAGCGCATCCGGCACTTGGTGTACAGCCAACCCGCCCGTCAGGACTCGGAACGACGCCCGAGCAACGGTTGAACGCGGTAGGGGATCATCTCTCGCATCGCCAGCGCAGTATCGGTCCGGTCCACTCCGTCGCAACCAAGGATCTTGCCGTTGATGCGGTAGAGGTCTTCCGCGTCCAAGGCGACGACCCGAAGCAGGAGGTCTGCTGATCCCGTCAGGCCGAAGCCTTCAAGGATTTCCGGGATGTCGGCAAGGTCCTGGGCAAGGGACGCGAGCTTCTGCTGTTGCACATGGACGGTGATGAACGCCGTCAATGGGTAGCCGAGCGCGACCGGATTGATGCGCCTCTCGAAGGAGAGGAACGCATGCTTCTTCTCCAGCTGGGCCATGCGGGCCTGGACCGTGTTCCGGGAGAGCCCCAACTTCTGTGCCAGGGCCACCACGGTCCCGCGGGGATCTTTCGCCATGGCGGAAAGGAGCCGGGTATCAGTGCCATCCAAAGGGTGCATAATGCGCAAGATTAGCACGGGCAGGAAAGCCCAAACAGAGCACATTGCTCAATTTCTGCGAGGGTAGTTGTACCCCTTGTAACTTGTGAGTAGGGTCACAATTAACTCCGGCGAAGGTGCCGGAGGGCCGGTCTGCGGCAGGACCACAAGTCCAGCCAGCGCCGACAAAAACGAGCCGGAAGGTTGCGATCACCTGTGTTGACGGATCAGGCGGGCAAGGGAGTGCACAACGACACTCCAGGCCCAGGACAAAGTGCACAAAATCCCCTGAGGACTGGCGGCGATCTGCTCCAGCTGGTTTCTCCGGACGGCGAGCGGATCAGCCATCCGGAATTCGATGTCTGGGTCAAGGATGTTGGCGATGAGGCTTTGTGCTCCTTGTATGAGGACATGACAGTCATCCGCCGCATAGATGCCGAGGCAACCGCGCTCCAGCGGCAGGGGGAGCTCGCACTGTGGCCCCCGCTCCTCGGGCAGGAAGCGTCCCAGATAGGTTCGAGCCGATCGTTGCGCGACGACGACTTCGTTTTTCCGAGCTACCGCGAAAGCGGTGTGGCCTACGTGCGCGGAGCCCACCTCTCCGAAATCGCCCGGGTATGGCGGGGCAACGCCTCCTACGGGTGGGACCCCCAGCGCATCAACCTGGCCACACCCCAGATCATCATCGGTTCGCAGAGCCTGCACGCCACTGGTTACGCCATGGGAGTCCAACTGGACGGCGCCAACACGGCCGTCCTTGCCTACTTCGGCGATGGTGCCACCAGCGAAGGCGACGTCAACGAAGCCATGGTCTTCGCCGCCAGCTACCAAGCCCCCGTGGTGTTCTTCTGCCAGAACAACCACTGGGCCATTTCAGAGCCGGTCCGGCTCCAGTCGCACGTTCAGTTGGCTGACAGGCCCACGGGGTTCGGAATTCCGAGCATCCGGGTCGACGGCAACGACGTCCTCGCTGTCATGGCCGCAACACGCGTCGCTTTGGACCGCGCACGATCCGGCGGCGGCCCCACCTTCATCGAGGCGGTGACGTACCGTATGGGTCCGCACACCACGGCCGATGACCCTACCCGCTATCGCGACCCCATCGAGCTCGAGGACTGGGCCGCCAAGGACCCCATCCTCAGGTTGCGAAAGCTCCTTGAAGCCAAGGGCCTGCTGACCGAGGATGTGGAGGCCCGCGTCAAGGCGAAGGCTGACGCTGTAGCTGCGGAACTTCGCTCCAGCTGCATCGGCATGGCCGACCCGCAGCCACTGGACGTTTTCAATCACGTCTACAGCACACCCAATCCCTGGATAGAACGACAGAAAGACCACTACTCGCGGTACCTGAACAGTTTCAACGAGTCCGTCGAGGAAGGTGCACTCTGATGTCCAAGCTCACTTTTGCCCGTGCCATCAACGCAGGCCTCCGGAAGTCCCTCGAAAACGACCCCAAGGTGGTCCTCATGGGTGAGGACATAGGCTCACTGGGTGGCGTCTTCCGCGTCACCGACGGGCTTCAGAAGGACTTCGGAAAGCACCGGGTCATCGATTCCCCACTTGCCGAGTCAGGCATTATCGGGACCGCGGTTGGCTTGGCCTACCGCGGTTACCGCCCGGTGTGTGAGATCCAGTTCGACGGCTTCATCTACCCCGCGTTCGACCAGATCGTCAGCCAGGTAGCAAAGATGCACTACCGCACGCAGGGGCGGGTGAAAATGCCCATCACCATCCGTGTTCCCTTCGGCGGTGGCATCGGCTCCCCGGAGCATCACTCCGAATCGCCCGAGGCGTACTTCACCCACACCTCCGGGCTGCGCGTGGTGGCAGTGTCCAACCCGCAGGACGCCTACACGATGATCCAGCAGGCCATCGCTTCGGACGATCCCGTCCTTTACTTCGAGCCCAAGCGGCGCTACCACGACAAGGGTGATGTGGACGAGGCCATCGACCTTTCCACTGCGCTTCCCCTGGACAAGGCGGCTGTGGTGAACGGGGGATCGGACGTGACCTTGGTGGCTTACGGTCCTCTGGTCAAGACGGCCAAGGACGCTGCCATGGCTGCCGCGGACGACGGTATCTCCGTGGAAGTCATCGACCTCCGTTCCCTGGCTCCCGTGGACTATCCCGTGGTGGAGGCATCGGTCCGCAAGACGGGCCGCCTGGTCATCACGCATGAAGCCGGCCAGTCCGGTGGCCTCGGCGCAGAGATTGCTGCGAGCATCACCGAGCGCTGCTTCCATTACCTGGAGTCAGCTCCGGTGAGGATCACCGGTTTCGATGTGCCGTACCCGTACTCGAAGCTCGAAATGCACCACTTGCCCGACCTTGACAGGATCCTCGACGGTGTAGACCGGGCCCTGGGTCGCCCCAACTCCCTGAGCGGACTGGAAGGATGACCGCCACAATGATCAAGGAATTCAAGCTGCCGGACTTGGGCGAAGGCCTGACCGAATCGGAAATCCTGAGCTGGAAGGTGGCCGTGGGGGACACCGTTACGCTCAACCAGGTCATCGCGGAGGTGGAAACCGCCAAGGCTGTGGTGGAGTTGCCTTCGCCTTTCGCTGGGACGGTCGCGGCGCTGCACGAGCAGCCCGGCACCGTAGTGGAAGTCGGCAAGCCGATCGTGTCTTTCGAGGTGGACGACGCCGGGCCCTCCAACGGCGGCAGTGGCAACGGCGGCAGTGGCACCGCAACGGAACCTGCCGGCACTGAGGCGAGCCCCACGAAACGCGAGCCGAACCTGGTGGGTTACGGAGCCGTCGTCGAACACACCGGCCGCCCCACCCGGCGCGCCCGCGGCGCGGCCCAAGCAAGCCCAACGGCGTCGCCAGCACCAGCCGCCCCCGCGACTGGGGTTGGCGAACGTCCGCGCTCCACTCCTCCTGTCCGCAAGCTTGCGCGGGACCTCGGAGTGGACCTGTCGGCGGTTAGCGGGACGGGGCCGGGCGGACTCATTACCCGGGACGATGTCCAGGCCTTCACCAGTGACGTCACCAGCACTGTTGGCACTCCGGAAGAGATCGCCGGAAATGCAGCAATCCCGGCGCACGCAGGTCAGGGCGAGCGGGAAACCCGGACGCCCATCAAGGGCGTTCGCAAGTTCACTGCTGCTGCGATGGTGCAAAGCGCCTTCACGGCGCCGCATGTGACCGAGTTCCTCACGGTTGATGTCACGGCGACGATGGACCTGCTGGCACGGCTCAAGGGCAACAGAGCGTTCGAGGGCTACAAGCTGACGCCGCTGACCATCGCTGCCAAGGCCGTGCTTGTGGCGCTCCGGAACAATCCCACGCTGAACTCGCGCTGGGATGAGGCCAGCCAGGAGATTGTGCAGTTCAACTACGTGAACTTGGGGATCGCCGCCGCGACACCCCGCGGCCTGACTGTCCCGAACATCAAGGACGCAGACCGGTTGACACTGCGTGAGCTCTCCACTGCGCTTACTGAACTGACGGACACTGCGCGAGCCGGCAAGACGTCTCCGTCGGATCTCTCCGGAGGGACTATTTCCATCACCAACATAGGTGTGTTCGGTATCGATGCCGGAACACCCATTCTGAATCCAGGTGAGGCCGCCATCGTCGCCCTCGGCGCTGTGCGGAAGGCTCCGTGGGTTGTGAACGACGAACTTGCGGTCCGCCAAGTCATGTCGCTCAGCCTCTCCTTCGACCATCGTCTGGTGGATGGTGAACAGGGTTCACGGTTCCTTGCCGATCTCGGTGCCATCCTGTCCGACCCGGCCATGGTCATGACCATGATCTAAAGCCCCTGAAGCTGCGCCGGCCCATCCCTTGACGAGTGCTTGCAGGAAACTGCAGCCAAGGGGTGGGCCGTCGCGCGTCCGGTCCTGGGACGCCTCAGTCCTCGGTGGGTGTGGTCCGGTTTGAGTGTACGTCACGCCAACTGTGCTCGGGTTCGAATCCCAACAGTCTGTGGGCCTTATCGATGGAGAGCATCGTCTCGTGCTCGCCAAGTTCCTTCACAACCTCGACGCCGGGAAAGACCTCCGCCGCAAGCTCAGCGCTGCTCCGGCTCATCACGGTATCTGAGGCGGCGATGATGAAGGTCTCGAAGCCCGGCTGAGCATGTTCCAGGGCCCGGACCACGGCAAGGGCACCATCCCGGGCATCGATGTACCCCCAGAGGTTCCATTTACGCAGAGTTGCATCGGAGTCGAAGGCTGGGAACGCTTCATAGTCTTCGGGGTCCATCACGTTGGAAAAGCGCAGTGCGGTAATGCTCAATTCCGGGTCCCAGCGTGTGAGCTGGATGGCCATCTGCTCCTCGAGGTGCTTGACCAAGGAGTACGTGCTTTCGGGTCGCGCCGGATACTCTTCATCGACCGGAATGTAGGGTGGGTCGACGTCAAAGGGCAGGCCAAGCACCGTCTCGCTTGAGGCGTAGACCACCTTCTTGATTCCGGCTCTCCGAGCGGCTTGGAAGACGTTGTACGTCGAGACCATGTTGTTCTCGAATATCGCGGCATCCGGGGCCAGCCCTGGGGCCGGGATAGCGGCCAAGTGGACGATTGCGTCCAAGCCGCTGTGTTGATCGTCCAAGCCCATGATGACGTCAACGACCTGTCCATAATTGCGGAGGTCTACATTGACATAGCCGCGGCCACGAGCGCCAGCTCTGTCCATATTAAGGACTTCGTGGCCATCCTGCGTCAGCCGCCGGACCACGCTCCTGCCCAGCTTTCCGCTTCCGCCCGTGACGGCAATCTTCATGGTCTGCTCCTTCTTAGTGGCTAAATCTGCTTTGTTCGGTAGGGGTCCGGTTTTCAGCGTAGGTGGAATGACGGCCGAACACAGCCCCTCAGGCAGGTCCTGGGAGTCCTAGGAAGGCCGGTACGACCCAAGGCATATGGCTCGGCGCGCGGAAGTACCTGTCCTCGGCTGCCCCCCCGCACACCGGATCCCTCTGTTTTGAGTGGAATCCCTCTGTTTTGAGTGGATCCATCATGTTCTGAGTGGAGTGTGGTGGTGGTTGCGTCGGGGTGTTTGGTGGGGGTCGATGTGGGGTGGGGGGATGAACCAGGGGACGCCGTTGGTGTTGGTGATGGTCCATTGTTCTTTGTGGATGAGGTGGTGGTGGTGGGAGCAGAGGAGGGTTCCGTTTTCTGTTCCTGTGGTTCCGCCGTGGGACCAGTAGGTGATGTGGTGGGCTTCG
>NZ_JAJUKH010000030.1 GCF_021538675.1 Paenarthrobacter sp. AR 02
TCGGCGTCGGTGAGGTGCCGGACTTTATCCAGGGCGGTGCTGATGATCGTGGCGGAGCGGGAGGGTATTTGGGCTGATCCGATCGCGTCGGCGAGCGTTTCCCGTCGGGCGGGGAGGGATTGTCCGGATGTTCCGGGCCGGGGGAGGACCTCGGCGGCGAGGGCGAGTCTGCGGCGGGCTTCGCTGATACTGATCCGCAATCGGGCGCGGAGGAACTGTGCCGTGTTCGGGTACCCGTCATCGAGCAGGGCCGCGTCCCCGGTCCG
>NZ_JAJUKH010000031.1 GCF_021538675.1 Paenarthrobacter sp. AR 02
TCCGCCGGGCCGCCGCCGTCGGAATCGCCGCGCTCTGCGAGAAGCCCATTGACCTGGACCTGGACCGCGCCCGCGAAACGGCAGCCTTCGCACAGGAGAGCGGCGTGCCCGTCATGGTGGACTTCAACCGCCGCTTCGACCGCGACTATGCCGAGCTCAAACGCGTGGTGGACTCGGGGGAGATCGGCGCAGTGGAGCTCATCCAGCTCACCTCCCGAGGCCCGTCCATGCCGCCGTTATCCTACATCGCCGTATCCGGCGGCC
>NZ_JAJUKH010000032.1 GCF_021538675.1 Paenarthrobacter sp. AR 02
TTCGTGGTGGTTGTCAGTGTTGCCCATTGCGCAGGCGTCTGTTCTGCGGTGGGTGCTCATGGGTGGAATATCAACGAATCATTTTTTGGCATGGCCTGTTCGGTTGTGTCCTGGTGTTAGTACGGCGGCTCCTTCGGGGGTTGTTGGGAACGCGTCCGGGGTGTGGTCTGTGTGGGTTGTGTTTGGCGCACTGTTGGGTCCTGAGGCAACAGGACCTTTTTGCAGCAATGCAGGGGGGCACTTCTGGTGTTTCTTTTGTTCC
>NZ_JAJUKH010000033.1 GCF_021538675.1 Paenarthrobacter sp. AR 02
TACACCACACAACACACTGCACGCGTCCACTATGTGGTTCCCAACCAACAACCCCGGGAACCAACAACCAACTGAATAAACAACCAAGCACCACAGTTGTAACCACAGTCTTCCCACCCACCCCCACACGGGGTCGGGACGGGTAACAAGGTTACGGCGGTCATAGCGTGGGGGAAACGCCCGGTCCCATTCCGAACCCGGAAGCTAAGACCCACAGCGCCGATGGTACTGCACCCGGGAGGGTGTGGGAGAGTAGGACACC
>NZ_JAJUKH010000034.1 GCF_021538675.1 Paenarthrobacter sp. AR 02
GCAGTGGAGCTCATCCAGCTCACCTCCCGAGGCCCGTCCATGCCGCCGTTATCCTACATCGCCGTATCCGGCGGCCAGATGCGCGACCAGACCGTGCACTTCTTCGACCTCGCCCGCTGGCTCTCCGGGCTGGACCCGGTAGAGGTCTTCGCCATGGGTTCGGCCCTGGCGGAGCCCGGCATCGCGGAGTACGACGACGTCGACACCTCTGCGGTCACGTTGCGGCTCCCCGGCGGGGCATTGGTCCAAATCGATTCCG
>NZ_JAJUKH010000035.1 GCF_021538675.1 Paenarthrobacter sp. AR 02
ATTGGTTGAAATTTATGCCAGTTCTGTCATGCACCCCCGGGTGTGGTGGGCTGGTTTTCAGCTGGTTTCGAATTTTGTGCAGCCGCGCTTTCTACCGTTATTTCCGGTGGGTGTGGTTGTGTCTGTTATTTTTCAACGGAGAGTTTGATCCTGGCTCAGGATGAACGCTGGCGGCGTGCTTAACACATGCAAGTCGAACGATGATCCCAGCTTGCTGGGGGATTAGTGGCGAACGGGTGAGTAACACGTGAGTAAC
>NZ_JAJUKH010000036.1 GCF_021538675.1 Paenarthrobacter sp. AR 02
CACAACACACTGCACGCGTCCACTATGTGGTTCCCAACCAACAACCCCGGGAACCAACACACAACAAAATAAACAACCAAGCACCACAGTTGTAACCACAGTCTTCCCACCCACCCCCACACGGGGTTGGGACGGGTAACAGGGTTACGGCGGTCATAGCGTGGGGGAAACGCCCGGTCCCATTCCGAACCCGGAAGCTAAGACCCACAGCGCCGATGGTACTGCACCCGGGAGGGTGTGGGAGAGTAGGACACC
>NZ_JAJUKH010000037.1 GCF_021538675.1 Paenarthrobacter sp. AR 02
GGATCATCGTTCGACTTGCATGTGTTAAGCACGCCGCCAGCGTTCATCCTGAGCCAGGATCAAACTCTCCGTTGAAAACAAAAAAATCAAACAGACACAACCACACCCACCGGAAATAACGGTAGAAAGCGCGGCTGCACAAAATTCGAAACCAGCTGAAAACCAGCCCACCACACACGGGGGTGCATGACAGAACTGGCATAAATTTCAACCAAT
>NZ_JAJUKH010000003.1 GCF_021538675.1 Paenarthrobacter sp. AR 02
TCCTCAACACCGAGGCCTTGGAAACAGCGCTCCACGACTACATCCACTGGTACAACACCAAAAGAATCTCAACAAAGCTAAAGGGCCTGAGCCCGGTGGAATACCGTGCTCAGACCCTCGCGGCCTAGCATCTATTTAGCGGTCCAACTTTCGGGGACCACTTCACATTTGCTCCGGTCCTTCCGCAATTTAATCCCGACGGCGGCACTCCCTGACGACGTTCAATCCGCCGGGGTGGTGGGTCGTCTTAGCCTTCGCAGTCAGTGCAGTAGGCGACGCCATCCTTTTCGCGGGCAATCTGCGAACGGTGGCGGACCAGGAAACAAGAGTTACACGTGAACTCATCGCTAGCCTGCGGGATGACCTGGATAACCAGCTCTTCGGCGACGATTTCGCCGCCGGGGCCGTTGGCGTCGAGGCCATCGGTTTCGTCCAGTTCAAGCACGACACTCTTGGCCGTGGGAGCGCTGGCGGACTGGAGAGCCTGGAGGGACTGCTCCTGGTTCTCTTTTACATCGGTACGGAGTTCGTCGTAATCGGCTGCCACTTTTTATTGCCTCTTCGTGTAGGGGGTTACCGGGTATGCAACGTACAGCATGCCATGAAAATTCCATACCATACCCCAGTTCTCCAGGTTGTGGCGAAAACCACGTGGTTGACGGCCAAAAAAGCCGTCACCCACGTGGTTTTCAGCGCCGCATTACCGGAGTTCGATCTCCATGGACTGGAAATCGTCCGACGCGTGGCGACCAACCAGGATGCGGAACGTGCCCCGCTCAAACTGCCACCCGCCGTCGTAATGTGCAAACGCCCGGGCGGGGATGCGTATTTCCACGCTGTCGGTTCCGTTCGTGGCGAGATGCGTTCCGGCGTAGCCGGCCAGCCAGCGGACAGGACGTTCGACGGCGGATTCGGTGCGGTCCAGGTAAACCTGCACCACTTCCCGCCCGGTGCGGGTACCGGTGTTCTTGACCGGCACGTGGACCACCACGTCGTTCCCGGCCTGTACTACCTGCGGGGCGTGGGCGGTGCCGAGCTCGAAGGTGGTGTAGCCCAAACCGTAACCGAACGGCAGGGCAGGAGCCGCTCCGCCCTCTGCTTCCTGCTTCAACCACGCCCTGTAACCGATGTGGATTCCTTCGGCGTAGGTAACCTTGCCGTCCACGGGAGTGGTGTTGAGCACGGGGACATCCTCCAGTGCTGCCGGCCACGTGGTGGGCAAGCGTCCGCCCGGCTCTTCGAGGCCCAGGAGAATGTCAGCGATGGCGTTGCCGAACTCCTGGCCGCCAAACCAGCCCAGCAGGACCGCGTCCACGGCGTCGAGCCATGGCATCAGCACCGGCGAGCCGGAATTCACCACCACGACCGTCCGCGGATTGGCTGCCGCGACAGCCTCAACCAATTGGTTCTGGTAGCCGGGGAGGTCAAGGTCCTTCCGGTCGAAGCCCTCCGATTCGATGGCCGCGTTGGTGCCCACCACAACCACGGCGACGTCGGAAGCCCGGGCAGCCGCCACAGCCGCGTCGATCTCGGCCTGGGGGTCCGCGACCACGGTTTCTTCACCCAGCAGGACTGCCGTGAACGGAATGACCTGTTCCTCGGGCAACTGGTATTCGGCCTCAATCCGCACCCTCTGGCCGTGCGTGGTTTCGATGGCGTGGACGGTTTTGGGGGGATCGAACAGCGCCGCGCCAAGGACCTCGGTCTCGTCCTCGAGTTCACCGTTGAAGACCTCCGTTCCGTCCAGGACAAAGCGGATCCGGCCCACAGTCCCGACGCCCAAGTGGTGGATGCCCGCTGTTTCGGCCGTCCAGTCAGCTTCCATGCGAATGGAGGCCGCGCCGTCGGGAATTCCGATGCCGAACCAGATCAGGTGCGAGGCAAGGCGGTCTTCCCCGGAAATTTCCGTGCCGTCCGCCGCGAGGAAACTCACCCGGATGCCGGGCACATCGGACACGGGGTTGTGCAGGGACGTGCGGGGGAATGCCTGGATGCCCTCGGCTACCTTGGCGCCGCGCGCGTAGGTGACCTTCACGCCGTCGGGCAGTGCCCTGCGGAGCCCCTCCAGCGGCGAAACGGTGTACTTGGGCATGACGGTGGCGCTGCCGCCGCCTTGGGTGCGGGCTTCATCGGCGTTGTGGCCGATCACGGCCACGCTGCTGAGCGATGCGGCGTCCAGGGGCAGCAGGCCCTTGTTGCGGACCAGTACCGCGCCGCGGACAGCGACTTCACGGGCGACGGCGGCACCGTCAAGTTGCGCGGGCAGGTCGGTGACTGCGGGCGCGAACCCTTCCAGTGAGCCAACGCGCGCCGCCAGGCGAAGGATGCGGGTGACCTTCTCCACAATGGCGTCCCGGCTAACGTGTCCGTCATTGACGGCAGCCAGAAGCTTGGGTCCCCAGTGGCCTACCGGCCCCGGCATTTCCAGGTCCTGGTGGGCGTTGGCGGCGTCCACGGAGCGCACGCCCGTCCAGTCGGAGACCACGACGCCGTCGAAGCCCCACTCGGTGGACAGCGGTGTTTCCAGCAGTTTGTTTTCGCTGGCCGTGGTTCCGTTGATGGAGTTGTAGGAGCTCATGACCAGCCAGGCGCGGGCCTCGGTGATGGCGTCCTCGAAGGCTGCCAGGTAGAGCTCGCGGAGCGGGCGTTCGTCCACCACGGAGTCCGCAGTGAAGCGGTCGGTTTCGGCCTCGTTGGCCAGGTAGTGCTTGGGCGTCGCACCAACACCCATGGACTGCACGCCGGTCACGTATCCTGCGGCCATGGTGGCGGTGAGCCGGGGGTCCTCGCTCATGCACTCGAAGTGGCGGCCGCCCAGGGGGGAGCGGTGCAGGTTGATGGTGGGGCCCAGTACGGCGTGCACACCCTTGCGTCGGGCCTCCTGGCCCAGGACCTGCCCGTAGCGGCGGGCAGTTTCGACGCTCCAGGTGGCGGACAAAGCGGACGACGACGGGAGGGAGACGGAGTCGTGGCGCTCATCGAAGTCCTCGCCGCGGACGCCTGCAGGGCCGTCGGACATCACGACCCGTGACAGGCCGATCTCCGGGATGTTGTGTGTGGACCACACATCCGCGCCTGTGAGCAGTTGTACCTGCTGCTCCAGGGACAGGCTCCGGGCGATTTCCCGGATCTTGGCTTCCGCGTCCGGGCTTCCGGCTGCGGGGGCGGTGACGGCTGCCGACAGGATGGGGTTCATTTACTTGACTCCTTTGATGCGGGTGACGAGAAGTGCTCCGATGATGCCAACCACGGCACCACCCAGGAACAGGGCGGGATAGCCACCCAGCGCAATGACAGGAAATGCGACGGCGGGGACCAGGGACTGTGGGAGGGCTTGGGCGATGTTGAAGACACCGAAGGTCTTGGCGTTCTCGGATTGGTTTTTGGGCAGGAGGTCCGTGATGAGGGCTACGTCAACGGCGCTGAAGACGCCCAGACCCAGGCCGAGAATGCCCTGCCCAACCAATACCTGGCCGGCTCCGGTGCTGGTGGCGATAACAATGAGGCCACCCATCATGATCAGCGCGGACATGATCACCATGGCCTTCCGCTTGCCGATGCGGTCGCTGATCCAGCCGCCGGCGAGGCTGGTGATGACTGTGCCTGCTGAGCTCACCAGCGTTGCTTGGAACACCAGGCTGGTGACTTGGCTTTCCGCGATGTGCAGGTGGTCCGTGAAGAAGTACGGCAGATACAACAGTCCCGCGCAGTAACCGACGTAGACCATGAACTTGGTCAGCCAGGCCCAGCCCAGTCCGGGGGACGTTTTGGGGTTGAAGTAGAAGGAGCCGAGGATCTCCTTGAAGTTCAACGGAGCCGGCTTCTCAGTGAGGACCCGGTCCTTGAACGTGAAAGCGAAAGCTATTGCCACGGCCGTGCCCACGATTCCCGGGACGACGGCCATCTGCAGGGCGTTGTCGAACATCTGGGCAAAGAAGGCTGCGGCCACGAGGCCGATGGGAAGTGTCATGCCGATGAGCCCGGAGAGGCGCCCGCGCTCGGCGGGGCCGGCCTGGTCGGGAAGTGTGGCTACAAGGGCTGCCAGCGCGGCGTTAAAGCCCAGCTGTGCTACAACCCAGGCAGCCAGGACGGTGCCGACTTCTGCGGCCGAACCCAGCAGGAACAGTGCTGCCAGGCCAACAAGGGAACCGCCGACGATCCAGGGCTTTCGCATGCCGAAGCGGGAAGTTGTCCGATCGCTGAGGCGCCCGAAGAACGGGTTCGCCAGGAGGGCGACTGCCGCTCCGACTCCTGCCACCAGGCTGAGGGCGCCGGCCCTGGTGTCCGGCGTGGTGATTTCTGAAACCTTGATGGCGAGGACCACCAGGGCGGGGGCGAGAACAGCCATCCAGAGGCCGGCGCTCGCAATCGGCATGCCGATGACGTAGGCGCGCGAAGCTGCTCGGGGCGCTTCGTTTGCCCGGGGCGCTTCCGGGGCAGGGTTGGTGCTGGCGGCCGGAGCCTGCTGGGTGATATCGAGGGCCACATTGCCTCCTGTGAATGTGCGACCCACCGTTGGGTCTCTGCAAAGACTGTAGCGATAAAAATCTAGTGTGACTAGGTTTTCATGGAAATGACGGTGAAATAGACTGACGCAATGCCTAATTCGAGGGCCCGCGGCCAGTACGCCAAGGGAGCGGAACGCCGCGAACAGATCATCCAGACAGCAACAGACGTCTTCGCCACGGAAGGCTTTGAAGGTACGGCCCTCAAGCGCGTGGCGGAGCTGGTGGGAGTGAAGGAAGCCACCCTGTTCCACTACTTCAAGGGGAAGCAGGAGCTCCTCACGGCCGTCCTGGCCGAACGAGACCGCCGGTCCCTGGCCGGCAGCGGACAGGAAGACGTTGGTTTGGGCCTCATGGCCACCATTGCAGAGCGCAACCGGCGGGAGCCGGGCCTGACGACGCTCTACGCAGTTGCCTCAGCCACGGCCAATGATCCCGGGCACGATTCCCATGCCTACTTCAAGGAGCGCTATGAGGCGGTAGTGCGGGATATCGCAGCTGACATTGAGCGGCGCCAGGATTCGGGGGACGTCCGTACCGACGTTGACTCGGTGATGTTGGCCAGGCTGACAGTTGCCGCCTTTGACGGCCTGCAGCTCCAGTGGCTCTACGACAAGGATGTCGACATGGCTGACGGACTCCGGCAGCTCATTGACGTTCTCCTGGCGCCGGCTCACCGAACTGAGTAACAGATAAGGCCGTTCTGAGAGCTCAGAACGGCCTTATCTGTTACTTACTTGGGGCGTTGCCCGTGGCGATGCTAGCGGCCGGTGCCGCCGTAAACGGTAGCCTCGGCGTCGCCGTCGAGCTCGAAAGCGTTGTGGATGGCGCGGACGGCGTCATCCAGCGCATCAGCGCTGGTCACGACAGAGATGCGGATCTCCGAGGTGGAAATCATATCGATGTTGATGCCGGCGTCGGAAAGGGCCTTGAAGAACGTGGCCGACACGCCGGGGTGCGAACGCATGCCCGCGCCAATCAGCGAAAGCTTGCCGACGTGCTCGTTGTATTCGATGCTTTCGAAGCCGATCTGGCCCTCGGCGGCACGCAGGGCGGCCAAGGCGTCCGCACCTTCGACTATGGGGAGCGTGAACGAGATGTCCGTACGGCCTGTGCCGTGCGTCGAGACGTTCTGGACGATCATGTCGATGTTCGAGTGCGCATCGGCGATCACCTGGAAGATCGCAGCAGCCTTGCCGGGGATGTCCGGAACGCCCACAACGGTGACCTTGGCTTCGGACCGGTCGTGCGCAACGCCGGAGATGATTGGCTGCTCCAAGGCAACTCCCTCTTGAATCGTGAACTTTTCTTCGGCGCCCGGGATGACCCACGTGCCTTCGTTCTGGCTGAATGACGAACGGACGTGCAGCGGCACACCGAAACGACGTGCATACTCCACGCAACGGAGGTGCAGGATCTTGGCGCCGGAAGCAGCCAACTCCAGCATTTCTTCACTGGAAATACGGTCGATCTTCTGGGCGCTGGTCACTACGCGGGGATCGGCAGTGTAGATGCCGTCCACATCCGTGTAGATTTCGCAAACATCGGCTTCGAGGGCCGCCGCCAGGGCAACGGCAGTGGTGTCCGAGCCGCCCCGGCCCAACGTGGTGATCTCATGGGTAGCGCGGCTCATGCCCTGGAAACCAGCGACGATGGCGATGTGGCCCTTGTCCAGCGCAGTGCGAATGCGGTGGGGGTCGACGTCGATAATCCGCGCCTTGCCGTGGATGCCGTCCGTAATCATGCCGGCCTGAGAGCCTGTGAAGGACTGTGCCGAAGCACCGAACTTGTTGATGGCCATGGCAAGCAGGGCCATGGAAATACGTTCGCCGGCGGACAGGAGCATGTCCATCTCACGGGCCGGAGCGGAGTCCGTGACCTGGCTCGCGAGGTCCAGGAGTTCATCGGTGGTGTCGCCCATCGCGGAGACAACAACCACAACCTCGTTGCCGGCCTTCTGCGCATCCACGACGCGCTGTGCGACCCGCTTGATGCCATCGGCATCGGCAACCGAGGAGCCGCCGAACTTCTGCACGATCAGCTGCTTGGTAATGGCAGCCTCGTTGGAGAGCTCGTCGATCTTCACTTCGGTAGTGGGCATAGTCATGCGCGCACCCTCACTGCATCAATAGGGTTCGAACGCGGCCTGCCAATGTGGCATTGGAACACGCCTGCGTAGCTTATTTCCCCAGTTTATCGCCGCGGGCAGTGCTGGCAGGAATTGTGACCACATGGCGGCCAGGGCTTGTTGGACCAGCAGCATCCGGTGGGCGTCGGGTTGCGGTTCTACTTGGCGGTGGGAGAGGCCCCGAAGTTTTCGGGATAGAGCTCTTTGTAGATCGCAGTTTGGTCTCCGGCGATGCAGGCGCTGTCCATTTCCAGGCCGGAGCCTTTGATGTTTGCGTAGTAGGAGATGAGGTGTCCGCCGTTCTGATTGGCGTAGAGGCGGATGAGTCCCGGGTCTTTGGGGTTGGTTTCGGTGCGGGTGGTGAAGCCTTTGGATTCCCAGAACTTTTTGACGGCGTTGACGGAAGCTTCAAGGTCGACGGGGTCGGGGGTTTGGGTCAGGATGCTGTAATTCACTCCGTCTTGCCCGTCGGGTGTGCTGCAGGAACTGTTGGCAGGTTTGTCCGTGTCGGCCCATTTTTGAGGCCCGATAACTTTCTGGGTTTCGGTTTTGAAAGCGTTGAGGTCTGCGAGGGCTTGTTTGAGTTCTTGGACCTGGGCTTTGACGGTTGCAGGGTCACTGGGGTAATCCCTGGTGGTGGGCGTGCAGCCGCTCAGCGCAATGGCCGCGCAGAACAGTCCGGCGAGTATGCTGCTTGCCCTTACCGGGGCCTCGGGTTCAAAGGGCATGAGCTTCAGCTTTTCCGTAACGACTTCTACCTCGGGGTTCTATTTGCCGGTAGTTGAGGGGCTGGGATGGGAAGGGAGACCGAAGTTTTCGGGATAGAGCTCTTTGTAGATCGCGGTTTGGTCTCCTGCGATGCAGGAGCTGTCCATTTCCAGGCCGGAGCCTTTGATGTTGGCGGTGAAGGATATGAGGTGTCCGCCGTTCTCGTCGGCGTAGAGGCGGATGACTCCTGGGTCCCGTGGGTTGGATTCGACGCGGGTGGTGAAGCCCTGGGATTCCCAAAATGTCTTGACGACGTTGACCGAGGCTTCCAAGTCGAGGGTTTCCATTGTTTGGCTCATGATGCTGTAATTCACGCCTTCTTGCCCGTCTGGTGTGGTGCAGTGCATGTTTCGAGTGCCCTTCAAAGGGCATGAGCTTCACCTTTCCGCAACGTCTTCTACCTGGGAGGTCTATTTGCCAGTATCGGAGGGGCTGGGATTGGACGGGAGGCCGAAGTTTTCGGGATAGAGCTCTTTGTAGATCGCGGTTTGGTCTCCTGCGATGCAGGCGCTGTCCATTTCCAGGCCGGAGCCTTTGATGTTTGCGTAGTAGGACATGAGTTGTCCGCCGTTCTGATCGGCGTAGAGGCGGATGAGGCCTGGGTCTTTGGGGTTGGTTTCAGTGCGGGTGGTGAAGCCTTTGGATTCCCAGAACGTTTTGACGGCGCTGACTGAGGCTTCAAGGTCGACTGGGTCGGGGGTTTGGCTCAGGACGATGTAGTTCACGCCGTCTTCCCCGCCGGACGTGCTGCAGGGGCCATTTCGGAGGCCCTCGTCGACCCATTTTTGGGTCCCAATGACTTGTTGGGTTTCGGTTTTGAAGGCGTGGAGATCCGCGAGGGCTTGTTTGAGTTCTTCGACCTGGGCTTTGACGGTAGCAGGGTCGCTGGGGTCGTTTGGGCCGGTCATCGGTTTCTCCGTGGTGGTGGGGGTGCAGGCGCTCAGCGCCAAGAGCATGCTTAGCAAGCCGGTAAGGACATAGCGGGTCCTGAGACGGGCCTTGGGTTCATAGGACATGAGGTTCACTCTTTCGGACTTGTTCATCGGCCAGCAAATCCGGCCGGCGGCGAGACAGGCCGCGCGCCTGGAAGGGTACGGTCTCCGTGGCCGGTCGTTGTGAGGGCAGCTTCGTACAGGGCGGTGGTTCCTTTGTCCAGGTAGCCGTATCCGTCGCCGTCTTTTCTGTGTACCAGGGTGTTGTGTTCGGTGGTGCCGTGGTAGCGGGTCCCGTCAATCGTGGCTGATTCCGAGGAGAACACTTTCGCATCGAAGGATTCCAGGCGCGGATCCTGGCGCAGGAAGCGGCCCATTTGGGCCAGCCCATCGCCACTGGCGTGGCTGGCATAGACCTGCCCGGGACGCACGTGGAGTTCACCGGCGTTTCGGATCTCCTTTTCGATGCCGGCGGAGCCGAGCATCGTGAAGGAAGCGACGTTCAATTCCGCGGCGGCAAGGGCGTCTGAGGTCACCGTGGTGCCGTAGGAATGAGCCAGCACGTTCAGAGTCTCCGGGGTCCTGTTGCCCAAGCTTTCTCTGACGGCGTTGAAGCCCTGAAGGTCTGTGACGAAGCGGTCGGCGCCGGCGCGGGCGGCATCGCCACTGTTCACGCTCGGAACCGTGGGCGGTTCGTAGTTGATCCATGCCACCACAGCGAAAGACTTATCCCTAGAGAGCAACTTTTGTTGCGCCTGAAGGTTCGCGGCGTTGAACGCCCAGTCGTTAAAACCGCTCTGCGGGGTGATGTTCATACCGGAGACGGCGTAGGTGACGTTGTCAGCCGTGTCCGGGTTGCCAGCAGAGACCTGTGCCTTGGGGGAGCCGTGGGTAAGATCGAATCCGAGCAAAACAGCAACATCCGCGGCCCCGGCGTTCGTCAGGGCCTCACCGATGCCATTGAGGGCCTTTTGCTGCGTTTGCAGCCGTGTCCAAGCAGGGTTGGTCACGGACAGGCCTTGGCTTGCGGGCAGGAATTGAGGCGTTTTGGTGAGTTCGTCTTTGATGCGCTCGTCCTCGGTGGCGAGGCGTATGCGATTGGCCTTGTCCCGGGCAGTGGCGGTGACACCGTTCAGGTTCCCGATGACTCCGGGAAGGGTCTGGATCAGAAAAAGCTGGGCCTCGCCGGGTTCGATTGTCCCGGTGGCGACCGTCTGGCCGAGTCCGGCCCACCACTTGGCGATCATCACAGGGTCCAGCCCTGGTTGCTCGAGCAGCCCCTGAAGCCGTTCCTTGTTGGCTGGGGTGGCCAGCCACGCCTTTAGTTGTGCGGCGTTAAGGGCCCCGATGTCGGTCAAACTCACTTGCCGTGGGGGAGCGTACTGAATGAGAACGCTGTTGAGGATGGTGTCAGCCATGGAGCCGCTGCCAGCTGCTTCAAATGCTGCGGCGATGCGTTCGACCCACCCAGCATCAGCAGTGTTCTCACTGAGCAGCTGCTCGAAACCGGGCACGAAGGTGACGCTGCCGCTGTTCACCCAGGAACAAGCAGCGGTGAAACTACCCCAGGCGTTCCGCACACGTCCGAGTTCACTATTGAGGATGTTTGTGGAAGTTCGGGATTGGGACGCGAAGTCGCGCAGCTTTCCCGGGTCCGCCGCGCTTGTCCCGGCTTCTGATCCACCGGCGAACCTTGCCCGCTCCCTTGGGGAGAATTCTGCTGAAACCGTCGGTGTGGGCAACGGCCATTCCGCGGGCATGGGGTCACTCAACGGACTCAGGAAAGACTGAAATTGTTGTTCACGGATGTCGGCGCGTTGCTGCCAGTCGGCGAGGTTCTTCAGCCGCGACTTCTCCCGCGCGGCCCGCAGCTTTGCTTCCTGGACATCCTCCACCAACGCGGCGAGAACACTGGCAAGGCGGACACGGTCATCAGCCCTGACGGCACAGGCCTGGAGGAACAAGCGGGCGTAGCCCCCTTTGAAATCCTCCATGACACGATCAATGGCTCCCGACAGGAACGCGCCCTCGGAGCGTAGAGCCTCATCCGCGGAATCGGCAGCACTGATTAGAGCATCGGCCGCGCCGTCATCGAAAGCAATCCCCATAACCGAATCCCCCGAACGAATGGTTTATCCATCGAATAGCATAACAGCTCGAGTGGCCTCCATTGACGCGTTCGTGGGGGGCAGTGTTCGGGATCTCACCAGCCTGCGGAGCCGGGTTCACCCTTGAAAGGCCCCACAATGCGCCGAGTGATCCAACCCCCGTAGAAACCGCCAGATTGCGCCGTTACTGGTTCGCCGTCAATTTCGCATGACTCCATACGGCCCGGGTACAGGGCAACCCGTGTTCTGAGAGCCTCGAAACCCTGCGTGGGTTCCGGGTAGGTCCACCCGCCGCGGGATGCGACCACACTGTTTGCCACGACGTCGAAGTAAGCCGCCATCCCCTTGAATTCGCAGAAAGTTCCGCCTTCCACCGGGATCAATACTCCGGCAGGGAACGCCTCGAAGGGCAGGTAGTAGACGGGAGGGTGGCTGGTTTCGAGGACCCTGACCGAATCCACGGTGTCCGCAATGATCCGGCCGCCGAGCCGGACCACAATCCTTTCCGAGCGGTGCTGCACCACCGGAGGCCTTGGATAGTCCCATACCGACTCCTGCCAGCTCAGCGGGGTGACGGGCTGCGGACGCTTGGGGAAACGGGGGAGTTGGGCCATGAACTATGGTCCCACCTTCTTCCGGCATCTCTGTTGATGCGTGACGCCCAGGCGTACCATCCACGTCATGAGGATTGCGTGGTGCCTTGGCCGGCGTTCCTGACCGTTCGGGCAAGCGGGGTGCCGGTGCAAACGAGCCGGAGTACGAGGTCATCGGCGGTGGATTGGTTGACGATCAGCCGCGGGTGACTTCATCCAGCGGTGGTTCGGAACCACCGCCTGCGGCCGTCGTCAAAACTGCCCTGAAACTGGCTTGGCGGGATGCCCGGAATTCGTTGTCCTCCTGGTGGTTTTGGCTGGGCTGCTGTTGCGCCATCGCCTTTGCAGGTGGCGTTGCCGCTGCAATGGTTGCCTGGGTGCAATCGCTCGAAGGGTTCGACTCGGACGTCTTGGGTGCCACCTACGTCTTTATGGCTGGATTCCTGGCCTTGGCCGCCGCGATACTGGGTGTCATCTGTGGCTTCCGGCATGCCTGGTCGAGCATTCTGGTCCGCTTCCTCGCAGCGACCATCCGTGGAGTCGTTTTCGCTGCGCTGTCATGTGTGGTCCTGCTGATCGTGGGTTTCAACACGGGTGGGCCGCCAGCGCTGGCTGGGGCGGCCGCCGTCGTGATTGTCCTGGAGGTGGGACTGTTCGGCCTCATGGGCGGAGGTGCGCGGGCTTGCTTTGCCTCTACCGTTCCGGCGGGCGTCCTGGCTGGGGTGGTGACGATGTTCCTTTGCCTCGGGAATGGCGCGCTCACTCTGTTGCTGCTTGCCGGAACCAGTGAGATGGGCGGCGCCTCAGTGCCCGTGAACGTGGAGAGGGACGACGCGGGGAGGATCACTGCATACGAGTGTGTTGGCAGCCTGCACGAGGTGGAGGTGGTGCATACGGAACGCGTGGCATGGCTTGCGGCATCGAATCCTGCGCTGCTCCTGGGGAGTATTGGAGCCCAGTTTGTGCACCCTGACCATGTCGTCGGATGGATGTTGGCCGGGCTCCAGTACGCCGCCGACGGCCCATCCCGCGAAGTCCCTTGCCTGGACGGAGAATCGAGTGCCGGGCTCGCGCCGCCGGTGCCCGTGGCTTTCGCCGGCTTTGCAGTACAGGCAGCATTTGCTGCGCTGCTCACCATTTCAGGGCGTTGGTTGAAGGCGCGGAGGGCGGGCATTTCCTGACTGCCCAAGGCTCCCCTTGAATTCTGTATCCGGAAAGATCGTTGACTACTTCAACATGGCGAGGAGCGCAGCCGGACAAGTAGTCACCGCCGCAGATGCCACCTACGTGGTGGTGGTCCCGGAACCGAAGCTACAACAGCGCGTTGCGCCTTCCTTCGAATGCCCGGCCCAGCGTGACTTCGTCGGCGTACTCGAGGTCGCCACCCACGGGAAGCCCGGAAGCCAGCCGCGTCACAGCGACCCCAATGGACTTCAACATACGCGCCAGGTAGGTAGCTGTGGCCTCACCCTCGAGGTTGGGGTCGGTGGCGATAATGATCTCCTGGATGGCGCCATCATTCAATCGGGTCAGGAGCTCGCGGATCCGCAACTGCTCCGGACCGATGCCAGCGATCGGATTGATGGCGCCACCCAGCACGTGGTACCGGCCACGGAAGGACCGGGTCCGCTCAACGGCCAGGACGTCCTTGGACTCCTCAACCACGCAGATGACCGACGGGTCCCTGCGCGGATCCCGGCAAATGTTGCAGGTCTCCTGCTCGGTCACGTTGAAGCAGACCGAGCAGAACTTCACCCGTTCCTTAACCGTGGTGATGGCCGTCACCAGACGCTTCATGTCCTCTGGATCAGCCTCCAGGATGTGGAACGCCAGGCGCTGCGCTGATTTGGGGCCCACACCGGGAAGCCGGCCGAGCTCGTCAATCAGCTCCTGAACTGCACCTTCGTACACAATGTCCTCATTTGGTTGAAATCAATGCTGCAATCAGCGGTTGTGCAGGGGAGAACCGTCCAAGGCGCGCTCTTCGATCAGCTTTCCGCCCAGAATACGCTCCACCGCAGCCCGCCCAAAGACCCTCGATTCCTCGATGGTTTCGTCCTCAGGGCTGGGGATGTCCTCCGCAGTCGCCGTGGGGGCTGCCTGGGTCCTGGCCGGCGCCTGGACGCGACCAGCCTGTGCCTCAGGACTGTTGGTCAGTCGCTGGTACAGGCTTTGACGACCGTTGGGACTGCCCGACGCCGGACCCTCCTCGAGCGTGGCAACGGAACCGTGCGCTTCAACCGGCTGCGCAGCCAAGGAAGGCCATGTCGCGGGGGCGCTGCCGGTGGCCTGCGTTGCCGTGGCCTGGGGTGCGGGCCAGCTCGACGCCGGAGCGACGTCCCAGCTCGACCCTGCGGGAGCGTCCGGGCCGGTTGGGTGGCCGTACGTTCCAGCTGCGGCTTCGGGAACCTGGGCCGCGGCGGGCTCGTAGTCAGGGGTGTCCGCTGCGGCGGCAGCGGTCTCTTCCGGGGCTTGCGGCTGCCTGCCCACGTTCGACTCCGTGCCTACTACCCATGTTCCCGGCGCCTTCTCTACTGCCCTGGACCACGGGTCCTCGGAGGTGCCGGAGGGCGCCCCCGGAGTGCTGGGTACCGTGGCTGGTGAAGGCTTGGGCGGGGACGGTTTTCCATCCGAAGTTGCTGCTGCAACCGGGGACGGTGCTGTGCCTGTGCCAGGACGGCCGTATCCGGACGGCGGCTCCCAGTCCGCAGGGGGCTCCTCATCCAGCGGAGGCGCATCCTCGTCGAGGGGCGGGCCCCAATCGTCATCCGGGTAGGAGTAGTCGCCGGCCGAGGTGGAGCTGGTCTGAGCCGCTCCCGGCGTTGAGGGCTGCGGTGCGGGTTCGGGTGGCGACACGGAGGCAACCTGAGACACGGATGTAACCTGCGCCTTAGCTTCGGTTTTCACCGCGGCATCAGCAAGCGCCCTTGGGGGCGAAGCAGGCGCAGCCGGGCTCGTTGGCGTGCGTACGGGTTCCGGCGACGGGGCACTTGGGGAGGCCTCCGACGCGGGAGTATCGGCCGGCGCAAGACCCCAGGCAGAGTCGACCGCTGAGACCCCGGCTGGAGAGGCTCCCGCTGGTGCTGTTGCGTCGGGCGCCGGCGCAACACTTGCTGCTGCACCGCCTGCCGGCGCCGGGGTCTCCCGGCTAGTAGGCGCTTTTGGGTTTGGCTCAGAGCTCGCTGAACTGTTGCCGCCGGCCACCGCGACGATCTGGCAATCAATGCCCAGGGTCTTGTGGATTGCCTGGCGAAGGTTTTCGGAGTGGTCTGCGCGTCCGAAGGCGCCGGCCAAACCGCCGGTAGTGAACGCCAAAGTGAGCAGTTGGCCGTCGAACTGGGCCACCTGGGCGTTGGGCTCCACCAGCGCCCAGGTGCTGCGCTTGATCTTGGTCAACGTCTGGAGGACGTCCGGCCAGGCGCGGCGAAGAGCTTCTACGTCCCCAGCCCCCGACGGAGCCGGTGCCGATTGTGGCGCCGGGGCTTGGGCGGGAGCTGGCGCAGCCTGGGCAGGAGGAGCGGCTTGAGCTGGAGCCGGCGCAGCCTGTGCAGGGGCGGCAGACTGCGCCTGTGTCGATGGTTGAGGTGCGACAGCCTGCGGTGTGCGACCGGCAGTCGACCGTTCCTCCACAGGCCAATCGTTGGTGGAAACCCGTGGCGCCGTGATGGGGTCGCGGTTGACTGCGGCCATGGCCGGCTCAGAAGTTGCAGGAGCCGATGGCTGGGAGGCCAACGGCGCTGCAGGTTCCTGCACAGGGGTCGGTTCCGGCCGGGTGGGCTCCGGAGCCGCAACCACTGGTGCGGGAACGTTCGGTGCTGCTTCCACTGAAGCCACGGCGGCAGGAGGGGCAGCAGCAACAGCCGGCGTTCCGGCGTCGCCCGCGTAGTTCAAGCGACGTTCCACGCGGTCGATGCGCGCAGCGATACCCCGTTCGGTCTGCTCCGAGCTGGGGAGGAGAATTCGAGCGCACAGGAGTTCAAGGTGAAGGCGCGGCGAAGTAGCGCCGGTCATTTCCGTCAGTGCGGTGTTGGTGACGTCTGCCGCGCGGGAAAGTTCCGCTGCGCCAAGGTTGGTGGCCTGGTTGCGCATACGGGCGATCTGGTCGGCGGGCATGCCGCGGAGGATGGCTTGGGCGCTCTCGGGCATCGCCTGAACAATGATCAGGTCGCGGAAGCGTTCCAAAAGGTCTTCGACAAAACGCCGGGGGTCGTGGCCCGTCTGGATGACGCGGTCCACTGCTTTGAAGACCACTGCGGCATCCGAAGCTGCAATGGCATCCACGATGTCGTCCAGCAGGGACGCATGGGTGTAGCCGAGGAGGGCAACAGCGAGCTCGTAGTCCAGGCCGTTCGGCCCGGCGCCGGCCATGAGCTGGTCCAGCACGGAAAGGGTGTCACGGACCGAACCGCCACCAGCGCGGATCACCAGGGAAAGCACCCCGGGAGCAACCGGAACGTTTTCCTGCTGGCAGAGCAGCTCAAGGTACTGCATGAGCGGCTCCGGAGGCACCAGCCGGAAGGGGTAGTGGTGCGTGCGGGAGCGGATGGTGCCGATGACCTTGTCCGGCTCGGTGGTGGCGAAGATGAACTTGATGTGTTCCGGCGGCTCTTCGACGATCTTCAGGAGGGCGTTAAAGCCGGCGGACGTGACCATGTGGGCCTCGTCAATGATGAAGATCTTGTAGCGGTCACGGACCGGGGCGAAGGTTGCCCGCTCGCGGAGGTCGCGGGCGTCGTCCACGCCACCGTGGCTGGCGGCGTCAATCTCAATGACGTCCAGCGACCCGGATCCACCACGGGCCAGTTCGATGCAGCTGGGGCATTTGCCGCAGGGCGTGTCAGTGGGGCCCTCGGCGCAGTTCAGGCAGCGGGCAAGGATGCGCGCTGAGGTGGTCTTGCCACAGCCGCGGGGGCCGGAGAAGAGGTAGGCGTGGTTCACGCGGTTCTTGCGGAGCGCCGTCATCAGCGGCTCTGTGACGTGTTCCTGCCCGATAACGTCCGCGAAAGAGTCGGGCCGGTACCGTCGATAAAGGGCAGTTGTAACAGTCACAAGTGAAACCTACCTATAGGGACTGACATTTAAATAAAAGACCCCTCATGCACCCGCCAGAGCCCATCTACCCTTGCTACCTTCCGGTCCTGGGGGAGTTCAACAGGATGACGCCACATGAGGGGCCGTCGACAAGCTTACCCGAACTCGGGGCGGGGTTCGAATCGGCCATCGACGGCTGTGGATACGGCTCGACGGCGGGTGGCTGGGCTGCGCGGATCTACCGCCAGCCGTTCACCGGCCAGGTCATAAAGGCCGGTTCCTCGTAAGGGTGCGACGCCCGCAAAGCCAGCACAACGCCGTCGAGAATTTCCTCCTCCACCACGCACTCGACCCGAATTTCCGGCACTTGCTGCTCAATCGACACCTCGCCAATGAATGGGCGCGCCCCCGGCAACGGTGTGAAGCGGCCTGTGCCTGGGGAGGTGAAGGCACAGTGTGAATAGTCGCCGATCCGTCCCGCGCCGGCATCACCGATGGCCAGGAGAACTTCCTCAATATGCGTCTCAGGTACGTAAACCACCAGTGCATGAAGCTGGGTCATGCAGACATCTTGTCAGCAACTTCGGCTACAAACAGGTCTCAACCATTGCAAATCCGAGGTTCGCGGCGGACCATGGGTATGTACACCGATTGGGGCAATCTCAAGGTTGTGAGCTGCGGGGCCTGGGGGCGAGGGGCCGGACCCGGTGGCTCAACGATGTACCGCAAGAATGGGCGCGTTGGGGGCGTCCATTTTTCCGTTAAGCGCCACTTTGCCACCCCCTTAGAAAGCCCGCGTTTGGGCCGATTACGCGATGCCGAAATTCTCAGGTACAGTAGTATCTGCTTTCGAATCGGAAGCAAGGAGAATTCGCCTAGCGGCCTATGGCGCACGCCTGGAACGCGTGTTGGGTTAACGCCCTCGGGGGTTCAAATCCCCCATTCTCCGCGTTTGGCCCCAGTCCTTGGACTGGGGCTTTTTGCGTATCCGGGAGTTACCCGGCGTCGGCCTGCTGCTCTGCGTCCAGTTGTTGCGCCGCTGCCACGCGCTCCAGAACTTCCCGGCAGGCCGCCGTCGCCGGGTGAATGCGCCCGGCCGTCCTGGTGGAGGTGAACACGGTTCGCTTCGGCAGCCCCGGGAGGTCCAGCAATTGAACGGTCCGGGTGCGTCCGGTCCAGACGAGGTCGGGCATGAGCGCTACGGCGTTTCCGGATTCAATGAGCCGGATCTGTGCTTGGAGGTCGGCTGTTTCATACCGGACGTCGGGTTCGAAGCCCGCGGAACGGCAGGCCTGCTCCGCCCAATGCCGGGAAGCTGCGCCGCGGGGTTCCATGACCCAGGGCATGGAGGCAGTGTCGGCCAGGGTGGAGACGGCTTCGCCGCCCAGTCCCACCGGGGGAGTGGCAAGCCGAATGGCATCGCTGGTGAGGATGACGCGGTCCAGGCCGCTGTGGTGCGGAGCGGCATGGCCAGGGTACTGCTCGGCAACCACCAGGTCGAAGTCCCGCGCCCAGGTTTCGTACAGGGCCGTTTCGGGTTCGCGTTGGGTCATTTCAACGCGCACCTCCGGGTACTCCTGCCGCATGATGGTGAGGAAATCGGGAAGCAGGGCCAGGGCCGCGGATTGGAAGACTGCCAGGCGGACGGTTCCCGTCACCATTGACAGTGAAGCTGCCAGATCCGTTTCGGCCTTTTCCAAGGTCTCCAGGAGTGCCGCGGTGTGGGCTACGAGGATCTCCGCTTGCGGGGTCAACTGGACCCGGCGCCCGGCTTTACGGAGCAGTTCAACCCCGGCCTCCTTCTCCAGGAGGGTCAGTTGCTGCGACACCGATGAAGGGCTGTATTGCATCGCATCGGCCACCTCGGCGAGCGTCCCGCGGATCTTCAATTCGTGCAGCAAACGGAGCCTGCGGACATCCAGCAACTCTGCCTCCAAATGATCGGGTTGGATAACCAATATTCGTCGGAAAAGATCGCTTTTCCTAATGTGATTGTAGATCCATACTGATGGAAACAAACAAACTTCTCCGCCCCAGAAGGAGCTCCCATGACCAGCACCCTCCCGGATGCCACTTCCCCCCGCACCCAGGATTCAGGGCCGTTCGACGCGTTGGCCCACGAAGCCATCGCCTTGGTCCGCCACTGGTTGACCGAAGCCAGCAAGATCCCCGTGGACGTCTCCGCCCAGCGCCTCGCCGGCGTCCTGAAGGACCCGAACGGCTTGGAGTTCACTGTCGGATTCGTCGATGGCGTCATCCGCCCTGAGGATCTGTCCGTCGCCGGCCGTAAACTCGCCGAGCTGGCCCCGAAGGTCCCCAAGTTCCTCCCCTGGTACATGCGCAGCGCTGTCCGCGTGGGTGGCGTCATGGCTCCGATCCTCCCGCAGGTAGTTATTCCCATTGCCCGCCGCGTGCTCCGCGAAATGGTGGGCCACCTCATCGTCGATGCCACCGACGCAAAGCTCGGCCCGGCTATTGCCAAGATCCGCCAGGACGGCGTGCACCTGAACGTGAACCTCCTGGGCGAAGCCGTCCTGGGCGAGCACGAGGCCCAGCGTCGCCTGGAGGGCACGCTGAAGCTCCTGGCCCGCGAGGACGTGGACTACGTTTCCATCAAGGAATCCTCCACCGTGGCCCCGCACTCGCCGTGGGCCTTCGACGAAGCCGTCGATCACGTAGTGGAGAAGCTCACCCCGCTGTACCGCCTGGCCGCGTCCTTCCCGAAGCCCAAGTTCATCAACCTGGACATGGAGGAGTACAAGGACCTCAGCATGACCATCGCGGTGTTCAAGCGCATCCTGGACATGCCCGAGTTCAAGAACCTGGAAGCCGGCATCGTCCTCCAGGCCTACCTCCCCGACGCCCTCGGCGCCATGCAGGAACTGCAGGAGTGGGCCACCGAACGCCGTGCCCAGGGCGGTGCTCCCATCAAGGTCCGCGTGGTCAAGGGTGCGAACCTCCCCATGGAGCAGGTTGAAGCTTCCCTGCACGATTGGCCGCTGGCCACCTGGGGCACCAAGCAGGACTCGGACACCAGCTACAAGAACGTCATCAACTACGCCCTCACCCCGGAGCACATCGACGCCGTCCGCATTGGCATCGCTGGACACAACCTGTTCGACGTCGCCTTTGCCTGGCTGCTCGCCAAGCAGCGCGGCATCGCTGAGCAGGGACCAAAAGCCATCGAATTCGAAATGCTCCTGGGCATGGCAACCGGCCAGGCCACTGCGGTCCGTAAGGATGTCGGCAGCCTCCTGCTGTACACACCGGTGGTCCACCCGGGCGAGTTCGACGTCGCCATCGCTTACCTGATCCGCCGCCTGGAAGAGGGCGCCAGCCAGGAAAACTTCATGTCCGCAGTCTTCGAACTCAGCGAGAACGAAGCCTTGTTCAAGCGCGAGCAGCAGCGCTTCCTGAACTCCTTGGCCAACATGAAGGACGAGGTCCCGGGCCCCAACCGCAAGCAGGACCGCCGTCTCCCGGCCGAACCGGCACCGCTTGAGGGCTTCAGCAACACCCCTGACACGGACCCTGCCCTTCCGGCCAACCGCGCCTGGGGCCGTGACATCCTCAAGCGCATCCCCGGTTCCACCGCCGGCAACAAGATCGTGGAGTCCACCAAGGTTTCCGACGCAGCCGAACTGGACCGCATCATCGCCACCGCTGTGGACCACGGCAAGGCCTGGGGTGCACGTCCGGCCGCCGAGCGCGCAGCGATCCTGCACCGTGCCGGTGAGGTCCTGGAGGCCCGCCGTGCCGAACTCCTGGAAGTCATGGCCTCCGAGACTGGCAAGACCATTGACCAGGGCGACCCCGAGGTCAGCGAAGCAATCGACTTCGCGCACTACTACGCCGAGCGCGCCAAGGACCTGGAAACGGTCGACGGCGCCACGTTCGTCCCAGCGAACCTCACCGTGGTGACCCCGCCGTGGAACTTCCCGGTGGCGATCCCCGCAGGCTCGACGCTCGCAGCGCTCGCCTCAGGCTCCGCCGTCGTGATTAAGCCTGCAAAGCAGGCCCGCCGCTCCGGTTCCGTCATGGTGGATGCCCTGTGGGAAGCAGGCGTGCCGCGTGAAGTGCTGGCGCTGGTTCAGCTCGAAGAGCGTGACCTTGGCACCCAGCTTGTCTCGCACCCCAGCGTTGACCGCGTGATCCTTACCGGTGGCTACGAAACGGCTGAATTGTTCCGTTCCTTCCGCCAGGACCTGCCGTTGCTGGCGGAGACGTCCGGCAAGAACGCCATCATTGTCACCCCGAGTGCGGACCTGGACCTGGCAGCCAAGGACGTCGTGTACTCGGCGTTCGGCCACGCCGGACAGAAATGCTCTGCCGCTTCACTGGTGATCCTGGTGGGCTCGGTGGCGAAGAGCGCCCGCTTCCACAACCAGCTGATCGACGCAGCCCGCTCGCTGACCGTGGGATACCCGGACAAAGCCACCACACAGATGGGGCCGATCATCGAGCCGGCCAACGGCAAGCTCCTGAACGCCCTCACCACCCTGGGCGACGGTGAAACCTGGGCCATCAAGCCCGAGCGCCTCGACGAGACCGGCCGTTTGTGGTCCCCGGGCATCCGTTCCGGCGTCAAGCGCGGCTCCTACTTCCACCTGACCGAGTTCTTCGGCCCGGTGCTGGGTGTCATGACCGCTGAAACCCTTGAGGAAGCAATCGCCATCCAGAACGAGATCGAGTACGGCCTCACCGCCGGCCTGCACTCCCTGGACTCCGCCGAGATGGGCGTCTGGCTGGACACCATCCAGGCCGGCAACCTGTACGTCAACCGCGGCATCACCGGTGCGATCGTCCAGCGCCAGCCGTTCGGTGGCTGGAAGAAGTCGGCCGTTGGCGCCGGAACCAAGGCCGGGGGACCGAACTACCTGATCGGTCTGGGCAGTTGGCTCCCTGCCGAAGCAAAGGCCAAGCGCGGCACCGTTCTTCAGGGCGCAGCCTCGCAGATCCTTGCCGCTGCCAAGTCCGCTGACGTTACTGCCGAGGAACTCCAGACCCTCCAGCAGGCACTCTTCAGCGACGCCGCCGCCTGGGAATCTGAGTTCGGCACACGCAAGGATGTTTCCGCGCTGACCGCTGAGCGCAACGTCTTCCGCTACCGCTCCCTCCCTGTGACGATCCGCCTCTCCGAAGGTGAGCGACTCGCGGAGCTGCTCCGCGTCGTAGCAGCCGGTGCAGTGGCGGGCTCGAAGCTCACGGTGAGCTCCGCCGTCGTACTTCCCGACGCCGTGGTGACCGTGTTCGCGAACCTGGGCGTCAGCGTCCGGGTTGAGGACGACGCCGCGTGGCTGGCCCGTGCGGCAAAGTTCGACGCCGGCCGCATCCGCTTGATCGGTGGCGACTTCGCCGCGCTGAGCGCGGCAATGGGTGGCCGTCCGGACGTCGCGGTCTACCACGGGGCCGTAACCCAGGCTGGCCGGATCGAGATGCTGCCGTTCCTTCGCGAGCAGGCTGTGTCCATCACGGCGCACCGCTTCGGCACCCCGAACCACCTGTCGGATGCGTTGATCTAAGGACCTCCACCGAGGAGTGAGTTCTCGGCGGAAAGCAAGCCCGTAAGTCCCGAAAGCCAACCCCTGGGCGCACCTCATCACAAGTGAGGTTGCGTCGAGGGGGTGGCTTTCGGCGTTATGGGCGCCCTCAAAGGGGCGAGAGCTCACCCCTCGGCGAAAGGCGCCTCAAGCGTCCGCGTAACCAAGCCTCTGCAACCGTCTCAGGGCGGCTTGTTCGCTGGGCCCGTGGGATCCGAGGGCCAGGCGAACCATGCCCAGCACAGCCCTGGCCGAGGTGATGACGGGCAAGGGGATGGGGCCAAACCTGGGCGGCCGGAGCCCCAGCATGTCCTGATAGCGGGGTTCGAGGCTTGCGACGGCGGCGGCGAACAGGATGCGGTAGCCAGGACGGAGCATGGGGCTTAGCGGCGGATGGCGAATGAACCACACTGTCTCGGCCAGGCGTTCGTCGGCCCGCAGGATTCCTGAGGCGTACCACTGCTCCAGTTCTTCACGGACCTCGGCTTCGGTCAGTGGCGGATCCTCCACTCCCATGAGCCTGCCGGCTGTAGCCCACTCGCGGACGTAAGCGTCGGCTCCGCCGGGGATGGGTCGGCCCCAGATGCGGTTGGCGGTTATGAAGGAGTCAGCGTAGGTGATGTGTACCCAGCGGAGGAGTTCGGGATCGTTGGCCGCGTAGTCGCGCTGGATTCCTTTGCCGTCAACGTACGTCCCGCGGACGCGCTCATGGATTTTCCGGACCCGCGTGGTGGCGGCCTGGGCGTCCTCAGTTGATCCGTAGGTCACCGTGAAGATCCACCTGATGGTGTTCGCCAGGCGGCCGAGCGGATCCTTCTGGAACCCGGAGTGCTCGTACACGCCAGCCAGCGCGCCGGGATGCAGGGCCTGCATCAGCAGGACCCTGATCCCGGCGACGATCGTTGCCACGTGACCGTGAACCGACCAGACGGCCGACCCCGGCAGGTGATATCCGGCGTCGTGCCCTTCCGCCAGACGCGGCACCCACTCAGGCGGCGTCCCCGACGTCCCTGTGAACGTGCGCTGGAGTTCGTGCCTGTACTCGGTGAGGTAATTCCTCATGGTCCATTCGACCTCGGAATGACCCCCGTGTATAGGGGCATTATCCGTACGAAAGCGCAGCGGTCAGGAGGCGACCCGGCGTCGGGAAGGCGCTGCTGCCACCAGCAAAGCGGCAATGGCGACGGCGGCACTTAGGAACAGTCCCGGACGGTACTGTTCCAGCATGGCCTGGGCGCTGACGGTACCCGCAGAGTGTCCGTGGCCGCTCACCAAGGCCGTGGTGACGGCCAGTACCAACGCGGCGCCGACCTGGGTGCTGGTCTGGATCAGACCGGCTGCAAGCCCCTGCTCGGAGTCGCGGATGCCGGCAGTGGCCTGGACATTGATGGATGGGAAGGCCAACGCAAAGCCGATCCCCAGCAGGACCACCGGCGGCAGGATGTCCAGCGCGTAGTTGGGCGTGGTTCCCACCCGCAGGAACAGGACATAGCCCAAGCCGAGGGCCGTGAGGCCGGTGAGGATGAGCTGCGTGGCCCCGAACTTTTCGATCAGACGGTCCGCGAACGGTGCGCTGGTGGCCACCAGCAAACCCGCAGGCAGCAATGCGAGAGCCATCCCCAGCGGCGTCCAACCCAGCACGGACTGCAGGAACATGGTGACGATGAACTGGAAGCTTAGGTAGGAACCGAAGAGGCCCACTGCGCTCAGGTTTGCCCGGGCCACCCAACCTTCCTTGAGGATACCGAAGCGGATCAGCGGGTGCTTGACCTTGCGCTCGATGATGGCGAAGGCCACCAGCACGGCGGCAGAAACTGCGAACCCGGCGATTGTTGCCACAGATCCCCAGCCCTGTTCAGGTGCTGAAACCAAGGTGTAGACGAGGCCGAGCATGCCCAGAGCGAGCGTCACGGCACCCCAGATATCGTGCCCGCTGTCTTCCACCGACGGCTTGTCCTTGGGAATGAACTTCATGCCCAGCAGGACCACGATCACGGCGATCGGCACCGAGACCAGGAACGTCCAGCGCCAGCTCAGGCTGGTCATCAGACCGCCAACCACCAGGCCCAGCGAGAAGCCACTGGCACCGAAGGTGGTGAAGATGGACAGCGCCTTGTTGCGCTCGCGTCCCTCCGCAAAGTTGGTGGTGATGATGGAGAAGCCCGTGGGTGCGGTGAAGGCGGCAGCGAGGCCCTTGACGAACCGGGTGGCGATCAGGATGGCGGGGTCGTCAACCAATCCGCCAAGGAGCGACGCTGCCGCGAACACGGTCAAGGCAATGAGGAAGATTCGACGGCGGCCCAACAGGTCCGCGAGTCGGCCGCCGAGGAGCAGAAGGCTCCCGTAGCCAAGGACGTATGCGGAAACGATCCATTGCAGGGAGTCGGTCCCGAGGTTGAGTTCATGTCCGATGGAGGGCAAAGCAACGCCGACCATGGAGACGTCCAGCCCGTCCAGGGCCAGGACGGTGCAAACGACCATCAGGAGCAGCCACTGTGCCCGCGTCCAGCGGACGGCTGCAGCCAGGGGCTCGGCAGGCTTTTTGAGGGTGGTGGGTGATGTCATGAGCAACAATCTATATGACGCGTCATTCAATGACAAGGAATATTATGACGTGGATTCTAACTGCGTCATGAACTAGAATCAGGACATGGCAACGACGCGTGACCGCCAACTTGTTGAGCAGTGGCGAAGCATCCAGGACTCCTACTTCCGTACCGCAGCGGCGATCGACCGTGCCCTGGAAGCCAAATTCGATATCGGCCTGAATGAGTTCGAAATCCTCGATCTCGTAGCCGACAGCGAAGAGTCTTCGTGCCGGATGAAGTCGCTGGGGGAGCGGACGCCCATGACCCAAAGTGCGGTCTCCAAGGTGGTGGACCGGTTGGAAAAAGCCGGCCTCGTTACGCGCCAGACCTGCGCCGACGACCGCCGCTCGTTGTTCCTGGAGCTCACTGAAGCCGGACGTACCCTGCACACCTCCGCCGCGGTGGAACACCGGGCGCTGCTGAAGGAAAACCTCGGCTGAAGCTGGCTGGAGGACTTCTTCGCATGTCCGATGGCGGGGGGGGCAATGCAGGGCGGTGTGGGACGGCGTCAGCCCCTGGTCCCTCCACCGCCAGAAGGCCATTGGCGGCAAGTTGCCTTCATTGGGGGCTTTTGCGAGACTGTAACCCTCTATTCTCCAGTGTTAGGCCGATGTTTTGACGGGCATTACAGGTTTCACGACGCCAACCGTGCGCTGACCTTGCCCTGATGCCCATGCCGGCCAGTGGTTGCAGCGCATTCGCTGAAACCACTGGAGCCTTCGGAGCATCATGTCTACAACAAAAAACCCGTCCATCACCCTGACCGACGTGCGCCTTCAGTGGCCCGACGGTACCGTCGCCCTTGCCGGGATCTCCGGAACATTCGGAGCGGGCCGCACAGGCCTTGTGGGATCCAACGGTGCCGGAAAATCAACCTTGCTGCGCCTCATAGCCGGGAGCCTTGCCCCTACGAGCGGCAGTATTACGACCAACGGTGATGTCGGGTACCTTCCGCAGACACTCACCCTCGCGACCGACTCAACGGTGGCAGACCTGCTGGGTATCGGCCAGAAGTTGAAAGCACTGCGGGCCATCGAAGCCGGCGACGTTTCGGTGGAGAACTTCGATGCGGTGGGCGATGACTGGGATATCGAAGCCAGGGCGGACAAATCCTTGCGCCACATCGGCTTTACGGGGGCGGACCTGGAGCGGAACGTAGGCGAAATTTCGGGAGGCGAAGCGATGCTTGTTGCCATCACAGGGCTCCGGCTTCAGGGGACAGCAATCACTCTCATGGACGAGCCAACGAACAACCTGGACAGGCAGGCGCGAATCAAACTGTCCGCCCTCCTCTCCACGTGGCCGGGGACGCTGGTGGTGGTCAGCCACGACCTGGCACTGCTGGAGCTAATGGACAACACAGCGGACCTGCATGGTGGCGAACTCGAAGTGTTTGGAGGTCCGTACAGTGCTTGGCGGTCGTATATGGATGAGCGGCAGGCCGCAGCGGTTCAGGCTGCCCAAGCTGCCAAGCAGGCAGTGAAGACTGAGAAGCGCCAGCGCCAGGAAGCTGAAATGAAGCTGGCGCAGCGTGTCCGCACCGGTCAAACCAGCTATGACAACAAGAAGGGCTCCAAGATCCTTATGAATCAGCGGGCCTCCGATGCGCAGGTGTCAGCGGGCAAGCTGCGATCAGGATCGGATGACAAGGTGGACGCTGCCCAGGCTGCGCTGGATGTGGCTTCCTCCAAAATCAGGGAAGACGAACGGATCAGCGTGAACCTTCCGGATCCGGACGTTCCCCGCAGCCGGCGGATCGCCGAGCTGCGGGGAACCAATCGTGCCTTTGTGGTGGAAGGGCCGGAACGGGTGGCCATCATCGGCGCCAACGGGGTGGGAAAAACCACCTTGCTCGAACGCCTGGTCAGCGGGGAACCGTTGACAGACGATGATGACGACGTCGAATCCGGCACCGCTGGTGGTCAGCTCCTGACCGGGCGGTCCGGGTATCTGCGGCAGCGGCTCGATGGCCTGGACGAGGCCGCGACAACTTTGGAAAATGTTCAGGCGGCCGCGCCAAGTGTCCCTGTCGGGGAAATCCGCAACCAGTTGGCCCGGTTCTTGTTGCGGGGCGATAGCGTCTACCGTCCCGTTGGGACTCTCTCCGGTGGGGAACGGTTCAGGGTTTCCTTGGCCAAGCTTCTCTTTGCCGATCCGCCGCCACATGTACTGATTCTCGATGAGCCAACAAACAACCTCGACATACAGAGTGTGGACCAACTCGTGGAAGCGTTGAATGCCTACCGCGGTGCCGTCATCCTGGTCAGCCACGACGACGGGTTCCTGGCCCGTCTCGACCTGGACCTGGTGCTGAGCCTGGACCATGACGGGTCACTCACCGAGCTGCCGTCTCTGCCCGTTGGGTCAGGGTCGGGAAGCTGACGCGTTTCCCGCCGCCCTGCGTTGGGCGAGGTAGATCAGTGCAGCGCAGGGGACGGCCAGGGCGTAAAACCACGTGGCCGAGGCGAAGACTGCTCCGTAGGCCTCGGCTCCTGCCATCCCTTGGGCTGTTCCGCCGGAGCCTGCGAACACCACCGTCAATAGTGCCAAGCCGATGGACCCGCCCAGTTGATGTGCCGTGTTGACCAGTCCGGAGGCGGCACCGTTATCCGCTGGCGCGACGCCTGACATGCCAAACTCGGTCAGCAGGATGATTGCTGTTCCTTGGCCGATTCCGAGCACGATCAGCGGAAGCAGGACGTCCGGGAAATACGCGGTGTCCGGGCCTATGGAGCGACTTGCCGGCGGGCCTTGAAACCTTGGTGGCCTCACACCAGGAAAAGCTTTCCCGGATCGAAAGCGCCCAGAAAGCCGGCAACCTTCGCTCTGATCTCACACCCATCGAGCTGCTGGCAAGCGTGCGGGCCTTGGCCATGACCTGGCACACGCTCACTCCCGAGATGGCACGGTCCAAGCTTCCGAGCCTCAAACGGCGCCGCGAAACCATCATGGAGAACGTACGCAGACTCGTCAGCTAGTCCGATACCCGGTCCGAATCAGGGCTTTCCTTCGTAAAGGCCATCTACGGCCGAGGCCATCAGCCGGAGATCGACAGGGGACGCCAGCAGTGCTTCGTGCACGTAGGCGTCGAACTCGAAAACGGTGGCGTTTCCGCCCCGACCCCAGTATCCGGCCCACAATCGGTAGAGGGTCACGGCGTTCGTCTCTAGAAGGATGCGTGCGGTCCGCTGTGGATCACCCATGGTGACATCCCGGTGCTATCGAGGCGCTCTCTTGCGCGGCATGAAATAATCCGCCTGATTAGCGTCCACCGTACAGGGCTCGGAGCCCCCGATTGCACGGGCTACCACTGCCTGAGGTAAAGCTCAAGACATCTTGAGCCAAAACTGATGGAACCTTTCCTTGGCAAGGGCCCGCGAAGCCTTTATTTCTGCTGTGATTCCCGCAACAATGGTGCTTGCACGCCAGGCTGGGGTTTGGTGACGCTGGCTTTGGGGAGTGTTTTGTGGGCAAGCATCATGATTCAAACCGGGCAGTAAAACTGATCCGTGCCATAGGTTTCCACCGCGTCCTGATCGCTGGAAGCCTCGCCATTCTGGCGTTCATCGCATTTGGCTTCCAGCCACTCACCTCAGTGCCCGCCGGCAGCATCGGTGGTTCCCTGGCGCAAGGCGTTGTTGAACCGACCGCGTTGGGCACCTTGGTGGCCCCGGAGGCCGAGACCACGGTCATTGATCCCACCCCCGAGCCCCCGGCACAACAAGCCGGAACGCCTATGGTCCACTTCGACCGGGCTGTGGTCAGGACCGTCAGCAAGGATGGATCCACTGGCCTGACAGTCGCCTCAGCGGGTATGCCACGCCCGCCCGCTGGGAGCTTGTACGCGCCTCTGGAGGTCCTCAATCCGAGCTCGCCCTACGGCTACCGCTACAGCCCCTTGACCGGCCTCCCCGGTGAGTTCCACTGGGGCCAGGACTACGCTGCAGCATGCGGCACCCGGGTCTACGCCGCCGACGCCGGTATCGTCCGGGCGGTTGGGTGGCACATTTGGGGCGGCGGCAACCGTGTGGAAATCGAGCACGGCAACGGCCTGGTGACCACCTACAACCACCTGCAGGCGATCGGCGTCACCAAGGGCCAATCTGTGCGGGTGGGCGAAGTCATAGCCCAGGTGGGCACCACGGGTTGGTCCACAGGCTGCCACCTCCACTTCGAGACGATCGTCAACGGACTGCACACCAATCCGAACGGCTGGATCTACTTGCCCATCAAGCAGGTTGATCCGTTGCAGCCCATCACCATGGTGAGCTACGAGCCAGGCGTTGGAACGGGCACCACGGCCACCCCGCAGTGGGCCGTACCCGTGGCCGATGGCACCAACCGTGCAGTCGTTGGCGGCGAACACGAAGAGCCTGTGGCATTGCCAGTCGTGGTTCCACCGGTTTCCTCAACGCCGGCAGCGCCCAGCGCCCCAGGCACCAGCAACCCGCCAGCCACGCAGACCCCGGCACCGTCCGTAACCGCGACGCCGACGCCCACACCGACACCGACGCCCACACCGACACCGACGCCGACCGTCACGCCGACGCCGACCGTCACGCCGACGCCGACCGTCACGCCGACGCCCACGGTCACGCCGACGCCGACGCCGACGCCGACCATCACGCCCGCGCCCATACCGACGTCGACAACAACTGCGCCGTCCACGACTCCTGTGGCGCCGACGGTGACGGTCCCCGTCGCACCGGCACCGGCCGTCGTCGTACCTCCGGCGGTGCACGCACCAGCGGCCACGCCGCCCGCTGCTGCTCCAGTGGCGCCTGCACCGGCACCAGCTGCTCCCGTCGCGCCGGTGCCGTCGCCGGCAGCCGTACTTCCGACGACGCTCCCGGCGGTGGTCCTTCCGCCCGGATACATCCTGATCGGTACGGACAAGGTCCAGCGTCCGGACGGTGTGATCGTGCCGTTGTCCACGCTGGTCATCCCTACGCCCTAGGTTTCGCCGCCCGGCAAGCTCCCGTAAGCTCGATGGCGGCGATCCAGCCGGCCGACGACGTCAGGAAGCGAATCCCATGACCAGCCTGTACAGCATTCCCCTCACCTTCAACGACGGCTCCGACGCTGACTTCGGCCGCTTCGAGGGGAAGGCGGTCTTGGTGGTCAACGTCGCTTCCGAATGCGGCTTCACACGGCAGTACGCGGGCCTGGAGGAGTTGTACGGCAAGTACCGGGATCAAGGCCTGGAGATCCTGGGCGTGCCGTGCAACCAGTTCGGCGGCCAGGAACCGGGCGCGGACCACGAAATCGCGGAGTTCTGCGAGCGTAACTTTGGCGTCTCCTTCCCCTTGACCAGCAAGGCAAACGTGCTGGGCAAGGAACAGCACCCCCTCTACACCGAACTGACCCGCGGCGCCGACGGCGAGCCCGTCAAAGTGAAGTGGAACTTCGAGAAGTTCGTCATCAACCGCGACGGAAAACTCGTGGCGCGATTCCCATCCGCAGTGGAGCCCGACTCCGAAGACCTGCTGAAAGCAGTGGAAGAAGCGTTGGCGTAAGCCATCAATTCGGAAGGGAGGGAAAGTAATTTTCCAACATTCCGCCGGAAATTAGCCAGATGTTGGCTTGTTGTCTGGTTGGATTGGCCCTACTGGATTGACACGGGAGGCGCCGCCTCCCACTGAACGCTAAGGCAAGCTATGGAGCTCATCGAGGCTGAATATCCCAAACCAGGTCATGTGCTTTTGCACCTGAGTGATCTTCACCTGGTGGGTGGTCCAAACACGCTCCACGGTTCCGTGGACAGTGCAGCCAGGCTCCAGGAAATCTGCGATCAGATCATCGCGTCCAGGATCCGGCCTGAGGCCATCATTTTCACCGGAGACCTGGCGGACAAGGGCGAGCTCCACGCTTACGAGCGGCTCCGCGAAATGATTGAACCCGTCTGCGACGCGCTCGGGGCCAAGGCCATCTGGGCCATGGGCAACCACGATAACCGGGCGAACTTCCGTGCTGCCTTTGAGGACGCGTCCGAGACCAGCAAACCCCAGGACCCGGTTGACCGCAGCTACTTCGTGAACGGTCTCCGCATCATCACCTTGGACACCACAGTGCCCGGCCATCACTACGGCGAGCTTTCCGAGGCCCAGCTTGAGTGGCTGGCTGCTGAACTGGCCACTCCGGCACCGGACGGCACCATCCTGGCCCTGCACCACCCGCCGGTTCCCTGCGTCCAGGACCTTGCGGTGTTGGTGGAGCTGCGCGGCCAAGCCGCACTGGCCGCCGTCGTCCGCAATACAGATGTCCGCACCATCCTGGGTGGCCACCTGCACTACTCCACGACGGCGGGCTTCGCCGGCATCCCGGTCTCAGTCGCCTCGGCCACCTGCTACACCCAGGACCTGGCGGTGCGTGCTGGCGGACAGCGTGGCCGCGACGGGGCGCAGTCGTACAACATGATCCATGTCTACGAGCACACGATTGTCCACTCGGTGGTTCCGATGTCCGGGGGAGTGACCGTTGGCGAACCCGTGGATGCTGCAGAGGTTCAGCGGAGGCTGGCCGAAGCCGGCATCCGCATCCCGCACGAGTCCCGGGTAGGGGCGCACACTTCCCCTGGGACGCTGACCTCGTCGCTGCCGCTTATTTCTCCCAGGGTGCCTTGACCGGGAAGTACTTTTCCAGGAAATCGGTCACGAGTTCCGCACGTTCCTCTGCCGCGACCTCCGGGAAGCTGCCGTCGTTCAGGCAGAAGAAGTCCATGTGGCGCTTCGCCAACAGCTTGGGCAGGTAGTGAAGTCCCGCCCACATGGTGGTGTCCACGTACCTGACCTTGGCATTGGTTTGCGTCACAGCGCGGCCCGTGAGCAGGGCGTAGTAGTGGTAGAACGAGTTGGTCACGGAGATGTTGTCCGCGGCACGGAAGCGGCTGCCGGCGGTCTTGGCGAATTCCGCAGGGAACTCTTTTTCCATCCGGGCCACGACGCTGCGGCGCAGCGGGGCGGCTGTGTGCTCCAGGTGCCGGGTGGTGATCCGGCCGAAGCGCTCCCAGAGCAGTTTGCGGTTAACGCGGGCTGCGTTCTCGAAACCGCTCCGCTCGGCATCGTTCTCGCCCAGGCCAATGCGGGTGTCGGCTTCGATGAACTTGGTGATGCCGCCGGGAGTGAAGAACATGTCCGGACCCACCGGACGGCCAAAGAACATGTCGTCGTTGGAGTACAGGAAGTGCTCGGACAAACCCTCGATGTGGTGGAGCTGGCACTCCACGGCCTGCGAATTGTGGGTAGGAAGGACTGAGGGGTCGGCGAAGAACTCCTCGCTGCGCACCACCGTCACCGCCGGGTGATCTGCCAGCCAGGAAGGGGTGGGCGAATCGGTGGCGATGAAGATCCGTCTGATCCACGGCGCGAACATGTGCACAGAGCGCAGCGCGTACTTCAGTTCGTTGATCTGGCGGAAGCGGGCTTCGCTGTCATCGCCCTCCCCGAGCACGGCGTCTGCCTGCAGGGCGCGACGCCGGGCAATGTACTCAGGGTCGCTGCCGTCAACCCAGGAAAAAACAATGTCGATGTCGAAGGCGATGTCGCTGGCGTGGTCCGCGAACATGTTTTCGATGGTGGGCCAGGTCAGGCCATGCCGTTGGACGGTACCCCGCACGGCGTCCTGCCGCAGCATGGTCCGGCGGGTCAGGGAGTTCTCCACCGGAAGCTCCAGATGATCGCCTTCGAACCTCCACAGCTCAAGCTGCACACCCAATGCGGGACCGTACCAGAGGCCGCCGCCGGTCTCGACCCGGGGCCGGTACAACCGGAAGATGCGGGATTTCCTGTTGGTGGTCAACTCGCCATCGGCCACCAGCACCGAGGTCTTTTTCTTGGCGTCCACGGTCATGGAATAGAACGGCTCATTGCGGAACGCCGCAACCAGCGCCTCCCGGACCACCTTGCGGGACTCCCAATCGACGGCGATGACAGGCCGTTCGTCGTTGCCGCGCACCAGGATGAAGTCGATGCCTGCTGCGTCCAGGGCAGCCCGTACGGCCAGGAGGTCGGACACCATGGCCTGTTACGGGGTGAGGTCGCTGTTGACCAGGGCGTACCGCCCGCGGTGACGGACGACGTCGGACCTGTGCTTCAGGTGCGCGACGACGGCAGGCGAGACCGCCTCGGCGATCGTGTCTTCTTCAATGGAAGGGCTGCCGTGGTAGATCGGATCGACCTGTGCTTGTGTGATGGCTGTTCTCCGGAATCGTCGGGGTGGAGCTAGATGGAAAGTGCTTCGCGCCAGCTGCGGAGGAAAGCGCCGCCGGCGTCGTCGTGGATCACGTCGTCCGCCAATTCAAGGTCAGCGGCCGTCAGGATGGTGTAGGGCTTCACCGGTACGCCGTCTGCGGGGCGGACATCCACGTGTTTTACGTCGTGATCGTTGTGGTGAAGCCAGTCTGCCATGGCATAGTCCGTGCGGGAATCGCCCACGGTGCGCCATGACAGGGGAGTGATGCCTTGGGCTGCCAGAAGTTCGACGGCGCGGCTCGCTCCCAGGTCCTTGCCCAGCCGCACCGATTCAATGTCAGTGGAGATGATGGTGGGGTCCAGGCGGTAGTCCACAGCGTCGTCGGATTCCGGGGCGTGGTGGTCCAAAATCGCGGCGCTCAGGCCATGGCGTCCCATGATGTCCAGGGCATCGGCGTCGAAAAGTTTCTGTTCCGCCAGGTAGTCCTCGTTGGATACTTCCAGGTGCTGTTCAACGGAAACCATGGCCCGCTTGGTTTCGTCGAAGAACATGTGGGCGGAATAGTCCTCGGCAACGAGCCTGCGGATATCGTCACCGTAGGCTTTGGGCACGGTGAGCTCGTGGTCCACGTGGATGGTGCCGGGGCCGTCCGCCGTGTAGCTGAACCACACGGCGCCCTTCTCGCAAATGGCGTGGATCACGGTGTGTGCCGGCATCCCGGCGGCAATCATGGGTTTCATGACCTGTTCACTGATGAACGCGTCCGAGCGGCCCGTGTTGAAGATGACGGGGATTCCTGCCGAGGCAAGGGCCACCAGGTCGGCGATGATGTCAGGCTTGACGTCGCGCGTCACGGGGCTGGCAATGGGGCCGTCAACGTCCAGGAGCAGCGCCAGGCGAGGCGTGGCTTGGGCAGCGGTCCGGTCAGTCCCTTGGAGCGGTTGAGTCATGCCCCTATTCTGTCAGTCCCTGCCGGAACCCTCACAGCTGTGACGTCGCACGAAGGATAGTCACCTTTTGGCCACAACCTGCCTGTGCCGGGGGTCACAAGTTCCGTTAGCGCGGTAACTTCCATAGGCTTGCAGGGTGATCTTCAAAGCTGTGGGCGAGGGACGCCCGTACCCTGACCATGGATATTCCGCGCCGCGCGATTGGGCTGCCCTGCCTCCGCGCCCGGTGCGTCTGGATGACCTGGTGACCACCAAGCGGACCCTGGACCTGGAGGCGTTGTTGGCAGAGGATTCCACGTTCTTTGGCGATCTGTTCCCGCACGTCGTCCAATACCAGGGGGTCATGTACCTCGAGGATGGCCTGCATAGGGCAGTCCGTACCGCGCTCCACCAAAGGACGGCCATCCACGCCCGTGTATTGGTGATCGATGGCTAGGCCGGCCGCCACGGAGCAGGACACCCAGCGGCCAAAAAAACCTAAGCGTCCCAAGGATGTGACGCAACTGCACGGCCACCACGTGGTGACCGGATCGGAACTGCGGGCAACGTTCGCAGATGATCCCACGGTTCGCCGGGGCAGCTTCGGCCGCCGGCTGTTCCACGGCATTGTGTTGGTCCTGCTGGTCGGAATCATTGCGGCCGGCGCGGTGGGGGCCTGGGCGATCATGAACGGCGTCATCAAGGTACCCACGGCTGTCGCCAGCACAGCCCCCAGCAGCCTGTGCCCGACCACCACGTTCGACTACGTGCCGAACGAAACCGTGAACCTGAACGTCTTCAACGCCACCTCCCGGGGTGGACTGGCGGGCACGGTTGCCGCCGAATTCACCGCCCGCGGCTTCAAGGTGGGCTCCGTGGCCAACAGCGACACCGCGTACTCGGGTGTGGGCGTGGTTGTCTCCGGAGTCAAGGGACAAGCGGCGGCCTTCAACGTCCAGCGGAACCTGGCCGGAACGGACTACTTCCAGGACAATCGTGAAGACGGCTCCGTGGACGTGATCCTCACACCCGGCTATGAGGGACTGGTGGAACCGCAGCTGGTGGACCAGACTCCCGGCAAGCTCCTGTGCCCGCGTGAGGACCTGCGGATTGCTGACAAATCCAAGTGGCCTGTGGTGCCTACCCTGCCGGCAGGGCAGTAGCTGCCTGTCCGGCAAGGACGTTGAGGATCGGCCGGTCGAGCCGCACCGGGTTGCCGGCCTCGTCAAAGCGCGCTCCGGCTCCCAGCTGGATGAAGCGAACCGTCTGTTCGGTGTGTGCTTCCAGCGCGGCGAGCAGCTCGACGTCGGGGGCCGGGGCCGGTGCGGAAGTGTCGCCGTCGGGCGTTCGGTTGCGTCGTGCGGCGCTGGCCGAAAGCGTTCCGTGGATCAGACGCGCCAGCTGGGCGACATCAATGTCCGGGAGGTAGCCCTGTTGGACGCCGTCCCGGAGGATGTCCTGGAGAAGGACGTTGAGGTCACCCACGTGATCTGCGAGCTTGGCGAAGGAACCGGGCGAGAGGACAGCGGCCATGGCAGGACCCGGCGGCAGATGCCGGCGGCTGAGGTCCTCAACCTGCGCCCGGACGTACAGGGCGAGCCGGTCCACAGGGTTTTCCAGCGCGGCCAGCGAGTCCCGCAGGTCGACAATGAAGCGCTCGGTCTCATCCAGCGCGTAGGCGATCAGGAGCTGTTCCATGTCCGCGTAGTAGTTGTAGACGGCCGTCCGCCCCACCCCGGCGTGCCGGGCCACGTCCGTCATGGTCAGTCCAGGGAGGCCGTGGGTGAAGAGGAGTTCCCCAAAGGCGGTGAGAATCCGGCGCTGGGTCTCGGCGCGTTGGGCAGCGTTGGTGGGGGCCGTGATCCTGGGCATATAGACACTTTACCGCGATCTGTCAGCAAGTCGGCTTGAGAGGGGACATCCACATCCCTGCAGGGCTGCGTAAGGTGGGGTAAAAATTCGCGTAGCATCGTGAAAACAGGCAACAAGTAAGGGGTGGATCGTGCGCGCAACGGTCAAAGACGTGGCGCGCCGCGCCGGGGTTTCACCCAAAACTGTCTCCAACGTCATGAACGGCGTTGTACCCGTAGCTGCCCCCACGCGCCTCAGGGTGGAGCAGGCCATGGCCGAGCTGGACTATGTTCCCAATCTTTCGGCGCGGGGCCTCCGTAATGGGCGCTCCGGAGTGATCGGCTTGGCCTTGCCTGACCTTGCCACCCCGTTCTCGGCAGAGCTTACCCAAAGCATCGTGGAGGTTGCCCACGCACAAGGCTTCAGCGTGCAAATCGAAGAGACCGGTTCCGATCCCCACCGGGAACATGAATTGATGACCCGCGCCCGGGCCAACCTCATCGATGGCTTGATCCTCAACCCCGTGGTGCTCAAGGAAAGTGCCGTGCAAATGGGTGTCGCACTGCCGCCGGTTGTCCTGCTTGGTGAGGTGACGCAGCAGTTGGCGGACCGGGTGTTCGTAGACAGTTTTGCTGCTGCCCGGGACATGACATTGGCGCTGGCCAAGCCCGGACGCCGGCGGATCGCTGTCCTGGGTGTCAATCGGGGCCGGCATTCTGCGACCGCCATCCAGCGGGCCGGCGGCTACGAGGCTGCGCTGCAGATCCTGGGCATACCCAAGGATGAGTCGCTGATGATTTCCTGCGACAGTTGGACGCCCGCCTCCGCCGCTGCGTCCCTCGCGGAATACCTGGACGCCAACCCCCTGCCCGACGCCCTCTTCTGCTTCACCGACTCCATGGCACTTGGCGCTTTGAACACGCTGTGGAAGCGGGGCGTGCGGGTCCCCGATGACATTGCCGTGGCCGGCTTCGATGACGTGAATGATGGGCGTTATGCCGTGCCGTCCCTGACCACCGTGTCCTTTGACAAGCGGGCCATAGCCACGCAGGCGCTCCGCTTGCTGACGGAGCGTATGTCCGACAGGAACCACGGGCAGAAGCTGGTTGAGATCGGCTACACCATTGAGGAGCGGGACAGCAGCAAGTCCTGAAATGATAGCTCTCCCCTAAATTGTGTGCGCTAACAATTTTCTCTTGCCCGATCGATTACATCGTTGTAATGTGAGAGCTGCGTCACCCCAGGGCCACCTTTTACCCGAGTGTGGGGCGCACCGGAGCCGGAATGATGCAGCGCAGCATGTGACCTTTCAGCGGACCCATCCAAAGGAGTGACGGGTGAAGCACTTTGAATCTTTGACCGGGAAACAGTTATCCCGGAGACAGCTATTGGCAGGATCAGCCCTTGTTGGCGGCGGGCTCATGGCCGCTACGCTCACAGGCTGCGGGGGAGCGGCGCAGGCTGCTCCGGTGCAGGACATCGACTTCTGGCACCTGCTCTCAGGTGGTGATGGAATCAAGATGCAGGCCATGATCAACGCCGCCAACCAAGCCAACCCCGGTTTCACGGTGCACCCCACGGTGCTCGCCTGGGGCCCGCCGTATTACACCAAATTGGCCATGGCCTCAGCGGGTGGCAGGCCGCCGGAGGTGGCGATCATGCACGCCAGCCGGGTGCCCGGGTACGCGCCCGGTGGACTGATTGAGCCGTGGGACCTGGATCTGCTGGCGGAAAATGGAGTCACTGCCGCGGATTTTGCGCCGAGGATCTGGGAGAAGAGCCAACAAGACGGCAAGGTGTTCTCCATTGCGCTGGATTCCCACCCGTTCATCATGTTCTACAACACGGATGTTGCAGCCAAAGCCGGCGTCCTGGGAAGCAACGGACAGCTGGGGGAAGTCAGCTCCCCGCAGGAGTTCAAGGCCATGGCATTGGAAATGCAGAAGGTCACCAAGGCCCACGGCTTGTCCTTTGGCTACCTGGGCAGTGGTTCGCAGATGTGGCGCCTCTTCTACACCCTCTACAAGCAGCATGGCGCCGACATGGAACTGACTCCCGGGCAGCCGATGAAGGTTGACCGGGATGCTGCAGTCGAGTCCCTGGAGTTCATGGCCTCCCTCTTTGACGACACCATCGCGGCGCAGGCGGGCGACATCAGCACGGGCATCGCGGAATTCGCCCGCGGCAGCTCGGGGATGCTGTTCAGCGGTGTCTGGGAACTCCCCACCATGAAGAAAGCCGGCATTCCCGTGGATGCGGCCACCATTCCCACCCTCTACGGGACCCCTGCCTCCTATGCGGACTCGCACTCGTTCGTCCTCCCGCGGCAGTTGAACCACAACGAGGACAAACGGAGGGACGTCTACAAATTCGTCACCGACGTCCTCAAGGGATCTTTGTCCTGGGCGGAAGCGGGGCACATCCCCGGATACCAGCCGGTGGTCCAGTCACAGGCCTACCGCGACCTCACTCCGCAGATCCACTACGCCAACGCGGCGGACATCATTGCCTACGACCCTGAGGCCTGGTTCAGCGGCTCCGGCTCGGATTGGCAGACCTACTTCGCGGAGAACGTGCAGAACGTACTCCTGGGAAGGGACAAGGCAGCTGCAGGTTGGGATGCCTTTGAACAACGCACCAACACCCTGCTCTCCCGCCCCAACCCGGTTTAGCCCGGCCCTACGCACCGCGCGACAAAGGAGTCCTTCATGAGTACCTCTACCCTGTCCCGGCCCAGGCCGGAGAATCTGCGCACATCACTGAACCGCAGCAACAACAACCTAAGTGGTTGGGCCTTTGCTACGCCATTCCTGGTGTTCTTCCTCGTCTTCCTTGTTTGGCCCATCCTCTATGGCTTCTACATGAGCCTCACGGGCAAGTCCCTCACCGGCGCCAACGACAGCCTGATCGGATTCGCCAACTATGCAGAGGCCCTGGCCGACGCGGACATGTGGCATTCCCTGGGCAACACCCTGTACTTCACGGTGATCAGCACTGTTCCGTTGGTCCTGGTCGCCCTGGTGATGGCCGCGCTGCTCAACGTCGGACTGCCGGCCCAGTGGCTGTGGCGCCTGAGCTATTTTGCCCCGTACCTGCTGGCATCAACGGTGGTGAGCCTTTTCTTCACCTGGATGTACAACCCGCAGCTGGGCCTGATCAACGAGTTCCTCACGGGCATCGGACTGCCCAGGGTTGCCTGGCTCAATGATCCCAACGTTGCCATGTGGGCGATCGTCATCGCTACGCTGTGGTGGACGGTGGGTTTCAACTTCCTGCTCTATCTGGCCGCGATGCAGAACATTCCGGCCCAGCATTACGAGGCAGCGTCCCTGGATGGAGCCGGAGCCTGGCGCCAGTTCTTCTCCATCACGCTTCCGCAGCTCACTCCCACCACTGTGATGATCGTGCTGCTCCAGATCCTGGCATCCCTGAAAATCTTTGACCAGGTGTACCAAATGACCGCCGGCGGCCCGGCAGGATCCACCAGGCCCGTGGTGCAGTACATCTTCGAAACCGGGTTCACCGGCTACCGGCTGGGCTATTCCGCAGCCATCTCCTACATCTTCTTCGGACTGATCGTGGTTGTTTCGGTCATGCAGTTCGTCATCACCCGCCGCAGGAGTGCATAACCATGGCCACAGCTACAATCACCCGTCCCGCACCACAAACCACCCAAGCCAGGAAATCCGGGTTCCGCCAGCCCCGCAGGAAACTGACGATCGGCAGGATCGCGGCAATCGTCGTCGCCGGGTTCATCGCGGTGCTGTGGCTGATTCCCTTCGCCTGGGCCACGGTCACCGCTTTCAAGAGCGAAACGGATGCCGCGGCTCCGGACGTCACGTGGGTACCGCCGTCGGGCTTTACTCCGGACGCGTTCGTCAAGGTGTTCCAGGATGGCAACATCCCGCTCTGGACGTGGAACTCGCTGTACACCTCGGCGGCCATCACGGCCATCACCCTGGTGATCTCGGCCCTGGTTGCCTACGCCCTGTCGAGGATCGACTTCAAGGGCAAGAAAGTGCTGATGACGGTGATCATCGCCTCGATCATCATCCCGCCACCCGTGCTGATCATCCCGTTGTTCTACCAAATGCTGGCATTGAACCTGGTCGATACGTCCTGGGCCATCATCCTCCCGCAGGTCATCCACCCGGCCATGGTGTTCGTGCTGAAAAAGTTCTTCGACCAGATCCCGCGGGAACTCGAGGAAGCGGCCGTGATGGACGGCGCCAGCCGCTTGCGGATCTTCACCCAAATCATCCTGCCGCTGTCCCGGCCCATCCTGGCCGCCGTCGCAATCTTCGTGTTCATCGGTGCGTGGAACAACTTCCTGTGGCCGTTCATCGCCACCAACGACGGCGGACTGCTGACGCTTCCGGTCGGCCTGCAGACCATCAAGAGCGCCTACGGAATCCAGTACGCGCAGAACATGGCGTCCGCGTTGCTCGCCGCTCTGCCGCTGATCCTCGTCTTCCTGTTCTTCCAGCGCCAGATCATCAAAGGCGTTGCGACGACGGGACTCGCCGGAACCTGACCGGCACCTTTCAGACCCCACACCCAGACCTGAAACCAACCAAGGAGATCCATGTCCCGCGCACGCATCACCCTCGACCGCGACTTCACCATTGGCGAGGTCCCCCGACGACTCTTCGGCTCCTTCGTGGAGCACATGGGCCGCTGTGTCTACACCGGGATTTACGAACCCGGCCACCCCGAAGCCGACCAGAACGGCTTCCGCCAGGATGTCCTGAAGCTCGTCAAGGAACTCGGCGCCACCGTGATCCGCTACCCGGGCGGCAACTTCGTTTCCGGGTACAACTGGGAAGACGGCGTGGGCCCCGTCGAAAACCGGCCGCGCCGCCTGGACGGCGCCTGGCACACCGTAGAGACCAACGCCTTTGGCCTGCACGAGTTCGTGGACTGGTCAAAGCAGGCAGGCACCGAAATCATGGAAGCCATCAACCTGGGCACCAGGGGAGTGGACGCAGCCCGGGAAATCGTGGAATACGCCAACCACCCCGGCGGCACCTACCTCTCGGACCTCAGGGCCAAGAATGGACACAAGGACCCGTTCAACATCAAGCTGTGGTGCCTGGGCAACGAGCTGGACGGGCCGTGGCAGATCGGCCACAAGACCGCCGACGAATACGGCCGGCTGGCGCAGGAAGCAGCGAAGGCCATGCGGTTCGTGGACCCCTCGCTGGAGCTTGTGGCCTGCGGCAGTTCCAGCTCCTCGATGCCCACGTTCGGTGCCTGGGAGCAGACCGTCCTCACCCACACCTACGAGGAGGTGGACTACGTATCCCTCCACGCCTACTACCAGGAGCACGATGGCGACGTGGGCAGCTTCCTGGCATCCGCCGTCGATACCGACTACTTCATTGAGTCGGTGATCGCCACCGCGGATGCGGTGCGGGCCAAGGGCAAGCACAAGAAGCACATCAACCTGTCCTTCGATGAGTGGAACGTCTGGTACCAGCGCGGCCTGGATACCGAGGACCAGCCCCACAATGTCATCAAGGCCGGTTGGCGTGAGCACCCCCGCGTGATCGAAGACAAGTACAACGTGACCGACGCCGTGGTGGTTGGGACCCTGCTGAACTCGCTGCTGCGGCACGGCGATCGCGTCAAGATCGCCAACCAGGCGCAGCTGGTCAACGTGATTGCGCCGATCCTGTCGGAGGAGAACGGCCCGGCCTGGAAACAGACCATCTTCCACCCGTTCTCGCGCATGGCTGAGCTTGCCAAGGGCCAGATCCTTCGGCTCTCCGTGAACTCGGACAAGTACTCGAATGATCGATTCGGTGACACGGACCTGGTGGACGTCAGCGCCACCTGGGACGAGGAAACAGGGCGAGTGGCACTGTTCTTCGCGAACCGCGGCTTGGAAGAAGCGGCCGACGTCGAGGTATCGCTTCGCGGTTTCGACGCCCGCCAGGTACTCCGCGCCGAGGTCCTGGAAATCCCTGAGGGCGGCGATCGTTTCACCATCAACAGCCAGGAACAGCCGGGCCGGGTGGGCCTCACGGCACTCGATGGGGTGAAGGCAAGCGGCTCGGAGCTGCGCCTGGCGCTGCCCGCATTGTCCTGGGCCGTCGTCGAGCTTGAGGTTGTGAAAGCCTAGAGCTCGCCGTAAAAGAAGCAACGCGGGGTTACTTACGGCCCATCCGGAAGGGATTTGTGGGCCGTAAGTGACCCCGCGTTTGGCCTAGACGGCGCAGCCGTCAGGGCCGCAGGCCTCGGCGTCCGAAGCGCCCACCGGGATAAGGGGGTTGGCTTCCTGCCACGCCTGGTTCAGTGCCTGGCTGAAAAGTTCGGCGGGCTGGGCGCCCGAGATGCCGTACTTGCGGTCGATGACGAAGAACGGGACGCCGGTGACTCCGATGGCGCGGGCTTCGTTGATGTCCTGGTTGACCTCGTCCGTGTACTTGTCGGACGTGAACAGTTCGGCCACCTCTTCGGCCGGCAGTTCAAGTGCGGCGCCAAGCCCGGTGAGGTATTCCTTGTTGCCGATGTCCTTGCCGTGCTCGAAGTGGGCGCTCAGCAGTTGCTCCTTGGCGGCGTCCTGCTTGCCATGCCGGGAAGCGAGGTGGATCAGCCGGTGCGCCGTGAAACTGTTGGCCACCACAACTTTGTCGAACTGGTAATCCAGGCCTTCGCCCTTGGCAGTCTCCGTGACGTGGCCGAACATCTGCTTGACCTGCTCCGGTGCCATTCCCTTGCGCTTGCTCAGGTAGTCCAGTTCGGTGCCGTCGTAGTGCTCGGGAACGGACGGATCCAGCTGGTAGCTCTTCCACTCAACATCCACCGAATCACGGTGCGGGAACTGCGCCAGCGCCGTCTCGAAACGGCGCTTGCCGATGTAGCACCAAGGACACGCGACGTCTGACCAGATCTCAATCTTCATGATGGCTGAAACGCCCTAGCGGGAGACGGCATTCCGGGAGCGTGCTGTTAGTTTCCTCACTCAGGCCCAGAGTGTTGCCGGAGGTCCCGCCCAGGAATATGTTTAGAGGAGGTTGAGCAGCCAGCCTTTTCACCGGGGGCATACGCGGAGAAGACCTCGTGCGAATCGGACTCATTGTTGGACCCTGGTTTACCGTCCCGCCCGAGAAGTATGGCGGAACTGAACGCGTCGTTGACGCCTTGGCCTGTGCACTCTCGGATGCCGGCCATGACGTCCTCCTGGCAACATCATCGGACAGCACCTGCCCTGTGCCCCAGCTTCCGGGATTCGGCCCCAGCGAGCCCGAGGATGTTGGCCTCAGCTTGAGCGAACTGGCCCATGTCATCAAGGCTTACAAGGGGCTTCGGGGCGTGGATATCATCCATGACCACACCCTTGCCGGCCCGCTCTACGCGCATCGGCCCCCGAACATCCCCGTGGTGACCACCATCCATGGCCAACTGACCCCACGATCCGAGGGCCTCTACCGGGATATGGCCCACGACACCGGCATCATCGCGATTTCCCGCGACCAATGCAGCCGCGTCCAGGACCTCCCGGTATCCGCCGTAATCCACCACGGCATCGACCTCTCCGCAGTGGCTGTTGGTAAGGGAACCGGCGGTTATGCCTGCTTTGTTGGACGGATGTGCCCGGACAAAGGACTCATGGAAGCGGTGGGGATCGCCCGGGAAGTCGGCGTGCCGCTCCGCATAGCGGCGAAGATGCAGGCTCCCGACGAGCAGGAATACTTCCGTGACGTGGTGCAGCCCGCACTGGGCACTGACGAAGAATTCCTTGGCGAATTGTCCGACCCGGAAAAATACCAACTCATGGGCGATGCGACTGTCCTCCTGAACCCCATCCAATGGGCAGAACCCTTCGGCCTGGTCATGATTGAATCGTTGGCCACCGGCACTCCCGTACTGACCACGCCCATGGGTGCCGCGCCGGAAATCGTGAGCCACGGTGTCACCGGCTACGTGGCGCCGGCAAATGAGCTGGCGGGCTTCATGGGGTCGATTGGATCCTTGAGCCGCGCAGCCTGCCGCCACGAAGTCGAGGAATCCTTCAGCGCCGCAAGAATGGCGGCGGACCATCTGGAGCTCTACGCCAAGGTGATCGAACAATTCGGGGGTACAGGGCTTCCCGTCGGCCGGAACTTGCAAGAGAATCAGAGGCAAGCTCCCATCAACCTGTGATCGACACCCAGGAAGAAGGACGTGTGACCGCTTGGAACGAAGACACCGAGGCCGGAGCGTCCGAGCTCGGAGCCGTGACCGTCGTCGAAGGTTCATCCTTCTGTATCTCCTCGCACTCAGGTGATGTTCACGGAGGCGGCTCCCAAGGCGCGTACTACCAGGACACCCGCGTGGTTTCGCGGTGGGTGCTGCGCATCAACGGCGAGCCCCGCGAACCCCTGGTGGCCCGCAATCCCACGGCCTTCCAAGCTGAATACGTGGGACGCGCGTGCACGGAAGACGGCCGGTTCGAGAGCCCGCTGCTGGTGCAACACCAGCGCACCGTCGGCTCTGGCCTCCGGGACGACCTCACCATCCGGAACTACTCCGCGCAGCCCACCACGTGCGCCATGGAACTGCTGATCGACGCGGACCTGGCCGACCTTTTCGACGTGAAAGGCGGCCGGGCAAGTACAACCGGGGAGACCGTCAGGTCTGTCCGCGGGAACGATCTGCATATCGAGTCACTGCACGCCGACGGGCAGCGCCGCGGCGTATCCTTCCAAGCCCAGGAAGCTACTGCTACCGAGGACGGGCTCACCTTCCAGGTCACCATCCCGCCCCGCAGCCACTGGTCCACCACCGTGATCGCCCTGCCACTGATCAACGGCAAAGCACCCGACAACCCGTTCATCGCCGGGACGCCCCTAAGCCACAGCGTGGCCGCCCAACGCTACGTCCAATGGGAAGAGCACGTACCGCGTATCCGGCTGACGGACCAGAACGTGACGGACGTGCTGGACCAGAGCCAACGCGACCTCGGCTCCCTCCGCATTTTCGACGACAACCACCCCGGGCGTGCCGCAATCGCCGCCGGGGCACCCTGGTTCATGGCGTTGTTCGGACGCGACTCCCTCCTGGCCTCGTACATGTCCCTCATGATCGACCCCAGCCTGGCCGCGGGAACCCTCCAAACCCTGGCCGGCCTGCAGGGCAGCAAAGTGGACAACGATTCAGAGGAAGAACCGGGGCGGATGCCCCACGAAGTCCGTTTGGGAGCCAGCGCCGGCTTGTCCTTGGGCGGCACGGCGTACTACGGGACGGCGGACGCCACACCCCTTTTCGTATCCACGCTTGGCGAACTCAGCCGCTGGGGCCTGGGCGAGGACATCATCGAATCCCTCCTTCCCCATGCCGACCGGGCCATCGACTGGATGGAACAGTACGGGGACAAAGACGGGGACGGGTTCATCGAGTACCAGCGGCCCAACAAGCATGGGCTGGTGAACCAAGGGTGGAAGGACTCCTGGGACGGCATCAACTTCGCCGACGGCACGTTGGCTGAGACCCCGATCGCGCTCTGCGAGGTGCAGGCTTACGCCTACGCGGCCTACGTGGGCCGGTCCCTGTTGGCGCGCGCGGCGGGCGACACCGCCGTCGAGCGTCGTTGCGCCGACCGGGCCGAAGCCTTGAAAGCCGCCTTCAACGAACGGTTCTGGCTCCCGGACCGCGGGTATTTTGCGCTCGCCCTGGACAAGGACAAAAAGCCCGTGGACTCCTGCACCTCCAACATGGGCCACTGCCTGTGGGTGGGCATCGTGGATGAAGACAAAGCGCCGCAGGTTGCCGAACGGCTCATGTCACCGGAGATGTTCACCGGCTGGGGCATCCGCACCCTGGGCTCCGACATGGGTGCCTACAACCCGGTCAGCTACCACAACGGCTCCGTCTGGCCGCACGATACAGCGCTCGCCGCCACCGGGCTCATGCGGTACGGCTTCGTGGAGGAGGCCAGCAAGGTGGCGGGTGGATTGTTCGACGCCGCCGAACACTTCGGCGGCCAGCTCCCCGAACTTTTTTGTGGCTTTGACCGCGGCGACTTCACCAACCCGGTTCCCTATCCGACGGCGTGTTCCCCCCAAGCATGGGCGGCTGCGGCACCGGTCCAACTCGCCCGGATCCTGCTGCGGTTCGATCCCGACTTCACCCGCAGTGTGCTCCACCTGGCGCCGATCTTGCCTGCTTCCCTGGGCACCTTTGAGGCCGACAACGTGCTGCTGGGGCGATCACGGATCAGGGTGGAAGCGAACGGTTCTTCCGGCAGAGTTGCCGGTCTCCCCGCGGGACTGGAACTGCGGTCCGATCCGCGGCCGCCCCTTACCGGAGAGCTGTTCGGCTAGAGTTCGTGCTCCATGACGAAGTCGTGCTCTACGGTGTTACCCAGTTTGAAGGACTTGGTGCCCACTTTCTGGAAACCGCTCTTTTCGTAGAAGCGGATGGCTTTGGCGTTCTCGCTGTTCACGCCGAGCCAGACACCCGCCGCGCCCTTGTCCGCGGCGTGGGCCATGGAAGCCTGCATCAGCCTTGATGCCGCTCCGTGGCCGTGGTGGTCCGGGTGGACGTAGCACTTGCTCAGCTCCGTGGACGGCAGGAACGAGAGCACGGAGGCGACGTCGGGATCGCTGGCCGGCTTGGCAACCAGGAGGGTGTAACCGTTGAGCAGGCCGTCGTCGTCGAGCACCAGGATGGTGATCTTCGGATCGGCCAAGTAGTCCTGGAAGTTGGACTCGCTCAGCGTCTTCTCAAGGTGGGCCTGAATGTCCGCCGGTGAAGCGCCGGGCGGGCAGGCCAGCGGAAAGGTGACGGCTGCCAGCTCAGCCAGTTTCCCGGCGTCGTGTGCGGTTGCCGTGCGGATGGTCTCGGTCATGTGTTTCCCCCTCGGAGTTCCTTGGGCAGCTGATGCCCCTAAGAACGAATCTTAAGGGCATCAGCTGGGCGAAAACTCCGGATCACAAAGTAGGGGTGGCCCTGACGGCGTTGGTGCCCCTGTCCGCGACTACCTGCGCATCACTGCCGGAATCGAGGATGGTGTTGCGCGCCGAGCCGGGATCCACCAAGACGGCGGTCACGGCCAGGTCCTCCACATCATCTGTGGCAAGCAGGGCATCCACTTGGGCTTCGAAGCAATCATCGCTTGTTGAGGAGTGGACGTTCATGGCCACGACGTGGTTGTTGGACACGAAGTTTCCGGCGCCCTCACGCAGCCGCACGATGACCGGCGTCGCGCCTTCCGGACGGATGCTCGCCGAGTCGATGATCTGCGAGAAATGGTTCCCGATCACGGAGTTGTTGCTGCCGCTGACGGTGAGGATCCCGTGCAGGTCGTCCAGCCCGTTGCCGATTCCCAGGAACGGTGTCCACGGCTCATGGTCGCGCAGGAAGTGGTTGGTGGCGACGAGGTTCTCCGAGCTGTTGCCTTCAAGGACCACCATGCCCGGGTAGAAGGAGTGCAGGCGGTTATTGGTGACGCTCGAGCGGGTGACGCCGCTGAACCGGACGCTGCTCGCCCCGCGGGGGAAGACGTTATTGGCAGTGACCAGCAGGCCACCATGGTTCTCGGCGTAGATCGAGTGGCCTTTGAAGCCGGCCCCGATCAGGTTATCCGTGATCTTGGAGGCCTGACCCCAGCCGCGGAGTTCGATGCAGCTTCCACACTCGGCAATGAAGTTGTTGTGGATAGAGAGGGCGTCCGCGTTGTGGATGGTCAGCGCGTGTTCAAGGTAGATGAAGCCCATTTCGTTGACCCGGAAGGAATCGTTGGCGCTGGCCACATGGATGCCGGTCTTGCCGTTCACGTAGGTGTTTTCCGCGGGCAGGTCCGAGCCGTCCGGAGTGAAGTGCAGTCCGTCGATGCAGAAGTTGGCGAACTCCACTGAGCTGATCCGGGGGCTGCCCGCCCGCTCGACAAGGAACGCGGCTCCACCCGCCGGGTCGGCGCTGTCACCGACGGGGAGGTCAACCAGGACGCGGCTTCCCCCGGGCCACAGCTCGTGGAGATCCGGCCATTCGTCTTCGGGAACGTTGAACCGGATGCTTGAGGACGTAAAACCGTGTCCCGAGCCCTGGATCCTGAGGAAGCTGATGTCAATCAAAACCTGTGTCCGCAGGCGATAGTCGCCGGGCGGGAGGTAAATCACGGCTCCCGGCTTGCCGCCGTCGTTCACGTTTGAGGCGTTCTGGCGGTCCTTGATGTCGGCGATGATGCTGTTGATGACCTCGCCGACATCTTCGGAGGGATTACCGACGTGCCAGCTGGTCACGTCGTAGTAGTTGCTGCTGGACATGGTGTGGATCCTCATGAAGTGGTGGGGGTGGTCAGATGGCGGGTTGGTGTGCGGGCAGGTCGGCCAACAGCTCGTCCGACGTCGGCGGGTTGGCGCCCGCGCGCCGCACCGTGATGGCTGCGGCCTTGGTGGCCAAACGCCCCAACGAGTCCAGGGCTTCGGGCCCCAGCCCTTCGGCTTTCCTAGCCAGGAGCCCGTAGATCAGGGCGGCCATGTAGGAGTCGCCGGCGCCAATGGTGTCCACCACTACAGACTTCACGGACGGAACCAGAACCTGCCCTCCCGGGGTTGAGAGCAGCGACCCATCTGAACCCTTGGTGACAACGGCCAGGCCGGCCCCCAGGTGCAGGATGCGTTGCGCAATGTCTTCCAGCGCCAACCCCGGATAGAGCCACCGGGCGTCCTCGTCGCTGAGTTTGACCACCTCGGTGAAGGGGATGAGGTCCTCAAAGATTCCCTTCGCTTCGGCCTGGCTACCCAGCAGCGCGGGCCGGATGTTGGGGTCATAGGTCACCACGCAGCGCTGGTGCGACTGCTCCAGGAGTGTCCGGACTGCCGCCGCTCCGGGTGCAAGGAAGGTGGCGATCGATCCGGTGTGCAGAACCTTGGGAAGGGTCATCGGTGCGGTGGCGGGCAGGTCCCAGGTGATATCGAAGTCGTAATGGGCTGAACCGTCGGATGCCAGGGTGGCGGTTGCAGTGGCGGTTCGGTCCCGTTTTCCGGGACCAACCAGGAGTTCGACGCCGGCACTGGCCAGGTGCCGCTGGATGGCGGCACCGTGGTGGTCGTCTCCGATCGACGTCATCAAGGCGGTGCGGACGCCCAGCCGGCCAAGTCCGTAGGCGACGTTTGCCGGGGATCCTCCGGGGTGCTCCTCAGTACCGCCGGGGGCGACGACAATATCCACCAGGGCTTCGCCAACAACTACAACGTCGGGGTCTGTTCCAGGGAGGGCAGGTTTTGCTTCGTGCATTCCGGGCTTTTCCTTAGGCGATTGATGAGACTGCGAGCTTGCGGACGGTTGCAATGCCACCCTCGGCTGACAACCAGTTTTGGAGGCTGTTGGCTTCGGGAAAAACGAGATCTGTCAGGACCACTTTGCCGTCCTGCGCGAAGACTTCCACGGAGCATTGGTCCAGGACGATCAGCAGTTTAAGGATGCCGTCCTCCAAAGCGGTCGGGGCCGATTCCACTGATGCGAACTTCCCGTGGAACTGGGTATCTCCCGACTGCCTGCGGTCCAGGGTGAGCCGCCCGCTGCCCGTGTTGTAGCCCAGCACCGTGCGCTGGCTCCCGTCGGTGCTGCCAAGCAGGCTGAACTCAACGCGTTCGGCGCTTCCCGGAACAATCTCGGCTTCGATGACCTGCGCGGTGCCGGGAACGGCGTCGGCCAGCCTAAGGGCAGTTCCGCCTACATTGAACGGCGCCGGACTTACCGCTGGGCTTACCTCCACCCGCTGGTCGGGAAGGACCGGGTGCTGGATCAGTTGGAGGGAGCCGTTTACTGAGCTGAGCCGCAGTTCCCGTGCCAGGGTCATCGAGGACCGCCAGGGCGCCGTGGGCAATTGGTTGGCGTAGTCCCAGTTGTTCATCCAGCCGATGGTGATGCGCCGGTTGGCAGGGACGTTGCTGAAGGACACGGAGGCGTAGCAGTCGCGGCCCCAGTCCAGCCAGAGGCATTGCTGCAACGCCGCCTGAGCCGCATCCTTGTCGGGGAAGGACGACAACCCGGCGGGAGCGGCGAGCGAGCCCGCGTCCGGGACGAAACGGACGCCGTCGAAGTCCCCCACGAAGTACTGGCCGCCCGAACCGCCAGCCACAGCACCCGGGTTGACGTTGACGATCAGCACCCATTTGGTGTTGTCCGGATCGCCGTCCACCTCCAACGGGAACAGATCGGGGCATTCCCATTCACCGGCGTCGGCGTTGGCCGGCCCAAAGTCGCTGAGGAAATCCCACGATTTGAGGTCCTGGGAACGGTACAGGACCACTTTCTGGTGCTGCGCTTCAACTGCGACCATCACCCAGAAGGACCCTCCTGCGCCCTCGTAGCGGAACACTTTGGGATCCCGGAAGTGCGCTGAGTTTCTGGTGAGGACAGGGTTTTCATCGTATTTGAGCCACGTCATTCCGCCATCGGTGCTGTAGGCGAGGGACTGGGCCTGCGTGCCGCCGTAAGGGGAGCCGGCCTTGAAGGCGCTGGTGTAGACAGCCACCAAGGCCGGGGAGTCGACCGTTCCAAACCCGGACGTGTTGCCGTGGTCCACAACGACACTTCCGGAGAAAATGTCCTCAACCTCGTCGCCGGCAATGGCGACCGGGTGCTCAGTCCAGTGGATGAGGTCGGGGGACGTGGCATGGCCCCAGGACATGTTGCCCCAGACGTTTCCGTAAGGGTTGTTCTGGAAGAAGAGGTGGTAGAAACCGTCGTGGAACACCAGGCCGTTGGGGTCATTCAGCCACGTGTCGCTTGCCGTGAAATGGATGGCAGGGCGGAACCGGGGGGTTACGTCCGGGGCTGTTTCCGGGCGTGCGGCATCAAGGCTACTGGACATGTGGTGCGTTCCTTTTGGGACGTTGAAGTGGCTGACTGGGCGTTAGCGGGGAGCTGCGACGGAATCGCGGGTCACCAACGGACAGCCCAGGATGGTGGGGTGGAGTGCCATCAAGGACAGGTCTTCCTTGCCCTCAATGGCGTCAATAAGGTGTTCCGTAGCCCAGGCCCCCATCTCGTAGTGGGGGAGGGCGACGGTGGTGAGGCCGGGGTGGAGGTTGGCGGCGATCAGTTCCTGGTCGTCAAAGCCCACTACGGAAAGGTCGCGGGGAATGTTGAGTCCCAGTTCGGCGGCCGCCCGGTAGGCACCCATGGCCATGCGGTCGTTGTAGCAGAACAGTGCCGTAGGCCTCTCCGTCCGCGAGAGAATGCGTTTCGCCGCCTCATAGCCGCCCTGCACTTCGGAGGCCTCGGACTCGACAGGTGCCGCATCGCCGTCGAGCCCTGCTTCGTTGAGCATGGCCCGGAAGGCCTGGAGCCGCTGGCGGGTTGCTGGCACATCATCGGTGTTGTTGATGAAACCCACCCGGGTGTGGCCGGCGTCGAGGAGGGCGCCTACAGCGGCGCGGGCGCCGCCATCCTCGTCCGGTACCACTGCGGTGATGTTCCCGCCAATGGCAACGGAGTCCACCAGGACCGACGGGACGCTGGCCAGGTTCTCCGGGAGTTCCACGTTGCGGTGGTACATGGTGGCGTAAAGGATCCCGTCCACACGCCGCTCCAGGAGGGCCTGCACGTCGGCTTGCCTTGATTCGAGGCTGGCTGAACCCGGGGTGTTGATGATCATGAGGTTGTACCCCCGGGCTTTGGCGGCCTCATCAGCGCCAAGGATGATCCTGCCCGCGTGGGGCGTTGTGGCGATTTCCTCGCTGACCAGCCCCAGCATGCCGGTCCTTTGCGTACGGAGGGCCTGGGCCAGGCGGTTGGGGCCGTAACCGAGTTCTTCGGCGGCCATCCTGACTTTGTCCCGCGTTTCGGGGCTGATCCGGGCATAGGAAACCTCGTTGAGGACGTGGGACACGGTGGTGACGGACACGCCGGCGGCGACGGCTACGTCCTTGATACCGATGTTCTTGCTGCTCATTGACTCCCACGTCCTTATGGTTGGTGACGCCCCCGAAGGGGCTATCAGTAGGCTACTCGTTGATGGTGGCGCTAGCCCTTGACCGCACCCAGCGTCATGCCCGCCACGATCTTGCGCTGCAGCAGGAGCGTCAGCAGGATGACCGGGATCGAGTACACCGCGGCGAGGGCCGTCATGGAACCCCAGTCCAGGCCGAACTGCGTTTGGAAGTTCGCGATCACCACTGGCGTTGTCTGGGAGCGGATCGCCGTCATCAGGAGTGCGAACAGGAATTCGTTCCAGGAAGCCAGGAAGGCGAAGATCGCTGTGACGGCGATACCGCCGGACACCACGGGGATGACCACCCGCCACAGGGCACCAAGCCTGCTGCATCCGTCCACGGTTGCGGCTTCTTCAAGGTCCCGGGGGACGGATTCGAAGAAGCTGGACATCAGCCAGATCGAGAGGGGCAGCGAGATGGTGGTGTGCGCAATGGACAGGGCTATGGGGGTGTCGGCCAGGCCTGCGGAGGACATCATGGACGCCAGCGGAATGCCGATGGCCACCGGCGGGACCATGCGGGTCACCAGTGCGGCCATGATGAACACGCGGCCGCTGGGGGTCTTGTACCGGGTGATGCCGTAGGCGGCCGGCACTGCCAGGACCAGTGACAACAGCGTGCTGATGACCGCTGTTTGGATGCTGTTGATGAAGGACGCCACCACGCCGCTGCGGCCCAGTGCGCTGGTGTAGTTCTCCAACGTCCACTCGCGGGGCAGGATGGTGGGCGGGACGGCGATGGTGTCGATCGGCGTCTTGAACGACGTGAACAGCAGGTACAGGAACGGGAAACCGTACAGCACCATTGCTACCGCCAGCAGGATCCACAGGATGGTCCGCGTGCTGCGCCGGCCGGCTTCGAGCCCTTCACGGTTGACCCCGCGACGCCGCAGTACGGGCTGGCTGGGTGAAGCGCTCGACGGCGGTGGCCCGGCTTTGGTGGTGATGCTTGCGGTGCTCATCAGTTGTCCTTTCCTGGCCGCCAGATGGTGGCCACCGCAACGAAGGCAATAGCCAGCATGGCGATGAGATAAATGGTGCCCATGGCGCTGGCCAGGCCCGGGTCACCGAAGCGGATCATGGTGCGGTAGATCAGCAGGCTCATCGTTTCCGATGCCGACTGCGGTCCGCCGTTGGTTTGGATCAGGATGGTGTCAAAAGCCCTCGCAGCGTCGATTCCGCGGACCACCAAGGCAACAGCGATCACGGGGCGCAGCAGCGGAAGGATGATCCGGAACAGGAGCGCCGGAGCCCGGGCGCCATCCAGGCGGGCGGCCTCGAGCAGGTCGCCGGGGATGTTTTGGAGGCCGGCGAAAAGCACCAGGCACATAAACGAGGTCGTGAGCCAGATATCTGGAATGGCCACCGAGAACAACACAATGTTGGGGTCGGACAACCACCCGATCTGGTTGGGGTCCGACAGGATTCCGGCTTGGTGGAGGAGCGTTCCGATGAGGCCGAAGTTATCGATCATCAGGAACTTCCACAGGAGGCCTGCAACGATCGGGGCGATCATCAGGGGGTAGAGGAACACGGTCCGCCAGATCTGGGACTTCTTGCCCAGGGCAGTGAAGAGCAACGCCATGCCGAGACCGAGGGTGAACTCCAGTGCTACCACCACCACGGTGTAGCCCAGGGTCCGCCATCCGGCGCTGGTGAAGGCCTCGGAGGTGAATGCGGTGACGTAGTTTTGGAACCCCACAAAATCGCGGGGGCCGCCGGCGATGGGGGAGATCTTGAAGAAGCTGTCCGCCACCAGGCGGAAGAGCGGGTAGGCCACGAATACGGCCAGGAACAGTGCCGCGGGCGTCATCAGATAGAGGGCGAAGCGGCGATCGGAGATACGCACGGTTTTCTTTTCTGCTGGTTGGGACCGCGGCCGGCACTGTCATTTGAGTGCTGATGGTGCCGGCCGCGGAGTCTTTACTTCAGGAGGTCCTGGATCTGATTCTTGGCATCGGCCAGGAGGGCGGAGGTGTCGCCACCGGCCACGGCCTTCTGCAGCAACGGGATCAGGACGGTATCAACGATCTGCTGCCACTTGGCGGTAGCGGGGCGGGTGGCCGTTGCCTGGCCGTTGAGGGTCTCGATGAGTGGCTTGAAGCTCTCGTAACCGGGCTGGTCCTGGTACTTCTGGAAGGCGCTGATCCGCGATGCCAAACCGAGCTTGGATTCGATTCCCTTGTCGTTGTAGTCGTAGGCGCACTTGACGAACTTCTTGGCAGCGTCAGTGTTCTTGGTTGCCTTGGGAACGGAGAGGTACCACGGTCCCGGTACGCCTGCGACGCCGGCGCTGCCGCCGATCATTGCTGCGGCTCCCACCTTTCCTGCCACGGGAGCGTCGGCGGGAATCTGGCGGTAGGCGTGGGCCCAGAAGCGGGTCATGGCCGTCTTGCCTTGGTTGAACAGGTTCTGAGCTGCCGCCCAGTCAACCTGTGCTGCACCGCTCGGGGCGTCCTTGGCCAAGCTCACGTAGAAGTCCAGGGCTTCCTTGTGGGCGGCGTTGTCGATGACCACGTTGTTGTCCTTATCCAGGACCATGGGGGAGCCGGCCTGGAGGACGTGGGCCAGCCATTCGGTTTCCACGGCGCCCTTGACGTCCGTGCCGTACATGCCGTCCTTGGTGAAGAACTCGGAAATGTCCTGGTACTGCTTCCACGTCTTGGGCGCTGCGAGCTCGTAACCGTACTTGGCTTGGAAATCGGCCTTGTTCTTGGCGTCCTCAAACAGGTCCTTGCGGTACAGGATGATCTCGGCGTTGGTCCAGGCAGGCAGGCCGATGAAGTGGCCGTCCACGTTGGCTTCCTTGACGAGCGCGGGGAAGATGTCCTTCTTGACGTCGTCGGTGAACAGTTCGTCGATGGGTTGGACGGCGTCCTTGAAGCTGGGCAACCAGACCGAGTCCAGGGCTGCTACATCGAAGGACACGTTGCCCGAGGAAAACTCGCTGGAAAGGCGGTTGAACATGCCGTCGTAGGGGAGTTCGACGAAGTTTACGTCGACGCCGGCGTCCTTCTTGCACTGTTCTGCGACGCCTGTGAGTTCAGCGTGACCACCCGCTTCGACCAAAACGTTGATGGAGTTGGATCCTCCGGATCCGCCGGACGAGGGTGCGGGACCTCCGGCGCCACAACCGGTGGCAACGAGTGCGACGGCGGTGCACAGCCCGCCGAGGGTGACGAGCTTGGAGATGGTGTTTCGAGTGGACATCGCTGTCGACTCACTTTCTCTTGAACGGAGTGGCAAAAACGGTGATGAGGTTCATTTGGGTGACAAATCGTTTTGCCAAAACGACTTGGCAAAAGTGTAGGCCTCCAATATTTCTGGTGTCAAGGGTCACGTTGGCGGCAGATCCGGAGCGGATCTTGCCAAAATACTGGCCAGGACTTTGGCGTTGACAGCCCTCACTGCTGCTCTTAGTGTTTCTCCCAACCCCCCTTGGATAAACGATTTGGCACGCTCGTGCCTGATTGCCACGCCGAGGTGCCGGGCTATGGACGAGGACTGACAGGAGATCCAGTGGGAACTGGCAGTAAGCATGAAATGACCGACCCGGGACGCCGAATGCTCGTGGGGGCAGGGGCTGTGGGCGCGCTGGCTGCGGCCTTGAGCCTTGGAACATCCCCAAACGCAGAGGCCGCGGAGGAGACTAAAGGGGGTCCCTTCAACTCGCCGAACGCCTATGACGTGACGGCTTGGAAGATCAAAGGAAAGCCCAAGATCACGGCGGAGTCGGATATCGGTGCCGTCATCAATGACATCATCGCTGACATAAAAAAGCGCCAGGCGACACCGGAGACCAGGCCGGGAGCCGTTGTCATCATTCCTCCGGGGGACTATGACCTTCTCACCCAAGTGGTGGTGGACGTGGACTACCTCACCATCGCAGGTTTTGGTCATGGCTTCTTCTCCCGAAGCATCAAGGACAACGTCGACACCACGGGCTGGGTGAACCTGCAGCCGGGCGGCAGTCACATCCGCGTTCTGACGCCACCTTCCGCGCCCCAGGCATTTCTCGTGCGCAGGAACGGAAGCCCCCGCCTGTCCGGGATCGTGTTCAGGGATTTCTGCCTCGATGGGGTTTCTTTCACTCCGGACGCGAACAGCTACAAAAATGGGAAGACCGGCATTGACGTCGCATCCGACAACGACTCCATCCACATCACGGGGATGGGGTTCGTCTATCTCGAGCACGCTCTGGTAGTCCGGGGCGCCGACGCCCTGCGGATCCACGACAACATGATCGCCGAATGCGGGAACTGCGTGGAACTGACCGGTGCCGGTCAGGCAACGATTGTCAGCGACAACCTGATGGGTGCCGGCCCCGAAGGCGTGACTCTTCTGGCCGAAAACCACGAAGGTCTCCTGGTCACAGGAAACAACTTCTTCCCCAGAGGACGTAGTCTCCTTGAGTTCACAGGCTGCAACCGCTGCAGTGTGTCTTCAAACAGGTTCCAGGGCTTCTATCCGGGCATAATGCGCCTTCTGAATGGATGCAAAGAAAACCTCATCACCTCCAACCACTTCCGCCGGGGCGCGGAAGGGTTTCCGCCGTTCATCGACCGCACCAACGGACTCGATGACCTCTACGGTGTCATCCATACGCTGGGAGACAACAACCTCATCTCAAACAACCTTTTCGCTTACGACGTCCCGCCGAACAAGGTTGTCCCTGCCGGTGCCCAGCCGACCATCATCCTGATCGCAGGAGGGGACGGCAACGTCATAGCCACCAACCACGTGGTCAGCAATGTTGCCACCCAGCACGTGGTTCTTGACGGATCGACCACCCATTCGAAGGTGCTCGACAGCGGAGCCGCCGCCACCATCACGTCATACAGCCAGGACACGGCCATCCGGCCCACACCCTGACGGTTAACGCATAAAGCACGACGGCGGCCGGCCACCTTGGTGACCAGCCGCCGTCGTGCTTCCCGAACCTTAGTCCGCCTTGACCGCCAGCACGGGGCAGTCAGCCTCCAGCAGGATCCGCTGGGAGACGCTGCCCATGATGAGCTTGCCCACCGGGCTGCGGCGGCGGAGGCCGATCACGATCAGCCCGGCGTCATGCTCATCAGCTGCGTCCAGTACTTCGGCTGCTGCGTCGTGGCCGCGGATGGGCTGCTTGATGACGTGCTGCACGCCCTGCGAAGCAAGACGTTCCTCGATGCTCTGGATGTCCGGCTCCTGGGCGTAACGGTTGTCCACCAGGGCGTCGCCCTTGGAGGAGTTGATGACCAAGAGAGTGTCATTACTCTTCTTGGCCTCGGCGATGGCCTGGGTCAGGGCCGCTTCGCCTTCCGGTGTAGGGACGTATCCCACCACGATGGTCATGGTTTCTCCTGTTTCCGATGGGTTGGGATGGTGGCTTCCGTGGTGGTTGACGGCGGCACGGACGCAACGGTGTGGTCCGCGCCGGGTTCAGCGTCGTCGTAGCCAATGGGCATGGCCTTTGCCGGACGGCTGCGCCGGATGAGCTTGAGCACCAGTGGCCACGCCAGGATGATGCCGATGATCACATAAATTCCGACGGCGATCGGCTCACTGAAGAGCCCGGCCGGGTCGCCGGCACTGAGCTGCAGGGTCTTGCGGAGCTGGCCTTCCAGGCGAGGGCCGAGGATGACGCCCAGGATGAGCGGCAGGACGGGGAGCCCGAACCGCCGCATCATGAAGCCGAGTGCGCCGAGGACCAGCAGGATCACCAGGTCGAACGCCTGCAGGTTCACCGAGTAGGCGCCCAAAGTGGCGAAGAACAGGATGCCTGCGTACAGGTACGGGCGGGGGAGCTGCAGGAGCTTGGCCCACAGGGGTGCCAGCGGAAGGTTGATCAGCAGGAGCAGGAGGTTGCCAATGAAGAGGCTGGCAATCAACGCCCAGACCAACGGTCCCTGGCTGGAGAAGAGCTGCGGACCAGGCTGGATGCCGTAGGACGTAAATGCTGCGAGCATCACGGCGGCCGTTGCGTTGGTGGGCAAACCGAGGGCCAGCATGGGAGTGAGCGTGCCCGCCGCCGCTGCGTTGTTGGCAGCTTCCGGCCCGGCCACGCCCTCAATTGCACCGTGTCCGAATTCTTCGGGGTGCTTGCTGAGGCGCTTTTCCGTGACGTAGGAGAGGAACGTGGGGATTTCGGCTCCACCTGCAGGCAGTGCGCCGAACGGGAAGCCAAACACTGTGCCGCGAAGCCACGGCTTCCAGGAACGCTGCCAGTCCTTCTTGCCCATCCACGGACGGCCAACCGGAATGATGTGCAGCGGAGTGCGGCGCAAATGGGCGGCTACCCACAGTGCCTCGCCCACGGCGAAGATGGCCACGGCCACCACCACAATGTCCAGTCCGTCGGACAATAGCGGAATGCCGAACGTGAGGCGGCTCTGACCGGTGACGGAGTCCAAACCAACCAGGCCGATGGCCAGGCCCAGGCCCAGCGAGGCAAAGCCGCGGAGACGTGACTTGCCCAGGACTGCGGTGACGGCCAGGAGCGCCAGCATCATGATCGCGAAGTAGCTGGGCGAGCCCAGGCTGACGGCGAACTTCACAACGATCGGCGCGCAGACGGCAAGGAGGGTGGTGCCAATGGTTCCGGCAACGAACGAGCCGATGGCCGCCGTCGCAAGCGCTTGGGCGGCGCGTCCCGCTTTTGCCATCTTGTTGCCTTCAATGGCTGTGACCACGGATGAGGATTCACCCGGTGTGTTCAACAGGATGGAGGTGGTGGAGCCGCCGTACATGCCGCCGTAGTAGATACCGGCGAACATGATGAACGCGCTGGTGGGTTCAAGGGCATAAGTAACGGGGAGGAGCAGTGCCACGGTCATGGCCGGGCCCAGCCCGGGGAGGACACCAACAGCGGTGCCCAGGATGACGCCGATCATGGCGTACATCAGGTTCATGGGAGTCAGGGCGGTGGAGAAACCGTCCATCAAAGAGGACCAGACGTCCATCAGAGGATTCCTTCCAGGAGCCCGGCCGGCAAAGCAATGCCCAGGCCGAGGTAGAAGCCGTAGAAGGTGAGCAGGGAGAGCGCCACGGAGATGATTCCGTCGCGGATGTACCGGCGGCTGCCCAGGGCAAGGACGCTGCCCCAGAACAGGACGGTGCCGGAGATGACCCAGCCGGCCCAGTCGATCAGCAGGATGTTCAGGAGGAATGCACCCGCCAACGGAAGGATGGTCTTCCAGTCCGCAGGATGGGTCAGGTCCACATCCTCGCCTTCTTCGGCTTCACCTTTACCGCCACGGAGAACGTTGATGGCCAGCATCACGGCGCAAATCAGGAGAATTCCGGCAACGATGAACGGGACCGTTTTGGGGCCAACGGGGTCTGACTTGGAGTACGGGGTTACCAGGCCGTTGGCGTCGAGGAAAACAAGGACGCCAACCACGCCGAGCAGGAGGGCTACCCCCAGCTCGGCGCGGCCTTTCAAGCCTGTTACTGCAGAGCTCACGCCAGACCAAGCTTGGTGAGGACGTCCGCCACCCGCTTGTCCTGGTCGGTCAGGAAGGTCTTGAACTGATCGCCGGTGACAAAAGCGTCCGTCCAGCTGTGGGTCTTCAGCGCTTGCTTCCAGCCCTCGGAAGCGTGCATTTTCTCCAGTGCGGCGATCAGGGACTGCTTGTCGGCGTCGCTGATGCCTGGAGGGGCCACCACGCCACGCCAGTTGCTGAACACCAGGTCAATGTTGGATTCCTTCAGCGTGGGTGCGTCCACGCCGTCGAGCCGCTTTTCACCGCTGGTGGCGAGCACACGGACTTCGCCGGACTTGATCTGCTCGAGGTACTCACCGGCGCCGGAAGCGGCAAAGCCGAGCTTGTTGCCCAGGATGGCGGGCAGGAGGTCGCCACCGCCGTCGTAGGAAACGAAGTTGACCTTGGTGGCGTCGATGCCAACGGCACCGGCCAACTGCATCGGCAGCAGGTGGTCAGGTCCGCCGGGGGAGGAGCCGCCACCTACGGAGATGGATCCCGGATCAGCCTTCCAGGCCTTCACAAGGTCGTCGATGGTCTTATAGGGGGAGTCCTTGCTGACCATGATGGCGCCCGGCTCTTCAATCAGCTTTGCCAGGGGCGTGGTGTCCGTCAGCTTTGACTGCGACTTGTTGGTGTAGCTGGCTCCCACGACGCCCAGGCCCATCAACATGGCGAGATCGCCATTGCCCTTCTCATTGACTACACGGGCCAGGCCGACAGTGCCGCCGGCACCGGCGAGGTTGAAGACCTCGGTGTTGTTGGCGATCTTCTCGTCATCAAGGACCTTTGCCGCTGCGCGGGCCGTGGTGTCATAGCCGCCGCCGGGAGTGTTCGGCACCATGATCTGGAGCCCGGTGATGGGTCCGGCTGCTGCTCCGGAGGTTTCCGAACCGGTGGAGCTCTTGCCTGTGGCACCGCAACCTGTGGCCATCAGGGCGAGGCCGGCGGCGACGGCGGCGACTCGCAATGCGCGGATCTGGCGCATGGTGTTCCTCTTCTCAGTTATGAATTCTGTCCAGGGCGGTCATCGTTGAGCCCCGGGAACTGATGCTAGGCGGGGGCGTGACGGCAATCACTCTTGTGTTCGCAGTGATCTTTAAGTTCATTGCGTTCACGGACCGCAAGGTCCCGGAAGGGTCTGGGGTATAGTTCCCGTACGCCACGCGGAGCACCCCCAGCCAGCTCCGATCACCGGCACCACCTAAGGAACCGCACCGTGACTCGACGCAGAGGCATGTCCCTTGCAGGGCAATACCTGGTACTGCAGTTGCTCATTGTGTTGGCTGTCCTGGTAGCTGTTGTGGCGATTTCCCTGGCCCAATCCGCCGAAGCCTTCGAACGGACTGAGGGGCGCAGGGCGTTGTCCGCCGCCGAAGCCCTGGGCAACAATCCCACCGTACGGGCACTCCTGCCCACGGCCGAACCACGTGGCGGTTCAGCGCTCCCGGCAGTTGCCGAGTCCGTCCGCACCGTATCCGGATCGGCGCACGTTGCCTTGGCCAAATTGGACGGCACCGTCATCACTGCCTCCGACCCCGGACTGATAGGCCGCAAACTTCCCTTGGGTGAAAGCAGGGTCATGGAGGGCCGTGCCTGGACCGGTGTACTCAACGCCAACAACAGCGAAGTCCTCTCCGCCCATGTGCCGGTCATAGACGATTCCGGAACCATGATCGGCATCGCCTCTATCAGCCGCAACTATCCCTCCATGCTGGAACGCCTGGGCGACGCCGTGCCCAACCTGCTCACCTACCTGGGCGTCGCAAGCGTCCTGGGGGTTGCCGGTTCGCTCCTGTTGTCCCGCCGCGTAAAACGCCAGACACTGGGCATGGAACCCCGGGAAATCACAGGTCTGGTGGAGAACCGCGAAGCCATGTTGCAGGGGTTGAAAGAAGGCGTTGTCGCGCTGGATCCCCACGAACGGATCACCGTGGCCAACCAAAGCGCCCGGCAGCTCCTGGGTCTTCCAGCGGACTGCGTCGGCAAGAAACTCCGGTCCCTTCATGTGGACCCTGCGCTGAAGACCGTCCTGACGCGCGACCAAGCAGACCCGGACCAGCTGGTGCTGGTAGGTGAACGGCTGGTGGTGATGAACCGGGTGGCCCTGCATTCGCACGGTCGAGACATCGGTTCCGTGACAACCCTGAGGGACCGGACAGAACTGTCCTCCTTGGAGAGCGAACTGGGCGCCACCCGTACGGTCACCAACACGTTGCGGGCGCAAGCGCATGAATTCGCGAACCAACTCCACGTCATTTCAGGCTTGATCCAGATCGGCGAATACGACTCCGTAGTGCAGTTCGTCAACGGCGCCACCGTGGAACGCACCCGGCTCAATGACGACGTCACCAGCCGCATCCAGGACCCCGCGCTCGCGGCCCTGCTGATCGCCAAGACCAGCCTCGCTACCGAACGCGGCGTGGACGTGCACTTGGATCCTGAATCCACTCTTTCGCCGGTGCCCGAGGAACTCTCCCGGGACGTCACCACCGTGGTGGGGAACCTGGTGGATAACGCGTTCGACGCCGTCACCGGGCGTGCGGGGGCAGCGGTCACCATCCTGGTGGCCGACTCGGTGGACGGCGTCGCCGTCACCGTGCGGGACAACGGCCCCGGCGTACCCTTGGATTCCGCAGAAGAGATTTTCCGGCAAGGCTTCTCCACCAAGGATCCGGGGCCAGGAGACGCCCGGGGCTTTGGGCTGGCGCTCTCGCGGGTGATTTGCCGGCGCAGCGGAGGGGACCTGACCGTGGCCAACGACACTGGTGCCGTGTTCACCGCCCGGTTCACAAAGCAGGATTCACACGCAAAGAAAGAGGCAGCGCAGCCGTGATCAAGGTCCTGATCGTCGACGACGACTTCATGGTGGCCAAAGTGCACGCCGGGTTCATCCAGAGAACACCCCACTTTGAAGTGGTGGGAGTGGCCCACACCGGAGCCCGTGCCGTGATCGAAACCGAACGCCTTCAACCCGACCTGGTGCTATTGGACATCCACCTTCCGGACATCAGTGGCCTGGACCTGATGCACCAGCTCCGGGACGTGGCCCCGGACCTGGACGTACTGGTGATCAGTGCCGCCCGGGAAGTGGAGACAGTGCGCAAAGCCCTGCGTGGCGGGATAGTGCATTACCTGATCAAGCCGTTCTCCCAAGCGGACCTGCAGGAAAGGCTGGAGCACTATCTCAGCGCCTACCAAGGACTGGATTCTTCCAAGGACCAGGCTGAACAAGCCGACGTCAACCGGGTATTCGGTGTCAGCGTCTCGGAGCGGTCACTGCCCAAGGGCTGCAGCGTGGAGACCCTCGAATTGGTCGAATCCGCGCTCAAGTCCGCGCTCGGAGACCTGTCCGCCGCCGAGGTTGCCGAACAGCTGGGAACTTCCCGTGTGAGCGCCCGCCGCTACCTTGAGTACCTCCACGACGAAGGTGCCTTGGACGTCCGCCTCAAGTACGGCGTCGGACGTCCGGAGAGGCGGTACATGCTGAAGGGGCGGTGACGGGTATCCCTGCTTAGCCGAACAGGACGGCAGCTTCGTCATAACGGTCCTGGGGAACGGTCTTGAGCTTTCCGAGAGCCTCATCAAAGCTCACACTCCGTATTTCCGTTCCTTTGAGCGCCACCATGGTGCCCCAGCGACCCTCGACGACGGAGTGGACTGCGGCCATGCCCAAACGCGTGGCCAACACGCGGTCAAAGGCGGTAGGCACTCCACCGCGCTGGATATGGCCGAGGATCGCAGTCCGGGTTTCGATACCCGTCATCACTTCCAGTTGCGGGGCTAACTGATCGGCGATGCCACCCATACGTGGACGGCCGAAGGTGTCCAGGCCCCGTTCGGAGTGAGGGGTCTCCATGTGGTTAGGAACGAAGCCCTCAGCTACTACCAGCAAGGGTGCCCTGCCGCGGGCATGTGCTTCCAGCATCCATTGGCCGATCCGCTCCACGCTGACCTTTTGCTCAGGAATCAGGATGGCATGCGCGCCGGACGCCATCCCTGCGTGGAGGGCGATCCAGCCCACGTGCCGTCCCATGACTTCAGCGATCATGCAGCGGTGGTGGGATTCCCCTGTGGTCCGGAGCCGGTCCATCGCTTCGGTGGCGATATGCACCGCGGTATCGAAACCGAAGCTGTAATCCGTGGCGTCGAGATCGTTGTCCACGGTCTTGGGAACGCCCACGATATTGAGCCCGGCATCGGTGAGCCTTTGGGCGGCGGCCAGGGTGCCCTCACCACCGATCGCGATGATTGCGTCAATGCCCAGGCGGTCCAAGTGCCCTTTGATGACGTCCGGGCCACCACCATCGCCGAAAGGGTTGGTGCGCGATGTCCCCAAGATGGTGCCGCCTTGCTTGGCAATGCCGCGGACCATGGAGCGGGGGATATCGACGACGTCACCTTCCACCACTCCACGCCATCCGTCCCGGAAACCCACGAACTCGAGTCCGTGGATGGCGATGCCCTTCAGGACCGCCCCGCGGATCACCGCATTCAATCCGGGGCAGTCGCCGCCGCTGGTCAGGATTCCAATCTTCATGCTTCAGCTCACTTTGTTGGGGCTGGCTTTTGGACGGCCATCAGGAGCCCGCGGCTGCCAGTACGGACAGGGCTTCCTCCACCATGTTCGCCACGGGGTAAGACGGCCGGTGCACGCCTGCCATTTCCTCCATCACCCGGACAACCTGGCAGCTGTAGCCGAACTCGTTGTCGTACCAGACGTAGAGAACCAGGTTCTTGCCGTTCGAGATGGTGGCCAGCCCATCTACTATCCCTGTGTGCCGGGACCCCACGAAGTCCGTGGAAACAACGTCCGGGGATTCGATGTAGTCGATCTGATGCCGTAGGTCCGAATGCAGCGCCATTCCGCGCAGGTAAGTGTTGACATTGTCCTTGGTGGTGCCGCGCTCAAGGTTCAGGTTCAGTATGGCCATGGACACGTCAGGGGTGGGCACCCGGATGGCGCTTCCGGTGAGCTTGCCTTGCAACTCGGGCAGCGCCTTCGCCACGGCCCTGGCAGCCCCGGTTTCGGTGATGACCATGTTGAGCGCTGCGGAGCGGCCCCGGCGGTTTCCCTGGTGAAAGTTGTCTATGAGGTTCTGATCGTTCGTGAACGAGTGGACCGTTTCCACATGGCCATGGACTATTCCGTACTTGTCATTGATGGCTTGCAGGATCGGTGTGATGGCGTTGGTGGTGCAGGACGCCGCGGTGACGATCGTGTCGTCGTCGTTGACGTCCCGGTGGTTGATGCCGTGCACGATGTTCTTCAGCCCACCCTTGCCCGGTGCGGTCAGCAAAACACGGGCGGCACCTTGACTCAGGAGGTGCTGCGAGAGGCCTTCTGCGTCCCGCCACCGTCCGGTGTTGTCAACAATCAAGGCGTCCCTGATCCCGTACGCCGTGTAATCGACCGTGGCGGGGTTGTCCGAGTAGATGACCTGGATGCGGACGCCGTTGGCCGTAATGGTGTTGGCCTCGTGGTCTACCTTGATGGACCCTTCGAAGGGTCCATGGACCGAGTCCCGACGCAGCAGGCTGGCGCGCTTGGTGAGGTCGTTCTCCGCGCCTTTGCGAACAACAACCGCCCGTAGCCGCAGGCCATGGCCGCCGCCCGCCTGCTCCACCAGAAGCCGCGTCAGCAGGCGTCCAATACGGCCAAAACCATAAAGCACGACGTCGGTGCTGCCGCCGGCCCCGCCGCCGCGCCTGCCCGCTACTCCCGCGAGTTCTGCGCTGAGGAATTCCTCAACGCTGGTGCCCGTGCGCTTGTCCTTGAACTTCTGGTTCAGGCGGGCGATATCGACGGTGGCCGGTCCGAGCTGGAGTTGGACCAATGCGTTGACCAAGGGAGCGGTCTCTTCCAGGAGGAGTTCCTCCTTGCTGATCCGGCGGGCGAAACGATGGGCTTTGAGGATGCTCATGGCGGACTGATTGACCAGGCTGCGTCCGTGGATGGTGGTGACCACGTTGTTTTCCCGGTAGAGCCGGCCTATGACGGGAATCATGGCCTCGGCGAGGGCCTCCCGCCCCATCCATTCGGCAAGGCAAGTATCTGAAGTGAGCATCGGTCTGCCTTTCCGGAGGAGCTGTGGGACAGGTTCGCCTGCGGCAACGAATGCTGCAGCGGCTGACTTCCATCGTCCTTCGGGCGCGATAAACCCGAAACGCTAATTCGGGATGGTTCTTCCCACTCCTTTGAGTGGGCGTGGTCCTTTCAGTCCCGTTGCTGGGACTGGGCGTACTCGAGGGTGAGTTTCGTGTCGATCAGATGGAAGACGTTCCGCCTGATGTGTTCCTGCACCAAGGCTTCCGCTGTGCCCGGTTGGTCCCGGGCTATTGCCCGGGCCAGTCCAAGGTGCTCGGCGGCAGCGGTTGCGGTGTCTACCTGCACCCCGAGAGGAGTCCATAGCTGTTGGACGGTCTCTTGTTGGAGCCGGATCTCGGCGCTGGCAAGCCTCGGTGACCGGGCGGCGACAGCAAGTTGGATGTGGAACCGGCTATCCGCGGCTGCTCGGACTTCGGGAGACGCAGCACCGTCCAGTACACCGGCCAACATATGCAGGCGCTTGAAGTCCTGGGGTTCGGCGCGCTCGCAGGCAAGACGGACAACTGCCGTGGAGATGGCAATGTGCTCCTCACCGATGTCCCGTATTTCCGGAATCGATGTTGAGAGGAACCACGCCTGCATCTCGTCGGCAGGGTACAGGGGGTATCCGGCGACGAACGACCCGCCACTTCGCCCTCTGCGGGTCTCTACGGTTCCCCGGATGCGCAGTTCAGTCAGGGCTTCGCGAAGAGTCGTGCCCCCAACACCGAACTTTTCCGAGAGGGCGGTCTCCGCCGGCAGGCGTTCACCGACGTTGAGCAAACCCAAAGCAACGGCCGTGGAGATCCTGTCGACGATCGCCTCGGCCCGCTCGATCTCCGGTAGTGGCCGGTAGATCTGCGACTCGAACGGAGAAGGCGGTGCCAAGTGTCTCAGCTCCCAAGAACGGCTACGAGGTGGCTCCAATACTACAGAGCACGGTTACGCAGGCTGGGCTGAGGACTGCCACCCCATCCTTAAGGGTAGGAAGAACCGTCAGAAAACAGTGTTACCCCATCCCTTGTGTTTCGGAAGCATAGTCAACAACCGAACATCACTCCGAAGGCCCCTACGGGCAGAGGACCGAATCGAAGGGACCATAGATTGTGAATCCGGCAGCAAACGCAACGAATGCGGCTCCGACCACGACCCCGTCCGACATTGCCCGCAACATTTCCCTCGTCCTTGACGAGATGTCGGGGACGGTCGTCAAGATTGATGAACAGCAGATGGCCCGCATTGCAAGCCACCTCGCACACCCTGGACGAATCTTCGTGGCGGGAGCCGGTCGCAGCGGGCTGGTCCTTCGGATGGCCGGCATGCGATTGATGCATTTGGGCCTCGCTGTCCATATCGCCGGTGATGTAACAACTCCGGCCATCTCCTCCGGAGACCTCCTTCTGGTGGCCTCCGGATCTGGCACCACCTCCGGGGTGGTCAAGTCCGCGGAAACGGCCGCTAAGGCAGGGGCCCGCATCGCAGCTTTCACCACCAACCCGGACTCGCCGCTCGCTGGGCTTGCTGATGCATTGGTGATCATTCCGGCAGCCCAGAAGACCGACCACGGATCGTCGAAGACCCGTCAGTACTCCGGCTCGCTGTTTGAGCAGGCCCTGTTCGTGGCCACGGAAGCCATCTTCCAGTCCCTCTGGGACAACGATCCGCAGCCTGCCGAAGAGCTGTGGCTGCGGCACGCGAACCTCGAGTAACCCACCCATCGATTTCTCACACTCAGATCAGTTCTCAACAGAAAGCAGTAACGTCATGAAACTCCAAGTTGCCATCGACCTCCTGACCACCGAAGCCGCCCTGGAGCTGGCTGGCCAGGTCGCCGAATACGTTGACATCATTGAGCTCGGCACTCCGTTGATCAAAGCGGAGGGCCTGTCCGTGATCACGGCGGTCAAGGACGCGCACCCGGACAAGATCGTCTTCGCGGACCTCAAGACTATGGACGCCGGTGAGCTCGAGGCCGACATCGCGTTCAAAGCCGGGGCTGACCTGGTAACCGTGCTCGGAGCCGCTGACGACTCCACCATTGCAGGGGCGGTCAAGGCAGCCAAAGCGCATAACAAGGGCGTTGTTGTTGACCTTATCGGCATCGCGGACAAAGTCACCCGCGCCAAGGAGGTCCGCGCCCTGGGCGCCAAGTTCGTGGAAATGCACGCTGGCCTGGATGAGCAGGCCAAACCCGGCTTCGACCTGAACGGTCTCCTCCGCGCCGGCTCGGAAGCCCGTGTTCCGTTCTCAGTGGCTGGCGGCGTCAAGGTTGCCACCATCGGAGACGTCCAAAAGGCTGGTGCCGACGTCGCGGTGGCCGGCGGCGCCATCTACGGTGCCGACGATCCGGCGGTGGCCGCCAAGGCTCTTCGCGCAGCTATCGTGTAGCAAACGTATAAGGTGGTGTCCCGCGGACGATGAGTCTTGGGGCACCACCTTTTTGATGTCCGCGTCAATCACTTCTACTACTCTTTCGAGTAGTTTCACCCCTGCTGCCGCATGCCGTGGCTGTGGGCCAGCGCGATCGCCTCAGTTCGTGAACCGACGTCGAGCTTTTTGAAAAGGTTCCGCACGTGGAACTTCACCGTATTTTCGCTGATGCCCATGGCCGCGGCGATGGTGCGGTTGCGGTGCCCGGAAGCCAAATGCTGGAGGACCTCCAACTCGCGTGCGGCCAGGTTCCAGCCGGCGACATCGCCAGCCGGACGTGCCGGAAGATCCAGCGGCAGTGAAACGAAGACGTCCGCACCCCAGCCGGACATGACGTCCATCCGCAGCTGACCGGTGAGGGCCTGGACCCTGCGGTCCAGGCGGCCGATATTGGGATCCTTGGTGGTCAACGCCCCGCCGCCGTCGTCGCGCACGTTGATCAGCAGGTTCTCGCCGTCGCAATCCCAATGCGTGCGTATCCGGGTGACCTCCGGCTGCTCCATCATGACCAGGACGAGCCCACGGACGATCGCGCGTGCAGCGTGCGCGACCTCCCCGGGGAGCGCCCGGCCGTTGAGGGGTGGTTCGATGAACTGAACCTCGATGCCGCTGAATCCGGTGAGGGGGCGGAGGTCCTCACGCAGGCGTTCAAAAGCCTTGGCCACAGGTTCTTCGACCAAGTCAGTGGTGCGGTCGCTGTGTGTGCGCAGCGCAATCAACGCTTTCGCGGCGAGGTCCGTGACGGTGGTGCGGGCTGTGGCGTGGTCCAGTGCCGATGACCGCAGCGCGGCCAGAAGCGTTTCCAACGTGGTGGAATGCAGGTCGGTCAGCTCGGCTGTGACCCGGAGCCGCTCCGCCGAAGCCGCCCGCGACTCCACCAAGTACGACGGCGGTGCGTCCGCGACCTTTTCCTGTATCCGCCGGGCGGTCAGGTTCCAGAGGAACCGCAGCAGATCCAGCCAGGCACTGGTGTCGGGTTCGATCGGGTTGGGATCGGTGAGGACCAGTAGTGCGTTGCTGGGCGCGTGCTTGAGGGCCAGCGCATGCCTTTGTTTGCCGGCGAGTTCGGCCTCACCGAACCACGGATCCTCATCGGACAACTGCGCGCGAAGCAGGTCGAGCTCGGCAATCGAGACCTTGGAAATGATGTCCTCCGCACCGGCCTTTTTCTGCGGGCGCCCAGTGCAGTCCTCCGTGAAAATGACCAAGGCGCTGCTCCCGACGGAAGGAAGGGCAGCTTTACGGAGCCGCTGGGCTATGTGGGACAGCGGGGCATCGGCCAGGGCGGCCACGGCGTTCAACAACGGCCAGGGAAGGTCAGAGAGAGTCATGGCTGCATCCTTGTGCGCTCAGCAGGGCGGCGCCGCAGCGCGCACCCTGTAGGGGCAGAATCGAACCCCGTCCGAAAGTGTAGTCAAAAACTGTCAGAAAACAGTGTTATCACCCACTCCTTGTTTAGGAAGTATGAGGAGCAAGCAAAAGATGACGTGCTGGCCAGCCTTTTTATGGAGGCCAACTGATCGAAGGGGACATATCGTGAACCAAACAGAAAGCACGGCGGTCACATTCAGCGACTCAGGTCTTGCAGCCACACTGGAGTGGACCGTCGAGGACCAGCGGGCTGTTGACACGGCCCGCGTGTTGGCCGCCGACGCCGTGGAGAAGGTCGGCAATGGCCACCCCGGTACGGCAATGAGCTTGGCTCCGGCAGCGTACCTGCTGTTCCAGAAGCTGATGAGGCACGATCCCCGCGATCCGGAGTGGATCGGCCGCGACCGTTTCATCCTGTCACCGGGTCACTCTTCCCTGACCCTCTACATCCAGCTTTTCCTTTCCGGCTACGGCCTGGAACTGAAGGACCTTGAGGCGTTGCGCACTTGGGGTTCGCTGACCCCGGGCCACCCCGAGTACAAGCACACCGTCGGTGTGGAGATCACCACCGGCCCGCTCGGCCAGGGCCTCGCATCTTCCGTTGGTTTCGCTTACTCGCAGCGCCGCCAGCGCGGCCTGTTCGACGCCGATGCTCCCGCCGGCGAATCGCCGTTCGACCACACCATCTGGGTGATCGCATCCGACGGCGACATCCAGGAAGGCGTCACGTCCGAGGCGTCCTCGCTGGCCGGGCACCAGGAACTGGGCAACCTCGTAGTGATCTACGACGAGAACCACATCTCCATCGAAGACGACACCGACATCGCCTTCACCGAGGACGTCCTCAAGCGCTACGAAGCCTACGGCTGGCACACCCAGCGCGTGGACTGGACCCGCCCAAGCGACAACAATCCGACCGGCGACTACGTCGAAGACGTCCAGGAACTGTACTCGGCACTGCAGGCTGCGAAGGCTGAGACGAACAAGCCGTCCATCATTTCCCTGCGCACCATCATCGGCTACCCGGCCCCGAAGAAGCAGAACACCGGCAAGATCCACGGCTCCGCACTCGGTGCCGAGGAAGTCGCAGCGCTCAAAGAGGTCCTTGGCTTTGACCCCGGGAAGTCCTTCGAGATCGACCAAGCCATTCTGGACCACGCCCGCAAGGTTGTTCAGCGGGGTGCAGCTGCCCGTGATCACTGGGATGCGACGTTCTCTTCCTGGCAAAATTCACATCCGGAGGGCGCCGCCCTTCTGGAGCGCATCGAGGCTAAGCAGCTTCCGGCCAATCTTGGCGAGGTTCTGCCGGTGTTCGAGGCCGGCAAGGACGTTTCCACCCGCGCGGCCTCGGGCAAGGTCTTGAACGCCATCGGCCCTGTCCTGCCTGAACTCTGGGGCGGTTCCGCTGACCTTGCCGAGTCGAACAACACCACCATCGAGGGTTCGCCGTCGTTCATCCCGACATCGCGTTCCACGGAGGCTTGGAAGGGCAACCCGTACGGACGTGTCCTGCACTTCGGTATCCGTGAGCACGCTGCCGCGTCGATCGTGAACGGTATCTCCCTGCACGGCCGCACCCGCGCCTTCTCCGGTACATTCCTGATCTTCAGCGACTACCAAAAGCCCGCCATTCGGTTGTCCGCGTTGATGGGTGTCCCCTCCATCTATGTGTGGTCGCACGATTCGATCGGCCTGGGCGAAGACGGACCCACCCATCAGCCCGTCGAGCAGCTCGCCTCACTCCGGGCCATCCCGGGCCTGGACGTTGTCCGCCCCGGCGACGCCAACGAGGTCGGTATCGCTTGGCAAACCATCTTGGAGAACCACCAGAATCCCGCAGGCATTGTGCTTACACGTCAGAACGTGCCGGTATTTGACCGTGGTGCGGGTGAAGCCAACGGAGATACATTTGCTTCCGTTGCTGGTGTTGCCAAGGGTGGCTACGTCCTGGCGGAAGCCTCCAAGGACGGCGAGACGGTCGACCCGCAGGTGATCCTGATCGGCACCGGTTCAGAGGTTCAGCTCGCGGTCGCTGCCCGCGAAGCCCTGCAGGCCGAAGGCATCGCTGCCCGCGTGGTTTCCATGCCCTGCGTTGAGTGGTTCAACAAGCAGGACGAGGCATACCGCGAGTCCGTGCTCCCCGCCGCGGTGAAGGCCCGTGTGTCCGTTGAGGCCGGCCTGGCGTTGGGCTGGAAGGAATTCGTTGGCGACGCCGGCCGCTCCATCTCCCTGGAGCACTTCGGCGCCTCCGCCGACTACAAGCGGCTCTTCAACGAGTTCGGCATCACCGCCGAAGCCGTTGCCGCCGCAGCCAAAGACTCCCTCGCTGGCTTGACTGCCTAATCATCGAATACAGGAAAATCACCATGTCCACTACTCCCACGCAGCAACTCTCCGACGCCGGCCTCTCCATCTGGCTGGACGATCTCTCCCGCCAGAGGCTCTCAAGCGGCAGCCTGCAGAATCTCATCGACCAGAAGAACGTGGTGGGCGTGACCACCAACCCCTCCATCTTCCAGGCGGCCATCACGTCCGGCACAGATTACGAAGACGCCATCATTGCGCAGGCCGCAGCAGGGGCCAGTGTCGAGGAAACGATCTTCGAGCTCACCACTACCGACGTTGCAGATGCCTGCGATCTCTTTGCTCCGATCGCCGCTGCCACTGACGGCGTCGATGGCCGGGTCTCCATCGAGGTGGATCCCCGCCTCGCCTGGGACACGTCCGGCACCATCGCCGAGGCCAAGAAGCTCTTCGCCAAGGTCAACAAGGAGAATGTCCTGATCAAGATCCCGGCCACCCGGGAAGGACTCCCAGCCATCAGCGCGGTTCTCGCGGAGGGAATCAGCGTCAACGTGACCCTGATCTTCTCCCTCGCCCGCTACCGGGCTGTGATTGACGCCTTCCAGTCGGGCATCAAGCGGGCCATGGAAAACGGTCATGATCTTTCGAAAATCCACTCTGTGGCATCGTTCTTCGTCTCCCGCGTCGACACGGAAATCGATCAGCGCCTTGACGCCATCGGCACCGAAGAAGCCAAGGCACTCAAAGGCAAGGCAGGGTTGGCCAATGCCCGGATCGCCTATCACGTGTACGAAGAACTTTTCTCCACGGAGCGCTGGGCTGTCCTGGCTGCAGCGGGGGCGCGTCCACAGCGTCCTCTCTGGGCTTCAACCGGTGTCAAAGACCCGGCATACCCTGACACCCTCTACGTCACGGAACTCGTTGCGGCCGGCGTAGTGAACACCATGCCGGAAAAGACACTGGATGCCACCTTTGACCATGGCATCGTCACGGGAGACACCATCGCCGGTACCTATGACGAAGCGACTGTCATTCTCAGCTCCCTCCGAAACCTCGGCATCACCTACAACGAGGTGGTTGACCAGTTGGAATCCGAAGGTCTTAACAAGTTCGTCGCGAGCTGGAACGACCTGCTTTCCGACGTCGAAAGTGCCCTCACCGCCGCCCGCAATGCAGCGTGACCACCTGGCAATGCCAGCTCTGACCCTTACCGAAAGGCAGGCACCATGTCCCCCTCGCCCCTGACTTGCTGTATCAATCCCAGCATCCTCTCGGCTGACTTCGCCAACCTCGAATCCGAGCTGGCCCGCATCAGCAACGCAGACGCAGTACACGTCGACGTCATGGATAACAGCTTCGTGCCCAACCTGACCATCGGTCTGCCTGTCGTGGAGCGGCTGCAAAAGGTCAGCCCGGTGCCATTGGATGCACACCTGATGATTTCCGACGCCGACCGTTGGGCACCGCTGTACGCCGACGCCGGTCTGTCGTCGGTCACCTTCCACGTGGAGGCCGCGATGGCTCCCATCAAGCTCGCACGCGAACTCAGGGCCCGGGGGGCCAAAGCGGGCATGGCTCTGCGGCCCGCCACTCCAGTGGAGTCTTACCTTGACATGCTTTCGGAGCTTGACATGCTGCTGCTCATGACGGTGGAGCCGGGCTTTGGTGGCCAGGCGTTCTTGGACGTGGTGCTGCCCAAGATCCGACGTGCCCGTGAGGCCGTGGATGGTTCCGGAGTGAGCGTGGCCATCCAGGTTGACGGTGGCATTACAGAGGAAACCATCCTCCGCGCAGCGGAGGCCGGCGCCAATGTCTTCGTGGCGGGTTCGGCCGTTTACGGTAAGCCTTCACCGTCCGAGGCGATTGAGGCGCTGCGGACCAACGGACAGCTTGCATTGGCCTCCAACAATCCACGGAAAGCCTGAGGCCACGCATGCGTGTTCACATAGCGACGGACCATGCCGGGCTGAAACTCAGCTCGCACCTCATCACTGCGTTGACGGCCAGCGGCTACGACATGGTGGACCACGGACCCGCGTCCTTCGACCCGGACGACGACTACCCTGCGTTCTGCATTAAGGCGGCGACCGCCGTCGTCAATGACCAGGAAGCGGGCGTGGAGACGCTGGGGATCGTGCTGGGTGGGTCCGGCAACGGCGAACAGATATCGGCGAACAAAGTCAAGGGTGTGCGAGCAGCGTTGGTGTGGAACGTGGACACCGCTGTGTTGGCCCGGCAACACAACAACGCAAACGTGATCGCTGTGGGTGGACGCCAACACAGTGTGGAGGAAGCCACGCAATTGATCAGAGCATTCCTTGCCGAACCGTTCAGCAACGCCGAACGCCACGAGCGTCGAATCGGCCAAATTACCGCATACGAGACCGACGGGGAGGTTTCCGAGTAGCCATGCCCATTGCAACCCCAGAGATTTACTCCGAGATGATCGACCGTGCGAAGGCTGGCGGTTTCGCTTTCCCCGCGGTGAATGTGACGTCGTCGCAGACTCTGAACGCTGCGATCCGCGGTTTCGCCGAGGCCGAGTCGGACGGCATCATCCAGGTTTCCACCGGTGGCGCAGCGTACTGGTCCGGTGCTTCGGTCAAGGACATGGTGGCCGGTTCGCTGGGTTTCGCCGCGTTCGCCCGTGAAGTTGCCAAGAACTACAACGTCAACATTGCCCTGCACACGGACCACTGCCCGCAGGATAAGCTGGCGGACTTTGTCCTGCCGTTGCTGGCCGCGTCCGAGGAAGCCGTGAAGGCCGGCAAGGACCCGATCTTCAACTCGCACATGTGGGACGGCTCGCACGAGACCTTGGAAGATAACCTGCGCATCGGCCGGGAACTTTTGCAGCGCGCTGCTGCTGCGAAGATCATCCTCGAGGTTGAAATCGGCACCGTCGGTGGCGAGGAAGACGGCGTGGAGAACGAGATCAATGAGAAGCTTTACACCACCACCGAGGACGCTCTGGCCACGATCGAGGCCCTGGGTGCCGGTGAGAACGGCCGTTACCTGACCGCGTTGACGTTCGGTAACGTGCACGGTGTGTACAAGCCGGGCAATGTGAAGCTTCGCCCGGAACTGCTCAAGCAGATCCAGGCCGAGGTGGGTGCGAAGATCGGCAAGGAAAACCCGTTCGACCTCGTCTTCCACGGCGGTTCGGGTTCCACGGAGCAGGAAATCGCTGACGCTGTTTCGTACGGTGTGATCAAGATGAACATCGACACCGATACCCAGTACGCGTTCACCCGCCCGGTGGCCGGGCACATGTTCTCCAACTACGACGGCGTCCTGAAAGTCGACGGCGAAATGGGCAACAAGAAGACCTACGACCCCCGCGTGTGGGGTGCTTCGGCCGAAGCAGGCATGGCCGCACGCATCGTCGAAGCCGCCCAGCAGCTCGGATCCGTCGGCAAGACCTTCTAGCCGTGGAACATCACCTGATTATCGATGGCCACAACGACATGTTGTGGAAGCATCATGAATTGGCTGGCTTGGACTTCGAACGCCTCGATCCTTCGCGTGAGCAGCCGCTGCTTCAGACGGACCTGATCCGCCTGAAGCGTGGGGGAGTGGGGGCACAGTTTTGGTCCATCTGGGTGCCCACCAACTCAGACCCGGCTGAGGCGCCCGCCCTCACGCTGGCCCAGATCGAGGCCGTCCACCGTCTATGCGAGACCTACCCGCACCTCACTGCCCTCGCGCGGTCCGCGGATGACGTTGAGCGCTGTTTCTCCGAGGGGAGGATCGCCTCCCTGATGGGCATGGAAGGCGGGCACCAGATCCACGATTCCCTCGATGTGCTGCGGTTCATGTACCGCAACGGCGTCAGGTACATGACCCTCACACACAACAGAAACACTGCGTGGGCGGACAGTGCAACGGATGTCCCAAACGTGGGAGGCCTCAACGCCTTTGGCGAATCCGTGGTGGAAACGATGAACCAACTCGGCATGTTGATCGACCTGTCGCATTGCGCAGATTCGACCATCGAGCAGGTCACACGCCTCAGCAAAGCCCCGTTGTTCTTCTCGCACTCCGGCGCCCGGGCCCTCTCCGACCATCCCCGTAACGTCACAGACAGCATGTTGGGTGCCGTCAGGTCCAGCCGGGGGATCGTCATGGTGGTGTTCCTCCCGGAGTTCCTTTCCGAGGAATACCGTCGATGGTCTGCTGCGCGTCAATCCGCGCAAGGAGACTGGACGGGCCCGCTGGCCGCCCCACAGGAAAATGCCTGGCTCGCGGAGAACCCAAAGCCTCCCTGCGGCATTCGGGAGATCTGTAACCACATCGAGCACATTCGTGACGTCGCCGGTGTGGAGCACGTCGGAATAGGCAGTGACTTCGACGGGATGACCCCGCCCGACGACATGGCATCGGTGGACCGCTACCCAGCTCTGCTGGAGGAGTTGGAACGCCGCGGGTGGTCCAGCTCTGACATCGCCGCGCTGACCCATGGCAATCTGATCCGCGTGCTGCGGGACACCGAAGCGTAGGCGGAAAACCTCACCACACGGCGTCGCGTTTAGCTTCCCTCACCATGGGTGACCCAGGCCCACCGGCCCCTTGGTGGCCTCTGGACCCCGTCCTGGCGTGGCTGGGACGCTGCAGCGAACGGCGGGTTCGGACGCTTGAACGGCGTGCTCCGGGAGTCCGGCGGTAGCGGCTGTTCGGGAGGTTTGGGCAGGCATAGGTTGTCTCTCAGTTTGCATAATTCGTCAACTAACGGAGCCCTCGAGACTCCTGCTGAAGGAGTAACCATGTCTGGAAGCCCCGACGCCCACGTGGACCTCACCTACGACCGGACCCTGGCAACGCGTCGACCACCTGGCAAACGGAATTGCCCGGTGGCTGGCGGCCCGCCACGGGCCGAAGGGCCCGCCCGGCTCGATTTGAGGTGCCTCGCCAGGCCCAGCCGCGACGCCAATCCATTGGGCGATGATTTTGACTACGCCAAAGAGTTCTTGTCTGTGGACCTGGACGAGCTGGCCCGGGATGTCGACCAGGTGCTGACCACCTCCCAGGACTGGTGGCCCGCTGACTTCGGACATTACGGCCCGCTGGTCTTGCGCATGGCATGGCACAGCGCCGGCACATATCGTGTGGGTGACGGTAGGGGTGGCGCCGCCGCTGGAATGCAGCGCTTTGCACCCCTGAATGGTTGGCCTGACAACCGAAACCTAGACAAGGCGCGAAGGCTTCTGTGGCCTGTGAAACAGAAGTACGGTTACAAAGTCTCCTGGGCCGACCTGATGATCTTCGCAGGGAACAGGGCCTTGGAGTCCATGGGCTTCAAAACCTTCGGGTTTGGGGGTGGACGCGAGGACGCCTGGGAAGCTGACGAGACGTATTGGGGACCAGAGGATACGTGGTTCGCCGACGAACGCCACAGCGGCATCCGGGATTTGCATGAGCCCCTCGCCGCCAGTGAAATGGGCCTGATCTACGTGGACCCGCAAGGGCCAGCCACGGTCCCTGACCCGATTGCTGCAGCCCGGGAAATTCGTCAAACGTTCCTGCGCATGGGGATGGACGACGTCGAAACAGTCGCCTTGGTGGCGGGAGGCCATACGTTCGGCAAGACCCACGGAGTCGCCCAGCCCGGCACCCACCTGGGACCTGAACCGGGATTAGGAGGCTTCGAACTGCAAGGTCTGGGCTGGCCCAATTCGTTCGGAACAGGTAAGGGTGCCGACACCATCACCAGTGGGCTGGAAGGAATTTGGACGCCCACCCCGACCACATGGGACAACAGCTTCCTGGAAATACTGTTTGCGTACGAGTGGGACGTGGTTCTTAGCCCGGCAGGTCTGTGGCAATGGGTTCCCAGCAATGGCGAAGGGGCCGGTACGGTTCCCGATGCCCACGACCCGTCCAAAAGCCACGTCCCCACGGTACTCACCACGGACCTTGCCCTGAAGGAAGACCGAAAATACGAGGTGATTGCCCGGCAATTCCTGGAGAATCCAGAACAACTGGCGGATGCCTTTGCCCGTGCCTGGTTCAAACTCACGCACTCGGATATGGGCCCCGTCAGCCGATATCTGGGCCCGTTGGTCCCGCGCGAACGCCTGATCTGGCAGGACCCGGTGCCGGAACCGAACCACGAGCTGGTGGGCGCGGACGACATCCGCACGCTGAAGAGCCACGTGCTCGCATCGGGCCTGTCCGTGGGACAACTCGTTTCTACCGCGTGGGCTTCGGCCTCCACGTTCCGTAACAGTGACAAGCGCGGGGGCGCCAACGGAGCGCGCATTCGCCTTGATCCCCAACGGGGCTGGGACGCGAACGATCCTGAGTCATTGGCCAAAGTGCTCGACACTCTTGAATTGATCCGGGATCAGTTCAACACCTTCCAGTCTGGTTCGAAAACGATATCCCTGGCCGACCTGATCGTGCTTGGCGGATGCGCAGCGGTGGAACACGCCGCAGCCAGGGGAGGCCACGACGTCGAGATCCCTTTCCGGCCCGGACGGACAGATGCCACTCAGGAGTGGACTGATCCCGAGCGGTTCTCCGTGCTTGAACCTACAGCGGATGCATTCCGTAGCTACCTTGGACCGGGTACCCGACTCCCGTCAGAATTCCTATTGGTGGAGCGCGCCCATCAGCTGACACTGACTGCCCCCGAGATGACCGTTCTGCTCGGTGGTCTGCGGGTGATGGGTGCGAACCACAAAGGTTCGCCACTGGGCGTGCTGACCTTAACTCCGGGGATTCTTACCAACGATTACTTCGTCAACCTGCTGGACATCGACACCGTCTGGACGCAAACGGCGGACGGCAGTACGGGTGAGGAGGCCTTCGAAGGCAAGGACCGGAAGAGCGGGCAACGCAAGTGGATCGCAAGCCGCACTGACCTCGTCTTTTCGGCCAATGCCGAGTTGCGTGCCCTGTCGGAGCTCTATGCGGGCAAGCATGTCGAATCAAAGTTCATCAACGATTTTGTCTTCGCGTGGCAGAAGGTCATGGACCTCGACAGGTTCGATCACTAGCGAGGCGATGCACGAGCACCTTGCCAAGGACTGGCAACACCAAAACTAAGGAGCAAATGGATGTCTCTCGGAACAGTCTTTCTTTCCGAACTCTTCGGAACAGCAATACTGACCCTCTTGGGCTGCGGCGTAGTGGCGAACGTTGCGCTCAAGGGCACTAAAGGAAACAACGGCGGATTCCTTATGGTGACGTGGGGTTGGGGTATCGCCGTTTTTGCCGGCGTCTTTGTCGCCGTGAAGTCCGGCGCACACCTCAACCCAGCAGTTACTTTGGGCCTGCTAATCAATGGCAAGGCGGAATATGCGCCAGGTGTGGCAGTGGACTTCGCCTCCACGGTCACATATTTCGGAGCGCAATTGTTGGGCGCAATCCTCGGGGCCGTCTTCATGTGGGCCGCACACAAGCAGCATTTTGATGTCGAACCCGAGCCGGCCAACAAGCTGGGCGTTTTCGCCACGGGGCCGGCCATCAGGTCCACGCCCTGGAACCTTGTCACCGAGATCATCGGCACGTTCGTCCTGGTCTTCGGGATCCTCACGTTCGGCGGCACGCCTTCTGGACTGGGTCCCCTTGCCGTCGCCCTTCTGGTGGTTGGCATTGGTGTGTCCCTTGGCGGTCCCACCGGTTATGCCATCAATCCTGCCAGGGACCTGGGCCCCCGAATTGCCCATGCGCTCCTTCCCATTAAGGGCAAGGGCTCCAGCGATTGGGGCTACAGCTGGATTCCAGTTGTGGGGCCACTCGTCGGAGGAGCGCTGGCCGGAGTGGTCGCCGCGGTTGTGCCAATAGTCGCGCCCTGAAGAAAGCAGAGCATCATGAAACTACAAGTCGCCATCGACCTCCTAACTGCCCACGCGGCCCTCGAGCTCGCAGGCAAAGTGGCCGACTACGTGGACATCCTGGGGCTCGGGGCTCCGTTGATCAAGTCTGAAGGTCTCCCGGTTGTCAGCGCCGTCAAGAAGGCACACCCCGACAAACTTGTCCTGGCGGACCTGCAGACCATGGATGCTGGAGAGCTTGAAGCAAACCTTGCCTTCGCGGCAGGTGCGGACCTGGTGACGGTGCTCGGTGTCGCTGACGACTCAACCATTGCCGGTGCGATCACAGCGGCCGCGGAATGCGACAAGGGCGTGATCGTCGATCTCATTGGCGTGGCGGACAAGGTGGGCCGGGCCAATGAGGTCCGGGCCTTGGGCGCCAAATACGCGGGGATGCATGCTGGATTGGACGAGCAAGCCCAACCGGGCTTCGACTTGGCGCGGCTGCTCCGTATGGGCAAAGAATCCGGTGTCCCTTTCTCTGTTGCAGGCGGTGTAAAGCTGACCACGATCACCGACATTCAGCAGGCTGGGGCTGACGTGGCCGTCGTCGGAAGTTCCATTTATGGCGCTGCGGACCCCGCCCAGGCGGCGCGGAAGCTCCGGGGTGCTGTCATGTGGCTTCCTGTTCCGAGGACGTGACGACGGATGCGAAGCTCAATCAGCAAAGCCTGGCACCAATTGCTGCAGGCAATGTCTTACGTGCATCCTCTTCCTCCCGGTCAGGAACCCGTCAGTTGCGTGGTGTGCGGACACAGGGAACCCGGAGACGACGCCGACCAGCTGGACTGGTTCGTCGTCGCCTCCGGGTTCTTACCGAGCTGCATAAACTGCGCCGAAATCCCTGATGTGGCTTCCCTATATCAAGATCGATGAACGGCTTACGGACGGTTACGTTTGCTCACGGCGTTGATGCTTTTCCGAGTTGGTGAACTTCGCAGGGGCAGTACATGTTCCGGCACGTGTAGCAGGCGGGCATCATTGTGCACCGTTGGCAGACCTGGCAGTCCACCGGGTCAACGTGCCGACCCGATCCTGCTGACGTATAAGGTTCACCGCAGTGATAGCAGGGGGGACGCGTTGGGTCATCCTCAAGGCCATGAATTTCAAGGTTCTCCATTAGTCACCATCCGTAGGGGCGATGCCCTCATCAATGATGTCGACGCCCAGGAGCATGAGGCATGCCACGACCAGGAGGACAATCCCGGTCAGCAGGTCCATGCGGAGGCGGGGCAGGAAACGGGGAAGGAAGCTGGCGATCGTTCGGCCAATTTGGTGTCCGGCGACTGACATCACAAACGTGGTCAAGGCGAACAGGGCCGGCGCCAGCCAGGGCGAGTGGCCGGCCAGCCCCAGGGTGGCCCCGGCGGCAACATTGTCGAGGCTCAGGGGCAGGGGAAGCCAGCGCCGTGCCGTTTTCATATCGAGATCCGCGTGTTCGGGAGAGCGCAAGGACTTGATGATGAGCCACAGGCTGTAGGCGGCCAAGCCGATCGCACCGATGACTCCCGCCAAACCCTCGATCTTTGTGCTCAGATAGGCGCCGAGCAGGATCCCGGCGACCGGTGCCACGCCGTCCCACATGGCGAAAACCAGCGATGTCCGCACGGACGTGCGCCAATTAGGTTTGAGGCCACCAAGCACAATGGACGTCCGGAAGTTGTCCAGGCCGAGGGCAAATCCCAACCCGAGCAGGGCGATCATGCCTTCTCCCTGAGTATGGTCGGGGACAGCTGGACAGGTATGCCTGTGGTCCTTCGCGGTGTGACATTCGTAGCCCGGTTGGGACGACCCATCGCCATACGGGGGATCAGTGTCCCGCCGGCGGGCCGGGAGGGATCGTTAGCCGTCGCCACAGCCGCCTCGATGAGGCCGTGGTCGGGGGAAAGGTGGCAGACCGGATCTGTTCGCGCGGCGTCGCCGGTCAGCGCAAAGGCCTGGCACCGACAACCACCGAAGTCGATCTCCTTGCGATCGCAGCTGCGGCAGGGGTCGGGCATCCATGAGTCGCCCCGGAATTGCTGGAACAGCGGTGCCTGTTCCCAAATCCATCCCAGGGAGTGCTCACGCACGTTGGCAGCTGGAAGCCCGTGGCCCAATGCCAGCTCGTGGGCGGCCGGACACGGCAGTGCATCGCCATTGGGCACCACGGTGAACTGTCGGCTGGCCCATCCGTCCATGCAGGGTTTTGGGTACTTGCTGTAGTAGTCCGGGACGACGTAGATGATCTCCATGGATTCCGCGAGCCGTTCCCGTGCCTCGCGAACAACCACCTCGGCATGGTTGAGCTGCTCCCGGCTTGGAAGGAGTTCGGGCAGGTTAAGCCCTGCCCAGCCGGCATATTGCGTGTTCGCCAGCTCGATGCGGTCCGCGTGCATCGCTTCTGCCATGGCGATGATGCCGCCGATCCGATCGATATTGAGCCGGTGCAGCACTACGTTCAGGGTGAGTGGCCAGCCCAGATCCTTAACCTGCTGGGCGACTATCTGCTTGCGGGCAAATGAGGGGGTGCCCGCAATGTCATCGGACAGTGATCGCTCATCCGATTGAATGCTGAGCTGCACATGGTCCAGGCCCGCCTCGCGAAGCTCGGCCGCACGGCGCCGGGATAAGCCAAGGCCGCTGGTGATCAGGTTGGTGTAAAGGCCCAACTGGTTGGCGGAGCGCACCAACTCGACAATGTCGTGGCGTTGGAGGGGCTCACCCCCGGAGAGGTGCAGCTGGAGTACCCCCAGTTCGGCGGCTTCGGCGAAGACCCGTTTCCACTCCTCGGTGCTCAATTCGTCCCGGTAGTCGTCGAGCTGAAGTGGATTAGAGCAGTAACCGCACTTGAGCGGGCAGGCATAGGTGAGCTCAGCGAGCAGTCCGTAGGGCCTATCCATGTTTTACCTCCATGCCGTGCTTGGTGACGAGCCCCGCCACGAAGCGTTGGATGTCGCCGTATGCGACCTGGTCATACTGGCCGCGCAGTTCGGCCTCGATCTCTGCGAGGGTCCTGGTGGCGTCGCACAGCTCCACGATGGCGGCACCGGTGGCATTGATGGTCCAAATGGTCTCGGGCGAGAGCAATGCGTACTCCCCACGCGCGGCGTTGAAGACCAGCCGAACGTGGGGAGACAACCTCGGCCGGGCGGTAGCGTCAACGATTTCCATAGCCCTGGTCAATCGCATCGAGCATGCTCCACAGCACATCGCATTTGAAGGACAAAGCGGCGACGGCGGCGGCCTGCGTTTCGGGGGTGACGCAGTACTTTCTAACGATCTCCAGGCCATGTTCGGAGTCGCGGGGGGCTTGGGAGATACGTGCCCGGAAATAGGCAAGGCCTTCCGGAGCAATCCAGGTGTAGTAGCGCTCAAACGCCGAGAGCCGTTCTGCCATAAGGTCCGGGGCGAACAGCTCGGTCAGGGAAGACGCGACGGACTCCACCCAGGGCTTGGTGCGGGTAAAGGTGACGTACGCATCGACGGCGAATTTCACGCCAGGGAGCAGGTGCCTGGAGTCCTCGACTTCCTCACGGGTCAAGCCGACGGCTTCGCTCAACCGCAGCCAGGACTCAATTCCGCCGGTCCCTTCGGTGACGCCGTCGTGGTCGATGATCCGTTGTACCCAGCGTCGCCGGACGTCGCTGTCCGGGCAGTGGCTGAGGATCGCCCCGTCTTTCCGGGGGATGTTCATTTGATAGTAGAAGCGGTTTGCCACCCACCCCCGGAGTTCTTCCGGGGTGGACTGGCCCGCGTTCATGCGCCGGTGAAAGGGATGCTCGCTGTGATATTGCTTGGCATGCGCGCGGAGGGACTCTTCGAGCTCGTCCGGCGTGAGTACTGCTGTCATGGCTGCTCCTTAGATTTCAAACTCAAGCCCGTCTACAGCGACCTCCACGCCATGCCGGTCGAGGTGAAGGCGTTCTGGCGAGTCGTCGAGCAGGATCGGGTTGGTGTTGTTGATGTGGACGTAGATCTTGCGCGGGATCTTGAGTGCGGACAACGCTTCGAGGCTGCCGCCGGGACCACTGATGGGAACGTGTCCCATGTCCCGAGAGGTTTTGTCGGCCAGGTCAAGGCTGGCCATTTCGTCGTCGCGCCAGAAGCTTCCGTCGAGCAAGATCGCCGAGCAATCCTGGAACTCCCCGAGGACGCCGGGGGTGAGTTTCTGCACGCCGGGGAGGTAGACAAAGGAGCGGTCTGTGCTGATGTCCGTGACGCGGTACCCCACTACCCGGCCGTAAGAGGTTGTTTCCGCGAAGCGCTTCGGCTTGGCAGTGGGAACATTGAAGGCACGATAGGACAAACCCGCCCCAAGTTGCGCCTCCACACCCGGGATCACGGGTGTCCACACCACAGGGCAATACTGTTGGAGCGTTTGCAGAATCCCTGTACCGGAAGTGAGTGTTCCATGGGCGGATTCCGTGGCATGCACTTCGACGCCACGGCCCTCACGCATCAACAGCAGGCCCAGCGAATGGTCAAGCTCAGCATCCGTGAGCAGGACGGCTTGCACCCGTGGACCTTGCCCAGGCACGGGGTGCAGGGCTTCAAAGGATTCTATTTGGGACTGGATGTCCGGTGAACAATTGAGCAGGAACCACTGGTGGCGGTCAGCGCTGACCGCGATGGACGATTGGAGGCGCGGAACACAGGGACGGGATCCGTCCCTCGCCGCGCTGCACGAAGGACAGGCACAGTTCCACTGCGGAAACCCTCCTCCGGCTGCTGAACCCAGAACGCGTACCCACATCTCCGATGATGCCTTTCGTCCGTGTTGGTGGAGGTATGCCGGCGAAGTACCGGCATACCTCCGGGCCACTACTTGGTTGCCACGTAGGCAGTTACTTCTGCCGAGACGCGGATTTCCGCGAGCGTGGGAGCTTCCCAGCTCTTCTTGGTGCTTTGATCAGTCATGTTCCTTCTCCTTTCATTGATGGGTGGGTTTGCAGGACACAGCTCAGTCGGGCAGAGCGAAGGCGATGACCGCGCTGCCGTGGCCTTGGCCAAGTAGTCCGGGCACGATGCCTTCGAGCCAACCGCCCCAACCAACGGGGACGACGACGAACTGCTTGCCGTCCACGCTGTAGGTCGAGCAGCTGCTGTGGTGGCCGCTGCCGCACTGGAATTCCCAGAGCTTTTCACCGGTGCGGGCATCCAGCGCTACGAATTCCCCCGTCGGGGTGCCGGCGAATACCAGGTCGCCGGCCGTGGCCAGCACGGACGCGGCCATGGGGTAGTCGATGCGCCAGCGCCATTTCTCTTCACCGTAGGTGTCGAAAGCGCTGACGGATCCGGCCATGTTGTCGATGTCCACCTGGACACCGGCACCCCAGTACGGAATGCCTTCCTTGAACTCGCGCCGCCGGCGCGTGGCGGTAGCACCGACGTCGGCCACTGGCACATAGAACAGCTCCGTCTTGCGGCTGTATGCGGCGTGCGTCCATTCCTTCGCGCCGGCCGGGCCGGGGTAGAAGTGGACCGGTTCGCCTTCCTTGTCGGGGTACTTCCGAGGAGTTACTTTCCCATCACGGGTGATGACGCCCCAGTCGATGCGGTCCACAAAGGGAGTTACGTGCTGCAGCTCGCCGTTGGTCCGGTCCAGGACGAAGAAGTAACCGTTCTTGTCGAAGTGGCCGAGGAGCTTCTTGCCATCACGCTCAAACAGGGTCATCTCCATGGTGGAGTCGTAGTCCCACAGATCGTGCGGGGTGAACTGGTAATGCCATTTGATTTCCCCGGTGTCGACATCCATCGCCACGACACTGTCGGTGTAGAGGTTGTCCCCTTCACGGACCCCGCCGTCGAAGTCCGGAGCAGGGTTGCCGGTACCTGCGTAGTACAGGTTCAGCTCAGGATCGTACGTACCGGTAACCCAGTGGTTACCACCACCGCGCTGCCAGGCCTCACCGTCAGCGGGCCAGGTTTCCGAGCCGGGTTCGCCCGGCTTGGGCACAGTGTAAGTACGCCAACGCTGCTCACCCGTTTCCAGGTCCCAGCAATCGATATGGCCACGTACCCCGAACTCTCCGCCGGCGCTGCCGGTGATCAGAGTGTCCTTGATGACGGTTGGGGCAATCGAGGCACTTTCACCTGCACGCACATCGCCAATGGTTTTTTGCCACACCACGTCGCCGTTTGTTGCATCCAGTGCCAACAGCTGGGCGTTCGGGGTCACGAAGAAGACTTTCCCCTTGGCTACTGCACATCCCCGGTTGACGTTGCTGCAGCACAGCGAAACGTCAAAAGGAATCGCATGCTTGTAGCGCCACAGCTCCTTGCCGGTCACCGCGTCCAGCGCCCAGAACCAGCCGTCCCAGCCGGTGACGTACATGACGCCATCGACAACCAGGGGGCAGGCTTCGAAGGCATAGGTGGAGGTAGCTGCCATCTGACCGGAATGGCCGGCCTGGAAGATCCACGCAGGGCTGAGCTTGCTCACGTTCCCCGTGTTGATCTGGTCCAACAGGCTGTAGCGCTGTCCGTCATAGGCGCCGTAGTACGTCAGCCAGTTCTGTGATTCCGAACGCGCGTTCAACAGGCGCTCGTAATCAATATCGTTTGTCACGGCGGGGGCGACCCCCGCCATGCTGCTCAGCGCGCTATGGTCTATAGCCTCGCCGGCGTCAACATACTCAACAGTCATCGATCTGGTCCTTTCTATGCGCGGGGTTGGGTGGGACGATCCAGGCGGGCTTCGGGGGGCACTTCGCCCTGCACGACGATCGCGGCAGTGAGGCCCCGTCCTTCGTCGTTGCCTCCCGGCGAGCTGTACCAGTAGTAGCCCGGGCCATCCAGACGGATTTTCGCCTTTCCCCGCGAATGGTTCACCAGCCACAGGAACTTTTGGTCGCCGTTGCTTGGCAACAGGCAGGCATGGGTGTTCTTGTCATCGTTGATGACGGTCAGTTCCAGATCACCGCCATGCGGCAGAACGAGAATGGCCGGATCCCAGCAAACCTCGTCTTCCTTGATCCGGATGGTCGCCTCCATAGTGCCGTCGGCACGTTCCGTCGCCTCCGCGATGGAACCAGTGGCCAACACCCGGCCCATGGATGCTTTGTTCTGTCCGTCCAAACCGAGCCTGGCCAGCAACTCTGACCGTTCCTCAGTAATGTTTTCTTCAGCAATCGTCACCAGACATCACCTCCTCGTGAAATCACATACGAATTACGCGAGCATTCATGCGTAACAGCCAGCTCATCCGAGCAGCTGAGAGCTAACCGTATGCCCGCCCAAACCGGCCGAAAAGGTACTACCGCCGGACCCTCGGAGGCTGCCGTTCAGGCGCTCGAAGGTGCCGTTCACGCCCACATCCATGGCACGCAGACCACCCACTTCGGGGATGCTTTGGGGGTAGGGAGGACAAGGCGCCCAACGGTGGATCTTTGTGAACTACGTCACGAAACCTGCGAAGCTTCCACTAATGGCATAGACGCGGGCCATGGTTGGCCTTCGGTTCAGAACGCGTTCCTTAACGGGCGCCGAGGAGGTTTTCATGCCAGGTGAGCATCAACCACAGCAGATTTCCACACAGTCCAACCGAACCGCCGTATTTCATGCGTGGGAACGCTTTGTGGGCGGTGGCGATGATGTCCAACGAGTGAGGCCCGAGGTAGCGATCTCGTGGCAACGCTCCCGGGATGTCTACCGGATAGACCCCTTTCTGACAGAGGCGCCCAACGCGGTATCGGATGCTACCCACTCCCTCGACCAGGACACAGTCTTCGCGGAGCTGGGATTTTGCGCTGCTGCGATGGCGCACGAGTTGGCAAAGGTCGGTGGTGTTGCGACGATCGCCGATGCCAATGGCCGGATAGTTGCCGCCTGGGGCGACAGGAACACGCGCACGATCGCTTCAGAGGGTGGGCTTGCGCCCTTTTTCAGCTGGTCGGAGAGCTCCGTTGGAACGAACAGCATGGGGACCGCCCTGGAAACCCGGCGCGCAGTGATGATCAGGCAATCAGAGCACTGGCTGCAGGCTTTTCATGAGTGGTCCTGTGGTGCCATCGCGGTGCGGGAGTTGGTGGGTGGAGAGCCCATTGCGGTCCTGAACATCTCGTGCTGGGGCGGCGAACTGCCCGGTTCTGCAAGGAAATGGCTGGAGACGTCGGCAGCCCGCACCCAGAATGTCCTGAGGGGAAGGGCCCACGACAGCGGCAACGAGTTGCTCGCAGTGTTTGCCCAAGCCAGGGGACGTACCACCGATCCTCTGGTCGCCGTGGACACTGAAGGGGGCGTGGTGATTGCCGACGACAGGGCGAGCATGATCCTGGGCATCCCTGGAAATGCGCCCGCGGTAGATCCGGTGTTGCGTTGGACTCCGCAACTTCCCCCGTTCATTCATGCCGCACGCTATGCCACCAAGCGGGCCGCCGTGGACTCAGGGTGGACCGGGTCGACCCAGATCTTCACCCGTTTTACCGACGAGCCGACGTCGATCGGAATTCGACCAGTGTTCCTCCACAAGAATCTGATCGGGCATCTGATGTCTTTCGGTGCCGTGGCGGGCGAGCACTTTCCACAGGCCGAAACAGGCGGCGTGCTGTTGGGAGGATCGCGGCGGGTCGTAGCCCTGCGCGAGGAGAACCGGATGGTGCTGTTGGCAACGTCGGAGGTAGCGGTGGCAGAAGCGGAAGGGAACGAGGTATGGCTGCTGACCGATGAAGGCAGGCTCCGTGCCGCTTTGTCCGGCTTGGACAAGCTCGAAACCGATCTGTCGGACACAGGGAGTTTCCTGCGGGTGCACCGTCAGTACCTTGTCAATCTCAGCCGCATCCGCGAGGTGGAGCGACGGGAAAAGGGGGAGTGGGTCCTCATCATGGACAATGCAGAGCGCACAATGGTGCCCGTTTCACGAAGGAACACCCGGGTTGTGCGTCGGGCACTGAATATTTAGGCCCTCTCACCCGCCTGACGTCAGCCCACCGTCTTCAAGTAGCTCCGGATCCCGTCCACCACCAGCTGGTGGTCCTCATCGGAGGACAACCCGGACACGGTGATCGCCCCGATGACACCCGCGCCGCGGACCCTGATCGGGAAGGAGCCACCTGCCAAGGTGTAGTCCTCCGGAGCGAGCCACCCACCGCCAAGCGGGTTGCGCTCAGCGAACTGTTCACCCAGCAAGGCCGTGCTGTGCTCAAACCGCAGCACGGATGCAGCCTTCCGGCGGATCCACTCTTCCTGGTCCGAGGTTGCCCCTGGAAGGACGCAGCGGAAGAGCACGATGTTGTGGCGGCGAATATCGATTGCCACACCAAACCCGGCGGAGATCGCGTGGTTGGCGATCAGCGAGCCCAGCCGCCAGGCATCATGGTTGTCGAAGGCTGCGAAGACCAGTTCTTCCTCCTGCTGGCGGAGTTCCACGAGGCGGGGTGAGTCGCTCATGCGGCGTCAGCGTCGTAGCTCAGGCCGATCTGGCTGCGGATCTCGTCCATGGCCGCCATGATGGCAACCGTTTCTTCCGGCGGAAGGATGGTTCCGGCAGTGTCACCGGCGCGGACCAGGCGTTCCAGTTCCGCTGCCTGGTACTGCATGCCCCGGCTGGTGACGGGCTGCTCGTAGCGCTCACCCACGGAACCGTCGGCCGCATGGACGGTGAAGGGAACAGGGCTGTACCAGGTGTGCTCGATGTCGATCCAACCCTCGGTGCCGAGCACCATGGCCCGGTTGGCGCTCGCAGCGTCCAGTTCGCAGTCCACTAAAGCCTGCGCACCGCCGTCGTAATCAAAAATTGCTGCCGTCTGCCGGTCCACGCTGGTGGGCGTCATCGAAGCGCTCGCCCGGATCGCGGCGGGCGTACCCAGGATGTCGAAAGCGAAAGAGATGGGGTAGATGCCGAGGTCCAGCAGGGCCCCGCCGCCCAGTGCGGGATCATTCAGCCGGTGCGCGGGATCCTTGGGCAGGCTTTGGTTGTGGCTGGCCACCACCTTCCGGACCTCACCGATGGTGCCGGACGCGATGACGTCGCGAATGCGGATCATGTGGGGGAGGAACCTCGTCCACATGGCCTCGAGTGCCACGAGTCTTTTCAAGCCGGCCAACTCAACAATGTCCTGAGCCTCGCGCGCGTTCATGGTGAAGGACTTCTCCACCAACACGTGCTTGCCCGCGTTCAGGGCCAACAAAGCATTCGCGTGGTGCATGGGGTGTGGGGTGGCTATGTAAACCACATCGACCAAGGGATCGGCCACCAGGTCTTCATAGCTGCCGTGCGCGGTGGTGACGCCGTACTCTGCGACGAAAGCCTTGGACGATTCCAGCGACCGCGATCCGACAGCCTGAACCGTGAAGCCGTTTTCCTTCAGATCCTTGGTTTGCAGTCCGGCGATGAAGCCGGTGCCGAGAATTCCCCAGCGGATGGTGCCGTCTGAAGTGCCATTGCTGAGGGTCACGGGCTTAGTCCTTTGATGGGTCGGTGAGCGGATACGCCACAAACGCAAAACGCGTGGAATCCGGCGACCAGCTGTTGACGTTGAGGGTACCTTGGCCGCCGAAAAGTGGCCACGTTTGGAGGGACGTGGTCCAGTCTTCGGTGGATACAAGGACGACGGCGACCGGCAAGTCGGCGGGATGGCCTTCGGTTCCGCTGGGGAACCGGATGTACGTCGCGAAGCGGCCGTCGGGGGAGAGATGCGGGAACCAGTCGACGGAGTCTGACGTGAGGAGCCGCTCGAAACCGCTCCCATCCCGTCGGATCCGGGCCAGCTGGGCGTGGCCGGGAGCAGAAGTGAAGGACTCAGTATTGAGGTAAATCCACTGGCCATCCGGCGAGTATTCCGGCCCGTCGCAGTGGCCGGGCCCAACATCCACCCGGGCGGCAGCGCCGCCGTCGGACGCTATGGTCATAAGGCGACCGGGCTGCGTAAAGTCGCCCGCCTCGATACCCACGTAGGCCAACTCCCTGCCGTCTGGGCTGACGCCGTGGAGGAAATGGAAAGCGCCGTCGTCTTCGGTGATCCTGTCGACCGGGCCGCCGGCCAGCGCGGCCTGGTAAATGTGGCCGTCGTTGGCTGAAAGGTAGATGCCGGAACCGTCGGGCGCGAGAACATGATCGTTGTTCAGGTCCGGCCCACCGGTCAGCGGAACTTCTACGGGTTCGCCACCTGAAACGTCCAGGGTCCACAACTTGCCGTCCCCGTTGAGGACCAGCGCCGTACCATCCAAAGTCCAGTTGGGCGCCTCCAGCAGGATGCGATCGGTGCTGTACAGCAGTTGGGATGCGCCGGATACCGACGCGACCCACACCTCGCAACGCTGGTCGGGTTGGAGGGTTCGGGTCGCGTCGGCCACGGGCTAGTCCTTGCTGCTGAAGGCGGCGTCGAAGCTGGTCTGCGACGCGGGGAAGTCGAACTTCTTGAGCGCGGCGAGGGCTTCGGGGGCGCCGTGGAGTCGGTCCATGCCGGCGTCTTCCCACTCGATGCTGATGGGGCCGTCGTAGCCGATGGCGGTGAGGGCACGGAAGGACGATTCCCACGGCACGTCGCCGCGTCCTGCGGAGACGAAGTCCCAGCCACGGCGGGGGTCGCCCCAGGGCAGGTGCGAGCCCATGACGGTGTTCCGGCCGGTGGGGCGGAGCTTGGTGTCCTTGCAGTCCACGTGGTAGATCCGGTCCTTGAAATCCCAAATGAAGGACACGGGATCGATGCCCTGCCACATGAAGTGGGAGGGGTCCCAGTTCAGGCCGAACGCTTCGCGGTGTCCGATCGCTTCGAGTGTGCGGACAGTGGTCCAGTAGTCGTAGGCGATCTCGGACGGGTGGACTTCGTGGGCGAAGCGGACACCACATTCGTCAAAGACATCCAGGATGGGGTTCCAACGGTCGGCGAAGTCCTGGTAGCCGGCGTCGATGACCTTCTCGGGGACGGGTGGGAACATGGCCACGTACTGCCAGATGGAGGAGCCGGTGAACCCAACCACGGTGTCCACGCCGAGCGCCTTGGCCAGGCGGGCGGTGTGCTTCATTTCTTCTGCGGCTCGTTGGCGGACGCCTTCGGGATCGCCGTCGCCCCACACCTTGGAGCCGACGATGGCTTCGTGGCGGAAGTCGATCGGGTCATCGCAGACTGCCTGGCCCTTGAGGTGGTTGGAGATGGCCCAGACCTTCAGGTTGTACTTCTCCAGCACAGCCAGCTTGGACTCGACGTAGCCGGGTTCGTCCCAGCGCCAGGCGTCCAGGTGGTCTCCGGAGACGGCGATTTCCAGGCCGTCGTAGCCCCAGCCCGAGGCAAGGCGCGCGACTTCCTCGAAGGGGAGGTCGGCCCACTGGCCGGTGAACAGGGTGTACGGGCGGGGCATGTCAGGCTCCTTCAATAGGGGTTGCGTTGAGCTGGATCAGTGAACTTTTGGCGGCCGCTGACTCTTCGATCGCGGCCAGAATGTGTTGGACGTTGAGTCCTTCTTCGAACGACGGCGACGGCTGGCTTCCGTCGCGAATGGCGAGAAGGAAGTCCCGGATTTGGTGCGTGAACGTGTGTTCCCAGCCGATGATGTGTCCCTGCGGCCACCAGGCTTCAAGGTAGGGGTGTTCGGGTTCGTTGACCAGGATCCGGCGGAATCCCTGCTCCCGGACAGGCAGGGTGGCATCCAGGAAACCCAGTTCATTGAGGGCTTCCAGATCGAACAGGAGAGTGCCCTTGTCGCCGTAGATTTCGAGTGTGAGGGAGTTCTTCCTGCCCGTAGCCACCCGGCTGACTTCCACCGAGGCGATTGCTCCGGAGGCGAGGCCCAAGGTTGCCCAGGCGGCGTCGTCGACCGTTACTTGTTCCGGGCCGTTGGGGCCGGGACGCTGGTCGACAAAAGTGTGCAGGCGGCCAGAGACTTCGGTGACGGCGTCGCCCAGGAGGTAGAGGACCTGGTCGATGGCGTGGGAGGCGATGTCGCCCAGGGCGCCGGATCCGGCGGTTTCCTTGCGGAGCCGCCAGGTCATGGGCGACTCAGAATCGGAGAGCCAGTCCTGGAGGTATGCTGCGCGGATGTGGCGGACGGTGCCGAGGCGGCCTTCGGCGATGAGTTCGCGGGCCAAGGCAAGGGCGGGGACGCGGCGGTAGTTGAAGCCGATCATGGACTGGACGCCGCGTTTGCGGGCCTTCTCAGCGGCGGCGGTCATGAGTTCAGCCTCGCCCAGGGTGTTGGCGAGCGGCTTTTCCACGAGGACATGCTTGCCGGCTTCGAGGGCTGCGATGGCGATCTCGGCGTGCATCCAGCCCGGTGCGCAGATATCGATGATGTCGATGTCGTCCCGGTCAATGACTGAGCGCCAATCAGTGGCGGATTCCGCCCAACCATACTTGGCGGCGGCTTCGGCCACCTGGGCGGCGTCCCGGCCCACGAGGACCTTCTGCTCGAAGGCCGGGACGTCGAAGAAACTAGCCACGTTCCGCCACGCATTCGAGTGGGCCTTCCCCATAAAGGCGTAGCCGATGGCGGCCACGCCCAGTGGGCGGTCGGAAGGCAGGGACGAGTGTGTGGGCGTGCTCATGGTTCGTTTCCTCGCTGGGTTCGCTGGTTTCGCTGGGGTTTTCTAGAGTGTCGCGGTTTCCGGTGCCCAGTCCTCCGGGAGGGCGGCCGAGGTGGGGGCGTTGCTGGTGACGTCCACAAACGTGCCGGATTCCACGGACTCCGCGATGGATACCATGCTGTCCAGCACGTGGTACGCGAGGTCGCCGGTGGCGCGGTGCGGGGTGCCGGCACGCAGGGCCCGGGCCATGTCCAGCACGCCCAGCCCACGGCCGTTGGCGGGACCTGTCGCGGCGTTGATCTCGGGTTCTTCCGCGCCCGGACGCCACAGCTTCAGGTCGCCGTCGAAATAGTTCGGGTCCGGCAGCGAGAGCGTCGCCTCCGAGCCGGTGATTTCCACGAAGCCCATGCGTTGGCGCGGCGACTCGAACGAGAAAACGCTGTGCGAGGACTGGCCGCCTTCGAACTGCGCCATGGCCGAAACATGCGTGGGGACCTCGACGGCGAACTCCTCGCCGGCCTTGGGACCGGAACCGATCACGCGGGTCGCCTTCGCGGAGGATCCGACGGCGGCCACCTTGCGGATCGATCCGAAGGTCTGGATCAGTGCCGTCAGGTAGTACGGACCCATGTCGAACAGGGGTCCGGCGCCGTGCTGGAACAGGAACGCAGGGTTCGGGTGCCAGGATTCCGGTCCGGGAGTCTGGAACGTGGTCATGCCGGTCAACGGGGTACCGATGTCGCCGCGCTCGATGATCCGTCGTGCGGTCTGCAGGCCGGCGCCCAGGAATGTGTCCGGTGCGGTGCCAAGGCGGATGCCCGCGGCGTCGGCGGCCTTGAGCAGGCCCAGCCCGGATTCGCGGTCCAGGGAGAAGGGCTTTTCGGTCCAGACATGCTTGCCGGCGTTGACCGCAGCTGTCGCTACCTCCACGTGCGCTGCCGGGATGGTCAGGTTCACGATGATTTCGACGTCGGGATGGTTCAGTGCCAGCTCCGGGGCACCCCACTCGGGGATCCCGTATTCCTCGGCGCGTGCCTTCGCTGCCTCTTCGAAGAGGTCGGCGATGACCAGGACCTTGACGTCCGGGAAGGTGGTGAGGTTGTCCAGGTACTGCTTGCTGATGTTGCCCGCACCAATGACGGCTACGCCTACAGTGCCCTTACGGGTGGAAGGTGTAAAGCTCATGCCTTGGCACCTGCCGATTCTGCATTGAGGAATGCGAGGCTTTCCGTGATCCCTTCGAAGATGTCGCCTGAGTAGTCGTCAAATTCAACGACGCCAACCTCCAGGGACTTCGCTGCGGCGATGACGTCCAGGACGGGGATGGTGCCCTGGCCTGCGGGCTGTTGGGCCTTGGTGTCAGTGTTGCCCGGGCCGTCCTTGATGTGGATCAGCTTCACGCGGTCACCGAGCCGGGCCAGGAGTTCCACGGGGTCCTGGCCGCCCACAGCAACCCAGTAGGTGTCTACCTCGAGGACGAGTTCCGGATCCAACAGGCCCTCGAAGTACTCCAACGCGGTCTTGCCCTCGATGGTGGACTCCAGTTCCCATGCGTGGTTGTGGTAGCCCACGCGGATGCCGTACTCCGCACCCTTCTTGGCCGCGGCGTTGAGCTTGGCCGCCGTACCCTGGATGGTTTCCGCGTCCTGCCAGTGTTCAGCCGGGAGGAACGGGTCGATCACGGTAGTGATGCCCAGTTCCTTGGCGGCGGCAAAGATTTCGTCCTGGTCGGCCGACAGAAGCGGTGCGTGTCCCGAAGGAGCGGTCAGGCCGTTTTCCTTCAGCGCAGCCCCGAGCTCGGCTGCGGTGGCCACGAAGTTGTACGGTTCAACCTGCGTGAAACCGATCTCTGCGACCTTCTTGATGGTTCCAGGCAGGTCCTCCTGGATGGCATTGCGGAGGGTATACAGCTGGAGTGAGTACGACATTGTTTTCCTTTGCGGGAGTGGGTTATGCAGGGAATTCAGGCGTTGGCGCCAGTCTAGTTAGCGCCCGGCGAGGGAGCCACCGATTCCGCCAACGCTGAAGTACTTGTTCAACGTGGCGAAAACGATGATCGGGGGAAGCATCATGACGACGGCCAGCGCCATCACGGAGGTCCAGTCGGTGGCGTTCTGTTGGAAGAAGGATTGGACACCCATGGGGAGGGTGAAGATCTCATTGGAGCGGAGGAAGACGATGGCCACGAGGTAGTCGTTCCAAGCGAGCAGGAAAGCGAAGATCGCCGTGGAAAGGATGCCCGGCAAGGAGTTGCGCAGCACCACCTTGGTGAAGGAACCAAACACCGAGCAGCCATCGATCCAGGATGCTTCTTCGAGGCTGATGGGAATCGAATCGAAGTAGGCGGCCATCATCCAGGTGGCGACGGTCATGGTGGAACCGACGTAGATGATGGTGATGCCCAGCAGGTTGTCCACCAGTCCCATCCCTGCGAAGAGGATGAACAGCGGAACCACCGAGGTGATGATCGGCAGGGACTGCATCACGAACAGGAGCAGGGAGTAACCGGAGACTGCCTTGGACCGGCCGCGGGACAGGACGTAGCCCGCCGGTGCTGCCACGGCAACGGAGACCACAACGGTGGAGAGCGTGGTGACCAGGCTGTTCTGCAGCCATGTCGCGGCCAACGTTCCGTTGAAGACGTTGGCAAGGTTTTCGAAGGTGAAGCCGGTAGCGGTGCTGTTGGGCCCTGGCGTGAAGGCGAGGACCACGGTGACCATGATCGGAACCAGGACGATCACCGTGATGGCCAGGATCAGGACAAACCGCCACCAGCGTCCGCGCATGCCGGCTTCGGAAAGGACCCGGCGTGTTTTGCCTGATTCGCTGATGCCGAGGGCCGGGCCGGATTCGGGGTGGGCGTGGAGTACAGCGCTCATTATTCGACGCTCGACTTTCGGATCTGGCGGTACAGGATGACGGAGATGACAACCAGGGTCATGGTCATGAGGAAGGCGATGGCAACGCCGGGGCCGGTAGCGAAGTCCTGGAAAACCGTCCGGTAAGCCAGGACCACCAGCGACGTGGTGGCACTGACCGGGCCGCCGCCGGTGAGGAGGTAGATGGTGGGGAAGTCGTTGACGCAGAAGATCGTCATGAGGATCCACGAGATGTACGTGGAGCGGGCGATCAGCGGCAGGGTGATCTGGGTGAACTGCTGCCAACGGCTGGCACCATCCATGCTCGCGGCTTCGTAGACGGTGGTGTCCACCGAGGCCAGGGCCGCGGAGATCATCATCATCATGAAGGGGAAGGAAACCCAGACCTTGAACACCATGACAGTGATGGACGCGAGGGTCGGGTCGGCCAGGAACAGTGGGGTTCCCAGGCCGAGGCCCCGGAAGATCGAGGGGATCAGGCTGTCAGGTGTGGCAACCAGCCAGTTCCACGCGGTGGAGGAGACAACGATCGGCACCACCCACGGCAGGAGCAACAGGACCTTGAAGGTATTGCCTGCGGGGATTTTGGTCCGCAGCAGCAGGGCCAGTCCCAGGCCAACAAGCCAGGAGCCGAACACGCCCACAATCGTGAACCACAGGGTGAACTGTGCAGCCTTCCAGAACGCCGGTGAGGACAGGACGTTGGCGAAGTTTTCCCCACCAACGAAGTTCCCCGTCTGGAGCAGGTCGCCGTCGTGGGTGGCCTGCACCGCGGCGTGGATCAGCGGATAACCGTGGATCAGGACCAGCAGGACCACGGACGGCAACAGGAGCCAGAAGAAGGTCTTGGTGGTTTGCGCGCTCAGTTTGCTCTTGCGTTTACCAGGGGAGGCCCCCGGCCCGCCGGGGGCGAGCCCCCGGCGGGCCCGGGACAAGCCCGAAGGTGCGGTGGTGGATGTCATGGTTGGATCCGTCCTACTTCTTCAGGACGGATTCAAGGCCGGACTGGAAGGTCTGCAGGGCGCTCTTGGCGTCCTTTGCCTGGCCAGTCAGGATGGACTGGCTGAACTGGTTGAGGGCCTGGCCGCCGTCGAGGGCTGCGAGGTTGGCGTTGAGGGTGCTGCCCTGGGAAGCGAACGTCTTGGCGATGGGCTGCCAGTCCTTGACGATCTTGACGTTGTTGGGGTCATTGGCGAACTCGGGCGTTTCGGTGATCGATTTGAAGACCGGAAGCGCGGACATGAGCTTCTGCTTCCACAGTTCCTTGAGCTGGCCCATGTAGTAGACAAGGAACTCTTCGGAGGCCTCCTGGGAGGGGGTGTTCTTGTACATCATGATGTTGTTCGGGAACACGATGGTGGCTTTGTCGCCGTGCGGGCCGGTGATGGGATCGGCCACCAGCAGGTCGCCGGAGGTGTCGCCCACGCGCTGGGGAACGTTGACCTGGAAGAGGCCGAATCCTGCCTTGCCGTCCTTCCACTGTGCCGACATGTTGTCCGTGGTGTAGCTGACCGCGGCAGGATCGATTATGCCGTTGGAGACGAGTTCCAGGACGAATTCCATGGCTTCGACGTTGCGGTCGTTGAGGAGGTCCAGTTCGCCGTTCTTGTTCCAGACGCCGCCGCCGTTGTTGACCATCATCATGATCATGGAGTGGTTGCCGTAGTTGTTGCCTGATCCAGCGCCGGTGGCGAAACCGAACGCGCCAACCTTCTTCAGTGCCTTGCCGGCTTCGAGCAGTGAAGGCCAGTCGGTGGGCAGTGACACGCCGGCCTTCTCGAACAGCGACTTGCGGTACCAGAACACGCGCATGTCCAGCTGCCACGGAACTGCGACATAGCCCTTGTCCGACTTGAACGGATCCAGCACTCCCGGCAGGAAGTCGTCGAACTGGCCGTTGGCCTTCATCTTCTCGATGACTTTGTCTGCGTAGGCGATCTGGCCCTGCTGATCAAACTGGAACGCCTGGAAGCCACCACCGGTGGAAACAGCCGGACCGGTCTTGGAAGCGATCGCCGAGGAGAACGTCTGGTAGAAGTTGTTCCACTGGATGATCTGGTAGTTGGCCTTGGCGCTGTTGGCGCCGGAGAAGCCTTCAGCGATCTTCTTGGCGGAATCGTTGTAGGCCGGGGTTGCCCACGGCATATCCCAGAACTTGATGGTGCCACCGGCGCCGCCGCCACCGCCGCCCTGGCTGGCTGAGCCGCCTCCGCAGGCGGCGAGCAGCGGCACTGAGGCCGCTGCGGCGGTGAGGCCGAGGAAGCCGCGGCGGGAGAATGCTTTGTTGGCTGTGGACTGAACATTCATAGTGATTCCTTTCGGGACCGGCAACGCGGAGTCCGCGTCGGTACGCCGGTCCAGCTCAACTTTGAGTAGGGCAAACGGATACTGAATGGCTGGTACTGCTTTGTGGTGCGGTGATTCAGGTGAGGGTGGAAACGGATTCGGTCAGTTCCGCGAACCGACGCAGATCTGAGGGGACAGTGCCTGCGTCGAGGTGTTCCTTCAGCCGGCGCCACGTGGCGCGGTGGGCGGACTCGTACAGGGTGGGCAGAAGCAGTTCGCCGTGCGGACCGGTGACCTTGACCCTGGCCGGCCACGCTGCAGACGGTTCGGGCAGTGTGAGGCTGACGCCGCCGTCGTCAACCAGCATGCTGAGCTGCAGGGCCGCGGGCCGGGCGTCAGACAGGATGCCTTGCAGTGCCACCGGCGCGCCGTTGGCGAGTACCGCCGTCGCCGTGTAGCCCTGCGGTCCGCGGTGGAGGACGCGGAGGCGGTCCAGCGGACCGGTGACGCGTACGACGGCGGCAAGATGGTCCGCTAGTACCTCACCGGCGCTGGTGCCGGCCGGAGCGGTTGCGACGGAGTCGAGCATCGCGGCACGTCCGGCGAGGGTGCGGACTGCGTCCTCGGCTGCCGGCATTGCTGGGTTGGATGCCCAGCGCTGGTCGAGGACCACTGCGGTGTTGCTGCGTTCGGCGACTGCCGCGAGGGAGTCGGTGTTTTCCGGTGCGGGGTTGACCACCACAATGCCGCGAGCCCCTTCGTCAATGGCGGTGGCTGCCTCGATGGTCCATCCGGGCTGGCCGGAAACGACAACTACGTCGGCTTTTGCTTCGGCGGCCGGACCGAACGATTCGGGAAGGGATGCGACCACCAAGGCCACGGCACCGGCCGCCTGCGCCTCAGGCGCAGCCTTGACTGTGTACGTGTGGCTCATGCGCGGATTCCTTCGGCAACGGCGTGCTGCGTCTCGAGGCTGGCTACCGTGGCGTCGGCGATGTCCAACGCGAAGGTCAGGTCGTCAATGAGGGTTTGCGCGGTGGGCGGCTGCTTCGCTCCCGTGGCCAGGGCCGCGAGTTCGCGCCACTCACCTTCGTAACCGTTATGGTCGAAGGGACCGAGCACCGTGGTCTTGGTGCCCTCCGTCAGGGTGGCGGTGGCTGAACCGGCCTGCACGTATGACGGTGTGAAGTCGATGCGCAGGGCAGCGGCATCGGAGACGGCTTCGAAGCTCCATTCCGGCTTCCACGTGTTGTTCATTGCCGCGCGGAGTTCGATGGCCCGGGTGGGAGTGCGCAGTGAGATGACGTAACCGAAGGGGCGGACGTGGCGTGCCTCGAGCACCTCGATGTCCTTGAAATCCGGGGTGAACCGGCGGATCAGGGGGAGGTCGTGGATGGCCAGGCCCATGATGCCGCCCCGGAGTGCGCCCTTGATGACCTCAGGGTCGGAGTAATCAGGAGTGCCGCCAGCGGGGCGTGTGATGATCTCGGTCGCGAAGTCCTCGAACCGGGCGTTGGGTGGGAGGACGATCGAGGAGCGGATGGTGTGCGTGGTCTCCGGGAGGTCGCCCCAGTTGTCCTGGGCGGCGAGCCAGCCCGGATCGAACGTGTGCATGGCACCGACGATGATCGGCACGCCCGTCTCGGCACTGACTGCCGAGATTCGTGCGGCTTCTCCGGCGTTCATGGCAAAAGGCTTCTCGCAGAGGACCGCCTTCTTGCCGGCACGGCAGGCGGCGATGACTTGTTCGGCGTGGAACTGGTGGGGGCTGCAGATCGCGACAATCTCAACGGCGGGATCGCTGAGGAGGGCTTCGACGCTGGTGCTGTGCGTGGCGCCGACGCGGGCGGCGACTGACCCGGCGACCGAGGGGTCGACGTCCATGATGTGGCGGACGGTGAGGAGATCGCCGAGCCGGGCGAGGGACGGCAAGTGGATGGCCTGGGTGACCGGGCCGGCGCCGAGGATGCCAACGCCCAAGGGGCGTGTGGCGTCTGTGTGGCTGGACAAGTTCAGTTACCTCTTCGTAAGCGGACTTCTTGAGGTGAATCGACGGGGGAGATGGTGCATATCGATCGCCTTGATGTGCTGCTCATCACAACCTAAGGGGACTTTTGTCGAGCGTCAAGCAAAAGTTGAAATAAGGCCGACATACTTCTGATGCATGACACGCATAAGCAATCGTGCTTCACTAAAGGCATGCCTTCAGTCAGCGCACACGATGCCGGAAATGCCTCCGCAGTTGAGGCCGGCAATCTTTCTCGCGCTGGCGATCTTTTCCAGCTTCTCCGCGACGGCCAGGCCCGCACCCGTGCCGAACTTGCCGTCACCACTGGGCTCGCCCGTTCAACGGTCGCTTCCCGCATCGATGCCCTGATTAGTTCGGGTCTGGTCGGTCCGGCAGGGGAAGCCAGCTCCAGCGGCGGCAGGCCGCCGTCGCGCTTCGCTTTCAACCCCGCTGCCCGCGTGGTCCTGGCGGTCGACGTCGGAGCCACCCACGTGATCGTTGCCGTCACCGACCTCAGCGGCAGCATCCTGGCTGAGCGCCGGCTCGTCCAGGAAGTCGCCGACGGCCCCGAAGTGGTGTTGGGCCGCTTGGTTGCCGCGGGACGTGAGCTCCTCGCCGAGGCGGGGCGGGAGCCCGGGGACCTCGCCGGGATTGGCATCGGGTTGCCAGGACCGGTCGAGCACGCCACCGGGCGGCCCGTTAAGCCGCCCATCATGCCCGGCTGGGACGGATTCGACGTCGTCACTTACGTTCAGCGATTGCTGCCCGTTCCGGTTCTGGTGGACAACGACGTCAACATCATGGCCCTCGGTGAACGGACCGCATTCTGGCCCGACCACGACAACTTCCTGTTCATCAAGGTTGCCACCGGCATCGGCGCCGGGATCATCAGCAGCGGTGAACTGCAACGCGGCGCCAACGGCACTGCCGGCGACCTCGGCCACGTCCGCGTTCCCCGAGGCGATGACGTCCTCTGCCGGTGCGGCAACCACGGCTGCCTTGAAGCGATGGCCTCAGGTCCCGCCGTCGCCCGCCAACTCAAGGCCCAAGGGCTCGAAGCTGCCACCGGCGCGGACGTGCTGCGCCTGGTGGGCGAGGGAAACCTGCAAGCTATCCAGGCACTGCGGCAGGCCGGCCGCGACGTCGGCGATGTACTGGCCACGGTGGTCAACCTGCTCAATCCGTCCATGATCATCATTGGCGGCAGCGTGGGGGAAGCCGGCGAACACCTCGTAGCCGGAATCCGCGAAGTGGTCTACAGGCGTTCCCTGCCACTGGCCACCACCCACCTGCGCATCGGTATCACCATGGCCGGGGACCGTGCGGCCATCCTGGGCGCGAGCCAAATGGTCACGCAACATGTTCTTTCGCCGGCCGTGATCGAAGCCACGCTGCAAGCTGCCGGCTAAGTCTTGTTTGTGACCGGCTGCCCTGCGGCGGCGTGATAGCAATGAAAGTGATGCCTATTTTCTCCCCCTCCCGGTCCGTCCAATGAGTCAGTTCCTCGCCAAAGTCCCACGTGGCTGGCTGATCCTTGCGTGCATTGGGCTCATTGCCCTGAACATGCGCGGGCCTTTCGGTGCCGTGGCGCCAGTGGTGGATTCCCTGCGGCGGGACCTCGGATTCTCGCCGGTGGAACTCGGGCTGCTGACCGGAATTCCCGTGCTCTGCTTCTCCCTGGCGTCCCCTTTGGCCTCGTTGGCCGGACGCCGCCTCGGAGCTGAATTCGCCGTGATGCTCACCCTGGTTGGGGTGTTGGCCGGTGTGGTAATCCGCTCCAGCGGCGGCGGTGCCCTGGTCATGGCCGGAACGGTCATCATTGGTTTGGCCATCACCATCGGCAATATCGCGGTGCCGCTCATCATCAGGCGCGACTTCGCACCGCGCCGCCAGGACACCGCCATGGGGGTCTACACGGCTGCGCTCAACATCGGCTCGTTCCTGACATCCGTAGCCACAGCACCTCTGGCGGAGTTGGTGGGTTGGCGGCTGGCCCTTGCCGCCAGCGCACTGCTGGCGTTGGCCGCGATTGTGTTCTGGGTGCCGACAGTTGGTGCACGGCGGGCTTTGGTTCCTGCCGCTGTTCCCGTCCCTGCTGCAACCAGGGCTGGCCAGGTATCCGGTGTCGGCTGGCTGACAGCTGGGCTGACGCTCGGGTTCGCAGGCCAGGCCTTCTCCTACTACGGCGTCACTGCCTGGCTGCCCAGCTTCCTCGCGGATGAGCTCGCCATGGGCGCCGCAGAAGCCGGTGCCGGTTCCTCGCTCTTCCAGATCTTCGCGATTGTTGGCGGCCTGGGCGTACCGCTCCTGGCCCGCTTGGCCAGTACGACGACGGTGGCGGTCACCTTGAGTGGGTTGTGGCTGGCCGTTCCCGTGGGCCTGTTGCTGGCTCCCGGGTTCTGGTGGCTGTGGTCCTCCATGGGAGGCATTGCGCAAGGCGGTGGCATCACGGTGATCTTCATTGCCATCATCAAGTTCGCACACTCCCAGGCAGCGGCCGGGAAGATGTCCGCCGTCGTGCAGGGCGTTGGCTACTGCTTCGCGGCGCTGGCGCCCACCATCGTTGGTTTCGTGCACAGTGTTTCCGGCGGCTGGACCGTCCCGCTTTTCGTGATCCTCGGCTCCGTGCTCGCGTTCTGCATATGCACCACCTTGTCCGTGCGCTGGGTGGCCCGGCAACGCTAGCTCTGGCGTGCCCGTTTCGATGGGTTGCTGCGGATTAGACGGTAGGAAGCGTCTTGCGTGCAGCGAGTCGTCGAAGTGGGGTGCGTTTCGGACATGGGGAAGCCCCGTTGCTGGGCTGCCTCCCCGACCATCGGGGTCACTTGTTGCGAAGAGTGCAGGCAGCCCAGCGTCGGGGCGTGGTGTCCGCGGCGTGTGTCGCGGGGCTTGTGGTGCCTCCCTAGGCGGCGACGAGTTCCTCTGCCGTGGCCTCTTCACGGGCCTCGGTGAGGAAACGGGCGTACGCCGGGATGGTCAGAAAGGTGGGGAACTCCTCTGCCAGGGTTACTTCCTCGAAGATGGCGCGGGCATCAGCGAAGCGGTCACCGTCGAAGCGTTCCAGCCGGGCGAATTCCTCGTCCAGCATGTCCTCCACCCATTCGCGGGTGATGATGTCGCCGTGGTCGGTGATCGCGTGGGAGTGGATCCACTGCCACAGCTGGGATCGCGAGATCTCCGCGGTGGCGGCGTCCTCCATGAGGTTGTGGATAGCCACGGCCCCGTTACCGCGCAGCCAGGACTCGATGTAGCGGATACCTACCTCGATGTTCAGGCGCACGCCGCCCTCGGTGATGGTGCCTTCCGTGCTGGCAATGTCGATCAGTGCACGGTCATCGGGGGTGACGTCCTCGCGGGACTTGCCCAGCTGGTTTGGCTTGTCCCCGAGCACCTCGTCGAAGACTTCACGGCAGACCGGAACCAGGTCCGGGTGGGCCACCCAGGATCCGTCAAAGCCGTCGTTGGCTTCGCGGGTCTTGTCGGCACGAACCTTTTCAAACGATGCCTGGTTGGCTGCCTCGTCCTTGCGGTTAGGGACAGCGGCTGCCATGCCCCCAATTGCCATGGCACCTCGCCGGTGGCAAGCGCGGACCAGTTGCTCGGTGTAGGCCCGCATGAACGGCTGGGTCATGGTGACCTGGCCGCGGTCCGGGAGCACGAAGCGCGGCCCGCGGGTACGGAAATTCTTGATCAGCGAGAAAATGTAGTCCCACCGGCCGGCGTTCAAACCGCTCGCGTGGTCGCGCAGTTCGTAAAGGATCTCCTCCATCTCGAACGCGGCCGTGATGGTCTCGATCAGCACAGTGGCGCGGATGGTGCCCTGCGGGATGCCGAGCAGGTCCTGTGCCAACACAAAGATGTCGTTCCAGAGTCGGGCTTCCAGGTGGTTCTCGATCTTCGGCAGGTAGAAGTACGGTCCCTTGCCCTGGGCCAGGAGGCGCCGGGCGTTGTGGAAGAAGTACAGGCCGAAGTCAACGATCCCGCCGGCGATCGGCTTGCCATCGATCAGCATGTGCTTCTCCGGCAGGTGCCAGCCGCGGGGACGGACAACAATGGTGGGCAGGTCCTCGGCAGACTTGAGCTTGTATTCCTTGCCCTCGGGGGACGTGAAATCGATCCGGCGCTCCAGCGCGTCGGTCAGGTTCAGCTGGCCCTGGATGACGTTGCGCCACGTCGGCGTCGACGAGTCTTCCATGTCCGCCAGCCACACCTTTGCCCCCGAGTTCAGGGCATTGATGGTCATCTTCTTGTCCACCGGACCGGTAATCTCCACGCGGCGATCCTCCAGACCCGGAGCCGGGGGAGCTACCCGCCACGACGGGTCATTGCGGATGCCCTCGGTCTCCGGCAGGAAACGCGGATCCTGGCCACTCGAGATCTGGTTACGACGTGCGTGCCGAGCCTGCATCAGCTCCTGGCGACGATCAGCCGTGGCCCGGTGCAGCTTGCCGACGAACTCAAGCGCATCCGGCGTCAAAACCTCGTTCTGCCGCGAAATGGGCTGCGCGGTCAACGTAATGCCATTAATAGTGAAGTTGTCGGTGAAGCTGTTCATTTCAAGACTCCTAAGAAAATGTTCGACGGCGGCGCTTCCGTGAGGTGCGCACGAGGCCGGAGGTGCGGTGATGCGGCAGCCTGCGTAAAAGGGGCCCTGCGTCCCGGTCCGTCCTCGCTCAGCGAGGTCGAAACCGGGACGTGGGGAATAGCAGGCCGAGCATTACCGCAGCGGAGGCCGGAGGTGACAACCGCCGTCGGGGGTGTGGTTAGTGGAACTGGCCCTCTTCGGTGGATCCCACCAAGGCCAAAGTGGATGCGTTCGGGTTGAGCGCTGTGGCGATGTCGTCGAAGTAGCCGGTGCCGACTTCGCGCTGGTGCTTGGTGGCGGTGTAGCCGCGGGACTCGGAGGCAAATTCCTTTTCCTGGAGCTCGACGTAGGCGCTCATGCCTTCACGGGCGTAGCCGTGGGCGAGGTCGAACATCGAGTAGTTCAGGGCGTGGAAGCCGGCCAGGGTGATGAACTGGAACGTGAAGCCCATGGCACCGAGTTCGCGCTGGAACTTGGCGATGGTGGTGTCGTCCAGGTGCTTGCGCCAGTTAAAGGACGGGGAGCAGTTGTAAGAGAGCATCTGGTCCGGGAACTCGGCCTTGACCGATTCGGCGAACTTGCGGGCCAGTTCCAGGTCCGGGGTGCCCGTCTCCATCCAGATGAGGTCGGAGTACGGGGCGTAGACCTTGGCACGGGCGATGCAGGGTTCGATGCCGTTGCGGACCTTGTAGAAGCCCTCGGCAGTGCGTTCGCCGGTGATGAATTCCTGGTCGCGCTCATCAACGTCGGAGGTAATCAGGGTCGCTGCCTCGGCGTCGGTGCGGGCGATGACCACCGTCGGCGTACCGGCGACGTCGGCTGCCAGGCGGGCTGCGTTCAGTGTCCGGATGTGCTGCTGGGTGGGGATCAGGACCTTGCCGCCGAGGTGGCCACACTTCTTCTCCGATGCCAGCTGGTCTTCCCAGTGAACGCCCGAGGCACCTGCGGTGATCATGGATTTCATGAGTTCGTAGGCGTTGAGCGGGCCCCCAAAGCCGGCTTCGGCGTCGGCGACAATCGGGACCAGCCAGTCCTCGACGGTCTGGACGCCTTCAGAGTATTCGATCTGGTCGGCGCGCAGCAGGGCATTGTTGATGCGGCGGACAACCTGCGGGACCGAGTTTGCCGGGTAGAGCGACTGGTCCGGGTAGGTCTGGCCGGAGAGGTTGGCATCCGCTGCCACCTGCCAACCGGAGAGGTAGATGGCCCGGAGACCGGCCTTGACCTGCTGGACAGCCTGGTTGCCGGTCAGTGCACCCAAAGCGTTGGTGTAACCGCCGGTGGGAGCTTCCTCGGTGAGCTGCTTCCAGAGCTTCTCCGAACCGCGGCGGGCCAGGGTGTGCTCTTCGGAGACGCGGCCGCGGAGGCGGACGACGTCTGATGCCGAGTAATCACGGGTGACGCATTCCCAACGCGGGTTGGCGGACCATTCAAGTTCCAGCGCTGCGGCCTGCTGCTCTGCACTCTGCTCTGCTGGTTCAAATGAAGCGGTCATTATCTGTCTCCTAGGTGGTGCCCGGCCCGGCCTCTGCTGCTTCGTTGCGGCATCGGCCGGGTAGCCCGGGGTCTGTATTTCTTTTTCGTAGGACCTACTTTTCTGCACTTTCAAGAGGCTTTCTAGAGGAAAACTATGGAAAGAAATGCACTTCTTCGCGTATTCTCAAGAAATGTCGCCTGTGAGCTGGAATCGCGAAGTAGTGTCGCCGTCGTCGTCCCCTGCGTCCCCGGAACTGGACGTCATCAGCCTTGGCCGCCGCGTGCGGCACCTGCGCAAGCAGGCCGGGCTGACGCTGGACGACTTGAGTGCCGCCGTCGGGACTGCTCCAAGCCAGCTGAGCCTGATCGAAAACGGCAAGCGCGAGCCCAAACTGGGGCTGCTGCAGCAGCTGGCCGTCGCACTCAACGTAAGCATCGACCAGCTGCTCGGGGCCGAGCCGCCCAGCCGCCGCGCGGCGCTGGAAATCGAGTTGGAACGGTACCAGCGCGGACCCCTGTACGAGTCCCTGAATCTCCCGAAAATCCGCATCAGTTCGCGGCTTCCGCTGGAAGTTCTCGAGGCGCAGGTGGGGCTGCTTCAGGAGCTCGAACGCAAGCTTAACGAGCAAGCCGCGACGCCGGAGGAAGCCCGCCGCGCGAACGGCGAGTTGCGTGCCATGATGCGCGAGCGCGGCAACTATTTCCCCGAGTATGAGGCCGAAGCGCAGAAGGTCCTCAAAGGGGTCGGCTACACCACCGGTCCGCTGAGCCAGCACGTCATTGCCGACATCGCCGAGAATCTCGGTTTCACCCTCCACCACGTGGGCGATTTGCCCCATTCCACGCGCTCCGTGACGGATTTGAAGAACCACAGAATTTATCTCACGCAGAACCAGCGGCAGGACCACGATCCCAGGTCTGTTTTGCTGCAGGCCCTGGGGCATTACGTTTTGGGGCACGAGACTCCGCGGAACTACGGCGATTTCCTGGCTCAGCGGGTGGCTACCAACTATTTCGCCGCTGCGCTCCTGCTGCCGGAGCATGCCACCGTGGAGTTCCTGCAAAAAGCCAAAGCCGCAAAGGAAATCGCTGTGGAGGACATTCGCGACGCGTTTGCGGTGTCGTATGAGACGGCCGCCCACCGCTTCACTAATTTGGCTACCCAGCACCTGGGCCTCACCACGCATTTCCAGAAGACCCACCAGTCCGGCATCATCTACAAGGCCTACGAAAACGACGGCGTGAACTTTCCACAGGACCACACGGGGGCCATCGAAGGGCAGCCGTCGTGCAAGGCGTGGACCTCCCGGGCAGTGTTCGATGTGCCCGACAAGTTCAGCGCCTACAGCCAGTACACGGACACGCCATCGGGCACCTACTGGTGCACTGCACGCACTGAACGGTCCGCGACCGGCGAGTTTTCGCTGAGTATCGGCGTCCCGTACCAGCACGTGAAGTGGTTCCGTGGGCGGGAGACCACCGCACGGGCAACCTCCAATTGCCCGGACCCGAATTGCTGTAAACGACCCCCGGAGTCACTGGCGAACGAGTGGGCCGGAAACGCCTGGCCTTCCGCCCGGGCACACTCCCACCTGTTGGCCGCCATGCCTCCCGGCGCGTTCCCCGGCGTTGACGAAACCGAGGTCTACTCCTTCCTGGCGGCGCACTCCGAACGCTAACCCCCAACGCTCTCTCACGTTCCGCCCGCTTGGGGTGGACGCTCTCTCACGTCCCGGCTGGCGATCCACGGAACGGCGGGGTCTTACGCACACGTTTGATTCGAGGGGCGGGGACCAGCTAGTCTGTGCGCCCGGTTTCGGTCCACGGCACGCTGCGTGGAGGAAGCTCTACGAACGCGGAGGCTTGCGCGCGCTGGGTTCGGGACGCTTGAGGATTCAGGTCGGAGCACCATGCGGGATAGACGCGGAAGCCGCGCTTGCCTGGATGGAATTCGGAAGTGACGTATCCAAGCGAGATCAGGTACGAGGGTGAGAATCGGAAGACCCCGAACCGGTCCCGCTCTTCTACGAAGACCATCAGTCCCGACAATGACTCGCCAGCTGTAAATGGCCTGGTCGATCCGCCTCCGTCGCGCTTCCAGACCGCGACAAAGGCGCCCTGCTTCGTCGGCGTGATCCGAGCCGTGCGGATCCGCCACCACTCCTTCCCAAACAGTACGACTCCAGATTCATAGTCGCTGTTCTGCTCTTCTGCCTGGATGATGGGCTGCGGATCATCCGAAGCCAACGAGCATGCGGTGAAGTGTTTGAGTGCCTGGAAACTCACTCCCGAATCCTACTCGCTCCAGAAGAGGACCTCTCCGCCTTGAAACGGCGGCTCCTTCATCTGATGATCCTGAGGTTCAAGACCAAGCCGCCGCCCGTTAATGGAGTTTCAGTAGGGTGGATGGATGGCCTCATCCCATGACCCGCAGGTGCGGGCGTCCACTGTAAGAACCGGGGCGTGGATTGCAGCGGCGAGGGCGCTGGAAACTGCCCGCCCGGACCGGCTTTTCAACGACCCCTGGGCCGGGCTTCTGGCGGGCGAAAGCGGCAAAGCGGCTTTGAACGCCTCACCCTACAACCCGTTCCTGCCAGTCCGGACAAGGTATTTTGACGACCGCATTCTGGGCGCAGTGAGGGAGGAAACCCAAATTGTCCTGTTGGGCGCGGGCTTGGACACCAGGGCTTTCCGTCTTCCCCTCCCTGCTTCCTGCTTCGTGTTTGAGGTCGACTTTGCCGAGGCTTTCGCGGAGAAGGAAAGTGTCCTACAGTCCGTGTCGCCCGGATGTGCTCGACGTTGCGTCTTCGCGGACTTTTCCGGACCTTGGATCCAGGCCTTATTGGACGCGGGCTTCGAGCAGTCCATCCCTACGATCTGGGTTGCCGAAGGTCTCTTCTTTTATCTGACTCTTCCGGACGTTGAGTCTCTGGTCCGAGACACCGCGGCCTTGTCCTGTCAGGGGTCCACCTTTGTGGCGGATACCTTTGGAACCGGCCTGCTGGACTCGGAAAGCATGGCGCCGCTCGTAGCCCATCGCAAGAACGTTGGCCGGCCGCTGCCTTTCTGCACAGATACCCCGGAAACGCTGTTTTCAGGTGGAGGTTGGAAGAACACCTCTGTGGTTCAACCGGGTGAGCCACAAGCAAACTTCGGACTCCTCAGCGCGAAGCCAGGTGCCGTGGGTGCTGACGGACAGCCGAACAATCTCCGCACGTATTTGGTGACCGCGGCCCTGTGAGTCCTGCCCGGATAGCCATGAATGTGCAGCAAACCTGAGTTCAGGTTCGCGGCTTCGCCGCGTACGGGGTTCTTTTATCGCGTACTGCGGCAACAGCCTTGGCGACTTGGGCATCGAAGGCTGCGAGTTGTTCCCTTTCGACAGTACTGGCGGTGAACGCTCTGCGCTCGCAGGGTGTTCCACCGCGCCAGATTCGCTCAATGGAACGGGTTGCGGTGATGTCTGCCAGCGGGTTGTCGGAGACGAGGATCAAGTCCGCGCGCAGCCCGACGTCGACCCGCCCCCGATCGCCAAGGCCGAACACGCGCGCCGGTTCAGCGGTCGCCGCAGTCAGAGCTTGCGCGGGGCTCAGGCCGCACTGAACCAGCAGTTCCAACTCCCGATGCAGGCTTGCGCCGAAGACGGTGCCCGGATTCGGAGCGTCCGTTCCTGCCAGCAAAACCACTCCTGCCTCGGCGAGACGCCTCACGTTCCCCACGGCACGCGAATACGGCGGCAATATTCGGCCGGTGGTGACCTCGTGTCCGGCTTTGAGCCGACGCAGCCATTCATCACCGAGCGCATCAGCCAGGCGTGGATCTCCGGCTACAGCCAGACCCCCAGGTTCGCCCAAGGTGTTCTCGATGGTGGCCAGCGTCGGAGTGACAGCGATTCCGCCTGGCTATTCGTTCGATGAGCGCACCGTCCAGGTCGCCGTCGACGGGAACGTGTGCCAGCACGTCGATGCCAGCCGAGACGACCTCCTCAACACCGGCAAGCGAGTTCGCATGAGCGACGACGAGCAGTTCCCGGCTGCGCGCCGCAGCAACCAATGCCGTGATGGTTTGCGCATTCAACGACGGCCACAGGCCCCCGATCCCCGAAAATATCTTCAGGTAGTCCGCGCCCTCAGCCATACGTTCCGCAACGAAACTTTCTGCCTCATCAGCGGAACTAAGCGTTGGGAAGGGAGCGTACATCAGCGAGGGGTGTCCGCCTGGTGCCGTGGCGCCGATTCCCGAGGAACGCAGATCGGCAACGTTTGGCCGTGAACCGGCCTCATGCTTGGATGCTGCTATCAGCTCGGGTTTGCTGAACATGTCCAGAACGGTGGTGACGCCGAAAGTCAATGATTGAGCCAATGCCCCGGGAGCGATGTGAACGTGAGAGTCAATCAGTCCAGGCAGCACAGTTCCGCCTGCTGCGTCGATCACGTCGTCGCCCTCTCGGATCGCAGGCGCTGCCGAGCATTCAGTGATCAGGCCATCAACAAACCGGATAGACGTCCATTCCCGAAGCGTCGTTCCGTCGAACACCTTGGCGTTGACGATTGCAGTACCCCTGGACACGGCATCCTCCCGCCTACTTGCCGCCCGTAGTTCGGAACGACCACTCCCTCACTGGAGTTCGGCTCAGTTTAGTCATCCAGGCGACAGAAACCGACGAAGATCAACGGCTGGAGCGAGCTAGCCGACCAGTCGCTGCACCAGCACCGCCGCAGCTTCAACCACGGCGTCGGCCTCACGCTTGGTGGCGCTCAGGGCAACTTCCTGTCCGGACACCGTGATTATGTCCGTGATCACCGCAACGGTCAGCCTGCCGAGCGTGTCATCGCTGGTGCCGAGGAGCACCGAGTTCTGCCGGACCCATTCCCGTCCACGTTCCCGCCGGAGCACTTCGAAGCCCGGGGGAGTGTCGCCCTCGATGAACACACGTTCCAGTTCCCGGTGCTTCCACGTGTAGTCGAAGTAGCTGCGGCTGCCCACGTTGAACAGTGTCAGGGGATCGTCCTCGCCGGCCTTCCTTGCTTTCGCTACGGCGGCTGCGACGAGTCTTTCGTGTTCGTTCTGGTAGTCGTTCCAGAGGGCGAGGAAGAGCTCGGTCTTTCCGCCGAAGTGGTGGTAAAGGCTGCCCACACTTGATCCGGCCCGGGCCACGATGTCCGTGATGCCAGCATCAGTGAAGCCGTGTTCGATGAAGACCCCGGCCGCCGCATCCAACAAGTTTCGCTGGGTGGCCGCCGTGCGGGTCCATTGCCACGAGCCCGCGTTACTGGCAACGTCGGACGTCTTGCGAACCATGCAGGGCTCCTTCCCGGGCAGGACGGACACCGGAGTGTCGAGCAGCTATTTTTTGGAATCCTATCGCCGAAAGAATCCACATAGCCAGCAGCCAGCCTTGACTGGCCACTAAAACGCGGGAAATAATTCTGGAAGTCTGTTCTAGAAATGCACATTGCGGCATGTATCCGAATGCTGCGATTTTTGACGTCGGACGTCCCGAAACCCGGGTGCCGTTTTCACCGTCGGGCTGCAACTGGTTGAATCGCTATATAGCGCCAACTGGTCGCAGCCAAACAAGCCAGAGAGGAACGCGGCCTGATGTCCGTTTCAAGCAAGTCGTCCGGGATCACGTCGAACAGGTGGTTCAAACCCGTCGCCGTCACCGCAGGAGCTTTGGTGGTGGCACTGATCCTGGTCCTGGTAGCACAGTGGCTCCGGACCCTTCAGCCGGTCCAGCAATTCCTTACGGACTACCCCGGGCATTCAGCGATCCCTGAAGGTACTCCTACCGGATTCCCTGCCTGGCTTAACTGGACGCACTTCCTCAACATGTTCTTCCTCGTCCTGATCATCCGGTCGGGCTGGCAGGTTCGCACCACCACGCGGCCCGCGGGCTACTGGACCAGGAACAACAAGGGCTTCATCAAAACCAAGAACCCGCCGACAAAAATCAGCCTGGACCTCTGGTTCCACCTCACGCTGGACGCGCTGTGGGTCTTGAACGGCATCATCTTCATCGTGCTGCTCTTCGCCACCGGCCAGTGGTTGAGGATCGTCCCCACCAGTTGGGACGTCTTCCCCAACGCCGTCTCCGCCGGCCTGCAGTACGCCTCGCTGAACTGGCCCGTTGAAAACGGCTGGAACAACTACAACAGCCTCCAGCTCCTGACCTACTTCGTCACGGTGTTCATTGCGGCCCCGCTCGCCATCATCACCGGCATCCGGATGTCCGGCGCATGGCCCAAGAAGGCTGCTATCAACAAGTTCTACCCGATCGAGCTGGCCCGCAAGATCCACTTCCCGGTGATGATCTACTTCGTTGCCTTCGTGATCGTCCACGTAACCCTGGTTCTGGCCACTGGCGCGCTGAACAACCTGAACCACATGTACGCGTCCAACAACGATTACAGCTGGTGGGGCTTCGGGATCTTCGCGGCTTCTATCGTCTTTACGGCGGCGGCCTGGTTCCTGGCTCACCCACTGTTCCTGCGTCCCATCGCCTCACTCATGGGCAAGGTCTCACGCTAAAGCTCACGCAAAAAGCAGCAGCCGCCTCGGAACACTCCGAGGCGGCTGCTTTCGTATAGGTGTTAGGACAGCGCCCCACCCTGCCACAGAGCGTCAAAAGGAGCGCCCGAGGTTACTCGATTCTTGATACCTTCGGTGACGAAGGCCTTGGCAGTGCGTGCGGCTTCCAGCGGTGTGGCACCCTTCGCCAGCTCTGCGGTTACGGCCGCGGCCAGCGAGCAGCCCGCACCTGAGACAGCAACATCGCCCACCTTCGGAGCGCGCAGGACTTCCAGCGTCTCGCCGTCGTAATAGACGTCGACGGCGTCCGGGCCTTCCAGCCGCACCCCGCCCTTGGCGAGGACTGCCGCGCCGCTGATCTTGTGAATGCGGATGGCAGCAGCCTTAAGGGATTCTTCGTCGGTAATCGTGAGCCCGGACAAGGACTCGGCTTCGAAGTGGTTCGGCGTGACGAAAGTAGCCAGCGGCAGGATCTGGGCCTTCAGCGCCTGGTCGGTGTCCAGGGCGTGGCCCGGCTCCTGGCCTTTGCAGATCAAAACAGGATCCAAAACCACATTCGCGAAAGCGCCGTCCGTCAACGCCTTTTCCACCGTGCTGATGGTCGCCGGGCTGCCGAGCATGCCGATCTTCACGGTGTCCAAAACGGAAGGCGCGCCGGAAGCGGCACCATAGGCCGCCGTCGTGGCTTCAAGTTGGTCCGCGATGACCTGCTGGTCCACCGGCACAAAGCGGTGGTTCCAGTTGTCCTGCGGGTTGAAGGAAACGATGCACGTGAGGTTCGCGATCCCGAACACTCCGAGCTCCTGGAAGGTCTTGAGGTCCGCTTGGGCGCCGGCGCCACCGGTCGCTTCGGAACCGGCGATGGTCAGTGCAATAGCGGGAGCAGCGGCAGATGTCATGTGTCCATTTTGGCAGTTGCTCCGGTCCCGCTCCTAAACGGGCCTAGCCGTGCAGGGCCCGGTAGGCGGCCTCCGCGGCGGGATGCAAGGGCACGCCGGCGGTGTTAACCAGTGTTTCCGGGCTGAGGAATTGCACTCCGGTGCTCGACTTCGGAACCAACTCCTGGGCTTGTTCCACCAGCAGTTCCACGGTCTGGCGAACAATGTTGTCGGCGAGGTCCCTCCGGCAGAGGAGGAGGTTGGCGACGCCGACCGTCCACACAGCGGGCGCGTCACCATAACTGTTGGTGGGTATAAGGACGCGGTCGTAGAACGGTCCGAATTGCGAGCGCGTCGCGTTGATGAGCTCGGACAGGTCCACCAGGTGCAGGCCCACGTTTTTGGCGGTGGCGGTGATCGCGGCGGTGGGAACGCCTCCGGACCAGAACAGTGCATCGATGGTCCGGGCCTGGAGCGCCGCGAGCCCCTGGTTCAGCCCCAGGTTCACTTGCGTGAGCGGGGAACCGGCTTTCGCGGACGACAGGTTCGACGCCGCGATGATTCTGGGAGCCGTAAGGGATGTCCCCGACCCCACCTCGCCCACGCCCACGGTTTTGCCCGCGAGGTCGGCGAAATTCCGGATGCCGCTGTCCTTCCGCACGATGCAGTGGACGTAGTTCTGGTAGACCTTGCCGAGAGCCACGAGATCTGCAGGCTCGGGCGGCCGATCGCCGCGGCTCGACTGCTGGGCGGCCGCGTCCGCGAGCGCGACGGCGAATGTCGCCTCCCCGGCCACCACCCGCCTGATGTTCTCCAGGCTCCCGCCGGTAACTACAGGTTCCGCGGTTTCGGCCACGCCTTCTTTTTGCAGCAAGGATGCGAGCAAAGTGGCGAACTCCAGGTAGAAGCCGCCCGCTTCACCGCCGGCCACTGTCAGTTTCCGGGGGCGTTCGTCCGGGGTGCAGGCCGCTGTTGCGGGGAGGAAAAGGCCTGCCACGCCAACGGACAGTCCGGCTTTGAGCACAGACCGCCGGGGCATCACCTTCGATTCAGGCATTCGGGCTGTCCTCCGGTGTCGCGAACTCGAGCCGGGCCGTCAGCCCCTGGGGATCGCGAGCTTCGATGACGAGCCGGCCGCCGTTTGCTTGGGCCAGCCGATCCACGATGGTCATGCCCAACCCGTTGCCGGGAATCGTGCTGTGCTGCGGCGCCCGCCAGAACCTGGTGGTGGAAGCGGCACGCTGCTCGGCCGGGAGGCCGGGGCCGTCGTCGGAAATTACGACGGCGGTCCCTCCTGCCGTCTGCTGCGTACCCACCGTGATGGTGGCCCCGGGGGCGTACTTGATGGCGTTGGCAATGAGTTCTCCCACCATGTGCGCAAGTTCGTCGGGGTCGCAGCTGATCTGGTTTCCATGTGCGGGGCCCTCCAACGTCAGCCGGGATCCGGCCCGTTGAGCGGCTGGCCCGGCGCGTTCCACTTCTCCCTGCAGGATGGGGAAGGGATCGATGATGGCTTGGCGCTGGTGCTCTGCGGGCTTACCCTGGCGGGTGGTCCCCTCGAAGGCGCGATGCTCAGCGGTAGCCAGCTTCAGCACGCCGTCGAGCATTTCCTCCACCCGCTCAAGTTCCGCCACGACGCCGACTGCCGCAGCCTTTTCGGACTGTCCTTTGAGTTCCAGCTGCAGCAAATCGATCCGCAGCCGAAGCGCCCCGACAGGGTTTCGGAGTTGATGGGACGTGTCTGCGATCAGCCGGCGCTGGGACTCCATACTCTCCGTGACGGTGTCCGCCATGGCGGTGAAGGAGCGGCTGAGTTCGCGCAGTTCGGGCGGTCCGGCGTCGGGGAGCTGGCTTGTTTTGCCCGTGGTTTCGAGCTCGTGGACTGCCTTGCTGAGCCGACTGACTGGACGCAGGACCCACCCGGTGATCCGCGCTGCGGCGAGCAGGAGCAAAGCTCCAAAGGCAATTGCCGCGAATCCGACTATCAGCCACCGCTCCCGCAGCTTTTGCCGGGCGGCATCGAGATTGACTTCCAGGACGGCCTCGCCGAGCACTTGGCTGGCCGTGCCGAACGACCTGGAAATGATGTCGTTGCCGGTCCCGAAAGCACTGATGGGGTTAAGGGTTGTGTCGCTGAGGTTGAGGCTCGCCCGGTTCAGTGCATCCTGGACGTCGGGCCGCTCTTCGCTGAGTCCGCCGGAACGGACGGTTCTTTCCTGGAGTCGGATCAGGATACCTTCGCCGTAGAGCTCTGAGTAGCGGTCCATTTCACGCTGCAGCTGGGTGGTGTCTTTGTCTTGGGCGGCGTCGTTGGCCAATTGCGCGAAACGGTTGAGCGCGGCGACGCGGTTGATCTGAAGTTCCTGGGTGAGCTCCCGGCTGGCCGAGGTCAGGATCACGCTGGAGACCGTCACCACGATGATCACCACCAGCAGGCTCAGGATGCTGAGAACTCGGACTTTCACGGTTGCTCTACCCGGTAGCCGACGCCCCGGACATTGATGATGAATCCGGGCAACTGGAGCTTGGACCTGAGGCCGGTGAGGTGAACGTCCAAGGACCTGGAATGCGTGACGAACGCGTCGCCCCACAGTGCGTCCAGGATCTGCTCGCGCGTCACCACCGAACCCGCGTTCCTGACGAGGAGGCCGAGGAGGTCGAACTCGGTTGCTGTCAGGGCGAGCTTCCGTTCGCCGACGACGGCAATGCGGCGGTCGAGGTCTACTTCCAGTTCGCCGAGGACTATTGCGTGCGGAGCTTCCTGGCCGCCGCGGTTGGTCCGCCGGGTGACCGCTTCGATCCTGGCCAGCAATTCGACCAGCTTCACGGGTTTCACCAGGTAGTCATCGGCGCCCGAACGGAGACCCAGGACCACGCTTCGCTCGTCATCCCGGGCCGTCAGGATGAGGATCGGAACTGCGCTCACCTGGCGCAGCTTACGCAGCACATCCAAACCATCCATGTCCGGGAGCCCCAGGTCCAGCAGGATCACCTCGTGCTGCCTGTGCGCCAGCAACGCATCCTCCCCGCGGGAAACCCGGGTGTGCGTGTGCCCTGCCGAGGCAACGGCTGCGCTCAAGGCCGACGCCATGGCGTCGTCATCCTCGACGATGAGCACGTGCACTGTCATGGTCCTTTGGATTGGGGCTGGTTCGCTACTAGAGCTTAACGTTGTGAGGCCCGTTCTGCGCCCTTCGGAGTATCCAAGGTGCGCAGAACGGGCCTCACAAGGCAGGTAGGTCAGGCGTCGACGCGATCCTTCGTGCCGTCGTCGTCCTTCGCGGAGCCCTTCGCCACGAACGCGTGGCCCTGCTCCGTATCCAAGTGCGTGGACGTCTTGTTCTTCAGCGCGAAGATGTACACCAGCAGGGAGATGAAAATCGCCGCCGTGACGTACGTGAAGAACAGATCCACCTGATCCGATTTCTGCAAAGCTGCCCCGATCAGCGGGACCGTGCCGCCGAACAGAGAGTTGGCGATGGCGTAACCGAGCCCCACCCCGAGGGCCCGGATCGACGCCGGGAACAGTTCAGCCTTCACCAGTGCGTTGATGGAGGTGTAGCCGCCAACTATGAGCAGGCCGCCCATCATCAGCAGGAACGCCATGAACGGATCCTTGGTGCCGGCGAGCGTGGAGAGCAGCGGCCAGGTGAACAAGACACCGGTCACGCCGAACCAGATCAGCAGGGGCTTGCGGCCGATCTTGTCGGAGATGATGCCGTACACGGGCTGGAGGAGCATGAAGATGAACAATGCCCAGAAGTTGATCACGGAGGTGTCCGTCTTGGCGATCCCGGACGTATCGTTCATGAACTTCAGGATGAAGTTGGTGTACGTGTAGAACGCCACGGTGCCGCCCAAGGTGATGCCGATGCAGATCAACAGCGGCTTCCAGTGCTTGGTGAGCAGGAGCTTCATGGTGCCGGGCTGGGCCTCGCCCTCCACTTTCACGTGTGCTGCGCGGAGCTGATCGGCGGACAGGGTTTCTTCCATGGACCGGCGAAGCCACAGGACCACCAGAGCGGCGACGCCACCAATAGCGAACGGAATCCGCCAGCCCCACGCGGTCAGGTCTTCCTTGCTCATGGTGTTCTGCAGGATCACCAGCACCAGCAGCGCGAGCATCTGCCCGCCCACCAGGGTCACGTACTGGAAGCTCGAGAAGAAGCCGCGGCGCTTCGCCGTCGCTGCCTCGGACATGTAGGTGGCGCTGGTGCCGTACTCGCCGCCAACAGAGAAGCCCTGCACCATGCGGATGAACACCAGCAAAATCATGGCCCACAAGCCGATGACCTGCTGTGTTGGCATGATCGCGATCGCGAATGAGCCAGCGGACATCATGGTCACGCTCAGCGTCAGCGCCGCCTTGCGGCCCTTCCGGTCGGCGTACCGGCCGAAGAACCAGCTGCCGATGGGACGCATGATGAACGACGTCGAGAACACAGCCATCGCTTCCAGGCCGGCTTGCAGATCATCGGAGGAGTTGAAGAAGTGCGACTGGAAATACGCCGCGAACGCCGTGTAGACGTAGACGTCGAACCACTCCACGAGGTTGCCCGCGGAGCCCTTGAGGATATTGCTGACTGCCTTGCGTGTCTGGGCGGCTTCGCTCAGAGGTGCAGCTTGCTGGGTGCTCATCAATGAACCTTCCTGGACGGCGGCGTTTTGCTGCGGCCGTGTCTTGCATGAGTTCGTTCTGTCCATGAAGCTCGTGCTCATGGCGTCCTTGCGCATGGCTCTTCGTTGACTAAGAAAGGTCCTCCAGGGTGAAGAGGACGTATTCCAAACTATGGGTGATGCACGGCACAGCCATAGCCCGCGGGGCATTTCCTAACACTTCCTTAGGAATCGGGCTGCGTGGCTTGGTGTGGGGACGGCAGTCCGACGGCGGCTGCTCACCTGTCGACGCTCTCTCACGTTCCTCCCGGTTGAGGCGGACGCTCTCTCACATCCCTCCCGGTTGTGGCGCCGGGGGACGGCGGGTGTGAGTGAGGGTTGGTGGGAAGGGGGTGGGATGTGAGTGAGGGTTGGTGGGAAGGGGGTGGGGTGTGAGGGAGGGTTGGGGGGAGGGGGGTGGGATGTGAGAGAGGATCGGCGGTGGGACAATGGAACCGGTGACGGGCAAGATGCCCCACCGCCAGTGCTAATACAGCGGGGCAGCCAGCATGCGGCGGCCTGCGCGAACCACTACGAAATGGATGACCCATGCCCTCGCCCTCCGGCTCCAGCACGCTGAGCAAGCCTGCACCCCGCTTCGCCTCGATCGGTTCCCCGTACTTCGGCATCATGTTGGCCGTCATGGCCGTGGTGCTGATCCTGTCTAACATCGGCGCTTCCAAGGGTGTGGAGCTCGGGCCGATCATCACTGATGGAGGGTTCTTCCTCTTCCCGTTGGCCTACATCCTGGGCGACGTCATGAGCGAGGTCTACGGATTCAAAGTGGCCCGCAAAGCCATCGTCACCTCGTTTGCCCTAAGTGTGTTCGCCTCTCTTTGCTACTGGGTGATCATCATCCTGCCCGGTTTCAATGATGACTACGGAACCGCCAAGCAGGCCGCCATCGAGGGCGCTCTGGGTCCGGTTCCGCAGATCGTCCTTGCCTCCCTGCTCGCCTTCCTGGCGGGACAGACCATCAACTCCTGGATCCTGGTGAAGATGAAGCAGCGCACGGGCGAGAAATCCCTGTGGGCACGCCTCATGGGTTCTTCCGTGGTGGGCGAATTCGTGGACACCCTGATCTTCTGCAGCATCGCGGCATCCGTCATCGGGATCTCGGACGCTGGCTCGTTCGTCAACTACGTCCTGGTGGGCTTCGTCTACAAGACCGCCGTCGAGTTCCTGTTCGTTCCAATCACGGTGCTGGTTGTTGGCTGGATCAAGAAGCGCGAGCCCAGCTACGGCGCAGTCGCAGCCTAGGACCAGGGCCTAGGACCAGGGCCTAGGAGTAGTACCGGCCCAGCGTCTCCGCCTTGAACTCAAAGAAGTCCCCGGATTCGATGGCCAAACGGGCATCGTCCACCATCTTCACCACGAAGCGTTCGTTGTGGATGGAGATCAGCGTTGCGGAGAGCATCTCCTTGGCCTTGAACAGGTGGTGGATGTACGCGCGTGAGTAGTTCTGGCACGTGTAGCAGTCGCAGCCGTCCTGCAAGGGCCCGAAATCGGCTTTGTATTTAGCCCCCGACAAATTGAACCGGCCAAAGGGTGTGTAGAACGCTGAGTTCCTGGCAACGCGCGTGGGGGAGACACAGTCGAACGTGTCGGCTCCGTTCTCGATGGCAGTGAAGATGTCGTCGGGTTCGGAGATGCCGAGCAGGTGCCGGGGCTTGTCCTCGGGCAGTTCCTCGTTGCACCAGCGCACAATGGTGCCCAGGTTTTCCTTCTCCAACGCTCCGCCGATCCCGTATCCGTCAAAGGGCATGGCACCGAGATCCTGGCAGGCTTTGCGGCGCAGGTCCTCGTATTGGGCTCCCTGAATCACTCCGAACAAGGCCTGGTACGGCTTGCCCACGCGGGAAGAAGTCAAGGACGCGTGTTCCTCGAGGCACCGCAGCGCCCACAAACGGGTGCGCTCCAGGGACTCCTCCTGGTAGGCCCGGGAATTCTGCAGCGTCGTGAGCTCGTCGAAGGCGAACATGATGTCCGCGCCGATCTTGTGTTGGACCTGCATGGAGATCTCAGGGGAGAAGCGGTGCCGGTCACCGTTCAGGTGCGATTTGAACCAGACGCCGTCATCGTCGATGTGCGCCAGCCGTTCCTTGCCCGGTGCTACGGCGTCATCAGGGCCGGACGAATCGACGTTCTTCATGTCGATGACCTTCTTGAATCCCGAGCCCAGGCTCATCACCTGGAACCCTCCGGAGTCGGTGAAGGTGGGCCCTGGCCAGTTCATGAACGCACCCAGCCCGCCCGCGGCGTCGAGGATTTCGGGCCCTGGCTGCAGGTACAGGTGGTAGGCGTTGGCCAGGACCGCCTGCGCGCCAAACCCGGCGATCGACTCCGGCAGCACGGCCTTCACGGTCGCTTTGGTTCCGACGGCGATGAACGCGGGCGTCTGGATGGTTCCGTGCGGCGTGGTGATGGTTCCTGTCCGGCCAAGGAAAGCGCCGCCGTTGGCGTCGACTTGGGCGTCCGACGGCGAGCACGCTTCAGTCAAGCGGGTGCCCACCGTGAACGAGAACTCGGATTGTCTGGCGGACAACCCCGGCAGGTCAGGCAGGGAAGTAGCCGGGGAGGAAACTGACGCGGTAACGGGAACGGAAGCTGGCACCTACCTAGTGTGCCAGCTTTACCGGTGGTACCCAGCGGAGAGTGCCCTACGACCCGTAGTTCTCCGCCTTCCAGTTGTCCCATGAGGACCGGATGTCAGCCAACGTGTGGGCCCCCAGATCGTACGTGGAGGCAATTACCATGGACCCGCCGTCGGGCCTTTTCTCCGGGATCGGCAACTGCTCGGCGACGATCAGCAGCCCGTCCCCGTGTTCGGCGTAGCTGTGGACGGTGAGGCCAACCTGGTGGCGGCTCTTGAACCAGACTTTGCCGGAGATCTTCTCGCCGGTAGCAAGGGTGAGCGAGTACTCCTCCCCAACGGGCGGCAGGTCCCCCAGCCCCAACTTCTCGATGGCCGGTCCGCCCTTGCCGGGAAGGGAGACGAAGTGGGTTCGCCGGTGTCCGTGCGGATGGCGTTCAAGGGCAAAACGCAGTTGGTGGAGGAAGGTGAGCCAGCCCTGGGTGATGTCCTCGTCCCAGTCCGCCCACTCCGAATCGTGGTCCAGGGCAACCCTGGTGATCCGCACTTCCGTTCCGCCCGAGACAGGGTGGAGTTCAAAGATGTCGCCGCCGTTGACGGTCAGGCTCGTGTGATCGGGCCCTTCCACGACGTCGGTGTTGAAGTAGATCTGTTTGATTTCATCGCTCAGGTCCTCGGCCTCCCAGCCGTGCCATTGGGCGACCAGCGACGGTTCACGCAGCATTGTCCAAACCTGCTGCGCATCGGCATTAACCACAACGCTCAGATTGTTCGTCATGGCTCCGAATCTACCGCCGTTCGCCCCGGCATAACAGGCCCCGGGACCTGTTAGGCCCGCACCGATTCCAGTTCGTTGCCGATCCGCCGGGCCAGTTCGTCCTCGCCGATGGTCTTGGAACCGCCGTGGGCACGCAGGAACATGAGGGCTTCCAAGCGCAGGAAACGCCATTCGCGCTCGGCCTCGTGGTTGCCGTTGTCGATCGCGCGGAAGATTTCCTTGTCGTAGAGGTTGGGTTCGTTGAGCGAACGCTGGCGGACCCTGGCATTGATCCGGGCTTTGAAGGGGTCTTCCTCCTGGGATTCGGGCGCGCGGAGCAGTTTTTCGTAGACGGCTGCCCGTTCGGACTGGCCGGCCTCGCGGCAGATGAAACTGGACAGCGCCAGGGCGCGTTCGATCGACGCCCACCGGTCCAGGTTCCCGTCGAAAGGCAGGACGTTCAGCAGGTCCGCGACCGCCAGCGCATGGTCCGGATCGCGGAGCACGATGCACAGATCGAAGGCGAGGTCGCTCAGGTCCCGGAGGCAGCTTCCAGACTTGGTGTTGATGCCCTTCGCCAGCCGCTCCGCTAGCACCTGGACACCGTTCTTGCCCTTGTGCTGGGCGGCCGCGGCCCGCACCACCGCTTCGGGAGTGCCGTCCGGTTCGGGGATCAGTGCGAGTTCTTCGGCGCTGGGCCCGGTGTACGTGGGGGGGGTTTCGGGACGCGGAGGAACGACGACGGCGGGCCCAGCGGGCGCTTCGGTGTCGGGTTCTGCGGGGGTGCTGGAGTCCGGTTCGGCTTGGTCTGGCGCGTCGACTGACCCTTCAGCACCAGGGCCGGCAGGAACTCCGTCACCCACGGGGACACTGGACCCGACAGCGACACTGATGCTGCCGCCGTCGACCGTTGTCACCAGCAGCAGCGCCGGCACGCCGTAATCGTCGTTCTTCACCTCGACGGCGCGGATTTCGGCGGCTGGACCGTCGCCGGGCGGGAACACAAAATCTCCGGGCTGCAGGTCCCCAGCCTGCTTTTCTTTGTACTGCTGTGTGGCTGGGCTGTGAGTCATCGGAAGTCCTTTGGTTCTCTTGGGGTCCGCCGTCCAGTCTACAAAGACCGGCCGGCGCTGGGGCCGGGACCCGCTAGAGGACGATGCCCGAGAAAGCCAGTGCCTGCCGCACGAGGTTGCCCCGGCCGCCGTCGAATTCCTGCTGGACGTTCTCGCTCAGCACCTCTTGCGGCGTCATCCACGTCAGCTCCAGTGCGTCCTGGCGCGGTTCGCATTCGCCGGTCACCGGTATGACGTAGGCCAGGGACACAGCATGCTGGCGGTCGTCCGTGAATCCCGTTTGCGAGGGTGCGGGGAAGTATTCGGCCACGGTGAAGGGGACAGGGCTGATGGGGAGTTGCGGGAATGCCAGGGGACCGAGGTCCTTTTCCATGTGCCGCAGGAGGGCTGCCCGGATGGTCTCGCGGTAGAGGACGCGGCCCGAAACGAGGTACCGGACCATGTTGCCATCGGCGTCGCCCTGCAGCAGCGTGCCGACTTCGTTCACATACCCGAGCGGATCCAACCTGACCGGAACGGCCTCCACGTAAACCATGGGGAGGCGGCCGCGGGCTTCGAAGAGATCTTCATCTGAAAGCCAGCCTGGATACGGGTCGGGTGTACGTACGCTCATGGTTAAGTTCTACCCCATCACCGGTGCAAGTTCCGTGGAGGCCCTGCCGGGCACGGGGCCGTTACGCTCTCGGCTGTATTCGGGGTTGAGGGATTGACTCCTGCATTTGCCGGGCCGATTCGCTGCGCATTGCCGTTTTCGAAAAATTGTTTGCCCGCTGTGTAACCGGCAGACCAGACCCGGAAACAACATGTTCGAGCAAGCAAATCTGCTCATGACTCCGTGGGGGAAGGAACCCAGAAATGAACTACCGACGAACCGGACACGCCAAGTACGCCACCCTTGTATCGCTGGCTTTGGCGTTGACGCTTACTGCCTGCACCCCGTCGTCGCCCGAGGCCGACCGCGCGCCAACGGAGCGTCCCGCCGCGTCCGCGCAGGAAGTGCTCGCTGAGCCGGCGGCGGAGGTCGATGCCCCGGTGGCGGAGCTCGCTGAGCCGGTGGCGGACCCCGACCCAGTCGCTCCGATCCCAGTCGTCGAGCCTGCCCCGTTGGTGGTTCCAGCGCCCGTGGAGGTTCCTCTTGTTACCCAGCCTGTGGCAGAAGCACCCGCCCCGGCGCCCACGGAAACCGTTAAGCCCGCACCCGCGGTGACGGTTCCGGCCCCGGAACCTGTGGTGACCCCGATTACCCCTCTTGAGCCCTCAACGCCGCATGTATCTCCGAACTACCCGGAAATCGGCACCTACACCTTCCCGGACGGGCACATCTCCTTCGAGGTACCGTCCGGTTGGGGAATGCAAGCCGAAATTCCGGTTGTTGCGCCCGGGGACGACTACCCTTACGACGATCACTTCGCCATTGCCCACATCTTCGATGAAAACGGGCACAACGTGGTGGACATTACCAGCGGAGGTGTCGGCGGAGTGGTGGCCGGCCCCGTCAACCGCACCATTCTGGACTCGCAGAAGCTCAGCTCTTTTGACAGCCGCGACGGGGCATCCTATTTTGCGGTCTTCCGGGACGATTACCCCTTCGAGCCCGCGGAAACCAGGTACTTCGTGGGCCTCGTCCCGGAAACGCTGATGACCGAAGGTCCTGACAGCACCTCCGCAGCCAGCTTCCTGATCATGGGCAACGGCGCCACCACCGCCCAGGTGAATATCGACCCGTTCATGACGCAGGAGGCCGCGGAGGCCTGGATGCAGTCCGAGCAGTACAGCAAGCTCAAGGGCCTGCTTACCAGCCTCCGATACGCACAGTAGGCCCCAGTGCGGGCGCCCGTTCGCATCAGGCGGGCACCCGTTCCACCACTATCGACGCCGGTGCCGCCCCGCCAGCGGCATCGGGGTTGGCGACGTACAGGACGCCTTCGCTGATCCGGGCCTCAACCCCCGCCTGGGTGAGCTGTGCAAGCAACGGGTCAAGCCCGGCGTCGTACTCAAAAGCGAGTACCCCGTTGCCAGCGTCAGCACCGTGAATGACCTGGAGTATGCCGCCGTTCTTGGTGTTGAAGGTCGCTGATTCGTCATCCGCGCTGCGGGGCTTTGCCCCGATGCCGCGGAGTACGTTGGCGGACATTTCCACCAAGGGGCTAACCCAGGTGGCCACCACGGCCAGGGCGGGGTCGGCGTCCGGGGACGTCGCCCAACTGCCATCGGCCGCCCGTGTCGCGGGGAAAGCGAAGAACTCGAAACCGTCGTCTGCGCTGATGCGGGCGGTGGTGGCTTCCGGGGTTTCGTGGACCTCGGCCTGGGTGCCGGCGTCCTCGGTACGGCGTACGAACTCGTCCACGTCCCCCACTTCGACGCTGAAGAGCGTGGAGCCATCCAAGGGGTGGCCGTGCTCCACATGCCCCAGCGCCAGGCGACCCGAACCGGCGTCGAACTCCTGCCACTCGCCGTCGTCGACCGTCTTCACCAAACCCAGCGCTTCCAGGATGGCGGTCCAGTCTTTCGGGCGGGAGGTGTAGTGGATGGGGCGGGCTCGCAACATGGGGTCTCCTGGTGGGTTTCGGGATCCTTCTCCAAGCCTATGCTGGGGCCATGCCCATTGAATTGGAAGAACTACTGGTCAAAGACGCCGACGCGTGGCGCGCGTGGTTGGCCGGCCATGCCGCCGAAAGCCCAGGCGTGTGGCTGATTCTGCATAAGAAGGGCGGCAACGTCACCGAACTGGACTACGACGCGGCGCTGGACGAAGCCTTGTGCTTTGGCTGGATCGATGGCCAGTCCAGGAGCCGCGACGCTGAAAGCTACTTCCAGCGCATGACGCCCCGGGGCCGCCGCAGCATCTGGTCCGCGCGGAACGTGGGGCACATTGCCCGGCTCGAATCGGAAGGCAAGATGACCGACGCCGGCCGTTCCGCCGTCGAGGCCGCAAAGGCGGACGGCCGCTGGGAGGCAGCTTACTCGGGTCCGGCCGATTCGGTGGTGCCCGCTGATTTGGCGGCGGCGATCGCAGCCGTGCCGGAGGCGCAGGCCATGTTTGACGTCCTGACATCGCAGAACCGCTTCGCCCTCATCCACCGCACCAACCTGGTCAAAAGGGCGGACACGCGGGAGCGGAAGATCGCCGGTTTCGTGGAGATGCTGGCCCGCCACGAGGCGCCGTACCCGCAGAAGAAACGGCCCTCTTAGGTTCCGGAGCGGGTCAGGATTCGAAGGGGAAAGCCACACCCTCGCCAACCACGCGCAGGCACAGTTCGGTGCCTGGCTTGGTGATGGAGGCGTTCCAGTGCCGGATGGTAATGACTTCGCCGCCCCCAGGGTAGCGGTAGCTGTTGCCCGAAGCGCTGCCGTCCGGTGCCCTGTACTCGCCGAGTTTGATACGGACAGTGGTCTCCGGGCCGAAGTAGTCCGTGTCCACCACCACGCCGCGGATCGGGCCGTCGGACGCGATCCGGATCTGCTCCGGGCGCAGCATGAGCTGGACTTTGCCTTGGGCCGGTGGCCGCCGGACGGGGATCCCGCCCAGCGAACAGGTCGCCAACGAGCCTTCCATCCATGCATCCAGGATGACGGCGTCGCCCAGGAACTCGGCGGTGGCGCGGTCAGCCGGGCGGGTATAGACGACGAACGGGTTTCCGATCTGGGCCAGTTTCCCGCCGCGCATGATGGCTACCTGGTCGGCGAAGGACAACGCCTCCGCTTGGTCGTGGGTCACCAGGATGGTGGTTACTCCCGCAGCATTGAGCACCTTGGCCACGGCCCTGCGGGTGGCGACGCGCAGGCCGGCGTCCAGGGCTGAGAACGGCTCGTCCAGCAGCATCAGCTCAGGTTCCCGCGCCAGCGCACGGGCAAGGGCGACACGTTGTTGCTGCCCGCCGGACAGCTGATGCGGACGCCGCTTGGCCATGGACGGGTCAAGGGACACCATCTCCAGCAGCTCCTGGACACGCGCGCGCACTCCGCGGCGGCCGCCGTCGAGCTTTCCCGCATCCAGTCCGAAGGCCACGTTCTGCCCCACCGTCAGGTGCGGAAAAAGGGCTCCGTCCTGGGCCACGTAACCCACCTGTCGCTTGTGTGCCGGCACCCAGAGGCCCTGGCCCGCCACAGGTGAGCCGTTGAGGCTGATGGTCCCGGTATCGGGATGTTCGAACCCGGCTATCAGGCGCAGCAGGGTGGTCTTGCCCGAACCTGACGGCCCCACGATAGCGGTGGTGCCGCCCTTGGCCACCGACAAGTTGACGCCCTTCAGGACAGCCTGGGAACCAAAGTTCTTGGTCACTTCGGCGATGTCCAGGTGGGCGTTCGTGGTGGGGGCCACGGACGGTGCTACCCGGGGTGCAGGAAGCCTGGAGGGGGATTGTTCGGTCACTGTCCGGCTACTTTCTTGGACTGTTGGAAAAGCAAGTACGTCATGGGGGCCGATAGCAGGATCATCAGGAGTGCGTAGGGGGCGGCGCCTGCGTAGTCGATCTCGCTGCTTTTACTCCAGAACTCCGTGGCCAGCGTCCGGGTGCCGTTCGGCGAGAGCAGCAGCGTGGCCGTGAGTTCGTTGACGATGGCAAGGAATACCAGCGCCGCACCACCTGCCGCGGCCGGAGCCGTCAGCCGCAACGTGACCCGGAAGAAGGACGTCAATGGGGCCTTGCCCAGTGATTGGGCGGCCTCGTCGAGTTCCTTGGGCGCCTGGGCCAGACCAGAGCGGATGTTGACCAACGCCCGCGGAAGGAAGAGCAGGACATAGGCTGCGATCAGCACACCGGCCGTCTGGTAAACACCGGGGACCACCCGAATGCTGACGGTAACGAAGGCCAGCCCCACCACGATGCCGGGGAGCGAACTGGTGACGTAGTTGGAGAGTTCCAACATCTTGCTGAACCAGCTGGGTCGCCTCACCGCGAGGTACGCCATGGGCAACGCCACCACAGTGGTGACCACAGCGCCCGCCGCCCCGTACAGGAGGGTCTGGACCAGTGCCGGCATGAACTCCTCAGCTGCCCACACCTCCGTGCCGCCGGCAAACAGCCACTTCAGCACGAACCACAGGGGCAGTCCGAAGGCCAAGGCTGTCAGGGCCAGGAGTGCCAGCTGCGCGGGGACCTGGAAAACGCCAAGGGGCAACCTGGTGGCTTTGGCTTGTGCACCGGATCCGATGCGCGCGTAACGGGCGGTGCCGCGGCTCCTGACTTCGGCCAGCAACAGGATCAGGCAAAGGAAGACGAGGACGCTGGCCAACATGTTTCCCGCAGTTCCGTTGAACGTCGACTGGAACTGGACCATGATCGCGGTGGTAAAGGTGTCGAAGCGGATCATGGCGAAGGCGCCGTATTCAGCCAGCAAATGCAAGGAAACCAGCAAAGCGCCGCCGGTCATGGCGATACGCAGTTGCGGCAGCACCACCCGGAAAAAGGCTGCCCACGAGCCCAGCCCCAACGAGGCCGCAGACTGTTCAATGGCCGGATCCAAGCGGCCCAAGGTGGCTGCTGCGGGGATGTAGACCAACGGGAAATAGGAGAGCGTGGCAATCAGGACACCCGACCCGAGGCCCCCCATCGACGGAACAGCGGACACCCAGGAGTAGCTGTTCACGAAAGCCGGAATGGCCAGGGGTGCCGCCAACGCAACTGCCCACCAACGGTGGCCGCGCAGCTGGGTCCGTTCCACCAACCAGGCCCCGCCCACGCCCAGGACCAAGCACAGCGGCACCGTGAACACCGTCAGCAGGACAGTGTTCAGCAGCAGCTCACCCACCCTCGGACGCACGATGAGGCTGACGGCCGTCTCCCATCCAGTGGTGGCCGTCATATACACCACATAGCCCAGCGGAATCAGGGAAAACAGGGCGATGAGCACGGCCAACAGGGACACTATTGAAACGCCGAAAGGCGGGCGGGGGCGCTTGCCCCTGCCCGCCGTCGTCGTGCTTCCCTGGGAACGTGGAACGTCGGGAGCCGATAGATCAGTGGTCACAGAACTAGAGGAGTCCTGCCTTGGTCATCAGGTCGGTGACCTTGGTGGAGTTCAGCTTGGCCGGGTCCACGGTCGGAGCCTGCAGTTCCTTGATGGGAACCAGCTTGGCGTTGGAATCAACCTGCGAGGCAACGGCGTACTCGAAGGACGTGCCATCCTTGAGGATTTCCTGGCCCTTCTTGCCGGTAATGAACTTCAGGAACGCCTGTGCGTCGGCGGCCTTCTTGGAGGACTTGAGGACGCCGCCGCCGGACACGGAAACGAACGCGCCCGGGTCCTGGTTCTTGAAGTAGAACGGCGTGACATTCTTGGAGTTCTCGCCGGTCTTGGCCTGGTCACCGTAGTAGTAGTAGTGGTAGATCAGCGCAGCATCCACTTCGCCGGCGTTGACGGCCTTCATGGCGGTGCTGTTGCCCTTGTAAGCCTTGAAGTTCTCCTTCATGCCCTTGAGCCATTCCTCAGTGGCGGCTTCGCCCTTGAGTTCCAGCAGGGCGGAGACGATCGCCTGGAAGTCGGCACCGGAAGGAGATGCGGCCCACTTGCCCTTCCACTCAGGCTTGGCCAGGTCCAGCATGGACTTGGGCAGCTTGTCTTCGCTGATCTTGTTCTTGTCGTACACCAGCACGGTGGAACGGGCGGCGATGCCTGTCCACTTGCCCGTGGAGGGGCGGAATTCTGCGGGAACCTGGTCCAGGGTGGCCTTGTCTACGTCGGCGAACAGGCCCGCGTTCTCAACCTGCGCCATTGCAGGGGAGTTCTCGGTGAGGAACACATCGGCCGGTGAGGCTGCGCCTTCCTGGACAATCTGGTTGGACATTTCGGTGTCGTCGCCCTGGCGGACGGTGACCTTGATGCCGGTTTCCTTGGTGAAAGCGTCAATCCATTCCTTGGTGAGGCTTTCGTGCTGGGCGTTATAGACCGTGATCCCGTCGCCAGCAGCGGCTGGTTCGGAGGAGTTCGGAGCTGTGCTGGCGTTGGAGCCGCAGGCGCTGAGGCCAAGTGCGGCCGATGCGAGGAGCGCGATTCCCGCCAGGGCTTTCTTGGGAAAGTTCATGAGGGCTTCTTTCTGGGAACACGACACGGAGTCAATGGAGTGGGGTTTGGCCCGTGCTGGCAGGAAGGTTGGGGTTCCTGCTCTAAAAAGGGTAGGTTAGCCAACCCTTCTTAACACCATCCAGAGCGGTAAATGTGACAGGGGTCACCACAATTACGGAAGTATTGCGTGCCGTAATTGTTGGGGAAGCGTGGCGGCGGCCTCAAAAGCCATCCACGCCTGCAACTGCGTGGAAAGTTCGACGGCGGTACCTGGGGGATATGTTTCACCCGCCGGACGCAGGGGATCGAAGGAGAACAGTGGGGATGGAGAGTGTTCCCGCCCCTCGGTTCGGCCCGTCCAGAATGCCTCTGCCGTATCCCGGACCAGGGAGGCCGCGGCCGTCCTGGTCGGTTCCGGCAGCCGTTCATCGCGGGCAGCCAAGGCGAGATAACGCAGCAGGATGCCGGTGAACAAGCCGCCGTCGCCGGTTCCGTCGCCGCGGACCACGCTGGTGCCCGGCAGGGTCAGTTCGCGGGCGACAGCGGCCACCAGTGCGGTGGCCCTGCCGAGGTTGTGCTCGCCACCGAGCTCCAGCAAAGCGCCCAGCACCGGGCCTTGGTTGTAGGTGTACACGGCGTCATCAATCTGAATCCCGCCGTTCGCAGGCCGCAGGCCATCCAGGAAGATGCCGCGTTCGGGATGGAGCAGTTTGCCGTCGAGCCAGTCCACCAGGGCTTGGGCTTTGCTGCGGTGGCCGGTCCGGGAGTAGTAAAGGGCAACCGGCGCCGTGGCAGGGGTGTTCTTGAAGTCCCGTTTGGTGCTCCAGAAGGTGCCGCCCCCAAAGTCGTCGGTGGATGCGGAATCGAACTGCGGGGTCAGTCGCTTGCGGACTACGGCGTTGCGGCGCCGCCCCGAATTTGCTGACTCTTCCGCGAGCTTGTCGAGTCGGAGGGTGGCAAGTGCCAGCCACGCCATGTCGTCGTAGTAGTGGTTCTCGAAACGCAGCAGGTTCCTCAAGCGGATGGTGGTGACCAGCCGCGAAGCCAACCTTCCGGCGCTCGGGCGGGACGCGCCGTCGAACTTCACCTTGGTGGCCAACTCGCGGCGACCGGCATCCACCAGGCAGTCGACGTAATGTGCCTGCCACCAGTAATGCCATGGCCCCAGGCGGCTCTTCAGGCCGGCAGTGGGAAGGCTTACCGCCGCGATGTGGGTGCCGGGCAGGAAGAGCAGCCGGCGGCCGAAACCGTGGGTGACCGATCGTGCCGCCTGGTCTGCGCGAGCAGCCCACTCCGTTGCGTCCGCGGTGGAAGCAGCAGGGCTGTCCGGGGTCTCGTGCGTTGGCATGCCACCAGCCTAGCGGGACGGCCCAAGGTGCGCTGGATCACAATTCCAGTTAACATGCATTAACGGATTCAGGTTCTGCATCAAGGAGGATGGATGGACATCAAGGGCACGGTGGCGCTGGTCACCGGCGGCGCATCAGGGTTGGGGGCCGCCACCGCGAAGCGCTTGTTCGACGCCGGAGCGTCGGTAGTGCTGGTGGACCTGCCACAGTCGGCCGGCGAGGACTATGCGGCACAACTCAATGCCGGTGGAGCGGGGGCCAGGGCCGTCTTCGCTCCCGCTGACGTCACCAACGAATCCCAGGTCCAGGCCGCCGTCGATGCTGCGATGTCCCTGGGACCACTGCGCATCGTCGTCAATTGCGCGGGCATAGCCACGCCCGGGAAAGTCCTCGGCCGCGATGGCGTGCTGCCCCTGGAGACCTTCAACAAAGTCATCCAGATCAACCTGATCGGCACCTTCAACGTGATCCGGCTGGCCGCCGCAGCCATGGTGGAAACCGAGCCGGTCTCCACCGAACTCGGAGGACCGGAACGCGGGGTCATCATCAACACCGCTTCCGTTGCCGCCTTCGAAGGCCAGATCGGACAGCCGGCCTACGCGGCCTCCAAAGGCGCCGTAGCAGCCATGACCTTGCCACTGGCCCGAGAGTTCGCCCGCTCCCTGATCCGGGTAGCGACCATCGCGCCCGGCATTTTTGAAACACCCATGATGGCCGGACTGCCCCAGTCGGCGCAGGACTCCCTGGGACAGCAGGTTCCGCACCCGGCCCGCCTGGGCCGCGCAGCAGAATACGCCAACCTGGCCGCCCACATCGTGGATAATGCGATGCTCAACGGCGAAACCATCCGGTTGGACGGCGCCATCCGCATGGGACTCAAGTAATGGGCGACTACAGCGCTGCCCCTGCGACATCCACGGGCAGCCTCCCAGCGTCCGTAGCAGACCTGCCCACCGCCGACTTTTTCGACTTCGAATCGCTGTTGAGCGTCCAGGAACAGCGGAAACTCAACGAACTGAGGGCCTTCCTCGAATCCGAAATAGCGCCCTACGCCGGGCAATGGTGGGAAAAAGCCGAATTCCCGGAACAGATCCTGCCCAAACTCGCTGCACTACGCCTGAGCGCACCCGCGCAGCGCGGCTACACGCACCTCTTCGCGGGCCTGGTGATCGCCGAGATGACACGGGTGGACACGTCCATCGCGACCTTCTTCATGGTCCACCACGATCTGTTCGTCGAATCGCTGTACGACTTCGGCAGCGACGCACAACAAGACCGCTACCTTGACGATGCGTCCAACCTCCGGACCACAGGCGCCTTCGCCCTCACCGAACCAGACCACGGCTCCGACGTCGCCGGCGGCATGCAGACAACCGCGCGGAAAGTCCAGCGTCCAGAGTCCGACGGCGGCACCTACTGGGTGATCAACGGCGCCAAGCGCTGGATCGGGAACGGGACGTTCTGTGATTACATGCTGGTGTGGGCCAAAGACGAAGCCGACGGCTCTGTGCTCGCCTTCATTGTGGATGCCTCATTGCCGGGTATCACCCGCAGTCGCATCGAAAACAAGATCGCCTTGCGAACAGTCCAGAACGCGGACATCGTGCTCCGGGACGTCCACGTGGCGGAGGCGGACAGGTTTGCCGGGATCAGCAGTTTCGCGGACACGAACCACTTGCTCCGGGGCTCCCGCATCATGGTCGCCTGGCAGGCAGTAGGCCAGCAACTGGCGGCGTTCGACGTCGCCCGGCAGTACGCCGTCGAACGCCTCCAGTTCGGCAAGCCCCTGGCCAAGTTCCAGCTCATCCAGCAGCACCTGGTGGACATGCTCGGCAACGCGGTGGCCAGCATGGGAATGATGGTCCGCATAGCCCAGCTGCAGGAGGGCATCTCCACGGATGCGCACGGAATTCGCCACGGAGGCGCGGACATGGCCCAGGTAGCACTCGCGAAGGCCTACTGCAGTGCCCGAATGCGCGAAACGGTGGCCCTGGGGCGGTCCATCCTGGGCGGGAACGGCATCGTCACTGACTATCGGATGGCAAAGATCTTCGCGGATGCCGAAGCCATCTACACCTACGAGGGATCCTACGAAATCAACTCCCTCATCGTGGGCCGTGCTGTGACGGGGGTATCCGCTATCGCCTAGGCGCCACACCTGGTCATTGCTGCTGCGTGTTCATTCCTGGGGAAGTTTTTCGCCTGCCTCCACGCGGACATCGATCGAATTACCGCGGACGGGCATGGGGCAAGTGCCATAGGGCGAAAAGGCGCTGGGGTAGTTGATGGTGCGGTTGAAATCGATGACAACCGACCCGTCCGGGCGGGGACGCGGAATGAAAACTTTCCGCCACTCATCCGTGGAGTCCCCGTTGGTCTCATCATGGAAGGTCACGTTCAGGGCGCCAAGCTTCTCTTCCTCGGCATGAAGGCGGATCTCGTGGGGGACGCCCGGCACCCGGAAGACCACCTCGCCCACGGAGCGGTGGACACCGTCGACCAACGGGTTGGCAGTGCCGATGGGCACATCCACGGGCTCCGGGTAGGCCTCGAACCTGCCCTCAATAACCCAATCCGGGTTATAGCTGAAAGTAGGAACACCCTTGAACTCCGTCAGCACCGGCGAACTGTTGTCCCGCGTGCGGATCGCGTACTTGTCCGCACGCATGGCAAGTTCCACCACCACCTGCCGGCCATCCACCCCGCCCCATTGAACCCACATCAGTGAATCTTCATCCTGCAATACCGCGCTGACAGTGCCATCAACAGGATCACCGGTTTCGACAAACGTGAGGCCGTCAGCCGCGCTCGCCGTAAGGAATGCTGTGGTGCCGTCCGTGGACCAAAGACCTGGCACCAGTTCGAGTTCGGACGGCTCTGGCTGGAGCCATTGGAATGACGTCAGCGTCAGCCAGCCGTGGTCTGTTGCCAGCGCCGCATTTCGGCCCGAACGAAACCGCTCCCAACGGGCAAGTTGGGCATCGGTGGCGGTGGTGGGCGAGCTCATTGTTCTCCTCGGCTGGATTCGCATCGGTTGCACTTCCATCAACTATGCGCTGAGCGCGGGCATTCCCGGAATAGACCGCCACTGGAACGGCTCGCGCTGGCCCCCAACCCCTGCCAGCGCGAGCCGCGAATAAAGGACCACGCAGGCGGGCCGCACCGTGTGCCAGCCCACCGACGTGGTCTCGCCCCGAAGGGCATTGCGAACCTTCAATTAGTTGGTCCGCCGCCCCTTCCATCGGGCACTGGCGAAGGCCAGCAAGGATCCCACGGCCAGCAAGGCTGCGGCGACGAAGACGAACGCTGATCCCTGGGCGCCCGTGCTGGCCAGCTGCTCCGAACCATCACTCGCGGCGGTCTTCGATGGCTGCTCCGTTGGCACTACGAGTACTGGACTGGACGTAGTGACAACGGGTTCCGAAGTCACCGTGGGCGTTGCGGTTGGAGTGGCTGTGGTCGCCGTGGGTGTGGGCGTCGCGCTCGGTGTTGCCGTTGCGCTTGGGGTTGCGCTCGGTGTGGGCGTTGCGCTTGGCGTGGCGCTCGGTGTTGCCGTTGCGCTTGGGGTTTCGCTCGGAGTCGGCGTTGCGCTGGGGGTGGGTGTTGCCGTTGTAGCGGTGGGAGTAGGCGTAGGTACCGCAGTTCCGTCACCCGTGCCGCTGGCCTCTGTCCGCCGAAGCTGCGCGACCACCGGGCTTTCCGTGCCGGCAATGGTCACTGTGCCCGTGTTCTCGTAGACAGCCAGGGACGGATCAGTCACTCGGGTCACAACGAAGAGCTCAACGTGCTCACCCTTGGGAAGTCCGTTCCACGTAACCGTGACTTTCCCGGGGGTGCAGTCGATGGCTGCCGGGTACTGGTCGTCATCGTAGGGTTCCACGATGGAGCCGTTGCTTCCCACCACTTGACCGGTGCGGGGCGTGACCCGGGCGCAGTCGATATCCATTCCAGCCGCGGGGGTATCGGTGACAACAACATCATTGCTGTCGGCAGCCATGGCAGGCATGGTGAACACAGACCTGAGTTCAGTTTGGGCTGGATCGACCCAGCTCATGGATTTGCCTGCGGCTGTAGGCGCTTGCGGATCACAGTCCCTCTGGCACGGTTCAACGGCTACCGGCACCCGGACGACGCTGGATCCAACAGTGAACGTCAGTTCTTTCGTTTCGCCACCCGTGGGTACCAAGGCATACTGCGTGCTGAACGAACAGGTTCCGCCCACGTTGAGGGGATGGGCTTTTACAAAATCGCTGAGTGTGAAGACCACCAATCCGGCATCATTTGCGACCGCCGTGGCCACTGTGTCCCCGTTTGCGTTATTCAGGTCAAAAGAGGCCTTGCCAAACCAACGGAGCTGGGAAGGCAGTTGGACACTGAAGGTATCGCCGGGCTGTGAGTGGTCCGGGACGGACCACTCACAGCTCAGGTCCACTTGGTCCCATTGGTTGGACACGACTGATTCGGTTGTGAGGTTGATGTGCGCGTCCGGCAGGGTTGCGGCGTTGGCTGGCAACGCCGTCAATCCCAGTCCCAGGACAGCCGTGGCGATGGCCAGCAAAGCGGCCACCATCGACACGGTTCTTAGATGGAGCTGGTTATTCATGTGCTGGATGGTCCTTAAATCCGTGGTGAAAATGTTCCGTCAGACAATGAGTGTTGGTGTCAGGTGGTTCGTGACGCCTTCGGTCCGGTGCCCGGCATGCCGTGTTTGTCTGACGACTTGTGAGGGGTCATTGGTGTGGATGCGGCGGTTGCTGCCAGCGCTGAGGACAACGGGTACAACTTCATGCGTGCTGGGCTCAGGGCGCCGTCTTCCAGGGCTTCAATCGCCGTTTTGCATTCGGCCAGCCTGGATAAGTTGCCCTCGCTGAGTGGAAAAAGCACATGGACGGCGCAGTCCTGGTACATGGCCACAGCCCCTGTTCCACGGAGCTGCCCTTTGACGGCTTCACCCAGCCTGGCCAGGAGGGTCCAGCAATGTGTCCGGCTTTGGCTGGGTCCGGGCAGCAAGATTCTTGCGACGGCGTTCTGCCGCGAGCTCTCGTCTCCGAAGGTTGATACCTCATGCAAACGGCGCTGGAAGTGCGCCTGAGTGGCCAAGCCGGTATAGACATCCGTGCACGAGAGGGCCGGCGCCAACTCCGCGACCTCGGCCCACCCTTCCGCCAACGACTGAAGCGCGTCGACGTCGAGGGATTGTTCCGCAGCTTCAAACAGGGCGCGGAAATCGGTCATGGTCTCGCCGATGCTGACACCGTTCATGGCGCGCGCCGCACCCAACGACTTGGCTGCCGGTGCCGGGACGATGGAGCTTGTGGCGAGGCATCTGACAACTGTTCGGACTTCGGGCAGGAACCAGTCTGCGTGGAAGCGCCAACCTGTCCGGTAACTGGTCGTCTGCCATCTACGCAGCAAAAGGTGGCGCGAAAACGCGCATTCTGCGAATGATTTTGTCCGAAACGATGTCATAACCGGATAGTGCGGCGAGACGGTCGTTCATGACGAAGCGATAGCCGATTCTCTTAAGCTAAAGACTTTGGACAAATTGCGTCATGAGTAGCACGGTGCCACCACTTCCTAAATATGGGCACGATTTATGACGTTGTCAGGGGGCAGTAAGTGGCCGCCAAGACAAGCATGGACAGTATTTCGCAGGATGGGATCGATAGCGACGGTCACCTGATCGAATTGGTTCGCAGTGGAGACATGGCTGCGTTTGACGCTTTGTACGAGCGGCATATTTCCATCGCATCGACCGTTGCCAAGCGCAACGTGGACAACCCGAGCGATGTCGAGGATGTCGTGGCGGAGGCCTTCCAATCGGTCCTGCAGAGCTTGGTGGCGGGGAAGGGACCGGATACCTTCTTTCGGGCATATCTCCTTTCCACTGTGACGCGGCTGTCCCACCAGCGGAATCGGAAGAACGGCAAGGTCCTCCCCAGCGGAGACGACGCCGTTCTGGACCAGACGATGGGTGACGCCGACTCCGCCATCAGTGCTTTCGAATCCCACACAGTGTCCAAAGCCTTCCGCGCCCTTCCGGAGCGTTGGCAGGCTGTGCTCTGGTATTTGGACGTGGAACGCATGAAACCGGCAGCTGTCGCGCCAATCCTCGGGCTGTCTCCCAATGCTGTTTCCGCGCTCGCCCTGCGTGCGCGTGAGGGACTGAGGCGGCACTACCTCCAGTTCCATATAGCCGAAGAGCCTGACAGCAGGTGTGCAGAGTTTGCCTCCAAACTCGGCAGTTACGTCCGGGGTGGACTTTCCACCGCGGCCGAAAGGAAGGTCCGGGAGCACTTGCGTGGTTGCGCCAAATGCACCGCTGCCTTGGCAGAACTGAAGGACGTCCAAGGGAGCATGAGGGCCGTTCTCCTGCCCTTGGTAACCGGAGTTCCCTTGGCGATGTGGGCCGGAAAGGGGGCCGGACTGGGAGTTTTGGGCGGCATGCTGCCGGCAAAAGCGGCTCTCGCCGTCCCTGCACTTGCCCAGCCGGCTGTGATGGCCGTTATCGCAGCGGCCGGGGTGGGACTCGTCCTGGGCGCGGTGGGCATTGTCGACCACCTGACCCCGGACGCCTACATGGAGCAGCGGGCCGTTGAAACCAGGGGCCTTCCATCGGAAGCGCAACCCCTCGTGACCACCCCCGCGCCATCGGCTCCAAGTTCCCCGGCAGCCGCCATCCCGCCGGCCGTTGTTGCAGCACCGCCGGCGCCGGCTCCCGTTGCACCCGAGCCGGAACCCACGCAAGAGCCCACGGAGCCCGTCGCTCCGGTACCCCTACCGGTTGTCACGCCTGCGCCTTCACCTGCGCCGGTTCCTTCCGACGCACCGCCCGTGAAGGTCAAAGGGTCCGCGGAACGCAGCAGGGACCGTGGGCCCAACAGCACAGCGTTGCATGTCGACTTCGAGGCTTCCGGGTCCGACCCCTTGGGCAGCGGAAAGGCAGTCTTTTCCGTGGGGCAGAATGCCTGGATAGAGGCAGGTACGGTCCGTGCGCCGGAAGGGTGGACGTGCGCCCTGGAGAGCAGGAGCGTCGTTACTTGCTCCACTCAGTCAATACGGCGCGATCGGCTCCAATTTGATCTTCAGGCTGTCTCCAAGCGGGGATGGGCAGAGCATGTCCTGACGTACTCGCTCAGTGGGGCCGGAATCGCCCCGAACCAGTTTTCCTACAGCTACTGAGGCCGTTTCTTTAGGGACGTCCGGACGTCGCTGCATATAAAACCATAATCTGAGACACATTCCGTCAGGGAAGTTTGGTGCGGGTAAGATCCCTAGGAAACACCAGTAATCCGGCTCACAGTATCCAGCGCAGTGTACGGGCCTCAATAGATCCCGAAGGTATGTATCTATGGTTCACACTGCCCATCTAGACACTGATCTCGCCGCTGAACTGCGGGCCGACGTTCGCCGGGTTTCCACCCTGCTGGGCGAGTCCTTGGTCCGGCAACACGGTCCCGAACTGCTGCAGCTCGTGGAGCAGGTGCGCCTGTTGACCAAGGAATCCAAGGAAGCCGCCCGCGGCGGCGCTGATGCCACCGGTCCGTGGAGCGCGCACGACGTCGTTGTCCAGGTCCGTGAACTGCTCGCCTCCCTGCCACTTGAGCAGGCCACCGACCTTGTCCGCGCCTTTGCCTTCTACTTCCACCTCAGCAACGCGGCCGAGCAGGTCCATCGTGTCCGGGGTCTCCGAACCCGGCAGGAGAAGGACGGCTGGCTCGCCAAGGCCGTTTCCGAGATCGCCGGCCAGGCCGGCCCTCAGGTCCTGCAGGATGTAATCAATGAACTCGATGTAAGGCCTATCTTCACGGCCCACCCGACTGAAGCGTCGCGGCGTTCCGTGCTGGACAAAGTCCGTAAGCTCTCGGATGTCCTCGCGGAACCGACCCGGGAGGGGACCTCTTCCCGCCGACGCCAGGACCGCCAACTGGCGGAGATCATCGACCAGATGTGGCAAACGGACGAGCTTCGACAGGTCCGCCCCACCCCGGTGGACGAGGCCCGGAACGCTATCTACTACCTGAACAGCATCCTGACCGATGCCATGCCGGAAATGCTGACGGATCTCTCGGAGCTCCTGGCCGAGCACGGCGTGACACTGCCGACGAGGTCGGCGCCCATCCGCTTTGGTTCCTGGATCGGTGGGGACAGGGACGGAAATCCCAATGTCACCGCCGCTGTCACCCGGGAAATCCTGCAGCTACAGAACCAGAACGCAGTTCGTATCGGCATCGTGTTGATCGACGAACTGATCTCGGTCCTCTCGAACTCCACCGCCCTGTTTGGTGCGGACCAGGAGTTGCTGGATTCCATCGACGTGGACTTGAAGAATCTTCCGGGACTGGACAAGCGCGTCCTGGAATTGAACGCGCAGGAGCCATACAGGCTCAAGCTCACCTGTATCAAGGCCAAACTCATCAACACCGGACGTCGTATTGCTGCCTCGACGCACCACGAGCCCGGCCGCGACTACGCGACGACGCCTGAACTGCTGGCAGAGTTCGGCCTGCTGGAGAATTCGCTGCGCAACCATTCAGCAGCCTTGGTGGCTGATGGTGCCTTGGCCCGCGTTCGGCGCGCTCTTGCCGCGTTCGGCCTGCACCTTGCCACCTTGGATATCCGCGAACACGCCGACTACCACCATGATGCTGTCGGGCAGCTTGTGGACAGGCTGGGTGCCGCGAAGCCTTACGGAGAGTTGACCCGGGAGGAGCGCTTTGCCTTCCTTGGCGCCGAACTTGCTTCACGCCGTCCGCTGTCCGGCCACCCCATCAAGCTCGAAGGTACCGCCGACGGAACCTACGATGTCTTCCGGAGCATCCGACAGGCCCTCCACACCTATGGTCCTGATGTGGTGGAGACGTACATCATCTCCATGACCCGTGGCGCCGATGACGTGCTGGCGGCGGCGGTCCTTGCCCGCGAAGCCGGGTTGATCGATCTTTTTGGCAGCAAACCCCATGCCAAGATCGGTTTCGCTCCCCTCCTGGAGACCGTTGAGGAGCTCCGGGCATCTGCCGAGATCGTGGATCAGCTCCTCTCCGATCCCTCCTACCGTGAACTCGTCCGACTCCGTGGCGACATCCAGGAGATCATGCTGGGCTACTCCGATTCCAACAAGGAATCCGGCGTGATGACCAGCCAATGGGAAATCCACAAGACCCAACGCAAACTGCGGGATGTTGCGGCGAAGCACGGCGTCCGGGTGCGTCTTTTCCACGGCCGTGGTGGTTCCGTTGGCCGCGGTGGCGGACCGACGTACGACGCCATCATGGCCCAGCCGAATGGAGTGCTCGAAGGCGAAATCAAGTTCACGGAGCAGGGCGAGGTCATTTCGGACAAGTACTCCCTGCCCGAACTTGCCCGGGAAAACCTTGAGTTGTCACTGGCTGCTGTGATGCAGGGTTCGGCCCTGCACCGGACTCCGCGTACGTCAGAGGACGAACGCGAGCGTTACGGGAACGTCATGGAAACCATTTCCGACGCCGCCTTCGCGCGGTACCGCACGTTGATCGACGACCCCCAACTGCCGGCGTATTTCCTGGCCTCCACCCCGGTGGAGCAGCTGGGGTCGTTGAACATTGGATCGCGTCCCTCCAAGCGCCCGGATTCCGGTGCCGGCCTCGGTGGACTTCGTGCCATCCCGTGGGTTTTCGGATGGACCCAGTCGCGCCAGATCGTCCCGGGTTGGTTCGGGGTCGGATCAGGCCTGAAGGCTGCCCGCGAGGCCGGGAACACGGATCAGCTCGTGGAGATGATGGACCGTTGGCACTTCTTCCGCTCGGTGATCTCCAACGTGGAAATGACGTTGGCCAAGACGGACATGGAAATCGCGGGCCACTACGTTTCATCGCTGGTCCCCACCGAATTGCACCGTTTGTTCCACATGATCCGTGATGAATACGAGCTCACGGTGGCTGAAATCGAAAGGCTCACCGGCGAGACCGAGCTGCTGGATGCCCAGCCGACCCTGAAGCGGTCACTCGAAATCCGTGATCAGTACCTGGACCCCATCAGCTACCTCCAGGTGGAACTCCTGCGCCGTGTGCGTGAAGAGTCCGTGTCCGGCGCCGAGATTGACGAGCGGCTCCAGCGGGCCATGCTCATTACCGTTAATGGTGTGGCTGCCGGACTCCGCAACACCGGCTAGCAGACCCTCCTCCACATCCCTACCGATTCAACGGATCCCTCCTGCACCCGCTGTAGGAGGGATCCGTTCAAGGGGGTGGGATGTGGGAGAGCGTTAGGGTTATGGGATGCCTTCGTTCCAGACCAAGCTGAAGATTACAGGCCTCAAACCGGGAAATGCGCCCGAGTCCGTCATGGCTGCGGCAGTCGAGGCCCTGGAAACCCGCCACCACGTGGAATCGAACCAGCTGGACATTGTGGGCGGCGTGCCCCAACTCAGCCTCCGCTTTACCGTTGGCGACCGCGATTACGCAGGCGAGAACGACGAAGCCCGGACGTCGGCTGCCATGATGCGTGACGCCGTCGAACGCGTTGCCCTGACCGGAAGCCTGTACGTGTTGCGCCGTAGCCGCGGGCGCTGGTCGCCGATCTAACAGGCGAGCGCTACTCGGGTTGGGGAGTTTCACCGTCGACCGGATCGCCGTCGAACGGTTCCTCGACGGGGGAACGGTTGCCGCGGCGACGGGTGACGATCAGCCCCACCACCACTCCGATGACCAACCCAACGCCGACGCCGATCAACGAGCTGGCCCAGAACGGCAGCTTGGTGGTGGAACCGGTGAAGTAGCCCAGACCCACCTGCCAGACGGCCCAGAGCATGGCGCCCATCGCGGCACAGAGGCTGAACCCGCGGACGGACACGTTGGCGATGCCCGATGCAGCGGAAGTCGCGAGCCGACCGCCCGGGACGAATCGCCCGCCGATGATTGCGCCGTATGTGGACGAGCGGCCCGCTTTGGCGATCGCTGCGTGAATTCCGCGGTGGACGTGGCGGCCCCATGACCAACGGTCGAGAACGTGGCTGATGCGCCGCTTGAACAGCAAATACACCGCCATGTCGCCCAGCCATGACGCGAAGGCGGCCAGAAGCAGGATCAGCCAAACGTTGGTGTGGCCGTCGGCCGCGAGCGCCCCGCCGGTGATGACCACCATTTCGGACGGGATCGGTGGAAAAATGGCGTCGCCCACCACGATGGGTACGATCCACAGGTAGATCGCGGATCCCCACGTCTCAGGGGCGGTGATGTCCATGGCCACAAGGTACCGCACTTGCTGCCGCTGCCGCTCTGGGCGAGACTGGCGCCATGCGAATCGACATCCTGCATGGCGACATCACGACGCGTCCCGTGGACGTTATCGTCAACGCCGCCAACTCGTCCCTACTCGGTGGAGGGGGAGTGGACGGTGCCATCCACAGGGCTGCCGGGCCGGAACTTCTTGAGGCGTGCCGGAGGCTTAGGCGTTCGGAATTGCCCGACGGTTTGCCTGTGGGCGCGGCCGTCGCAACTCCGGGTTTCCGCCTTCCGGCCCGTTGGGTGGTCCACACTGTGGGGCCTAACCGGCATGCCGGGCAGACGGATCCGGCGCTGCTCGCATCGTGCTTTAACGAAAGCCTGAAGGTGGCGACGGGACTGGGTGCCCGGTCGGTTGCCTTTCCTGCGATCAGCGCCGGAATTTATGGTTGGGATGCCCGTCAGGTCGCCGAAGTCGCGTTCGACGCCGTCAGGTCCTTCTGGTCGTCGCCGTCAGCGGGTGCCGCGTCAGGCAGCCCGCTCGAGTTGGTGGAATTCGTGCTGTTCTCAGAAGAGACGACGGCGGTCTTCCGGGCCGAATTTGAAGCCTCGCCTGGTCCCTGGACCTGACGTTTGCGTCGCTGCACCATGAAGTACAGAACCGTCACAAGGGCCAGGGACGGGATGCCAAAGATCAGGGTCATGTTGAATGCTTCTGTTCCCAAGGTGCTGACGGCTATGGCGAACATGAGGACCGCGCCCAGGATGGTTCCCGCCGGGTAGAAGCGTGTCTTGTAGGAGAGTGTTGTGCCCGTGCGTTTCATGCTCCTGCGGAAGAACCAGTGGGTCACGAAGATCATGAACCAGGTGAACATTGCGCCGAACATGGAGATCGCCATCATGAACGTGAAGGCAGTCTCGGGGAACATCGCGTAGACCACGGTGGCGATCGCAATACCAGTGGTTGAGAGGATCAGGGCATTCACTGGGGCACCGTTACCGCGCAGCCTGCCGAAGATGGCGGGTGCGTCGCCGCTGCGGGAGAGGCTGAAGATCATCCGGGTGGAGATGTAGAGCTGGCTGTTCATGGCTGAGAGCGCAGCGATGATCACCACAAACGTGAGCAAGCTGTCAGCGAAAGGGATGCCCAGGTTCTGCATCACGGTTACGAAGGGGCTGCCGCCCGAGAGGATCTGGCTGACCGGAGCGATGGCCAGGATCAGGGCCAAGGTGACGATGTAGAACAGGAGGAGCCGGACGATAGTGGTGCGGAAGGCCTTCTTCACTGCTGTGGCGGGATCCTTGGCCTCCCCGGCGGCGATGGCGATCATTTCGATGCTGAGGTAGCTGAAGATGGAGACGATCACGGCGAACCAGGTACCGGACAAACCGTTGGGGAAGAATCCGCCGTCGGCCGAGTAGTTCTGCAGGCCGGTGCCATTGGTTCTGGCCCCGAAGACAATGTATGCGCCGAGCACTATGAAAGCGATGATCGCGAAGACCTTGATGCTGGAGAACCAGTATTCCAAGGCGCCGAACACCTTCACGTTCATGGTGTTCACGCCGATGAGTACGGCCGAGAAGAAGACCACCCACAGCAGGGACGGGACGTCCGGGAACCAGAGCTTCATGTATTCACCCACCGCAGTGACCTCGGTCCCCACAGCCAGCACGATGCAGGACCAGTACATGTACTTGACCAGGAACCCGGCCAGTGGACTGACGTAATGCTCGGCGAAGGCACCGAACGAACCGGACGTGGGGTGTGCCACCGTCATCTCTGACAGGCTGCCCATCAGGAGCAGTGCGATCAGCCCGCCGATGGCGTAGCTGATGATCACGCTGGGGCCTGCCAAGCCTATGGCGAATTTGCTGCCCAGGAACAACCCGGTCCCGATTGCGCCGCCCAAGGCGATCATGGTCATCTGACGCGAGGTGAGTTGCTTTTTGAGCCCGCCTTCACGTTCTTGGATTTTGTTAAAACTGTCCATCACGACCTCCTTGTCGATTCTGCAAATCGATTCAAGATAGAATCCAGTCCAATGTCCTGCCAAGGATTCTGAAGAATCACAAAAAGAACAGGGGCTATTTCGTGTCGGATTCAACCGTGAACCGAACGGCGGGCGCCGTTCCGAATCCCGTTCGGCTGGATGACACGGACCGTCTGATCCTTCGGGAACTCATGGCCGACGCCAGGATTCCCAACAACGTGCTCGCGTCCAAGGCGGGGATTGCGCCCTCAACGTGCCTTGGCAGGGTCCGGGCGCTCAAGGATGCCGGAGTCATCCGGGGTTTCCATGCATCCGTGGATCTTGAGGCGTTGGGCTTGCTGGTCTACGCGCTGATCTCCATCAGGGTGAACCCGCAGGCCCGCAACAAGATGCTGGCCATCGCGCAGCGGCTCAAGTCGCTGCCGAACGTCCAGAGTGTGTTCCTTCTGGCCGGCGACCAGGACTTTTTAGTGCATGTGGCCTGCGGGACGCCGACGGAGCTGCGGGACTTCATTGCTGTCCACCTCGCATCGGATCCGGCCATCGCCAACACGCAAACCAACCTGGTGTTCGACCATTTGACGCCGGGGGAGTAGTGCCCCGTTCAGGCGTGGGCTTCGCTGAGCTCCAACCGGCTTCGGTATTCCACGGTCTTCTTGCTGATGGGGTCCACGAAAGTGATGCCGCGGGCCAGTAGTTGAAGTGGCTTCGCGTAGTCGTCCGGGGCTTTGTCCAGCAGGTCCGGGTAGAAGGCGTCGTTGACGATTCCCAGTCCGAGCGAGGCCATGTGCACGCGCAGCTGGTGGGTCTTCCCGGTGTGGGGTTCCAGCCGGTACAGCGCGCGCTGGTGGGTGCCGGCGTCGAACGTCCTTGTTTTTTCGATCCGCGTTTCCGCGTTCGGTTCGCCGTCGATGACTTCGGCGAGGAGGTAGCTGCGCGATTTGGTCATGCGGTTGCGGACTACTGTGGGGAACTCGACGGCGGGAAAACCGAGGGCGGGTGTCGCGGCGGACACGCACTCGTATTCCTTCTGGACCTGGCGCTTCTCGAAGAGGACCTGGTACTTGCCCCGTGTCTCCGGGTTGGTGGAGAGCAGCAGGAGCCCGGCGGTCATGCGGTCCAGGCGGTGCATGGGGATGAGGTCCGGGAGGTCCAGCTGGTTGCGGAGGCGGACCAGCGCCGATTCCTGGATGTAGGTACCGCCCGGGGTGGTGGGCAGGAAGTGCGGTTTGTCGACCACGAGGATGTGTTCGTCCTGGTGGAGGATGGTGATTTCCACTGGGATCCGGGTCTCCGGGGGGAGCGTGCGGTAGTACCAGATGAACGTGTGGTCCTCGAGCCTGGTGCTGCGATCGAGGGGGACGCCGCCTTCGCCCACGATTTCGCCGGCGTCGAATCGGTCCTCGATGCCTTGGGGGTCGATGTGCCCCCAGCGATGCATCATGTAGTCCATCGCAGTGTCCCAGGGCCCGTCGTCCGGGAGGCGGAGGCGGGTTGCGTTGACGCCGTCGCGCACGGGGAGGGGGGATTGCATCACTGGACAATTCTACCGGGAGCTCGTTGTGGGGCCTGTTCTGCGGGGTAATTCCTGCCGGAGGCGCGCAGAGCAGGCCCCGCAAGTCCGAACATAAAAAAGTTCTTGACAATAAAAGTTGTCGGAAAACATAATTGAAGCATGTTGGACATCGAAGTGATCGAAGACCCGGCCGCGGCGGAAGCGTCACTGGACCCAATCCGTACGCGCATCCTCCAGGAGCTCGCCGAGCCGGCGTCGGCCACGCAGCTTGCCGGCAGGGTTGGATTACCGAGGCAGAAGATCAACTACCACCTCAAAGCCCTCGAGCGGCACGGGTTGGTGGAGTTGGTGGAGGAGCGCCGCAAAGGCAATGTCACCGAGCGCGTGTTGTGCGCCACCGCCGCCTCCTACGTCATTTCGCCGGCCGCACTGGCCTCCGTGGCGCCGGATCCACGGCGTTTCGCTGACAGGTTCTCGGCCTTCTGGCTGCTCTCGCTTGCCGCGCGCACCGTTCAGGAAATGGGAAAGCTCATCTCCGGCGCTGCCGTGGCCAGGAAGAAGCTGGCCAGCTTCGCCATCGACGGCGAGATTACTTTCCGCTCGGCCGCCGATCGCGCGGCATTCGCGGAGGAGCTCGGAGTGGCGGTGACGCGGCTCGTCGATAAATACCACGACGGCGGTTCTGCCACCCCGGCGGGTGGCGGACGCAAGCACCGGCTCGTCGTTGTCCTCCATCCAGCACTCAAGACCCCCTCAACGGAACAAGCAGCCTCCGGGCACACAGCAGAAAAGGACCAAGGCAATGACTGAGAACCGGGAATTCGAAATCGTGGCGGACACCGAGCTGCCCGGCACGCCTGAACGCGTATGGAACGCCGTTACTGCAGACACCGCGGCCTGGATGTTCCCCACCGATCAGTGGCCCGCCGTGAAAACGGTGGAGGAATACCCCACGCATCTCGTGTCGCGGATGGACGGCCCCGACGGCTGGTTCAACCAGTTGGAGCACGTCCTCGAACCCCTTGAGGGTGGCCGCGCCAAGCTGCACTACGTCCACAGCGGCATTTTCGCGGACAACTGGGATGAGCAGTACGACGGCGCCAGCAAGCACACTGAGTTTTACCTGCACACCCTGGGCCAGTACCTCCAGCACTTCGACGGCCGGCCGGTGGTGTTCACGGACATCCAGGGCCCCGCAACTTCGCAGGCTCCCGACGGCTTTGTGCAGCTGAAGAAGGCGCTCGGGGTGGAAAGTGCTGCCGCCGGGTCGCGTTTTGATGTTGAGGTCGACGGCGTTGGCCGGTTGAGCGGCGAGGTGGACTTCGCCAACCAGAACTTCCTGGGCCTGCGGACCGCGGATGTAATGTATCGCTTCTTCGGCCGGAACGCCTTTGGTGCTCCCGTCGGCATGACCGTGCACGACTTCAGCGGCTCCGGAGATTCCGAACTGACGGCAAAGGCATGGGGCGGATTCCTGGAAAAGGTATACGCCTAAGGATCGGCTAGGGGGCCCAGGCGCGGGCTACGGACGCGAGGGCGGCTTCGTAAATTCCGGGCCAGTCGGTGGCGGGGTCGTTCATCTGGGCCAGCTCCAGGCTGACCAGCCCATGGACCTGTCCCCAGATCCCCATCGCTACCACTATGGGGTCTTCCGCGCGGAGCCTCCCTGCGGCCTGCGCCTCGGTGACCGCCTCTACCAGGGGCACCATCGAATCCGAGGCGACATCCGGCGTCGGCTTGCACTCCACATAGGCGGCCAGCGCGCCACCGAACATAAGCCGGTAAAGGGCCGGGTGCTCAAGGGCCCAAACGCGGTAGGCCCTGCCAAGCGCCAAAAGACCGCCGTGGGCGGCTTCGCGTTGGGACTCCCCGAAAGTGCGGAAACCGTCGTCGACGGCGGCCGTCAGCAGTTGGGCTTTTCCGCCGAAGAGCGTGTAGATCGCGGTGGTTGACGTGTCTGCTGCGGCGGCGACGTCCCGGAGGGTCACGCGGGCCGGGCCTTCGCGGTCCACGAGTTCTGCGGTGACAGCCAGTAGCCGTTGCCGGACCTGGAGATCATGAACGATAGGTCTTGCCATGCCTTCCAGTGTTTCATAACATTGTTTCATAACGACGTTATTAAACGACGTTATGAGAACAGGAATCTGACAGTGGGTTCCCCAAGCGAAGGAATTCACATGGCACAGGAAATCTTCCCCGGCCGATTCACTGCTGACGTAGGGCGCGATTCAGTCACCGTGTTCCTGATCGGGATGCGCGCCAACAGGTGGTGGAAGGTGGGCCGTGTCGCCCAGGTGGCCTCAGCCATGACCGCCATGCTGCAGCACCTGGCTAAGAATCCCGAGGCAGGCTTGCTCAGCACGGAACAGTGGCTCGGACGGACCACCATGCTCCTCAGCTATTGGGAAAGCCCCGAGCACCTGCGGCGTTTTGCTGCCGACCGGGAATCTCCGCACTTGGCTCCGTGGCGGAAGTTCATGAAGGAAATGTCCGGCAGCGGCGACGTGGGCGTGTGGCATGAGACCTACCAGGTTCCGGCGTCAGGCATTGAAGTGGTTTACAACGGCATGCCACGGTTCGGCCTGGCCAAAGCTACCTCGCACATCCCCGTGGGCCCCGGCAGCAACACCGCCAAGCAGCGCATGGGAGCGGGGGCCGTCCGGACAGGGGCCACGCAAACGGAAGGCTAGGCCACTGCCGCCGCCGCTGGTCGCTCCGACTTGAGGGACCGGCGGAGGTGGGGCGAGGAGTCCAGCTTGTCCTGGGCTCCGCGCAGGGCCAGGACGGCGACCTCCAGCTGCTCAGGCGGCAAGGTGTACGGCACGCGAAGGAAGTGTTCAAAGGCTCCGCCCACCCCAAACCTGGGACCCGCTGCCAAGCGAACCCCAAAGTCCGGGGCAAGGATCGTCAGCGCCGTGCTGCAGGGGCTGGGGAGGCGGCACCAAACGGTGAGTCCGCCCCGCGGCCGCTCCACTTCCCAGGCCGGCAGGTGTTCAGCCAGCAAGCCGAGGAGTGATTCCCGGTTGTGCCGCAGTTCCTCCAACCTGGCATCCAGGGGCTCGGCGAAGGACCGCACCAGCCGGGCCGCCGCCAATTGCTCCACAACGGGACCGCCCAGATCCATGACGGTCCTCGTTGCCACGAAGCGGGAAATCAGGCCCTCGTCGGCGCGGATCCAGCCGGTCCTGAGGCCCGCCCAATGGGACTTGCTCAGCGACCCGATGGACACCACCGCGGGACCGAAAGCGGACATCGGTGCGGTGCGGACGCCGTCGAGGTTTAATCCCCGGAGCGTTTCGTCCACCACCAGGACTGTCCCCGACGCCGCTGCAGCCCGCACCAGGCGCCGACGCTGCAGATCGGACATGATGCGGCCCGTCGGATTGTGGAAATCCGGGACGAGGTACGCCATCGCGGGCCGTTGCTGGTTCATGGTGGACACCATGGCATCGATGTCCCAGGCTGGTGAGGTCCCCGAGGGCAATGCGACGGGAAGCGGTTTGCAGCCGGCGGCCCGGATGGCGTCCAGGGCGTTGGGGTACGTGGGGTGTTCCACCAACACCCGGTCCTGCTTGCCGGCCAGGGTGCGAAGCACGATGTTGAGGGCGTGCTGGGCGCCGGACGTGACGAGGATCTGGCCCGGCGTGGTGGGCACTCCGTCGGCGGTGTACTTGTCCGCAATGGCTTCGCGGAGTGCCGGGACCCCCACGGCGTCGTACCCAAAGCCGGGCAGGAGGGCGGGCAGTTCGGTCAGGGCATCCGCGAACGCCCGGTGCACCACTTCCCCGGCAGCCGGAAGGGATGCGTAGGCGAGGTCCAGGAGGCCATCCGGCACGGCCAGGCCGGGCGCACTCACGGGTACGGTCCGGTGCGGGATGCACGTCCGGGCCCGGCTTCCCTGGCCCGAGGTGAGGAAGCCCTGTTCGCGGAGGTTGGAGTACGCGGCGGTGACGGTGGTCCGGCTCAGGTCAAGGGTCTGGGCCAAGGCCCGCTCGCTGGGCAGCGCTACGTCCAGCGCTATGCGCCCGTCCATCACCAGCAAGCGCACGACGTCGGCCAGCTCGCGGTAGGCGGGCAGGGAGCCGGAGTTCCAGGAGCCGAGGAGCCTAACGAGTGCGGTGGGGTTCAGAGAGCCGGACATAAGACCAGTATTGCAAACTGGCTATGGAATACAAGGCCAGTTTTCGGCAACGATGGATTCCATGATGACCCGAAGAATCACTCAACTCCTGATCGGCCTCGCGATGTACGGCATCTCCCTGGCCGTTTTCATCCGGGCCGGCCTTGGCTTGGACCCCTGGGATGTTTTCCATCAGGGCGTGGCCACCAAGACCGGTTTCAGCATTGGCGTGGTGGTCATCGCGGTCAGCTTTATTGTCCTCCTCCTCTGGATCCCGCTGCGGCAGATGCCCGGGATTGGTACCGTTGCCAACGCCGTTTTGGTGGGCCTGTTCGCTGACCTGGGGCTCTGGCTGATCCCGCCGGTCTCACACCTGGGCGGGCAGATTGCCATGCTGGCCGGAGCCGTGATCCTGAACGGCATCGCTTCTGCCTGCTACATCGGTGCACGTTTGGGTCCCGGTGCCCGTGATGGCCTGATGACCGGGCTGGTTCGCCGTACCGGATGGTCGGTGCGCCTGGTCCGCACCGGCATCGAAGTGACTGTCCTGGCTGTGGGCCTCCTGCTGGGCGGGTCCGTGGGCGTAGGTACCGTGGTCTACGCCTTAGCCATCGGCCCGATCGTCCAAGTGTTGCTTCCCAGGTTCATGGTGCCCGAGCCCGTCCCGGCGCCGGGTTCGGATCCTGGCAGGGAAACAGCCTCCACGGAAGCCGCCCCCGCAGCCTAGCGGCACGCCGGCACGTCCTCGCCGTACCGCAACCAGTCCGGCAGGTCCTGGGTCAGTGCGTCGCGGATGGCGGGGGAGCCGGCGCTCCGCCAATCGACGTCGTCGTTAATCTCGATCTCGTACTTCTTCCACTCGAACCAATTGATCATCTTCAACTGCGGATACTTTTGGTGCGTTTCGGCGGAGAAGACCTGGCGCCACCAAGCACGTTTGACGTCCAGCTCCGATGCGCCGCTGCGCGCAGGCGTGAAGATCGCAGCGGTCTCAGGGACGGCCACGGGCCGGTCATGATCTACGCCGTACACCTGGTAGAAATCGGGCACGGAACTGTCGTCGCCCGCCGTGCCGCTGTAGGTTCCGGTGAGCATGGCCAGGAACTTGCCCGGTTCAGCAATGTCGTTGTTTCCCCACGGGCGCTGGTTGCCCCAGTGGTACAGCGAGACTCCCACCCAGTCCACCGCGTCATCCCCCGGATAGTAGGGGGCATACGTGTCGTCGGCCATGGTGAGTATGCCGTCATGGTTGGTATCAAGCGCTGCGAAGTCCGGGGTGCCCGGACGGGCCGCGTACTGGCCACCCGTGAACGGATAGCCACCCCCGTAGTTCGGCGCCCACATCATGGACGTGCCCGGCGCCTGCGCGTGCACCGCCGCCGCCACCTTGCGGAAGACCTCCACGTAGCGGGTGGGCTGCTGGCCCCACGAATACCAGGAGCCGTTCATCTCATGGGCAAAACGTACGACGACGGGCGTCCCCTGATCGTTGATGGCGCGTAAGTCGGTGGCCAACTTGGCGATCACCTCGTCACTCATCGTCGCCAGGCCGCCGTGCGGCTCCAGGGTCAGGAGCAGCACCCCACCCGCGGCCCGGACCTGAGTCACGGCGTTGGTGGTGTGCGCCCACGTTTGGTCGTCGTAGGGAATGTCGGAGAACTGCACCACAACCGCGGGATCGTGCCCCAGATTGGCCCGGTGCTCGGCAAGGGTTTCGGTGTTCCAATCCAGGTTCACCCCGAGGAGCACGCCGTCTTTGGGGATAATCGAGGCCGCATCTCCGGCCTTGCACAGAGACAACGCCTGGACAACGGGGACCACCTCCTTGGAAGCGAAACCCAGGCCGGTAGCCACCAGTGAGGTCACCAGCAAGGGAACAACCAGGCTGGCCCTCCTGCGTCTGCGGTCCGGGTGGCCGGCGAAGGCTGGGGGAGCGGGCTTCAGCCGTGGTGGCCTGGGCGCTACCGCGGTGGCGCGGGCCATGTCAGCTCCACCCCAGGGTGCGACGCCGTCTTGGGAAGAGCCTGTGCCATCGGAACCCGGGCGCCAGGTGGCGTGCGCGCCCTGGTCCCAGGCCGCCGTCGACGGCTTCCTCCCGGGTTCCATAGATGCGGGTGACTTGCCCCAGATGGGCCTGGAGCCGGGTAGTTTCCAAGGCTGCGGAGCTGCCGAAAAGACGCAAGTCTCCACCGCGGGCGCGCAGGAGGTGCAACACCTCCAGGAGGCCAACGACGCCGGAAGCGCCTACGGTCGTCACCGCCGCCACATCCAGCAGGACCAGGATGGGCCCGTCAGTTGCGGCCTTTGCGGATTCCTGGCGAATGCCCAGGACCGTTGTTGCGTCCAAGGCGCCGGTGACGGTCAGGTCAATGCAGGAAAGGGTGTTTGAAACACGGGAAAGTGTGGACATGATGGTCGCTCCTGGCTGGGGGTTGGAACGGCGTTATGGGGATGTGTGGATCAGCGCCTGGCAGGCGGAGGGGTGAGAGTCGTTGGATTGAGGACGCTGGGGAGTTCATCGGGTGTGGGCATGGGATCCACCTGCTCCTCTCCGGGGCCCCGGTACCTGGCGGCGCCGATGACCACGATGAGCAAGGCAAGGTCCAATGCCACCCAAGCGAGGGTGATGAGCGTGGGGTACAGGGGCGCCTCGCCGGTAGCTGCGCGCGCTATGCCGATACCCGACGAGACCACCAGGACGGCCATCGCCACCAGCTGAAGCCGGACGTGCTGGAAGCCGCGTCCTGCCGCCTGCTTGCTTTTGGCCGTCACGGAGAACGTCAGGTGCTTGCCCAGGAAGACCGCGGCAGCACCGGAACAGGTCGCCGCGATCCATGTTGGAAAGAGCGCGAACGACCACTGCTGGCCGCGCCACAATCCCTTGGACCCGTTGCCTGCTACCTGGAACAGGAGCTGGCAGGAAAGGAAAAACGGCAGGAACAGGCAGAAGAACACCACCGGACTCGCAGTGAGCGGGTACGTGCCGGCCACCAGGAACACCACCGGCGCCGCGATGTAGCTCATTGCGGCAAACCCGTTCAGGTAACTGGTCATCGTGCTCAGATACATGAGTCGCTGGGCCAAGGTGAGCCCCCGCAGGAACAGCGGATTGTCGTTGAAAAACACCTGCATGGTCCCGGCTGCCCAGCGGTGGCGCTGGGACAGCATGGTGGACACATCCTCCGGGGCCAACCCGTGCACCAGGACCTCGTGGTGGTAAACGCTGCCCCAGCCCATGGCGTGAAGGTGCATGGCCGTAGCCATGTCCTCCGTGATGGTGGTGGTGTCCATCGGGTGGATGGCCAACGCCTGGTCGGTGTGGGCAACATCCACCGACTCCAGGACTGCGTCGAGTTCGGGCACGACGTCCTCCATGGCCTCCGGAACAGCCAACGCTGCGGCATGGAAGGAGACCCGGAGCTCGAATGTGATCTCAGCCAGGACATCGCCGCGGCGAAGCTGTTGTTCGGCACGGGTAACCGCCGCCATGGCCTGCTCCACCACCGGCATGGCGGCTGGATGGCGACGGCCGAGTTCCCCGTGCAGGTCCTGCAGCCGGGACCGGCCCCTGCGCAAAGCGCTCCAGGTGTGCTCGGTGGCGGTCCGGGTGTAGCGCGTCAGGCCCAGGGCCATGAGGGCTTCCCTGCGCAGGACAGCATTCGAACCGCAGAAAAACGCTGCATCCCAACCGTCCTTGCCCTGCTGGATGGGGCCGTAGAACAGTTCGGCTTGGCTGCCCAGGGGGTCACGGTCCGGAACATTCCAGAAGTGTTGCGGCGTCTGGACGAACGCCACTTCCTCGGCGTCGAAGTAGCCCAGGACCCGGTCCAAAAACCGTGCTTCGGGGACCTGGTCCGCGTCCAGGATGGCCACGAACTCGCCCGTGGTCATGGACAATGCGTTGTTGACATTGCCTGCCTTGGCGAACCGCTGCCGACCGTCCCACTCGGGACCACGGGTAATGTATCCGACGCCGATCTGCCGGGCTGCGCTCGCAAACCCGCTGCGGTTCCCGTCGTCCAGGATCCACGTTTCGTGCGGGTAGTCCATGTCCCTGGCCGCAATCGCCGTCTTGAGGACAAGCTCAAGCGGCTCGTTGTAGGTGGCGATGAAAACGTCCACGGTCCGGCCCGGCAGGGCAGGCGGGGGCGGTGGCCGCCGTCGTGCATTCCACATGGTGACGGCGTACAGCGTTGACTCGCCCAGGCTGTACGTTTCCGCGGCCACGAGCGGCAGGGAGATCCACCACGCGTCCCATGCAACGGTTCCTGACCAACGCCAACTGATGTAGATCAATCCAAAGGAAACCACGAGGACCGCAAGGGTCCTCACCAATATCTGCTTGTGAATGCCCATGTTTAGCCTCCGGGTAACTGCTGGGGAAAAGGCAAAGGCGCGACAGGCTGTCCATACGCTTTGAGGGCGAAGTTGGGAGGACACGGCTGACGCGCCTGGAGCATGCATCGTCGATGCTCAGAGGAAGGAATTCAGGTGCGAACGGAATTTCCCTAAGCCATGGACTTGTTGGGCCAAGCCGATGGTTCCTCTTTCCACTTTCTCCCGCCTGCATTTCGTCGCCGTTACGGGATTGATAAGTACTTTCGCGTTGATTATTTCCTGGGGGTGACATTTGGCGTGTCGCCGCACCAAGGCCTTGCGCGCCCAATGGCAAGGCAGTCAGAGTTGCTGTCATGAAGCGACGACTCACACCCATGGTGATGGTCATCGTCGGATTTACGCTCCTGGCGACCCTCATCGCTCCTGAGCCTCCGGCGCTGGCGGCCGCCGGCATGCCGGCTCCCGGTGCGCTGGTGTGGAGCGATGAGTTCAACGGGCCCGCCGGCACCGCCCCGGACAACAGCAAATGGCTCCACGACACGGGCGGCTCGGGATGGGGCAACAGCGAACTGCAGTACTACACGGACAGCACCCGCAACGCAGCCATGGACGGGAACGGAAACATGGCTATCACTGCTCGCCGCGAAAACCCGGGCAATTACACCTGCCACTACGGAACGTGCCAGTACACCTCGGCCCGGCTATTGACCGCGGGGAAGTTCAGCCGCAACCAAGGACGCTTTGAAGCACGGATGAAGCTGCCTAAAGGACAAGGAATGTGGCCTGCGTTTTGGATGCTGGGCGACAACGTCTTCACAGATGGCTGGCCCAACAGCGGCGAGCTCGACGTCATGGAAAACGTCGGCAAGGAACCCGGAACCACCTGGGGCAGCATCCATGGTCCAGGCTATTCGGGCGCCAACTCCGTCAACGCCAGCTATACCCTGCCCCGCGGCCAAGCTTTGGGAGACGCGTTCCACACCTTCACCGTGGACTGGGGGCCGGATTCCATCACCTGGTACATCGACGGCATTGCCTACTCACACAAGACCAAAGCCAGCGTTCCGGGGCCCTGGGCCTTCGACCACAATTTCTTCCTTCTGCTCAACCTCGCCGTCGGCGGCACGTGGCCTGGAGCGCCGGATCCGGACACGGCGTTACCGCAAACCATGCTGGTGGACTACGTCCGCGTTTACGACCTCGCACCCGCTTCGGCGCCACCGTCCGCCGCGCCCAGTGTCCGGATCCAGGGCTACGCGGGCAAATGCATCGACGTCGCCGGACGCCAGGCCATCGACGGTTCCCCACTCCAATCGTGGGACTGTGACACTGCCGCGTCAGAACAATGGACTTTTGCGGGCAACGGGACCGTTCGGACGTTGGGCAAGTGCATGGACGTGGCATGGGGCTCCACCGCCAACGGCGCCCAGATCCAGCTGACTGCCTGCAACGGAAGCGCGGCGCAGCAGTTCGTGCTCAACTCCGCGGGGGATTTGGTGAACCCGCAGGCCAACAAATGCGTTGACGTCGCGGACTGGTCTGCTACGAATGGTTCACGCTTGCAATTATGGGATTGCGCCGGTTCCGCCAACCAGAAATGGTGGCGGGCGGTGTAGAAAAACGTCCGACGGCGGCGCGCAGGCAGCGCGGGTCCGGCGACTATTGCTGGGGCGGCTGGGGAGCTTCCTGAAGTAGTCGGCGGGGCCTTGCGCGTAGTGCGCCGTCGTCGCGGCGGTTACCGATGCGCCCGGCCGGGACGGAGATACGGTGCCCGGCCGGGCCTCGGTCTCAGGGGCCTGGGCTGGCAACGGCGGGCTGGCTACGGCGCGGGCTGGCAGCGCGGACAGAAGTAGATGTCCCGTTCCTCTGTTCCGTCGGGACCTGCCAGGAGGCCGCGTCGAACCGTGGTGCCGCAACGCCTGCAAGGCTGGCGTTCCCTGCCGTAAACCCAGTAGCCGGGCCGCAGGGCGCGCGGTCCCAAGGTCGTCCGGCGGCCAGTTCCAAGGTTTTCACCCAAAAGACGTTTGGCGTCGTTCACCGTTTTGGCGAGGTCGGGCACCTCACCCACCGTCAGTGCGGGGTGGATACCGGAGAGAAAGCACGCTTCGCAGCGGTAAATATTGCCGATGCCTGCAAGCTTCCTCTGGTCCAACAAAGCAAAACCTACTGTGACCTCCGGTTCGGCGCGGAGCCTACGGAGTGCTTCTTCTTCATCCCAATCCGGACCAAGGAGATCCGGGCCGAGATGTCCCACGATCTTTTCTTCCTCTGCCGTGGGCACAACTTCCAGGATGCCCAGCGAGAACCCCACCGCGTCAGCTGCAGCTGTGCGCAGGACGCAGCGTGCCGTATGGCCGGGTTTGGTCCACCGACCACCCGGTGGGTAGACCATCCAGTTACCCTCCATCTTGAGGTGTGAGTGAATGGTCAGCTCCCGGGGCCTCCTGCTGGCACCGGGCGACTCGTCAGCGGGCCCAACGAGACGCATGAGCAGGTGCTTGCCCCGGGGGACAACTTCCTTCATGGTCCAGCCCGACAGGTTGAGGGTGGCGAAGCGCGGAACACGGAAGTCCGACGCTGTGATGACATGCCCGGCCAAAGCTTCGTTCAACCGTGACGCGGCCCGCCAAATGGAATCGCCTTCAGGCACGGATCCGCAGTCCCTTCGGAGTTGAGTACGCGCCTGCCGCCGCCAGGGCAACCGCGATGGGTGTTTCCAGGAGATCGTGGCCATTGACCTTCTCCATGAAGAGTTTGTCCACTGCTCCCCGCCGCACCACGTCCACCAACGCCTGGGCGGCAACCGTCAGCACAACCTCGTCCTGGCTGAAAGTGAGCAGCGTCTTACCGCCGCGTTCCACGTAAAGGACCAGCGCGCCGTCGACCATGACCACCAGCGCCCCTGCTTTTCGCCCCGGGCGGTGGCCCGACCCGGCGTCGACCGACAATGCCGGCCAGGGGAGCGCGGCACCGTAGGGGTTGGCTGGGTCGGTGGCAGCCAGTGCCAGCGCGGACGGTTCCGCCTTGGAAATGCGGGCATCCTCGGTGAACGAACGCAGGCGGTCCACGGTAGCCGGGACCGCAAACTGGGCAGCCCCCAAATGCTCGATGAAGTACCCTCGGCGGCATCGCCCGGCTTCCTCAAGCCGTGCAAGGACCTTGTACATGAGCCCAAAGCCGCCCAGGATGTTCTCAGCCATCACCGAACCGCGGGTTACGACGCCGTACCTGTCCAGCAGCAGCTCAGCCGTGCCCCGGGCATGGATGGTGGGGTCCAGCTCCGGCGCAGGCAACGCGGACCAGCGGCCGACCGCGGAAGGCGGCGCGGGCGCAATGCCGCCCGTCACCGAACCGTAGCGGCCCCCGGTGAGGCCTGGAGATCCCAGCAGTCCCGTCCCGTGGGAACGGCCGAGCCTGCTCATGCGTGGTGCCCGCGCCCTCGGCGCCTTGGCGACCTGGCGGTGGGCTGTTTTCCCGCCGGCAATCATGGCACGGACGGGGGCGAATGTATCTCCAGTGACCCGCCCGGCCCAGACAAGGTCCCACAGCGCGGTCACCACGGCGTCATCGCTGAGCACCGTATCCATGCCACCAGCGACGTCCGTGAGTTGCCGGAAGAAGTAGCCGCCGCCCGCGCTGAAATGCTCCAGGAGTCGCTGTTGGGCGTCTCCCGGTTCGAAGTCGGGAGAAGGATTGAGGGTCAGCTCCGCGGAGTCGGCAACGTGGAGGCTGATCCAGCCGTCGTTCCCGGGCAGCGACCCTGCTCCGGACCAGAGGAGCTCCCCGGCGGCCATCAGTTCGTCCAGCATGGCAGGCTTGTAATCCGCCACCCGGCTCGCGAGTACCAACGGTTCCCACGCCGACGCCGGAATGGGCACGCCGGACAGCTGGTCCACGGCGGTGATGATTCCATCCAGCCCGCGCAGCGCCTGGCTCCGGGACCTGCCCGGAGTGGTCACGTTTTGCCACTCGGGAAGGAACCGCCCGTACGCGGCCGTGTCCACTGGTTCCACTTCGGCGCGCAGCGCAGCCAGTGACCGCCGGCGCAGTTTCCGCAGGACCTCGGCATCACACCATTCGCTCGCGGGAGGTGCATCGACGGACATGAGTTCGGGATCCGTTGCTTCGACGGCCTGCGGTTCGGCCACCGCATGCGGACGGAACTCGCCTTCGACGACGCGGCCATCGCCGGCCAGTCGCTTCAGCGCGCCATTGACGACCGCGACCCCCAGCCCCAGCCGTGTGGCAGCCTCGGCCGCAGTAAACGGTCCGTGGGTGCGGGCATACCGTGAAACGAGGTCGCCCAGGGGATCGTGGACCGGCTCGATGAACGCCAGGGGCACACCCATGGGCAATGGGACGCCAATAGCGTCACGCAGCCGGGCAGCGTCCTCAACAGCAGCAAAGCGCTCGACGCCGCCAATGGTCACCTTGAGCGCGCGATTCGCCTTCTGGAGTGCAGCGAGGTGATGGCCGGCATCAGTAACAGTGCCGTGTGGTGCTGCCGCGGGTGCTTCCTCGACGTGGTCAGGATCCTCGGGGTCCGTTGCCTGGTCCAGAGCCGTCTGCAGGGAGGGTTCGGGCTGTTCCTGTCCTCGAAGCCGTTCCGCCACTTCCTCGACACTGAGCGGGCCAAGCAGACGCAACAGATCAGCGACGCCCTCCATGCCACGAACCCGCCTGTCAGGCAGAAGCCGTTGCAACTCCAGCTCGGTCCGGTCAATGACAGCCGCGTCCAGGAGTTCACGAAGCTCAACCCGCCCCAGGAGTTCGTTGAGGAGGGTGGAGTCCAGCGCCAAGGCAGCGGCCCGCCGCTCGGCCAACGGGGAGTCGCCCTCATAGAGGAACTGGGCCACGTAGCCAAACAGGAGGGACTTGGCGAACGGCGAAGGCTGCTGCGTGGTGGTTTCCACGATCCTGAGCTCACGACGTTCCACCGATGCCGCAATGTCTTTGAGCGCGGGGAGATCGTAAACATCCTGGAGGCACTCGCGGACTGCTTCGAGCACGATGGGGAAGGAAGGGTATTTCTTGGCGACATCCAGCAGTTGGGCAGAGCGCTGGCGCTGCTGCCATAGTGGTTGCCGTTTGGCGGGGTTCTGGCGCGGCAACAGCAGAGCCCGGGCTGCGCATTCCCGGAACCGGGAAGCGAACAGCGCACTGCCGCCCACTTCTGTGGTGACGATCTGCTCGAGTTCTTCGGGGTCGAACAGGAACAGGTCCGCGCCGGGTGGTTCGTCTTCCATCATGGGGACGCGCAGCACGATGCCGTCATCCGCTGCCATGGCCGAACCATCCAGGCCGTACCGCTGCTGCAGGCGTTGACCTACGGCGAGTGCCCACGGCGCATGAACGGGCATCCCGAACGGGCTATGGAGGACTACACGCCAGTCTCCAAGCTCGTCATGGAAGCGTTCCACCACCAACGTGCGGTCGCTGGGGACGATTTCCGTGGCTTCCTTTTGCTCCCTCAAGTACTGGAGGAGGTTGCTGGCAGCGAAGGCATCCAGCCCGCTGGCCTGGCAGCGTTCCATGGCGGGCGCCTGGTCGGCGGCTGAAAGTTCGCGGATGAACGCGCCCAATGCGCGGCCCAGGTCCACGGGGCGGCCCAGCGAGTCACCTTTCCAAAAGGGCAGCTTGCCGGGCTGTCCGAAAGCGGGCGAGACCAGGACGCGATCGTGGGTGATGTCCTCGATCTTCCAACTGGTGGCACCCAGGGCGAAGACGTCGCCCACCCGGGATTCGTAAACCATTTCTTCGTCGAGTTCCCCGACGCGGCGACCGCCCTTCGCAGCACGGGCCGACGCGGTGGGCTCACTTCCGTCCGCGCTGCCGGGGGAGGAGGACCCCTCAACCTCGGTGCCGATGATGTACACACCGAACAGCCCGCGGTCCGGGATGGTGCCACCTGACGTGACGGCAAGGCGCTGGGCGCCGGGCCGTCCCTCAATGGTTCCGGCGTGACGGTCCCAAATGATGCGGGGCCGGAGTTCGGCAAATTCGTCGGAGGGATAACGCCCGGCCAGCAGGTCCAGCGTTGCTTCAAAAGCGGAGCGGGGAAGGCTCGCGAACGGCGCAGACCGACGCACTGTGCTGAACCAATCCTCCACGTCGATACTGCCCAGTGCGGTGGCGGCAACTGTCTGCTGGGCAAGGATGTCGAGGGGGTTGGCGGGAATGCTCAAGCGCTCGATCTGGCCACTGAGCATACGTTCCACGGTGACGCTGGTATGCAGGAGGTCGGCGCGGTGCTTGGGGAAGAGCACGCCCTCCGAAATTTCGCCCACCTGGTGCCCGGCGCGGCCGACACGCTGGAGGCCGCTGGCCACCGAGGGCGGCGATTCCACCTGGATGACCAGGTCCACGGCGCCCATGTCGATGCCAAGCTCCAACGATGACGTGGCCACGACGCAGCGCAGCCTCCCGGATTTGAGGTCGTCCTCGATCATGGCCCGCTGGTCCTTGGATACCGAGCCGTGGTGTGCGCGGGCCAGGACGGGGTCCGCGCCGGTGGTGCTGCCTGCCTGTGCCATCATGTGGGCGGGAGTCGCTGTGGATGCCGGCACTGCTGGGGCGTCGTCCGGTGCCGCCCACGCTCCGCCTCCCACTGCCATGAGCTGGCGCTCGGCGTAGATTTCGTTCAGCCTGGCCGTAAGCCGCTCCGAGAGCCTGCGGGAATTGGCAAAGACAATGGTGGACTGTTTGGACAGGACCAGATCCACGATCTGTTCCTCCACATGCGGCCAGATGGAGGCCTGCGGCTGTAGGCCAGAGGCCGGACCTGAATCGAACGCCCCTGCCGCACCCTGCAGGTCCGACATGTCCTCAACAGGCACTGTCACCGTCAGGTTCCAGTTCTTCTTGGACGGAGGTGCCACGATTTCCACGGGCGCCTGGCCCGCAAGGAACTGTGCAACCAACTCCCGGGGTTGGACCGTCGCAGACAGGCCGATGCGCTGCGCGGGCTTAGGCAGCAGCGCGTCCAGCCGTTCAAGCGATACCGCCAAATGCGCACCGCGTTTGGTTCCGGCAACAGCGTGAACCTCATCGATGATGATGGTGTCCACTTCGCTCAGGGTTTCCCGGGCCCGGGACGTCAGCATCAGGAAGAGGGATTCCGGAGTGGTAATCAGGATGTCCGGCGGATTGGTCAGCAGCGTTCGGCGATCTGCCGCCGTCGTATCTCCGGAGCGGACTCCCACAGTCACCAGCGGTGCCGGGAGCCCGAGCCGCTTGGCAGTCTGGGTGATGCCGATCAACGGTGCCCGGAGGTTGCGCTCGACGTCGACGCCCAAGGCCTTCAGCGGTGAGATGTAGAGGACGCGGGTCTTGGTTTTGGGGCGCTTGGCGCGGCCTTTGCCGTTGGCTGGAACCGTTTCGAGCCCAGGCAGCGTATCCGTCGGCTTGGCATGCAGCCGGTCCAACGCCCACAGGAAGGCGGCGAGGGTTTTGCCGGAGCCAGTAGGTGCCACCACCAAAGCGTGGGAGCCGGAGGAGATCGCATTCCAAGCCCCATCCTGCGCGGGCGTGGGCTCGGAAAAGGCGCCTAGGAACCATTCCCTGGTTGCTTGGCTGAAACGGCTGATGGCGCCCTGCGACGCCTGCGGCTCCTGCATTCCTCCATCATGCCCCACGGCTCCGACAGAATAAGCCGGAGCCGCGGGAAGATGATCAGACTGCTTGGAATGCGGTGACCGTCAGGAGCTTGATACCTGCGTTGCTGCACGCATCGTGCGGTTCGGCCACGAACAAGGACGCAGTGTCGTTGGGCGGGTAGATACGGAATCCTGCCGCCGGAACCCGGGTGCAGTCACCGTAATTCCCGGCCTGTGTGTAGCGGATTTCCGCCCACGCAGACTTGCCCGGAGCCAGCTCAATCCTGGTGACAGGGGTGGTGGTTTCACGCGTCGCAGGCTCGCCGATCGGATCACCATTGGCGTCTGCGGTCAGGGAAACACCGGCAAAACCCTCCAGGACGCAGTTAGTAGCGCCGGAGTTTGTCAGGATCAGTTTTTCGTAGACACTGCCTGCTGCTCCGCCGCCGGTTGCATCGGTTGTAGCAGTGAGCGATCCTGCCTTGCACAGCGCCGGGGCTGCGGGTGCGGCGGACGTGGCTGTCGCCGAGGGCGACGGCGTCATCGTGGCTGTTTGGGAGGGCGTGGACGAAGCCGAAGCCGATGGTGTTGCGCTGGTGGGCGGGGCACTGCTGGATCCCGCGGGGCTGGGGCTGGGCCCACAGGCCGCAAGGAGCAGCAATGATGCGGCTGCCGTCGTCGTCACAAGTCCGGTTTTGATGCGCTGAGTCCACATGGGCACCAGCCTTGCTTTGGCCGTCACGTGAGTCAATTCAGCCACGGCCAAGAGCACGGATTGGCGTCCGGATCGTGATATTCCGGACGCCAACCCGTGGGGCACTACTTGGTGTCGGCCTTGGCCACGGCAGGCTTCGCCGAACGGCTGCGGAAGAAGGCAGCCCCGCCCAGGCCGAGTCCGGCAATGCCTGCGATCAGGCCCGCCCAGCTGCGCGCCTGCGAACCGTCGTCGGATACTGCAGATGCTTGTTCGGTGGAGACGGCGGGTGCCGCGTGGTGGTCTCCTGCGGCATCGGCGGCCGTGATGGTGACAGAGGGCGCGGGAGCCTTGAGCTCGTGCTCATCCTGGCCCTCCTTGGCGATTTCGGACCAGTCCGTCTGCCCCTGCTCACAGGTCTGGAGCGTGGGGAAGTAGATCGTCTTGCCTGCGGCATCCGGCAACTTCACTGACAAAACCAAGGCGTCACGCAGGTGTGGGTCCAAGGGGGTCTTGGCGGTGTAGACGATCTGGCTTGTGCGCTTGGTGATGGTGGTGCCGTCGTCCAGTTTCTTGGGCTCCGCGAGGGTCTCGCTGACCTTTTCGACCGTCCAGTTGGGATTCACAGTGGGCTGGGCGTCGGTCAATTCCTGGGGCAGGTTGATGGTCACCTTGGTGGTGGGGGAGGTGTCGCAGCCATGGGGAATGCCGAACGTCACCAGCGCGTACGAGTTGGCAGCGGTCTTGTTCGGATCGGCGGAAACGTGTGCGGATGCTCCCGCGAGGCCAGCCATCATCAGGGCGGCGGTTCCGCCGGCTATGGCGGTTGCGGACAGGGTACGACGGAGCGAGGACGTCTTCATGGGATTGCCTTTCGGGTGCGCTGTATAAGGCGCGGGGGTACGGGTATGGGGCCCGTCACCATGCAAGGCTTGTGCACGCTTTGCAGCGTTGGTGCCGGGCGGAACTAGGAAAGCGCGACGACGGCGGGAGGCCCGCGTCTGCTGTCTTGCCTGAGGTTCCGCCAAGGGCGGGCAATGAATATGGTAGGCGCGCCGACGGCGATCGGTGACGCTCCGGCGTCGGGCCTGAACACCAAAGTGGGCAGCGCGAGCAGTGGCCGCAACCATGCGGCCAGCTGCCAAAGCGCGTCCTCGCCCTTGGCCAGCAGGATAGCGGAGCCTACGACGGCAGCAGCGTGTGCCAGCAGCATCAGGACACCAAACGTGCCGCTGAGTTCATGGACGTGGGCTGATGCAATGTCCAAAGCCGGGGGCGGGGTTTCCGCGCCGAGGTGGTGGCTGGTCCCGGGGGCTGCCGCCACGATCGGCCCGAGGGCCGTGAAGGCCTCGTGGAGCGCGAGTTGGCCCGCGCCCAAAAGCGTGACCAGAGTGACGACGTTGAGTTTGAACCGTGTGGCCAATGTGGTGGCCAATGCTGTCAGCGCGATAAGCGCGATCAGGACCGGGGCCGTGGGGAGTTCTCCGCCACCTGCGACGTGCGCTCCGGCTGCCAACAGGACAATCACCAAGGAGATGATGCCCGACCGGAATGCATGGAAGGGCGCCCGGGTCTGCGATGCGCGCACGGGTCCTCCTCCATATTCTCTGATCGCCGGCGTTGTCAGCGTCTTGATTCTATCGGGAGTTCGGAACCACCTTGGAACCGGATGGGTTGCTATGTGGACAACGGTGCCGAGGGGTTGGATCTCGCGGCTTTAGGGGCTCTGAAAACCGCGGGAGCTAACCCCTCGCGCGTCGAACAAACGTGGGTTGGGGAGGTTCGGGTATGTCTGTGGCCAAACCGGAACGCCGACGGCGGAGCTCCAGTTTCAGGCTCTCCTCGCCGCGCGCCATGGCCCAGTGATGGTTCGCCGAGAAAGCCGGTTTGAGGAGCCAACTGAGCCGGCGAAGAAGCGGCTTGGCCGCGCTGACCCGCCAGTCGTAGGTGATCACAACTTCCGGTCCGTCGGCCTCGAAGGTCCAGCGGCCGGTGCCATTGAGGTCCCCTGCGGCGGTAAGGGCGAAGCCGTCGGTTGTGACGGGTTCAGTAACAGTGAGCCGCCAACGCAAGGTGTAGGGGAGCCAGCCCTTGGTGTGGAGGTCGTACGAGGCTCCAACTCCGTCGGGTCCACCCGGAGTCAACGGCGTCACAGTGAGGTAGACAGCGGGCCACCATTGTTTGAGCGTCGCAGCGTTGCCGAGGACGTCCAGAACTTCCTCGCGGGTCCCCGCCACCCGCCAGACTGTGACGAACTCATAGTCAGTGCTTTTGCTTGTTCGTTGCGGTGACTTGCCCATGGTTGCCTCCGCTTCCCATGGTAGCGAGGGGTTGGATCTCGTGGCATTGGTTGGCTTGAAAGTCTTGAGAGCCAACCCCTCACGCGCAAGCTAGTCCCCGGCGTTCTCCCGGGACGTAATGCCGAACGGCGCTGACTGAAGCTCCGTGAAGTTCCCAACACTGGCCCGCACGGTGCACTGCGGGGTGATCTGCAGGGCCGTGACCGTGAGCCCCGAGCTGTCTACGGCCAGCGCGCCGCCGCAGCCATCGGCGAACCGCAGGCCCTTCTCCCCGCCGGTCACCGCTGACAGCATCTGGGACGGTTTGCCCGATGAAGGACTCACGTAGAGCGGATTCAACTCGTCGGCACCGCCGGCCCACACGGGAACCAGGGTGATCTTCAACGGGCTCGGCGTCACAACCCTGGCAGGCGTGCGAACCTCTACGCCCTTGAGGCGTTGCACGGGGTAAGCCGTACCCTTGACCGCCGGGTCCTGGGTCGCGGCCTTCGTTGCCTCGGAACCTGAGCGCACCCACGCATCGAGTGACTTTTGGTCCGCGGGTGCCACCGGCACCTTGGCAGTTGTCTGGACGGACCCACCTGCGGGGACCTCCACCCCCGAAAGCTTCCACCCGCACTCAACGTCCACGCCGCTGATGGAGGCCTGGTTCCGGCTCACGGCAGCACCATCCCACGTGGCAGCCGGGCAGGTATCTCCCTCCGCCAGCCCCGGGATGACCTCAAGGAATTCACCGGACAAGGGTGCCTTCTGCGCCGAGTAGGACACCGTCAAACGGACCTGCCCGGAGGACGGTTCATACGTGGCGCTTCGTGAAATGGTGAGACCGGTCGGCAGGGCCGGGTCCTGCAGTTGAGCGGAGAGCTGTTGGCCTTGAACCGCAGGTGCTGCCTGCTGGGTTGTGGGGGACAAGAGGAAGAAACCAGCCACCATCGCCACGATCAACAGGACTGCACCACCTGCAAGAAGCAGCGCTTTGCGGGTCCGCCAGAAAGGAGTCGCGTCAGGGGTTTCGGACCGTTCGACGGCGGTGGACGGCACCTCGTCACGGCGTGGCATGGGCCGGACGATCGTGGCGTTGCCCGCTTGGCCGAGATCCGGGGTTGCGGCATCGAGGCTGGAGGGAGGCGCAGTTGCCAAGGCTTCAAGATCGTCGTCGGTAAATGCCCCACGCACCACCGTGGCGTGACGTTCGACGTCGTCGAATTCCTCGGGTGCCTCCCCAACGGGGAGCGGTTTGATGCCGGCAAGGCGGGGCGCCAGGCGCCGGAGGGTCGCCGCGGCTTCGTGGGCTGTGGGGCGCTGGTCAGGATCCTTGGCCAACAACCGCTCAAGGACACTCCACAGGGCGTCCTCCACCGGAATCCGTGGTGGCCGCGACGAGACGTGACGGTATGCCACGCTGAAGTCTGTACCAGGACCGGCGAAGGGAGTCCGGCCGGCGAGGAGTTCGTAAAGCAGAACCCCAGTGGAGTACACATCGCCCAAGGGCCCGGAACGGCCTTGGCTGATGAGTTCGGGCGGCATGTATTGGGGTGTGCCGATCAGGCCGGTCGTTTGACGGATCTTCTCGCCCACGACGTCGGAGATGCCGAAGTCGGAAACCCGCACATCCCCGGACCCACACTCGGACCACGGCTTGGTGAGCAGCACATTGTCAGGCTTGATATCCCGGTGCGTGACACCCCGTGAGTGGGCAAACGCCAGGGCATCGAAGATCTCGGCTGCGACGTTAACGGCGTCTTGGGGAGGCAGCGGTCCGGCGTCCTTAACCACGTCGCGCAGCGAGCCGCCGGCGACGTAGTCCATGACGATGGCAAGCCGTTCACCTTCAACCACCATGTCGCGGACCGTGACGATGTGGGAGTCCTGCAGGCCGAGCAACACCGATCGCTCGCGGACGAACCGTTCCACCAGGGATGGGTCATCGGCGTGCTCGGGGCGCAGGACCTTGGCTGCCAAGGTCCGGCCGTCCGTGGAGGTGACCGTCCAGACCTCGCCCACCGCGCCGGAGCCCACCCGTTCTCCGAATCGGTAGGAGGCTCCCAACGCCTGACCAGTTTGTGCCATCTGCATGTCCGTACCCTCCCTAGCTGCCCGGGCTTATTGACTGGATCAGCGACATCTGCCCGCCCACCCCTAAGTACCCGCGTCCGGCGGTCAATGCTACGGGCGCCTTTCGCGGAAGAGTGGCACCCAGCAGTTCGCCGTCGTAATTGACGTCCGGCTGGAGAAGCACGCCCAGCCGGGACTTGCGGATGGACTTGGTCCAGTGGCTGTACAGTCCGCGGAGGTCAGCGGCACGACCTGAAGCAATGATGCAGAGTCCCGGAGGTCCGGAGGCCACGATTCCCGCGATGGACTGATCGGTGTCCTCGAACCGTTCGGCGTCGTCGATCAACAAAAACACCGGGGCGCGCTCGATCCGCAGGGAAGCCAGCAACGCCGGAATCTCGTCCGTCCCCACGGCTGTACGGTCCAGGTCAGCACTGGCCAACGGTGAGCGGCGGTCGCAGATAGCCCAGACCTGCGCGGGTCCCCGGGAGGTGGCCGCGCCCCGGACAGCATCGGCCAGGGCGAGGAGCAGGGTGGATTTTCCCGAACGGGCCGGTCCGGCGATCAGGGCATGCTCACCCTCGTAGATTTCCAGGAAGGCAGGGGCCAGGTCCGTTTCACGGATTCCCACCGGGATGTGCCAAGGCTCAGTTTCGAGTTGTGGTTTCACGCCCAGATCGGCCATGGTGACGTCGGTGGGCAGGCTCCTGATCGCCGTGGTCTTGGCGGGTGCGTCCCCCCAGATCTGCCGCACACGGTCCACGGCCGCCTCCAGGCCGATTTCGGGCGTTGCAACATGCATTTGCAAGGACGTACGAGGGTCCACGCACCGTCCGGGGAGCGCCGCGGGAACGTTCTTCGCCCGGACGCCCAGCGAGGAGTAGTCGTAGTTGTCGGCGAGCCGGAACAGCCATTTCTGCAGGGTGACCTCGTTCATGACAGAGGGAACGGCCTTGGCACGGGTAGTGGTCACAGCAAAGGACAACCCGAGGGCCGGCCCGTCCGCGTACGCCCGGTACAACAGGCCCAGGAGCTGCTGCCCTTCAAAGTCCTGGAACTCATCGCGCAGGGATGCCAGGCCGTCAATCAGCACCACGGTCCGGCGATGCGTACCCGGCGCTGCCCTTCGGCTCTCCAATTCAGTGTTCAGGTGCCGCAGGAAGCGCGCTTGTTGCTCCTTGGCACCGGCGCCGGTTCCCACATATGCCACCGCGTGGGGCAGGCGCTTCAGTGATTCGAGGTCCCCGGATCCCATGTCCAGGATCATCAGGTCAAGATCTGCCGGATCGGCGTCCTTGGCAAGGGCAAGGGCGATGGACGCGAGGGTGGTGCTGGTACCGGAGCCGGCAACGCCCATCAGCATCAAATTCCCAACGGACATGTCCCACCCGGCCGCGGACTGACGCTGCAGCTCCGGTTCATCCAGAAGGGTGACCAGGACGCTGGACCCTTGCACCTGCCCGACCCTTGGAAGGTCAACGGTTCCAGTCCCTGTCGCAGCGGTGTCCGCCATAAATCCTTCCAGCTCAACGCGTTCGCCCAATGCCTCCGGCCAGACCTGGCGGGGAGGGGCGTAGCCGGCCTCAGCGTTCGCTTCGACAACGGCGTCGATCAGGAGGTCCAGGTCGTTCTCGTCCGAGGCAGCAGACCGGGCAAGTGCCGGTGCGGGCGCGGGGACGCCGAACTGCCGGATGTCCCGGACGTCGACGGCGGGACCGCCGTCGAGCTGCGCCTGTCCGGTGACCAGTGCGGTCTGGACGGGCGTGATGTCGTCCTGGCCAAGCTTCACGAAGGCGCGCCCCATCTGTGCCCGGCCAATCGCGGACGCGGCGGGTACTCCGATGACGTTGTTGGAGTCATCGCGGCTCTGGACACGCAACGCCACGCGGAGGTTGGTGTTGGCGAGGATGTCATCGCTCACCACGCCCGCCGGACGCTGGGTGGCCAGGATCATGTGGACGCCCAAGGTGCGGCCCACTGCGCCAATGCTGACAAGCGCAGTGAGCACATCCGGGAATTCCTTGGCCAGCATCGCGAACTCATCGACTACCAGCAGCAGGCGGGGCATCGGCTCGGCCGGGTTCGTCGCCAGGTAGGCGCTGAGGTTGTCGATCCCCTCGCCTGCCTCCGCAAAAACCCGTTGGCGGCGCTCCATCTCAGCCTCCAAGGCGATCAGGGCCCGGTCTGCGAGTTGCTCATCCAGGTTGGAGATGGTTCCGATGGTGTGGGGGAGGCGTTCGCAGGCTTTGAAAGCGGCGCCACCCTTGAAGTCGACCAGGATGAAGTTCAAGCGGGTTGGATCGTTGCGGGCAGCGAGGCCGGCTACAAGTGAGCGCAGGAATTCGGATTTGCCGGATCCGGTGGTGCCGCCCACCAGACCGTGTGGGCCGTCCTTGACGAGGTCCAGGGTCAGGGGCCCGTTTTCCCCGGTGCCGATAGGTGTGGAAACGCCCGAGGGCGCCTGCCACAGACGGCGAACCGTGGCTGCGTCGGGGCGTTCGTAGCCCAGGAGGCCGGGCAGCCGGACCAACGAGGGCAGGGAGGCGCCGGGGACGCTGAGCTCAGGGTCGTCAAAATGTGCCAGGCGGGTAGCGCACCGCAGGGCCTCTTCCTGGTCGAGGCCCGCCAGGATGACGTCCTCCACGCGGGTCAGGTCCTCGGGCTGGTCCACCGTTGCGGCGGCGTCGGCACCTACCCTGATGATGGTGGTGCAGGAGGCAGGCAGTTGCTCCTCGGACGTCGCGATGACGATTCCAGCCACGCGGGGCGGGCGCTTCTGCGGGTTGACGTGGCCGCCGGGAACGGAGCGGCCCATGCCGAGCAACGCACGGGCCGGAGCATCCCTGCCCTCGGTCAGCACATCGGAATCCAGGACCACCATGAGCGCCGGGGTGGGCAGTTCCTCCACGGAATCCTTGAGTGTCCGCAACATGGCAAGGCTGGTTTCACGATGCGCTGACATCCAGCGCTCGCCGGTGCTGCTGCCTGTTTGGCGTGTGTGCGGGAGCCAGGACGCCCATTCCCATTCGTCGGCCCGCCCGGCGTCGCAGAACACACCTATGGTCAGGTCTGCCGGACCTACATGCACCGCGGCCTGGGCCACCAGGGAGCGGGCCAACGCCAATGCTCCCTCCCGTGAACCAACAATGCCCACCACGCCGGCGTCGGTCAGGTCCACCAGCACAGGGGCGGCCAGCAGCCTCGCGGCCGAAAGTGTTTCCTTGACCTTTTCGTCCGGGCGCGAGCCCGCGGCCCGATCAACTTCCGGCTTCCACGGCACGTCACCCGTACCTGCATGCAAGGCCAGGAAGTCGTCTGAGTCGGCACGTCGCTGCCACAGGGAAGTGGCCGGAAGGGCCGGACGCCGAACCACTGTTGCAGGATCGGGGACCATCCGGTGGCGTCGTGCAGTTTCCACTTCTGCGGCTTTGCGGACCTGCTGCTCAAATTCCTTGAGCGCACCATCGAAACGCTCTGCCTCTTCCTTGAGGCCGCGGGCGTGGCGGCGCTTCTGCTCAAACCACATGCCCACCGCCATCACCGGGCTGAGCATGGCAAACATGGCGAAGCGCATGTCCTTGAGGATCATGACCATCGCGACCGCCATGACCAATGGAGCCAGCACAGTGATGTAACTGAATTTGTTCGCCGCCGGTACGTCCTTGCGGGCCGGGGGAACCAACGGATCACCGGCCGGCGCGCGCCCGGGGCGCGGTGGCCTGTTGAACGGGGCCGTTGATGCGGGTGTCAGGTTATGCAGGCTGCCGGGTGCCGGAGCGGGCGTCTCTTCCAACGCCGGGCGGAGGAGCAGGACCGTTCCGCCTGCCGTGATCGTGGCCGTTTGCGTGACAAGGACTCCGTCCTCGCCTACAGGTTCCCCATTGACCAACGTGCCGTTGGTGGAGCCGCCATCCAGCACACGAAGCGCGTCATCTTCCTCGCGGTGGATCCGGAAGTGATCCCACGACGCGCTTTCGGTGGGGAGACTCAGGTCAGCGTGGGGCGACCTGCCGATCAGCATGTCCCGGTTCCGGGGAACGTCCACCACGCCTCCCGTCCGCTGACCGCCGGCCAGCGTCAGGGTCCAACCGCGGACACGCTGCGGCACCGGCCACGGCGCACGGGAGATCCGACTGCCTTCCAGCAGAATCAGCTCGGACAGCGGCGTCGCCCCACGCACCTCTGTTTCATTGACAAACACCGGCTCATCAGGAGCAACCCGTGGTCCGCCGGCGGCCTCCACGAGGTCGGACAACGTGGTGGCGGGCGCGGCACGGGCAACCTCGCACTCGAATCGACGATCGTCCAGGTCGATCAGCACACGCACCGGGAGCTCCTACTGTAGTGGTTGGTTAAGGGTTGGCTGGTGCCGGTACCCAGACGAGCCGAGGCGCCTTCTCGTCCGCCGGACGAAGACCCAGATCCTGGGGAGAGGCGTAGACCGGAGTTGCTTCAGCGGTCAGCGCCTGCGATCGCGTGAAGTCCAGGTCGGGTCCGGCGAGGCCTTCCCCGGGGCCGAAGGACAGGGTGCGCAGCGACGCTGCGACCTTCGACGGTTCCTTGCTCCCGGCCAGTGCACCTGCCCGGACCAGGGCCACGATCGCGTCATGGCTGCGCGCATCAGCGGCCCAGGCGTCTGCAGAGAACGGGTTGTCGTCCGTCAGGTTCTTGATCTCCGGATTCCCTGTGGCCAACCTGATGCCGGAAAGGAAAGCGGACATTCCGCGTCCCTGCGCGTCCTGCTGGAGGGCGATTGCGTCGCCCGTCGCTGCAGCAACACTGATCAGCTGACCGGAAGCTGTGCCGTCCAGCTCGGAAAGCGAGGACGCGAACGCGGGGCTGGTGGCGCCGTCGGGAAGCACCAGCGGCACTGACACATCACGTGACTGCAGGGCCTGGACCAGCTTCGCCAAACGCTGCGGCGTTGCCGCTGACACCACGACGGCGTCCGCCGGGTTCGCTGTCCGGATGCCTTCAGCGCCTGCCGGCGCATCCTTCGACGGCGGACGGAGCTGGTCACCTGTACGGATCGCCGCTTCCTGGGCCAGGCCAGCCGCGTCGGGGAAGCCCTCAAGTGCCAGTGTGTCGGCGACAGCGACGGACGCGGGGGCCGGTCCGCCGTCGTTGACCCACAACACCCGGTTCTTGCCGTTCAGGGCTTTTTGGAGGGCGCCCTCCACCGAGGCTGCTGTTGAGCCGGTGGTCCAGGTTGCTTGTCCCGGTTCGGACGGTTGTGCGTACGGCAGGATCACCGGGACACCCCGCTCCTCGGCCGCTTTTGCAGCCGCAACGGCCTGCGGACCGGTGCTCGCCACGACGACGCCGGATACTCCCTGATCCGCCAACGCCGCGACGGCGGCGCGGGCGCCGTCCTCCGTGCCGCGGTCATTCTGGGTTGGAAGGGCGACTTTTGCGCCACTTTGGCCGAAACGCTGAGCTGCAACCACCGCGCCCTGTGCTGCGCGGTTGTATTCGGTGCCGGGCTCGCCGAACTGGCCGAAGGTCATGACGACGCCGATCGAAAAGTCTGACGGCAGGCCGTCAGCCTTCAGCGCTACGGGAACCGTGGCGGCAACGGGATCGGGCCGCGGCGCCTCCGCCGGGCGGTTCAGCGTCAGGGTCAGGACCACGGCGGCAGCAACCACGACGGCGACTCCCGCAGCGATCAGGGCGAGGAGACGGTTCCGGGGGCTCATGCCGCGCCGCCGATCTTCAGTGTGTACAGGGTTTGGGAGGTCGCACCTTCGGGAACTTCAAGCTTGAACGGTGGCAGTTCGTCCATGGCAGTGAGAGAGGCTTTGAACTGTGCCTGCCGAAGCAGGAGGCCCGCGACATCGCGTGAACGGATGTTGGCGTAGCCTTCTGCGTTTTGGGAGGCCAAGGCCAACTGGAAGTCGGCGGTGTCCGCTTTCGCCGCACTGGTTGCCATGGAGCCGAGCAGACCCGATCCGTTCACGGAGCGGTCGCCAAGATCCAGCATCACTTTGTTGAGGCTGGAAGCCAGAAGGGCGCTGGCGCCTTCAACGTCCCGGGTGGACCCTGCCGTGCTGGAGGCGATGTTGTCCAAGGAAGCCTTGGTGCTCTTGGACACCGCGGCCGCGAGTTCACCGCTCTGTCCCAATAACTCGTCCCGCTGCTTGTTGACGGTTCCCTCGGCATCCTTCACAACGTCATCCGAGGTGGTCTTCAGCCCTGAAATGGACCGGTTGAACGCGGTGGTGACGGCCTCGGAGCTGGCGGCCCCGATTTCAGCAACCTGGCGCACTTGTTCGCCCACGGTTTTGTAGACCTCTGCGGCGGTTTCAGCCGAAACGTCGCGGAGTGACTCTTTGATCTTGTCGCCGAGCATGTCCTGCTGCTCTTTCAACTTCGCAAGCGCTGTTGTCACGGAGCCGGAGGAGTCGATCGCTTTGGCGAGGGCAGCGTCCAGGGACTCAAGTCCCTTTTTGGTGCCGTTGACGCTTCCGGTTGCGGCGCCGTCGAGCGTTTTGACTGCTGACTTAACCGCTTCGAGCTTGGTATCGGCATCGTCGAAAGTGGTCCCCAGGGCTGTGAATGCCTGGCCAATCGCCTGGTCAGCAGCGGTGGTATCGGTGGCTGCAAGGATTTCGTCCCAGGCAGCTGACTGGCCCTCCAGCCGGACGTCAAGAGGTTCCTTGAAGCCCGGGGGCGTGTTCAGCTGGGGTGAAGGATTGCCGTTTGCATCGGTCGGTTCGCAGGGAACCGAAGTCAGGTAGGAGCGCAGGCGCTCAACGTCCTTGGCAGAGAGCTTGCCCTTGCCGGGGATGAGGCCGTTGTCGGACAGTTTGCAGAGTTCATCAGCCAGTTTCTGGTTCTGCTGTAGCATGGAGCCGTTCAGCCACGATCCCTGGCCCAATTCGCCCTTGGCCGTCTTGGCACGCGTGGCGATGGTGAGCAATTTTTGCCTGAGGGTATCAACGCTGTTTTGGGCCGCTGTGGCGGCTTTACGGGTCGCGGTTGCAGAGTCAGTGGACGACTTGATCGCCGCCTCCAGCGCCGCGAGTGCCTTGCTGTAATCCTGGGACGTCCCGGAGCCGTCAAGCATCGCACCGAGGTCGGTGCGCACCTTTTCAAGTGCGACGGCGGAGCTCGCCTGGTCTTTGATCGCGCCTTCAATGACCTGCGGCTGAAGGCCGGAAACCAGTTCGTCGCCCTTCTGCACCAAGCCCAGAAGCGCACCGGTGACAGTCACGGCCGAACCGTAGAGTGAACACGTCATGGAACCCTGTGCTGCGCACTCGGCCTGGCTCGGGTTTTCGGGACCCATGGTGGCTTTGAGGGCGCTGGCTACGGTGTCCCGGCAACTTGCGCTGACTTTCGCGTAGGCATCCAGTTGTGAAGACATGGTGAGGACGCTGGAGTACACCGTGGCCGCGGGTGCCGCTTTGGCCACTTCAGCGGTGCAACCGTCACCGGTGATGGGCGCTACCGGGGGTGTGGCGGAGGTGTCGCCAAGCATCGCGTCCACGGCAGAGACCGTCAGCTTCAGCTGGGACATGGTGGTGGACTGGGTGGCGTTTGTTGATGCCTCAAGGTCCGAGCCCAGAACCTTCAGTTGCTGCTTCAGGTCATTCATTGTCCCGGCCAAGGCCTGTGAGTTGTCGCGGAGCTCGCCCGCTGTCTTGGCTCCAAGGGTTTGAGACGTTGCCTGCAGGTTACGGCGGACCTCGGTGATGGTGGATCCGGCCTTCGCCAGGACCGTGTTGACGTCCGATACCACCGAGATGGTGCGCCGTTGAAGTTCCATCTCCGAACCCGAACCCGAGGAAAACGCGCTGGCAAGTACTCCGTTGGCACTGAGGTCCGTGTTCAGGCCCGGCTGCACGGCCACATCGATTTCGGGAACCTGGAAGTCTTTCACGTCCGCGGCGAGACGCAGCGTGGTGCTGGCACCGGAGCGTGGGGGAGCGAGCACGGTGGCCCATTGGACGACGGTGGCGCCATCCTCGGTGCTGCTCAGGACACCGTTGGTCCCGGTGGCGCCATCGGCAGAGCCCGGAGTGACGTCGTCCGCCCGGAGACCCGGCAGTTTCGTCGATGCGGCGACGGTCAGTGGCGCGCCCACCAGAGCGGTGTCGGAACGGGCCTGGCCTGCGGCGTCGTACTGGATGGTCTGTGGCTTGACGGTGAGGTTCTCGAGCGTCAAGTTGATCTCCACCGGACCGGTATGGCCTTTGAGCTCGGCGAGGTCGGAGCCCGACTTGTCTCCGGCGCGGTATTGAAGGCTCACCCGGACCGGTAGTTCGCCCACTACTTGGGCGGCGTCGTACGTGGCGTTCTCCGCAGAGGATTCCCCCGTCGCAGAGACCGAGATGGTGGTGCCTTCTACCGTGTGCACTCCCGCGGCGGAGGACAGGCCTACGCGGACGCTCTGCAGGAGCTTGACGGGGTTCTCCACCGGCTCGGGCTTGGGAGTCGGGGTGCATGATGTTGTCGCGATCATTCCCAGGGCAACCAATGCGATGCCAAGAGCGCGACCCGGAGGGATGCGACGCCCCGGGTTGTACTGGTCAAAACTAGCCTGCCTGGGCATGGATCGTCCCCCTCATTCCGTTCACGGTGCCGTGAGTATCATACGGGGTTGCGCTGGCGAATGGACTAATCGGGTCCCTGAGCGTCACTGCAGGTTACGCCACCCAGCTGTTTTCCACAGTTTGTTTGTCTGGTTGTTGGATTTATTGGGTGGTGTTGGTAGTTTGGTGGCGTCTGTTGCCGGGCTTTGGGTCTGGTTGTGAAGCGATTGTTCTTATTGGGAGGAAAGTTCTATGTCGCGTGTGTTGTCTACTGAGCAGGCCAAGGCTGCTATTGGTCAGGTGCAGTCGATTATTACTGGTGGTTTTACGGATCAGATTTCGGCGTTGGATGCGCAGGGTCGTGTGTTGTCGGATCCGAATGTGTGGGATGGTCCGTTGGCTGCTGAGTTCCGTGGTTCGACGTGGCCGGAGACGAAGGCTGCGTTGGATAAGGCCAAGGAGGAGTTGGAGCAGTTGCGGGGTCAGTTGCAGAAGATTTCGCAGGATATTTTCTCTGCTGGTGGCGGGGCTTGATTCGTTTGTTGGTGTGAGTGTGAGGGGCCGGGTGATCGTGCTGCGCTGAGGTTGCGGCACGGTCACCTGGCCGTTGCGCTGTGTGGTTGTGCTGGTTTGGGTGGGTTTGTTGGTTGTGTTCGCGTTCTTGTTCTGTGGGGGGCTGTGGTTGTGACCGAGTTCGTTGAGATGCCGTTGTTGCCTGATTCCGGGGCTGGTCATGGTGGCCGGTTTGTGTATGGGGTTGCTGAGTCGGTGAAGGGTGCTTTTGAGTCTGCGGCGTCGCGGGTTTTGGAGCTTTCGGGGTCGCGGGGGCCGTTGGTGTCGGGGGCGGGGGAGGATTTCCGGGGGCATTTTTCGGAGGTGTTTGCCGCGAACGCGGCTACGGCGTCCCGGGACGCGGAGTCTTTGGCGGCGGCGTTGCGGACGGTGGCGGGGTATGTGGGGACGATGATTTCGGCGGCGCGGGACGAGGATGACCGGCGGCGGCGGAATAACGAGTGGGTGCGGCGGCATAACAACCGGAATTGGCTTGAGCAGTTCGGGGACAGTCTGTGGGGTGAGGAGGCCCGTCCGAATATGGAGCCGGGCAGTGCGCCGTCGTTCCCTTCTCCGTCTCCGGTGCCGGGGTCCCGGGACACCCCTGGTCCGGGTGGCGGGTTCGGGGGTGGGGTGTCTTCGGCGCGTCCGGAGTCGTTGCGTTCGTTCGCGGCTGGCTCGCGGGGCCTGGATGAGGGTGTGGCGTCGGTGCCGGGGTCTTTGGAGGGGGAGTTGTCCTCGTTCGCGGGGCAGTGTTCCTGGGGCCGGATCGAGGCGGCTGGTGTGGTCGCGGCGTTCCGGCAGTATTTGCGGTTGAATGAGGCGGACGCGGCGTGGGCGGTGGTGGTCGCGGACGCGTTCGCTGCTGCCGGCAGCGAGGGCGCGGTTTCGACCCTGTCGGACGCTGCGGTGAACGAGGCGTTGGCCGCGGCGGGGGTTTCGGGGACCCGGGCCGGGTTGGTCATTGATCCGCCCACGGCGGCCGGGGCGATGCCCACGAGCGGGTATGCGAATGATCCGGTGAACACGGCCACGGGGAACTTCATTGAACCCGAAACCGATTTGGGGTTCGCCGGGGCGGGAGCTGACCTGGCGGTGACCCGGATGTATAACTCCCTCGGTTCCGGCCTGGACACTGTTGGGGTGTTTGGTCCGGGGTGGGCCTCGGTGCTGGATCAGCACCTGGTCATGTCCGATGAGGGGTGCCGTTGGGTGCTGGCTGACGGCCGGGCGGTGGACTTCCCCCGCGAAGGGGCCGGCTGGGCCCGCGCCGTCGGGGAGAATTACTGGCTCACCCGCCACCCCGCCACGACACCGTTCCTCGGGGAGCTGACCTCGGTGCCCGAAGGCGTCGGTGAGGTGTTGGTCGTGGCCGATAACCAGGGCGCCTGGTGGGCTTACACGACCGGCGGGGTGTGGCTCGGGACCGGGGCCGGGCCCGGCCGGACCATCTCCGCCCACCGCCACACATCATCAGGTTCTGCCGCGGACCGCGGTGACGGTCTCGATGGTGGGGCGGGGGTGGTTGTCCGGTTGGTGCATGTGCGGGGCCGGTTCGTGGAGTTTGATTACGTCGACGGTGTTGTTGGTGTGGTGCGTTCCTCGGACGGGCGCCGGGTGCAGTACGGGTACGACGCCGAGGGCCGGCTGACCAGTGTGGGCACGGAGGCCGGCACGCGGGTGTATGAGTGGAACGAGGCTGGGCTGATCTCCTCGGTGGTGTCTGCTGCGGGTGTGGTGGAGGCCGAGAACACGTATGACAAGCACGGACGTGTCATCATGCAGGTCACACAGCATGGGCGGCGGACACGGTTCGCGTATTTGCCGGGCCGGGTCACGGTGGTCTCGGATGAGGACGGGTCCCGGTCGAACTCGTGGGTTGCGGATTCCAAGGGCCGCCTGGTGGGGGTCCTGGACGCGGAGGACCGGCGCCAGTCCATGGCCTATGACGGGCACTCGAATCTGGTGTCCTTGACGGAGCGTGATGGTGCGGTCACGGTCCACGGGTATGACGCACGGGGCCGGAAGACCCGCACGGTGACCCCGGAGGGCGCTGACCTGACATATGGGTGGGACGACCAGGACCGTCTGATCACCTTGGTGACTGCTACCGGCGCGACCGTGACGTATGAGTACGCTGACGAGCTGTCCCGGGACCCGTCCGCGGTCGTGGATGCGTTGGGTGGCCGGACCGTACTGGGGTGGCGGGACGGGCTCCTGACCCAGGTCACGGACCCGGCCGGGGTCACGATCGGGTTCGAGTACGACGACTTCGGTGACCTGACCGCGACCCGCAACGCCGCCGGCGATGTGGCCCGGATCATCCGGGACCAGGCCGGGCGCCCGGTCACCGCGGTGAGCCCGTCGGGGGCGGAGACACGGTTCAGTTATGACGCTGCCGGGGTGTTGGTGCGGCGGGTGGACCCGGACGGGGCAGTTTGGTCTTTCGAGCATGACACCGCGGGCCGGACCACCGCGGTGATCGCCCCGGACGGGGGCCGGACCGTGTTCGGGTACGGGCCCCATGGTGAACTGGTGAGCACCACGGACCCGCTCGGCCGGGTCGTGGAGCGGGTGTTTGATGAGCTGGGGAACCTCACGGCCGCGGTGTTGCCGGACGGGGGTCGGTGGGGGTTCACCCACGACAACCTCTCCCGGCTGGTCTCGGTCGCGGACCCTGCCGGGCATGACTGGGTGCGGGAGTACGACACGGTCGGTGCGCTGACCGCCGTCGTGGATCCGACCGGGGTCCGGACCGGGGCGGTCACCGACCGGACGGCCGGGACCGCGTCCCTGACCGACGCCTTCACCACCACCGCCTTCAGTTTTGATGAGTACGGCCGCCCCACCCGGGTTGAGTCCGTGGACGGGTCCGCGGAGTTGGTGTCTTATGACGCGGCGGGGAACCCGGTCGAGTTGGTTGATGGTGAGGGCGGGTTGACGGTCCTGGGCCGCGACGCGGCGGGGAAGATCACCTCGATCACCTCCCCGACCGGGGCCGTGACCCGGTACGAGTACGACTCCTGCGGCCGGCCGTGGAAGAGCATTGACCCGGCCGGGGCCCTCACCGAGCTCTCTTACGACCCGGACCAGCGCCTGACGGCGAGGAGACTGCCGGGCGGGGAGGTCGAGACGTTCGTCTACGACGCCTGCGGCCGGTTGACCGCCAGGCACACCCCCGGGGAGGGCACGGCCCGGTACGGGTACGACAAGTGCGGGCGGCTGACCTTCTCCCAGGATCCCTGGTACGGGACCCGCCGCTTCACCTACAACACCGCCGGGGAACTGGTGGCCACGACGAACGGGGTGGGTGGCAGGACCCTGTTCGAGTACGACACCCGCGGCCGCCTCACAAAAATCACGGACCCCACCGGTGGGGTCACCACTCGGACGTACACGGCCACGGACCAGGTCGAGACGGTCACTGACCCGCTCGGCCGTGTCACGACCGCCAGGTATGACCCGGCCGGGCGGCAGATCTCCCAAACGGACCCGGACGGGCACACGACCACCTGGACCTATGACACGGCCGGGCGGGAAGCGACCACCTCGGTGGACGGTGCCCTGGTCACCGCCATCGAACGCGACCTTCCCGCCCGCAGGCTCGTTATCACCGACCATACGGGCGGGGCCGGGTACGCGGTCGAACACGAACTGTGCTTCGACCGCCGCGGGCACCTCACCCGCAAGTCCACCGGTGACCAGACACTGACGTGGGAGTACGACGGGGACGGGAACCGGACCGGTTTCACCACCGGTGCCGGGACCACCCGCTATACCCGTGACCCCGCCGGCAGGGTCACGGCCGTGTCGAATCCGTTGCTCGGGGATGCCACGTTCACCCACGATGCCTCCGGGCGCATCGTTTCGGCGACCGCCGGGAAGTACGCGCAGTCGTGGGTGTACCGGGACGGGGCACTGATCGAGCACACCCGCACCACCACCGATGACCCGGGGTCTGCGGACGCGACCCTGATCGGGCGTGAGGACGGCGGCAGGATCACTGCCCTGTCCCGGGGCGGGGTCACCACCCGGTACGGGTACGACACCGCCGGGCAACTCACCACCGTCACCACCACCGAAACAGGAACCACTTCTGCGGTGGTGGGGTGGGAGTACGATGCCGGTGGGCGGCTGCTGAGCGAAACCACCCCCGCCGGGGCCCGCACGTTTGAGTACGACGCCGCAGGCCAGCTTCTTGCGGTGACGGAACCTGACGGTTCTGTCACCGAGTACGTGTATGACGGGTTGGGGCGCCGGGGCAGGGTGATCGGGCCGGACGGGTCCTGGACCGAATACGCCTGGGGCCCCACCGGCTACCTCACCGGCACCCTCGCAAAGAACCGTGACGGGGCCGAGGTATCCCGGCACCGGTTGCACGTAGACGCGCTCGGTGAACTCGCCGCCGTGGACGGAACCCGGTTGTGGTGGGACACCGCAGCACCCGTCCCGACCCTCGCCGCCGCCAACAGCACCCAGGTGTTGTCCCTGCCCGGCGGTGTCACCGGCATCGGTGACGCTTTCACCGCGCCCGGGTGGCGTGCCGCCCGCCCCACCGACCAACACGACCCCTGGGCCGTCCTCGGCACCCCCACCACCCCCACCCCAGGTAGCCCGGTAACAAACGGTGCCGGGCCGGCTGGTGCCGGTGTTGGCGCCGGGCTGGGTGGTGTGTTGCCCGCCGGGATCTCCTTGACCGCCGGTGGCGGGATCGGCATCGCGGGACTGGAATGGCTCGGCGCCAGGGCGTATGACCCGGCCACCCGGGGATTCCTCTCCACCGACCCCCTCGCCCCTGTCCTCGGCGCGGGCTGGGACGGGAACCCCTACGCCTACGCCGGAAACAACCCCCTCAACACCACCGACCCCACCGGCCTGCGACCCCTCACGGACGCGGACCTGAAAGCCTACGACGGCTCCTCCCGCGGCGCCCTCGCCGCAGCAGGAGACTGGTGGAAAGATAACTGGGAATACGTGGTCGGCGGTGCCGCTGTGGTGGGTGGGGCCGTGTTGATGTTCGTCCCCGGCGGACAAGTCGCGGGCATGGGATTGATGAGCTTTGGCGCCGACGTCGTCATCCAAAAAGCAACCACCGGCCAGGTCAACTGGGCCCAATCGGCTGCTATGGGGGCCGTCGGCTTGCTGGGCGGTGGAGCACTGGCTGCCGGACGAGCAGCCGCTGCCACGGCTTCCTCTGTTTCCAGGCTGGGAAGTTATGTTGCCGTGAATGCTGGTGTCAATGGTGCCGCCGGTGCTGTCGGAGGCGGGGCTACCTATCTCATCAAACACGGTGGTCGAGTCGACAGCTGGAGGGGTTTAGCCGGGTCTGTTGTCGGAGGGACCGTTAGCGGTGCCGTGGGAGGCTTGGCAGGGCCGGCCGGTGGAACGCTGGCGCGTGCAGGTGGCTACGGCGCCTACACTCTGACTGCCGCTGGCGCGAGGCCGACTCTTCAAGCCGCCGGGGCCACTACACTCCTCGGAAGCGGAGGCGCGATCGCTGGTACGGTCACCGACAAGTTCATTTCCGGGGAATCGGTGAGTTGGGGAGACGTCGGCTGGTCCGGCCTCACCGGCGGAGCTCTGACTCATCTGCCAGGCGGGCCCTCGGTCTCCAGTACACTCCAACAAGCAGCGCGGACGAACGTCAGTACTGTTACCGGGCTGATGAGCGGCGGACCGAACTCCCTCGCGCTTGTTCGTTCATCATTATTTGGCGCTACAACAGGATCTGGGCTGGATATAGGCAAGTTTGTGGTTACGGGAAATTAGGTGACGGAGTTCTATGAACAACGGAGAGTCTGCTCAAGTGCGTGGTGCTGGTGGGCCCCGTGAATTTTGGTTGAGGATGTCGATCCCCGCTGTCCTACTGGTGCTTTTGTTGGTTTTGTTGTTCGGATACTGGCCCGGCCAGAACGTGACAGCGTCGGCTTTGGTAGTGGCACTGGGCTTGTTGTTGAGTGGCGGGGTTGGGATCTTCACTGGGGCCAGAGGTCCGGGGTGGGCTATATATGTACTCATTGCGCTGGCTATGGGACTTCTGCTCGCGATGCCTGATCCGTGGCGGGGTCTTGCTCTGGTAAGTGGTCCTGTGATGGCTATCGGGTACTCGATGGGCAGGGAGATCGCGTTCCTGCGTGCAGGCATGAGGGAAAAATTTTCGCCGACCACGTGGATTGTTGCGGGCGAGTCCATCTCCGATGTGAACGCTGCCAAGAGGAGCGCGCTTGCACGCCTGGGAGAATGGAAGAGTCTTAGTGATGGTCGATTCCTCGTTATTCTGGGCCACCGGCGCTTCGAGGCCTGGGGTGACGCCAGCGAAGGATATGTTGTCCACGTAATTGACGACGAACGTGATGTATCAACCATGCGTGTACTGACCCGTGTGCCCCACCAGAACGGAGAAATCCCTGTGGCCTTGGACAAGCAGGGCTTGGTTGGATGGGTGCCCCGGAGCGTCAACGTCCCCACGTCGGTGGCAGAACAAGCTCTCGATGGATTCTTCGAGACCCAAGGGGCAAAAGCTCTAGCCGGATGGGAGTGGGAAGGGGGCCCTCAAGCTCAGGAGCTGCGCTTTCTTTAGAAAGGCGGAAAACGAACTCGGAGTCCGCGCCGCGTCTTGCGAGCTGCGTGGGATGCATCCTCAAGGATTACGCGGACGGCTCACTTCATTCTACGTGCCGCCGCGGCCTCCTCAACCGATAGTCCGCCGGAACCGGGACCGGAACCGGGAACGGGGCGCAGGTCTTGTCGTGCAATGAAGTCGTAAAGCAAGGAACAGGGGCGCCACTGTGGTAGATGATGAGAATGGTGCAAAGGGGAATTCGGAGGCAAAGGATGATTTGACGGAGGAAGATCTGCGATTGGGAAGGAAAGCTTGTAGATATATAGACATTCTCTGCGTGATTGTCGCATTGCTTTGTGTAGGTATTGCAGTGTTTGTATTCACTCACGTCTCTTGGGATACGCGAATGCCCTACAATGGCAGGTTTGATCGCTCCGGCAATGGGATTCCAATGCAGATGGCCATGCTCATTGTGTTTCTTGTGCTCTTCCTCTTTTGGCGGTCCGGTAGAAAGCCCGATGCGCACCGGATGAGAAAAGGATCTCGCATCGGGACCTACATTCTAGGAACAGCGATGATCATGGCATGTCTTGCTGGCCAGTGGGTTATGGGTCAGTCCATCCTCACTGCTGGTGGTTACTTAGGGAGTTAGTATTTCTTTTCGTTTGTGGTGGCGTGAATTTCCGGCCTTGGGTGGAGACGGCATCTCGTTGAGGTCGCTTTCCGGGTTTGGATACGTCGCCGCGGGGCCGCCATCGCTGTGGGTGTGGTTCTGATGTTCACAGGAGGTGGGGGCCAATTGGAATGGCCCTGGTCGGAGCAGCTGCGGGTGTGAATACTGAAGTATTGAAGGGAGCGAGGGGTTGAGCACAAATGTCGTTGTTGATAAGTTGTGGAAGCGAACTAAATGATCCCGAAGTTGAGGGTGTATGTGCCCAGCAAGCGAGTCGCTCCTGAATGGTATTACTGGACCGGCGCCATTATACCGGGAATTCTCATGCTGGTTCTGTGCGTGAAAAGGACTGAAGAGTTTGGAATATCCGTGTGGATTGCTAACAATATTGTCCTTATCGCTAGCGCCCTTGGCATTGGATGTGTAACGTATTGGAAATCCAACTTCGCCGCCACGCTGTCGTTTGCTGCCACCATCATCTTAGGCAGCTTAGCCTTCGCAGCTCTTTCTAATGTTATCCCGGTGATTGGCTTGACGGGGGGTGCGCTGTGGACGGGCTGTCCTCTTGGCCTATTGGTTGGACTGACACTGACCGCCGGAGAAGAGCGTTAGCGCTCAGCTGGTGACCGTACTTGTGTTCCGGGCTCCAAATGGCTTGAGTTGCCAAAAGGAGGGTCGGCGGGGAGGTCTAATGGAAGGAAGCATTCGATTGGAGAAAAAGACAAGTAACTACCTGGACATCATGTGTCTATTTGGTTTCTTGGTGAGCGCTGGTATTACTACATTTGTTTTCATGAATGCTCCGTTGAGTGCTGAAGTGGCCTATCATGGCGGATCGATTCCCGCAGTCCTACTTCTACTATTGTGCGCACTGGGTATACTAATGTTTTGGATTTCTGAACGGCTATTGACGACCCATCCTACTCGTGGCCAGGCGCGTGCGCTGGTTTCTATTTCGGGCCCGGCTACCATTCTGGTGTGTATTTCCTTCCAGGCATTTCTAGCCGTGATAGTGCTGGATGAGAGTGGATATTTTAGGTGAGTAGCACGCTGCTGCTCATCAGTTTTGAGGGTCGGGAGGCTTGCCTTGACGACTGACGCGATGCTGGGATAGCTCGAGTCAAGGCGTGCCTAACCGGTGCACCCGGGCAGTTCTAAAGATGCGTGAGGTTTCCACTTCCGACCCGTGGTTATTCGTTCTGCTCATTCAAATTATCTTCTACGGATGTGATTATTGCGGCGCAGAACGATTGCATGTGGAAGATAGTTGTTTGTTGGTTTCTATAGATAGTTTCTGGGAAGGACATGAAGACAGATGGATATTAAGACTGCTGATTCTGCAGGCGGAGGCGTAGCGGAGGTTGCAGGTTCGGGCGAGCTGGTTGGTCCTCTATATGGCGCATCGTTTGGTAAGTCGGTGAAGCGGTTCTTTGCCAAGTATGCGAAGTTCGCTGGTCGCGCCTCGCGGAGTGAGTTCTGGTGGAGTCAGCTTTTCGTTTTCCTGGTGATGGTTGTCCCATACCTCATGATGACCATCGGGTTCGTGGCCAGTACTGCCTGGGCTCAGCAGAACCCTAAGGTGCAATCCATGGGTTTCGATCCGGCCACCGGGAAAGAAGTGTTCTATGAGGCCGCTCCTGGTATTGTGAACGCCCCGACTGGAGGCCTCATGGTGGCAGGTTTCATTCTCGTCGTCGTTCTGGGGCTGGCCATTGTGGTGCCTCAGCTGTCGTTGCTTTGGCGGCGTTTGCATGATGCAAATCTTGCGGGTCCGCTTGCGTTCGTTGGGCTTGTTCCGATGGTCGGCGGACTGGCTGTTTTGATTCTCGCGCTTATGCCGTCCAAGGCGGAAGGCCGGCGCTTCGACCCCCGCTGACGGGCGACGGCAATACTCCTCACTGCGTGAACGGCGCCAGACCGATGCGTTCCCGGTGCAATTGCGGAACAGCCAGATGCACTTAATCCAGCACCATCCAGTTACAGGCGCCGGTGTGACAGGAAGACGATGTCCAAGAGAAATAGACCTTCTGAAGGCAAGGCTCCCAGGCGGAAGTTTCAGAGGCTATGGCAGGTAGCAGGAGTCCTCATACTCCTCGCGGGTATCTTCGTTCTCCTCATTCCAGTATGGGACTCCATTGCCGTAGAAAGTATTCGATGCGAGGTGGTTTCTGCTGAGCCGCGTACGAGTTCAGGCGGTTCGAGGGGGTCGGCATCTACTGCCGGTGTTTTAGTGCAGACTTCTGATTGCGGAAGCATCTCGGTGTCCCAAGGAGTAACTTTCGAAAACAAAGAGAAGATTGCGTCGTTTTTCATAAAAGGCAGCGTGTTCGAATTTGATCTGGGTTGGTTCTCGCGCGTCGTGATGAAGGATCTGGGGAGCGGGATCCCGTCAGCGCGAGGCTACCGCTTGGCGGGATAACTTCGTGTTCACTGGTGCGGCACAGAACAGGAAAAGAAGCGATGGTGAGGGGCAGCGGTCGGAATCATCCCTCCGGCCGACCAAAATTGAAGTGGTTTTGGAAGTGGCCCGGTATCGCACTTCTGGCAATTACCGCACTTTACTTGATGATGCCGGCACTTGATTCCATTGCTGTGGAGAGTCTGCGATGCAAGATAGTCTCCGCAGACGCTAAATCCAGTTCAGGAGGGACCCGAGGATCGGCCTCCGCAGCGGGCGTTCTCATCGAGACATCAAACTGCGGAAAGATTTATATATCCCGTGGCGTGACTTTCGATTCACAGGACGCGGTCGCGTCATCGTTCAGCGTGGGTAGTGAATACGACTTCGATCTCGGCTGGTTTTCGCGGGTTGTGACCAAAGACCTCAGAAAGGGTATCCCTACTGCACGGGAGTACAGATTAGTACGGTAATGCCTGCCCGACTTGTCCGGAGGTGATCACACCTGGCGATGGCAAGCGCAAACCGCGTGCGGCAGCCAACAGAAGGACCCCGTGGCCATGAGTCGCGGGGTCCTTCTGGGTCCTTGACTGGTGATCAGGCGAGCGGGGGTCTCTCGCGGGAGGTACTTGTCCGGGACGTGGTCCGTCTGGATTCGCCCCTGGCGGCCTTGCCGTCCGGTGTCCCGCTCCAGCACCGGTCCTCTCGTTTGCTCAAGTCGCACGCATGAGCGCCTTCGGATGGTCGAAGCCCTGTTCTCTGCGATAGAGCAAAAGGCCCCGCCTCCCTTGTAATCAAAGGGAAGCAGGGCCTTTCTCATTGGCGGTGACGGTGGGATTTGAACCCACGTTGGCTTTTACACCAAACAACATTTCGAGTGTTGCACCTTCGGCCGCTCGGACACGTCACCAACTGAAATAGGGTACCGGAGTTGGGCCCGGTTCCCCAAAACGGCCTGGATGCGGGCCCGGGAACACGCGCCAACTTCCGTCCGCAGCCCCACACCGATAGATTCGTAAGCATCATGACTATCTCGCGTGAACAGGAACACGAACCAGGACTCCAAGCCCACGCCTATTGGGTCACCAAGACAGGCGACGGCGAAATGCGCACCGAAACGATCGCGGCGCCGAAAGAAGGCGAAGCCCTGGTCAGGACCCTCTACACAGGCGTAAGCCGGGGCACCGAGCGTGTGGTCCACGAAGGCCGCGTCCCGGAACGGGTGGCTGACCTGATGCAGGCACCGCACCAGGAAGGCGACTTCCCTGGCCCCGTGAAGTACGGCTACCTGAGCGTCGGCACAGTAGAGCAAGGCCCGGAGGAATGGATCGGCAAAACAGTCTTCAGCCTCCACCCACACCAAGACCTCTACGTTGTTCCCACCAGCAACCTCACCGTCATTCCTGAGGATGTCCCGGCCAAGCGCGCCGTTCTCACAGGCATCGTCGAAGTCGCCATTAACGCCCTCTGGGAAGCGGGGCCGCGCCTGGGTGACCGGGTCGCCGTCGTCGGTGGTGGTTTGGTGGGCGGCGTCCTGGCGACACTCCTGCGGAAGTACCCGCTCGGTCGCCTGCAAATGGTTGACGCGGACCCGGAGAAGCAAAAACTCGCGCAAACACTCGGCATCGATTTTGCCCTCCCCGCCAACGCGAAAGACGACAACGACATCGTCTTCCACTGCTCCGCGTCCAACGAAGGCCTCAAACTGAGCCTCCAACTGGCCGGCGACGACTCGGACGTCATCGAACTCTCCTGGTTCGCGGACAAGGAAGTCACCCTCCCGCTCGGTGAGGACTTCCACGCCCGCAGGCTCAACATCCGCTCCAGCCAGGTCGGCGCCGTCGCCCTCCCAAGAAGACACCGGCGAACCAACGCACAGCGCCTGCAGGAAGCGGCGAACCAGTTGAAAGATCCGCTGTTCGACACGTTCCTGACCAGCGAATGCCAGTTCCGGAACCTGCCCGCCACTCTCGCTAAATTATTCGAACAGCCCGGCGGCTTCTGCCATGTGGTCGCATACCCAAACCCGGAGGATTAATACATGTTCAGCCTGACCGTCCGACGCCACTTCATGGTCGCCCACAGCCTTCCCCGCGAAGCCTTCGGCCCGGCGCAAGGTCTTCACGGAGCCACGTTCGTTGCCGAAGTCAGCTTCCGCCGCCCGGACCTCAACGACGACGCGATCGTTCTGGACATCGGTGCGGCCGGCGGCATCCTGGAAGAAATCCTGGCGGACCTGAACTACAAGAACCTCGACGAACACCCGGCTTTCAAGGGCAAGCTCTCCACCACCGAGGCACTCGCGAAGCACATCGCCGACGCCATGGCCGCCCGGATCCAGAACACTGAAGACGGCCCCGCGCTCAGCGGTATCGACGTCGTCCTCCGCGAAAACCCGGACGCTTGGGCCGGCTATTCGCTGGAGCTCCCGGCCAAGTAGATGCACGTCCGCTTCCTGGTCCCGGGGAACGTCCGCCACGGCTCCGGTGGCAACAATTACAACGCCAAACTGGCGGAGCACCTGACCGCCTTGGGCGCGGACGTTGAGACTGTAACGGTCGACGGCGATTGGCCGGTTGGCAGCCCAGCGGACAGGCAGCGGTTCGCGGAAGCGCTCGACGGCGGTACAACAGTGATTGCCGACGGCCTGCTGGCGAGTGGGGCCCCGGATGAGGTTGCACGCGCAGTGGGTGATGGAACCAGGGTCTGGATCCTGTCCCACATGGCGTTGGCGGACCACGATTACCTTGAGGCCAAGGCGCTGGCTGCCGCCACGGGGATCATCTGCCCGAGCGCCCATTCAGTCGCGGAATTGGTGGCCAAGCACGGGGCACTGGATGCGGTGGTGGCGACGCCGGGAGCAGCATCGGCCGGTGCCAGTGCTGGATCCGTACCGAAGCACATCGTCTCGGTGGCCGCATTGCTTCCCAACAAGAGCCAAACGCTCTTGGTCGAGGCCCTCAGCCAGTTACAAGACCTGGAATGGACCGCGTCCCTGATCGGCTCCCACGACGCCGACCCGGCGTACGCGGCAAAGGTGAGGGACGCCGTCGAACATCACGGGCTGCAGCACCGCGTTACCTTGACCGGCGAGCTGACGGGACAGGAACTCGAGGACCAGTGGCACACAGCCGACCTCAGCGTCCTCCTGTCGCAGTCCGAGTCGTTCGGCATGGTGGTGACAGAATCGATGGCCCATGGCGTCCCGGTGATTGTCCGGCGGGGGACCGGGGCAGTTGAAGCGCTCGGTGACACAGGAGCGGGCGCGGCGCTGGACCTCAGCGACCCCAACAACCTGACAATGACTCTCCGGAACTGGCTGACCGACCCCGCCCTTCAGCAGCGCTGGCGCGGAGCAGCCATCTCAGCCCGTGACAGCCTGCAGAGCTGGGACGCCACTGCCGCGACGGTCCTAAAAGCCATCACGTAGCAGCGGCTTAGGGGCAGAATGGGGCCATGACCGCCACCGCTCCCGCCGCAGCCACCCTCACTCCCGAGCGCCTTCGGGCGTGGGCCTGGCACAAACAAGGCCTCGACGGCTCACTGATCGGCAGGACTTCCGAGGAAGTTCTTGACCACGCCGGATGGGCGCGTTCGGTGGGTGGCGCCAACCCGTACCTCACGCTCTTCGCGCGGGCGGGGATCAGCCGCGATCAGGCAGACCAGGACGTCAAAGCCCTGAAAATCCATGAACTCCCTACAGCCCGCGGATGCACCTACGTCCTGGGGCAGGCCGACTACGCGTGGGCCCTCCAGATCGGCCGCGACGCCGCGATTGCCCCGTTCAAAGTGTTGGCGAGGCTGGGCGTAGAGCGCGGCGAAATCACCCTCCTTGAGGACGAAGTGGAGCATGCCCTCAAGGAATCCAGCAGCCCCATGGACCCCAAACAGCTCAGGGACGTACTGGGCGATTCGGTCCGCAGCCTGGGAGAGGAAGGCAAGAAGAAGGGTGCCTCCACCACACTGCCAACTGCTCTCGGGCTGCTGCAGGCGGACGGCCGTATCCGCCGCGTCCCCGTCAACGGCCGCCTCGATCAGCAGCGCTACGCCTACACCGGTTGGGGCCTGCAGCCCAGCGGGATGGACGACGACGGCGCCCGCCGCCTCCTGCTCGAACGGTACTTGCGCTGGACTGGCGGAGCGACCTTCAAGCAGACCCAGTGGTTCACCGCGTTTACCGTGGCGCAGAGCAAAGCGGCGCTCGCTGGCATGGGGGCTGTGGAGGTGCCAACAGCGAACGGGGACGTACTGTGGATGCTGCCCGCCGACGTCGATCGTTTGGCGGACTTCGAAGTGCCGGGCGACGAACAAATCCAGCTGCTGGCAGGCACAGACTCACTGGTCCTCCACAGAAGGAACTCCGTGGACATGTTCGCCGACGAGGACAAGGGCAAGAAAGTCCTGGACACCACGCTTGCGCTTCAGGCCGACCTCCCGGATCACCCCATCCTGGACCGGGGGAGGATCATGGGGCTGTGGCAGTACGATCCCGGCAAGGAACGGATCGCCGCCTGGACCTTCGATCAGCCGACGGAGGCGGTCCGCGGGAGGATCACGCAGGTGGAAACGTGGATCCGGGAAGAACTCGGCGATTTCCGCTCGTTCAGCCTTGACTCGCCGGCATCACGGCAAGTGCGGATCGACGCCCTGGATGAGGCCGCCGGACGCTGACGCCTTCAAGGAACCAGCTCAGCCCGAACCGTACGGGCGGGTGATCGCCTCGAGGAAATGGCCGTCCGGATCGGAAAAGTAGATTCCGCGGCCGCCGTCGTTGTGGTTGATCTGGTTCGCACGGGATCGGGCGGGGTCGGCCCAATAGGGGATGTGCTCCGCCGTGATTCGCAGGAAGATCTGGTCGAACTCCTCTTCGCTGACCAGGAAGGCGTAGTGCTGGGGCGCTATCTCCCCGGAGGCCTCCAGGAAGTCCAACGTGACACCGTTGTCCAACAACACCGTGACGAAGGACCACATGGGTTGCGGCTTCGGAAGGCCGAAGATGCGCGCCAGAAATTCGGCTGAGGCGTGCTTGTCCGTTGCGTAGACGATGGTGTGGTTGAAAGAGACTGGCATTGCTACTCCCGCAAAGAAGAGGATCAGGCCGGGTAGTTATTCCCGCCGGGCACGCGATGAGAGGCGAAGAACTCCTTCAGCAGGGCCGCGCATTCTTCCTCCCGCACACCGGCGTAGACCTCCACCCAATGATTGAGACGACGCTCGCGGAGAATATCGAACACGGATCCCACCGCTCCCGCCTTCTCGTCCCACGCGCCAAAAACCACGCGCGGAATCCGTGCCAAGACGATAGCCCCGGCACACATTGCACACGGTTCAAGGGTGACTACCAAGGTGCAGTCCTCAAGTCGCCAACCATCACCTGAGGCACCGGTCTCGGCTGCCCGGCGACGCAAAGAAGCAGCCGCCTCGCGGATGGCGACCACCTCCGCGTGCGCGGTCGGGTCCCCATGCGCCTCCCGTTCGTTGCGTCCGGAACCGAGCACGCCGCCGTCGGGCCCCAAGACGACGGCGCCGATCGGTACATCATCTGTTGTCAGCGCCAGCCGGGCTTCGTCCAGGGCAAGGCCCATCCAGGCCATGTGGTCTGCGTGATATGGCTCGGTGGCGCTCATGTCTCAATGATAGTTTTGGGGGATGCGCACATTCGTCGTGGACCACCCGCTGGTCGCTCACAAGCTCACCGTACTGCGGGATAAGAACACCCCTTCACCGGTCTTCCGGCAACTCACTGAAGAACTCGTCACCCTCCTGGCCTATGAAGCCACCCGCGAGGTCAAGACGCAGCCGGTCGAGATCGAGACCCCCGTCACCAAGACCATCGGTACCGCTTTCACCAAGCCGACGCCGCTGGTGGTCCCCATCCTGCGCGCAGGCCTCGGCATGCTGGAGGGTATGACCAAGCTGGTCCCCACCGCCGAGGTTGGCTTCCTGGGCATGGCCCGTGACGAAGAAACCCTGGACATCATCACCTACGCCGAGCGCCTTCCCGAGGACCTCACCGGCCGCCAGATCTTCGTCCTGGACCCCATGCTTGCTACCGGCGGCACCCTGCGCGAGGCCATCAAGTTCCTCTTCAAGCGTGGAGCGTCGGACGTCACCTGCATCTGCCTGCTTGCTGCTCCTGAGGGACTGGCGAAGCTGGAAGAAGAGCTTTCCGACGCCAACGTCAACATTGTCCTGGCGTCCATCGACGAGAAGCTCAATGAGAAGTCGTACATCGTGCCAGGCCTGGGCGACGCCGGCGACCGCCTCTACGGCGTGGCCGGCTGATCTCCACAGGGAACGATTGACCCCTACCGGTTTCCCGTCCACGCCGCTAGCCTGTGGCGCATGGACTGGAAACTCGAACTGGTATTTGTCCCTGTCTCCGACGTCGATCGCGCGAAGGATTTCTACGTCAACAAGGTTGGTTTCAACGCCGACTACGACGAGCGTCCCTCGGAGGACATCCGTTTCGTGCAACTGACGCCGCCGGGCTCGGCATGCTCCATCTGCATTGGAGAGGGCCTGAACGATGCCCCTCCAGGAACAGCTCCAAGCCTGCAGATCGTGGTCAGCGACATCAACAAGGCCCACCAGCAGCTCAGGGACAACGGAGTGGACGTCAGCGACATCGACATCCAGGCCTGGGGCCACTTCGTGTACTTCGCGGATCCGGACGGCAATAAGTGGGCACTTCAGTACCTCCCGCAGCGGCCCAACGGCTGACATCCGCTCAGCGTGCGGCAGGATGGAACCATGAGCCATCCTGCCGAAGCCGCCCAGCCACCCGTCCTGACTGTCCGCGCCGTCCTCTTCGACATGGACGGGACGTTGGTTGACTCGACAGCGATCGTCGAACAGGTGTGGCTGGAGTTCGCCGAGCGCTACGGCCTGGACTTTGACGAGATCCTGCGCACCTCGCACGGCGTCCAGGCCGGCGACACGGTGCGGCGGTACGCACCGGCCGGGTCCGATTTCGCAGCGTTGACGGCAGAACTAGGCGAGATGGAACGGTCCCGGACAGATGGCGTGATTGCCCTTCCCGGTGCTGAAGCCCTTCTGAAATCACTACCGGACGACGCAATCGCGTTGGTTACCTCAGCTGACAGCATCCTGGCCGAAATCCGTATGCGGGCAGCCGGCCTGACCATGCCTTCCACCGCCGTGACTGCCGAGTCTGTCACCCGCGGCAAGCCCCATCCGGAGGGTTACCTCAAAGCCGCCGCGCTGCTGGGAGCCGACCCGGCCGACGTCGTGGTCTTCGAAGACGCACCTGCCGGGATCGCAGCTGCGCGTGCCGCAGGGATGCGCACTGTGGTGGTGGGCAAGGCCGCTGCCAGGCACAATGCGGAATTGGAACCAGGCATGTGGCGGATCCCGGACTACTCCGCGGTGACGGTCACCGCTGTAAAGGACGACGACGGCGGTCACCTCCTGACGCTCACTCTCTAGCCCTGTTCGGCCCGGCTTGCCGGGAGTAGGCTGTGCCCATGTCTGCGATGCCGGAGGCGTACGGTGCTGCATTGGGGCGGGCCATGGTCCACGCCGGTGATTGGCTCGCGTCGGTGCCTACCCGTCCCGTCCGCCCTTCATCCGACGCCGATCAGGTTGCCGGAAGCATCTTGCCGCGACTCCCGGATGGGCCCACTGATGCAGCGGAAGTGGTGGATGAGCTCGCCGCGCTGGCTGAGCCGGGCCTCATGGCAATCCAGTCAGGCCGCTTTTTTGGATGGGTCATGGGCGGAACCCTGCCGGCTGCGATGGCCGCTGATTGGCTTGTCTCGGCCTGGGATCAAAACACAGGTCTCCGTTTCGCCACCCCCGCTGCCGCGGCAATAGAGGAATCGGCTGCGGCTTGGCTTTTGGACCTTTTGCACCTTCCCGCAACCGCCGACGTCGGATTCACCACGGGTGCCACCACCGCGAACTTTGTTGGGCTGGCGGCTGGTCGTCAGTATCTGATGGACGAGGCCGGCTGGGACCTCGAGTCGCTGGGACTCAACGGCGGCCCCCGGATCACCACGTTCGCGGGACGGGAACACCACGCCGCTGTGGATCTTGCATTGCGGTACCTGGGATTGGGAGCCTGTGTCCCGGTGGACGCTGACCGGGAAGGGCGGATTATCCCGGACGCATTGGCCGAAGCCATGGATGAGCAACCGGGGCCAACACTGGTGTGCCTGCAAGCGGGCAATCTGCATTCCGGCGCCTTTGACCCCATGACGGAAGCCATCGCCGTGGCACACGACCGTGGAGCGTGGGTCCATGTGGACGGCGCGTTCGGCTTATGGGCGGCCATCAGCCCGACCTTGCGGGAACGGCTTGCCGGTGTGGAGGAGGCCGACTCCTGGGCCACGGACGCCCACAAGACGTTGAACGTCCCGTACGACTGCGGGCTTGCCATAGTTTCCCGGCCCGAGTCCTTGAGGAGGGCTTTCAGCGTCCACACCAGTTACCTGATCGCCACCGAAGCGGGGCTCGGGGACCCTCTGGAGAAGGTACCAGAGATGTCCCGACGCGCCCGTGGCATCCCGGTGTGGGCGGCGCTCAGGCAGTTGGGCAGGGATGGCGTGATCTCCATGGTGGAGCGCTTGGCGGCAAATGCCCGGGCGCTGGCAGAGGGACTCGCGGCCATTCCTGGCGTGGAGGTGCTCAACGATGTTGTCTTCACGCAGGTCTCCGTGAGCTTCGGCAGCGATGACCGCACCCACCGTGTTACGCAACGGCTCATGGCCGAGGGCGCAGTGTGGATGTCCGGATCGTCGTGGCGGGGCCGGGAAATCCTCAGGATCTCGGTGAGCAACTGGACCACGGATGCCGGGGACGTCGCAGCCTCGATCGCCGCAGTCCGCGGGGCACTGGAGGCAGAACCGGAAGCATAGCCCTACTCCAGGTGTTGTCCGGCGGGATTTTCGCACCTTTTGCCGCGCGGCGGACGAGGAGCGCTCAGCCGCCCAGGTCGTACACGGTGGTTCCGCCGATGGTGGTGGCTTGGTAGTTCGCGGCCACCCAGGCAGCGATCTCGCTGGAAGCGTCCGAACCGCCGTTGCCCTGCATGAGGCGGCCTCCGATGAAGTAGTGGATCTTCCCGTCGGCCACGAGCTGCTGGAACTGCGCCAACGTCGGCGAAGGGTCCGTTCCGTTGAACCCGCCAACCGCCATGACCGGCAGTCCGGCAGCCAGTTGGTAGCCGGCTGCGTTGTTGGAACCCACGACGGCGGCCGCCCAGGTGTAGTTGTCGGCGTCGGCCTTGAGCGCGCTCACCAATTCGGAGGACGGCGTGCTGGCCCCGAGCAGCCCACCCATGGCGCCGCCTTGCCCGCCACCGGCAAAACCGCCACCAAAGCCCTGCCCGCCGAGCGTCTGGCCCGTGCCCTGCTGCGTGCCGGGCCTCCTGATCCCTTGCGCTGATGCGTTGCGGCCGAAACCGGGTCCGAATACAGCCGTGGCCGGCCCTGCGCTCACGATCGCACCCGTGTGGGGCGTGGCGGCGGTTGCCACTGAGTAGGCCAGCGGCGCGGCGAGTGCAACAGCGACGGCGAGGCCCGCCGTCGTACGCGTCACCCAAACCTGGCGCCAGCGGCCGGTCACGACGACGGCGGCGGCCAGGACCACGGCGCCAAGAACCACCACCCACCGCAGCCACGGAAGGAACGCCGGAGCCTGGCCCAGGAGGGCGAAGGCCGTGAACCCCGCGGCCACCAGTGACGCCCCAAGCAGCAGGGCGACAGGGAGCCGCGAGCGCCGCTGCCACAACAGCACGCCGCCCAGGCCCACCAGCCCGGCAATTCCCGGAGCCAGCGCCACGGAGTAGTAGGGGTGGATGATGCCCTGCATGTAGCTGAACACCAGGCCGGTCACCAGCAGCCATGAACCCCACACAATGACCGACGCACGGACCACATCTGTTCGCGGCGCTCGGCGGCCCAGCCACAGGAGTGCGCCGCCAAGAATGAGCGCGCTCGGAATGAGCCACGCGATCTGGCCGCCGAACTCCGTGCCGAACATGCGCAGCAAGCCCGGAGTGCCCCACCCGTTGCCGCCACCGCCCACACTGCCGGTCTCGTCGCCGTTGAGGCGGCCCAAGCCGTTATAGCCAAACGTCAATTCCAGGATCGAGTTGTTCTGCGAGCCGCCGATGTAGGGGCGCAGGTTCGCGGGGACAAGCTCGACGGCGGCAATCCACCAACCAGCCGACGCCACCATCGCGCCCACTGCGGCCAGGAGATGGAGCACCCGCCGGCCCGGCTTGGGGTAGGCGCAGACAAGGTAGGCGAGCCCGAAGCCCGGAACCACCAGAAGGACCTGAAGCTGCTTGGCCAGGAATCCAAAGCCCAGGAATACCCCGGCAAGGATGAGCCACCGCAGTTTCCGGTCCTGGATGGAGCGGAGCACGGCATAGCCGGCGGCTGTCATGAGCAGGACCAACAACGCATCCGGGTTGTTGAAGCGGAACATGAGCGTGGCTACCGGCGTCAGGGCCAGGACCGCGGCGGCCAGGAGGCCAGCGCGGTGCGCCAAGCGGAGGTTGTCCGTGGCAGGGAACGCTGCCCGGCGGACGGCCAGGTACATGATCCACGCGGTCGCCACCCCCATCAACGCCTGCGGAACCAGGATGCTCCAGGAGCTCAGGCCGAACATCCGGACGGACAGCCCAGTGATCCAGAGTGCCGCCGGAGGCTTGTCCACGGTGATGGAGTTGGCGGCGTCGGAGGAGCCGAAGAACCACGCTGTCCAGTCCTGCGAGCCTGCCTGGGCTGCAGCGGAGTAGAACGCGTTGGCCCAGCCCGAGGCTCCAAGGCCCCAGATGTAAAGGACTGCGGTTCCCAGAAGGACTGCCGTGAGTTCGAGGCGCTGCCGGACGGGGCCCCGGTTGCTGCGTTGTCCGGCCCGGCTTCCTGGCGCCAGGCGGCTGCTTTGTGCCGTGCTCGCCTGGCCTGCGGTTTCAGTCAGCGGTTTGAAGTACGTGGTCATGGTCAGCCCACCAGCTTGTAGACGGTAGTGCTGCCAACGGTTTGGGCCTGGTAGTTTGCAGCTACCCAGGCCGCGACCTCGGAGTTCCCACCGCGGCCGCCGCCACCCATGCCGCCGCCGGAGATGAAGTAGCTGATCTGGCCTTTGTCCACCATGTCCTGGAACTGGGCCAGTGTGGGGTAGGGGTCGCCGCCGTTCCAGCCACCAAGGGCGATGACGCTGGTGTTTGTGGCGAGTTCCAGGTCGGCGGCCTGGGTGGCTCCGGAGACAATGGCAGACCACTTGGTGGTGGTGGATTTCAGCAGTGCCGTCAGTTCGGCGTTCGCGGTGCTCCCGCCCGGACCGCCTCCTGCACCACCAAAGTCGCGGCTTCCAGTGTCCAGTCCTGCCCGGATGTCCAGTCCTGCCCGGGCGCCAAAGCCGCCGCTGGCCGCACCGGCGGGTCCCGACGTCGGAATGGAGCCCGAGTGCGGAGTCGCCGCAGTAGCCACTGTCCAAGCCCCGGTTCCGAGACCGCCGGCGAGCAACGACATCACGACGACGGCGGCAGCAGGCAGCCGCCGGAGGCCACCCTTGAGCCTGGCGGCACCCAGTTGATCCACACGAAGCAGGAGTGCGGCTGCAGCAAGGACACCAAGAACCACCACCACGATACGCAGCCACGGCAGCCACGAGGCATCCCGGCCGAGGAGTACCGCGGACCACAGCGCACTGCCCAGCACCACCACTGCCAGCACGATCCTTGGCGTCCACGACGCTCGGCCACGCCAGAGTTCGACGCATCCGATGCCGATGATGGCGGCAATAGCCGGAGCCAGGGCAACGGCATAGTACGGGTGGACGATGCCGCTCATGAAGCTGAAGATGCCGGCCGTGACTACCAGCCAGCCGCCCCACATGAGCAGGGCAGCGCGGCTTCGCGACGTGCGGGCTTCGCGGCGGGTAAACCACAGCCCGGCCACCAGCAGGATCAACGCCGCGGGCAGAAGCCATGAGACTTCACCGCCAAAGCTGGTCCCGAACATACGTCCCAGTCCCGCAGCGCCACCAAAGCCACCGCCACCGGCGCCACCGAAGCCGCCGCCACCGAAGCCCCCGCCGCCCGGCAGACCGCCGTCCGCACCGGAACCCCCGGGCATGCCGCCGCCGGCGCCGCCCTCACCCGAACCGGTGATGCGCCCCAGCCCGTTGTAGCCGAAGGTGAGTTCCAGGAAGCTGTTCCCCGCCGAGCCGGCCATATAGGGCCTGGCCGACGCCGGAGTCAGCTGGAAGATCGCAATGTAGGTACCCGCCACGGCGACGATGCCCGCGCCCGCAGCAAGGAGGTGCAGGATCCGCTTGCGCAGAGTTGTGGGAGCGGCCCACAGATAGGCCAGTGCCAAACCCGGCACGATCAGGAACCCTTGGAGCATCTTGCTCAGGAAAGCCAGCCCCACTACTGCGCCTGCCGCGGCCAGCCATTTCCAGCCGGCCTTCTCAATGGCGCGGGTTGTCAGGTATGCGGCCAACACCAGGCACAACGTCAGCATGGCGTCGGGGTTGTTGAAGCGGAACATCAGGGCAGCAACGGGGGTCAGCGCCAAAGCGCCACCGGCGAGGAGCCCTGCCGCGGGACCGGACACGCGCTTGACCGTCAGGTACAGAAGCCCGACGGCGGCGACCCCCATGAGAGCCTCCGGAACCAGCATGCTGGTAGGGGAGAACCCGAAGATCCTGCCAACCAAGGCCGGAATCCAGAGGGATGCCGGCGGCTTGTCCACCGTGATCGCGTTGCCGGAATCGAGGGAGCCGAAAAAGAGTGCCGTCCAGTCCTTGGTGCCTGCTTGGATAGCTGCGGCGTAGAAGGAGTTGGCGTATCCGGTGGCGGCAAGGTTCCAGAGATAGAGGAGCACGGTCCCCACCAGAAGCCCGGCGGCGGACGGACGTACCCAGCGTGGTTGCTGTCCGAAAACGAGGCGTTGCAGGCGGGTTGGTGTTTCCGGGGACTTCACAGGTTCGTCAACGGGATGGCTTGGCTGAAGGGCGGTGATCATTTCGCTGGCACCTCTGTGGTCTTGTCGGAACCCTCGGTTTGAGGGGCTGGTGTGGCGGGCCGGCGGAACACCCACAGGCGGAACAACAGGAAGCGGGCCACCGTCGCGGCGAGGTTCGCGCCAACGACCGTCACCACCTCAAGCCAGCGGTCCGGCGTCGTGGTTCCGTGCACCAGGGCCAGCGCGCCCGAGGTGAGTGCCAGGCCGATGCTGAAAACAATCAAGCCTTCAAAGTGGTGGCGGGCGTGTCTGCCGCCCTGGATGCCGAACGTGAAGCGCCGGTTGGCGGCGGTGTTGGCAACGGCCGTCACGATGAGGGCCAGGAAGTTGGCGAGCTGCGGGTCCATGAATCCCCGGCACAGCAGGAAGATCAGCAGGTAGGCCACTGTGGACGCCGCGCCGATCACCGCAAAGCGCACCAGTTGCCCGAACAGGCTGGCGCGTGGGGTCGATTCCGAAGTTCGCGACGACGCCGGCAATGGGCCGCGCGCCAAGGCCGCGCGCAGTTCGGGGACAGGGATGCGCCCGGTGACGAGGTCGCGCGTCAGTCGCGCCATTCCGCGGAGGTCGGCCAGGGCGGTTCGTACGACGTCGACACTTGAGTTGGGATCGTCCGTCCAGTCGACGGGGACTTCATGGACGCGGAGGCCGCAGCGCTCGGCCAGGACCAGGAGTTCGGTGTCGAAGAACCAGGCGTTGTCCAGGGTGTGGGGGAGGATCCTATGGGCGACGTCTGCCCGGATGGCCTTGAAACCGCATTGGGCATCAGAGAACCGGGCTCCCATGAGCGTATGCAGGAGGACGTTGTAGCTGCGGGAGACGAACTCGCGTTTGGGCCCGCGGACAACACGGGAGTTGCGGGAGAGCCGCGTCCCGATGGCAAGGTCCGAATGGCCGGAAATCAGGGGAGCCAGCAGGGGTGCCAGGGCGGCAAGATCAGTGGAGAGGTCCACGTCCATGTAGGCGAGCACCGGGGACGGGGAGGCGAGCCAGACCTGCCGGAGGGCGTTGCCCCGGCCCTTCTCCTCGAAGCGCATGACGCCGATTTCGGGGAGCTCGCGGGCCAGGCGCTCGGCGATCTTCAAGGTGTTGTCCGTGCTCGCATTGTCCGCGACCGTGATGCGGAACGTATGCGGGAACGTCTCCACCAAGTGCCCGTGCAAGCGGCGCAGGCATTCCTCGAGGTCGGTCTCTTCGTTGTGGACGGGAATGGTGACGTCCAGGACAGGGACCGTGGTCCGTGTGTCCACGGGAAAGCGCCGCGGCTGCCGGTGGGGCAAGGCAGGAGCGGCGAAGGTCCCCGCATGGGCGGGGTTCTGCAGCGCACTGGTGGCGGGATCTATGAGCGTCATGCATTCACAGTGGGGCCGCCGATTGTGAGTGCTTTAGGCGGAAGCTGTGACGCGACTGTGTAAGTCTCCCGTTCCGGGAACGCGAAAAGCCGCCCCCGGACCGGGAGCGGCTTTTCGTGAAAGCTCTTGGCTTAGTACCAGTTGTTGGCCAAGTGGAAGGCCAGGGCAGCCGACGGGGATCCGTAGCGTTCCTTGATGTAGTTCAGGCCCCACTTGATCTGGGTCTGGTAGTTGGTCTGCCAGTCTGCACCGGCAGAAGCCATCTTGCCGGCCGGAAGCGACTGGACAATACCGTACGCACCGCTGGAAGCGTTGGTGGCAGTGGTCCGCCATCCTGATTCCTTCTCCCACAGCGTGTTCAGGGCGGTCATTTCGCCCGCGCCCCAGCCGTAGCTGCCAAGGATGCTGGCGGCGTAGGCCTTCGCACCGGCGGGATCGTCCACTGCCTTCGGGGCGGCAGCAGCGGCTGCAGCCTGGGCAGCGGCGGCAGCAGCAGCGTCGGCGGCCTGCTTGGCGGCAGCGTCAGCAGCGGCCTTGTCGGCAGCAGCCTTCTCGGCAGCGGCTTGATCGGCAGCTGCCTTGTCGGCGGCAGCCTGCGCGGCAGCGGCCTGATCAGCGGCGAGCTTGTCGGCTGCGGCCTTGTCGGCGGCGGCCTTGTCTGCAGCAGCCCGGTCGGCTGCACCCTTGGCAGCTGCGGCGTCCATCGAAGCAGAAACTTCAGCGGACTTGTTGGTGCTGACCTGTGCAGCGGCCTGGGTGCCGGCTACACGGCTTGCCTCGGGGAGGTTCAAGGCTGCGTTGGCGGCGGTACCGAGCGATGCAACGCCCAGTGCAGCGGCGATGACGCCCGCTACAACAGGCATGCGCTTGCCGGACTTGCCCTCACGGGCGGCCTTTTTGAGGACGGTCTGCGACTTGGTCAACTGGGTGTCGTTCTGGTCGCGGTGACGCGCGGAAGGGCGCGTCTGATCGTTAAATTCAGACATTTGTGATTACCTCTCAGCGCCTGCGGAGTTAGCTGTCGGGTTCGGATGAGGTCATCCGGCCGCGCATCACGCTGCGGCTTCACCCCAAGGGCCGGCAAAATGCCTGGGCCCGGAGACTCTGGGTCCCCCGTCTCTGCCTCGGTGAAAGATCGGACTCCGGGAAGTGGCAGAGCTCGGCGCATCCCGGATGTGGGCCGGTTAGGGGCAACCCACCCTTTCGACGGTACAGGAGGTTTCCGCAGAAGTCACATTTAGGTAACAGAGATCACGAAGTCGGTGAGTCGTCTTGCCGGATTCTTTACAGGCGTTCGGTGGTGGCGGTAGGCAGCCGCAGGGCGAACTCGGTGCGCCCCGGCTTGGACGTCACTTCGACGCTTCCGCCGTGCGCTGCAACGATGGATTCCACTATCGACAAGCCCAACCCCGAGGTCCCTTCCGAGCCCGATCTCGCCGCGTCGGCACGGGCAAAGCGGGAGAAGATGCGGCTCTGGAATTCCTGCGGGATACCAGGACCGTTGTCTGTCACGGTCACCACTGCGCTGCCATCCGCGGAGAGCATGACTCCAGTGACCACGGTTGTTCCCGGGTCGGTGTGTTTGCGGGCATTCGAGAGAAGGTTCGCCAGCACTTGGTGCAATTGCGTGGCATCGCCGCGTACGGTGACGGGCTCCCCGGGGAGCTGCAGTTGCCAGATGTGGTCCGGCGCCATGACTTTTTCGTCACTCACGGTCTCGACCACCAACTGGGTCAGGTCCACGTCCGTGACCTTCACCGGCTGGCCCTCGTCCAACCTCGCCAGCAACAGCAGGTCCTCCACGAGCGTAGTCATGCGTTCGGACTGGCTTTGCACCCGTGCCAAGGACTTCCTGCCGTCGTCCGTAAAGGTCTCGGTCATCCGAAGCAGCTCGGTGTAGCCACGGATGGCGGTCAGCGGCGTCCGCAGTTCGTGCGAGGCATCGGCAACGAACTGCCTTACTTTGGTCTCGCTCTCCTGACGGGCCTCCAACGCGCTGGAGACGTTGTTCAGCATCTGGTTCAGGGCGTGGCCCACGCTCCCTACTTCGGTCCCGGGATGGGAGGCCGACGGCGGGACACGCACGGCAAGCGCCACTTCACCGGCGTCCAGAGGCAGCCGCGAAACCTTGGTGGCGACATCGGAAAGCTGCTCCAGGGGCCGCATGGTGCGACGGATGATCACGGTCCCCACAAGGCCGATCACCACCAGGCCGCCCAGTGACACCAGAACCATGGTCCAGACCAGCGAGGCCTCAGCGGTCTGCTTGTCCGCGAGCGGCAGGCCAGTGACGATCACGTCGCCGTAATTGGTCTTCACGGCCATGAGCCGGTAGTCGCCGTTGGACAGCGAACGGTCAACCGGGCCGTCACCTGTCGGCAGCGCGAGCAGGACCTGCTCATCGTCTGCGGACAAGGAGACGCGATTGCCCCGCGCGTCGATCAACCCGGAGCTGCGCACCGTTGAGCCGTCGATACGGGCGCTCAGCGTGCCGGCCGCCTGGCCGCGGGCCTCCAGCGGGTCCGGACGTCCTGTCGGGGAGTTTGGAAAGCTCGACGGCGGTCTGCCGAATACGTCTGCGCGGAGCGAGGCCTGCTCCAGCTGCCTGTCGAGCTGCTTGTTGAAGACCATATCCATCGAGGCGTAGCTGACCACCCCGACCGCGCCGCAAATGGCCACCAGCAAAGCCATCGCCACCAGGACCAGGCGGGTGCGCAAATGCCAGGTGGAGGGATTGAGCCAATTGCGCTGCTGGCTTCTGGCAACCCCGGAGAGTGCGCTCAAGGCTTAGTCCGCAGGTTTGATGACGTAGCCGGCTCCGCGAACGGTATGGATCATTGGCGGGTGTTTCGCCTCGATCTTCTTGCGGAGATAGGAAATGTACAGCTCCACGATGTTGGCTTGGCCGCCGAAGTCGTAGTCCCACACCCGGTCCAGGATTTGGGCCTTGCTGACCACCCGTTTCGGGTTCTCCATGAGATAGCGCAGGAGTTCGAACTGGGTTGCCGTCAGGGCAATGTCCTCCCCGGCACGGGTGACCTCCCGGGTGTCCACGTTCAGGATCAGATCACCCACAACGAGCTCAGCGGTGTCCATCGCAGCGACACCTGAGCGCTGGACCAGCCGGTGCAGGCGAAGCAGCACTTCTTCCATGCTGAAGGGTTTGGTGACGTAGTCGTCTCCTCCGGCCGCCAGGCCCACGATGCGATCCTGCACGGCATCCTTCGCTGTCAGGAACAGGGCAGGAACCTCCGGGGCGAAAGCCCGTATCCGGTTAAGGACTTCCACGCCGTCAAAACCGGGGAGCATCACGTCAAGCACCAGGACGTCGGGGCGGAATTCCTTGGCGAGCTTTACGGCTTGGGGTCCATCAGCGGCCACGCCCACCGACCAGCCGGCCATGCGAAGGCCCATGCTCATGAGCTCAGCAAGGCTTGGCTCGTCATCCACCACCAGGGCGCGGATGGGTGAGCCGTCGGGGTGGGTGAGCTGGGGGAGGTTGTTGGTCATGGAGTGCGGGGATGCCATGTGACAACTCTCCATTCTGCTGGTTTGCCCGGGCTGAGCCGCTCCTGTGAGGACCCTGTGAAGTCAACACTAGCGAGGTGGGAGCCCCGGAGCACGGGAATCCACAGGTCACAGGATCAACTACTCCTCAACACAGCTTCCGCACAGCCGGCGGACTGACGCTGGGGCGTAATCGGACAACAACAGACAAGAAAGAGCATCATGAGCGAGCAGAAATTCCCCGAGAACCAGCAATTCCCCCAAGACCCAGCGCCGCGGCTACCCCAGCAGTCGACCCCCGTAGGCCAGGAGCCTGAAGCCGTCCGGACGCCGCCTGCACAACCCATGGACCGCAATCCCGGGTCATCCTGGGCGTGGGGCGAGGCCCCGCCTGCTCAGCCCCCAAGCAGCCAACCCGGCAGCAACGGTTCCGGCTGGGGCTTGCCGCTCGTGGGCAACGACAATGCGAACGACGGGGCGAACGACAAGGCAGGAGTGCAGAACCGGTGGACCGTCAAGAAGACGCTGATAGTGGCTGGTGTTGCCGTGGCGGTAGCGGCAGGTACCGCCGTCGGCTTCTACTCCCTGGGCAATGCAGGCTCTGCGGATGCTGCCAACGTTTCCCCGGGCCAGGCCGGCGGCCTGGGCGGGCAACAGGGCCAGGCAGTACCGGGACAGGGGCTGGGTCCGGGCGGAACGGGGCAAAACGGAAGCGGTCAAAACGGAACCGGCCAGGGAATGCCAGGCCAGATGGGCGGGTTGGCACCCGATGGATTCGGAGGGGGCCTGAGTGCCGCCATCCATTCGGAGTACGTCATCCTCCGCGACAACGAGTACGTGTCCATGGCCGATCAGGTGGGAGTTGTCAGCGAGGTTTCTTCCAACTCGCTGACCGTCAAGAGCACTGACGGGTTTACGCGAACCTATGTCCTCGGCCCGGACACTGCCGTTGCCCAAGGAACCCGGCAGCGTGGCGGCACCTCCAGCAGCCTGACCATAGCTGACATCACGTCAGGTGCGACGGTCCGGGTCACGGCTACCAAGAGCGGGGATGCATACAACGCGTCGTCGGTAAGGCTGACCGCCGCGACGTCTTCCACGGGGCAGGGCTCCACGTCGGGTTCAGGGACGACCTCCTGAGAAAACGGGCGCTTGCCGCGCCCGTTTTCACCACTTCCAGCAGACTGAAGGCAAAAAAATTCGAGATCGGAAATGGCTCCGATTGGACAACAACTGTTTCAGATCGTGAGATTCCGCGTGGACGTGGTTGATGGGAAGCGGGGCCCACATTCTGCCGCATCCTCCGAAGATAATTCAGCAAATGGCCGCTACTTCCTGCCCTTACCGAATGAAATGCCGTTCATTTCCGGGCCATTGTGAATTGTGATTTGCGGCACAATAGACCCGGACGTCTCAAAATGTGGACGGTTCGGCGCTTTGTTACTTGCGTGTTGCCATTGTTACGTTGCACACTTCCAATGTGAACAAGAACTCAACAGCACCTGCAGCCGCAGCAACCTGGCCCAGCACACCCGCTGGCCACGATGACCGCTGTTGTCGAATGCAAGCCTAACTTTCCACCCCAAGAAGTTTCAGGCATTCGCCCCCTAGCCCAGCGTTGGGCGCCCCTCCCCAAACTCATTGCGGGGACAACCAGCATTCGAAGCCGCGATGACGGCTATTCACTTTTGAGGTAAGCACTCCATGTCAGTTGCATCTGGATACGTCCACATCTCCGTCCGTAACGCCAACAAGGCCGCGTCAAACGCAGGACTCCGCCCCGGGTTCGGTAACCGTCCCGGCTACTCTGCGGCCCCGCAAGGCGCCGGCCAGCAGGCTCCGGGCTACGTCCCGCAGGGTTACAACCCCAACTCCTACGGCCAGTTGCGCGCCGTGCCCGCCGCAGAGCCGGCACCCATGACCGCTCCCACGCCGGTCATTGCCCAGTCCGACCGGCTGCGTCCCGTTGCCAACGACAACGTAGCCCGCGGCTTCGTGCTCTACATGGGTATTGACGAAGAAACCGCAGCCGCCGCAGGAACGTCCATCGCCAAGCTTGCCCAGGAAATCCGCGCCTACGCGCAGTCTTTGGTGACCGGCGCGGAGAGCTACGCTGCCGTCGCAGTGGCCCCCGCCGGCGCGCCCGGGTCCGCCCTCGACGTCGTGCGTTCCACCTTCGGTGACCCCACGGTTGCCTCACGGCAGCGCACCGAAGCTGCCCGTCCGGCGCCGCAGCAGGAGTCCCGCCCGTCCGGCGTGCTGATCGACCTCGCCCGGCGTGAAGTTCACCTGGACGGCGAATCGCTGAACCTGACGTTCAAGGAATTCGAGCTCCTCAACTACCTCGTTGAGAACGGCACCCGTACCGTGGGTCGCGACGAACTGCTCGAAGGCCTGTGGCGTAACGCCGAGGAAGTGCCCAACGAACGCACCATCGACGTTCACATCCGCCGACTGCGCTCCAAGCTGGGCCGCCTCGCCAACACTGTCCGCACGGTCCGCGGCCAGGGCTACCGCTTCTACGAGCACCCCGAAGTCATTGTCTGGGCCGCTCCGGAATACTCGATCTGATCTTTTGACTGCCGAAAGCGTCCGTACCTTTGGGGCGGGCGCTTTTGCTTTCGATAGGGTTGTTGCATGAGCGACCATCACCTAAAGCGCCTTGTGATCATGCGGCATGCCAAGGCGGACTGGCCGGTGGGCGTGCCCGATCATGAGCGTCCCTTGGAGGAACGCGGCCACCGGGAAGCCCCGTTGGCCGGACAGTGGTTGCTCAAGCACGGGGTGGTTCCGGATTTCATCCTGTGCTCGTCCGCGCTCAGGACGCGCCAGACGTGCACCTGGGTGTGCAACGAGTTGGGGGAGAAGGCTCCCACTCCGAAGCTGGAGGACGGCCTGTATGCTGCCTCAGCGAACCGCATGCTGACGGTGATCAATCACGTTCCGGACACCGTAACCACGCTGATGGTCATTTCGCATATGCCCGGAGTGCAGGACCTCGCCATGCACTTGGCGTCCCGCGATTCCGATCACGATGCCTACATGGACGCCGCCACTCGCTACCCAACCAGTGCGTTGACGGTGTTGGAGACGGAAAAACCGTGGGCGGAGCTGGATGGCCAGGATGCCCGGCTGACGCAGTTTAAGGTGCCCCGCCACTAGGAAGCTGTTCCGCCGCGACTTCGCGCAGCATGCGCACGGCCAGGCGGATGTTGGGGCTGGCTGTCATGGTCTTGCGGTACACCACTCCAACGGAGCGCTGCTGGGTGGGGTTCATCACCGGAATGGCGACCACGCCGGATGGGAGCGGAGGCCTGCCGAGCCGCGGAACAAGTGCCACGGCCACCCCCTGCTCCACCATGGCGATGTGCGTGGAAAAGTCGGGGTCGTACACGCGGATGTCAGGCACCCGCCCCAGTCCTGCGAAAATCTGCAGGAGCGCCTCGTTGCAGATGGCGCCCGCCGGGGTGCTGATCCAGGTCTCGTCCAGCAGGTCTTCACGCTCGACGGCGGCCCTCGCCGCGAGTGGGTGGGTGCTGTTGACGAGCACATCGGCCTGGTCCACGCAAAGGTCCTGGTGCACCAGGTTTCCGGGGATGACCAGCGGCACCGAGTTCCAATTGTGGACCACGGCGAGTTCCGCTTCCCCGGAGGCCACCCTTTGCACGGCTTCGCGGGGATCCTCTGCCAGCACAGTGATCTCCAGGGCGGGGTGGGACGCGGCGAGCCGTCCGAGCATGGGGCCCACCAGTCCACGGCACGCGGTGGAGAAGGCGACCATCCGCAGCAGTCCCGTCGGCTGTGCAGGGTCGGAGAGCAAGGTGGCCTGCAGTTCCTCGAGCTCGCCCATGATGCGACGGCCATAGCCAGCCAGCGCCAGCCCCCGCTCCGTCAGCAGCACGCCGCGGCCATTGCGCTCCAGTACAGCAACGCCTGTCTGTTTTTCCAGCTTCTTGATCTGCTGCGAGACTGCCGAGGGGCTATAGCCCATCACATCGGAGGCGGCCACCACCGATCCATGCCGTTCCACGGCGACCAGCGCCCTTAGAGCCGAGATGTCGATCATGAAGCAAATCTACGTGGTTCCATGCGGAAATCGATGCTGGTGCTTCAAGGTCAAGGGGTCCAGAGTGGACTTGTGAACCTTCGCCACTCTGCCCTCGCCGTCCTGGTAGCCGTCCTCTGGGGCATCAACTTCGTTGCCATCGACCTCGGCCTGCACGCGAACGGCCGGGATGTGCCGCCGTTGCTCTTCGTCGCCATGCGCTTCCTCCTGGTCGTGTTCCCCTTCATCTTGTTCATCCGCAAACCCGACGTCGGCTGGAAGGCGATTGTCGGCGTCGGACTCTTCATGAGTGCCGGCCAGTTCGGGCTCCTCTATCTCGGCATGGCACTGGGGATGCCGGCTGGCCTGGCGTCCCTGGTCCTTCAGGCGCAGGTATTGTTCACCATTCTGCTGGCCTCCAGGTTCCTCGGTGAGAGGCCCAGCCGCCGCCAACTGGCCGGGGTAGTGCTTGGCATCGCAGGCTTGGCGGTGGTGGCGTTGGGGCGCAGCGCAGTAGCCCCGGTGCTCCCGCTCATGATCGTGCTGGCAGCGGCGTTGTCATGGGCGGTGGGGAACGTGGTGGCGCGGCACTCGAAGGCCAAGTCCGGGCTTGGCCTGGTGGTGTGGTCCGGTGCGGTGGTGCCTGTCCCGTTGGCAGGATTGTCGCTCGTTGTGGACGGTCCGGACACGGTGTGGGCGACGCTTTTGGACCTCCAGGCGGCCACGATCCTGAGTGCGATCTACACCGCAGTGTTCGCCTCGCTTGTGGGCTACGGCATCTGGAACCGTCTGTTGTCGCTCTACCCAAGTTCCGACGTCGTGCCCTTCACGCTGCTCGTCCCGGTGGTGGGCATGACGGCGGCTTGGCTGGTCCTGAACGAGGTTCCCACACCAGCCGAAATCCTGGGCGGGCTGATCCTGCTCCTGGGCGTTGCCACCGCAGTACTGGGTGCCTCGCGGAAACGCCCGGACATCCCCGTTGCGGGGCCTGCTTTGCGCGTTTAGCTCTCGCCTTAGCGCGCAGAGCAGGCCCCGCAACGGGAGGGGATCAGCGCAAAGTAAAGATGGTTCGGTGCCAGTCCTTCTCAGCCAGGCCCTCCAGCTCGAACATCACGTGCTTCACCTGGGTGCTGAAGTTCACGCACAAGTGGGCAGGGCCCATCGATTCGAGCACGCAGTTCTGTGCCTTCTTCGGCACCGCGCGCAGGAACAGGGTGGCTTACGCTGCTGGCTTCACGGGACTCGGAGTTGGTGCCACGGCGTTCGCGGGCGATGTGCTCCTGGACCTGTTGGCTGGCCTGGACACTGAACGCACGCGTGTGGAAATGGTCAGGAAACGGCCCTTGCCCTTCCCGCCGGAACCGCTGGCGTCCTTGGGCATCAACCTGACTCGCTGGTCCATGGACAGGGCGGACCACAACCAGGGCAAACGGAACCTCATCCTCAAAGCGCTCGACGCCGTGGGGTTGGGTTTCGACTCCTGACCCGCCCGTTGTGGGGCCCGCTTTGCGTGTTTCGCTCCCGCGTAAGCGCGCAGAGCGGGCCCCGCAACGTGGCGGGGTTTCGTTGTGGGGCCTGCTTTGCGTGTTTCGCTCGCGCGTAGGCGCGCAGAGCGGGCCCCGCAACGTGGAGGTTTCAGCGTTTGGGGGCAGGCTTGCGTTGGGAAGAAGAGCTCGACGGCGGCCGCTTGGCTGGCACCGCCGGCGTTCGTGGAGCGGGGCGCTTCACCGCGGTGGTCTTGGAGGCGCCGGAAGAAGGGCGGGGAGCCGTGGGACGCTTGGCCGGAGTGGTTGGGCGTGGGGAAGCAGGCCGCGGGGTTGGCTTGCGTGCAGCCGGAATTCGCTTGGCTCCGGATGCCGGCCGCTTGGCGGGAGCAGGTGCCCGCGATCCGAAGGACGGCATCACGGCTCCGAGGAACATCACCGCCAAGGTGCCAACACCGGCCACCGCTGCGAGGTAGAAGTAGATGTCCGAGTCTTCGGTGCTGACGGCGCTTCCCATGGCGTTGGTGTCCTGGTTGAACGCCAGGCCCCACATACGCAGGAAGGCGATGCTGAATCCGATGAACAGGCTGGTGCCGGCTGCGCCGAGGAGAACCACCAGGTACCTGCGACGGTTGAAGAGCTGGACGATGCAGGACAGGTAGCAGAGCAGCACGGCGCCCAGGAAGAGGTACAGCACCAGTTCCTCAAGGACGACGGCGGCGAGCACCAACAGCCCCAGGGATACGAAGGCGGCAATGACCGCTAGTTTTCCGCTGTTCCCCATGTGACGCATGAGGTTAATCATCGCCGACCAAGTGGCCACGCCACGCCGTCGTAGATTGCAGTTGGATACCGTCTTACTTGATGACGTATCCGTGCATGATGGTCATCACAGCCGCGACGCTCTGGTCGCGGGTTCGTTCCGGGTTGTAGGTCTGCTGGTCGAGTCCTACGACGAAGATCGCACCGAAGATGGCTGCTTCCAGGCTCCCACGGGCGATCGACTCGTCCACTCTGTAGCCCTCTGCAACCCGTTCCACCGCGGAGCCGATGACTGCGAGGAGTTCGGCGCGGAGTTCCGTGAACACCGCGCTCCATTCGCCCGGCGTGCGCCAGTTTTCACTGACCCACAGGCGGGCGAACGACGGGTAGTCGTCCATGAAGTCCATCGCCTGCCCCACCATGTTCTTCATGGATTCGAGTGGGTCGCTGCTCTGGCCTTGGACATCCTGGAGCCGGACCAGCATGATGTCCACGCCATGCCGCAGCAGCTGGGCGATGAGGTCGGACTTGCTGCCGAAGTTGTAGTAGACGGATCCCTTGGAAACCCCGGCCGCGGCGGCGATTTCGTCAACTGTCACTCCGGCAGCGCCGCGTTCGCCGATCAGCTCCATGGAGGCCTCGAACAACCGTTGCTTGGTGGCGTTGGTTCGTTCGGGGCGAAGCTTCTTGCTCCCGCCCACCGCGGAATCCGAAGAGTGCGGCTCGGTGGTGCTCAAACTGCGATCTCCGGCTTCAGGGTCTTCAAAGTCCACATCTTGTGCTTGCGGACGGCGAGAGTGGACAGCGCCGCTCCCAGCAAAGTGTACCCAAGCAGGCCCAGTACGGTAGGCCAGATCATGCTGAGCTCACCGCCGTAGATCAGGTGCCGCATACCCGTGACAACGTAGCCCATGGGCATGATCTCGTGGACCACATGCAACGGCATCGGCGTGGTCTGCCAAGGGAAGGTGCCGCCGGAGGAAACGAGCTGGAGGACCAGGAGGATCAACACCACGAACTTGCCGGGCGTTCCGAGGAGGGCCACGATGCCTTGGATGATCGCGGTGAACGCCATGACGGCTGCCAGCATGAACAGCCACATGCCGATCGGGTGCGAGGCGTTGAGACCCAGGCCCAGGTTCACCACGAGCGTGAGGATCGTGGCCTGGAAAACGGAGACCACGAAGAACGGCAACCAGCCGCCCACGGCAATCTTCCACGAAGGTGCGTTCGAGGCAAGGGCGCGCTGGGTGATGGGCCGCATGGCCTGGACCAGCATGAACACGCCGATCCACAGGGCAAGAGTCAGGAAGAACGGTGCAAGGCCGGCGCCATAGGAGTTGGCTTTGGCCTGCGAGACGTTCTCCACTGCGACGGGATCAGCGATCACCTTGGAGACGCTGCTCTTTTGCTCGTCGTTCGGGTTGGGGATGTCTCCTGCGCCCTTCGCGAGTTCGGAGGCCAGGGTGTGTGAACCATCGGAGGCGGTCACTGCGCCGCTCGCGAGTTGGCCGGCGCCGTCGTCCAGTTGGTGGGCGCCGTCGTCGAGCTTTACCGCCCCATCGAGCGCCGACTGTTGGCCGGCGGCGAGGGTGGACGCGCCGGTTTGGAGCTGGCCTGCGCCGGCGGCTGCCTTGGAGATGGCGTCCGTGAGCGTGGGTGTGGCGGCTGCAAGCTTTGAGGCCCCGGCGCTCACCGCGGCCGAGCCGTCAGAGAGCTGCTGTATCTTTGCGGCGTCGCCGGAGATCTTCGCCTTGGCGTCCTGGACCGGGTTGGATGCAGCGGCGGCATCGAAGTCGGCCAGGACCTTGTCAGCCTGCTCCTGTGTGAGCACACCGGACGTCACCAGCCGGGCGTTGGACTCCACAACCCTGGTGCGCAGACCCTTGTCCGCTGCTTCGAGCTGACCCACGACGTCCTGGACTTTCGCGTTCAACTGGGCGTTTCCGGCGGCGACCTTTGCTGCGCCGTCTGCCAGCTTCTGGGAGTCTGCGGGCAGCGTGGAGGTCTTGTTCTTGAGCTCTGTCAGGCCGGAACTCAGCTGGCTGGCGCCGCCGTTGAGCTGTACCGCGCCGTCGCGCAGTTTCGTTTGGCCGGCGACCAGCTGGTCGGCGCCGGCAACCAGTTGCGTGGTGCCGTCATGGAGGGTCGCGGCGCCGTCACTGAGCTTACCGACACCATCGGCGAGTTGTCCTGCTCCGTCCGCTGCTTTGACGATTGATGCGTGGATGGTGCCGAAACCGGTGAGGAGCTGGTTGGCTGTCTCTTCGCCCACCTCTTTGGCGACCGTGGAGTGCACAGCGGTGGTGAGTTTGTCCACGATAGTGCTCAACAGGTAGTTGTTGGCGTCATTGGTGGTGACGTGCAGCATGGCCTGGTTGGCGGCGTCGAAGCTGCCCGGGGATGCCAGGTTTGCGGAGAAGTCCTTGGGGATCCGCAGCGCGAAGGCGTATTCGCCGGTCTTGACGCCGGCGTCCGCATCCTCGGCGCTGGCGACCTGCTTCCAGTTGAAGACATGGCCTTCCACCAGGCTGTCCGCCACCTTCTTGCCCGCCTGCAGTTCGCTGCCGTCCTTGGTGGTGGCACCGGTGTCCTCGACCACCAGGGCGGCGTCGATCTGGTTCAGGTTGCCGTACGGATCCCAGTTCGCGTAAAGGTACACGGCACCGTACAACAACGGAACCATGGTCAGGGCGAGGATGGTCAGCTTGGGCAGGAGCCCGCCGGTCATGCGCTTGAGTTCGGAGCGGGCGAGCCGCAGAACAGTCACTTTGCAGTCCTTTGGAGGTTTTGGGTTTCGGGTTCGTCGAGGGGTTCGGCCGCTTCGGCGGCATGCTTTGCGTGCGGCTGGGGCTCCGCGCTGGGCTGGGGCTCGACGGCGGCAGCCGGCTCGGGCGCCGAGGGGGTGGGTTCCGATTCCGGTTCGGGCGGGTGCGAAACTGAGTTGCCGATCACCGCGGCCGCACCGGTCCAGATGTCCGGCAGGGCACCGACCACGGCTACCACCGCAAGCGGCCGCCCGGCGTCGGACGCCAAGGCCTGCAGGCGGGGCAACCACGTTGACGGATCGGCGCTGTGGCGGTCGGGGGAGTCCACCACCAGGAGGTCGGTGGCAGGGTCAGCCAGGGCGAGCGCGGACAGGAGTTCCAGGCGCCGTCCCGCAGGCAGCTGTTCGATCCACAGGTCGGCGATGTCTTCAAAGCTGTTGACCTTCAGCCAGGGCTTGCTCAGCAGCGCTCCACGGTAGCGGCGCGGGATGAGCGAGAGGTCCTCGGTGACGAGGTCCCGGACGCTGAGGTGCTGCTCCGGCTCGTTGACGCCGGGGGAGTCAACCAGGGCGCTCGCGAGGCGGATCTTCTTGGTCTTGGTGTTGTTGTCCCAGCTGAGGACGCCATTGCTGGGCTTCATGCGGCCGCTAAGGGCCAATGCCAAAGCCGTCCGCTGGTCTTGGCCTTCGCCGGCCACCAGCAGGAGTTCCCCGCGGCTCACGGTGAGGGACGTTGCCGGAAGGAGATCGCCCCGGCGGCCGTTGATCTGGAGTTGCTGTACGGACAGCACAATGAAGCCTTTCGCAGAAATGGTGTCTGCGAAAAGTCTAACTGAACTGACCGGTCAGTTCAAATAGATCCTAGAGTCCGTACTTTTCCAGCAGGCGCAACCAGATCTCGCTGATGGTCGGGTAAGACGGAACCGCATGCCACAGCCTGTCCAAGGGAACTTCTCCCACGATCGCGATGGTGGCGGAGTGGAGCAGCTCAGCCACGCCCGGGCCGGCGAACGTTGCCCCGAGGATCACCTTCCGGTCCTCGTCCACCACCATCTGCGCCCACCCCTTGTAGTCGGGGGAGTGCAGCTGGGAACCCGATACGTTGATGGGCAACTCGACGCCCGTGACATTCTTTCCCTGCAGGAGGGCCTGCTCCAGGCTCAGTCCCACGGAAGCAACTTCGGGATCAGTGAACACGACACTTGGTACAGCGTGGTCGTTGGCAGTGTGGGCCCATGGACTCCACGGCTGCGGGCTGCCCTTGAGTTTGCCGTTGGCCCGGGCGACGATTGCATCCCCCGTAGCGCGGGCCTCGTACTTGCCCTGGTGGGTCAGCAGCACCTTGCCTGCGGCATCCCCGGCAGCGTAGAGCCACAGCCCACTGGTGCCATCGCTGGCGGGACCGTCGACGAGCCCGCTGGCGTCCGTGGTGAGCTTGAGGGGTTTGCCGTCAGGCGCTTCAATGCCCACACTGTCCAGGCCAAGGTTGGCCAAAGAAGGGTGCCTCCCGGAAGCGACCAGGAGTTGATCGGCTTGGAGCGTTGCGCCGTCGAGCGTGACTGTTACCGAGCCGTCGTCCTTCTTTTCCACCTTGTCCACGTCAGTGTGGAGGCGGACATCGATCCCGTCGGCGCGGAGGCCCGCCAGGACAAGATTGGCCGCTTCCTCCGGATAGCTGCTCAGGAGGCGTCCGCGGGCGACAACCGCCACATCGCATCCAAGCCGCGCGAACGCCTGCGCCATTTCAACGCCAGCCACTCCACCGCCCAGGACGACGAGGCGTTTGGGGATCTCCTTGGCTGCCGTGGCGCCGCGCGTCGTCCAAAAGGGTACGTCTTCCAAGCCCGCGATCCCCGGGATGGTGGGTTTGGAACCCGTTGCCACCACCACGGCATGATGCGCCTTCAAGGCGTAACTGTTTCCGTCCAGGCCGTCCACTTGGACCTCGCGGGGTCCCGTGATCCGGCCGCGGCCACGGATGAGGTCGATGCCGGCGCTCTCCAGCCATTCGACCTGGCTGCCGTCTTCCCAGTTGTTGGTGAACCAGTCCCGGTGCTTCAATGCGGCCTTCGCGTCCACCACCCCGGTTACGGCCTCGGACGCGCCCGGGATGACCTGGGCCGCGTGCAGCACACTCCCTGGGCGAAGGAGCGCCTTCGAAGGAATGCACGCCCAGTAGGAACACTCGCCGCCCACCAACTCGTTCTCCACGATCACCACCGACAGGCCGCCCCGGACCACCCGGTCCGCCACGTTTTCCCCAACGGCGCCTGCGCCGATCACTATTACGTCGTACTCGCGGGAGCTCTCGGCAGTCATGGGGAAAGCCTACGCCGGGAGCCCTGCGTTGTGAGGCCCGTTCTGCGGGGTGTGTGGGGGTTTTGGGGCGCAGAGCGGGCCTCGCAAGTGTGGGTGGTGTGTTGTGGGGCCTGGTGTGCTGGGTTGGTGTGGGTTTTGGGGCGCAGAGTGGGCCCCGCAAGTGGGGGTGGTGTGTTGTGGGGCCTGGTGTGTTGGGAGGTTTTGGGTCGCGGAGCGGGCCCCGCAACGGGGGCTAGGCGTGCATCGCGCCCTTGAACCAGCCCGTGATGCTGGCCGGGTGGGTGATTGCCGTGCCCACAACCACGGCGAACGCGCCGGCGTCGAGGGCCTGGCGGGCATGGGCCGGGGTGTGGATGCGGCCCTCGGCGATCAGGGGCTTTCCGAGGTCAGCGGCTGCTATCGAGGAGAGCAACTCCAAGTCCGGGCCATCCGTCTTGGCGCGCTCGCCGGTGTAGCCGGCAAGTGTGGTTCCGATAAGGTCCGCCCCGGCCTCCACGGCAGCAACGGCGTCATCGAACGAGCCACAGTCAGCCATGACCAGTGCATGCGACTCAGCGTGGATACCGCTGATCGTGGCGGAAAGGGACAGCTTATCCGGGCGGGTCCGGCGTGTTCCATCGATCGCCACCACATGTGCCCCTGCGTTCGCCACTGCAAGGGCATGCCGGAGTGTAGGGGTAATGAATACGCCGTCGTGCCCGTCCTTCCACAGTCCGATGACAGGGACCTCGACGGCGGCACGCGTGAACTGCACGTCGGCCAACCCTTGGAGGCGGATTGCCGCAGCCCCGCCGATCACAGCGGATGCCGCCACCTGACCCGTTGTCCGGGGATCACGCATGGGCTCACCCGGGTAGGCCTGGCAGGAGACGATCAGCTGGGAGCGGAGGGCTTCAAGGTTTTCGGGGGTGAGGATCATGATGTCTCCCTTTAAAGAAGGACGAGTTTTGCGGCGCCAATAATGGCAGCGGAGTTGCCCAGGGACGCCCTGAGCACGGGGACTGCAGCCAAGGGTGCCAAGAGTTCTTGGCGGAGGGCAGCTTCCATGGGTTTCCACCAGAGGTCTCCGGCGTCGGCCAGTCCTCCGGAGATCACCACGGTTTCGGGATCCAGGATGTTGATGAGGCCGCCCACGGCCTGGCCGGCTGCGGTGGCACCGACGTGGATGGCGCGCACAGCGGCGTCGCGGCTGGCCCCAAAGGAGGCGCCGCCGTCGTGGGCTTCAGCAGCGGCCAGCGCGAACACGCCGCGCGTGTCGGTCGCTGACGCAGTAGAGCCGCCACAGCGCAGATAAGCCTCATGGATCGCAGGCCCGGAAGCTATTGCCTCAACGTGACCGGCCGAACCGCAAACACAAGGCAACGGAACGCCGTCGGAAACCGCGAAAGGTGAAGCGAAATGACCCACATGCCCGCCAACAAAACGGTGCCCCAGGACCGGAGAGCCACCCAGCACAAAACTGCCGCCAACCCCGGTACCGAACGCCACCATCAGTGAGCTGGCCGAACCTGCCGAGGCTCCCAGCCATGCCTCGCCCAGGGCGTGTGCGTGGACATCGTTGACGGCCCGAACAGCAAGGCCGAGGCGTGAAGAAAGTCCGGAAACCAGCGCAGTGCCCGCCCAGCCCGAAATTGCGTCGGTCGCGGACACCACCATCCCGGACGTAGCGTCAATGACCCCGGCGGAGCCGACGCCGACACCGGACACTTGATGTCCGGCGTCGGCAGCGCGCTCTGCCAAGCCCGCGATCAGCGCAGCGGTGGCGTCCAGGATCGCTTCGCCACCGTCCCGGTTCAACGTCGGAATGGTCTCCGTCATTAAAACTTCGCCAGACGGGGAGACAACCCCGGCAGCGGTCTTGGTGCCGCCGAGGTCAACGCCGATCACGTGGGTCATGAAGGTTAGACCAGCCCGTTGCGTTCCAGGATTTCCCGGATCGCAGCAGTCTCGGAATCGTTCAGGCTGAGCATGGGCGAGCTCATGGTGTTGGACTCAATGACGCCCATCACCTGCAGCGCGGTCTTGAACGCACCCAGGCCGGCTGCGCCTCCGGAGACGCGTCCGTTGGGGGTGTAGACGATCTCGAAGACGTCGGCCAGACGGTCCTGCTCGCGTGCGGCGCGGGCCCAGTCACCGGACTGTGCGGCATCGAAGAGACGGCGGTAACCCGCGGGATCAACGTTGCCGAGCCCCGGGACAACACCCTGCGCGCCGCCCAGGAGGGCGCCGTCCACCACTACTTCGTGACCGGTGAAGATGTCGAAGTTGGGGATGTCCTTGGCAGCCAGGAGCAGCTGGCGGAAGGAGACGTCGTCGCCGGAGGAGTCCTTGACGCCTGCGATCACGCCGTCCCGTCCGAGGCGGACCAAAAGATCCGTGGGCAGCTTGAAGTGGGTGCGGACGGGAACGTCGTAGGCAAAGATCGGCTTCTCGATGGCGGCGTGGATGTCGCGGAAGTGGGTCTCCGTCTCTGCTGCGTTGCCAATGGCGTAGTACATGGAGGTCACCACGATCGCGTCGGCACCAAGGTCAACCACCTTGCGGGCTTCCTCGATCACGCGGGTGGTGGTCTGCTCGTTGGCGCCCACGATCAGCGGGACCGCACCGGCGTTGGCGTCAGCGATGGTGGAGACCACCAGCTCGCGCTCGTCGTTGGTCAGGTACGGAACTTCGCCGGAGGAGCCCAGGACGAAAAGTCCGGAGACGCCGCCGTCGATCAGGTGCTTGGTGACGTTCTTCAGCGACGCGGTGTCGATGCTGCCGTCAGCGTGGCGGGGGGTGATGACCGGGTGAATGACGCCCTGGAATTGAGTGGACACAGAAATCTCCGTTGTTTGTTGCGTGTGAAAGGAAAACTAGATGTGAAGGAGGCTCGGCGCGGCGCCCAGCAGCTTCTTGGTGTAGTCGTTGCTCGGGTTGTCGAAGACTTGCGCAGCGGAGCCTTGCTCGACGATCTTGCCGAAATACATGACGCAGATCCGGTCCGAAACGTAGCGGACAGTCTGGATGTCGTGGGAAATAAACACCATTCCCAGGTCCAGCTGCGTCTTCAGATCGGACAGAAGGTTCAGCACCTGCGCGCGCACCGAAACGTCCAAGGCGGACGTCGGCTCGTCCGCGACGATGATGTCCGGCTCCAACGCCAGTGCACGGGCGATCGCCACGCGCTGGCGCTGTCCGCCGGAAACCTGCGACGGCGTTACTTCGGCTGCCGATTGCGGCAAGCCGACCAGCGCCAACAGTTCTTTGACCTTGGCGGCACGGGAGGAAGCGTTGCCGATGCCATGGATCTGCAGTGGGTCGGTGAGGATGTCCTGGATGGTCATGCGCGGGTTCAGCGCCGTGGCCGGGTCCTGGAAGACCACGGAAACGGAGCGGCCAAACGCCTTGCGCATGGCTGCGTTCCGCTTGATGGCCGGCTTTCCGTGGAACAAAACCTTGCCCGACGTCGGCGGCTGCAGTCCCACGAGCACCGAAGCAAGCGTGGACTTGCCGCAGCCGGACTCACCGACGATGCCGACGGTTTCGCCGCGGCTGATGGTGAAGTCGACGCCGTCCACGGCTTTGACGATGTTCGGACGGAACAGGCCCCCGGTCCGTGCATGGTGGTAGACCTTGACGTCCTTGAGCTCGATGACCGGTTTGCCGGTTGATTCACTCATCGTGCGTCCTCCTTCAGGTGGCTTGCCCAGTAGTGGTCGGCGTCATCATCGCCATTGGCCGAGGCCACCGAAGTGAGCACCAGCTTCTGGTGGGGATCGGCGTCGGGGCGCAGGGACCGGGCGGCAAAGCGGTCTCCCGTGGCAAAGTCCCGCGGGGATGGCACGGTGCCGGGGATCTGGTGGAGCCTGGCGGCGTCGGCTTCAATGGACAGGACGGCACCCAGCAGGCCACGGGTGTACTCGTGCTTGGGATTCCGCAGAAGCTCGGAAGCCTGTGCGGATTCCACCACCTGGCCGGCGTACATCACCGTGATGCGGTGGGCCAGGGAGGCCACCAACGCGAGGTCGTGGCTGACGAACACCATGGCAAACCCGAGTTGTTCCCGCAGCTCGTTCAGCAGATCCACAACTTGTTTCTGGACAGTGACGTCCAGGGCGGTAGTGGGCTCGTCGGCCACCACGATCTTGGGGGAACGGGACAACGCCATGGCAATCAGCACCCGTTGACGCTGGCCGCCGGAGAGCTCATGCGGATAGCTGGCAAGTGTCCGGACCGGGTCAAGCTTCACCATCTCCAGCAGTTCCGCGGGTGTCTTGCGGCCACCACGCTTGGTGAGCTGCTCCATCTGGTCCTTGATCTTCATGGACGGGTTCAGCGAACTGAGGGCGTCCTGGTACACCATGGCGATCTGTTCACCGCGCAGGCCAAGGTAGGCCTTGGGATCGCTGTGCTTGGTGCTCGGATCCAGGAGTTCCTTGCCGTCAAAGGTGATTGACCCGGTGACCTGCGCTGTTTTGGGCAACAGGCCCATGACGGCCAGCGAGGTGATGGACTTGCCGCAACCGGACTCGCCCACAAGGCCCATCGTTTCGCCCTCGCGGACAGTGAAGGACACGTTGTCCACGATCGCGATATCGCCGAAGCGGCCCGGGAACCGGATGGACAGGTTCTTCACTTCCAGCACGTTGCGTGCACCTGCCGGTACCTGCGGGAGGCGGTCGGTGCGCTTCGCTTCGATTGCTGCCAGGAGTTCCAGTTCGCGGTCCAGGAGGAGGTGCGGGTTGGCGGCGGCGAGCTTCACATCGGTGAGGATGGCTGAGGCGCCCGCCTCGGAAGCGACGCCTGCGCTGGAAGCCGCAAGGACGCCGTCGAGCTCGTGTTCCTCAACCACTGAAGGCTGGGCAACGGATGTACCAACTTCGGTGTCCACGGCAATAACTGCAGCCGAACCGTCGTCGTCCTTCACCACGGGGGCGCGGCGAAGCTTCGGGTTCACCATGGCATCGGTGAGGCCCTCGGCCAGGATGTTCAAGGAAAGAACGGTCAAAAGGATGGTGAGGCCGGCGAACGTAGTGGCCCACCAGCCGCCGGACAGGACCAGGTTGCGGCCGTAGGAGATCACGTTGCCCCATGACGGTGCGGGATCCTGGACGCCTGCGCCCAGGAAGGACAGCGAGGCTTCGAGGATGATGGCGTCGGCAACCATGACCGTGGCGAACACCAGCACGGGAGCGGCAGTGTTGCGGACAATGTGCTTGACCAGAATGTAGAAGCGGCCGGCTCCGATGACCCGCTCGGCACGGACGTAGTCTTCGCCGTATTGTGCGAGCACGTTGGCGCGCACCACCCGGGCAAGTTGCGGGGTGTAGATGATGGCGATCGCGATGATGATGGTGGGCACCGAGTTGCCGAACGCTGCCAGCAGCACAGCCGCCAGGGCGATGCCCGGGAACGCCATGAGGATGTCCATGAGCCGCATGATGATTTCATTGACGGACTTGCTGGACGTGGCGGCAAAGGAGCCAAGGAGCGCGCCGGCCAGGATGGCCAGGCCCACGGCGCCGAGGCCGATCATCAGCGACGACTGTGCGCCGAAAAGCAGGCGGGAGAAAATGTCCCGACCCAGGCGGTCGGTGCCGAAGAAGTGCTCGGCGCCCGGAGGCGTGGCGGGAATGAACGTTTCCAGCGGATCATGCGGGGCGATGACAGGCGCGAAGATGGCCGCCAGCACAATCAGTACGAGGAAAAGCAGGGCGATGCGGGAGCCCCAGGGCAGGGCCTTGAAACGAATGCCCGGGGCACTTAGCCGTTCTGCGAGCTTGCTGCGCATGAGCTATACCGTCCTGATTCGGGGGTTGATGAGCAGGTAGAGAAGGTCCACCACGATGTTCACCAGAACGAAGGTGACCGAGATGGTGAGCACCACGCCCTGGACCAGGTTGACGTCCAGGTTGGTGATTCCGTTGAGGATCAGCTGGCCCATGCCGGGCAGCGCGAAGATCATTTCAATCACGACGGCGCCACCCAGCAAGTAGCCAACGCGCAGTCCCAGCACGGTCACCGGTGTGACGAGGGCGTTGCGGAGGACGTTCTTGGAGACGACCTCGCGGTAGGGGACACCGTTGCCGATGGCGGTCCGGACGTAGTCGCGGTCCAGTTCTTCCACCATGGAGGTACGGACCACACGGATCAGGGATGCGGACACGGGAATGCCGAGGGCGAGTGCCGGTAGGGCCATCGAGTTGAGCCAACCGCCAAAGCCGGATTCCGGCGTCGCAATTCCGCCCGAGGGGAACATGGGGTTCTCACCGAGGGCGAACCACTGGATCAGCAGGATGCCCAGCCAAAACGACGGCGTGGCAATTGCGGCGATTGAGAAGACGCGGACCAACTGGTCCTGCCACTTGTCGCGGTACAGGGCGCCCATGATGCCAAAGGCCAGGGAGAGGACGATCGCGATGAGGACGCCCAGGAAAGTCAGTTGCAGAGTCAGCGGGAAGGCCGACCCAATCATGGATGCCACCGACTTTGCCGGTGGGGTGGTGACGCCCAGGTCGAACTGCAGAAGCTTGCCGAGGAAACGGAAGTACTGCAGGACCAAGGGGTCGTTCAGGCCATTGTCCTGGCGGTATTGCTGCTTCGCTTCTTCGCTGGCGCCGTCGCCAAGTGCTGAACTGGCTTGGTCGCCGGGAGCGGCCTGAAGGACGAGGAAGACGAGCAACGTGATGCCCAGGATCATCAATGGCAATGCTGCAAGCCTGCGGCCAAGCAGACGCAATATCGTGACCAATTTGTTCTCCGGTTGATCTGGTTGTGGGGCCCGCTCTGCAGGGTTTTTGGGGGTTTAACCCTGCAGAGCGGGCCTCACAACGCGAAGGATTGCTTAGGCAGTGCGTCCGACGCCGACGAACGACAGGCCGGTGGTGGGAAGGGGCTGGAAGCCGTTGAGCTTCTTTTCGTCCCAGGCGCTGGGAAGCTGGCGGTGGAAGACCGGGTAGAGCGGCACTTCATCAGAGACCATGTCCACGATTTCGCCGACGATCTTCTTGGCGTCATCGCCCGAGGCCTGCGAGCCCTTGTCCATGAGGCCCTGCAGTTTGGTGCGCTCCGGGGTGGTCCAGAAAGCGCGTTTGTCCATCCAGGTGGCACCCGAGTAGAACCAGCTCAGCAGGAGGTCTGCATCGTTGCCGAAGACGGAGGGATCGCCGGGGGCAGCGACCACGCTGTAGTCGCCCTTGCCAACGCGGTCGCTGTATAAGGCGCCGGACTGGAGGCTCTTGACCGTGACCTTCACACCGGGAATCTTGTTCCAGGACTCGAGGATCAGTGGCGCAACGTCCTTCACCCAGGCGGTGTCTGTGGTGAGGAGTTCGAATTCGAGAGTGGTGACGCCGGCCTGCTTCAGGAGTTCCTCGGCCTTGGACGTGTCGAAGCCATAAACGTTCTTGGCCTTGACGTAGTCGGGGTGGCCTTCCTGGAAGTAGGAGGTAGCGGCTTTGGCGTTTCCGAACAGGGCCTTCTTGATGATGGCTTCCTTGTCCAGGCCGTAGTGCAGTGCCTGGCGGACCAGCTTGTTGTCGAACGGTGCCTTGGCACAGTTGAACATGAGGAACAGCAGGCCGAAGGACTGGACGGATTCGACCTTCACCTTGGATTTCAGCCCATCGACGTCCAGGTAGGGAACGTCTTCGATGGCCTGGACGCGACCGGACTGGACGGCGGTGACGCGGGCAGCGGCATCGGAGAGCAGCAGCCAGGTCATGCCCTTGGCCAGTGCCGGCTTCGGGCCGTTGTAGTCGGCGAATGCCTCGAAGACGATCTTGTCGTCCTTGACCGCGGAAACGAGTTTGTACGGTCCGGAACCGACGGGCTTGGCGTCGAAGGCTTTCAGATCGGTAGCGAGTGCCTTGGGGACGATCTTGACCACGGAGATGCGGGGGCCAAAGCCGGGGAAGGCGTACTTAAGGGTGAACTCCACCGTCTTGGCATCAACAGGCTTGACGTCCTGGATGAAGGGGATGAACTGGGAGAACAGCGACTTGTTGGCCGGGTCCATGACGCGGGTGAAGGAGAAAGCGACGTCCTCGGTGGTGACGGGGGAGCCGTCGTGGAACTTCGCGCCATCGCGGATGGTCACCTGGTAGGTGGTGTCGTTGATCTTCTTGGGGTCCGCTGCGGCCAGGGCGTTGTAGGGCTCGCGGGTGGCCGGGTGCAGCTCGATGAGGCCTTCGAAGATATGCAGGTTGGCAGCCATCGGCGTCGCACCCGAAGAGCTCAGGGGGTCGAAACCCGTGGAGAGCGCGTAGGAAATGCCTGCCTCGATAGTGAGGTCCTTGTTGACGGCGGCCGTGTTGGTGCTGGTGCCGGTGGTCGTGCTGGCAGCGCCGCCGCACGCAGAAAGTGTTGCCGTGAAGGCGGCTGCTGCACCAACTGCGCCGCTTAGCTTCAGGAAGTTCCGGCGGCTGGCGTCATTGACCAGCGGCAGGCTGTTGATCGTCTTGCTCATAGGGTGCCTCACCAATCGCGTTTCGTGGGTTATCGGATGTAGGACGTCCGATGCTCGTATGGAAACTGTAAGGGCGGTCACAAGAGAACGTCAAGTGAGAGTGGGCGGCCTGGCCTCGTCCGCGCGCCCGGCGGTTTTCCGGCTGCGGCCGGTCCTAAGGGGAAATCCCAGCGAAATCCCTGAACATACTTATCAAGGAGGTGGGACATCCGATATTGTATGTTGCGAGTCACTCATTCTGCGGTGGGCGCTAAGCTCGCCTCAATATTAACACCGCATCGCCCAGGCTTCCCGGGTGATGCAGCGGCAAGGAGAAAGCCATGACAACTTCCGGTGTAGTTCCGCAGGCGCGGTTCAGTGCACAGGCCCGGCTTCGTGCCTTGCAGTCGGACATTATGGAATTGATCCTCGAGCGCGAGCTGGAGGCGGGCGATCCACTGCCGACAGAGAGCGAGTTGTCGGTGGCTCTCGGCGTCGGGCGCAATACGCTGCGCGAATCCCTCAAGGTCCTGCAAGCCCTGGGTGTCATCGAGATCCGGCATGGCTTCGGCATGTTCGTGGCCCCGAGCAATTTTGACGCCCTCGCCGACGGCCTCACCTTCAGGGGCCGGTTGTCGCTGCGGCACCAGGGGCTTGAGGCGTTGCAGCTCGTCGATGTGCGCCAGGCGTTGGAGTCGGGCTTGATCGGCTCTTCGATGGACGTCATGACACCCGAACAGCTTGCCTCCATTGAGGAAGCGGTGAAGCAGATGGAGGATCTCGCCGCTGCCGGCGAAAACTTCGTGGCCGCCGATGCTGAATTCCACCGCAGGCTCTTCGAGCCGCTCAACAACGAGCTCCTGATCAACCTGATGGGTGTTTTCTGGAAGGTCTACCGGAAGATCCACGTCGAAATCGGTCCGGGCAACGAGGACCTCATGAAGACCGCCGCCATGCACCGCAACATCTACGCCGCCGTTGCCGCCGGGGACAAGGCCTCAGCCTCCGAGCTGCTCAACCGGCACTTCGACGGAATCCGCCGCCGTATCGGCGAGGCCGTGGGCGACTGACCCTCCACTCGCTACGTGACGGGCCGCCGTCGTACTTTCACCTGAAGTACGACGGCGGCCCGTTCCGCTTGTGCGTGCGGCTCACCTCGCGCTTGTGTGGCCCTGGAATTGGTCCCGGGCAAAACAAAAGACCCGCACCGGCGAACCGGTGCGGGTCTTCATTTGTGCGCCCAAAGGGATTCGAACCCCTGACCTTCTGTTCCGTAGACAGACGCTCTATCCAGCTGAGCTATGGGCGCATTTCGTGTGATTCTCGGCGGTCTGTTTCTCTGACCCCCTCGAACCTCAATAAACTTTACAGAAGTTCATGTGAAGTTCCAAATCGAAAAGCTGTAATCTACACAACTAGACCGGTCTACGTGACCTTAGTCACTTAAATCTGCCTCTGGCGAGCCGTTGCCCCTGATTTCTAGGCGTTTTTACTTTTCGGCCTCACGGTTGTCCGATGTCTGACAGCCCATTGGTCTGGTCCGGGGCCCCTATCGTTTAGGACACACCACTGAACCCGAGGAAGGGAACCACAATGGGCGATCTGGCGCGACTGCCGCTGCTTGAGAAGGCACCTACTACGCATGCACGCCTGCTGGCTTGGGTTGAGGAAGTTGCCGAGCTGACCCAGCCGGACCGCATCCACTGGGTCGATGGCAGCGAAGCAGAAAACAAGAAACTCACCGACGAGCTTGTCGAGGCCGGCACGCTCAAGCGGCTGAACCCGGAGACGTTCCCGAATTCCTTCGCGGCATTCTCTGACCCGGCCGACGTTGCCCGTGTGGAAGAGCAGACCTTCATCTGCTCCGAAAACGAACGCGACGCAGGCTTCACCAACAACTGGATGGCCCCGGCCGAAATGAAGCAGAAGCTGCGCGGTCTGTTCGCCGGCTCCATGCGCGGCCGCACCATGTACGTCATTCCGTTCGTCATGGGCCACCTGGATGCTGAAGACCCGAAGTTTGGCGTCGAGATCACCGACTCCGCCTACGTTGTTGCCTCCATGCGCATCATGGCCCGCATCGGCACTGACGTCCTTGACCGAATCACCGAAACCGATGCCTTCTTCGTCCCGGCCCTGCACTCGCTTGGTGCCCCGCTGGAAGCCGGCCAGGCCGACGTCGCCTGGCCCTGCAACCCGGACAAGTGGATTGTCCACTTCCCCGAAGAGCGCTCCATCTGGTCCTTCGGATCCGGTTACGGCGGAAACGCCCTCCTCGGCAAGAAGTGCTACGCCCTGCGCATCGCCTCGGTGATGGCCCGCGACGAGGGCTGGCTGGCCGAACACATGCTGATCCTCAAGCTGACCTCCCCGGAGCAGAAGACCTACTACATCTCTGCTGCCTTCCCGTCCGCGTGCGGCAAGACCAACCTCGCGTTGCTCGACCCCACCATCAAGGGCTGGAAGGTGGAGACCCTGGGCGACGACATCACCTGGATGCGCTTCGGCAAGGAAGGCGAGCTCCGTGCCGTCAACCCCGAGGCCGGCCTGTTCGGCGTCGCTCCCGGCACCGGTTGGGGCACCAACCCCAACGCCATGCGTGCCATCGCCAAGGGCAACAGCATCTTCACCAACGTCGCACTGACTGATGACGGTGGCGTCTGGTGGGAAGGCATGACGGAGGAGACTCCGGCGCACCTGACCGACTGGCGCGGCGAGTCCTGGACACCGGACTCCGACGCCCCCGCCGCGCACCCGAACTCCCGCTTCTGCACGCCGATCGACCAGATCGACATGCTGGCCGAAGAGTACTTCAGCCCGGAAGGCGTTGAGCTCTCCGCCATCCTGTTCGGTGGCCGCCGTAAGACCACCATTCCGCTGGTTACCGAGGCCCGCAACTGGTCCAACGGTATTTTCATGGGATCCACGCTGTCCTCGGAAACCACGGCTGCTGCCGCCGGTGCCGTCGGTGTTGTCCGCCGCGACCCCATGGCCATGCTGCCGTTCATCGGATACGACGCGGGTGACTACCTGAACCACTGGGTCAACCTGTCCGCAAAGGCCAACCCGGAGCGACTGCCCAAGATCTTCCTGGTCAACTGGTTCCGTCGCACGGCTGAGGGCGGCTTCGCCTGGCCGGGCTTTGGTGACAACGCCCGCGTCCTGAAGTGGGCCATCGAGCGCCTCGAAGGCAAGGCTGACGCTGTGGAGACTCCGATCGGTTTCGTACCGACCGGCGAATCCATCGACCTCGACGGGCTGGACATGACCCCGGCCGAGGTCGAGGCAGCCGTGCGCGTCGATCCTGAAGAGTGGGCAACCGAGCTGGCGTCCATCGAGGAATGGTTCGCCAACTTCGGCGAGTCCCTCCCGGCGGCACTCCAGTCCGAGCTGGATGGGCTCAAGTCCCGTCTGGGCTAGACCTCTTAGGAACAACGGCGTTCTTAAGTGAACGACGACGGCCCGTCACCTTTCGTTGGGAAGGTGGCGGGCCGCCGTCGTTCTTCGCGCAGGTCAGGAACGGTACCGTTCCGCGCGACGGTTATGTCAGTGGGGCGGGTGCCCTGAAATCCGGACGGAGCCCGATGGATTGGAACACCGGGTTCATTTGGCGCGCATGCGGAAGGGTGGAAATGACCACGGAGTCGAGTTCGCGGTAAAAGGCCTCCCTGGCCCGGGTCATGGCCCGGCGCAGTTCGCACTCGTTGATGAGCGGGCAATTCTTGGTGGGGGATTGGCACTCGGCTGGATCCTGCCGGCTGTCCAAGTGGCGCAGGACCTCGCCGACTGTGGCTCGCCGGCCGTGTTCGCTGAGCCGTGAACCACCAAGCCGGCCACGCTCGACGTCAATGTAACCTAAAGCACGGAGCCGGACCATGGCTTTGCTGACGTGGTTGTACGGCGTCCCCACGGCGTCTGCCACCGCCTGCGTGGTCAACAACATGCCTTCGGGGGCCGCGGCCAACACCATGATGGCGCGGAGGCTAACGTCTGCGAACGCGTTGATTTTCATGGGATCAGCTCATGTGAGTAGGGTCTAGTCCACCCAGATGGATGGCTCGTGGGTATCGGGCTCCATGGGACGGAAGACAAAACCCTCCGCAGTGGGGGAGTACGGGATGATGGCTGCCCGGACTTCACCGTTCCTGTGTTCGGCGGCGCCATGGATGCCGTCCGACCCATGGTCCGGCAACGTGACGTCACTGACAAGGGCCACAGCCTTGAAGTCGTCGCGGCCTTGGCGCAGGAGCTGGTGGATGTCGGTCAGCATCTGCCCCGCATCGACGTCACCATCTTCGTCCGGCTCGCCAGGTGCGATCATGACGATCCGGAACTCACCATCGTTCGAGAGCGTCACGCCGAACGGAAAGAAACCACCGTTCTGCTGGATGTGCTCCTGCGCGGTCCCCAGCGCAGTGCCCAGTGTCTCCCGGAGCTCGCGGTCCTGGTCGGATTCTTTCGGCAACGTCTCGCCAGTGGACTGGTCGGTCATGGCTTGGCCTTAGGCCCGGACCAGAGCCAGGACGCGGTCACGGATCTTCTCCATGGTGGGCTGGTCCTTGGCTTCTGCATTCAGGCGCAGGAACGGTTCAGTGTTGGAAGGCCGCAGGTTGAACCACCAGCTGCCGTCCTTTGCAGTGAACGTGGAGCCGTCCATGTGGTCGATGTCGACGTCTTCGCTTTCGAAGTCCACGCGGACCCGCTCGACGGCCCCGGCCTTGTCTTCGATCTCGGAGTTGATTTCTCCGGATGAAACGTAGGGCTCGTATTGGCGGCCGAGCTCGGAGAGCGGGCCTTCCTGCTCGCCGAGGGCAGCCAGAACGTGCATGGCTGCGAGCATGCCTGTGTCAGCGTTCCAGAAGTCCCGGAAGTAGAAGTGCGCGGAGTGCTCGCCGCCGAAGACAGCGCCTTCCTCGGCCATGACAGCCTTGATGAAGGAGTGCCCAACACGGGTGCGTACCGCCCGGCCACCGTCCTTGGCCACCAGTTCCGGTACGGCCTTGGAGGTAAGGAGGTTGTGGATGATCACGGGGGTTTCCTCGCCTGCTGCCCGGGCACGGGCGATTTCACGCCGGGCAACCATGCCGGTGATGGCGGACGGAGAGACGGGCTCGCCCTTCTCGTCGATCACGAAGCAGCGGTCAGCGTCACCATCGAAGGCCAAGCCGATGTCGGCACCGTGCTTGACCACGGCGGCCTGCAGGTCGCGGAGGTTTTCCGGTTCGAGCGGGTTGGCGGGGTGGTTCGGGAAGGAGCCGTCGAGTTCGAAATAGAGCGGCACGATCTCGAAAGGCAGGGCAGGGAGCAATTTATCGCCGAGAACTGCGGGGGTGGTCAGGCCGGCCATGCCATTGCCTGCGTCCACCACGATCTTCAGGGGACGCGAGCCGGAGAGGTCCACGAGCTGCCGCAGGTACTCGGAGTAGTCCTTCAGCACGTCATGGACACTGATCTCTCCGCGGGTTTCGGCTGCGGGGATGATGCCGGTGTTGAGGTATTCCTCGGCCAGGGCCTGGATTTCCTTCAGGCCCGATTCCGATGAGATGGGCTGCGCGCCGGCCTTGGCCATCTTGATGCCGTTGTATTCGGCTGGGTTGTGACTGGCTGTGAACGTGGCTCCGGCTGCGTTCAGGGCCCCGCAGGCGTAGTAGAGCTCGTCGGTGGAGATCAGGTCCAGCAACCGGACGTTGGCGCCCCGGGTGGCTGCCCCGTTGGCAAAAGCCTGGCTGAACTCAGGGGACGAAGGGCGCATGTCGCCGCCCACCAGAACGGTGCCGCCTTCAAGGCCCAGGACGTCGATGAACGCAGCGCCTACGGCCTCGACAATTTCAGCCGTGATGGATTCACCCACGATTCCCCGGACGTCGTACGCCTTGAAGGATGCCGAGAGGTCGAATGTCTTGTTCTGCTCGCTAGTCACGCGCTCAATCCTACTGTGGCTACGCAATGGGGCATGAACCGGGCGGAGGGCTATGTGGATAATCACTATCCACATAGCCAGGTCCGCGGGTGATGGGCGTCGGGGGTGGCTGGAATACTGGGTTTATGGCCAATAACTCCCCGAATGCTGCCGTTTCCGTGCAATCACCTACCGAACAGCAAGCCCTGGCGTGCCTGCGGGAGTTGGTGGGACACCCTGAAGCCCGGTTCCACGAAGGTCAGTACGAAGCGATTGAAGCATTGGTCGATGCCGGCCGCAGGGCACTGGTGGTCCAGAGGACAGGTTGGGGGAAGTCTGCCGTCTACTTCGTGGCATCCCTGCTTTTACGCCGCCGGGGCGCGGGCCCCACGCTGATTGTCTCCCCGCTGCTGGCACTCATGCGGGACCAAGTGGCTGCAGCCGCCAGGGCAGGAGTACGTGCCGTGGCCATCAACTCTGCAAATGCCCTCGAATGGGATACCGTCCTGGCACAGCTGGCCGCCGACGAAGTTGATGTCCTTCTGGTTTCACCGGAGCGCCTCACCAACCCATCTTTCCGGGAAAACCAGCTTCCGGAGCTCATTCGCCGTACCGGTCTCCTGGTGATTGACGAGGCCCACTGTATTTCGGACTGGGGCCACGACTTCCGGCCCGACTACCGGCGCATCGCCGACCTCATTGCCCAATTGCCGGAGTCGGTTCCGGTGCTGGCCACCACGGCTACGGCCAACTCCCGGGTGGTCCACGACATCGAGGAACAGCTCGGTGCCGGTGTACTGACCATCCGTGGGGCCCTGGGGCGGGAGTCCCTGCGCCTGGGCGTCCTGTCCTTGCCTGATTCCCGGGACCGCCTGGGATGGCTGCTGACGCATCTAAAAGACATGCCCGGCAGCGGCATCATTTACACGCTCACCGTTTCAGCTGCGGAGGACACAGCCAGGCTTCTCGCTGAGGCCGGGCACAACGTCCTGTCCTATACAGGCCGGACGGACCCCGCAGACCGGGAGCGCGCAGAACAACTGCTCAAGGACAACCAGGTGAAAGCGCTCGTAGCCACATCAGCCCTGGGCATGGGCTTCGACAAGCCGGACCTGGGTTTTGTCATCCACCTTGGTGCGCCGTCATCGCCCGTTGCCTACTACCAGCAGGTTGGCCGCGCAGGCCGTGGAGCGGCCAACGCCGACGTCCTGCTGCTTCCAGGCTCAGAGGACCGCGAGATCTGGCAGTATTTTGCGACAGCTTCCATGCCCTCCGCTGAAAAGGCCGACGCCGTGCTGCGTGCCCTTGGGGAGGCGGGCTCGGCTTTGTCCACCGTGGCACTGGAAGCCCGTGTGGACCTCCGACGCACGCCCTTGGAGCTCCTGCTGAAGGTCCTGGCCGTGGACGGGGCTGTAGAACGCGTAGGCGGCGGCTGGAGGGCAACCGGGAACCCTTGGCACTACGACGCCGAGCGGTACGCACGCATCGCCGAGGCACGGGTGGACGAGCAGGACTCCATGGTGATCTACCAGGACACGGCTGGCTGCCGCATGGAGTACATCACTTCCGTCCTCGACGACGAGACCGCAGCAGCGTGTGGTCGATGCGACAACTGCGCCGGCCGATGGTTCCCCGTAGACGTGGCCGCCTCGGCTGCCGATGCCGCCGGCCAGACCCTGCGGCGCGCCGGTATCGCTGTGGAGCCGCGACTCCAATGGCCCAGTGGCATGGATCGGCTGGGGGTGGCCGTCAAGGGCAAGATCAAGCCTGATCAAAGCATCTCGGAAGGCCGGGTCCTGGCCAGGCTGACGGATTTGGGCTGGGGTGGGGCGCTGCGTGAATTGTTCGCCGCTGGTTCCGCGGACCGCGCCGTGGATCCGGCCATGCTGCAAGCCTGTGTCCAGGTGCTTCGTGAGTGGTCAGGTGCTGAAGGCGGAACTCCGTGGAGCGGAGTGGGCCGACCCGCAGCCGTGGTCAGCATCCCGTCCAGGAGTAAGCCGCAGCTGGTGGAGTCCCTGGCACAGGGAATAGCCGGCATCGGGCGGATGCCATATCTGGGCCAGCTGCAGCCCCAGCACGGTGGGCCCACCGGAGCCCGAGGGGGCAACAGCGCCTACCGGCTTGCCGGCGTCTGGGACCGGCTAGTCGTGGGCCCGGACCTTGCCCAGGCCCTCGCGGGTACCGGAGGCCAGCCAGTGCTGCTGGTGGACGACCTTATCGACAGCCGCTGGACCATGACGGTTTCGGCCTTGGCGTTGCGCCAAGCCGGCGTGGGAGCCGTGTTGCCGCTGGCCTTGGCGCAAGCGGGATAGGCGAGGGCGCGGGAACGTCATGTTGTGATCGCTCCCACTGTGCGTCTATAGGATCGAGCCAACACGCTTTGCGGCCTGTCGTGGGCCACTAGCCACATCCTGGACCGGAGCCATGAGCACAAATCCCAGCAACACAGACGTCGAGACCTCCAACGGAACCAGCTGGCGGCCGCGCCTGGCCCTGTTGGTGGCGGCAACGTTCTTCATGGAGTTCCTCGACGGCACCATCCTCACCACCGCGATTCCCAGCATTGCCGCGGATTTCCGCGTAGCGCCAGCAGATATCAACATCACCATGACCGCATACCTGGTGACGGTTGCAATGGGAATTCCGCTCAGCAGTTGGCTGGCTGAACGGTTCGGTGCCCGCCGGATCTTCTGCCTCGCCATCTCGGTGTTCACCGTCGCCTCCCTGCTGTGCGCCGTGAGCACAGACCTGTCCATGCTTACCCTCAGCAGGGTGGCCCAGGGCATGGGCGGGGCCATGATGGTGCCCGTTGGCACCCTGGTGGTGTTGCGCGGGACTCCCAAATCCGAGCTCCTCCGGGCCACCGCCTATTTGGTGTGGCCCGGACTGCTCGCCCCTGTACTGGCTCCGATGGTCGGTGGCGCGCTCACTACCTTCCTGTCCTGGCACTGGATCTTCATCATCAATGTGCCCCTTGGCCTGGCCGCGTTCATTGCTGCGCTCAGGCTGGTGCCCCGGACCCAGTTCGACTCCAAGCGCCGCCTTGACTGGTTTGGGCTCCTGCTGACCACCCTGGGTGTGGGTGCCTTGGTGGTGGGTTTGGAAACATTGGGCGGCCACGCATCCAACGCGATCGCCGTCATCGTGGTCGCCGCAGGGCTGCTGTCACTCGCGGGTGCTGTCTGGTGGATGCGGAAAGCCGACGTTCCCCTGTTCAACCTCGGAGTGTTCCGGACCAGGACGTTCAGGGCGACCTCCACGGGCGGTTTCATTTACCGGCTGACCATCAGTTCGGTGCCGTTTCTGCTGCCGCTGATGTTCCAGGATGGCTTTGGCTGGGACCCCCTCAAAGCCGGTGTGATGGTCGCCGCAGTTTTCGTTGGCAACATCGGAATCAAGCCGGCCACCACGCCCTTGATCAGGCGCTTCGGGTTCAAGCCGGTGCTCGTCTTCGCTTCGTTCGCTTCCGCCGTAACGTTTGCGTTGTGCGCGTTCCTGGATGCCCAAACTCCCGAGCCCGTGATCTTCGCTTTGCTGCTCTTCAGCGGAGCTTTCCGCTCCATCGGATTCTCGGCGTACGCCTCGGTGCAGTACGCGGACATCGTCCCGGAACAGCTGCCCTCGGCCAACGCGATCTCCGCGACGCTGGTTCAGTTGGCTGCCGCGGCCGGGATCGCGGTGGGAGCTTTGTTCCTGCGGCTATTCGAAGCGACGCACCTCCTGGGCGGTGACCAGGTAGCGGCATATAAGGGGGCGTTCATTGCGATGGCCGTCCTGATGCTGATCAGCACGATGGACAGCCTGGCCTTGCACCGGCACGCGGGAGCCGAAGTAAGCGGCGGAGCGAAGCGGGGTTAAACGCAAAAGGTCCCGGTTCGAAAACCGGGACCAATTCGCGGAGACGGGGGGATTTGAACCCCCGGTGGAGTTGTGCCCCACACTTCATTAGCAGTGAAGCCCATTCGGCCGCTCTGGCACGTCTCCCTTTGCTATTGCTAGCCCACCAAGGATACGCAGAACCTGCACTCCAGCGCAAAACCAGCTGTCGGTCAGTTGCTCCCGGCCAGCGAACGCCACAGGAAATGGTTGCTCCGTGCCTGCAGCGCGGCAGCCTGCCGGTTGTCCGATGCTCCCGCGTGGCCGCCTTCCAAGGCCTCGTGGAACCAGACGTTTGGGATCCCCATGGCCTGCATGCGGGCGGCCATCTTCCGGGCTTGGACCGGGCCCACCCGATCGTCGGAAGTGGCAGTCCAAATGAAGGTTTCCGGGTATTCCACGCCGTCGTGCAGGAGGTGGTACGGCGAGAACGTGCGGATGAACTCCCACTGTTCAGGCACGTCGGGGTCGCCGTACTCGGCGATCCAGGAGTACCCGGCGGACAGCTTGGTGTAGCGGCGCATGTCCAGGAGCGGCACCCCGCAGGAAACAGCGCCGAACAGTTCCGGATACTGGGTGAGCATGTTTCCCACCAGCAGCCCGCCGTTGGAACCGCCTACGCAGCCCAGCCGGCGTCGACTGGTGACGCCGCGGGAGATGAGGTCTTTCGCGACGGCGGCGAAGTCCTCATAGGCGCGGTGCCGGTTCTCCTGGAGCGCGGCGCGGTGCCAGGAGGGTCCGTATTCGCCGCCACCACGGATGTTGGCCACTACGTAGACGCCGCCACGGGAGTGGGATTCCGTGCCGTTGTCGGAGGGGGCTCCCAGCGTCCGCCGTTCCAGCCAGGCGCGGCCAACCGTGCCGCTGTATGCGGGTGTACGGGAAATCTCGAACCCGCCGTAGCCGGAGAGCTGGGTGGGGTTCTGGCCGTCCAGGACCAGGTCCTTGGAGGCGACCTGGAAGTAGGGGACCTTGGTTCCGTCCGCCGAGACGGCGAAGCGTTGCTGGACCTCATAGTCCGCTTCGTTGAAGAACGACGGCGACCGCTTCACTACCGAGTGCTCGCTCCCCACGCCGCCGTCCTCGCCTTGGGACGAGGCAGGGGAGAGCGTTCCACGGGTCAGGGTGGTGGGCGTGGTGAAACCGGTGGCCACGAGCCAGAAGTCGTTGCCGGCGGAGCCTGGGTCTTCGTCGTCCACGGCGTAGGCGTTCACGTCGTGCAGTGGAGGGCAGGCGTCCAGCGGCGTTGAAGCCCACGCTCCATGGGAGTCGAGGACTGACGGATTCAACACCCGGATCTCTGAGGAGACATCGCGGAGGAGGTTCAGCAGGAGGTAGTCCTGCGTCCAGCTCCAGGATTGCAGGGATGTGTGCTCGTCCGGCGAAAACAGCACCGTCAAGGAACGTGTACCCGCCAGGTAGTCCTCGAAGGCAGCCCCGAGCAAGGACCCTGCCGGGTAAACAGTGCCATCAACGTCCCAGTCCTTCTGGGGGCGGAAAAGCAGCCAGTCGTGGTGGGCGCTGATGTTGACGTCGGTTGGTACATCGATGGCCACCCAGGATCCGTCCCGCAGCACCCACGTACTGCGGTTGTAGAAGTCGATGTAGTCAACGGCAAAAGTCCGCTCAAAGCCGGGGGTGGAATCGTGGGCCACCATGGCCAGCATGTGGTCTTCCGGGATTTCGAAAAGCCGTTCAGCATCGGCCAAGGCCTCCCCGCGGCGGAGTTTGACGCCGGTCCGGGCGTACGAGGACGTGGTGGCCGGGAGCCCGTCCGCGGTGCTGGAGACCAGCAGGGTGTCGGCATCGAGCCAGCTGACGTTGCCCTTGGCAGTGGGGAGGTCGAAGCCACCCTCAACGAAGGTGCGCGATTCGACGTCGAACTCGCGGTGGCGGTCCGCGTCACCGCCGTCGGGGGACAGCGACACCATGGCCAGCCGGTACTCGTTTCCGTCCGCAGGGCGGAGGAAACCGGCCCCATGGAAGACCCATTCGACGCCCTCCGCTGCAGCCAGCGCATCAACGTCCAGGAGGACGTCCCATTCAGGAGCCTCGGTGAGGTAGCTTTCCCATGTGGTGCGGCGCCAGAGTCCCTTGGGGTGTTCCTGGTCTTTCCAGAAGTTGTAGTAGAACCCGCCGCGCTTGGAGACCATGGCAATGCGGTCCGTTGAGTCCAGGACCTCAAGGATTCCGGCTTCGACGGCGGAGTATTCAGCGTCCTCAAGCAATTCTTCGGTTCGCGCGTTCTGTTCCCGGACCCATGCAAGCTGCTCTTCGCCATGGATGTCTTCGAGCCAGATGTTTTCATCCGTGGGTTCAGGCGCAACCTCAGCGGCGTGGCGGGGACGGCCGGGCGCGGCCTCATTCCCGGGAAGTGGCGTCTGATCAGCTTCTGTGGTGGTCATTGCCCCATCCAAGCAACACTTTTCAACAGTAAGCAAGTCACGCAGAAGTTAGGCTTGAGCGTGGCTAAATCCGAAACCAACCGTGTTGCCCTGCTGGGGGCTGGCCCCCGGGGCACCAGCGTCCTTGAGCGGTTGCTCGCGAATTGGGCTGCCGGGGGTCAGGCTGTGCGCGCGTCGGGGGCCACCCTGCACATCGACGTGGTGGATCCTTTCCCCGCGGGTTCGGGCCACGTGTGGCAGCCGGGGCAGTCCCGGCTCTACCTGATGAACACCCAGTCGTTTTATCCGACGCTCATCCCTGAAGATCCCATGCTCGCTCCGCCGCTGGCAGGTGGTTCGTTCGACAAGTGGCGCGAGGCCCGGCGTCGTGATGGCCTGGGACTGGACGACGCCGAAAAGGCGGAGCTTGCCACGCTCGAATCACACGACTTCCCCAGCCGTGCCCTGTATGGGCGGTACTTGCGCCAGACCCTGGATGGCTTGCTCGAACGGCTGCCCGACGGCGTCGAGGTCACGTTCCATGAGACCTCCGCCGTCGCGGCGCGACCGGTGAAGGACGGAACAAAAAACGCGTTCGACGTCGAACTCGCCAACGGTGCCACCCTCACCGTCGGCTCTGTGGTCCTCGCGTTGGGTCATATCGAGTCCCGGCTGAATCCCGAGCAGAGGTCTTTCAAGAGCGCCGCGGAGGAGCAAGGGCTGCTCTATTTCCCGCCGGCGCCACCCGCCGACGTTGACTGGGAGGCGGTGCCGGATAACGAGCCGGTGCTGATCCGCGGAATGGGATTGAACTTCTTCGACGTCATGGGACAGCTGACGGAGGGCCGCGGCGGGAAGTTCGTCGAGGCCGGTTCTCCGGGGTCGGGGGTGCTGGGGTATCGGGCATCGGGCCGGGAACCCAGGATTATTGCTGCCTCCCGGCGTGGCACTCCTTACCGGGCCAAGGCGGGGCTGGCGGGTTACTACCCCAGCAGCATCACCATGCGCTACCTGACCGAAGACGCCGTGGACCGGTTTCGTGCGGCCGGAATCCAGCCCGGTTTCGACCACGATCTTTGGCCGCTGCTGCACCGTGATGCGCTGTGGGCGTATTACTCAACCCTGGCCCGCTCGCAACCCACTGCCATTAAGGACCCCGCGCAGTTCCTGGCGGACCTCGAGGACGCACTCCAGCCGCACGCGCACACCACGGCGAAGTGGGAGAACGATGTGGGCGATCTCGTGGAAAAGCACGTCGTCGCGTCCCGTCGGCTGAATCTTCGCGGGCTTGCCGCGCCGCTGGCAGGACGTACTTTTGCGTCCAGGCGGGAGCTGGACGCGGTCATCACGGCATACCTCGATGATGATGCGCGCCGATCGGCTTTGGGCGAATCGGACCCTGTGAAGATGGCCATCGGTGCACTCCACACCGGCCGGGCAATCCTGAAATCGGTGGTGGCTGATGGCGGCATCACCGACGAATCCTGGTTGGCAGGGCTTCGCGGCTGGTTCGAGTCCTTCGTAGAGGGGCTGGCCAGTGGAGCGCCCGCGCTGCGTTCGGAGCAGCTGGCCGCCCTTGCCCGGGCCGGCGTCGTAAGTTTTGTTGGACCGGACCCGAAGTTCAGTGTGGACCGGAGTGCAAAACTGTTCCGTGCGGTTTCGCCGTGGGTGCGCGACGCGCCGGTGGAAGCGCGAACCCTGATCGAGGCGATGTCGCCTGCCAACAGGGTGGGCATCAATATGTCACCGCTGCTGGAGCAGCTCATGGCTGACGGGTTGGTCCGAACCAAGATCATGATGAGCGTCGAAGGTACCCCGATGCAGACCACTGGTTTGGACGTCGTGCCACATCCGTACCGGCCCTTGGCGGCGAACGGGTCTGCCAACGAAAACCTGTACGTGCTGGGCCTGCAGTTGTCCGCCTCGCAATGGGGCACTGCCATCGCTGCGGAAGCCACGCCCCGAACCGGTCCGGCCTATGCCAGTGGACAAAGGACCCTCCGGGATGCCGATGAGATTGCCCGTAGCATTCTGGCGTTATGACGCACCGGGGTTGCAGTGCCGCCCGGCCTTCGTTAGTGTGTGAGCTGCATCACCCCAGCGGTGGTGCGCGCTTTTGATCCGCGGCGGGAGAGCCCTGCCGGTACATCACCACAGGCGCCGTAGGAGCAAACCCTCCCCAGGAATCTCTCAGGCCCATGTACCGCCGCGGCGAGGCAACTCTGGAAAGCAGCCCGGAAAGTCGGGCTCACCGAAGGTGCAAGCAGGCCCATGCCCGCGGAAACTCTCAGGTCCATCTACAGAGCGGGGAGGAACCCGAATCTTGTGGCACCCAGTGCCGCCTGAACGATGGAGTTCCTTTGACGATTCAGCGCCCACCTTCAACCGGTACCGATTCCCCGCATCTTGAGCGGCAACTCAGCAACCGCCACATCCAGCTCATCGCCATCGGCGGAGCCATTGGAACAGGCCTTTTCATGGGCTCCGGCAAAACCATCTCAGCCGCCGGCCCCTCCGTCATCTTCGTCTACATGATCATCGGCTTCATGCTGTTCTTCGTCATGCGTGCCATGGGCGAACTGCTGCTGAGCAACCTCAACTACAAATCCTTCAGTGACTTCGCTGCTGACCTCCTGGGCCCCTGGGCCGGCTTCTTCACCGGCTGGACCTACTGGTTCTGCTGGGTCATCACGGGGATCGCGGACGTCATCGCAATCGCAGGCTATTCGCAGGAGCTGTGGCCTTCCCTGCCCCTCTGGGTGCCGGGGCTCATTACCATCGGCATCCTCCTGCTGCTGAACCTGGCAACGGTGAAGGCGTTCGGCGAAACCGAGTTCTGGTTCGCCCTCATCAAGATCGTCGCCATCGCGGCCCTGATTATTGTTGGCCTCTTCATGATCTTCAGTGGCTTCCAGTCCGACGCCGGACCCGCCAGCTTCACCAACCTTTGGAGCCACGGAGGATTCTTCCCGAACGAATTCATGGGCTTCGTCGCCGGATTCCAGATCGCGGTCTTCGCTTTCGTGGGCATCGAACTGGTGGGCACTACTGCGGCCGAGGCCAAGGACCCGGAAAAGAACCTGCCCAAGGCCATCAACTCGATTCCCATCCGTGTGCTCCTCTTCTACGTGGGCGCGCTGATCATCCTCATGTCCGTCACGCCATGGACCCAGTTCGCTGCCGGTCACAGCCCCTTCATTGCCATGTTTTCGCTGGCCGGCCTGGGTGCAGCAGCCACCATCGTCAACCTGGTGGTCCTCACGTCAGCCATGTCCTCAGCCAACTCCGGGATCTACTCCACGTCCCGCATGGTGTTCGGCCTGGCCCAGGAAGGCGATGCCCCCAAGGTCTTTGGCGCGCTCTCCGGACGCAAAGTACCCCGCAACGCACTGTTCCTGTCCTGCGTCCTGTTGCTGTCCGGCGTCGTGCTCATGTACGCCGGCCAGGATGTCGGCAAGGCGTTCGACATGGTGACCACCGTGTCAGCTGTCTGCTTCGTCTTCGTTTGGTCGATCATCCTGGCCAGCTACTTGGCTTTCCGGAAGCGCCGCCCACACCTTCACGAGTCTTCGGCGTTCAAAATGCCCGGCGGAGTGGCCATGGTGTGGGTGGTGTTCGCATTCTTTGCCTTCGTGCTGTGGACGCTGACCACCCAGCCGGACACGCTCGCAGCCCTGCTCGCAACGCCGCTGTGGTTCGTGATCCTTGGGATTGCGTGGGCGGTACTCCGGCGCCGCCCAACGCACCTGGCGCGGTACGCGGCTTTCCAGGCTGAGCTGCGCAGCGATGCTGCCAAGGTCCAGGATCCGGAGCCGGCAAACAAGTAACCACAAGACGGGCCCCCACGAAGAACTCGTGGGGGCCCGTTTCTTGGGGTCATGCTAAGAGGTGCTTAGCCCCTCAGGCACTTCTGGTACTGCAACCATTCGATGCCGTACCGCAGCCAGCCAACAATGTCGTACCACTTGGACGGCTTGGTGGGCGGGGTGCACTGCGGCGGGTTGGGGCCGCTTGCGGCCACCTTAACCAGGGCCTTCACTACCGTTCCGGACTCGACGGCGGTGAGCACCAAGGTACCGGTACCTGCGGCCGCCGTGGCGGGAACCTTCACGTTGACGGACGCCGCACCGGCGGTCACCGGAACATCTCCAAGAGCCACGGAGGCGCCCTTGGCATCAACGAAGACAGCCTTCAATGAGGTGTTCGCCGGGCTGCCAATGGAGGTCAGGTTCAGCTTGGAAACCGTCAACGTCACGGACTCGCCGCCCTTGACCTCGGCAGCGGTGGAGTTTGCCACAGCAACTGAGCGGCGTGCGAAGTCCGGCGAGACCGGGTTGTGCGTCTGGAGGTACTTGATCCAGGCGTCACGGTCCACCAGGCCCGTGTCCTTCGTGTTGCTGCCCTCCTTGAAGACCCGGAAGTTGTCACCGCCTGTTGCCAGGAAGCTGAAGGTACCGATCCTGTACTGCTTTGCGGGGTCGATCACAGCGCCATTAACCCAGATGCCGGTAATCCGATCGCCCGCTGCACGGGCGGCGTCGTAGGTGTAGTTGACGTTCTTGGACACCCCCAGCTGCTGGTACGGGCGGCTTGGTACGGTACCGTCCGGGTTGGTCTGCCACTGCTGCTCCAGGAGCGTTTTGAACTGTGCACCCGTCAGGGACGTGGTCCACAGGTTGTTCACGAACGGCAGGACCGCGTTGGCCTCGGCGTAGGTGATGGTGCCATCCGGCGCGTAGTACAGCTCGTTGCGCAGGCCGCCGGGGTTGACGACGCCGATTTCCGCCGCGCCGAGTTCGGGCGCCTTGAGCGTGTCCACCAGGGAGTCCGCTACCAGGTTGCCCAGCGTGGATTCGCTGGCGCGGTCGTCCCGCTTGGGGGCGCCTCCGGCAGGGTCCGGGGTGAATGCTGTGGTGATATCGGCGGTCACGGCACCCACCGCCTGGTTGCCGATTTCAGCAGCCTGGGCCAGCGCCTTATCCACGATGGTCTTCACTGCAGCCACCCGCGGGTAGGCGGCAACGAGGCTTTCCGCGGTTTCGGTGGTACGGTCTACGACTGCGGCCTTGTACGCCGTCACGGACTTGGTTGCCGTATCCACGGTGAGCGTTACACTGCCCACGTTCTCTCCGTAGTTGCCGGTCTGCACGACCGGGCGGGTCTTGCCGGTGGGCTGGCCATTGGCGTCCAGTACCGGCGCATCCCAGGCGTACTCCTTGTGGGTGTGCCCGGTGTAGATGGCAGCCACGTCAGGGGTGGTTTCGTTGACGAGCTTGGCGAACGGGCCGCCTGCGGCAACTTCCTGCTCCAAGGTGGCGCCCTCGGGGGTACCGGAAGCGGCGCCGTCATGGTTTTCGACGATGATCAGGTCCGCCAGTTTTTCGGCCTTGATCTTCGCAGCCACCCGGTTGATGGCGTCTACCGGGTCGCCGAACTCAAGATCGGTGATCCCCGCAGGGGTTACCAGGGAAGGAACTTCCTGGGTGACCGTGCCGATGACCGCTACCTTCATGCCGTTCATGTCCAGGACCTTGTACTCCGGCAGGACCGGGGTGGTGGTGCCCTTCTGGTAAACGTTGGCGCCCAGGTAGGCGAACTTTGCGTTGTTGCCTCCGGCGATGACGCGGTCGCGCAGGTCTGACCAGCCGCCGTCGAACTCGTGGTTGCCCACAGCGGAGGCCTGCAGTTCAAGTGCGTTCAGGACGTCGATGGTGGGCTGGTCCTTCGCAACCGAGGATGCGAAGAGGGAGGCGCCGATGTTGTCGCCCGCGGAAATGAAGGCAGTCGCGCCGGGCGCTGCTGCTGCACGGAGCTTCTCAACCGTTCCGGCAAAGAGCACCGTGTTGGTGTCGATCCGGCCGTGGAAGTCGTTGATGCCGAGGAATTGCAGGTCAACGGTGGCCTGTGCGTCCGGAGTCAGGTTCAGGCCCACCACCACGGGGTCGTGGTCGCTGGCCCGGAACTCGTCCGGGGCATAGTAGTTGGTCACGTTGTTGTTATACCGGCTGTATTCCAGCGCCACGGACTCCACGGAGTTGATGTTCCAGATGTCGGTTCCCGTGACCACCTTGTGGGCTGCCGGGGACGCCAGGATGTGGTCGAGGGAGCCCACCATGCCGCCGAACAGGTAGGAGTGCTTGCCGGTGCCGACCTCAAGGTCGGTGTACCCCGCGCCGGTGAGGACGTTGATGGGGTCCTCCTTGGAGTAGGCGTTGAAGTCACCGATCAGGAAGACCTTGTCAGTGCCCTTGGAAGCTTGGAGGTCCTTGGAAAAAGCGAGCAGGGATTCGGCCTGCTTGGTGCGGGCAACGTTGGAGGCGCCCTGGCCCTTGTCGGTGTCGTCCGGGGTCGCTGCGGAGCCCTTGGACTTGAAGTGGTTCACGATCGCGATGAATTTCTTGTCATCGCTGCCGCCAACCGGCTTGAACACCTGCGCCAGTGGCTTACGGGCGCTGGCGAAAGCCACGGTGTCGTTGTGGATGATTGACTCGCCGACAGGTTCGGCCGTGGCTTTTTTGTAGATGAAAGCGGTGCGGATCATGTCTTCATCGCTGAGCGGGGGAGCGTTCGCTGGTGTGCGCACGTAATCCCACACGCCGGGAGTCTTGACGTTAAGGGACTCCACGAGCTTGGACAGGGCGTCGTCGCGGTTCTTGCCGAACTGGGCCGAGTTCTCGATCTCCTCGAGGGACACGACGTCTGCGCCCGATTTGGTGATCGCGGCAACGATCTTGGCCTGCTGGCGCTCGAAGTTCTCTGCGTTGGCAGCACCGCGGGCGTTGCAGCCCTCCTTGACGGTGATCGGTTTGCCGTCGCGGTCGTTGTAGAAGACGCAGCCCGTGAGCTGGTCACCTGTGGTGGGGAAGTAGTTGAGCACATTGAAGGACGCCAGCTTCAGGCTGCCCCCAACGTCAGCGGGCCCTTCCGGACGGGTGGAAGAGAAGGTTGCAGGCTGGAAGGACGCGGCGTTTGCGGGGCTCAGCGCTGTTAGCGGCTGGAACTTCCACGAATTGTTCCCGTACCCCAGGATGACATCGGTCTTGAACGTGGCGGGCGAACCGACACGTACGGGATCCGAAGGGGTCAGGTAGGGCAATTGCTGGGCCTTGGTGGCGGCGTCCTTGAGGAAGTTGGTGGACGCGCCGTCGTCGAGCTTGATGCCGCGCAGGGCGTTGTCTGCCACCACGGCGGCATACTCGGGGGAACCATAAGCAGCCACCGCCGTCGGCTGGACCAACGGCGACTTACCGGCGGCAAGGCCGATCTCGCCGTACTGGTTCAAGGAGTAGTTGTCCGTAACCGTGAAGTCACCCTGGGGCGAGACAAGCATGCCTTCGAGGCTCTCGCGGGCGGCCTCGTTCGCCGGCAAGGCGAACGGCGTGGACTTGACCTCGGGGGCGGCCTCGGTGAGCTTCTTCAGCCCCGCGGCTTCCACTGAGATCTGTGTTTGGTTGGCAAATTCGCTGACCGCGCCGGTGAGTTCCAGGTAGTCGCCCGGCTGGACCGTGGCCGCCGTCGTGGGTGAATAGACGAACAAAGCGTCCGACGCCGTCCTGGCCGCCCCTGCGGCGTCGCCGCCGGTGCCGGGGGTCTGGACGTAATAGCCGTTGAACCCGCCGGTGGCGTAAACGGCGGTGACCTTGCCGCGGGTGGTTACCGTGCTGCCGACCAACGGGCTGGCCGTGCCGGTGCCTTGTATTTCCGCGATGGTCTTGATACCCGGTTCAGGTCCGGGATCCGTGGGCGGGGTGACGCCTCCGCCGGAAGCCGTCGGAGTAATGCCCGCAGCCAGGGTGAAATCTGCCGCGTTGGAGTCGGTGTCAACGCCATTGGTGCGGTTGAGGCTCTTGACGTCGGTGTTACTGGTGGGTGCCTTTGCCGGTGCAGTCTCAAAAGTGTTGGACGTTCCGTAACCCAGGAGGTCGGCGATGGCCGCGTTGGCCGTCACGGAGCCCACGGGCAGAGGCGAAACGGCGGTGCTCTGTTTCGCCAGGATCAGAGTTCCTGTGGTTCCGCCCGGGTTCAGGGTCCCGGAAGCCTGAACATCGGGTGTGGGGAGGGCAGGAGCCGTAGAGGAGGCGCTGTTGCTGGCGCCCTGGACCAGGAAGTAGCCCTTGGCCGGGATGCTCCCGGCCAGCGGAGTGATCCCCGTTGGTGCTGTTGTGGCGGTGGCAGACCGGTACTGCAAGGACCAACCCGCAAGGCTGATAGGCGCGTCCGAGGAGTTGTAGAGCTCCACGAATTTGTTCTTGAAGGCGGCGCCGCTGCTTCCGCCGCTGAGATAGGCCTCGTTGATGACCACCGGCGAGGTGCCCGCCGGTGTGGCGGGATCGTCCGCCGCCATGGCCGGGACGGCCGTCAGCGGGGCTGCAAGGAGCCCCGCTGACAGGACCGTTCCCGCCAGCAATTTCCAATGTTGTTGGTGCATCCGCTCTAACTTTCATTAGGGAGCCCTGTATGGCCCCGTGGACGACGCCCACTTTCTTGTGAAGTGGGCGCTGTGCCCGGAAGTTACTCCGGGGTAAAGCTGCCTCAGACGTAGCAGAACACGAACGGATGAATGGGAAGTGGACCAGTGGTGGCTGGAGAGTGCCCGCCACCGGTCCGCATTACTTGGCGGCGCCCTTCAGGGTCCCGGCGGTTGCTGCGCCGGATGCGCCTCCGATCAGGCAGACAATCTCCCGGTCATTGGCCTTCCAGGTATCGGTAGTGGGGTAGAAGTAGGTCAGCTCAAGCGTTGATGAATCAAACGGCACGCCCACGAAGCCTGCGAACTCGGAACCGCAAAACTCTTCGGATTGCTTCTCCACCTCGGACTGGCCGGGGTATGTATCGGCCACAATGTTCTTCGCCGCGTAGGCCTCGAGATCGTGTTCCTGCTCGCAGGGGATGATGGACACGTCCTTGACCTCGGTGCCGGACGGCTGGGCGATGCAGTCACCCACCTTGACTTTGAAGGCATCCGCAACAGATGTTTCGGTGGGTTTTCCGGACTCGTCCCGCTTGGCGTCCCCGCTGCTGATCAGCGAACAACCCGTCAGGGCCAGGGTCGCCAGGCCCAACACGGCGGTGGCTTTGATGGTTTGCGAAAGGTGCTGCAACTCAGGTCCTCGTTCCCCAAGGACCGCAGGAGGAGATCGTGGATGCCCACTCTGCGGCCAAACAATGAGGGACCGGTCAGGGCACCAACGCCGAACGATCCCCCAGGATCGGCGGTGGGCGGGTGGAGCCGGGCGCCCCTGGGTAGGAGGCGCCGGGCACCACCCGGAAATCAAAAGTCTAAGCGGACTGGCCCAGGTCCTGGATGACCTTGAATACTGCGCCGGTGGGATCAATGAGCGTCGCCAGGCGGCCGAACGGTGTTTCTTCCGCGGCATGCATGACCGCTGCTCCCAGGGCGAGGGCTTGCTCTACTGTGGCGTCGGTGTTCTCAACCGCGAAGTAGACGCTCCACATGGACGGTACTTCGTCAGAGAGTACGCCGGCGGCATCCATGATGCCCGCTTTCGCGTTGTCTCCTGCGCCCAGGGTGGTGTAGCGGAACTCCGGGGTATCACTCATGACATTCGTGTCCCAGCCGAAGACTTTCTGGTAGAAAGACACGGCTGAGTCGTAGTCCTTGGCAAGGAGTTCGTGCCACGCCGGTGAGCCCGGTTCTGCAGCTACTTCGAAACCCTTCATCTGACCGAACTGCCAGGCGCCGATGGATGCGCCCGCGGAATCGCCGTACATGGCCATGCTGCCCTGCTCCGGAACATCCATTGGCTCCATGTAGACCTGGCCGCCGTGGGCCGCTGCGGCTTCCGTGGTGGCCTTGATGTCATCCGTGCGCAGGTAGGTGGACCACAGGTCCGGCATGGCACCCATGTCGGCCTGCTTCTGCATGATGCCGGCCACAAGCTTTCCGTCCTTGGATGCGGTGATGTAACCGCCGTACGTCTCCTCATCACCGGTTTCGTACGTCCAGCCGAACAGGGCGTTATAGAAGTCCTTGGCTTTCTCTGTATCGGACGTCATCAGATCGATCCAGCACGGTGCGCCGGGGGTGATGTCAGGCGTAGGCATAGGTCAGGCTCCTGTTGTAGTTCCGCGGTAAAGCTGCGGTTTAGGTCAGAGGTGTGGAGACAGGTAGAACACTATGCGGGGGGTCTGACAGTTTCAATGATGTTCCGGTTGCCGCTTATCACTTAGCCGCTATGCACCAGATCGCGGGCACAAAAATGCCCCGGGTTTGGAACCCGGGGCATTCGTTGGCGGAAGGTAAGGGATTTGAACCCTTGGTACGGGGTTACCGCACACTGGTTTTCAAGACCAGCTCCTTAGGCCGCTCGGACAACCTTCCTCGCCTAGTAGTGTTTCATAGGGAGTTGGCTGTTCCAAAACATCACGCCTGTCCGGTCCCCGCCCCGGGGCCGGCGGACAAGCAAGAAACCGGGAGTTCGTCATGAAAGCCGTCTACATCTCAGAGCCGGGCGGGCCCGAAGTCCTCGAGGTCCGGGAGGTCCCTGCTCCGGTGCCGGGCGAGGGCGAAGTCCTGATCGACGTCGTGGCCGCGGGCCTGAACAGGGCGGATGTCCAGCAGCGACGCGGTTTCTACCCGCCACCCCCTGGGGCTTCAGAGATCCCCGGGCTTGAAGTGTCCGGCCGCATCGCAGCCTTCGGCCCGGGCGTCACCAAGGCATTCTCCGTGGGAGACAAAGTTGTTGCCCTTCTTTCAGGCGGCGGCTACGCCCAGCAGGTCGCGGTGTCCGCCGAGCAGGTGCTCCGGGTTCCCGACGGCGTGGACCTCATCACCGCAGCTGCGCTGCCCGAGGTTGCTGCCACTGTGTACTCCAACCTGATCATGACCGCCCAAATGCAACCCGGCGAAACGGTCCTCATCCACGGGGCAACGGGCGGCATCGGCACCATGGCCATCCAGTTGGCCAAGGCCTACGGCGCAAAAGTTGCGGCCACAGCCGGCACGGACGAGAAGGTTGGCACCGCCAAGGCCTTCCTGGGTGCCGACATCGCCATCAACTACACCGAAGAGGACTTCGCTGAAAGCCTGCGGGCACAAACCGGCGGCAAAGGCGCTGACGTGATCCTCGACGTCGTCGGTGCCAAATACCTGCAGCAAAACATTGACGCCCTTGCCGACTACGGCAGGCTCATCGTCATCGGGCTGCAGGGCGGCACCACGGCGGACATCAACCTTGGCCAGCTCCTCAGCAAACGGGCGGCCGTCATCGGAACGGCCCTCCGGCCCCGGTCCGTGGCCGAAAAAGGCATCATCATGACCGCCGTGCGCGAGTCCGTATGGCCCATGATCACCGACGGCAGGATCCGTCCCCTGGTGGCCAAGTCCTTCCCGCTGGACCAGGTGCAGGAGGCGCACCGGTACTTTGACTCTGGCGACCACGTGGGCAAGGTCCTGCTTCTGCTCTGACCAGTCATCCACCGCAGCGAGGAGTCCAATGTCCATCCGGCACAGTCTGCTGGCCCTGCTCCAGGACCGGCCACGGTACGGCTATGAGCTGCGGGTCGAATTCGAGGACCGGACCGGTGCCGCCTGGCCGCTTAACATCGGGCAGGTCTACACCACCCTGGACCGGCTGGAACGTGACGGACTGGTCAGCAAAGACGGCGACGACGGCGGTGGCCACGTCGTCTACAGCATCACTGCCGCCGGGGTCGGGGAAGTCGCGGCCTGGTTCGCGGGGGCGGTTGACCGGGGCAGTCCGCCGCGGAACGAGATCGCCATCAAACTGGCGCTCGCCGTAACCCTGCCCGGCGTTGACGCCTCTGAAGTGATCCAGTCACAGCGCGAAGTCTCACTCCGTGCCCTGCAGGAACACACGCAGGCCCGCAAGGCAGTCTCCGCCAACCAGCGACTGTCCGACACAGCCTGGCTGTTGGTCCTGGACTCCTTGATTTTCCAGGCCGAAGCGGAGGTGCGCTGGCTGGATCTTTGTGAAGCACGGATGGTCCAGGCGCAGGGCAACGGGGGAGCTATCTAGCGGTTCCGGGCGTGCATGGGTGTCTCTTCAGGGTGTCCATGTACAGGCGTCCGTCGCACGGGTGTGACCGCTCACCGCTGGGTGGGCTGCCGAAGGCGTGTATGGCCTTCCCTTGTCGGTAGCAGTTGTTACTGTGCTGGAAGACACGTGGCGAAGCGGTCCCCACCGCGGGATTCGCCACACAGCATTTCCCATCACCGCATCAGTTCTCAAGGAGGAGATATGGGCAAGATTCCTGACCAGGCCGGACTCGAGGAAGGACTGGATCCAACACTGCCATCGCCGGCCGTGGATGATTCCGTTCGTGAGGCTGAAGAACGACGCTGGACGCCGGCCAAGATCGGGCTCTGGGTGGCAATTTCGCTCCTTGGAGCAGTGGCATGGTTCATGGTTGCGCTGGTCCGTGGCGAAACAGTGAACGCCATCTGGTTCGTTTTCGCCGCGGTGTGCACGTACCTGATCGGCTACCGGTTTTACTCGAAGGTCATCGAGCGGTACTTGCTCAAACCGGACGATCGCCGGGCCACGCCCGCTGAATACAAGGCGGATGGCAAGGACTATGTCCGGACTGACCGCAACGTGCTGTTCGGCCATCACTTCGCCGCCATTGCAGGCGCTGGCCCGTTGGTGGGACCTGTCATCGCGGCCCAGATGGGATACCTGCCGGGCACCATCTGGATCATCGTCGGCGTCGTCCTTGCCGGTGCTGTGCAGGACTACCTGGTGATGTTCTTCTCGATGCGCCGCGGTGGCCGTTCGCTGGGCCAGATGGCCCGCGAGGAACTTGGCCTCGTTGGCGGGACCGCTGCGCTGATCGCCACGCTCCTGATCATGATCATCATTGTGGCCATCCTCGCGCTCGTGGTGGTCAACGCCCTCGGCGAGAGCCCGTGGGGCGTGTTCTCCGTAGGCATGACCATCCCCATCGCGTTGTTCATGGGCGTTTACCTGCGCTTTATCAGGCCCGGCAAGGTCATGGAAGTGTCCATCATCGGCTTCGTGCTCCTCATGGCCGCCATTATTGGCGGCGGTGCGGTGGCCGGCACCGAGTGGGGTGCGGCCTTCTTCCACCTGGACAAGGTAACCATCGCCTGGGGCCTCATCATCTACGGGTTCATCGCCGCGATCCTGCCCGTTTGGCTGCTCCTGGCGCCTCGTGACTATCTCTCGACGTTCATGAAGATCGGCGTGATCGTGATGCTCGCGCTTGCCATCATTGTGGTCCGTCCGGAAATCACGGTCCCGGCGTTCAGCGAGTTCGCCAGCCGCGAGAATGGGCCGGTCTTCTCCGGCGCACTGTTCCCGTTCCTGTTCGTGACCATCGCCTGTGGTGCGCTTTCAGGGTTCCACGCGCTCATTTCTTCGGGCACCACTCCCAAACTGATCGAGAAGGAGCGGCAGACCCGCTTCATCGCTTACGGCGGCATGCTGATGGAGTCCTTCGTGGCCATCATGGCCCTCGTGGCAGCGATCTCGATCGACCGCGGCATCTACTTCGCCATGAACGCTCCTTTGGCCCTGACCGGCGGGACTGTGGAGACCGCGGCGACCTGGGTGAACAGCCTGGGCCTGGCCAACGTGAACATCACCCCGGACGTCCTTGCCCAGACAGCGAAGGACGTGGGCGAGGAAAGCATCATCTCGCGCTCCGGTGGTGCTCCGACGCTTGCTGTTGGCTTGGCGCACATCATGCAGCAGTTCATCGGCGGACCCGGCCTGATGGCCTTCTGGTACCACTTCGCCATCATGTTCGAGGCCCTCTTCATCCTGACCGCAGTGGACGCGGGCACGCGGGTGGCCCGGTTCATGCTGCAGGACTCCATCGGAAACTTTGTTCCCAAGTTCAAGGAAGCCTCGTGGCGGCCCGGTGCCTGGTTGTGCACGGCCATCATGGTTGCAGCCTGGGGAGCGGTGCTGATCATGGGTGTCACAGATCCATTGGGTGGCATCAACACCCTCTTCCCGCTGTTCGGTATCGCCAACCAGCTTCTCGCAGCGATCGCGTTGGCGGTATGCCTGGCCATTGTGGCCAAGCGGGGCACCTTCAAGTGGCTGTGGATCGTCGCCGTCCCGTTGGCGTTTGCCGCCGTCGTCACCATCACGGCAAGCTTCCACAAGATCTTCTCGCCCGTCCCGGCCGTCGGATACTTTGCCAACAACCAGGCCTTCTCCAAGGCCCTGGCTGACGGCAAGACGGAATTCGGAACAGCCAAGTCTGTCGCAGCCATGGAAGCAGTGATCCGGAATACCGCTATCCAGGGGTGGCTGTCCGTGATCTTCGTGGTGCTGAGCATCATCGTCATCCTCACCGCCCTCCTGGCCAGCTTCAAGGCCATCCGTGCCGGTGGGGGACAGGGGCACGAGGATCCGGCAGTGCCTTCCAAGGTCTTCGCCCCTGCAGGGCTGATCCCCACTCCCGCGGAGAAGGCTTTGCTCGGTGAATGGAACGCACTACCCGTGGAGAAACGCACTGAGAAGGCCGGACACCACTGATGAACGCCATCGCCAAGGGCTTCCGGGGCTTCGCCGCCTACATGGGTTCGCTCATGGGTGCTGATGCCTACGCGAAGTACCTTGAGCACTTCTCCGCTACCGGTCATGCCGGTCCCGCCATGACAGAACGCGAGTTCTGGCGGGACCGGATGGACCGGCAGGACAGCAACCCCCAAGGCAGATGCTGCTGACACCCTGCGCTAGTGTTTACCTGTTTCGCTACGAACGAAGTCCAAAAAAGCCGACTCGGGCCAGGGTTCGCCCGAACCCCATGAGAGTATGAACCAATGAGCGATCTGAACGACATTCAGCCCAAGGATGAGGCTTCGGACGACACCCCTGTGGAGGGGACCATGCTGGACGACGGCGGCGCGCAGGCGCCTGCCCAGCCACAGTCCCAGGGGCAATCCCCGGACGACGCCAAGCCCAGGAGCGGTGGGCTCCACGAACTGGTGGATGAGCCTGCCAAGGTGATGCGGATCGGCACCATGATCCGTCAGCTCCTGGAAGAAGTGAAGGCAGCGCCGTTGGACGACGCTGCCCGCGGTCGCCTGGCAGAAATCCACGAACGCTCCATCAAGGAACTCGAAGATGGGCTCGCGCCGGAGCTCATTGAGGAACTGGAGCGCATCAGCCTTCCGTTCCCGGAGGATAAGGCGCCCTCCGACGCCGAACTCCGCATTGCCCAGGCCCAGCTGGTGGGTTGGCTTGAGGGACTGTTCCACGGGATCCAGGCCGCCATCGCGGCCCAACAAGCCGCCAAGGACCACGCCGCCGCCCAGATGCAGCTTCGGCAGCTCCCACCCGGAACTGTCATCGCTCCGGGAATTGTCATCGGGGAAAATGGGCAACCGCAGCGGGCCGCCGCGCCCGGTGCTGCGCAGGGACGCCCCGAAGATCCCGACCACGGCCCGGGCCAGTACCTCTGAGCCTGGGGGTGGGTTTCTTTGGGGCCGTCCGGCAAGGGCGGAAGGACGATGTGGAGCTCGGCAAGGGGCTTTGGCGCCGCGCCCACGACCGCTTCCATCGGGGATTGGACCGGTACCACCAGGTACTTGAGGGCGTAGATGACGAGCAGTTGTACAACGAACTGGTGGTGATCGCCAATGAACTGGCCGGTTTGTCGCCGCGTGTCAGGGCTATTTGCGTTGAGGCGCAACGACGTTCGCCCAGTGACGGACTGGATGTTCCCGGCGCGCTGGCGGGCGTGCACCGTGCGCTGTCCAAGGCTGGGAACTCCCTTGCGACCACAGCGGAAGCTGCGGCAATGTTGAGGCTGGCGGTCGGCCCGGTGCCGGTGGGCGCGCTTTCGGTCCGTCGTCGCGCGGAGGCCGTCTTCGAGCAGGTCGCTGACGCTGAGCGGGAACTCTCCCAAGACGCATAGTGTGCAGCGTGCGCAACTACAGGCGTGCGCCTTTATTCCTCGGACGCAATAAGTTAAGCGCATAGCTGATCTGCGTAATAATTGGCGCTTTTCGATACGCCGTGCTGGCAGTATGGCAAACATGACTTCGTCACCAACACTTACTTTCAACGACGGCAACACCATCCCCCAGCTCGGCTACGGGGTGTGGCAAGTTGAAGACGATGTAGCCGAAAAGGTGGTGCGCCAGGCTTTCGAGGCCGGGTTCCGCCACATCGATACCGCCAAGATCTACGGCAACGAGGCTGGCGTCGGCCGTGCCATTGCCTCCTCCGGCCTTTCCGCCGAAGAAATCTTCATCACCACCAAGCTGTGGAATGCCGACCAGGGCTACGAGTCCACGCTGCAGGCTTTCGAGGAATCCATGGATCGCCTCGGCCTGGAGACCCTGGACCTCTACCTCATCCACTGGCAGCAGCCCAAGCAGGAAAAGTACGTTGACACCTGGAAGGCCCTCATCGAGCTCCAGAAGCGCGGCCGGGTCAAGTCCATCGGTGTTTCCAACTTCACCAAGGAAGGCCTGCAGCACATCATTGATGAGACCGGCGTAGTGCCGGCCATCAACCAAGTGGAGCTGCACCCGTTCTTCAACCAGTCCGAGCTGCGCGAGTTCAACGCGTCCAAGGGCATCCTGACCCAGGCCTGGTCCCCGCTGGGCCAGGGTGGCGAGCTGTTGGAGAGCGCCACCATTGCTGAGATCGCTGCCAAGCACGACGCCACGCCGGCACAGGTGGTCATCGCATGGCACCTGGCCATCGGCAACGTCGTCATCCCCAAGTCGGTCACCGAGTCACGTATCCGGGAGAACTTCGCCGCCCTGAACGTCACGCTGGACGCTACCGACGTCGAGGCCATCAACGGCCTGGACCGCGGCGCTGAGGGCCGCATCGGTCCGGACCCGGCAGTCTCCGACTTCGCCTGACATCCGCCCGTTCCCGGGTAAGCCAAAGGCAGGACGCTCTGTGAGCGTCCTGCCTTTGTCCTTAGCGCATGAAGTCCCTGCGCCCGTCCGTCGGGTTTCCTGTTGCGATGGAGTGCAGGGCCTTCCCGCGCTTGCCGGATATTGCTCCGGCAGGCCTACATGATGCCGGTGGGTACCAGCAGGGCCCAAGCCAGTGCCGGGGCAACCAGGACGACTCCACCGGCGTACATCATCAGCTGCTTGTATACGCGCTGGCGGTCGTGCTCCCGTGCGTTGGCCACCACCAGTGCGCCGTCAGTGGAGAACGGCGAAACGTCTACCACCGTGGCTGCAATCGCCAGGGCCGCGACCGTTCCGGAAGCGCTGAGTGAGCTGGTGGCCAGCAGGGGCCCCGCCAGCGGGATGAAGGCGGTCAGCAGGGCGGTGGACGAGGCGAAGGCCGATCCGACGCCAATGACGTAGCAGAGGACCAAGGCGATCAGCAGGGGTGCGCCCAGGGCGAGTGCCTGCTCGGCGAGGGTGTCGATGACGCCGACGTGCTGGAGCAGGGAGACGTAGGTGATCATGCCGGCCACCAGCAGGACGGTGGACCAGGAAATGCCACCGATGAACGTCTGGTGCTCCTTGATGTTTACCAGTGCCAGGAGAAGGCCGGCGGACAGGGCAACGAAGCCGATGGGCATGTGGAACCCCAAAGTGCACACGAGGATTGCCAGGATCAGGGCCAGGGTCAGGAACTGCTGTCCATTGGGGCGTCCCATCCGCGGGGTGTCCAGCGCGGAGTACTCGTTGGCGTGCTTGTCCCGGAGTTTGCCCAGCAGCCCAAACAGAACGATCGTCAGCGCCGAAAGAATGAAGTTCAGGGCGAAGCTTGCCAGGAACAGTGACCCCTGGTCGATCGGGAAGCCGTTCTTCATGGCGATGTCGTGAACCAATACGCCAGCCACGGACAGGGGCGAGAAACCTCCGGCATGGGCGCCATTGATGACGAAGGCCCCCATGAGGACGGGATGGATGCGCGACTCATAGGCCAGCCCCAGCGCCGCCGGAGCCAGAAGTGCCACAGCTGCGGGGGAGAACGTGCCCAATGAAGTCAGGGCTGCGGCCATGAGGAAGAAGACCCAAGGCAGCAGCATGGTCTTGCCGCGGACCAGGCGGACGCATGTCTGCACAATGATGTCGATGGAGCCATTCCGCTGCGCCATGCTGAAGAAGTACGTGACGCCGATGATCGTCAGCACGATGCTGGCCGGGAACTCTTCCAGGATCTCCTTGTCGGACATGCCAAGGACGAAATAGCCGACGCCGAAGGAAGCAACCAGCCCCATCACACCGATGTTGAGCGGCCACTTGGTTGCCACCACGAACATCACCACCAGGATGATGAGCGGGATGATCTGCGTTGCGGTCAAGGTCGGCTCCGATCCCGAGGCCGCCGCAGGGCTGCCAAGGACACCTCCGAACAGGAGGGCGGCAAGACCCAAGACGGTGATGGCGACAGCCGTCACCAGCAGGATACGACGGCGGCGCTTGGGCCGCGCTTCAACTGTGGGGCTTGGTGCAGTCTTTTCTGCGGTGTTAGTCATGGTGCTCTCTCTTCATCGAGTAGCGCTGGCTGTTCAGCGGGTAGCGCCGGCAAGTGAGGCGTCGACGGTGTTGTCGAGCGTCTCGGGGAGGTGGATGGTGGTGGTTGCGATGGTGCGGGCTGTCCGATCCACGCCAATGATCAGGGAACCGTCCTTTTCCTCGCTCCATGTCTCGATCACGCCGGCCGGCGTCCGCAGCTTCAGGGTTGGCCGAAGGTCATGTTCGGTGATGTCGTACAAAACGGTGCCTGGTGTGCCGGCTGCGAGCGTCAGTGCGATGCTTCCCGTGATGGCGAGGGCGGGGTGCGGCTTGCCCATGGAGAGCATCATGACGCTGACGTCGCTGCCGGCGTCGGACTGGGCGGGCGGGGCGACGATGGCGACTTTCGGGATGGCCCGTGCCGCTTCGCTGGTGGACGCGGCGAGCCCCATGCGTACTGCTGCTTGGCGTCGAATCGTCTCGAGTGTCTCCAATTGCAGTTCGACGCCGGCCAACCAGCTGTCGTAGCGCTCAGGGTCCAGGCCGAGCTCTTCGGCCCGGACGATTACTACCGGCGCTCCGGCGTCGACAAGCGAAGCAGTCCAGCGTGTCCCGCCTGCAGTGATCGTCTCCGTCGGGGAGCCGGTGGGAAGAAGCTGGCCCGTGGTTTTACCGGCAGGGTCCTGGAAACCAAGGCCCACCCGGTACCCGGGGAACGGAACGCCGGGCATCTCCGCCTGCGGGACGATCGGGAGGGCCCCGGCCGGGGTGGATATCCGCTGGATGATGATCTGGCCTGTGTTGGTATTCCGCGTGACGATCCGGGTGATCTCCCCGGTGGGTGTGACCCAGCCCTTCTCGATGGCATACAAGCCCACCACTGCCGAGCAGTTGCCGCAGTTGCTGCCCCAGTCCACGGTGGCTTCCTCAATTCCCACCTGGGCGAAGGTGAACTCGACATCCACGTCGTCGTCCGCTGGGCGGCGAACGATCATCGCTTTGCTGGTTGTCGACGTCGCGCCGCCCACACCGTCGATTTGTCGGTGGTCGGGGCTGCCGAACAGCCGCGGGAGCAGCGCATCCGGACTGGTTTCAGTCTCACCGAATTGCCCGCTTTCGAAGACCCAGCATTTGCTGGTGCCTCCGCGCATCCATTCCGCTTCGATGTTCATGGTCAGTTCCTTGCTTCTCTGTCGCCCAGGCTCGTTCAAGGGCATACTTCGAGATTGAGGCACATCACATTTGAAGACAATGTTGGATATCTTGGGTGGGATGAAGCAATGCTTCATTCACCAGCGGATCAGTCCTGAATGGGCGGTGGAGGAGGCGTTTACGCCCGCTGGAAACCCGTTTATCCTGTGGTATCGACGGCAGCCTGTATAGAATGAACAAATTCCTAGGAAGGGTGAACTGTTGCTTAACGATGAGGGCCAGGATCTTTTTGATATTCGACGGCTCGCGCTGCTGGTCGAGGTTGTTGAGCAAGGTTCCATCACCGCGGCCGCGGATCTCATGCTTTACTCTCCCTCGGCGGTTTCCCAGCAGCTGAGGAAACTGGAACAGGAAGTGGGGCAACCGCTCCTCAACCGCCGCTCACGTGGGGTGGTGCCTACAGAAGCGGGCCAAGTGCTGGCTGGCCACGCCCGCAAGATCGTTGGCCAGATGCGTGCGGCCCAATCGGACCTGGACCAAATCGCTGGACTCAAGCGCGGGTCGCTGACAGTTGGAACCTTTCCTACCCTTGCCGGATCCTTCCTCCCGGTAGTCATCAGGGCGTTCAAAAAGCGCTACCCGGCAATTGGCCTGTCCGTGCGCAGTGCGCGTTTCGATGACCTGGTATCGGACCTGCAGTCCGGCGTCACTGGCCTGTGCCTCCTCTGGGACTACCCGTGGAACAGATTCCAGGATGACTCGATTCGGGTCACTGAAGTCTTCCAGGAGAGCACGGTGATCCTGGTGTCCCGGGGACACCCCTTGGCGGGGCGCGAAGAGATCCGGATGGAGGAGCTACGCAAGGAATCCTGGATCGTTCGGGCGGAGGCCCACCCCGTGGTGGAAGTGCTGCAACGTTCAGCCCACGAAGCCGGGTTCGAACCAACCATCGGCTTCCTGGCCAACGACTACCAGGAAGCCCAGGCCATGGTGAGCGTGGGGATGGGCGTGGCCATGGTGCCCAAAACCGCCGTCGCACTCCAACACCCTGACGTAAGGGTTATCAGCTTGGGTTCCGCCGCACCTTTGCGTCGGGTACTGCTGGCCCAACGCCAGGACAAGGTTTACGCACCGGCGGAAGTGGCCTTCCACTCCACCCTGCTGGAGATAGCGCGTGAGCGCGCGGGGGATTACCTGTAGCCGAGGGGCTTGCTGCGTCGGCCTACCGCCGGGACATGTTAAGGATGACCCGATAGCCGTCCGCGGGCCATTCTTCTTCCACTATGCATACTTCGTCCGTGCCGCCTCCGTCGGGGTCGTTTTCTTTGATGCAGCCGTCCTCTGACAGCTTCGATTTGCTGACGTCCATCCCTATGCGGGTGGCAACGTCGTTGAGGCTGACGGGATGATCAACCCTCCACTCGGCCCGGAGTTTAATGCAGGCGGTGTCGATGGAGAGACAGCCGGCCTCTACCTTCGGATCGCTCCGGTGCGTGAGAACCCAGTCGCCCTCCGGTGCATTGTCGGCCGCGGCCATGACAGCTTTGGCCTTCTCGGCGTGGCTCCCACCGCCGTTGATGGAGTTGACCAGGGCGGAGCACCCCGCGAACAGGAGGATCAGCACGAAAATGCCGATGCCACCGAGAATCCACCCGAGTTTGCTCTCCTTTTTGGGCTGTAGCGGGCCGTACTGCTGTGGTGGGCCGTACTGCTGTGGCGGGTCGTACTGCGGGCGCTGCTGGTGATGCTGGCCGGGAAACGGTTGAGGTGGCGGATGTCCGTACGGTTCCATGCAGTGAATGTCTCCTGGGTCGTCGTCAAGGACAGTAGTTGTCGAGGCTGATGACAATGGCGCCTTGCCCGTCCTCCAAGACAGCGTAAGGGTTCATGCGCGCTGTCATGTCTCCCGCCGTCGGTCTCGACGTGTTTCTGCCCGCAGTTGTCCCTAAACTGTGGCAGGAACCCCACTCGGCGGTTGCCCGGAGGAGCCCCCGGGCACATACGCCCAAAGTCACCAGCACAGACCGGACGGAGCCTGCATGGCGGTGTTTGACGCATTGGAGCGGCAGATCGTGGCTGCCCTGCAGCTGGATCCCCGGTGTCCCTGGCGCAAGATGGCCGCCGTCCTGGGTGAGGCCGAGCGGACTGTGGCCCGCCGCGGATCGCAGCTGCTGGAGTCCGGCGCCGTAGCCGTAGTGGGGATCAGGCCGAGGCCCGCGGTGGTGTTGGTGGAGATGCGGTGCATGCCCGGAACGGTGCGTGCCGCCGCCAATGCGCTCTCCCAGCGCGCTGATACGACGTTCGTTTACACGACGACGGGCACCGGTGACTGCGTGGCCGAAGTCCTCACCGAAACGGGCCGTATGGGGGACGTCCTGTCAGATGAACTTCCATCCACCATTGGGCTCAGGGACTCGACCAGCTATCCGGTGCTCCGGTACTTCCGCACGATTCGCGGCTGGCGGCCGGAAGTCCTTCCGGCAGATAAGGCCGAGGCGTTGCGTTCGAACCTCGCGCAGGACTCCGGCATTCTGGTCAGGCAGCAGCACATGAGCCGCCAGGATAACGAACTCATCGACGCACTGTGCGCTGATGGCAGGATGAGCTTCGAAGCGCTGGGGCGTCGGGTAGGGGTGTCAGAGGCCACCGCGCGGCGGCGAAGCGAATGGCTGCTGACCAACAACCAGGTCCATGTGCGGGCGATTGTTGAGCCTGCGTCCTTTGGCCTGGCTGTTGAGGCGCTGCTCTGGATCAGGGCTTCGCCGCAGCACGTCGAGCGCGTAGGAAAGAGCCTCGCTGAACTTCCCACGGTCCGGTATGCCGCCGCGATCGCCGGCAATTACCAGATCATGGCCGACGTCACTGTGGAGGACATGTCCTCCCTTTACCGTTTCATCACGGACTCGGAGTGGGCCCAGGAGGCCAACGGCGTGGACGTGTCGATCCTGCTCGACGCGCGAAAGCGCGGGGGACGGGTCATGCGCTCGCCGTGGTGACAGGCTCGGCTTTCACAACAGGCGCGACGGCGGCGTACCCGGTCCGCTGCTCGAAGGCGTGGCCGTAGCGGAGCAGCTGCATATCCGTGTAGTGGTTGCTGGCCAGCTGGAGGCCGATGGGCAGCCCGGAGGAACTGAATCCCGCCGGCACACTGAGCACAGGAAGGCCGGTGGCCGAGAGGAGGCAGGCCGACCGCATCCAGTCCAGATAGGTCTCGGAGGGTACGCCGGCAATGTCCAGGGGATAGCGGAGGGCGGCGTCGAAGGGGAGCACCTGGGCGCACGGGCTGGCGAACAGATCGTATCGGCCAAAGAAGTCCTGGATGCCACGTTCCAACCGGGTCCGGGCTGCGGCGGTTTCGATGAGGTCCCGGGCCGTCAACGCGAACCCCTTTTCCACATTCCAGTGCACTTCAGGCTTGACCACGTCCCCCGCGCGCGCCAGGAGGGGCCCCAGGCCAGCAGCGAAGTCCATGGCGCGCGTGTTGCCGAACACCAGGTCCGCTTCGCTGAAATCTGGAGTCGCTTCTTCCACGATCGCCCCGAGCTCCTCGAAAACGGAAAGCTGCCGTTCCAGATGTTCCACGATTTCGGCCTCCACAGGCACGCCGATGCCAAAGTCGCGGGACCAGCCGATCCGCACGCCGCGCATGTCGGCCTGCAGCGATGCCCGGAAAACTTCAGGATCCAGGCCCTCAGGGTGCGGAACCCGTGGGTCCTTGCCGGCGGTTACGGACATGAACAATGCAATGTCCTCCACGCTCCGGGCCATCGGTCCGGTCCTTCCCAGCCATGCGAAGGCGTTGACGTCGGACGGCATGGGGATGACCGCCGTCGACGGCCTTAAACCCACCACGTTGCAGAAGGATGCCGGGATGCGGAGCGAACCGCCCATGTCGCTGCCGTCGCCGATGCTTTGGACGCGGGAAGCGACGACGGCGGCCACCCCGCCGCTGCTGCCACCGGCACTAAGGGTGGGTGCGTACGGATTGGTAGTGGTGCCAAAGAGGTCGTTGAACGTGTGCGAGCCCGCGCCAAACTCGGGAACATTCGTCTTTCCCGTGCTGACCACGCCGGCTGCCTTGAGCCGCGCGATGATGAGGTCGTCGGCGTCGGGTACGAAGTCGCGCAAGGCGAGGGAGCCCTGGGTGGTGCGCATCCCGGCGGTGTTGTTCGTGTCCTTGTGCGTCATGGGCAGGCCGTGGAGGGGCGGCAGGTCCGCCCCCGACGCCGTCAGCTGGTCGGCGCGATGGGCCAGCGTCTGGGCGCCGTCGGCGTCCAGGGTCACCACGGCGTTGATCACGGGGTTCACTTCGGCAATGCGGTCCAGGTGATCGGCCAACGCTTCCCGCGCCGAGATCTTCTTTCCCCGGATTGCTGCGGAAAGTTCGACGGCGGACAGCTCGCCAATGGTGTCGGACATGGTGCTCCTTTGCTGGATGTCTACTGCCTGAAAGTGTGCCGGGTCACATCGAATCGGGGAAGTGGCGACCCCAGTGATGGCAAGCTTTGACCGATTCGGCCATTCATTTGGCTGATTCCGTCAGCTATTGTGTGTGATCCGGCTCATAGCAGAAGGTGTTGGTAACCCGCTGGCCGATCTGGTCGGAGGGTAAGGATTAGCCCTACGGCGCCGCATTCCGCACAGCGTGGTCCGGTTGCGGAGTTGCCGCGGGGCCAACACCCGGAGGTTCCTTTGTTCCAACCCCTGGCACTTCAACCGCTCGCCCCCATTGGACCAACCGACATCATGGCCATCGCCAACAACCCCGTGCTGTGGATCTGCGTGGCCGGTGTCTTCGGCGTCATCATCATCCAATCCGTGATCTTCATGAAAGCGGCCCGACGCGCTGCCCCTTCGGTGGAAATGAGTACGCAGGACATCAAAACCTCATTCCGTTCAGGCGCAGTATCGGCGATTGGCCCTTCCCTGGCTGTCTCCCTTGTAGCCATTGCTCTCCTGGGCCTTTTCGGAGCCCCGGCGGTCCTGTCCCGTATCGGCCTGATCGGCTCCGCGGCCTACGACGTTTCGGCCGCCGGCATCGCAGCAGGGTCCATGGGCGCCAAGCTCGGGGACGCCACTTATACGCAAAGTGTGTTCGCCGTCGCGTTCTTCGCCATGAGCATCGGCGGCGCCATGTGGATGCTCGCCACCTTGATCCTGACGCCGGTGCTGCGCAAAGGCGACGCCAAGATCCGCTCCATCAACCCCGCGGCCATGGCCATCGTCCCGGCGGCGGCACTGATCGGAGCTTTCTCCTGCCTGGGGCTCACCGAGCTGCCCAAGTCCGGCATCCATGTGCTGTCCTTCATCGTCTCCGCGGCCGTTATGGGGACATGCCTCCTGCTGGCCAAGAAGCTGGGCAAGAGCTGGCTGCGGGAATGGGGGCTCGGGATTTCCATCGTCATCGGCCTGGCCGCCGCTTATCTGGCCGCCGGCGCCTGAGCCGGCCCGCCGCCGTCGTCCTCAACACCGGCACCTGACCCGGGCACGAAAGGAACACCCCATGTCTTCCATCACCTCTGATCCCACCACCACCAGCACAGCCTCCATGGCGGACTTCAACCGCACCACGTCCCGCTGGGGCCAAATCACCATGATCGCCGGCCTGCTAATTTCCGTTGCCGGTCCGCTGTACCTTGTCTTCGCCACCGGTCTCGATATTGGACCGGGGCAGCTTTGGATAGCATTTGTGGCCGTCGCTGCAACCTTTGGCATCATCTGGATCGTCGAGCCGCTCACGTACTATCCGATCCTGGGGCCGGCCGCGATGTACCAGGCCTTCATGATCGGCAACATCTCCAACAAGCTCCTGCCGGCCGCGCTGATCGCCCAAACCAACATCGGCGCAAAGCCGGGCACCAAGCGGGCCGAGCTGGCCGCCGTCGTCGCCATCTGTGGCGCCGCGGTAGTCCACCTGACCTCGCTGGCGATCTTTGTTGGGCTCCTGGGCACGTGGTTGATCAGCGTCATCCCGCCTTCCGTCCTGGTGGTCACCCGTTTGTATGTGCTGCCCACCGTCCTCGGAGCCGTGCTGGTCCAGGCCGTCGTGTCCATGAAGCAGCCCCGCACCACTGTGTTCGCCCTGCTTGTCTCGGCCGTCGTCGTGTTCGTGGTGTTGCCGCTGGTGCCGTCACTCGCCATGGTTTCCACCGCCATCGCCGTGCTGGGGACCATCCTCCTGGCCTGGTTCTTCCGCAGCAAGGCCCCCATCGCTGAGGCGAAGCCCATCCACATCGAGTAGCAGCAGCGCCCGGAACAGAACCATCACCCGCGAAGGAAGACAGGACCAATGACAACCACAGCTATCGCCCCCGCCCTCGATGCCAGCCAGACCGCCAAGCTCCACGAGTTGTACCGGCACCTCCACGCACACCCGGAGCTGTCCATGCAGGAGTTCGCCACCGCCACCCTGATCGAGGAGCAGCTGGACGGGCTCAGCATCGAGCACTTCCGCTGCGGAGGAACCGGTGTTGTGGGCGTCCTGCGGAACGGCGACGGACCGGTGGTGGCCTTCCGCGCCGACTCCGATGGCCTTCCCATCGAAGAAGCAACCGGCCTGGACTATGCAAGCACGGACACTGGCACGCTCCCGGATGGCACGGTGGTTCCCGTCATGCACGGTTGCGGCCACGACACGCACGTAGCCAGCCTGTTGGGTGCGGCCGAAGTGCTTTCGGGCAACCTGGACGCCTGGTCAGGAACGCTGGTGCTGATCTTCCAACCCGGCGAGGAGACTGCAGCTGGCGCGCTTGCCATGCTCGACGACGGACTGTGGGACAAGGCGCCGAGGCCGGAAGTGGTGTTCGGGCAGCATGTCATGCCCCGGCCGGTGGGCACTGTCGCGATCTCCAGCGGGCCGGTCGCGGCCATGGCGGACTCGCTAAGGGTCACCGTTCACGGACAGCAATCGCATGGTTCGCAGCCGCAGGATTCCATTGATCCGATCGTCATGGCCGCGCACATGGTCACCCGGTTGCAGGGGATCGTGTCCCGCGAGCTGGACCCACGGAAGTCCGCCGTCGTCACCGTTGGGACCTTCCATGCCGGCCTCAAAGAGAACATCATTCCGGCCTCGGCCGAGTTCACGCTTAACATCCGCACGTTCGATGAGGACGTCCGTCGCCAGGTCCTTGCCGCGGTCCGTCGCATCGTTACGGCCGAGGCCGCCGCGTCGGGTGCCCCCGGGCCGGACGTCGAGGAAATGTACCGTTTCCCGCAGTGCTTCAACGACCCCGACGCCGTTCCTCCCGTGATGGAGGCGCTGCGGCTGGCGTTGGGGGCCGAGTCAGTCGAAATCACCCCGCCGATGATGGGCAGCGAAGACTTCGGGCACCTCGGCACTGCGATCGGTGTTCCGTCGGTGTTTTGGATGTTCGGTGGGACGCCGGTTGCCGGGCTGGAAAGGCCTGTTCCGGTCAACCACTCGCCGTTCTTCGCTCCTGAGCTGGAAGGTTCGCTGGCCGGGGGAGTCTCTGCCGCCGTCGCGGTTTTGTTGTCCCGGCTCGGGAACTGAGGGGCGCGGGCGCCGGGTTGTCAGTGTGAGGCGGCCCGGCACTGGCGACCCGGGAGGGTGTCAGTCTTCCCGCGCCAGGGCCCGCCTGGCTGTGCCGCCGTTCAGCAGGTCCTGCGCACGGACAGCGATGAGCTCCGGCAAAAAGCCGAGGGATTCTGGCGGGCTTGTTTGGAGTGCTGCGGTCGCTACCCTCTCCAGTGTTGAAACCGCGGTCCGCCGGGCGTCGTCGTCGTCCATGCCCCATGCGACCCCTTCGGCCACGAGATGCTCCACGGTGATGTAGCTCAAGCGGATTTGGCCGTTGACCGTGTGGCCGGCAAGGCCACTGGGCTGGTACAACAGCAGTGTCGGTGCCACGTCGTAAAGCGGTGCCAAGAGCACTTCTCCACCATCGCGCAGGGTGAGGGAGTAATTCTTGGAATGGGCATCGCCGTTTCCAATCAGCAGGTTAAAGGTCACGGCGCGCAACAGATCGCGGCGAAATTCCGCCTCATCACGGGTGTGCGGGGCCGCGGCGTCGACAAGCCGGGTCAGGCGCGAGGGCGGCGCGGTGGTGCCTTCGTACTTCGCTGCACTGGCGAGGGCCAGCGCCTGGGTGAAGTCTTCCTGGTGCAGCCGACTACCCTCCGCAGTGCGGTCGAAGCGCTCCACGACGATGGCCCGACGGGATCCGAAGTTTTCCAGATGGGCATTAGCCGCAGGAAGCCCTGCAGTGGCTGCGGTCCGCAAAGCCCAGTCCTCAGCGGGGAGCAGTTCCGGAATTGTGGATTCAAGCGGTTCGGGTTTGATGATGTGGGTCGATACCGCCCCCCGTCCGGGCCATGCCCAGCCGCCGTCGTGGCGGGACAGCAACACCTTGGACTGGACGCCGCCCAAGGAAGCAGTGACCAGGAAGTCATCGGGCAGGTCCCACGTGGGCAGCGATTCGACCACGCTGGTGACCTCCGCCGTGGTCATGGGCGTTGCGGCACCCTCCCGCGCGGGGGCTTCCCCCGGCGGCAGGACCTGGACAGCTCCGGCGCAGTCAGCTCCCAAGACGCGGAGTAGTCCGAAGGCGTCCGGGACTGTGACGCCGTGCTCTTTGGCCAGATTGGAACGGACCTGCCCTTCGGGGAGCAGGCCGTCAAAGAAGTTGTAGACCTCCGCTCCGTCCAAACGCTTTCTGGCCAACGGTAGGGATAAGGACAACAGGATTGAACCGGCACCGTAGGCGGCCAGCGCCTGCGGGTCGTACTGGAAGGACAGCTTGAGGCCGTTACCGCGCAGTTCACCGATGCGGTCTCCACGCAGGTACACGTCCAGGCTGCGGCGGGGGCTCATGGTTGCACGTGCAGTTTCGAAAAGCGCGGCACAAGGGCCACATCGCGGCCCACCGCCCTGATGGCCCGCATGGCCACGACCATGGAGACAGCATCGCCGGCTTCAAGGCGAACGATGGTGCCGCGGGTGACGCCCAGTTTCACGGCAAGGTCGTGTTGGGTGAGTGCTGCCTCCTTGCGTGCTTGGGCGATGGACCGCCCAAGAGAAGCAGCATCGACAGCCCGGTAAAACGGGGTCAGCTCGTCAGAGTGTTCCATATATCGATCATACGATCAAAACCTCAAAATGTCTTTTATTTTGAACATTTCAGATGTCTTGCCAGAAGTTCGATATTTCGATCATGCCGCAGTTGCGTGGGTTCGCGCCATCCCACTTTTCTTTGGAACACAGGACTTAAAAAGCGAAAACCCCGGCAGCCCTGTGACAAGGGCCGCCGGGGCTTGCTCAGAGCTTCCTATCAGAATCGAACTGATGACCTTTTCATTACGAGTGAAACGCTCTACCGACTGAGCTAAGGAAGCACCGCGTTCATCACCGGTTTCCCGGGCGATCACGCAAGACATAACTGTAATAGAGGCAGCGCGCCCGGGTCAAAACGAGGGCGGCGGCGGCCGTTGCGGGGATGTTCACCCGCATGTCGGGCCGGGTTCAGGCTGCGGTCTCCCGGCGGTCGGAAGCTGGGGAACCAACCGTGCCACGCACACAAGCCGAAGGAGCCGCCCAATGACCGGGGACGCATTGATCACGGACGCCAGCCACACACCCAACAGGCTGCGGCTCGCGGTGGTGGACATGGTGGGCACCACCATCACCGACGACGGCCGTACGGAGCGGGCCATGTCCCGGGCACTGGTGGAACATGGCATAGAACCCGGCAGCAGCCGGTACGAGAGCATGCTTGGTTACGCCCGCGACACTATGGGATTCTCGAAAATGACCGTATTCAGCCACCTTTTCGAGGATGCAGCCACCGCAGAGAGCGCCAACAAGGTCTTCGAGAAGGCCTACGACGAGATGATCGACGACGGCGGCGTCCGCGCCATTCCAGGGGCAGAGGACGCCATCCTGTGGATGCGGGAATCCGGCATGCAGATCTGCCTTGCCACCGGCTTTGGCCGCCACACGCAGAATACTGTGCTCGAATCACTCGGCTGGATGGGGCTCGCGGACCTTAGCCTGTGCCCCGCGGACGCCGGACGGGGCCGGCCCTACCCGGACATGATCCTGACGGCCGTGCTCGCGTTGGATCTTGACGATGTCCGGGAGGTGGCCGTAGTTGGCGACACCAGCTCTGACATGGTGTCGGGAGTACGTTCAGGGGCGTCGCTCATCGCCGGCGTTCTGACCGGCTCGCATTCGGAGGCCACCCTGCGCGCTGCCGGCGCTACCGCCGTGGTGGACTCCATCAAGCAGCTCCCGCTCCTGGTGGAAAAGCGCGAAGCCAGGCACCTCTAGCATTTCAGGCCATCCTGCGGCAGCTTCCCGTCGACGAAGTAGTCGTCGACGGCGTTGCTGACGCAGGTGTTGCTGCGGCCGTAGGCGGTGTGCCCCTCACCATCCCATGTGACCAGGGATGCGGTCCCCAGCTGTTTGCGCAACGACTCGGACCATTCCAGGGGAGTGGCGGGGTCGCCGGTTGTGCCTACCACCACGATTGGTGCGGATCCCTTGTACTCCACAGGTGCCGGTGTCCGTGTGTGCGGGTACGGCCAGTCCCTGCAGTTCACACCGCCATAGGCGAAGAAGGAACCGAACGTAGGGGAGTCCAGCTTGAGCTGGGCTTCCTCCGCCCGCATCGCGGCGGGATCACTGACCATGGGGTAGTCCAGGCAGTTGATGGCTTGGAACGCGAGGGCGGAGTTGGAACTGTAGGTGCCGTTGGCTTCGCGGTCCGCCCCCAGATCTGCGAGCCGCATCATGGGGGAAGCGTCGCCGGAAAACGCAGCGTCAAGTGCCTGGGTGAGGGCCGGCCAGCTTTGGTCGTTGTACAACGGCAGGATCAGGCCGTTGACGAAGTCGTTGCTGGTCACCAGGCGGCCGTCCTTCGCCGTTTGTGGGTTTTGGTCCACGGCGTTGATGAGGTCCCTGATCTCCTGGACGCCGTTGTCCACGGATCCGCTGAGCGGGCACGAATTTTGCTGCTGGCAGTTGGCCACGTAGGTGTGGATGGCCCGTTCGAAGGCCTTTGCCTGTCCCGCAGTCAAGGCTTCATTGCTGATGGAGGGATCCACGGCCCCGTCCAGGACCAGGCGACCCACGTTGTCCGGGAAGAGCGACGCGTAGGTGGACCCAAGGAACGTTCCGTAGGAGAAGCCCAGGTAGTTCAGCTTGGCATCGTTCATGACAGCGCGCAGGACGTCCAGGTCCTTGGCAGCGCTCACGGTGTCTATGTGGCCCAGGACCGCTCCGGTTTGCTGGGAACACTGCTGTGCCAACGTCTTGTTGAAGGCAAAAGCGGCTTCAAGTCCTTGGTCGGTGTCTTTCCTGAAGACCTTCGCGCGGGCAGCATCCCGTTCGGCATCGGTCATGCAGGTCACGGGGGCTGAACGGCCCACACCCCTCGGATCGAAGCCCACCACGTCAAAGTTGGCGCGGAGCTTCTCCGTCAGGAGGGTCTTGCCCGCGTCCTTCACGAAGTCCACACCGGAGCCGCCCGGTCCACCAGGATTGACTAGGACGGTGCCTTGCTTGTTGCTGGTGCTGGGCAGCTTGATGATGGACAGCGAGATATCGCCGGCGTCGGGGTTTGCGTAGTCCAAGGGCACCTGGACTTTGCCGCAGTGGAATCCGTCCTCACATGAACTCCACTCCACGGACTGGGAGTAGAACTTCTCCAAACCCTTGGGAGCCGAAGCGGCGATGGACGGGTCAACCGTGCTGGTGGACGGTTTCGCTGTGGGGGTGGGCATGAACGGAAGGGTGCAGGCGCTCAGTACCAGCAAGGAAGCGAGAGCGACGCACAGCGCTGCGAACCGGCGTGGTGCGGACTTCATGGATTCTCCTATTGCTGGATGAGGCTGGTAGCCATGGACTCGACGGCCAACAGCGGGGCCACGTTGGTGGTGGTGATGCGGACACGTGCTTTGTTGATGGCGTCCATCCGGGCAAGGGTGGTTTCCGGGCTTGAACGACCGGCGTACTCTTCCAACTCGCCCTTGAGCTCAACGTTGACCAGCTCCACGGCGTTCCCCAACTGGATGATCAGCACGTCCCGGTAGAAAGACAGCAAATCCGTCAAAGTGCGGTCCAGCGAGTCCGTGATGGAGCGCTTGGCGCGGCGCTTTTGGTCATCCTCAAGCTGTTTGACCTGGCTGCGCATGGAGGGCGGCAGCGTTCCGGATTCCGGGGCACCAAGGCTCGCGAGCAGGGCAATCTTCTCTGCCGCGTCGCGTTCGTCATTGGAGCTGTTCGCTTCGTCGGTGGCGATCTTCACAAGTTTCTCGGCCATCATCACGGCAGCTGTGACGCCCCGGAGCCCCAAGGGAATCCGGACGGTTTCCAAACGACGCTCCCTGGCGTCGGCGTCACGGGCCAGACGCCTGGCGATACCGATGTGGCTTTGCGCAGCACGCGCTGCACGGTCGGCGAGTTGGCGATCGACGCCGTCGCGCCTTACCAAGAGGTCCGCGACATCGGAGGCCGGGGGGAGCCGCAGGCTCACCGGACGGCATCGCGACCGGATAGTGACCAGGACATCGGCCGGCGAAGGGGCACACAGCATCCAGATGGTGCGTGGCGTGGGTTCCTCGATGGCCTTGAGCAACACGTTGGTGGTGCGCTCCGCCATGCGGTCCGCATCCTCCACCACAATGATCCGCCAACGGCCCGTGGCTGGCCGGTCTCCGGCCTTGGACACGAGTTCGCGGGCTTCGTCGATGGTGATGGTGACTTTTTCGGTCCGCACGAACGTCACATCCGAGTGTGTCTCGCCCAGGATCGTGTGGCAGGCTGCGCATTCGCCGCAGCCGCGACGGGTGACGTCGTCCTGCTCGCAGTTCAGGGCAGCAGCGAACGCTTTGGCTGCATTGGAACGGCCGGACCCCGGGGGACCGGTGAACAGCCAGGCATGGGTGAGGCCGGTTTCGCCCTGCGCCGCCTGCTTCAGCTGCGCCACGACGGGGGCCTGCCCCTGGAGGTCGTCCCAGACACTCACGGAAGCACGTCCGAAACAGGCACGTCCGAAACAGGCACATCCGGAACGTGGCCAGTCAACAGCGACTCCACCCGGTCCAGGATCCTGGCGGCCAGCGACTCGATGTCCGCGTTCGCCGGCAGTACCAGGTAGCTTGACGGGTCCGCCGCTGCCCGGTCCAGGAAGGCGTGGCGGATAGTGGAGTGGAACTGGTCAGGTTCCGATTCAAGCCGGTCCTCGGCGGCGTCCCCTGCGGTACGGCGCTGGCGGCCGTCGGCGGGATCGACGTCGAGCAGTACTGTCAGGTCCGGATGCAGCCCTTCGGTGGCCCATTCATTAAGGGTCAAAATGCCTTCGGCGCCCAAGCCGCGGCCAGCGCCCTGATAAGCAACCGACGAATCGACGTAGCGGTCCGTGATGACCACCGTCCCCTCGGCAAGGGCCGGCCGGATGACCTGGCTGGCGTGTGCGGCGCGGGCTGCGGCAAACATGAGGGCTTCGGTGCGCGCATCGATAGTGCCGTGCCCGTGGTCCAGGACAAGGGAGCGAAGTTTCTCGCCAATGGGAGTGCCGCCGGGTTCGCGGGTGCGAAGCACGGAAAGTCCGCGTGACTCAAGGGCGTCAGAGAGCCGGGCGGCCTGCGTGGACTTGCCCGCTCCGTCCCCGCCTTCGAAGGCGATAAAAAGACCTGCTCTCGGAATACTCACGCGTCTAGCCTACCGAGCTTCACCGACATCAAGGCGCGTAACGCCTTTCATCCACAGCCTTGGCCGCGGCTACGCTAAAACCATGAGCCTCTCCGATCAGCGCGCCGCCGAATTGTCTCCGGAAACCGTTGTGGTGGCTGCCGGCCGCCCGGAGCGCGCCCATGATGAGCCCGTGAATCCGCCCATCGTCCTTTCCTCCACATACTTCGGTACCGGCCCGCTCAACGACGGTGACCGCGGCTACGGACGCTACGCCAACCCCACGTGGGACCCCTTCGAGGATGCCTTGGCCAAGCTCGAGGGTGCGTCCCTTCCCGGCCTGCTCTACGCGTCCGGCCTGGCAGCGGTCAGTTCGGCGCTTTCGCTGGTTCCGGCGGGCGGCGTAGTTGTCATGCCTTCACACAGCTACTCGGGCTCACTGGTGATGGCCACCGAGTTGGCGGAGAAAGGCTTCCTGGAGCTGCGGACCGTTGACATCACGGACACGGACGCGGTCAAGGCCCTGATCAGCCCCGAGGAGGGCAAGAAGGCCAACCTCCTCTGGCTTGAGAGCCCCACCAACCCCATGCTCGGCATCGCCGACGTCCGCGCCCTCACTGACGCTGCACACGCCGTGGGCGCCCTCGTCGTCACGGACAATACTTTTTCGACGCCCTTGGTGCAGCAGCCACTGAGCCTTGGCTCCGACGTCGTCCTCCACTCGGTAACCAAGTACCTCGCCGGGCATTCCGACGTTGTCCTCGGTGCGTTGGTGACGTCCAACCCGGAACTGCGGGCCACGCTCCTGCACCACCGGATCATCCACGGCGGCATCGCCGGGCCCTTTGAAGCATGGCTGGCCCTGCGCGGCCTGCGCACGCTGGCGCTGCGGATCGAGCGTTCGCAAGCCTCGGCGGCCACGCTCGCCGAACGCCTCAGCACCCACCCGCGCGTGGAAACCATCCGTTTCCCCGGCCTGGCCACCGATCCAGGCCACCAGCGTGCCAAGGATCAGATGAAGGGCTTCGGTTCCATTCTGTGTATCCAGATCGCCGGTGACCACCACCGAAGCGGCGCTGAGGCCGCGGACGAACTGGTCCGTGCCCTGCAGCTTTGGCTCCCCGCCACTTCGTTGGGTGGGGTGGAGTCCCTTATAGAACGTCGACGCCGGCACGCGGCTGAGCCGGTCAGCGTTCCGGAGAACCTGGTCCGGTTGAGTGTCGGGATCGAAAATGTCGAGGACCTCTGGTCGGACCTGGACCAAGCGCTGAAGTCTTTGGACAGCTAGGCTAAAGGGCGTGGACGGAAAATTCTTGATCGCCATTGTCACCAACGCGGTCTACTTCATTTTGGGATTGGTGGCCCTCGCCCTTGAAGTGTGGGCTTTCGCGGACTGCCTGCGGCACCGGCCCACGCTGTTCGTGGCCGCGTCCAAGCGCACCAAGACGTTCTGGCTGGCCCTTACAGGTGTCGCTTTCGCCATCGGCGCGTTGACGGTCTTCACTGGAGGCAACGGGCTTGGCCTGTTCGGCATCGCAGCTGTCACGGCAGCGTGCGTCTACCTCGCCGACGTCCGTCCTGCGCTCAAGGAAGCCGGCAGCGGCGGCAACCGCAACGTCGGACCATACGGCCCCTGGTAAACAGCGTTATTTCGGCGCCACCGCCTCCCAAGCGACGGTAAGTTCGCCAAGGCGCCACCGGGCTGGCCCGTCCTGAAGCGGCCACCCGGCGTCGTGCAGTGAACGGCACATAGCCGTCCAGCGCTGCCGGTTCCCGAACGACGCCAGGGGAGCCGCCTCCAGCCACGCCTTGTCCATGGCCTGCAGGAAAGCATGGACCGGTTCGCCGGGAACGTTGCGGTGAATGAGCGCCTTGGGCAGCCGTTCGGCTACCTCCGAGGGCAGTTCGAAACTCCCGAACCGCACCGAAAAGCTCAAGCTCAACGGTCGCTCCGGATCCAGCGCCACCCACGTGACGCGCCTGCCGATTTCATCGCACGTTCCATCAATGAACAGGCCCCCGGGGGCCAACCGGGACTGCACCAAGGCCCAGATGTCTTTGACGTCGGCCTCCTCGTATTGCCGCAGCACGTTGAAGGCCCGGACCAACACTGGATTGCCGGGCACGGGGAGCTCGAAGCCGCCCACGTGGAAGCTCAGCCCTGGCCGTTCGAGGGCCTTCGCGGTCCGCACCCGCTCCGGTTCGATCTCGATCCCGCAGACCCGCAAATCCGGGCGGACGGCCTGGAGCCGTTCAAAAAGCTCGACGGCGGTGGTTGGCGAAGCGCCGTAGCCCAGGTCCACCACCAAGGGCTCGACGGCGGCGCGGAGCCGCCACGCCTGCGGCCCGGCCAGCCAACGATCCAGGCGGCGCATCCGGTTGGGGTTGGTGGTGCCACGGGTGATGTTGCCAACGGGTTTCCCGCCCCGACTCCGGGGAGAGCCCACCCGTTCCGCTTTTTGCACCACGGCCAACACTTTATCGGGTCCGATGCGCGCCCCAAGCGTGTAACGGGTGCGCACGCCGTAACGCCCGGCACGGCACCGGACCCCTCGGCTAGGATAAAAACCATGACTTACAAGCTGATTCTGCTGCGCCACGGCCACAGCGACTGGAACGCCAAGAACCTGTTCACCGGTTGGGTGGACGTTGACCTGAACGACCAAGGCCGCAAAGAAGCAGTACGCGGTGGGGAACTCCTGGTTGAGAACAACATCCTCCCGGATATCCTCTACACCTCGCTCCTGAAGCGCGCCATCAACACCGCCAACATGGCACTGGACAAGGCCGACCGCGGTTGGATCCCCGTCAAGCGCGACTGGCGCCTCAACGAACGCCACTACGGTGCCCTCCAGGGCAAGGACAAGGCCCAGACGCTGGCCGAGTTCGGTGAAGAGCAGTTCATGGAATGGCGCCGCAGCTACGACACTCCGCCGCCGCCCCTGTCCGACGACAGCGAATTCTCCCAGGCCCACGACCCCCGCTACGCGGACCTCGGCGACGCCCTGCCGCGCACCGAGTGCCTCAAGGACGTCCTTGTGCGCCTCCTCCCGTACTGGGAATCGGACATCAAGGAGGACCTCAAGGCCGGCAAGACCGTCCTGGTCACCGCCCACGGCAACTCCCTGCGCGCACTGGTCAAGCACCTGGACGGCATCAGCGACGAAGCCATTGCCGGGCTGAACATCCCCACGGGCATCCCGCTGGTGTACGAACTGGACGAGGACTTCCAGCCCATCACCCCGGGCGGAACCTACCTCGACCCCGAAGCAGCAGCCCAGGCCATCCTCGCGGTGGCCAACCAAGGCAAAAAGTAAGCTTCGCGGTTCTTCGCCGCGCCGCAAAACGACGGCGGCCGGTCACCTTTCATGAAAGGTGACCGGCCGCCGTCGTATCTGCAGTTGTAAGGCTAGAAGCCCTCGGGCTGCCATTCGCCCGTCACCAGGTAGGTGACCTTCCGGGCGACGGAGACGCCGTGATCAGCGAAGCGCTCGAAGTAGCGGCTGGCCAAGGCAACGTCCACGGTGGTGGACGGGCTTTCAGTCCAGTCCGGGGAAGCGATCGCCTTGAAGACGCTGAGGTGGAGGTCGTCCACGGCGATGTTGATCTTGAGGATGTCGCGGGCAACCTCAAGATCGCGGGTTTCGAGAAGCTCGATGACCTTCGCGGTGATCTCAATGTCGTGCTGCGCCATGGCCTTGAAGGTCTGGGTCATTGACGCGGGGATGACCGTTGCCGGGTAACGGAGGCGTGCCAGCTGGGCTACGTGGCGGGCGAGGTCGCCCATGCGCTCCAGCGAAGCGCTCATGCGAAGCGAACCGACGATCATGCGGAGGTCGCTGGCCACGGGACCCTGCAACGCCAGGATGTCGATGGCGCGCTCGTCGAGGCTGTTCTGCAGGAAGTCGATGCGGGCGTCCGCTGCGATGACGTCCTGGGCCAGATCCACGTCGGCGCCTTCGAAGGATGTTGTGGCCTTCGTGATTGCTTCGTGAACCAGCTTGGAGATCTCGATGAGGTCGTCACCTACCTGGGTAAGTTCCGCCTGAAAAACCTTGCGCACTAAGGCGTCCTTTCCTTGGAAATCCCGTTCCCATGATGGGGGTCGGATCTCAAAACCATTGACAGTCCAACCAGTAACTGTGTCAGGGGTCAGTGAACTGTTCGGCACCTTTAGATGAACGTTAGTTGAACCGTCCGCGTTTGGCCCCGGATCCATGCTCGGCCGTGTTTCAACAGCATAAGCTGGACCCGTGGATCCATTGCTCATAGGTGTCGTCGCAGGCCTCGTTGGCCTGTCATTGGGCGTCTTTGGCATGCTCGCATTCAAGCTCAGCGAACGCCAGCGGAGCATTGTCGATCTCGACGTCACTGAACCCCTGCTTCCTGAAGGCGCAGCGGAAGTCCTTGCCGTCGTCGGGCGTGCCTTCGTGGTGGTGGACGCCATTGATGGCGTGGTCCGCGCAAGCCCCGCCGCCTACGCCTACGGCCTGGTCCGCGGTCACACCGTGGTGCACAAGCAACTTCTGGACATGACCGCGAAGGTCCGCCGTGATGGCGTGATTCTGGAGGAACAGTACGAGCTTCCGCGTGGACCGTTGGGCAAGGGCACCATCGTGGTCCAGGTCCGCGCTGCCATGCTCGGCTGGGAATACATCGTGCTCCTGGCCGACGACCGCACCGAGATCACCCGCACGGAGGAGATCCGGAACGACTTCGTGGCCAACGTCTCCCACGAACTCAAGACGCCCGTGGGCGCCATTTCGTTGCTTGCCGAGGCGCTTGAAGCCTCGCCCGACGACGAAGAAGCGGTGCGGCGCTTTGCCAAGCGCATGCACAAGGAATCCGGCAGGCTCGCGGCCCTGGTCCAGGACATCATTGAACTATCCCGCCTGCAGGGCGCCAATGTGGCCCAGCAAGGGCACGCCGTGGACATCAACACAGTCATCAACGAAGCCGTGGACCGCTCGCAGCTCCCAGCCGAAAGCAAGAACATCCAGATCGTGGTGGGCGGCCATTCCGAGTCCCTGGTTTTCGGTGACCGCGACCTCCTGGTGACGGCCCTGCGGAACCTGATCGACAACGCGATCCGCTATTCGCCCGAGAACACGCGGGTCGGCGTCGGCGTCAGGACCCGCGAAGGCGTCGTGGCCATTTCCGTCACGGACCAGGGCGAGGGCCTGACTCCCGAGGACCAGGAGCGCGTCTTCGAGCGCTTCTACCGCGTGGACGCCGCACGTTCCAGGCACACCGGCGGTACGGGCCTTGGCCTGAGCATCGTCAAGCACGTGGTCTCCAACCATGGCGGCGAGGTGACCGTTTGGTCCCAGCCCGGCCAGGGTTCCACGTTCACTGTCCGCCTGCCGGAGATGGAAGGCCAGGACGACGACGCCGGCCTGCCGCCAACGGCGCACGAACTTCCGGCGGCCGCGGCCGCCGTCGAACCCCATCACGCGAGCCAAAACGCGAGTGAAAAAACGGGCGCCAGCGGTGCCCAAGAGCAAGGAGCCAGCGCTTGAGCCGGATTTTGATAGTTGAGGACGAGGAGTCCTTTAGCGATCCCCTTTCCTATTTGCTGGGCAAGGAGGGTTTCGACGTTGAGGTCGTGGACAACGGCAGCGACGCTTTGGTGGAGTTCGATCGGAATGGCGCCGACCTGGTGCTCCTTGACCTCCAGCTGCCGGGCACTCCGGGCACCGAAGTCTGCCGCCAACTGCGTCAGCGCTCCAGCGTTCCTGTGATCATGCTGACCGCCAAGGACTCGGAGATCGACAAGGTAGTGGGCCTGGAACTCGGCGCCGACGATTACGTCACCAAGCCCTATTCCTCCCGTGAGCTTGTAGCCAGGGTCCGCGCCGTCCTTCGCCGTCAAGGGGAACCGGAGGAGCTGATCACGTCCACCGTGCAGGCCGGTCCTGTCCGCATGGACATCGAGCGCCACGTGGTGAGCGTGAACGGCGAGCAGGTGTCCCTGCCGCTGAAGGAGTTTGAGCTGCTGGAAATGCTGCTCCGGAACTCCGGCAGGGTCCTGACGCGTGGCCAACTGATCGACCGCGTTTGGGGTTCGGACTACGTGGGGGACACCAAGACCCTGGACGTCCACGTCAAGCGGCTCCGCAGCAAGATCGAGCCCGATCCCTCGCTGCCGCGCTACCTGGTGACTGTACGGGGCCTGGGCTACAAGTTCGAGCCATAAGCCTTCGCTCCCCACGGGCGGGTAGAAAACAAAAGGAAGGGTTCCGCCGCGGCGGAACCCTTCCTTTGTTGTATGGCTTTCGTGTGCCGCCTGCTAGTGGCCGGCTGCTGCCGACTCCGTGGAGGTAGCAGTGGTGGACGGCGTGGCCGATCCGGACGGCGAAGGCGTTGCCGAGCTGGACGGAAGGTACTTCTTGTATTCGGGCAGCGTTCCGTTGACAACAGGAATGTTGATCTGGGCGGAATCGGAACCGCTGCGGACCGTTACCTTCGCCAGGCCGCCGGGTGCAGCGCCGGCCGTGCTGAGTACGGCAGCGTCGCTTTGCTCGTTCAGGTAGGTCTCCGACTTTGCCTTGACGGGGATTTCCGTCTGGGCGCCGTCCGCTCCGCTGATGGTCAGCGTTGCGTCCGAGTCGGACTGGTTGAATACGGCACCGATGACGCGGCCGGATTCCTTCTCGCCCGAAGCAACAATCAGCATGTTGCGCAGCTGCAGCTTGCCGAGATCAGCTTTGATCCCGTCCGATGCCGAGTACTGGTGGGTAGTCTGCTGGGCGTTGACGAATCCGCAGCCGGTGACGGACAGAAGACCGACGCCGATTGCAGCCGCCGCAATTGCCAGCTTGCCGCGCTGGACAGGGTTCATCGCAGTATTGCGCACGACACCTACTCCTCAAGAGTCATTGGAACACTTTTCAGCCATAGCCTATCGGCAAACCCGTCGAAATAAGGATTCGGGGAGCGTATGTGGCGCAGTCAACGGGAACGATTTGTCCGACAGCTTCCCTGTTCGAAGCATCTTTCCTTGATTACGTCAAGAGGTTGGACGAATCCCTTTTGGGCCTCTTTCCCAGTATTGGCGCGGCTGAAGAGCCCATTCGATGCCAGTCGTATGCCTTAATCGTGATAGACTAATCTGCGGGAAAGGGGAAAGTCCACATGGTTTTTGAGGTCGGCGAGACAGTAGTTTACCCTCACCACGGTGCAGCAAAAATTGAGGAAATCAAGATGCGCACCATCAAGGGCGAAGAGAAGATGTATCTCAAGCTCAAGGTGGCTCAGGGTGATCTGACCATTGAAGTTCCAGCAGAGAACGTTGACCTTGTTGGGGTCCGGGACGTAGTGGGCAAAGAAGGCTTGGAGCACGTTTTTGACGTTCTCCGCGCCGAGTTCACTGAAGAGCCTACCAACTGGTCACGTCGTTACAAGGCGAACCTGGAGAAGCTTGCTTCGGGCGATGTCATCAAGGTGGCAGAGGTCGTTCGCGATCTTTGGCGTCGTGATCACGATCGCGGCCTTTCCGCAGGCGAGAAGCGCATGCTGGCCAAGGCGCGGCAGATTCTGATTTCAGAACTGGCCCTGGCTGAGAAGACGGATGAAGAGAAGGCTGCAAGCGTTCTTGACGAGGTCTTGGCTTCCTAAGAATTGAGCCCCGGTGGTGCGAAAGCGCCGCCGGGTTTCTTTTTGCCCAAAAACGTGGGCGCCGTTCCACGGAACCCGCCCGCCATGTGGGTATTCCATGCAGAATGCGCATAACCTTGGGCGCATGACTCATCCTTCCAAGCGCGCCGTTACGGCCGTGATCGTGGTGGCAGCCGGTTCCGGCGAACGCCTCGGATACGGCATGCCCAAAGCCCAGGTTCCGCTGGGCGGGGAAACCATCCTGATGCACGCACTGCGTGGCGTGGTGGCATCCGACGTCGCACGCCAGGTCTGCGTCGCCGTGCCCCAGGGCGATACTGCCCTCCGCGCGCTGATCGCCGAATTCACCGTTGACCTCGTTGACGGTGGCCCTGAAATTTCAGTCGTCGACGGCGGATCGACCCGCGCCGATTCCGTCCGCGCCGCTTTGGCTGCCTTGGAAGACGGGACCGAGTTCGTCCTCGTGCACGATGCTGCCCGCGCCCTGGCCCCGGAGCGCGTCTTCGAGCGGGTGGCCGAGGCCTTGGCCGCAGGCGCTAAAGCCGTCATCCCCACAATGCCCGTGGTCGACACGATCAAGACGGTCGCCGGGACCGACGGTGCGGATGCCTTGATCGCCCCTGAATTGGTCACCGGCACGGCTCCCCGCGAAGAGCTCCGCGCCGTACAGACCCCGCAGGGCTTTGAACTGGCTACGTTGCTCCGCGCCCACGAGGCTGCCGGGCTCTTCGACGGGAAGCAGGCCGCGGCCGTCACCGACGACGCTATGCTCGTCGAACTCCTGGGCGTCCCCGTTCACGCCGTTCGCGGGGCCAGCCAATCACTGAAAATCACGACGCCGTTGGACCTCATCATCGCTGAAGGCCTGCTCGAGGGTCCCCTCGGCATCCGGTGGGTGGAGGGATAGTGGCTGCCGAGAACATGCTGCTGCCCCGGACCGGCATCGGCATCGATGTCCACGCCTTTGCCCCTGACGACGACCCCCAGCCGCTCTGGTTGGGCGGGCTTCTTTGGGAGGGTGAGCAAGGGCTGTCAGGCCATTCCGACGGCGATTGCGTCGCCCACGCAGCTGCGGACGCGCTTTTCTCCGCCTGTGGCATCGGCGACCTCGGAACGCACTTCGGCACGGACCGCCCCGAGTACGCCGGGGCGTCGGGGGTCAAGCTTCTCGGAGAAGCCGCCCGGATCGTGCGCGAGGCAGGCTTCGAAATCGGCAACGTAGCCGTCCAGTTCGTCGCCAACCGACCAAAGTTCGGCCCCCGGCGCGAGGAATCCCAACGGGTCCTGAGCCAGGCCGCCAACGCTCCGGTCAGTGTCACCGCTACCACCAGCGACGGTCTGGGTTTCACCGGACGCGGCGAAGGTATCTCCGCCGTCGCCACTGCCCTCGTCTACCCGGCTGCCAGCCCCCACCCGGGACCCGCGAAAGGTGCGCCGCATGCCTAAGTCACCTACCGGCGTCGTACGTCCCGCCGTGCTGCTGTCCGCAGGGCTTGCCGCCGTGCTCCTGCTGGGCGGCTGTGCAGGGGCGCCAAAGATGGACGTGAAGGCCAGTTGCGACTTCCTGAACGGTGACGCCTTCAAACCGGACGGCAACCAACAACAGCAGTCGAAGCAGCTCGCTGAGCACTACCACGAGCTGGGGGACAAGCTGGCCCCGGAGATTGCCGATCCCATCAAGGAAATGGCCGCGATCATGGACAAGGCTGCTGCCTCGTCGCTGGGGGCGGCCACCCAGGAGCAACAGGAAAAGCTCAAGGTGCAGTTCAACAAGATCGGCGAATACTGCAAGTAGGCAGGTCATGCCGCGTCATCGGCTAATCTGGAGCGGTGACCCTGCGCTTTTATGACACCGCCTCCGCCGAAGTCCGCGACTTCGTTCCCCTCGAAGACGGCAAGGCCAGCGTCTACTACTGCGGAGCCACCGTCCAGGGAATGCCACACGTGGGTCACGTCCGGTCCGCCATCGCTTTCGACCAGCTGACCCGTTGGCTGGAATTCCGCGGCCTCCGCGTCACCGTGGTGCGCAACGTCACCGACATTGACGACAAGATCCTGGCCAAGTCCCAGCAGTCGTTTGGCCCGGACTGGGACGCTGAACCCACGGCCAAGCATGCCGAGGAATGGTGGGCTTTGGCCTACCGGTACGAGCAGGAATTCGAGAAAGCCTACGAATCCCTGGGCGTCCAGCGGCCCACCTACGAGCCCCGTGCAACCGGACATATCCCGGAGATGCACGCACTCATCCAGCGGCTCATCGACCGGGGACACGCCTATCCTGCGCTGGACGACTCCGGGGACGTCTACTTCGATGTCCGCTCGTGGAGCAAGTACGGCTCGCTGACGCGGCAAAACATTGATGACATGCAAGGCGCCGCCGACGCCGACCCTCGGGGCAAGCGCGACGCCCGCGACTTCGCGCTGTGGAAGGGTTACAAGGAAGGCGAGCCTGTCACCGCGAAGTGGGATTCGCCGTGGGGTGCGGGCCGTCCTGGCTGGCACCTCGAGTGCTCCGCCATGGTGACCAAGTACCTGGGCACGCGTTTCGATATCCACGGTGGAGGACTGGACCTCCGCTTCCCGCACCACGAGAACGAGATGGCGCAGTCCCAAGCTGCAGGGGACGAGTTCGCCAACTTCTGGATGCACAACGGCATGGTCACTTTCGAAGGCGAAAAGATGTCCAAGTCCATTGGCAACACCGTAAGCCCCGCCGAAATGCTGGAGCTCGCCTCACCACGCGTGGTCCGCTACTACCTCGGCCAAGCACACTACCGCTCCGTCCTGGACTACCGGCCCACGTCGCTCCAGGAAGCCGCCGCGGCCGTGGAACGCATTGACGGGTTCATCTCCAAGGCCACGGCAAAGGTGGGCCGGGACGCCGTCGAGATCGCACCCCAAAGTGCCATGCCCGCTGCCTTCATTGCCGCCATGGACGACGACCTCAACGTGCCCCAGGCGCTCGGTGTGCTGCACGAAACCGTCCGCGCTGGGAACACTGCGCTGGCCTCCGGTGACCTCGAGGCGACCAAGGCTGCGCTTGATTCCGTGATGTCCATGACAGAGGTCCTTGGCCTGGATTCCGTCACCCAGCCCGAAGCTACCCGGGGCCGGGAGCACGCCGCGCTGGAAGTCCTGGTGGAAGCCCAACTCCAGGCGCGCGCAGCAGCGAGGGCCAGCAAGGACTGGGCAGCATCCGATGCCATCCGTGACACGCTCGCTGCCGCCGGCGTCGTCGTCGAAGATGGTGCGGACGGCGCTACCTGGAGCCTGAAGCGCGACTGACAAGGGGCCTCGACGGCCGAATTGCATTGGGTCAGTAGACTTGATTCCAGACTTACTCACGAAATCAAGGATGGAATCTCATGGCCAATAATGGTCGCCGGTCGGTCAAGCAGAAGAAGGGCCCCACCACCGGAACCGGTGGCCACGGCCGCAAGGCCCTGGAAGGCAAGGGTCCTACGCCCAAGGCGGAGGACCGCACCTACCACAAGGCATTCAAGAACAAGCAGCTCGCGGAGCGCTCGGCCGCCAAGCGCGGGCCGGCACGTCCGGGCTCAGGCGCACGCTCAGGTCCCAAGGGCCGCGCGACGGAAGAACTGGTTACTGGACGCAACTCCGTGGTCGAAGCCCTCCGCGCGGGTATCCCGGCCAAGGCGCTGCACGTAGCCATCCGCATTGAGATGGACGACCGCGTCAAGGAATCCCTGAAGCTCGCAGCCGAGCGCGGTATCCCGCTGCTCGAAACCGGCAAGCCCGAGCTCGACCGCCTGACCGAGGACGCCGTCCACCAGGGGCTCGTACTGCAGATCCCGCCCTACGAATACCAGGACGCGTACGACCTCGCCGACGAAACCATCGCCAAATGGAAGAAGGGGCACATCTCCAACGCCCCCATCTTCGTGGCCCTCGACGGCATCACCGACCCCCGCAACCTCGGCGCGATCATCCGCTCCGTCTCCGCGTTCAGCGGCCACGGCGTGATCGTCCCCGAGCGTCGCTCCGTCGGCGTCACAGCGTCCGCTTGGAAGACCAGCGCCGGTGCCGCTGTCCGCGTGCCCGTGGCCCGCGCGTCGAACCTCAACAACGCGCTCAAGCAGTTCAAGAACATGGGCATCTACGTCCTGGGCCTGGACGGCGACGGCGATGTTTCGTTGCCCGACCTCACCGTAGCCACCGAACCGGTGTGCATCGTGGTTGGCTCCGAAGGCAAGGGCCTGAGCCGTTTGGTCCGCGAAAACTGCGACCAGATCGTGTCCATCCCGATTGACTCGTCCATGGAGTCGCTCAACGCATCCATGGCCGTGGGAATCTCGCTGTACGAAGTATCGAGGCAGCGTTCCGCCAAGTAGGCCCCAAGGCGCCGCAAGCGCCATCCTCGTGATGGCTCTCGTGGCGCCTTTCGTGCGCCTCGACCCGACGCTCTCGCACGTCCCGCCTGTTTGGGGTGGACGCTCTCTCACGTCCCGCCAGTTTGGGGTGGACGCTCTCTCACGTTCCGCCTGTTTGGTGTGGACGCTCGCTCAGTTCTCGCCGCGATGTGGAGGAGCGTTGGGCTCAAGGGGTAGGGATGTGAGAGAGGGACGGCCGGGAGGGGTAGGGATGTGAGGGAGGGCTAGAAGTCGCGGCGGTTGGCCAGGACGGGAAGTTTTTGGCGGGCTTCTTCGACGTCGGCGGGGTCGAGGTCGGCGAAGATGAGGCCGGGCTCGCTTTCGAGCGCCTCCAGGACCTGGCCAAAGGGGGATACGACGGCGGAGTACCCGACTCCCGTGGGCGCGGTGCCTTTGGCTTCGATGCCTTGGGTGGCGGGGTCCCCCTGGCCACAAGCGAGCACGAACGTGGTGGTGTCCACGGCGCGGGCCCTGGCCAGAAGCTGCCATTGCTCGGCCTTGCCGGGTCCTGATCCCCATGACGCGGACACGATGTTCACCACGGCGCCGCGTTGGGCGTTGGCCGTGAAGAGTGCAGGAAACCGGATGTCGTAGCAGGTGGCCAAACCGAAGGTGACGCCGCCGGCGTCGAACGTCACCGGGTCTGTACCGGCCTCAACGGTGTCCGATTCCGCAAAGCCGAACGCGTCGAAGAGGTGGATCTTGTCGTAACTGGCCTCGACGCCGGGCCCGGTGACCAGAAGCGTGTTCCGCACCCGCGGATTACCCGCCTCGGAGGGAGCGCCGGGTGTGAACATACCCGCGACGATCACCACATCAAGCTCCTCAGCGAGGGCGCGCACGTGGCTGGCCCACGGTCCGTCGAGGGGTTCGGCGATGTCCAACAGCGAGTTCCCGAACGCGCGCATCATGGCCTCCGGGAAAACCACAAGCCCGGCTCCGCCCTCCTTGGCGCGGCGGGCGTACTCCTCCAGGAGCCGCAGATTTTCGGTCAGATCCCGGCCGGTGATGACTTGGGCGAGTGCAACGCGCACCATTGAACCTCCAGTTGTCTCCGTTCCAGTATGCCAAGTAATGAATTCACTGGGCCGAACGTCGTCACATGAGCGCCGGACGCGGCACATAGTGGGCGTGGAACTAAACTTGCAATCAATGGTTATGCCTATCTTTGACACAGAAGCTGCCGTCGATGCGTCGCGGCCCCGGCCCCTCGGACTGAGCACGCCCCAGCCCGGCCTTTCCGGTGCGACGGATGCGCAGGACCATGAAGTGAATGTGGCCGTCTTCGCGCCTGACTTGGAGCGGGTGGAGGTTGCCTTCCAGTCCCCGGGTGCCCCATGGCGCGCGCAGGTTCTTCCCAACGTGGAAGATGGCGTGCATTTCGGGCTGATCGCCGGAATGCCGCCCGGCACCCGTTATGGTTTCCGCGAGGCACCCGCAGAGGCTGGCCTCCCCATGCCGGTTCCTGCTTTGGACCTGGACGACGACGGCGGGACCGGGCTGCTGCTCGACCCCTACGGTCGCGCTGTGGACCAGCGGGGCGAGTTCCTCACGAGCGTCTACATGGACAACAGCTTTGATTGGGGCGACGACCAGCCGCCAAAGACACCCATGCGGACGTCCGTGATTTATGAAGCCCACGTCCGCGGGCAGACGATGCTTCACCCGGACATCCCGGAGCACCTCCGCGGCACGTACGCGGGAATGGCGCATCCTGTCATGATCCAGCACCTCACGGAGCTGGGGATTACCGCGGTTCAGTTGTTGCCCATCCACTTCCACTTGGATGAGGCGCACCTGCAGGACCTTGGCATGACCAACTACTGGGGCTACAACACGGCGGCATTCTTTGCCCCGCATGCCGACTACGCCACCGAGGCTGCCCGGAGCGCCGGCCCGCACGCAGTGCAGGATGAGCTCAAGGGCATGATCAAGTTGCTGCATGCGGCCGGCATCGAGGTGATCCTCGATGTTGTGTACAACCACACAGCCGAGGCAGGACCTGACGGGCCCGCCATCAGCTTCCGGGGGTTGGCTGAGAAGCGCTACTACCGGCACGACGCCCACGGACGCTACCTGGACACCACCGGCTGCGGAAACACGTTGGACTTCAGCGATCCGGTGGTAGTGGACCTTGCCCTGGATTCCTTGCGTTACTGGGTGAACGACTTCCACGTGGACGGTTTCCGCTTCGACCTTGCGGTGACCCTGTGCCGTGACGCGGGGAACACATTCGACCCGCAGCACCCATTCCTGCAAGCCATTGCCGAGGACCCGGTGTTGTCTGAGGTAAAGCTCATCGCCGAGCCGTGGGATGTAGGCTATGGCGGCTGGCAGACAGGCCGCTTCCCGCAGGGCTGGTCGGACTGGAATGACCACTTCCGCGACGGCGTACGCAGCTTCTGGCTGTCCGACCGCGCAGCCATTGAGGCCGGTGGCCAGGGTGGTTCCGTGGCGTCGTTAGCCGAGCTCATGGCCGGTTCAGCCAATCTCTTTGCCTCGTCCGGGCGGACGCGCCTGGCCTCAGTCAACTTCATCACGGCCCACGATGGCTTCACGTTGAAGGACCTGGTCAGCTACGACCGTAAGCACAATGAGGCCAACGGTGAGCAGAACCGCGACGGGCACGGCGACAACCGGAGCTACAACCACGGCGTGGAGGGCCGCAGCGAGAATGAGGCGATTGTTGCCGCCCGTTCCTTGTCCATCCGCAACCTGATGGCCACGTTGCTGCTGTCCTTCGGTGTCCCCATGATCACGGCCGGTGACGAGCTTGGCCGAACACAGCAGGGCAACAACAATGCTTACTGCCAGGACAACCCCACGGCCTGGCTGGACTGGAGCCGCACGCAGGAAGCCAACGCCATGTTCCGGACCACACGGGAGCTGGTCAGGCTTCGCAGGTGGTTCCTGCGGCACCAGCCGGACAGCTTCCCTGGCCAGGCGAATGAGACGAGCCTGCAGTGGTTCGATGACAAGGGCAAACGGATGACTCCGGCCCGCTGGAACGACCCCAACGTCCGCTCGGTCCAACTGCTGATGGGCCATGAAGACAGCGAGATCAGGGGCCTGATCGTCGTAAACGGCAGCAACCACGACGTGAAGATGATCTTGCCGGAGATCCTGAGCGAGTCGGGCATCGGCAAGCGGATGTTTGAACTCCGCTTCACCACGTCGGTGCTGCACGAGCGTCGCAAGGGGGCGTTGGTGGCGTCGGGCGAGCGGGATATCCTGCAAGCCAACACCATCAACATCTACCGCACGTAGCCCCAACCGAACAGGAAATCCCACATGAACCGCAGCCGCAGCAAACTGGTGGCTTTCGCGGGGCTGGTGATCGCCGTCGTCGTGCTTGTCGTCGCCATGGTGGGCGGCGGCGCCCTGACCGCCCCCTTCACCGCGCCGCTGACACCTTCCAGCGCGCAAACCGGGACGCCGGTACCTGGCGCCGTTTCCACGGCGGCCGCCGGCGTGGCGAACCCTTCCAGCCTGCCCACGATCAACGCGTCGCAGCTCCCCAAGGAAGCCCGGCAGACACTGGCCCTGATCGCGAAGGGTGGTCCATACCCGTACGACCGTGACGGCGTGAACTTCGGCAACTTTGAAGGATTGCTCCCCAAGAAGACCAGCGGCTTCTATAAGGAGTACACCGTTGTTACGCCGGGAGAATCGGACCGCGGCGCACGCCGGATCATCGTGGGCAAGGACACCGCCAAGTACTACACCGCCGACCATTACGTGTCGTTCAAGTTCATTGTCGAAGGCAAGTAGGAGCCCATGAAAATCTATTCAGCAGATACCTGGACCCTTGAAGAACTCCAGGAACAGGTTTCCGACGCCGGTCGCCGCACCCTTCTGGTCCCTCCCGCCAACACTAAGCAGGCGGTGCTGGAAGTTTTCGGCCAGGTCCTGGACTTCCCCGAGTTCTACGGCGTGAACCTGGACGCCTTGAACGACTCCCTGCACGACTACGCGGACGCCTTGTCAGAGGACGACGGCGGCCCGGTCACCATGATCTGGCAGGTCCCGGCGGCCTACCGAACGGACCGCTCCTTCGGCGTGGTCTGCGAGATCCTGCAGGACGCAGAGCGCTACGCCGGCCGCGACCTGGCAGTCATCGCGGTTTTCGAGAACTAAAATCGCCGAACCGGCCTAACTGCCTCACGCCCTACTGGGCAACAGTGGTCCGGAAGCGTGCGTCAAAGGCAAGGAACGAGCCAGCACGCGGAGGATCAGTGTTGCCCAGCGGGCGGACACAGGCTTACGCGTTCGCGATCAACCCCAGTTCAGCCTTGGAAGCCAACGCCGAGTGCTTCGGGAACACGCGGACGGTGTAGCCGAAGGAGCCGGAGCGGTTGATGACCAGGGAGCCGTTGAAGAGGTGGCGTCCGTTCCCGAGGTCTTCCACGGAAGCCAGTTCCGCCACCACCACGTCCTCCAGCTCATCGGTCTCTTCGGCGCGACCGAAGGCGACCTCCACGGAGACATCGTCAGGTGTCAGGTTGTTGAGGGCCACGTAGGCGTTGACCTGCAGGGTGTCGCCCACCTGGGGTTCCTCGGACACGCCGACGGAGTCCACATGCTCCACCACGACCTCGGGCCACGCGCTCCGCACCTTGGATATCCAGGCAGCGAGTTCCTTCGCTTCCTTGAACGATTCAGCTACAGCGCGGCGCCCCGAAACAGCGGCCGGGCAGTAGAGGTTGTTCACGTAGTCGTGCAGCATGCGTTCTGCCGAAACCGCCGGGCCGAGGTTGGCCAGGGTGTGCTTGATCATGGATACCCAGTGGGTGGGCACCGTCTCGGTGCTGGACTCGGACGGACCTGCCGCACCGGCACCCTGGGCCACGGTGGTGCCGTAGAAGCGCGGCGCCACCTGGGTTTCCAGCAGCTCGTACAGTGCGGATGCTTCGATGTCGTCGCGCTCGTCGGCGGAGGCGTTGTTGTTGGCCGTGGGGATGGCCCAGCCGTTTTCGCCGTCGTACATTTCGTCCCACCAGCCGTCGAGGACGGACAGGTTGAGCGAGCCGTTGATGGCGGCCTTCATGCCGGAGGTACCGCAGGCTTCGAGCGGGCGGAGCGGGTTGTTGAGCCAGACGTCGCAGCCAGGGAAGAGGGTCCGCGCCATGGCGATGTCGTAGTTGGGCAGGAACACGATCCTGTGCCGGACTGCGGGGTCGTCGGTGAAGCGGACCAGATCCTGGATCATCTTCTTACCGGCGTCATCCGCGGGGTGGGATTTTCCGGCGATGACCAACTGGATGGGGTGCTTGGGGTCCAGGAGCAGGGCCTTCAGGCGCGCTGGGTCGCGGAGCATCAGGGTGAGCCGCTTGTAAGTGGGGACGCGCCGGGCGAAGCCGATGGTGAGGACGTCGGGGTCCAGCACCGAGTCGGTCCACCCGAGTTCGGCGTCCGCGGCCCCGCGCTTCTTCCACGACGCCCGGAGACGGCGTCGAACGTCGTCGATGAGCTGGGCGCGCAGGTCGCGGCGGAGCGCCCACACGTCCTCGTCGCTGACGTTGTAGGCCAGGTCCCAGCGTCCCAGCGCTTCAGCTTCGGCGCCGAACTGGTGCCGGGCCAGGGAAGAGATGCGCGGGTCCACCCAGGTGGGGACGTGGACGCCGTTGGTGACGGATGTGATGGGAATTTCCGAGTGGTCGAATCCCGGCCACAGCCCGGCGAACATTTCGCGCGAAACCACGCCGTGCAGTTTGGCGACGCCGTTGGCCCGCTGCGCGAGGCGCAGGCCCATGACGGCCATGTTGAAGACGGAGGGGTTGCCGCCTTCGTAGTTTTCCCGGCCGAGTTCCAGGATCCGGTCGGTGGGAACGGCAGGCGCCAGTCCGGCGTCGAAGAAGTGCTTGATCTGCACGGTCTCGAAGCGGTCGATGCCTGCGGGCACGGGGGTGTGCGTGGTGAAAACGGTGGAGGCGCGTCCCGCGGCCAGGGCTTCGTCCCAGCTGAGGGGATCGGTGGCGTTGGACATGGCTTCCTGAATGCGTTCGATGCCCAGGAAACCTGCGTGGCCTTCATTGGTGTGGAAAACCTCGGGCGCCGGCGTGCCGGTGAGCTCCTGGTAGACGCGGAGGGCCTTGACGCCGCCCATGCCCAGCAGCAGTTCCTGCTGGAGGCGGTGATCGCCTCCGCCGCCGTAGAGGCGGTCGGTGATGCCACGAGCAGCTTCGTCGTTGGACGGAACGTTTGAGTCCAGCAACAGCAGTGGAACGCGGCCGACGTCGGCACGCCACACGTGCGCATGGAGTTCACGGCCGTTGGGCAGCGGCAGGGAAATGTGGACTGGCTTGCCGGGGACGCCGTCCTTGCCGGGGTGGCGGAGCAGGGTCAGCGGCAGGCCGTCCGGGTCCAGGACGGGGTACGTTTCCTGCTGCCAGGCGTCGCGCGACAGGGACTGCTTGAAGTAGCCGGCCTGGTAGAGGAGGCCGACGCCGATCAGCGGCACGCCGAGGTCGGACGCGGCTTTGAGGTGGTCGCCTGCCAGGATGCCGAGGCCACCGGAGTACTGCGGCAGGACCTCGGTGATGCCGAACTCCGGGGAGAAGTAGGCGATGCAGGCGGGAGCGTCCTCTCCGAGACCCTGGTACCAGCGCGGTTCGCTGAGGTACCGGTCCAGGTCCGCTGCCGCGTCCTGCACACGGGACACTACGTCGCCGTTGTTGGCGAGGTCCTGAAGCTGTTCACGGCTGATCGACCCCAGAAGGGCTATGGGGTCGTGTTGCGAGGCCTCCCAGAGAGCCGGGTTAAGGCTCGCAAAAAGTTCCCTGGTGGGCCTGTGCCAGGACCAGCGCAAGTTGGTCGCCAAGCGGGCCAGGGGCCTGATGGGCTCAGGGAGGACGGTGCGGACTGTAAACCTTCGAATTGCCTTCACGAGCGCCACACTAACGGACTGGCATGGCAGTCGGAACCGGATTGGGTTTCTTTTAGGTAAAAGTCATCTTGCGCAGAGGAGAAAGGTCGTTTGCTTAGCATTTCCGGATTTTTGTCGCTAACGTCGTGCTTGTGACGAATACCGTGCGAAACATCACCGCCCTGAAAACCAAGACGAAAACGGACATCACCGACGGACTTCGTTTCGGCCGGTTCCCCATCACGGCTGTTCAGCCGGTGGTGGAGGGTGGCCGTTTCCCGGCGAAGGCCCTGCCGGGGGAGGACCTCGTGGTGGGTGCCACGGTCTTCCGTGAAGGCCACGACCAGCTTGGTGTGTCCGCTGTGCTGCTCGACCCGAGGGGCCGGGAGCGCCAGCGTGTGCGCCTGAATCCCGCCCAGGGCGAACAGTGGAAGGGCCTTGACCGGTGGGAGGGCCTCATCACCCCCGGTGGCACTGGCGCTTGGTCATTCGTCATCGAGGCGTGGCACGACCGCTACGGAACCTGGCACCACAACGCAGAGGTCAAGATCGCCGCCGGCATCGACGTCGAGTTGATGCTCGCCGAGGGCGCAGCCCTCCTGGCTGAAGCAGCCGACGACGCCGGGCGCAGCGGGGCAGACAAGCGCACCTTGCGTGCCGCTTCCGTCGTGCTGGCCGACACCTCCAAGTCTGCCGAGGAGCGCCTTGCTGCCGGGTTCAGCGCCCAGGTGCTGGCCGCCGTCGAGCGCCTTCCGATCCGCGAATTGGTGACCGTTTCCGAACGCTTTCCCCTGCAGGTGGAGCGCGACCTCGCCGGCCGGGCCGCCTGGTACGAGTTCTTCCCCCGTTCCGAGGGCGCGGTTTTCGACCACAACACCGGGGTGTGGACGTCCGGCAACTTCCGTACGGCGGCGAAGCGGCTCGACGCCGTGGCGGAGATGGGATTCGATGTCATCTACATGCCGCCCATCCATCCGATCGGCTTCCAGCACCGGAAGGGACGCAACAACACCCTGACTCCGGGGCCCAACGATCCGGGTTCGCCGTGGGCAATTGGTTCCAAGGACGGTGGCCACGATGCCATCCACCCGGAGCTGGGAACGTTTGAGGATTTTGACGCTTTTGTTGCCCGCGCCAACGAGCTGGGGCTTGAGGTAGCGCTGGACCTCGCGTTGCAGGCCGCCCCGGACCACCCCTGGGTGACGTCGAACCCCGAATGGTTCACGACGCGGGTGGACGGGTCCATTGCATATGCGGAGAACCCGCCCAAAAAGTACCAGGACATCTACCCGCTGAACTTTGATAATGATCCCGCGGGCCTGTCGAAGGAAATCCTGCGGATCGTGCTCTTGTGGATCAGCCACGGTGTGAAGGTCTTCCGCGTGGACAACCCGCACACCAAACCGGTCTGGTTCTGGGAGTGGCTGATCGGGAAGGTCAACAAGAAGCACCCCGACGTCGTTTTCCTCGCCGAAGCTTTTACCCGGCCACCCATGATGCATGCCTTGGGCCGCGCCGGTTTCCAGCAGTCCTACACGTATTTCACGTGGCGCAACACCAAGACGGAACTGGAAGAGTACTTCTACGAGGTCAGCCACGTTACCCCGGCCTACTTCCGGCCCAACTTCTTCGTCAACACCCCTGACATCCTGACCGAGTACTTGCAGTACGGCGGTCCGGCGGCCTTCAAGATCCGCGCGGCCCTGGCTTCCACAGCCAGCCCGTTGTGGGGCGTGTACGCCGGCTACGAGCTGTATGAGCACGTTGCCCGCCCTGGTGCTGAGGAGTACATCGACAACGAAAAGTTCGAGATCAAGGCCCGGGACTGGGAGGGTGCCGCCGAGTCCGGGCGGACCCTGGCCCCGTACATCACGCGGCTCAACGCCATCCGCAAGGACCACGTGGCGTTGGGAGACCTGCAGAACCTGACGTTGCACCACAGCACCGACGACGCCACGATTGTCTACTCCAAGCACAAGACCCTGCCGGACGGCACCAAGGACACGTTGATTATTGTGGTCAACGTGGATCCCCACAGCACCCGGGAGAGCACGGTTTCCCTGGACCTGGCAGCGTTGCAGCTGGACCCTGAGGACTTCAACGAGGACGGCCGTTTCCGCGTGGATGACCTGATCAGCGGGCAGAGCTGGGAGTGGGGCGAGCACAACTACGTCCGCCTTGACGCCCATGTCGAACCGGCACACATCCTGAGCATCAGGAGGCAGCCTTAGTGAGTTTCTCTCCGCAAAACCCCAGCCAGTACTTCACTCCGAAGAACACCTTCGAGTTGAACGCCCCAGGTCTCCAGCACGATCCGAACTGGTACCGCAAGGCAGTCTTCTATGAGGTACTGGTGCGGGCCTTTGCGGATGCCAACGGGGACGGCTCGGGCGATTTCCATGGCCTGATCGACAAGTTGGACTACTTGCAGTGGCTGGGCGTGGATTGCCTCTGGCTGCCGCCGTTCTTCCATTCCCCGTTGCGTGATGGCGGCTACGACATTGCGGACTACACCTCGGTGCTGGACGAGTTCGGGACCATCAGCGATTTCAAGCGGTTGGTGGCTGAGGCGCACGCCCGCGGCGTCCGGGTGATCATCGATCTTCCCCTGAACCACACCTCGGACCAGCACCCTTGGTTCCAGGAATCACGCAAGGACCCCACGGGCCCCTACGGGGATTTCTATGTGTGGAGTGACACGGACGAGAAGTACCAGGACGCCCGCATCATTTTCGTTGATACGGAAGAGTCGAACTGGACCTTCGACCCTATCCGCCGCCAGTTTTTCTGGCACCGGTTCTTCAGTCACCAACCCGACCTGAACTTCGAGAACCCCAAGGTCATCGAGGCCCTCTTCGACGTGGTGCGGTTTTGGCTGGACCAGGGGATCGACGGCTTCCGTGCCGATGCCATCCCCTACCTGTTCGAAGAAGAGGGCACCAACTGCGAGAACCTGCCGGCCACGCACGCCTTCCTGCAGGACCTTCGCCGGATGGTGGACGCGAATTACCCGGGCCGAGTGATCATCGCGGAGGCCAACCAGCCGCCGCATGAAGTGGTGGAGTATTTCGGCACGGAGGAAGCTCCTGAATGCCATATGGCCTTCCACTTTCCGATCATGCCGCGGCTGTATTACGCCCTGCGGGACCAGAAAGCCGCGCCAATCATCGAGACGTTGCGGGAGACCCCGGAGATTCCCAAGGGTGCCCAGTGGGGCACATTCCTCAGGAACCACGACGAGCTCACCCTGGAGATGGTGCCGGCCGAGGAGCGTGCCGCGATGCTGGGGTGGTACGCCCCGGATCCGCGCATGCGGGCCAACATCGGTATCAGGCGCAGGCTGGCCCCGCTGCTGGATAATTCCCGCGCCGAGATCGAACTGATCAACGCGCTGTTGCTGTCCCTGCCTGGCAGTCCCTTCCTTTACTACGGGGATGAGATCGGCATGGGAGACAACATCTGGTTGGACGACCGCGACGCCGTCCGCACGCCCATGCAGTGGAACCCCGATCGGAATGCGGGCTTCTCCGGGGCGGATCCGGGAAAGCTGTACCTGCCGGTCATCCAGTCGCTGGTCTACAACTACAGCATGGCCAACGTTGAGGCGGAGGCGGCGCACTCCGGTTCGCTGCTGCGCTGGACGCGGCAGATTCTCAGCGTTCGAAAGAACCATCCGGTGTTCGGCTTGGGCGGTTTCCGACACATTGAGGCCGATCACGAGGTAGTGCTGGCGTACGTGCGAGAGTTGCCGCCCGGTAATCCGGAGGGGGAGGACGCCGAAACCATACTGTGTGTCTTCAACCTTTCGCAGCACCCCGTGGCAGCTACCTTGGACCTTCCCGAGTTTGCGGGCCGCGGCCTGCGCGATATCTTCGGCGGCCAGCCTTTCCCGGCCGTCGGCGAGAACGGCAACCTGACCGTGATGCTGGGCAGCCACAGCTTCTATTGGCTGCGGCTTCGCTCGGCGTCTTCCAATCCATCGTCGCCTTTTACCCAGGCGATCCCCGTGGTGTCGACCAAAGGATGAGATGAGCAAGGGAACGAACAACCCCGCCATTGAAAGTCTTCTCCGGACCTGGCTCCCCACCAAGCGCTGGTTCCCGGTGAAGAGCCCCGATTTTGCTGTTGAGCAGGTGGGCGGTTTCAGACTCCCGGCCGCCGGCAATGAGGCCGTGTTCGAGGTGGTGTTGTTGGCAGTCACCTACCGGACGGCCGACGGAGGTCCCCGGACTGACGTCGTCCAGGTGCCGTTGAGCTTCCGCAGCCAGCCGCTTGTGGACGCGCCCACAGCGCTCTTGGGCGAGTTCACTGATCCGGAACGCGGGCTCCAACTGGTGTACGACGCCGTGTACGACTCCGCGTTCGTTTCCGCTTGGCTGGACTTCATGCGCAGCGAAGCCTCCTTGGAGGACAGCCCGGCGCAGGGGCATCTCACCCACGGCAAGGTCACGCTCCCCAGGAATCCGGTTTCTGCGCGGGTCCTCTCCGGTGAGCAATCGAATACCTCGGTCATCATCGACGACGGCGACTCGGCCGCCATCCTCAAGGTTTTCCGCGTGCTGGCGGCCGGCAAGAACCCGGAAGTGGAGCTGGGCGCAGCACTGACGGCGGCCGGAACCAGCGAGGTTCCCGCGACGCTTGGTTGGATCACCGGCTCGTGGCACCAACCGGCGTCGAACGGTTCCGCAACCGCCACCGGTGAGCTGACAGTCGCCCACGAGTTCCTCCTGGGTGGGCAGGATGCGTGGCGCCTGGCCGTCGACGCCGCGGCGGCAGGGAAAGATTTCACCGCAGAAGCCCGCGGCTTGGGAGCTGCGACAGCCACGGTCCATGCCCGTCTGGCCGAAACGTTCGGCGTTCTGGACGGTCAGGCGCAGGGCCCGGACATCATCGCCACTGTTGCCAGGCGGGTCCGTCAGTCCTGGGCAGAGGCCGCCTCCGCCGTCGGGCCTTACGACGCGAATGTTCAGGAACTGCTGGACACTTTGGACCCGCGCGACGTCGGGCAGCTGCAACGAGTGCATGGCGATCTTCACCTTGGGCAGATCCTCTGGGTCCCGGGCGCGGAAGACCGCGCAGGCCGTTGGGCCATCCTGGACTTCGAAGGGGAACCCCTGCGCACCATCGACGAACGCAACATGCCCGACCTTCCCCTGCGGGACGTGTCGGGAATGCTGCGGTCCTTCGACTACGCCGCAGGCGCCGCCACGCGCGAGAACGCCGACGCCACGGTGCCCGAAACCTGGGTGGATGACTGCGCTGCCGCCTTCCTTGAGGGGTACAGCGACGTCACCCCCGGAACCATAGACCGCCGCTCGCCGCTCTTTGTGGCATTGTGGCTGGACAAGGCCTTATATGAGGTGGTCTACGAGCTGCGAAACCGGCCCGACTGGCTGTCGATCCCGGTCAACGCATCGCGACGAATCCTCGACAACACAAGCCGCGGCAAGCATGCGGCAGCTACAGCGGAAGGTAATGACATGACTGGCTCTGCACGTACCGAACGGCCCCGAGTCCCACTGCACGTGGATTCCGAGACCTTGGAACGCGTGGCAGCGGGGGCTTACCACGCACCGCACTCCGTGCTCGGCGCCCATCTGGATGATCACGGCCACGTCACCATCCGGACCGTGAAGCACTTGGCCAAGTCCGTTGCGGTGGTGACCGAAGCCGGACGCACGGACATGACGCACGAGGCACACGGTGTCTGGGCTGCCGTCCTGGAACCGCTGCAGGCCGGCCACGTGCCGGACTACCGTTTGGAAGTGGTGTACGACGCCGAGACGGTCACCGTTGATGACCCGTACCACTACTTGCCCACGGTGGGTGAGGTAGACCTGCACCTGATCGGCGAAGGCCGGCACGAGCGGCTGTGGGACGTCCTTGGTGCCCATGTGCAGCACTACAGGTCCTCGCTGAGCGAAGTGGACGGTGTTTCCTTCGCGGTTTGGGCTCCCAACGCGCAGGCTGTCCGGGTCAAGGGTGACTTCAACGGCTGGGACGGCCGCTCTCACGGCATGCGTTCCCTGGGCTCCTCGGGCGTATGGGAACTCTTCATTCCCGGTGTTGTAGCAGGGGCGTGCTACAAATACGAGATCCTGACCAAAGAAGGGCAGTGGATCGAGAAAGCGGACCCCCTGGCGTTCGGGACCGAAGTTCCGCCGCTGACTGCCTCGCGCGTGGTTGATCCGAGCTACCGTTTCAAGGACGAAGAGTGGATGGCTGCCCGCGCACAAAGGGATCCCCACAATTCGCCGATGAGCGTCTACGAAGTCCACCTGGGCTCCTGGCGTTTGGGCCTTGGTTACAAGGAACTGGCCAAGGAACTCGTCGACTACGTGAAGTGGCTTGGCTTCTCCCACGTGGAGTTCATGCCCGTCGCCGAGCACCCCTTCGGTGGCTCGTGGGGCTACCAGGTGACGTCCTACTTTGCGCCGACTTCCCGGTTCGGGCACCCGGACGAGTTCCGGTACCTTGTGGACTCCCTGCACCAGGCAGGCATCGGCGTGCTCCTCGACTGGGTCCCGGCGCACTTCCCCAAGGACTCCTGGGCCTTGGCCAAGTTTGACGGCCAGCCCCTGTATGAGCACTCCGATCCCGCCCTCGGTGAGCACCCGGACTGGGGAACACTGATCTTTGACTTCGGGCGCAGCGAGGTCCGGAACTTCCTGGTGGCCAACGCGCTGTACTGGTTGGAGGAGTTCCACATCGACGGCCTGCGCGTGGACGCAGTGGCCTCCATGATCTACCTGGATTACTCCCGCGAAGAAGGCCAGTGGCGGCCCAACAAGTTCGGTGGCCGTGAAAACCTCGAGGCCATCTCCTTCATGCAGGAGGTCAACGCCACGGTCTACAAGTCCCATCCGGGAGCCATCATCATCGCCGAAGAGTCCACGGCATTCCCCGGTGTGACGGCTCCGACCAACCATGGCGGGCTCGGCTTCGGGCTCAAATGGAACATGGGCTGGATGCACGATTCTTTGAAGTACATCTCCGAGGATCCCATCAACCGCAAATGGCACCATGGCACCATCACGTTCTCCCTCGTCTATGCGTTCACGGAAAACTTCCTGCTGCCCATCAGCCATGACGAGGTAGTTCACGGCAAGGGTTCCATGCTTCGTAAGATGCCGGGTGACCGGTGGCAGCAGCTGGCAAACCTTCGTGCCTTCTTTGCATACCAGTGGGCGCACCCGGGCAAGCAGCTCATCTTCATGGGTACCGAGTTCGGCCAGGAAGCGGAGTGGTCCGAACAGTACGGGTTGGACTGGTTCCTTGCCGACATCCCGGCCCACCGCGGACTCCAGCTTTTGATCAAGGACCTCAATGAGCTGTATTCGTCGACGCCGGCCTTGTACCAACGCGACAACGAAGCCGGCGGTTTCCAGTGGATCAACGGCGGGGACGCGGACCACAACGTCCTCACCTTCATCCGGTGGGACCACGAAAGCAAGCCGCTGGTCTGTGCCATCAACTTCTCCGGCGGCCCGCACAAGGACTACATCCTGGGTGTACCTGGAGCAGGGGAGTGGGTGGAGGTGCTGAACACCGACGCCGAAACGTATGGCGGCTCGGGTGTCGTCAACGCCGGCACCTTGAAGGCCAGCGCGCCGGGAACCGATGGACAGCCGGCGGCGCTCACGGTCACGCTTCCGCCGCTTGGGGCCTCGTGGTTCGCGCCCTCCGAATAGACCCACGCTCTCTCACGTAATCACCCCTTCCGGCCGACGCTCTCTCACGTAATCACCCCTTCCAGCCAACGCTCCTCCACTGTGGTGGGGGAGCGTTGTTGTCAGGCAAGTCCGTCCCGAGACGGGGCTTTGCCAAGCCAGCAGAGTGTGTGTATAGTTAATACCCGCGCTGCTCCCCAGTGGAGGAAGGCGAAACCGACATGAATCCTCAAGGAAAATCTAGTCAACTTCGCCGATTTGACCCGGAGGCGGGCAGCGGGTAAGTTTGAAAAGTTGCTCCGGAGCGAGCCAGTCAAGGCTGGTGGTACTGCTTTGGAATAGTGACCTGTTGTTTGAGAACTCAATAGTGTGCCAAGTTTGTTGATACCGATTGTTTTTTGATT
>NZ_JAJUKH010000004.1 GCF_021538675.1 Paenarthrobacter sp. AR 02
CAACCGCGTCCGAACAACACCACCGCGGCCGCACGCTGTTCCTCGGACAATGAACTGCTCTTAAACATCAAACTGCTCCCCGTAAGTCAGAACTGAATTTTCAGTCCAACTTTCGGGGAGCAGTTCAGATCCCGGCGCCTGCTTTGTTTGTTTGTTTACCGAGTCGGTAAGGCCTACTTGGGCATCAGTACCGAATCAACCAGGTAAACCGTTGCGTTGGCGGTGTGGACGCCACCGCAGATCACGTTGGCTCCGTTAACCGTGAGGGCGTCCTTGGTGCCGGCTACGGTCACTTCGCCACCCTGGACAGTCTTGTGGGTGCCGACGATCTTGTCCGGGCTCAGCTGGCCGGGGACTACGTGGTAGGTGAGGATCTTGCTCAGCAGGGCGTCGTCCGTCTTGAGCGTTTCGATCGTTGCGGGATCGATCTTGGCGAAGGCATCGTCAACCGGTGCGAACACCGTGAATTCGCTGCCGTTCAGGGTGGAAACCAGGTCCACCTTGGGGTTGAGCTTGCCCGAAACTGCGGCGGTCAGCGTCTTCAGCAGCGGGTTGTTGGACGCAGCTACCGCTACCGGGTCCTGGGCCATGCCCGTAACGGAGCCGGCACCACTCGGTACCTGGGCGGCGTAACCGGCGCAGCCGGGGCCCACGAGGTCACGGGCAGGGTCCATGGCGGTGCTGGCCATGGCCGAGGAGGATGGCGACGGTGCCATCGAGGAAGGAGCCGCGGATGACGGTGCGGCTGCCGACGAGGATGCGGGGGTGCTGGTGGTGCTTGAACCACCACAGGCCGTGAGTCCGAGAAGGGCGGCTGCAGTGAGGCCAACGAAGGCGAGGGCGGGGCGCTTTGTGGACAACATGTCATTCTCCTTGTTTTGTGGGACCTGGGCGTTGGTTCCATCGGGTTGTGGGACACGGGCTGGGAATGGTGCGGCTGCATCGCTCTCGGTTTGTGTCTCACCAGCTATTCGGAGGTCACGACGGGGTGGATGGGTGCGGATTGAAAAAGTTTTTTAAGGCAGGTCTTTTCGTGGTGGGCGCTGGCTTGGTTGCGGGAGGAGCGTTCGACGCCGGTACTCGCCGCAGGCGCGACGGCTGCGGACCGCGGCGCACGCCGCCGATTGCATCGGCTAACCCGCGAAAACATCCGAATCAGAATGAGGTGGGTTCTCTCACGTATTTCCGGTCGCCCTGCTTAACTGGCATGAACTGGCGTTATGTCGTGTTGAGGTCAGCGTATCTCATCAGATGTACCAATTCGCCGATCTTCCGACCCTACCGAGATCTGTCCCGCGGCCCGTCGTCCCGCGAATGTAGGCGGTCGGCTGGCCTCATCCAAAGCTTCACTCCGCATTAAAATCCAACGATGGGCTAGAGACCGCAGCCTCTTGAACTCAACCGGATAGAACACACGCACATTCTGAGTTGCGCTATCACCAGTGGGTGAAATGAGACTTGGCGCTGTCGAGGATGTAGTTCCATTCTTTTAGATCGGCCCATTCAGGCTTTTCCGGGTGCTTCTCGGGCTCGTGACTCAGCCAGGACTGCTTGGCACCGATATCCCGTCGGTGCAGAAACCAGTCCCGGCTCGGATGATGCAGGCCATCGCTAGTCAGATACCAAGGAGCAGAATCCGACCCGGCAACTTCCACGAGAGCGCTCTTGAACGGCAGCGAGCCCGGCACTCTGTTGCTGGCGTCAATGGCGGACCTAATCGACTTCTCAAACCGCGGAAGAACAGGTTTCCAGTCGATTTTCTCGGCCAGGCCACGTTGGCGCCTGCGGGCCATTTCCTCCGCCAACCTGATGGCGGCTTCTTCAAAGTGTTCGTCAGAACTCCAAACAACTTCTGCCCAAACGTCGTCCCCAGACGCCTTGAGGTGCAGTTCCTTATACTCCTCCGGTGGCGCCTGTCTCCTAGCGGGATTGTTGTAGGGCTGTAGTTCGTCGGGGAACCTCCACTGCAACCCGATATGCAAGCGCCCCGGTTCATCTTCGGCTTGGACCACTATGGAGTCCTGGGCCAAGGCGCTTACGTTGGATGCCTCCAAGAAGGAACCCAGCACCTTCTCGTGGGTGAAATCCTTAGCGAGGTCGGAAATGACCGCGTCCTGTTCGGCAAGCCGTTGATCGTAGAGTGAATTGATCCTGTCGGACAGGGGAGCCAATCGTTCATCCAAGTCGGCTTGGACGGCTTCGCGCACATCCTTCTTGACTTCTTCTGTGACCGATTTTGAGACTGTCTTGGTGATCACCCTGCGGAGCTTGGGTTCGAACAGAAGAAGCACAGCGGCAGAAAAAACGCCTACACCGAAGTTCGTGAAGATGGACTGCCATACCGCTACAGCATTGTCGCCGAGATTAGGAATGAAGGGCCCCCAAAAAGCTAAATAGGTCGTAACCACACCGCTAGCGGCAAGGACGCCAACCCACCCGAAATGAATGCCAGGCTCTCTATTTTCCACAAACCAAACAGTACAACTGCGGAGCGGATTATATAGAAGTGATGTCTCTACGAAGGACTGTAAGCCGCCATCTCTAGGTGGACTTGCCTTGTCTAAAGGCCAGGACCGGCAGCCCACCATGGCCTTTCACTGGTTACGAACAGCCCGGTCGACCCTGGGCCTCGCATGCCTCTGCGTTTCCGCCTCCTTTGCATGATGACTTCCCACTTTGGAGCATCACCCTACTCAGACTCGCTGGCTTTGAGCACTGGCAGCCCATGCCTGCTCTTCGTCGGCAGCGACCGCTGGCAACGTCGCGTTCATTTTTGGAAAATGGTCATGACACCGCAGCCCTATCATTTACTGTTTATTCCTATGACGGTACGCGAAGCCCAGCTGGATGATCTTCTAAGTGCTTATGGTGTGAAGAGAGGCAGCGCGCAGAACGTCAACATCGGCGTCACGGCTACCTATCTCCAAAGTGGTGATCGCATCGAGTTCGAACCCGCTGGCGTCACAGTCATCGCCGGTGCCAATAACTGTGGAAAATCCACAATGCTCCGTGAGCTGAACCTGCTACTCCTTGGCCATGATGGAAATCCTCGGCTAATAGTCGGGAGTGTAGAGCGCCTCTTTGAGGGTGAACCAGTCGACTTCGCTGACTGGCTGATCAAACATGCACAGTTCAACATCGACAGGAACCAGCCTGAGAACGCTAGTTTTCTACGCTTCGAGCACGGCATCCCTGTCAAGGGCTTCCTAATTCCGGATCATGGCGGATATGGAGCATCGTTCCGAATGGAATCGCTGTTCGGGGTCTTCGTTCGGCATCTGCCCGCGGGGCAGCGTGACATCCATCCGGGCAGGCAGAAGGAAACTGTCCTGGCGCCGGCTACAGAGCCGCTCCAGCTTTTGAGTGAGAGCAAGACGCTGATGGACGAGCTCAATGCCATCACATTCAAGATCCTTAAGAAGCGGCTACACCTAGACGATCTGAACCCTACGCTTGTGCTCCGTGTTGGGACACCTACGGTTGAGCGGCCCCAGGGAAAATATGAGGATCCCGTCTCATACCAACTTGATGTCGAGTCGCTACCTCTGTTGTCAGATCAAGGGGACGGAATGAAAAGTCTCCTCAACATCCTTATTCCACTCGTCACCGCCACGTACCCCATTCTCATCATCGACGAGCCTGAGGCGTTTCTACATCCACCCCAGGCATTCGCCTTGGGGCAAGTCTTGGGAAGGATCGCCGCGGAGAAGCGCTTACAGCTGATCCTCGCGACACACGACCGAAACATCATGGCCGGCCTGGTAAACGCTGAGGCTCCATTGTCCGTTGTGCGCCTGGTCAAGCAGCAAGACAAGCCCACGAGGGCCCACCAGCTCAAGTCGCAAGACCTTCGCGCCATCATGAAGGATCCAATCCTTAAGTACAGCCATGTGCTGGATGGCTTGTTCCACGAGGTCGTGATCCTGGCGGAAGCAGAAAGGGATTGCCGCTTCTACGAGGCCGCCCTGGATGAATATGAGAACGCCTCGTCAACGACACCTCAGGTCCCGTCACCAATGCCAGCAACAGAGGTGCTCTTTATTCCCACCGGCGGCACCAGCAACATGCCCCGGCTGGCGAAAGCACTAAGGTCTCTTAATGTCCCCGTCGTAGCCTGCGCTGATTTGGATGTGCTGGATAAGAAGACCGTGCTCAAGAATATCGTTGAAGGGGTAGGGGGCCAATGGGCCGGCTTGGAAGAGGACTGGAATGCGGTAGTCGCGCCTCTGAATGCGGCCGCACCCCTGGAACATGCCGTAACTGTGGGGTCCAGAGTGCAAGCAGTTTTTGAATCGCTGGTCAGCCAGGATGCCTTTGCGATCTTTGATGGGGACGCTCGTAAACTTGTCAACGACGCCATGAAAGCCCAATCCCGTCCTTGGGACGAAGTGAAGCACCACGGGATCTCTGAACTCCAGAGGGTGAATGTGGAGAACCCACGTGCTGTGCATCGGCTGGTCGCCGGGTTAGCAGACCAAGGAGTTGTCGTGGTTGAAGCCGGTGAGCTAGAGAGCTTCGGCCATGATTTGGGTGCCTATAAGGGGAAAACTTGGTTGCCTGCGGCGCTAGCGGCAAACCTTCAGAGCCGACCCGACGTTCAAGCACACGTAAAGCGTCTCCTCGGCGCCGCGGTACCGCTCACGTCGTGGAACGACACTTCCACCCCCCTCGCCTAGCGAGCCCCCGGTTGTGGAAGCTGGATATCCCAGTTTGTGAGTCGTCGGGTATGGGAGGCCCCCCGGCAGTATGACCTGAAAGAACTGGGACACGTATCTGTCGGGCGTGTCTCATTCCTATCTGACTCATATCCCTTTTTCTTCAACGCAGCGGCCAACCTGCGACGCCAGACGGACTGTGCTCCATCTGAACTCACACCGGATGGGTTTTCTGTCATCGAGGCTTGGGTGTCAGCATTACCAGTGCGTTGACGGCCAGACTCGGATGACCGGGCACGACTTTGGAATCCGTTGACAAAACGATGGTGTTATCTATGGAAGGGTAGTCCCGAAGTTGCAATCCGTCATTCATGTTGGTTCCGACAACCTCAACCTGTTCACCGCGATATGAGGCAGTCAAGACCCAATCGTCCGCCGCACTCCCACTGAAATCGAGTTCGAGAGCATCTCCATCAACAAGCGTTTCCGTTGTTTCATTTTCATAGAACGAGACAGGCCAGTCAAAGTCTGCTAGGCCCGGAACTTCGGTGAGGTTCTCAAAGACCGCCAAGGGTCCGTCATCATCCCATGCTGTCTCTACCCTTGGAATCGCCCAAGTATGCCGCACGGCGCCAACCGCCAAGCTATTGACTGTCCCTTTGTCCACCTGGAAAGTGACGCCGATATAGACCGCGCTATCCGAGTACAGCCGTTTCGTCCCCGTAACCTCGTAGTCTTCACCCTCTATGTCCCGAGTCACCTCAGGACCATACAGGTCCGTTAGGATGCATGCCTCCGCTTCGACGATCTGGGAGACCTTGTCCAGCTTTGCGTTCGAAAGACCCAAAAGGACCTTAGGGCCGGTAGCCGCGAATGCAAGTGGCCTCTCCTCCTCGATACTTCCAATCAAACTATTGGGCGATTCGAAGGACGTAAGGTCGATGTTACCCACCTCCCCTTGGAGGAAATCCGCACAACGCGCTACCAGGTAGTCCGGTGCCGGGGTCATGCGGAAGATGTGCTTGTTCAGCGCATCGGTACTTTTGAACGACTTAACGTCTTTGACACCCCAGCTGTTGTGGGCCTTTGCAAGGTCGCTGTCGCTGCTGAGGACTACGTACGCTTCGCCCTTATTTCCGGAGTGGTGGTGGTAGGCGCGATAAATCGCGCTATCAGCGGCGCCGGTCTTCACGGACTTCTCGTTTTTGTTGTTTTTGACGGCCCGGCCTTCCCGCGTGACCCTCTCGCCGGGTAAACGCACCAGGATCTGGTCTTTCAGAGCTTCCACAACTACCGGCTCGATAGGAATTACTTTGACGTGCGGACCAAGTTCTTTGATCCCGCGAAGAACGAATTCCAATGCTTCCTCAACCGTTGTTGGTTGGGCATCAATCTCGTTGATACCGGCAGCGACCAGTCGACTTCGGGCCTGATTGAGCGCAGACCAGTCCTCCCGCAGATGATCCGCCCATTCCCAAATCACCGGTTCGGCAATCCAAATCTCCATAGCGCCGTGCTGCTTGGCCTGGTGAGCAAGCCCCCGCAGCTGGGCGAGATTGAAAGCTCCCCTACCCACTGCATTGGTGTCGATACCAATCGCCCGGACTTTCGATACCCATTCAGGAATTTCCGCCGTTAATTCTTGGGAGGTTTCACTTGTCATGAGGGCAATCGTCGTGCAGATGAGATCACGAAATCAAACGGGGCTCGGAGGTTGGTTGGCTTCGCCTTAGTCCTTGGACGTAAGAACTAGTGCTGACAAGAAACCACGGCAAACGGACCTGTGGACGTTTGCTTCGCCGTTTGGACGCCGTTGCGCAATATCTGACAGGTGATGGTCGTCGCTCCTTCCCCTGACTGTGCGGTGACGCCGAAGGTGTTGTAGCCCCGTTCGATCTGTGACTCGGTGAAGAAATAATCCTTCTGGAATGGAGAGCTCACATCATTGGCCTGTTCGGTGCTGAGCTTCCCATAAAGGCTGTTCCCAAACGTGGTACTGGATATGGGCCCATCCGCAGTGATGACGTAGCTAATCGTGATTCCCGCCGGCTGAGTCGGTGCGGCGGTGGCTGAGGGCTTCGGGACCATGGGTTCCATGATTAGACGGACTTCGTCGCCGGATCCCGGATTTCCGGCCGGTTCGAGACGGACGAAACTCCAGGCCTCGTCCTTCAGCTGCCCGGGGCCGGCCCCATCCAGCTGGGTGCCGTTGACGTCCCAGATCGAATAAGAGACGTCGAATTTTTCGAGAGCGCGCTTGGCATGGGCGAGATCGTAGCCCTCCATGGCTGCAACATTAAGAGTTCTGCGAGGAGATGGAGTCGGTTGCTGACTCGTCGCTTCAGCCGGCGGTTTTGCTAGCGGTGCAGCACAGCCAGAAACAGACAATCCGATAATGGCAAGCCCCGAAACGTCCGCTTCAATCCAGTCTCCCAAAAAGATCTAAATCCAACCTTCCAAGGCTAAATGAGCTACCCGGCTGTGGCGCATTCGCCACGAAACAAAGTCACGCAGTCGATCCATATGCGACCCCCCAAGGCCTGTTGTTTGATGCTACTCGGGCATGCCCGGTCGTCCGAGGCGAGTCCGTAACCGTCTGTGTGTGCCCTGCACGAAAAGGGAGAGACGCCTAACGCGTCTCTCCCTTTCCCATGCTTCAGTACTAGCGGCTAAGCCCGTTCTTGCTTCTTTCGGCGCCCGAGGCTGCCCCTCCTCGAGTCTTCCTGGCTTTGGTGGTCTCTCCGATTGTTATGGCTGCGCTGGGGTGTGTGCCCTCGGAGCGGGCGGCTGCGAGTCTGCCGCGGATCTGCGTTTCGTTGGCGTCTGTGCCGGCGAGTGATTCCGCGAATTTCTGGTGGTGCTCGGCGGAGCCGTAGCCGGCCTGTGCAGAGGTTTCGGTTTTCAGGCCTTGGTCTTTTAGCCGGCTGGTGTCGTTGCCGGTGACGCGGTTCTCGATCTCCCGGCCGACGTCTTCCGTGCGGGCGAAGAGTTCCTTCTCAGCCCTCTCGTAGCGCTGTTCCTGGGTGGACCATTTGGATCCTTTGAATCGGCCCTCTGCCAGCAGTCTGGCTTCGCGGAGGTTCTTGGCTGCGTCCACGAAGGCGGGATTCTTGAAGTGTTCATCGCCTGCACCGTTGACGTTGGCGGTGGTTTCCTTAAGGAGCTGGTCGATGTCGGGTCCGTTGACGCCGTCCTTACCGATGAGGAACGTCCGCTCTTTGATTTCGGAGTCGGCTACCTCTCGTGCCTTGGGTGTTTTCGCGTTGTGGGCAAGCTGGAGTGCTTTGGTCAGTGCGGGGTTGGCCAGGTACTCCACCGGCACATGGTGGCGCTCAATCTCGGGGGCGAGTTTCGCCGATTGGGCGCGGAGTTCTTCGGCACGCGCGGCCGCAACCTCCTCTACCCCGACCCCAGCATCCGGACCTTCGGTAACTACATCCCGTTCCTCACAGAATGCGTCATTGATGGGAAGGTAGGAGTCATTCCAGGTACAGCGGACATCTGCAACGAACTCGGCATCCACGCACTGATCAAATAAAACTGCCTCACGCATGGGGTCGGCATAAGTGTGTGGACGAGGTGGTGTTTCGGCTCGCCCGGTACGCTGTGGCCATGCAGATTCGTGAAGCCACCCCGGATGACCTGGGACGTGTGATCGCGGACGACGGCCGATCAGACCTCATTCTCTTTGGGACGCGCCGATGAGGCCCAGAGGAGTGAAGTGCGAAGCCCTTTGACCCTGCTGAAGCAGTACCCGAAGTTCCGTCGCGTTCTGCTCGGCGAAGGCTTGGCGATGGCAGGCGAAGCTGCATTCTCTATCGCACTGGCTTGGCTTGTCATTACAGCAACGGGGTCGATTGTTGCACTTGCTGGCGTGCTGCTGGCTCAGGCGATACCACGGGGAACGCTGTTGCTGCTTGGCGGTGCACTGACCGACCGCTTCTCGCCAGGTCGCGTCATGCTCGTCTGCCACTTAGGGCGTGCCGGCGCCATGGCATTGGTATCGATCATGAGCTTTACCGGCACCGTGCAACTGTGGCAGCTGTACGTCCTCGCTGCCATCACGGGTACTGCTTCCGCCTTCTTTGCGCCTGCCAGTGAGGCCGTGCTCCCGCGCCTGCTCCCCAAACAAGACCTTCCGCAAGGCAACGCAGTTCAAGGGGCAGTCGCGCAGGCTGCTTTCATTGTCGGCCCAATGGCAGGGGGCGTCCTTACTGCTTGGGGCGGCGCAGGTTTGGCCATTGCCGTCAACGCACGAGACCCGCATAGTCCTTCTGGTTATCAGTGCAGCCACACTGAGCTAGAGCGGAGTCTTCGCCATCGGGCTGCCGATGCTGGCAACTTCCCTCAGTGACTCGCCGCTTGCCCTTGGCATCCTCGTCTCCGGATGGGGCGCAGGCCAGCTGCTCGGAACCGTTGCAGCCGCCGTGACCGGCCTCCCTCAGCGGTGGGGCCTACTCATCATTTCCATGACACTCGTGGAAGGCGTCGCCTTTGCCCTGCTGGGCCAGACCAAAGAACCATATGTGGCAGCCATCATCCTCGCTTTGGTCGGGATAGGCGTCGCCTACAGCACCGATGTGTCCCTCCCAACATTCATTCAGACCCGCACCCCGAGCCACCTGCTGGGGCGGGTCAGCTCGGTACTGGAACTGCCCAGGGTCATTCTTGAACCGGCATCCATAGCCTTGCTCGGCCTGGTTCTCGCCGGTTCCCTTCAATGGGGATTCCTTGCGGCCGCCGCCCCTGTATTGGTTGCCGGCGCAATCCTTTCCCTGGACAGACGGGCCCGAACGCTCACCGCCGATGGGACCTGAGGAAGTGTTAGCGGCCTGATAGCGAGTCTTCTCCCGGAAAGAAAAACACGCAAAGCCCCCTAGAAGTACGGCTTCGTGATCAGTTCCAGCGCGTGTCCCGAGGGGTCTTTGAAGTACACCCCGCGGCCGCCGTGTTCGGTGTTCGTCTCGCCCGGGCGGGTCATTTGCGGATCGGCCTGAGGCGATGATGGCGTGAAAGTCTAACAAAGCAGTTTCTCTGGCGGAGCGGCCAATCCCGATGGCAGGATGGGCGGATGGCTATCGAAGTTCGCCCCGCCACGGTGTTCGATGACGTCAGGACCATGGTGGGACCCAAGAACCCCGGCTCCAATGTGTGCTGGTGCCTGAGTTACCGCATCCCATCCAAGCTAAACCTGAGCCTCCAACGCGAAGAGCGCGGCGCGTACGTTGAGAAGCTGGTCGCCGAGGATCCTCCGCCCGGGGTTTTGGCGTACGACGGCGACGAGGTAGTCGGATGGGCAGCGGTCCACCCGCGCAACGACACCAGTTTCGCAACGAACCGGAAGATCCCGCACGTGGACGACGCAGAGGTGTGGTCCGTGTGGTGCATCCGGGTGCGGCCCGGGCATCGGGGAAAGGGCATCTCGCACGAACTCCTGCGTGGAGCCATCGACTTCGCCAGGGCCCACGGGGCCCCCGTCCTTGAGGGCTACCCCGTGGACAACAAGGGTGGAAAGGTGGACCTGACTATGGCCTATGTGGGGACAAGGAAGCTGTTCGAGAAGGCCGGCTTCAAGAAGGTCGCCGAAACCACGTCCGTACTCAACGGCTTTCCGAGAGTGTTGATGCGGCTGGAGCTCAGCTAGTTCCTTGCAACCGTGCGGTCATCCGGTGCGCTTCCTCAAGCAGCAGCTTCCCCAGGTATTCCTGGCGCTCCGGGCGGAAGCGGGGTTCGATCCCTGTCAGGGACAACGCCCAGGCCGGCCGGCCCTGCTGGTCGAAGACTGCAGCACCCATCCCCCAACTGCCTTCGAGGATCAACCCGGGATTCACTGAGTACCCGGCCAGCCTTGTTTGCTCCAGATTCTCCCGCACCACGTCAGCAGGATGGCCGTCAGAAAAGTCACCTGCGTGCTCTGCCCATTCGGCCAGCAGCGCTTCCTGTTCTTCGGCGGGCAGGAAGGCCAGGATCGCCGTGCCCGCGGAGGCAACGCCCAAGGGAAACCGCACACCTTCATGGAGCACGAACGACCGTACCGGGAACGAGCCTTCCTCCCGCAGCACACAGACAGTTTCGTTGCCGCGCCGGATCGAGAAGAACGCGCTCTCGCCCGTCTCGGTAGCCAGCCTGCGAAGGGATGGGCGGGCGATGTCCTCCATGGGGAAACGGGCAGCTGCGACAGACCCGAGCAGGAAGATCTCGGGTCCGAGCACCCACTTTCCTGAGGACGAATCATGTTCCAGGAAGCCCTCGGCGGCCAGCGACGCCAGCAGCCGGTGAACAGTGGGCCGGGTGAGCCCGGATTCGCGGACCAGCCCGGCCAAGGACGTGCCTTCAGGCTTGCGACCCACCAACCGCAGCAGTGCCGCCACCCGGCCCACTACCTGCGCTCCCTGAACTACCACGGTGCCCTCCAATGAGATTTCATCCACATTATGGACAGCATCCAGTCTACCGTCCACACCATGGGTGGTTGACCCTCCGGCTTCTTGACCCTGGCGGTGACCAAACCTAGGCTCCTAAGCAAGAAAGCAATGTCCACAAAGTGGAAGCCAACCAAACTCAAAGAGGAGTTCCCGTGTCCAAGATCCACGCGAGCGCACCCACAGCGCTCCATGACCTCATGGCAGATGGCCTGACCATCGCCGTCGGAGGTTTTGGCCTGAGCGGCATCCCCGCAGACCTGATCGACGCCGTCCGCGAGTCGGGCGCGAAGGACCTGACCATCGTCTCCAACAACATGGGCGTGGACGGCAAGGGCCTGGGCGTGCTGATCGAGGCCGGGCAAGTCCGGAAGGTCATCGCATCCTATGTTGGCGAGAACAAGCTCTTCGCCGAGCAGTACCTGGCCGGCGAGCTGGAGGTTGAGTTCACCCCGCAGGGCACGCTTGCGGAGCGTCTTCGCGCTGGCGGCGCTGGGATTCCGGCGTTCTACACGCGGACCGGCGTGGGCACTTTGGTTGCCGAAGGCAAACCCTTGGAAGAGTTCGACGGCGTGACGTACGTCCGCGAGCGCGCCATCACCGCCGACGTCGCGCTGGTCCACGCCCACACCGCCGATACCGACGGCAACCTGATCTACCGCTACACCGCCCGGAACTTCAACCCGGTGGTTGCCACCGCAGGCGCAGTGACCATCGCCGAGGCTGAGGTGATCGTCCAACCGGGCCAGCTGGATCCCAACCACATTGTCACCCCGGGTGTCTACGTCCAGCGGTTGGTGCAGGCAAGCAACAGGGTCAAGGACATCGAGCAGCGCACGGTCCGCCAGCGCGTTGAAACCGCAGCCGTCTAGGAAGACAGAAGGAGCACATCACCATGGCATGGACACGTGACCAGATGGCTGCCATCGCAGCCGAAGAATTGAACGACGGCGACTACGTCAACCTCGGCATCGGCATCCCCACATTGGTAGCCAACAACCTGCCCGACGGCGTCCGGGTGATCCTCCAGAGCGAGAACGGCCTGCTCGGAATGGGCCCGTTCCCGTACGAGGGCGAGGAAGACGCGGACCTCATCAACGCCGGCAAGCAAACGGTGACGATCACCCCGGGCGGCAGCATTTTCGACTCCGCCACCTCGTTCGGCATGATCCGCGGCGGCCACGTGAAGGTGGCCATCCTGGGTGCCATGCAGGTGTCCGGCGGCGGCGACCTCGCCAACTGGACCATCCCCGGCAAGATGGTCAAGGGCATGGGCGGTGCGATGGACCTGGTTGCAGGGACACCGCGCGTCGTCGTCCTCACCGAACACAACGCCAAGGACGGCTCGGCCAAGATCGTCACCAACTGCACCCTCCCGCTCACGGGGCTTAACTGCGTGGACAGGATCATCACTGACCTCGCCGTATTCGATTTAGCCCCCGAAACAGAAACGCACGACGGCGGCACCCGCCTCGTGTTGACCCGTCTCGCCCCAGGCGTCACCGTGGAAGAGATCCGGAGCAAGACGGACGCTGGGTTCACAGTGGCGCTGGACGAAGACGCGCAGGAAAACACCCTCGAAGGAGCCAACGCATGAGCCTGAAAGACCAGTTCGGTAAGGACATCCTGCTCACAGGGTGGGGCCACAGCAAGTTCGGCAAGCTGACGGACGACACCCTGGAATCGCTGATCGTCCACGTGGCAGGCGAAGCCATCCGGAACTCCGGCTTGGCCCCCAAAGACATCGACGAAATCTACCTGGGCCAGTTCAACTCGGGCATGCAGCCGCTGGGCTTCACATCGTCCCTGGCCCTCCAACTCTCCCCGGACCTCGCCCACGTCCCCGCGACCCGCACTGAGAACGCCTGCGCTTCCGGCTCTGCCGCATTCCAGCAGGGAGTCAAGGCCGTGCTCGCCGGAACCGCCCGCAACGTCCTGGTGATCGGCGCCGAAAAGATGACCGACGCGGGAGCCGACGTCGTGGGAGCCGCCCTGCTCGGCGCTTCCTACGAGATGGCCGGCAAGGCATCATCCACCGGTTTCACGGGGCTGTTCGCGGAGGTGGCCAAGCACTACGGGAAGCGCTATGGGGCAAACATTGCCGGCCCCGGATTCGAAGCGGGCCTCGGCGACGTCCTCGGTTCCATCGCCGCCAAGAACCACCGCAACGGCATGGACAACCCCTACGCCCAGATGCACCGGGACTTCGGCGAGGAGTTCTGCCGGACCATTTCGGACAAGAACCCCATGGTGGCCGAACCCTTGCGCCGCACCGACTGTTCGCCGGTCTCCGACGGCGCTGCCGCCGTCGTGCTGTCCACCCAGACAACCGGAGGTGCAACCGCACCCGTGCGCCTGGCGGGTTTCGGCCACGCGAACGATTTCTTCCCGGCCGAGAAGCGCGATCCCACGGAGTTCGCCGCCACCAGGGCGTCCTGGGAGCGCGCGTTCACCATGGCCGGCGTCGGAATTGATGGCCTGGACTTCGCCGAAGTGCACGACTGCTTCACCATCGCCGAGCTCATCATGTACGAGGCCATGGGCCTGACCCCGCGCGGCGAAGGTTCCCGCGCCATCCAGGAGGGGTGGGTATATAAGGACGGCAAACTTCCCATCAACGTTTCCGGCGGCCTGAAGGCGAAGGGCCACCCTGTCGGCGCCACCGGCGTGTCCCAGCACGTCATCGCCGCCATGCAGCTCACGGGTACCGCGGGCGACATGCAGCTTCCCAACGCCCGACGGGGTGCCGTGCAGAACATGGGCGGCGTGGGCATCGCTAACTACGTAAGCGTGCTGGAAGCTCTCTAACCCCGGATCAGCCCAGCGATCTCCGTGAATCCGAGCCGCTCTGCGTTTTGCAGGGCGGTTCGGCCTTGGGGGTCGCGGATGTCCGGGTTCGCTCCGGCCTCGAGCAGCTGCCGCACCACGTCCTGCTGGTTGGGGCCGCCGTTGTTGAGCAGGATGGCTTCCTGCATGGCTGTCCATCCCAGGTTGTTGACGTGGTCCACGGGCACGCCGGCGGCGATCAGGATCCGAACGGTTTCCGTGTGCCCGTGTTCGCTGGCCGGAATCAGGGCCGTGCCGCCGTACCGGTTAATGCTGCGCACGTCGGCCCCGGCGGCCAGGGTGAGCTGGAGAACCTCGTTGAAACCCTCGGCCCCTGCGTAGAGGAACGCGGAGTCCTGGATCCCATCCTTGGCGTTGACGTTTCCGCCCGCCGCGATGAGCTCCCGGACCCGCGCAGGGTCGTTGGCTTTCGCGGCCAGGATGAGGAGTCGGTCGGTTTCCATCTGGGCCTCCGGGGACAGTTTGGGCGGCGTTGCCTCGGCAGCAAACGACGACGACGGGATCGGGCTGGCGCTCGACGGCGCCACGGACGCGGGGGCTGTCTGCGACGCGCCAGGTGAGACTGGGCTGGAAGGTGACGTTCCCGCCGTCGTACATCCCGCCAGCAGCCCGACCATCAGCAACCCAACCCCCGCCACCCGCTTTTTCATGGCTACTTCGCTGCTTCGGCCAGGGCATCCGCACCGGCGGTAGCGCAGGCTTCGTCGAGGGCGCCGTCAGGGGCACCGCCGACGCCGATTCCCGCCACCGAGACGCCGTTCACCTTCAGCGGCACGCCGCCGGACAGGAAGAGGGTGCCCGGGAGGTCGGCGATCGAGGGGCCGTTGCCGTTGATGCGCTTGGCAAGCTCACTGGTGGGGGCACCGAACGCGGCAGCCGTGTAGGCCTTCTGCTTGGCGGCTTCGATGGTGTGCTCGGCGGCGTTGTCACCGCGGAGGATGGCCTGGACCGTGCCGAAACGGTCCACCAGTGCGACGGTCACGAACGGCAGCTTGTCCGCCTGGCACTTGGCGAGCGCAGCGTTGACGGCCTTGCTCGAGGCACCCACTGTGATGCGGTTCTGGGCAACCACGTACTCCGGTGCGGGCTGGACGTCAGCCGGGGCTTTGGCCTCGACGGCGGCGGGGGCGGCGGCCGGCGCCACGGCGTTGGCCACAGCCGTGGCGCCACCGGTGAGCAACAATGCTCCAGCAGCGGCAACGGCAATCATCTTGTTGGACTTCTTCACGGCAATCTCCTTGTAGTCAGCGTCGGTACACCTCCATGCTCCCGGGGCGGGCCCGGTACCACATCGGCCCGAAGCAGCCCCCGGACTCATACTTTCCGCGGGCCGTATCAGCCAAAAGGTGGAGAGACCAACAGCCCTGCGGGCACCTAGCATGGAAAGAACGCCTTCAAGGGAAACGGGAACCGGAACCGACCATGCCAACAGCCCCTCCACAGCCCGCACCAGGCGACCGGATCGGCCGGATCGATGGCCGCATCGATGCCGTGGTCCACCTTGGCTTTGCCGTGCTCATGGTGGCGTCCGGGGTCCGCTACGTCATGCGCCACTCCCCCGCGGACAACCTGTGGACAGTGGCCCTCGCGGCCGCGGTGTGCGTGCTGTACGCAATCACGGCGGTCCTGGCCGGCCCCCGCCTGCCAGGCCACCGCAACAGGCCATGGATGATCGCGCTGTTGGCCGCCTGGGCTGTTTTGGTTATTGTCGCCCCAAGCTTTGCGTGGTGCTCCTTCGCGATCTTCTTCCTGGCCCGCACGGCTTTCCGCGGCTGGGCAGGATACGTGGCCGGCGGCGCGACGGCGGCGGCCACCGCCGTCGGGCTCTTCCGCATGAGCGACTGGACGGACGTCGCAATGCTGCTCGGCCCGCTTGCCGCGGGGGTGCTTTTGACCCTCATCTACGACAAGATCGAGCGCGACGCCGCCCTCCAAAAGAAGCTTTTCGACGACGTCTCACAAGCCCAGGAGCAACTCGCCGCACGTGAACGGGAAGCCGGGATCGCCACGGAACGCCAGCGTGTTTCCCGCGAAATCCACGACACCGTAACCCAAGGGCTCGCCAGCAGCCTGCTGCTCCTGGAAGCGGCCCAGCGATCATGGCCAGCCGAAGCCGCCCAGGACGATGTGCGCCATGCGACCGGATTGTTACGGCGGAACCTTGCCGACACCCGCAGCCTGGTCCATGAACTCTCGGTCCCTGGCCTGGAATCCGGGCCCCTTCCCGAAGCCCTCGAACACGCAGCACGCCAATACGTGGACACTATCCGGGTCCAGGTCACCGGCGAGCCGCGGCCGCTTCCCAACGAGGTGCGTCACGCCCTGCTCCGGGTTACCCAAAGCGCCGCGGCCAACATCAACCTGCACGCCCGCGCCGAGCACGCCAGCGTCACCCTCGGCTACCTCCCGGACGCCGTCACCTTGGACGTGTTCGACGACGGCCGCGGCTTCGATCCCGGTTCGGTACCTCCGCCGTCGCCAACCGGCGCTTACGGGTTGCGGGCCATGAGGCAACGTGTGGAGCAGTTGGGCGGAGAATTGTCCGTGGAGAGCACCCCCGGCGAGGGCACCATCATCGCCGCGCAACTGCCCCTGCCGGCTGCAGGCACCGAGACGAAGGAGCGCCGATGAGCACCATTTCCGTGCTGCTCGTGGATGACCACACAGTTGTCCGGAGCGGGCTCAAGGCGCTGCTGGGCACCCAAGCCGATATCGCCGTCGTCGGTGAAGCGGCATCAGGCGAAGAAGCGCTGGAAGCCGCCCAAGAGCACCAACCCGCGGTGGTCCTCATGGACCTGGCCATGGGCGCAGGGATGGATGGCATCGAGGCAATCAAGCAACTGCGCCAGCGCACACCCCACCAGGCGATCATCGTGTTCACCACCTACGATTCCGATGCCGACATTGTCCGCGCCGTTGATGCCGGTGCGATGGGGTATCTGCTGAAGGACGCGGCACCCGAGGAGATCTTCGCCGCCGTCCGCGGGGCTGTGCAGGGAAAGAGCGTCATGTCAGCTCCCGTCGCCTCGCGGCTGTTCCAACAACTACGTCATCCGGACGAGATCCTCACCCCGCGCGAAGCGGAACTGCTCAGCCTGTTGACCCAAGGCCTCAGCAATCGTGACCTGGGCAAACGCCTCTTCATCTCGGAAGCAACAGTGAAGACCCACCTCGCGCACATCTACGCAAAACTGGGCGTCGAAACCCGTGCGGCGGCCATCGCCACGGCCATCCGGCGCGAGGGGATGCGGTAACCCGCGGTGGTTGGTTACGCTGACCCTATGTCGGACACAGCGGATCGCAGAATGTTCAAGACCCCGGGAACTGCTTTGCTGGTCCGGGGAGCCCTCTCAATCGTTTTTGGCTTGCTGATCCTGGTACTGCCAAGCGCCACTGCCTTCGTGGTGGTGGTCATGTTCGGATTCTTCGCGATCATTGACGGCATCACCAGCGTGGCCCATTACTTCTACGACCCCGCGGGCCGGTCGCGCTGGTCCGTGGCGGGCGGTTTAATCTCCATCGCCGCCGGGATCGTGGCAATCGCCTGGCCCGGGCTGACGGCTGCGGCCATCGGTGTGCTCATCGGTTTGTGGGCTTTGGTGCTGGGCATTTCCCAGATCGTCCTGGCCCTTGCAGCGCGGACCTTCGTGCGGAGCTGGGGAATCTGGTTGCTGATCGGCTTGCTCACCACAGTGTTCGGCATCGTTGTCCTGGCCAATCCTGGGCTCGGTTTGCTGGGCCTGGTAGCCATGCTGGCGGCATTCGCCATCGTGACCGGGTTGCTGCTGATCGCTTCCGGCATCGGGCTCCGCAAACTCGCCCACACGCAACCGCTGTACGGCCACTGATCCGGCGGTAAAAAGCGGTAGGGGGATGCGCTCAGCGCCAAGTTCGGTAAGTTAGTTGCTGTGAAGATAGCTACCTGGAATGTGAACTCCCTCCGTGCCCGCGCCGACCGGGTAGAAGCCTGGCTTGAGCGCAGCGACTGCGATGTCCTGGCAATCCAGGAGACCAAATGCAAGGACGAGAACTTCCCCTGGGAGCTCTTTGAACGCATGGGCTACGAGGTCGCGCACTTCGGCGTGAACCAGTGGAACGGTGTGGCCATCGCCTCCCGCGTAGGCCTGGAGGACGTGGAGCGCACCTTCCTGGACCAGCCGGCGTTTGGCAAGGCCGGCAAGGACCCCGTCCAGGAAGCCCGCGCCATAGCGGCAACCTGCGGCGGTATCCGCATCTGGAGCCTCTACGTTCCCAACGGACGCTCGCTGGATGACGAACACATGCCCTACAAGATCAAGTGGCTGGACGTCCTCCAGGGCCACGCAGCCGAATGGGTCAAGGCCGATCCGACCGCCCAGATCGCCCTCATGGGTGACTGGAACATCGCCCCGTTCGACGAGGACGTCTGGGACATCCAGCTGTTCCGCGACAACAACTTCACGCACGTCAGCGAACCCGAGCGCGCCGCGTTCCACGCGTTCGAAGCAGCCGGCTTCACCGACGTCGTCCGTCCCTACACCCCGGGCCCGGGCGTCTACACATACTGGGATTACACGCAGCTTCGCTTCCCCAAGAAGGAAGGCATGCGCATCGATTTCTGCCTCGCATCACCAGCATTGGCCGCACGGGTCACCGGTGCTTCCATTGACCGGGAAGAGCGCAAAGGCAAGGGCGCCTCGGACCACGCACCGGTGATCGTGGAGCTCGCAGACTAGGCACATTCACACCGACGAAAGGGGGTGGCTGGAAATGGCTGGAAACCTGTACCGGGGCCAGGCAGGGCTGCCCTTCTCGTCGTCGCTGCGCATTTACGAGCCACTCGAAGCGTTCCCGCCCGAGCAGCAGCAACAGCTTGCGGCGGCCGGCGGCAAGACAGGTTCCCGGGCCGCCGTCGAAAATGCGGAGCTCCAGGCCTCGCTGGGCCGCATCACGCGGCCCGGCGGGGATCCGTTCCCGACCGGTCGCACCGACCTCGTCCGGATGACGCGCGTGCCCGCGGGACGGCACGCCGCCCCTGATAAAGACGGGGACGACGCCGGGCGGCTGCTTTACTGCCCCAGCCAACTGGTGATTCGGGCCGGTTTGGCGGCCAACGCCCTGATGGACGGCGTGCACAGTCCACTGGCCGATCTGCTCATCCCGGTATCGCAAAGGGACAAGCACCAGGTCAGGATCGACCGCCTCAACGCCGGCGAAGGCGCCAAGCGGGTGCACACCCGTGCGTCCACGTGGGGTATCCCGTTCAGTTGGTTCTCGCTCTTTGCCGAGTCGGACCGCAAGGATGTGGTGGAAGCTGACGGGCGTATCCTGACCGTCCGGGTATGGACTCCCCTCACCGAAGCATTGGAAAGGGCGCGTTTTGCCGTGGCCCACCTGGCTTTGGCTGCTCCCGACCTGGACATGCTGGACGACCTGACGCAACTCACGGAATGGCTGGAGCTGTTCCATGCGCAGTCGATGGTGGAGCTTGATTACGGTGCCGTGGCTGACAAGGTCTATCCGGACGACTCGCCCATGGATGTCCGGCTGGGCATCGAATGCCTGGCCGAAGGTGACATGACGGGGGCTGCCGCCGCATACCGGCGCCTGGCATCACGGTGGATTCCCATCAGGCAGCTGGCACGCGCTTCCTAGCTTTGGCTTTCCCCGCTGGGTGGGGCGGTGGTCTCCCGGACGATCAACTCGTGCGGGGCAACCTGTGAATGAACAGCCCCGAAGTTGCCGTCGAGTTCGTCCAACAGCATCTTGGTGGCAAGCTCGGCCTGGTCGTCAGGGCGTTGGCCCACGGTGGTCAGGCCCAGCGACGACGAGAAATCGTGGTCATCGATGCCAATGACCGACAGGTCCTGGGGAACCCTGACACCGTGGCGGCCCGCTTCGAAGATCACGCCCATGGCCATCTCATCCGAGGAGCAGAAGATGGCTGTGGGTTTACGGCCGGGCTGGCTCCACAACCGGTTGAAAGCCTGCTGACCGCTGGCAACAGTGAAGTCCCCCCATTGGTCCCATTCCGGGCGGACTTCCAGGCCGGCGTCGGTCATGACCTCCTGGAAGGCGCGGATCCGCACCCGGGGAACGTCGAAGTTCAGGTCCGTTTCGTCGTCGCCATGGAGCAGGGCAATATCCTTGTGCCCCAGGTCCAGCAGGTGTCGCACGGCGGTGGAAGCGGCGTCGTAATCGTTGATACCGATGTACGCGCAATCCTCAACGTGACCACCCACCACTACTAACGGGATGTCGATCTTGTGGAGGTGTTCCAGTTCTTCCTCGGTCAAGGACATGCAAAGCACCAGGAGCGCATCGATTTGCTTGTAAACCATGGTGGAGCTGAATAGCCGCTCACGGTTGCTCCCGTGGCCGCCAAGGTTGAACAGGGACAGGTTGTACTTGCGGGAATGCAATTCCCGGTCTGCGCCCTCGATGGCCTTGGAGAAGAACCAGCGGCTCACGAATGGAGCCAGGACGCCGATGGTCCGGGTGCGGCCCGTGGCCAGCCCCGAAGCCGACGACGACGCCACGTAGCCCAGCGAACTGGCCACCTCGAGGATCTTTTCGCGGGTAGCCGGGGACACTCGAGGCAAGCCCCTGACCGCCCGCGAAACAGTTGCTGTAGAGACGCCGGCCGCCATGGCGACGTCTTCGATGCTGACGCCCGTATGGCCGCCGCGTTGGGATCTACCCGTTGTTCGTGACACAGGCTCCCCTCTCCGGCCGCCGTTGCTCCGCATTTACCTTATGTGGGACTTGCCGTCTGCAGCACCCGGTTACGCAACGGCGTAATGCGCTGCGTAACCGGGGCGGCAATGGTTATCCCTTGAGACCGCCGGAAAGAAGGCCTCGCACGAAGTACCGCTGCAGGCCGAAGAAGACCAGGAGCGGGATGATGATCGAGACGAATGCCGCTGCCGGGTTCAAGTAATCCCGGGCACCGCGGGTACCGGAAATCTCGGCCAGGCGTTGGGTGATGGGAGCAACGTCCGCAGTTCCACCCGAGAACACCAGCGCCACCAGCAGGTCGTTCCAGACCCACAGGAACTGGAAGATCGCCAGCGATGCCAGTGCCGGCACGGACAGCGGCAGGATGATCCGCCAGAAGATGGTGCTGTGCCCGGCGCCGTCCACCCTTGCAGCCTCGATCACTTCACCGGGAATCTCAGAGATGAAGTTGTGGAGGAGGAAGATACCCAGCGGGAGCCCGAACATGGTGTGGGCGATCCACAGCTGTGCATACGAACCGGCAGGGAGGTGGAGCGTCTGCGTGAAGAACTGCAGCAGCGGGATCAGTGCCATCTGCAGCGGAATGATCTGCAGGGCGAAAACGAAGATGAAAAGAGCGTCGCGGCCCTTGAACTTGCCCCAGGCGAAAACGTAGGCGGCCATCGAAGCGAGCACCAGAACAAAGATGGTGACCGGGATGACGATCGCGACCGAGTTGACGAAGTACTGGGACAGGTTGGCCGACTGCGAGCCCGCGGGGGTCAGGACGTCCGCGTAGTTCTTGAATGTGAAGTCCCAGTCAACGAAGGCATTCCACCAACCGTTGGAGCGGGGCCCAACCTGCTTCGCAGCAGGACGGAACGACGTAACGAACAGGCCGAACGTGGGTACGGACCATACGACGGCGATGATGATGGCTGCCGCTGTTGCCCACTTGGAGGTGAGCTTGGTCTTGACCCGCCGCATCATCGGCTGGGCGTCCTCCGTGGGATCGGATCCAGGACGCTGCCGGGTTGCGGCCTTCGAAACCTCTTTCGGGGCTGGCGTGGCTGTCAATGGATCTCCCTTTGCTTGCGAAGGACTCGAGCGTTGTACACGACGATCGGCAGCACCATCAGGAACAGGATCAGGGCCAATGCCGCACCACGACCCGGTTCGCCGGCACGGAAGGCCTGCGTGTACATTTCGTTGGCCACAACCGAGGTGTCGTAGTTACCGGCCGTCATGGTCCGGACAATGTCGAACACCTTCAGGGTGGCGATCGTGATGGTGGTCAGGACCACCACAAGTGCTCCACGGATGCCGGGCACGGTCACGTTGCGGAACTGCTGCCAGGCATTGGCGCCGTCAAGGCGGGCCGCCTCGATAAGTTCCACCGGAACACCCTTGATGGCAGCCGAGAGAATGACCATGGCGAAACCGGTCTGGATCCAGACCATCACAACGATCAGGAAGATCGTGTTTTCCGGGGCGTCCAGGAGGAACTGCTTTGGATCCAACCCCAAGGCGTCCCTGAGGAAGTTGATGACACCGGTCTGTTCGAGGCCAGGGCCGCGGTAGTCATAGACGAGCTTCCAGATGATGCCGGCGCCCACGAAGGAGATGGCCATCGGCATGAAGACCAAGGACTTAAGGACCTTCTCGCCGCGGGCCTTGTCGATGAAGACTGCGTAGGCCAGGCCGAAGCTCGTGGACAAAAGGGGGACCAGGACGGTCCAAATAACGGTGTTCCGCAGCGTGGTCAAAGCCTCAGGCTGCGTGAACATCCAGACAAAGTTGTCGAAACCATTTCCGTTGCCGCTGGCGTCCGTGAAGGCCAGCATTGACGTGCGAACCGCGGGGTACACGAGTCCCACGAGCATGAGAATACCTGCCGGTGCGAGGAAGCCGGCCACGGTGACCTTGTCCTTGACCGATTTCGGTGCCCTGTCCACCACCAACATGATGATGCCGATAATCGCCGCGAAGATCGCCAGCGCTATCACTACTTGAAGGAGTTTTCCTCCGATAAAATCCATACCCAACCTCCGGGGCGTGAGTGAATCACTGAGTTCCGGGAAAAGCGCTGCCTCCCGACCAGGCGAAACCAGGCAGGGAGGCAGCGCTTTCGTAGTTAGCTCTTAGGCCAGCTGGCTTCGATGCTGTCCGTTACCTGCTGCGAAGAGCTGCCATTGATCCAGGCAACAATGCCCTTCCAGAAGGAGTTGGAACCCACTGCACTCGGCATCAGGTCAGAGCCGTCAAACCGGAAGACAGTCTTGGGATCCTGGAGGAGCTGGATGGACTGCTTGTCCAGGGCCGACTGGGCGTTGTTCGGGTCAAGGCCCTTGTTTGCGCTGATGGCACCGCCGAGCTTCACGCGGTTGTTGGCGAAGTCTGCGCTTGCCATGAATGCCAGGTAAGCCTGGACCTCAGGGGTGTCCTTGTAAGCGCCAACGGTTTCACCGCCACCGGTGATGGCCGTGCCCTTGGACTCGTCGATGGGAGGAGTCATGAACGCCCAGACGTCACCGTCCTCGGCAACGTTGGTGCCCGCGGGCCAGTTGGATGCCTGGAACGAGGCCTGGTGGTGCATGGCGCACTGGCCATCAAGTACCGGCTGGCCGGCCTGAGCGAATGCCGTGCTCAGGATCGAGCGGGGGTCACCGAAGCCACCGTTGACGTAGTTCGGGTTGAGGAGGATGTCGCCAACCTGGTCGAATGCCTTGACGATCTTGGGGTCGTTGAAAGGAATCGTGTGGTTGACCCACTGGTCGTATACCTCGGGGCCCTGGGCGCGCAGGACAACGTCCTCGATCCAGTCAGTACCCGGCCAGCCCGTTGCTTCACCGGATTCGAACCCGGCACACCACGGCTTCATGGTCTTGTCATCGGCGATCTTCTTGGTGAGGTCCATCATCTGTGCCCACGTCTTGGGAACTTCCCAGCCCTTGTCCTTGAAGGTCTTGGGTGAGTACCAGACGTAGCCCTTGACGTTCGCGAGCATCGGGGCGCCGTAGTAGGTGCCATCCACGGTGCCGTACTTCTTCCAGTCAGGGGACCAGTTCTTGTCCACCAGGTCGGAGACGGTCTTGGGAGCGGGCTTGAGGTAGCCGGCGCGGGCCTGGGTGGCGAGCAGGCCGGGCTGCGGGAAGATCGCTACGTCAGGAGCGGTTCCGGACTGGGCGCGGACGCCAATCTGGGTCTCGAATTCCTTGCTGCCTTCGTACTTGACGGTGATGCCCGTGCACTGCTCGAACTGCTTCCAGGATTCTTCGAGGTTAGTGGCCTCGGTGTCCACGATCGTGGAGTACACCGAAACGGTCTTGCCTTCGTGCTTGCCGTATGTGTCGTAGGCAGAACAGTCGCTGGATCCGGCAGTGGATCCCCCGCCTCCGCTGTTGCCGCTGCAGGCGGACATGGTAAGTGCCAGGACACCGGCGGCTGCGACCGGTAGCAGGTACTTGGTTTTCTTCATGCTAAAGACTCCTCGCTGAGTACAAGTGATTCGGCGGCGCAATTGATGTGGTGACGCTCACACTAGCGATGATTATCGCAAATATGCAAGCGCTTACACGCACCGTAACCACAACGATACAAAGCAGCCTGCCTAATTTATATCTACTCCAGTCGTGGCGCCATTGGCCCCGATATGGCGGGCGTGGAGCATGATTGCCCATTATCCGATTTGATTGCCCAATATTGCCTATGGAAAACTAAGAAGTGTGGATGAACTTGAAGCACTACAGACCATCGGCCGACTGATCAAGGAAGAACGCCTGGCGCAAGGGCTGAGCCAGGTGCAGTTGGCCAAGCAGGCTGGAACGGCCATCAAGACCGTCCGGACGCTGGAATCGGGAACCCGCCGCGCGCAGGAGATCAACCAACGCAAGCTTGAACATGCCCTGGGTTGGCGTGCCGGTTCGGTGTCCGAGGTCCTCAAAGGGAAGTCAACGTTCGCCCCGGACATGATCACCCCGGACGACATGCGCAATGCCGACGAAACCCGGCAGGGCCCACCCCGGGTCGCCGTTCCCGCTGCCCCCATCGCGCGGGCATCGCACCTTTCCGACGAGGAACTCCTCGCCGAGATCACCTACCGCATGATGCACCGCAACAGGGGCTAGCCTCCGCGGAGATCAGCCCTTGCGGCGAACCATTTCATTGATCCAGATGGGCGCGAACGGTGACGTGCAGTTGGGCGGGGTGGGATAGTCCTTGAGGACTTCCAAACGCTCACCGATGCTGAGCGCCCGGGAGCGATGCCCAGGGTGCTCGATCCCGATCTGTGCCAGGCAGTTGTTCATGGCCCACTGAAGCCGTTCCGGGGCGTCCTTCATGTCGGCCTCGATCAGGTCCAGGAGCTGGTTCAGGTCCAGGCCCTCGGGCTTCTTGACGATACGTTCGGAGGTCAGGGCCCAACCGGCGGCGGCCACCACGGGGTCCGCGTCGGAAAACCACAAGATCCGCAGTTCTTCGCAGTAGGGGCTTTTCTTGACCACATAGTTGACGAGCCAGTCGTTGACCTTCGGGGTCTTCGCTTGGCGCACCATGCTGTCCAGTTCGTCTTTGGCAAAGGCTTTTGGCCGGCAGATCAGCAAAGACAGGAGCCTGGCGGCAGTGTCCCCAGTGTTCCAAAGTTCCCGGGCCAGGTCCTGTTGCGTCTTCAGCCTCTTGGCCACGGCACGCAACTTGCTGAGATTTACTCCATGATCGTCGCCGTGTCTTTCGTTCACTTCGCGCGCACGGGGGTCCTCCAAGGCGGCCAGTTCGGCCATCACCTCAGCCAGTGACGCCTCAAGCGTCTGGGTTCCAGCCACCGCGGCCTCCCGTCCTGCGTGGAGCATTTCCTGCCATCAGCGAACCCGTTCAGCACGGGTGAACCTTGACCGGGCGCCCGAAACCATGTGGACCAGCACCGGAGTCTTCTGCCCAATCACCAGGTCAAGGGCTTCAACCAGTTGGGAAACCTCGGCAGCAAGGATGTGGGGTGCTACTCCTTGCCTGGGTTGGATGCGGATGCGCAGCCCCGGCTTTCCTTTCACCTCAAGGGTGGCCACAGACGCGCTGGCGAGGTCGGTCCTCTCGGAAAGTGCGGCACGCAGCGCCTGCTCGGCGACGCCCCCGCCAATCCGGACTTGGCCGTCGACGTCGCTGTCGTCATCGCTGGACACCAGGAAGTTGGCCCGGCCTTTACCTTGCTGGGATAGCCAGGCAATCATCGCCACAATGATGGCCACAAGGACGAGGCCGGCCACGATCCACAGCCAGCTCTCCTCCCGCCCGGGAAAGCGGGTGTCCCTGAAGAGCTGTTCCGTCCGCGCCCATGCTCCGGCGGACCAGCCATGCCACCAGGCGGCAACGGCAGGAACCGTGGCCAACAGCAGGAGAAGGAGCCCGACGGCAAGGAGCTTCACTCCGATGATGAACAGCAGCACGCGGTTAAGAGCCCGCGGTGTTCCATTCACGCTCCGATCACCCCCGACGACGCAAGGTTGACCCGAACCGAAGGCATCGGCACCGGCGACATTTCTTCAAGTTCAGCCTGGACCGCGGACCGAACCGCTTCCTCGCTCACGCGGCTGCCGGAAGTGGGCCTTACATTGACCACCACCAGTTGCCGCGACACGACCACCATGACTTGTTCCTGCGTGACATTCGCAGCGGTCCGGGCCCTCCGGGCCAGCGCCGAAGCCAAGACCTCGTCATCGACGACGACGGCGGTGCGCGGGTCGCGTAGGAGATGACGGGCACGGCGGCCCGGCAGCACTGCGTGGAGGAGGAAAAACAGCCCGACCATGGCAATCACAGCACCACTGGCACCCAGCAGCAACGGCGAAATACCCTCCGGCAGGGCGATGGCGCGTTCGGCCGCAGTACTGGGATCGATCAACCACGGGGGCTGTCCAACTGCACGGACGCCGGATTCGAGCAAAGCGTAGACGCAAAGGACAATGACCAGCACTGCCGCAATGGTGGCTGCTCCGGCACGGGACGAGTGCGTTTCACGGCGCAGGATGCGGGCCATCTCCGGGTCCTCCCCGGCAACCGGGCTGGCCCCGGAATTCACTGCATTCAAGGTTCGAGTTTCTTGATCCTGCGTCATTGAACGCGCCCACCCTCCGTAACCTGGGCTCCACTGATCCTGATGTCCACACGGCTTAGCTGGGAGCCGCTGAGCCGGGTGACGATCTCCAACACTGTGGCCTTGGCCGCCACGGACCGGTCCCAGATCGATCCTCCGAAGCCCTGGACCCGGTTGGGATCACGAAGGACCTCGGTCAGGGCCGGAATACTGATAGGTGCCACGATCGACAAAGCCAGCAGGCCGTCGTCGTCCGCCCAATCGGCCCGGATGTCACTGGCCTCAACGCCGAGGGCCTCGGCGGCCGCGGCGCGGGCCAAGGATGTCAGAGCCTGGGTGCTGATCCGGTTGTGGCCGGCCAGGCTGGTGGTGGATTCCACAGCCTCAGCCACGCTCATGACGAAGAGCGCCGGCCCGTAATGGCGTCCAGCACGCTGCGCAAGTCCAGCTTGCCGTCAGCCGCACGACCCAGCAGCGCGCCGATGCCCATGAAAAGCAGCGATATGAGGAAGCCCCACAACCCGAACGACAGCGACATGAAAGCCACAAAGGCGCCGATCGCGATTCCCACCACGGTCATACTCATTGGAGCGCATCCCTTTCCACTACGACGGTTTTGCCACCGGGGGACTTCACAGGCGGGGCGATATAGACGTCCGTGATTTCGACATTGACTTCGATAACCTGCAGTCCAACCAGTTCCTCGACAGCCCTGAAGACAGCCGACCGCACTTGGTTGGCGACGCCGTGAAGGGGATGGCCGTAGAGGGCAACAAGATTGATGTCCACGGCCACCTGGGTCTCGCCGACCTCGGCCCGTACACCGGCTGCGTGGTCTGAGCTGCCCACGGCGTCGCGGATAGCGCCCAGGGCACGCGAGGGGCCCGAACCCAGGGAGTAGACGCCAGGAACTGTCCGGGCAGCGATCCCGGCTACCTTGGCCACCGCAGCCTCGGAGATGATGGTGCGTCCGGTCCCGACGATCTGGCCACCAGGCACGGGCTCAAGCTGCACGTTCTGTTCTTCCATGGAGCACTCCCCTTCTCTTGACTACCACCCTAGCGTCTAGCCCCGACGCTTTGGCTACAAGGCCCGCGAGCCATTCGGTGGTCCGGATCGGGTTATCCACAACCACCAATATTTGACTGGGTAGCGCCCGATCGCTCCACCTAGACTGGCCGACACATCGCCACAAAAGCTTCTGGGGAGCCTGTCATGCCATGCCGTCCGATTGCCGCAATATCGCCTGCCCGAGTCCGTGTGGCGGCGGTGGTTTGGTGCGCGGTGTGGCTTTTGACGGGGTGCTCCACACAGGTCAGCCCACCTTCCCCCACAAGCACGACGACGGCGGCACCCGCCTCGAGCGCGCCGGCTCCCGCTCCGTCTTCTACCGCTCCGGGCGCCTACAAGCCGGCCGACGCGAAAGGCAAGGCCCAAAACGTACCCGTCCCAGTGATGCCGGAACTGGCGAAGGAGAACTCGAAGGCTGGGTTGGAGGCGTTTATTGGGTACTGGTATGCGACCTACTCATATGCGATCGAGACAGGGGACCTATCGAGCTGGTCCGAGGTAACCGACACGACAAATCCGTTAGCAGCCTCTTATGCGAAGGCCATCGAACGTAACTACAGCCAGGGCAGATGGATAGTCGGAGGAACAGTAACCGTCCCAACCATAGAGGTTCAATGGATTGATGCTGCAGTTAGACAACAAGCAAGAGTCCAAGTTGTCCAAACTGAAGCGCAGTACTTCAACGCTGATGGGTCAGCAGGTTTGAAGTCGACCCCCGCCTCCAACATCGCAGAAGCTGTCTTCCTCGATTTTCAAGGTCACAACTGGCGAGTTGTCGACAACGGAATGATTGTTGGCCAAAAATGAGGTCAATCCCCGCCACGCTGTGCGGCTTGGCATTGGCCCTTGCCTGCTCCGCGGGAACTACGGCACACGCAGTGGCAGCAGGTGATGACGGCGGGCAAATCACCGTTGGTCGTGGCGAGACAGCTATTACTGTCGGCGCCACATTCGTATTCAACCCAGAAACAGGCAAATCGGAACCCAAAGCAGGAACTTCGCCTGCCTCCGAGGATCCGAACCAGTACATGGCCGACATCCACTGCCGCTCGGGTGGTTCGGACACCCCGGACAAAGGCTGCCTCACCCTGGACTGCCCACCGAAAACACCCGACAGCGAACCAGGAACACCCGTGATCTGGCGACAAGCCCCGAAATCAATCACCAACCCGGTCTGGACCGACTACCCCACAGTCAGCGGACCCACCTGCCTCTACGACACCAAACCCGAAAACGTCCTGGCCAACATCGCAGCCCGAATCCTCAACGACTTCCGCCAACTACCCATCAACCCAGGAACCCTCCAAGCCCAACCCTTCCCCAACACCCTCAAAGGCGGACCCACCAACTTCTACACCACACCCCAACAACAAACCTTCGACCTCACCATCCTCGGCCAAGACGTCCACCTCACCGCAACACCAACCAACTACACCTACAACTACGGCGACGGCACCACCCTCGGACCCACACCAGCCGCCGGCTACCCCATCCCCCAAGCCCAATGGCTCACCACCAACACCCGCAACAGCCACACCTACACCCAAACCGGGAACTACCCCACCACCCTCACCACCACCTTCACCGGAACCTACTCCGTCAACAACGGCCCACCCCTACCCATCAACGGAACCCTCAACCTCACCACACCACCCACAACCATCCACGTCTGGAAAACAGAAAAAGCCCTCGTCGCCGACACCTGCGACCAAAACCCCACATCATGGGGCTGCCCACAAACAAAGATCGGCTAGGAGGAAATCGTGGCCAGGGTAGCTTTCACGGCTTCCAAGCAACGGGCTACTGCAGGGCGGGGCTCCAAGGCGTAGGAGCCGTCGCCAAAGAGTTCAAAGGTCATTGCTCCGCTGTAGTTCAGCCGGCTGAGGTCGCGCAGGATCTTGTCGAGGTCCAGAAATCCATCACCCCAGGCCAGGTGTCCAGTGGGGGCACCATCCACCAGATGAACGTGTCGGATGTCCTCGCCAAAGGCCTTCGCGTAGTCGCTGACGTCTTCTCCGGCCGCCGTCATGGCAACAGTGTCAATCACCACCCCCAAAGTTGGGGCCCCGACGTCGTCGAGCATTGACCGGAGCGAGCTGACATCAGTGACGAGGTTCGACTCAACACGTTGGAGAGGCTCAAGAACGCATCCCACACCAAGTTCGGCAGCGCGCTGAGTGATGGTTTGGAGGGCGTCGACGGAACGTGCCCAAGCGACCTCAGCTGGTTCGTCCTCGTACCCTCGTCCCGCAGTCAGGAACAACAGCGGAGCCTCCAGCTCGCTGCACAATTCCGCCGCCCGCAAGAACAACTCCAGGCTTTGACCTCTGAGCCAGTCCTCACCGGAGGCAATATTGACGGGATACGCAACCTGTTCGGGGGTCAGGCAGGCGACACTGAGCTCCCGGGCCAACAGCTGACTTCTGACTTTTTTCAGATGTGCCGAATCAACATGGGGAATGTGAAGGTGCGGCGCGATGCCCCAAAGCTCCACCTTCGTCCTTCCGAGCCCGGCCATGTCATCGAGGCAACGCTCAAGAGTGTGGTGCTGGTAGGCAAAGTTCGATCCACTGACCTGGTCCAGGCCCAGTACACCCTCCAAACCCATAACTACTTACCAACTCCGTCAGCCAGTCCACGGATGAAGTACCGCTGTCCGGCAAAGAAGAGCACAATCACCGGAATTGCCGCGATTGCCATGCCCGCGAAGACTACGGGATAGTCCGTGCCGTGCTTGGACATCAGATTTGTCAGTCCCACGGGCAGGGTTTGCAGCGCTCCCCCGCTGGTGAACACCATGGCAAAAAGGTACTCGTTCCACGTAAACAGGATGTTCAGGAGAACAGTCGAAACCAGGATCGGCTTGCACATGGGCAAGATAACCTGCCAAAACGTCCGGGCCTTCGACGCACCGTCGACGGAAGCTGCTTCGTCCACCTCGGCAGGCAGGTCCATCATGTACGCCCGGATAAGGAACGTGGTGAAAGGAACCCGGAATGCCGTGTACAGGATGAGCAGTGCCCAGAGATTGTTGTACAGCCCCAGGCTTTGGAACATCTTGACCAGCGGGATGAGGGCAACCGTGGGAGCGAGCATCAGGCCGCCAAGAATGAGAATGAGCACCACCCTGTTGAAAGGGATGTTGACCCTGGTCAACCCATAGGCGGCCCAGGCGCTGATAAATACTGTCGCGATGGTGGAAGCTACGGTAACCAGGACGCTGGTTGTGAGGTAGTTGCCCACCCCTCGATTCCATGCAGTGATGTAGTTGTCCCATTTCCATGCAACGGGCATGGCGAAAGGATTGGAAAACAGCTCCGCGTTGGACTTCACACCGTTGAGCAGCATCCAGACCAAGGGATAAATAACGACGACGGCGAGGGCAACCAGGAACGCTTTGATGAGGACCCGGCCAAGCACCAGCAGCAGGGCTGAGCGCGTCACCATTGGACCCTCCTTTTCTTGGAGATACGAAGTTGAATGACGGCCAGGACCAGGGTGATGATGAAGACGGCAGTGGCGACGGCGGCCGCATAACCGAAGTCATTGCGGACGAATCCACTCCTGTAGAGCCACGTGCCAAGGACCTGACTGGAGTTGTTGGGCCCTCCGCTGGTCATCACCATGACTTCGTTGAACACTTGGAAGGCTCCGGACACCGTGACGATCATCATGAGTCCGGTCATTTCCCTGACGAGAGGCAAGGAGATCGAAAAGAAGCGCTGGAAGGGGCCAACGCCGTCGATCGACGCAGCTTCATAAAGTTCGGAGGGGATCCGTTGGAGCGCCACCGAGAAGAGAAGCGTGCAGTATCCAAATCCCTGCCACTGGCTCATGGCGATGATCGCAAAGATCGCCGTGTTCTCCTGTCCCAGCCATGCTTGCGTGAAATTTCCCAGGCCCAGGGCATCCAGGGCCGCGTTGAGGATGCCCATCTCGGGTTCATAGATGAAGTAGAACAAGAGGCCGGCGACTGTCAGGGAGATGGCGGACGGAACAAAGTAGATGGCGCGGAGGATTCCCCTCCACCGTTGGCTTCGCAGTCCCTCAATCATCGCTGCGAGGATCATCGCGCCGAATACCTGGAAGGCTATGGAGATGACCGCGTACAGCGTGTTGTTAAGGAGGGACTTCCAGAAGATGGGGTCATTGAACATGCGGACGTAGTTGTCCGCGCCTACAAAGGTTTGCCGACCGCTGTAGATATCCCATTTGAGGAAGCTGAACCCAAGGTTCTGCACCAGGGGCAAGTAGGCGAACAAACCCAGCAGCAGAACGGCCGGCAGTACCCACACAACGTTGCGCCAGCCATGAGCCCGGACAGGCTTGCGTGTCCTGCTTTTCGGCGACTTAGTGGACAGAGGTGCCGGAGGCGGAGCCGCGGATTTCCAGGCGGTATCGGAAACAGTCATGGCACTGCCTGCTACTTTGCTGCACTGGAAGCTGCCCGGACAGAAGCAAGAACCTGGTCCGCAGTCTGCGTTCCGGCCACCAGGGATTCCCCACCGGCCAACCAGGCATCAGCGACTGCAGGAACAGTAACGGAGTCCAGCCACGTGATGGCCGCGGATGCTTCGTTCACCTGTTTGATGCCCTCGATCACAGGCCCGGAGGAGTTCGCGGCGGACACCGCACCTTTGACCGCGCTGGGCTGACCGTACGGCGGAGCCGACAGTTTGGCAGCGTTCTGGCTGTTGGTAGCGAATTTCATGAAGTCGGCTGCGAGTGCGGCGTTCTTGGAACGCGCATTGATGATGTAACCCTCGGGGGACCCTTCAATGGCCTGCGGATCTCCCTTGGCGTCTGCTGCCGCCGGAAGCTTGAAAATGCTCAATCCATCACGCTTGAGCTTTGAGTCGGCGGAGGCGGTGGAGTCGAATTCAAGGATCTCCTGGTAGTACATTCCGGACTTCCCCTCAGCCAGGGCCTGCTGCGCAGTGGTGTAGAGGACGCCGTTTGAATCCTTGCCACTGCCGGTGCACTTGTTGACCAGGGTGGTGAATTGGCCCATGGCCTTGAGGTAACCCGCGTCGTCGAGTTTGGCAGTTTCCGGGCTGAAGTCTGCTTGCAGAACGTCGGCGGGCACCTCGTAGGCGAAGAGCTGCTGCAGGTAGTGCAGACCCGGCCAACCGTCCTTGTTGCCGAAGGAGATCGGCTCGTAGCCGGCTTCCTTTAGCACTGAACAGGACGAAATGAGCTCATCGAAGGTCGTCGGCGGTGTCAGGTTGAGTTCCTTGAAGATCCGCTGGTTGTAACCCATGAACTTACCGTTGTTGTAGAGCGGGACGGCAAAGTATTTTCCGTCTTTGGCGAACGCTTTCAGCGCGGACTCCCCGAAGTTCTTTCCCCACTCAGTGCCGGGGGCAATGACGGGGGTCAGATCTGCTGCGAGGCCTCCGTCAATGAAGTTATTGGCCCAGCTGCCCGCCCAGGTGAAGTAGATGTCCGGCATGGCTTGGGACGCAGTAAGCGTCTTGGTCTTGTCCTTGATGCTCTGGTCCGTCTCCTGGATGAGATCGAAGGACACTTCAGGATGCAGCTTTTTGTACTCCGCGGCCAGGTCCTCAAAGTAGGGCTCCAAGGGGTCGCCGCCAAACTTGGTGAGGATGCTGAGGGTTCCTGTGTATTGCGGCTCAGCATTGGGATCCAGGGCAGCAGCCGGCTGGCTGCCGCCGCCGGCACATCCGGTGAGCGCCATAGCGGCGCCGGCCAGCAATGCCATCAATGATTGGGTGCTTTTACGCATGAGTTCTTCTTTCGGTCGAAGGGCCGATCAGCCGGGCTCCTCTGTGGGAGTTGGAAGTCATGCCCGCCGTTGGGGTGGCTTCACAGTGACGGGCTGAAAGGTAACTCCTGATTGAAACGTTGGGGTGAAACGTGTGATACCGGTACCACAGTGAATCATGATTTGTTGCGCCGGGGAAGAGAGCAAAGAAAATTAGGGCAGGGAATTTTCTATTCGCTGCCGGCAGCCCGCACGGGGCCGTCCGACGAGCGGGCGACCAGCAGCGAGGGCAGGACGTGCTTCTTCGAGGCAGAGGTGTCGCCGTCGATCCGCGCGATGAGCTGTTGGGAAGCGACCACACCCATTTGGCGCATGGGTTGCTGGATCATGGTCAGTGGTGGTTCCATGACTGCCGCCCAGGGACTGTCGTCGAACCCGATCAGGGAGACGTCCTTCAGCAAGCGCAGGTTTTTGGCACGCAAGGAATGAAGTGCTCCCACCGTGGCCTCAGTCTCGGTGGTGAAAATGGCAGTGGGTGGGTCCGCAAGGGCCAGCATCCCGCTGACCGCCCGCGTCGCCTGGCCCTCGTTCTTGAGAACATGGGTGATGAGCGCAGTGTCGAAAGGAATCCCGGCCTCTTCGAGCGCATCGAGATAACCCCTCAACCGCTCGCCGTCACTCCACAGTGCTTCGTCCAGGATGCTGTGCATCTGTTTCAAATCCGTCGCCGGGCTCAGGGTCACTGGCCCCCACGCGAACGCTATGCGGCGATGACCGTTGTGGATGAGCGACGCAACGGCAGACCTCGCCGCTTCCCGGTTGTCGATCACCACCGAATCCGTCTCCAGTTTGTCCACCAAGCGGTCGATGAGAACCACAGGGGTTCCTCGATCAATGGCGCTGGAGAGATGTGAGACGTCATCACTTCGTCCCGCAGCTGAGGCCACAATGAGGCCATCCACTTGTTTTGCAAGCAAGACGGCGATCGCGTCGCGCTCCAGCTCAAGCTTCTCGTCAGTGCTCAGGATGATGGCATCGTAGCCGGCCGTTTTGGCCGTTTCCGAAATGCCTTTGAGCACGCCCGAGAAGAACGGGTTTGCCACATCTGCCAGCACAATTCCGAGGGTTTTGGTGACCCCGGTGGTCATGCTTCGAGCCAACGTGTTGGGCTGGTAACCCAATTTCTCGGCTGCGCGCATCACCTTGGCCCGCGTGGCTTCACTGACCGATCCATAGTTGCCCAAGGTCCGGGCTACCGTCGCCCTGCCCACTCCGGCGGCCGCTGCCACCTCGGTTATGGTCGGGGCAGCCGGGTGGTTCTGATGATCCGTCGCCATCCGGCCCCTTTCAGCTGTGGAATCCGCGTTTTGCGGCTCCGTCCGTGGATTTATCTCTGCAACAGATCCTAGTAGCTACTTCGAGTGCCCGGCCGCTACCTCCACTGCCCGGCCATAACCGAAGGCTCCCTCCACATAGCACTGCGCCGCGGCGAACTCGGCCCCTCGGACCAGGGCCTTCCGGCAGTCCTCAACCGGCGGCAGAAACGATCGATTCCAACCGGAACTCAACAGACTGACCACGAGTCCCGCCAGGAAGGCATCACCGCAACCCATAGTGTCCGCAAACCGCAGCGGATCGGTAGGTGCCGCTGCCTGCGTAAGGAAGCGTTCGCCGTCGTACATCATTGCGCCCGACTGGCCGCGAGTCCCCACCGCAAGCGAAGCGCCTGCTGCGTGGACGCGTTTTAGTTCATTTTCGACGGCGGCAACGGTCATGTTTCCGCACGACAAGAGTGCCAGGTCCACGTAGGGCGCCGTCTGCGCCAGATAGGCGTCCGTTCTACGTTCCGGCTCGGACGAATAGTCGAAACTGACCAGTGTCCCGGCGCTTCGCAAGGCAGGTAACTGGTTCTCCGAAGCAGAGTAGACGCTCGAATGGACCAGATGGGCGGAGGCCAGGTACCGGAGGTGTTCATCCTCCAGTACGAAGGGATCGCTTGTGGTGACGCCTCCCTGGTTCCAGCCCAGGAAGATGCGGTCACCGTCCACCACCTTGATCTCAGTGACCCCGTTGAGGCCGTCGCGCGTGATGCACCGGCTGGTGTCAACACCCTCCGCATCAATGGCTTCGCGGACAAAAGTGCCCAGCGGATCCGAGCCAAAGACGCCGAGATAGGCGGATTCAACCCCCAGCCGGCGGGCAAAGACCGCAACGTTGACGCAGTTCCCCCCGGGGTACATCACTTTACGGTCGAGAAAACGGTCCACAATGTTGTCCCCGAAACCGATTACTTTCATGCTGTTCCTGTCTCGAATCTGCGGGCCCGGACAGCGCCGGGCCCGCAGCGCGGCCTTATGCCTTTGCGGGCGTTGCGCTGGTCAGTATTCGACAACCCGGTAGTAGCGGCGCAGATCCAGGGAGTGGTTCCGTACGCGCTCGAGGTGCTTGCTGAAACGGTCAAGTACCGTGTCCAGAATCAGCGGGGAAAGGAGTGCACGGAATCGAGGACTAATCCCCGGGAGTTCGTAGTCCTTGCTGTCCAGCAAGGTGGTGTTCTTGCTGTAGTTTTCGGCGAATTTGGCCACCCGATCCATCAGAGGTCGGGTTTCGTCCTCGCCCAGGAGCAACATGAGGCTGGTGTCTTCCTCGATGAGTTCAAGGGAACCGTGGAAGAACTCCGCGCCGTGCACACGGGTGGTCCGGAGCCACTGCATTTCTTCCAGAATGCACATGGAATACAGGTAGGTAAGGCCCCACAGGTTTCCGGTGCCCACCAGGAAATGGTAGTCAGCGTCCTTGTTCTTCTCCGCGAACGCTTCAGCCACTGATTCTGCTTGACGGGCGACGTCGACCAAGCTTTCGGGGATGGTCTGGAGTTCTGCAGCGAGTTCTTCGTACCCTTCAAATTCGCCCCGGACGGCGAGAAGGCGGGTGCTCAAGAGAATCATTGGGATATCGAAGGGCCAGGTTTTAGGTTCGGTCACCAAGGCGACATCCAAGGCTTTGGCGAACGGGCTGTCACCGAATCCAGTGAACCCAATGGTGTATGCACCCTTGGCCTTGGCGAACTCGATGGCCTCAATAATGTCTTCCGTCGTACCCGAAACGGACGCGAAGACAGCCACGGAGCCGGGGCCGAACGTGGGGTCCTGGGTCAGCATCAGCTCTTTGCCGATGGACGCACGGACGGGCAAGGTGGAGCGGGACCGGATGAAGTGCTCGTATGGCAGCATCGCGGCATAGGTCCCGCCCGCGCCGATGAGGAACAGGTTGGTCATCCCGCGCTGCTGGATGGAGTCAACCACCGTTTCGATTTGTCCCTGCAGTGCCAGTGCGCTGCGGGTCTGCGTGAGGAATTCCTCTTCTTTGAAGCCAAGCACGGATGGTCCTTTCACTATGAGGATCTGAGAGAGTTGAAACAAGTTGATACCGGTATCAAGATGTGGTCATCATGGTGTCATGGGGAATCGGGGGCGTCAATAGATACGGTTGGCGTGGTTTTTCGGAGGACTTAGGTAGCGGGTTCCCGCCGAAACGTTAGGAGGATGCCCTACGGGCGAAAAACGGGCACGTACCCAGCATGAGGACCGACCTGATCAGGACGGCAGTTCGCTGTCCCTAAAGGGAGGCCTTCGAGCGCGCACTCTGCGTGTGCGTTATCCGTGGATGGGTTTGCTCAGGTTGAGGCTGATGGTCTGGCCTGGGACTAACTCTCCGGAGGGCAGGTCTGAGAAGGCGTACCAGACACGGTCGGTGCCGGCGAGCGGGCGGTTCGCCGATGACAGGTCCGCGACCTCCGGAATTCCGAAACGGAAAGCGATCTGCCGCTCGGTGTCCCCTGGGGCAGTGTTGTAGGTCAGGGGGATCCCTTCGGCGTCTGTGGTGTACGTGCCTTGTGCACCCTCAATGACGGTATCGCCGGGCATGAGTCTGAGCTTGGTTCCCGCCGGGATGGTTCGGTCGGCTGTGAGGGTCGTGTTCCACCGGAGCAACTGGTCGGTGGTGCACCGGAATTTGTAGCCGATGCTGTCGAGGGAGTCACCGTCGACGGTGGTGTAGAAAATCGCCTGGCCGAAGGAATTGTTGATGCTCATTCCTTTGCCCGATCTGCTGTCCACCGGGTTTTTCTGCAGTTGGATGTGGTTCCCGGCACGGATGAAGTAGACATTGCCCTTCTCGTACGTGAAGGCGACCTTGTTGGCTTCAGCCAGTTGTTCTTCGGTGATTCCAAACCGGTAAGTGATCCCGGCAAGGGTGTCACCGGGCTCGATCGTGTAGCTGGTGGGTATGCCGTTCGCGTCCACGATGGCCGTCCCTGTTGCTCCGATGGTTGGACCCGGAGCGGGGAAGGATCGAAGCGTCGTGTTGGGTGCCAATTCGCTGCCGGCCTGAATCCCGTTGAATTCAGCGAGTTTCTTCTCGCTGATGCCCAGGTGAGCAGCTACTGCCGTTATCGTGTCACCGGGGACTGTGGTGTAGTAGGCGACGTTGCCAAAGGAGTCGGTAACTGTGCTCCCTCCCAGGGAAGATTTTCCAGAACCGGTCGGTGTCGCAGCCGGGATGACTGCTTCTCCCGTGGGGAACGCAGCGGTGTTGTCCGGTTGCGACGCCAGGTTAGCGCCGACCAAAACGGCGGCGGCGACGGCCGCTGCGGCAACCCCGGCACCCGCGAGACGCCCCCAGTGACGTTTGGCCGGCGCACGGTGGACGTGGATGGATGCGCCATCCGCGAGGGAAATGAAATTGGGGTCATCGGAGTAGGCATGGGACTGGCCCGGCAGGACGCCCGGGGTTGTTCCCGGGTCGGGGAGCTGGGGTTTGGCGTTTTTCATGAGTTGTTCGATGCGGTCCATGGCTAGACTTCCCGTTCTGTCATGAGGTGTTGTGGTGCGGCTTTCGCGAAAGCTTTGCGGGCCCTGTGGAGCCGGACTGCCGCTGCGGATGACGTACATCCAAGGCTTTCGGCCAGTTCGGCAGTGGTGAGATCGTCCCAATAGGAGAGCATCAGAATTTCCCGGTCCCGGTCCTTGAGACGGGACAGGATCACGGCGACGCTTCCTCGCTGGCCATCATCGTGCGTAGTGGCGTCTTGGGTGCGGGCTTCTTCCGCGAGTCGTTCCATAAGTTGCTCGCGGCGGCGTCGGCCTTTGTACTCATTGCCCAGCACGTTCCTGGCTGTGGCGATCAGCCATCCGATACCGGGGGGTTCGGGTGGTTGTTTCTCCCAGACAATCCGGAACACGTCGTTGGCAAGTTCCTCAGCCCGTTCACGGTCGTTGATCCGATACGCGATGTACTGGTAGATGCGGCTGAAGTGCTCAGCATGAAGAGCGATCAGTTCCTGCTCTCTGGTAGCCAACATCTGGTTCTGTTCCCCCGGGCTCGTGCGATTTGATCAGTCAACTCATTAGTGTCCCGGGAACCGTCGTTTCTTACACAACAGGCGAGAATGTTTGGAAAGGGCCGAGATCGACGTGGACGGTTGTGACCCACGCGGGACGCTCCTGATTATCCATCTCCCGCTCTTGTTGTTGCCGGAGGTGGACGACTGTGTGGACCCGGGAGTCATAGAGGGATTGCCGTGCCAGAGTTTGGAGGTGCAGAGCATCGGTACCGGTAGAGTGCGCTTCATGACATTGGGGGATGGAAAAGCCACTCGCGTCCGTCGCCCGTGGACCTTCGCCGGGGTATGCCTCATGGTTGTTTCGATGCACTGCTGCTGTTCGGCCTGACGCAGGTGCCCCCAATACAGCTGCTACCCGGCTACGTTGTTGCCCATCTGCTGATTGGGGCTAGCATCTTCCGCCCAATGGGAAAGATTGTCGTCGCGGCAGGCAGCTGCGTTCCTGGTTCCCGGCCTCCTGCTTGCTGTCACGACGCTACTGAACCTGGGGTTCTGGGCAGGCGGTTGGTTGATCGGGCTTCCCACCTGGGGCCTCCTGCTGAGTCAATGGACTCCTGAGAACCCGCTCAGCATTGGCCGGCTACTGAAGTTTCTCGGTCTGCTTGTACTAGGCCTGGTGATCTTCACGTTCAATGCGATCTACCCGGTCCTCGGACTAGGACTTTTCCTGCTGCCGGCAATTCCCCTGGTCCGGCTGGTTTCCCCGAACTACCGGACCCGGGCCCTACAGACCGCCGTAGAACTTGTCCTGGGGGTAGCCGCAGTTTTATTCGCTCTTGCGGTTCCCACCCCGGAAGGCTCATGGTCCTCCCTTTGGGCCACAATAGGCGGAGCAGCTACCATCGGACTCCTGATGGCGTACTGGGCACGGCGAGTTCCCCAGCGGACGGGCCGTTTGCAGCCGCGCTACTGAGCCAGTGTTCTGGCACGTAATAGATCCCGGTTTCCATCTTTTTCGCGAGCTGGTCGCCCACGCCGGACGGGTCGCCGTGCGTTAAAGAAGAAAAGCACCAGTTCCGAAGAACTGATGCTTCCCAGTGGTGGCTCCGACCGGCGTCGATCCGGTGACCTTTCGATTTTCAGTCGAACGCTCTACCAACTGAGCTACAGAGCCTAGGTGACATGTCACCTTGAGAACCGAATTTCTCCGGCGCTCAGAGCGACCCTGACGGGACTTGAACCCGCGACCTCCGCCGTGACAGGGCGGCGCGCTAACCAACTGCGCTACAGGGCCTTGCGTTTGCAGTATCTCTACCGCGTTTTTTTCAAGGCTTCTAGCTTACCAGACTTTTTTCATCCGATTTACCACTTGCCTTGCGTACCCCCAACGGGATTCGAACCCGTGCCGCCGCCGTGAAAGGGCGGTGTCCTAGGCCGCTAGACGATGGGGGCCTGAACTCAATTCGGATTTTGCAAGGAAAAGGAACGCTTTACGCGTTCTTTCCGTGTCTCGCTCGTCCGAACTGGACTCTAAAACTTTAGAGCATAGATAGCGATATTCCCAAATCGAGCTCTGCAGGCCCCAAGGGCCCTCGCTGCAAGGGCCCACAAAGATTGGCAGGATCTTGTCCTGACGCGTCCGAAAACCGCCAGCTGCCCAGGGGCCTCCCCGGCTACATTGGCTTTATGACAACCACCACCCCGGCCGAACCCGGCCAGCCTTCCCCGGACCTGCCCAAGCGCACCACCCCTGCGCCGGCTGCGGCCATCAGTAAACTCGGCGTCGTCGCCGTCATTGTCACCGTGGTCCTTTGGGCTTCAGCTTTTGTTGGCATACGCGCCGTCGGCCCCAGCTTCTCCCCCGGTTCCTTGACGCTCGGACGTTTGGCGGTTGCCGCCGTCGTGCTTGGAATTGTGGTGCTGCCAACCCTGAAGGTCTGGCCGAGCGGACGCGAGTGGCTGCCGATCCTCGCATACGGGGTGATGTGGTTTGGAGGCTACAACGTGGCACTGAACGCCGCGGAGCACATGCTCGACGCCGGAACCAGCGCCATGCTGATCAACGTTTCGCCCATCCTGATCGCAATCCTCGCAGGCATCTTCCTCAAAGAAGGCTTCCCAAGGTGGCTGCTGATCGGCAGCGGCGTGGCATTCTGCGGGGTGGCGATGATCGCGTTGGGTTCCGGACAGCGTTCGACGGCGGACGTGGCCGGCGTGCTGTTGTGCTTGCTTGCCGCCGTGCTCGCCTCGGTGAGCGCGATCCTGCAGAAGCCGGTGCTGCGGAAATTTTCGGCCGGCCAGGCGACGTGGTTTGGCATCATGGTGGGCGCTGTGTGCTGCCTGCCCTGGACCGGGCAACTGATCTCGGAGGTGCAGGCGGCACCGCTCCCCGCCACCTTGGGCCTCGTCTACCTGGGTATCTTCCCTACCGCCATCGCCTTCACCACCTGGGCGTACGCGCTATCCCTGATCTCGGCTGGAAAGCTGGCCGCCACAACGTACCTGGTCCCAGGCACCACCATCCTGATTTCGTGGGCCGTCCTCCAGGAAGTGCCCACCATCTGGGGACTCATTGGCGGCGTGGTGTGCTTGGTCGGAGTAGGACTGACCCGGCGCAGGGGCCGTTAGCGGGCCATCCCGGCCAGAAGCTCACGGTGTGTTGGCGGATTGGCCCCCGGGCGGCCCACCGTGATGGACGCTGCCATGGACGCGATGCTGCCGATCCGTTCCAGCACCGTAGGCGCCATACCGTCGCTCCCCCGCAGCAAAAGGCCCATGATCAGCGCCGACATGTAGGAATCTCCGGCCCCGATTGTGTCGGCCACGCTAGACGGAATCGCGGGAACACTGAGCTGTATGTGCCGGGTTGCCATCAACGAACCCTGCGCGCCCCGGGTGATGACTGCCAAGCCTGTGCCCAGCCCAAGAAGGTGGCTCGCGGTTTCCTCCAGGGTTTTGTTGGGGTAGAGCCAGCGGGCGTCCGAGCCGCTCATCCGGACAACGCTGGTCAACGGCACGATCTCTTCGAACAGGGATAGAGCCTCACGGTGGGTTCCCAGGAGATCGGGGCGGATGTTGGGGTCGTACGTGACCATGCAGCCTCCGCGCGCCTGCTCCAACAAACTCCGGACGACTCCTGCGCCCGGCTCCAGGAACGTGGCGATGGAACCGGTGTGCAGGATCCGCGGAGCATACGGGAGGGCGACGGGAGCCAGCGCCCAATCAATATCGAACGTGTATGTTGCCGAGCCGTCGGCAGCGATCCGCGCGGTCGCCGTCGCCGTCTCCTGCAGCGATTTGGACCCAGGCAACAGCACGACGCCGGCGCTCTGCAGGTGCGCTGCTATGGCGTCGCCCCGTTCGTCGCGGCCGATCGCGGTCAACAGGCCTGCTTTGACGTCCAGGCGGCCCAGGCCGTAGGCGACATTTGCCGGCGAGCCGCCGGGGTATTCGGCCACCCCGTCGGCGGACTGCACGATGTCGATCAATGCCTCACCCACCACGACGACGTCGAGTGGTTCGGGCGCGAGGGAAGAGGTGGCAGTCATGCGGTTCCTGAGTCTATTGAAGAAGGATTGAATTCAGTATCCCGCATGATGACCGGGCCCAATGCTGTCTCCGCGGACTAAAGTCGAACCATGCCCGCGAACCTTCCTCCCGGCCTGCCCATCGTTCCGGACGGCGACCTTCCTTCGTCCAAGCTGCCGGCGCGCACTCCCGTGCACAGCCCCGCTGAGGGCGGCACCGTGGACGCCATCCCCGCCGGTGCCCCCTTCGAGATGTCGCCCGAGGACTTCGAAGAGGCCGTCAGCGACGCACTTCAACTCATCCCGCCCAAAGCCGCGAGCGCCATGGATAACGTGGCGATCTTCATCGAAGACGAGTACACGCCCCAGCCCGGCGAAAATCCGGAGACCGTGCTGCTGGGACTTTACGAGGGCGTCCCGCTGACAGAACGCGACTCCTGGTGGGAGGCAGGCTCCCTGCCGGATCGGATCACTATCTTCCGCCAGCCCATCCTGGACATCTGCACTACACGCGAGGAAGTAATCGACGAAGTGGCGATCACGGTAGTCCACGAGATCGCACATCACTTCGGAATAGATGACGACCGCCTTCATGAGCTCGGCTGGGGATAGCCTTGTAGGCATGGGGCACGACCACAACCACTCCCACGGAGTCACAGCAACCGGCAAGCATCGGAAACGGCTCATTGCCGTCTTGGCCATCACGCTCGGTGTGGTGGGCATCCAGGTAATCGGCGCCGTCGTCTCCGGCTCGCTGGCACTGCTGGCCGACGCCGGACACATGCTTTCCGACGCCGCAGGCGTCTTCATCGCACTCATGGCAGCGTGGATTGCCACCCGCCCGGCCAGCGACCAACGGACCTACGGGTACCAGCGTGCTGAAGTACTTGCCGCGCTGGCCAACGCCCTGATCCTCATTGTCATCGCCGTGGTGATCATGCTTGAGGCCATCCGGCGGTTCGGCGAAACCACCGAGATCCACACGGATGTCATGCTGTGGGCAGCCATCGTGGGTGCCGTTGCCAACCTTGTTTCGCTCCTCATCCTGCAAGGCGCCCAAAAGGAGAGCCTGAACATCCGCGGGGCCTACCTTGAGGTCCTCGGCGATCTTCTCGGATCAATCGCCGTGATCGTCGCCGCCATCGTGATCATGACCACGGGGTTCGCGGCGGCGGACCCCATTGCCTCCATGCTGATCGCATTGATGATCATTCCGCGGGCATGGAACCTGCTCCGTGATGTGGTGGACGTTTTGCTGGAGGCAACTCCGAAGGGCGTGGATGTGAACATGATCCGGGAGCACATCATTGCCGTGGACGGCGTGGTGGAAGCCCACGACATCCACATCTGGACCATCACCTCCGGGGTGCCGGTATTCTCAGCCCACGTGGTTGTGGAGGACGAGGTCCTCAACGCCAGGGGCGCGGACCTCATCCTGGATCAGTTGGGATCGTGCCTGGGCCGGCACTTCGACACCGAGCACTGCACATTCCAGTTGGAGCCCGTGAGCCACTCGGAGCACGAGTCACACCAGCACGCTTAAACTGCTCCGCCGGTTAGGTCCTCCACGGTCACCGTCCCTGCAGCACCGTCGACCGTTAGCTGCTGACCCGAGTCGATCCTGGCAGTAGCATCCGGAACGCCCACAACTGCCGGGATGCCGTACTCGCGGGCTACCACTGCGCCATGGGAGTTTGGCCCGCCCATCTCCATGACGAGCCCTCCGGCCGTGAGGAACAGAGGAGTCCAGCCGGGGTCCGTGGAAGGGGCCACGAGTATCTCGCCGGGCTCGAGGTGTGCGCCTACGGGGTCCATGATGACCCTGGCCCGCGCCGTCACCAGGCCAGCCGACGCCGGGCTGCCGGACAGAGTGCCCGGCCCCGCCTGAAGCCCCCGTGGCGCGGTAGCTTCGGGCTCGGTACCGTCGGACAACAGCAGCCTGGGGATATGCCTCCGCCGCAACTCCAGCTCGTATGCCGCACGCCGTTCCGCCACAACCCCACGAAGGTCTCCCCCGGCAAGCGCAACCTCGGCGTCATCGAGGTCAAGGAAAAAGATGTCCTCAGCGTCTTCGATCCGTTGGGACGCCGCCAGGCCATTCCCGACCAGGAGCAACTGCTCCCGTGCCGCTGCCAGCCCCAGGACCAGGTTGTACTTGGGCAGCTCCCGAAGCCCCGCGAACCTCCTTGTCCGGTCCAGCGCGGTACGCACGACGGCAGCGTGCAGCGGGCTCTTTGCCCTGGCACGAGCCACCAGGCGCGCGACCTGGTCATCCGCCTCCCTGGCGGCTTTGTCGAACTGCTGGTCCGGAGTATCCGCTCCGGGTTCAAGGCGCAGGTAATTGGCCACGACTCCAAGGACATGGGTTGGATCGTCCGCCCATCGCGGCATGCCGAGGTCGATTTCAGCCACTGCCCGGTGCCCGTATTCCAGAAGGAAGGCCCTCATCCCGGACTGGGCGACAGGCGGAAGGGTGGCATCCCGGTAGTGGACCGCCAACTCCGCTGCCGTGCGGCCCAGCATGAAAGACGTGGCATCGGGGTCTTGCCGGATGTCCGAGGCAAGGTGCCACAGGGCCAGGTCCATCTGCGTGGTCACGTTGTTGGCGAGGCCGCGGATGACGGTTTGAAGTTCGCTGTACGGAGCTTGGGACCCCAGGAGACGGCGCACCAGGGCGAGCATGGCGAAGCCGAGCACTGGAAGGGGCAACACGGTGGGCACCGTGGGAAATACCTGCTCGCCCAGGATTCTTTGGACATACGCAATCCGTTGATGGGCAGTGGCGTCCTCGGGGACGGAAAAGGAACGGCGCAGTTCCGCAGTGAGCCGGTCCACACGTTTCATGGCCGAAGCAGGAGCGATCAGGCCGCGGAGAAGTGACTCCGGGACACGGTATTTGGCGGCCACTGGTCCTACGTGTCGGATCAGCTTCAGGGGTGTTTTGATGGTCACTGAGAATCGCGGGTCCTCGAAAAGGGCCCGCATCAGTGTTGCGGAGCGGGCTTCCATGACATCGAACACCCGGGGAACAATGGCGCGGCCAATCCGGCTCCGCAGCACCGCCGTGAGATCGAAGAAGATGCGCTGCCCGGCTTCGTAATAGGCCGGTGGGCCCGAGCGTGGATCCGGCACATCGAAGGACGCCGTTGTCGCGACGCAAGAGGCCACCAGGCGGATGCCCGCCAAGCCCATAGGCGTTAATGGCCGGGTAAGACCCTGGGCAAGGCTGAAATTCAAGAACGCGTGCTCTCCTGGGAGCGGAGGATTCCGGGTCATCTGCGGATACAGCGTGGTGATGGGCCGGGATTGGGTCAGCCAGAGCTTGCCCGCGCCGTCGATGGCCCATTCTGTGTCCTGGGGTGCCCCGTAGTGCTGCTCCACCTGGCGGGCCAACCCGGCGAGGTCCAGGATCTGCCGATCATCCAGGCAGGCTTTCAGTGCGGACCCACCGGACTGCTCCGACGCCGCCCGTTCGATGCGTTCCGTGCCACCACCGGGCAGCGGCCGGATCTCCACGAGCCTGTCACCCACGGATCGCCTCACGATGGTCCGGCTGTTGATGTCCACCACATACTGGTCCGGGTTCACCGCCCCTGACACAACGGCCTCTCCCAAACCGGGGGACGCGTCTATCACAGCCTCGTGGCGCTTCCCGGTGACCGGGTTGGCTGTGAACATGACGCCTGCCGTAGCGGAATCAACCATCTCCTGAACGACCACCGCGAGGGCCACCGATGAATGGTCCACGTTGTTGGTGGTCCGGTAGCTGACGGCGCGGTCTGTCCAGAGGGACGCCCAACAGCGGCCAACGGCCTCCAGGACCGCCTCCGCACCCACGACGTTGAGGAACGTGTCCTGCTGACCGGCGAAGCTGGCGCTGGGCAGGTCCTCTGCAGTTGCAGACGACCTGACGGCCACGGGCACCTCCTCGCCGAGATCCCGGTATGCCGCGAGGACCGCCTCCGCGACTTCGCTTGGGATACCGGCGTCGAGCACCACTGATCGGGCGCGGGCAGCCAGGCCGTTCAGCGTGCCAGTATCCGTGGACCCCGCCTCAGAGAGTTCGCGAAGGACTGTATCCAAGCCGGCAGCAGCGAGTGCCCGCCGGTACGCGTGGGTGGTGAGGCAAAACCCGGGTGGGACAGGCAGGCCCGCGCTAACCAGTTCACCGAGGTTGGCGGCCTTCCCGCCAACCTCCGAAAGCATGCTCCCCCGTATTTTGGCGATGTCCACGATGAACGCCTGGGCGGCCTTGCGAGGGCCAGCCGGGTGGCCCTCCGGCTGGTCCAGTGGCTGCTGGCTGTCCATCGCTGGGGATCCCTGCCGCTAAGCTGCGCCGAGCATTGGCCCGAAATTGGGCCGATCGGCAAGCCTCGGATCTTCCCGGTCCGGAACTACCAGCACCGGCCCCTTCGCGTGATGGAGGACTCCATCAGACGTGGACCCAAGGAGCATCCCGGCGAATCCGCCGCGGCCACGGGTGCCGAGGACCACGAGCTCAACGGCGCGGCTTGTTTCGACCAGGACATCCACCGGAGCGCCGTCCCGGAGCTCTGTCTCTATGGTCAGTCGCGGGAAATGGCTCTGAAGCCAGGCCAAGCCCGCATCCAACTGCACCTTGATGTCGGCGAAGAGGGCATCGCGATCAAGCGGGGCGGGTACCCATGCGAGGGAACCGCTGTATTGGGGAACAGCGCAGATCACACGGAGCTTGGCGCCCATGCGCTGTGCCTGCTCCGCAGCCTCGAGAACAGCTACGCGGGCCTGCTCGGAGCCGTCCACGCCTACTGCCACGACATTCTCGACAGTGCGGGGGCCGGCCTTGGCGTGCTCGGCTTTGATGTGTTTGTCCTCGGTGCTCTCCCCGAGGCGGTCCGCGCAGTACAGCGGTACGGTCACCGTGGGGCACTTGGCATGGGCGGGCAAAGCACTGCTCACTGACCCCAGGAGGCGCCCAACGAATCCGCCGCGGCCCCGGCTCCCGAAGACCAGAAGCGCTGCTTCCGCCGAGAGGTCGAGGAGGACACCTGCGGCATCACCGTTTTCGACCGAAGCATCCACGTCGATCGAATAGGCAGAAACCTTATCCAGGGCTTGCTTGACGATTGCATCGGCGCCTTCGCGGATGACGGAGTCGTCCACGGTGGCGTAGCCTCCGTCCAGACCAGATGCGGCAAAAATGGGGACCGAGTAGGCCGTGACGATATGCAAGGGGAGCTGGCGACGCTCTGCTTCACGCGCTGCCCAGACCAAGGCGCACTGGCCGTGCTCGGATCCGTCCACCCCAACGACGATGCCGCCGGGGGCAACCGCCGATTCCTCGCCATCGCGTGGCACTTCATTGTGTCTTTCGTGCTGGTCCATTGGGCCCGCCTCTCCACCTACTGCTTGATGTTCCGGCTATTCTGCCAGAGGTTCTCTGCACGGAATTCCCTGACTCTCCAAATGTCAATGGCCGGGGTAGGAGAAACTTGGAATCTCTCCTTCCAATGCCCACTATTCTCGGTCGGAAGTACCGAATCAAGGCGACTTCGGGCTATGTGCATAACGGTCCGGGCTCAGTTCAAAACGCACGGGATCGGCCTGCTGGCGGACACGAAAAACACGTCGCCGGGAAGGCTACCCATGGCCGAAAAAGTTCGGTAGTGTTCGAGTCACTGAATAGCCGGGCAGCGTGTCTCAGGACACACCCCGGCTGTTAATTTGCGGCCGCTTGGGGAACTCGGACGCGATCCCACGCGATGCCGCAGGGCACACACGTCAAGGAGGAACCAAGCAGTGTCACTCACGCCTGATTCCGGCACGGAACGAACCACCACAGTGGTTATCGGCGCCGGCCTCTCCGGTCTGGCTGTTGCCAGCGAGCTCAGCCGCTACGGGGTGGGCTCCATCGTCGTTGACGGGTTCGGGTCGCTCTCAACCACCGGGCCTTCGACCCACACTGGAATGCTCCAGCGCTGCGACATCTCCGATCCCGCCATGCAGGAACGCAGCGAGATTCTCCGCCACCTGCGCAACTACGCCGCCAACCATCAATTGGACGTTCGCAGCACCACCCGTGCCGTTCGCCTGGATTTCCTGGGCTCCGACCAGTTACAGCAGACGGGTCACGTCGCATCGGCGGCCCTCCGGGGCAGGATCGTTTTCGGCCCCCTCGAATCCACTCCCCGTCAGTGGGCGGTCCACACCGCCCAAGGTGTCCTGCTGGCCGACCACGTCGTGGTGACGCGGTGCGCCCAGAGCCAGCTGCGCCGGATGCTGGCAGAGCTTGGAATCGCCGTCGGCCAGAATTTCGCCGCGGCAATGCGTGCCGTGGGGATGCACCTTGTGGGCGTCGGAGAACTCATTACCCCGACTCCCAAAGAAGTCCTTCGGCAGGCCAAAGCTGTGGGGCAGGCAATTTCCGCCAAGGTGGCCCTACCGGCAGGCAACGGCATGGCCGGAAGCGGCGTAGCCATCGCCTAGGACGGCCGCTTCACCGCCACTGGAACTTTTGCGCACATTTCTTAACGCCAAAGGCCGGCACCCTCGAAGAATGAATCTTCGAAGATGCCGGCCTTTGAACTGAAGCGTGAGGCTTATGCGCCTGCGCGTACGTACGTGATGGGACCAGTTGCGGTCAACCAGCTGATCGGGTGGATACCCGTCTGGTTGCCGTTGATGCCACCGCTGATGGCCTGGCCGTTGCCGATGTAGATTGCAACGTGGCCGGACTGGACGATCATGTCGCCGGGCTGGGGGCTGCTGACGACCTTGCCGTAGTTCATGAACTGCATGGGCGCGAGGTCACCAACGGGGATACCTGCGGAGCCGAGGGCCCGCTCCACCATGGCGGTGCAGTCCTGCATGATGCCGATCTGGGCGTAAGCCGAGGCAACCATGGCGGCGTTGACTCCACCGACGGCCGGTGCAGCGGCTGCAGGAGCAGCGGCGGCCGGAGCGGCTGCAACTGACGCGGCAGCCTTTGCTACAGGAGCGGCTGCGGCAGGTGCTGCCACTGCTGCCTTCTTGGCAACAGGTGCCTCAACCACGGGAGCCGGCTTCTCGATGACCGGAGCTGCTACGGAAGCAACAGCAGGGCGCTCGAAGTTGACAGTAGCCGTAGCTGCGGCGGTTACAACCTTGGTGGGAGCCTCGGAAACGGTCTCGGCGACCGTGGCGGGGCTGGAGTCACGCTGAACCGGGGTTTCGGCTGCGTGGGCAGCGATGGAGCCGGTCAGGACAAGGCCCGAGGCTGCTGCGATAACAGCTGCCTGGCGGCCAGCGCCGGAAGCGTTGCTGGCGACTGCCTTGGAGATGGAGATGAACGGATTAGGACGTACGCTGTCCGCCTTACGACGGCCGCGAAGAATGCTTGAAGACATGAAAAAGCCTCTCCCGATGCCTGCGAGGTTAGCTGTCGGATTCGGATGGGAGTCACCCGGCCACTATCCCCCGCTGTTCAGCGGAAGCATCGTGACTTCACCCCAAGGCACGCTCGAAAGCGACCTAAATTGGGTTCCCCGTCTCTGCCGTAAGGTTTGTCTGCGAACGGATTCCGGACTGCGGCAGAGCTAGGCAATCAGGCCGGAAGTGCCCGCTACGTGGAACAGGCACAGGTTCTACGGTACGCGATGATCTCGCCGAAGTCACATTTAAGTAACGAGAACCGGGGTTTTGGCGTGTCGCAGTAACCAATCCGAGATATTCGCAGCTACGTAGAAAAGCCTGTTATTCCGCGGAATCTCCCGCATTTGAGTCGTTGGAGGCGGCGAGTTTCTTCCGGGCGGTAACGGCGAGATAGATCACAAGGCCCACAGCAACCACGGCCAGTCCCACGATGCTCCACGGGAAAGGTTGGGACGCGTCCGCGGCCGGGGTGCTGGTGGCAGTACCGGGCGCTGCGGTTCCCGCCGTCGGAACCGTATTTGAAGGTGCCGACGACGACGGCGAGGCACCCGCGGTGCCGCTCGTCGCCGTCGCGCTTCCAGCAGCGGCCTTGAACGTGAAGGTGCCCTCGATGGGGTGCGAATCGGAGCTGACGACCCGCCAAACCACGGTGTATTCGCCAGCCGGCGCGCCTTCGCGGATCTTCTGGACCGCCTGGTTGTCGATGATTTCGACGGGTCCCTCCGCCCAGTTTTCGCCGCCCGCAGTGACGGTTACGCCCGATCCGATGGCCAGCGGCCGGTTGTTGAACGTGATGGAGACCGACGCCGGGACAGCAGCCACGCTGGAACCGTTGGCTGGCGCTGTGGATTCGGCGACGTCGTGCGCGGAGGCCGGGCCCGCGGAAAACAGCAAGGCGGATGCGAAGGCCAGGGCGGCAACGACGGCGGCCAGAAGCGGGCGGATGGTGCGCATGGGGCGGTTTCTCCTAGTGTTGGCTTCCTTACAGACTAGGCGAATCGTCAGGAGGCCCATATCCGACGGCATAGGATTTGAGGGCACACTCCCCTCGATCCCCGGAGTCCTTCATGCTTAAACAAGGTTCTGCCATCGACCGCTACTTCAAGATTTCCGAGCGTGGCTCCACATACTCCCGGGAAATCCGAGGTGGCTTCGCAACCTTCTTCGCCATGAGCTACATCGTGGTCCTTAACCCGTTGATCCTTTCCGGGCAGGATTCCAGCGGAGCGTCGCTGGGATTCACCGCCGTCGCGGCCACCACGGCATTCGTCGCGGGCATCCTGACCATCCTCATGGGCGCCTGGGCCAAGCACCCGTTCGCCGTGGCCACGGGCCTGGGCGTTAACGCGTTCGTAGCGGTGACCGTCGCCTCGCACCCGGGCCTGACATGGCCGGACATGATGGGCCTGGTGGTCCTCTCGGGCCTGACCATGCTGATCCTCGTTCTCACCGGTTTCCGTACCGCCGTATTCAAGGCCGTACCGGAAGCGCTCAAGACCGCGATCGTGGTGGGCATCGGCCTCTTCATCGCACTGATCGGCCTGGTCAATGCAGGGTTCGTCCGCCGCATCCCTGACGCCGCCGGCACAACCGTTCCGCTGGGATTGGGCGTCGACGGGAAACTGCTCGGCTGGCCCACCCTGGTGTTTGCCTTCGGCCTGATCCTGACCATCGCACTGGTGGTCCGCAAGGTCCGTGGCGCCATCCTGATCGGCATCGTGGCATCGACGGCTTTGGCCGCCATCCTTGAGTTCACGCTCCACATCGGCCCGAGCAACGACGGCACCAACATCAACCCGCGCGGCTGGTCCCTTGTTGCCCCGACCCTGACCAAGTGGGGTGCCCCGGACCTGTCACTTATAGGTAAGGCCAACCCCTTCGGCGCGTTTGAACACCTCGGCTTTATTGCCGCAGCGCTCCTGGCATTCGTGATCCTTTTGAGCATCTTCTTCGACGCGATGGGCACCATGGTCGGCCTGGCCAACGAAGCAGGGACCGTTGACAAGGATGGCAACATCCCCAACGTTGACCGGGTCCTGCAGGTGGATGCCCTCGGCGCGATCGTCGGCGGCGGCGCATCTGTTTCCTCCAACCAGATCTTCGTTGAGTCCGGCGCAGGCATCGGCGAAGGCGCACGCACGGGTCTCGCCTCGATCGTTACCGGCGTGTTGTTCCTGGTGGCCATGTTCTTCACGCCGCTGATCAACCTCGTCCCCTTTGAAGCCGTGGCGCCCGCACTGGTTGTTGTGGGCTTCATGATGGTTTCCCAGGTGGGCAAGATCGACTGGCAGGACTGGGGCGTGGGCATCCCCGCCTTCCTGACCATCGCCCTCATGCCGTTCACATACTCCATCGCAAACGGCCTGGGCGCGGGTTTCATCTCCTTCGTCCTGATCCGCACGTTCCAGGGCCGCGCCCGCGAAGTTCACCCGCTCATGTGGGCCGTCGCCGCCGCGTTCCTGCTGTTCTTCGGAATCGGAACAGTGGAGGAACTGCTGGGCGTCAAATAGCCGCATTCCGGTATTTCAGACACTCCGGACCCGGAACTGCTGGCTTTGGCAGTCCGGGTCCGGTGTGCTTTAACCATGGAAACAAGCGTCCCCACAGTAGATGTCAGCCCCACCCCGTGGACCGGCCGGTTCGACGGCACCGGCGCTGAGCATCGCCGGTGGTGGCAGGCCATTGCCCCGCACACGCCCGAAGCCTCCGCAGCAGCCACGCGTCCCGCCGTCGTGCTTGGTTTTTGCAGCGACGCCGGCGTGCTTCGCAACAAGGGCCGCACAGGTGCGGCAGCGGCCCCTGCCGCGATCCGTTCGGCGCTTGGCCCGCTGGCCTTCCACCTGGGCCGGGACGTGTTCGACGCCGGTGACGTAGTTGTGGAGGACGACTCGCTGGAAGCGGGCCAAGAGCGCGCCGGCCGCGCCATTTCAGGACTGCTCGACGCCGGGAACCTCACCGTAGTGCTGGGCGGCGGCCATGAGACCGCGTTCGCCAGCTACCTGGGCGTAGCCGGTTCTGAGGTGCTCCAAGGCAAACGGCTGGGCGTCCTGAACCTGGATGCCCACTTTGACCTGCGCGATGACCCCACGCCGAGCTCGGGCACTCCGTTCCTGCAGATGGCCCGCGCGGAAGCTGCCGTGGGACGCGAACTGCAGTACGCCGTCGTCGGAATTTCCGAACCAAACAACACGCGGACGCTCTTCGACACGGCGGACCGGCTCGGCGTGAAGTACCTGCTCGATGAACAGTGCTCGGCGGAAGCCGCGGAGATCTTTGTTTCCGATTTCCTGGCCGGCGTGGACGCCCTCTACCTGACGATCGATCTTGACGTGATGCCTGCTTCAGTAGCCCCCGGGGTAAGCGCACCCGCCGCGTATGGGGTGCCCTTGCCGGTGATCAGTGCGATCTGTCGGCAGGTTGCGGCCAGCGGTAAGTTGCTCCACTTGGATGTCGCCGAGCTGAATCCGGAGTTCGACATCGATTCCCGGACTGCCAAAGTCGCAGCCCGGTTGGTGAACACCCTCCTCGCATAGCTTCGCGGGCCCTTTCCCGTTCGCACTCCGCCGTTTAGCCTGTGAGGAGGAAGGACGGCGATGAGCGCAATTCCTGTGCAGGACAAGTGGGCCTGGGTGTCCGGGCTACTCGCTGTTGGGTTGGGGCTGGCCGCCCACATGGCCGCTGGCGGAAGCGCCCCGGCCATCCCCGTCGTCTTGGGCTTCGCCGCGCTGTGTTGCCTGGCTGCGCAACTCCTGGCCCGCTGGGTCCATGGGCCTTTGCTGTTGCTGCTGGCATCCGGTGTGGCGCAGCAACTGCTGCACTTGGGGTTCGTCGCGTTCGGAGGCTACTTCCCCGGCACCGGGCTGGTGGAGCACCTTCATGGCACGGGCCAGGGGCTCGGCGATGTGCCCGCGGCGGGTGCCTCCGACGGCGGCTCGCCGCACATCATGCTCTACACCCATATGGCTGCCGCGATTCTTACCCTCGTAGTGACCGCCGGAGTAACCAGGCTTCTCAATCGCGCGTCACTGCGGGCAACCGAGGGCAACACCGCGTAGTCCCGCGACAGGCAGGGCAACGAACGTTGGAAACCGCGTATCCGGGCACCTAGTGTCGTTGGAGCGTGGTGTACCCAAGAGGCCAGGGAGCTGCCTGCAAAGCAGCGCACGCGGGTTCGAATCCCGCCACCACGTCCAATCGCCCTCCCGGATCATCCAGCGAGGCGGCACAAAATGCGGGTGTTTCGTCCAAACATTGGCATCAGGTGCCACCTCGGCGCGCCTGAGACCCAGGTCACGGAAGTGGGAGTCATCTTACAGATATATGCCTTCCTCCGACTATGATTGATGGGTCGCCCTCGCATGCGGCAATTAATAGGAGGCCCCCCAATGACCCCTGCAATGATTGCAGAACGCGAAATCCGCCTGTCCTTTTCCAAGGCAGACGAGATCCACGACGGACTCGACCGCGCCGTGGATGCACTGATCGAAAACGCAGCAGCAGACGCTAACTGCGGCATTCTGGTGACCCGGCACGAGCCAGGCACCTACACCGTGGCTCTGGACGAATCCGTTCCCTTCGGTCAGACCCGCGAAGTACTCGCTGCCTGATTGTCGTCCCTGACGGCACCCACGGCAGCGAACAAACAACCGGGGCCCGTCCCCTCTCCGCATCTACTACCCGCGGAGAGGGAACGAGCCCCGGTTTTTGTTTAAGCTACGCCCGGCGGAGAGTCACGCCGTCGGACTTCATGAACAGTTCCTTGCCCTCTTCGGTGACACCAGGTCCCGAATGTTCAAGCCACACGACGTTCCCGCTGCTGGAAATCTCCTCGATCCGGCCGGTTGCGATGACGTGGGCGTACTTGACCACTTCCACCGACTCGCCGACTTTCAGCATCCTCCAGTCCGAAACCGTAGCCGAGTGGGCGCTTCGCCTGGACAGGACTGCTCCGCGTGCCTTCATTGAACTTCTACCCCTTTGTGGATGTTCTTTGTTGTGTATTGAGTTGTGAACGGTTGACCGTCAAGCCCACGGCAACGCTGGCGTGGACGTGACGTACACCATAAGTTCTACTACATTTGCCGCGCCCCGGTGGTTGCGTTGCGGACAAACACCGGGGCATGACAAATCTGCTCACGAAATGAGCGTTTTATTCGACGTCAGGCCAAAATCCCGACGGCGGATTCGGCGGCCGCGCGAACGGCACCCGAGCCAACCAAACGGTCAGCCGCTTCCAGTTCCGGTGATAGGAACCGGTCGGTTCCCGGCCCCTGGACCAGTTCACGAAGCACCTCAAGCACGGCCGCGCCGGCCGGTCCCGGGGTGAGTTCGCCGTCGGACATTTGCGTCCGCATGTCGATGGCGCGGGCGCTGGTAACGAGCTCGACGGCGAGTACCCGGCGCAGGTTCTCCACAGCCTTCCGCAGCTTCCGGGCAGCGTGCCAGCCCATGGACACGTGGTCTTCCTGCATGGCGGAGCTCGGGATGGAGTCCACCGATGCCGGAACGGCCAGCCGCTTGTTGTCCGAGACAAGCCCGGCCTGCGTGTACTGGGCGATCATCAGGCCGGAGTCAACGCCCGGGTCTCCGGCGAGGAAGGCCGGAAGTCCGTGGGAGCGGGCCGGATCCAGCATGCGGTCCGTGCGGCGCTCAGCGATGGAGCTGAGGTCGGCGATCGCGATGGCCAGGAAGTCCAGGACATACGCCACGGGGGCGCCGTGGAAGTTGCCGTTGGACGTGACCCGGCCGTCGGGAAGGACCACGGGGTTGTCGATGGCTGCGGCGAGTTCGCGGGAAGCCACCAGCGCGGCGTGGTCCACGGTGTCGCGGACTGCACCGGCAACCTGGGGTGCGCAACGCAGCGAGTAGGCGTCCTGCACCTTGGTGTCGTTGATCCGGTGGGATGCCACGATCGGCGAGTTGGACAGGACCCGGAGCATGTTGTCCGCGCTGGCGGCTTGGCCGGGGTGCGGACGGAGTGCTGCGTGAAGCTCGGGCAGGAACACCTGGTCGGTGCCAAGGAGGGCCTCGACGCTGAGCGCGGCGGTGACATCCGCCGTCGCAAGCAGCATGCGGATGTCGGCGATGGCCATCAGCAGCATCCCCAGCATGCCCTCGGTGCCGTTGACCAGCGCCAGGCCTTCCTTCTCGGCCAGCGTGACCGGCTCAATGCCGTGCTGCGCGAGCAGCTCAGCAACGGGTGCCTTGCCGGCGGTGCCGTACAGTTCGCCGTCGGGTCCGGTCGCTTCGCCTTCACCCATGAGAACCAGCGCGCAGTGGGAGAGCGGGGCGAGGTCGCCGGAGCAGCCCAGCGAACCGAATTCGCGGACCAGCGGTGTGATGCCGGCGTTCAGGACTTCCACCATGGTCTGCAGAACGACGGGACGGACACCCGTGCGGCCCGAAGCCAAGGTCTTGGCGCGGAGGAACATGATGCCGCGCACCACTTCACGCTCCACAGCCGGGCCCATTCCTGCAGCGTGGCTGCGGATCAGCGACTTTTGCAGCTGCGTGCGGAGATCGTTGGGGATGTGGCGGTTGGCCAGCGCGCCGAAGCCCGTGGAAATGCCGTAGGCCGGGACATCGCTCGTGGCGAGGCTGTCGATATGCGCACGGACCTTGGCGACGTTGTCCAGGGCTTCCTGGGAGATGGCCACCTTGGCGTGGAGGCGCGCGACGGCGACGACGTCTTCCGGGGTCACGCCGGAAGAGCCGAGGGTGACAGTGAGTTGTTCGTTGGAGGTTATGGTCATGTTCTTACTTCTCATTCATGGGGATACGGACGCCGCGTTCGTTGGCGACCTCGACGGCGCGGTCGTAGCCGGCGTCGACGTGGCGGATGACGCCCATGCCGGGGTCGTTGGTCAGGAGTCGTTCGAGCTTCTCCGCGGCGAGGTCCGTGCCGTCAGCGACGGAGACCTGCCCGGCGTGGAGTGACCGTCCGATGCCGACGCCGCCGCCGTGGTGGATGGATACCCACGTGGCACCGGAGGAGGTGTTGATCAGGGCGTTGAGCAGGGGCCAGTCAGCAATCGCGTCGGAACCGTCCTTCATGGATTCGGTCTCCCGGTACGGGGATGCGACCGAGCCGGAGTCCAGGTGGTCACGGCCGATCACGATCGGGGCCTTGACCTTGCCTTCTTTCACGAGCTGGTTGAAGAGCAGGCCGGCCTTGGCGCGTTCGCCATACCCGAGCCAGCAAATGCGGGCCGGCAACCCTTCGAATTCCACGCGGTCCGCAGCAGCGTCGAGCCACTTGTGCAGGTGCGTGTTCTCCGGGAAGAGCTCCTTGATGGCCTTGTCCGTGACGGCAATGTCCTCGGGGTCGCCTGACAGCGCAACCCAGCGGAACGGGCCAAGGCCCTCGCAGAACAACGGCCTGATGTACGCCGGGACGAAGCCCGGGAACTCAAAGGCACGGTCGTAGCCGCCCTTGCGGGCCTCGTCGCGGATGGAGTTGCCGTAGTCGAAGACCTCGGCACCGGCGTCCTGGAATTCCACCATCGCCTGTACATGGCGGGCCATGGAGGCCTGTGCCTTCTTGGTGAATCCTTCCGGGTCGGATTCCGCTTCGGTGTGCCACTCATCGACGTTGATGCCCTCGGGAAGGTAGGACAAGGGATCGTGCGCGGAGGTCTGGTCCGTGACCACGTCAATGGTCAGCTCTCCGGCCTTGTGGCGGCGAAGCAGTTCCGGGAACACCTCGGCGGCGTTGCCCACGTAGCCTACGGACCAGCCACGGCGCTCTTCCTTGGCCTTCTGGACCTTCGCAATCGCGGTATCCAGGTCGGTTTCGACCTCGTCGAGGTAGCGCTTGCCGGCGCGGCGACGCAATCGGGACTCATCCACATCAACGATCAAACACGCGCCATCATTGAGCGTCACCGCCAGCGGCTGGGCTCCGCCCATGCCGCCACACCCACCAGTGAGGGTCAGCGTCCCGGCCAGCGGACCCTCGGTGGAACCTTCCACGGCGGGGGCCGGGTGGCGGCCCTCTGAAGCGAGCTTGTTTCCGACGGCGGCAAACGTTTCGTACGTGCCCTGCAGGATGCCCTGGGTACCGATGTAGATCCAGGAACCGGCCGTCATCTGGCCGTACATCATCAAGCCCTCGGCCTCGAGACGGCGGAACTCGGGCCACGTTGCCCAGTCACCCACGAGGTTGGAGTTGGCCAGAAGTACGCGCGGCGCCCACTCGTGGGTGCGGAAAACGCCCACCGGCTTGCCGGACTGGACCAGGAGGGTCTCGTCTTTCTCCATGGTTTCCAGGGTCCGGGTGATCGCATCGAATGCGGCCCAGGAGCGGACAGCGCGGCCCGTGCCGCCATAGACCACCAGGTCATCCGGACGCTCGGCAACCTCGGGGTCCAGGTTATTCATCAGCATGCGCAACGGCGCTTCGGTCTGCCACGACTTGGCAGTAAGTTCAGTACCTCGCGCGGCCTTGACCGGACGGGCACCAGTGGTGAAATCGGCGGGTGCCATGGTGACTCCTTCGTCTGTGGGGAAGTATGGACTGGAAAGATCTTCTGCTTCTACTAAAGCCCCTCAATCGCGCCGCCGGAACGGCTTTGGGAAGGCTGCTGTCCGGTATTTCAGACATACGCCCTTGCTGCGCCGGCAGTCCGCGGGGTGCTTGGAGGGGCGCCAGCAGCCCTCGTATTTACGCGGCAAGGAGAGCATGCTGGACCCTCACCAGAGCGAGTTTGGGCGGATGGCAAGCCCCACTGAAATCCTTGCGGTGGATCGGCCCCGGCACATCCGGACCCGTTTCGGCAACACAATCCTGAAAGGCGAATCGGACGTCAGGTTCGTGCCGGAGGGCCAAGGCGAGCACGAAGCCCGGGACAACCCGTAAAGGGTTAGCCGGCGGGGCGGCCGTGTATCCGGACCGACAGTTCGTCCGCCGCCTTCCGGATGCGCGCGGCCAGCACGGGCCACTGCTCAGCCGGCACTTTGTCCTCCAGGAACGTGACGGCGACTGCCGCCGTCGGCCATCCCACATGGTCCGTTACCGCAGCGGCGATTGAACCGAATCCGGGGGTGATTTCGCCGTTTTCCGTGGCGTAGCCGCGCTGCCGGACCTGGTCCAGGTGCGATGACAAGGCCGAGTACTTCATGATGGGGAACTCGACTTCGTGACGGGAGGTAAAGGCCGCGGCGTTCGGATAGAGGGCCCGCACCTGCGACTTGGGCAGGGCGGCGAGGATGGCGCGGCCGGAGGCCGTGAGGTGGCTGGGAAGGCGGACGCCGACGTCGGTTACCAGGCTCGGGCGGTTCTTGGCGCGTTCCTCAACGATGTAGAGGACATCGCGTCCGTGGAGCACGGCGAGGTGCGCGCTTTCGCCGATGACGTCAACCAGCGAGGCGAGCATGGGCCGGCCAAGGCGGGAAAGTGGTTCCTGCCGGGAGTACGCCGAGCTGAGCTCGAAGGCGCTGATTCCCAGCCCGTAGCGCTGTTCCTCGTGCAGGTGGAGGACGAAGCCGTTGGCCTCCATGACGCCAAGCAGGTGGTACACGCTGGACCGGGGCAGACCGAGCGCCGTGGCAATGTTCGACGCCGCCATGGGACCACGGCGCGAGGCCAGCAGTTTCAGGATCCGCAGGGTGTTCTCGGCAGCCGGGACCTTGGACGTGGCCTTTCCGGGCGCTACTGGAGTGGTTGTCATGGTTCCTCACTGCTCGGCTTATCCGGGAGCCCCGAACCGGAAGTGTCCGGTATCCCGTACTCAAGCGTGCACCCCCGGCTGCCCATCCACCAACCAGCTGGCGGTGATGAGTGTCTGAAATGCCAGACCACGGATCCGGCTGTCTGCGATCAAAGACACCAAAGCCGCGTGAGTCCCATCACAAGGGCCCCAAAAGTGATCTGCTGGATAGCGATCCCCTCCCAAAGACGAGAAGGTTTTACTATGCAACAAACCAAGCTGGCTGCGGAGAGCTCTGTGCTCCAAGCCGCGGGTACGGCGCTCAGCCGAGGCCTCAACGTCCGCCACATCCGCTTCATGGCCCTCGGATCCGCGATTGGTACGGGCCTTTTCTACGGCTCCGCCTCCGCCATCCAAAAGGCAGGTCCGGCGGTCCTGCTTGCCTACATTATTGGCGGCGCCGCCGTATTCATGGTGATGCGTGCGCTCGGCGAGATGGCCGTTCGCCACCCCGTGTCCGGCTCTTTCGGCCAGTACGCCAGCCGCTATCTTGGCCCGTTCGCAGGGTTCGTGACCGGTTGGACCTATGTATTTGAAATGGCGATCGTGGCCATCGCCGACGTTACGGCCTTCAGTATCTACATGGGCTTCTGGTTCCCACAGGTGGACAGGTGGATTTGGGTGCTTGCGATCATCCTGTTCCTGGGCGCCATGAACCTGCTCAGCGTGAAGGTGTTCGGCGAGCTTGAGTTCTGGTTCTCGCTGATCAAGGTGGTGGCGATTATCGCCATGATCATCGGCGGTGCGGCGATCGTCGTGTTTGGCTTCCAAACGGGCGACGGCGGTGGCGTGGCACCGGGACTGGGGAACCTCGTGAACCACGGCGGTTTGTTCCCGAACGGATTCGAAGGGCTCCTGGCCGCGTTCGCCGTCGTAATGTTTGCGTTCGGTGGGATCGAAACCATCGGCATCACCGCAGGTGAAGCAGCGGACCCCAAGAAGGTCATTCCGCAGGCGGTTAACACGGTGCCCGTCCGCGTCCTGCTGTTCTACGTCCTGACGCTTGGTGTGCTGATGAGCATCTTCCCGTGGAACGAGATCGGCAGCAGCGGCAGCCCGTTCGTGCAGATTTTTGATGGCCTGGGCATCCCGGCTGCGCCGCACATCCTCAACGCAGTGGTCATCACCGCAGCCCTGTCAGCTATCAACAGCGACATCTTCGGAGCCGGTCGCATCCTCTTCGGATTGGCCCAGCAGGGGCACGCACCGAAGAGTTTCGGCAAGGTCTCCCGGCATGGCGTGCCGTGGATGACCGTGGTGATGATGGGCGGGATCCTGCTGGTCGGGGTGGTTTTGAACGCTGTCATCCCGGAGGACGTGTTTGTGCTCATCTCGTCCATCGCAACCTTCGCCACGGTGTGGGTGTGGGTGATGATCCTGGTTTCGCACGTCGCAATGAAGCGGGAGATCAAGCGGAAGGGGCTCCCCGCGTCCGAGTTCGGTTCGCCGCTGTGGCCCGCTGCTTCGATCCTGACCATGGCGTTCATGGCCATGGTGATCGTGATCCTGGGCGTCTTCGAAGACACACGCGTCGCTCTGTACGTGGGTGGAACCTGGCTGGTCCTGCTGTTCGTGGCTTACAAGCTATGGGTGCGCGGCGGGGGCCTGCGCCGTGCTGAGCTGGTGGACGAGACCGCCTGATTCCCTGCGCCGAGAGTGCAGTTAATGCCAATGTTCACGAAGAAAATTGGCATTAACTGTCATCTCGCGGAGCTGTTTAGACGGAAGCAGCGGCGGAACGCACGGCCTCGGACAACGGAGTCGACGGGCGTCCGATCAGCTTGCTCAGGTCCCCTCCGGTCACCAGGAGATCTCCGCGGGCAATGCCCAGATCGGAGTCGGCCAGGATCTCCGCAAAGGCTTCCGGAACGCCAACGCTTGTCAGCAGCCCCGCGTACTCAGCCGCGGTCAGGTCGTTATAAGCGATGGTTTGACCGAAAGCTGCCGTGATTTCAGCAGCGAGTTCAGCCATGGTGAAAGCATCGTCCCCACCGAGCTCGTACACTTTTCCGGCCTGGTTGTCAGCGACCAGGACAGCCGCAGCCGCATGAGCATAGTCGGCGCGGGTTGCACCACTGACCTTGCCATTTCCTGCGCTACCCGCAAGCGCTCCCTGGGCCAGCGTGCCCGGCAGTTGCTCGGTGTAGTTCTCCAAGTACCAGCCGTTCCGCAGGAGCACGAACGGGACGCCGGATTCCTTGAGGATGGCCTCGGTAGCCTGGTGCTCGGCCGCCAGTTTCATTCCGGTGGTTTCGGCGTTTGCGATGCTGGTGTAAGCGAGAAGCTCCACTCCTTCCGCCTTCGCTGCTTCAATCACCGTACGGTGCTGCTCCACGCGCTGGCCCACGGCACTGCCGGAGATCAGCAGGACCTTGCTGGCACCTTTCAGTGCTTCTGCAACTGAAGCGGCGTCTTCATAATCCATTGTCCTGACCTGAACGCCACGGTCCGCAAAATCGGCCAGCTTCTCGATCGAACGGCCTGCAGCAATGATGGTCTCTGCGGGGACGTTGCGCTCCAAGAGTGCCTCTACTACGTGACGGCCCAGCTGTCCGGTTGCTCCAGTGATAACGATGCTCATGGTGTTCCTCTCCAAGGTTTTTGCTCTGTCATGCTGGTCAACGAGCCAAGAAGCCATAAACTTCCCAAAAGAGAGTACGCACTTTAAGGTAAGGTACTGACATGAAAGTAAGTGCCATACCCGCCCCGCTCCCGGCCACCCTCGCCGACGGCGTGTTCCCGGCCGGCTGCCCCAGCCGGACGGTGCTGGACCACATCACGAGCAAGTGGGGCGTGCTCATTCTGCTGTCGCTCTCGGAGGGTGAGCAACGGTGGAGCGAACTTCGACGCCGGGCTGACGGCATCAGCGAAAAAATGCTGGCCCAAACCCTCAAAACACTCGAAAAGGACGGCCTGGTCCGCCGCGATGCGCAGCCCGTCATCCCGCCCCGCGTGGACTACAGCCTGACCGAACGAGGCCGCGAACTTGCCGCCCTGCTCATCCCCTTGGTGACGTGGGCCTTCGACAATGCCGAGGCCATCATCGGCGGCGAAGGTTAGGCCGGCTCCGACCGCCGAAACTACAAGTAATGCCAATGTTCGCGTCGAACATTGGCATTACTTGGCATCTCACCGGGGCTGCTATCGGGCCGACCACCCACCGTCCATGGTGTAGCTCGCGCCGGTGACCATACCGGCGTCGTCGGAGGCCATCCAGGCTGCCAGCGACGCAACTTCCTCCACCTCGACCAGCCGCTTCACTGCCGATTCCGTCAGCATCACCTTGGCCAGGACCTCGGCCTCGGGAATGCCATGGAGCCGGGCCTGGTCGGCGATTTGCTTCTCAACAAGGGGCGTGCGGACGTAACCCGGGTTGATGCAGTTGGAGGTGACCCCGTGCTCTCCCCCTTCCAAGGCGGTGACCTTGCTGAGCCCCTCGAGGCCGTGCTTGGCGGACACGTAGGCGCTTTTGTAGGCCGAGGCCCGGAGTCCATGGACGGAGGAGATGTTGATGATCCGGCCGAACCCGTTGGCGTACATGTGCGGGAGCGCGGCCCTGATGAGGAGGAACGGCGCCTCCAGCATCAGGGCCAGGATCCGCCGGAACTCCGCGGGTTCGAACTCCTCAATCGGCGCAACTTTCTGGATGCCCGCGTTGTTGACCAGGATGTCGCAGTCCAGGCTCAGTGCCGCGAGGGCGTCGACGTCCAAGAGGTCCACCGTCCACGCCGTGCCGCCCAGCTCATCGGCGAGGGACGCAGCTCCGGAGGCATCGACGTCGGCCACTACAACTTTCGCCCCACGGGCGGCCAGCGCCCGGGCACAGGCCGCCCCGATTCCGCTCGCACCGCCGGTCACCAATGCTTTGCGTCCGTTCAAGGAGTTGTCCATCGAATCAGCCCTTCTTTATTGGCGAGGCAGTCGTCAGTCCGTGACGTTCGGCATCGGCTTCGTCCACGGATTCGAGCGCGATGCCCTTGGTCTCCTTCAGGGAAACGACGGCGACGGCGGTAATCGCGCAGGCGACCACCAGGTAGATCGCGGTGGGGAGCCAGGAGCCCGTGTCCTTGAGCCACTGCGTTGCCAGCAGGGGCGCCAGTGAGCCTGCGAAGATCGAGGTGACCTGCGAGCCGAGCGAAACGCCGGAGTAGCGCATGCGGGTGGGGAAGAGTTCGGACATGATGGCCGGCTGCCCCGCGTACATGAAGGCATGCAGGCACAGGCCGATGGTCACGGCGAGCACGATGACCACGGCGTTCTTGGTGTCGAACATGGGGAAGGCGAAGAACGGCCACGTCGCGCCGGTGATGGCACCAATCAGGTACACGGGCTTGCGTCCCCACGAGTCCACGAGGCGTCCAACCTGCGGGATGACCAGGAAGTGGATGAGGTGTGCGATCAGGAGAGCCAGCAGGAGCGAGGAAGTGTCGTACTTGTGGACGCTCTTGAGATAGACGATCGCGAAGCTCACCACGAGGTAGTACATGATGTTCTCCGCGAACCGGAGTCCCATGGCCTGCAGGATGCCCTTGGGGTACTTGCGGATGACCTCGCCCACGCCGTAGCTGATGGCCTTGGACTCCTCCACCTGTGCCTTGGCTTCAAGGAAGATAGGTGCCTCGGTGACGTGGGTGCGGATGTAGTAGCCAACGAACACGATCACCGCGGAGAGCCAGAACGCTACGCGCCAGCCCCAGCCGAGGAAGGCTTCGCTGCTGAGCGTGGTGGACATGACGAACAGGACCAGCGTGGCCAGCAGGTTTCCAACCGGCACGGCTGCCTGCGGCCACGAGGACCAGAAACCACGCGACTTGTTGGGGCTGTGCTCAGCCACCAGAAGCACCGCGCCACCCCACTCGCCACCGAGCGCGAAGCCCTGGATGAAGCGGAGGGCCACCAGCAGGGCAGGCGCCCAGTAGCCGATGTCCACGAAGCCGGGGAGGCAGCCCATGAGGAACGTGGAGACGCCCACAATCACGATGGTCAACTGCAGCGTGGGCTTGCGGCCCAGTTTGTCGCCGATCTGGCCGAAGACGATTCCGCCCAGCGGACGGGCAACGAAGCCCACCGCGTAGGTGATGAACGCCTGGATGATGCCGTCCAGCTCGTTCCCGGTGCTCGGGAAGAAGTACTTCCCAAAGACCAGTGTTGCCGCAGTGGCGTAGAGGAAGAACTCGTACCACTCCACTACTGTGCCCACCATTGAGGCTGCGACGATCTTCTTCAGGCCGGAGCCCTTGCCGGCATCTTTTCCGGCTCTTGATGCGGAGCGCTGCTCAACGCTCATATCCATCTCCTCAGTGTCCTCTTTGACCCTTTTGAACGTGATGTGATCCACAACACGGAATGCTCCACTGAGTATTGCCGCAGATTCGTTATGCCTCAATGACCAATAAGGCACCTTAGGTGTGCAGAATTGCAGATATGAATCCCAATCCAGACGACCTCCTCATCCTCCTCGCCGTCTCACGCTCAGGAAAATTCACGACGGCGGCCCAAGCCTTGGGGCTGAACCACACCACCGTCTCTCGCAGGATAGCGGCACTGGAAAAGGCGCTGGGCGGCAGGGTCCTGGCGCGAGCCGCCGGGGGTTGGGAAGTGACCGAGCTGGGCGCCCAAGCCGTACTGGTCGCGGAACGGATCGAAGCTGCGGTGGGCGCGCTGGGACCCAGCGACCGCGCACCCGACCCCATCACCGGCGTCGTGCGCATGACCGCGACAGACGGTTTCAGCGCGTACATTGCGGCACCCGCTGTTGCCCGCCTGAGACGGGACCACCCCGGACTGAGCGTCGAGATCGTGACCGTGACGCGTCGGGCACTGCAGCAGCGATCGGGACTGGACATCGAGGTGGTGGTCGGCACGCCGCAAGTACACCGTGCCGAAGCGATCAGGCTGGGCGAATACCGGCTGGGAATGTACGCGTCCCGTGCTTACCTTTCGGATCACGGGACACCCGGAAGCATCGAGGAACTCACGCGACACCAACTGGTCTACTTTGTGGATTCCATGCTCCAGGTGGACGATCTGGATGCGCCCCGGAGGCTCGTCCCGACCATGCGCGACGGCCTCAGCTCCACCAACGTGTTCGTGCATGTCGAGGCCACCCGGGCGGGGGCAGGCATTGGGTTCCTTCCCTGCTTCATGGCCGACCGGCACTCCGATTTGGTGCGCCTGCTGCCCTCGGACTTCGCCGAGCTCCTCCCCTACTGGATGGTCCTCCGCCCCGACTCCATGCGCCGCCCTGCGGTAGCCGCCGTCGTGCAGGCCTTGCGGGAGGAGACGGAGGGGAGGCGGGAGGAACTGCTGGGGGCCGAATGACCCGCTAGGCGGGGGTCGGCTCCGGTTCCGCAGGAGGATCGTGACGTACCGGAATCCCGGCAGCGAAGGCGCGCACTTGGGCGTCGTCCCAGATGTGGGCTGGGACGCCGCCGCCCAAAAGCCGTCTGGCAAGGGTGGGGTCATCCCCGAACGGCGCATGGCTGCCGGCCATGATCATATTGCCGTAGCGGCGACCCTTGAGCATGGCGGGGTCGGCGATGATCATGGTGTGCTCGAAGGTGTCCGCGATGGTTGCGGCATCGGCGCGGGCATTCTTGAGGTCCGGGGCGTCGCCGGAGTTGACCACATACAGCCCATCGGCTGCGAGTACCGCGTCCGCGTGGGCCGTGAATTCACGCGTTGTCAGGGCACGGGGCGTAAAGGCTCCGGCGAAGACGTCGCGGATGATGAGGTCACGGGTATCGGGAGTCAGCGACTCTGTCACCTGCCGCGCTTCGCCAACCCGGATCCGCAACAGGGGCGCCTTGGGCAATTCGAACCAACCACGGACATACTCCGCGAGCTTGCCATCGAGCTCCACCACAACCTGCCGCGCCTCGGGGTAGGCAGCGTGGAAGTACCGGGCCATGGAACACGCTCCCCCGCCCAGATGGAGCGCGCGCAACTTGGGATTCTGTTCCCTGGGCCAGCGCGATTCCACCAAAGCCGCGATCCAGCGCATGTATTCGAAATCCAGGAACAGCGGATCGGCAAGGTCGATGTGCGAGCTCATCACGCCATTGATTTTCAGCAACCAGCCGTTGGAGTTGTCCTGGTCCTGTATCAGCTCGCAATCGCCGGTATCGATGTAGTAGACGCCCTCTACCGGGCCGTCGAGACGGGTGCCGGAAGGCACGTCGACGACTCCCGCCGTCGACCTTTGTGACTTGCTCACCCTGCCGCGTTTTGCCACTACTTCCGCCCTACCTCAGTCATGGTTCCAGCCTAGTGGAGCCCTGCAGCCCAGTGAGTAGTAAGGATACTTACAATAATGGGCGGTTGGGCCATAAGATCAATCCATGAACCTTGGCGAGTGGGTATGGGCGGAACTGTTCACCGCCGCTGCGGCATGGCTGACCGTGGTCTTCCTGCTGCTGGCCCGCGTGCCCAAGCCGCCGAGCCTGCTGGATTCGTCCTTGGACGACGAGGAAGCGGGCAACGGCGAACTGGAATAGTGTCCGGTTTTAGCGGCGGTTAGCGGCCGACGGCGGGACGCACCATCCGATGCTCCGGCAGCGAGTACCAGGACGGGTCGCAGAGCTGCCTTTTGCCGTCGGGTACGAAGCCATTGCGCCGGTAGAAGGCCTGGGCCCGCGGATTGGCGTCCAGGACCCAGAGATACGCTGGACCGTCTCCAATCAAGGCATCCACCAACGCCTGGCCCACACCACGGCCATGGATACGCTCCAGTGTGTAGAGCATGAACAACTCCATGTCGCAGGGCTTATCCTCGTCACTGCCCGAGCCTGCGGCCCCAATACCTACAAGGTCGCCGTCCGGCCCGTGGGCCAGCATCCGGGAGTGGCCGGCAGCAATGGACTCCCGATACCGCTCGATGCGGTCCGGCAAGGCGGCTTCCTGTTTGGCAAAGAACTCTGGCGGCAGCAACTGCCCGTAGCTCTCACGCCAGGACTGGAGGTGCATGATGGCCATCTCCTCGGCGTCCTCCACCATTGCCGGACGAATCGTGAAATCCACCGCTTACCTCACCCTTGCCATCGCGAAGCCGTCCCAGCCTTTGCTTCCAACCGTCTGGATGGCGGTGGCGTCCAAGCGCCGGTCCTGTCCCATCATCTCCAGCATCTTCACGATGCCCGGCGCATTAACCTCATCCCGTTGCGGGTCCAGGATGGCGCCATCCCAGATGACGTTGTCCACCACAATCACCGTCCCCGGGCGGCCAAGCCTGATGGCCCAGTCCAGGTAGTTGGCGTCGTTTTCCTTATCGGCATCGATGAAAACGAAGTCGAACGGGTCCTGGTCCACAAGCGTGGGCAAGGTGTCCAGGGCCGCACCCACACGGATGTCCACCTTGTGGCCCACGCCGGCTGCATCCAGGTTGGCCCGCGCGACGTCCGCGTGTTTCCGGAGGAATTCGCACGTGACGATCCGGCCGTCGTCGGGCAGTCCCTGCGCCATCCACATACTGCTGAACCCGGCCAAGGTGCCAATCTCAAGCACGCGCCTGGCCCCGGACATCTGCACGAGCATGCGCAGCAGTTTGCCTGCATTGGGTGCCACTTCGATCGCCGGCATGCCCGCGTCAACAGCGGACGTCAAGGCACGCTTGTGGGCAGGATCAGGACGCACGACGACGTCGGTCAGGTACCGCTCCACATCGACCCAACCAGGCTCGGTGACGTGTTCAATCATGCGCCCCAGTCTTGCACTCGCGGCAGGCTGGGGGAAGGAACTAGTCCGTGGCGGTGATGGCCTCTTCGAGACGCTCCACTTTTCCGGTCAATTCGCCGCTGTAACCCGGACGGATATCGGCCTTGATCACCAGCGAAACCCGGCTGCCATAGCGACCAACCGCCTCGGTGGCGCGCTTGACCACGTCAAAGACTTCGTCCCACTCACCCTCGATGGTGGTGAACATGGAGTCCGTCTGGTTGGGAAGTCCGGACTCCCGGACGATTTTGACTGCGGCGGCAACGGCGTCGTGCACGGAGGCGTCGGGGGTGGGTCCGCCATTGGCAGCGGATGCGGGCTGGCCCGAAGGCGCGACTGAGAATGCAAGCAACATGGAATCCAGTGTTTCATGTACCGGTTTGTCACATAACGGCCTACTCCCGCGTAACAACAGGCAGGGACCTGACCGTTGCTACCCTGACAAGCATGGAACAGCCCTCTGAACGCAAGCCCCTCAGGGCAGACGCCGCACGCAATGTGGACAAGATCATTACCGCCGCAAGGCAGTGCTTCCGGGAACACGGGCCCGAAGTACCGTTGCAGACCATCGCCGCCACCGCTGGAGTTGGCCCGGCTACCCTGTTCCGCAACTTTTCGGATAAGGAGCAGCTGGTGCTCGCTGCCCTGTCGCGCCAGCTCCGCCAGCATGTGGATCCCGTGGCTGCCGCAGCCCTTGACGGCATGGACGCCGCCGAGGGCCTCATCAACGTCATCGATGCCGTGATGCAGGTAGCCAGTGAAGACGCCAACCTCCTTGACGCCGTTGCCGGACGCCGCGGACTCCTCATGGGGATCACCGGTGGCCTCATCGGCTCCATGGCCACCTTGTTGGAGCGCGGCCAAGGCCAGGGTTCCCTCCGCCGGGACATCACCATCGAGGACATGGTCCGGCTGGTGGCCATGCTCATAGGCGCCGTGGACACGATGGAGCCTGGATCAGAGGCGTGGAAGCGGCCCGTTGCCTTGATCGAGGACGCCATCCGGACAGAACGACCGGCGCGCCCCCTCCCGGAACAGTCCGGCATTCCAGGCGTGACCTTTACCGACGCTGTCTAGCCCCACCCCAACAGCCTGAGGAGGGCGGCCGCGGCAGCGCCGGAAATCACCACCACCAGGAACGGTGCCCGGAGCCACAACGCCAAGGCGGCCGCAGCCAACGCCCCGATGCGGGCATCCAGAACCAGGGCCTGCCCCGAAGCGACAGCATTGACCACCGTCAGTGAGGCCAGCAGGCCAATGGTCATGGTGCCGGCCACGTGCATGATCCGCGGGCTTTCCAACAGCTTGGCGGGCACAAAGTAGCCCAGCAGCTTAGTGAGGTAGGCCAGGCCGCACGCGATCAGGATCCAAAGCCATAGGTTCATGCGTTGCTCCTGGGTTCTTGTTGGCGCTTTTCCGCGTAGGGATCCACGTCCGGCTCAAGCCCTTCATCCATGCGCGCGTGGCTGAACCACCCGATGATTCCGGCCACGACGGCAGCAACCAAAATCGGAACACCTGACGGCACGAAGGGCACCGCCAAAACCGTGGCCAGTGCACAGGCTGCGGCGATGGCCCACGGCTCCCGGCCCTTCAGCCGGGGCCAGAGCAAGGCCAGGAACGCTGCTACGGCGGCGCCATCGAGGCCCCACTGCTTGGGATCTCCCATGGCATCTCCTGCCAAGGCGCCAACGGCCGTAAAGATATTCCACAAGATGAATATTCCAATACCGGCTGTCCAGAACCCGCGGCGCTGCTCATCCGGGTCCGTCTGGCCGGACGCCGTCGCCGTCGACTCGTCAATGGTGACGTGCGCGGAAAGGTAGCGCTTCCAGCCGCCGGGCCGGAGCATGGCATTGATCTGCATGCCGTAGATGCCGTTGCGCAGCCCCAGGAGTGCGCTGGCCGTCATCGCCGCCACCCCCGAGCCACCGCCCGCCACGACACCGATGAATGCGAACTGGGACCCACCGCTGAAGAGCAGGAGGCTCAGAACCATCGTCTGCCAGAAATCAAAGCCGGACGCGACAGACAAGGCACCAAACGAAACCCCGTAAAGTCCCGTGGCGATACTCAAGGAAAGAGCGATCTTGAATGCGGGCGACTCCCTGAGTTTCAGGGGCGCGGAACCACTGGTCATTTCCGCAGGCTCCACGACCAGAGGATCAGCGGAATCTGCAGGGGCAGCCGCACGGTGTGGATACGCCTCTCGGCAGGAGTGCCTTTAGGTCCGTAAGCGCGCCTGAGGGCATCAATATGCCCCGCAAGGAATGCAGTGAACATCGCTGTGGTTGCGTCAGCCGCCACCTTGCGGGTGGCAGGTACCAGGAGACCGACGGCGGCAGCCACCTCGAGCAGGCCCGACGACGCGACCCATTCCTCCCGCGACATCACGGCCAGGGGCCCATTGGGACGGCTCCCCGGTTCATCCCGGCGGCACAGGTAATCCGGCACCACGGGGTTATAGAAGGTGGGGGTCCGGAAATGCTTTGCGGCGCTGGCCAGGAGCAGGGCGCTCAAGCCTATTGCTGAGACGGTATGTGTTGCCTTGGGTGACCAGCGAAGTGACATGAGACCACTCAATCACAAGCGCGGTAAGCCCCAAAGTCAGCTGGAAACCATGAGCTGCGCCAGGACCTGCGCCGGTTTGTTGGTGGTGATCTCATGGATGCCGAGACCTTGGCAAAGCGCTACATCCTTCTGGGAATCAACAGTCCACACCCGGAATACACGGCCCGCCTCCAACCACCGCTGCACGTTGCGTGCATGCTCGCGCACATAGTCGATTCCCGGGCCCGCGATTCCCGCCTGTCCCTCGTCCAGCACGCGCTCCGCTTCCTCCTGCATTGCCTTCATGACGTTGGCCACCGCCCCGCCGGTGAGGAAGCCCAGGCCCAGTTCCTCCCGGATTTCCTGGACCGTGTAGTCATCCACCAGTTGGCAGACATGCTCCGCGGGAACAGTCTCCAGCAACCGCTGTACAGAATCTGAATCAAAGCTCATGAAGGAGACCTGGATGTTCTCGAGCCTGGATTCCTCCGGCGTCCAGCCTTCCTCGGCCAACAAGGCCAGTACCCGGTCCTCAAGCTTCAGCCCGTAGGGACTTGGGTGCTTGAGTTCGATGGCCAAGCCGATGTCGCGGCCAGCCCCGCGGAGGATGTCCAACAGCTCCGGCAGCGTCAGGAATTGGTCGGCCACTCCCCCATAGGCTTCAGGGATGCGCGCACCCTTCCATGACGAGAAGTCCAGCTCACGGAGCTCTTCCAGGGTCTGCTCGGCTACAGGTCCTGTCCCCGTGGAGGTCCGGTCCAGGTTGGAGTCGTGCAACAACACCACGTGCTGATCCCGGGTGAGGTGCACATCGCACTCGACTCCGTCCGCCCCGTCGTCGATGGCCCTCAAATAGGCGGCCCTGGTGTGTTCGGCAAAGGCGGCACTGGAGCCACGGTGGGCGTAGACCTTGGGCCTTGCGGTGGCGAAGTCGTCGCTTGTCATGGAGATACGGTAGCCCACGCGGTTGTACGCACGGGGGCTACGCTGGGCTAATGCAGGTGAACTCTGAACAAATCCCAACTGAAGACGTCACCAACCCCCGTCCGGCGTCAGGTCCCGCGCCCGCCCCGGCCGGTTCCGCCGTCGTCGATCTTTCGGCGGGAGACCTGGAAAAAGCAGCCGCGCTCCGCCGGATGAAGCGGCTGGCGTTGGCCCTGCTGATCGGGATGGCCGTGATCTTCACGGTGGCATTCGCCTTCCAGAAGCAGTACGCGTGGCTTGAGTACGTTCGCGCGGCGGCCGAGGGTGGCATGGTTGGCGCGCTGGCTGACTGGTTCGCCGTCACCGCCCTGTTCAAGTACCCCATGGGTCTGAGGATCCCGCACACCGCCATCATCCCGCGGCGCAAGGACCAGATCGGCGAATCGCTCAGCGAGTTCGTGGAAAGCAACTTCCTGTCCCAGGAGGTTGTTCAGGAGAAGTTGGCGAGCATCGATATTGCCCGCAAGTCCGGGGCCTGGTTGTCCGGTCCGGGTGGTGCCGAACGCGTCGCGAAGGAAGGCGGTGCTGCGATCCGCGGCGTGTTCACCGTCCTTAATGACGACGACGTCCAAGCGGTCATCGAAGGCATGGTCCGCAAGCACCTGCTCACCCCGCCATGGGGGCCGCCGGTGGGCCGGATGGCGGAGCGGATCTTCGTTGACGGCCACCACCACAAGTTGGTGGACCTGCTGGTGGACCGCGCCGCCGACTGGGTAGACGCCAACCATGCAACGGTGAACCGGCTCGTTTCGGACCGCTCGCCGCTGTGGGTGCCAACATTCGTGGACGGCCTGGTTGGCGACCGCGTTCACGTGGAACTGTCCAAGTTCATGCGCGCCGTCCAGTCCGACCAGAACCACCGGGTGCGCCAATCCATCGACGCCTACCTCACCGAGCTCGCCCAGGACCTGCAGCACGATCCGGCCATGATTGAGCGCGCCGAAACCATCAAGGCCCAGATCCTTGGTGACCCCGAGGTCCGTGAACTGGCCTCACGCACCTGGGGAACGGTGAAGACCGCACTGCTCAACGCCGTCGATGACCCCGACAGCGAACTGAGCCTGCGCTTCAAAGGAGCTGTCCGGGACTTCGGCACACGCCTGGTCAAGGACGACGAACTGGCCGGCAAGGTCAACGCTTGGATTGGCGACGCGGCCGGATACCTGGTGAACACCTACCGCTCGGACATTGCCGGCGTCATCTCCGACACGGTAGCCCGTTGGGACGCGGAAGAAACCTCCCAGAAAATCGAGCTCCAGGTGGGCAAGGACCTTCAGTACATCCGCATCAACGGAACCGTGGTTGGCGCGCTGGCAGGGCTGGCCATCTTCACGGTTGCGCACCTGCTGTTCGGATAGGAGCAGGGGCACCACCCGTCCCCAATAAGTGCACCATCTGGCCCGGCCTTGCCTGGCCGAGCAGGTCCAGGTCCTCGTCCCGGACCAGCGCGATCACGGGCGATTTTGCCGTTGCCGGGTGGCTGGCCAGGGCGATCACGGGAAGGCCCGACGGCGGCAGCAGGACCGAGCCGGTCCGCAGCGGCTGAGGTTGGGGTGCTGGAGTTGTGGCCGCCTCGAGTGGCCGACCCACCAGCCGCGCCCCGGCCCTGTCCGACTCCGTCGAGAGAATCCACGGTTCGGTGGTCAACCTCAGCCACGAATCAGCGCCGAAATCAGGGACCTGCGGGCCGCGGAAAACCCTGGCGACTACCGGACGTTCCGGATCCAGCGCACGGCGCGGGGGTTGTTGCAGGTCCGGGAAGGCCTGGCTGTTCGGGCGGCCGAAGGTCAGGGCACCGCCCGCGCGCAACGGCTCGGCCTGAGGCGGAATGCCACCGGGAACTGCCACGTAATACCTGATTCCGAAGAGCGCGGGCCCTACCTCAAGGACCGATCCCGGAGCCACCCGCACCGCTTTGTTAAGTGGCAGCTCGGAGCCGTTGAGGGTGACGATGCCTTCGGCACCGGTGACTGAAACTGCGGAGGCCGTGACGAAGCGGAGCCGGAGGCCACCGAGCAGGACCTCCAGGCCCCCGGCGTCGGCGCGGTTGCCCAGGAGGGCATTGGCCAGATGCATGGACGCGCGGTCCAGTGCCTGCTCCGGCTCCAGGGCCGAGGTCAAGGTCCCAGGGTCAACTACTACCGCACCCATTAATGCACTCCCCTACAAAGAACCGCACCGCAGGATCAGGCGAACGCTTCGACCTGCACGCCGGCGTGCTCCAGTCCCTCTCGAACGGCAGCGGCCATGCTGACGGCCCCTGGCGTGTCTCCGTGGATACACAGCGAATCCGCCTGCACGGGAACGACGGAACCGTCGATGGCCAGTACTTCCTTGCGCGTCGCCAACCGCACGGCCTGAGCCACCACTGCGGCGGGGTCGTGGAGGACTGAGCCCTCCTGGGTGCGCGGTACCAAGGTGCCGTCCGGCAGGTAGGCCCGGTCCACGAACGCTTCGCGGAAGACCGGGTGACCGGCCTCATCAGCCAGTTTCAACCATGCCGACCCCGGCAGTCCCAACACGGGAAGGCCGGGATCGTAGGCATGAACAGCAGCCACCACGGCCTCGGCCTGCTCGGGATCCTTAACAATCCTGTTGTAGAGGGCGCCATGCGGTTTGACGTAGTCCACCGAAGCACCGACGGTGTGGGCCATCCCGTCCAGGGCGCCGAGTTGGTAGAGGACGTCCCCGAAGAGCTCATCAAAGGTCATGTCCAAGGAACGGCGTCCGAACCCAGCCAGGTCCCGGTACCCCACATGCGCGCCTACACGAACGTCCAATTCAAATGCTGCGCGGCAGCTGTCCAGCATGGTGAGCGGATCCCCGGCGTGGAAGCCGCACGCCACGTTGGCGCTGCTCACGATACGGAACATCGAGGCGTCATCGCCCATGGTCCAGGAGCCAAAGGACTCTCCCAGGTCAGCGTTCAGATCCACTGTTACCGCCTTCCAGCGTCGGGTATTCGGTTGCGTTTACAGTCACGTTTTTGGTTGCGTTGGGCAGAAGTTCACCCGGCATCGTATCGGGCATCGCGCCGAAGGCTTCCTTGGCACTGGAGACCACGGCACGGCCCATCATCAGGTTGCCGGCACCGCCAACCACGGCCCCGATACCGAAGGGCAGGGCGCGTCCAATGAAGGCGCCGCCCTGTTTCTTCAGGAGGTTCTTCAGGAAGGCGCGCTGAATGGTGTCACGGATGACTCCGAATCCGCTGCCCGGAATCTTCTTGGTCAGGGTCTTGCCCCAGGCATTAGTGACGCCTTTACCGCGGCCCAGCGACTGCCCGCTCAGTGCGCCCAGCAGGGACGTGCCTTCCTCACCCAGCATGATGGCCATGACCATGGTCCGGGAACGTTCCGGGTCGGTGAGCCTGATGCCGTGGAGTTCGGCCAGGGACGACGCGTACAGGGCCGTGGTCTCCAGGAACCCCACGGTTGCCAGCGCGGAAAGGCCCAGCGATGCCGCGGTACCAATACCCGGCACGACGGCGGTCGCGCCTACGGCGGCACCCCCGCCTGAGATGACGAGCAGGTAATGGTGCTCCAGTTTTGCCGCAAGCTGCGCTGGAGAATCATGGGGGTGCCGGCGTTGCAAGCGTCGAAGGTTGGCCAGGACCAGTGGCCGCTGGACCTCTACGGCTTTAAGCAGGACATTGTGGACACCGGGCTTGGGTTTGCCTTGGGCGTCGAAAACGGCGTTGTGTGCTGTTTCCTGGGCGATTTTCACCGCCGGGTTGGGGCGCTTGGGCATCTTTACCTCTCCTTGGCAGTCTGTTGTTTCACGGGGAACTGCTGGGTTCAGCCTATGCCACACCTTTGGATCACAAGGTCCCTGATCAGTGCTATGTGGACAGGATTCCTTGGAGGGCGGACGCCGCAGCGGACCACACCCGGGCGTAGACTGGGGGCACTCACGGAAGCAGTCCCAGCCAAGGACAGGAAGTATCCGTCATGAAGCCATCAGATGAGACCGAACATGTCATCCGGCACCACACCGATGCTCCGGCAGAGGGCGAGACGGAAGGCTGGGTCCCGCATGACACCGGCCTCCACAGCCAGGACCCGGCGGAAGGTCCCGACATCGAGGACGACACCCCCGCAGAGGGCTCCCCGTAACTGACGTTCCTTTGCGAACCGGGCAGGCCGGGTGCTTTATGCCGCCCTGCGTAAGCTGACCACAAGCGCAGAAAGGACCCCTGAATGGCCGCTGGAACCAAGGACGATCCGTGGCAGCTGACCACTCCCCCGGGCTCGTCCGACTACATCATGTACAAGGATGAGTCCGCGGACCCACCGGCAATCGTCTGCCAAGTGGGCTCTACCAAGTTGCTGTACCAGCTCCGCGCCATCGAGGACCTGCACGCGTGGCTCGTGGAACAGGGCGACTGGGTCCCGCTGGGCGCCGCCGACGAAGGCAAGGACGCCGCCGAGGGAACGGTAGAGGCGTGGGGCCGCAGCGAAAGCAACCCGGTGGGCGGTTGGTACGGTCTCCGGAAGGGGTACCGGGGCCGGTTCGGCATGTACATGCCACCCCTGCTGGAAGCGCTGGGGTTGGCCGAACTTACCCATGAAAAGCGGAACAACTCCATGCGGGCGATCTCCACGTAACCGGACGGCGGTCAGCCGGGCACCCTGCCCGTAGTCTCCCTCACCACAAGGTGCGGTGTCCGCACCAGGTGGGCTGCCGACGTCGTACCCTCCAAGCGGTCCACCGCGCGGTCGACGGCGGCGCGGGCCAACAGCGGCGCGTCCTGGCTGATCGAAGACAACTGGACATAGCTGAGCCGGGCGAACTGGCTGTCGTCGTAGCCGAGGACGGAGACGTCGTCCGGCACCCGGAGGCCAGCGGCGCGGAAACTCTCCCAGACACCCAGCGCACACCGGTCATTGAAAGCAACGACGGCGGTGGGCAAGTCCTGCTGCAGCTCACGGCCGGCGCGCAAGCCGTCTTCTTCGGTGGGTCCCCCAGCGACGACGCGCGCATCCAAGCCACGCGAAGTCATCTCTGCCTGGAATGCCGCACGTCGTTGCGCGCTGGACACTGCCTGGCCGCCGTCCACGTGTGCGATCCGCTGATGCCCCAGCGAAACCAGATGCTCCACGGCCAGGTGGATCCCGGCATGGTCATCGCTGCTCACTGAGTCCAAGGCGTCGCCAACGTCGTCGCGGAGAAGGCTGATGACGGGCAAGCGGGCTGCGTATCCGGCCAGTTCCTCCGGCGGGAGGGACGGGGAAATCATGATCAGTGCCTCGCAGCCCAGGTCCAGCAGGGATTCTACTGCCCGCGCTTCCGGTCGGCCATTGGCCACTGCGCTGAGGGCGATGTCGTATCCGCGTATCGTCGCTCCGGCGTAGGCGGCGTCCACGATCTCGGCATGGAAGGCCTGTGCGGTGGAAAAGCTGAGGCCAAGGAGCCTGGTGCGGCTGCTTCGGAGGAGCCGGGCGCGGCTGTCGGGCCGGTAGCCGAGTTCCCTTGCGGCCGCTTGGACTTTCAGCCGGGTCGCTTCGGAAGCACCCGGGGCGTCCCGCATGACGATGGAAACCAAGGCCCTGGATACACCTGCGGCTTCAGCCACGTCCATCAAGGTGGGACGTTTCCCGGTCATGGCTCTCCTCTGCTCGGAGCCAGTCTATAGAACGTTCTACAGGCGAATAGATGTGTGCGCTCACAAATCCGGTCGTGCGGCCGGCCGCGACTCAGACGACCGACCGCACTAGCCCGGTTTCATGCAGCGACGGCGCCCCGGGTGGGCCCCAGAACCCACCACACCCATCGCTGCCAACTCGTCAATGAACCGAGACGCAGCCGAAAAGGGCAACGGCGCAGTGCGCGGCTCAAAGACATGGGCACTGGATATGTGGCCTGACCTGCGGAAACGTGACGCAGGGTTGCCAAGAAGTTTTTTGAACGGCACCCGGGGCATGGCATGGGCATGGCATTGCCCGGTCCCCGAGCCAAAGGTCCCCCGAAAAGGGCATCACTTTTCGCTTCGCCGGAGCACTCCTAAGTACCCGGATATTGAGCAACCACCGCGCAGGAGCAAGATGTGAAATCAACCAAAGGGCTGGCCGTACCATTCGTCCCCTCATTTGCGGACGCGCCGGACATCCACCTGCTGCTTATGGCGGCGCTGGTCCTGTTGGCCGGGCTGGCCGGAGGGTGCACCATGCTGCTGCTCCTGCTGATGGCACCCCTGGCGAAGCTGGCGCTGGACCACATCCGCCCATCGCGCCAGGTCGCCCCCGAGCCGAAGCTCTCGACGCCGGGACTCCAGGCTGGTGTCCCGCACAACCCGGCGCAGATTCCGCTGGACAGCCCAAGACCCTTGAACTAGAACGATCTAGACGAGCAGGCTGAAAGCGTGCCATCATGGGCGTACTAGAACGATCTAGACATCCATTCAAGGAGCCCCAATGACGTACCTTCAGCACCCGGTCGCCGATGACCGGCCCGTCCGCATCGCAGTCATCGGGGCGGGGTGGATCGGCAACTTCCACGCTGAATCCATTGCAGTCCGCCTCCCCAACGCCCGGCTGGAAGCCATCGCCGATCCCGTACAGCCCGCCCTGGAGGCCCTCGCGAGCCGGCTGGGCGTGGCGAAAATCAGCACCGATGCATCTGATGTCCTGAACGACCCCGACGTGGACGCGGTCCTGATCGCTGCGCCCCTGCGCTTCCACTCGGAACTGATCACCGCAGCGGCCAAGGCAGGCAAGGATGTCTTCTGCGAGAAGCCGGGCGGCCGGACCATTGAGGAACTCGACGCCGCCATCGCAGCAGCGGAAGAGGCCGGCGTCGTCCTCCGCTTTGGCTTCAACCGCCGCTACTCCACCGACTTTGCGGCAGCGCGGAAGCTCATCGACCAGGGCATCGTTGGCGTGCCGCAGCTTCTCCGCTCCCTCACCCGCGACCCCGGGACCGAAGCCGGAATCGGCAACCCGGAGCGAATCGCGCCCGGCACCATCTTCCTTGAGACGCTGATCCACGACTTCGACACCCTGAACTGGCTGAACCCCGGCGCCGTTCCGGTCAAGGTCCACGCGGTCGCAGACGCCCTGGTAGCTCCCGAAGCCAAGGCCGGCGGCCTCCTGGATACCGCCGTGGTGACGGTAACCTACAGCAACGGCGCCATCGCGGTGGCCGAAGCCAACTTCAACGCGCTGTACGGCTATGACGTCCGCGGCGAAGTTTTCGGCTCGGCGGGCATGGTCACGGCAGGCAGCCCGCAGTCCACCAATGCCACGAGCTACACCGCGGCGGGTATCACCTCGGAAACCACCCGCCTTAACATTGACCTCTTCCACGACGCCTACACGGAGGAGCTGGCACACTTCGCGGACGACGTCGCCGCGCGCCGCGGTTCCACAGACAAACGTCCGACGGCGGCCCCGCCGCGTACCGCTGTTGCCGCGCCGGGTGGAGTAGACGCCCGGAACGCCCTGGCTGTGGCATTGGCCGCGTTCAAGTCCGCAGAGTCGGGGTTGCCGGTAGCGGTGGCAGACGTAGCGGAGCTTCGCCCAGCCGAGGCCGAACCCCGGGGTGCGGCCGTGGTACAGGAGGTCGGAGCGTGACCTTCCGCCTGGCCGTCTGCGCGGAGATGGTCTACGGCGAACTGCCGTTGATCGAGCGCGTTCGCCGCATCCACGATCAGGGCTTCGAGGTTGAGCTCTGGGACACCCGCGGCAGGGACATCGCGGCCCTCGCCGCCACCGGAGCAAGGTTCTCGTCCATGAGCGGCTATTTCGGCGGCAGCCTGACCGACTCCGCCACTGCACACGAGGTCCTTGCATCGGCGGAGAAGTTGATCCCCACAGCCTTGGAACTTGGTGTCGAGCGGATGGTGGTCCATCCCGCGGAGCTTGGTGAGGGTGGCCGTGCGGTGAGGCCGACACATCGGACTACGGGCGGGATGTGGTTGACCGGACTCCGCACCTTGGAACAGTTGGGGCAACTGGGTGCCCAGCATGGGATCGTCTTCGCGCTGGAAAACCTGAACACCATTCTGGACCACCCGGGCATCCCCTTGGCCCGCGCGAAGGACACCCTGGCGCTGGTCCAAGCCCTCGACCACCCCAACGTGAGGATGATGCTGGACCTCTACCACGCACAGATTGGCGAGGGTAACCTGATCGAGCTCGTCCGCGCAGCCCAGCCGTACACGGGCGAGATCCAGGTGGCCGATGTACCCGGGCGCTTCGAACCGGGCACCGGCGAGATCAACTACTCGGCTGTTGCCAGGGCACTGGCGGACGTCGGATACACCGGGGTGATCGGGCTGGAAGCCGGGGCTGTTGGCGGTCAATCGATCGAAGCCGGGGATGCTGCACTGGCCGCGTTCCGCGCAGCATTCACTCCCAACTGAGCCTCAGTTCAGGTCGTTTTGAAATGCCTCAAAACGACCTGAACTGTTACTCGCCTTGGCGGGAACCACTACCCATAGGCGCGGTAATCAGCCGGCCTTTCCGGACAGCGCCACCAACACGCCAGCGGCGGCAAAGAACTTGTTGCTGCCAAGGTCGCGAACCGTCTTGATTCCCAACTGGGCGAGCAATTCATTGTGTTTATCGGTAAGTCCGGCGAGTGCGGACGGCGGGGCGGCCAGGATTTCGTCCAAAGTCGCATTTTCATAGGCCTTATCGAGTGCTTTGCCCAATTCAACAGAAACAGCCAACGTATTTCCTTTCATTGATACGGAAAATAACGCAAACGTGCCGTGCAGCCATGACAAATAACTAAGCAACCTTTGATTATTGCCGTCGCGTAAAACAATAAGTCGGGCCACTCACGATCAAGATAGCCCACAATGGCGCCAATTGGGACACCCTTCCTGACGGCAAATCAGTAAGCATGCTTACTATGGAGGGGCAAGCGAAACACCAAGGCAACCACAGGAGCCACGGCATGACTCAGCGAACGGTTTCAGACCTCATCGTGGAACGCCTGCAGGCGTGGGGCGTAGACAGGGTTTTCGGGTACAGCGGAGACGGCATCAACGGCTTCATGGGCGCACTCCGCCGGGTCGAAGGGGAGATAGCTTTTGTCCAGGCCAGGCACGAGGAAGCAGCAGCGTTCATGGCCGTAGGACACGGCAAGTACACCGGCGGCGTGGGTGTGGTCACCTCCACGCAGGGCCCCGGAGCAGTCCACCTCCTCAACGGGCTCTACGACGCCAAGATGGACAGCGTCCCGGTGGTTGCCATCATCGGGCAGCAGAGCACCTCCGTGCTGGGATCTGCCTACATGCAGGAAATCGACCTGCTCACGCTCTTCAAGGACGTCGCCGCCCAGTTCGCCCAACTCGTCAGCTCCGCGGAGCAGATTCCCATGGTGATAGACCGGGCGTTCCGCACCGCTTTGGAAACCAAGTCCCCCTGCGTCGTCATCATTCCCCACGACATCCAAACAGCAGAGGCGCCCTCCCTTGAGCACGAACACGGCATAGTCGTCACAGCCCCGGTGTGGCACCCCGCGGAAGTGATGCCCCGCGCGGAAGATCTGGACCAGGCTGCGGATCTCCTCTCCGTGGGAGAACGGATCGCGCTCTTCGTCGGCCAAGGAGCCCGCGGTGCGCAAGCAGAGGTGATCGCGCTGGCACAACAGCTTGGCGCCGGCATCACCACCAGCTTGCTGGGCAAGCCCTGGATCGACGAAACACTGCCCTTCAACACAGGGACCATGGGCCATCTCGGCACCACAGCCAGCGCGTACCTGCTGGAACACTGCGACACGTTGCTGATCATCGGTTCCAACGATCCCTGGACCGAGTTCTACCCCATACCCGGGACAGCCAAAGCGGTACAGATCGACATCGACGGCCGAAAAATCGCCAACCGCTACCCGGTGGATGTCGGACTGGTGGGCGACGCCGCCGGAACACTCCGCGCCCTCAGCCAGCGGCTCGGCGCGAAGGGCCAGCCCGCACGCAACACCTGGCGAACCGACGTCGAAGACCAGGTCCGGGCCTGGCGTGAGCTCTCGGCGGGACGGGCCGCCATCCCCGCTGAACCGGTCAACCCCGAGCTGGTGGTGCGGGAACTCAACGGCAGGCTGCCCGGGGACGCCCAGGTGAGTATCGACGTCGGCAGTTGCGTCTACTGGTACGCCCGGCAATTGATCCTCCCGGAGGGAGTCCCGGCGCATCTTTCCGGCACCCTGGCGAGCATGGGTTGCGCAGTTCCCTATGGGCTGGCGGCGAAGCTCGCCCACCCCGGGCGGCCGGTTGTTGCTTTGGCCGGCGATGGCGGCATGCAAATGCTGGGTATTGCCGAACTGGTGACCGTGGCGCACCGTTGGCGGGACTGGGCAGACCCGCGGTTCGTGGTGTGCGTTTTCAACAACCGGGACCTCGCGGAGGTTTCCTGGGAGCAGCGGGAAACCGAGGCGGAGCCACGTTTCAACGCAAGCCAGGAAATCCCGGATTTCCCCTTCGCCGGCTATGCTGAGCTGCTCGGCCTTAAGGGCGTGCGCGTCGATGACCCGCAGAAACTGGGCGCAGCCTGGGACGAGGTACTGAACGCCGACCGGCCGGCGGTGTTGGAAGTCATCACCGACCCGAACATTCCGCTGCTCCCGCCCTTCCCGGCAGGAGAAGAGAAGCTCGAGGGCATGCGTTCCGCCCTTGTTCAGGAAGGCGACACCGGCAAACACGCCCGCGGGCTGCTCGACGCTTACGCCGAAAGTGAGACCCGACTCCGCGCTGATCAAGAGCGGCATTAAGAAACCGTCAAGATTGCTGGCCGCCGCATTAAGGAACCGTTAGGAACGCCTTTTCGCCGCATCCATGGGAGTTGACTGACATCAGCCCCGCTAACGGGGTGCTGATGAAAGGACGTTCCAATGGCCGACGTGGCTGTTGTGGTGATTCTTGTGCTGAGCATGGGAATCGTGATGTGGGTGGCCCACCTTTTGGGCACAATGATCGACGGCGAGGGCCCGGTGAGCGGGCAATGATGCTGGACGCGATCATGTGGGTGGGGCTGTTTCTGGTGGGCCTGGCGTTGATCGGCTACCTGCTGGCAGTGCTGCTCAACCCGGAAAAGTGGTGATGGCAGGTGGTTTTCAGCGCCGCATCAGTGATCACCCAAATAGCCGTACTGCTGGTTGCACTGTTTCTGGTGCACAAGCCGCTGGGCATCTACATGGACAAGGTTTTCACCGGCTCCAGGTCTTCAAAGCCTGAACGGGTGTTTTACCGATTGGCCGGAGTGGACGCCGGAACTGAACAGAGCTGGTCTGTGTATCTGCGCAGCGTTCTGGCTTTCTCCGCCGTTTCCATCCTGGTGATCTTCGCTTTGCAGCGGCTCCAGGGCGTGCTCCCGGGAAGCAATGGACTGCCGGGTGTTGATCCGTGGGTAGCCATGAACACGGCAATTTCCTTTGTCACCAACACCAACTGGCAGACGTACGCGCCGGAGGCCACTGTGGGCATCTTCGTCCAGATGTGCCTGCTGGCGGTCCAGAACTTCCTCTCCGCCGCAGTAGGAATCGTGGTGGCCATCGCCCTGATCCGCGGCATCGTGCGGGCCGGGACGGACCGGCTGGGTAATTTCTGGGTGGACGTCACCCGGGCGTCCTTCCGACTCCTCCTGCCCCTGGCGGCGGTGGCAGCAATCGCCTTGGTGATTGGCGGCGTCGTACAGAATTTCTGGTCCACGGACGTCACCAACCAGGCCGCAGGCGTCAGCCAAGTGATCCCCGGCGGGCCGGTTGCTTCGCAGGAAGCCATCAAGGTGCTGGGGACCAACGGCGGCGGCTATTTCAATGCCAACTCAGCCCATCCCTTTGAGAACCCCAACGTTTTCACCAGCCTTTTCCAGGTCTTCCTGATCCTCCTCATCCCGTCCGCACTCCCTTATACCTATGGGCGTATGGTGGGCGACCAATGCCAGGGATTCACGGTGGCCGGCGTCATGGGGGCGCTTTGGCTGGCGTCTACTGCCTTGATGGCGTGGGCTGTTGCCTCGGCCCAAGGAACAGCGACGACGGCGGCAGGCGGCCTGGGTGAAGGCTTCGAGCAACGCCTTGGTCCCGCAGCGAGCTCCATCTTCGCAGCGTCCACCACGCTCACTTCCACCGGAGCCGTGAACGTGGCGCACGATTCCCTGCCTCCGCTGGCCGGAGGTGTGGCCATGCTGAACATGATGCTCGGCGAGGTGGCTCCCGGAGGTACCGGCTCAGGCTTGTACGGCATGCTGGTCCTGGCCATCATTGCCGTGTTCATCGCCGGCCTGATGGTGGGCCGGACCCCCGAATTCGTGGGTAAGAAGATCGGCCCGCGCGAAATGAAACTCGCTGCCCTGTACATCCTGGTGACGCCCACCCTGGTGCTGGTCTTCGCGGGGATCACGGCACTCCTTCCGGATGCCATGGCCAACGCCCCGGCCGGTGGACCCCATCAGTTCAGTGAGATGCTGTACGCCTTCACCTCGGGTGCCAACAACAACGGCTCCGCGTTCGGCGGCATCACCAGCTCCGGGCCCTACGTCTCCGCTGCGCTTGGGGTTGCCATGCTACTGGGACGCTTCCTTCCCATCGCCCTGGTCCTGGCACTGGCCGGCTCCCTGGCCCGGCAGCGGAAAATCCCGGTGTCTGCAGGAACCGTGCCAACGCACGGTGCCCTGTTCGGCTCACTCCTCCTCAGCGTCACCGTGATCATGACGGCTCTTAGCTATTTCCCGGCCCTCGCCTTAGGCCCCCTCGCAGAAGGACTCATTCAATGACCCGGTCCAGCTCGGCACCAGCCGCGGACACCTCAGCCCTGACCTACGGTGACGGCAACCCCCCACAAACACGAACACCCGGAGAGCACAAGCACCACACCAAAGCGCCGGCCAAGCTCAACGCCGCCACCATCAACGCAGCCCTTCCGGTCGCCTTCGCAAAGCTCCACCCGCGGCAGATGGTTCACTCCCCCGTCATGTTTGTTGTGCTGGTGGGTGCTGCAGCATGCACCATCATCTGCCTGTTCAAGCCGGCGGTTTTCGGAATCGTGGTCACAGCGTGGCTGTGGTTGACGGTGTTGTTCGGAACCCTGTCCGAGGCAATTGCAGAAGGCCGCGGCAAAGCGCAGGCGGACAGTCTGCGGGCCAGCCGCAAGGGCGTGATGGCCCGCGTGCGGCTGGAGGACGGATCGGAAAAGGAAATACCTGGAACCGACCTCAAACTCAACGACCTGGTGATCTGCGAGGCCGGTGACGTGATCCCTTCTGACGGGGAGATCATCGAGGGCCTGGCCAGCGTTGACGAGTCCACCATCACCGGTGAATCGGCGCCGGTCATCCGGGAGTCCGGCGGAGACCGTTCATCGGTAACCGGTGGGACCAAAGTTTTGTCGGACCGGATCCTGGTCCGCATCACCGCGGAACCAGGTGCCACGTTCATCGACCGGATGATCAAGCTGGTTGAAGGCGCCGTCCGGCAAAAGACGCCCAACGAGATTGCCCTGCACGTGCTGCTGGTTTCACTGACCATCGTGTTCCTGGTGGTCACCATGACCCTGGCACCCATCGCATCCTTGGCCGGTGCCACGCCGTCGCCGATCGTCCTGGTGGCATTGCTCGTTTGCCTGATTCCCACCACCATCGGCGCCCTGGTCCCGGCCATCGGCATCGCCGGCATGGACCGCCTGGTCCAGCACAACGTCCTCGCCACGTCCGGGCGGGCGGTGGAAACAGCAGGTGACATCACCACACTGCTGCTCGACAAAACCGGAACCATCACCTACGGCAACCGGCGGGCGGTGGGCTTCTACCCTGCGGCCGGCATAGGGCAGGACCAGCTCGTCACGGCGGCCCGGCTGTCCAGCCTGGCGGACGAGACGCCCGAGGGACGGTCCATCGTGGAACTGGCCGACCACGATTCCAGCAACGGCAGCAGCAACAGCACGTCCCTGGAGGGACTCAGCTCAACTACTCCCGACCTGGCCATTGTGGAATTCACCGCCATGACCCGGATGAGCGGCCTGGACCTGGGCGGACGCCGGATCCGCAAAGGTGCCGCGGCCGCCGTCGAACGCTTTGTCACCGAAGCGGGCGGCACCATGCCAGCCGATGTGCAGCAGCGTGTTCAGGAGATCTCGGCCCAGGGCGGCACGCCGCTGCTGGTGGCTGAACACACGCACGACGGCGACGCCAGGGTTCTGGGAACAGTGCACCTTGCGGATGTGGTGAAGCCCGGGATGCGGGCCCGCTTCGAGGAACTGCGGAAGATAGGCATCCGCACGGTGATGATCACCGGCGACAACCCTGTCACGGCCAAGGCGATCGCGGCCGAAGCCGGGGTGGACGATTTCCTCGCTGAAGCAACCCCCGAAGACAAGATGGACGTGATCCGCAGGGAACAGGGCGAGGGCCGCCTGGTGGCCATGACCGGCGACGGCACCAACGATGCTCCCGCCCTGGCGGCAGCGGACGTGGGGGTTGCCATGAATTCCGGTACGCCGGCCGCCAAGGAAGCAGCCAACATGGTGGACCTGGACTCCGATCCCACCAAGCTGATCAACATTGTGGGCATCGGCAAACAACTGCTCATCACCCGCGGGGCATTGACTACGTTCTCCGTGGCCAACGATGTGGCCAAGTACTTTGCCATTGTTCCCGCCCTCTTCACGGCGGCCTTTCCCGGCTTGGGAATGCTGAACATCATGGGGCTGGCCACTCCGGCGTCGGCCATCCTTTCCGCGGTGATCTTCAATGCGCTCATCATCCTGGCACTGGTTCCGCTGGCCTTGCGGGGCGTGAAGTACCGGGCGGTTTCCGCCACCCAGGCTCTGGGCAGAAACCTACTGCTCTACGGGCTGGGCGGGCTCGTGGCACCGTTCATCGGGATCAAACTGCTGGACCTCATCATTTCCCTCATCCCCGGCATCGGCTAGGACAACACCATGAAAATGTACTTGCGCCAAGCGGCCACCGCCGTACGGTTCCTGCTCTTCGCCACCCTGGTGCTGGGTGTCCTGTATCCGCTCGCGGTCTTCGGAGCGGGGCAGTTGGTGGCCCCGTTCCAGGCCAACGGATCGGTGGTCAAGGACCAGGCCGGCAATCCGGCGGCCTCGGCCCTGATCGCCCAAGTGTCCGCTGACGGTTCCGGCGCGCAAAGTCCGGAGTGGTTCCACGCCCGTCCTTCGGCTGTCAGCTGGGACCCGGCGTCGTCGTCGGCGAGCAACCTGGGCCCCAACGATCCCAAACTGCTCGACGCCGTCTCCACCCACCGCGCGGCCATCGCCGCGGCGGAAGGGGTGCCGGTGACGGACGTCCCCGCAGACGCTGTGACGGCCAGCGGTTCGGGCCTGGACCCGCACATTTCCCCCGCATACGCCCGGCTCCAGGTGGCGCGGGTGGCCGCCGCCCGTGGCTTGAACCCAGGCGATGTACAACGTCTGGTGGACCTGCAAACCAGCGGAGGGGCGGAAGCTTTCCTGGGACAGGCCTCGGTCAACGTCACGTTGCTGAACCTGGACATCGCGGCGGCCGCGAACCGCCACTAGGGCTGGTGGACTTAGTGGAAGAATGGCGATCATGGCGCGGGCAGCACTAAGAATATTCCTGGGGGCGGCCCCCGGCGTCGGCAAAACCTATGCCATGCTCAAGGAAGCCCACAGGCTTCAGGAGCGCGGCGAGGACGTGGTGGTGGCCTTCGCCATGCACCACGGCCGCGCCGATACCAAGGCGCTCACTGATGGCCTGGAGGTCATCCCCACAAGGAGCGTCGAGTACCGCGGCGCCACCTTCGAAGAGATGAACCTCGACGCCGTCCTGGCCCGCCACCCGCACACGGCGGTGGTGGACGAGTACGCCCACACCAACATTCCCGGAGGCCGGAACCGCAAGCGCTGGGAAGACATCGAGGAACTGCTTGAGGCGGGCATCAACGTGCTCTCCACGGTCAACGTCCAGCATCTGGCCTCGCTTGGGGACGTGGTCAGCGCCATTACCGACGTCCGGCAAGCCGAAACCGTCCCTGATGAGGTGGTGCGGCGGGCGGACCAGATCCACTTGGTGGACATCTCGCCCGAGCTCCTCCGGCAACGGCTGGGAGACGGAAAGATCTACGCCGCGGACAAGATCGATGCCGCGCTGTCCAACTACTTCCGCACGGGCAACCTGACTGCCCTTCGGGAACTGGCCCTGCTGTGGCTGGCTGACCGGGTCGACGAAGGCCTGGCCCGCTACCGCGCAGAAAACCGGATCGAGGACAGCTGGCCGGCCCGGGAACGGATCGTGATCGGACTGACCGGCGGACCTGAAGGTGAGGTCCTGATCCGCAGGGCGGCCAGGATCATCAAGCGCGTCAACGGTGGGGACCTGCTGGCGGTCCATGTGCGTGCCGCCGATGGCGTAGCCACCGAATCGCCGCAGGACCTGGAGGCCCAGCGCACCCTGATCCGCGACCTGGGCGGCAGCTACCACATTGTTTCCGGGGAAGATCCTGCCAAGGCACTGCTGGACTTTGCCCGCAGCGTCAACGCCACGCAGATCGTGGTGGGCGTTTCACGCCGGAAAGCCCTGGCGGGACGGCTTATGGGCGGCGTCGGAAACAAGGTGGTCCGGGACTCGGGCGACATCGACGTGCATATGGTTTCGCACCCGTTGGGCGGGCGTGGAAAGGAACGTCCCCGGCCCCGGCATCTGGGGCGGGTCCGGGTGATAGTAGGGTTCGTGCTTGCTGTTGTCCTGCCGGTCCTGCTGCAGCTCCTGCTGGCCGCCAGCCCATCGCACAATATTGCGACGGCGGTCCTGGTCCAGCTCAGCGGCTCGGTTGCGGTCGCCCTGGTGGGCGGGCTTTGGCCTGCGCTGCTGGCCGCCCTGTGGAGCAGTGCGTTGGTGAACTACTTTTCGATTCCCCCTCTTGGCACCCTGACCATCAGCGATCCGCAGAACCTCCTGGCCCTGCTGGTGTTTGCCGGTGTTTCCTCCGCCGTAGCAGTAGTGGTGGACCTTTCGGCAAGGCGCTCCAAGGAAGCCGCACGCGCCCGGTCCGAAGCCACCACCCTGGCCGACCTGACCCGGGGAGCTACCGCGGCAGAAGACGCGGTAGCCGGGCTGCTCCAACAGGCCTTGGACGTTTTCGGAGTCCGCCGGGCAGCCCTTTACCACGCAACCGACGGCGACGACGGCTGGCGGCTGATTGCGGAGGCGGGCGGAAATGCTCCCGCCGAGGACGGGGAAAGCGAGAACACCGAACAGATCGATCCCACCACCCGTCTGGTCCTCACGGGCCGGGTCCTCCCTGCGAGCGATCGCCGCCTGCTGGGAGCGTTCGGTACCCAGCTGATGGCCCAGTTGGAACGCCGCCAGCTCGCTGCCAGCCAGCGGGAGGTGATGCGGCTCGCCGAGAGCAACACCATGCGTACCTCCATACTCCGCGCCGTTTCCCACGACCTGCGCACCCCCTTGGCTGGCATCAAACTCGCCGTGGGTGGCTTGCGGCAACCCGGAGTCCGCTACACCGAACAAGAGGAGCAGGAACTGCTGGCTACCATCGATGAGTGCTCGGATCGCCTGGACGTGCTGGTGGGCAACCTCCTGGACATGTCCCGTATCACCTCCGATTCCGTGAATGCCCTGATCAAGCCCACCCGCTGGTCTGAAATAATCCCGGCGGCCCTTCACGGGGTACCGGTCGGCAGGGTGAGGATAGACCTGCCACCCAACATGCCGGAGGTGGATGCCGACGGTGGAATGCTCGAAAGAGTCGTCGCCAACATTGTTGAGAACGCCGTGAAATACGCGCCACAGTCAGACATCGTGATTGTTGGCAGCGCGGGTGGACTGAGTACCGCCACGCTGGGCGGCCAGCCCGCCGGCGAACTGAGGATCATCGACCACGGCCAGGGTGTTCCCGCGGCCAACGTCCTGCGGATGTTCCAACCTTTCCAACGACTTAACGATGTGCCGGCCACTACCGGCGTCGGTTTGGGGCTCGCCGTCGCCAAGGGTTTCACGGAGGCAATGGGTGGGACACTCACCGCGGAGGAAACCCCAGGGGGCGGACTGACCATGGTGATCCGGCTCCCGTTGTCCACGGGCTCTTATTCCACCGCCCAGGCGCTGAAGGCATGATCAACGTGCTGGTGGTGGACGACGATCCGCACATTGTCCGCGCGCTCGCCATCACCCTCAAGGGCCATGGCTACGCAGTCATCACTGCGGTGGACGGAGAGTCGGCGCTGCACGCAGCCGCACAACGTCCCGTCAATATCGTCATCCTCGATCTGGGTCTTCCGGACATCGACGGAGCAACGGTCATTACCAGGCTTCGTGAGTGGAGTGACGTTCCGATCCTGGTCCTGTCAGCACGTCACGGTTCCAGCGACAAGGTGGAGGCCTTGGACGCTGGCGCGGACGATTACGTCACCAAACCCTTCGGCCTGGAAGAACTCCTGGCCCGACTCCGCGCAGCATTGCGGAGGCGGACGGAAAACAGTGCGCAAACCACCACTGTGGAGACGGAAGCGTTCACCGTCGATTTGGACAAGCGGAAAGTCACCGCAGCGGGCCAGGATGTCAGGCTGACTCCCACCGAGTGGAGCATCGTGGACATCATGGTCCGTAATCCGGAGAAGCTGATCACCCATCAGCAACTCCTTACCGAGGTGTGGGGCCCCGCCTACGCCAAGGAGGCCAACTACCTCCGCGTGTACATGGCCCAGCTGCGGCGGAAACTGGAAGCCGACTCAGGCAATCCGCAGCACTTCATCACTGAGCCAGGCATGGGCTACAGGTTCGTCCCCTGAAACGTTCCCGCTAAACGAAGGCCGCCCGCCGTCGTCGTACTTTCAGTGAAGTACGACGACGGCGGGCGGCCCAGGCGCGGTACGGCGCTTTAGAGGTTCTCGATCAGCGAGACGTCGCGGACGGCTCCCTTGTCTGCCGAAAGCGCCATGGCTGCGTAGGCCCGCAAGGCCGGTGAGACCTGGCGGTCCCTGTTCTTGGGCTTGAAGCCGCCGTTGACCAGGAGCTTTTCGCGGCGCTCGGCCAGGATCTCGTCGGAGACCTTCAGCTGGAGGGAACGCTGCGTGATGTCGATGCTGATGATGTCGCCGTTTTCCACCAGGGCGATGTCGCCCCCGGAGGCAGCCTCGGGGGAAATGTGCCCGATGGACAAACCGGAGGTTCCGCCGGAGAAGCGGCCGTCAGTGATGAGTGCGCACTTCTTGCCCAGGCCGCGGCCCTTGAGGAAGGACGTCGGGTAGAGCATTTCCTGCATGCCCGGACCACCGCGGGGGCCTTCGTAGCGGATCACCACCACGTCGCCTTCCTTGACCGACTTGTTCAGAATCATTTCCACGGCTTCGTCCTGTGATTCGCAGACGATCGCGGGTCCCTCGAACTTCCAGATGGACTCGTCCACGCCTGCGGTCTTCACCACGGCACCGTCCACGGCAATGTTGCCGCGCAGCACCGCCAGGCCACCGTCCTTGGAGAAGGCGTGCTCCACCGAGCGGATGCAGCCACCTTCGGCGTCCGTGTCCAGGGAGGTCCACACGTTCGACTGCGAGAAAGCCAAGGAGGAGCGGACGCCACCTGGCGCCGCGTGCCACAGGGCCTTGGCTTCTTCCGTTGCCTTGCCGCCGCGGACATCCCAATCGTCCAGCCAACCGTCGAGGTCATTGGAGTGAACGGAGTGGACGTTCTTGTGCAGGAGACCGCCACGGTTCAGCTCGCCCAGCAGCGCAGGGATGCCGCCGGCGCGGTGCACGTCTTCCATGTAGTAGGTCTTGTTCCCGGCAACGTTCGGGGCAACCTTGGCCAGGCAGGGAACCTGGCGGGACTTGGCGTCCATCTCGGCCAGGCCGTAGTCCACGCCCGCTTCCTGGGCAGCTGCCAGCAGGTGGAGGATGGTGTTGGTGGAGCCGCCCATGGAGATGTCCAGGGCCATGGCGTTGTCGAAGGCTTCAGCGGTGGCGATGCTGCGCGGCAGCACGGACTCGTCGTCGCCGTCGTAGTAGCGCTTCACCAGCTCAACAATCGTGGAACCGGCCTTTTCGTACAGCGCCTTGCGTGCCGTGTGGGTTGCCAGCACGGAGCCGTTGCCCGGGAGGGCCAGCCCGATGGCCTCGGCCAGGCAGTTCATGGAGTTCGCGGTGAACATGCCGGAGCAGGAACCGCAGGTGGGGCAGGCGTTCTCTTCGATCAGGTTGATGTCCTCATCGGAGATGGACTCGTCCACGGCGTCGGAGATGGCGTTCACCAGGTCAAGGGAGCGCACGGAGCCGTCGGTCAGGGTCACGCGGCCGGCCTCCATGGGACCGCCGGAAACAAACACCACGGGGATGTTCAGGCGCAGTGCTGCCATGAGCATGCCCGGGGTGATCTTGTCGCAGTTGGAGATGCACACCAGGGCGTCGGCGCAGTGGGCGTTGACCATGTACTCAACGGAGTCGGCGATCAGGTCGCGGGAGGGCAGTGAGTAGAGCATGCCGGAGTGGCCCATGGCGATTCCGTCGTCCACGGCGATGGTGTTGAATTCGCGCGGCACGGCACCGGCGGCGAGGATCGCGTCAGACACGATCCGGCCCACGGGCGCCAGGTGGGTGTGGCCGGGGACGAACTCGGTGAAGGAGTTGGCCACCGCGATGATCGGCTTGCCGATGTCCGTGTTGGCAACACCGGAGGCACGCAGCAGTGCGCGGGCTCCGGCCATGTTGCGGCCGTGGGTGACAGTTCTTGAGCGTAGTGCAGGCATAGGTACCATCCTGCTGATTTTCTACGGCAGGCGGAAGACGGTGCTGCTACTAGTACTGAAAGTAACAGAGTAATAGTGTTGAGGGCGTGAGCAATGAACAGCGCAAGGAACTGGGCCTCTTCCTCAGGACCCGCCGCACCCAGGCCTTGCGCTCGGACTATGGCCTGCCTCCGGTGGGCAGGTCCCGCGAGCGCGGCCTCAGAAGGGAAGAGATTGCGTTCCTCTCCGGAGTGAGCGTCACCTGGTACACCTGGCTTGAACAAGGCCGGGACATCAGCCCCTCACGGCAGGTCCTTGAATCGATTGCGCGTGCCCTGCATTTGTCCGATACCGGGCTGGGCTACGTCCTTTCCCTGGGTGGTTATTCATCTGCGCCTCCGAAGGGCCCGGTCGCAGCGGACGCGCCCGCTCACGTGCAACGCCTTTTGGAGGCCCTTGATCCCAACCCGGCCTATGCCTTGTCCCCGGATTGGGGCGTTGCCGGTTGGAACCGCGGCTACGAGGCGCTGTATCCGAACATCGGTACTTTCGACGCCGCCGACAGGAACCTCTTGTGGCTGGTTTTCACCGACCCCTATGTCCGCGACCTGCTGCCGGATTGGGATATCACCAGCAAAAGGTTCCTCGCCGAGTTCAGGGCTGAAACGGGGCAACGGCTGGGCGATCCGGATGTCGCGTACCAAGTGGAACGGTTGAAGGAAGCAAGCCCCGAATTCCAGGAAAGCTGGGACCGTTACGACATCCTGGGTTTCCAGTCACGGGAGCGGCTGTTCCACCACCCGGCAGTGGGAGTCCTTCAAATGGAGCACCACCAGGTCTCGCCCTCGGACCGGCCGGACCTGCACATCGTGGTGTACACGCCCGCTCCGGGCAGCGATGCCGGCGAACAGATGGAACGGCTCATGGGTAAGGGCAAGCAGATCGCCCTATAAGGTCAGCGCTGCTTCGTCCGGGGTGGCCAATGTCAGGACCGCCTCCTCCACCGTTTCGTGGTCTTCCAACTCGCGCTCCAGCCGGCGAAGGACCACGGCCACTTCGTGCTCCGGATGATCCCCCACCAGGTCCACGGCCGCAACGAGGTACAGCTTGCGGGGGCCCACGAATTCCAAGTGGAGGTACGTGAGCCGGGCGATGTCCGGATGGTCAAGCACCCGCCGGACCATGGAGCGTTCAATGTCCGGGGTAACGCCCTGGCCCACAAGGAATCTCCGGTTACGGTCGATCAGCACCACAGCTACGACGGCCAGCAGGATGCCCACCACGATCGAGCCCACGGCGTCCGGCACCGGCGATCCGGTGACTTGGTGCAGGAACACCCCGGCAAAGGCGACAACCAGGCCAACCAGGGCGGCAGCATCCTCAGCGAAGACGGCCCGCAAGGTGGGGTCGGAGCTGATCAGGACCTGCTCCAACGTGTGCCGCTCCAGTTCTCTGGCTGCCTTCCGGGTCTGCCGGAAGGCCTGAACAAAGGAGAAGCCTTCAAGGACAAAGGCCAGGGCCAAAACCACGTACGCCACCACGAAGTCCGACGCAGGCTCAGGAGTGATGAGCTCCTGGATGCCGTGCATGATGGACACCACGGCCCCGGCCGTGAAGAGCCCGAAAGCGGCGAACATCGACCACACATACGCTTCCCGGCCGTAACCCATCGGGTGGGCCTTGTCCCGCGGGCGCTGGGATCGCCGTTCGGCCAGGAACAGGAACACCTGGTTTCCGGTATCCGCCCAGGAATGCGCTGCTTCTGCGGTCATCGATGCGGAGCCCGTGAGCGCCGCAGCCACCGACTTGGCGGCCGCGACCAGGGTGTTCGCCGCGAAAGCGATGATGACGGTCAGCAGCGTGGAACCGGACTTGTCTCGCTTCTGGGATGCGGCCATGGGGATACCGTACCCAACTGCAGGGAAAACAAAAGCCGCCCACCGCCGTCGTGCTTGAGTAAAAGCACGACGGCGGCAGGCGGCTTGCGCGTTCAGCCTCAGGCGGGAAGGTGGCTGGCTACCTTCGGGGCTTCCGCTGCCGGCAGTCCCTCGCCGGCCTGGCCGTACAACCAGTCGTTGTACTGGAAGTCGTTGTCCTTGCGGCTCTTGAACAGCAGGTTTCGGAGCGTCCGCCCCAGTCCGGAGACGTGCCAGGACTCACCCCAGACGCGGGCCGTGCGCTGGACCCGGGCGGTGCGGGCGGCCCGGACCTTGTTGAATTCGGCAATGGCGTCGTCCCACGCGGACGTGTTGGCGCCGTCGGCGGTGAAGACGGTGCCGGCGCTGACGTCCTGCAGCACGGCGGCGTCTTCGAGTGCCTGGCATGCGCCCTGGGCGAGGTACTGGAGCATCGGGTGGGCGGCGTCGCCCATGAGGACCATGCGGCCGGCAGCCCAGTTTTCGATGGGGTCGCGATCGTACATGGGCCACCGGATGCTGGTGCCGAGGTTCGCGAGGGCGGCCTGGACGGCGGGGACACAGTCCTTGTAGGCGGCCTGGAGCTCGTCCACTCCCCCGTACTGTTCTTCGCCGCGCTCAAAGGACGGGGATTTGAAGACAGCCACAGTGTTCAGCAGTTCGCCCTTACGGAGGGGGTACTGCACCAGGTGGCAGTCCGGTCCGAGGTAGACCACCACGTCCTCAAGGTCGGTGGCGGGGGTATCCGCGGTGATGGGAACGGTTCCCCGGTATGCGACGTAAGCCGAGGAAACGGGTTCATCGGAGGCAACCAGGGGACGCAGCGTGGACTTCAGGCCGTCAGCGCCAATCACCACGTCTGCTTCATAGTCCACACCGGCTGCAGTGTGCACTACTCCACGGCCATTCACGGTTTCCACGCTGTCCACCATGACGTCGTTGACCAGCTTCACACCTGCCGCTTCACATCCTTCGAGGAGTACGCGGTGCAGGTCGCTGCGGTGGATGACCACGTAGGGGGCGCCGTAGCGTTCCTCGAATTCCCCGCGCAACGACTGTCGGGTCAGCTCGTCACCGGTGACGGCATCGCGGAACACCAGGTGCTTCGGCTGGACGCCGATCTCCAGGGCCTTCTCCAGCAATCCCCAACGCTTCAGGACCCGGGAAGCATTCGGAGCCATCTGCAAGCCAGCGCCAACCTCACCGAATTCGGGGGCACGCTCCACGAGCGTTACGTTGGCGCCGTTCTCACGGAGGGCCAGGGCGCCGGCCAGGCCGGCCATCCCTCCTCCCACAACCAGGACATCGGTGGACGGGGTGTACTCAGGCATTGCTTGCTCCTTGGGAGATCTCGTTCTTGATGTTGAGTCCGACGGCAGCCAACAGGACCGCTGCGACAGCGGCGGCACCGGCGAACGCGAGGAAGTTTGAGTTGACGCCCAGCCCGGCGGCGAGCAGCAGCCCACCCACCTGCGGCGCCACGACGGCACCGATGCGGCCCGTGCCCAGCGCCCAGCCGAGCGCGGTACCCCGCAGATGGTCCGGGTAGTGGCTCGCCACGGCAGCGATGATGAGGCACTGCGTGCCATGGGTCCCGACGCCGGCCAGCACCAGCGCCAGATACACCACCACCACGGGCGGGCTGGCCAGGAGGGCAGCAAGCCCGACGGCGGCCACGGCGGCGGCCGCTATCGCCGTGGGAATCGGGCCGAATCGGGTGCCTGCCCAGGCGGTAAGGACCGAGCCGGCCACGGCGCCAAGGTTCAGGGCCAAGGCGAACGTCAGGGCGGACCCGAGGTTGTATCCGGCCAACTGCATCAGGTTAGGCAGCCAGGTACCGAGGCCGTACCAGGCGAACAGGGTTGCGATGGTGGCCAAGGCGAACAGCACGCTGACACCGAGGTACGGCGCACGGAGGAGGGAACCGAACCCTGCCTTCTTGTTGGCGTCAGTGCTTGCGCCCTTCCCCGGTGCCAGTGTCTCCGGGATGAACTTGAGCCCCAGCGGTACCACGATCACCAAGGCCAGTGCTGCCACGAGGAACATGGCTTGCCAGCCGAAAGCGGGAATCAACGGGATGCCCACCAGTGCTGCGATGGAGCCACCGATCGGCACCCCGGACATCATGAGCGTGGCGATGGTGGACCGCCATTTGATAGGGACCAACTCGGCCACCAGCGCGTTGGCGGAGGGGACAAGCCCACCCAGTCCTATGCCGGCGAGGAGGCGAAGAATGCCGAAAACGGCCGCGTTGGGGGCAAGGGCACACAGGATGGTGAAGACCGAGAAGACAATCGCACAACCGATGATGGTTTTTCGTCTGCCCCACGAGTCGGCCATTCTTCCGGCGAAGATGGCGCCGATCATCATGCCGAGGAATGCCATGGAGCCGATGGTCCCTGCGGTGGCTTTAGTCAGCCCCCAGCCTGTTTCGGAAATCAGGGATGACTGGACGGTGCCGTAGACGATGAGGTCGTAACCGTCGAAGACCACAAGCAGCCAGCAAACAAGGACGGCCAGCGCTGAGCCTTTGGAAAAGCGTGGCGCTGCGCCGGGAGCGTCAGCGGTGACAGCTCCGGAGGTTGGCCCATGCGACGCTGCAGCGGGAAGTGTGTGATTCATCCCACCACTGTCCTGCCGGCCGCAGCAGCAGCACCATACAATTCTGTTGTGCAGAATGATTCACTTCAGCCGTCTACCCGCAAGCCACTGCAGAAGCGGCCCACCTATTCCATTGAGGCGGTGGACAACGCCCTGCAGCTCCTCCAACTGCTTCGCGATGGTGGCGCACTCAGGCTCAAGGACGCTGCGTCCGAGTTGGGCGTGGCTCCGTCCACGGCCCACCGGCTGCTGGCCATGCTGGTCTACCGCGGATTCGCGGTCCAGGACGAAAACCGGCGATACGTGCCCGGGCCGGCCATGGGCGTGGGTCCCGCGGGACTGGGCTGGACCAGGCCCCTGCGGGACCTTGCGCTGCCACACATGGAACTCCTGTCGGCTCGGCTCGACGAAACGGTCAACCTGATGGTTCGGGTAGGCACCAAGGTCCGCTTCCTCGCAACGGTTGAGGGCAGCAACGTCCTGCGGGTTGGGGACCGCCAAGGCACGGTCATGCCCGCGGACAAAACCTCCGGCGGCAAGGTCATGCTGGCCGAACTTGAGCCAGCCATGATTTACCAGCTGTTCCGCAGCCAGAACGCCGGAATAGGCGGCGACACCATCCCGGACGACAGCTATCCCGCCTTTATCCGGGAACTCGAGACGATCCGCGGCAACGGATTTGCCGCAAATTTTGAGGGAACCGAAGAGGGCGTCAGTGCGCTCGGAATGGCCGTCCACAACCGGCACGGCCAGGTAGTGGGAGCGTTGAGCGTCGCCACTCCTGCCACCAGGTTCCGCAAGGTATTCGACGCCGGCCTGGTAGCCGCACTGCGTGAGACGTGCCGGCAACTCGAAATCGACATCGCCGCCAACCCCGCCGACGAGGACTGAGCAGACCACGGCCTTAACCCTGCGTTGCGAGGCCCACTCTGCACCCCAAACACGCCCCAAACCACGCAGAGTAGGCCCCACAACGCAGGAAATAGTTCTGTACAGCAGAATTTCCTCGGACCCCGGTACCGCCGTCCGTAGGGTCGAACTACGCCAAGAACTGTTCGGACCTATCGAGGAGGCCTACGTGTCCATCAGCGCCGAGAACACGACCCACGAATCCGTGGCCGCCAGCCACGCCCTGCCGGAGCCCACTCCGGAGGAGGCTGCCCAGTTGGAGCAGTTGTATAAGGATTTTGCAGCGGGGAACATGGTTCCGCTTTGGACCGAGATCAGCGACCTGATGCCCATGGTTCCCACTCCGAAGGCTGTGCCGCATGTCTGGCGCTGGGATGACCTGTACCCGCTGGCCGCCCGGGCCGGGGACCTGGTTCCGGTGGGCCGGGGTGGCGAGCGGCGGGCCATAGCCCTCGCGAACCCCGGCCTGGCTGGTACCCCGTATGCGACCCCCACGTTGTGGGCCGCGATCCAGTACCTGGGCCCGCACGAGGTAGCTCCGGAACACCGGCACTCGCAGAACGCCTTCCGTTTCGTGGTCGAGGGCGAGGGCGTCTGGACTGTGGTCAACGGGGACCCCGTGGCGATGCGCCGCGGAGATTTCCTGCTCACACCGGGCTGGAATTTCCACGGCCACCACAACGACACGGACCAGCCGATGGCGTGGATCGACGGATTGGACATCCCGTTCGTGCACTACGCCGACGCCGGGTTCTTCGAATTCGGCACCGAACGCGTCACCGATGAAGCCACCCCGGACATCTCCCGCTCTGAAAGGCTCTGGGCGCACCCCGGCCTACGACCCCTGTCCGGACTGCAGGACACCACCAACTCCCCCATCGCGGCCTACCGTTGGGAACACACCGACGCGGCCCTTCGTGAGCAGCTCCTGCTCGAGGACGAAGGCCACCCGGCCACGGTGTCGCAGGGCCACGCCGCCATCCGGTACTCGAACCCGACCACCGGTGGGGACGTCATGCCCACTATTCGGGCCGAGTTCCACCGCCTCCGCGCCGGCGCCTCCACCGAACCGCTCCGCGAGGTCGGCTCCAGTGTCTGGCAGGTCTTCGAAGGCACCGGCACCGCCATCCTCAACGGTGAAACCAAGGAACTGGCCAAGGGCGACCTGTTCGTGGTCCCGTCCTGGCAGGAATGGTCCCTGACGGCGGACGCCGATCAGCCCGGCTTCGACCTGTTCCGCTTCAGCGACGCCCCCATCTTCGAACGACTGAACTTCAACCGCAGCTACACCGAAGGACGCAAGTAAATGAGACTGCTCACCCTCCGCACCGAAACCGCCACCGGCAAAGGCACCGTCGCCGTCCGCCAGGACGGCAACACCCTCACGGAGATCCCCGGCTTCGCCGACGTCGGGGCACTCCTGGCCGATCCCGCCTGGGAAACCACGGCGAAGGCAGCCAACGGCGCAACGCACGCTCTCGACGGCGCCGACCTCGCTGCCGTCGTGCCCGCACCGGGGAAGATCATCTGTGTGGGCCACAACTACCGCAACCACATCAAGGAAATGGGCCGGGACATCCCCGAGCACCCCACCCTGTTCGCGAAGTACACCGAATCGCTGATCGGCCCGAACGACGACCTCGCCCTGCCGCAGGAATCGGACACCGTGGATTGGGAAGCCGAACTCGCCGTCATCATCGGCAAGAAGGGCCGCCGCATCCCCGAATCCGAGGCAGCGGAGCACATCGCCGGTTACGCGGTCCTGAACGACGTCAGCATGCGCGACTACCAGTTCCGCACCATCCAGTGGCTCCAGGGCAAGACCTGGGAGAACTCAACACCCTTCGGGCCTGCCCTGGTCACCAAAGACGAGTTCAGCGCCGGACCGCTCATGACCTCTGCAGTGGACGGAGAAATCCAACAGTCCACCCCCACCGGCGACCTCGTGTTCACACCCGAATTCCTGGTCTCCTACATCTCCACCATCATCACCCTGAACCCGGGCGACGTCATCGCCACCGGCACCCCAGGCGGCGTCGGACACGCGCAGGACCCCAAGCGGTACCTGCAGGAAGGCCAGCTCCTGGTCACCACCATCGAGGGCCTGGGCCAGCTGAGCAACCGCGTGGTCAAGGAAGCCTGATGGTCGCGCGCCACGACCTCGCCACCGACCCGCGCCTGCAGGAAGAACTCCTGCAGGCGCGGCGGGGCACCGCGTTCTTTGCCCGCAAACTTAACGAACTTTCCGACGCAGAGCTCGACGGCGGGACCCGCCTTCCGCACTGGACCCGCCGCCACGTCGTGGCCCACGTCGGGTACAACGCCCGCGCGATCGCACGGTTGGTGGAGTGGGCTGCCACCGGGGTTGAAACACCCATGTACCCCTCGCCCGAGGCCCGGAACCGGGAAATCAACTTCGGCGCCACGTTGTCCCCCATCGCGTTGCGGAACCTCTTCGACCATTCCGCCGTGCACTTGTCCGTCGAATGGCGCGACCTCCCGGATGAGAATTGGGTAAACGAGGTCCGCACCGCCCAGGGACGTACCGTGCCTGCCTCTGAAACCGTGTGGATGCGGACCCGGGAAGTGTGGATGCATGCCGTGGACCTCGACAACGGCGCCGCGTTCGACGACATCCCCACCCCTGTCCTGGAACGGCTCCTCAAAGACATCACCGGCGCCTGGAAAACCCGCGGTACCGATACTGGACTCCTCATCACAGTGGACGAAACCGGCCAGGCGTTCGGCGACACCAGTGCCACGAACCCGACGATCGTCACCGGCACCCTGCCCGCCGCCGTCGAGTGGGCTGCCGGGCGCAGCAGGGACGGCACGAAACCCGTCCCACCCCCTTGGATCTGAGAGTTTTGAACACGTACTGTACAAAAACCCGATAATTCAGCGCACTATGGGGAGATGAACGCCACCAGCCCGAACGGCCCGGTGGAGGGAGGCTCCAACGGCAGGGTGCCCCGCCTGCACCCGTGGAGCCGCTACGTGGCTTTGGGGGACTCGTTCACCGAAGGAGTAGGAGATCCGGAGCCGCGCAGCCCCGGGGGCTTGCGGGGCTGGGCGGACCGGGTAGCGGAGGAGCTCAGCAACGGACATCCGGACTTCGCCTACGCGAACCTGGCAGTCAGTGGAAAGCTGCTCCGCCAGATCCTGGACGAACAGGTAGGACCGGCGATGGCCCTCCGGCCAGACCTGATCACCCTCAACGCCGGCGGTAACGATCTGCTCTTCCACCGGACAGATCCCGATTCGCTGGCCCTTGAGCTGGACGCGGGGGTGGAAGCACTGGCCACCACAGGAGCGTCCATCCTGCTGTTCACGGGCCCGGACTGGGGCGCCACGCCCGTGCTGGGGCGCACCCGCGGGAAGGTGGCCATCTTCAACGAAAATATCCGCGTCGTCGCAGCCAGGCATGATGCCGTGATCGCAGACCTATGGGCCCTCCGCCAACTCACCAATCCCCAAATGTGGGACCCTGACCGCCTGCATTTCTCCCCGCTGGGCCAGCACACCATCGCCATCATGGTCCTGGATGCCCTCAACGTCCCGCACTCCCTGGAACCCCTGGCACCGAAGCCACTCCCGGAACGCAGTTGGCGCGAAGCCCGGGCGGACGACGCCGTCTGGGCGCGGGAATACCTGGTTCCGTGGGTGCTGCGCCGCCTCAGGCAAAGGAATCCCGCCCAAGGCCGACACCCCAAGCGGCCCCAACCCGGTCCGGTTTTCGGCGCTACCATGCCACCGGGGTCCTTTGTGGGCACCGATCCCCGGAACCTCACCGCGCGGGACGACCGCCCGTGAGGTGAGCGGGAAACACCAAGGGTATGCATTCCATCACCCTTTGCCGCGCCTGTGGTGGCTTGGACAGGATCAACGCTAAAATTTCACTTGCCGCATGTACAAGCTCTTCGGCATCAACCGCGCTCTTTCCTCGGAGCGCCATAGCGTGAGCGGGGGAAACCGACCAGTCATGACGACAGGCAGTACCCCCAACCCGCAGCCCGGATCTTCTTCGGTGAAAAACGTTCCTCCCGTCAGCCACACCCTCCAACCCCAGCCGTCCCCGGCTGCTGGTAAACCCGTGGCGTACCCTGCCATCTGGCAGGGCTTCCTTGGTTCCCTGTTCATGTTTGCCGGGTCGATCGGTATTGGGTGGATCGCCAACGGTTCCCCCATGATCCGGCACCCCATAGTCATTGCCCTCCGTACAGAGGGGTGGGGCGTCACCACCTCTGCCGTGTTGCTGACTGTGGGTGCCATGCTGTTGGTGCGCTCCTGGCTCAGGCTCGGGCAACGGATGGGTACGTGGGAGGGGAACTCCCTGCGGCCCATTATTTGGGCCATCACCGCCTGGTCCCTGCCGTTGCTCTTTGCTGTGCCCGTCTACTCACGCGACGTGTATGCCTATATAGGCCAGGGCCGCCTGATGATGGAGGGCCAGAATCCCTACACGGTAGGCATCTCAACTCTTAGCAACTGGTTCTCCCTGGGCGCCGATCCTGCGTGGGCTGAAGCCAGGACGCCCTATGGGCCGTACTTCCTGTGGATGGAGCACATGGTTGTCGCCATCACGGGCGCCCAACCGGATGTGTCCGTCCTGCTGTTCAGGCTCCTGGCTGCCGGCGGCGTGCTGCTCTGCGTGGTGTACGTACCCAAGCTTGCTGCCCTCCATGGCATCAACGGCGCCCGGGCACTCTGGATCGCGGTGGCCAACCCCCTGTTCCTCATAAGCTTCGTGGCCAGTGCACACAACGACGCCATCATGGTGGGCCTGGCAGTGGCCGGCACGTACTTCGCCGCCACCAAGCGCCCGCTGATCGGCATCCTGCTGGTCACTGCGTCCATTGGCATCAAGCCGATCACCGTGTTGTTGCTCCCCTTCATCGGACTGATGTGGGCCGGCGCCGGAGCATCGTGGCCCCGGAAATTCGGGATCTGGGCAGCAACAGCGGGGATCAGTTTCGGCGTGCTGTTCATCAGCGGAATCCCCCACGGCCTCGGCATGGGATGGGTGTGGGCCATCACCGATCCCACGCCCGGCTTCACCGGCTACTCGCCGTCGGGGTTCCTTGGCCAGCAAATCGAGTTCCTTGGAAACGCCCTGGGGCTCCCCGGCAACGCCATGGCCGACATCCTGCGCTCCGTCATGAAATGGGGCGGCGTGGGGCTGGTCCTGCTGCTGATGTTCCGTGGAGACCACTCCCGGGTGGTGCGGCGCATGGCCCTGGCGTTCGCGGCTTTGGTGCTGCTGTCACCCATCATCCAGCCCTGGTACATCCTCTGGTTCGTACCGTTCCTGGCCGTGACGGGCATCAGGGACGACTGGCAGATGCGCAGTCTCTACGTCGGGGTGACCTTCTTTGTGGTCTTCGGGGCGCAGGACCAGCTGTCCGTGTGGTCCTTCGTGGAGGTCTCAGTAGACCTTTCCTCGCTGGCCTTCGCGATCGCGCTGCTCTTTGCCTTCTACCTGGTGTTCCTGGACATCCATACGCGCAGGCTCCTGGTCCAAGGCAGGTTATCGCGCTGGGTGGGCCAGAACGACCGGCGGCTGCTCCACCGGCCACCCACCATCCGCTAGAGCGTTACCTGCCGGACCTGGCTCCGCCGTCCCAGTTCCACGGTCCGCTGAACCGACCACCACAACAGCACTACCAGCAGCACGTTCCTGATGGTGAGGACCGCGGCCATGACCGGGTGGGCGTGAATGAGCGGCGTGTAGAACAGCGGGTAGATCACGAACGTCGTCATGGCGATGGCCATCAGCAACGCGGCAGGCACCTTCCAACGGTTCCAGTCGTGCGTCAGGCCGGCCACGATCACCGGCGCCAGCCAGATGATGAACTGCGGCGAGCCCACCTTATTGAAAACGATGAACGCGGTGGTCATCATCAGCGCACCTTCAAGGAACAGCTCCTCGCGCTCGGCACCGCGTTTGAGGGCGCGGATCAGGAGGATCGCCCCGGCGACCGCGGCGACAATCAGCAGCGGCTGCATCAGGAAAGCGGCTGCGTCGGCCCCGGGCCCGTAGACCTCGGTGGAGTTGATGGCCGTGTTGTCCGCCATTTTGGAGCCGGCGATGTTGAAGACACTGAGCCACACCCAGGGCGTGGAGAAGGTGGCTTCCAACTGCATGCCGCGCTCACCCTGGTTGATCAGGAAGTCCAGGATGTGCTTGAAGCCGCCAGTCAGGTAGGTTCCCAGACCCACGACGGCGGTGACGGCCGCGCCCGCTGCGACCATCTGCAGCCGCGAGCGGCTGGCAATGATCATTGGAGCGAGCACCGCCGCGGGCCAGACTTTGATCCACGTCGCGATGCTGAGCAGCACCGCGGCAACTACCGGCCTCCGCGCAGCGCACAGCAACGCAATGAGCACGATCGGGGCCGTGATGCCCTCAACGCGGGCAAAGCTGAGGTAGCCCATGAAGACGGTGAAGAACAGCCACCACCAGGCAGGCGCGATTCCGCTGACCTTGCGCGGGCCCCTGGTCAGGTACCAGAGACCCACGGCGTTGAGCGCCGTGATGATCAGGAACCACATCAGCAGGTACAGGTCCGGGCCGGCTATTCCGGCAAGGAAGATGGGAATCTGTGCCAGCACCGGGTAGACCCAGGGACTGATCTTCCCCGGGTTTGCCGGGTTGTAGCCTTCCAGCGACCATTGCCGGTACTGCTCGGTATCGCTGAACGTGTCGCCGTTGAGGAAGAAGGACGCCATCCAGCACAGGAAGAAGAAATGCACGACGGCGAAGCCCCACCACACGCTGCCGGGCCGGGCGAACCAAGCGACGACCGCGGGAGGCAGGACACGGCTGCGGACACGGACCAGCCGATCGAAGAACGTGGCAGAAATTTTAGAGCTCCTTGACCGCTGGTTCGGCAACGACTGAAGGCTTCCTGCCCAGTGAATACAGGCGGCGCGCGGACCAGAAGAAGAGGACCACCAGGAGCACGTTGCGGATGGTCAGCACCATGGCCATCAGTGGGTTGTTGTGGCTCAGCGCATCGTAGAACAACGGGTAGATGAAGAACGTGGCCACCGCGATGGCTATCAGCATGGTGGCCGGGACGCGCCAGGCCTTCCAGTTGTGGGCCAATCCGACGGCCACGGCGGGGGCAAGCCACACCATGAACTGGGGTGATCCCACCTTGTTGAAGACAATGAAGGCGGTTACCAAGGTCAACGCGCCCGCGAGCAGGAGTTCGGTGCGGTCAACGCCACCGCTGACTTTTCCTTGGTGCAGGGCCCAGAAGGTCAGTCCGGCCACGGCGGCCGCGGCAAGCAGCAGGAGGGGCTGCATGAGCACCGACATGAAGGCCGTTCCGGGCCCGTCCACCTGCATGGAGTTGATGTCGGTGTTCATGTACATCCGGGAGTCGCCCACGCCCAGCACGGACAACCAGAGCCAGGGCGTGGTGAAGGTGGCTTCGAGCTGCATTCCGCGGTCACCCTGCTGGGTCAGGAAGTTCAGCAGCTTGGGAACGGCGCCGACCGTAGCGGCGAGGGCCACCACAACCGCCGTCGTCGTAATTCCTGCCAACACAACCAGCAAGCGGTTCTTGACCACGGCGAACAGCGCCAGCATCACAGCAGCGGGCCATACCTTGGCCCATGTGCCAATGCTCAGCAGCACCGAGGCGATGAATGGCCGCGCCACGCCGTACACCAAAGCGACCAGGACAATGGGGGCAGTCAACCCATCAACGCGTGCGAAGCCCAGCCAACCCATGAGCAGCACGAAGGACAGCCACCACCAGCCGGCCGGGATGGCCTCTGCGCGGCGGCCACGGTCGGTGAGCTTGAGCATCGCCCACCCGTTGAGGACGGTGGTGATCAGGACCCAGAGGAAGAAGAAAGGCCCGGAGCCCGCAGCGGCGGCGATGCCCATGGGGATAAGGGCCAGGATGGGGTACACCCAAGGACTTGGGCCGCCTGAGAGGTTGCTTTCGTTGAAGCCGGCCAGGGCCCATTCACGGTAGATAAAGGTGTCGCTGAACGCCTCGTTGCGGAAGGAAAGCAGAGCAGCGAAGATCAGGAAGCCCAGGTGGACAACTACGAAGCCCCACAGCAGGCCCCGCGGCGTGTTGAGACGCTCCAGCAACCTCCCCGGCAGCGTTTTGCTGCGAAAATCCGCGAGAATACTGAAAAACCTGTCCATCAACGTAGAACTTCCTGGCTAGGTGGGTCCGTGCTTGAGCAGTCCCCAGTTTTCTTGGGACCGGCAAAACCCCCGCGTGCTACTTTACGCGAGTCACCCAAAAGCCTTGCAGTCAGCCGGCGGGCTGCGCTTCGGTCTGCGCACGGATGCTCCAGGTCGACCAGTCCAGTGGATGCACGGAAGGACGCCCCAGCAGGTATCCCTGCGCTGCGGTGATGTTCAACGCGGTGACTTCTTCAAGTTCGGCCGTGGTTTCGATACCTTCCGCGATGACGCTGGCTCCGATGTCCCTGGCCAGCTCCACAATGGCCCGGGCGCGGATCTTCTGCCCTGCGCTGCCTTCGATGCCTTCGATGAGGTGCCGGTCGAGTTTGATGATGTCCGGGCGCAGTTGCTCAACCCTGTCCAAGGACACCAGGGCAGCACCCGAAGCGCTGACCGCCAACCGGAGTCCCAAGGCCCGCAGGGGACCCAGTCCGTTGGCACCGGAGTGCCCGCCTGCGTCCTCCAGGCTGCCGGTCAATTCGACGATGATGCGCTCGGGCGCCAGGGCAGCTGCAGCCAGCAGGTTACGCACCCGCGGGTCGATCGAGGTTGCCGGGGTAAGGTTCAGCGCCACGGACATGTCATCCGGGACCTCGTGCGCTGCGGTCAATGCGCAGTGCAGCGCGGCGATTTCCAGTTCGGTGCCGAGTCCCGCGGCAGCTGCCTCGCTGAACCAAACGTCGGCGCCGGCACCGTCCTCGCCAACGAACCGGGTCAATGCTTCGACGCCCACCACCTCGCCTGTTGGCAGGGCGTGGACGGGTTGGAATGCCGTCAACAGGAGCTTGTCTGCGAGGACCGCCTGGATGCTCTCGCGGATCTCGGGGCTGACGGGAACGGAAACGGTCCGTGCTATGTCAGATGATTCCAGGTGGAGGCTGGCGGGCTCACGCTGGACAGGGACCTTAGCCCCCGATGCCGAGGTTTTCCTTGTCTCCAGCAGGTGTTCCAGGAGGGCGGCGGCGGGGTTGTCCGGGTGGGCATCCACCAACACGCGTAGCCTGTTCCGGGCCTCTTCGCTGCCGGGGTCGGTGTCGGCCAGGATGGAAGCGATAATGTCCAGCACCTGCTCGCGCATGGTCGCACCGCTGCCTTGCGGCGCGGCCCCAGAGCCTTCATGGCGCGAGCTATCGGCACCGCGATCCGGTGGGCTGGAGCCCTCTTCTTGAGCCATCGAAATATTCCTTTATGTGATCCCCCGCTGGCTATGCCAGACACCTGCCGGACCCGCAACATGTGGGCCTTGTCACGAATCTAACAGAACGAACCGTGGGACGTTGCTACAGGCCCTACTGGCATTAACCAGGCAAGAATTCGCCGGGTTCAATCTCCTTGGCCATCTCGTCCAGGAAACGCATCACAGTCTCCCGTTCGGCGGGGGTGAGCCGTGCTGCGGCGAGGAAGCGTTTGGCTTGCTGGCGGCCCACGGTGCGCATGGCGGCGTCGTGCGTTTCGGGTGTGATTCCAATGGCGAGCGCCCTGCGGTCGGAGGGGTGCGCGCGGCGGGTGATGTGGCCCGCACGTTCCAGCCGGTCGAGCAGCTTGGTGGTTGACGCCGTCGAAATGTGGAGGTGCGCCGCTATTGCGCCGGGGGTGGCGATAACGCCATGGTTGGCACAGACAATCAGGTAGTGCAGGGCGCGCATGTCCGACTGGTTAAGCCCCATGTAGATCCGGGAAGCGTCGGAGAGCCGCTCCTCAGCCTCGCGCAACCGCCCCAGGGCGGCCATGAGCTCGTTGATCTGCTGGATTTCGGAGTCGGAGAGGCCGGAGCGGTCCACGAGTTCCTGGTGGGGATCGTTGGATTCCACACTGTAAATGCCCGAGGAAACCGAGGCGTCGATTTCTTCAGGTTTGGACATGTTGAGTATGTTACACCCAACTTCTTACATGGTAGCCTTTCTTCTAGCTTATCTAGCAATGTTGTTCGTTGAGTTGTTCCGAGGGAAGGCGAGAAGTGAACGCGACAGAGATGGTCGTCCTCCTTGACGATGCCGGCAACCCCATCGGAGAGGCCCCCAAAGCCTCAGTGCACACCCAGGACACTCCCCTACACCTGGCGTTCTCCTGCTACTTGCTTAACGAGGCAGGCGAAGTCCTCCTCACCCGGCGCTCGCCCGAGAAGAAGACCTGGCCAAGCGTGTGGACCAACAGTTTCTGCGGCCACCCGGGACCGGGCGAAGACTTCGAGGAGGCCATCATGCGGCGCGCACGCTTCGAACTCGGCGTGGAAGCCAACCGGATCGAACCCGCCCTCCCCCACTTCCGCTACCGGGCGGTCGACCCTACAGGGATCGTGGAAAACGAGATCTGCCCCGTGTACACCGCCCGGATCAGCGGCACCCTCCAACCCAATCCCGCCGAAGTGGCCGACTGGGCCTGGATATCGCCCGACTTGCTCAGCGAAGCCCTGGAACACACGCCCGCGGCCTTCAGCCCCTGGCTCGGCATGCAGTTCCCGCAGCTTCTCGAGGCCCGGACCCTCCCTCTCGCAGCAGGTGCCGGGGCATGACCATCACCTCAGGAACCGTGCGCAGCCGAACAGATCTCTGCACCGCCATCGAGAATGAGCTTTCCGGCCTGATCGGCAAGCGGACCAGTGCCGCCACAGCCTACGGCCCGGACTTCGCCCACCTTTGGACGCTGGCAGGTGCGAACGTCCTGGGCGGCAAGTTCGTCAGGCCGCTCCTCCTCATGGAAACCTATGACGCCCTCCAACAAGGGAACCCGCGCCAGCGCGAAACCGCCATCAGCATCGCTGCCGCCATCGAACTCCTCCACTACGCGTTCCTGTTGCACGACGACGTGATCGACGGCGACCTGGTCCGCCGCGGGCATCCCAACCTGATCGGATCCCTCCTGGCCGAAGCGGGAGAGCTTCCCAGGCCCGATGGCGCCCTCCACTGGGCCCAGACCGGTGGCATCCTGATGGGCGACATGCTGCTCTCAGCCACCCACCAGGCCTTCGCCCGCGCCGAGCTGCAGCACGAACTGCGGCTTCGCCTGCTGGATCTGCTGGAGCACACCATCAACGAGACCGTGGCAGGCGAGCAGCTTGATGTGGGCCTGGGAGATGGCATCGTGGCCCCGGAGCTTGAGACGATCCTGGTGATGTGCGGCTACAAGACGGCCACCTACACTTTCGAGCTGCCGTTGCGTGCCGCCGCGGCGCTGGCCGGGGCGGACTTCGGCGTGGAAACGGCGCTCGCCACGGCAGGCAAGCATCTGGGACTGGCTTTCCAGCTGCAGGACGACCTCCTGTCCACTTTCGGGGATCCGCGCCGCCACGGCAAGGATCCTTTTTCGGATCTGCGGGAGGGCAAGCAAACGGCCATCATCGCCCACGCCCGCAGCACCAGCAGCTGGGCGGACATCGAACCCTTCTTCGGGCTCCCCGAGCTCAGTGGCGCGGACGCCCACCATGTCCGCAGGCAGCTGACCGACTGCGGAGCTGAGCAGTTCGTCCAATCCCTGATCAGCGAGCAAATGCGGTCCTTCAACCACCTGCTGAGCAGTCCCGAATCACAGGTTCCGCCGGGCGCCCGCAACGTCCTGCTGGATCTTGCAGGACAACTGGAAGGACGGCAATCATGAGCGTCGCCATGGACACTTCCTTTACCCAGTTCACGCGGACCGCCGAACGCGCCGCGAACCAGGTCATCGCCGCCTACTCCACTTCCTTTGGCCTCGCCTGCAGGTTGCTGGGCCCCCGGCACCGCCAACATGTCCGCAATATCTATGCCCTGGTACGGGTCGCCGATGAGCTGGTGGACGGGGTTACCGCGGAGGCGGGACTCAGTTACCAGGAACAGAATGACGCGCTGGACCATTTCATCGATGAAACCCACCGCGCCATCAAGATCGGGTACAGCAGCGACCTCATCATCCACGCGTTCGCCCAAACAGCACGCGCGGCCGGGATTGACGCGACCCTGATCAACCCCTTCTTCGACTCCATGCGCACGGACCTCGGCGGCTGCACCGCTGCCCCTGCTGTGCCACTGCGGTTCGACGCCGACGCCCACCAGGGTTACGTCCACGGTTCCGCTGAGGTTGTGGGTTTGATGTGCCTGCAGGTGTTCATGCGCGGGCAGGACATCGACGACGACGGCCGCTCAGCCCTGCGCCACGGCGCCAGCCAGTTGGGGGCTGCGTTCCAGAACATCAACTTCCTCCGCGACCTGGCCGACGACACCGAACGCCTTGGCCGCAGCTATCTGGGTACTGCCGAGCATCTCGAGGACCGTGACCGGATGGAATGGGTACGGACCATCCGCGGCCAGCTTGCCGACGCCAACGCGGCCATTCCCCTTTTGCCACGGGACGCCCGGGCCGCTGTCCGCAGCGCACTGGCCCTGTTTGCGGCGCTGACTGACAGGATCGAGCAGACAACAGTGGACGAACTGTACCGTTCGCGGGTGCGCGTGCCGGACACCGTCAAAGCCGGGCTCGCTGCCCGTGCGATCGCCTCAACCTGGATGGAGCTTCGCCGATGACCCGCACGGTAGTTATCGGCGGTGGCATCGCTGGGCTTGCCACCGCCGCACTTCTCGCCCATGAAGGACACGAGGTCCAGCTCCTTGAGCAGCAAGATCACGTAGGTGGCCGGGCAGGCAGCCTGGAACGGGACGGATTCCGCTTCGACACCGGCCCCTCCTGGTACCTCATGCCCGGCGTGTTCGATCATTTCTTCAAGCTCCTGGGCACCAGCGCCGCCGAACAGCTCGACCTGCGGACGCTCAGCCCCGCGTACCGCGTCTTCAGCGAACCAGGCCACGACGGCGTAACGCCGGAACCGCTCACGGTCCCCTTGGGCAGCGAACAGGTTCTGGACACCTTCGAAAGGGTGGAGCCCGGAAGTGCCAGGGAGTTGTCGGCCTACCTTGACTCGGCGCGGCACACCACGGACATGGCCGAACGCTTTTTCCTGTACAACCCCTTCACCAAGCTCTCAGAGTTGCTGCACCCGGAGGTCGTCCGGAACCTTCCCCGGCTGGCGCAGCTCCTCCTGACGCCGTTGGACAAGTACGTTTCCCAACGGTTCCAGCACCCGGTGTTGCGGCAGGTGCTGGGCTATCCTGCCGTGTTCCTAGGCACCAGCCCTTCGGCCGCTCCGGCCATGTACCACTTGATGAGCGCCCTGGACCTTGGCGACGGAGTGCAGTACCCCATGGGCGGGTTCCGGGAATTGGTGGAGCGACTCGAAGCCTTGGCCACCGAGGCCGGGGTCCGGATCCATACGGGTGCCGAAGCACTCAAGATCACTACGCGGGAAGCAACCCGGACCAAGAAGGTGGGCCGCTTCGACGGAGTGAAGCTCCCGGCCCCCTTTACCGGCAAGGACAGCCGGGAAGTGACCGGCGTGAAATGGCGCGACGCCTCAGGAGCCGAGCACTACAGCGTTGCCGACCAGGTTGTCTCCGGTGCCGACCTGCACCACACCGAAACCCAACTCCTTGGCGTCCGGGACCGAAGCTACGACAGCAAGTATTGGCAAAGCCGCACCAGCGGGCCGGGCGCCGTCCTGGTGATGCTGGGTGTCAAAGGCACGTTGCCGCAGATGCCACACCACTCCTTGTTATTCACCCGGGATTGGGAGGCAAACTTCGCCTCGATCTTCTGTGCGGACACCCGCATTCCGGATCCGGCGTCGATCTACGTCTGCAAACCCAGCGCCACCGATCCCGGGGTGGCCCCGCAAGGCCATGAGAACCTGTTTGTCCTGGTTCCCGTCCCCGCCGATCCCACGCTCGGGGCAGGGGGTCCGGACGGCACAGGCGATGCGCTGATAGAACGGGCCGCGGACGCAGCGATTGACCAGATCGCCCAGTGGGCCGACATCCCCGACTTCCGTGGACGGATCGTGGTACGCCAGACCATCGGCCCGGCGGACTTTGCCCGGGACTACAACTCCTGGCGCGGCGGCATGCTCGGACCGGCCCATACGCTCCGCCAAAGCGCCATGTTCCGGGCCCAGAATGCCTCCAAGCGGGTCCGCGGCCTGTATTACGCAGGGGCCACCACTGCTCCGGGCGTAGGTGTCCCCATGTGCCTCATCAGTGCAGAGCTGGTGCTGAAGCGGATCCGCGGAGACCATAGCCCGGGCCCTACCGCTGTGAGGCCAGTAGCTAGCAGGATTGGCTGATGGGTGTCCTCTATTTAGGCTCGTTACTGCTTGGCATCGGGTGCATGCTCCTGCTCGACCACCGTTTCCGGCTGTTCTTTTGGCGGGACGCCACAGCGGCGGCCATAGTGACCGCCGTCGGGGTTTTGTTCCTGCTCGCCTGGGACCTGGCCGGCATCGGGCTGGGGATTTTCCTGCGCGGTGAAGGCACCATAGCCACTGGCCTGCTGATCGCTCCCGAGTTGCCCATAGAGGAGCCGGTGTTCCTCCTCTTCCTGGTGCTCTGCACGATGGTCCTCTACACCGGAGCCAGGCGCATGCTGGAGCGGATTCCCGCCCGGCAGCGCGAGAGGGAGAAGGAGAACGCGTGACCTACTTAGTGCTCGCGCTCCTCTTCATCGCCGCAGCCGTCATCGCCGGAGCGGCGTTCACCCGGGCAGCCTTCGCGCGGCCACCGTTCGCCGGAAAGGATGGCGCGCCCGGCGAGCGAGGGCGGCATTGGAAAGCCGTGGGCCTCGCTTTCGCTGCGCTGGCCGTGCTGACGGCAGTATTCGACTCAGTCATGATCGGCCTGGAACTCTTCCACTACGATCCCGCGCACATTTTGGGGCTCAGGGTGGGCCTCGCCCCGATTGAGGATTTCGCCTACCCGTTGGCCGGCGTGGTGGCACTCCCCGGCTTGTGGGTCTGGCTGACGCGTCGCAGCCGCGCCCCACAACCCAACCTCAAAGGCCTCGTCCCACAAGCGCTGCTCGCCTCCCGGCCGGTCAGCTGGATCAACACCGCCTACCCTTTCGCAGCAGCCATGCTCCTGACCACCCGCGAGATTGACTGGGTCGTGATCGTGGGCACCTTCTACTTCCTGATCCCGTATAACCTGGCCATGTACGGGATCAACGACGTCTTCGACTATGAGTCGGACCTCAAAAACCCGCGAAAGGGCGGGATCGAAGGTGCGCTCCTGCAGCCCCACCTGCACCGGCCCATGCTGTGGCTGGCGGCGATCACCAACGTGCCTTTCCTGGTGGTCCTGGCCTTCGCCGGCGGGCCTGCCGCATGGGTCAGCCTGGCGGTGAGCGCCTTCGCCGTAGTGGCCTATTCCGCGGCCGGACTCCGCTTCAAAGAACGCCCTGTCCTGGACTCGCTGACCTCCAGCACGCACTTCGTCAGTCCCGCCGTCGTGGGTTTGGCGCTGGCCGGCGCAAACGTGACGCCCGGGCTGCTGATCCTCCTGGCCGCGTTCTTCCTATGGGGCATGGCCGCCCACGCGTTCGGCGCGGTACAGGACATCGAGCCCGACCGGCAGGCAGGCATCGGCTCCATAGCAACAGTCATCGGTGCCCGCCGGACGGTGCGGCTCGCCGTCGTACTGTGGCTTGTTGCCGGGCTCGCTATGCTGGCCACGCCGTGGCCCGGCCCGCTGGCGGCGATCATCGCCGTCCCGTACATCATCAACTGCGCCCCGTACTGGAACGTCACGGATACGACGGCGGCCCGCACCAATGTTGCGTGGCGCCGGTTTATCTGGCTCAATTACGGCTCAGGATTCCTGGTGACGCTGATCTTCATCCTGCAGTGGAGCCTCACCTCATGAGTGGGGCGGTTCCTCTTCATCGATGGCGTCCAGCGCCTCGCGCATGTGCTGCAAAAAGTTCACCACGATCTGCGACTCTTCCGGGCTCAATGCGCATGCCGCGTCGAGCATACGACGATGCATTCCGCCCAAGGTATGCCGGACTTCCTGGTCTGAACCGGTGGTTGCCTTCAAAATCAATGCCCGACGGTCCGTGGGGTGCGGCTCACGGCGAATATGGCCGGACTCCACCAGACGGTCGATCAGCGTGGTCATGGAAGCGGACGTTATGCCGAGTTTGTCGCCCAGGTCCTTGGGCTTCATCAACTTGCCTGCAGCCTCGGCTTCGAACAAATACCGGAGGGCCAGCAGGTCCTTCTCACCCATCCCCATGGACGAACGCGTCCGTCGCCGCATCGCTTGTTCGGAGGCACGGTAGTCCCGCAGCGCGTTCAGGACGTCAACGGCAATGGCCTTCTGCCCCGGGTCTTTCCCGTACCAGTAGCCGTGTGCGTGGCCTACCGAGTCCATCCGATGTTCCTTTGATAAACGTAAAGCTTGTTTCACTAGCATTTTGATACTAAGTCACCCGCCCCGCGAATGCAGGACTCCGCACATTTCCCAAGGAAAGAGGCTCGAAACATGGCATCGCGAAGCTCAGACCTGGCCCGGCAGACGACAGTTACCGCGAGCCTGGTGATATGCATTGTGGGATCAATGATCGGCGTTGGAGTCTTTGGCGGGACCCCCATCGCGCAGGCCGCCGGCGGTGCCTTGGCCGCCGACTCCACTCTCCTCGCTCCAGCGACACCGGCCTTCTCCATCTGGTCCGTGGTGTACGCCGGGCTGGTTGCTTTCACCGTGTGGCAGTGGCTGCCCTCCCAACGTTCAACTGAGCGGCAGCGATCGCTTGGTTGGATCGTCGCCGCCTCCATGGTCCTGAACGCTGCCTGGATCCTGTCCGTTCAGGCTGGTTGGCTCCTGGTCAGCGTCCTTGTGATCCTCGCCCTCCTGGTCACCCTGGTCCTGGCGTTCCTGCGCTACAGCCGGACCCGTGCCGGCTCATGGGTTGAGTCTGTGGTGGTGGATGGAACGCTGGGGCTCTACCTGGGCTGGACCAGCGTGGCCGTCTGCGCCAACATAGCCGCGGCCTTGAAAGCCTCAGGCTTTGCGGGCTTGGGGCTGCGACCCGAGATCTGGTCCGTCACGGTGCTGGCTGTGGTGGCCGTCGTCGGAATCGCCTTGGCCATCAAGGGACACGGGCGCATCGCACTGGCGGCAGCCATCGCGTGGGGCCTCGCTTGGATCACGGTCGGCCGCAGCTCCAACGCACCCGAGTCATTCCCGACGGCGATTGCCGCAGCCGTTGCTGCTGCCCTGGTCCTCGGTGCGGCGATCACGGTGCGGGTCCGGCTGGTGTCGGCCGGGCAGGCTCCGGCCGGGCGCTAAGGGCGAGGCTTCGCCGCTGGGATGACGTCCCGGTCTTGTCCGCCCCACGCCTCGTACAAGCGCGGGGCGAACGAAGAACGGCGGGCTTTCCGGCGGTACGTCACATTCTGTAAGCTGAATTCCAAGTCACGCAGACGGCTTACTCTTGCTCTACCCAGGGAGGTCCCCATGGCCCCCAATCCGCTGAAGGCCGAGATCCTCATGGCCCACGGTGTCACTCCTTCCGCGGCCAGCGTTGCTCGACGAAGAGCAGCCGCGAACCATGGCACGCATGGCGCGGCCAACAAACCCGACGCCCTGCTTGGAGCGATAGCCGTCCGGCAGCTGTTCCACCGCTGGCCTTTGGTGCCATCCCGGGAATTGGAACGGATCCGCCACGTCCTCCTGCACTGCGATCAGCTGGGCTCCCCGGACACCCACCATCTGTCAGAGCCGGCCCAAGCGCTCCTCGAGTTGATCAACTGCGAGTTGGACCGGCGTCGTCTACTGGCAAAATCCCGGCAGGAAGACGCCAGCAGCAACTGACTACGGGAGGGCTGCCACCACATCGATCTCCACCAGGAAGTCGCCCAGGAACGAGCCCACGGTGGTTCGTGCCGGGTACGGGGCTACAACATACTTTTCGTAGATGCTGTTGAAGCCGTCGAAATCGCGCCCGGGGTGGTGCAGGTGGACGGTGGCTTTGACCACGTGCGAGAAATCCAGTCCGTGCGCGCCCAGGACTTCACCGAGGTTGGTCATGGCCTGAATGGTCTGTTCCTCAATGGTGATGCCAACCCGTTCATCGGTCACGGGATCGTGGGGCGTTTGGCCTGCGGTGAAGAGGAACCCGTTGGCCACGATGGCTTGGGAATAGGGACCGGCCGGGCTGGGGGCGAGGTTGGTGACGACTTGCTGGCGGGACATGTATTGCCTTTCGTTGCGATGGAAATTGCTAAAGGACCTTGGAGAGGAAAGCTTTTGTGCGCTCCTGCTGCGGGTTGTCCAGGACGTCCTCCGGAGGGCCGCTTTCGACCACCACGCCGCCGTCCATAAACACCACCTGGTCAGCGACCTGCCGGGCAAAGCCGAGCTCGTGCGTCACCACCACCATGGTCATCCCCGCTTCTGCGAGGGATTTCATGACGTCCAGGACTTCACCCACCAATTCGGGGTCCAACGCCGACGTGGGCTCATCGAACAGCATCAGCTTGGGCTTCATGGCCAGCGCCCGTGCAATCGCGATGCGCTGCTGCTGCCCGCCCGAGAGCTCCTGGGGGTAGGAGTGTCCGCGGTTGCCCAGGCCCACCCGGTCCAGGAGTGCCTGCGCTTCCACCACCACCTCACGCCGGGGCCGGCCGAGCACATGCACGGGCGCCTCGATGATGTTCTCCAGCACTGTCATGTGCGGGAAAAGGTTGAAGCGTTGGAACACCATGCCTGCGTTGAGCCGCGAGCGTGCCGTTTGGCGTTCCTTCATTTCATAGAGCTTCCCGTTGCGTTCGGCATAGCCCACCAGGTGCTCGTCCACGTAGAGCCGGCCAGCGTCCACCTTCTCCAAGTGGTTGATGCAGCGCAGGAAGGTGGTTTTGCCGGAACCGGACGGGCCGATCAGGCAGGTCACGGAACCCTTCTCAACCCTGAGGTCGATGCCTTTGAGGATTTCGATAACGCCGAAGTTCTTCCGGACTCCCCGGGCTTCCACCATGGCAGTAGTCATCATGCTGTCCTTGTCTTGGGCTTGCGGATCCGTCGCGGCGCTGAGTCAAAACCGCGGCCGTACCGGCGTTCGAGTTTGTTTTGGAAGAAGCTCAGGACGGTGGTCATGAGCAGGTACCAGAGGCTGGCCACAATCAGCAGTGGAATGGTCTGGTAGTTATTCGCATAGATGATCTGCGCTGAGTAGAGCAGGTCCGAGATCGCGAGGACGCTCACCAGGGACGTGCCTTTCAGCATCGAAATGACCTGGTTGCCGGTGGGCGGCAAAACCACGCGCATCGCCTGGGGCAGGATCACCCGGTTCATGAGCTTGCCACCGCTCATTCCCAGGGCCCGGGCGGCGTCGTACTGGCCCTTGTCTACCGAACCGATGCCACCACGGATGATCTCGGCCATGTACGCGGCCTCGTTCAGCGACAAGCCCAGGAGCGCTGCACCCAGCGGGGAGATCAACACATTCGCTGATCCCAGCACCACGGACGGTCCACCAAAGGGCAGCCCGAACGCGATCACCGGGTAGAGCGCCGCAATGTTGTACCAAAAGATCAGCTGGACCAGGAGCGGCGTTCCCCGGAAGAACCAGATGTACGCGCGGCTGATGGTGCTGAGGATCGGATTGTCGGAGAGCCGCATGATCGCCAGCACCGTGCCCAGTGCGATGCCCACTGTCATGGAAACCACGGTCAAAACCAGCGTCAAACCCGCGCCGGCCAGGATCTGCGGTGCGAACAGGTAGGACACCACAACATCCCAGTGGTACCGCTGGTTCACCGCCACGTCCCACGCGGCACTGAGTGCTACCAGGATGAGCACCACTGCAAGGACCAGCCGGACCGGGTGCTTCAGCGGTACCACGGGAATGGAATCACCGGACGCTGTGGCCGGCTCCCGGGTGCCGGGGACTGAGGGTTGCTTCTGCACAGCCGTCACCTCTCTACTCGAATGCATTACTGGGCGAAGTTGACGCGGGCGTCGGTGATGGCGCTGGTCTCAAGACCGTACTTCGCGAGGACCTTGGTGTAGGACTCACTCTTGATCACAGCGTCCAGGGCAGCGGAGACCGACTTCACCAACCCGGACTGCTTGGGCACGCCCACACCAACCGGCGCGAACTCGTACGTCCGGGCCACCTCGATGCCGGGGTTTTGGGTAGCCGCGAAGTTCAGGATGGGCGAGTCAGCCAGCACGGTATCCAACCGACCACTTGTCAGCGCGGATATGGCTTGCCGGGTGTCCTGGAATTCACTCCTTTGGATGGTTTCCTTGCCGGCGGCTGTGCAGGCCTCGTCATAGGAAGGCACGTTCACCGTCAGCTGGTACGAACCCGTCAGGAGCCCCACCTTCTTGCCGCAGAGCGCGTTCTCGTCCTTGATGCCGCCGGGGTTTCCCTTGGGGACGGCAATGGCGTTGCCGATCTGCATGTAGTCCACGAAGTCCAGCACTTCCATGCGCTTTTGCGTGGGTGTCATTGAGGAGACGGTCATGTCGTAGCGGTTGGCTGCGAGGCCGGGAATGATGGAGTCGAAGTTGGCCACCTGGATGTCCACTTTGACACCCAATGCCTCACCGATGAGACGGGCCACGTCCGGGTTGGTTCCGGTCATTTCCTGCGTGCCTTCGCGGTAGAACTGCGTAGGAGGTTCGTTGGTGGGGATGGCCACGCGCAGCACCTTGGAAGCCTTGATGGATTCGGGCAGAAGGTCGACGGCGGCCTGGTTGACTGCCAGCGCGGGGACGCCGGTTCCCGCTGCGGCAGCGTCGCCGGACGGGTTCGACGCCGATGCGTTGCCAGTTGGGCTGCACGCCGTCACCGTCAACATCAGGGCAGCAGTGGCGACGACGGCCGATAAGACGGGTTTCGCGCGGAGGACCGCTGTTGGATTGTTCATGTCGGATTCCTCATTTCTGCAAGGCCAAAGGGGCCTCGGGGATACGGGTTGGTTGGTTGCGGACGAATGCTTCGTTGCGGTGCCGGATCAGGTCCCGGCCTTCCGCCCGCAGTTCTTCGATGGTTGAGACTCCGAGGAGCATCATGGTGCGGGTCATTTCGGCTGTGAACATTTTCAGCACGTGCTCCACGCCGGCTTGGCCGGCGGCAGCAAGGCCGTACAGGTAGGGGCGTCCGATGGAGCAGGCGTCCGCGCCGAGGGCCAGCGCCTTGACCACGTCGGAACCCCGGCGGATGCCGCCGTCGACAATGATTTCCATCCGTCCAGCGGTCTTCGCAACGATCTCCGGCAAGACATCAAGGGGTGCCGCCATATGGTCCAGCTGCCGTCCACCGTGGTTGCTGACCTGGATGGCATCGATACCCATGGAAGCTGCCAGCGCGGCGTCGTTCGCGTTCACCACGCCCTTCAGCACGATCGGACCGTTCCAGCGTTCCCGCAGGTCCCGGATGTCGTCCCAGTCGGTGGGTTCGTAGGAACCGGCCAGCAACGTCCGCCACATATCTGGCGAGCTGGCCAGCGGACCATCGGGAATTTGGGCATCGAGGTTGGGGAAAGCGATCGCGTCGTTGGCCAGGAATCCCAGGGCCCATGTCGGGTGCAACATCCCCTCAACCACCGTCTTTGGCTTGATGGACGGCGGGGCGGTGAAGCCGTTGCGGTAATCGCGCTCGCGGTGCCCGATGGCCCTGCAGTCGACGTTGACCAGGAGGGCTTCGTAACCAGCCTTGGACACCCGGTCCAGGACAGCCTGCAGGAGCCCTTTGTCCGACGTCGGTTCCAGGTTGAACCAGCGGCGAAGTCCCGGCGCCGCAGCGCTGACCGCTTCCATGGTGGTGGTGCTCAGGTGCGCCAGTCCGTAGGGGATACCGGCGGCGAGCGCTGCGCGGGCGACGGCGGACTCACCCTCGGGGTGGAACAGCCGGGTTCCGCCCGTCGGCGAGAGCGTCACCGGCATCGCCGACGGGCCGCCAAGGATGGTGGTGCTGAGGTCCAGGTTGTCCACTGATCCCCATTTGGGAAGGAATGACCAGTCATCGAAGGAGGACCGGTTCCGGCGCAGCGAGACCTCGTCCTCACCGCCGCCTTCGATGTATTCGAAGATGCTCTTGGGGAGCCTTTTGGCTGCCAGCTTCCGCATGTCCTCAACGCTGTAGCACTTCCGGGAGAGCCGCTCGGCGGTGGATCGGGCTGGTCCCTGCACCGAGGCGAGCGCCCTGATGTCCTTGATTTTCATGGTGTGTCCTCTGTGTTCCTGACGGGCTCACCTGCCCGGCGTCACTCCCAATAGTGACGCAGATCTCCTTCGCTCTATATGTAAAATCCTCCATAAGATCGCTCGCATGCCTGTGATAACGTCCAACCATGGATACCGTGGCGCAGTCAGGGATACAGCAATCGGCCGTCCGCCTTTCGGACTGCATCCAGTTGATGCAGGCCGACCTGGTGCACGCCAACCCCACTCCCGAGAACCTGGGCCACCTGGTATCGGACGTCCTCATGTACGACCCCCTGGATACCTGGTCCAGCGTGGACAACCGGATCATCCTCGCGGTCGGGTGCACATATGGTTCACCGGACTTCGACCAGCTCCTCCACCGGGCAGCGAACAGCAACGCCGCAGCAGTGATCGTCAAAGCCCATGGCGCCCGGATGGAACAACTGCGTTCCGCGGCGGTTCGGCATACCCTCTCGGTCCTCGTGGCCCCGGATGACGCGGACTGGACGCAACTGGTTGCCCTGGCTCGGGCATCGGTTGTGGGCGCTGCCGCGGACTCGGTGTCAGGTGTGCGGCTGGGGGACCTTTACGCGTTTGCCAACGCCGCAGCGTCCATCACCAACGGCGCCGCCAGCATCGTGGACCCACTGGGCCGCATCCTTGGCTATTCCACCCTTCCGGGCCAGCCCATCGACGAACTCCGGCGCATCACAACCCTGACGCTGCAGGAAACAGTCCAGCCGGCGTTCGACCAGGACTTCAAAGCGGTCTACGCCGCGCCGGGGGCTGTGCTTGTTCCAGCGCTCGACGACGGAATGGCCCGCCTCGCGCTGGCCGTCAGGGCCGGTGGTGAGCTGCTGGGTTCCATCTGGATCATCGACCCGGGTGAGGAAAAACGCGCCACGGCATTGGACGCGCTGGATCGGATGGCGCCCCTGGCAGGGCTGCACATGCTCCATGCCCGCTCGGCCTCAGACTTCGGGGAGCGACGAAATGCGGACCTCATCCGCACGCTCATGGATGACACTCCCCACGCCTCCTTCGCCGCCGCGCAGCTGGGCCTCGATACCGCCAACGGGCTGGCCGTGGCAGCCTTCTCGATTGTCCGCCCGGAGACGGGAAGCCTGGAGTCCGTCCGGGAAATCCACCGGCTTCTGCACTTGGTGACCACCGTGTGCAACGTCCAGTTCGGCTCCGGCCACAGCGCCCTGATCGGCTCAGTGGTCTACGCACTCCTGCCCGGCAATGGCCCGTCCCCGCGGGCCCTGCATGCCCGGATCATCCAGGAGATCGAGGCCTATTCGCACACCATCAGTTCGTTCCCGGTCATTGCGACAGTGGGTGGAATCGCAGCGACCATCGACGAGCTGCCGCGGTCCCGGTCCGAAGCCATGCGCACGCTGCACCATCTTTTGAACCTGCAGGCACGCCAGGGCAAGTCCCCGGGCAACAACAAAGTGCCGGGCGTTGCGCTCTTCGAGGACTTCCAGGTTCCGCTGAACCTGCTGAGGATTGGGGAGTTCATCGAGGAGAACGGCCTGGCCGGAACAGACGACATCGCCAGGATCCAGGCCCGGGACGCCGAGCAGCAAACGGAGTACCTGGAGACCCTGCGGGCCTATCTGGCCTTCAATGGCAACATTTCCGCCATGGCCACCCACCTCCACGTGCACAACAACACCGTCAGGTACCGCGTGGGCCGCCTGGCCGAGGACTTCAACCTCGACCTGGCGGACCCTCAGAAACGGCTGTGGTTGTGGCTGCGGATTACCACCATGGAGTTGGCCGCGAAGTAGCTCCCCCCAACGCGACCTAACGGATGATGGGAAGGCCCGCCGTCGGGAAGACGCTGGGGAAGATCGACGGCGGCGGCACGGGAACGCTGTCCAGCGGAACCGTGACCGTTTCCGTCCCGACGGTGACGTCGTAGTCGCGCACCGTGATGCGCAACGGCTCGTCGCTGTAATCCGGCCCGGATTCAAGCGCCAACGCAATGGAGCCCTGCGCGAGTTCCACGGACAGCAGGCGGCCTTGAACCTTGAGCCGGAAGGACAGGTCCTCCCATTCGACCGGCAGGCGCGGGTCGAAACGCAGCACGTCGCCTTGGTCCCGCATGCCCGCGAAACCGCAGACCAGGGAGCTCCAGATACCGCCGGTGGAGGCGATGTGGACGCCGTCGATCGTGTTGCCGTGCGAGTTGTCCAGGTCGATGAACAGGGCGTCGGTGAAGTGTTGCAGCGCAATATCGCCGTAGCCGACTTCGGCCGCCATGATGCCCTGCACGCACGCGGAGAGGGTGGAGTCGCCGGTGGTGATGGGGTCGTAGAAGTCGAACGCCCGCTGCTTCTGTTCGGCTGTGAAGTCCTGCCATTGGAGGAACATGGCCAGCACCGTATCGGCTTGCTTGAGGACCTGGTGCCGGTAGATCACCAAGGGGTGGAAGTTCAGCAGCAAAGGGTATTTGGACTTGGGGGTGTTCCAGTCCCACGGTTCCAGCGTCATGAAGTCGTTGTCCTGGCTGAACACTTCAAGGTGGGGATCGTACGGGAGGGACATGCGCTCGGCTGCCTGCCGCCACACCATCCGCTCGGTATCGGCGATCCCCTCGTGCTCCAGCGCAGCGGCAGCCCGCAGGTTGAAGCGCGCCATGACGTTGGTATACAGGTTGTCGTTGACCACGGCTGTGTACTCGTCGGGGCCGGTCACGCCGTGGATGTGGAACATGCCGTCTTTCCCGAAGAAGCCCAGAGATGCCCACATCCGGGCTGTTTCAATGAGCAGGTCCGCCCCCAGTTCGGCCCGGAACGAGTCATCCCCGCTGGCCCACTGGTAGCGGTTTGCGGCGAAAGCGATGGCTGCGGCGATGTGGAACTGGGCCGTTCCCGCGGCGTAATAGGCGCTGGCTTCCAGGCCGTTGATGGTCCGCCACGGGAACAGTGCGCCGTCAACGCTGAGCTCCTTCGCCCGGACACGGGCATCCGGCAGCATGGCGTGGCGGGACTCCAGCACTTTTCGGGCACCGCATGGGTTGGTGTACGTCAGGTACGGCAGGAGGTAGATCTCTTGGTCCCAGAAATAGTGGCCCTCATAACCGGATCCGCTGACGCCCTTGGCGGGGATGCCAGCCACCCCGGCGCGGGCAGTGGCCTGCGCCAGCTGGAAGAGTCCCCACCGGACGGCCTGCTGCATCTCCGGCTGACCGCCGATCGAGATATCCGCCGTGGTCCAGTACTGCCCGTAGTGGGCTTTGCTCTGGGCAAGGATTTCGGAGAAGGACACAAGGTTGGCTTCGGCGTCGGCGGCCAGGCTCTCGCCACGGTCCTCGGCGTCGCTGGAACCGGCCACCAGGTAACTGACCGTCTTCTCCACGCGGAAAGCTTCGCCCCCGTGAATCGCCAAAACGTAACGGACGGACGAGTCGTCTTCCGCCACGAGCGTTTCAAACGGCTGGCCTTCGGCGGAGATCCAGTGGTCCACGGCCATGGCGACGCGCTGGCGGGATTCAGAGGTCTCCCATGCCATCCGGAGCGATCCATCGGCACCTTGGAGGTGCAGGGGCAGGAGGACACGTCCGGCGTGCCGGCCGGATCGGCGCGGGTCATGGACCGAGTGGTCCTCCACAGGCTGGTCCTGGCGGTTGACGACGCCGGAAATGATGTCTGCGGAAACGTCGCGATCAGCCGAAATGGACAGCTCCAGGCCAAGGCATCCGCGGTTGTCGAACCCCACTGCGCGGCGCTCCACCGTGGTGACGGTAGCGCCGGAGCGGCAGGCGTAGGTGGTGCTTTCCTCGTAGACGCCGGTGGAAAAGTCCACGGAACGGTGGTAGTCCAGCACGGTGGAATCGGCCAGGCTCAGCGCCTCGCCGTCGATGGAAACGGTGAAGTTGTTGGCGTCCGGCACGTAGACGATCCGTTGGCCGGTGCGCGCGAAACCGTAGGCATTCTCGGCGTGCTTGATGTCCCAGATCTCATGAAAACCGTTGATGAACGTACCGGGAAGCTCACTGTCGCCCGCGGTCGAATGTGAGCCGCGGATGCCCAGGTGGCCGTTGCCGAGCGCGAACAGTGTCTCCAGGGTCCCCTCGTCGCCGGGGACGTGGATGTTTTCCACGAGCTTCCAGGGCTCGCAGGGGAAGCGCAGCCGATCGGAGCTGATGAGTGCCATGGGCTAAAGAGGTCCTTCGAAAAAGTAGGGTCAGAGAAGATCGTTGAGGTCGTCGACCACCAGCGTGGCCCCGGCGTCCAGCAGAGTTTGGCGGCCCGCTCCGCGGTCCACCCCGATCACGGCATAAAAGTCGGCGCCCGCGCCGGCCTGCACGCCGGAAACGGCGTCCTCCACCACGATGCATTCCTCAACCGGCACGCCCAGCAGGCCCGCCGCGTAAACATAGGTTGCCGGGTCCGGCTTACCCGGAAGTCCGACGCCGGCAGCCACCTGGCCGTCCACCACCACCTCGAAGTGGTGGTCAAGGCCAGCGGCCTTGAGCACAGCGGGCGCGTTGCGGGATGAAGATACGACGGCGACCTTCAGTCCCAGCTCCACCGCGGCGTTGATGAACTTGACTGATCCCGGGTAGGGCTCGACGCCACGGGAGTTCACGATCTCGTTGAAGATGGCGTTCTTCCTGTTGCCCAGGCCCTGCACGGTTTGGTTGTCCGGGTGGTCGTGGACAGGACCTTCAGGCAGCGTGACGCCGCGCGAGGCCAGGAAATCCCGGACGCCATCGAATCGCGGCTTGCCATCGATGTGATCGAAGTAGTCGCTTTCCTGGTAGCCCTGGGAATGGCCTGTCCGTGCGAGGTAGTCGTCGAACAGTTCCTGCCACGCATGCTCGTGCACCACGGCAGTTGGCGTCAGCACGCCGTCGAGGTCGAACAGCAGCGCCGAGGCGCCGGTCCAGGCATTACGAAGATCAGTCATGTGCGTCATTCCGTTCAGCGCTTGTGGGCGCGTGGTTTTGCGTTCGATGAGCTGGGTATCGGGCGGGTGCGGCTACGTGCTGGGGGACAGACGGGCCGTCGTCGCGGAGCGTAGTCAATGCTCCGAAGCCGCTTGGTCGTTACGGGCGGACACTGCCGTGGGCGGGGCGCCGCAGGTGTTGGGTTGCCTGCCGGGCCACGTGTTCGTCATCGATACCTCCATTGTCCCACGGAACATTTCGCAAGCCCACGTCGGCCAACAGCCCAAAGTGTAAGCGCTTACAATTTTGTCATTCAAGAGAGTACAGCCGAACTCGAAATTGTGACGCGACTCTCACCGGCGCCTTGATTTTGGACCCGGGATGTTTTCTAATCCGGCGAACTACCGCAACACGTAGTACTTAAGGAACGCGCTGACATCCACCAGTTCCTGTGGCTCGATCCGGTGCCCCATCCCCGGATAGGTCCGCGCTGTCAGCGCGACGTTCGCCTCCAGCCACTCCTCGGTGTGCGCGATCGCGTCCTCGTTGATGACCGGATCGGCTTTGTCCCTGCCCCAAAAGAACGGGGGCGGACTGTCGAAGGACTCGCTGAGGGCAAGGAGGTCGTTGTCCAGCACGAATCCGGACAGGCCCACCGTGGCCGTAAATTCCTGGGGACGCAAGCGCAGCAGCGTGCTGGCCATCGCCATGCCCTGGGAGTAGCCCAGCAGGCTGACGCTGCTGTGGTTCCCTTTGACGGAGTTGATCCAGTCGAACACCCGGTTGGTGGAGGCGATGACGTCCGCAAAGTCGTTGGTGAGGAAGTAGTCCAGCAGGAACCAACCGTAGTCGTCGCCAATGACTTTAGGCCCGCGCAGCGCAGCGCAGCTGAAGTCGGCAGGCAAATGCGGGAACAGCTTCTCCATGCGCTGCTCGCTTGTCCCATAACCGTGCAACATCACCAGCAACGGGGTGCCTGCTCGCTCGTTTTCAGGCTTCGACCAAACCACTGATTCCATGGAACTGAGACTAGTAGACTTGCCGCATGACTCCGCAGGAACTGGCCAACCTGGCCCATCTGCGGCGAGCGCGCGACTTCATTGACCGTGAGTACGCCCGCCCGCTGGACGTTCCCACCATGGCCGCCGGCGCGCTCATGTCTCCGGCGCATTTCTCCCGGCAATTCAAGGCTGCGTATGGCGAATCGCCCTACAACTACCTCATGACCAGGCGGATTGAGCGGGCCATGGCATTGCTTCGGTCAGGAACCAGCGTGACGGATGCCTGTATGGAGGTTGGCTGTACATCGTTGGGTTCGTTCAGCTCCCGATTCACCGAGATCGTGGGCATAACTCCCAGCGAGTACCGCTCCCGCGAACACCACGCCGTGAAAGCCATGCCCACGTGCATCGCCAAGCAGCACACCCGCCCCGACCGCAAGGGTGGCAACAACCTGAGCAGGATCGAAGAAGCGCCCGCCACGTAGCTGAAATAGCGTGTGCGGTATGAACATTTCACTGAAGTACGCACACGTCACTGTCAACGACGTCGATGAATCCCTGGCCTTCTACCGTGATGGCCTGGGCTTGCAGGTCCGTAACGATGTCGGCTCGGACGGCCAACGCTGGGTCACGCTCGGCAGCGATGCCCAGCCGGATCTTGAACTGGTCCTGTCCCCACCGCATGCCGGCCGCTCCCAGGCAGACGGCGACGCCATCCAGGAACTCCTCACCAAGGGCGTCATGCCCATGCTCGTGTTCAGCACCGACGACCTCGACGAAACTTTCGAAAAGCTCCGCGCCACCGGTGCCGAGGTCCTGCAGGAGCCGATCGTCCAGCCGTGGGGTCCGCGCGACTGCGCTTTCCGCGACCCTTCGGGCAACATGATCCGCATCAACCAGGGCTAAGGCCCCTGGAGTACGACCGCGGGAGGTCACCTTGGGCACCCACGGTGACCTTTCGCCGTCGTACTTCTCCTGCTGCGTGCCGCGTCGCTGTCAGCGGCCAAGCAGGTACTTGGCGTCCGACAAATCGCCGTCCTGATGAGTGGAGGCGATGGCGGCGGAAACGACGTCGGACAAGCGGTGCCGACGACGGTAGGCCTCGCGCTGCAACCGTTCGCCCGTTCCCCGGCGAAGGATGTTTGCCACCCCCGCGCGTGCAGCGGTCAGGTCCCCGGCCTCCACCAAGGCCCGGCGGACGTGCCGTAGGAGGGCAGCCACGACGTCGGCCACGGGATAGGGCGTCTGTTCCAGCGGGTGCAGCAACTGCTGGTCAACGCCGAAGCGGCTGGCTTTCCAGTTGGCCATCCGCAGGACCGGGGTGGAAACGTCCGACGGCGGGACCCCCTCGCGCCACTCGCCCACCGAGGTCTCCACCAGGGCCCGCGCGATCAGCGCAATGGTCAACGCATCCTCGGCGTAAAGGCAAACATCGGCAACCCGGAACTCAACGGTGGGATGCCCCTTGGAAAGACGCGCATCAAAATAGATCATGCCCTCATCAAGGGGTACACCCGTGGCGAGGAGGCTTGAGGCCATGGCCTGGTAGCCCTCGGCGGATCCGAAGACATCCATGGGACCCGCCGTAGGCCAACGGTTCCAGATCTGGGTTCGATAGCTGGCGAACCCGGTGTCGGCGCCCATCCAGAACGGCGAGTTTGCGCTCAAAGCCAGAAGCACGGGAAGCCAGTGCCGCGTCCGGTCCAGGACAGCTACGCCCTCCTCCGGCGACTCGATGGAAACATGGACATGGAAACCGCAGGTCAGCTGTTCGCGCGAAATGAGGCCGAACTCGTTGCCCATGGCCGCGTACCGCTGGTTGCCACCGGTGGGCGTCGCATGGAAGACCGGCGGCGTTGCCAGTGCTGCCACCCTGGCCCCGACAGCTCTCGCGGCCTTATCCGCGAGGGCCCGGCCCGCGCGGATTTCTGCCCGGAGTTCGGACGCTGTCCGGCAAGGGAGCGAATTGACTTCAATCTGTTCCTGCTTGAATTCCGACTTCAAGGATGGTGCGTCATCGTCGGCCTCCTCAGCCGGAGTGCCTGCCACATCCAGGATCCCGGCGGCCAAAGCCAAGGGCGTCCCATCCGAAGGGTCGGCAATCAGCAACTCTTCCTCGACACCAAAGGTGCGCATGGCCACCCCTCCCCACGACGAGTTATTCAGGAACGGCAGTCAGCCGACGTGCCGCGGAACCTCCATCTGGAATCCGCACCGGCAGTGGAGCACCTGGGTCTGCAGGTACACCTCAAGAAGGTTGGGGGTCCCGGGACCGTCCGTGGTCCGGGGTGCCTCAATGACGCGCTCCGTGGGGCGTCCCAACGTCATGGGCTCGCCGCAGTGGGTGCAGCTGAACCAGAGCCCAGCGGCGGACGTTGACAGGAATTCCCTTTGGATCTCCGGCACCAGCGCGTCCAGGCGGACGGTGTGGGCGTAGAAGGTATCGCACTCGCTGCATGTGTAGCTGACGTCCACCAACTGGGACTGGTTGGGGGCAGACTCCACGACCGTTTCGACGAAAACGTACGAATCCGTGTCGCAGACAGTGCACCATGGGCGTGCGTCGGTATCAGCGACTGCGGGCACCGGCCCCGAGAGGGGTTTCGGGGCGGGAATCGGGGATCCAAGCGTCATTGCCATTCTCCTTTTGCTCCTTCAAGGAGCCTGCATGCATGCACGCGGTGAGCCGGCCGATAGAGGCCACGGCTTCAGTGCAGTTCTTGGACCATCCTTGATGGCGATCGGCATGAGGCTCCAAGGGCTATCTGCTTAACCCATGTATGAATGTAGTTCACCAGTGGCGAGGGTCACAAGGGATGGGAAGCCCCAAGACCGGCTGCCGGCCTGCGCTTAGGGCTCGAAGTGGGCCACGGGCGCATGGTTCGCCACGGACGTTACCAAGGACTCCGCGACGTCCCGGAGCTTCTGGTTCCGGGTGCTGGATGCCTTCTTGAGGATTTGAAATGCCTCGTCCTGCGAGCAGCGGTTCTGGCCCATGATGACGCCACAGGCGAGGTCGATCACTGTACGTGAGTGCATTGCTTCCTGGAGGTCCTCGGCATGCTGCTGCTTGGCGCCGATCCGTACGGCAAGCCTGAGCGACCGTTCGGCCTGGCTTGCGTAGAGCTCGCAACTGCGGATGGTGGCGTCATCGTAGACGTGTGCCTGCGGGGCGAAGAAGTTCAGTGCCGCGGTAGCGCCCTCGTCCAGTTCGAGCGGCACGCAAAGGGCTGAAAGGTGGCCGCGCTCGGCGATGACCGTGCAGTACTCGGACCACCGCTCTTCGGTGGATGTGTCGGGAACGTGCACCGTCTTGTGGCTTCGCATGGCTTCCAGGCAGGGGCCGTCGCCATAGGCCTGCTGGACTTCGTCAATCAGGCGCGCCTCGTGGGTACTGCCGGCCACGGTGGCGGTGCGTCGACGACGACTCAAGGTGATGCCGCAGAGGACATCGACTCCCACAGCTTGGGAGACCGCGGACGCCGAGAACGCCGCGAGTTCATTAAGGAATCCGCCCACGTCCTCGCTGTCGATCACGAGGTCCTGCAATTGCTCGGGGACCGAAACTTCGTCGGGCGCCGGGTCGGATTCCAGCCGCGCCAGATCTACGTTCATTTCGTCCATGCCTTAGTTTAGGGTCGGGGTGGTACTGCACCGCCACCCCTTAATGAATGACAACAGAATCCTTGCATATGCGGTGCACCTATGTGCACAATTCTGCTACGTCCCCATTGAGGGATGAAGGCTTTCCAGCTCATGCAGACGGGCGTCCCGCATTTTTTGATGCAAAGGTACAGACCCATGCCGGCCCAGCCAGCGTCCCGAGTCCCGGACGAAGCCCACCAACCTCCTGATGAACCACTGTGGTGCAAGCGCTGCAACACGGACAGGAATCTCCTGGTCAATTCCATCCAGTCCCACTACCCACCGGCCCCCAACATGGTCGATGTCGCCTACGAATGCTGCAGTTGCAGATATTCCTACACGCAGACTGCCTCAGTCCAGAAAGTGGCTGCGGTGCTCAACCGACCAGGCATCACCCAGGGTGTGCTGCAGTTCGGCGGCCAGTATCTTCACTGCGGCGAACCCATGAAGACCAAGAGCTGCGAATTGCGCAGGATACAGACTCCCCTGGTGTTGAAGCCCAAGGGACAGCTACGGATGTACGAGGTGTTGATCAACACCCGGATTCTCGGATGTCACTGCGGCTTCCGCATGGAGATTCCGGACTGAACCCGACCATTTGGCTTCGGCCCCCACAACACAGCCCCGGAGCGACATAGCCCTCTGGCGACCGGAAGGAACACCATGCACGCAGAACCACACGGAAGAGAGTCCGCAGTGACCGCCGGGAAGAGCAGCCAAAGCAGGAAGCGGAAGCTTCCTGATCCGCCGGATCCGGACAACCTGCCCATCGATTATCCGGGATCCGGGTGGGATTCGGGCAGCTACCCCACCCATGTTCCTCCAGCCCTACGGCCCCGGCCTGCCGCCCACCACAAGAGCGTGTGACCATGGATCCGCAGGGCACACCGCATCCTGATCCCAGCCGCAGTCCCGGTACGGATCCCAGTCGCGAATCGCGTCCGACCCCCGAGCCCGTCCCCCTTCCAGAGCCCGGGCCACCGCCGGTTCCGGAACCCACGCCGGGGCCGGCCGCACCGGGAGGCGAGCCCCGACCCTAAGCGGTCCGTTGGCACCTCCACCCCATGGACCGGATCCTGGCAAATCCCCCAGTCAGGATCCGAAGTAGGGCATGCCGCGCTACAGGGAGTGCGGCATGCCCTTTAGCGTGTCCAGGCGCCTTCAGGCGCCGCCGCGAGCAGATCTTTGTTTATGTTGGTTTTCTCTTGACGTACCCACATAAACAAAGATAGAGTCAATCAATTCCACATCGTTGTGACAGCAGTCACGGACGTGGCTGAACTGAATTCCTGGCTTTACCGCAATGGAGGGTAAGTGTTCGCAGAAGAGCGCCAACAACTGATCTCCGCCCTCGTCGTCGAGCGCGGACGGGTGAGCGTCACTGACCTCGCCGACCGTTTCAGCATCACCACTGAGACCATTCGCCGTGACCTCGCAGCCCTCGAAGTTTCCGGAAACCTGCGGCGGGTGCATGGCGGCGCGGTTCCTTCGGACCGGCTGAGCACCAGGGAAGAGAGCATCCTTGAGCGTGCAGTTCAGCGCCAGTCCCAAAAACTACGAATCGCCAACGCAGCACTCGCACTGATTCCGGAACTCACCAGCGGCAGCATCCTCCTCGACGCCGGATCAACCACGGAAACCCTCGCGGACTTGCTCGCCCAGCGGACGCCGGCTGCCCACGGAAGCGACGAACTCGTCGTCATCACGCATGCCATCCCCATCGCCGGCAAGCTCTCTTCCACTCCCGGAATTGCGCTCCAGATCCTGGGCGGCCGTGTCCGCGGCCTGACCCAGGCGGCGGTCGGGCAATCCACCGTTGAGGCCGCGTACCGGCTCCGTCCGGACATCGCTTTTGTCGGGACCAACGGGATCCACGCCGATTTCGGCCTGAGCACACCCGACCCCGAGGAAGCAGCGGTCAAGGCCGCCTTCGTCAAGTCTGCCCGGCGAGTTGTTGCCCTGGCCGATTCTTCCAAACTGGACGCTGAAACGCTGGTCCAGTTCGCCACGTTGAAGGATGTTGACACGTTGATAACAGACAACGAACCGTCCGCGGAACTCGCGGCCGCCCTGGCCGATGCCGGCGTCGACGTGGTGATCGCATGATCGTCACACTGACAGCAAACCCCAGCCTGGACAGGACGGTGGAACTCCCCGGCGCACTGGCCCGCGGGGAAGTCCAGCGCGCCGTGGCCGTCCACCAGGAATCCGGCGGCAAGGGCGTCAATGTCTCCCGGGCCCTTGTAGCCTCCGGCCTCGAAACGTTGGCCGTCCTTCCGGGCGCCGACTCGGACCCCGTCCTTTCCGGACTGCACGACGGCGGCGTGCCGTTTGCGGCGCTCCCCATCGGCCAGGCGCTGCGCAGCAATGTCACGCTCACCGAACCGGATGGCATCACCACCAAGATCAACGAACCCGGCCCGGAGCTGAGCGGTGAACAGCAGGAAGCCCTGATCGGGCTGCTGCTGGACCGCTCCCGTGGCGCCAGCTGGGTGGTTCTCGCGGGCTCGCTCCCACCAGGGGTGCCTGCGGATTTCTACGCCACAATCGCGCGTCGGCTCCGGTCGAACGCAGATGGAACGGCGGCCCCGGGCATCGCCATCGACTCCTCCGGGGCGCCGCTTGCGGCAGCCCTGGTGGGCGATGCCGCAGGAAAGCCGGACCTCCTCAAGCCGAACGCGGAAGAGCTCGCCGAGCTTGCAGCCGCCGCAGGTTTCACCAACGTCTATACAGCTGAGCAACTGGAAGCAGACCCGGCCAAAGCCGCCCAAGCTGCTGCCGCCGTCGTCGCCAGCGGTGTAGGCGCCGTTCTCGCAACACTCGGGTCCAAGGGCGCAGTCCTGGTGACCACGGACGGAGCATGGTTCGCCACGCATCCGCCCATCAAGGCCGTCAGCACAGTGGGCGCAGGGGATTCATCCTTGGCCGGCTACCTGTTGGCCGCAACCCAGGGTGGTTCCGCTCAGGACTGCCTTCGTCAAGCCGTGGCACATGGTGCCGCTGCTGCTTCGCTGCCGGGCTCCACTGTCCCGGCAGTCCACCAGACAACCCCCGACGCCGTAACCATCACGGCCCTCCAGAAGGACTAACAGTGACCCAGCTGATCACACCCCAATTGGTCACCCTTGACCAGAACCTGGGCGACTCCCCCGCCGACGTCATCCGCGTCCTGGCCGGCAAAGTCGCCGCGGCCGGCCGTGCTTCCGAGGTTGAAGGGCTCTTCACGGATGCCTTTGCCCGCGAGCAGAAGACCGCCACCGGCGTCCCCGGCGGGATCGCCATCCCGCACTGCCGTTCAGCCGCGGTCACGGAGCCTGCCCTGGCCATGGCGCGCCTGTCCCACAAGGTGGACTTTGGCGCCAAGGACGGCCCGGCGGACCTGATCTTCTTCATCGCGGCACCGGACGGAGCCGACCAGGAACACCTGAAGCTGCTCTCCAAGTTGGCCCGCTCACTCATCAAGAAGGACTTCACGGCAGCGCTGCGCGCGGCTTCGTCCGAACAGGAAATCGTGGACCTGGTGGACGGCGCCATTGGTGACGCTCCAAAGACGAGCGAAGCCGGGGATGGGGGTCGCGGAGTGGTTGGGCATCGCGAAGCGGGCACGACCCCCATCGCCGGCGAAGCCTCGAACGCGCCGGCAGCCAAGCGCATCGTTGCAGTTACCGCTTGCCCCACAGGCATTGCGCACACTTACATGGCGGCCGATTCGCTTGTTGCAGCTGCCAAGGAAATGGGCGTGGACCTGCAGGTGGAGACCCAGGGTTCCTCCGGCGCCAAGCCGCTGGACCCGGCCGTGATCGCTGCAGCTGACGCGGTCATCTTCGCCGTCGATGTCGATGTTCGCGGCAAGGAGCGCTTTGCCGGTAAGCCCGTCATCAATGCTCCAGTCAAGCGGGGCATCGACGAACCCACCAAGATGGTCCAGGAAGCCCTCGCCGCTGCGGAAGACCCGCATGCACGCCGCGTTCCGCACTTCGGTGCCGAAGAGCAAGCTGAGCGTGCCGAGGAGGAAAAGGGCGAGCATATCGGCCAGAAGCTGAAGCGCGCACTCCTCACTGGCGTCAGCTACATGATCCCGTTCGTTGCCGGTGGCGGCCTGCTGATTGCCCTGGGGTTCCTCATGGGCGGCTACCTCATCACCAGCTTCGCGGACAAGATCGTTGTCGAAAACAGCATCTTCAACCTGCCCACCGAATTCCCGGACAATGCCTGGGGTCCGCTGGGTGCCTACATCGGAGCGGTGCTGTTCAAGATCGGCGCCCTGTCCCTCGGGTTCCTGGTTCCCGCGCTGGCCGGGTACATCGCCTACGCCATCGCTGACCGTCCCGGCATCGCCCCCGGTTTCGTGGCCGGTGCCGTGTCCGGGTTCATGGGCGCAGGCTTCCTTGGCGGTATCGTCGGCGGCCTCCTCGCGGGGTACGTTGCCTACCAAATCGGCAAGCTGGATGTCCCGCGCTGGCTTCGCGGCCTGATGCCAGTGGTCATCATCCCGCTGATCGCGTCCCTGGTGGCGTCCGGCTTGATGTTCCTGATCCTGGGCGCTCCCATTGTTGCCCTCACCAACGCCCTGAACACCGGGCTCTCCAGCCTGACCGGCGCCGGGGCAGTCGTCCTGGGCATCATCCTGGGCCTCATGATGTGCTTCGACCTGGGCGGTCCCGTCAACAAGGTTGCTTACGCCTTCGCCGTTGCGGGCCTCGGTGCCGCGAGTGTTACCAACCAGGCTCCTTGGCAGATCATGGCCGCAGTCATGGCTGCAGGCATGGTTCCCCCGCTGGCAATGGCCCTGGCCACCGTTTTGGACAAGAAGCTCTTCTCCCTGGCCGAGCGTGAAAACGGCAAGGCCGCGTGGCTCTTGGGCGCTTCATTCATCTCCGAAGGTGCCATTCCCTTCGCAGCCGCAGATCCCCTGCGGGTCATCCCGGCCAGCATGGTGGGCGGTGCTGTAACCGGCGCCCTCTCCATGGCCTTTGGAGTCACGTCCAAGGCTCCCCACGGCGGCCTCTTCGTCTTCTTCGCGATCGACAACTTCGTGTTGTTCTTCCTCTCGATCGCAGTCGGCGTAGTCATCACGGCACTATTGGTCATTGCCCTCAAGCGTTGGGCCGTTCGGAAGCCGGTTGAAGCAGAGCCAGTCCCCGCTACCGCCACCGCCAGCGTCTAGACTTCCCACAAAGCCACCCACACCTAAGGAGCACCAATGCCCGAACGTACAGCCACCATCGCAAGCCGCGTCGGCCTCCACGCCCGCCCGGCAGCCATCTTCGCGGAGGCCGCCGGCGACCTTGACCTCGATGTCACCATTGCCCGCCAGGGCGAGCCGGCTGACGACGCCATGGATGCAGCCAGCATCCTGTCCCTGATGAGCCTGGGCGCCGCCCACGGCGACGTGGTGGTCCTGCGCGCCGAGGGCGAGGGCGCTGACGCGGCCCTGGACAGCCTGGTCAAGATCCTCGAAACGGACCACGACGCGTAGCAGGGACGCGCAAGCTCCCCAATACTGAAGAAGAGCCTGGTGCCACCCCGGAAGAGGGCGGCACCAGGCTCTTTTCGCGTCCCGCTATGGCTTGGCGAGCGCGTCGAGGTGACGCGCCAGCATGCCGAGCATGGGACTTTCCGCCGGCAACTCCCCGCTCCATAGTCCGTTCATCGCAATTCCGTCCAGCAGCGCGCGCAGCCGTTGTGCTTCATACTCCGGGTCGCGGTCCCGGTGGAGCTGCCCTGCTTCCGCCAGGATCTGCAGGGCGGCATGGCATGCGCGATCAACGGCCTCGCTAAGCCGGACCGCAGCAGGTCGCAGTCCGCTGTCAGTGAGGGAAAGGACGCCAAGCTGTACTTGCGCCACCAATTCCAGGCGTCGCTCGTTGTCAAGGGGGAGCAATTGCATCAGCAAACCCTCAACCAGGGCCCGCCCGGTGAGCTCAAGCGCGGCCACCCTGGCCGTGACCCGGTCCTCGATGAGTTGCAGGCAATACTCCCGAAGGGCATGCTGCGTGGCAAAGGCCCTCCGCAGCGAGGCAGCGGCGATGCCGGCTTCCGCCGCGACCCCGCGCACGGACAGGCCGGCCAGTCCATCACGCTCCAGGACTCGAAGGGAAGCTTCCGCAATCGCGGCGGTACGTGCCTCTGTGTCTATCCTCCGCGGCATGGTCTCAGCGCGAGGCAGTAGCGGCCGGCAATGCCCTGGCGGGCTTCTTGGGCCAGATCGTGTAGCTCACAGCCCAGAGGAAGTCGATGGCGAAGATGATGCCCAGGATGCGAAAGAATTCAGAGAGGGCGGCGGTTCGATCGGCATCGTTCACCAGGACGATGATCGCCCCCAACGTCGCAGCGGCGATGGTCATCGCCAACGCGGTGAGGAGTACGTCGCGCCAGCACTTGACCGTGTAGGCGGCCCCGCTGAGGCGTTCCGGAGCGGGCCCGCCCGCGAACCGGTGCTGGAAGTGCGCGTCGGCCCACGCCACCATGCGTTTGCCGTAGGCGATGGAGACGCCAATGTAGATTGCCGCCAGCCCGTGGTGCCAGGAGGCCGTTGCCCCGCCCAGCAGATCGACGGCCACCAGGGCCAGCAGAACAGCATCGATCAAAGGAGCCATGAGCAAGAGGGCTCCGCCCAGGCGGCGGCGCTGCAGCACATACCGCGCTGTAAGGCCGGCGAGAATCGCCACCCAGAAAGCCACTTCGCAGACCACGATTGCAACCAGAATCATTCACCGCTCCTCAACGCCGCACTCCAAAGAGCACCGGACCCCGCGTTTTATTAGTACGAGTGTACTCATAAAACGCGACGATGAAACGGGGGCCACCCTCCCCGGCGGCGCTAGCTCTGTTTTTCGATCAGGAATGCCGCAATGGAAGGTTCCGTGGCTTTGACTTCCTGCAGTTCCCCGGACAAGTAGGCCTCCACGATCCGAGGGTCAACATACGAGGTACGCGCCACTGTTGGAGTGTTGCCCAGGAGGGCCGCCGCATCCTTCATGGCTTTTACCAGCGCCTGGGGGCGCGTCATGGTGCCATCGGAACTCAACAGGCTGAGGGCGGCAGCCGCGGTACCCTTCCAAGTCCGGAAATCCTTGGACGTGTAAGCCGCCCCGGCAATGGTGCGAAGGTACTCGTTGATCATGGAGGCATCCAGGGAGACCCAGGAACCATCCACCTTGTACGAAAGCAAGCGCTCTTTGCCCGGTCGTCGGGCCAAGGGCTCCAGGAACGCAGCCAGCGCGGGGTCATTAATGGAGGTGTCCCACAGCTGCCCACTCTTGCCGGGGAACTTCAGCGCCACAACATCGCCCTTGACCCGGGCATGCCGGCAGCGGAGGGTAGTCAGCCCGTAGGAGCCATTCTGGCGCATGTAACTTTCGGAGCCTACGCGCAAAGCACCGAGGTCCATCAACCGCACCGCTGCTGCGATGGTTTGCTGCTTGGGCGAGGAGGTGTCCTTGAGATGGAGCGTGACGGCCCGGCGGACTGCGGGGAACACGGAGCCCAACTCCGCTGCGCGCTGGAACTTCTCGGTGTCCTTACGTTCACGCCAGCGCGGGTGGTACATGTACTGGCTGCGGCCCGCCGCGTCGACGCCGGTGGCTTGGATGTGTCCGTTCTCGTAGGAACAAATCCACACCTCAGTCCAGGCGGGCGGGATCGCCAGCGCGTTGATGCGCTGGCGATCCTCCTTACTGACCAGGCTCCCGTCGGGGTGGCGGTAGCTGAAACCCTTGCCCACCTTGCGGCGGACAATGCCGGGCTTGGAAAGGTCGCTTCGTTTAAGCCGGGGCATGCCGGGCTGCCTGGCCGCGATCAGCCTGGTCCGGGCGCTTGCTAGGCCTCGTCCGGATCCGTCACGGATGCGCCTGCGTTCATGATTTCGGCGTTGATCATCCACACCAGCTGCTCGAGCCTGGAGATGAATGCGTGCAGGAGGTCCGCCGTGGTGGGGTCTTCCTCATCCACTTCATCATGGACGTCGCGCATGGTCTGGACTGCACGCTCCACGCGATCGGTCACCAGCTTGACGGCGTTCTTGGTGTTGACCAGGCCCGCGGGGAATTCCTCGAGCCGGGTGCCCTTGGCGATGGTGGCGCTGCGGCCATCGGGGAGTGCGTGAAGGGCCCTCATCCGCTCCGCGGTGTCGTCGGCGAATTCTCGCGTTGCCACCACCAGCTCATCCAGCTGAAGGTGAAGGTCCCGGAAGTTGGGTCCCACAATGTTCCAGTGGGCCTGCTTGCCCTGGAGCTGCAGCTCGATAAGGTCTGTCAGGACGATCTGAAGGTTGTCTGCAAGCTGCTGTGACGCTTTCATGTGTTCCTCTCATGGACGTTCATCTGAGCCAATACGTGCCACCTGTTTATCGCGGCACTGCCCAATCATCAAGTGACGACTTCAACAAGCCTTTCATAAGGTTGCTTAGTAGTACAATGAAGAGTGTTGCTGTTCACAACTGGCGAACTTCATCCTACGGTGAAGACCTGTTCGGGATAGCGGAAAGGCACTTGAGGGCGGCGGAACGCCCCTAAGTACCGGCATAACCAAATCGAAGTAAAACGGAATGCATAGTTGGGAATCCGTTGATTCCCCCAGAAAGGAATGTGCTGACCATGAATACGCTTCTGATCATTGCTGGTGTAGTAGCAATTGTCCTTCTCCTCGTGGGCGGTTTCTCCCAGGCCCTGAGCTGGCTGCTGTGGGTGGGAATAGTCCTCCTCGTTGTGGCGGCCATTGGCTGGCTCCTGAGCTTCATGTCAGGGCGCCGGGGTCACACGGTCTGAAGCCAGGTTCGCCCGAGGGCTGCCCCGCTGCACGGAACAGCACGACGGAGCAGTCCTCGGCCGCTTCCATTGACCAGCAAGAGTTGCGAGGTGCATCAATGACGGAGCCGGATCACATTCCCCGGGTAGGACGTAACGAGTCCACCGAAGAGCGGATGGACCGGAACTGGATGGAATTGATCCAGGAGCTGCGCGTGCTCCAAACGGGAGTCCAGATCCTGGGGGGCTTCCTGCTGACACTCCCTTTCCAGGCCCGGTTCAGTGAACTGGACGACTGGCAGCAGAACCTTTACCTCTTCAACGTCATGACCGCAGCTTTGACGACTGTGCTCATCGTCGTCCCGGTGAGCGTGCACCGCCGGCTGTTCCGGCGGGGGCTCAAAGCCACCCTTGTCTCCAGCGCTGACGTCATCACCAAATTTGCCCTGGCAGGAGTTGCCCTTCTGATTACCGGCTCCGCCTCCCTGGTCTTCGACGTGACAGCCGGCAGGACTGCGGGGTTGGTGGCCGGCGGCGGCATCATCCTGGTCCTGCTGGTTTTTGTGGTGGGCATGCCGCTGTGGCTGCAACAACAGGCCGGGACAACCAACGGCACTTCACATGAAGGCTGAACCCAGCGAACGCGGCAAGCCCGTTGCCGAACCCCACTACAAGACAAGCGCCTAACCAGGGAAAGGAAACGAACCATGCCGGAAAAGAAGAATCCCAGCATCAAAGATCCCGAACTGTATGAAGAACTTCGCGATGATGGCGCATCCAAGGAAAAGGCCGCCCGCATCTCAAACGCCGCTGCTGCGCAGGGGCGCAAGGCCGTGGGCCGTAAAGGTGGAAAGTCCGGCGACTATGACGACTGGACCGTGGACAAATTGAAAGCCCGCGCCAAGGAACTGGGCATTACCGGCTATTCCGGAAAGAAGAAGGCCGAACTGGTCTCCATGTTGCGGAACCACTAGTCAAAGACGCAAACAAAAAGCGGTGGCGGCCTGGATAGGCAGCCACCGCTTTTGTGCTGAAAGACGACGCCGGATCACGCCTTTTTCTTGGCCCGCGCCTTTGGCTTGCTGGCAGTCTTGCTGGCGGCAGCGTCGTCGTCGGACGCTTTTTCCTTGCCGCGTTTCTTGTCGAGGCTGCGCTTGAGCGCTTCCATGAGGTCGATGACGTCGCCGCCTTCGCCTTCGCCTTCCACGACGCCGAAGGTGGCCTCCGTGTCCAGGGCCTCGCCCTTCTCCAGCTTGGCCTCGATCAGCGTCTTCAGCTGCGCCTGGTAGTCGTCGGTGTATTCGTCGGGATCGAAATCGTGCGCCATGGAGTCCACCAGGGCCGAGGACATTTCGAGCTCCTTGTCCGAAATCTTGACGTCGGTCTCCAGGGACGGGAACTTCGCTTCCCGGACCTCGTCCCCCCACAACAACGCCTGCAGCAGGAGCACGTCGCCGCGGACCCTGAGCGCCCCCAAACGGGTTTTCTGGCGCAGCGCGTACTGGACTATGGCAATCCTGTCCGTGTCTTCCAAGGTCTGCCGCAGCAGCATGTAGGCCTTGGGCGACTTGGAGTCAGGTTCAAGGAAATAGCTGCGCTCGTACATGATGGGGTCCAGTTGCTCGGCAGGGATGAACTCCACCACCTCGATTTCCCGGCTGCTCTCTTCCGGGAGGGACTTCAACTCGGCCGCCGTCAGGACTACGGTCTGGCCTTCCTCTTCGTAGGCCTTATCAATGTCCTCATACGCCACCACTTCACCGCAGACTTCGCATTTCCGCTGGTACCTGATGCGGCCGCCGTCCTTATTGTGGACCTGGTGAAGGCTTATATCGTGATCCTCCGTGGCACTGTAGAGCTTCACTGGTACGTTGACCAGACCGAACGCGATAGATCCCTTCCATATGGCCCTCATGAACCCAGTCAACAGCACAAGCACGCAGAGGAGAAGAGGTGGCAAGCAAGCAGAAGGAGCGTGTCGTGGTGGAGGGCCACGAGCTCACCCTCACCAACCTGGGCAAAATCATCTACCCCGAAACCGGCACCACCAAGGCCGAGGTGCTGGAGTACTACGCTGCCGTGGCGCCGTTCCTCATCCCCGCGGCGGCCAACAGGCCCGTCACCCGCAAACGCTGGGTCAACGGAGTGGGCACTGCCGAGCATCCGGGCCAGGTTTTCTTCCAGAAGAACCTGGAGGACTCCGCGCCCAAATGGATACCGCGCGCCACCATCCACCATTCGGACCACACCAACGACTACCCCATGGTGAACAACCTGGCCACGCTCACATGGATGGCCCAGATCGCCTCGCTGGAGATCCACGTTCCACAGTGGCAGGTTGACGCCGCAGGCAACCCGCTCCGCCCCGACCGTTTTGTGCTGGACCTCGATCCCGGCCCGGGCGCGGGGCTGCCTGAATGCGTCGAAGTGGCCAGGCTGGCCCGCTCCATCCTCCAGGACATGGGCATGGACCCCGTCCCCGTCACCAGTGGAAGCAAGGGCATCCACCTTTACACAGGTTTGGACGGGACCCTCAAGTCGGAGCAGGTTGCGGCCTTCGCCCATGAACTTGCCCGCGCTTTGGAGTCCGACCACCCGGGGCTGGTGGTCAGCGACATGAAGAAGTCCCTGCGCGCAGGCAAGGTCCTGGTGGATTGGAGCCAGAACAGCGGCAACAAAACCACCATCGTGCCGTACTCCCTGCGCGGCAAAGCCCACCCCACGGTTGCTGCGCCCCGAACCTGGCGGGAGCTGGATTCCCCCACGCTCGACCATCTGGACTACACCGCCGTGATGGAACGGGTCCGGACCGGCAAGGACCATTTCGCCCCCATCTCGGACCGGCACCTGCCGCCGCACGGCGAAGACACCGACGACGGCGATGCTGCTTCGGGCGGTTCGCGCGGCAGGGTGGTGACGGTGGAGAGCCGTCTCGCCAAATATGTCGGGATGCGCGATCCGGACAAAACCCCGGAGCCGTTTCCGTCGTCGTCGGCCGCTGCCGCGACGGCGCCCAGCGCGACATCCTCCGAACAGCCAAAACCGGGCGACCCTCCGCCGCCCGGCGGCATCTTCGTCATCCAGGAGCATCATGCACGGCGCTACCACCTGGACCTGCGTTTGGAGCACAACGGTGTCCTGGCATCCTGGGCATTGCCCCGTGGTGTTCCGGAAACACCCGAGCGGAACAATCTGGCCGTCCATACCGAAGACCACCCCATGGAGTACGCAACGTTCGCCGGGATCATTCCGAAGGGCGAGTACGGGGCGGGAACCATGACCATTTGGGACCGCGGCGAGTACACCTGCGAGAAGTGGCGCGACGGCAAGGAAGTCATTGCCACCCTGACCGGCCAACCAGGCGGCGGGTTGGGCGGCACCAAGCGCTTCGCGTTGATCAATACGGGAGACCGTTGGCTGATCCACCTGATGAAGGAGCAGCCGGGAGCGCGCCGAACTCCGCCGGTGAAGGACCCGAAGGCCGCCGCTCCCCCGGCCAAGCAGCCCCTCCGCGATTACGCCCCCATGCTGGCCACGTCCGGGACCACTGCGGACCTTAGCGGGAATGACTGGCTGTACGAGCTCAAATGGGACGGCATCCGTGCCGTCATCACCGGAACGGAGGGCAAGATCCGGCTCATGAGCCGCAACGGCAACGACCTCACAGCCACCTATCCGGAGCTCACCGACCGCTCCTGCTGGCCGGAAGGCGACTTTGTTGCCGACGGGGAAATCGTGGCACTCGGCAAGGGCTCAAGGCCTGACTTCGGGCGGCTGCAACTCCGGATGAACCTGGTCAAGGCTGCCGACATCGAACGCGCCCGGGCTTCCGTTCCGGTGCAGCTCATGCTTTTCGACCTGATGTACGACGACGGCACGGACCTCAGCGGACTGCCTTACGTTGAGCGCCGCGAAAGGCTGTCGGCGTTTGCGGGCCGCCTGAAGGCGGGATGTCCGCTGCATCTGTCGGCCGTCCTGGACCACGATGTCGAAGACCTCATGTCCAGCGCCGCCGAGTTGGGCCTTGAAGGGGTCATGGCCAAGAAAGCGGACAGCCGATACGCCGTGGGACGCCGCAGCAGGGCCTGGCTCAAGCTCAAACTGGAGCAAAGCCAGGAGGTTGTGGTGGGCGGTTGGCGGCCAGGGGCCGGCGCGCGGAGCGGAACCTTCGGGGCGCTGCTCCTGGGCATCCCCGACGGGGACCAACTGCACTATGTGGGCAGGGTGGGGACCGGGTTCAAGGACTGGCAACTGCGGGACATCATCGGGCAACTGGAATCACGGGGCACCAGCGAATCCCCGTTCGCGGACATCCCTCGTGAGGACGCGGCCGGCGCCCACTGGGTGCGCCCGGACCTGGTGGCTGAGGTAACTTTCGGCAACTGGACCGGGCCTGGCCGGCTGCGCCATCCGGTGTGGCGTGGTTGGCGCCCGGACAAGTCCCCCTCGGACGTGAGCCAGCCCAACTGAGTGGCAGTTGGGCTGGCTTCCACGTCAGAGTATTTGCGGCTAGGAGGAGTGGGGCATCTGCGGACGGCTGGTCCGGTGGACCGCAGTCACAGCGGCCCCCTGGCCCATACGACCGTGGGCCTGGTCGCGGTCCTTCGGGTGGCGGCGCTTGCCGTTACCGTCCGGCCACTGCTGGCTTTGATCCGTGCCGAGTGCCAACGCAATGGCAGCGGGCTCGGGCATCGGAGCCATGTCCATGGACTCCACCAAGTGGCTTGCAACCTCAGGATTGATGTTTTCTGCAGAATGCTTCGCAGTCATGGTTCTTCCCTTTCAGTGTGCCTGTCCGTTGGATTCACCAGCGGACCTTCTTCTCGGTCTTGGCTTGCTTGCCGCTGGCAGACGTGGGCTTGTGGCCTTTGCCGGTGCTCTGCCATCCTGCTGGCGCTCCGCCACCGGACTTGCTGGCGAGCATCGCCCGCTGGGCGTCCGTGAGCTTGGATTTGATACCGCCAGAAGCGGCTTGGTTTTTGTTGTCGGAAGGGTTGGCGGTCATATGGACTCCTAAAGTGTGTGAGTCCTGAAGAGACACCTATCCCGTGCGTTGCGGTTCAAGAAAAGGGCGTCGACAACGGGAACGGCATGGAGGCAAGCCTCAACAGGCGTGGATTTTTGTCTTCTGAAACGCAGCAGGTGCACCATGACGGGCACTGGCCGGTCTACTCAAAAATCAGTGTTCCCATGCGTCATACCCTAACCAAGTTCCTCCGTGTTTGTGAACCCCTCGGCTAGCATGGCTCCCGTGACCAGCATCGCTTCGATCGTCACCACCTTGCGGGCTGCGGGCTGTGTCTTCGCCGAAGACGAAGCCCAGCTCCTGATCAGCGCAGCCCGGACTCCGGACGAACTGGCCCGGATGGTGGATCACAGGGTCCGCGGACTCCCGCTCGAACACATCGTGGGGTGGGTCGATTTCTGCGGGCAGCGGATGGCTGTGGGACCCGGCGTATTCGTTCCGCGGCGTCGAACGGAGTTCCTGGTCCGGCAGGCAGCGGCCATCGTCCGGCCGTCAACCGAGGGGCGCCGCGCCGCCGTCGTCGACCTCTGCTGTGGCTCCGGCGCGATAGGCGCAGCTTTATCTGAACTGGTGGGTGGGCTCGAGCTGCACGCTGCCGACATCGATCCGGCCGCGGTCCAGTGTGCCCGGCGCAATGTGGAACCCCGCGGCGGCCACGTCCACCAAGGTGACCTCTACCAGGCACTCCCCCGCAGGCTCCGGGGCCGAGTCAATGTGCTCCTGGCCAACGCACCCTACGTGCCCACCGGGTCCATCGGGATGATGCCGCCGGAGGCCCGGCTCCACGAGCCGATGGTAGCGCTCGACGGCGGCGCTGACGGTTTAGCGGTGCAGCGTCGGGTCGCGTCGGGGGCACTTGAGTGGCTGGCGCCGCGTGGTGCCCTGCTGATCGAGACATCCACGGCACAGGCATCCGAAACGGCCGCGATCATGGTGGGTGCGGGGCTCGCGGCCACAGTGCTTTCGGATGAGTCGCTCGGGGCAACCGTGGTGCAGGGTTCACTTCACCTGGGGCCTTCGGACATTGGACAACAATGAACAAGAAACTCATCCCACTCGCCGTTGCCGGCTTTCTGCTCGCGGGATGTTCATCAGCCGCGACCCAAGCCGGATCCGCGCCCAGCGCGCCTGTAACAAAGACGGAGGCCAGCCAGCCGGCAGTAGCCACTGAGGCTGTCCCGACCGCATCTGGCGAGGTCGACAAGACTGCAGACTTTAAGACGGCAAACGCCTCTGCGGCTTGGGCAGGTAGCATCACCGCCGTGACCGAGACGGAACCAGGCAGGCTCAGCATCGACACCACACTCATTGACCCGCGCGGAGCAGCGGACAGTGATGCAGCGAAGACAGCCATAGCAATTTGCGAGTCCGCAGTTCAGCTCTACCAGCCCAGCAATGTAGCAGTGAAAGAAAAAGATGGAACCCACTTCGTCCTCTTCGGCCACCCCTCCGTACCCGTAGGTGCCTGCGCGGAAGTCCGAACGATCAGATGATCGGAAGATCGGAACTTGCCAGGTCGGATCGTGCTTCCGTACCGGCACCTTCTACCGACCACGCTTGGACGCACCGTTCCGCCACGCGATGAGCACCACGATGACCAAGCAATCCGTCAGTTTTTGACTCCGTTTCCACCCCTTTTGGTGGGCTTGGCTAAACAATTTGGTAACAACGCGCTTTGTGGGCAAAACCGGGCCGACATCCGCGTGTTTGCGGGGCAAGAGCGGGCAATGAGATGCAACACAGCTAGGCAATTTGCACCCCCAGACGGCCCAAAAATCGGATCTCAACTCGGGTTTTGAGCCAAAACCGCGTAAAATTGAAGGCCTGCCCAGAGCGGGGCAGCAGAAGTCGCAAGCAAATGACCTCCCTAGGAGAAGCCCAAATGCCCACAGACCAAAGCAACACCGTCTCTCCGGATGGCGCAAGGAACGCCACCGGACAGCAGGTATCGGCAGGCCGCAACCCGGCCGCCGCAAACGCAGCAAACGCAATGAACGCAGTAAAGAACGCGGCGAAGAAGACAAAGCTTCGCCCGAAGCGCCGGCTCAAGGAGTCCGACGTCAACGTGGTGGACAAGCCCATGCTGAGGAAAGCTCTCGGCGGCACCATCGTCGGAAACACCATGGAATGGTACGACGTTGGCGTTTTCGGTTACCTCATCACCACCATGGGACCTGTATTCCTCCCTGAAGCGGACAAGTCCGTCCAGACACTCTTCCTGCTGGGCACCTTCGCCGCAACCTTCATCGCGCGCCCCCTCGGCGGCGTCGTGTTCGGTTGGCTCGGCGACAAGGTGGGCCGCCAGAAGGTACTTGCAGCAACACTGATGATCATGGCGGCAAGTACGTTCGCCGTCGGCCTCCTTCCCGGTTACGCGCAGATCGGCATCTGGGCCGCCGCGTTGCTGGTGATCCTGAAGCTGATCCAGGGCTTCTCCACCGGTGGCGAGTACGCCGGTGCCACTACCTTCGTCAGCGAGTACGCGCCGGACAAGCGCCGTGGCTACTTCGCCAGCTTCCTGGATATGGGCAGCTACATTGGCTTCGCCCTCGGCGCCGCCCTAGTTTCCATCCTGCAGCTCACGCTCGGACAGGCTGCCATGGAGGAGTGGGGTTGGCGGATTCCGTTCCTGATCGCCGGGCCGCTGGGCCTGATCGCCGTGTACTTCCGCAGCAAGATCGAAGAATCCCCCCAGTTCCAGGCAACACTGGACGCCCAGGAGGCCACGGCCAAGAACGCAGCCTCGCAGGACGCAGCTGTTGCCAAGGGTCCCGTTGGCATCATCAAGGCCTACTGGCGCCAAATCATCCTGGCCATGATCCTCGCAGCCGCAGCCAACACCGTCGGCTACGCCCTGACGTCTTACATGCCTACATACCTCACGGATTCCAAGGGTTACGACCCCGTCCACGGCACCCTGCTGACCATCCCGGTCCTGGTGATCATGGCCGTGTGCATCCCGCTGACCGGTAAGCTCTCGGACCGCATTGGACGCCGCCCCGTCCTGTGGATTGGTGCAGGCAGCACCATCGTCTTCGCCATCCCTGCCTTCCTCCTGATCGGTATCGGAGAGATCTGGTCCACGCTGGCCGGCCTAGCGATGATCGCTTTCCCGGTGACGTTCTACATCGCCAACCTGGCTTCAGCCCTGCCAGCGCTGTTCCCGACGTCCAGCCGCTATGGCGGAATGGGCATCGCCTACAACTTCTCGGTAGCGATCTTCGGCGGAACCACGCCGTTCATCGTCCAGGGCCTCATTGAGGGCACCGGTGATGACATGATGCCGGCGTACTACCTGATGGCCACGTCCATCATCGGTGCGATCGCCATCTACTTCCTGCGTGAATCGGCCCAGCGGCCGCTGCCGGGCTCCATGCCCAGCGTGGACACCCAGGCAGAAGCACGCGAACTCGTAGCTACGCAGGACACCAACCCGCTCATCAACCTGGACGAGATGCCATTCGACGGCCAGCCCATCGATGATGCAGTGTTCGGCAAAGGCAAGAAGGACATGACGCCCGCTTAGGAACTCTTTGCCTGCAACTTCTGCGCAGTGACAACCACTGCAAGCGACACGGATAGTTCGCGGCCATGCGCCGCCCAACGTAGCCACCAACCCCAAGGCGCTCTCCTTGAGGTTGGTGGCTACGGTCGTTAAGGCACCACCTGCACGTTGCTCACCCGCTGTTTCGTTGTTGGCCAACGACGGAACTGCGGGCCTGCAACGGGCCCTTAGGACGACAGCAACTTCCGCACCGCTTCCCCAATAATCCGCGCTCCTTCCGGGAAAGCACCGGGGTTGGGGCCAGCGTAGTTAAGCCTGATGTGCGGCCCTTCCGGCTCTGCTGGGAACCACTCGGTCCCTGCTGCGATGAGCACCCCCGCCGCTTCGCAATCCTTGGTGAGCTGCTCGACGTCGAACCCGTCCGGCATCCGCAGCCACAGGTTCAAGCCGCCTTTGGGCAGGTTGCTGAGGTGGGCTTCGGGAACGTGTTCCGCGAGGCTGGAGACCAGGAGGTCGCGGCGCGACTGCAGCTGATGGCTGAGTCCGCGAAGGTGGGTTTGCCACCCGGGCTGCGTGACGACGTCGAGCGCTGCCGCCTGCAGCAATCCGCTGACGTACATCGACTCTGCGGCCTGTGCGCCCATGATCCGTTCCCGGGCGGGTCCGCGGGCGATAATCGCCGCAACCCGAACGGCCGGCGACACGCTTTTGGTCAACGAGCGGATGTAGACCACGTGGCCGGAATCGTCCTTGGCAGCTATCGGCGCGGAAGGCGCCGTGATCCCGAAATCGTGGGCCCAGTCATCCTCCACAAGGAAAGCGCCATGGTGCTGCACGATCCGCAGCACCTCTTCCCCACGCTTGACCGACCACTGCGCTCCCGTGGGATTGGCGAAGTTTGGCTGCGCGTAGAAGAGCCGGGCCCCGGATTCCTCGAAGGCCCTGTCCAGCTCGTCGGGATCGGGACCTTCTGGGCCGCTCGGTACGGGGATGATGTTCACGCCGGCCTGCCCCGCGGCCAGCAACGCACCCCAGTAGCTGGGCGATTCCACCAGCAGTGGTTGGCCGTGGCCCACCAGTCCGCGAAAAATGGAGCTGAGTCCGCTTTGGCTCCCGGGAAGAACGACGACGTCGCTCGGCTGGGGCGGCGTGACGCCAACCGGCGTGGAGGCGCCCAGTTCCTGCGCGAACCATGATTGCAGCTCAGGGATGCCCTGCGCCGGCGGCCTTGAGAGGGCAGCGTCTCCCCTGGCAGCCCGCGTGAGGGCGGCGCGGACCAGCCGCTCCGGGAGAAGCTCGCGGTCGGGATATCCGGAATGAAAAGCGATGGCATTGTTGGAAGCGCTGCGCATGGCAGCAGAGTTCAGGGGCCGCGGGGCCTGGGCCGACCTGAGGGCAGCGGTCTGCCAGCCGTAGTCCGATGGCCTCGCCGTGCGGTACGCCCGGACGAATGTTCCCACGCCCGGACGACTCTCGATCAGGCCTTGGGATGTCAGCGTCCGTAACGCCTTCTGGACCGTGACTGGACTGGCTTGGTACTCGGCCACGAGGTGGCGGGTTGATGGCAGCTTCGATCCCGGAGCAGCTTCAGAGATCCACTCTTTCAGTCGCACAGCGATGCGGGAACTGCTATCGTTATTCATGAGTCACAATAGTAGCGCTACTACTCTTTCGCGGCCAGTGATATCCCCCAAGTCCTCAACCGGCATATGGTGGGGCCTCCTGGGAGTCGTCGCTTTCTCCTTCACCGTCCCCTTCACCCGGGTAGCCGTAGAGGGGTTGTCGCCCCTGTTCATTGGTGCCGGCCGGGCCGTAGTGGCAGCCCTTCTCGCGGCACTGGCCTTGGCCGTGAGCCGGCAGCGCCTTCCCCGGGGCCGGCAATGGTTCAGGCTGGCCGTAGTGGCCGGAGGCATCGTTGCGGGGTTCCCGTTGCTCACCACCTTCGCCCTTACCAGCACGTCCGCCAGCCACGGAGCGGTGGTCATTGCACTCCTTCCGGCAGCCACCGCCACGGTAGCGGTCATTCGGGGACGGGAGCGGCCCCGCCTCCTGTTCTGGGTCCTCACCGCAGTAGGCGTGATCGCGGCCCTCGCTTTCGCACTGGTCCAGTCGGGCGGTTTCGGTTCACTGCACTGGGCCGACCTGCTGCTTCTTGGCGCAGTGCTGGCCGCCGCTGTGGGCTACGCGGAGGGCGGGTTGTTGGCCCGCGAACTCGGAGCCTGGCAGACCATCTCTTGGGCTTTGGTTGTGGCATCGCCCGTGATGATCCTGCTGACGGCCCTGACCCTGGGATCGGGGGTGCCCTCGGCCACGCCCGTTCAATGGCTGGGCTTCGCATACCTTGGCGTTGTGAGCATGTTCCTCGGCTTCTTCGCCTGGTACCGGGGGCTCGCGATCGGCCCCATGGCCCAGGTTAGCCAAATCCAACTGGTCCAGCCTGTCATGAGCATCGCATGGGCTGCACTGTTACTGGGCGAATCCCTGAACTGGACCACCGTGGTGGGCGGCCTTGCAGTGATTCTCTGCGCAGGCGCTGCAGTCCGCGTCAGGCTCAACCCGCCGTCGGCTTCCTAAGACCCGCCACCCCGAAAGGACACCTCGCATGTACACCCCCGCACATTTCGCCGCCTCACCGGAAGCACTTGACTCGTTGCTCACGCAGACCAGCGCCGCCAACCTGGTCACCATGTCCCCGGAGGGACTACAGGCAACCCTCCTGCCCTTTGTATACGACCCCTCAGTCGGGGAGCATGGTGCGCTGCAAGCCCATATGGCCAGGAACAATCCGCAGTGGTCCTTGCCTGTCACCGGTGAGGCCCTGATGATCGTGCAAGGCGCCGACGCCTACATCTCGCCGTCCTGGTACGCGTCCAAGGCCGAACACGGCCGGGTGGTACCCACCTGGAACTACTCCACTGCGCATGTTTACGGCCAGTTGGTCATCCATGACGACGCCGACTGGCTGGCAACGCACGTCCGTCACCTGTCCGACCGGAACGAGGCCGGCTTGCCCAAACCCTGGACGGTGGACGAAGCCCCCGAGCGGTTCATTGCCGGGCAACTGCGGGCGATCGTCGGCGTCGAACTTGTCATCAGCCGGGTGGAGGCTAAAACGAAACTCAGCCAAAACCGTTCGGCCGACGACGTCGATGGCGTCGTCGCCGGGCTTCGGGCCCGTGGAGATTCTGCGAGCGCCGCCGATGTGGAACGGGCCCGGACCTCGTAGACTCGGCGCATGCATGAGGTTGCAGCTGGGTCCGTGGGGGCCGTCCACCACCTTGAAATCTGGGTGCCGTTCCTGGACCGTGCACGGGCGGAGTGGGGATGGCTCCTGGGCGAGCTCGGTTATGAGCCGTTCCAGGAGTGGCCCACTGGTTGCAGCTGGAAACTTGGTGGGACCTACGTCGTGGTGGAGTGCTCCGATGCCATCACCGGCACCGCTCACCGCCGCACCGATCCGGGGGTGAACCACGTTGCCTTCCACGCTGGCACCCGGGAAAACGTGGACCGCATCCGCGAGCTCGGAGCGGACGCGGGTTGGTACGAAATGTTCGAATCCAAGTACCCGCACGCCGGCGGCCCGGACCACTACGCCGCTTACCTGATCAACACCGACAGCTACGAGGTTGAGCTGGTGGCCGCCGACTAGGTGTACTGCCGGCTAGGTGGGCGGGACCACCGGGCGCCACATGGCCACCCGCGGCCAGCGGGTCAGGCCCAACTCCGCCTCGTGTTCCATGAGGCGGGTGAGCTCCGGACCCCAGCTACCGGCGTCGAGCATTTCAAAACCGAGCCGCCGGTAATACGGAGCGTTCCAGGGCACATCCCGGAACGTGCTGAGGGTCTGCCGATGCATTCCGTGGCCCCTGGCCCAGACGCGGGCGGCGTGGAGGAGCTCGCGGCCAATGCCCTGGTGGGCTTGGTCGGGGTGGACGCTGACCTGTTCAACGTGGCCCTCACCGTCCACGACATCAGCCAGGAGATACGCCACCGGGTAATCGAGCCCGTCAACGTACACCCACGCCCGCCCGGCAGCGGCGTAGGCGCCCAATACCTCCACGGGAAACGGCTCATCATCAGCTATCGGGTCCATGCCAAGCTGCCGGAAAACTTCCCCCGCGGCGCGCTCAATATCCTGCATCATTAGCAGGTCATCGGCGTGGGCGAGCCGGATCATTGCCGTGCGTCCAGCGCGGGCGGTGCCTGTGCCACCAAGAATTCGTTGCGCTTTTCAATGAGGTTCTGCATGTACCGGGCGAGGACCAGTTTTTCCGCCAAGCGGCCCAACGGGCCGAAAGGCGCAGCGAATTCGATCGTGTCCACCATCAGTGTTCCGCTGCCGTCCGGGCGGAACTGGTGGGTGTGGCGGAGGTACTTGAAGGGGCCCTTCACCTGTTCGTCAGAGAACGACGCCGGGGCCTCCATCCGCACAATACGGCTGGTCATGCGGAACCGGACTCCGAGATGCCATGCCTGCCACGTGACGGTCTGGCCTTCCGAGATCAAACCTGTCGTGACACCGGCAACGGCCTTCTCGCGGCTCTTGGTCATCGACCCCACGTGGGCGTCGATGTTCCGCGAAAGATCGAACAGCTCCTGCGGCGGCATGGTGGAGCGGGTGCGGCAAACGAAAGCAACAGGCATACGTTGATCTTCCCAGACCTTTCCGCCTCAGAGCGCGCCAGCTCACCCACGTTTTGTGACCGCGCTTATAGCGGCACGTTTGCCCGCCCTGATAATTTCGAAAGCAAACCCTGGAAGATTGGTGGTGTTCCCCTGTGCCCGCATTTCTGACGCACGCCCGTGAACTCCACCGCCTCGGCCCGGCCAACAACGATCGCCTCTCAGCAGTTCGCGTTGCGCTCAGCGTTGCCGTGCCTGCGCTGGTCCTGGTCTTCATAGGACGTCCCGACCTCATGATGTACGCAGTCTTCGGTGCGCTGACCGGAATGTACGGCCGCAACGAAACCCACCAGTTACGGCTCAAACACCAAGCACAGGCCGCGCTGATCCTGGTGGGCGGGCTGAGCATCGGCGTCTTCCTGTCCGTGAACCACATCCACTCGTGGTGGTTGGTGCTCGTGGCTACCCTCTTTGCCGGATTCGGTTCCTTGTATGCCGACACCGTGCGGCTGAAGCCCATTGGCCCGTTCTTCGGCATCCTCGCGTTGGGGGCCTGCGCTTCGGTGCCCACCAGCATTCCGTTGACGACGGCGATACTCATCGGGGCCGCGTCAGCCGCCTTTTCCGTGGTGGTTGGCTTTGCCGGCTGGTTCCGGCGCCGGGCCTGGGTGGCCGGCGCTGCGCGCGACGTTCCGGTGCTCAGTGGCCCCCTGCGCCAAGCCGCACTCGTGCACGCCGCCCGCTACATGCTGGCGGTTGGCGTAGCAGGGGCCATCGGTGTGGTGAGCGTGAGTGGCCACCCCCATTGGGCCATGGCTGCGGCGGCGGTGCCGCTTGCCGGGGCCGACCTCCCCAGCCGCGTGCACCGGGGCATCCACCGCATAGTGGGGACGTTCCTCGGTTTGGTGGTGGTCGCCGTCGTGCTTTTCCCCAGTCCGCTGTCGCCCCTGCAGTACTTTCCCGGCCACGCCGCCGTAGTCCTTGCCGTGGTGGTGGTCCTGTGCCAGTTCCCCACGGAGCTGTTCATGGCCCGGCACTACGGCTGGGCCATGGTGTTCTTCACCCCCGTGATCCTGCTGATCGCCCAACTCGCGTCACCCATGGATCCGGGCGTGCTGGTGATGGAGCGTGCCATCGAAACATTCGTGGGAGCGGTGGTGGGCATCGCTGTCGCCGTAGTAGTCCAGCGGCGGGGCCGCACCTAAGGCTGCACTTAGGGCATGACCGCATTAAACTAGACGGTTAATTAACCGCAAGGTAAAGTGCCTTTATGGAGTCCATGCTGAAAAATCGGCCGCCCGGCTCACTCGATGCTGCGTTTGCGGCCTTGGCTGACCCAACCAGGCGGGCGATCCTGACCATCCTCGCAGACGGCGACGCCACCGTTTCCGACCTCGCGGCACCTTTCGCCATGTCCCTGCCCGCGGTGTCCAAGCACCTGAAAGTACTTGAGGCCAGCGGTCTGATTTCCCGCACACGCAACGCTCAGTTCAGGCCATGCCATCTGGAACGGGCGGCCTTGGATGGCGTTGGCGACTGGATAGAGGACCATCGGCGGGTATGGGACGAGCGCCTGGACAAGCTCGACCAGCACCTCGCAGAGCTCCAGGGCGGCAAGGAAGAACGGGATGACTCCTAGCGCCGAAGACGCAGCGGCCGGGCTGCAGTATTCCCGGGTCCTGGACGCTCCTCCCGAGCTGGTGTTCGACTGCTTCACCCAGCCCGGACACCTGACGCATTTCTGGGCTCCGAAAGGAGCGAGTGCACCCACAACGGAAATCCTGGTGGACCTCCGCCCCGGTGGGCGTTTTGAAACCCTCATCGTCAACGACGCCACGGGCGCCACGTACGCCACGCGGTCCGTGTTTCTCGAGGTGCACGCCCCGGACATCCTTGCGTGGCACGAAGAACACACTGGCATGACCGTTCGCGTCACCTTCACGGCACTGCCGGGCGGGCGCACCCTTTTCAGCCTGCACCAAAGCGACATACCGGACCAGGTGCTGCGCCCCGAAAACCGGGCGGGATTCGCGACAACATTGGACAAGCTCAGCAATTACCTCCACCACCTCGCAGACGGAGCAAAGCAATGACAACAACAATCACGTCGAACGATGGCACCACGCTGGCAGTCGACATCACGGGCAGCGGCCCGGCCCTGGTGATCGTGGCCGGAGCATTCTGCGACCGGCATTCCAAGAAGGGCCTCAGCGCACTGCTCACGGGGCTGTTCACGGTCCACGAGTACGACCGCCGGGGCCGCGGCAACAGCGGTCCCCTCGGCGAAAACGATCCGAGACTCGAAATCGAAGACCTCGCCGCGGTTGCTGCCCTGACCGGAGAGGAACCCTTTGTTTTCGGAGACTCCTCCGGTGGGGCCCTGGCCCTTGCAGCCGCAGCTGCCGGAGTGCATTTCCGGAAAATCGCCGTTTACGAACCGCCGTTCACCAGCGGACCCAGCTCCATATTCGCTGACGAACTCTCAGCACTCGTCGCCTCCGGTGACCGCACCGGCGCGGTGGAAAGATTCCTGGGCCTCATGGGCACACCCGCGCCGGCGATCCAGGGCATGAAACAAGGACCGCACTGGGGCCACCTTGAAGCTTTCGCCCACACGCTTCCCGCGGATGTCCGCCTCTGCAACGAAGGTCGCATCCCCGCCGATGAACTCGCCCGGATCCAGGCCCCGATCCTGGCCATGGCCGGAAGCCACAGCCCGTGGGCCCTGGACGTCATCCACGCAATTGCCGCGGCCTCGCCCACGGCAGAAGCGCTCACCTTGGCCGGACAGGGCCACGCTGTTCCGGACGAGGTTCTCAGCCAGGCACTCGTTACCTACTTTCAGTAGGGAAACTGTTCCTGCGCCTGGACGCCACACCGGTGGCAGCGCCTAAACCTTGAGCGGCCTCCGCGGCGGTCCCGAGGTGAGCTTTGCTGGAAGAATGCGGGCGAAGAAGCTGACCACTTTATAGCGTTTGGTGGGGATGGAAACGCCTTTGCCCTTTGCGTTGTCCTCCAGCCCCGCCCGAACCACGCGTTCTGCGGTCAGCCACAAGAACCGTGGAGCCACGGACTTGTCCATCCCCATGCGATCGTGGAATTCAGTGTGCGTGAAACCCGGGCACACCGCAGTCACCTGGACACCGGACTTGGCGTAGGCCAGGTTTGCCCAGCGGCTGAACGTGACCTGCCAGGCCTTCGCGGCGGAGTAGGTACCACGGTTAGCGAACGCGGCAACGCTGGCAACGTTGATGATCCTGCCCCTTCCGCGAGGCAACATCACCTCCAAGGCAGCGTGGCACAACTCCATGGGCGTCTGGACATGCAGCCTCAGATGCCGGCGTTCTTCATCCAAATCGTTGCGCTCGAACGACTTCAGTAGCCCGCGTCCGGCGTTGTTCACCAGCACGTCCACGGGCCTTTCGGCATCCCTGAGACGGTCCGCTACTACCGAAACGCCGACGTCGGTTGTCAGGTCTGCGGGCAGGACCTCCGCCGAGATACTGAAGTCGCGTTCGAGCTCCGCGGCTTTGTCCTTCAGGCGCTGCTCGTCACGGGCCACCAGCACCAGGTGGTGCCCCGATTCGGCGAGTTGGCGGGCGAATTCAGCACCGATTCCCGCCGTCGCACCGGTAACCAGGGCGGTGAGTTCATTGGCTCGAGTCGTCATGGGCCAAGACTAGCCGCCCGCACGCCGAGGGGTTAGCTCCCACCCCCTTGCCCACGCCGAGGGGTTAGCTCCCACCCCTTTGGGCGCCGCGAAAGTGCCGAGAGCTAACCCCTCGCGGGGTGTCAGGCGAACTTCGCCAAGGGGTTGGCCAGGCGCCCCGCCATCTGCAGCCCGCCCGATGGATCCGAGATGTCCAGCATTTGCTGGTTGTTCCGCAGCTGAAGCCGATTGAGGCATGACAGTTCGAAGTCCGGAGCAAACAGATCGTGCATGGCGAACTGGTCCGCGAGCTCCGGGTGACGCTCCTGGTACTCCTTCACGACAGTTGCGGCAGTGCCCCAGAACCCGTCCTCGCCCAGCGTCCCGTCCTCCACAAGGATTGCTCCCAGGAAGCGGAAGATGCAGTCGAAAACATCGGTGAATATGGCCAGGACCATTTCCTCGGCCGGGATTTCGGCCTTGATGCGCGAAACCTCTTCCGGCAGTTCCAGCCGGTCCCCCATCACCACGATTTCCTCGGCAATGTCCTTCATGATCGCCCGTACCGGCACACCGTCCTCAAGGATCAGGATGACGTTTTCGCCGTGCGGCATGAACGCGAGTTCGTACTGGTAGAGGCAGTGAAGCAGCGGCACAAGATACGCCTCGAAGTAGCGGCGCAGCCACTCGGTGGGAGCCAGCCCAGATCGCGCAATGAGGGCGGAAACCATGGACTGGCCCGTGCCATCAACGTGCAGCAGCGACGCCATAGTGGCCAACTGCTGCCCGTCCTTGAGCAACGGCAGTGGACTTTCCCTCCACAGGGCCGAGAGCATCTTGCGGTAAGGCGAACCCTTGGCCGAAGCAGCCTCGTAATAGTGGTTGTGATAGCCGATGGCCGCTGTTTCACGGATCATGGCCAGGCCCCGGTTCTGGAGCTCCTGGTCATTGCCGATCAGTTCCTGCAGCCAATCGTTGATGGCAGGTGTTGCCTTCATGTATTGCGGTGACAAACCACGCATGAAGCCCATGTTCAGCACGGACATGGCCGTTTTGACGTAGGCCTTCTCTGGGTGGTCGGTATTGAAGAACGTCCGGATGGACTGCTGTGCCTGGTAGGAATCCTCACCGGTGCCAAGGTTCACGATGTGGCGCTGGGCGATTTCTGCCGCGAACGTCACGGTGAGCTTGTTGTCCCACTGCCATGGGTGGACGGGCATGAGGAGGTAGTCCTCCGGATCCAGCCCTGACGCGGAAAGCTCCGCGTTGAACCAAGCCAACGTGGCCGGCCCGAGTTCAGCTTCGAAGTGCGTGCGGTAATCCAGCCCGGCGCTCGAGGTAAATACTGCCTTGCTGCGATGCACGGCGATCCACTGCAGCTTCACAGTGGCGCCGGTTTCCGGCGCGAACGCATGGTAGTCCGCGATCCCGAATCCCAGCCGGCCATTGTTGGCCACGAAGCAGGGGTGACCCTCAGTCATGCTGTGCTCGATGGCTTGGAAGTCAAGGGCACGATACGCGCCTCCGCTGACGCCTGCCGCCAGTTGCGCGGAGGAGAACGGCTTGCCTTGCTTGTACGCGTGGCTGGCCAGCGTGCTGCTGATTTCCTCGAGGTAAACGGGCAACATTTCCTGGCGGATGGCGAGTGCTTCGTGGAATTCGGCGATGAAGTCCAAGGCGTCCACCCCAAGCTCCTGGCCATCCCGCAACCGAACGATGGAGTCCGCGACAACAGACCAGTGCTCCAGCTGCAGGACGCGCGCCCGGAAGCGGTACTCCACGGTGTCGTCGTCGCTCACCACCTTGTACAGGCCGACGTCGGCGCCTTCCTCCCGGATCAACTCCGGGACCAGAATCCGTTCGTGTGAAAACTCGGCAATCGCCTTGCGGACCACGTGCCGGTTGGCAATGGCCCAGCGCTCGGGCGTCAGGTGGGACACCGAGGCAGCGGCCGCGGTGGTCACGTTATCGGCAGTGGTGGTCACAGGGATTCTCCTCTGGTTGGCGCGGCAGTCGCGGCCAGGATCGGGGTCAGGGTTGCGAGGAAATCCTCGCGGGTGCAGAAGCTCAGGAGCCCCATTTTGTGGTCTTCGGCAGGATCGACGGCGGGCAGCCTCACCACGCCGTGTGGCCTGAAGCCCACCTTTTCGTTGAGCACGTGGATCTTGTGGTTCCGGGCGTCAGGCTCGACGACGACCCGCTGGGTTGCAGGGTCATCGAACAGTTCCGTCATGACGGACTGCATAACGGCGGTGGTGTAGCCCGGCTGCGGTTCCCGGCTGGGTGGGGACACGAGCAGGTGCATTCCGACGTCGCCGGCTTGGACTTCGTAGGCGTCCGCCAAAGGCGACGATTCCGGGCGGTACCGTTCCATCAGGAAGGCGGGGGCGCCGTCGTCGAGCCCTAAGAACGCCTGGTGGTGGTCCGATCCGGCTATTCGCGAGTACTCCTCCACTACGTCCTGTTCGGTGGCCGACACCATGCCCCAAAAGCGGGCGTACTCCTGGCTGACCCAGCTGTGGAGGACAGGTGCATCGGCCACGGGATCCACGGGCCGAAATGTGAAACTCATACGGTTGCTCCAGTTGTCTCCGGCAGGCTGGCCGCCACGGGAGCCGGTGCGCCAAATTGCTGGAATGCGATGCTGCGCTCGATTGGGTAGACCTCGCGACCGGTGATTTCGCGCAGAATGCAGGAGTTGCGGTAGGCGGCCATGCCCAGGTCCGGGGTGACGAAACCGTGCGTGTGGAGCTCGGCGTTCTGGACAAAGATTTCGCCGGGTTCGACGCCGGTTCCGTAGTTGCGCTCGACGTCGAAACGGCCTTTGGAGTCGCGGCGGATTCGTTCCTGGATCCCTGCCAGGAAGGCGGGTTCCTTGTAGCTGTAGCCGGTGGCGAGCACTACGGCTTCAGACTCCAGGGTGTAGTCCCGCCCGTGTTCTTCATGGTGAAGCTGGAGTGTGTGGGTGCCGGTGGAGCCGTCCCACTCGGCTGCAGTCAACGACGAGTGCGTGTGCAGCTGGGTGTCCACCATGCCGGAGAGACTCTTGGTGTAGAGGAGATCGTAGATGTCGTCAATCAGGTCCGAGTTGATGCCCTTGTACAGGTTCTTCTGGTTCTTGATCAGGTGGTCGCGCTGCTCGCCGGGGAGCGAATGGAAGTAGTCCACGTACTCCGGCGAGGTCATCTCCAGCGTGAGTTTGGTGTATTCGAGCGGGAAGAAGCGGCCGGAACGGGTTACCCAGTTGAGCTGGTAGCCGTAGACATCAATTTCCTGAAGGAGTTCGTAGTACAGCTCGGCCGCACTCTGGCCGCTGCCCACGATGGTGATGCTGCGCTTGGACTGCAACTCACTCTTCCTCGACAGGTAGTCGGCGTTGTGGAGGACCAGTCCCCCGGCGTCCACTATTCCTGCACAGGCGTCCGGGACATAGGGCGATGTGCCTGTGCCAAGGACCAGTTTCCGGGCGCGAAGCACCTCAACGCCCTGGGGACCCTGAACGGAAAGGTGGTACACGCCGTCGTCGTAGCTCACATCAAGCACATCTGTGCTAAAACGAACAGACTCCAGCTGGCCCGCCACCCACTGGCAGTACTGGTTGTACTCCGCGCGCAGGGGGTAGAAGTTCTCGCGGATATAGAAGCGGTACAAGCGTCCGGTCTGCTTCAGGAAATTCAGGAAAGAGAAAGGCGACGTCGGATCGGCGAGGGTCACGAGGTCCGCCATGAAGGGAACCTGCAGGTGTGCCGGCTCCAGCATCATGCCCGGGTGCCAGTCGAAGGAATCGCGGCGGTCCAGGAACACGCAATCGAGATCCGCCACCGGCTCGCTAAGTGCCGCCAGGCCCAGGTTGAAGGGCCCGACGCCGATACCTGCGACGTCGTAAATCCTGCCGTTGTTTGGGGTGCTCATGCGGCGGCCTCCGTGGTGTTTGCGAGGAGACTGGCGCCCGTCCTGCGAATGAGTTCGATGATTTCCTGGATGTCCTGCAGGGAGGCCTCAGCGTTGAGGAGGGTGAACTTGAGGTAGTGGCGGCCAGCCACCTTGGTGCCCGCCACCACAGCGTCACCCGAGGCGAAAATCGCTGCGCGGATCGCGGGATTGATGGCATCGGCCGCGTCTTCATAGATGACCAGACCGTTAACCACCGGGCGGTAACGGAACACCAGGGTGCTCAACTGTGGTGGAGCAGCGAGCTCGAAATCGCCGTCGTCGGCCAGCAACGTACCTACCCGGGCGGTGAGGTCGATCGCTTCATCGAAAAGCGCTCCGATGGCGTCGGCACCCATGATCCGCAAGGTCAGCCAGAGCTTGAGGGCGTCGAAGCGTCGCGTGGTCTGGATGCTCTTGTCCACTTGGTTGGGGATCTCGGCCTTGGCGGCGCTCTCAGGATTGAGGTAGTCCGCGTAGTAGGTGACGTGTCCCAGCATGGAGCCGTTGCGGACCAGCACAGCGCTGGAGCTGACCGGCTGGAAGAACGTCTTGTGGAAGTCCACCGTGACGGAGTCGGCCAGGTGGATCCCGTCCAGGAGGTGCCGGTGGCGACCCGAAACAATGAGCCCTCCCCCGTAGGCGGCGTCAACGTGCAGCCACGAATCGTAAGCGCGCACCAGTGCGGCGAGCTCGGTAAGCGGGTCAACCGAACCGAAGTCCGTGGTCCCGGCGGTGGCCACAACCGCCATCGGCACCAGCCCGGCGTCGTGCGCTTCAGCCAAAGCAGCCGCAAGGGCGGTGGGGTCCATGCGGTGGTCTTCGGCAGTGGGAATGGCAACAACGGCGTCGAAGCCCAGGCCCAGCATGGACGCGGACTTCTGGATGCTGAAGTGGCTGTCGGCAGAGGTGAAAATCCGGAGACGGTCAAGCAAGTGCGGCAGACGGGCGTCAGGGTTACCGACACGCAGGGCGGCCACCGCGTGGTTGCGCGCCATCAGAAGGGCCTGGAAGTTGGACTGGCTGCCACCCGAGGTGAACACGCCATCGGCGTCGGCGGTGAAGCCGATGCGCTCAGCGGTCCAGTCGATCAGGCGGCGCTCGATCATGGTGGCACCCGCACTCTGGTCCCAGGTGTCCATGGAGGAGTTCACTGCCGAGAGAACAGCCTCACCAACCAGCGCCGGGATGACGACCGGGCAGTTAAGGTGGGCCGCATAGCGGGCGTCGTGGAAGTAGATGGCGTCCTTGAGGTACAGCTCGTCGAGTTCCTCAAGGGCCGCTGCCGTATCAGGCAGTGGGCGTTCGAGGTCGACGGCGCCAACCTTCGCTTTCAGCTCAGCATGCCCGACGCCGGTGAACGGCTTGGCGGTCCGCTGCACTTTGGTGGAGACAGCGTTGACTCCTTGCAGAACCTGCGCGACGTAACTGGGCGAATTTCTTGCGTTGAACAGCTGGTTGGTGGCGGCGAGGGCCAGTTCCACTTTGGAGCCAAAATCCTGCTCCTGAGCGATCCGCTCTTCGACACTTGGTGACGTCACGTCAGCTTCCTTCCATTGCATTGGGGCGCTTGTTAGCAAGGCAAGCCTTACTTAGGTAAGCCTTTCCGTCAAACTTTTGTGACCTATTTCGCTTGGAAGGCGGTTTCTTGCGGTTTTTTGCCGTGCGGGTACGTCATTGACTTTGTTTGGCACCGGCCGAAGTGCACAATGTTGGCCGATTTTGTTGACGTGGAAGCGCGGAGGGATCACCATCCTGAGTGCGACCAGACGGGGTAGAGTGCAGAGAACATCAACGGCCACGGGCTGGGGGATCCCATGAAGGACCACGTTCACGAGCGCATCGGCTTCCGCGAGATTGACGAGAACGGCAAGGCCGTCACGGCGATCAGCCCGCACGCACCCGAGCCTGTTGACCCGGAGAGGTCCCGCCCATCCATCAATCCATTCGTCGTTGCGCTGTGGGTTTTGAATGTAGGCCTGGCGTGGTTCGGAGCGTGGGCGTTGACCACGGCCACCTCAGCGATCATCAGCCCGACACCCAGCCAGGAGCCCGAGTCCGCCCAACTGAACTTCCTGATGCTGTCCAACGCGCCGTATGCGCTGCTGGCTGCGGTCCTGCTCACTGCCGCCCTCCTGTTCTGGCACGCGGCGCAGTGGCAAAAGAAACGGCCGACCAGGTAACAACTACCTGATCGGCCGCCCCCCCCAATAAATGGGGCCAACTACACCACTGTGGCGCCCAAAACACACTTGATCGCGGCGGCAGGCTTGGTCACTTCGCTGCTGGTAACCCAGTCGAGGGCCTTGCCTGGCTGCGCGTCCTTGAAGGTCTGCTCGCCGCGGGCCAGAACCGCCGAGGTGGACGGATCCACCCAGCTAACGGTGATCTTCACCGCGCCCTTGGTTCCCTCGGGAGGTGTGACGGTCCCTTTGGCTGTCACCTTTCCCGGCGCGGTATCGCAGGACGTCATCGTGGTGGCCTCGATAATCCCGACGCCCGGGTTGGCAGGTTTCGCCTCACCTGTGGTGGCGGCTTGGGTTGTGGTTGACGACGGCGATGTGCCCGCTTCGTTGCTCGGGGACGACGAGCAACCAGCGAGTGCGGCCGCCGAAACCAGCAAACCCGCAATGCATGCGACTGTCTTCTTCATGGTCTGGCTTCCTGGTTCTTCTGGGTTTTATTCGTTCATGAAATGCGCGGCAACCGGGGTTGGGGCCCCGATTGCCGCGCACTTTTTGTCCTATGCCTCGGAACGCCTGCGGCGTCCAACAAGGAACAGGAACAGCCCCGCGCCAACAACCAGGAGGCTAATGGGCAACACGGTGAGGACAACTCCCGTGCTGGCCAGCGAACCTCCGGGTTGGCTCGGAACCACCGGCGGGAAGGTCACAACAACACTTGCAGGTGGTGTGGCGACAGGGGGTCCCACCGGGGGCCTACCCGATGCGGTTGCCGTGTTGGCAACTTCACCGGCGTTGATGTCGGCCTGGGTGATCGCGTACGTCGCCGTAGCTGTCACCGTTTCCCCGGGAAGCAGTGTTCCTGCCACCCCTGGCCAGGCGTAGGTCAATGCCGAGAGGCCCACCATGGGATCGTTGACAGCGACGCCGGTCAACGGCACATTCCCGGTGTTCTTGATCGTGAACTTGTAGATGATCACGTCTCCAACGTGTGTGGGGTCCCCCACCCCTGAAGCGTCGGCCGTCTTGGAGAACTCCAAGCCCGAGTTTGGCGTTAGCGGTGTGTCCGTCTCTCCCGGAGGAGGAGTAACGGGCGTTCCCGTTGGAGGCGTACCGGTGGTGGTGGCGCTGTTGGCAACATGACCAGCGTTGATGTCCGCCTGGGTAATTGCATACGTCGCCGTAGCCGTCACCGTCTGGCCCGGCAGCAACTCGCCCGGAGTACCAGGCCATGTGTACGTCAGAGCCGAGAGACCAGCCAACGGATCCGTGATGGATACCTTGGTGAGCTTCACGTTGCCGGTGTTCTTGGCCGTGAAGTTGTAGGTGATCCGATCCCCAACCTTTGACGGCGACTGAACCGCCGAAGCGTCTGCCGTCTTTGTGAAGGTCATCGCCGGAGCCGGGGTCAACGGGGTGTCCGTCTCGCCCGGAGGAGGCGTCACAGGGGGTCCGACCGGCGGAGTACCGGTGGTCGTGGCGCTGTTCGCGACATGCCCAGCGTCGATATCAGCCTGGGTGATGGCATACGTTGCCGTAGCCGTCACGGTCTCTCCGGGAAGCAGTGTTCCTGCAACGCCGGGCCAGGTGTAGGTCAGTGCCGAGAGGCCAGCCAGCGGATCCGTGATGGATACGTTGGTCAGGGTCACGTTGCCGGTGTTCTTCGCCGTGAAGTTGTAGGTGATCTTGTCGCCTGCAACAGTCGGGTTCTGAACAGCCGAGCTGTCCGCCGACTTAGTGAACTCCATGGCCGGAGCCGGGGTCAGCGGGGTGTCCGTTGTTCCCGGAGGAGGCGTTACCGGCGGACCGGTGGGCGGAGTACCTGTTGTGGTGGCAGCGTTCGCCACGTGGCCGGCGTCGATATCAGCCAGCGTGATGCTGTACGTCGCCGTCGCCGTCACCGACTGGCCCGGAAGCAACTCGCCAGGAGTGCCCGGCCAGGTGTACGCCAGGGCAGACAACCCCGACATCGGATCCGTGATGGAGACGTTCTTCAGCGTGACGTTGCCGGTATTCTTCGCGGAGAAGGCATACGAGATGACGTCGCCAACCTTGGAAGGATGCTGGACGGCTGAGGCATCAGCAGTCTTGCTGAACTCCATGGCCGGCTTCGGGGTCAACGGGGTGTCCGTGGTTCCCGGAGGAGGCGTCACCGGCGGACCGGTGGGCGGAGTGCCGGTGGTGGTCGCCGCATTGGCGACGTGACCGGCGTCGATATCAGCCTGCGTGATCGCGTACGTTGCCGTGGCCGTCACCGTCTGGCCTGGCTGCAACTCGCCCGGAGTACCGGGCCAGGTGTAGTCCAGCGCCGAAAGACCAGCCAGCGGATCCGTGATGGAGACGTTGGTGAGCTTCACGTTGCCGGAGTTCTTGGCCGTGAACGTGTAGGTGATTTTGTCGCCTGCGACAGACGGGTCCTGAACGGCTGAGGCATCTGCCATCTTGGTGAACTGCATCGCCGGAGCCGGGGTCAACGGGGTGTCCGTGGTTCCCGGAGGAGGCGTGACAGGCGGACCAACCGGCGGAGTGCCTGTAGTGGTCGCAGCGTTAACCACGTGGCCTGCGTTGATGTCAGCTTGGGTAATCGCGTAGGTTGCCGTAGCCGTCACCGTTTGGCCTGGCTGCAACTCGCCCGGAGTACCCGGCCAGCTGTACGTCAGGGCCGAGAGACCAGCCAGCGGATCCGTGATGGAAACGTTGGTGAGCTTCACATTGCCCGTGTTCTTGGCCGTGAAGTTGTAGGTGATGGTATCGCCAACAACTGCAGGGTTCTGAACGGCGGAGGCATCCGAGCTCTTGGTGAACTGCATCGCCGGAGCCGGGGTCAGCGGAGTATCCGTCGTTCCCGGCGGAGGCGTCACGGGCGGTCCAACCGGCGGAGTACCGGTGGTCGTAGCGCTGTTCGCAACATGGCCGGCTTCAATATCGGCCTGCGTGATGGCATACGTTGCCGTAGCCGTCACGGTCTGACCGGGCAGGAGTGTTCCTGCCGCTCCAGGCCAGGTGTACGTCAGAGCCGAGAGACCAGCCAGCGGGTCGGTGACCGACACGTTAGTCAGCGTGACGTTTCCCGTGTTCTTGGCCGTGAAGGTATAGACGATGCGATCGCCTACAACCGACGGGTTCTGAATACCGGAAGCGTCTGCTGTCTTGGTGAATGCCATGGCCGGAGCCGGGGTCAACGGGGTATCCGTGGTTCCCGGAGGAGGCGTGACAGGCGTCCCCGTGGGAGGCGTACCGGTGGTCGTGGCGCTGTTCGCAATATGTCCGGCGTCGATATCAGCCTGCGTAATCGCGTACGTCGCCGTAGCCGTCACCGTCTGACCGGGCAGCAACTCGCCCGGGGTACCGGGCCAGGTGTAGGTCAGTGCCGAGAGGCCAGCCAGCGGATCCGTGATGGAAACGTTGGTGAGCTTCACATTGCCGGAGTTCTTCGAAGTGAAGGTGTACGTAATGACGTCACCAACCTTGGAAGGATCCTGGACAGCCGAAGCATCGGCAGTCTTGCTGAACTCCATGGCCGGAGCCGGGGTCAACGGAGTATCCGTGGTTCCCGGCGGAGGCGTCACTGCGGGCCCCGTGGGCGGGGTTCCCGTGGTGGTCGCCGCGTTGGCAACGTGTCCGGCGTCGATGTCAGCCTGCGTGATGCTGTACGTTGCCGTAGCCGTCACCGTCTGACCGGGCAGCAACTCGCCGGGGGTACCCGGCCAGGTGTAGGTCAATGCCGAGAGGCCCGGAAGCGGGTCGTTGATGACGACACCGGTGAGCTTCACATTGCCGGAGTTCTTCGAGGTGAAGGTGTACGTAATGACGTCACCAACCTTGGAAGGATCCTGGACAGCCGAGGCATCAGCGGTCTTGCTGAACTCCATGGCCGGAGCCGGGGTCAACGGAGTATCCGTGCCAGCCGGAGGAGGCGTCACTGCGGGCCCTGTGGGCGGGGTTCCCGTGGTGGTTGCGGTGTTGGCAACATGGCCTGCATCGATGTCAGCCTGCGTGATCGCGTACGTTGCCGCAGCGCTGACCGTCTGGCCCGGAAGCAACTCGCCGGGCGTGCCCGGCCAGCTGTAGGTCAATGCCGAAAGGCCCGGAAGCGGGTCATTGATGACCACACCGGTGAGCTTCACATTGCCCGTGTTCTTCGAGGTGAACGTGTAGGTGATCTGGTCACCCACAACAGACGGATCCTGGATGGCTGAAGCGTCAGCAGTCTTGCTGAACTCCATGGCCGGAGCCGGGGTCAACGGAGTATCCGTGGTTCCCGGAGGAGGCGTGACAGGCGGACCAACCGGCGGAGTGCCTGTGGTGGTCGCGCCATTGGCGACGTGACCGGCGTCGATATCAGCCTGTGTCACTGCGTACGTTGCCGTAGCCGTCACAGTCTCGCCGGGCAGCAGCTCCCCTGGAGTTCCGGGCCAGCTGTACGTCAGTGCAGACAGGCCAGCCAGTGGATCATCAATCACCACACCGGTGAGCTTGACGTTGCCTATGTTCTTGGACGTAAACGTGTAGGTGATCTGGTCACCCACAACCGACGGCGACTGGATAGCCGAAGCATCAGCGGACTTAGTGAACTTCATCGCCGGAGCCGGAATCAACGGGGTATCCGTCGTTCCCGGAGGAGGCGTCACCGGAGGGCCAGTGGGAGGCGTTCCGGTTGTCGTAGCACTGTTGGCCACGTGACCTGCGTCGATATCAGCCTGTGTAACCGCGTATGTTGCCGTAGCCGTCACCGTCTGGCCCGGAAGCAGTTCGCCCGCAGCACCCGGCCAGGTGTAGGTCAATGCCGAGAGGCCCGGAAGCGGGTCGTTGATGACCACACCGGTGAGCTTCACATTGCCCGTGTTCTTCGAGGTGAAGGTGTACGTAATGACGTCACCAACCTGCGAAGGATCCTGGATTGCCGAAGCGTCGGCGGACTTGGTGAACGTCAAGGCAGGGCCAGGAGTCAACGGAGTGTCCGTACCGGCCGGAGGCGGGGTTACCGCGGGACCGGTGGGCGGAGTACCAGTGGTGGTAGCAACGTTTGCTACGTGACCGGCGTCGATATCAGCCTGCGTGATGGCGTACGTTGCCGTAGCCGTCACCGATTGGCCCGGAAGCAGTTCGCCCGCAGCACCTGGCCAGGTGTAGGTCAATGCCGACAGACCCGCCAAGGGATCGTTGATGACCACACCGGTGAGCTTCACGTTACCCGTGTTCTTCGAGGTGAAGGTGTAAGTGATCTTGTCACCTACAACCGACGGCGACTGGATAGCCGAAGCATCAGCAGACTTGGTCAACTCCATGGCCGGACCGGCCGTCAACGGAGTGTCCGTACCAGCCGGGGGCGGGGTTACCGCGGGACCGGTGGGCGGAGTACCAGTGGTCGTAGAAACGTTCGCTACGTGACCGGCGTCGATATCAGCCTGTGTGATGGCATACGTTGCCGTAGCCGTCACCGACTGGCCCGGAAGCAGTTCGCCCGCAGCACCCGGCCAGGTGTAGGTCAAAGCCGACAGACCCGCCAGCGGGTCATCAATGACGACGCCGGTGAGCTTCACGTTGCCCGTGTTCGTGGACGTGAACGTGTAGGTGACCTTGTCACCCACAACAGACGGGTTCTGGATTGCGGACGCGTCAGCGGACTTGCTGAACTTCATGGCCGGAGCCGGGGTCAACGGGGTATCCGTGGTTCCCGGAGGAGGCGTTACGGACGGTCCTGATGGCGGTGTGCCGGTTGTGGTTGCCGCATTGGCGACGTGACCGGCGTCGATGTCAGCCTGGGTGATGGCGTACGTTGCCGTAGCGGTCACGGTTTGGCCGGGAAGCAGCTCGCCCGGGGTTCCGGGCCAGGTGTAAACCAGCGGCGAAAGCCCAACCAAGGGGTCGTTGATGGACACGTTGGTCAACGGGACATTGCCGCTGTTCTTCGAGGTGAAGGTGTAGGTGATCACGTCGCCAACAACAGACGGATCCTGGATAGCCGAAGCATCAGCGGACTTGCTGAACTGCATGGCCGGAGTCGACGTCAGCGGCGTATCGGTGGTTCCAGGAGGAGGAGTCACCGGAGGGCCAGTGGGCGGCGTGCCCGTGGTCGTTGCAGAGTTTGCGACGTGGCCGGCCGTAATGTCGGCCTGCGTGATGGCGTACGTTGCCGTGGCCGTTACGGTCTGGCCGGGAAGCAACTCGCCGGGAGTGCCGGGCCAGGTGTAGGTCAGAGCCGACAGCCCAGCCAACGGATCGTTGATGGAGACGTTGGTCAGCGGAACGTTGCCGGTGTTCTTCGAGGTGAAGGTGTAGGTGATCTTGTCACCAACAACCGACGGCGACTGGATAGCCGAAGCGTCAGCAGTCTTGCTGAACTCCATGGCCGGAGCCGGAGTCAGCGGGGTGTCCGTACCAGCCGGGGGCGGGGTTACCGCGGGGCCCGTGGGCGGAGTACCAGTGGTAGTCGCCGTGTTGGCGACATGGCCGGCATTGATGTCGGCCTGCGTGATGGCGTACGTTGCGGTAGCTGTGACGGTCTGTCCGGGCAGGAGGGTTCCTGCGACACCAGGCCAGGTGTACGTCAAAGCAGACAAGCCAGCCAACGGGTCGTTGATGGAAACGTTGCTCAGGGACACATTGCCGCTGTTCTTCGCGGCAAAGGTGTAGGTGATCTTGTCACCCACAACCGACGGCGACTGGATGGCCGAAGCGTCAGCGGACTTGCTGAACTCCATGGCCGGAGCCGGGGTCAGCGGGGTATCGGTACCTGCAGGCGGCGGGGTAACAGGAGGACCTGTCGGAGGATTACCCGTGGTGGTGGCAAGGTTGGCCACGTGTCCGGCATCGATGTCGGCCTGCGTGATGGCATATGTAGCCATTGCGGTCACGGTTTCACCCGGCAGCAAGGTGCCAGGAGTTCCCGGCCACGTGTAGGCGAGCGGGGACAGTCCAGCCAGGGGGTCGTTGATGGTGACACCCGTCAGCGGTACGTTGCCCGTGTTCTTCGATGTGAAGGTATAGGTGATCTTGTCACCAACAACCGCCGGTGAGTTGATAGCCGAAGCGTCAGCGGACTTGGTCAATGCCAGTTCCGGTGCCGGTACGGCCGTATTAGTGAGAACACAACTGATGTCGGCGCCAGCAACCGGCACCAGGGAGTAAGCGCCATTTACGACGGCGCCGGTGGGCAAGCCTGCCTGGAGTCCGTTGGCGTCAACACAGCTGATCACCTTGCTGTAGCCGGACAGGTTGGTTCCGGACTCCGTCAGGTAGTACGTTGCACCTGCGTCAGCGACGTATTTTCCGGTAACACCCGTACCCGCAGTAACAGTGGATCCCGTACCCGACGTCGTCGCATTGGCAGTGTTGCTGACAACAGGTCCCGTCGCGGATCCGGTACGGATTTCAGTGGTGAACTGGTCCGAATCCATCAGGCGGGTGGCGTCCAGCGCCTTGCTCAGTTGCAGGCGCGGGGCCTTGACCACCAGGGTGGCATCTGCCGGAGGGTTCAGGTTGGTGACGATGTTGGCCGGACCATTGACGTAGGTGCCCTCGGCCGCAGCCGTGACGTCCACAGTGATGGTGCACGAAGCCATGGCGTCAGCCAGGTCGCCACCGGTTACGGTGAGGACGTCACTGCCTGCAACGGCGGTCCGAATAAACGGGTTGGTTCCCGCGGCTTGGACACAAGTGCCGCCAATGTTCGGCGCGTTTGCGATTTTCAGCCCGGCAGGAAGGGTATCCGTGATGGACCAGTCGGTCTTTGCCTTGACGTCATCGGTGTTTGTGACCGTGAGCGTCAACGTGGAGGTTCCACCGGGCCCAATGAGCGCGGGAGAGAACGACTTGTCCAGTTGCGGGGTAACGTCCACGATCTGGGGAAGGTCGAAAGCGACGTCGTTGCCCGAGCCACTGGTGGCTTCGTTGCGCACTTCCAGGCCCAGCGAAGGAGTCGTGCCTTGCGGGACCTGGTAGGCCCCGGACTGCAGTTTGGTGATTTCGGTGACTCCACCGTTGGTGGTGTTGGTTCCACAGGGATCCAGCCCGGTACCCAGGACAAGTGGTGTGCCGTTGACGAGGAGGCTGAATGTCTCCTTGGCATGGGCGGCGTGACAGTTGACCTGCGCAAAGTAGGCCGAAACAGCGTAGTAGTGGCCGGCAATGGCCGGGATCGTGTTGGACTTCGTGCGGAATTCTGTTCCAGCCGTGATCCTGCCGTTGCTTGCGTTGGTGTACTCAGACAGGACCTGGTTTTTGGCGGCCTCTGCTGCTGTCATTCCCTGCGCAAGGCCCAGTTTGACGGCCATGTCACGAATCTGTGCCCAGCCATCAGGCTGGTTATTGACACAGCCGGCGTCCGACGTGGGCAGTGGGGTGGATGAATTCAGGATCCACCCGTCGCACTGCCCGCCAGCTGGCGTGTACGGGGTGTCAGCCGTGTACGTTTCATTGGCCGCCTTCGCCCCGCCCGTGTAATTGAGGAGGCTGATGGCGCCGCCGGTGGCGTCTTGGTTGGAGAAGTCCTCCGTGTAGACCGGAGTTCCTGGTTGGGTAATTCCCGGCGACCCCGGGACAGTCGCCAAGGAGGGCGGGGCCAAAGCGCCACCTACCCCCAATGACATCACTGCTGTAGCGACGACAGCCGCCAGCAGTTTCTGTGGACGTGTGTGTTTCATGGGTTCTCTTGTTTTCTTTCGGTCACACGGGGCGCCGGCCCTAGGAGGGCTTCGACGTCCCGTTTGGCTACTCACCAGTAGTCCAGTACGCGCAACAGACGATTCGTGTCGCTGAAAGCCCAGGCTGTTCAGCGGGGACCCCGATACGCGGTGACCCAAACGCCTAGTGGAGGTTGCCGTCAGTTCGTGACGCGAAAAACAAAAGAATTTTTTGAAAGATTTTTGAACCGCTTAGATGCTCGGCCAGGGACGCTTATCCGTACTGGTTCGCAAACGCCTTGGTGACGATATTCTGCCCGCCGAAAAGGTAGTTCAGTGTTCCACTGTTGGCCTTCGCAGGCATGGATACACCCAGCTTGAACGCGAGATTCCCGCGGTCAAGGGAGTCAGCGGTGCATCGAATCCGACGCATCGTGGTATCGGTGGCGGCGCATGTCCATCCCGCCGGAGCCAATGTACTGCCGGCCACGAACGTCGACTGATCCGGCAACGCAAAGACAGCCTCGGCCGACGTCGGAGTTCCGTCGCCTTGGAGGGAGAAGGCCACCCGAAGCTCCCTGTCTGCTGGGGTGGAACCAACAACGGCACTGAACGTCGCATCAACCGTTTGGCTCGGAGCCGCCGCCGGAGCGGATGCTGCAGGCGCCGTCGTCGAAAACACCGTACCGGAGCCCACCACAACGGCACCCCGCGAGGGTGTCGCCGCCGAGGGAACCACGACGGCGGGTGGTTCCGGCGCTGCTGCCACAGGCAGGTCCGATTCGGGAACCGGTTCTGGGTCCTCCGCTGCGGCGCTGGGCTCAACAGACGGCCTTGCCGACTCAAGCGGAGCTGCCGACTCCTGTACTGGAGGAACAGTGGCAACTGCCTGGTTTTCAACTGTCGATTGTGAACCGGTATTCATCTGCAACAACCAGACAAGGAGTCCGGCCAGCGCGACTGCTCCCAAGACAATCGACGCCGTCAGCTGCCATGCTTTGCTGATCCCACGGAGTCCCGCCGTGGAAGCATTGCCCGGCACTGCGGTGCTGCCGGCACCCGAAGATGCACTCCCGGACATTGCTCCGGCTCCGATAGCGGCAATGGCACCAGGTGTGAAGGCCAGCCCAGTGAACAGAGGGAACAGGATGGCACGCATGCCGCCTTGGACATCGTTGAGTTCAATCAGCAGGGCGGTGCACTTGGCACAACTATCCAGGTGTGCCGCGACCTTTTCCTGCGAAGTGCGCTTCAGCGCGCTCCGGGCATACTTACCCAGCTGGCTGGCGTACTCGTCACAGGCCCGGTCGACTGTCTGGCTGATGTGGTGCTGCAAGTAGGCCTGCCGAAGGCCCTCCCTGGCCCGGATAGCCAAGGACGAAACGCCATTTGGCGTGAGCCCGACGAAGGGCGCGGCCTGCGAGGGTTTCAACCCCTCGATATCCAAGTGCCACAGCACGGCCTGCCAGCGCTCAGGCAGCGATTTGAACGCCTTGGCCATGATGGTGGACTCGAGATCGCCGATGACGGGGTCATCATCCAGCACCGGAGAATCGAGAATGGCGTCATCCGCCGCGGTTGGCATCCGGCGGGCCTTGCGATTCCTGTCGTGGGCAGTGCGCCGCACCACGGTCAGGAGGTACGAACGGAAGAACTCCTTTGGGCCCTTGCCTTCCTTCAACAGCTGGAAGATGGCGGCGAATGACTCGGCAACAACGTCATCGGCGTCACTTGGGTTGTCAGTCTGTGCACGGGCAACGTACTGGGCAACTTTCAGGTGCCGTTGATAGAGCACATCGAAGGCCTCCGTGACGCCTTGCCGAACCAACGAGATGATCTGGGGATCACTGCCTGAGGCCTCTGCGGAAGTCAGGGACGCCCCTCCGGCCCCACCCGCTAATACTTGATCCATAAACAATAGTGTGCCATCACAAGCTGTGTGACTTGAATCCGCGACCGCTGCCCTGTAGTGAACTTGGTTTTTCGCATCACGATCCGGGCCCTCGCATTACTTGTTAGGCGAGAACTTCCCATCCCCAGAAGCCAAGCGAGGATCCATGGTCGTCAGGCGCCCACGCCCTTTCCTGAAATTAATGCGTGCCACCCACAAGAACCTGCTCGAACAACAGAACGAGATTGTCCGGTCTTTGCCCACCAATCGTTCAGGGCCGTTGGCCCGGAAGAAGAACGCGGGGCATGTCGCCCTCGTCTACGGAGCGGACCGGCCAGTGGCCATACCCGGCGATACCGTCATCTTTACGGCTTGGATCACCAACGACTCCACAAGTCACGTCCGGGATATCACACTGGTGCCAAGGTCCTTCACAAATGAGGGGATGGAGATGCTGGCATACACGTCGGAGCCGGTGGAACGGGACCTTCGCATCGGACTCCTGGCCCCGGGCCAGTCAGTCATGCGCAGTTTTTCCTATTTGGTGACGGAATCCGATCACGTTCACGGCGGCAGCATCATCAGTGCCATGCAGGTGCGCGGTACGTGCCGCGGCCTCGCAGTGCTCGATGAGCACGATGCCATCGTCTCCCTCAGCGGGACGCGAAAGGACTGGCCTTTTGGGCCCACAGGATACCAAGCCCCCGCCCGGACCTCCGGATACCAACCCCAGGCCCACCTTGCCGGGGCCTAGCTCCGAGCTATACCGTGGCTAGGGCAGGAGGCATTCAAAAAGCAGTAAGCAGGGGGAATTCCGCGTGCCGGAGACGATTGCACGCCGGACCATCTATGACCAATTCATGGTGGCCCTGGGTGATGGGTATTGTCCTGAGGAAATGGCCGAGCTACTGGGGCTTCCGATCGCCACTGTTTCGCTTTGGCTGTCACGGCTCGGGAACCTGGCGTCTGACTTTGCCGCCAGCGCCGACGCCCCGCCGCCGCAGGCTGCAACTCCCGACACCCTCGCAAGTCTGACCTTGGTCTACACGCCGGATGTCCTGGAGGCGTGCGCGGGCCAAGTGGTAACTTTCACCGCGAACATCCTTAACGATGACGTAGAGACGCTGCTGGATACCAGCCTGCTTCCGGCACGCCCCCTCGAGGCCACAACTGAGGTAGGCGCCGTCATCTTCGCCGCCATCACGTCACCTTTCGACATGGGCGACCTCCCCGCGGGCGGCATGAGCTCCATCTCGTTCAGCCACAAAGTCTCCGAGCGTGAGGCCCGCAGCGGAGGGGAACTTGTGAGCCGCCTTTCCGTCAGGGCCACGAGCACCGGAAGCAACGCCGAAGTCACCGACCAATGCTGTGCCCGTGTGAAGCTCAGTTCAAGCGGTTACATCAGGGCGGCCGGCTAACCCGCTACTCGTTGTCGGGCTCGCCGGTGGGCGGCTCTGCAGGCCAATCGACATCCTGTTCGTAACCTTCGTGCTTCTTCAGGTAGGCCGCGATATAGGGGCAGTGCGGAATGATGCGTTTGCCGGACGCCACTACGTCGTCCAAGGCAAAGTGGGCCAGCACCTTGGCCAAGCCTTGGCCATTGAAGCCGGGCTTGGTTTCCGTGTGAATGAAATCGATGTGGCCGGGCCGGTCGAGGAACTGGGAGATCACCGCCAACTCGCCGTCTACGTGAAGCTCATAGCGGTGAAATTTGTCGTTGCGCACCGTAGTGACGCCGGCGCGGAACGACTCTGCCAGTGAATCCGTGTACTCGGTCATGGTTCGAGATTGGCACTTAAATCAGGCGCTGGCAACGTGGGCGCCTGGGCCTCACTCCTTTCCGTAACGTTTGCTTCCGGATCGGTCTGCTGCGGCGTCGGAACCCTGCCGAGCAGCAGGACAGAGAGCGCGAAACAGGCCGCTCCCCCACCCAGGAGGGCAAGCGTCAGGCCGTTGAAAGCGGCATCAGCGACCGGCACGAAAACCACGACGGCGGCCGTCACCACAGCGACGCGCGAGGGACCGCGCGCGTGGCTGGCCGCCGTCGGACGTTCCTCAAGCCGACCGAAAAGCCACACGACCGGGACGAGCAACGTGACGACCGCGGCGAAGACGGGAATCCGCGCCCACCACCAGTCGGAAGTGCTGGCGTCGGGTATCGGCAGGTCCGTCAGCAACAGCAGGCCCGAGAATCCCACCAGCAGCGGAAGATGCCACAAGTAGATGGTCATGGACCTGCGGCCGGCGAGCGCCATTACCGTCCGGACCCATCGGGCACTGGCAACCCACCGCACGGCCGGCTGGAGCAGCTGGAGCGTTGCTGTTTGGGAGATGCCCAAGAGAAGCAAACAGAGGTTGGGTGGGTTGATGTTCACCACCATGTTTCCCGGATAAACAGCCACGCCGGTGACGAGACCCAGCAGGAGGTTGCTGGTCACGACTGCGCCCACGAGCCACGTGCGGCTGCGTCGCTCAAAGAAGCCGTCGGCCATCAGGAAACCCAATTGCTGGACGGCGCACCAAACGAAAATCATGTTGGTGAACGCGAGCACGGGAATGGCTCCGCGGAGGGAATCCACAGTGATAATCGCTGCCACCAGGACACCGAAAACAACGAACGGCGACTTTTGATGCAACCGGGCCATCAGCGGAATGCTCAGTTGCGCGGTCAGGAATGCCGCAAGGAACCACAGAGGCATCGCGGCACCAGCGGTCATGAGCTGAATGACCTGGGGATGTACCCCCATGAGCAACGCCACCCATAGACCGCCCCACATCAGTGCAAGCAAGGCCATGGCGGGGCGCACCAGGCGCAGGAGCCGGAGCTGCGCGAAGTCGAAGCCCGTTCCCCCGCGGGCCGCAAGCCGGCGCCACGACTGAAGCCCGGTCACCCCGCCCATCACGAAGAACAACGGAACAATCATGAGGAGCCAGAGCACTGGCGTGAACCAGCTTTGGTCCATGAGGACGTTATGCGTCTCAACCGTGCCGTCTTTGTGCAGGACAGGACTGACCATCATGCAGTGCGCGGCAACAACCAAGAGCAGGCAGGTGAAACGGACAAGGTCGATCGCCGGATCCCGCCGCACAGCCTCATCCAGGCCGGTGGCAGGGTGTGTTTGCCTGGCTCTATCCATGGCTCTCCCTACAAGCGCACCGCGCGCTGCCTCCATTGTCCGCCCGCTTAGGACAGGGGGCCAGCAGGCGTGCCGCTTGAGCCTTACCCGGGCGTCTGGTGCAGCAGGCGCTTCCGCTGCTCCGCGTCCATGGCCGCAGCGCACGCCGCAGCGGCCATGCCGAACGATCCATCAAGGACCGCCTTGTCGGCGCCCGCAGAGGCGCCGAATGCTGCGAACTCGGCCGTGTGGTGCACAGCGCCCCGGACGTCGTAGCCCACTATGGGGTGAATGGATGGCACCCTTTGGGAGACGTTGCCCATGTCTGTGGAAGCTACAGGGTCGGTGTTGAACACTACGTCCCTTCCCGTGGCCTTCATTGCTTCCTGGTACGCCCCGGACAGGAACGGATCCTGCCGCAGTTCTGCGTAGTCGTTGCCTTGGGAGTTCAGTTGCAGGGTGCAGCCGCTCGCGTGCGCACCGGCTTCGAGGCAGCGCCGGACCTTGTCCTGGATGAGGCGCAATTGCCCAATACCGGGTGCCCGCATTTCCACACTTGCCCGGGAGCGCTCCGGAATGACGTTGACGGCGCTGCCACCCTCGGTGACGATCAGCGACACGATCGAGCCAACGGGCAGCTGCTGCCGGGCCAAGGCAATGGCCAATTGCGCCACCACCAGCGCGTCCAACGCGTTGACGCCCTCGGACGGCGCTGCTGCGGCGTGCGCCGGGCGGCCTTCGAAGACGACGTCCCACATGGACATGGCCAATGACGAGCCGCCCACCACATCCGCTGCGCCGGCGTGGACCATCATGGCCAGTGAGACGTCGTCGAGGAAGCCCGCCTCGATCAGGTCCACCTTTCCCCCGGTGGTCTCTTCCGCCGGAGTTCCCAGGACCTTGACAGTGATGTCCAGCTCTTTGGCCACAGCGGCCAGAGCCAACGCTGCGCCCACCGCGCTGGCCGCGTTGACGTTGTGACCACAGGCGTGCCCAATATCGGGCAACGCATCGTATTCAACGCAGAGTGCTACCACCAGTTGACCGCATCCTAAGCGCGCGCTGAACGCGGTGGGCTGTTCCGGCTGTTGTTCGTCGAAGGTGAACCCGGCCTTTCGGAGCACCCGCTTGACCCGTTTGACCGCACGGAATTCCTGGCCACCCAGTTCCGGGTCGGCGTGGATGGCGTGGCTAAGGTCCAGAATGTCCGGTTTCCATCGCTGGACTTCGCGCTCCACTACAGCCTGGACGTCGGCCGGGGAGGCGGGCACGACGGCGGACCGTGCAGTTTCGCTGTCCAGCCCGGCGGTCATGCCGTCACCTCGGCGGCCTGTCGCTTCGGGTACCGGGCACTGGCCGCTGCGGCGATCAGTGCCGCCACGGCGAGGGCTCCCCAGATGGTCAGCAAACCGGTTTCGGTGATCCGTCCGTTGGCCACAGAGGCGGACGACAACAGCTTGACCACTGCTGCGCCCACGGCGATGCCGACTGACAACGCCAACTCGTTGAGTCCGGCGGCTGTTGACGTTTCTTCCAAGGGCACTCCTTCCACGGACAGCGAGCGGGTGCCCGCTTGGTACATGCCCAGGCTGAGGTTGAACATGGCAAAGCCGACGCAGTATCCGGCGAACGAGTCGTGCGCGAACATCATGACCAGGAACCCTCCAGCCAGCAGAACGCCGGCAAAGACCAACGTGGGCCGCTCTCCGAACTTCCGCAGCGCCCGTGCCGTCAAAAGGGACGCGACCAAGGAAAGTACGGATGCCAGGGCAAGGACAATCGCGATCATCAGCGGACTGAGAGCGAACCCGTACCCTGTTTTGTCCGGGTTGGAGTGCAGGAAGATGCCGTTGGTGCCGAAGTAGCTGATAGAAGCGAAGCCGAAGAAGAACGTTGCCACGGAAATGGCGCGGATCCGCGGCGTGGCCAGCATTCGGAGGTCCATGAACCGCCGACCGGCGGCACTGCCGTAGTCTCGCTTGACCCAGAAGGCCAGCAGGATAAGCCCCAGCAAGCCAGCCCCAAGGGTGCGGGCGTCCAGCCAACCCCATTCAGGCGCCATGGAGAGCGCCACCACGAAGCCGATCAGCCCCATTGCGCAAGCCAGCAACGGCGCAAGGGCCATTCCCTCACGGGTCGGGACTCCGGCGTCGGGCAGCAGGAACGAGCAAACAAAGGCGATGACCGCGAATGGCACCGCCACCCAGAATCCGAGTGTTGGGTTGGTGACACCAACGATTCCGGCCAGCAGTCCGCCGGCTCCCACCATGATCATGAGCATGCCGATCATGACACTGACGCCAGTGCGTATGTGGGCGGGGCTGGTGACTCGAAGGACACCCATCATGAGCGGGATGAAGCCCACCACGCAGGTCAACATCACTACACCTAAGGTCACCGTCCATAGCGTCGGCCACAACGCCATCTGCAAAACACCGACCGTCACTACACCTGTGGACCAGCGGAGTATGAGTCGGTAGCCGTAGCTGTCGCCGAGCCTTGAAATGATGGGCGTGAGGACGGCGAAGCTCACATTTGAGATGAGGAAGATGCCGTTGATGGTGGGATCGTCAATCTCGAAGACCGGTCCCAGTGCGGGCAGGATGGGGTTCAGATACCCCTGGGTGACACCGCTGAGCGATTCAATGAGAGCCATCGCCAGGATCATGCCTGCGATGGTTTTGCGCGTAGTGGCCGCTGCCGGTGGTGCTGTCTTGCTTGCCATGAGCTTCCTAGAGTCCTGGGCGGATTCGCCGGTGGTGATGCGAGTCACAACGCTATGGCTGTCAGTTATGCTGACGTTCAAATTGTTTGAAACCCACACGAGGAAGTGCGTATTGAACGAATCGGCCATAGTTTCCGAGCTGGACCTCGAAATCGTGAATGCTCTCCAGATCAATCCGCGGGCGGAATGGAGCCGGATTGCGGATGCCCTGGGCCTGTCCGGCCCTACTGTGGCGAGGCGTTGGAACGCGCTGGCCGAACAAGGACTGGCATGGATCACGCCGTCTCCGGGACAGCGCTACCTCAGTGCCGGATGGTCCGCTTTCATCCAGCTCTCGTCTCTGCCCGGCGAAAGCGAAGCCCTGATACAGAGGCTGTGTGAGGTGCCGGCGTTCGGCACCGTTTCCATGGTCACAGGCTCCCATGATGTCTTCATGGATTGCTTTGCGTCGAGCCACGAGGAACTCATGGACATCGTGACCGGAGCCTTTCCTGTGCTGCCTGGCCTCACCCACCGGGAGGTCGTCTTCGTCACCAAGCTTTACCGGCAGGCCTCGGAATGGCGCAGCGGAACACGTGAACCCGCACGCGCGCGGCTGGTCTCAGCTGAAGCCAAGACAGCACCGGCAAGTTACTCGCCGGATCAACTGGACGCCTCGTTGCTTGAGGAACTGGCCAACGACGGACGTGCCTCATGGGCTGAACTGGGAGAAGCCTGCAGCGTCTCGCCGCAAACTGCCCGACGCCGGGTGGAACGCTTCCTCGCGTCCGGCTACATCACGCTGAGGTGCGATGCGTCCACTGCGGCGAACCGGGGCTTGCGGGAAGTGACGCTCATGCTCAATGTTCCGGCACAGTACGTGGAAGACGTCGGCCGCTACTTCGCTTCACGGACGAACTGCAGGCTCAGTGCCCAGGTGCTCGGTTCGCACAACCTGGTGGTCACGTTGTGGGTCCGTGACTACGTGGAGGCACAGGCATTTGAGCGCGAATTGGCCGAGCGGGCACCGGGCAGCACGGTGATCTCCCGGCAAGCGGTGGTCCGAACATACAAGCGCCTTGGCCATGTCCTCGATGAATCCGGGCGAAGCCTCAGGGTTGTGCCCTTGCCGCTCTGGAGAGAAGGGTCTGGACGGCCTACCGAAACACCGGCAGGATCATAGCCATGACTACCTCTATTTTCGTGAATTTGCCTGTCAGCGACCTCGAGGCTTCCAAGTCCTTCTACACAGCACTTGGCTATTCCATCAACCCCAACTTCACAGATGACACTGCTGCCTGCGTTGTCTTCAGCGACACCATCTATGCCATGCTCCTGACGCACGCCAAGTTCAGCGAGTTCACCAAGCAGCCCATCGCGGACACCAGGAATTCGACGGCGGCCATTGTCGCCATTTCAGCCGAGAGCCGCGAAGAGGTAGATGCTTTGGCGAACAAGGCCCTCGAGGCCGGCGGATCAGAGACTTATGACGCCCAGGATCTCGGATTCATGTACAGCCGGGCATTCCGCGACCTGGACGGCCACCACTGGGAAGTCCTGTGGATGGATGACGCGGCAGCCCAGGCCGGTCCCCCGGAACACTAATTTCGAACCACGTCGCGGCACCGCTGTTCCGTCGTTGCCCAACAACGGAACAGCGGGCCACCAACGTGTTCTAGCCCAGCGTCAGGGCCAGCACACCAAGCACGACGGCGAGCAGCGGCGTAATGCCTTGGGTGGTGGCTGCGCGGAGGTACTTTTTCCCGCTGGCCGCGAGGACCAGCGCTGCCAGGAGCATCGACCCACAGCTGCTGAACACGAGGGTCCAACCTACCTGTGGAGCCCCGGCCCAGACTGCGATGATGCCGATCAACGCGCCTATGGCCAGGAAGAGGTTGTAGAACCCCTGGTTGTAGGCGAGCGGCTTGGTGGTCTCGGCGTCGGCCTGCGAGGTGAGACTGAAGCGTTTCCACGTGGATGGCTTGGTCCAGGTGATGGACTCCATGGTGAAGATAAATACGTGAAGCAAAGCCGCAATCAGGGCGAAAATCAGGGAGGCCAGAATCATGGTCTGATCCTAGCCTCCCGTGTTGTTGGGACCGGGCCGTCAGGCGCTCAGCAGCTCCAGCGTGGCGCCCGCGAATGCGCCCGCAGTGCCGTTCCAACGCGCCAACAAACCCTGGAGATTCTCGCCATCTGCCCGGTATGCCGCGGTTTCCGCCTCAAGCGTAGACAGGATGCCGGTGCGTAGTTCAGTGTTGAAGTTCACCTTGCCGACCCGCAGCGAGGGAGCTTTGGCGAGCTCGTCCGCCGGGATGCCCGAAGCGCCGTGCAGTACCAACGGGACGCCGGTCTTCGAGGCAACGTCCTGCAGTACATCCCAACGAATATTGGGCTCGCCCTTGTACTTGCCGTGCACATTTCCCACCGCGATGGCCAGCAACTGGGCGCCGGTGCGCTCAACGAAGTCCGCCACCTGCGCCGGGTCAGTCAATCCCGCAACGGAAGTACCGGCGTCGTGCGCTTCGGATGAAGCGCCAAATGCCCTGTCCTCATCGCCGGCCAGCCCGCCCAGTTCCGCTTCGATCACGACGTCGGTGCGTCCGGAAGCGTCCAGCGCGGCACGGACTTTGCGGACCAGGGCAATGTTGTCCTCGAACGGCAACGACGAACCATCGGCCAGGACGGCGTCCGCACCGGCGGTCACGGAATCGCGGATGACCTTGAGATCCGAAGCGTGGTCCAGCTGGACGGACACGGGAACACTCGCCGAGTCAGCCAGGCCGCGGAGGGCTTTGATCAGGCGGAGTCCGTTGGGAGTGGAAGCCGTCTTGGGCGCAACCAGCAGGATGACGCCCAGCCGCGCTTCCTCGGCAGCCGAAACCACAGCCAGGGCGGTCGTGAAGTCGTAGCAGGTGAAGGCCGGAACTGCGGAGCGGGAGGCCAGTGCAGAGGCGACCATTGAGTCCAGGGAAGCGCGCATCAGTGGCCCAGGCCTCCCACCAGGATCCAGGCCACGTAGGTGAGGACAAAGCCGGCCAAGCCAAGGATGGTGGTGAGGACGGTCCAGGTCTTCAGGCCGTCGGACACTGTGAGGCCGTAGTAGCGGATGACTGTCCAGAAGCCTGCGTCGGTCACGTGTGACAGGCCCAGTGCGCCGAAGCCGATGGCGATCACGATCACTGCGATCTGGGCGGGCGTGTAGCCGCCTTCCATGACGGCGGACGTGAGCAGGCCGGTGGTGGTCACAATAGCTACGGTTGCCGAACCCTGGGCGGCGCGAAGCGCCAGGGAGATGATGAAGCCGAGCACAATCACCGGCAGGCCGAGGCTGTCCAAGGTGTGGGACAGCGCGGCACCGATACCAGAGGTGCGGAGTACTTCACCGAACACGCCACCGGCTGCAACCACCATGAGGATGGAGGCGATGGGAGGCAGCGCGCCTTCGAAGATCTCACCGGTTTCCTTGAGCGACCAGTTGCGGCGAACAGCCAGCAGGAAGAAGGAAAGGGCCACGGCCACAAGGAGCGCGAAGAACGGGTTGCCGATGAACGAGGCCACCCCGTACCAGTAGTTGTCCTTGGCGATGGTGAGGGTGCCAACGGTACCGAGGAGGATCTGCACAATCGGAGCGGCGATCAGGAACATGATCAGTCCGGGACGCGGCGGAGCGATCGCGCGGGCGCCGGGGCCGTCGTGGCCAACGCGAACCAGTGAATCGGAGCCGAATTCTTCAACCTGGGCTTTGACGCCGGGAAGGAGCTCGTAGTCCTTGCGGTTCATGATGCTGGCAACCCAGTAGGACAGGAATCCGAGCGGCACGCAGATGATCAAGGAAATCATGGTGATGAGGCCGATATCGGCTCCGAAGACACCCGCGCCCGCAACGATGCCCGGGTGCGGTGGGACGGCTACGTGGATGGAGAGCATGATGCCGGCCATCGGGAGGCCGAACTTGATGGGGTGGACCTTGGCGATCTTCGCGAAGGCGTAAACAATGGGCACCAGGACGATCACGCCCACTTCGAAGAAGACCGGGATGGCAACCAGGAAGCCGACGGCGGTCAACGCCACCGCAACGCGTTTGGCCCCGAGCTTCTCAGTGAAGTGGGTTGCCAGAGACTGCACGCCGCCAGAGACTTCGATCATCCGGCCAAGGATGGCGCCCAAGGCAATCAGCAATGCGACCTTGCCCATGGTGCTGCCCACACCGTTGGTGACCACGGTGAAGATGTCCTTCAACGGAATCTGCGCGGCAACAGCTACCAGGATGCTCACCGCAAGGAGGGCGACGAAGGCCTGGATCTTGAAGCGGATGATCAGCACCAGGAGCAGTGCGATGCCTGCTGCCGCGATGGTCAGCAGGAGGGGTGTTCCCAGCTCCACAGCGGGTTTGATGGCGGGGGCATCGGCCGCCCGAACCATCAGCGAGTTGACGAGGGGGTTCATTGGGGGTGTCTCCTTTGACATACCAGCCCTAAGAAGGCCGATTGGAGGTGCGACGACGGCGGAGGGGGGACCGCCGTCGTCGCGGGTTCTGTGATGGGGGTGGTTAGGCGGTGCGCTTCGTGGGCGCAACAACCTTGATGACGGCGGAGTCGTCGGCGGCAGCGAGGCCCTGGGCCTGGCCGAGCAGATAGAGCTGTTCAGCGGCGGCGGCTACGGGTGCGGCAAGGCCGGCGGCCCGTGTTGCCTTGCCCACGATGCCCATGTCCTTGACGAAAATGTCCAGGCGGCTGAGGACCTCGGCGCCATCCTCCGTGTAGGCCTCGAGGATGCGTGGGCCGCGGTTGGAGAGCATGAAGGAACCGGCAGCGCCGGCTTCAAGGGCGGCCAGGGTCTTTGCCTGGTCCAGTCCCAGTGCGTCAGCAAGGGCCATGGCTTCAGCCGCGGCGGCGATGTGCACGCCGCAGAGGAGCTGGTTGACGGTCTTGAGTGCCTGTCCGTCGCCGGGCTTGTCGCCCACGATGCTCAGCGTGGAGGCCAGGAGTTCCAGGGCCGGGCGGGCCTTCTCGAGCGCTTCAGGCTCGGCGCCCACAACGATCAGCAGGTCGCCTTCACCGGCACGCTTCGGGCCGCCGGACAGGGGAGCATCCACCAGGGCCACGCCGTATTCAGCGAGCTTGGCAACGGTGGACGGGATGGCTTCCGTGCCAACCGTGCTGCCAAGGATCACGACGGCGCCCGGCTTCAGTACCGAGGCAACGCCGTTCTCGCCAAAGAGGACATCGTTGAGCTGTTCGCCGTTACGGACCGCCAACAACAACGCGTCGGCGTCCTGGGAAGCTTCACGGGCCGAGGCGAAGGTCTTGATTCCGGCTGCCGCTGCGAGTTCAAGGCGGGGCTCAGCGATGTCGAAGCCGTGAACGGTCAGCTCGGATGCGAGCCGGGTTGCCATAGGCAGGCCCATGGCGCCAAGGCCCAAGACGGTGACGGTGTAGTTGCTGCTGGTCATGGTGTTCTCCATTGAATTTCGGATGCTTTTAGAAGGTGGCGCTGAGCTTGCGGGTGACCTGGGTCAGGGATTGGTCGTCGCCGACGTTGCCGGCAAAGACGATGTACGGGATGCCCTTCGCGGGACCATCCACCGGCTCCCAGAGCGAGACGATGCCCGGCAGCATCGGTCCGCGGACAATCGCGTGGCGGATTTCCAGGCCGTGCGCCGCGACGTCCGAGGACGTGATGCCGCCCTTGGCAATAACGAATCGAGGCGGGAACGTTTTGAGCGTGCGGTTCACCACGGCCACGACGGCGGCGGAGACGGTGCGGGCGATCTTCAGGCTCGCCGCGGCGTCGTCGGTCTTGATGAGGAGGCGGCTGGTGTGGACGATCACGTCGCTTTCGCGAAGAGCGCTGACGACGTCGGACACGACGGTTCCGATGTAGGCATCGGCCTCCGCACCGAGCAGCCGCTCTACATCGATTTCGATGGTCCGCGCCGAGCTGTGCTCTGCGGTGAGGTTGTTCAGTTGGCGGGTGGTGACGCCCACATGGGAGCCCACAACGATCAAGCCGCCTGCAGTAGAGGGAGTGTTGCCGGCGTAGGCTTCCTCGGCGGTGAGGGCCGTGCGGATCTCCTGGCCAATCCGGCCACGGACGAACGGCGGACCAACGCGGTAGAGGAGCTTCTTGCCGCGTCGTTCTGCTTCTTCCAGGCCCAAGGCCAAGGCACGGAAGTCGTTCTCGGTGACGATGTCGGCCACGATCGGGGTGGAGTTGGTGGCAGACTCCAAGGCGTCGGCGATGGCCTTCGCGGAAATGGCGGGGTCCTGGGCAGAGGCACCGGCGCGGATGGTGTTCAGGTCCAGGACGATCACTCTTTCTGCAGCGTAACGGCCCTGCGACTTCTCCTCCACATACTTGGCCATCTCCGAGTTGGCGAAGCCGAAGCTTGCGTCCTTGGCGAATTCCGTCTCCGCCACCGGGGTGAGCGATCCGGCATCGCCGCGCATGTAGTGCACACCGCCGATGGTGACCCGGCCGGCGTCGGGGAAAGCCGGAACGATCACGACACCGTCGGTTGCTTCACCGGTTTCAGCGGCCACGGTAGCGGCGATGACGTCGGGCTCCAACGGGTAATGGCCGCGGAGGGTGGAGTCGCTGCGGCTGACGAAGCCGAGCTTCACACCGGCCGGTCCGGCCGCGGCCAATGCGTTGCACACGATCTCTTCGTTACGGGCTGCGGCTTCGGCGGGATCCAAGCTGCGGGTGTTGGTGAGGACGTAGACCGCGGGCTTGGTGTTGTATTCACTGATGTGGGTGAAGGCCCACGTGAAGTCCTGGACATCCCAGCGGGTAAGGACCGCGAGGTCTGCGACGGACTGCGTGCCGGTGGGGTCGTCGTCGAGGACCACCAGGACCTTCGGTGCGGCAGCAGCGGACGCGGCAACTGCGTCGGCAACCAGCTGGGCAGGGATCTGGACTTCCGCCGGGAAAGCGGCCAGAACGTTGGCTTCAAAAGTCACTGTGCACTCCATCGTGGGAAATCTCTGTTGCTGTTTGGTGAATGTAAGATGTCAGACATCTAACATTTGAATGCCAGTGTGACACACAGCTCTTCCCTGCGCAAGATGCCGTGCGTCACTAGGCTGGGGCCATGGCTGACAGCGCGGTTCCGCTCCCCTTCGTGGACGTTCGCACGCCTGCCGATGCCGGCGATCACGTGCCGGCAGTACTGATCCACGGCTGGGCATCCAGTTCGTCGTACTGGGAACCGCTGGTGGAGAAACTGCTCGACGGCGGCCGGTCGGCGTGGATTCTGGATCTCCCCGGGTACCACCCGGGTGAGAAGTTGTCCGGCTTCGACTGGACACTGGACTCGGCCGCGAAATCCGTTGCGGCGGCCATCAAGAAACACGGCGGCAAGCCGGTGCATTTGGTAGGGCACTCCATGGGCGGAAGCGTCGCCCTGACGGTTGCGGCCAACTATCCGGAGCTGGTGGCGACTGTTGCGTTGGTGGGAATGGTGCCAGCGCCGCCAAATGAGGGATTCAGGGCCATGCTGGTGTCCCAGTTGGAACAAGGATTCTTCGACGCGGCCACCAAGGCGAAGCTCATGAAAGCCTGGTACGGGCCACTGACCGACCAAGAGATGGCAAGGCTGGGCAAAGGCTTCGACGTACCCTTCCCGGTTCTGACCGCCAGCGCGATAGCGGCCATGACCGGCGTCGAACGCTCTGTACCCGGGCGCGTCCAGGCGCCCTTGCTGGTCATCGCCGGAACCGGGGACCGGGTACGGTCCATCGACCAGATGCGTGAGTTCGTGGCCGCAGGCCGCAACCGGCAGCTGAAGGCCATTGCCGATGCGGGTCACAACGTGCACTGGGAACGGCCGGATGAGTGCGCCCAAGCGTTACAGGAGTTTTGGAATACGAGCTGGCAGCCGCCAGCGTAAGATGTCTGACATCCATCCGGTCCCGCGGGAAAACCCACAGGGAGCCGGGCGGAGCGAAGGACAGGAAACGGGGAAACATGGCACGCAAGTCGCTGGTCGGCGTCGTAGCTGATGAGTTGCTGGACCGCATTGTGGCGGGCGAGTTCCCGCCCGGAACGGTAGTCCCGGGCGAGCTGGAACTCAGCGCCAAGCATGAGGTGAGCCGCATGACCGTGCGTGAAGCCATGAAGACCCTTGAAGCGCAGCGGATCCTCAGCGTGGAGCGAGGCCGTGGCACGTTCGTGAATCCCCTGAATCAGTGGGCCTCACTCGAAGCTGTCTTGCGCGCAGCTTCCGAAGGAACCAAGGACGCCGCGGCTGCCATCCAGCTGATCGAGCTTCGTCGGATGCTCGAGACCGGCGCTTGCGAGCTGGCCGCCGAACGGATTTCGGACGATGAACTCGCGGCCCTCAGGGAGCACGTGGAAAAGATGCAATCCGCACACGAAGTCAACGACCTCGGCGGATTTGTGGAAGCCGACCTCGCCTTCCATGACGTGATCCTCCATGCTTCCGGCAACGTGTTTGTGGCCGTCCTGTTCGAACCCCTGCACCGTGTCCTTGAAGCCCGACGCACCGAGACCTCGGCCTTCCCGGAAATCCAGGAACACGCAATTGGGCACCACCGGAAGATCGCGGCCGCCCTGTCCTCCCGGGATCCGCATGAAGCCCGGCTCGCCATGGACGCCCACATGCAGCAGACCCTGGACGACCTGAAGACGTACGTACTGGAGGCGTAGCATGCGGGGTCGGCTTAATTGTTGGACGGATCGGATTTAAATCCTGCATAGGTGCGAAGTCGCAGAATCCTTTATTTTTAGGGCAGAATCGCACCATGCTCTTAATTGTTGCAACACCTGCCGAAAGTTCTGCGCGTGAGACCGCTTGAGTTTCCCGAGTTTCCCTTTAGCTCTCCGTTGGCTAAAGCCATCATCCAACTTGAACGGGTACGGGCAGATTTAGGGGAAGGAACCACCCCTCCGGAGGTATTCGCGCAGCTGCGCGCGCTGTTTCAATTGCTGTCGAGCATCATGAGCGCACGTATCGAAGGCAACCGCACTTCAATTGTCGACGCTGTTGCAGGTGTTCAGTACGCGAATCGGACTGACGTCACACCGGACGACGAGGTCCAAGAGATCGTCCAGCTCCATGAAGCAACGGCTTTCGTCGACTCTGCCATACACCGGGGAACAGTACTGACGCATGGGTTTGTCCGGGAGCTTCACCGCATTTCCGTTTCCGGCCTGGAACGCGAAGGGGACCGCACGCCTGGCGCTTACAGACTCGCCGATGTGACCATCAGCGGCTCGTCGCACCGACCACCATCGCCGGGCAGCATCCACGGCGATATGACGGTCCTCCTCGACTTCATCAATGCAGATGTAGATCAGAACTACGAACTCCTCAAGATCGCACTCGCCCACCATCGGTTTGTTTGGATTCACCCATTCGGAAATGGCAACGGGCGCGTCGGGAGGCTCCTGACGTACGCGGCCATGCGGCGACAGGGGTTCTCCGACGCTGCTGGGTACCGGGCACTCAACCCAACAGCCGTGTTTGGAGAGAACCGCGACCTCTACTACGAACGACTTGAAGATGCCGACTCCCTCGAACCCGATTCTTTGATTCGCTGGTCGACATATGTCCTGGAAGGACTGCTGACGGACCTGAGCAGGTTGGTGAAGCTCGGCGACAAGGATTTCGTAGCCGAAGGTCTCTTGGTTCCCGCCATCCAAAGAGGCCTTGCTTCGTCACGATTCACAAGCGAGGAAGCGCTCGCATTAATCATCATCGCCCGAAAAGTTGAAGTAAAGGCCGCAGACCTTAGTGCAGCGTTCACGGGTTCAGCCTCGACCCGGAGCCAAAACATACGAAAACTCTTGGACCGCGGAGTCATTGAACCAGTGGCGGAAGGAAAGAGGTCCTACCGGCTTCGCCTCGCCCCCAGTGAACTGACACCTCTCCTGGTTCGGGAATTGGATCGGCTGGGATTCCTGCCCCGCATTCTGCGCGACTCCGAATGATCTGCGTGCCCGTAGTTGCACTATTGTGCACGCGAACGCACCTTAGTAGCCTCCGCGTCCGCAACTCAGCGGCGCAGGCTCTCCGACGGCAGCTCGCCGAAAGTCTTCAGATACAAGGCCGAGAAACGGCCCTGGTGCGTGAATCCGCACAACTCCGCGACCGCCGTGACGCTCTGCTCGCGGGGGTCGGCTTCGAGCAGCATCTCCCGCGCCCGGTCCAGCCGGATGCTGCGCAGCAGCTCCGAGGGCGTTGCGCCGGTCTCCGCCCTGAGCGCGGTCTGCAGGGTCCGGACGGACACGCCCAGGCATTCCGCAATGTCCGGGACGGTGAGTTCTTCGAAGGCATGGCGCTCCAGTAGCTCACGGCACTCACGCACCAGCCTGCTCTCGGCTTCGGGATCGCGGACGTCGTCACCTGGGCGTTCCATGGCCATCAGCAGACGCGACACCATGCTGTCCGTCAGGAGCCCCTGGACAAACACAGGAGCGGCACTAGCTGGCCGGCTGATCATATCGTCGTGAAGTTCGACGACGGCCCTCAGGAAGGCGCGACCCGCCCCACCGCTAAGGTCCATACCGTACCCCAGGTCCACGGCCCCATCGCCGTACAACTGCCCGGCGACGCGCTCCAAGGCCGGGCGGCGCACATAGACGATCAGGTGCGGGCTGCCACCGTCCCAGCTCATGGAAAACGGCTTATCGATCGGAGGGACGCTGGCCATAGTGGGACTGGACTCCACAGTGGTGGACCCCACCTGCATGGTCGCATGGCCCGCCAACGGAATCTGCACAAGGTGGAAATCCTGCAAGCCCTCAGGGTCAATGCGGACATCGGCGCCGTAATCCAGGAACTCGATGCCGACGTCGGCCCGGTGAAGGGACCGCAACTTCATGTCCACGGCGGATGTCCTGGTCCGCGGCGCCAACTCATGGCTGCAGAAAAGTTCGGCAATCTTCGCGTGGGCTTCGTCCACGTCCTTGGTGGCCATTGTCGGTCGTCCCCGCAGAACGTCCCGGGGAAGAATCCTCACCATCAGCCACCTACTTCACAGGGTTTTTCGCAGCTTTCGCCTTTCGGATGATCCCCGCGCCATGTGGATATTCCGGAGTGCAGCGGCTGTCTAGAGTCGCTTTCAGGACAAGTATGACCCAGCTCACAGCACCGAAACAACGCTCGAAAGGCAGGTGGGCTGGCAGGAGGAAGAGGACGAGCCTGCGTAATCCGGATGATGCCTGCGCCTAACGGATATTCACGCGGGCACGCGCTACCTAGAGTCGCATCCAGAACAAATATGACGCACGTCATAATTCCGCAACAATCCATCAAGGAAAGGGTCAAGCCATGTCAGCACTGAAGGGCAGGACGGCAATCGTCACCGGCGGCGTCACCAAGGTAGGCCAGGGAGTGGTTACCGCACTGCGGGATGCCGGCGCCACCGTGGTGGTTGCGGACATAGCGCCCGACGGCGAACTGCTCGCCGAGGAGCTTGGCGAAGGTATCCACTACTCCCACACAGACATCACAGACGATGCCGCGGTCACGGAACTCGTGCAGAACACTGCCCGGGAGCATGGAGGCCTGGGCATCCTGGTGAACCTCGCCTGCACCTACAAGGACGACGGCGCATCCTCTGGCAGGGCCGACTGGCTCGAAGCCCTCAACGTCAACCTGGTGAGCGCGGTAATGGCGGCCAACACGGCCCGGCCTCACCTGGCAAAATCCGGGCACGGAGCCATCATTAACTTCACCTCCATCTCCAGCTCCGTAGCCCAGACCGGCCGCTGGCTGTACCCGGCCAGCAAGGCAGCCCTGGTCCAGATCACCCGCAGCATGGCCGTGGACTTCGCGGCCGACGGCATCAGGGTGAACTCCGTCAGCCCGGGCTGGGTCTGGAGCAACATCATGGACTCCCTGAGCAACGGCAGCCTGGAAAAGACGGACTCCGTCGCGGCCCCGTTCCACGCACTGGGGCGGGTCGGCCGCCCGCACGAGGTGGGCGACGTCGTCGCCTTCCTGGCAAGCGACCAGGCCAGTTTCGTGACGGGAGCCGATTGGGCGGTCGACGGCGGCTACTCCGCTTTGGGGCCCGAACGCACCGAAGAGACCATCCCGCTGCTCGCAGCCAACTGACAACAGCGATCCGAACCAACAGAAGAGGACACCACCATGACGCAACGTCACATCACCATCGTCGGCGCCGGCCAGTCCGGACTGCAGCTGGGCATCGGCCTGCTGGATGCCGGTTTCCAGGTCACCACGATTTCCAACCGCACACCAGACGAAATCCGGGACGGCAAAGTCGCTTCCAGCCAGTGCATCTTCCATGACGCCTTGGAAAATGAGCGGGCGCTGGGGCTGGATTTCTGGCCGGACGCACCCACCGTGGACGGGATCTCATTCACCATCCCCCACCCCGAGGTGCCTGGCGAGAAGGCCATCAGCTGGGCCTCCCGCCTGGACAATCACGCCAAGTCGATCGACCAACGGGTGAAGTTCCCGCGCTTCATGGAAGAGTTCGTGGCGCGCGGCGGCGAGCTGGTTTTCGAAGATGCGGGGGTTGACGAGCTGGAAAGGTACACGCTGAACTCGGACCTGGTGATCGTGGCCGCCGGCAAGGGCGAGATCGCGCAGCTCTTCACCCGCGACGCCGAACGCAGCACCTATGACGCACCGCAGCGGGCGCTGGCCTTGACCTATGTGAAGGGCCTGACACCCCGGGAAGACTACTCGGCAGTGTCCTTCAACCTCATCCCCGGCGTTGGGGAGTACTTCGTTTTCCCTGCACTCACCACCACCGGCCCTTGCGAAATCATGGTTTTCGAGGGCGTCCCCGGCGGCCCGATGGACACGTGGAAAGGCGTGACGCCTGAGGAGCACCTGGCGAACTCCAAGAACATCCTGCAGACTTTCCTGCCGTGGGAAGCCGAGCGCGCCACGGATGCGGAACTCACCGATCCCAACGGCATCCTCCAAGGCCGGTTCGCGCCCACGGTCCGGCACCCGATCGCCACGCTCCCGAGCGGTCGGCAGGTACTGGGCCTGGCCGACGTCGTGGTTCTCAACGATCCCATCACGGGCCAGGGGTCCAACAACGCCAGCAAGTGCGCGGCGTCGTACCTGGACAGCATCGTCCAGCACAGCGGTCCGTTCGACGCCGGGTTCATGCAGGCCACGTTCGAGCGCTATTGGGATTACGCCCAGCACGTTGCACACTGGACCAATGCGCTCCTGGCCCCGCCACCGCCGCACGTCCTGGAGCTTCTGGGCGCGGCCAACCAGGAACCCGCCATCGCCCACCGGTTCGCGAACGGCTTCAACCATCCACCGGAATTCCAGGAGTGGTTCATGTACCCCGACAAGGCAGCCGGCTACCTAGCCGAACTCGCCACCGCCAAAGTTTTGTAGCACACCCCTGCCAGCAAGGATTCAACCATGCGAAAAATAGCAATCGTCGGGGCCGGCGAATCCGGCGCCCAACTGGCCCTTGGCCTGCAACGGGCCGGCTATGAGGTGACGCTGCTGTCCGACCGCTCGGCCGCGCAGATCCGCACGGGCAAGGTCATGTCCAGCCAGTGCATGTTCTCCACGGCCCTCGACGCCGAAGCGCAGATGGGCACGGCGCTCACGGAATTTTATGAGTCGGGGGCCGTCCCGGGCATCAGCTCGATCCGGCTACACGTCGGGGCCGAACAAGCCATTGAATGGGAGGCACCCCTGGATGGGCCTGCCCGTTCCATCGACCAGCGGATCAAGAGCGCCTTGTGGATCGAGACGTTTGTTGCCAACGGCGGTGACTTCCGGATCGAGAAAGTCACCCCGCGCATGCTGGAAGAACTCGCCCGGGACTACGAGCTGGTCATTGTGAGCACGGGCAAGGGCGAAATCGGCCAAATCTTTCCTCGGGACAAGGCAAAGTCGCCCTTCGATCGCCCGCAGCGGGTCCTGGCCCTGAACTACGTCACGTCTTCCGACAGCATGGACACCCACGGCGACGCCATCCGCATGTCCATGGCACCCGGCGTCGGCGAGTTCTTTACGTTCCCGGGCCTGACCGTCTCCGGCCCCTGCCGCATGATGGTTTTCGAAGGCGTGGTGGGCGGCCCCATGGACCGCTGGACCGACGTCGGAAGCCCTGAAGAGCAGCTGGAACGCTCCCTGCAGATCCTGCGCGAGCATTTCCCGCATGAAGCCGAAAACTTTACCGACGCCCAACTGACCGATGGCGGGGCCACGCTCCTGGGGCGCATCACGCCGACCGTGCGGTCCGCCGTCGGGGAACTCGGGAACGGGAACCTGGTGTTCGGCCTGGGCGACGCCGTGGTGCTCAACGATCCCCTTACCGGGCAAGGCTCCAACAATGCCACGCTGGCGGCCAAGTACTACCTTGATTCGATCGTCCGCCGGGGCCAGCAGCCCTTTGACCGCGCATGGATGGAGCGCACTTTCGATGAGTTCTGGCGCGGATGGGGCCAGTGGGCGGTGGAGTGGACCAACGATCTCCTCAAGCCACGCAGGGATCACCAGAAGACACTCCTGGCCGAGGCCGCCGAGCACCCGGCGCTGGCGGCAAGCATTGTGGCCGGCTTCGACGATCCCCGCACCTCCTACCCTTGGTGGTTCGACCCCACGGCCGCCGCAGACTTCATGCAAGCCCGGAAGGAGGACGATACCTCCGCCTTCGACCTCCGCGATTTCCGGGGCGCCTTGGGCCAGTACGCCACGGGCGTTACCGTGGTGACCACTGTTGCCGCCGACGGCAGGAAGGTAGGCATGACCGCGAACTCCTTCACGTCAGTCTCCATGGAGCCCCCTCTGGTGCTGTGGTGCCCCAGCAAGCGGGCGCCCAGCCTGGAGGACTTTGAGGATGCCACGCACTTCGCCATCAACATCCTCGCCAGCGACCAGCACGTCCTGTCCCGCCAGTTCGCAACGCCCGCCACGGACAAGTTCGCGGGGACGGAAACCACCGAGGGCATCGCCGGCGTGCCGCTCCTGGACGGCGCCGTAGCCACGTTCCAGTGCCGGACAGTGTCGCGGCACGATGCCGGCGACCACGTCATTTACGTTGGCGAAGTGGAGAGTTACAACCACGACGGCGGTGCTCCCCTGGTGTTCCATGCCGGCAAGTACCACGCAACTGCCAACCACCCGGATTTCTGATAACTCCCGAAAGGAGCGGTCCCGCATGAACGATCCCGTTGACGTCGCCATCATTGGTTCGGGCATCAACTCCCTGGTCGCCGCGGCCGAACTTGCCCTGGACGGGAAGCGCGTGTGCCTCATCGAACGCTCGGACCGGCTGGGCGGCTTCATCCACTCCGCGGAGCGCACCCTTCCGGGCTTCATCCACGACACATTCTCGTCCTGGCATCCGCTGTTCGTCTCAGGCGGAGCTTACGCACACTTGGGCAAGGAACTGCATGCCAGGGGCCTGGGGTACTGCAACACCACCGGCGAGGTGACGGCCAGCGTGGCTGTCGACCCGGCCACCGGAGCCCATCGCGTGGTCATCGCGCAGCGGGACCCGGCGGAAACGGCTGCGACGTTCAAGGTCGCCTCGGATCAGGCTGCGTACTTGGCCATGCTGGATGATCTGGGAAGCAACGCCGGCACGGTCTTCGGGGCCTTCGGCGCAGAGCTGCGTTCCTTCAAAGAGGTCGCGAAGATCGCGTTCGGGGCCTTGCGGCGGGGCCGGCTGGCAGGGACTGAAGCCTTCATCAGGGACTCGGTGATGAGCGGACGGAACTACGTCCGCAGCCGTTTTGATGGCTGGGAAACCGACCGGCTGTGGTCGCCATGGCTCCTGCATGCAGGGCTCGGCCCGGACCAGGCGACAGGCGGGGTCATGTTGCCGGTGATGGCCATGAGCATGCACAGCTTCGGACTTCCGGTGGTCAAGGGCGGTGCCTCCCGGTTCGTGGCCGCCTTCGAATCACTCCTGAAGGACAACGGTGTGCAGATCATGCTGGGTACTGAGGCAGAAGAGATCCTTGTCGGGGCAGGGTCGGTGAAGGGCGTTCGGACCTCGCATGGCGTGGTTGCAGCCGACACTGTCTTGGCGAATGTTTCACCGCAGGCGCTGTATACGCAGCTCCTCCGCCGGCCACCCGCCGCTGCTGCCGCGGCGGCTGGGAAATACCAGAACGGCCGGGGTGCCATGCAGATCCACCTCGCCCTGGACAAGCCTGTTGAATGGCTGGACGCGCGCCTGAACAAGGTTCCCTTGGTGCATCTCAGCAATGGCTCGGACAGCACGGGAATCGCTTGCGCCCAAGCCGAAGCCGGACTGCTGCCCGCTGAACCTACGGTGGTGGTGGGCCAGCAATGCGTGTTGGATCCGTCGCGGGCACCGGAAGGCAAGGCGACGCTGTGGCTGCAACTTCAGGAAGTGCCATTCAGTCCCGTGGGTGACGCAGCCGGGCAACTCGCAACGGCCGATGGCTGGACGGACGAGCTGAAGCAGGCCTACCTGGACCGTGTTCTTGACCGGCTGGAACCGTTCGCGCCCGGGACCCGTGACACCGTCCTCGCCTCGGACATCCTCGCGCCCACGGACTTGTCCGCCGCCAATCCCAACGCAGTCAAGGGCGACCCCTATGGCGGATCGGCCGAGCTGTTCCAGAACCTTTTGTGGCGGCCCTTCCCCGCGGCGGCAGGACACCAAACTACCGTCAAGGGACTCTGGCATATTGGAGCGTCCACCCACCCCGGGCCGGGACTGTCGGGCGGCTCAGGGCACTTGGTGGCACAAAAATTGATCAAAAAAGCACTGAAACCACGCAAGCGATAGGAGAACAATGTCTGTTCTGGCCGGGCTCACTGCAGCCCTTTCGAATGGCTCGGTGGAAATCATCGACCTCACCACCCCGCTCAGCTCCGAAACCCCCATCCTGAACCTGCCGCAACCGTTCGCGAATACGGTTGGGCTGTCCGTCTCGCCAGTGAGTAATTTCGACGACGCCGGTCCGGCCTGGGCATGGAACGACGTCACCGTTGGCGAGCATGCGGGGACGCACCTGGATGCTCCCGTGCACTGGATCACCGGCAAGGACGGTAAATCCGTGGACCAGATCGAACCCCACCGCCTGGTTGGGCCCATCGCGGTGATCGACAAGACAGCGGAGGTCGCTGCCAACCCCGATTTCCTGCTGGAACCTGAACACTTCGAGCAGTGGAAGGAAGAGCATGGCGCGTTCCCGGAGAACTGCTGGATCGTCTTCCGCACGGGATGGTCGGCCCGGGGCGCCGACGCTGCTGCTTTCGTCAACGCGGACGACGCCGGACCGCACACTCCGGGGGTCTCTGCGGCAGGTGCCAAGTGGCTGGCCGGCAATGCCTCACTCAGTGGATTCGGGGTGGAGACGGTGGGCATCGACGCAGGTCAGGCGGGTGCACTGGATCCGATGTTCCCGGTCCACTCGTTCCTCCTCGGAGCAGACAAGTACGGGGTAACGTCCCTTCGCAACGTGGATCGCTTGCCGGTCACGGGGGCCACCATGGTTGTTGCCCCGCTGCCGATCGTCGGCGGCACAGGCAGCCCGAGCCGCGTGTACGCCTTGGTGGAGCGCGCATGAGTGAGCAGGTGAGGGTTTCCACGCTCGTTGGGCGGACGCTGGCGAAGCTCGGCGTCGGGCATGTCTTTGGAGTAGTGGGCAGCGGCAATTTCGATGTGACCATCACGCTCATGGAGGCCGGAGTCCCGTTCACTGCAGCCCGGCACGAGGGCGGCGCGGCAACCATGGCGGACGCCTACACGCGAATGTCGGGCAAGGTTGGCGTGGTGACGACGCATCAGGGCTGTGGCCTCACGAACGCCATCACTGGCGTTGGCGAGGCGGCCAAGAGCCGCACCCCCATGATCGTGCTCACGGCAGATACCCAGGCCGCGGCGATCCGATCGAACTTCAAGATCGACCAGGATGCCCTGGCCCGCAGCGTCGGGGCAGTCGCGGAACGGATCCACTCCCCCGCGACCGCCGTGAGTGACACCGTCCGGGCTTTCCGCACGGCGGTGAATGAACGCCGCACAGTGGTCCTGAGCTTGCCGCTGGACATCCAAAGTGGAGCCACCGCGGACGAGGTGGGTGCCGTCGTCGTACCTCAACCGCTGAAGGTGCGGCCGGACGCCGCCGGAGTTGAACAACTGGCGGGGCTGATCGCCGCGGCGGAACGCCCGGTCTTTGTTGCCGGACGTGGTGGGCGCGGCGCCCGGGAGGAAATCCTGGAGTTGGCCCGGCATGCCGGCGCGTTGGTGGCGACGTCGGCGGTAGCCAACGGCCTGTTCAACGGCGACCCGCACAACCTGGGAATTTCGGGTGGGTTCTCTTCGCCGCTGACAGCAGAGCTGATCAGCGGCGCGGATCTGATCGTGGGCTGGGGTTGCGCGCTGAACATGTGGACCATGCGCCATGGGAGGCTGATTTCTGCCGATGCGAAAGTGGTGCAGGTCGACGTCGAAGATGCTGCGCTGGGCGCCAACCGGCCCATCACGCTGGGAGTACTGGGCGATTCCGCGCTCACTGCCTCCGACGCCCTGGCGGCGCTCAAGCAAGCACAGCCCGAGCCGGCCGAAAAATACCGCACCGAAGCCAACGCCTTGGCCATCAAACAGGGTGCGCGGTGGCGCGATGTCGCCACCGAAGACCTCTCCACCGCCACGTCCATTGATCCGCGCGTGCTGACCCGCGAACTCGATTCCATGCTCCCAACAGAGCGGGTAGTGGCCGTGGACTCCGGAAACTTCATGGGTTATCCCAGCCAGTACCTGGCGGTGCCGGACGAGTTTGGTTTCTGCTTCACGCAGGCGTTCCAAGCCATCGGGCTGGGGCTGTACACGGCGATCGGCGCGGCTGTTGCCCAACCGCACCGGCTGCCTGTCCTGGGGGCCGGCGATGGCGGTTTCCTGATGGGCATCAGCGAGCTGGAGACAGCAGTCCGGATGAAGCTGCCGATGGTGTGCATCGTCTATAACGACGCCGCCTATGGGGCCGAAGTGCACCACTTCGCGTCGAACCATTCGCCGGAGGACCTGTCCAGCGTGGTGTTCCCGGACACCGACATTGCCGCGATTGCACGCGGCTTCGGGGCTCACGGAGTCACCGTCAGGACCGAAGCGGACCTGGACGCTGTGCGCCCATGGATCGCGGCCTACGAAGCCGGAACCCAGGACCGGCCACTGGTCGTCGACGCAAAGATCGCCTCAGACGGCGGCTCGTGGTGGCTGGCGGAGGCGTTCCAGGGGCACTAGCGTCGGGGTGTAGCAGCAGAGGCCGTTGTGGGCATCCACAACGGCCTCTGTCACATCAATTCGGGCTTAGGCGTCCACGTCCGTGTTCACGATGTAGACATCGCACGGCGCGCCGTGGGCAACGCTGTTTGCGATGCTGCCCAGGACGCGTCCCAAGCCCTTCATGCGCTTGTTTCCGACCACGATCAACGAGGCGTTGTTGGTTTCGGCGTAGTTGATCAGGGCGTTGGCCGGAGTGCCGCGGGCAGCGAAGTACTTGACGTTACCGGCGGGAATGTCCAACTCTTCGGAGACCTTGCGGGCAACGTATTCTGCCGAGTCCGCGGAAGAGACAGTGATGCGGTCGCTGCCGCTGCCGAATTCCTCAATGCGGTCATCGGAGAAACCGCTGATCACGTGCAGTTCGGCGCCGAGCGCGGTGGCGAGCTTCGCTGCTGCCGCTGCCGCCCGCTTGGCCGTTTCGCTGTTGTCGACGCCGACCACAATTACTTCTGACATAAGTACTCCTGGTTCAGGGGATTTACTGGGTACTGCTGCAAGAAATCTACACTCCATCGGTATCCGCCGGGGCAAGTACAGGCATACGGTGTTTACGGCGCGGCTGGTCCGGGTAGGGATAGGTCATCGGAACGATCACACGACCGAAGGGCAGGACCATGAGCGACGCACCATTTTCCCCGCAGACCGCCATCGTCACGGGATCGGATTCAGGCATCGGACGGGCTACCGCGGTGGCTTTGGCCCAGGCCGGCATGAATGTAGGGATTACCTGGCATTCGGACCAGCAGGGGGCCGACGAAACCGCGGAGGAAGTCCGCGCACTGGGCCGCAAAGCAGTCGTCCAACAGTTGGACACCACGGACATCCGCGGAACGGCAGCCGCCATCGGGAAGCTGGCCGATGAACTCGGCGGCGTCGACGTCTTCGTCAACAACTCTGGCACCGGCGACGGCACCAAGTTCCTGGAGCTCGACTATGACACCTGGATGTCCACCCTGGACACCAACCTCAACGGCGCGTTCGTTGCCATGCAGACTGCGGCGAAACACATGGTCAAGGCTGGTCGCGGCGGACGGATCATCGCGGTGACCAGCGTGCACGAGTTCCAACCCCGGGTGGGGGCCTCCGCCTATGACGCCTCCAAGCATGGTCTGGGTGGGCTGATCAAAACCATGGCCTTGGAGCTGGCCGAGCATGGGATTACAGCGAACAACGTGGCACCGGGCGAAATTGCGACCCCCATGACGGGGCAAACCGACCAGGACCCGGAGCAGGAGGAACGGCCCGGAGTACCGCTGGGACGGCCAGGAGATGCCAGGGAGATCGCCGCAGTCATCGCGTTCCTGGCTTCCCCGGCGGCCAGTTACGTCAATGGCGCATCGTGGCCTGTGGACGGCGGAATGCTGCAGATGGGACCACAGGCAGGATCGCACATTACCAGCAACGACTGGCGCGAAAGCTAAGCCCCGTCAGGCTCTGGCCGCCCGGTGGACAGTGAGCTAGTCTGCTTGGACGGCCTGCTTGGCGGGCCAGATTTTCCTTCCATATATTCGCAAGACGTTGATGAGGAGCACCATGGCTGGCCACACATATAGCGTTTCCGAAATTGTAGGAACTTCCAGCGAAGGCGTTGACGACGCGATCAAGAACGGCATCGCCACCGCGTCCCAGACCCTGCGCAACCTGGACTGGTTTGAGGTCAAGGAGATCCGCGGTCACCTCGAGGACGGCGCAGTGGCCGACTGGCAGGTCACCATCAAGCTTGGTTTCCGCCTGGAGCGCTGATTAGCCCGCGAGATGGCAGTTAATGACAGTTCCGGGGCTCCGGATTGTCATTAACTGCCATCTGGGCGGGAGGTTTCGGGCACAGGGGCTTCGGTGCCCATGTCGCCGAAATTGAGCAACGTCAAAGCGTCCGACGACGGCGAACCCGCCTTCGCCGAATACACCCTCAGCAGCTGGTCGGGGTCGTCCGGGAGACTGAGGGTTTCAAAGTTCAGTTCCAGGTCCCCCACCACGGGGTGGTGCAACCGGACGGTGCCCGCGGACCTTGTGGCCACGCGGTGACCAGCCCACCATTGGCGGAAGTGTTCGCTATGCACGGCAAGTTCACCCACCAGCTGGTTGGTTTGGGGATCGTTGGGATGCCTGCCAACATCCATCCGTAGCGCGCCAACAGCTTCGGCGGCTACCGTTTTCCAGTCCCTGAAAAGGCTCCCCGCTGCTGGATCCAGGATGATCCACCGAGTTAGATTGCGTTCGGGTGCGGGCAGCGCGGAGAAATCGGTGAAGAGCAGGTGCGCCATCCGGTTGGCTGCCAGGACGTCCGCCCGCCTGCCCAGCAGCATTGCAGGAACATCGCCAACGGCGTCCAGGAGTTGCCGCAGCGCCGGACGCACCTTTTGCACGGGGCCGGGGTTGCCGGAGGAACTGGCACAGTGTTCCAGCAGGTCCATCATGTGTGCCTGCTCCCCCGCATCAAGGCGGAGGGCCCGTGCGACGGACTCCAGGACCGCCTTGGAGGGGTGGATGTTGCGGCCCTGTTCCAGCCGCGTGTAGTAGTCGGTGCTGACGCCCGAGAGCCTGGCGACCTCCTCGCGGCGGAGCCCGGGGACGCGGCGGGAACCGCCCGACTCGTCCGTTCCGGCGTCGTCCGGCGAGAGGCGGGCACGCATGACTTTGAGAAATTTACCGAACTCCGCGCTTTGACCCATCCGTCCATTCTGCCGTTCCGGGTGCTTGAAAGACCACCATTTTGGGTAGGACTACCAGACCTAGGAAAAACAGGATCAGGCAGGATTGCTGACTCAGCCCCCAAAACTGCATAGGCTCAGTATCGAGCCCCGAAAGCGCTTTCTGGACTGTCACCACCCAAACCATCCAGTCGAAGGAGACCGTCATGCCAGAGCTGACATTGAACAACGGCGTCACCATCCCACAGCTGGGATTTGGTGTATTCCAAGTGCCTGCGGATGAAACGCAGAAGGTGGTGGAAGATGCATTGGAGGCCGGCTACCGCCACATCGACACCGCGGCCGCGTACCGCAACGAGGCCGGAGTCGGCGCGGCCGTCGCGGCCTCGGGGATTCCCCGCGAGGAACTGTTCATCACCACCAAGCTCCGCAACGGCGAGCAGGGCGAGGCTTACGACGCGTTCCAGCGCAGCAGGGACGCACTGGGCCTGGAGGTCATAGACCTCTACCTGATCCACTGGCCCGTCCCGTCACAGGGGCTTTACACGCAGGCATGGAAGGAGATGGAGAAGCTATATCAGGACAAGCAGATCCGGGCGATAGGCGTCTCGAACTTCCTCTCCGACCATCTGGACACCCTCCTCCGGGAAACAGAGGTGGTGCCTGCCGTCAACCAAATCGAACTCCACCCCACGTATCAGCAGGGTGATCTGGCGAACAAGTGCCGCGATCTGACCATCGCCGTCGAGGCTTACAGTCCGCTGGGACAGGGCAAGGACCTGAACGCCGAGCAGGTGGCGTTGGTGGCGGCGGCGCACGACACCACTCCTGCCCAGGTGATCCTGGCCTGGCACCTGGCCCAAGGGACCATCGTGATCCCGAAGTCCGCTGACTCCACCCGCATGCGCGAGAACTTCGGCGCGGCAGACCTCACCCTGACCGAATCGGAATTGGCAGCAATCACCGCACTGGAGGCGGGCGCCCGCATCGGCTCCGATCCCGCCGTCGCCGCTTTCACCCAGATGTAGCCACTCAACCAGACAAAAGGACCCCGCAGCTATGCAGTACACCCACTTGGGCCGCTCCGGCCTGAAAGTTTCACGTCTCTGCCTGGGCACCATGAACTTCGGTCCGCAAACCGACGAAGCGACCGCCCACTCGATCATGGATTCCGCACTGGATTCCGGCATCAACTTCTTTGACACCGCCAACGTCTACGGCGGAGCCGAGCACCGCGGCTGGACCGAGGAAATCATTGGCCGCTGGTTGGCGAAGGGCGGCGAGCGCCGCGAACGGACCGTCCTGGCCACCAAGTTGTACGGCACCATGACAGACCGCCCCAACGAGTCCAAGCTGTCCGCGCTGAACATTCGCCGGGCGCTGGACGCAAGCCTGAAACGGCTTCAGACGGATTACATCGACATCTACCAGTTCCACCACATCGACCGCGATACGCCCTGGGACGAGATCTGGCAGGCGATCGAAGTCGGAGTCCAGCAGGGCAAGATCCTCTACTCGGGCAGCAGCAACTTCGCGGGCTGGCACATCGCGCAGGCCCAAGAGGCCGCGCGCCGGCGGAACTACACCGGACTGGTCAGCGAGCAGTCCATCTACAACCTGTTCAAGCGCGAACTGGAGCTGGAAGTCATCCCGGCCGCGCAGCAATATGGCCTTGGCCTGATCCCCTGGTCACCGTTGCAGGGTGGCTTGCTGGGCGGTGTGCTGAAGAAGGAAGAGCAGGGTGTGCGCCGCACAGAGGGCCGTGCGCTTGAAACCCTCAAGAAGCATGAGGACCAGATCCGCCAGTACGAGGATTTCGCGGACGAGCTCGGCCACGCCCCTGGCGACGTAGCACTGGCCTGGTTGCTCCACCAGCCCGCCGTGACGGCACCGATCGTGGGGCCCCGCACGCAGGAACAGTTGGACGCCGCCATCCGGGCACTGGATGTAACGCTGAACGAGGACGCGCTCAAGCGGCTCGATGACATCTTCCCGGGCCACCGTCCCGCCCCTGAGGACTACGCCTGGTGAGCAGCCCCTTCATAAACAGTCTCGGCCAAACTGCGGATACGGTCGCACCACGGAACATCCTGTTCATCGGTGGGACCGGGGTCATCAGTGCGTCAGCGGCTGAACGCGCCGTCGCACTGGGCCACCGGCTGACCATCCTCAACAGGGGACGGTCAGCCGGCCGGCGGGTCCCTGATGGCGCTGAGGTGCTGCATGCCGACATCCGCGATCCCCAGGCTGTGCGTGAGGTACTTCAGGGAAGGGAGTTCGACGCCGTTGCGGACTTTATCTCCTACACCCCGGATCAGGCGCTTGCCGGCGTGGAGATGTTCCGCGGCCGGACGGGGCAGTACGTGTTCATCAGTTCCGCTTCGGCGTACCAGAAGCCGCCCACCACACTGCCCATCAGGGAATCGACGCCCTTGAAGAACCCGTTCTGGCAGTACTCGCGGGACAAGATCGCGTGCGAGGAAGTCCTGTTCGAGGCGTACCGCGAGCAGGACTTCCCGCTGACGGTGGTTCGGCCATCGCATACCTACGACCGGACCAAAATTGCCATGGTGGGTGGCTGGACGGATATCCACCGCATGCGCGCGGGCATGCCGGTCATGGTGCATGGTGATGGCACCTCGCTGTGGACTGTGACCCACAGCCGCGATTTCGCCAAGGCCTTCGTGGGACTCCTTGGACGGCCACAGGCTGTTGGTGAAAGCTACACCATTACCTCGGACGAGTATCTGCCGTGGAACCAGATCTACCGCTTGTTTGCACGAGCGGCCGGGGTTCCGGAGCCCGAGCTTTTCCACGTATCCTCCGAAACCATAGCCGCCCACAGCCCGGAGCTCGGCCCGAACCTGCTGGGCGACCGCTCCCACTCCGTGGTTTTCGACAACTCCAAGATCAAGGCCCTGGTTCCGGACTACCGGGCAACAATTCCCTTCGCGGACGGTGCAAGGGAGATCGTGGCGTGGCATGATCAGCATCCTGAGCTTCAAGTGGTGAACGAGGACTACATGGAGCTCAGCGATCGGCTCCATGAGGCTCTATGAAAGGAACAGACGGCCATGACATTTGCCCCGCTCATCGAGCTCAACGACGGCAACAGGATTCCCCAACTGGGACTGGGCACGTGGCCCCTGAATGACGCACAGGTGGCGGATGCCGTTACAGAGGCTGTATCCCGCGGCTATCGCCATATCGACACCGCCGTGAAGTATGGCAACGAGAAGGGCGTGGGAAACGGCATCCGGGCCTGCGGGGTGGACCGCGGGGACCTCTTCATCACCACCAAACTGGACGGGGAATTCCAAGGTTCCGGCAAGGCCGTTGCTGGTCTGGACGGCTCGTTGGAACGCCTCGGGTTGGACTACGTGGACCTGCTCCTCATTCACTGGCCGCTCCCCCGCCGCGACGAATTCGTCTCCACGTGGAAGACCTTCGAGGAACTCCGGGCGTCCGGCAAAGCACGCTCCATCGGCGTTTCCAACTTCAAGCCCGCGCACCTGGACCGCCTTTTCCGGGAAACGGACGTGATTCCCGCCGTCAACCAGATCCAGGTCAGTCCCTCCATCCCCCGGCCCGCCGCGCGGGCTTTCAACGAACGCCACGGCATCATCACCGAGTCCTACAGCCCGTTGGGGGCCAGCAGCGAGCTGTTGAACGCTCCCGTCCTGGCCGCGGTGGGCGACAAACATGGAAAGACTCCGGGCCAGATCGTGCTCCGCTGGCACGTGCAGCAGGGCCTGGTTGCCATTCCCAAGACCGCCAACCCGGAACGGATGAAGGAGAACCTGGAGGTGTTCGACTTCGAGCTGGACCAGGATGACCTCAGCAAACTGCAAACACTCGACGCCGGCCCGGACGCGGGCGTCGACTCGGACGTTCAGGGGCACTGACCATGGAAACAGCAGAAACACTCATCTGGACCGGCTCCTACACTGCCGACAGGAACGGAAACGGGAAGGGCATCACAGCCCTTTCCGCCGACGACAACGGCCAACTAACCTCGGTCGGTCTGGCCATCGAGGCAAACTCGCCGTCGTTCCTTGCGCTGCACCCCACGCTCCCGGTGCTCTACGCCGTGGCGGAGGAGGGCAAGACTGTGCAGGCCTATCGCAGGACGGGTGCCGCTGAGCTGGAGGCTTTCGGGAAACCGTGGCCCGCGGGCGAGGCCACGTGCCACGTCGCTGCGGATCCCCAAGGCCGTTTCATCGTGGCCACCTGCTGGGGCGACGGCCAGGTCATCCTGTACGAACTGGACGACGACGGCGCCATCACCTCGCGCACCAGCGCGGAAGCCGCCGTCGATCCCCACACCGCAGTGGCTCCGGAGCCGGGCCGGCCCAGCCGCGCCCATTCGAGCCTGATGCTTCCCGATGGCCGGGTCATGACCACGGACCTGGGACATGACCTGGTGCGCATCTGGAAGTACGCGGCGGGCGAGGGACTGGTGATCGACCACCAGGTGGTCCTGCCGGAAGGATCCGGCCCCCGGCACATGGCCCGCCACCACAGCGGCACAGTGTTCGTGGATACGGAATACTCGGTGGAAGTGGCCGCACTCCGAATGCAGCCCGATGGCACGTACGAGCTGACTGCGATGGTTCCGGCAAGCACCAACGGTGCGCAGGAGGGCGACGCGGGAGCTGAAATCGCCCTGTCTCCGGACGGCCGCTTCGCCTACGTTGGTGTCCGCGGAACCAACCGCATCTGCGTACTTGCGGTCTCCGAGGATGGCACCGAAATCGAACCCCTGGCGGACGCGCCGTGTGGTGGCGAATGGCCGCGCCACCACTTGGTCCGCGAAGGCTGGCTGTACGTCGCGAACGAAGGTTCCGACGACGTCGTGAGCTTCAGGCTCCACCCGGAAACGGGACTGCCGGGTGGCCCGGTGGGCCGGGTGGAGACGGGTTCTCCCAGCGTCCTTGTCCCGGCGGGTTAACTGACACCGAGATGGCACTTGATGACAATCATCCGCTCAGACATTGTCATCATGTGCCATCTCGGCGAGTTTTCAGGCGGACCAGACCTCGACGTCGTCCGTCCCGCAGATGAGCTTGCGGCCCGTCGGTTCGAGGACGACCCAGAGCAACTCCTGGTGCTTGGAAACGTCGTCCACCCGACCGACCCCTGCGCCCCACGCGACATCGTAAATCCACACGGGATCACCGGCGCTGAGCTCAGACCATTCCGCCGACGGGACGTGGCGGTATTCGGCGGGCCTGTTCAGGATGGTGCTGGTCATGCCGGGACTTCAGCCGTGGATCGCCGCCGCCAAACCGTGGGCGTGCCCTGGTAGGACGGGAGAACACTGCCTTCTGCGAAAACCTGGACTGCTTCCGGGTCGGAGTCCGGGCTCCACAGGCCCGACGCCGGGCAGTGGGAACCAGTAGGCATGACGCGGGTGGCTCGTTCGCGCAGGAGGGCGATGCTCTTCATCGTTGAAACTCATCCTTGGGTAGTTCGGGGGATTTTGTGAAGCAGATCTCCTCAACCCTATGAAACTCAAGCGATGATCGTTATGGACAAATGAATAACGTTCTCCTGCGGCACAGTGCTTTTGCACAGGAACCGCCATGGGGCCCGCCTACTTGTAGCTCAGGCTAAGAAAAAGTGCCTTCAGCTGCGCGTATTGCGTGGTCTTCATCCAGGCTTTGGCTGCCTCTGGAGTGGCGAAGGCCGGCTGCTTGGCGGGGTCGAAGATCGCGTAGGCACTCATGATTCCGTTGGGCACACGGACCTGATTGATACCTGAGCCCGTTTCCCCGGATTGCATCTCTGAGGCCAGGCGGACATCCATGACGTATGTGGGCGTCTGATCCAGCTCCGCGGTCGAAGGCGTTTCTCCCGGGTGAACCATCATGGCCGCCTGATGGGCAAAGAAACCGAACTGCACGGGATCACTGGCTGAGGTTGTGGAAACCACTCCAGGTACTGTGGCGCGGTCGTAGACGGTTCGCTTCACCCAGCCGCCTGTCCCATCCGCGTAGTTTCCGTTGAACACGCGCGCTACCTCGGCCCCAGCGGCATCGAAAACAGTCACAATGCGTGAGGCTTCCGCGGTCCCGGGCGGATCGTACGGTCCCTGTTCCGCCCGGACACTCCAGCCCACCGGGTACGTGAAGGACAGGTGCCCGTCCGGGAAGGTGAAGGTCTGGCTCGTGGGAACCTGCACCGGCGGGACCACCGGAGCGGTCGTGGGCGCAGCAGGCACGGTGGGTGTCGGCGCCTGGGTGGTTGTGGGAGTCGGGCTTGCCGTGGGCGTTGCGGACGGCGTCGCCGTAGGAGTTGGCGTTGCGGATGGGCTGGGCGTGGGGGTCGCCTCCGTCGACGTCACCGTGTTCGCGGGCGCCGGGGTTGAAGTCACGGTCCCGAAGTTCGCGGCGACAAGCACCCCTGCGGTGACGGCGGCTGCGCCGAGCAGGAGCCCGCCGGCGATCTGGGCCTTCCGCCGCCGTCGGTTTTCCAGGGACGTGACCCCGGCCAGTGGGCTGTTGTCGCTGTACACAGTGGATCCCGACAGGATCTTGTGCAGGGCTTCTTCGCCGTTCGGTTCCGTCACTGGATCGATAGTGAGCGGGTCAACAGCTGAAATTTGGTTCTTGATCGGATCCATTGTCTTCAGACCCCCATCTTCTCTGTAGTCGGGTCGGCCCCTGCAGGCATCTGCTTCCGGAAGGCCGCGCGTGCCCGGTGGAGACGGACTTTCGCTGCTGATTCACTGCATTGCAGCACAGCGGCGATGTCGACGATCCCCAGGTCGTCCCAGTAGGCCAGCTGCAATATGTCACGGTCCTTCTCGCGAAGGCGGTCCATCGCTTCCTGAACGGCGACGTTTTCCGAGTTGTCGCCAAACCGCTGGACCGCCGTCGTGCGCAATTTCTCCTGCAGCGCCTGCCGCCTGTCGCGGCTGCGGTACGCGTTGCCCACCAGGTTGCGGGCAACGGTCAACAAGTAGGCGAGGTCCGGGCGTGAGTCGTCCACCCATTTTTGCCACACGACGCGGAATACATCCGCTGCTATCTCCTCCGCCACATGCGACGATTCAACGCGTCGGCAAACGAACTTGTAGACGGACGGATAGCTGTCTTTGTGAATGGCGATGAATGCCAATTCGCGCTCGGAAAGCACGATTTCCCCCTGAATATAGAACCCGGACCTGCAGGATACTTGGTTAGTTTCCGGCCGGGCCGCCACGGTTACACGCGGCGAAAAAGTTTTTGCTGTGATCCCTGCGATAGTTTCGAGTCATGGTGAAAACAGGAGCGTCAGTTGAGTGGGCGCGTCAGCAGGTAGACCTCGGCCGCGTGCCGCTTGCGGTTCTGGGGATCGCGTCCAGCAACGGTATTGAGGACGTCGTAGCATTCGGGTCCGACGGCGGCCGGCAAGCGACCGTCGAGGACCACTTCGCGCTGTTCTCCGTCTCAAAGCCCATCAGTGCCCTGGCCGTCATGCGCCAGGTCGAGTTGGGAAAGCTATCGCTGGGCAATGCGCTCTCGACGGCGGTTCCGGGTTTCGGCGCCGGCCGCACCGACACCGTAACGCTGGAGCACCTGCTCAGTCACCGGTCCGGGATCACCGACCCGGAGCTCGACGACGGTGTCCCCCTCCGCGACGCCCTCACCTCGGCGGGGCAAACCTTTTACGCGGGATCCTTGGTCCAGTACTGCAACATCGCTTTCGAGGGTGCAGCAGCCATGGCCGAGTGGGCTGATGGGCGTCCGTTTGAGGAGCAGGTCCTGTCCCTGGCAGCCGACACCGGCGCAAGCGGCCTCACTTTCAGCACGGACTGCAACCCACATACGGTGCACGGAACCGAGGCGGAGGGACTGAACGCCGAGGCCATGTTCCAGCAAAGGCACCCGGGAGCGGGGCTCTTTGGAACAGCCACGGACCTGCTCAACCTCGGCACGGAGTTGCTCAGGGATTCCGGCGAGGCCGTCCAACCAGCCACCCTGGCAGCCATGCGCCGGCCTCGAACCACGGAGCTTTCACACATCACCACCCGGCCCAAACCTCTTCGCCACACCGGTCTGGGATTCCAATTGCCGGCCAACGAGTCCGAGTTGATCGCACGGGGGATCTACGGCCACCCCGGTTGGTCCGGAACGGAGTGGTGGATGTTCCCTGAGCAGGATCGCTGCGCGGTGTTCCTGACGAACGTCCTGGACACCCCGGACCTTGGCGTGGACACCACAGCGTTGTTCAACGCGGTGGCGGCTTCCTAACCCTTGCGGGCAACCCGTCCCCGCCACGCGGACACAGCCCACACCAACGCGAACAATGCCACGAGGATCAGGCCAGCGTCCCCGAGGTCCACTTCGCCGAGCCAGGAGGTCAGTGGGTCCTCCAGCCCAAACGCGGCATTCGCGAACCCGCCCAGCGTGATTACTGAGATGAACAGGGCCGACACAGCCGAGATACCTGTTATCAGCGCGTTGAAGCCCAGCTTGCGCTGCGGATTGTTGATCGCGGATTTGTACATCTTCATCATGGCCACGCCGTTGGCGGAATCGCACAGGGTCATGGCTGCGGTGAACGCAAGCGGCAGCGCCATCAAGGCGAGCGGCGATACTCCGGCGAGTGACGCCGTCGTGGTTATCACCAGCAGCCCGATGGTGGTGGCGGTATCGAAGCCCAGCCCGAACAGGAAGCCGATCACGTAAATGTTCCGCGGCCGCTCCACCTTGGACAGTGGTTTGGCCAGGAGCCTGGCGACGAAGCCTTTCGCTTCGAGGTCTTCGTGGCGGACCTCGCCTCCGGCTTGCACGTCCCTGTACAGCTTGGTGGCGCGCACGAAGGCCGAGCCGTTGAAGAGGCCCATCGCCAGCAGGAACAGCCCCGAGACGCCGCTCCCGATCAAGCCCAGGACCTTGTTGCCTGTGGTGCCGTCCTCCATGAACTGCCCCACCAGCGTGGCTCCCGCCACCACCAGCAATCCGGCCAGCACCACCACCGAGCTATGGCCCAGGCTGAACGCGAAACCCACGCTCACGGGGTCCTTATGCTGGGCGACGAACTTCCGGGTGGAATTGTCGATCGCGGCGATGTGGTCCCAGTCGTAACTGTGCTTAATGCCCGCCACGTAGGCGGTGACCACCAGACCCAGCGCCAACGGTTGGGCACCACCGGCGGCGCCGGCGAGCAGAAGAACGACGGCGGCGGCATGCAACGCGGCTACGGCACCGAAGGTGAACAGCAATCGGGTCCGCAGGGAAAGGTTCTCGCGCTCCCGGTACATGGTGGCGAACTCAGTCAGCGCGGTCATCAGTACTTCCTCAGGTTCAAAGGCGCCTGGCCGAACCAACGTTCCCGCAGAACGCTGGTGCAGGCACCCAGTAAATTGTTGAGTTCCCCAGTGCCGTTCGACAACGATCGCAGCACAAGCCCGGTGCTCCCGGCAAGGGTCTGCGTCAAGGAAACACCCGTATAGGCGTCAAAGTCACTAGCCAAGTGGCTCAGTTCGTCAGCAAGTTCCTGGCCCACCCGTGGGTCCACCACTACCAACGAGCCCAGATGACTGAAACCCTCCATGAACCCCATCCCACTGACGTCGTTTACAGGTGGGCGGATTAGAAGGTTGTCCAGCGCCAACAATGCCGGCCCGGCGTCGTCCTCGATCCAGATCTCGTTGCGCAACCGCACCTCTTCATACTTGAAGGCAGCACCGTCCGGCGACCATCCCGGCGTGATGACCTCCGCCATGACAAGGCTCGACGACGGGTGGAGACTGATGCGCGAATTCTGCCGGTAGCTCGCCTCCCGGTAGGCGATCAACTGGTCGGGCACCAGCTCCAACCGAGCGTCCTCCCCCAGCCTGATGTTCATCCGCTGCTCGGCAAAGGACCCCGGAGTCCGGTAAATCTTCGTGGCCGACTGCGTGGTCAGCAGAAGGTCGGCCCCGTCTTCCACCTCCACGTCGACAAGGAACAAATCCGCCCCCAGATACGCCCCACCCGGATTGACCATGACATAACAAACCTGCCCACTCTGATCCAGGTAATGCGCCCGAAGCACCCGCAAAGCACCCTCATGGAACTGCCGCGCAGCAACGGACCGCCCCCCGCGCACACAAACCCCAAGCTCCAACCGTCCCCGCACAGCCCCCTCGCCCAAAGCGACCCCAGCGCCGGGCCCTGGTTCCGCTCCCTGCCCTTGGTCAGCGGAGGCGGGGATAAGGGGCCGCGGCGTGGTGGGCACCGCGAAGCGGGCACGGCCCCTTATCCCCGTCGAAGCGGTGACGGTCGCTTTCACTGCGCCAGATCAAGCATCAGGACGTCGCGGCGGATCCAGTTGAGGACCTCTTCCAGGCCTTCGTCGGTCTTGAGGTTGGTGAAGCAGAACGGTTTGTTGCCGCGGAACTCCTTGGAGTCCCGTTCCATGATGGCCAGGTCCGCCCCCACGTGCGGCGCCAGGTCGGTCTTGTTGATGATGAAGAGGTCGGACTTGATCATGCCCTGGCCGGCCTTGCGGGGGATCTTCTCGCCCTGGGCGACGTCGATGATGTAGATGGAGAAGTCCACGAGTTCGGGGCTGAAGGTGGCGGACAGGTTGTCGCCGCCGGACTCTACGAAGATGACCTGCAGGTCGGGGTGGCGTGCCTTCAGTTCTTCGATGGCCGCGGTGTTCATGGAGGTGTCTTCGCGGATGGCGGTGTGCGGGCATCCGCCGGTCTCGACGCCGATGATCCGGTCTTCGGGGAGGATGCCGTTGGCGGCGAGGATTTTGGCGTCTTCGATGGTGTAGATGTCGTTGGTGATGGCGGCCATGGAGATGTCGCCGCTCATGTGCCGGGTGATGCGTTCGACCAGTTGGGTTTTGCCTGCTCCGACGGGTCCGCCTACACCGATCCTGATGGGTTCTGTCATGTCTTCTGTCCTTTGCATCAGTTAGCTCATGAACATGCGGGCACGTTGCCGTTCGTGCCGCATTTGTGAAATTTCAAGTCCGGGGCTTACGGCCCCAAAGTCGTCCCAGCACAGCTGTGCTACAACGTTGATGGCGGTAGCGACGGCGTCGTGCGCGTCCCGAAGTACCCGCTGCCCGGCGTTCTGCCCGAGCGGTATGGCGCGCACCGCGTTCTGTGTCAGGGACGTGACAGTGGCAAAGAGGTAGGCTGACAGCGCCTCCTCGAAGGGTACCCCCAGCGACCGGGCAATCACCCCAAAGGCCAACGGCTGGTGCCCCGATGCGCGGCCGCCGCGGACCAACTCCCTGTAGGCCTCCAACTCCGTGGATGGGAACACCTCACCGCCGATCTCCAGCAGGCGGCCGCCCATTTTCAGGGAAGCCTCCCGCACCTCCCGGGCCAGCAACTGCCCGGACAACACGCGGTCCAACAATCCAACATCCACCCCTTCGTAAAGGAATCGGATAGCCAACCCATCGGAATAACTCAACTGCTGCCCCACAAAGGCCCGCAACCAAACGCCAAATGAGCCCTCATCACCCACAAGGCCGCGCTCAATGTAGCCCTCAAACCCCAAAGAATGGGCAAACGCCCCCGTGGGCAGCGCCGAGTCAGTCAGCTGTTGAAGAGCCAGCTGATAGCTAGTGCGAGTGCTCAGCATGGCGGAACGGCACCGGCATGACCCGCTCTTGCCTGTCGTAGGGGACGCCGACGCTCTTCACATAGTCTTCGACGGTGTGGTCATACTGGCACACCATGACTTCGGCCCCGTACTCGGACGACGCATCAAAGAACTGCGCCTGCAGATGCCGGTTGCCGAGTGAATGTGCCACCACTCCCATCTCATGGATGCTCCGGGGCGCGATCACCAGAACGTCGGTGGGCAGCACGGAGATGACAATCAGGTTGGAGTCTTCGATGGCCAGGATGTCGCCGTCGCGGAGATCGCCGCTTCCGGAGGGGAGGCGGATTCCGAGTTCCTTGCCGTGATCGGTGGTGACGCGCTGGATGCGCTTGACCAGCAGGCTGCTGGGGAGCACCACCTTTTCTTTGTGGTGGCCGGCGTAGGCGTTGCCCGATAATTCGTGCAGGTTGCCGAGGATTCTTTCGATGATCACGGATGTCCTAGAAGAGGAAGTAGCGCTGCGCCATGGGCAGCACGTCGGACGGCTGGGAGGTGACTTCTTCGCCGTCGACCGTCACTTGGTACGTTTCGGGGTCGACGGCGATGTCCGGGGTTTCGCCGTTGTGCTTCAGGTCCGCTTTGGTGAGGTTGCGGATTCCGGAAACGGGTTTGATGATGCGTTCGAGGCCGAGCTCGTCCGGCACCCCGGCCTCGATGGCTGCCTTGGAGAGGAAGGTGATGGACGTTTGCTGGAGTGCTTTGCCGTAGGTAGCGAACATGGGCCGCATGGTGCGGGGCTGCGGGGTCGGAATGGAACCATTGGAGTCGCCCATGAGTGCATAGGCGATCTGCCCACCCTTGATGACCAGCTCTGGTTTGACGCCGAAGAAGGCCGGGTCCCACAGCACCAGGTCCGCGAACTTTCCCTCTTCCACCGATCCGATCACGTCCGCCATGCCCTGGGCGATGGCGGGGTTGATCGTGTATTTGGCGACGTAGCGCTTGAGCCGGAAATTGTCCGACTCGGCGGATCCGTGAGTGGTTCCGCTGGGGTCCTTGAGCACGCCACGCTGGCGTTTCATGGCATCGGCCACCTGCCAGGTGCGGGTGACCACTTCGCCCACACGACCCATGGCCTGAGAGTCGGAGGACGTGATTGCGAAGATGCCCAGATCATGCAGGACGTCTTCAGCGGCAATGGTTTCGGCGCGGATACGGGAGTCTGCGAAGGCCACGTCTTCGGGGATGTCCGGGTTGAGGTGGTGGCAGACCATGAGCATGTCCAGGTGCTCTTCGATGGTGTTCTTGGTGTACGGCAGCGTGGGGTTCGTGGAGGCCGGCAGCACGTTGGGCAATCCGGCAATCTTGATGATGTCCGGCGCATGCCCTCCCCCGGCGCCTTCGGTATGGAAGGTGTGGATGACGCGGCCGTCGATTGCCGCGATGGTGTCTTCCACGAAGCCGCACTCGTTGAGGGTGTCGGTGTGGATGGCCACCTGGATGTCATACTCATCGGCAACACGCAGGGACATGTCGATCGACGAGGTCGTGGCACCCCAGTCCTCATGGACTTTGAGGCCGACTGCGCCAGCGCGGATCTGCTCCGCGAGGGGCTCGACGGCGGACGCGTGGCCCTTGCCGAACAGGCCGACGTTAACAGGAAGCCCTTCCACGGCCTGGAGCATCCGCGAGATGTGCCAGGCGCCGGGCGTGATGGTGGTGGCCTTGGTCCCTTCGGCCGGGCCGGTGCCCCCGCCCACCATCGTCGTGATGCCGTTGCACAGGGCCGTGGGAACTTGCTCCGGGGAAATGAAGTGGATGTGCGTGTCGATGCCGCCGGCAGTGAGGATCTTCCTCTCTCCGGCGATGATCTCCGTGCTGGCCCCAATGACGATGTCCACGCCGTCGGTGATCTGGGGGTTGCCGGCTTTGCCGATCTTGAAGATGTGCCCGTCCTTGAGGGCTACGTCCGCCTTGTAGATGCCGGTGTAGTCCAGGACGATCACGTTGGTGATGACGGTGTCCGGAATGTCTTCGGAGCGGGTCAATTGTCCGTTCTGGCCCATGCCGTCACGGATTACCTTGCCGCCCCCAAAGACCACTTCTTCGCCGTAGAGGGTGTAATCCTTTTCGATTTCGAGGAACAACTCCGTGTCAGCCAACCGAATGGCGTCGCCCGTCGTCGGGCCGTAAAGCTCGGCGTACTGACGGCGGGGAATTTCGAAGCTCACTGGTGGTCCCTTTCCGCTGCGACGCCCGGGCGGGCTGCCCCGGCAACCCCGGTTCCCCCGTCGAGCTTTCCGTTGACTGCGTTGCTGAGGCCGAAGACTTCGCGGGACCCGGCGATCTCGATCAGCTGGACAGTCTTCCTGTCGCCCGGTTCGAAGCGCGCCGCCGTGCCTGCTGGAATGTCCAGGCGGCGGCCGTAGGCGGCTTTGCGGTCGAATTCCAGGGCGCGGTTCGCCTCTGCAAAGTGGTAATGCGAACCAATCTGGACGGGCCTGTCGCCACGGTTTACGACTTCGACGGCGATTGCCTCGCGGCCGCTGTTGCACGCAATGGAGCCTGGCTGGAGCCTGTATTCACCGGGGATCATGAGGGCCGCCTATCGGATGGGATTGTGCACGGTGACGAGCTTGGTGCCGTCAGGGAAGGTGGCCTCGATCTGGACGTCATGGATCATTTCCGGCACGCCTTCCATCACGTCTTCGCGGCGGAGAAGGGTAGTGCCGTAGCTCATGAGCTCAGCTACGGTCTTGCCGTCCCGGGCGCCTTCGATGAGCTCGTAGCTGATGATCGCCACAGCTTCGGGATAGTTGAGCTTGAGCCCGCGTCCTTGGCGGCGCCGGGCGAGGTCGGCGGCCACTACGATCATGAGTTTCTCTTGCTCACGGGGCAAAAGATGCATCGGCTCTCCTGGAACTGGGCATGGGCTATGAAGTTGAAACCAGCCTAGGGAGCGCAGGTTTCGGTTAGGTTACCAAATGGTCTCACCCGCTGGTCGAATCTACAGGAATTGACCTCAACTTAAGTTGAGGTCCTAGCATCAGTTCCGGTGCGCGCACAAAATCCAGCGCATCCCGGCCAGTTCCCCAGAGGTGTTTGAATGAGCGGTTCCCTACCCGTGCCATCCCCGCGAGTCAGCGAGCTCTTCAAGAGTGCGTTCCGAGGCCATCCGGCAGGCGTTGCAATAGTTACGGCTACCGGACCCGACGGCGCGGTAGGCCTCACTGCATCATCGGTGGCATCGGTTGCGGTCGATCCGCCGACCCTGGCGTTCTCTGTCACCAGCGGGCGATCCGCTTCCGTCATTGCGGCAGCCCAGACGATCGTGGTTCACCTGGTAAGCGCCGACCAGTTGGACCTCGTCCGGACTTTTGCCGACCCGGCAGCTCCACGTTTCACCGAAAGCATGGACTGGGAGGTGCTGCCCACGGGTGAGCCCCTGCTCAGGGAGGCCCAATGGGCGCTGCGCTGCGAAATCGTCCACCGGGCAGCCCTGGGCAGTTCCGTGCTCCTGGCCGCGGAGGTCCTGGATATCAGGTCCAATGCTTCCAGTTCCGCTCCGTTGGTCTACCACAACCGCGAATTCCACACGCTGGTCCAGGGTATTCCGGCTGTGGCCTAGTTGTTTCGCCCGCGGGCTGCCACACTCCAGGTGTCCACCACCGTTCCATTGCGGACCACGGTGACCTCATCCACCAGGTTCATGGCAAGGCACACATGGTTTGGGATGACCCGAAGCCTGGTACCCAGCGCAGGGAGTTCGGCAGAATCCGGCCACACAACCGTGGCGTGATGCTCCGAAAGTGCGGTGACCTTCGCTTCCGGATATTCAGGCAGCCGAGCGTACCCGGTGGCCCAGTCCGGGCGGTCGCTGCCCAGGATTTTGCTGCCGGCATCCACCACAACGCGTCGCACGTTTCCACCCGTGGCTTCGTGCCGACTGACGACGGTGGCGGCTACCGTCAGGGCGATTTCCTCCCATTTGCAGCGTTCCAGTTCCAGTTGCTGCGCGTCGCCGAACACGTAGACGCCGGGGCGGAGCTCCGTCGCCACCGTTTCCCCGGCGATGAGCGCCGTCGGCGTTGATCCCCCGCTGATGGTGGTCACCTCGAAGCCCGCCTCGGTCAACGCCGTCGCGGCCCGGCCCAGTGCATCGTTTTCGTTGCTCGCGGCCCCGGTGGGCATTCCCGGTTTGTAGCTGTGGCCAGGGAACGTGAACACGCCCGCCACCGTCAGGCCCGCTCCAGCAGCGGCCCGGGCTACGTCCGCTGCTTCGTCAGGGAGCACGCCGCTGCGGTGATGCCCACTGTCGATTTCAACCAGCACCTCAATCCGCCCCGCGTCCGCGCCCATCTGGCGACCCATCGCCGTCGCGCTTTCCGCAGAATCCACGCCCACAGCGATCCGGCATGAGGCCGCGAGCGCCCTCAGGCGTTCAGCGCGTGGCGCGTCCACCCAGAGCGGGTAGGCGATGAAGATGTCCTTCACCCCGTCCGCCGCGAAGACCTCGGCCTCGCCGATGGTGGCGACCGTGATCCCCTCAGCCCCGGCGGCCAACTGCTTCCGAGCGATCTCCAGGGTCTTGTGCGTCTTCACGTGCGGGCGAAGCCGCAGCCCCCGGCTGAGCATGCTCGACGCCATACGCTCTATGTTCCGGTCAAGGACATCGACGTCGATCAGGATGGCAGGGGTAACCACTTCGGCGGGGATCACGTTCATGCCTAAAACACTAACGGCCCGCAGCGCGGACTGCCTGCCCGGCAGGTTCGACGGCGGCCGGCACGGTTCGGTGGGCCCGTCACACATCGCTCATCCCCTTGCAACGCGCCTGCAACAAAGATGCGTAAGGCTGGGGGCATACGGACGGCGACAGTTGAAGGGAGCGCACATGACTATCGCGAACAGGGACCTTTTCCAGGCGTTGAAGACGCAGGCCAGCCTGGCCCAGGCCTTCGGCGCAATGCCTGGAGCTGCCGAAGAAGGCCACGCACTTAACGCAGGCGAGTACATCGAGGCCTGGCACAACGGCCGCCTCTACCACCGGGGAACCGTGGTCAAGACGGTGGCCGGAACCGAGCTCTTCTGGCTTCAGGATGAGACCGGGAGCCGACGGCTGCTGGACATGGAATCCATGGAGATCGTGACCGTTGACGAACCTGTCGGGGCAGCCACGGCGCAGGAACCGGAGCCCGGCCCGACCGCCACGGTCACACCCATCTCCGCATTTCCCATGTTCCACGACGGAACGCAGCAGATCGCCTAATTGCCTGCCCTCGCGGCACACTACGTTTGCGCAGGTGAGGGCCTCGATAGGCTGTGCCCATGTCACGCGGAACCGTCAGAGCAGCCTATGGTGCACGCGCCAAGGAGTACACCGAGCTTTTCGGGACCATCGACAACACCCATCCCGCTGATCAGGCGTTGATTGCGGCCTGGGCTCACGGGCTCGACGGCAAAGTGATCGACGCTGGGTGCGGGCCCGGGCAATGGACCCACTTCCTTCATGCCCTTAGGGTTGACGCGGAGGGTGTGGACATCGTCCCGGAATTTATCGAATCCGCCAGGCAGCACTATCCAAACACCGCATTCCGTGTGGGGTCGCTGGAACAACTTCAGGTCCCGGACCAGTCTTTGGCGGGCATCCTTGCCTGGTACTCCCTGATCCACACGAGCCCGGACGACATCCCCACCGTGTTGGCGGAGTTCGCCCGCTGCCTTGCACCCGGAGGCAGTCTCTTGATGGCCTTCTTCGAAGGCGAAACTGTCGAAGAGTTCCCGCACGCGGTGATGCCCGCCTACTTCTGGCCCGTCGCGGAGATGGGGAAGTGCCTCGACAGAGCCGGATTCCTGGTAACCAGCTCAAACTTCAGGAAAGACCCAGACGCGCGCCCCCACGCGTCGATCATCGCCACCCGCACACCCGGTCCCGCACTGGTTCCCTGAGCACACCGTTGTCCGACGGGATTGACGAAATACCGAGGGCTCTTAAGGCAAACAAACAGGCCGGAGACTCTACGTCTCCGGCCTGTCTTGGAGGGTGGGCCCTGTGGGGATCGAACCCACGACCCACGGATTAAAAGTCCGATGCTCTACCAACTGAGCTAAAGGCCCCTCCAGCTGTAGAAACAGCCATGAATACTGTACCCCAACGTCAAGGCAGACGAGGAACTCAAGGTGACGGGCGCCGTCGTGCGTCCAGGCAACCGTTACTCGACCCCGCCAGAGCACAGGAGTACGGTGAACTCATGAGCGAACAGCCAGAACCGCGAGCGTACGGCGGAGCAAACCGGCATCACAAGCCGAAGCCCTTCGCGCCCATCGATTTTGAACCGTTCGCTGGTGGCGCCGACCCCGCGCGGGTTTCCGAGGCTGCGCATCTCGCTGCCCAGGCGCTGGTCAAGCGCGGACGCGACAGCGACGACCCCAAAGTAACCCGCCGCTTGGTTAAGCTCGCGGACGAGCAGGGCCTCGAGGCTATCGCAGAGATGTGGGCCGAGAGCCCGGCGCGAAGCCTCCCCGGCGCGCTGTGGCGGCTCTACGCCCTTCGCGCCGCCACCATCCAAAACCCGGAGCGGATCTCCGTCTACTTCCGGGCCGGACGCGACACCGCGCAGGTTTCCAACGTCGTAGCGGGCGCCGCGGAGCCGCCTGGCGCAGACGAAATGAAGACCATGGCTGACGCCATTTTGTCCGGCGCGTTCGACGGCGAGTTCGACGTCGCGCTGGAACGTTCCGCCGCTTTCTGCCGCGTGGTGGCGCTCGGCCAGGCGACCCTCGCCGACGGCGCAGAGCACAGCAACGAAGGCCACGCCAGCAAGCTCACGCGCAATTCGCACCAGCTCGTCAAAACGGCCGAGGACCTTGAGCATGCGGCCAATGCATGGCGCCTGGGTGAGCTCGACTAGGCAGCAGCAGTGGCGAAACGTACCCACGTCGGGCTCGGACTGTCAATGTTGACTTAGCCCGCCCAACGGTGAAAACTAAAACTGGTGTCGAACCGCGAAACCCCCGGGCTTCAACATATAGCCGCTTCGAGCGGCCTACCGCCGAGAGGCGTATCCGGTTCGGCACCATTTTTATGCCCGGATGCAGAAAGCCCGGGCCAGCGCTGGGCCGGACCCGGGCAAACGCGCCAAGCTACTTCAGGGTGACCGTGGTTTTGGCCTGTTCCTTCTTGTCGTGATCCAGCTTTCCGTCCGCCGCCGCAGGAGTCATGGTGGCCGAGATCTCAGCCTCCTTGCCGGGCGTGTAGCCGAAGTTCTCCGCGATATTGAAGGATTCGCCCGGTTTCAACACGAACGGGTCCTTTTCCTTGAGCTTCATGCCTGAGCTGCTCAGTCCGTACTTCTTGAAGCCATCGCTGCTGGAGTCGGACGGCATGCCACCGAGGTACTTCCAGTCCGAGTACTTGGCACTGGGAGTGACCAGCGAGTGGCTCAAGGGGATGTCAGCGGATGATGTGTTGGTGACCACGTAGTTCACGTAGACGATCGGCGCACCCTTCTTGAGCAGGTTTTCCTTGGTTTCCTTGTCCAGGAACATGCTGTCCTTGGACGCTACGTCCGTGGCCACCTGGTAGATGTCGACGCTGAAGCTGTCGCCCTTCATGCTGCCAAGCTTGTCGCCCTTGTCCGTGATCGGAAGCGCCCAAGCGGCCGCCTTGTACGAGCCCGAGGACGCTGCAGCCCCGTCGGAACCCGCCGAGGCGGAGGCCGAGGAAGACGGCGACGCTGAAGCCGCCGAAGAGGAGGACGACGACGGTTCGGAACCACCCGACGTCGTGCTGGTGGCAGTAGCCCCACAGGCGGTCAAGGCGAGCAGCCCCGCCGCCACGAGGCTGGTGATCTTCACAGTGTTGTTGATGCGCACGGTTCCCCCATTGAGTGGATAAATTCATTGACGCGCCAAGTCTTGCATGGATGAAAGGGTGCGGCGATGGGGAGCTCTGCACTTCGGGGCCGGGGCGCTCACCATGCAGGCGCGCCGGACCGGTAAAGTTGGGGACGAAACGGGCTGCGTCAAGTCAAGCCGTCCGCCGCCCTATCCGTCCCCAGCCCGGAAGCGACATGAAGCTGCGCCTTTTCCCCCAGGAACCCGCCGGACTCGCACTGCTCGCGCAGATGGCCGGTGTCATCGTGGCCGCCACCGGGACGCTCTCAGAGATCCTCGGAGCCCAGGCCAGCGAGCACCAGCGCCTCGCTGAAGAACTGCACGAGCACGAGTCCAAATCCCTGGACCTGCACTTCGCCCTCCTGACACACATGCGCACCAGCTTCGTGAATCCACTCCCCCGCGAGGACATGTACACCCTTTCCCGCCACCTCAACGAGGCAATGGAAAAGCTCGACGCCGCGGGCGACCTGGTATCCCTCTACAAGCTGGACCGGCTGCCCAAGCGCGCCGCAGACCAATTGGAAATCATCAGCCGCCAGGCCGAGCTCACCGTGGACGCCATGCGGAAGCTCGAGGACCTGGATGAGCTGGAGGACTACTGGATCGAGATCCTCCGCCTGGCCAAGCGCGCGGAACGGACCCACCGGATCTGGGTTGCCGAGATGCTCAAGGACATGAAATCGGCGCAGTACGCACGGCACCGGGACATCGCCAACCAGCTGGTGGAAGTAACCAAGGACATGCGGAAGGTCGCCACCCAGGTAGGCAGCATCATCGTCAAGGAATCCTGACGTGACCATCGTCTTCCTTGTCCTTGTGGTGGGGCTCGCCTCAGGGTTCGCGTTCCTCAACGGTTTCCGCGATGTCTCCAACGCGGTGGCCCTGTCCACCCGGACCCGCGCCCTCACGCCATCCATCGCCGTGCTTTTGGCGGCAATCTTCAACTTTGTGGGCGCCATGCTGAGCGGCACCTTCGTCCTCGCCTTCACGCAATCGTGGATCACGTTGCCTGCAGGCGCCGGCGGCCTGACCATGCTCGCTTCAGCGCTGGCAGCCTCTATCTTGTGGGGAATCTACGCGTGGTGGAAGGGCGTTCCCCTGTCCTCAACGAACTCGCTGGTGGGCGGCCTGATTGGCGCCGGCAGCGCAAGCATCCTGGTGGGCGAAAGCTCGATCGGCGGGGTGGACGGCGTCGTGTTGACCCAAGTGGTCCTGCCCTTGGTGCTATCCCCGTTGGTAGCCTTCGGGGCGGCCTACCTGCTGGTGTGGCCGGTCACCTGGGCTGCCCGCTATACGCAACCCAATGTGGTGAACAGGCGTTTCCGGCGCGCACAAGCCGTCTCCACCGCAGCTGTCGCCTTCGGCCACGGGCTCCAGGACGGGCAGCGCACGGCCGCGGTCATTCTCCTGGCAATGGTGGCCGCGGGGTTGTCAGGCGGGGACGACGTGCCGCTGTGGATCCTGCTGCTCACGGCCGTCATGCTCACTGCGGGAACGATGTTGGGCGGCTGGAGGATCTCGCACACCCTGGGCCATAAGCTCATCCGGATAGATCCCCTGCGTGGATTCGTGGCCCAGACCCTCACGTCCGTCATGCTCTTCATCGGTGCGATCGGCTTCCAGCTGCCGCTCTCCACCACCCACACTTTGACGGCGTCCGTCCTCGGTTCGGGGATCAACCAGCGCTTCCACACCGTCAACCGCCGGCTGGTGCGGAGGATCCTCCTGCTGTGGGTGGCAACCCCGGTGGTGACCGCCGTCGTCGCCTTCATTCTCGAGTTGGCGTTCTCCCCCCTCGCTAAACTGCCCAACTAGGGCAAGAAAAAACGACGGCGGCCGTACCCCCAAGGCGACGGCCGCCGTCGTCATGTGCCGGCTCCCCCCATAGAAGCCGGAACCCTACCTCCCGCTTATCCGAAGCGCCCGGAGACGTAGTCTTCCGTGGCCTTCTGGGCCGGGTTGTTGAAGATGCTGGTGGTGTCAGCGAACTCGATCAGCTTGCCGGGCTTGCCGGTGCCGGCGATGTTGAAGAACGCGGTCTTGTCCGAAACGCGGGCGGCCTGCTGCATGTTGTGGGTCACGATCACCACGGTGTACTGGTCCTTGAGCTCGTTGATGAGGTCCTCAACGGCCAGTGTGGAGATGGGGTCCAGCGCGGAGCAGGGCTCGTCCATGAGGATCACCTGGGGTTCAACGGCGATGGCACGGGCGATGCAGAGGCGCTGCTGCTGGCCGCCGGAGAGGCCGGAACCGGGCTTGTCCAGGCGGTCCTTGACCTCGTTCCACAGGTTGGCGCCCACCAGGGACTTCTCCACCAGCGCATCTGCTGCGCCCTTGGAGATCTTCTTGTTGTTCAGCTTCACGCCGGCCAGCACGTTGTCGCGGATGGACATGGTGGGGAACGGGTTGGGCCGCTGGAAAACCATGCCCACCTGGGTGCGGACGGTGACCGGGTCAACACCGGGGCCGTACAGGTTGTCCCCGTCCAGCAGGACCTCGCCCTCGACGCGTGCGCCGGGAAGGACCTCGTGCATGCGGTTCAGCGTGCGGAGGAAAGTGGACTTGCCGCAGCCGGACGGGCCGATGAAGGCCGTGACGGACTTGGCTTCGATGTTGATGTTGACGTCCTCAACGGCCAGGAAATTGCCGTAGTAGACATTCAGGTCTTTGACGTCGATGCGCTTAGACATGGTGTTCCTTTGTTCCTTGGGGGGTTCTGGAAGTGTAAACGTGGCCTGAAGGGCCAGGCCCGGCTAGCGTCCTGTTTTCGGAGCGAAGATACGGGCGATGAGGCGGGCTCCGAGGTTCAGGAGCATCACCAGGATGATCAGCACCAGCGCGGCGCCCCATGCACGCTGGTCCGAGGGACCAGGGTTGGACGGCGACGTCGGGTTGAGGATCTGCGTGTAAATGAACGTGGGCAGCGAGGCCATCCAGCCGCCAAACACGTTGTTGTTGATGGTGGTGGCAAAGCCTGCGGTCACCAGGATCGGCGCGGTCTCGCCGATCACGCGGGCGATCGCCAAGGTGACGCCCGACGCAATGCCGGAGATCGCCGTCGGAATGACCACCTTGGTGATGGTGCGCCATTTACGGACGCCCAGCGCATAGGAAGCCTCGCGAAGTTCGTTCGGGACGATCTTCAGCATTTCCTCGCTGGAACGGACCACCACCGGGATCATCAGCACGGAAAGCGCGACGGCGGCTACCGCACCGGTCTTGGTGCCGGGGCCGACGATGGCGAAGAAGAACGCTGCCGCGAAGAGGCCGGCCACGATCGACGGGATGCCTGTCATGACATCCACGAAGAACGTGATGGCGCGGGCCAGCGGACGGTCGTTGCCGTATTCCACCAGGTAGATGGAGGTCAGCAGGCCCACAGGCACGGAAATGACCGTGGCAAGAAGCGTGATCTGGATGGTGCCAAGCAGGGCGTGGTAGATACCGCCGAGGACGGGCGCACCGTCTTCCGCTGCTTTGTTGTCGAAGGCGCCGGTGACACCGTTCATGGAGGTGCCCAGGAAGTTGGGGGTGATGAGGCCTGGAATGCCGTTGACCAGCACGGTCCAGATCACCGAAATCAGTGGCAGGAGCGCGATCAGGAAAGCACCGACAACCAGGCAGGTGGCGAGCCGGTCCTTGGCTTTACGGGCACCTTCAACGGCTCCGCTCCAGGAAACGAGGCCCACTGCGAACAGGATCGCGGAGACCAGGCCCCAGCCGAAGGCGTTGAAACCGATCAGCGCCAGGATGGCCGCACCCACGACGAGTGCGACGGCCAGCACAATGTAGGGCGCGGACTTGGGCAGTTGGCCCTTGGTGAGCGCGGAGCGTTTACGGACTGCTGTGGCGGTCATTTAATTGGCTCCCGAGAATTCTTTGTGCCGGGTGATGATCCAGCGGGCGATCATGTTCACGCCCAGCGTGATGACGAACAGCACCAGGCCGGCAGCGATCAGCGTATTGACCTTCAGGCCGCTGGCTTCGGGGAAGTTCAGGGCGATCTCGGCGGCGATGGTCTGGTTGCCGGACTGGATAAGGCTGGCGGTCAGGACGCCGGAGGACAGCACCAGGGCAACGGCCATGGTCTCTCCCAGTGCGCGGCCGAGGCCCAGCATGATCGCGCTGACGATGCCCGGGCGACCGAAGGGCAGCACGGCCATCTTGATCATTTCCCAGCGGGTTGCTCCCAGTGCAAGCGCTGCTTCTTCGTGCAGCTTGGGGGTCTGCAGGAAGATTTCGCGGGACAGGGAGGTGATGATGGGAAGGACCATGACGGACAGTACGATGCCTGCGGTCAGGATGGTCTTGCCGGTTGCGGATGCCGGACCCGCGAAGATCGGGATCCAGCCGAGGTTGTTGGCCAGCCAGTCATACGCCGGAGAGATTTCCTTGGCCAGGAAGGCCGCACCCCATGCACCGTAGACAACGGAGGGGATGGCTGCGAGGAGGTCCACCACGTAGCCGAGGCCGGAAGCGAGCCGGCGTGGGGCGTAGTGCGAGATGAACAGGGCCACGCCGATCGCTACCGGAGTGGCGATGACGAGGGCGATCACGGCGGCGATGAGCGTTCCCACCACGATCGGGGCGATGTAGGCGAAGAAGCCGTGGCCGCCCTGGATGCTCTCGGGAGGTGCGGTCAACGCAGGGATCGCCTGCACCACAAGGAACAACGCGACTCCGAAGAGAACCGCGAGAATCAGGCACCCTGCGGCCATGGCGGCCCCGGAGAAAACCTTGTCCCCGGCGCGTCCTGCGCCTTGGGAGGTTGTCAGGGAGTTGGTGGTCACTTCACGATCCTTCAGTCTGGAGTGAACTGGTCTTACATGGCTAAGTTCCCTGCCCCGGTCCGGTGCCGCGGTGGCCACCGGAGTGCGGGACAGGGAACTTCAGTGTTCAGCCGGGTTCAGCAAACCCGCCGGGAAACCTTAGGCCTTGGCCTTGATGGTTTCGATAGCGGCCTTGGCCTTGTCCTGCAGCGTCTTGGAGAGCGGTGCGGACTTTGCGGCGTCAGCTGCGGTCTTCTGTCCTTCGTCGGAAACGACGTAGGTTTCGAAGGCCTTGACCAGGTCGGCAACAGCCTTGGTCTCGTAGGTGGTGCAGACAACGTGGTACGAAACGAGGACTACGGGGTAGGCGCCCGCTGCGGTGGTCTTGCGGTCCAGCTTGATGGCGACGTCGTTGGCGGCGCGGCCGTCAACGGGCTTGCCGGCTTCGACAGCCTTGGCGGCAGCGTCCGCGGAGATCTTGACGAACTCTTCGCCAACCTTGATGGAAGCGGTACCGAGCTTGCCGGAAACAGCGGAGTCGTCAGCGTAGGTCACGGCACCGGGGGTGTCGGTGACGGTCTTGACGACGCCGGAGGTGCCCTTGGCGTTTTCGCCCTTCAGGGATGCGGGCCAGACGCCGGCAGCCTTGTCGGTCCAGACCTCGGGAGCTGCAGCTGCCAGGTAGTCGGTGAAGTTGCTGGTGGTGCCGGAGTCGTCAGAGCGGTTGACCGGGGTGACCTTGAGGTCCGGGAGCGTAACGCCTGCGTTGAGGGCGGCGATTGCGGGGTCGTTCCAGTTGGCGATTTCGCCGCGGAAGAGTTTGGCGACCGTAGCGGCGTCGAGCTTCAGTTCCTTTACGTTGGGAATGTTGAAGGCGACGGCGATCGGGGAGATGTAGACGGGGAGGTTGATGGCACCCTCGGGGCCGCACTTGGCCTTGGAGGCAGCAAGCTCGTCGTCCTTCAGGTAGGCGTCCGAGCCGGCGAACTGTGCCGAGCCGTCGATGATCGCCTTGCGGCCTGCGCCGGAGCCATCCGGGGAGTACTGCACGGTGGCGCCCTGGTTTGCGGTGGCGAAGCCGGCCTTCCAGGCATCCATTGCTGCGCCGGTGGAGGAGGCGCCAATGCCGGTCAGGGTGCCGGTGACCTTGGTTCCGGAGGCTGCCGACTGGGTGCCGGCCGGAGTTCCCGTTGCGTTGTCTGAACCGCAAGCAGTGAGCGCGAGAGCGCCGGCTGCGATGACCGCGATTGCCGCGTTGCGGCCGAAGTGAGTTGCCTTCACTTGGATGTGCCCCTTCCAGGGATCTTCGATGCGGGCCGAACGGAGATTTCGGCGTGCGCGAGCTGTGGACCTTTTTGTTCCTTTACTGAAGGTAAGGAGCGCAGGTAACGGGACCTGTGGTGGAAGGTGAACAGGAGATGAACGACGGCGGACCATTGCGTGATGTGGCGCGCGCCACCTTGAGCGTCGCCCGGGTTGCCGTCGTTGCGGATGCCAGGACAAATAGACTGGAGCACATGGCTGCCGCGAAGGGATTTTCTGCAAGCAAGAGGTTTCTGCGCGCCAGGGTCCGGACCGGCTTGGTTCGCAGCCGGAATTCGTTGACACCGGCCATCCAAATGACAGTGTGCGCCGTTGGTGCCTACGCCTTTGCCGAATACGTGCTGGGCCACCAGGGTCCCCTGTTTGCTGCCACGTCGTCCCTGATTGCCTTGGGCTTCTCCCGGGACCCCCGCCTGCGCCGGGTGATCGAGGTGGGCCTTGGCTGCACCCTCGGGATCGTTGTTGGCGACTTGCTGCTCCACTGGCTGGGCGCTGGGATCTGGCAGGCCGCCGTCGTTCTTCTTTTCTCCATCCTGTTGGCCAGGTTCCTGGACAGCGGCACCATCTTCACCACCCAACTGGGGCTGCAGTCGTTGTTGGTGGTGCTGCTTCCGGCTCCGGCCGGCGGGCCGTTCACGCGAAGCATTGATGCTGTGGTGGGTGGCGTGTGTGCGCTGCTGGTGACCATCCTGGTGCCCAAGGATCCGCGCAGGGAGCCGCGCAAGGACGTCCAACAGATCCTGCACGAGCTCGCCGAAGTGTTGCGGGAGTGCGCCAAGGCCATGATCGAGAGCGATTCCACCATGGCCTGGCACGCCCTGATCCGCGGCCGCAATTGCCAGCCGTTGGTGGACCGAATGCGGCAGACCCTGCGTGCTTCGGGTGAGGTAGCCACACTTGCTCCTGCGCACCGGAGGCATCGCGATGAACTGGCAAGCCTTGAACATTCGTTGGAGTACATCGATCTGGCCTTGCGCAACAGCCGCGTGTTCGCGCGACGCCTGACCAGTGCCATCAACCACGCGGCACTCTCCGACGAAGCGATCGACAGCATCTCCGAGGTCCTGCAGGAAACCGCGGCCGCAATAGACGAGATGACCATCGGGCTCGCCGAACAAAGCGAGGGTACCCGGCGGGTCCATCTGCGGCGCGCCCGGAACGACCTCAGTGACATCGCCGCCCGGCTCCACCCGAAGATGCTCGACGTCCAACGGCTTGAGGGCGAGACCGTGGTCATGCTGTTCCGCCCTCTCATGGTGGACCTGCTGGAGGCCAGCGGGATGGAACCGGAAGAGGCACGGACGGTCCTCCCACCGCTGTAGCTCCTCCTGGGCCCAATAGTGTCGGCCCCCGCCACTACGCTTGGACCCATGGCTTCAAAGACTTCCCGCGCATCAAAGACCCCCGCCTACAAGTGCGCCGAATGCGGCTGGACGGCCATCAAGTGGGTGGGCCGCTGCGGCGAATGCCAGGCATGGGGAACCGTTGAGGAATACGGCGCCACAGTGGCACGTACGACGGCGGCCGCCACCGTCCTGGAACCGGCCCGCCGTATCGCTGAGGTAGATGGAACAACCGCCGCGTTCCTGCCCACAGGGGTGGACGAACTCGACCGCGTACTCGGTGGAGGGCTCGTGCCAGGCGCCGTCATCCTCCTGGCCGGGGAACCCGGCGTCGGAAAGTCCACGCTGCTGCTGGATGTCGCGGCAAAGTTCGCGCGCACGGGCCAGGACGTCCTGTACGTCACCGGTGAGGAGTCTGCCGCTCAGGTGAAGCTGCGCGCCGAACGGATTGACGCCGTCGCGCACACCCTCTACCTCTCAGCTGAGACGGATCTGGGACAGGCCCTTGGCCAAGTGGAAAAGCTTGAGCCGAAGCTGCTCATTGTCGACTCCGTCCAGACGCTCAGCAGTGCAGACGTGGAGGGCAGCGCGGGCGGTGTGTCACAGGTACGTGAGGTAGCTGCCTCGATCATCGCCGCTGCCAAACGACGAAACATGACAACCCTTTTGGTGGGCCACGTGACCAAGGAAGGCACCATCGCCGGGCCGCGCCTGCTGGAGCACCTGGTGGATGTGGTGTGCCAGTTCGAAGGCGAGCGCCACTCCCGCCTTCGCCTGCTGCGGGCGGTCAAAAACCGCTATGGTGCCACGGACGATGTCGGCTGCTTCGACCTCAACGAGTCCGGCATTGAAGGCCTGGCGGACCCAAGCGGGCTTTTCGTGTCGCGCACGCGTGAACCGGTGTCCGGCACGTGCATCACGGTGACCATGGAGGGCCGGCGCCCCTTGCTCGCCGAGGTGCAATCGCTCCTTGCGGAGAGCCCCAATTCCCAGCCCCGGCGCGCAACGAGTGGGCTGGAGAGCTCACGGGTGGCCATGCTGCTGGCGGTCCTTCAACAGCGGGCCGGGTGCATGCTGCACAAGGATGACTCCTACGTTGCCACCGTGGGCGGGGTGAAGCTGACGGAACCGGCCACTGACCTGGCGGTGGCGTTGGCTGTTGCCTCGGCGAAGTCGCGGAAGGCACTCCCCCAGAGACTCATCGCTTTCGGCGAAGTCGGGCTGGCCGGCGAGGTCCGTCCTGTTCCCGGAATCAACCAGCGCATCCAGGAGGCACACCGTCTCGGATTCACCCACGCGATCGTTCCGGCAAGCCCGGCGGGGGCAGGTGTGATTCCCGAGGGCTTCTCTGTGCGCGAGGTGGGCCACTTGGCAGAGGCGTTGGAGTTGCTGATTACTCAGGCATCATGATTGAGCTGCGGACCGCGGATCCCTAGGATAGGACGAAAGCGCAGCTCAGGAAGGCTCGGTGTTTGTTTTTGGGGGAGCAACCAGTGGAAGACAGCGCGTCCCGCAAGGAGAACCGCGCCGAGCTGTTGAGGGCGTTCACGTTGCCGGCGGTGATTGGCCTGGCGGTACTCGGTATAGCCGGGGTTAACTTCGCCAACTCACTGTCCCAGCGGGAGGCAGCTGCAACGCCGTCGGCCGCGGCCTGCGAAGTCACTCCGCGAAGCGAACTGGCCCCGGCGAACGGGACGTTGTTTGGCGTCAATCTGGATTACCATTCCAAGTCCTTGGCGACATTCGCCAAAGACCTGGGCCACAAACCCGCCGTCAGTGTTTCGTTTACCGGCTTTCCGTTGACACCCAAGGATGAAGAAGACCTCCAGAAGGCCGTTGAGCAGATCCATGCAGATGGCCGCATGATGCTCCTGACACTTGAGCCTGCCCAGGGCTTGAACGCCGTCACCGATGACACAGCCACGGCCTTGGCCAAGGACTTGGCGCGGTTCAACAAGGAGGGCGTCCCGGTCATCGTCCGGTTCGCGCACGAGATGAACGGCTCCTGGTACGCGTGGTCGCAGCAGCCCCAAAAATACGTGGCCGCGTTTCAGACTCTGGCCAAGGCAGTACATAGGGACGCGCCCGGTTCAGCCATGATGTGGGCACCCAACTACGGCGGCGGTTACCCCTTCGCCGGTGGCCAGTTCGAGGCCAAGCCGGGGACCCCGGAATTCGCTGCCTTGGACACCAACGGCGACGGCGCACTGACAATGAACGATGACGCGTATTCGCCCTATTACCCGGGTGATGAGGCCGTGGACTGGGTGGGCATGTCGCTGTACCACTGGGGCAACAAATATCCGTGGGGTGAGAACGAACTCCCCGAGCCCAACAAATTCACGCAGCAGCTCACGGGAACCTATTCCGGCGCCAACGGTGACGACACGCTGCTGCCCGATTTCTACAACGTCTACGGCGTCCAGCACGGCAAGCCGGTAGCCATCCCTGAAACGGCGGCGCTCTTCGCTCCGTCGGCCGGAGGGGAACAGGAACTGGCCATCAAGGAGGCCTGGTGGAACCAGGTCTTCAGCCCTGCAACCCATCAGCAGTTCCCCTTGCTGAAGATGATCAACTGGTTCGAATGGGACAAGCAGGAAATCGAGGTCAAGGGCCGCGTTGACTGGACTGTTACCAACACGCCGGCCGTGCGGGAAGCCTTCACAGCTGCGTTGCCGGAATGGTTCCAGTACGGCCCGGACCAGCCCTGCCAGCCCACGGCAAGGACTGGTCCATGACAAAACGGAATGTGCTTATTGGGGGACGCTTCTTCTTTGGCCTTTTGACCTTGGTGGCTGTTGGTGCGCAGCTGACGGTTCATGTGGGCTTGGGGTACGACGTCTGGAATTTCTTCTCCTACTTCACCAACCTGTCCAACATCTTCGCAGCACTTGTGCTGCTGATCAGCGGTTACAGGGTCCTGGTCCGGAAGCGGCCCAGCGAGGCTGACGACGTCACGCGCGGCACGGCCACGATCGCCATGGCCGTGGTAGGCCTGGTGTTCGGTGCTCTTCTGGCCGGGGAGGATCTCGGTTCCCTGCTGCCCTGGGTTAATTTCGTGGTGCACTACCTGATGCCCGTGGTGATGGTGTTGGACTGGCTGTTCCAGCCGCCGAGGACCACCCTCCGGCCGAAGCACATCTGGTATTGGCTGCTGTACCCCAGTGGGTACCTGGCCTACAGCCTGATCCGGGGAGCTTTGGTCAATTGGTACCCGTACTGGTTCATTGATCCTGCCCGGGCCGGTGGTTGGGGTGGCGTCGTGATCTTCGGGCTGGCCATTTCCGTGGGTTTCCTCGTGGTGAGCCTGGCGATGATGTGGCTGGGCAACAAGATGAAGCGGCAAGTGGATTACTGAGTGGATGGGCCCGCGCGTAATTAACTACACCAACTTGTTATATCCGCCCACGTCAACGGGCTGCTTTCCCAAAGTGGGCCCCACCGCAGAGCCGGAAGTGGCCTCTTCCGCGGCTGCCCGAACATAACGAAATGACCCACTTTGGGGCTTGCTGGTGCGGTTAATGGTGCCCGGAAGCCCTATCATGGTGCTAGTCGTCAAAGGGGCATTTCTTCGCGTGTCCCCTGATGCCGGATTCAGCTTGTTTGTAAGCCGAGGCTTGCACCTTCGAAGGGAAACCCCATGGCCCGGAGCCCGGAAGAGTCGCTCAAGGCGACCCTGGCCAGAGTTGCACCCGGAACTCCGTTACGTGATGGCCTTGAGCGCATCCTTCGTGGACGTACCGGCGCCTTGATTGTGCTCGGATCGGACAGGACCATCGACTCCATCTGTTCCGGCGGATTCGATATCGGCATCGACTTCTCCCCCACACGTTTGCGCGAGCTCGCCAAGATGGACGGCGCCATCATCTGCGACAAGGATGCCAGCAACATCGTCCGGGCCGCCGTGCAGCTTGTTCCGGATTCCAGCATCGAAACCCAGGAATCCGGCACCAGGCATCGCACCGCCGAACGCGTGGCCATCCAAACCGGTGTCCCCGTCATTTCCGTCAGCCAGTCCATGCAGATCATCGCCCTGTACGTAAACGGATTGCGCCACGTGCTGGAAGGTTCCGAGAAGGTCCTGGCCCGCGCCAACCAGGCCCTGGCCACGCTGGAACGCTACAGCGCCAGGCTGGACCAGGTCACCAGCTCGCTTTCGGCCCTCGAAATCGAGGCCCTGGTGACCGTCAGGGACGTTGCCGTGACGCTTCAGCGGCAGGAAATGGTCCGCCGCATCTCCGAAGAAATCGCCCAGTACGTCCTGGAACTCGGCGAGGACGGCCGCTTGTTGTCCCTCCAGGTGGAGGAGCTCACGGTAGGCCGCGGCCCTGGCAGCGAAGTAATTATCCGCGACTACTCGGATCCTGACGCCACCCCGGAGCAGATCGAAGAAGCCGTCCAGGCCCTCCTCAACCTTGGGCCCACGGAGCTGATCGACCTCAGCCGCATCGCCCACATCATCGGTTTCGCCGGCGGAGTGGAGCAGTTGGATGCGGTGGTCCAGCCCCGCGGATACCGCCTGCTGTCCGGGCTCAAGTCCGTGCCCAAGGCTGTGGCCGACCGCCTGGTGGACTATTTCGGTGGCCTGCAGAACCTTATGGCTGCAACCATCGACGACCTGATGACTGTGGACGGCATCGGCGACCAGCGCGCCCGCACGGTCCGCGAGGGCTTGAGCCGCATGGCCGAAGCCAGCCTGCTGGACCGTTTCCTCTAAAGGCGACTGCCGCCGTCGGGCGTTGCCTGGCGTGGAACCGCCTAGTTCAGCTGGAAAGTGGCCTTGGGGCTCGACTTGTTTCCGAGCCTCGCCTCGAAGGTGTAGTAAGCGCCACCGGCACCGGGTTTGGCGTTGATCGCCGCGCAGCCTTCCAGCGTCCGGTTGCGCTGCCACGGGAAGTTGGCGATTTCACTCTTGCCGGGCTGGATGGTCTTGATGAGGTCCACGCCGCCTGTCTGGCAGTCCTTGGAGGAGAAGATGCGGTCCGCTCCGCTCATCACCAGGTACTCCATCTGCGACGTTCCGACGTTGACCTCGCACGGAGCGGCGCCGCCGTTGGTGATGGTCATGGTCAGGAGCGGCATTTCCTCGGCACCATAGGCAGGTTTATCGGTTTTCGCGGCCACGGTCATGAGGTTGAAGTCGCACACGGGCGTAGCGGATGCCGAGGGCGACGGCGTTCCCGACGGCACTGTCCCCTGCGTCGGCGCCTGCGTGGCGTCAGGCGAAACGACGGCTTGCGGTTCGGACTTTCCGGAAAGGGATCCGGTGATCGCAACAATGCCGGCCACCAGCAGCACGATCACCAGGAGCAGGGCGCCAAAAACAACCTGCCGACGACGGCGGTAAACGGCAGGGCTCGGCCGGCGACGGTTTGCGGAGGTACTTTGTGGTGACGAACCGCGGGCAGCACCTTTCGCCGGCGCTGATGAGCGCGCGGAGGACTGCTGCTTACCCTTGGTGGACATGGTTCTAGGCTAGGCTCGCAGCGGCCACGGTTCCTAACCTCCACGCCGCTGGCGCCCAATCCGAGGCTGTGTGACGTCGGCCATGCGACTGCGCCGGGGTCGCCCCGGGCCGGAATCCACTAGAGTTGTGGGCAGTATGACACTTCCCGACACCCTCCAGCTGGCCTCGCTCCACAACGCCCTGGCCCAGTGGTTCGAGGACACCGCCAGGGACCTCCCGTGGCGCGAACCCGACTGCAGCGCGTGGGGAATCCTGGTCAGCGAAGTCATGCTCCAACAGACCCCCGTGGTCCGCGTCCTTCCGGTGTGGTTCGACTGGATGGAACGCTGGCCCACACCGGCCCACCTCGCCAACGAGCCGTCCGGAGAAGCCGTGCGCCATTGGGGCCGCCTCGGTTATCCGCGCCGTGCATTGCGGCTGCACGCGGCCGCCGTCGCCATCCGGGATCAGCACAGCGGTTCGGTGCCCGACAACTACGACGAGCTCCTGGGGCTTCCCGGCGTCGGCAGTTACACAGCCGCCGCCGTCGCAGCCTTTGCCTTTGGCCGCCGAGAGACCGTGGTGGATACCAACATCCGCCGCGTCCACGCACGGCTCTTTGCCGGGAGCGCCCTTCCGGCACCAACGCTGACCGCCGCGGAGATGCGCCTGGCCGAGTCGCTGCTCCCCCTCGATCCGGAACTGTCCGTGCGCTGGAACGCTTCGGTCATGGAGCTCGGCGCCATGGTCTGCACAGCCCGCAGCCCCAAGTGCGCCGACTGTCCCGTCCGCGCAAGCTGCGCGTGGCTCGCCGCCGGTGAGCCGCCGCCGTCGTACACGCCCAAGGGCCAATCCTGGCACGGCACCGACCGTCAGGTCCGCGGAGCCGTGATGGCGGTGCTCCGTGAAGCTGCCACACCTGTCCCGCGGGAGATGTTCGAACAGGCGCCCGCCGACCTCGGCTTCGCGCCCTCCGGCGTCGGCATTCCACTCGCGGCGTTGCACCGCCTCAACTCGGCACCCGAACAGTTGGAACGCGCCTTGGACGGCTTGCTGACCGATGGTCTCGCGGAGATGCACGACGGCGGTTTGCGGCTACCGGCGTAGGGCATCGGGTCCTACCCTGAAGCATGGGCAGAATTGGGTTGGCCTTGACGCTTGCGTGTACTGCGGGATTGCTGGCCGCGTGTTATCCGGAGCCTGTGGCGTGCCCGGCCATTGCGCGGGCAACCGGGGTGTCCCTGACCGTGGCCGCATCCTATGCAGGCGACGTCGGTTCTCTTCGGCTGAAGGCCTGCCAGGACGGTAGCTGCACGGAGAAGGATCTGGTTCTGCAGCCGGGCTCAGCTGCCGTCGACCAGGGCTGCTCGCCGGAGGGTGTCTGCTCAGCGACGTCCTCCCCTGACGGGACCCTGCAGGGCTTCATGGAGTTGCCGGCGTTATCCGAAGCGCCCCTGAAGGCGACGGTGAGCGGCACATCGATTTCCGGTGCCGCCTTGCCAGTGCGTACCCTGACATTCACTCCCAGGGGCGACTACCCGTTCGGCGAACAGTGCGGGCGGGTTATTTCGGCGGCGGTGGTCCTTGATGCGGCGGGATTGCGGCAGGGGTAGCAGTATCGAACGGCACCGTTCCTCTAGCGATTTGATTTAGCCAGCGGTATTCCCGTGTCATTCCGCCCGAGTCGCCGCCGGGCCTGCCCCTGCCGGCACCTGCGTCACAGTGTCCTTCGCGGCCCACCGGAAGGATGCCGGGTACCGCACACCTCCAGCCGGGGAGGGAGTGGTGTCCTACAGGGTCTTCCTCGACGCAGCGCATAAGCCGGTCCCGAAGCCTGCGGAGGTTGCCGCGGAGGGCTGCCGACCCTTATCCCCGGTCAATTTCGCATCGTGAAAACTTGATTCCGATATTAAACACAGAGCGTCTCTGGAATTAGCAATCCGGAAACAAGGCACTCATAGCGTCTTGTGTGATCCCGGCCGTGACCCTGCACGGCCCCATGCACAGATAGGCGCACTCCTTGAAGATCCATGCACCTGAAACAGCCTCAACTCCAGCTGCGAAGAAGCCCTTATACAAATCCTTGTTCTTCCAAATCCTGATGGCGGTGGTAGCGGGAATCGTCATCGGGTACCTGTGGCCCAACATCGGGTCCGCGCTTCGCCCGCTGGGCGATGGCTTCATCCAACTCATCAAGATGATCATCGCGCCGCTGATTTTCCTGGTCATCGTCACTGGGATCTCAGCCGTGGGAGACGTAAGAGCCGTCGGTCGGGTGGGCGTGAAGGCCCTGGTCTACTTCACCGCCGCTACACTCTTCGCGCTTGCTTTTGGGCTGGTAGTGGCCAACGTCGTGCAGCCGGGCGCCGGCCTGAACATTGACCCCGCGTCCTTGTCCGAGGATGCCGTGAACGCCAAAACCACCACGGCCCCACCCAAGGATGCCGGACAGTTCCTGCTGGGCATCATCCCCACAAGCGTGGTGGGGGCATTTGCCTCAAACTCACTCTTGCAGGTGCTGTGCTTCGCCGTCTTCTTTGGAGCAGCAATCGTGGTGGTGGGGCGGGAGAAATGCAAGCCGGTCATTGACATCATGGAAACCACGTTGGAAATCTTCTTCAGGATCATGGCCTGGGTCATGCGGGTGGCTCCAGTGGGTGCGTTTGGCGCCATGGCCTTCATCATCGGCCAATACGGGCTCAGCTCCCTGAGCACCTACGCCCTTCTGGTGGCAGCATGCTACGGCTCTGCCCTGATCTTCATCGGCTTGTTGTTTGTGGTGGCCTGGGCCTACCCTCGTGTTCCCCTGTGGCAGTTCATCAAATACTCGCGCGAAGAGTTCATGCTGGCGTTGGGCACGGCGTCCACCGAATCCGTCCTCCCTCGCATCATGACCAAGCTGACCAACGCCGGCTGCTCCCGGGCAACCACGGGACTGGTGGTTCCCACCGGATACTCTTTCAACCTCGACGGCGCGGCACTCTACCTGTCGATCTCCCTCCTATTCCTCGCACAGGCCTTCGGGCACAACCTGGATCTGGGTCAGCAACTGGCCGCACTGGGCATTCTCATGCTGACCTCCAAGGGCATGGCCGGAGTCCCGGGATCAGCCTTCCTGGCCCTCTCGGCCACCGCTGGAGCCCTGGGAATCTTCCCGGTTGCAGGCGTGGCACTCCTGCTGGGGGCCGACCGGCTCATGGACTCCATGCGGGTTGTGGTCAACCTGCTTGGCAACTGCGTCGCCACTTTTGTGGTCTCCAAATGGGAGGGGCAATTCGATCGCGAGGCAATGCTGGCAGCTTTCCGCGGGGAGACCACGACCCCAGAGGAAGGGGACACAGTCACCGAACCGACTGTGCCAACGCTCAGCAGTCCGCAGCCCCGGCTGACCGCCGGTACGAACTCGGCGTGAAGCCCAGGAACTTCCGGAAGTCGTTGGTCAGGTGCGCATGGTCCGCATAGCCAAGTTCGACGGCGATCACCGCAAGGTCCGCTGATGGATCGGACCGGGTGCGCTCGGCCGCGTCCTGTAGCCTTCGGCGACGGATAAGGGCGGAGGGACTCAACCCGATGTATTTTTTCGCGATCCGTTGCAACGTTCGCGGGGACACCGCAAGGAGGGATGCCGCATCTTCGATCCTGACAACCTCAGGGTCGGTCGCAATGAGGTCCATCATCCGGTTCGCGAGCAGCGCCTCTTCGGACAACGTCACATCCAGGGAAACCAGCCACGCACCAAAGGCTTCCACTGCCCGCCCGCGGCGGGTGCCGCCGTCGTGCGTTTCCATGGCCGCTGAAACGGCGGTGTGGAGGTCATGCAGGTCCAGCGCGAGACCTGTGTCGCGGAGGGTCTCCGGAGCATCGCTGAACAGCGGAACTGCGGCCGGTCGGAGCAGGGCTCCCACCGCCCATCCCTTGCCGCTCAGGTCACGGTAAGCGGCGCGGGTGGTGGGGCCGGAGAATTCGACCCCACCACCTTGGACCACAAGGTTGGAGGCAGGGTAGGCGATCAGGTGTTGCCGGGACGATCGGCCAGGTTCGATGTCCCACTCAGGGATCCAGAACCACTGGACAAGGTGCGCCACCGACTCCGGTGCAGGAAGGCGGTGGAAGGTGGGCAGCCGGGCGGGATAGAGGATGCCTTTGAACGAATCCGTCATTGGAGCCTTCCCGGAACCCAACCCCTCGCGAACCCGTCGCGAATCTCCAAGCGCTGGCCCCTACCAGGCACGTAGCGTCATATCCATGACAGATACTACAAGCACAGAAGCCGCCACCGCCGCGAACGGCGAGCACACCACGCACGGCGTCCCGAAAGGGTTGACCAGCCTCACGCCGTTCCTTGCGGTGTCCAACGCCAAGGAAGCGATCGCGTTCTACCGGGACGTGTTCGGCACCAGGGTAGTGGGCGAAACCGAGATGGGCGGGGTGGTGGTCCACGCGGAACTCGACTTCGGGAACGGCCACCTGCAACTCGGCGAGCCCAACCCCGAATACCACTTGGTCCCGTCGCCCGAGGGCGAGGACGACTGCTATTCCTTGGGCCTCTACTGCTCCGATGCAGACGCTCTGGTCCGCAAAGCGGAACAAGCCGGCGCCACCATCAGGGAGCCGTTGAGCACCTTCGTTTCCGGTGACCGCTATGCCAGCATCCGGGATCCGTTCGGGGTCCGGTGGTCCATCATGACCCGCGTCGAGGACCTCTCAGAGGAGGAAAGCAACCGACGCGTCGAAGAGTGGGCGGCGCAGCACGGCTAGGCCCCAAACAGAGAAGGCCTAGCTGAGGCAGAGGCAGAAGGGATGGCCGGCAGGATCAAGGAACACCCTGAACGTCTCGCCTGGCTGGTGGTCGGCCTTGCTGGCGCCGATGGCAAGGACTTCTTCTTCAGCCTTGTCCAGGTTGTCCACCACGACGTCAAAGTGCATCTGCTGCGGGATTGTCTGGCCCGGCCAGACGGGCGCCTGGTACACATCAACCTGCTGGAAGGAGATGCAGTTGCTGCCGTCCTCCGGGCGCACGTCGTACCAGTCGCCGTTCTCGTTGGAAACGTGCCATCCGAGCAATTCGGCGTAGAAAGCTGCGAGCGCTGCCGCGTCGGGGCAGTCGATGACAACGCTGGGGTGCTTGGCAATAGCCATGTTCTAGATCTCGTCTGCTGTTTTCTTCATGCGGGCCAGGGCGCTCTTGGTGCCCCGTTGGGTAAGTACGTGAACAACTGCGCCAACACCGGCGGAGACCACGGCGAAAACCAGGACGCCCGGCAGGGAGTCGTTCAGGTCCGTTCCGTCCTTCGGAGCGGGCTTGCCGGTCTTCTTCTCCCAGAGGCCTTCCAAAGTCTTGTTCGCGATGGCACCTGCGCCGAGGCTAACAGCAATGCCGAACAGTTTTACCAGTATGTTCACGAAGATCCTCCATCAAATAGTGCCTCGAAGCGAGGCCTCCCACAGCAAGACAGGGCCGCTGCAACCGCAGCGGCCCTGTCCACATTCCTAGTCCTTCTTGAAGGCGTCCTTCAGCTTCTCGCCTGCGCCCTTGAGGTCGGCTTTGACCTGGTCGCCCTTGCCCTCAGCCTCGAGGCCTTTGTCGTCCGTCAGCTTGCCGGCAGCTTCCTTGGCCTTGCCGCCCAGCTTCTCGCCGGTGTTCTCGATCTTGTCGTCAGCACCCATGTCGCACCTCTTTCTTCGTAGGAACCTTGTACCTCTACAACATCACTAATCAGCATACTTAGCAATATCTTGGTCGAAAAACCGTTTAGTTAGAGCTCGCCAAACCCCTCTTCAACCAGCTTCCGCACGTAGTCCACAGCCCTCTCGGCATCCTTCCCACGGGCTTCCACATGCAGCTCGGATCCCTGCCCCGCTGCGAGCGCCATCAACGCCATGATGGACATGCCATCCACTCCGTTGACGGTCACGTCCACGTCCATTCCGGACAGGCCGCCGGCGATCTTCGCCGCCGGACGCGCATGCATTCCCAGGGGGTTGATCAGGGTAAAAGTCCCGCTCGCGTCAGGTTCAGCAGTGCCTGCATCGGCAGCCTGGGGTGCAGCCACTGAACTTCCACTGAAAGTTACGGCTTCAGCCGCTTTGAGCACATCCTCGACGCCGGCCCCTCCCTGGGCGGCGACGGCGGCAGCAACCAGTCCCTCGACCAAGGGCCCGTCGGCCAGCCGCACAGCGTCGGGAGCGCTGGCGAATTCCACCGCAGACTCAGCCGTCATCACGGCCGAGCCCAGGTCCGTGAGCACCACAACCCCGTCACCACCGGAATCAACCAGCGACTGCTCGACGGCGGCCAGCACCTTCTCCAGGCTGGTACCGATCCGGTCGTCGTCGGTTCCCCCGGCGGCGACGAGTTCGACGTCGGGCGCCATCTGGGCGGCGAGTTCCACTGCACCTTCAGCGATTTTGCTGCTGTGCGAAACCACCACGATTCCCACCGTCATGCGTCCCCGGTTCCTGTGCCGTTGCCGGCAGCTGTTGCGGCTGCCCGCAGGAGCAGCGCTGTTGATGCGGCACCGGGGTCGCGGTGACCGACGCTGCGTTCCCCCAGGTAACTGGCCCGACCCTTCCTGGCCACCAGTTCGTCCGTGGATTCGGCTCCGGCTTGGGCGGCTTCAGCGGCGGCGTCCAGGACCTCCCTTGGGTCTTTGCCTGCGGCCGCTGCCTTTTGTGCGGCTTCGACAGCTGGAGTCCAGGCGTCGATCATGGTTTTGTCGCCGGGTTCCGCCTTGCCGCGGGCCACTACGCCGTCCCGTGCTGCGGCGAGCGCCGCGGCCAGGGCTTCGGCGTCCACGTCCGCCAGATCGCCCAGCGAGGTGGCCGCGCGCAGGTACGCCGTTCCATAGAGCGGTCCGGCCGCACCACCCACCTTTGACATGAGGCTCATCGCCGCCACCTTGAGTGCCGCACCCGGCGTCTCCGGTGGGGCTTCCTCCAGTTTGGCAACAACCGCCTGGAAACCCCGGTCCATGTTTTCGCCGTGATCAGAGTCGCCGATTGCGCGATCCAGTTCGATCAGTTCCGCGCGGTGCCGGGCCATGGAGTCGGCGGAGAGTTTCAGCCATTCCACGGCCCAGTCGACGCCCAATCCCATGCTCAGGCACCCCACCGCAGGGCTGCAGTGTGGACGGGCGCGTCCCAGAGCCTGGTCATCTCGTCGTCCAGGCGAAGCACGGATACCGAACACCCCTGCATCTCAAGGGAAGTCACGTAGTTTCCCACCAGCGAGCGCTCCACAGTGGCGCCGCGTTCGGCGAGGACCTGCGCAGCCCGGCGGTACACGATATACAACTCACTTTGCGGGGTTCCGCCCATGCCGTTGACGAACAGCAGGACCTGGTCACCTGAAGCGATCCCCAAATCCTCCAGGACGGGCTCCAGCAGCCGGTCCGTAATGGCGTCGGCGCTTTCCATGGGGATCCTGTGCCTGCCCGGTTCGCCGTGGATGCCGATTCCGATTTCAATTTCGTCATCGGCCAACTCAAAGCTCGGTGTACCCGCGTGCGGCACAGTGCAGCCGGACAGAGCAACGCCCATGGTCCGCACGTTGGCCACAACACGTTCGGCAATCGCTGTGACAGCGTCAAGGTCATCCCCACGCTGGGCGGACGCTCCGGCAATCTTTTCCACCAGGACGGTTCCACCCACTCCGCGGCGTCCTGCCGTGTACAGCGAGTCTTCCACGGCGACGTCGTCGTTCACCAGCACCGAGCGGACGCGAACGCCTTCAGCCTGGGCCATTTCCGCGGCGGTTTCGAAGTTCAGCACGTCACCGGTGTAGTTCTTCACGATATGGACGACGCCGGCACCTGAGTCCACGGCGACAGTCGCTGGAATGATCTGGTCGGGTGTGGGAGAGGTGAAGACCGCGCCGGGCACAGCGGCGTCGAGCATTCCGAGTCCGACGAAGCCTGCGTGAAGGGGTTCGTGCCCGCTGCCTCCGCCGGAAACCAGGGCAACTTTGCCCGCTACCGGCGCTGCCTTCCGGACAACGAATTTGGGGTCGGGATGGACGTCCACGATGTCGGCATGGGCCATGCCAAAACCTTCGACGGACTCGTCCACCACGGCGCGTGGATCATTGATGAGCTTTTTCATTGGATGCTCCTGGGCGTGCTGTGGCTGGTGCTCTGACCCTACTACCGGCGGGCGGGCCCACGGTAGGTCCCAAAGCGAAGGGATGACAGTTAAATGATGGAAGGGGCAGCCCTTCGACCGCCCCTCCACCTGCGCTTCTGTTCACGGGTCAGTCTTCGGCACCCGGCGCCGGAGTCAACGCGGACTCGTCCCGGGGACGTACTTCCGGCCAGAAGGCCGAGTAGAGGTCCGGATCCGGATACCGCTCCCCCGCCCACGACTCCCCGTTTGGCAACGATCCATACGGAATGTCGATCTGGAAAGCAGAGAAATCAGGAAAAATCACCCGATGGTCCATTGCCGTCAGCTGCCTAGCTGTTCAGCACGGCGTCGCCACCGGCGGTCACAACGTCTTCGAGAAGCACCGTCTGGTCGATGACCGGAAGACCCACGACGTGCCCGAAGCTGAACATGTTCTTCGGGTCAAGCTCGGCTTTCGCCTTCCGGAGCCGTTCGCGGACAGTGGGACCCCAGGGCCGCTCCCTGTCCTCGGCGTCGACGAAGTGGCCGTGGAGGTTAACAAAAGTCCCGCCGCTGGAGGCATCGCGCAGGTCGTCGCGAACGGCGTCGAACACTACGGGAAGCAGCTCCACCAGAGGAGGGACAGCCATGCCCGCCATGAAGAAGCTGAACGCGGCGTCGCGCGCCCCAACCGTGTCCTCGCCGTCGGCGCTCTTGGCCAAGGCGCCGCCGAGCAGCCGCACCTCCGCCATCAGCACCGGGCTCTCCACGCCTGGTCCGAAGTGGCGCAGGATCGCGCTCTTTGCTCCGCTGTCCAAACGGTCCAGCAGGAAGCCACGCTCGCGCACGGGCACGGGTTGGTCCGGATCCTGGTGGATACTGTCCAGCTGGGTGGAGTCCAGGGGGCCGGTCCCATCCATCATGAAAGGCGCACTCCGTCGCATGGGCTCAAGCAATTGCGTTGCCACGGCCGCGTCGCCCTGGTACGCGTAACGCAGATGCACGACGAACTTGCCCCGCAAAGGTTCGGGAATCATCTCCATGTCCGGGAGGCGCAGGAAAGCCAACGACGCCGACGCCTCCTGGGGCAGCGACGGAACCCATTCACTGAACTGCTGGAGGACCGCCGGGGCATGCTCACCGTCGAAGTACAGCCCACCGGCGAAGAGGTCAGTGCCCGGGAACAAGTGGAATTCCATGGCCGTGACAATGCCAAGGTTTCCCTTGCCTCCGCGCAGGAGATGGAAAAGCTCCGAATTCTCGTCCTTGGTTACCCGTCGGTGCGTGCCGTCAGCAGTGACGATCTCGAAGGCGATCACATGGTCCGATGCGAACCCGTACTTTCGACCCATGATCGGCAAGCCACCGCCCAACGTGTAACCCACCACTCCGACGTCGGTGGTGGAACCGCAGAGCCCCATGAGCCCGAATGTGGATGCCAGTTCCACGACGGCCTTCCAGCGGACGCCGGCGCCAACGCGGGCCGTCCGTTCGACGGGATCGATACTGAGCTCCAGCATTCGACGGGTGCTGATGAGCAGGCCGCCCTCAATGGCGTTGGTGGCTCCGTGGCCGGTGGATTGGACGGAGACGGGCATTCCGCGTTCTCCGGCCCAGCGGATCGCTGCCGAAACGTCCTCTGCGTCGAGGGCGCCGAAGGCAACATCCGGCTGGTGCTGAGTGGACAAATTGAAGGCCGCTACTTCGGCGGCGAAGCCTGGATCGGCTGGCGTGAACACGGGACCGCGCACGCTGAGTTGGAGTTGTGAAACATCTGGAGTGGAGGCGTGGGACTGCATGATCTTCTCTCAAATTGACCGATGTGGCGGAAGCTTCCCCAGCAAGCCGTTATCAGTTTATCCATCAACTTTAGATAAGAGAAGAGGTTTAAATCACCCATAATCGGGCAGGGCCCAGCCACGCGTCGGAGCTGGGTTTTAAGAGCGGGTCTGGGCGCAGGCTAAAGCTGCTTAATCATGCGCGTATTGCCCAGGGTGTTGGGCTTTACGCGGGCAAGGTCCAGGAACTCGGCCACGCCTTCGTCATGCGAGCGCAGAAGTTCCGAATACACCTGCGGATCAACGGCCGACTGGTCCGCCATGACTTCAAAGCCGTGGCGCTTGAAGAAGTCCACCTCGAACGTCAGGCAGAACACCCGGCTCACGCCCAGCGCCTTTGCCTCTTCCAGCAGGTTCTCCACCAGGACATGGCCCACGCCGCGGCCCCGCCAGGAGTCCGCCGCGGCCAGCGTGCGGATCTCGGCCAGGTCCTCCCACATCACGTGCAAGGCGCCGCAGCCAATGACCTCGCCGGTACTGGATTCGGCAATCCGGAATTCCTGCAGGCTCTCGTAGTACGCCACGGTCTCCTTGGCCATGAGGATCCGTTCCTCAGCCAAAGGAGCCACCAGCCTCTTGATCGCCGCCACGTCACTGGTGCGGGCAGGGCGAAGGCTGAAGGTCGAATCCACTCCCCCATACTAGCGAGGCCGCAACCTTAACTGAGCCTCCGCACTTGCCAGTTAGTGCTGTTCCCATAACACGTTCGTTCCGGTGGTCACTGTGCTGTGGGTGGATAAACCTGCCGAAGCGTTAGAACTTTTTCCAAGCCGAAGGAATCTATACCTTCGGCATGAAAAAATATGTCGTGCGGTCCTGAATCAATCCCTCCTTGAAGGTAAAGAAATCTGCAAACGAGACCCGCAAGTCCTCACCGGAATGCCCCTTGCCTTCAAAATCACCGCGCGCAGCTGCTGACTGATCGGCAATCAGGACCTCTTTGAGCCGGTGGTTTCCGGAAGCTATTACCCGCTCTTGGCCATAAAACTGGCGCAGGCGCTCACGTCCGACAAGCGCCCCGTAACCAGGCCGGTGATAGGCGGCGTCCTGACAAAATAGTTCGTGCACAGTGGCGGGATCCTCATCCACGCGCAGATAATAATTGCGAACCAATTCATCGATACTTGCCACCGCCGCCCCTTTCATATCGTTTGGTTCAGGGACCCGTGCAGCGACAAGGCCATGCCTTGTGAGTACTGGATGCCCGCCTCTGAGAGTTGCCTTCTCAATCGCGGCGACGGAGGGGCGCCTTCCTCCCGCGCTTGTTCGGGAACAAGCAAACGCTTGAGTAGGGGCGCCGGGCTTTTGCTGTTCCTTGCGGCCTGTCCGATTCGAGCTTGGACCTCTGGCCAGTAGGACTCCATCTTCTTGCCGCCAAGTACTTCCGCGGAGGGCAGAGCCGCCAAGACCGCCAGGTTTATCGCGTTGCTGTAGACGAATGGTGTCTCACCACTCGTAGCCGCCCGAAGTCGCCCCCCGGCCCCTATCACCCGTGCCCCGTCGGCCAATTCGAGAAGGGCGCGCATCCACACACCCGTGCTGGTCAAGTCGCCGGCGACTTCCAAAGCGGCCTCAACCAACCACTCCAACCGGACATAGATTGTCCTCGAGGTAGCTGAGAACCCGCAGGACCGTTCGATGCTGGCCATGAGGTTGATGTAACACCAAGCTCGATCAGTGGCGAGGGCCGCCATTCGCGCCGCCCTGCGGTCATGACCAGTTAGCATGTCAGGAAATGTCGAGTAACCATTCTGGCTCGCTATGGTGGCATGACTCTGTTTCTTGTTCCTCGTAAACATACTCACGCGGCGCAAATTGGCCTCTTGATCCAGGATCCACCACGCGTAGGGTCGCCATCCGAGATCAGAAAAGTTTGTGTGCGTGAGCACCACGCGAAGGTGAATGGCGTCGGATTCTGTACCTTGCAGTTCGGCCGCATGCCAACCGACTCTTGCCCTGGGAAAGAAGACATTTGGGCTGGCATGAGGCAGTGTAAGCAATATCCGCCCACCATTGCCCAGCCTCTCCAAGGCAGCCTGGCTGTGTCCCAGAATGTCCGCGAGCTCATGGCCGACTGGCGAGTCAGGAAGCTCGCTGCGATGCGCGGATATGCGCTTCACCAGAGCTTCCAGGAAATTCGCTCTTCCATCGTCAGCGTCCAATCTCACCAAAGACCCCCTCCCTCCGCGACGATTCCTGCCGCCACCAAATCAACCAGAAGACGGCGCAGACCCCAGCCAGCGCCCATACCGCCGCCTCCAAACCGGCGAAAGACGAAATGGCCCCCGCAGCAAGCGCAAAGAGCGCCTTGGACAACGAGGCAACCACATTTCGCGTCATCGCGAATGAACCTACCTCCTCGGCAGGGGGAGTTTGGTTTGTAAGGACCTGCATCACGATTACGTGCAGAGTGAGCACGAGGGTCAGGACCCCGGCCAGGAAGGCGACCGCGAATTCCGCCCCGAGCAAGTTGAGGCATACCAACAAAATTGCGCTGGCAGGCATCGCCCACCGGAGGACCATCAATGGAGTGGAAAGTCTTGACGAAAGGATCAACCCAGCTACGAATCCTCCGGCCATGCTCGTTACGTTCATCACGGCGTAGAAGGCGGGCGCTGACGGAGCCGTCGCCTCGCTCAATGAAGGCAGAAGCGTTGTCAACGCCTGCAGCGATCCACTGCTTGGAACAGAAAAGAGGAGCACGGAGACCAACGCAGGACTAAGACGGGATCGGACCTTGGGCGATCGGCGCGTCCCTGGCGTTTCCTCATCCTCTGCATTTTTCCGGCGTGCCCGCGCAGAGTCGTTCCGCACTGCAAGACGCAATACGAATGCACTCGCGGCATAAAACGCCCCACATATCAAGAGCCCTGCGGGTCCCAAGCCAGTGCTCAGCAAAAGACCAGCACCCCCGGCGCCCACGACCTGTCCTGCCAGGCTGGCGGATGAAGAAAGTTGCAACGTCTTCTTGGCGGCCTCAGGCTGTAAGCAGGTTCTAAGAAGCCTGCCCACAACAGCTTTGTTCACGAGCTTGACAAGCGACAGCAGGGCCTGGCTGGCCAGGATCATGATCACGGAAATAAGCGGATCTCCAGCCAACAATTGCTGAACGCCCACAACAAGGGAACCAAGCGCCAAAAACCAATTGCTCCATCCGGCAAGCGATCGGGCATCTCCCTTATCTGCATGCTTTCTCACGGCCAGGCCTACTGCAGCCGCGGGCGCATAGCCGGCGAAGACTGCCCACCCGACCAGAAGGCCACTACCGCCGATCTGAAAGGCAGTCCAGAGGATAATCACTTGCTGAGCGCCTTCAGCCAGTGCTGACAGTAACGAAAAAGCAAGGAATCCTCGGGAGGAACCTGCCGCACTCTCCGAGTTCGCCAGTGCCTCGGGCGACACCACATTTTTGTTCATATGGCCTTCGAGATCCTTTCTGTGAGGGAGTACGCCTGCGACTCGGTGGAGGTCTGGAAAAATGCATGCCAGGAGAATGAACACGACTCTTTAGGCCGAGACTCTCCTGAATCCAGTTCTTCCAGGGACACAACCTCTGGTTGTCGCAACAGGAACGCCCGCTGCTCAGCTCTGGATAGGTTTGCCGACGGAACAACGCCGAGCACTCCGGCCCAAGGAGTGGCAGGGCTTACCCGCGATAGCGATGGCGTCGGAAGCGGCATGCCAAGTTGAGCTCTGATGAAGGCATCCCAAAGATCCAACCCCTTATGGCGACGCAGCGCTTCTGCAACACCCCCGCCTGCTGGCCGCATGGCGATTTCGCCGAGGAACATAGCCCCGTCAACTACCAGCAACTCGATATGAAATACGCCATCGAGGTTTGGGGCCGCCGTGAGGATATCCGCAACAAGCAGACGAGCCCGCCGGCTCATTTCGTGCTCCTCGGGGAGATGGATGCTGGCCCGGGTGTTACCTCTCGCTTCCAAAACCGGCCGGTCATACTTGGACACTGCCGCGGCAGCCAACTCCCCGCCAATCAAGACACCATCGCAATGAAGCTCTGTTTCAACATCCAAAGCCGCCTCTACTACCTGGTCATCAGAAGCACCGCTTATTACTTCAAGCAGCCGCTCCATGGAGTGCCGCTCCACACCCCTGCTTGACGAACCCAATGCGGGTTTGACTATAAATTCAGAAAAGCCAGAAAATGCGGTGCCGCCTTCCAGCTCCATGTCTGATGTCCAACGCGGAGCCATGGGCACAACTGGGGAAAAGACGTGATGCATCTCCCGCTTGTCCGTTACTGCCAAGCTCTGCCCAAGCTTGAGGCCGGGAAGGGAATAGTGCTCCCTGAGCCGCCCGGCCAAGAGCATGTTACTTTCCGACGTTGCAATAACATGCGAGCAGCCATGCCGCTCGAAAGCATCTGCAGCCGACTCAAAACTCCGCAGCTCTGCGGGACTCGTGACATCTTGAAATACGAGGTCGAGGCCCGGAACATCCTTACATACCCTCAAGACCGACGGCTTTGCAGGGCTGAGCACCAAGGCACGGCGAGTCTCAGCCACGATCGGCCCCGTTTACCTCAACCAACTCAAGCATCGCAGCCTGCAGATGCGATTCCGATGCGGCCTGAACGATTGCGAAGCCATCACGGTTGTAAGCTCCTCCCCCAGTCGGAGAATCCGCCAGCTCGATTTGGCAAATATTCTGGAAATTTTGACGATAGAAATCAATACTCAGCTGCGACCCAGGAAAGCGACGCAGATAAACAAACCCAAATACCGGACTTGGATCAACGACGCGCGCATTTATGGATGGCCTTTGTTCCAGCGCAGCCTGGACATGGGCCTCAAAAAGATCAACCCCATAAGTCAAGTTGATAATCTCCGGCACATGGCCGCCCGGTGGACGGATTGCGATTTCACCTAGAACTAAACCGCACTCGGATATGAAGGCTTCAAGATGAAAAACACCGTTTGGTGCTTGAAGAGCGCTGAGTGCATTGCCGACGAGCTCCTCCGCATGAGTAAAGAGCGCACTATTCATCACTTCTGTAACTATATGATCAGCCATGATGCCGTCGTCATTGCATTTGTATGGCGAGTCAAGATATCGGGCCAAACTCAACCACAGGACTGAATCATCCCACCACACACCATCAACGTGGAACTCAGGACCAACTACACGACTCTCAGCCAGATATTGAAAACTTGAGGCAATTCCCGGCAAGGCAGCCTCAAAATCACTGGCAGATTCGACCAGTTTTACACCGTCGGAACCAAAGCCCGAACTGGGCTTTACGAAAAATCGCTGCCCTAGCTGCCGAGAAAGACAATGGTAGGTGTCCGTCAGCTCAATCGGCACACTTTCAGCGTGCGCGACGCTGTCCCCAAGATGCATTTTTTGGAGGTGCTTGTCCCGGAAGACCAAGGACCGGCCAAGATCCTTGTCGCCCGGAAGATTCAGAGCCAACCTTGCCACCAGGGTGGTGAAGACCCCCTGCTCATGACCTGTTACTGCCGCTGCAAAATCCCCAACCGGGTGCCGCCGAAGGACTGCGCCCAGAACTTCCTCCGGGGATTCTATGCTTCGAACCAAAATTATATCCAGCCCTTCGAGCCCGGGCTTCATTTTTTGAAGGACTATAACCGGATCATAACCTAACCGTCGTATAGCCCTCTCCAGACCTGGACGATATCCAATCAAAAGCACCTTATTCATGCGGCTGAACCAATTTCATTTCCGTAGATATCGTGCCCTCCACTCGAACCAAAAGGTCCAATGAAGTGGAAGCCGAGACTTTCAACAAATTTCACGTTCGACTCAATAGCGCGTCGAACCGCCACTAAGATGATCTGTCTGCCTTTGGAACGCGAACAATCCTCGACATATCGGTATAACTGCGTCCCATAGCCCAGGCGTCTCATATCTGACCTCACAGCCAAATAGCTGAAAGTGTAGATATCCTGTTCAACCTCGTGTTGCACAGCAGCTACGATTTCGCCGCCTACGAGTCCGATCGACCATAAGTTGCACCGAGCTACTAGGTCTCCCTTCCCTTTGCTAAGAACGGACGGCACAAATTGGTCCTCATAGACCGAAAATGTAGATACAATCAACTTCCACAGCTGTTCTGCATCGCGTTGCTTCGCAGAGCGGATTTCCAACCCGGCTGTGATCACATTAGGAATCTTTCCGGATCATGTATAGCTCTGAGAGATATTCAATCCGGAGGATGTCACCCTCCGAATGCTCGGTCACTAGAGCATTCAATCTCTTCAGGAACTCGCTACCGTTGGCGGCAATCGCCCGTTGGGCCTGAGTCGAGGACCGAGACATTCCGATGAAATCTTCAGAACCCAGGTTCTGAGACCAAATCCATGTTTCGTAGCTTGGCTGGGCATGGAAAGCGGCTCGGATCTCTGCCGAAAAGTCGAACGATCTGTAATCTCGCCGGTAGCCGGGACTCAGGTCTTCAAGCAGGTCCTCGTAAGCAGACAAAAACCCGCTGGATTCATGGTTCCTGTTGTTCTGCAGCACCGCAAGGATTCCATCGGCGGACAAGGCCCTGTTCGCAGCCCGAAGCACGCGGGGACGGTCCATCCATTGCAGGGACTGACCTGCCACGATGAGATCAACATCCGAGCTGTCCTCCAGCACATCTTCTGCAGTACCAACAATCCAAGTTGCCCCTGGATGCTTATAGGCACCCAACGCCACCATGTCTTGCGATGGGTCCACTCCGACGACAAGACGGGGTGCCGGCAGAACTGGCAGCAGTCCATCAAGCACGATCCCGGTACCGGCACCAATGTCCACCACCACGGGATGGTTTGAGACAAGAGTCCTTGATATCGACTCGAGAAGCTGCTGCGGATAACGGGGACGGTGCCGCTCGTAGTCCTCCGCCAAGCCATCAAACTTGCTTACACGTTCCATTGGTTTCTTAGCCCCTACTGTCGTCGTCACAGAATTCGCAAGCACGATTTTCATATGCCATTTCTTGAGTGGGCGGCCTCATTCAGCACCGTGTTCAATAATCCACCGTTCTCCAAGATCCTTATCATGCGTTGCGGTGGAGGGGGAAACGATATCCCCTGATTTTCGTCGATAATTGCGTAGCCACCTGTCAAATCCAGGCGGACGGGCCTGCCTTCAATGAAACGGCTTGTATCAACTTCAATTGCAGGAATTCCAAGATTCCAGCAATTCCTGAAGAATATTCTTCCGAACCGAGGTGAGACAATTGCTCGGATACCGAGTGCCATCAGGGAACTGACAGCCTGTTCACGGGAGCTTCCGATCCCAAAGACGTCGGTTCCGATGAGGACGTCGCCTTCCTCAAAGGATGATGCAAGCTCTGGGAAACGGTTCTCAAAGACATGAGGAGCCATGTCGGCAGGATCCGTATACATATGCTTATACCTGGCAGGAATTATGTCATCCGTGGAAATCTGCCCTCTGACAAATCTTGCTTTTCCTCTTATCTCTGTCATGCCTTCAGTTCCTCGATACTCGGAAAACGTCCCAAAAGAGCTGACGATGCGGCGACCAAGGGTGAGGATAGAAATATCTCAGCCTGACCGTTTCCCATTCGGCCCTTAAAGTTCCTGTTCATGGTAGAGAGCACCCGATCCCCACTGGCCGGAACTGGTCCCTGCGCACCCACGCAGGGACCGCATCCGGCAGGTGTAACCAAGGCGCCGGCACGGGTAAGAATGCCAATAAGGCCCAGCCGAAGAGCATCTTCCATGATCCGCTGCGACCCCGGCGTCACGACCATGTGCACATCCGGATGCACGGCTTTTCCGTCCAGCATCCGCGCGGCTTCCTCGATGTCTTCCAGACGACTGTTGGTGCAGCTGCCGATGAAGACGTAGTCGAGGGATAGCCCGGCTACGTCGCTCAGGGAGGCAACTTGTGAGGGCGAGTGAGGCAGCGCTACGACTGGATCCAGTCCCGTGATGTCTACGGTGATGGTATTCGCCTCGTCCGGGGCAAAGACCGGGGACAGGACACTACTACTACGACCCCGCCGCGGAGGCAGGAACACGCATTTCGCTCCCATTTCGACGCCCATGCTGGCGACACTCGCAGCGCCATCTTCCGTCAGAGCCGCGGCCCAAGGACCTATCCATTCCACTGACTTGTAGAGGAAGGGAGCCTGGCCAAGCGTCCCCAGAATATGGAGAACAACGTCTTTCGGCCTGACGAGAGGATGCGGCGTTCCCACCACATTCAGCCATACAGTTTCAGGTACCTTTAGCCATGTTTCGCCACTAATCATTGCGGCCGCTATATCGGTAACACCCATCCCGAGGGCAAGGGACTGGTTGGCGCCTCCAGCACAGGTATGCGAATCCGAGCCCAGAACTATGGTTCCGGGTTGAAACCACCCTTCCTCCTGAGCTATGACATGGCTAATGCCGTCACCACGTCGCATGACCTGCACTCCGAGTTCCTTGGCGAACCCTGCTGCCTCCTTCATTCGATCGGCAATAGCAGCATTAGGCGCCAAGACCGAATGATCGAAAACGAATGCAACCTTCTCAGGCTCCCTGATGCTGGAAATACCATGCTTGTGAAACAACCTGGCGAGGGTTGGCGAGTTACCGTCCTGAACGTAAATGCGATCCACACGAACGCTGACCAGGGCACCTGGTGTTACTGCATCATCAGAATGCTGGTCGATAATGCGTTCAACCAACGGCTCAGGCGTGCTCATAGGAGAGTTTTCCGTTGACTATGCCCGTGTAAATGGTCTCCAAGTCCGACGCCGAGACTTCGCCACCAACGTTGTTGGACGCTTCACGGAGCGCTGCCAAAACGTCGGGAAGAACTGCGGGATCAGCATCTATTCCACGCTGCTGCAAAGCATCGATGATCATGGTGCGCCCGGAGTGCTTGCCCAAGACATACCGCCTCGTTCCACCGACGGTTTCCGGCATTATGGGTTCGAAGGTGTTGACATCGTTGAGCATGCCCTTGGCATGGATTCCAGACTCGTGAGAGAAGACGTTGCTGCCCACAACGGGCTGCCATGGAAGGAGGCTCTGCCTACAACCATCGGCAACGGTTTCGGCAAGATATGTCAGCTTAGTCGTGTCGATTCCGAGGTCAACGTTCCTGAACTGCTTTAGGGCCATTACCATTTGCGCCATCTCCGGCATGCCCGCCCGCTCCCCAATGGCATTGACTGTCGTGTGGAAATAGCGAGCACCTGCATCTAGTCCCGCGATGGTGTTAGCAACCCCTAAGCCAAAATCATTGTGACAGTGGGTTTGGGTGTCTATTGGACTGACGGCGGACACGGCGGCAACCCTGGCGGCATACTGGGCACTATCAAGAATTCCAACGGTGTCTGATAAACGAAGCCGATCCGCTCCCGCCTCCTGGACATGTACCGCATACTCCTGCAGGTATTCGATCGGAGTCCGCCCGATATCTTCTGCACTAATGGAGACAAAGCAGCCCCTGTCCTTGGCCAGCTTGACCATGTCACTCGCTGTCTTGAGCAGCCAGGTACGGTCCTTGCCCACGCTGTGCTTGAGGTGGATGGGAGACGTCGGGAGTCCGATGTGCACGTGATCGAACCCTAGAGAAATTGTGCGTTCGACGTCCTCGCGTACGCCTCGGTTCCAACCAATCAGGTGGACTTCGTCCTTGCGTTCCAACATCTCCTGCATCGCAAGAACGTCGCTTCCCCCCATGGCAGGGATGCCGGCTTCCAGCCACTTCACTCCGGTGTCGAGCAGGGCGTTGAAGATGGCAAGTGTCGTTGCCCGGTCGAAGGCAACCCCAGGAGCCTGCTCGCCATCGCGCAGGGTGGTGTCCTCAAGGATGATGTTCTGATTCATGTTGGATCCTATGCTTGTGCTGAATTAACGTAGACTCGGACTTGATTACGCAGGGATGCCTTCATCGGGTTTTCGCTATTGGGCCTGAAATAGCTTTGACCGCAAGGGGCCAGAACCGTATGCGGACTTATACACCCCGCGTTCTTGCAAAATTGGAATGACTTCTTCGACAAACGAATTGAGATCATTCGGATAAGTAGGTGGCATGAGGTTGAACCCGTCGCAGGCACCCGATTCGAACCACTCAATCAGGACTTCTGCCACTTCTTCATAAGTCCCCACAACTGCCACGTGACCCCGCGAGGCAGTCAGCCGTTGATACAACTGACGAATGCTTAGGGATTCTTGCCGGGCCATTTTCTCGATCAACCGCCTTCGGCTCTTGTTCCCGTTGGAGTCAGGGAGCTCGGGTAGTGGCCCGTCGAGATCATAACCAGTGAGGTCAAATCCTCCCAGGAGGTCAGCGAGCATACTGAGTCCCAGCTTGGGGTGTATCAGCTGCTGGAGCGCGTCGTATTTGCTTTTGGCCTCGCGTTTTGTTCGAGCAGCGTACGGTGAAATGCCCGGAAGTATACGAATTGCATCCGCTGGACGGCCGTAGTGCGAAAGCTTTTGTTTGACTCGCCTTGAAAAATCAATAGAACTGGATATCTGTGTCTGGGCGGTAAAGATGACTTCCGCGGTCCTCGCAGCCAGGTCGATACCACGATCAGACGTTCCGGACTGGATGATTAATGGGAATCGTTGAGGTGACTCGGCAACATTCAGCTCTCCGTGCAGGGAAAGATGCTCACCTTTGAAGCTCGTAAACTTGCGCTTCAGTGGATCGTAGAATTTTCCGGAATCTTTGTTACGTATTAACGCTTCATCCGGCCACGTCTGCCAAAGCTGCTTGGCAATTTCTACAAATTCATCAGCAATGTCATATCGGATGTCATGTGCGGGATGTGCCGAAAGTCCAAAGTTTCCAGCAGCTTGGCTTTTTGAAGTGGTCACCACGTTCCATCCGGCGCGCCCTTGACTGATGTGGTCCAAAGAAGCGAACTGGCGCGCAACGTTGTATGGGCTGTTATAGGTAGTCGAAGCGGTCGCGACGAGCCCTATATCAGTCGTAACCATGGCCAGAGCTGACAGTAATGTAATGGGTTCGAGCCCGACAACGCGTCCACCGAACCCTTCTTTGTCGTCATTGAAAACCGATGGAGTGTCTGAAAGAAAGATGAAGTCCAATAGTCCACGTTCCGCGCACTGTGCCATGGCAGCGTAATGGCGGATATCCAGCGCCCCATCCACGGGGGTATCTGGATGACGCCAGGAAGCAGCGTGGTGGCCAGTACCATACGCGAGGTAAGCGCCGATAATCATAGGACGATCACGGTTAGACAACGCGAGCACCTCCCAACCTGAGCCCAAAACCCCAGGATTCGCTTCCCCGTGAATTACCCATTGACATCGGCATTGTTCAACACGAGCTGCAAATCCAGGCAATGCGTCTCCGCGCGAGTTGTCGTCCCGTCCTCAAGGATTGCCTTGGCAACCTCCTTCATGGCCTTGGCTGACGCACGGAGCATGTGATTCGCGTAGATGACGACAGAAAAGCCGGCCGCTTCGAGTTCGGAAAGTGGCGTGTCTCCATACGTAGTGGGGACACAAACGAGGGGCACATCGGGATGTTTCCCCCGGAAATCCTTCGCGAACGCAACAACTTGGCCCGAGTCCGCGGCCCTGCTGTGGATCATAATAGCGTCTGCGCCCGCCTCTACGTAGCTGTCGGCCCTCTCCAAGACGTCCCGCATTGGGGAGTCCAACACCAGGCCCTCCAGCCTCGCGATAATCATAAAAGCCGAGTCTCGCTGGGCCCTCTTACCCTGCCGGATCTTCGCTCCGAACTCTTCCGGGTCGGCGAGTTGCTGAGGAACATGTGTACCTAGCAGGGAGTTGCGCTTCACACCTGTTTTATCTTCAACGATTACGGCGGCGACTCCAGCCCGCTCCATCTTGCGTACGATGTGGGCAAAGTGATGATTGTGCCCTCCGGTATCGCCGTCCATAATGAGCGGCTTGTCCGTCACAGCCAGAATCGGCCTAACCGTATCGATACGCTCACTGACACTCAGAATCTCCATGTCTGGCATGCCCTGAAGCGTTGAATCACTCAGGGAACTTGACCAGAATCCATCAAACTCGGAGCCGCGGTCCGCCGCCTCCTCCGCCAGGAGTGCAGCCAGGGGGCTGTGGGCCTCCAGTATCCTCAGAGGTCGGGCAAGACGGAGATTTTCACGTAGGCGCTTTGCGCCCGAGGATTGACTTGAAATTTTTTGTCCCCAATCAGATACGCGTCGTTGCGGTGGATTCCCATCGTCATCGCTCCAGGTGAGTGGACGATGTTTGTTCCCTCGCTGACGATACTCCACTTGTTAGTCAAATCAAAGCTAACTACCGCTTTTTTAGTCAACTGCGTGTCGATTTCTGTCATATCATTTTGGCTTGCTGTCAGCAGGTATGAGGCCGAGTGGCCGCCGACGTGCCAGTACTTACGGCGCGGAGAAGCCGCCCGGGCGTCATCTTTCAATCAGGGGAATTGTTCGGACTGTCACTGACGAATGGCACGCTGAGGAAAGAGCCGCCGTCGGGTATTCATTACGCAGGAGCGGGCTCTCACGCCATCGGCCCGACTATCGTCCGAGCTCGCGCCTCCGCAGGGCTTCGATCACCGGGGCGGTGCCGTCTTCCGTCGCCAGTGCGGTGGCTACGCTCTTGGCGCGGCGGGCGTACGACGGCGTGCTGCTGGCTTCGCGTATTGCCTCGCCCAGGCGCTCCGGAGTCAGCTTCTTATAGGGCACCGGCTCCGGCCCGGCTCCAAGCGATGCAACTTTGGACGCCCACAACGGTTGGTCCGTGTATACAGGAACAGCCACCGTCGGAACGCCAGCCCGCAGACCGGCAGCGGTGGTTCCAGCGCCCGCATGGTGAACCACAACTGACATACGGGGAAAAAGCCACTCATGTGGAACACTCCCGACGCCGATTGCGTCATCCCCCAGGTAACCCTCAACGCCTTGGACGACGGCCCTTGTGCCGGCGCGACGGGTAGCGTCCAGGATAAAGCCAGGATCGATGTCGGCGCTGCTGCCGAATCCCACGAAAACGGGAGGCGGGCCATCTGCCAGGAAGTCCACGAGGTCTGCGGCTGGTTGCCAGCCAGGGTTTTCAGCCGGCCACCAGTACCCTGCCATCACCAAGCCTGGGTGCCAATCGTCCGGCCTGGGCAGTACCGATGGGCTGATGCCGTAAAGCACTGTTGCGTGAGCTTTCCTTCGGCGACGCTCCCCGGCCGCACGGCTTTCCTTGCGCAGGCCCAGTTCCCTGCGCAAGCGGGCGCTGGGACCGTCATATGGAGCTGGCCCAGCAGAAGCACGCTCCCCTATGATCCTGTTTCCCACGGGGCCGAGGCTCCGGGCCGAGTTCATCAGGACAGGAGGGTAGGCCGCGCTTGGCTCAGTGGGCTGCAGATGGGCACCGATCGCCGGAATGCCGAGGGCCTCAGCGACGTCGTAGGCGTACGGCGCCACCGAATTGGCCAGGATCACGTCCGCGCCGGCCTCCGCTGCAGCCAACGTCCCTGTCGCCGCATTGTCCATGTACTCGCCGAGCTTCTTCCAGAAGGAGACCACATTTCCGGCTGATGCCTTGGCACCAGGCGCGGGATGCTTGATCAGCTCAGCAAGGTTTCCCGGCAGTGGCGTGAACTCGCACCCTGATTCCACCACCAAAGGCGCGTAGGCCGGGTTGGCGGCTATGGCGACCTCGTAGCCTACGCCCTGCAGGCGATGCCCGAGGCCGGCCATCGGAACCACGTCTCCTCGCGTGCCTGGCGCCACCATGAGTACGCGCATGTTTGTCCCCCTGGAGTCTTTTCCATCGAATGAGCCTGAAACCACCTTAGGGCCAACATGTGTGCAAAAACCCGGAGGACGGCGGACAACAGAACCCCGCCCACTCCTTTCGGAATGGACGGGGTCCTTTGCGTCGTTGCCTCTGCCTTACGCGGTCGGAGCGATCTCCGGAATGCGCGGCTTGGCGTTGCCTTCAAACGTGAACTTCGCGTCGTCGCCTTCGCCCTCGACGTCAACCACAACGATGTCGCCGGGGTGGATGTCGCCGAACAGGATCTTCTCGGACAGCTGGTCCTCGATCTCGCGCTGGATGGTGCGGCGCAGCGGCCGGGCACCCATCGCGGGATCGTAACCACGCGTGGCCAGGAGAACCTTGGCGGCGGGCGTGAGCTCGATGCCCATGTCCTTGTCCTTGAGGCGACGCTCCAGGCGGGTCACGAACAGGTCCACGATCTCGATGATCTCGTCCTGCGTCAGCTGCGGGAACACCACGACGTCGTCAACACGGTTGAGGAACTCGGGGCGGAAGTGCTGCTTCAGCTCTTCCGTAACCCGGGCGCGCATCCGGTTGTAGCCGGTCTGGGTGTCCGTGCCGGACTGGAAGCCCGTGGCCACGCTCTTGGAGATGTCGCGGGTACCAAGGTTGGTGGTCATGATGATTACGGTGTTCTTGAAGTCCACCACGCGGCCCTGGGAGTCGGTCAAACGGCCGTCTTCCAGAATCTGCAGGAGCGAGTTGAACAGGTCCGCGTGGGCCTTCTCAACTTCATCGAACAGGACCACGGAGAACGGACGCCTGCGGACCTTCTCGGTCAGCTGGCCACCCTCTTCGTAGCCGACGTAGCCCGGAGGAGCACCGAAGAGACGCGAAACCGTGTGCTTCTCGGAGTACTCGGACATGTCCAGCGTGATGAGCGCGTCTTCTTCACCGAACAGGAACTCGGCAAGTGCCTTGGCGAGCTCGGTCTTTCCGACGCCCGTGGGGCCAGCGAAGATGAACGAGCCACCGGGACGCTTGGGGTCCTTCAGGCCTGCGCGGGTACGGCGGATAGCCTGCGACAGGGCCTTGATGGCCTCGTCCTGGCCCACAACGCGCTTGTGAAGCTCGTCTTCCATCTTGAGCAGGCGCGAGGACTCTTCCTCGGTGAGCTTGAAGACCGGGATGCCGGTGGAGTTCGCAAGAACTTCGGCGATCAGGTCCTCGTCAACCTCGGAAATGTCATCCATGCCACCGGACTTCCAGTTGCGCTCCTTCTCCGCGCGTTCGGCAATGAGCTTCTGCTCCTTGTCACGCAGCGAGGCAGCACCCTCGAAGTCCTGGGCGTCGATGGCGGATTCCTTCTCCATCTTCACGTCTGCAATGCGCTCGTCCATGGCCTTGAGCTCCGGCGGAGCGGTCATGCGGCGGATGCGCAGGCGGGCGCCGGCTTCATCGATAAGGTCAATCGCCTTGTCCGGCAGGAAGCGGTCCGAGATGTAGCGTTCGGCCAGCTGCGCGGCGGACGCCAGGGCGCCGTCGGTGATCGTTACGCGGTGGTGTGCCTCGTACCGGTCGCGGAGGCCCTTGAGGATCTCGATCGCGTGCGCAACGGAAGGTTCCTTGACCTGGATCGGCTGGAAACGACGCTCGAGGGCAGCGTCCTTCTCGATGTGCTTGCGGTACTCGTCCAGCGTGGTGGCACCGATGGTCTGGAGTTCACCACGGGCAAGCATGGGCTTGAGGATGGACGCAGCATCGATGGCGCCTTCAGCAGCACCTGCTCCGACGAGGGTGTGGATCTCGTCAATGAAGAGGATGATGTCGCCGCGGGTGCGGATTTCCTTGAGGACCTTCTTCAGGCGCTCTTCGAAGTCACCGCGGTAGCGGGAACCGGCAACCAGCGAACCGAGGTCAAGCGTGTACAGCTGCTTGTCCTTGATGGTTTCGGGGACATCGCCTCGGACGATCGCCTGGGCGAGGCCTTCGACGACGGCGGTCTTACCAACGCCGGGCTCACCGATCAGGACCGGGTTGTTCTTGGTACGGCGGGAGAGGACCTGCATGACGCGTTCCATCTCCTGCTCGCGGCCGATCACGGGATCGAGCTTGTTCTCGCGGGCAGCCTGGGTCAGGTTGCGTCCGAACTGGTCAAGCACCACCGAACCGGCGGGGGTACCTTCCGGCTGGCCCTGGCCGGAACCGCTGCCGGCGGTTTCCTTGCCCTGGTAGCCGGAGAGCAGCTGGATGACCTGCTGGCGGACCCTGTTGAGGTCTGCGCCGAGCTTCACCAGCACCTGTGCGGCCACGCCTTCGCCTTCGCGAATGAGGCCGAGCAGGATGTGCTCAGTACCGATGTAGTTGTGGCCGAGCTGCAGTGCTTCGCGGAGCGAGAGCTCAAGCACCTTCTTGGCACGCGGCGTGAAGGGGATGTGACCGGATGGGGCCTGCTGGCCCTGACCGATGATCTCCTGCACCTGCTCGCGAACACCATCGAGCGAAATGCTCAGGGACTCGAGCGCTTTGGCTGCGACGCCTTCACCCTCGTGGATCAGACCCAAGAGGATGTGCTCGGTACCGATGTAATTGTGGTTGAGCATCCTTGCCTCTTCTTGGGCAAGGACGACCACGCGACGGGCACGGTCCGTAAATCTCTCAAACATTTCGCCACACTCCTAGCTACGACGTACTTTGATGCTACGTGCCGGAGCAACACTTTTGGGGCGTGTTCGCCACAGGGGAAACATGACGGGGTTGCGGAATAAAACAGGCACTTCCCCTTGACCTGGGGCGTCCTGCGGTGGGATGCTGCCAAACCGCTTCCCGATCCTGCCTGTCACCAGGGCCGCACGGTATTCATTAGCAGTATCAGGCACCGCGTTGCCAGGCGGATTAGCCGCTCAAATCCCCGGTCACTCGGCCGGCGCGTGATTCACAGAATATTCCATGGTTCGGACCACCCGGCACTTGCACATACTGCCTCTTAAAACATCAATGCCCCGGCAGTAGCTGCCGGGGCGTTGAAGCGATGAATCAGGAATTGGCCTTTTGGTAAGCTTCCTGAATTTCAGCCTGAATACGTCCGCGACTGTTCACCGTGTAACCGTTATCACGGGCCCACTGCCTGATCTGTGCGGAATCCTGGCTGCGTGCCGCTGTTGCACGCCCGCGGGTGGCGCGGCCGGACGACGTCTTCCTGGCCTTGGCCACGTATGGTTCCAGGGCCTTCCGAAGCGAAGCAGCGTTTGCGGTGGACAAGTCCATCTCGTAACTGACCCCATCAAGGCCGAAGCGGACAGTTTCGTCCGCGGCCCCTTCATCCAGGTCATCGACGAGGATGATTTTTACTTTCTGTGCCATGAGTTGCCTCTCTTTTGGAGGGTTGGATAATCAGAAATTCCCCGGATTCCTTTGTTGATTATCGTTCACCGCAAGCACGCACGTCAAAGCACAAATGGATTCATCCATGATGGGAACCCATTTAGGGGGCTATTTAGTGGCAGGGCCTTCGGATGCCGGGCCAATATTCTTCGAATTCGCTTCCGCCTGGGCGCGGGCTTCCGCCTGACGCTCCGATTTGTCCGCATTGAAGATTGACTTCATGGCAAACCAAAAGATCAATCCAACAACAACCGACGGCGCCAGGACTGCGATGTACTCCATGATCAGTGTCCTTCAGGCTTCAACAGGGGGAACAGGATGGTCTCGCGGATGCCGGCACCGGTGAACAGCATCACCAGGCGGTCAATGCCGAGTCCGATGCCACCCATCGGCGGGGCGCCGTATTCGAGCGCGCGGAGGAAGTCCTCGTCCAGTTGCATCGCTTCGTCATCGCCCGCAGCCGAACGCCGTGACTGCTCCGTCAGCCGCTCACGCTGGATGACAGGGTCAATGAGTTCCGAGAATGCCGTTCCGCGTTCCATGCCGCCAATGATCAGGTCCCAGGCCTCGATGAGCCGGCCGTCTTCGCGGTGCGGACGGGCCAGCGGCTGCGCGGAGGGCGGGTAGTCGTACACGAACGTGGGGTTCAGCAAGGTGGGTTCAACGATCTCGCCGAACAACTCAACCACGATCTTCTCGGCGTCCCACTTGGGGTCCACCTTGACCTCGTGCTTTGCTGCGATGGCAAGCAGCTCATCCACAGTGGTGTCCGGCGTAATCTCAACGCCCACTGCTTCGGAGATACCCGGGTACACCGAAATCCAAGCCCATTCGCCGTCGAGGTTGATCTCGCCGGCGTCGGTCTGGATGGTGCGCGTGCCAACGACGTCGGCGACGTTGAGGATGATTTCCTTCATGCGCTCGGCCATGACGAACTGGTCTGCCCAGGCTTCGTAGCATTCAAGCGTGGTGAATTCGGGGCTGTGGGTGGAGTCCACGCCTTCGTTGCGGAAGACGCGCCCCATGTCGTAGACGCGGTCAATGCCGCCAACGACAGCCCGCTTCAGGAACAGCTCGGTGGCAATGCGCAGGGTCATCTTCTGGTCGAACGCGTTCATGTGCGTTTCGAACGGACGGGCTGTGGCGCCACCATGGACCAGCTGCAGGATGGGGGTCTCCACCTCCACATAGCCGTGACGGTCCAGCGTGTCCCGGACCGAGCGGGTGATGGCAGCCCTCTTGTAGACCATTTCACGGGCTTCATCGCGCACCATGAGGTCCACGTAGCGTTGGCGAACCCGGGTTTCCTCGTTGAGTTCCGCGTGCAGGACCGGGAGCGGTCGCAGCGCCTTTGAGGCCATCGACCAGGAATCTGCCATCACAGAAAGTTCGCCGCGGCGTGAGGAAATAACCTCACCCTTGATGAAGACGTGGTCGCCCAGGTCAACCAGGGCCTTCCAGTCGGCAAGCGCTTCCTCGCCGACGTTGGCCAGGCTGAGCATCGCCTGCAGCCGGACGCCCTTGCCGTCCACGCCGCCTTCCTGGATCGTGGCGAAGCACAACTTGCCGGTGTTGCGGATGAACACGACACGACCGGTGACGCCCACGGTGTCGCCCGTGGTCTCGTCGGCCTGGAGGTGCGCATATTTTTCGCGGATTTCGCTGAGGGAGTGGGTTCGCTCAACACCCACCGGATAGGCCTCCGTGCCGCGCTCGATCAGCTTGGCGCGCTTCTCCATGCGGATGCGCATTTGCTCGCTGGCATCGACGGGTTCTGCGGAGGTGTTCGGGGCTGGGGTGTTTGCGGAAGTCACAGTCCTTAAGTTTACCGTTGATTACGGCTCTTCACTTCCGGGCCCTGGGATCCGCCCAACGCATAGACTCAGGCTGTGGAGACATGGACGGTTGAAACGAACGACGGCGGTGGGCAGCTTGAGGTGCACACCTTCCGGCCAGCGTCGGCTGCGGCGATTCCGGGGTCGAAGGCACCTGCTGAACCGGCCGGCGTCGTACTTATCCATGGCACTTTGGTGACCGATTCCCTTTACTGGCCGTTCGCGCGGACTCTTAGCGTGATGCTCGGGCGCCCTGTCCACGTTTACAACCGCCGTGGCCGCGGGCATTCCGCTCCACAGCCACCGGACTATTCGGTGGAGACGGAGATCGCGGACCTCCAGGCGGTCATGGAGAAGAGTGGTTCCGACGATGTCGTGGCGCACAGCTATGGCGGATTCGTGGCACTGCAAGCTGCCCGACGCTTCGGGATCCACCGCCTGGTGACCTACGACGCCGCGGTATCCCTGTCCGGCAATCTCAGCAGCAGATGGCGGCCGGAGCTCGAGGAAGCAGTAACGGCCGGGCAGCTGGATCATGCCTGGGCGCACCTGGTGCAGGGCCTTGGAACGGCCGGGCCCATCTCGTACCTGCCCATGGGGGCGCTGCGGACGCTCAGCGTATTGTCCGCACGAACCCGGTTGGGGCTGGAAATGCGTTCCCTGCTACCCACTGCTGTTACCGAGATGCGCGCGGTACTGGACGCCGATGCGCACCTTCATGACTTCATGAAGCTCTCCACCCCAACACTCATGCTCAGCGGCGGCTGGAGCCCCGCGTACTTCGCCGAGACCGGGCGCATGCTCAGTGGCGCCGTGCCGGCCATCGAGTTCGCCATAGTCCCGCTGCAATTTCATGAAGGTCCCCTGCGTCCGGGCCGTCGGCTCGCCGCCCGCGTCGCCCGGTTCCTGGCGGCAACCCATAGTGTCGGCCAGCGCACTGTCGCGCCCTAGGATGTTTCGGTGAGGGAACAGAGCATCAGGACGCACGACGGCGGCGAACTCGCCTTGTACACGTACGGCGCGGAAGACGCGCCCGGTGAACGCCGGGTGATTGTTATCGGCGGAGCGTTCCTCACAGCCCTGATCTACCGGCCCTTTTCGATCGCCCTGGCCAAAGGACTAGGTCCTGGCTGGGCCGTGGACGTCTACGACCGACGCGGCCGGGGCAAGTCGACAGAGCAACCCCAGGACTACTCCATGGCCACCGAAATTGCCGATGTCCGCACCATCATGGACGCCACTGGCGCGCGCAATATCCTGGGCCACAGCCTGGGCGGATCCGTTGCCCTCAACGCTGCCCAGGCTTTCGCCGGCACCCGTCACGAACCGGACAAACTGGCGGTCTACGACGCCGCCGTGAACATCGACGGGAGCATGGACACAGACTGGCTGGACGGATTCGCTGATGCCGTCGACAAAGGCGAGGTAGGCCGGGCGCTGGCCCGGATGAAGCGTGGAATGAACCAGGGAACCGCCCTTGCGAAGGTCCCTGAGCCAGTCCTGGCGGGGTTGATGGCCATCGTCTCGCACACCAAAGTCAACCAGCTGTTCCGTGACCTCATGCCATCAGGCGTCGGCGAACTGAAGGCAGCGTTCGAAGCCGCCGACACACCCCGGGACTTCTCCGTGTTGCCATCCACGACTCACTTCATGGTGGGAAAGAAGAGTCCGAAGTTCTACAAGGTCGCCGCGTCACGCTTGAACAGGGCGGTGCCGGGCAGCACTTTGGAAGTTTCGCCGACAGGATTCCACGGCTCTGTTCCGGCAGCGGTCAAGGAACTTGTCTCGGATATCTCCGCGTACTTCACGCGCTGACGGTTTTCCACATACGGACAGGCGTAGTGCCTGCTTTCAGGTGGCTCGGTTAGGCTCGAGTCATGACGCGCGACATCATCATGACCCCAGACGGCGGACACCTCGAAGTACTCACCACCGGTGGTGAGCTGACTTCGGCAGGATCCGGCGTGGTAGTTGTTCCGGCTTCCATGGTTACCGCTTCCGATTACACCCGGTTTGCCCAGAAATTGAGCGAAGCCCTGGGCAGGCCCGTGCACACGTTCAACCGTCGCGGACGCGGTGACTCGTCACCGCAAGCCGATGACTACACATTGGAAGCCGACATCCGGGACCTGGAGGCGGTCATGAAACACACCTCCAGCACGGACGTCTTTGGACACAGCTTCGGTGGAGCCGTAGCACTCCACGCGGCGCGGACGCTTCCGGTGGAACGGTTGGCTGTCTATGACCCGGCTGTGTCCGTCAACCACAGCGTCAAGGCCGAATGGGCACCGGAATATGAACGCGCAGCGGCGGCCGGGGACTACGATCGCGCCCTCGCCGTACTGATCAAGGGAGTGGAAACGGAAGGCGCCCTCGGGCGCATGCCCCTGTCCATGCTGACCCTGGCCAACAAGCTGACTGCAGGCACGCCGATGGGCAAACAGATGCGCGAGCTCATGACCAGCGGCGTGCGGGAAATCAAAGCCGTCATCGCTGCGGACATGCCCGCTGAGCCGTTCCTGGAACTCCCCTTGGAAACGCTGATCGTAGTGGGCGAAAAGAGCCCTGCCTACTTCGGTGTTGCCTGCGGCCAAATCCACGACGTCTTGTCAGGGTCGAGTTACACCATACTCGCCGGCTTCGGGCACGATGGCCCTAATAAGGCGCCGGACAAGCTGATCTCGGAGTTGTCGGAGTTCTTCTCCGGCTAACCCTCACCCCCTGCTGCCGGCTCGGACAACCTTCGCGGCTGGTGCTGGGGTGTTTGGTTGTTAAATGTGGGAGACCCCCCGACCCGTGTGGGTTGGGGGGTCTCGACCTTAATGGTTGTCCGGCGGTGTCCTACTCTCCCACACCCTCCCGGGTGCAGTACCATCGGCGCTGTGGGTCTTAG
>NZ_JAJUKH010000005.1 GCF_021538675.1 Paenarthrobacter sp. AR 02
GAAGCTAAGACCCACAGCGCCGATGGTACTGCACCCGGGAGGGTGTGGGAGAGTAGGACACCGCCGGACAACCATTAAGGTCGAGACCCCCCAACCCACACGGGTCGGGGGGTCTCCCACATTTAACCACCCAACACATGGCTGTGAGACTTGCCACCACGGACCCTTTAGTCGCTCCGGACGTACTGTCGCCATGGCGGCGTCGAATAGAATTGCATAAGACAAACGAGTCGGTACCCTAGGGCTGCCGGCGGCGTGACAACGAAATACGGGTTATGAGCGACTACGCACGCGCCAGTGGTCGGCTCGCAACAGGAGGAATCCACCATGGCTGAGCACAACGGCGGCAACCGCGGCGGCAATCGCGGAAACTACGGCGGGAACCGGGACGACCGAGGTTCGTACCGCCCCAACAACAACTCCGGTGGGGATCCTCGCGGATTCCGCTCCAGGGACAACCGCGACGGTAGCGATCGTCCGGCTCGTGATGGGGAGCGTCGTTCCTTCGGTAGCGATCGTCCGGCCCGTGATGGTGAGCGCCGTCCGTTCAACAATGACCGTGGTGACCGTAAGCCGTTCGGTGATCGTAGCGATCGTCCGGCTCGTGATGGTGAGCGCCGTTCGTTCGGCAGTGACCGTGGTGACCGTAAGCCGTTCGGTGATCGTAGCGATCGTCCGGCTCGTGATGGTGAGCGCCGTTCGTTCGGCAGTGACCGTGGTGACCGTAAGCCGTTCGGTGATCGTCCTGAGCGCGGCCCGCGGAACTTCGATGGTCCCCGCCGCGACGGTGGCGACCGCCGTCCGTTCAACAACGATCGCGGTGACCGTCCGGCCCGTGATGGTGACCGCCGCTCGTTCGGCAACGACCGTGGTGAACGTAAGCCGTTCGGTGATCGTCCTGAGCGCGGCCCGCGGAACTTCGATGGTCCCCGCCGCGACGGTGGCGACCGCCGTCCGTTCAACAACGATCGCGGCGACCGTAAGCCGTTTGGTGATCGTGGTGATCGTCCCGCTCGTGATGGTGAGCGCCGTCCGTTCAACAATGACCGTGGTGACCGTAAGCCGTTCGGTGATCGTCCTGAGCGCGGCCCGCGGAACTTCGATGGCCCCCGCCGCGACGGTGACCGCGACCGGAAGCCGTTCGGTGACCGTCCGGCCCGTGATGGCGACCGCCGCTCGTTCGGCAGCGACCGCGGCAACTCCTGGGAAGAGCGTCCGGCGCGGGTTCCCAACGCCAAGGACATCCGCAGCGCGAACCGCCCTGACCGCGAACGTTCCCCGGAGATCGACGACGACGTTACGGGCAAAGAACTTGACCGCGCCACCGGCCACCAGATCAAGACCCTCGAGGAGCAGAGCGCGGGCTGGGTTGCAAAGCACCTGGTCATGGCTGGCCGCCTGATCGACATTGAGCCTGAGCTTGCTTTCCAGCACGCGTTGGCTGCAAGCCGTCGCGGTGGACGTCTCTCTGTGGTCCGTGAAGCTGTCGGGCTGACGGCCTACGCTGCCGGCCACTATGGTGAGGCTCTGCGTGAATTCCGCACCTACCGCCGCATCAGTGGTTCGAACGTCCACCTTCCGGTGATGGCTGACTGTGAGCGTGGCCTGGGCCGTCCGGACCGTGCCCTGGATATGGTTCGCTCTCCTGAGGCGCAGGACCTTGACGCTCCGGGCAAGGTGGAGCTTGCCATTGTGGCATCGGGCGCCCGTGCGGACCTGGACCAGCTGGACGCTGCTGTCAGCGAACTGGAGATCCCGCAGCTGGACATTAACAGGGCGTTCTCGTACAGCCCGCGCCTTTTCCGCGCCTACGCAGAGGCTTTGGCCGCAGTGGGCCGCACTGAGGAGTCCGGGAAGTGGGCCCGCCAGGCCTTGGTTGCCGAGAATGCCTTGGGCGTCGGGGACTTTGCTGAACCCGAAATTGTTGACCTGGGCTGGGACGAGCGGGAAGAAGAAGCCGCGCGTAAGCCGCGCTTCGAGAAGCCGGTCCGGGACGCCGACGTCGTGAAGCCTGACGCTGAGACGGTCATCGTCGAGGCGACGGCAGCGGATGTTGAGCACGACGAGGTCGAACTCGATGACGCTGAGTCGGACTACTTTGAGTCCAACGATGCCGAGTCGGATATCGATTCCGCGGAGGCGGACGAGGCGGACCAGGCTGACGAGACTGGCAACGAAGAGTCTGACGACGAGAACGCCGACTCCCGGAATGGCTGATTCGCTGATCTCATCCTTTGATGCTGTCCTCTCCGATTTGGATGGCGTGGTCTATGCAGGACCGCACGCCATCCCTGGAGCCGTGGAGTCCTTGAAGCGTCTCGAGACCGTGGGTGTTGGCCTGGGTTACGTCACGAACAACGCTTCACGGACCCCCGCCCAGGTCGCCGCGCATTTGCGTGAGCTGGGCGCTCCGGCTGAGGACCATCAAGTGGTCAGTTCCTCCCAGGCAGCAGGGGAGCTTCTTGCCTCCATGCTGCCTGCGGGGGCGCATGTCCTGATAACAGGCAGCGCAGCACTGGCCCATGAGATCGAGCTGGTTGGCCTCAAGCCCGTGCACAGCGCAGACGAGGACCCTGTAGCTGTGGTGCAGGGCTTCAATCCGGAGATCGGTTGGAAGGATCTGGCCGAGGCCTCGTATGTGGTGGCCAGCGGAGCCATGTGGTTCGCGACCAACACTGACATGTCGATTCCGCAGGCCCGGGGCATGGCGCCGGGCAACGGAACCCTCGTCGCCGCGGTAGCTGCCGCTACGGGCAAGACGCCTTTGGTGGCCGGCAAACCCGAGGCGCCGCTCTTCCATGCTGCCGCGAAGCGGCTTAACGCGGATCGTCCCCTGGTGGTGGGCGACCGCTTGGACACGGACATTTTGGGCGGCAACCGCGCAGGATTTGCGACGGCGGCTGTCCTCACCGGCGTGGATACCACGCACACCATTCTGGCTGCGCGCACGGATGAGCGCCCCGACTACCTGTTGGCGGATCTGGAAGGGCTCTATGTCCCTTACCCGGAGGTCCTGAGCGAGGACGGTGCGTTCCGTTGCGGTGCAGCGTCCGCAGTTGCAGTCGACGGCACGGTCACTGTTACCGGGGACGAGGCGGACATCGATGCTTGGCGGGCGGCGTGTGCCGCTTGGTGGGCTGCCGTTCCGGAGTCCGACGTGGCGAAGGCTCCAAAGCTGGAATGGCAAAGTCACTAGACTGGTGCGATGACCGAACCCAGCAATGCCCCCGTGCCTGAGGCGGATGCGGTAGTCCAGTGGCCCGCCGACACGACGCCGACAGGTGACGCATTGGTGGACAGAGCCCTCGGCCTGTTAGCGGACGTTGCGGAGTCGCCGGTTTCTGGCCACGGCGAACTGTACGCCGGCATCCACGACTCCCTCTTGGAAGCCCTGGATGCTGAACCAGGTCTGCCGTCAGCACCTTCGAACAACCGCCCGGAAGGCGACAGCTAGCACATGGCACGACTTGATCAGGAACTCGTCTCCCGTGGGCTGGCGAGGTCCCGGACCCACGCTGCCAAACTCATCAGCGACGGGAAGGTCAGTTCCGGCGGCACGGTCCTGGCTAAAGCTGCCCTCCACGTCGACGCGGCAACGGAACTCATTGTCGAAGCCCACCTCGAGGACATCTACGCCAGCCGCGCCGGCCATAAGCTGGACGGCGCGCTTAAGGCGTTTCCCGCCGTCGTGGTTGCCGGCAAGCGGTGTCTCGACGCCGGTGCCTCCACCGGCGGGTTCACCGACGTGCTGCTGAGGCAAGGGGCCGCGCGGGTGGTGGCTGTGGACGTCGGGCACGGCCAGTTGGTCCCGTACCTGCGCGAGGACCCCCGGGTTGACGTCCATGAGGGCCTTAACGTCCGGTACATGACGCCCGAACAGATCGGCGGACCGTCACAACTGACGGTCGCGGACCTGTCCTTCATTTCGTTGACGCTGGTGGTCTACCCCCTTGCCCAATGCACTGAACCCGGTGGCGACATGGTCCTGATGGTGAAGCCGCAGTTCGAGGTTGGCAAGGAGCGGTTGAGCCGGTCGGGAGTGGTCACCTCGGAGAATGAACGACGCCGGGCGGTTGCCCAGGTGGCCCGTGCTGCGGTGGACGCCGGGCTGGATCTGCAGGACCTGGCGGCCAGTCCATTGCCTGGCCAGGACGGAAATGTTGAATACTTCCTGTGGATGAAACGCAGGATGTCTGCGGTGTTGCCTAAGATCGAAGAGCGGGACGCAGCCGTTGCCGCGTTGATCGAGAAACTCTGGCCGAACCACTAGAAAGCAGAACCCGATGAGCAGGCGTGTACTGGTCCTTGCCCACACAGGGCGGGAGGAATCGCTCCGCGCAGCGTGGGATGCGTGTACGCAGCTGCACTCGTCAGGCTTGGTTCCCGTGCTCCAAAAGTCTGAGCTTGCCGATATCGAGCGGTTCTTCGGCGCCCTGGATACCCCGATCGAGATCCTTAATGACCACGTCAGCCTGGAGGACGTGGAGTTGGTCATGGTCTTGGGCGGTGACGGCACCATCCTTCGCGCGGCCGAGTTGGTCCGGGAGGTTGATGTGCCGTTGCTTGGGGTCAACCTGGGGCACGTGGGCTTCCTGGCAGAAAGTGAACGGGCCGACCTCGCCCAAACGGTCGAGTGGATCGCCAGCCGGCAGTACACGGTGGAAGAACGCATGACCATCGACGTCCAGGTCTGGATCAAGGGCCAGAAGATTTGGCACACGTGGGCTTTGAACGAGGCCGCCATCGAAAAAGCCAACCGCGAACGCATGTTGGAGGTTGTCACGGAGGTGGATGAGCGGCCCTTGACGTCGTTCGGCTGTGATGGCGTGGTCATGGCGACTCCTACGGGTTCCACAGCCTATGCGTTCTCTTCGGGTGGTCCCGTGGTGTGGCCGGAGGTTGAAGCCCTGGTCATCGTTCCGATCAGCGCGCACGCCCTCTTCGCCAAGCCCCTGGTGGTTTCGCCGCGTTCCAAGCTGGCCGTCGAAATCATGAACCGGACGGATGCGTTGGGCGTGCTCTGGTGCGATGGGCGACGCTCTGTGGATCTGCCTCCGGGTGCGCGCGTGGAAGTGACGCGCTCAGCTACTCCGGTGCGGCTCGCCCGCACACACAAGACTCCGTTCTCGGCCCGGCTCGTGCGCAAGTTCGAGCTTCCCATCCATGGCTGGCGTGGCCCGGCTCCCCGCAGGGGCGAAGTCCACACTGGCCCCATCCCGGTGATCAGGACGCTGTCACCGGCACCTTTGCCCAGCCCGCGGGACCCAGGGCACGGTGAACCCTCCGAACCCACGAATGCGAAGTGAACCATGCTTGAAGAACTCCGAATCCGTGACCTCGGCGTCATCACCGATGCCGCCCTGCCGTTGGGCCCCGGCCTGAGCGTCGTGACGGGCGAAACCGGCGCCGGTAAAACCATGGTAGTGACCGCCGTCGGGCTTCTTCTCGGTGCCCGGTCTGACGCCGGGGCTGTTCGCAGCGGCGCCAAGTCCGCGTCCGCCGAGGCCGTACTGAAGCTTGATCCGGCGCACAGCGCCGTGGAGCGCGCCAAAGAGGCCGGCGGTGAGGCTGAGGAGTTCGACGGCGTGGCTGAACTGTTGCTGGCCCGTACCGTTGGTGCCGACGGCCGCAGCCGGGCATACGTTGGCGGGCGCGCGGCACCTGTGGGGGTGCTGGCCGAGCTGGGGGAGAGCCTGGTGGTGGTCCACGGGCAATCGGACCAGATCCGGCTCAAGAGTGCTTCAGCCCAACGCCATGCATTGGACCGCTTTGCCGGTGCGCCCCTGGCAAAAAGCCTGGGGGAGTACCAGGAGCTGTACAACCACTGGAAAGCGATCCAGGCCGAACTTGATACCTTGCGCAGCGAGGCCCGTGAACGGCTCCGTGAGGCGGAGTCCCTGGACGCTGCCCTCACGGAAATAGATGACGTTGATCCGCAGCCTGGCGAGGACGAAACCCTTAAGGCCGAGGCTGTGAAGCTGGCGAATGTCGAAGAACTCCGGTTGGCGGCCGCGGCCGCCCATGAATCCCTCATCGCCGAGGAATTCGGTGACGCTGGGGACGCCACGTCCATGGTTGACGCAGCCAAGCGAACGTTGGAGAACGTCGCTGATCATGATGAGGAGCTGAGATCTGCCGCTGCAAGGCTGGCGGAGGTCGGGTTCCTGCTCAATGACATTGCCGCGGACCTGTCCAGCTACCAGGCCGCATTGGATACGGAAGGGCCCGAACGGCTGTCCGAAATCGAGGACCGCAGGGCGGCGCTGGCCAAGCTGATCCGTAAATATGCCCCGAGCATTGACGAGGTGCTGGAGTGGGCTGCCACGGCGCGGACGCGGCTGGATGAGCTTCAGGACGACTCAAGCCGGATCGAGTCCCTGGACGCAGAGGTGGCATCCGCGGAGGCCACCCTCCGGAAGCAGGCAGCAGCAATCAGCAAAGCCCGCCTCAAGGCTGCCAAGGACCTCTCAGGGCGCGTCAGCGCCGAACTGAAGGCCTTGGCCATGGCAGACGCTACCTTGGTCATCGAGGTGGACGGCAGCGGCGTGTTGGGCCCGTGGGGTACCGATGAGATCGCTTTCCTCCTCCAGCCGCATTCGGGCGCCCCTGCCCGGCCGCTGGGTAAGGGAGCGTCCGGTGGTGAACTCTCGCGGGTCATGCTGGCCATCGAAGTAGTGCTGGCGGCAGTGGACCCTGTTCCGACCTTTGTTTTCGATGAGGTGGACGCAGGCGTGGGTGGCCGTGCCGCCGTCGAGATTGGACGCAGGCTGGCCATGCTGGCCCGCCACGTCCAGGTGCTGGTGGTGACCCACCTGCCGCAGGTGGCGGCATTCGCCGATCAGCACATCCGTGTCACCAAAACCTCCGTGCGGGGATCTGACGGGAAGACCACCACCGGGTTCACCTCCAGTGACGTTCAGTTGCTCAGCGAGGAGGAACGGGTTAAGGAACTTGCCCGGATGCTGGCCGGGCAAGAAGACTCCGAGTCCGCGCAGGCACATGCCCAGGAATTGTTGGACGACGCGAAACTCCTGCCGCAGCGGGCTTGAACACCGCGACGGGCAGTGCGAGCACCATCACATCGCCGCTCTCCAAACCCCGGTGGCTCTTGATTGCCCGGCAGTCCTGGGCAACTATTGACCATTTGGGGAATCCGAACAGACGCTTGGAAGGCGTAATTGATGATAAGCTCGAATTCCGTGGTGCAGCGATCAAATTCCCGTGTAAATTCCCGGTTCCCGGGCTCGTCCAAGACGACCAAACACATCTTCGTCACCGGTGGTGTGGCGTCCTCGCTCGGTAAGGGTCTGACGGCTTCCAGCCTCGGCCACCTCCTGCGGGCACGCGGTTTGTCTGTAACAATGCAGAAGCTCGATCCCTACTTGAACGTGGATCCGGGCACGATGAACCCCTTCCAGCACGGCGAAGTATTCGTGACGGATGATGGCGCCGAAACCGACCTCGACATCGGACACTACGAGCGCTTCCTCGATGAAAACCTCGAAGGTTCGGCCAACGTCACAACCGGCCAGATCTACTCCACGGTCATCGCCAAGGAACGTCGCGGCGAATACCTCGGAGACACGGTGCAGGTCATTCCGCACATCACCGATGAAATCAAGCGCCGCATGCGCCTGCCCGCCGAGGGCAAGAACGCTCCGGACGTCATCATCACCGAAATCGGTGGCACCGTGGGCGACATCGAGTCGCAGCCGTTCCTTGAGTCGGCCCGCCAGGTCCGCCAGGACGTGGGCCGCAACAACGTGTTTTTCCTTCACGTTTCGCTGGTGCCGTACATTGGCCCTTCGCAGGAACTGAAGACCAAGCCGACGCAGCACTCCGTGGCAGCCCTCCGCTCCATTGGTATCCAGCCGGAAGCCATCGTGATCCGTTCGGACCGCGAGGTGCCTGAGGCCATGCGCGAGAAGATCGGCCGCATGTGCGACGTCGACATCGACGCCGTGGTCAACGCCGCTGACGCTCCCAGCATCTACGACATTCCCAAGACACTGCACTCGCAGGGCCTGGACTCCTACATCGTCCGTGCACTGGACCTGCCGTTCAAGGACGTCGACTGGAGCAAGTGGGACAAGCTGCTTGAAGCTGTCCACAACCCCAAGCACGAGGTCGAGATTGCCCTGGTGGGCAAGTACATCGACCTTCCGGATGCATACCTTTCGGTGACTGAAGCCCTTCGTGCCGGCGGCTTCGCCAACGAAGCGAAGGTCAAGATCCGTTGGGTGCCTTCGGACGAGTGCGAAACCCTTGAGGGTGCCACCAAGTCCCTGGCCGGCGTGGACGCCATCTGCGTTCCCGGCGGCTTCGGGATCCGTGGCCTCGAAGGCAAGCTTGGTGCTTTGAAGTTCGCCCGCGAATCCAAGCTCCCCGTCCTCGGCCTGTGCCTGGGCCTGCAGTGCATGGTGATCGAGTATGCCCGCAACGTGGTTGGCCTGGAAGGGGCTTCCTCCAGCGAGTTCGAGCCCGATTCCAAGTACCCGGTCATCGCCACCATGGAAGAGCAGCTGGACATTGTGGACGGCAAGGGAGACCTCGGCGGCACCATGCGCCTGGGCCTCTACGAAGCCAAACTGGACGAAGGCTCGGTCATTGCCGAGACGTACGGCACCACCACGGTCAGCGAACGCCACCGGCACCGCTACGAGGTCAACAACAAGTACCGCGAGCAGATTGCTGCCGAGGGCCTGGTGTTCTCCGGTACCTCTCCCGATGGCAAGCTCGTGGAGTACGTGGAGCTGCCCCGCGAAGTCCACCCGTACTATGTTGCAACGCAGGCGCACCCGGAGCTCAGCTCCCGTCCCACGCGCCCGCATCCGCTGTTCGCAGGCCTGGTCAAGGCTGCCCTGGAACGTCGCGAAGGCGCACCGGTGGCAACGAAGACCGGTGCCCGCGCGGTAGCGGCCAAGTAAATAAGCGTACTAGCGAAGGACGGCGCGATGCCCGGTATCTCTGAGACCCCCCGCACATCAAGGCAGGTTTCGGACATGCCGAGCCCGCGCCGTCTTTTGTCTACCAACAAGGTTTACGAAGGCCGCATTTGGGACGTGGTCAGTGACTCGTTCCAGCTCAGCGAAGACACGGACACCCTGGTCCGTGACTACATTGACCATCCGGGCGCCGTCGCTGTCCTTCCCATGAACGTGGACGGCGAGATCCTGCTGCTCAAGCAGTACCGGCATCCGGTGGGCATGGACCTGTGGGAAATCCCGGCCGGGTTGCTGGATGTCGAAGGCGAAGATTTCGTGGTCGGTGCAGCGCGGGAGTTGGCCGAGGAAGCGGACCTGGTTGCGGCTACCTGGAATGTCCTGGTGGACTTCTTCAATTCACCGGGCTCTTCCAGCGAAGCGGTACGGATCTACCTGGCCCGCGGGATCACGGACGTTCCGGAAGCGGACAGGCACGTCAGGACTGACGAAGAGGCCGAGATCGAGCTTCAGTGGGTCCCGCTGGAAGATGCCGTCCAAGCCGTCCTCGAGGGCCGGCTGCACAACCCTTCGGCGGTGCTGGGCATCCTTGCGGTCGCAGCAGCGAAGGCCGATGGATTCACCAAGCTCCGTCCTGCGAACGCGCCCTGGCCCGCACATCCGAGCCAGCGCTGAGCATGGCGGAGGCGCCTGCCCGCACCCTCACTGCCATTGACCGGGCTGTCACCGACTACCTGCAGCACGTGGGTGTGGAAAAGGGGCTGGCAGCGAACACGTTGGCCGCGTACCGTCGCGACCTCGCAAGGTACTCGAACTTCCTGGCTGCGCAAGGGATCGAGCGTCCCGGCAACATCACGCGCCATCACGTCACGGCATTCGTCCAGGCGTTGTCCGATGGCTCGGACGGCGCAGCGGCGCTGGGCGTCCGCTCCGCAGCGCGGACAGTGGTGGCCGTCCGCGGCCTGCATAAGTTTTGGGCGCTGGAAGGAACCACGACGACGGACCCCGCCAGCGATGTCCACCCACCGATGCCGGGCAAGAGGCTCCCGAAAGCGATCAGTGTAGGCGAAGTCACGCGGATACTGGAGGCCGCCGGCACGGACACGCCCACCGGACTCAGGGACCGCGCGCTCCTTGAGTTCCTCTATTCCACGGGTGCCCGAATCAGCGAAGCCGTCGGCCTGGACGTGGACGACGTATCCCTCGAGGACTCCGGGGGTGAACCCGCGATCGTCAGGTTGTTCGGCAAGGGTTCCAAGGAGCGCTTGGTGCCCATGGGTTCCTACGGCGCCCGGGCTGTTGGTGCGTACGTCGTCAGGGGCAGGCCCTTACTGGCAGCCAAAGGTAAAGGGACTCCGGCGCTGTTCCTCAATGCCCGTGGAGGCCGGATCAGCAGGCAGAGCGCCTGGACCATCCTCAAGGCAGCGGCCGAGAAAGCCAATATCACCAAGGATGTTTCACCACACACCCTGCGGCACTCCTTCGCCACCCACCTGCTTGAAGGGGGAGCGGACGTCAGGGTGGTGCAGGAACTCCTGGGGCACGCGTCAGTGACCACCACGCAGGTCTACACGTTGGTCACAGCGGACACTCTGCGTGAAATCTACGCAGCGGCCCACCCAAGGGCACTGGGCTAGTACACCATTCCGCCGCCTACATCATTCCGGCGCCGCGCCTACCCGATGACGTTGAGCGTGAACTCGGCGGCCCCGATAAACAGGGCCAGCACAGAGGTCCCCAGACCCGCGACAAGCAACAGCCCGGGGTGGGCCAGGCCAACCACTACCCGCTTGAGCCTGGGGCGTCCCTTGAGGAACTTCTTGGGCACCCGGGTCTTGACCGGTGTTTGCCGCCAGCCGCGGAGCCGCCGAAGGAACCATGCACACCTGACAATGAACGCCATCCAGAGCACGGAGAGAACCAGCGGAACGGCAGCAAGCATCAGGTTGAACCCGAGCGCCGTGACTTCCTTCTCCGAGTCACCGATCACGGACTGCACGGTGGTGGAGATCGATGCGCTCATGACCACCGAGGCCGCCCAGACCATGAAGGCTGCGACGAGCGCCAGGAAACGGACAAAGAAATGCCCCAGGACCGTCGCGTCCACTGCCTTGAGGTGCCGGCGTGGCGTGGCATAGAGGACCACCAAAGTTGAGATCAAGGTGGGCAATGCGGCGGCGAGGACCAGCAGGTACCAGGTCCAGCCAGCCAGATCCACCACCTCGTCCAGGACAATGAGGCCGGCCCACAGGACCGTCCAGGCCCAGCCCGCGTAAAGCGGTTGGGCCACGAGCCATTGCGGAAGCCAGCTGTCCCGTTCTGTCGTACCGGTGCCGGGTGTCAGGGCAGCGGCCCCGCCTTTGTTGGACGCCTCAGGTACCTCATCGACGTCGCCCACGACGGCGCCCACGTCACCCACGCCTTCGCTCATGGGCTCACTGTAGCAATGGTGGCCATGGCTGCGGGAGTACAGGTTAAGGTAGTCACCATGACTGCAGCCCAGGTGACTTTGTGCTTCCTCCTTCGTAATGCCGCGGACGGTGAGTACGTGCTGCTCGGCACCAAGAAGACAGGCTTCGGCCGCGGCAAGGTTGTGGGCGTCGGAGGACACCTGGAAAAGGGCGAAACTGCAGAGCAGGCTGCCTGTCGTGAGGTCATGGAGGAAATCAGCGTCGTCGTGGCACCGGAGGACCTTGTTCCGGCAGGGACAGTTGATTTTGTTTTTCCGGCCAGGCCCGAGTGGAACATGGCCACTACCGTGTTCCTCACCCGCGCTTGGGACGGGGAGCCCATCGAAAGCGTGGAGATCGCGCCCGCCTGGTTCCCTGTTGACCGCCTTCCCGTGGAACGTATGTGGGCAGACGCTGAGCACTGGTTGCCGGCCATGATTTCCGGGCAGCGTATCGCGGTGCGCGTCGCCTTGGCCGCCGACAACGAAAACGTGGCGGACGTCCGCACCGAGGCTTGGGTGGGTCCGGTTTAGTACCTCGGACGACGGCGGTCCGGTCACCTCACGGTGACCGGACCGCCGTCGTACTTTTCTGCTTTAAGGTCGCAAAACTTAGGGCACGTGCCGCTCTTCCGGGCCGTTGTATTCGCTCAACGGGCGGATGAGGGAGTTCGAAGCTACTTGCTCCATGATGTGCGCGGTCCATCCCGTGATGCGGCTGGCCACGAACAGGGGAGTGAACGCCTGCGTGTCGAAGCCCATGAGGTGGTACGTGGGGCCGGCCGGGTAGTCAAGGTTGGGCTTGATCGCCTTCGCCTCATCCATGGCCTGTTCAAGGCCGTTGTAAAGGCCCAGGAGTTCGGGCCGGCCGTAGTGCGCAATCATCTTGTCCAGCGCGGCCTTCATAGTGGGTACCCGGGAGTCGCCGTGCTTGTACACGCGGTGCCCGAAGCCCATCACCTTCTTTTTCTGTGCCAAGGCGTTTTCCATCCAGGTCTTCGCCCGGGATGCTGCTTCGTCCAGCGATTCTTCGCTGCGGATGCCGATCTCATCGAAGGTATGCATGACGGCCTCGTTGGCACCACCGTGCAGCGGACCCTTGAGAGCGCCGATCGCGGCGGTCACGGCCGAGTGCAGGTCCGCGAGGGTGGAGGTGACCACGCGGGCGGTGAAGGTGGAGGCGTTGAAGGAGTGTTCTGCGTAAAGGATCATCGAGACGTTGAACGCCTCAACCACTTCGGGAACCTGTTCTTCGCCGAACGTCATCCACAGGAAGTTCGCCGAGTAGTCGAGGTCTTCGCGTGGTTCCACGACGTCCTGGCCGCGCCGGCGACGCTGGTCGTACGCCACGACAGCAGGCATGGCAGCCCAGAGGTCGATGGCCTTCTTCATGTTGGCTTCGGGTGAGGAATCCTCGGCCAGTTCGTGCCTGGCGCCAAGCACGGACGCTGCCGTACGGCAGACGTCCATGGGATGTGCCGTGGTGGGCAGGGTATCAATGACCGTCTTGACGACGGGATCGAGGGCACGTCCTGCGCGTTCGCGGGCCGTGAATTCGGCGAGCTGCGATTCGTTGGGCAGTTCGCCGTTCCACAGCAGGTAGGCAACTTCTTCGAAGCTGCATTTGGCGGCGAGTTCCTGGACGGGATACCCGCGGTACAGCAGCGAGTTCGTGTCCGGGTTGACCTTCGAGACGGCGGTGTAGTCCACCACGACGCCGGCAAGGCCCTTTTTGATGTCTTCAGCTGCCATGCTGAACTCCTTCGTTCATGATGCAGGGCCCGGTGATGGGACCCTGCGTTCCCCTTGATGAAACTGGAACCTAGCGGATGCCAGGAACCTTGAAGTTGAATACGCCGGTATCGAACTGGTTGTATGCCTCATAGTCCACGAGTTCGTAGAGGCGGGCACGCGTGAGCATGTTCTCCACTTCAGCCTCTTGGGTCCCCGCAGCCTTGATCGATTCCAGAGTACGCTCTGCAGCGCCCATCGCAATGCGGAGGAGCGTCACGGGGTAGATGACCATGTTCACGCCAACGCTTTGGAGTTGGTCGACGGTGAAAAGGTCGCTTTTTCCGAACTCCGTCATGTTGGCCAGGATGGGCACATCCACGGCGTCACGGATGGCCTGGAACTCGCCAAGGTCCCGCATGGCTTCGGGGAAGATGGCGTCGGCGCCTGCGTCCACCAAAGCACGGGCGCGGTCCTGTGCAGCCTCGATTCCTTCGACTGCGCGGATGTCGGTGCGCGCCATGATGAGGAAGTTCGGGTCCCGGCGGGCGTCTGCGGCGGCGCGGATGCGCTTGGCAGCGGTGTCGATGTCAACGACGTTCTTGCCGTCCAGGTGTCCGCAGCGCTTCGGGTTGAACTGATCCTCGATGTGGCAGCCGGCCAGGCCTGCGTTTTCGAGTTCCTGGATGGACCGTGCCACGTTCATGGGTTCACCGAAACCGGTATCGGCATCCACCAGTGAGGGCAGGTCCGTCATACGGGCGATCTGTCCTGCGCGGGTGGCCACCTCGGTGAGGGTGGTCAGTCCGATGTCGGGAAGGCCGAGGTCGTTGGCCAGGACGGCACCGGAGATGTAGACCCCGGCGAAGCCCTTTTCTTCGATCAGCCGGGCCGAGAGCGGGTTGAACGCTCCCGGGAACTGCTGCACGGTACCCGAGTTGAGCAGCTCGCGGAGTTTGACCCTCTTCTGCTCCGGCGTCGTTGTGGAGTACAGCATTTAGAACAGTCCCTTCGGGGCTGCGTCGAGGTTGATCACGCCGGGGGCGGCGGTGATGTTGAGTTGGTCCAGTTCACCGGCTCCGAGTTCAGTGACGCGTTCGACGGCGGTGAGGAACCTTTCGATTTCGGCGTCCTCCACGAGCCCGGCAGCGAGTGTGCGGAACTTGTTGATGTATTGCTCACGGGCAAAAGGCCGGGCGCCAAGGGGGTGCGCGTCCGCCACGGCGATCTCATCCGTGATGACTGTTCCATCGGTCAGCGTGATTTCCACGGACCCGCCGAAGGCCTTCTCGGCGATGTCCAGAGAGTGGTAACGCCGGGTCCACTCCGGGTCCTCCACCGTGGTGACTTTGTGCCACAGTTCCACGGTGTCCGGGCGGGCGGCCCGTTCGGGGGCGTAGGAGTCCACGTGGTGCCATGCGCCGTCCTGGAGTGCGACGGTGAAGATGTACGGGATGGAGTGGTCCAGGGTTTCGCGGGATGCGGTGGGGGAGTACTTCTGGGGATCGTTTGCCCCGGAACCGATCACGTAGTGGGTGTGGTGGCTGGTCTTGATAAGCACGGACTTTACGTTGGCCGGGTCCGTGGTTTCGGGGTGCTCGCGGTTCAGCTTGCGGGCGAGGTCGATCCACGCCTGGGCCTGGTACTCAGCGGAGTGTTCCTTGGTGTAGGTATCCAGGATGGCGCGCTTGGCTTCGCCGGGCAGCGGCAGGGGGACCTCGTAGGAGGCGTCCGGGCCGTCCAGCATCCAGGCGATCACGCCGTCTTCGCCTTCGTAGATCGGCACGGGGGAAGTCTGCCCGCGCATGGAGCGGTCCACGGCCTCGACGGCCATCTTTCCTGCGAACGCGGGGGCGTGGGCCTTCCAGGTGGAGATTTCGCCCTTACGGGACTGCCGGGTGGCGGTGGTGGTGTGCAGGGCCTGTCCCACGGACTGGAAAATCGTCTCAACATCCAAACCCAACAACGTGCCGATACCGGCGGCGGCGGCCGGGCCGAGGTGGGCAACGTGGTCGATCTTGTGCTTGTGCAGGCAGATCGCCTTGACCAGGTTCACTTGGATCTCGTAACCGGTGGCGATGGCACGGACCAGGTCGGCGCCGTTGGAGCCCACGTGCTGGGCGACTGCCAGGATCGGCGGGATGTTGTCGCCCGGGTGGGAGTAATCCGCAGCCAGGAAGGTGTCGTGGTAGTCCAGTTCGCGCACAGCCACGCCGTTGGCCCACGCCGCCCACTCGGGGGAGACCTGCTCGCTGATACCGAAAATGTGGGCGCCTTTGCCGTTGGCGGACGGGCCGTGGGTCAGGGCCTGGGCGCGGGCAGCGACGATCGGTGCCCTGTTCAGCGAGGCGATGGCCACTGAGGCGTTGTCGATGATCCGGTTGATCACCATGTCGGTGACCTCGGGCGTAACGTCAACGGGGTCGGCGGCGACCACGGCGATCTTGTGGGCCAGTTGTTCCTCGCGAGGGAGGTTCTCTTCGCTCTTGTAGACACGGACGTGATTGTTTTTAACCATGGTGCTCCTTCTAGGCAGTGGTGTTTCTAGGCAGGCGTGTGGGTGGCTTTGACGTGGGTAAGGCTGCGGTGCAAATGAAGTGTGGTTGCGGCTTCGGCCAGCCGGGGGTTGCCGGCGGCGATGGCTTCTGCGATGGCGGCGTGTTCTGCTGCGGCCGCGTGAAGCCGGGCGGAGTCGTCGGCTGCCAGGCGGCGGACCCTGACCAGGTGGACGCGGAGGCTGCGCATGGCGTGGGCCATATACGTGTTCGAAATGGCGGCGTCTATGGCATCGTCCAGCCGGCCAACCAGCGCGTAGTAGTCATGCCGTGCGGGGTCGTTTTCGTTGAGGAGCCCGGGAGCCAGCAGCAATTGGGCGTGGAGTTCGGCGAAGATCCCGGGTTCGCCGCGTTCGGCGGCCAGGCCCGCGGCCCGCACTTCGAGGGTCTCGCGCAACTCAAACAGTTCGTCGATGTTCTCCAGTGAGATATCGGTAACGACGACGCCGCGGCCTCCTGCCGCCGTCGTCAATCCTTCAGCGGTGAGCCGGCCCAGCGCCTCGCGGACCGGCGTGCGGGACACGCCGAGGCGCTCGGACTGCTCCACCTCCGCCAGGACCGTGCCCGGCCGAAGGCGCCATTCGATGATGTCTTCCCTGAGGGCAGTGTAGGCCCGGTCACTGGCGCGCATAGCATCAGTGTATACACAGCTTGGTGTCAAAGCGACAGTTGGATGGTTTTCAGCTCTTTGTGTATACAGAAACTAGCTTCGGTTCCAGCCGTATTCGTTTTCGGGGCGCCCCGGGGTGCCGTACCGCGCTGCCCTGGTAACCGTCCCGGCGTCAGCCAAGTACTCCAGGTACCGGCGGGCGGTGACGCGGGACATTCCTAGCGCCTCCATGACTTCGCTGGCCGAGACCGGCTGTTGCCGCGACCTCACCAGGTCCTTCACGGACTCCAGTGTCGAGCCGGAGAGCCCCTTGGGCAAGGGCAATTCCGTGGGGGCGCGAAGGCTCGCGAACGCCTGGTCCACGTCGCTCTGGGACGCCCCGGCCTTGGAAATCCCGGACAGGGAACCTGCCAGCTGGTCACGGAACGTCCGGTAGCTGCCCAGCTTGTCGGCGAATGTCGCGTAAGTGAAAGGCTTGATGAGGTACTGCACGACGCCGATCGACACGGCGCTGCGCACGATGTTCAATTCCCGGACAGCCGTAATGGCGATGATGTCGGCAAATACGCCCGCCGACCGCATGCGGCGGGCCACGTCCAGGCCGTGCAGGTCAGGCAGGTTCATGTCCAGCAGCACCAGGTCCACCGGTTCGCCGGATGCCGCGAATTCGCCCAGGATCCGCAGGGCCGACTGTCCATCCGGTGCGGTGCCCACCAAGGTGAAACCGTCGAGGCGGCCGATATAGACGGAATGGGCATCGGACGCTATCGGCTCGTCCTCAACCACCAGGACGCGGATGTCTGTCATGCCTGCTCTTCCTCGGGATCCGGCACAGGAAGCACAACATGGAACTGTGCACCGCCGGGATTGCTGATGGTCATCGTACCGTTCAGTCGCTGCACAGCCTGCCTGACCAAGGCCAGCCCGACCCCGCGGCCATGGGCTCCTCCCGTACTTGCTGCCGGCGATTTGGTGCTGAAGCCGTACTGGAGCACGTCGTCAATGGAATCGGGATTGATGCCACTGCCGGTATCCCGCACCGTAAATTCGACGGCGGCAGCGCCCGCTTCCACGACCAGCTCCACCGAACGCGGGGACTCACCGGCGGCAGCGGCGTCGATCGCGTTGTCCAGCAGGTTGCCGAGGATGGTTACCAGGTCCTGGATCTCAAGCCCGCGGACACCGGAGCTTCCGGAGGTGCGGACCACCAGTTCCACCCCGCGCTCATGGGCTTCTGCAGCCTTACCCATGACCAGGGCACTCATGACCGGTTCGTCAACGGACGCCACCATGTCATCGGTGAGTTGCTGGCTCAACTCGAGGTCCTTCGTGGCGAAATCCAAGGCCTGCGGAGTGCGGCCCAACTCCAGCAGCGAGACGATCATGTGCAGCCGGTTTGCGTGTTCGTGGGTCTGGGCCCGCAAGGCATCGGACAACGTCTTCATGGTCTGCAGCTCAGTGCCCAAGGACTCAATCTCGGTGCGGTCGCGGATGGTCGCCAACGTGCCGTAAACGGCCGGTTTCTGCCTGCTGCGCCCAGGCACAGGCGCCACCGCCGGGGCCTGGTTGACCACCAAAATCCGAGAGCCCGTGAGGTGGATTTCATCATGGGCCGGCCGCCCGGACTCGAACAGCGCCCGCAGGCTTCCATCGAACGGCAGGTCGGCCAGCCGTGGGGCAGCAGCAGGGGACCGATCGGCGTCGGACGGTTCAAGGCCCAGCAGTTCCGCCGCCTGGTCGTTGTACATCACCGCCTTGCCACGGGTATCCACGAGGATGAGTCCCTCGCGCACGGAGTGCAGGACGGATTCGTAGTAGGCGAAGAGTTGGGCCAGCTGTTCCGGACCCCAGCCGCGTGTCACCGAACGCAGGTACCGTCCCAGCAGCCAGGACGCGATGGAGCCGAAGGTAAGCACCACAAGTGCTATGCCGCCGATCACCCCCAAACGATCGGCAACGTCAGTGTCCACGGTCCGCACGGTCACCCCGGCGGCCACGAGCGCCTTGACCGTGCCGTCCTGGTCTTTGACAGGCGAGATGGTCCGGACCGAGGGCCCCAGGGTCCCTGCAGTGACCTCAGTGAACGTGTTGCCGTTCAGGGCCGGTTCAATGGTTCCGATGTACGGCTTGCCCAGCTCCTCGGCCCGGGGATGGGTCCAGCGCGTCCGGTCCGGAGCCATGATCGTGATGAAGTCCGCATCGGCCTCACTCATGACCTTTAGGGCATACGGCTGAAGAACGGCCGAGGGATCCCCCGAGGACGCGGCCTGAAGGACAAGCGGATTGTTGGCAATGGATGTCGATATGGCACGCATTCGGCTGCCGGCGTCTCCGTATGCACGGTCCCTGGCCTCCAGCAAGGAAAATGCACCGAAAGCCGCCGTCAGCGCCAGAACGAACAGCAGGTTCGCCACAAACAGACGGCGGGCGATGCTCCAGCTGTGAAACACGTGGACCTCCCATGACCAATATGACCGCAACGGTGATGTGTGTCACCAACGGCTCAATGATGGATATCACACAAGGGCAGCGGATTGGACATCAGTGCAGGACCGCAGCGCCTTACACAGTATCCAGAAGGAGAATCCCATGACCTCTCAACGAGGAGAGTCGGCAGTCGCTGCCAAAGGTGGACGTAAGGGGCTCGACAAGTCCCACTACCTGTATATCGCCGTCATCCTGGCCGTGGTGCTGGGCGCCGTAGTCGGCCTGCTGTTCCCCGAGGTCGGAAAATCCCTCAAGCCCCTGGGTGACGGTTTCATCAAGCTCATCAAGATGATGATCGCCCCCGTCATTTTCTGCACGATCGTCCTGGGCATCGGTTCGATCGCCAAGGCCGCAACCGTCGGTAAGGTCGGCGGACTTGCCTTGGGCTACTTCGTGGCCATGTCCACCTTCGCCCTGGCCATCGGCCTGGTCGTCGGAAACCTCATCCACCCGGGCGAGGGACTCAAGCTGACCCCCTATGACCCGAACAAGAAGGCCGCAACGGACAGCACCGCGGACTTCCTCCTCGGAATTATCCCCGGTGACATCCCCGTCCTGCCCACCCTGCTGGCTGCCATCCTGGTTGGTTTCGCCCTGCAAAAGATGGGCAAGGAAGGCACTCCCATCCTGAAGGCCATCGGCCACGGTCAACGGCTGGTCTTCCGCATCCTGATCATGATCATGTGGCTGGCTCCCGTCGGCGCTTTCGGGGCCATCGCCGCCGTCGTCGGTGCAACTGGTGCACAAGCCATCTTCAGCATGTTCACCCTGATGCTGGCCTTCTACATCACTTGCGCACTGTTCATCGTGGTCATCCTGGGAACGCTGCTCCGGGTTGTCGCTGGCGTCAACATCTTCCGGCTCATGAAGTACCTGGCCCGCGAATACCTGCTCATCTTCTCCACGTCCTCCTCCGAAGCTGCCCTGCCCCGCCTCATCGCCAAGATGGAGCACTTGGGTGTCTCCAAGCCGGTTGTTGGCGTCACGGTCCCCACGGGTTACTCCTTCAACCTGGACGGTACGGCCATCTACCTGACCATGGCGTCCCTGTTCGTCGCCAACGCCATGGGCACGCCGCTGGACCTCGGCGCCCAGATCTCCCTGCTCATCTTCATGATCATCGCCTCCAAGGGCGCTGCCGGTGTCACCGGTGCAGGCCTGGCAACACTGGCCGCCGGCCTTCAGGCACACAAGCCGGAGCTCCTGGGCGGCGTGGGAATGATCGTCGGAATCGACCGCTTCATGTCCGAAGCCCGCGCCTTGACCAACTTCACGGGCAACGCCGTGGCCACGGTCCTAATCGGCACCTGGGTCAAGGAAATCGACAACAGCCAGGTGGAGCGCGTCCTCTCCGGCAACGAACCCTTCGACGAGCAGACCATGATCGCCCATGGCAGCGACGAGGAAACTGCCCCCGAAGGTGAGTCCCGGGAAAAAGCAACGGTCTAGCACCACACCGCGAAGCACGTAATGAAACGAAGGCCGGCACCTGTTGGGGTGCCGGCCTTCGGTGCTCCCAAGGCCCGGCCCGGCGTCGTGAACCGGAACCTTCGACTTCAACTAGAGGGTCAAGGCTCAATACGCGGCCAATGTCAAGTTCCCCGGAATACCGTGTCGGGGCCTGTAGCCTAGGTGGGTAGTAGCGCTGTAGCCGGGGGCGCAGCAGCAGGGAAGATCGTCGTCGAAAGAGTGGTTGGATACGTGAGCATCGAACGGGGTTCCGCAACGCTGGAAGGTACCGGGCTCGATCTGGAAGACGCCGTCATGGGGCCCACCGGGCGCCCTTATCGGGAATTTCCGGAACCCGCTCCGTTGGCCTCCCACGGCCCGGCGAGAGTCATCGCCATGGTCAACCAAAAGGGTGGCGTCGGCAAAACCACGTCCACCATCAATCTCGCGGCTGCGCTCGCAGAGTACGGCCGGCGTGTCCTTTTGGTGGACTTCGACCCCCAGGGAGCCCTGTCCGCTGGGCTGGGTGCGAATCCGCACGAGCTCGACCTCACCGTCTATAACGTCCTCATGGACCGCAAGGTCAGTATCCGTGACGCCATCCAGCAGACCGGAGTGGAAGGCGTGGACCTCCTGCCTGCCAACATCGACCTCTCCGCGGCCGAAGTCCAGTTGGTGAACGAAGTAGCGCGCGAGCAGGTCCTGGACCGCGCACTGAAGAGCGTCGAAGATGAGTACGACGTCGTCCTGATCGACTGCCAGCCTTCGCTGGGCCTCCTGACCGTCAATGCGCTGACGGCAGCACACGGCGTCATCATCCCGTTGATCTGCGAGTTCTTCGCCCTGCGCGCGGTAGCACTCCTGGTGGAGACCATCGAAAAGGTGCAGGACCGCCTCAACCCGCGCCTGCAGGTGGACGGTGTCCTGGCAACCATGTACGACGCCCGCACGCTGCACAGCCGCGAAGTGATCTCCCGCCTGGTTGAGGCCTTTGGCGACAAAGTCTTCGAGACCGTCATCAAACGCTCCATCAAGTTCGCCGATGCCACCGTAGCGGCCGAGCCGATCACCAGCTACGCCGGTAACCACATTGGCGCAGACGCCTACCGCCGCCTCGCCAAGGAACTGATTTCGCGCGGCGGCGCGCCGTAGCCGACGGTGGTACCGTCGCTCGCCCCGATGACTGACACTCCCACGGCCGCGCCACCGGCCGTAGGGGAGACCGCGTCCGACGCCGGCACCTCCGAGGCCCGGAAGCCGGGCTTCGAGGTTCGGCTGGCCAACTTCACCGGGCCCTTCGACCTCCTTCTGGGCCTGATATCCAAGCACAAGCTGGATATCACCGAAGTCGCGTTGGCCACCGTCACCGATGAGTTCATCAAGTACATCCGCCGCCTGCAGGAACTGGGGGAGGACTGGGCGTTGGACGAAGCCAGCGAGTTCCTGGTCATCGCCGCTACGTTGCTGGACCTGAAAGCGGCGCGCCTCCTTCCCGCCGGCGAGGTGGAAGACGCGGAAGACATTGCACTCCTCGAGGCCCGGGACCTTTTGTTTGCCCGGCTCCTGCAATACAAGGCCTTCAAGGAAATCGCCGGGATACTGGGCGGGACCCTGGAAGAGGAGGCACTCCGCTACCCGCGGCAGGTGGCCCTGGAAAGCCATTTCGCGGCATTGCTCCCGGAACTCGTGTGGCGGCACACGCCCGGACAGTTCGCGGAACTGGCGGCCAAGGCACTCAAGCCCAAGGACACGGTGGCCCCGGAAGTTGGCTTGGACCACCTTCATGCCCCGCCGGTCAGCGTGAAGGAGCAGGCGGAGATCATGGGATATCGCTTGAAGCTGGGCGCACCCCTGACCTTCAACGCGCTGACAGCCGATGCCGAGAGCACCCTTACAGTGGTGGCGCGCTTCCTGGCATTGCTGGAGATGTTCCGGGACCGGGTGGTTGCCTTCGAGCAGCCCGAGCCCCTTGCCGTGCTGACGGTGCGTTGGACCGGTGATGATGCCGCGTGGGACAGTTCCAGCCTGAGTGAGGAATACGGGCCAATGCCAGGCGCCGACGAATCCGGGAACGATGGAGACAGTAACAATGAGTGAGCAGGAAATGGAGCCGGACGGGCTGGCTGCGCTCGAAAGACTGCCAGGTGGAGCCCGTGCTGCGTTGGAAGCTGTCCTTATGGTCATCGACGAACCCGCCACCACCGAAGAACTGGCAGCAGGACTGAACGTGACGGTCGCCGTCGTCGAGGATTTGCTGCATGACCTGCAGCGGGAGTATAGCGGCTATACTGTTAAAGCCCCGGACGTGGATGCTGTCGGCTTTGCCGATGCCAGCACTGCACCCCGGGGTTTTGAATTGCGGAACGTCGCCGGAGGGTGGCGGATCTATTCGCGGTCGGATTTTGCCGACATCGTGGGCAGGTTCGTCCTTGAAGGGCAGACCACCAGGCTGACTCAGGCTGCGCTTGAGACCCTGGCGGTTATTGCTTACCGGCAACCGGTCTCCAGGGCCCGGGTGTCCGCGATTCGAGGCGTCAACGTTGATTCCGTTGTCCGGACTCTTACCCAGCGTGGTTTGATCGAGGACTCCGGAAACGATCCCGAATCCGGGGCGGTCCTGTACAGGACAACCTCATACTTCCTCGAACGCATGGGCATCGGCTCGGTGGCGGAACTGCCCCAGCTCTCGCCCCACCTTCCTGGTTTGGAAGGGATCGACGAGTACTACGACGCCACCCGGATGTAGCCAACGGCCACAGACGGCGGCACCAGAACTTAATACGGATACAAGCACCGCAAAAGGTGCACAGCAACAAGGGGCAGACGATGTCTGTCCGGCTGGCTAGTGTTGATTGCAGCACGGAAAGCTGGCCATTACTACACAAGGACGGGTCATGACACAGGCGGGACGCCAGAGTTCACCACGTAACGGTTCGGGACGCAACAGCTCCGGACGCAATGAGGCCAAGGGCGGCGCAGGCCGCTCCAACGCCGGCGGCTTTTCGGGCCGCGGCGGCAGCGCCGGCGCTGGGAAGCGCAACTTCACCCAGGGCGAGGGTCGCCCTTTCAAGGCTTCGAAGCCGCGCGAAGCGGCTCCCTTTGATCCCGACAACCCCACATCGGCCGGCGATTACGACCGCGGCCAGGCTGCCCGGCCTGCTAAGCCTTTCCGTAAGCCCGGCTCCAACAAGCCCGGCTTTGGCAAGGCACCCGGTACTCCGGGTGCGCTGAAGCCCAAACCGAAGCAGGCCAAGCAGTTCGGCTCCAAAGCGTTCGGCAGCGAACGATTCGGCCAGAACCTGGGTCCCATCCGTAAGCCGGGACGCAACCGCGGCCCGCGCCAGGAAGTCCCGCAGTCTGACCTCCACGACGCAGACGGCGTACGCCTGCAGAAGGTCATGGCGCAGGCCGGCGTGGCCTCCCGCCGCGTGTGCGAGGAAATGATCCTCGAAGGTCGCGTCGAGGTTGACGGTGTAGTGACCACCGAGCTTGGCATGCGCGTGGATCCCACGGCTGCCGTGATCCACGTTGACGGCATCCGGATCCAGCTCGACGAAACACTCGTCTACATGGTGTTCAACAAGCCCAAGGGCGTCGTTTCCACCATGGAAGACCCGGAGGGTCGTCCCTGCATCAGCGACTTCCTCAAGAACAACAAGAACAAGGGCGAACGCCTGTTCCATGTGGGCCGCTTGGACGTCGCCACCGAGGGACTGCTGCTGTTGACGAACGACGGCGAACTCGCCAACCGCCTCACGCACCCTTCCTACGAGGTACCCAAGACGTACCTCGTCCAGGTCCGCGGGCCGTTCCCGCAGGGTGTTGGCGCGAAGCTGAAGAGCGGCGTCGAGCTTGAAGACGGTGTCGCCGCAGTGGATTCCTTCCGCCTGGTCGATTCCACTCCCGGCCACGTCCTGATCGAGGTTGTCCTCCACTCCGGCAAGAACCGTATTGTGCGCCGCATGTTCGACGCCGTCGGCTTCCCGGTGGAGCGGCTGGTCCGCGTCAAGGTCGGCCCCATCGGTTTGGGCGACCAGCGACAGGGCAGCATCCGCAACCTTGGCAGGCAGGAAGTCGGACACCTCCTGGCATCCGTAGGGCTCTAGGGCATGTCGGCATTCGGTACGCACGGCCGGGGCCATCTCGATGGCCCGGTCGTCGTTCTCGGTACAGGCCTGCTTGGGGCCAGCATAGGCCTGGGCCTGCGCGGGCGCGGGGTTCCCGTGTTCCTTTTTGATCCGTCACCGACCAACCAGGCGGTCGCCGTGGATATCGGCGCGGGCCGCCCGTTGGCGGAGCTGGACCAGCAGCCTCAGCTTGTCGTGGTTGCCGCACCGCCTGACGTCACGGCCGATGTGGTGGAGAAGGCGCTGGTGGACTACCCGTCCGCCGTCGTCGTCGATATCGCCAGCGTTAAAGCCGGCATCCAGGGTGAACTCCGGGAGCGGAGCGTCGATCTCACCCGGTACGTGGGTACCCATCCCATGGCCGGCCGTGAAAAGTCCGGTCCAGTCGCAGCGCGCGGTGAGCTTTTTACGTCCATGCCGTGGGTTGTTTGCCCCACGGAGGAGACCGGAAGCGCGGCCCTGCAGGCAGCCCGTTCGCTGGCGGGGGACCTCGGTGCGACTGTTTCGCAGTTCACCGCGGACGAGCACGATGAAGCCGTTGCCCTGGTGTCGCATTTGCCGCAGATCATGTCATCCCTGCTCGCCAGCCGTCTTCAGGGGACCCCGCTCCATGCGTTGTCCCTGGCCGGCAACGGGCTCAGGGACACCACCCGCATCGCAGCCAGCGATCCCACCCTGTGGGTGCAGATCCTGGGTGGCAACGCGGAGAAAGTGGTGTCGATCCTGCATGGTGTCCGCGAGGACCTGAACCGCCTGATCGGAACCCTGGAAGAGCCGCTGGCGCCCGGTGCCCGCCTCGACCTGGCGCAACTCATCAGCGAGGGCAACGCGGGGCAGGCTCGGATTCCGGGCAAGCACGGCGGGCCCCCGCAGGCATACTCCTGGCTCACCATCCTGGTGGACGACAAGCCGGGCCAGATCGCGCACCTCCTCACGGAGATTGGGGAAATCGGTGTCAACGTCGAAGACCTCCGGCTGGACCACTCGTCGGGCCAAAACGTGGGCATGGTGGAGCTCTCCGTGCTTCCCAGCAAACACGACCTCCTTGTTGAAGCCCTGACTGACCGTGGATGGCGGGTACTCCAGTAATGACACGAGAATTCTTTGGCCCGGAAACGGTTGCCCGCCCCGGCAAGCCTTTGGTGATAGCCATCGATGGCCCGTCAGGTTCGGGGAAGTCCAGCGTCAGCAAAGAGGTGGCCCGGCGTTTGAAGCTGGCGTACCTCGACACCGGCGCCATGTACCGCGCCTTGACGTGGTACTGCCTCAAGACCGGTGTGGACCTTCACGACGGCGCAGCGGTGGAGGACGCCTCCAAGAAGATTCCGTTGGAAATCAGCACGTCCACAGCCACGGAGTACGTAGCCGTGGACGGAACGGACATCACGGAAGAGATCCGGGACCCCCTGATTTCTTCTTCCGTGAGTGCGGTCGCCACCACCCTTGGTGCGCGCACGGAACTCATTCGCCGGCAGCGGGAGCTCATCGGACAGCACCACCACCGCATGGTGGTGGAGGGGCGCGACATCACCACCGTCGTGGTACCCAATGCCGAGGTCCGCATGCTGCTGACAGCCAGCGAGGAAGCCAGGCTCCGGCGTCGTGGGATCCAGTTGGGCGGTACGCAAAGCAAGGAACAACTTGCCGCCCAGGTCATCCAGCGGGATGCCAAGGACTCCACGGTAGTGAACTTCACGCAGGCAGCCGACGGCGTAGTGACACTTGATTCTTCGGACCTGGACTTCGAGGAGACGGTGGATACCGCCTTGGCTATCGTCAGCAAGGTCATCTATGGCGACTAAGAACCAGCTCCCCGCGCAATGGAGCCGGCTGTGGAGCCGACCCATCGGATGGATCATTGACCATGTTGTCTACCGGACAGTAGTTACAGGCAAAAGCAACGTGCCCGCGGCAGGCCCGGTGGTTTTCGCCGCCAACCACATCAGCTTGCTCGATGGCCCGGTCATGTTCGGTGCTTCGCCCCGTCCCATGCACATTCTGGTCAAGAAGGAGATGTTCACGGGTATCCTCGGCAAGGTCCTCAGGGGCTCCGGGCAGATCCCCGTGGACCGTTCCGGCGACCGCGCGGCCCTGCATTCGGGCAAGAAACTGCTCGACGCCGGTCACTGCGTCGGTATTCTCCCGGAAGGAAGCCGGGGGAGCGGATCCGCGGAAAGCATCAGCAGCGGAGTTGCCTGGCTGGCACTGAACTCCGCCGCGACAGTCATTCCGGTCGCCATTCTTGGAACCCGCCAGGGCGATGAGCATCGGGACCATATCCCCAAACCACGCCGGAAGCTCTATGTCAGCTTCGGCGAACCAGTCACGGTGAAGCGCCGGAAGGGCGAACCCGGGCGTGTTTCAATGGACAGGGCGGCTGCGGACATCCGCGAGGCCCTGGCTGAACACGTCCAGGACGCCATCCGGGCCACGGGCCAGGACCTCCCCAGCGAGCCTGCGCCCGAAGCGCCCACTTCGCAGCACCGCCAAACAGCAGTAGCCGGGACGCCGGCAGACCACCCCTAAGGAAAGTGCAATGAGCGATACGACTCAAAAATCCGGACTCCACGGAGCCGGCGACGACGAATACACGCCCACCGGCACCGACCAGGTGGCGGAGAACCTGGCTGCCCTGGATGACGAGGAGGCCGAACTCCGCGCCGCGTCGCTCCGGGCGGGCCTGGACGATTACGAGCTCGATGAAGAAGATGCGGCACTGCTCAGTGGCGAGTACGGCGACGAGGGCGACGAAGGCCCCCTGAAGCTGGACCCCGTCCTTGCGATCATCGGTCGGCCGAACGTGGGCAAATCCACCCTGGTCAACCGCATCCTGGGCCGCCGTGAAGCCGTCGTGGAAGACACCCCCGGTGTGACCCGCGACCGCGTGATGTACTCGGCCCACTGGAACGGCCGCAACTTCACCCTCGTGGACACCGGTGGATGGGAGCACGACGCCAAGGGCATCCACGCCCGGGTCGCCGAGCAGGCCGAGATGGCTGTGGAACTCGCCGACGCCGTGCTCTTCGTGGTGGACTCCGCCGTGGGCGCGACCGCCACGGACGAGGGCGTCATGAAGATGCTCCGCAAGAGCAAGAAGCCGGTCATCATGGTGGCCAACAAGGTTGACGACTTCGCCCAGGAAGCCGATACGGCTACCCTGTGGGGCCTTGGCTTTGGCGAGCCGTACCCCGTTTCCGCGCTCCACGGCCGTGGTGTCGCCGACCTCCTTGACCACGTCATGGACACGCTGCCCGAATATTCCCTGGTTGAAGGCGTGGACCGCACGGGCGGACCTCGTCGTATCGCACTGATCGGCCGCCCGAACGTGGGCAAATCCTCGCTCCTGAACAAGCTTGCGGGCTCCGAGCGCGTAGTGGTTGACACCTTGGCCGGTACTACGCGTGACCCGGTTGACGAGTTCATCGAACTCGGCGACCGCACCTGGCGCTTCGTGGATACTGCCGGTATCCGCCGTCGCCAGCACATGGCGCAGGGTGCTGACTTCTACGCCTCCTTGCGTACGCAGGCTGCGCTCGAAAAGGCGGAGGTCGCCGTCGTGCTTCTTGCCGTCGACGAAGTCCTCAGTGAACAGGATGTCCGCATCCTCCAGTTGGCTATCGAGTCCGGCCGTGCGCTGGTTCTCGCGTTCAACAAGTGGGACCTGCTGGATGACGAACGCCGCCGGTACCTTGAGCGCGAAATCGAGCAGGACCTGGCACACGTCGAGTGGGCGCCGCGCGTCAACATCTCAGCCAAGACCGGCTGGCACAAGGACCGCCTGGTCCCTGCCCTGGACACGGCCTTGGAGAGCTGGGACCGCCGCATTCCCACCGGACGCCTGAACGCGTTCCTGGGCGAGCTGGTCGCTGCGCATCCGCACCCCGTCCGTGGTGGCAAGCAGCCGCGTATCCTCTTCGGCACCCAGGCATCCAGCCGGCCGCCGAAGTTCGTACTGTTCACCACCGGCTTCCTGGACCCGGGATACCGCCGTTTCATTACCCGCCGCCTCCGCGAAACGTTCGGTTTCGAGGGCACGCCCATCGAAGTCAACATGCGCGTCCGCGAGAAGCGTGGCAAGAAGCGCTGAGTGAGACGGGCATCACAGCCGAGTTTGGCTGAGATGGCGTTGGCACCCTCCAACTTCGTGTAAGCTTTTGGAGGTGGTTCGGCCGGACTGCTTAGGTGGGACTCTTCGGAGGAAAACTTAGGCGGAGAACGGTGGAACCAGCGGGCTGTAGCGCAGCTTGGTAGCGCACTTGACTGGGGGTCAAGGGGTCGCAGGTTCAAATCCTGTCAGCCCGACCATAAAGGCCGGAATCACGCGGAAACGCGTTGATTCCGGCCTTTGGTCGTTAACATGCCAAGTTCACCCGGGCTTGTCCGCTAATCCCTGCGTTCAACGCCCGGGGGAAACGGACAAGACCGGGACCTGGCTAGGCCTTCTGCAGCGCGCCGAGCGCCCGGACGAGGGGTTCAAGCTCCGGCACGGCCTCGGCGGCATCCAATGCAGCTGCCAAGGTGTCGTCATGGACCGGCTTGGCTGCCTCGAGAAGCTTCTGCCCGGCCCCTGTCAGTTCGGTGTAGATGCCCCGGCGGTCGTCTGCGCACAGGATGCGGGTGAGGAGCCCGCGATCTTCAAGCCGATTGACCAGGCGGGTAGTGGCGCTGCTGGACAGGGCCGTGGCGCGGGCCAGTTGCTGCATCCGCATGTGCCAGCCGTCCTGGCGGCTCAAGGCGTCCAGGACCGTGTATTCGACGACGGACAACTCGCTAGCAGCCTGGAGTGCCTTCTCCAGTTCCGCTTCGATGCTTCCATGCAGGGCCGCAAGGGTCCGCCAGCCCTGTGCCCGAACCTCGACGGCGTCATCCTTGATGCCCATGTTTGCTGTGCTCCTCCGTTGTTTAGCCGGCCTCCGACAGACTCACCCAAATGTAGTTGCTTGCGCAAGTATCTAGCGTGTGCAACTATATATAGAGCGTCTGCAACTATTATTCTACGGTTCCCGGCGGCGCACTTCCACTTCCCGGAAACCACCCAGATAAGGAGCTTTACATGCCTGCAGGGTTGATTGCCCTCGCCCTAGGCGGATTCGGCATCGGATTAACCGAATTCGTGATCATGGGCCTCCTGCCGGAGGTTGCTGCCGACTTCCACGTCAGCGAGGCATCTGCCGGATGGTTCATTTCCGGTTACGCCCTGAGCGTCACCGTCGGTGCCCTGCTGGTGACGGCTGCGGTAACCCGCCTGCCACGCAAACCCGTCCTTATGGGGTTGCTGGTCCTCTTCATCGCCGGCAATTTCCTGTCGGCCATCGCCGACAGCTACACGGCCATGCTGATTGGACGCATCATCGCCGCGCTATGCCACGGAGCCTTCTTCGGTATCGGGTCGGTAGTGGCCGCAAGTCTGGTCGCGCCCCACAAGAAGGCCGGAGCCATCGCCATCATGTTCACCGGCCTCACCGCCGCCAATGTGCTGGGCGTGCCCTTTGGAACCCTCCTGGGCCAGAACTTCGGCTGGCGCTCCACGTTTTGGGCGATCACTGCGATTGGCGTCATCGCCCTCCTCGGCATCGCGCTCATGGTCCCCAAGGCCAGCACGGAACCTACCAAGGGCCTTCGCAGCGAACTGGGTGCCTTCAAGTCCGGCCAAGTCTGGCTCTCGATCCTGGTCACCATTCTGGGCTTCGGCGGAATGTTCGGCGCTTTCACCTACATTGCTTTCACCCTGACCGAAGTCTCCGGTTTTGAGTCCAGTGCGGTGCCGTGGCTCCTGGTGCTGTTCGGAGGCGGACTCTTTGTGGGGAACTTCCTCGGCGGCAAGGCAGCTGACAAAGCCTTGGATAAGACGCTCATCGTAATTCTCGCGGGGCTGGTCCTCGTGCTGGTGTTCTTCGCCCTCACTGCGTCCAACAGCATAGCCACCCTGGTATCCCTGGCGTTGATGGGCGGGTTTGGGTTCGCGACAGTTCCGGGCCTGCAGATGCGGGTCATGCACTTCGCCTCCACAGCGCCCACGTTGGCGTCCGGTGCGAACATTGGTGCCTTCAACCTGGGCAATGCGCTGGGGGCCTGGCTTGGTGGGGTCACCATCACAGCCGGTCTCGGCTACACCTCTCCCATCTGGGCCGGCGCGGGCATCACTGTCGCAGCACTTGTGGTCATGGTCATTGCTGCAGCCGCAGCCAAGCGCGGGGGAGTCCCGGCACCTGCTGCAGCGTCCGACGTCGAGCGCGAACCACGCCGGGCGACTGTCGCCTGAGGCTCAGCCACCCGGCGAAAAGTAAACCCGCCACGGACTATTCCGTGGCGGGTTTTGACAGAAGGTGAAGACGAAGCTCTAAAACATCCCGGCCGGGACGCTCGCTCCAAGACTCTGCCGTACTGCGCCGAGGATAAAGCAGGCGCCCGTGGCGACAAGCAGTGCCACCAGTACCAGAATGGCTTTGACCCCCGCATTGCCCTTTTTCCGAGCTGGTACTTGTGCTTGTTCAGTCATGGGTCAATCATGGCAGAGACCCCCTTGGGTGCAGGGGAAATGTGCCTATACTTTCAGCGGTGGCCAGCATTGCGGGCCGCCGTCGAGATTCGTCAATATCCCGATGAAAGGCCACCCGTGAGCAATATTCCAGCAGACCTGTCCTACACCGCGGAACACGAATGGGTATCCGCCCCGGACTCCGAAGGGGTGGTGCGGATTGGCATCACGGACTTCGCCCAGGACGCGCTGGGCGATGTCGTATACGCCCAGATGCCCGAACCGGGCACCAAAGTCACCGGAAACCAAGTGGTGGGGGAGGTCGAGTCGACCAAGAGTGTCAGTGACATCTACGCTCCGGTGACGGGAGAAGTCATCAACCGCAATGACGCCCTTGATACTGATCCTGCCCTCATCAACTCCGACCCTTACGGCGAAGGTTGGCTGATCGAAGTAAAACTGGCCGAGGCAGATGCCGTGGATTCCCTGCTCAGTGCATCGGAGTACGAACAACAGGTAGGCTAAAGTTATCTGGCCCGTCAGGCCGTTTCCCCTTGTGGGAGGGGGTACGGCGGGCCGGGAACCGATTTGCCCGGCGGTACCGGGATGCGGAAGTGCTGGCAGGTTTGGAAATGCCAGCGGATGAGGAGGAAATTCCATGGTTGGCGGCGAACAGAATCAAGCCAATGTCGGGAACGGCGCGGAGGAGCAGCCTACGTCGGAGACCACCTCGATCAGCATCACGCCAACGTGGGATGAGCCCAGCATCGCACCCCAGCTGGGTGCCGAGGAGCGGGCGTCGGTTGACGCCCTGCCGCCGAACTCGGCGTTGCTGATCGCGCACAGCGGCCCTAACGCCGGTGCCAGGTTCCTGCTCGATGCAGACACCACCACGGCTGGACGCCATCCCGATGCGGACATCTTCCTTGACGATGTCACCGTGTCCCGGAAGCATGTCCAGTTCCTCCGGACGGCTACCGGTTTTGAGCTGGTGGACATGGGCAGCCTCAACGGAACGTACGTCAACCACGACCGCGTGGACCGCGTGCAGCTCAAGAGCGGCAACGAGGTCCAGATCGGCAAGTTCCGGTTGACCTACTACCTGAGCCCTGTCCGCGCTGCAGGCCAAGTCTGACGGGGTATCTGCCTGTGGCTATTGCCCAGCCGGACCGCCGCGGACCGCAGGTCCTTAACATCGGGGAAGTCCTTGCTCAGCTGAGCGACGACTTTCCGGGGATGTCTGCGTCCAAGATCCGTTTCCTCGAGGAAAAGGGCCTCATAAACCCGAAGAGGACTCCTGCCGGCTACAGGCAGTACGCCGATCACGACGTGGAGCGGCTCCGTTTTGTGCTGGCCCTGCAGCGGGACCAGTACTTGCCGCTCAAAGTCATCAAGGACTACCTCGACGCCATCGACCGTGGAGAGCGCCCCGAAAACCTCCCGCCGGGCGTCACGGTTTCTCCCCGGGTGGTCTCCGCCGAGATGGCGGCAGACGTGCAGGGGCGTGCCCGCGCCCTGACGGAGGAACAATTGCGTGCCGAGTCCGGCGCCAGCGTGCCGTTGTTGGAGTCGCTCCTGAGTTTCGGACTGATCAGCCATAGCGGCGGGAGGTTCGATGAACACGCCCTTCAGGTCGCCAGGGCATGTGTCCAACTGGAGAGCCATGGACTGGAACCGCGTCACCTCCGTCCTTTCCAGGCTGCTGCGGAACGAGAATTTGGGTTGGTCGAACGGGCCGTCGCTCCGTTGACATCCCGCCGCGACGCGGCGTCCCAAGCGCGGGCAGCCGAGGCCGCCCGCGAGATCAGTGACCTCTGCCTGACTCTTCACAGGGCCTTGGTCCACGGACATATTTCCCGGATGGACGGCTGATGATCGAGGTCGAAATCGTCGGCGTCCGGATCGAACTGCCGTCCAACCAGCCGCTGGTCCTCCTGCGGGAACTCAATGGCGAGCGTCATGTTCCCATTTGGATAGGTACCCCTGAGGCCAGCGCCATTGCCCTTGCCCAGCAGGGCGTCGTCCCTCCACGGCCCATGACCCATGATCTCCTGGTGGACGTGGTGGAGTCGTTGGGGCATTCGATTATCAGCGTCAACATTGTCGCTGTAGAGGACAACATCTTTTACGGACAACTGCAGTTCGACGACGGCACGGTAGTCAGTTCGCGCGCGTCGGATGCGTTGGCACTTGCCTTGCGGGCCAAATGCCGTATCTGGTGTGCCGATGCCGTGATGGAAGAAGCCGGCGTCCGCATTACCGAACACGACGAAGGCGAAGACTCGGAACCGGATCCAACGGTGGACGAAGAGCGTGAGATGCGCCGCTTCCGTGAGTTCCTCGATGACGTTGAGCCCGAGGATTTCGAGGGCTGACGGCACCCTAAGCCTAAAGTTGAGGGTGAAACTTTCGACACGATGTGAATTCGGGCCCAAGGTCTTTGATTTCGGACCTCCGCGGGCCTAACGTCGAAGGTATCAAGTTCCCGTTGCATCCGCTGCCCACGCAAGTCACACTGGAAGGTGCCGTCTTGTGGGAATTACAATGCTGCATTTCGGTGTTGTATGGGTGTGTGCACCGTCCCCAAGGGAACTGAGAACAAGGAGGTCACGTGAGTCCGAAAGGCGAAGCAGGCGAGCTGAAGCAGTCCTCTGCCACCATTGCTGCGCCCGCATCAGGCGCCCAAGGTTTGCTCTTCACAGAGGACCTTCCTGTGCTGGACGAGGACGCGGGCTACCGCGGCCCCACCGCTTGTAAAGCCGCAGGCATCACGTACCGGCAACTCGACTACTGGGCGCGTACGGGCCTGGTTGAACCTGCAGTCCGCGGGGCCGCCGGCTCCGGTTCGCAGCGTTTGTATGGCTTCCGGGACATCCTGGTCCTCAAAGTGGTGAAGCGCCTGCTCGACACTGGAGTCTCACTTCAGCAGATCCGGACCGCGGTGGAGCACCTGCGGGAGCGCGGCGTCGAGGACCTCGCCCAAATCACCCTGATGAGCGATGGCGCCAGCGTGTATGAATGTACGTCCGCTGATGAAGTCATTGATCTGGTGCAGGGCGGACAGGGTGTGTTCGGTATCGCCGTGGGGCGCGTATGGCGGGAAGTTGAGGGAAGCCTGGCCGCTCTTCCGAGCGAGCACGCCGCCGAGCAGTCCTTTCCGGACGACGAATTGAGCAAGCGCCGGGTAGCGCGCCGTATCGGCTAGGAACCAACCACAAAGAATTCGCAGGACACAGAAAGGGCCTCTTCCCCACAGGGGAGAGGCCCTTTTTGTGTTGCGTAGGAGCGGGGAGGCTACCGCTGACGGCGGTCCCGCACGGCGGATTGGCCTTCCACGAGGTTTTGGAGCAGGGCGTCGAAGAGCTTGGCGGAATTCTTGGCCGAGTCGCCGGGCCAGTGGTGGACCGAATGCGCGGCACCCTGGATCTGCTGCCAGTTGGCCTGTTCGGGGATGTGGGGCGTCAAAAGCAGTTCCCCGAACATGGATTCCATCTCGGCCAAGCGGAACGTGTGCTCAGCCGATCCCGTGCGTACCCGGTTGGCAACGATGCCGGCGGGGGCCAGGTTGGGCGCGAACTCCTGGCGGAACAGCTGAATGGCGCGCATTGTGCGCTCGGTGCCGGCCACGGAGAACAGGCCCGGCTCAGCGACCAGGACCACGCGGTCACTGGCGCTCCAGGCCATGCGCGTCAGGCCATTGAGCGACGGAGGGCAATCCACCAGGACAAGTTCGTAGGCGGCAGTACCCGCCAGCACCGTGGACAGCCTGCGAAGATCGCGGCGCCCCAGGTCCGGGCGGTCATAGATTCCAGTGAAGGCCGAGCCGACGGCGACATCCAACGTGCCGTTGCTGGAGCCGTTGGAAACCCAGCTGCTGCTGGCAACGTTCTCCTGGATTTTGGCTTTGCGGGGGCTCTTCAGCATCCTGCCGATGTCCAGTTGCGAGCCCGGCTGCACGCCAAGGGCCGTCGTGGCGTCGGCGTGCGGGTCGAGGTCCACCACCAGGGTGGGGATGCCGGCTGCGAGGGCCGCGGACGCCAGGCCAGTGGTCACGGACGTCTTTCCGACGCCACCTTTGAGGCTGCTGATGCTGACTACTTGCACTTGAAAAACCAAAACCTAACGCCGGTTGCCGTATCGCGCTGATTCGGCTCCGGACGCACCGGAGCCGGGGTTTGCCGAACCCCCTCAACATCATATGGTGCATCGCCACGGATTCCCGCTTTCTACGCGCCAGGGCAGCCAACGGAACCTATCCCGATAGCACGGCGTCGGGTCGCGCGCACGCATATACAGTCCACATGACGATTCCTTTGTGATGGTTGCCACAAAGATTTGTGTTTGATGCTGGCGGCACTACACACTGTGACCACCGACCGATCCACCCGCAATGATGCAGGAGAAGTATGTTTTCGAAAATTCTGGTGGCCAATCGCGGCGAAATCGCGATCAGGGCGTTTCGCGCTGGTTATGAACTGGGCGCCAAGACCGTAGCCGTCTTTCCGCATGAGGATCGCAACTCGATCCACCGGCAAAAGGCCGACGAAGCTTATTTGATCGGCGAGGTGGGCCATCCCGTCCGCGCGTACCTGGACGTGGAGGAGGTTGTCCGCGTCGCCAAGGAAGCCGGCGCTGACGCCATCTACCCCGGCTATGGTTTCCTTTCGGAAAACCCGGATCTGGCGCGTGCTGCCAAAGCCGCCGGAATCACCTTCGTTGGTCCTCCGGCCGAGGTGCTGGAGTTGGCAGGCAACAAGGTTGCAGCCCTGGAAGCGGCACGCAAAGCCGGCGTCCCGGTCCTGAAGTCGAGCAAGCCTTCCAAGGACCTTGATGAGCTCATTGCCGCCGCAGACGAGATCGGCTTCCCCATCTTCGCCAAGGCCGTCGCTGGTGGTGGCGGCCGTGGAATGCGGCGCGTGGAAACACGCGAGGCATTGCCCGAGGCTTTGCAGTCCGCCATGCGCGAGGCCGACGCCGCCTTTGGCGATCCCACGATGTTCCTTGAGCAGGCCGTGCTGCGCCCCCGCCACATCGAGGTGCAGATCCTGGCCGACGCCGAGGGCAACGTCATGCACCTCTTTGAACGTGACTGTTCACTCCAGCGACGCCACCAGAAGGTAGTGGAGATCGCTCCTGCGCCAAACCTGGACGAGAACATCCGCCAGGCGCTGTACCGCGATGCTGTCGCTTTCGCGAAAGCCCTCAACTACGTCAATGCCGGAACGGTCGAGTTCCTGGTGGACACCGAGGGTGAACGGGCCGGCCAGCACGTCTTCATCGAAATGAACCCCCGTATCCAGGTGGAACACACGGTGACCGAAGAGATCACGGACGTCGACCTCGTGCAGGCCCAGATGCGGATTGCTTCGGGGGAAACCCTCGTGGATCTCGGACTGAGCCAGGACTCGGTCTCCATCAAGGGAGCGGCTATTCAGTGCCGCATTACCACGGAGGACCCGGCCAATGGCTTCCGCCCGGATGTCGGAAAGATTACCGGATACCGCTCCGCTGGCGGCGCTGGAGTCAGGCTCGACGGCGGTACCGTCTACTCGGGTGCCGAGATCAGCCCGCACTTCGACTCCATGCTGGTCAAACTCACCTGCCGTGGCCGGGACTATGGCGCTGCTGTAGCCCGCGCACGACGGGCGCTGGCGGAGTTCCGCATCCGCGGCGTTTCCACGAACATTCCCTTCCTCCAGGCAGTTCTCGCCGATCCCGACTTCAACGCGGGCAACGTGGCTACGGACTTCATCGACAAGCGCCCCGAACTCCTCAAGTCCCACATCTCAGCAGACCGTGGAACCAAGCTCCTCACCTGGCTCGCTGACGTCACGGTGAACAAGCCCAACGGCGAGCTGAAGGTCCACACCGACCCGGCCAGCAAACTTCCGGCCATTGAAGGTCCGGTTCCCACCTCCGGCTCGCGCCAGAAACTGCAGGAACTGGGGCCGGAAGGCTTCGCGAAGGCGCTGCGTGAACAGCAGGCACTGGCGGTTACGGACACCACGTTCCGGGACGCCCACCAGTCCTTGCTGGCCACCCGCGTCCGTACGCGGGACCTGGTGGCTGCGGGCCCCGCTGTGACGGCCCTGATGCCGGAACTTCTTTCCGTCGAAGCATGGGGTGGAGCGACGTACGACGTCGCGCTCCGCTTCCTTGGCGAAGACCCCTGGGACCGTTTGGCCGCTCTGCGGCAGGCTTTGCCGAATACCTGTATCCAGATGCTGCTCCGCGGACGCAACACCGTCGGTTACACCCCCTACCCGGAAGAAGTGACGGAGGCATTCGTCAACGAAGCCGCCGCCACGGGCATCGACATCTTCCGTATCTTCGACGCCCTCAATGACGTGAACCAGATGGCGCCGGCCATCCGCGCTGTGCGTGCGACCGGTACGGCTGTGGCCGAAGTGGCCTTGTGTTACACGGGTAACCTCCTCGATCCCAACGAGGACCTGTACACGCTTGACTACTACCTGGACCTCGCGCAAAAGATCGTCGACGCCGGTGCGCACATCCTTGCGATCAAGGACATGGCCGGCTTGTTGCGTCCCGCAGCCGCCGCGAAGCTGGTGTCGGCGCTGCGTGAGCGGTTCGACCTTCCGGTCCATCTGCACACGCACGACACCGCGGGCGGCCAGCTGGCAACCCTCCTGGCGGCCGTGGACGCAGGCGTGGACGCCGTTGACGTAGCAGCAGCTTCCCTGGCAGGAACCACCAGCCAGCCCGCAGCGTCTGCACTGGTTGCGGCCTTGGCCAACACTCCCCGTGACACCGGATTGAGCCTGGACAATGTGGGTGCCCTGGAGCCCTACTGGGAAGCGGTCCGCAGGGTCTACGCTCCCTTTGAGTCAGGATTGCCGGGTCCCACAGGCCGTGTCTACCAGCACGAGATCCCTGGTGGCCAGCTGTCCAACCTCCGCCAGCAGGCGATTGCCCTTGGCCTAGGGGAGCAGTTCGAAGCCATCGAGGATATGTACACCGCAGCTGACCGGATCCTCGGCCGGTTGGTCAAGGTGACGCCGTCCTCCAAGGTGGTGGGCGACCTCGCACTGCACTTGGTAGGACTGAACGCAGATCCTGCGGACTTCAACGAGAATCCGCAGAACTACGACATCCCGGACTCCGTGATCGGCTTCCTGTCGGGCGAACTCGGTAATCCTCCGGGAGGTTGGCCCGAGCCGTTCCGCACCAAGGCCCTCCAGGGACGCAGCGTCAAGGTCCGCGACGTGGAGATCAGCGCCGAGGACAGTGCAGCCCTCAAGGGTGACTCCAAGACCCGACAGCACACACTGAACCGGCTCCTGTTCGCAGGGCCCACCAAGGACTACCTGAAGAGTGTTGAAAGCTACGGAAACATCTCGGTGCTCGATACCCGTGACTACCTGTATGGGTTCCAGCACGGCGAAGAGCACGTGATCGAGCTGGAGAAGGGCGTGCGCCTCATCGCACAGCTGGAAGCTGTGTCCGAGGCCGATGAGAAGGGCATGCGTACCGTCATGTGTACCCTCAACGGCCAGTCCCGCCCCGTGGTTGTCCGGGACCGATCCGTGGTCAGCAACGTCAAGGCTGCGGAGAAGGCCGACCCCGCGCAGCCGGGCCAGGTAGCGGCTCCGTTCGCCGGTGCCGTCACCGTCACGGTCAAGGCAGGGGACGTCGTCAACGCAGGCGACACCGTTGCCACCATTGAGGCCATGAAGATGGAAGCGTCAATTACGACGCCGGTGGCAGGCACGGTTTCGCGGCTCGCCATTTCTTCGGTGGAGCAGGTCCAAGGTGGCGATCTGCTGCTGGTGATCGGCTAGCAATCGGCCAAAAAAGTACCCCGTCCGCATTGACTTGGTCAATGTGGGACGGGGTACTTTTTTGTTCGCCGTGGGCTGCGTTCGCTAGGAGGCGCGGGGCGCTGAGTACATCTCCTCGATGATCGCGTCAAAGTCCTTCATGACCTGGGCGCGCTTGACCTTCAGGGAGGGGGTGAGGTGCCCTGAGGCTTCTGTAAAGTCGGCGGTGACGATCCGGAAGGACTTGATCGCCTCGGCCTGGGAAACAGACTGGTTGGCCTTGCTGACCAGTTCCTGCACGGCGGCCTTGACCACCGCGTGCCCGGCAGCCTCGTCGAGTGAGGTTTTAGCGGGGAGTCCGTGACGTTCCAGCCACCCCGGCAGGGCCTCTTCGTCCAAGGTGACCAGAGCGCCGATGAAGGGACGGTTGTCGCCAACCACCAGGACCTGTGAGACCAGCGCATCGGCGCGGATCTGGTCCTCAAGGAGGGCCGGAACCACGTTCTTGCCGCCGGCGGTGACGATGATTTCCTTCTTCCGGCCAGTGATCTTCAGGAACCCGTTGCTGTCCAGTTCGCCGATATCGCCCGTGCGGAACCATCCATCAGTGAAGGTCTCTTCAGTCAGGTCCGGCCGGTTGAAGTAGCCGCGCATCACACATACACCCTTGGCAAGGATTTCGCCGTCGTCAGCGATCTTCACGGAGTTACCGGGCAGGGGAGCGCCCACTGTGCCGATCTTGATCATGGAGGGTGTATTGACCGAAATCGGGGCAGTGGTCTCCGTGAGCCCGTACCCTTCCAGGATCTGGAGCCCAATGCCCTGGAAGAAGTGGCCCAGGCGTTCCCCCAAGGGACCGCCACCGGACACGGCATGGGCCACGTGGCCGCCCATGGCATCCCGGAGCTTTGCGTAGACGAGTTTGTCGAACACGGCATGCTTGATCTTCAGCCCGAGCCCCAGTGACCCGGACTGGCGGGCTTTGGAGTAGGCGATCGCCGTGTCCACGGCCCGGTGGAAGATCGCACCCTTACCGCCGTCCTCCGCCTTGGTCAGCGCTGAGTTGTAAACCTTCTCAAAGACGCGGGGGACAGCAAGGATGAAGGTGGGCTGGAAGCTTTGCAGATCGGCCAGCAGGTTCTTGATATCGGGGGTGTGGGCCACCTTGACTCCACCGGCCACGGCCAGGACCGAGATGAAGCGGGCAAAGACGTGGGCCAGGGGCAGAAACATGATGGTCTTGCCGTCTTCGTTGATGATTCCCGGGAGGGACGCACGGGCGTTCTCTGAAAGCTCCACGAAGTTGCCATGGGTCAGTTCGCACCCCTTCGGACGGCCCGTGGTGCCTGACGTGTAGATAATGGTGGCAAGGTCAGCCAGCCCCGCGGCGGAACGTCGTGATTCGAGTTCGTCATCGGATACTCCCGCGCCGGCAGCGCGGAGTGCATCCAGTCCCGTACCCTCAAGCTGCCACACGTTGGCTACCGAGCTGATATCTTCCGCGGCAACCGCCTGGCGGATGATGTCCTCGTGGTGGGCTGCTTCGCCAAAGGCCGCCACTGCGCCGGAATCGCCCAGGTTCCACGCCACCTGCGAGGGAGAGGACGTTTCATAGATGGGCACCGAGACTGCGCCGGCAAACCAGATGGCGAAGTCTACGAGGGACCATTCGTACCGGGTCCTGGACATGATTCCGATTCGGTCGCCCTGCCCTACTCCACTGGCAATCAGGCCTTTGGCAAGGGCCTGCACGTCCGCGAGGAAATCCTTGGCGCGAATGTCCTGCCACTGGGCGTTGCTGTCCAGCTTGGAAAACAGTGCAGGGTTGGATGCCTTCTCCGCTGCCCGAATCACGAAGTCCGTGATGTTGGTTTCCGGAGCGATGCTCACGAGGGGAGGAACACTGATTTCACGCACGCTAGCTCCTTTGATATGCACGGGCCACGAGGGGCTGCTTTCACTCTAGTATGCCCGCTCATGGAGGTGTGTTCTATTTCACCTACTGGCGAGTAACTTTACGGATTACCCGTCATTTCAAGCAACTCGGGCCCTTTGGGGGCGCCCGGTTCCCGTAGTGAGGGGGCTGGCGAATAGGATGAGGGGATGCCCGCATTTAGGTCCAGCTCCCGTGCCCGACTCAGGCCTCCAGCGCCGGTCTTCAAGGATGTTCCCTGGGGTGCGCGCCGCAGCCACATGGGCCGGCGGGGGCTGGCGATCGGGATCGACATAGGCGGCACCAAGGTGGCGGCCGGCGTGGTGGACGCGGAGGGGCGCGTCCTCGCTGAAGCCCGACGCTCGACCCCAGGGTCCGACCCGCGGGCTGTGGAACAGACCATTGTGGAGCTCGTTGACGAGCTCAGCGCCGGGCACCGTGTCGCTTCGGTGGGAATCGGTGCCGCAGGGTGGATGGACCTCGACGGCGGCACGGTCCTCTTCAGCCCCCATCTGGCCTGGCGCAATGAGCCCCTGCGGGACAGCCTGCAAAAACTGCTCCGGCGGCCGGTACTGCTGACCAACGACGCCGACGCGGCGGCCTGGGCAGAGTGGCGCTTCGGTGCAGGACGCGGCGAGAGCCGCTTGGTGTGCATCACCTTGGGTACAGGTATTGGTGGTGCCATGGTGATGGATGGCAAGGTGGAGCGCGGCCGATATGGCGTGGCCGGCGAATTCGGCCACCAGATCATTTTCCCCGGAGGGCACCGATGCGAATGCGGTAACCGAGGGTGCTGGGAGCAGTATGCCTCAGGCAACGCCCTGGGAAGGGAAGCCCGGCAACTGGTCCGGACGAACTCTCCCGAGGGGCGGGCGCTCCTGGAAAGGGCAGGTGGCACGGCCGAGAACATGACCGGGGCCACCGTCACATCCCTGGCCCTGGCCGGCGACGCCACCTCCCGGGAGCTTCTGGCAGACCAGGGAGAATGGTTGGGACTTGGCCTGGCCAATCTCGCAGCTGCCCTCGACCCCGGAACGTTCGTAATCGGCGGAGGACTGTGCGATGCAGGGGAGTTGCTCGCTGGCCCGGCGCGGGAATCGTTCGCCAAGAACCTTACCGGGCGCGGATTCCGCCCCATGGCCAGGATTGACCTGGCTGCCCTCGGTCCGCGGGCCGGAATGATCGGTGCTGCAGACCTATCGCGGGTCAGCGGACGCGCGCACAGCTAAGTCCGCAGGACCAAAGGGGACGTAGGACAAAAGGGGGGGCGTAGGCACCTAGAGGCGGGCGCCGTCGTCGTCCTCATTCTTTTCCTGGGGAAGCCGCATGATGAGGTAGACGACCGAGACCACGAAGGCCGCGACGATCCCCATCACCGCGGTCAGTGGCGCGGACCGCCAGAACATGGCCGTGAACAGCAGTGCCAAAGGACCTCCCACTGCGCCGACCCATGCCAGCATGATCAAGGGCTCGGTGCCCGCCAAACTGGGTGGCTCTTCGGGGACAAAGGCATCGTCCAGGTCCTCGACCTCAAAATCGCGGGGGCCCAAAGGCCGGCCTGCACCCTCACCCGTGTCCGGGACCGCGGACGCGTCGGGCGAAGGTTCAGTAGCGGGCGTCGTTAGTCCCAGCGGATCAAAGTCCTTGAACGCCTTGCCGGTACCCCGCTGTGGCCGTCCGCCGTCGCCGGGCTCGGGCTCCTCACGTGGTGGGTCCGAGTGTTCCGTGGACGACGAGGGCGTGGCCTCCAGCCTGGCCACGAGGTCCAGCCATACGGCGTCGTCATCCTTGTTCGCGCTTTGATCGGCGGAGTTGGGATCAGGCCTGTTCATGGGCGGTGTCCTTTTCGGGGGAAGCTCCGTGTCCGGCCAGGTTCGCAACGGTTTTTTGGATGAAGTCCACCGTGCCCTGGAAGATCTCGGGGGCATCGTTATCGAGCGTGGCCACGTGGTAGCTGTTGGCCAGGTAGTGGATGTCGACAGGGGCGCTGGAGCGGGAACGAAGGAGTTCCAGGCTTGCCTTCGAGATGACGTTGTCCACTGTTGATTTGTAGACACGAACAGGAGCATTGATGCGGGGGAGAAGGGCAGCAGTGTCCTTGTACATCTTCTTGAGTTGATGGGCTGCAGCCACCGGCGTTCGGGTGTAGGCACCTTCATCCTGGTCCGGCTTGAGGATGTCGTTGGCGATGGCCGGAGTCGACTTCACCACATACTTCAACGCCGCTACGACCACTGCACGCGGGTCATCGAGGACCAGTCCCGGGTTGACCACGATAGTTCCGGCTACGGGTCGGGTGGCCGCGATCCGCAGGGCCAGGGTACCGCCCATGGACAAGCCTGCAGCGAAGACGTAGTCGCACTCGGCCGCCAGTTCGAGGTATGCATCGTCAACTGCCCGGTGCCATTCCCGCCAGGAACGGGTGGCCATGTCCTGCCAGGTGGTGCCGTGGCCCGGAAGCAGGGGCAGGCGGACAGCGTAGCCTGCAGCGGCCAGGTGTTCAGCCCACGGCCTGACGCTGTGCGGGCTGCCGGTGAAGCCATGGGACATCACAACGCCAACGCGTGGCCCGATCCCGTTCCACTGGCTGGAGAACGGCGAGAAATCCGGAAGCATGTTCATGATGACTCTGAGGCTACTCTGTCGTAGGCGTGCTGACGGAAAAACCTGGCGGATTCTTCGAAAATGGTGGGCGCGTCCACATCCAGGGTGGCTACGTGCCCGCTATGGGGAAGCGTCACGACCTTCAGGCGCGAGGAAGCGATGTGCCGTTCGATGGTGGCCACGGAACTTGGAGGGATGACGCCATCCACCGCCGATTTGAATACCAATGCAGGTGCCTGCACTTCCGGCAGGCCACGGGTCGCGGCGCGGAAAAGCTTCTTCAACTCGTGCACTGATTTCAAGGGAGTCTTGGAGTAGTCGCCCGTCTCATCGGTCTCCGGCGCCGGTGAGTCCTCCACAATGGGGGTGGTGGTCCGCATGACATACTTCAGGGCGCCCACGTACTTCACCCGCCTGTCATAGAAGCTGAGGCCGGGATTGACCAGCACCAGGCCAGGCACGTCGTGGACTGCGGCAACCCGAAGTGCCACGGCACCTCCCATTGACAGCCCGGCAACGAAACAGGTCCTGGTCTGTCCAGCAAGTTCAAGGTAGCTCTGCTCGAAGGTCCGGTACCACTCCTGCCAACGGGTGGAGGCGAGGTCCTGCCAGCTGGTCCCGTGGCCGGGGAGGAGCGGCACGGAGACGGCAAATCCCTGGGAGGCCAGATACTCAGCCCACGGGAGCATGCTCAGGGGGCTGCCCGTGAAACCGTGGCAGATGGCCACGCCCGTGGAGGCGTTTGGTCCATGCCCGGCATAGTGAAAGGCGAGCGTCGCAGCAGGTGAAGGGCGTTCCGTCATGCGTCCCATCGTGTCACTGTTCCGGAGATTTCTCACTGGAGTAGGGTTGCTGTTGAGTGCCGGCCGGGTTGCCGGAAGCATGCCAACCGTCGGCCGTGAGGGGACTAACGTGTTCTATTGGGTCATGAAGAGGATTTTCCTTGGTCCGATCCTCAAGCTTCTGTTCCGTCCCTGGGTCAAGGGCGTGGATAACGTTCCCGACAACGGCGCAGCCATCCTTGCTTCCAACCACTTGTCCTTTTCCGACTCCATCTTCCTTCCCTTGATGGTTCGTCGCCCCGTGATCTTCCTGGCCAAGTCCGAGTACTTCACCGGGAAAGGCATCAAGGGACGGCTGACTGCGATGTTCTTCCGGTTGAGCAACCAGCTCCCCATGGACCGTTCGGGCGGCGCTGCGTCGGAAATGTCCCTTCAGGCAGGAAAGGATGTGCTGGCGTCCGGAGGATTGTTGGGAATTTACCCTGAAGGCACCCGCAGCCCCGATGCCAGGCTCTACCGCGGCAAGGTGGGCGTCGCCAAGCTGGCCCTTCAGACGCGGGTGCCGGTAGTGCCGGTAGCCATGATCGGGACCGAAAAGGTCCAGCCCATCGGCAAGAGACTGCCAAATATCCGCCGGATCGGCATCATCTTTGGGCAGCCGATGGACTTCAGCCGCTACTACGGCCTGGAGGACGACCGCCAGGTCCAGCGGGCCGTTACCGATGAAATCATGTCCAGCCTGATGCGCCTCTCAGGCCAGGAATACGTGGATGAGTACGCAGCAGTGGTCAAGGCCCAGCTCGCCGGAAAAGGCCCTGAGCCGGTCCGGAAAGTCGAGGTTGCCGAGGACTCGACCCCCGACATCTCCGATGACAGGGATGAACCCCGGAGCGGGGCGAACGGATCAGCAGGGAAACTGTGACGCCCCGGCCATCGTCAGTTACGGCTGCAGTCCCGCAACCCTGCCGGAGGCTACTACTCTTTAAGGGTGACTGAGCTAACCGCGAACACCGCACCCGCCATTGCAGACCCCCTCGCAAGCACCGCCCAGAGCGGAGCTGCGAACTATCCCGGGCTTGACGCCTGGCGGGACCTGCCGATCTCCCAGCAGCCAACATGGTCGGACTCCGAGGTCTTCAAGGCTTCCGTCAAAGAGCTGTCAGCGGTGCCGCCGCTGGTTTTCGCCGGTGAAGTGGACGTCCTCCGGGAACGGCTCGCAGCCGCTGCCCAGGGCAAGGCCTTCCTCCTCCAGGGCGGAGACTGTGCCGAGACTTTCGAGGCAGCAACGGCGGACAAGATCAGTGCACGGGTGAAGACCATCCTCCAGATGGCTGTCGTTCTCACGTACGGTGCCGCCATGCCCGTCATCAAGATGGGCCGCATGGCCGGCCAGTTCGCCAAGCCACGCTCCTCCAACGATGAAACGCGCGACGGCGTGACCCTCCCCGCGTACCGCGGCGACATCGTCAACGGTTACGACTTCACTCCAGAGTCACGCGCACACGACGCAAGCCGCATGCTCAAGGCGTACCACACCTCCGCATCCACCTTGAACCTCATCCGGGCGTTCACACAGGGCGGCTTTGCTGACCTTCGCCTGGTGCACCAGTGGAACAAGGGGTTCACAGAGAACCCTGCGCACGCACGCTACGAGTCCCTCGCGCGGGACATCGACAGGGCCATCAGCTTCATGGATTCGTGTGGCGCCGACTTTGAGGCACTCAAGCGCGTCGAATTCTTCGCCAGCCACGAAGCACTGCTGCTGGACTACGAGCGCGCGCTGACACGCATCGACTCACGCACGGGCCTGCCGTACGACACGTCGTCGCACTTCCTGTGGATCGGTGAGCGGACCCGCGAACTGGACCACGCCCACGTGGACTTCCTGTCCCGTGTCCGGAACCCGATCGGCGTCAAGCTTGGTCCGACCACCAGCGGTGACGACGCCCTGCGCCTGATCGATAAGTTGGACCCCAACCGCGAACCGGGCCGTCTCACTTTCATTACCCGCATGGGTGCCAAGAACATCCGCGAGAAGCTGCCCGCCGTCGTCGAGCGTGTGACTGCCTCCGGTGCCCAGGTCCTGTGGGTCACGGACCCGATGCACGGCAACACGGTCACTTCGCCCAACGGCTACAAGACCCGCAACTTTGACGACGTCATTGACGAGGTCCGTGGCTTCTTCGAGGTCCACCACTCGCTGGGTACGGTCCCGGGCGGCCTTCACGTCGAGATGACGGGCGACGACGTCGCGGAGTGCCTGGGCGGTGCCGATCCGATCGACCAGGACGCGTTCCTGGACCGCTACGAGTCGGTCTGCGACCCGCGCCTGAACCACATGCAGTCGTTGGAGATGGCGTTCCTGGTGGCCGGGGCGCTCTCCAAGCGCTGACGACATGAACTGACAAAGCAGAAGGCGCGGTCCCTTGATACGGGACCGCGCCTTCTGTTGTCTCGCCAGGTATCAGACGACTGTCAGTGTGATGAGGGAACCCTCTGCCACCTCGATGTTGACAGGGTTCTGATCACGGACAGTCCCGAAGAAGCCGCCCAGGATTTCGTTGATCTTCACCTCGAACCCCAGGTCTTCGAGCTGCTTGCGGGCATCCTTTGCCTGCTTGCCGACGAAGCTGGGAACCTTCACCATCCGCGGTCCATCAGACAAGGTAAGAGTTACAGTGTCTCCCTTGACGAGGTTTCCGCTTGCCGGCGCCTGGGAAAGTACGGCGTCCTTGGGGACCTTCTTGTCATGTACCGCGTCCGGCGCGACCACAGCCTTCAATCCCACGTCCTGGAGCGCCTTGATGGCGGCGTCCTTCGTCAGGCCCCTGACGTCAGGGACGGGAATCGGCTGCGGCCCCTTGGACACCACCAAAGCCACAGGTGTGCCATGCCGCACCTCCTTGCCGGTTGCGGGGTCCTGTGAGATCACGACGCCGGCCGGCACCTTGTCGTCGAAGGCTTCGGTCACGTTGCCAAGCGCCATTTGCGCCGCGTTCAGGGCGGTCTTGGCCTCCGCAAGTGTGCCTCCCGTGAGCGCCGGCAGCGGAAAGAGCTGTGCACCCTTGGAAACGAAGACTGTGACGGATTGGAATTTCCGGACTTCCGCGCCGGATTTGGGCTCCGTTCCCACAGCGTAACCGGGCAGTATGTCGTCGTCGAACACGTCCCGCGGCTCAGACTGGAAGCCGGCTGTGCGGAGCAATTGCTGGGCCTCCGCCACGGTCTTGTTCTTGACGTCAGGGATGGTTCCGGGAGACCCGGGACCCATGCCGAAGAACCACCCGGCAGAGGCGGCCAACAATGCCAGGATGACGATGACGATGGTCCAGATTATGCCGCGGCGGCGTGGGTTGCCTTCCCGTAGTTGGCGGACCGGAGTCGCCGCGGCCCTGGCGCGGTCTTTTGCCTGCTGCCGTTCAATTCTTTTCAGCTCACGCTTGCCGGGCTGGTTCAGTTCGTGGTCGGTGGGATCCTGTGTGGAACGTTGGAGCCCCGTGCCCGCCGCCATGATGGTGGTGGGATTGCGCTGCTGTGAGATGAACTCAGTGGGGGACGCCGTGGTCGCCAGGGCCTCGGTGGGATTTCCGGCCGGACTGCCTAACGGTGCCGTCTCAGGTGCGTAGGCAGGGGAGTGCGGAGCAGGGGCAGGGGACTGCCTGTGGTCCAGCTGCTCATCGGTGAGGGTGGTTCGGATGTGGCGCAGCTCCGTCAACAGGGCAGTGCCGTCGACGGGGCGGTTTTCGGCATCTGTGGCGGTGCACCACTGAACCAGTTCGTCCAGGTCGTCTGCCAGTCCAGGAGCCACGTCCGACGGCCGCCCGACAACGGAGTTGACGTGCTGGTACGCCACCTGGATGGGGGAGTCGCCTGCGTAGGGTTGTTTCCCGGTCAGCATTTCGTACAGCATGATGCCGGCGGAGTAGATGTCGCTGCGGGCGTCAGCGGCCTGGCCCAGAACGAGTTCAGGGGCCAGGTAAGCGACGGTGCCGATCAGGGCGCCCGTGCTGGTGTTGGCTGAGATTGCCCTGGCCAATCCGAAGTCGGCTACCTTGATGCGCCCGTCGTCGGCAATGAGGACGTTCTCGGGCTTGATGTCGCGATGGATCAGTCCGGAGCCGTGGGCGGCGGCGAGTCCTTCAATGACAGGATCGATCAGCGCCAACGCGAGTCGCGGCGGGAGGGCCCCTTGCTCAGTCATGACGTCGCGAAGGGTGTGTCCCTTGACGTATTCCATGACGAGGTAGGCGATATGGCCGTCCTCGCCCTGATCCAGGACCCCCACGATGTGTGGGTGGGAGAGACTGGCGGCGGCCTTGGCTTCGCGGCTCAGGCGTTGCAGGAAAGTGGGATCGTTGGCCAGGTTCGGGTGCAGGACTTTGACGGCTACGTCCCGCTCCAGGCGCTGGTCCGTAGCCAGGTACACGGTGGACATGCCGCCCCTGGCGAGGCGTGAGCGGACCGTATATCGGCCGTCCACGGTTGTCCCGATGAGGTGGTCCTGCGTTGGTTCTTGCACCTTACGATCCTAAACGAGACGGGGAAGGGGCCCGAATCCAGGCAGGATGCGGGCCCCTTCCGAGGTGCTGGGAAAGACCTAGCCGAACGTGCGCTGGCGGGCCTTGATCGACTCGACGTAGCGCTTGGTGTCGTCGTACATTCCGTACTTGCTGACTGAGTACTGGCCTTGGTAATAGCCGGCGATTGCGGTGTCCAGGTCCTTGCTCGTGGCAATGAGCGCCCGAATGATGGCAACGCCTGCGGTGGCGTTGTCGTACGGGTCCAGGAGGTTGAGTTTCCGGCCTACCAAATCGGATGCCCACTGGCCCGAGGATGGGATGACCTGCATGGTGCCGATCGCGTTGGCCGGTGATACGGCCCGCTGGTCAAAGCCTGACTCCTGCTCGGCGAAGGCCAAGGCCAAGGATGGGCTCACACCCATACGCCGCGCGGTGTCGGCCACAATGCCCTTCATTTCGGCGCGGGTGGGCACCGGGGAGGCATTCAGGAGCGCCTTGTTCTCGTTGGCGGAACTGACGACCGCCGGAGGATAGGTGAAACCAAGGAAGGTGCTGGGAACCAGCGGTTTGGTCTCACCCGCGGGCTGGAGGCTGGTGCCCGCGCCGGGAATGGTGAGCTTCTGGCCGGGATAGATCACGGTGGTGGCCGTGACGTTGTTGGCACTCATCAACGCAGCCAGGGAAACGCCGTTCCGTGAGGCGATGGAGCTGAGCGTGTCGCCGGCCTTGATGATGTACGAACCTGCGCCGGTGGTGGGTGCGGGAGCCGGTGTTGCGGGGGCCGAAGGCGCCGTGGGCGCAGCGGGAGCGGACCCGCCACTGACCTTGATCTTCTGTCCCGGGTAAATGATGGAGCTGCCACTGAGGTTGTTCCAGCTGAAAATGCTGGACAACGGCACACCGTGCTTGGCGGCGATGGCACTCAGGGTGTCGCCGGAGACCACCGTGTAGACAGCGCCGTTCCCCGGGGTGCTGGGCGTGCTGGGTGCTGCCGGAGCGGAAGGCTTTGCCGGGGCGGCCGAAGCGGTCCCGGTGAGCTTGATCGTCTGTCCGGGGAAGATCAGCGTGGTTGCTGTGAGCTTGTTCAGTTCCAGCACCGCGTTGGTGTCCAGGTTGAAGCGGCGGGCAATTGCGCTGATGGTGTCGCCGCGGACGATGGTGTAGGTGTCCGGTACCGACGGCGCCATCGGGCGGAGGGCCGCGGGAAGCGTAGCCGCGACGGCCTGGGCCGGTATCACGGTGCCGGTATTGGCTGCCTGGGCCTTCATGGCTGCCGCAAGGGTGGCCGGAATCTTGCGGGGCTGCTGCGGGGCCGGTGCCGCAATTGAAGGTTGCGCCAAGGCCAAAGAGGACAAGACCACGGCGGGAAGCGCAGCCGTGGTTGCCGCAATGACCGGCATGCTCATGGTTCGTTTCGGCGAGCGGGGCGTCGTCATGAAAGTGTCCTCATCTCAACAGCGGGGCGATTGTTAGCGCTGTTGTCAGTGTTACCAATGTTACTGATGTTATCAATGGTGCAAGAGTGATCAGTGTGAATCTCTCACACTTATTCCATCGGCACAACAATTCGGGACGTAATGGATTATGCTTCCCGATTTATCCGACAGAATTGGCGGCCTGCACCGCATCGGCCGGTATCGCCGTCGTCCTCCGGCTAGGCGAGGGGCGGGGCGGCGTGGCAACCTTGTTCCGTGAGTAATGTAGAAAGCCTTGTTTCCGACTGGCTGCCCTTGCCGGATGTCGCCGAACTGCTGGAAGTTTCCATCACCAAGGTCCACGGACTTCTGGACGAGCGGGCCATTGTTGCCATCAGGCGGGGAGAACGGAATGTCCGTTCGATCCCGGCCCTGTTTATTCAGGACGGTCACGTCGTTGACAGCCTGAAGGGGACGGTCGCGGTTCTCAGCGACGCCGGATATACCGACGAAGAGCTGATTGTTTGGCTGTTCACCCCCGACGAGTCGCTGCGGGGGCGGCCCATCGACGCCTTGCGGGAAGGGCGCAAGACCGAGATCAGGCGCCGCGCCCAGTCACTGGCCTGGTAAAGCCGCGCCCCCTGGGGTAAAACACACTTAAACGCGTACGACGACGGTCTCCACCGTCGTCGTACGCGTCATGTTTTGTTGGGGCCGGCTGACTCTGTGGCGCAACGTGCGTCGGCGGTCAGGCCGCGCGGCTCACAGCTGCTTCGGCAAGCTGGCTGAGCGCCGTCAGCGGGACTTCCTGAAGGGGCAATCGCTCCAGGGCTGCAAAGGCCTGCGAGCTGAGTTCGGCAATGAGCGCCTCCGTAGCCTCGAGCGCGCCACTTTCGACAATGATTCGCCTGATCGCTTCCACTTCTTCCGCTCCGAGCCCGGGATTGCCCAAGGTGCGGTCAAGGTAATCGGCTTCGGCTGGGCCGGCCTGGTTGATGGCGAAACCTACAAGGACCGTCCTTTTTCCTTCGCGGAGGTCGTCCCCGGCTGGTTTGCCGGTGGTTTCAGGATCGCCGAAAACTCCCAGGACGTCGTCCCGCATCTGGAAGGCCTCGCCAAGCGGCAAGGAGAACTCCGAGTAGGCCCGTAGGAGCTCCGCCGGGGCTCCCGCCAATGCCCCGCCGAGGGCAAGGGGATGTTCGGTGGAATACTTCGCAGACTTGTACCGGATGATCGACTTCGCCCGGTCCACGGATCCCGCGCGGTCGCGGACGGGTCCTGCCACTTCTTCAAGGATGTCCAGGTACTGGCCGGCCATCACCTCTGCGCGCATGACGTTGAAGATCCCGCGGGCCGGGGTGCCGGACGCCGCACGTGGCCCGATACCGGTGAAGGACTCCTCACTGAAGGACAGGCAGAGATCCCCGGTCAAGATGGCCGCGGCGTCGCCGAATCGCCCGCTGTCCAGGGCCCACCCCTGGGCCTCATGGAGTTGGCTGAATCTCTTATGGACGCTGGGCCCGCCCCGCCGCGTATCAGAACGGTCGATGATGTCGTCGTGGATAAGCGCTGCGGCCTGGAACAGTTCAAGGGCGCACCCGGCCGTGACGATGTCAGGATCGCCGGCACCGCCGCCCGCGCCCCGCCAACCCCAGTAACACATCAGCGCCCTCAGGCGCTTTCCTCCGGTGACCAGCTGGGAAATCGAACCGATGAGTGGTGCGACGTCGGCCGAGACGCCGGCCATGAGGTCCTGCTGGCCCGAAAGGAAGCCGTTGAGTTTCCCGGCAACGGCACTGACGAACTCTGTTTGTTCAGAGGACACCTGGGCGGAAACCGTCACTTGACCGATCCTGCTGCCACATTGGCTCCGATGGTGAAGGTGGAAACACCCTCCTTCTGCCGGATGGAGACGTTGACGGTCTCCCCGTCGCCCCGGATGAAGTCAAGGGAGGTGACATTGCCCACGGCTTCGGGGCCGGGAACCAGCTTGAATCCCTGGGCTTCCAGTGATGCCTTGTAGTAGTCCACCACCCCTTCCGGAGGCGCTTTGACAGTGCCGACGAGCGCAACGTTGGTCAGGGTGTCCTTTTTGTCCACGCTGCTTGAGCGGACCGACGTGTTGGGCATGACTGGAATCAGTTGCTGCGGGAAGCCGGGGACCAAGGCATTCACTGTGGCGGTCGCATCGGGAGCCGGAGCGGTGGTGCCCGGGGATGCTGTGGCTGAGGAGGTGGCGGAGCCGGACGGAGTCGACGCGGCGCTCGATGAGGACGAGGACGACGCCGAAGCCGCGTCGCTTGGGGATGGAGCTGCTGAACCCCCGGTCGACGGTGTGCAGGCTGAGGCCGCCACTGCGACACTTACTGCGAGCAGGGCAAACCCTCGCGTTTGAGGAGTTCCAAAGAGCTTCACAGGGTATCCTTCCTGGGGCTGAGCCGGATTGTGCCTCCAGTTTAGTCAGTGGGCGGGCATAGTATTGCCGTTGTGAGGCAGGAAGCATTCGGTAGCGCCCAAGGTGCCGGCAACGGATCCGCCCGCAGCGCTGGAGATGCCCTGCGGGAACTGAGGCGAACCAGCATACTTCATGTGGACATGGATGCATTTTTTGTCTCGGTGGAACTTCGCAGCCGCCCGGAGCTTCGCGGCAAGCCGGTGATCGTTGGTTTCCCGGCTGAACGTTCGGTGGTCCTGTCCGCCTCGTATGAGGCCCGGGCGACTGGCGTGAAATCCGCGATGCCCATGTCCATCGCCATGAGGCGGTGCCCTTCGGCAGTCATTATCAATCCCCGGCACAAGGTCTACTACGAGGTCTCGGCACAATTGATGGAGATCTTCGCCTCGATCACTGACCTGGTGGAGCCCCTGAGCGTCGACGAGGCATTCCTTGACGTGGGTGGTGCCATCAGGCGGCTGGGAACGCCGCTTGAGATCGGGCACCTGATCCGCCGCAGGGTCGAATCGGAGCTGGGGATTACTGCCTCCGTGGGCATTGCTGCCTCCAAGTTCGTGGCCAAGATCGCCTCAACGCGCTGCAAGCCGGACGGGATCCTGCAAATCAATGCCGATGACACGGTTCCCTACCTGCACAGCCTGCCCGTCAATGCGTTGTGGGGTGTTGGTGGAAAGACCGGAGAAGTCCTGGCCCGGCTGGGTATCCGGACCGTTGCTGATGTCGCCGCGACGCCGCTCGCATCTTTGAGGAAGGTGCTTGGGGCCAGCGGCGAGCACGTCCACCGGCTGTCCATGGGAATAGACCCCCGTCCGGTAACCCCGACACGGCTCGAAAAGAGCATCGGCGCGGAGGAAACGTTTGCAGTGGACACGGGAGATAACGCGTTGCTGCACCGGGAGTTGCTGCGGCTGTCGCATAGGACGGCTTCGCGGCTTCGCAGCTCCGGCATGCTCGCGAGGACTGTTGCCCTCAAGCTTCGCTACTCCGACTTCTCCACTGTTTCGCGGAGCAGGACTGTGCAGACTCCCGTGGACAGCGCCCAGTTGATCTACCAGGTCGCGGTGCAGCTGCTGGAGTCACTGGGGCCGCGATCCATGAGCGTCCGCCTGGTAGGGGTACGGGCTGAGCAACTGGAGCCGGCCGGGCAGACGTCCATGCAGTTGAGCCTTGACCGCAGGGACGATAATTGGCGTGCCGCGGAGCAGGCTCTGGACCGCGTGTCTGAACGCTTTGGTTCCAGGACTTTGCTGCCTGCCCGGCTTTTGGAACCCGGGAAGCCTCCGGCGGGGACCTGATCTCCGGGAGGGCGCCTTGCTCGCCTGATGCGTGTCTTTCAGATCGGCGTCCGACAAACTATCCTATTTATTACAGAGATTTAGATCGTCTGGACAAACTGTTTCCTCAACAGTCGGTCCCCGAATGCCCGCTGAACCCAGAGAGTATTTTGGGAACGATTCCCTTGGTCCGATCGTTTTGGTAACAGACGCACAGGACGCGTTATGTCCAGACGCTGGCTGACTAAAGGAGGTCGCGATGCCCCTCTCGGAGCACGAACAGAAGCTGCTTGAGCAACTGGAGAAGCAACTTCATGAGGACGATCCGAAGTTTGCCAACACAATGGGCTCGGATCCCATACGCAGCTGGTCAACCCGGCATGTGATCATCGGTGTGCTCGGCGCTATCGCAGGTATCCTCCTCCTGCTGGTTGGGGTGTCCATCCAAGCCATTCCCATAGGTGTCCTGGGGTTCGTCGTCATGGGCGCAGGGGTCTACTTCGCCACGTTGCGTGGTTCGGCCTTCGGCAAAGGCGGCAAGGCAAGGCCAGGGAAGGCCAAGCCCAAGAGCACGTTCATGAGCAGTCTCGAAGAACGCTGGGACGAACGCCGCCGCGACGACAACTGAACTCCGGCGTCGTTCGGCCGCCGAAGGCTCACAGCAAGTGATCCAAGCATCTCCTGATTACTGCCAGGGGATAACGAAAGACCCGCCCTGCGGGTCTTTCCGCGTTTAACCGGCCTTTTGCGTCTTCGCTCGCTTGCATACGGCTTATGCCGGTCAGGGCATTCCCTGGCTCCAGATGCGGCACTCCACGTCCCACCACCCAGCCCATCATTTAGTGCCATTACGGCTGTTGGGGCGCCCGTGCGTGCCCCCGGGCTACCGCGGCCCGGGACGGGCCTCCCGCAGCCCTCCACTGTGCTCCCTTCCCCGAAATCCGCGGGTTTAGTGGCCGCTCGAATTTCAAAGTGGTGGAGAAACGTCCAAACGTGCGTTGACTGTGGGGCGTTGTGGAGTAAAGTGGAGAACATAAGAGGGTAGTGGCAGTGTTGGGCATGTGCGGGCACCTTGACTGAGGGGCGGTGGGGCCAGTGTTCTTGGGCACTCACTCACCGCGTCTCGACGAAAAGGGCCGAATCATTCTTCCCGCCAAGTTCCGTGAGGAGCTTGCCGAGGGACTGGTCCTCACCAGGGGCCAGGAGCGCTGCATCTACGTCTTCAGCCAGAAGGAATTCGAGCGCATTCACGAGTCGATGCGGGAGGCACCACTGTCCTCCAAGCAGGCTCGCGACTACATCAGGGTTTTTCTGTCTGGGGCCTCGGACGAAGTACCAGACAAGCAGGGGCGCGTGACGATTCCGCCGGCGCTCCGGACGTATGCCGGCCTCGGTCGGGAACTGGCAGTGATTGGTGCCGGTACCCGAGCGGAGATCTGGGATGCAGAAGCTTGGAATGAGTACCTCAACGAGAAGGAAGCAGCCTTCTCGGAAACGGATGACGACAATCTGCCCGGGTTCTTCTAACCGGGCTGAGTGAGCAGGGATCCCGCTTCTTGGATGGGATCTCCAGCCGCCCATTGGACAGTCTTCCTGGCTCAACTTCCCCTGAGCCAGGCCGGCAGGACAATAGGCGCGGATGGGGATCCGATTCAAGAATCAGCGTGCAAGCACTAAGGAAAGAGGAGGCAGCGTGGAAGAGCAGGACGCGGCAAAGCCCACATCGGAGCGCCACGTGCCCGTCCTGAAAGACCGCTGCATCAACCTGCTGGCCCCTGGCTTCGAAGCCGCGAGGAAGCTGGGCAGGACGCCGGTTGCCATCGACGCCACGCTGGGCATGGGTGGCCACTCCGAGGCGATGCTCCAGCGCTTTCCCGATCTTCACCTTGTTGGCATCGATCGCGACGAAGAGGCCCTCTCCCTCGCCGGGGCCCGCTTGGAACCGTTCTCGAACAGGACAGACCTTGTCCACGCCGTCTACGACGAGATCGAGGACGTTCTCGCCGATCTCGGCATTCCGGAGGTGCACGGCATCCTCATGGACCTGGGGGTTTCCTCCCTGCAGCTGGACGAGCGTGAACGCGGTTTCGCCTACTCCTACGACGCTCCGCTGGACATGCGGATGGACACCAGCCGTGGCCAGACAGCAGCAGATGTGGTGAACAACTACAGCGAAGACGAGCTGGTGCGCATTATCCGCAAATGGGGTGAGGAAAAGTTTGCCGGCCGGATCGCCAACAGGATCGTCAGCGCCCGGGCCGAAAAACCCTTTGCCACAACTGGGGAACTGGTGGAGCAAATACGCAGCGTAGTACCCGCCGCCGCTGCCAAAAGTGGGGGACACCCCGCGAAGCGAACGTTCCAGGCCCTGAGGATCGAAGTCAACGAAGAACTCGACGTCCTGGAGAGAGCGGTGCCGGCCGCCGTTGCTTCCACGGCCATGGGCGGACGGATCGTGGTGATGTCCTACCACTCCCTGGAGGACAAGATCGTCAAATCTGTCTTCCAGTCCGGATCGAAGTCCTCCGCACCACTCGGCTTCCCGGTTGAGCTCGAAGAGCATAAACCCGAACTCAAGACCATCACCAAGGGCACGGAAGTGCCCACAGCAGCAGAAATCGCTGAAAACCCCCGTGCGGCATCTGCCCGCCTCAGGGCAGTGGAGCGTATCAAACCAAGGAGAGACGCATGAGCAGCGCCGCAGCGAAGACATCGCCCTCCGTAGTGGGCAACACGGCACGCGCCTTGCCGGTTCCTGCGGGAAAGCCGGACGCGCCGAGGAAGGCCCGTACGCCGCTCTCGTTGGTCCGCAGTGCGCCTGGAAAGCGGAGGACGCCCTTCGTCGTGCTGTGCTTCGTGGCCATGGCAGCTGCACTGCTGACCGTCCTGGTGCTCAACATTTCAGTGTCCACAGCGCAGTATCAACTGGTGCAGCTCAAAGCGGAAGCCGCGTCCCTTAACAAGGAGAACCAGGATCTGACACAGAAGAAGCAGAACTACGAGGCTCCGCAGAATCTGGCCGCGAAGGCTGCAGAATTGGGAATGGTACCGTCCACGGCGAAAGGCCAGATCGATGTGGACACCATGACAGTTACGGGAAAGGCGACTCCTGCGGTTAAGGGGGACAAACCCGGTGCGCAGCTCGCTCCTCCCGCTGTGGCAGGAATGCTTGATGTTGTTCCGTCGGTGACTACCAAGGACCCGCTGGAGAACCTCAAGCCAGTAACACCGGCCGCTCCGGCTCCCACGCCTGCCGCTCCGGCGGCTGGGACAGCAGCAACCCCGCCGGTGGAACTGCACGGGGGATCGGTACCTGCTCCGCAGCAGAAGGCACCAGGGCAGTAGTCCATCAGTCCATTGAATTAAGGCCAGCAGCAAGGAATCCACGTGGCGCAGAACCCCGGCACATCGAAAAAACCGAAGACGCCGGCGGCAAGGAAGCGGCTGCGTGTTGGCCTTGGCATCATGCTGACGCTGTTGCTTGTAGTGGGCGGCAAGCTGTTCATGGTGCAGGGACTTGACGTGGGCGGAATGGCCGAAGCCGCCCTTGCGAGCCGGCTGACACCCCAGGTATTGCCCGCCGAACGGGGCAAGATTGTGGATTCCAAAGGCACGGTCCTGGCCAGCAGCGTGATTCGCTACAACATCGTGGTGGACCAGGTCCAGAACACCAACACGGCTTCGTTCAAGCGCTATAACGAGAAGACCGAAGAACTCGACGTCGTCACCCGGGACCAGGGAATCTCCGAACTGGCTGCCCTGCTGGGAGCCGACGAGGGCAAAGTCCGTGACGCCCTGACCGGCGACAAGAAGTATGCGGTGGTGGCCAAGGACGTCAAACCGGAGCTCGAAGACCGGATTTCCAAACTCCTGATTCCTGGAATCGTGGCCGAAGGTGTCAGCAAGCGGGTTTATCCCAATGGCAGCGTGGCCGGCGGAGTCATAGGGTTCCTGCAGGACGGCACCAGCGGTCAGGCCGGCATCGAGCAGACACAGGATGATGTGCTGCGTGGCACCGAGGGAAAGCGCGTCTTTGAAATTGGTGCAGATGGCCTCCGGATTCCGGTGGCAACGGACGAGCTGACCCCTGCCGTGGACGGCAGCGACGTCAAACTGACCCTCAACACCGACATCCAGTATTTTGCCCAGCAAGCGATTCAGAACCAGGTCGACAAGCTCAGCGCCGAGTGGGGCGTGATCATCGTCATGGACACCAAGACCGGAAACCTCATCGCATTGGCCGACACCAACGCACCCGATCCGAATGATCCGGGCAAGGTCGATGCCAAGGACCGCGGCGTCCGCTCGGTGACAGCCGCCTACGAGCCGGGTTCTGTGGAGAAGATGATCACCGCCGCGGCTGTCATCGAAGAGGGCAAGTCCAACCCGCTGGACCATTTCACTATCCCGCCGTCGTACACCATCGATGGCCAGACCTTCACTGACGCGTTCGAGCACGGCACCGAGGAGCGGACATTGGCCGGCATCCTGGGCTGGTCCATGAATACCGGAACCGTGATGGCAGGCAGCCGCCTGACCAAAGAGCAGCGTTATGACTGGCTCAAGAAGTTCGGCGTGGGGGAGCAGACCGACATCGGCCTCCCTGCCGAGGCAACCGGCATCCTCGCCAAGCCGGAGCAGTGGGATGACCGCCAGCAGTACACAGTGCTCTTTGGGCAGGGCGTGTCGCAATCGACGCTGCAGACCGTCCGTGCATACCAGAGCATCGCCAACAACGGCGTCATGCTCCAGCCCAGGCTCATTGACAGCTACATTGCCCCCGGCGGGGAAGAGCACAAGGTTCCCGCCAAGGACCCCCGCCAGGTCGTTTCCAAAGAGACGGCGAAACAGGTTCAGGACATCCTGGAAAGTGCCGTGACCGAGGGCCAGATCAAAGATGCGGCCATCGACGGTTACCGCGTCGGTGCCAAGACGGGAACGTCCCAGGCGCCCCGTGAGGACGGTTTGCCCGGCTTCGATGGTTACACGGCCTCAATGGTGGGTATGGCTCCCATGGAGGATCCCCGTTTCATCGTGGAAGTGGTGCTCCAGCGCCCCAAGGGAAGCATCTATGGCATCACCAACGGGCCGGTGTTCCGTTCCGTTATGGCACAGGTCCTCCGGACGTACAACGTGCCGCCGTCAACGGGCACCCCCGCGCGGCTGCCCCAGTTCGTCAAGTAAGCTTTTTGGGCGTCTGTTTCGGCCAAATATCGATCCACCACTAACGGCCCGGGCGCCGCTGGCCCCCGGCCGGTCGTTCCACGAGCACCAACGGAGAACCACGTGTCAGAGCACAATCAGGCAGATGTCCAAGCCAGCACCCCGGATTCCGGCAGATCGGGCTTCCGGCCCGGGTCCGTTGCTGCGGTGTCCTTGGCCACCATTGCTGAGTCGCTCGGGCTTGCGGCCCCGGACGCCAGCCGTGAGGCCGGCGTGACCGGTATTTCCCTCAATTCGAAGACCGTCGAGGCCGGGGACCTGTACGTTGCCTTGCCGGGTGCCTCGCGGCACGGCGCCGACTTCGTGGCGCAGGCGATCGACGGCGGCGCCGTCGCTGTGGTGACGGACGACGCCGGGGCACGCCAGCTTGCCCTGGCCGGTGAGCAGCCAGTGCCCGTACTGGTCGTCGACCAGCCGCGTACCGTCGTCGGACGCCTGGCTGCACTGATTTACCGTAGCCAGCCCGCCGAGGGTGGTTTCCCCTCCTTGTACGGTGTCACCGGCACCAACGGGAAAACCACCACCACCTACTTCATTAATTCGCTGTTGCGTGCCCTCGGGAAGAAGCCCGGGCTTATCGGCACCATCGAGATCGTCGCCGGCGCAGAGCCTATCCCCAGTCTCCTGACCACGCCCGAATCCACGGACGTCCATGCGCTGCTTGCACTGATGCGCGAACGCGGGCTCGATGCCGCCTCCATGGAAGTTTCATCGCATGCCATCGCCTACCACCGGGTAGACGGAGTGATGTTCGAAGTAGCTGGCTTCACCAACCTCACCCAGGACCATTTGGACCTGCACGGAAGCATGGAAGAGTACTTCCGCACCAAGGCTGAGTTGTTCACCAGCGGCAGGGCCCGACGCGCCGTGGTCACGGTTGACGATGCCTGGGGACGCAAGCTGGCCGATACCGCCGATGTTCCGGTGACCACTCTCTCGGCCAAGGGCGCCGACGCCGACTGGAGCGTTGCGTCCAGCACCGCACGCGGACTCGGCTCGGAATTCGAACTCAGGCACACCGACGGACGTGCCCTGCGCGTCCACACCGGCCTGCCCGGCGGCTTCAATGTGGCCAACGCCGCACTGGCCACCATCATGGTCCTGGAGTCTGGCGTCGACGTGAAGGAGCTTCAGTCTGCCCTGGACTCCCACGATCCTTTCACCGTGGACGTTCCCGGCCGCATGCAGCTCGTCTCCACCGCACCTGCCTCCGTTGTTGATTTTGCCCACAATCCTGATGCCCTTGCCCGTGCCTTGGAAGCGGTTCGCTCGCCCAAGGAGGGATCGCGCGTGATCGTGGTCTTCGGTGCCACAGGCCAGCGGGACCAAGGTAAGAGGCCGACCATGGGCGCCATCGCGGCGCGCCTGGCCGATGTCGTGATTGTCAGCGATGACGATCCCCACGACGAAGATGCGGCGGCAATCCGCGCCGACGTCATGCAGGGCGCCGTGGCGGCACGTGACGCCGAGGGCTTGGCGTGCGAAATCATCGAGTCCTACCCAAGGGATGCTGCCATCCGGTTGGCCGTCGACGAGGCAACAGCGGAAGACACGATCCTTATCGCCGGCCGCGGCCACGAGGTCTGGCAGGAAGTCAAGGGAGTGAACCTGGCGCTGGACGACAGGGTGGAGTTGCGCGCCGCCTTGACATCCAAGGGATTCAGCGTTTCAACAGACCAGCGGATAGAGTCCTAAACCGAGATGATTGCACTTACTGCGGCGGAAATCGCCGACATCACCCATGGCCGCTTGACCGGAGCTCCGGACATCGTGCCCACCTCCGTCGTCACTGATTCACGGGAGGCAACCCCGGGTTCGCTGTACGTTGCCAAGCCCGGCGAGCACGCCGATGGCCACGACTTCGTCGATGCTGCCTTCGAACGCGGCGCCGTCCTTGTCCTTGCCGAACACGAAGTCGCCGGTCCGGACGGAAACCCGATTCCCGCCGTCGTGGTTGAGGACGCGGTCCTTGCGATGGGCGCGTTGGCGGCCGAAGCCGTCCGCCGGATTCGCGCAGCGAGGCAGCAGCGCGGCGAGGAAACCACGGTCATCGGCATCACCGGGTCCGCGGGCAAGACCACCACCAAGGACCTCTTGGCGGGCGTGCTGTCCACTGCGGGACCTACAGTTGCGCCACAGGGTTCCTACAACGGCGAGGTCGGCGTACCGCTGACCGTCTTCTCCGCTGATGAGAACACCCGCTTCCTGGTCATCGAAATGGGCGCCACCGGTATTGGCCACATCAAGTATTTGGCAGACATGGTCAAGCCTGACATTGGCGTTGTCCTGGTGGTCGGCACTGCTCACGCTGGTGAATTCGGCGGCGTGGAAAACATTGCCAAAGCCAAGGGCGAGATGGTGGAGGCCCTCAGCGAGAATGGCACCGCGGTGATCAATCTCGACGACGGCCGCGTCGCCGCCATGCGCTCACGGACGAAAGCCAAGGTCCTGGGTTTCACTGCCTCACCGGCCACCACCGAAGAGGTGGAGGCCAGGAACGTGGTTGTCAATGACCAGGGCTACCCGGACTTCGACCTCATACTTCCCGACGGCGGCCCCGCCGTTCAGGTGCGCAGCCGGCTGATCGGTGGCCATCACGTGACCAACCTGTTGGCGGCAGCCGCCGCAGCTTTCGCGGCCGGAATTCCGGCCGCTGACATCGCTTCCTCGCTCAGCTCGCAGTCCGCGGCCAGCCGCTGGCGCATGGAACGGACAGAGCGCGAAGACGGCGTCACCATCATCAACGACGCGTATAACGCCAACCCCGAATCCATGCGCGCGGCCCTGCGGACGCTCGCCGACCTTGGACAGGGCAGGAGAACCTGGGCTGTCCTGGGCGCCATGCTCGAGCTGGGGGAGGACTCCATCCGTGAGCATACGGCCGTGGGCACCCAGGTGGTGCGCCTGAACATTTCCAGGCTTGTCGTAGTGGGTCGGGAAGCCCGGGCCCTCTACGTCTCCGCGATCCAGGAAGGGTCCTGGGGGGACGAGTGCTCATTCACCGAAACCGTGGAGGAGGCCTACGAGCTCCTGCGCAACGAGTTGAAACCCGGTGACCTGGTCCTCTTCAAGTCCTCCAATGGGGTGGGCCTGCGGCATTTGGGTGATCGGATAGCATTACCTCCACGGGCCGAGCCCACCGGAGACACCGCGGACGAAGCTTCCGCAAGCGAAGGGAACGAGCTGCTGTGATTGCACTTTTGATCGGCGCCGGCGTCGCCCTCCTGGTCGCCCTCATCGGGACGCCCTTGTTCATCAAGTTCCTTGTGGCCAAGAGCTACGGCCAGTTCATCCGCGACGACGGACCGACATCGCACCACACCAAGCGCGGCACACCCACTATGGGCGGGACCGTGGTGGTGGCTGCTGTCCTCATCAGTTACTTTGCTACCCACCTGGTCATGTGGATGATGAATCCCCGCTCTCCGGGACCATCCGCCTCCGGGCTGCTTCTGCTGTTCCTTATGGTCGGCATGGGCTTTGTGGGCTTCCTCGATGACTACATCAAGATTTCCAACAAGCGGAGCCTGGGCCTCAATGCCCGGGCCAAGCTGATCCTGCAGGCAGCCGTCGGCATCATCTTCGCGATCCTGGTCCTGCAGTTCCCCAACGAAAACGGGCTCCGCCCAGCCTCGACCCAGATCTCCCTCGTGCGGGACATTCCCTGGCTTGACCTTGCCTTCGGTGGCACCGTGGTTGGCGCCATCCTGTTCGTGCTCTGGTCCAACCTGATCATCACCGCTGCCACCAACGGCGTGAACCTCACCGACGGACTCGACGGTCTGGCGGCGGGCGCATCCATCATGGTCTTTGGCGCCTACACCATCATGGGAATCTGGCAAAGCAACCAGGCTTGTGGATCCCCGCGCGAGGCAGGAAGCGGCTGTTACCAGGTTCGCGACCCCATGGACCTGGCCCTGCTGGCTGCCATTCTCAGCGCGGCCCTGGTGGGTTTCCTCTGGTGGAACACGTCACCGGCAAAGATCTTCATGGGAGACACCGGCTCCCTGGCCATTGGCGGAGCCGTTGCAGCCTTCGCCATTCTCTCCCGTACCGAGCTCCTGCTGGCCCTCATCGGCGGCCTCTTCGTGCTGATCACCTTGTCCGTGATCATCCAGGTGGGCTTCTTCAAGCTCAGCGGTGGCAAGCGTGTCTTCAAGATGGCGCCCCTGCAACACCACTTTGAATTGAAGGGCTGGGCCGAAGTGACGGTAGTGGTCCGGTTCTGGATCCTTGCCGGGCTCTTCGTGGCCGCAGGCTTGGGAGTTTTTTACGCTGAATGGGTGGTACTGCTGTGAATGAAAGCCCGGAATCAATCGCGTCCGCCGAAGATTCAGTCGCTGACAGGCTGGACGGACTCACCAGCTGGGACGCCGACTGGAGCGGCCTGCGCGTAGTGGTCACGGGGATTGGCGTGTCAGGCTTCTCAGCCGCCGACACCCTGATCGAGCTCGGCGCGAAAGTGGTGGTGGTTGATGCTGCCACGACAAGCCGTGCAAAAGCCCAGGCCGACACCCTGAAAATCGTGGGTGCCGTCGACGTGCTGTTGGGCGAGGAAGCGGTCAACACCCTTCCCCTGATCGACGGCGAACTTCCCGAGCTTGTTGTGACATCGCCTGGCTGGCGGCCGGACCAGGCCCTCCTGGCCGCGGCCAAGCGCAAGCACATTGCCGTGTGGGGCGATGTTGAGCTTGCCTGGCGCCTGCGCGTCCGGGCGGGACACAAAACAGCCGATTGGCTCGCCATCACCGGCACCAACGGCAAAACGACCACTGTTGGCATGACGGAATCCATGCTTCAAGCAGCCGGGCTGAAGGCCATCGCCGTCGGCAACGTAGGCACCCCGATCCTCGATGCCCTCCGGGATCCCGTGGACTACGATGCCTTCGCGGTCGAGCTCTCCAGTTTTCAGCTGCACTGGAGCCACTCACTGTCACCGGTGGCGAGCGTTTGCCTCAACGTGGCCGAAGACCACGTGGACTGGCATGGTTCGTATGCCTCGTACCTCGCTGATAAGGCCAAAGTGTACGAGAACACCCAGAAAGCTGCCGTCTACAACGCGGAGCAGATCGAAACCGAGCGGATGGTGGAGAATGCGGACGTCGTAGAAGGCTGCCGTGCCATCGGGTTCACCACCAACACCCCGTCGATCAGCATGCTGGGCGTGGTGGATGGTCTCTTGGTGGACCGTGCCTTCATTGCCGAACGCAAGGACTCCGCCGCCGAGCTCGCCGCCATGTCCGATCTCGGTCCGGTGGCTCCGCGCCACATGGTGGCCAACGCCTTGGCCGCCGCCGCGCTGGTCCGCGCGTACGGGGTTGAGCCGGCAGCAGTGAAGCAGGGCCTGGCCAACTACCTGCCGGGCGCCCACCGCATCCAGTTGGTGGCCAAACACAACGACATCCTCTGGATCAACGATTCAAAGGCCACCAATCCGCACGCTGCCTCCGCGGCACTTTCGGCCTTCCAGAACGTCGTGTGGATTGCCGGTGGCCTCTCCAAGGGCGTCAACTATGACGACCTGGTCAAAGAGCATGCCCGCCGCCTGAAGGCAGTGGTGCTGATAGGTACCGATACTGAAGCACTGGAAGGCTCCCTGCAGCGACACGCAGCGGATGTCCCCGTGATCGTGCAGCCCAAGGGCGACACTGAAAGGGTGGAGACCGCAGCCGGTAATGCCGCGTCGCCTATCTACGGCGAGGCTGTCATGGCCCAAGCCGTCGCTGCTGCTGCCACTGTTGCAGCGCCAGGCGACACCGTGCTCATGGCACCGGCGGCAGCATCCATGGATCAGTTCTCTTCCTACGCTCACCGTGGCGACGCTTTCGTCCAAGCAGTTCGCGAGCTTGTGGAAGGGCAGGCACCGACCACCGAGGAGTAACAATGGTCAGCACGCCCACCCGCACCCGCGGCAAAGCGCCACGGGACGGGAAACCCGAGGCGTCGCCCGCGTCGGCGAAGAAGCCTTCCGGGCTCCGCCGGCTCCTGCGCAACTTTTGGGACAGCCTCGAGGGCAAGGACAGGGCTCCGAACAGCTCCACCTATTACCTGATCCTCGGTTGCGCCCTGGCACTGACGGCCATCGGTGTCATGATGGTCCTCTCCGCTTCCAGTGTCGAGGCAATTTCCGAAGGCAAGTCACCCTACGCCGATGCCCTGAAGCAGGCCATGTTCGGAGTCCTGGGTGCTTTGGCCATGTACGTCATCTCGCGAACCAACGTGAACTGGATGAAACGGTTGTCATGGTGGGCACTTGGCGCTGTGGTGGTTCTCCTCGCGCTCGTCCAGGTCATGGGCAACAGCGTCAACGGCAATAAGAACTGGATCGACATCGGCGGCGTGACGCTCCAACCCTCCGAGACGGCCAAATTGGTCCTCTGTGTCTGGATCGCCGCCGTGCTGGCCCGCAAGCAGAAGCTCCTGCATCGTTGGTGGCACGTCATCATTCCAGTCGTTCCAGGCGCAGGGCTGGTGATCGCCCTGGTGATGCTCGGAAACGACCTCGGAACGGTGATTGTTATTGCCGCCATCACGGCGGCGGGGCTCTTCTTCGCCGGCGTTCCCGGCAAGATGCTTGCCCTCGCCGGCGCAGTCGGGGTCGCGGGCGCCATCCTGGGGACCGTCAGCAGCGCGAACCGGATCTGTCGTATCACCTCCTGGCTTGGTACTGCCTCCGCCTCCTGCAAGGCCGATTTCGATTTCGACTTCCAATCCACCAACGGCATGTACGGCCTGGCACAGGGAAGTTGGACCGGTCTGGGCCTCGGACAAAGCCGGCAGAAGTACAACTGGCTTCCCGAAGCACACAATGACTTCATCTTCGCCATCATCGGCGAGGAACTGGGCCTGGTGGGCACCATTGTGGTCCTGGTCCTTTTCGCGATCCTTGGCATCGCCATCTTCCGCGTCGTGGTCCGGCAGACGGACCCGTTCCAGCGCACGCTCGCTGGCGGCATCATGGTGTGGCTCCTGGGCCAGGCAAGCATGAACATGGCGGTCGTCACCCAGCTGCTTCCCGTCGTCGGGGTTCCACTGCCGTTCATCTCGTACGGTGGTTCTGCGCTGGTGATGTCCCTATGTGGCGTGGGCGTAGTCTTGTCCTTGGCCCGAAGCCAGTTGCCGCCGCAGCAGCGGCCCCGTTTCCTCCCGCGCCGTTCTCCGAAAACCGCACGAAAGCGTACTTAGCACTTCATGACTCCTGAATCCCTTACTGCCCGCAAGCCCCTGTCCGTTGTCCTGGCCGGCGGCGGAACGGCAGGGCACATCAGCCCCCTGCTGGCTATCGCTGATGCCTTGAGGGACAGGCGACCCGACGCCGCCATCATGACTGTCGGTACGCCGTCGGGCATGGAAACCCGGCTCGTGCCGGCCGCCGGCTACGAGCTGTCAACGATCGACCGGGTCCCGTTTCCGCGGCGACCTTCCGCCGACCTGCTGAGGCTTCCCGGGCGCATGGGTGCCGCGATCAAGCAGGCCCGGCGAATCCTGACTGATGCGGACGCGGATGTCCTGGTGGGAGTGGGCGGCTACGTTTGCACACCCATGTATCTGGCAGCCCGGAAACTGGGGATCCCCATAGTCATCCACGAGGCCAACATGAAGGCCGGCTTGGCCAACAAGGTGGGCGCGAGGTTCACCGAATATGTGGCTGTCGCCTTCTCCGGGACCCGCCTCCGGGGCGCACGGCACGTAGGCATGCCCATGCGTCGTGCCATCTCCGGACTCAACCGGGCCGCGGCAGCTCCTGCGGCCAAGGCGTCGTTGGGTTTGGACCCGGTGCAACCGACGCTGATTGTCACCGGTGGGTCATCCGGCGCCCAGAGCATCAACCGTTCCATCGCCGCCTCCTTGCCGGCACTGGCTGCGGCCGGGATCCAGACATTGCACATCACCGGCAACGGCAAGTCGGTATTGGACGACGACGGCGGTCTCCTCGCCGCTCCCGGCTACCGGCAAGTGGAGTACGTCGACGGGATGGAGAACGTCTATGCCGCTGCCGATGTCCTGTTGGCCCGCGCGGGCGCCGGGACGGTCAGCGAAGTGGCTGCCGTGGGAGTTCCTGCGGTGTTCGTGCCCTTGCCCATCGGGAACGGAGAGCAGGCCTTGAATGCTGCTCCCTTGGTGGACGCCGGGGGAGCCCTCTTGGTTGACGACAAAGACCTGAGTCCGGCGTGGCTGGAAACGGAACTCATTCCGCTTCTGTCGGACCCAGCACGGCTCAGCGACATGGCCCGCAAGTCCGAGGCCCTTGGTATCAGAAACGCCGATCAGCGCATGGCTGATCTTGTCTTGGAAGCGGTATCCGCATGACCAACAGCATCGCCCCCCTCGAGTCCCTCGGCCGTGTCCACTTCATTGGCATCGGCGGCGTGGGTATGTCCGCCGTGGCCCGGATCATGGTGGCGCGGGGTGTGCCCGTCAGCGGCACGGACGCCAAGGACCTGCCCGTCATGCATGACCTCGCCGCGGCGGGTGCCCGTATTGCAGTGGGCTATGACGCCGGGAACCTGGGCGATGCCCAAACCATCGTGGCCGGTTCGGCAATCCGCGCGGATAACCCTGAACTGGCCGCCGCGAGGGCTGCGGGACTGCCTGTCCTGCACCGGTCCGAGGCGTTGGCAGCCACCATGGCCGGGCACCGCGTGGTCACGGTGGCCGGCACGCATGGCAAGTCCACCACCACCTCCATGATCGCGGTCCTGCTCAAGGAAGCGGGGCTTGACCCCTCTTTCGCCATTGGCGCCAATGTCCCGGCCCTGGGTGTCAATGCCGCCCATGGAGCCTCGGATATCTTCGTGGCGGAGGCCGACGAGTCGGATGGCTCCTTCCTGAATTACCGCCCCCTCATTGCTGTTGTCACCAACGTCGAAGCCGACCATCTGGACCATTACGGCACGCCCGAGGCCGTGTTCGCTTCCTTCGACAATTTTGCCGCGCTCCTGCCGGCCGATGGAGTGCTGCTGGCTTGCGCTGATGACGCCGGTGCCCGCGCCCTGGCGGAACGCACAACCGCGAAGGGGGCCACCCGCGTTCTCACATATGGAACAGCGGACGACGCCGACATCAGGCTTCACGACGACGGTCCGGGTGCCGTGACGGTAGCGGTTGGCGCCGATACCCACTCGCTGGACCTTCAGGTACCGGGGCGGCACAACGCGCTGAACGCGGCAGCCGCGTTCGCGGTCGCCGTCGAACTTGGTGTGGCCCCCGAAGCAGCGGCAGCGGCACTGGGGCATTTCACCGGAGCCTCGCGAAGGTTCGAACTCAAGGGAGAAGGCAGGGGAGTGCGGGTCTACGACGACTACGCCCACCACCCCACGGAAGTCCGCGCTGCCCTGTCGGCCGCGCGTTCCGTAGCCGGTGGCAGCAGAGTTCACGTCCTCTTCCAGCCGCACCTGTTTTCCCGGACGCGTGAATTCGCCACCGAGTTCGCAGAGGCACTGGCCGCGGCTGACACTGCCCTGGTCCTGGATATCTATCCAGCCCGCGAAGACCCTGTTCCGGGCGTCACCAGCGCATTGATCGCCGATCATTTGACCAACGGCCGCCTTGTGGGGGCCAACGAGGCCGTGGAAGCAGTGGTTGCTGCGGCAGCTGAGGGCGACGTGGTCCTGACGGTAGGGGCGGGCGACGTCACGGCTTACGGGCCAGCGATCGTTGGAGCCCTGGGTGGCTAGCACCCGCAAACCGACGTTCAGGCCCGGGGCGGACTCGCCCGTGGGCAAGGCCGGCGGTCCGCGCAGCGAGGGCCCGGGCGGTGTCATCAGCGCCCAACGGTCCGTCGAGCCTGAAGAAAAAACGTCGGATAACGTCATTGCGTTTCCGGAGCCAAAGGGGAAACGCAAGCGAAGAATCGTGCTGTGGACGGTCTCGCTTGTCGTGGCCTTCGTTGCCGTGCTCATGGCGGCGGCGGTCTTTTCCCCGGCCCTTGCCGTTCGGACCATCACCGTGGACGGCACCACGCTCCTGACACCTGATGCCGTCCAAAAAGCGCTGTCAGGCCTGGACGGCAAACCGCTTCCACAAGTCAACGAGAAGGAAGTCAACGAGCTCCTGAAGCCGTTGATCCAGGTCCGGTCGGCCACCATCGAGGCGCGGCCGCCGTCGGAGTTGTTGGTGCACGTCAACGAACGGGTACCTGTGGCCTTGTTGAAACAGGGTGACAGCTATGTGATGGTCGACGTCGACGGCGTGCAGCTGGGTGCCACCAAGGACCAGGCCGCTGTGGCTTTGCCCTTGATCGACGCTGGCGCCGGCGCAACCAACACGGAGTTGTTCAAGGCGATAGCCGCCGTTTTGGACACACTGCCTCCCGACGTCCTGGCCCGCATGTCCACAGCATCCGCAGCGTCCCCGGATGCGGTTGAACTAAAACTCGTGGACGGAAAGACGGTAGTGTGGGGCAATGCCGAGGACAGGGAACTGAAGGCGAAGGCACTTGAAGCGCTGCTGAAGATGCCTGCGGACCCGAAGGTACCCGTGAGCGTTTACGACGTCAGTGTCCCGCGGCATCCGTTCACCAAATAGAGCAGCACAGGGAAAGTAGACTCGCGCCGGCGGCAGCCTTATTTCACGGCAATGACACGACACGCGCAAGCGGTCATTGCATGTGGGAACCAGAGGAAATACCGTCGCTGTAGAGTTACTTGACATAACTATAACCTTCAACTAGAGGGTTAAGGTCCAAGTATTCAAGTTGGACTCGATCAGTTTCGCTATAGGACACAAGCAAGGGGCACGAAACGTGGCAGCACCGCAGAATTACTTGGCCGTCATCAAGGTCGTCGGCATCGGCGGCGGTGGCGTGAACGCAGTCAACCGCATGATCGAGGTGGGCCTTCGGGGCGTCGAGTTCATCGCCATCAACACCGACGCGCAGGCGCTGCTCATGAGCGACGCCGACGTCAAGCTTGACGTCGGACGCGAACTCACCCGTGGCCTCGGCGCCGGAGCAAACCCTGAGGTCGGCAAGCAGGCCGCAGAAGACCACGCCGACGAGATCGAAGAAGTTCTCCGGGGTGCGGACATGGTCTTCGTCACCGCTGGCGAAGGCGGCGGTACCGGAACCGGTGGCGCCCCTGTCGTCGCGCGCATCGCCCGCTCCCTGGGTGCGCTGACCATTGGCGTGGTGACCAGGCCGTTCACGTTCGAAGGCCGTCGTCGCGCGGGCTCCGCAGAGGCCGGCATCGACGCTCTGCGCGATGAAGTCGACACCCTGATCGTGATCCCCAACGATCGCCTCCTGTCCATCAGCGATCGCAACGTCTCCGTCCTGGACGCCTTCCGTTCCGCGGACCAGGTGCTGCTGTCCGGTGTCCAGGGCATCACCGACCTCATCACCACGCCCGGCCTGATCAACCTTGACTTCGCCGACGTGAAGTCCGTGATGCAGGGCGCAGGTTCAGCCCTCATGGGTATCGGCTCCGCCCGTGGCGAAGACCGTGCTGTCAAGGCCGCGGAACTGGCCATTGCTTCCCCGCTGCTGGAGGCTTCCATCGACGGCGCCCACGGCGTCCTGCTCTCCATCCAGGGCGGCTCGGACCTCGGCCTGTTCGAAATCAACGAGGCCGCCCGCCTGGTCCAGGAAGTGGCCCACCCCGAGGCCAACATCATCTTCGGTGCCGTCATTGACGACGCCCTGGGCGACGAAGCCCGCGTCACTGTCATTGCTGCAGGCTTCGACGACGTCAAGGCAACTTCTCCTTCGATGGACCAGTCGCGCCCGGCCCAGAACCCCGTCCCCGCCGAGCGTCCCGCTGCTCCGAACAGCGCTCCCTCCAGCGCAGCTGCACCGCAGCACGCGACGGCCGGCATCGGTGCCGCAGGATTGGGCAACTGGGGCCAGCAGCGTCCCGCCGCCCTGCCCGCAGACTCAGGTTTCGACGTCGACCTTCCCGCCGTGGTGGAACCGGATCTCACCGGAAGCCGCTCGGATGACCTCGACGTTCCCGACTTCCTGAAGTAAAGCCGCGTCCGGAGAGTCAGTACCTGGTGTTTTGGTGGCGTAATGAAGTACTGCCCGGCGTCTCCGTAGCCTTTACGGACAGGGACGCCGGGAACCTGGCCCTCCACGTCGGGGATGACCCCGGTGAGGTCCTGGACCGGCGGGCCCGCCTCGACCAAGCCGTTGGCTTGGGCGCCGGGCGCTTCCAGTACATGAATCAGGTCCACGGAAACACGGTGGAGTTCATCGAAGTCCCTGGCCAGGGCCCCACCGCGGATGCCATGGTCTCCCGAGGGACTTACGCCCACACGGCACCGCAACCCTTGGCGGTGATGGTTGCAGACTGCGTGCCTGTGGTCCTGGTGGGTGCGGATTCCGGAAACCAGCCCATCATTGCCGCAGCCCACGCGGGGCGTCCAGGTGTCGCCTCGGGCGTTATCCCCGCAACCGTCGCGGAGATGCGCCGGCGGGGAGCTACGAGCATCAGGGCTTGGCTGGGCCCGTCAATCTGCGGTTCCTGCTATGAAGTGCCGGCAGAATTGCGGGCCACCGTGGCCGCTGACGTGCCCGCGGCGTGGGCATCCACGTCATGGGGAACCCCGGCCTTGGATCTTCCAGCCGGAGTGCGCTCCCAATTGGCCGCGGCGAACGTGGCTGTGGAGTATTCGGGGGAGTGCACGTTGGAAAACGACAATCTTTTCTCGTACCGGAGGGACAACCGTACCGGTCGATTCGCAGGTTTGGTGTGGACGCATGACTAGCTCTGACAACGATCCTCGTACCGCGGAACTGGCGGAACGACTGGCCGCCGTGGCGGGCAGGATCGAAACGGCAACCGCGGCCGCCCATCGGACCGATCCGCCGCGGTTGATCGTGGTCACCAAGTTCCATCCCGCCGCGGACGTCCGGCGCCTGGCATCCCTGGGAGTCGCGGATGTCGGCGAAAACCGTGACCAGGAAGCCGCTGCCAAATCAAGTGAGCTCGCTGGCGTTGATGTCCGATGGCACTTTATCGGGCAGCTCCAAAGCAATAAGGCCAAGTCGGTTGTCAAGTACGCGTCGTCCGTCCAATCAATCGACCGCGTCCAACTCGTTGATGCGCTGGCCAAAGCCATGGCGCGCGAACAGGATGGTACGGGCCGCGCGGACCTCGACTGTTTCATCCAGGTCAGCCTGGAGGACGACGCCGGTGCTCACCGTGGCGGTGCCGGCCCGGCCGACGTCGAGGTTCTCGCCGAAAAGATCCAATCAGCCGGCGGCTTGCAGCTCTCCGGCCTGATGGCCGTAGCACCCTTGGGTGCCGATCCCGAGGCGGCCTTCGAAAAGCTCGCAGGAATTTCGGCCGCCCTCACCTCAATCCACCCCGATGCGACGGCCATGTCCGCGGGCATGAGCCAGGACCTGGAAGCCGCAATTAAGTTCGGGGCGACACACCTGAGAATTGGCTCCGATATTCTCGGTTCCCGTCCGGCCGTGGGGTAGCGTCAAAGTATTGGAATGACGGGCCGGGGTTCCGATGTGTCAAGTCATGGCGGCCCGCCTACTGCAGAAACGATAGGAGTGCACCATGGCTGGCGCTCTGCGCAAGACAATGATCTATCTTGGGCTCGCCGACGGCGATGAACACTACGAATCTGAGCAGGCAGCCGCCTCGCACCCCGACGAAGAACGCCCCCAGGCACAGGAACGGGAAGAGCGCCGTGCGCCTGCTCCCGTCCGGGAAGTTGTCCGTGAAATGCCCACTGTTGACGCCGAAGAGGAATACCGCGCACCTGTGACACCCATTAAGCGTGCGGCGTCCAGCCGCGAAGATGCCTCTGGCCTGAGGCAGATCACCACCGTCCATCCCCGCTCGTACAACGACGCCAAAGTCATCGGTGAAAGTTTCAGGGATGGCATCCCCGTCATCATGAACGTGACCGACATGGGCGAAGCGGACGCGAAGCGCCTTGTGGACTTCTCCGCAGGACTGGTCTTTGGCTTGCATGGCAGCATCGAGCGGGTGACCAACAAGGTCTTCCTGCTGTCGCCGTCGTATGTCGAGGTCATCGGAGATGACAAGAAGGCCAGCGAAACGCAGGCCAGCTTCTTCAACCAAAGCTGACAAGAGTCTTTCAAGGATGCCAGGCGGGTCTACCTGCCTGGCATCTGTGTTGCAATAGTAAGGACCGATCGGCGTTGCATACTATGGACCGATCGGCATTCCGGAACAAGTGGGAGATCTGAGCTAACTCGTGGGCATTGTTTTCGGCCTTATCTACATAGTGTTGTTGCTGTTCTTCATTGCCCTGATCATCCGGCTCATCTTCGAGTGGGTGCAGATGTTCGCCCGACAATGGCGGCCCCGGGGTGTGGCGTTGGTTACAGCCCATGTGGTGTACTCCGTAACCGACCCGCCCTTGAGGAGGCTTCGGCGGCTGATTCCGCCCCTGCAAATGGGCGGAATTTCGCTGGATTTGGGCTTTTTGATCCTGATCATTGCGGTCAGCATTGCGATGGCCGTAACCAGCAGCCTGGCCTAGCTGCACCGCGGAACCCCGGACCACCGATGGTCCACAGGCCGCAAATTCTCTCCAATTCAACACGATGGTGTTGAATTGGAGGAACCAGATGATATTTAGGTACCGTAGTTTTGAACGGCCGGAAGGCCTACTGACTAACTAGACCAACGAGGTGACCAGATGGCTTTGACGCCAGAAGACGTTGTCAACAAGCGCTTTCAGCCGACCAAGTTCCGCGAAGGCTACGACCAGGACGAGGTCGATGACTTCCTCGACGAGATCGTGGTGGAACTTCGCCGCTTGAACCAGGAGAATGACGAGCTTCGCAAGAAGCTCGCCGAGGCCGGTTCGGCTGTGCCTGCTGCAACCACTGCGGCTCCGGTCGTCGAGAAGGTGCCGGCTCCGGTCAAGGTCGACAAGGAAGCCGAGGCCAAGGCAGAAGCTGAAGCCAAGGCTGCCGCTGAGGCTGCCAAGAAGAAGGAAGCCGACCAGGCCGCTGCTGCCGCTGCCAAGGCTCCTGCTGCGAACAACAGCCTCACCCCCTCTGCCGAGTCGGCTGCAGGACTGCTTGCCATGGCACAGCAGATGCACGACAAGCACGTCTCCGACGGTGCGCAGCAGAAAGAAAAGATCATCGCCGAGGCGCAGATCGAGGCCTCCAGCCTCGTCAACGACGCCCAGGAGAAGTCCCGCAAGATCCTCGGTGCCCTCGAGCAGCAGCGCTCCGTCCTTGAACGCAAGGTTGAGCAGCTCCGTGGCTTCGAGCGCGACTACCGCTCACGCCTGAAGGCCTACATCGAAGGCCAGCTGCGTGACCTCGACGCCCGTGGTTCCGTCGCTGCCCCTGAGGTCGGCGAAGCAACCGCAGACGTATAGCAAGTATTCTAAAAGCCGGTGGCTGAGGACTCCTCGGCCACCGGCTTTTGCTGTTAACCCACCGCAGCAGGCCACCACGCTTACCGAATGAAAGCCATAATGACCGACGACTTCACCGATGACGCTTCACAGCCGGAGCCCGGCTCACGCCGAAAGCGGCGGCCGGCCGTACTCTGGCTTTTTGCCGGCTTCGCCGTGTTCGCCTACGCCTTCGACCAACTCACCAAGCTCTGGGTAACCAGCACCATGACCGAGGGCGAACGGATACCCGTGCTGCCTCCGTTGCTTCATTGGTATTACATCCGGAACTCCGGGGCGGCGTTCTCCATCGGTGAGAACGTCACATGGATTTTCACGATCGTCATGGCGGCTGTTTCCATTGCGATCCTCTTCCAGTTGCGCCGGCTGGGCTCGGCCTGGTGGGGATTGTCACTGGGTCTGCTGCTCGGCGGCGCATTGGGTAACCTGACAGACCGCTTGTTCCGTGAGCCGTCCTTTGCCATGGGACATGTTGTGGACTTTATTCAGTTGCCGAATTTTGCCATTTTCAACATCGCCGACTCGGCTGTGGTGTCCGGGGTGGCCATCATCTGCCTGCTTACCCTCCGCGGCGTTGGCATGGACGGGTCCCGCCATGTCCAAACGCCGAAGCCAAGCGGTGAGGCCAAGCCGGCCGGCGGTTCCAAAGGGGACTCCGCCAGTGAGTGACTCCGTGGTGGTACCCGAGGACCTGGCTGGAGCACGTGCGGACGCCGGGTTGGCGAGATTGCTGGACATCTCACGGTCTGCCGCGGCACTGCTGATCGCCGAAGGCAACGTCACTGTCGGGGGCGTGCCCCTTGGCAAATCGGCGAAGCTTGCAGCAGGCACAGTTCTGGACGTCACCGTTCCGGAACGGCCTGACCCTTTGGAAGTCGTGGAGGAAGTTGTGGAAGGCCTGAAAATCCTGCTGGATGACGATGAATTCGTTGTCATCGACAAGCCGGTGGGAGTCGCCGCCCACCCGTCTCCCGGATGGGTGGGCCCCACTGTGGTGGGTGGCCTCGCCGGGGCGGGATACAGGATCTCGACGTCCGGAGCTCCTGAGCGTGCAGGGATCGTGCACCGGCTCGACGTCGGCACATCCGGTGTCATGGTGGTGGCAAAAACAGAGCATGCCTACACGGTGCTGAAGCGGGCGTTCAAGGAGCGCACCGTGGACAAGGTCTACCATGCAGTGGTCCAGGGCCTCCCTGATCCACTTGAAGGGACCATCGATGCCCCCATTGGGCGGCACCCCGGCCACGACTGGCGGTTCGCTGTCATTGAGGATGGTCGTCCGTCGGTCACCCATTACGAGGTACTGGAGGCCTTCGGTAAGGCGACGTTGGTTGAGGTGCACCTGGAAACGGGACGTACCCACCAGATCCGCGTCCACTTCTCGGCTCTCCGGCATCCCTGTGCCGGTGATCTCACCTACGGCGCGGACCCTCGCCTGGCCGCCACCTTGGGCCTCACCCGGCAATGGCTGCACGCCCGCCAGCTGGGATTCAACCACCCCCGCACGGGAGAGTGGGTAGAGGTCCGCAGCGACTATCCTGCAGACCTCCAATACGCACTGGACCTGCTGGCCAGCGGATCCGCCTAGATTGCCCTCAGAGTCCCCGGCTCCACGTTCTGTTGGACCGGGGACGGTAGACTGTCGTGGTGACTTCCAGCAATGATTCGTTCGTCCACCTGCACACCCACACCGAATACTCCATGCTGGATGGAGCCGCCAGGCTGGGTGAGTTGTTTGACGAAACCGAACGGCTGGGCATGCCCGCCCTGGCCACCACGGACCATGGCTACCTGTTCGGTGCGTTCGACTTCTGGCGCAAGGCCACGGACAAGGGCATCAAGCCCATCATTGGTGTTGAAGCATATGTAACCCCGGGTACGGCCCGCGGCGACAAGGAACGCGTCCGCTGGGGCGACGAAAGCCAGCGCAAAGATGACGTCTCCGGTGGTGGCTCCTATACCCACATGACGCTGCTGAGCTACAACAACGTGGGCATGCGGAACCTCTTCAGGGCCTCTTCGATTGCCTCCCTGGACTCCGTGTTCGGCAAATGGCCGAGGCTGGACCGTGAACTGCTCAACACCTACTCCGAGGGCCTGATTGCCACCACCGGCTGCCCATCCGGGGAAGTCCAGACCAAGCTGCGACTGGGGCTCTACCGCGAGGCGGTGGAGGCCGCCGCGGAGTTCCGGGACATCTTCGGCGCGGAGAACTACTTCTGCGAGTTGATGGACCACGGCCTGGACATCGAACGCCGCGTCACTGGCGACCTGCTGCGCCTGGCCAAGGAGCTGAACCTTCCGCTTGTAGCCACTAACGACCTCCACTACACGCACGAGCACGACGCCAAGGCGCACGAGGCCCTCCTGGCCATCCAATCGGGTTCAACCCTCCTGGAACCGACGTACGACAACGGCGGTTCGAGGTTCGCGTTCTCCGGCAGCGGGTACTACCTGAAGTCGCCGCAGGAAATGCGTGAATTGTTCCGCGACCACCCCGAGGCCTGCGACAACACCCTGCTCATCGCCGAGCGGTGCGAAGTATCGTTCAACACCGGTGCCAACTACATGCCGCGCTTCCCCTGCCCGCCCGGGGAGGACGAGACGTCCTGGCTGGTCAAGGAAGTCGATGCCGGACTCAAATACCGCTACCCCCAGGGCATACCGGACAAGGTACGCGCTCAGGCCGACTACGAGCTCGGCGTCATCACCTCCATGGGTTTCCCCGGTTACTTCCTGGTGGTTGCCGACTTCATCAACTGGGCCAAGAACAATGGCATCCGGGTGGGCCCGGGCCGTGGCTCAGGTGCAGGTTCCATGGTGGCTTACGCCATGCGAATCACCGACCTCGACCCGTTGCAGCACGGCTTGATCTTCGAACGCTTCCTCAATCCGGACCGCGTTTCCATGCCTGACTTCGATGTCGACTTCGATGATCGCCGCCGCTCCGAAGTGATCGATTACGTCACCAAGAAGTACGGCGACGAACGAGTGGCCATGATCGTCACCTACGGGACCATCAAGACCAAGCAGGCGCTCAAGGACTCCTCGCGTGTGCTTGGATACCCGTTCAGCATGGGCGAGACACTCACCAAGGCCCTGCCGCCGGCAGTCATGGCCAAGGACATCCCACTCGCGGATATCCAAAACCCCGAGTCGAAGCGCTACAGCGAAGCGGGGGACTTCAGGCAGCTCATCGCTACCGATCCCGAGGCCGCGAAGGTCTTCGAGACGGCGTTGGGTATTGAGGGGCTGAAGCGCCAGTGGGGCGTGCACGCAGCAGGCGTGATCATGTCCTCGGACCCCATCATTGACGTCATTCCGATCATGCGCCGTTTCCAGGACGGCCAGGTCATCACGCAGTTCGACTATCCGACATCTGAAGGCCTCGGGCTGATCAAGATGGACTTCCTGGGCCTTCGAAACCTGACGATCATTTCGGATGCGCTCGAAAACATCAAGATGAACCGTGGCGTCGACCTGGATCTGGAAAACCTGGAGCTCGACGACGCCGCTTCCTACGAACTCCTGGCCCGGGGCGACACCCTGGGCGTGTTCCAGCTCGACGGCGGACCCATGCGGTCCCTGCTCAAGCTGATGAAGCCTGACAACTTCGAAGACATCTCCGCAGTCCTGGCTCTGTACCGCCCGGGTCCCATGGGCGCCAACGCCCACACCGACTATGCCCTGCGCAAGAACGGGATCCAAGAGGTCATTCCCATCCACCCGGAGCTGGAAGAACCCCTGAAGGAGATTCTCGGCGGCACCTTCGGCCTGATCGTGTATCAGGAGCAGGTTATGGCCGTGGCGCAGAAGCTGGCCGGCTATTCACTCGGCCAAGCCGATATCCTCCGCCGCGCAATGGGCAAGAAGAAGAAGTCCGAGCTGGACAAGCAGTTCGCCGGCTTCTCGCAAGGTATGCAGGACAACGGCTATTCCATGGCTGCCGTGAAAACGCTCTGGGACATCCTGCTCCCGTTCTCCGACTATGCCTTCAACAAGGCCCACTCCGCTGCGTATGGCGTGATTTCCTACTGGACTGCCTACCTGAAGGCGCACTACGCGCCCGAGTACATGGCGGCGCTGCTCACGTCGGTGGGCGATGACAAGGACAAATCCGCCATCTACCTCAATGAGTGCCGCCGCATGGGCATTACTGTGCTGCCGCCGGATGTCAACGAGTCCTCGTTGAACTTCACGCCTGTGGGAACGGACATCCGCTTCGGCATGGGTGCCATCCGCAACGTTGGCGTGAACGTGGTGGATGCCATGGTTGCGGCCAGGACATCCGAAGGCAAGTACACCTCGTTTAAGGATTTCCTGCTCAAGGTTCCCGCCGTCGTCTGCAACAAGAGAACCATTGAATCCCTGATCAAGGCCGGCGCGTTCGACTCCCTGGGCCACCACCGGCGCGCGCTGGCAATGATCCACGAAGAGGCCATCGACTCGGTCATCACCCTGAAGAGGAATGAAGCGATTGGCCAGTTCGACCTCTTCGCGGGCTTCGAGGATCAGGAACCCGAAGCATCGCTGACCACCGAAATTCCGGATCTTCCGGAGTGGGAGAAGAAGGACAAGCTCTCCTTCGAGCGCGACATGCTGGGCCTCTACGTCTCAGACCATCCGCTCCAGGGGCTGGAGGGCGTCCTCAGCCAGCATGCCGAACAATCCATCACGTCGATCATCGCCGAGGACGGACCGCACGACGGCGCGATTGTCACCATTGCGGGGATGATCACCTCGTTGAGCCGAAGAATCGCGAAGGCCAGCGGCAATGCCTATGCCCGGGCGGAAATCGAGGACCTGGGCGCCTCGATGGAGGTCATGTTCTTCGGGCAGGTCTATGGCCCGATTGCCTCCGTGCTGGCGGAAGACCTGATCGTGGTGGTCAAGGGACGCTTGCAACGGCGTGATGACGGAGCTGTGACGCTGAACTGCATGGAGCTCTCCGTGCCGGACCTCAGCGAAAGCGTGAACGGGCCCGTGGTGATCACCATCCCCACGTTCAAGGCGACGGAAGCGGTAGTGACCGACCTCCGCGATGTGCTCCGGACACATCGCGGAAACTCGGAAGTCCGGCTGAAGTTGATGGGCGACACCAAGGTGGAGGTCATGGGGCTGCCGGTCCACATGCGGGTGAACCCCAGCCCGTCACTGTTCGGAGATCTCAAGGTCCTCCTGGGCCCCGCCTGCCTGGATAACTAGGAGGGCGGGCCCGGGAGGGCTCAGATCTCGTAATCGAGCGGCGCCGGCTTGCTGTACGTGCCGCTGTGATACAGCAGGGGAGTGCCGTCGTCGCCTACCTGGCCGTCGACGACCTCAACCACCACCACCGCGTTGTTTTCGAACGACAAGCGCATTTGGATCTTTCCAACGAGCCAGCCGCTGACGTCCTTGAGGATCGGCACGTCGTGTGGGCCAGGCTCCCAGTGGTCGCCTTCGAAGCGGTCGCGGGTCCGGGCGAAGCGATTGGCCAAGGCCTGGTTTTCAAGACCGAGCATGTGGACGCCAATGTATTCCGCGTTGGCCACTGCTGGCCAGGAACTGGAACTCCGGGCCATGTTGAAGGTGAAGCGCGGCGGTTCGGCGGACAGAGAGGCCACTGAGGTTGCGGTGAAACCGAATGGTTTGCCGTTGAGGTTGGCGGTGATGATGGCCACCCCTGCTGCATGCCGGCGGAACATCTCCCTGAAGGTCTGCTCGAAGCCGGGTTCTTCGCTTGCCACGTTGTTGTTCTCCTGGACTGGTTGTGTTTCTTCCTCTCAGGGTATTCCCCGGGTGCGCCACCCCCGTCTTTTGCCGGGCCAGCGTGAACCTTTGTTAATGTGGGTTGCATGACCGAGCCCAGTGTGAGCCTTCCTTCCGTTTCCGAACCGGCTCCGGCCCGTAGCCCGCGGCAGTTGAAGGACGTACTTTTTTGGGTGGCCTTTCCCGCAGCCTTGGGCGTGGTCCTGGGCGTGCTCTGGTGGCTCTTGGCCCCGGGCGGGCTCAACCTCCTTTCGGGTAACCCGGACCTGGCTAATCCCGCGGACCCGGAGTCGTGGCTTCCGCGGGACTTGGTGCTCGCCGCCCTGGTGCTCCTCGCCGGGTGTGCAACCGGGCTTGCCCTGGACGGGAAGCTGCAGGGCATCGATGCGCCGCGTCTGCTGGCTTTCGCGCTGCTCGGTGGGGCGGTGGGCGCCGTAATCGCCTGGCTTGTTGGCTTGCTGGCCGGTCAGTTGTGGAGCCAGGCCCCGGACCCGGCCCTCGGTGCAGGGTACGGTTTCACGCTGCGCTCTTATGCGGTACTGGTCTTGTGGCCAGGAGCTTTGGCCTTCATGACGTTTGTCCTGGCGCTGTTCGGGGTTCTTTCGAAGAAGCCCGTAAAATAGCCGGGTGACCACTTCCCCGGATACTTCCGCCCCAGCAGCTGCCCTCGATTTCCGCACGATCGACTTCCGGGGCCGCCACCTTTCGCTTGCCGAACTGCGCGAAGCCGTTCCCAGGGCACGCCATCAGACAATGGCCGACGCCGAGCAAAAGGTCCAGGACATCATCTCTGCTGTTCGCAGCGAGGGCTTCGCTGCCCTGGGCGAGCTGGCCAGGACGTTCGACGGCGTGGAACAGTCCCACCCCCGGGTCCCGGCCGAAGCACTGACGCAGGCGCTGGAAGAGCTCGACCCAGAGGTTCGCGCGGCCTTGGAAGAATCGATCAGTCGGGCGCGCCGGTTCGCGGACCGGCAGCGGCCCGCCAATGTGGACGTTTCACTGGGCGACGGTGCAGTGGTCAGCCAGAACTGGATTCCCGTGGGCCGTGTTGGGCTGTATGTCCCTGGCGGCCTGGCTCCTTTGGCGTCATCCGTGATCATGAATGTGGTCCCGGCTGTGGCTGCCGGCGTCGGGTCCATCGCTTTGGCTTCGCCTCCGCAAAAGGACTTTGGTGGCCTGCCGCACCCCACCATCCTGGCGGCAGCCAAGCTCCTGGGCATCGACGAGGTCTATGCCATTGGTGGCGCGCAGGCAATTGTGTCGTTTGCCTATGGCATTCCGGGATCCGGTGATGAACAGCCGATCGAACCTGTCGATGTTGTGACCGGTCCCGGCAACATTTTCGTGGCCACCGCCAAGCGGCTGGTGAAGGGCGTTGTGGGCATCGACTCTGAAGCCGGGACCACTGAGATTGCGGTCCTTGCCGATGCCACGGCACAGGCACCCCTTGTAGCTGCCGATCTGATCAGCCAGGCCGAGCACGATCCCAAAGCAGCTTCTGTCCTGGTGACGGACTCCGCGGACCTGGCCGACGCCGTCGTGCGTGAACTTGCACGGCAGGCTGCTGCCACCAAGCACAGTGCCCGGGTTCTTGAGGCGCTGTCCGGGCCCCAGTCCGGGGTGGTCCTGGTCGATAACCTGGAGCAGGGGATCGCCGTATGCAACGCCTACGCGGCCGAGCACCTGGAAATCATGACTGCGGACGCAGCTTCGGTCGCGTCCCGGATACGGAACGCCGGGGCGATCTTTGTCGGTGAGTACAGCCCTGTCAGCCTGGGCGACTACTGTGCAGGCTCCAACCATGTTCTGCCCACCAGCGGCACCGCCGCTTTCTCGTCCGGATTGAACGTGACCACCTTCCTGCGCGCAGTGCAGGTCATCAACTATGACCGCGATGCCCTGCAGCAGGTCAGCACGCATATCGTCAGCTTGTCGGGCGCGGAGGACCTGCCGGGTCATGGCGACGCCGTGCGGATCCGGTTCGCTTGACCGTAAACCACTATATATAAGGGTGCCTACCACTACATGTAGTAGTTACACGCTTGTCATTACCGTGTGATGGACCGTAAACTGGTGCCGGAAGTTATCTTCCGGCACCTTTGCGTATCCGGCGGCCTGCCGGCAAGTCCTGTGCCGGAGCTGTCAGGGGAGGCCCAGCGTGTATTGTCCGTTCTGCCGGAATCCTGACTCCCGTGTTGTTGACAGTCGAATGGCCGACGACGGCTCCTCCATTCGCAGGCGACGCCAGTGCCCGGAATGCGGCCGGCGTTTCACGACCGTGGAAACGACCAGCCTCTCCGTCATCAAGCGATCCGGCGTGGGAGAGCCCTTCAGCCGCATTAAGGTCATCAGTGGCGTCCGCAAGGCATGCCAAGGGCGTCCCGTCACTGAGGATGATCTGGCCATGCTTGCACAGGAAGTCGAAGAGAACATCCGTTCGTCGGGCGCAGCAGAGATCGATGCCCACGAGGTTGGCCTGGCGATTCTCGGACCGCTGCGGAATCTGGACGAGGTAGCGTACCTGCGTTTTGCCAGCGTGTACCAGGCATTCGAGTCCTTGGAGGACTTCGAATCTGCCATTTCCTTGCTCCGCCATGAGGCCGAGGCCCACGCCAAGGCAGGCACCAAGCAAGCCAAAGGCTCCGAGAAGAGCCAACTCTAGCTCCGGTGGCGGCAGCGGAGGGGAAGCCGCAGCCGCCACCGGCACCAAGCAGCGACCGTCGCGTGGCAAAGGGCCGGTCTATCGCCCGCCCGAAACAGGAAGAACGGCCCCGGTGATGTAGCCGGCTTCGCTGGACATCAGCCACATCACTGCGGCAGCGACTTCCTCGGGTTCGGCACCGCGACCCATGGGAATGGTTGGATTCAGCTTCTCCACACGGTCCGGCATACCTGCTGCCGCATGGAGCCCAGTGATGGTGCTGCCGGGAGCCACTGCGTTGACCCGGATTCCCTCCTTGGCCACTTCGGATGCCAACCCCACCGTCAGGACATCCACAGCCCCTTTGGTTGCGGCGTAGTGCACCCAGGTGCCGGGCGAGCCGGCTTTGGTGGCTGTCGAGGAGATGCTGACGATGTTCCCACCGCTGCCGCCATGATCCGTTGACAGCCTCCGCACAGCCTCCTGGCACATGAAAATCATGCCCGAGACGTTGACGTCGACAACCCGCTGTACCTTCTCGGCAGGCACCTCCACCAGGGTGCCGATCTGGTCGCCGGTGATGGCAGCGTTGTTGATGACCGCGGTCACCGTGCCCCAGGTCGCGGCTTGGTCAAACAAGCGAACGACGTCGGCCGGTTGGCTGACGTCGGCTTGTACGGCCAGTGCGCGGCCGCCTTGGGAAACGATGCGACGGACTACAGCGTGGGCGCCGTCGGCATCAGCTGAGTAATTGACCACGACGCCATAACCGGCCGTTGCCGCGGCATGGGCGACTGCTGCGCCGATGCCACGGCTGGCACCGCTGACAGTCGCGACGCCGTTCCCAGACTTTTCGGGCATTCGCCCCTACTTGGCGAGTTTGTGGTGCAAAGCCACCTCAAGTGCAGCGCCAACAATGCCGGCGTCGTTTTTCAACTTGGCAGTCACGATCTTGGTGCGCAACTGCAGGTGCGGGAAGTATTCGTCGGAGCGCTTGGAGATGCCGCCGCCCACGATGAAGAGCTCAGGGGAGAACAGGAACTCCACGTGCTGCAGGTAGCGGTTCAGCAGGACACCGTATTCGTCCCAGCTCAGGCCGTCGCGTTCGCGTGCAACAGCCGATGCCTTGGTTTCGGCGTCGAACCCGTCCACCTCGAGGTGACCCAGTTCGGCGTTGGGGACCAGCTGGCCGTTGAAGATGAAAGCAGATCCAATCCCGGTGCCCAGGGTGATCACCAGGACTGTTCCATCCACGCCTTCGCCTGCGCCGTAACGGGCCTCGGCAAGGCCGGCGGCGTCGGCGTCGTTGATGACCTCAACGGGGCGTCCCAGGCGCTTGGTGAAAGCGGCATCGATGTCGGTATTGAGCCAGGTCTTGTCGACATTGGCCGCTGAGTGGACCACGCCATGCTGGATGATGCCCGGGAACGTCACGCCCACCGGGGAATCGGCTGCAGGTGCGTCGGGACGGCTGGACAGTTCTTCAACGATCTGGGCGACGACGTCGGCGACGGCCTCGGGCGTTGCGGGCTGCGGAGTGGGGACCCGGAATCTGTCACCTATCAGCTTGCCCTTCTTCAGGTCGACGATGCCGCCCTTGATGCCGGTGCCGCCGATGTCGATTCCGATCAGCGGGGCGTTCTTGTGGGTCTTCTCATCCTTCTTGGACAATGCATTTCCGATCGTGGCAGGAGGGGATGGGCATGGCGCAGCCTCCCGGGCTGCTGGGACCTTCCGGAGGGGCTCAGGGAAGGGTCAGGATTTCCGCGCCGGTCTCTGTGACCAGCAGGGTGTGTTCGAATTGGGCCGTGCGCTTGTGGTCCTTGGTGACGACCGTCCAGTCGTCGGCCCACATATCCCATTCGATGGTGCCAAGGGTCAGCATGGGTTCGATGGTGAACACCATGCCTGCCTCGATCACGGTGTTGTACGCCGGGGCTGCGTCGTAGTGGGGGATGATGAGGCCGGTATGGAACGCCTCACCCACGCCGTGGCCAGTGAAGTCGCGTACAACGCCATAGCCAAAGCGTTTTGCGTAGGACTGGATGGCCCGGCCGATGACGTTGATCTCGCGGCCCGGGGCCACAGCTTTGATGGCCCGGTTGAGCGACTCCTGCGTGCGCTCAACCAGCAGACGGGATTCTTCGTCCACGTCGCCAACCAGGAATGTGTAATTGGTGTCACCATGGACTCCGCCTATGAAGGCCGTGATGTCGATGTTCAGGATGTCGCCGTCCTGCACCACCGTGGAATCCGGGATGCCGTGGCAGATGACCTCATTGAGTGAGGAACACAGCGACTTGGGGAAGCCCCGGTAGCCGAGGGTTGAGGGGTAGGCATTGTGGTCCAGCAGGAACTCATGCCCGACCTTGTCCAAGTGGTCGGTGGTCACTCCGGGTTGGATGTGCTTGCCAACTTCCACAATCGCCTGTGCCGCGATCTTGCCGGCAATCCGGATCTTCTCGATGGTCTCGGCAGACTTCACTTCGGAGCCCGTGAACTTGGCCGGTGCCTTCTTGCCGACATACTCGGGCCGGGGGATCGACGCCGGGACGGGTCGTTCAGGGCTGATGGTTCCCGGGGTGAGGGCGCCAATGGGTGCAGTCGAAGCTAGAGAAGGCATAGATTGATCATATAAGGCACGCAAGAGACGCAAGTAACAAAATGTGATTGGGTTCCTGTGACCCCGCCAACGTTACGCGTCCAATAGCCCAAGGACCGAGGAGGAGACGTGACGGAGTACTGGTACAACGTCAAGACGCACGAGATCGAAGAGGACGCAATGTCCGACTGGACCCAGCTGATTGGCCCCTATAAGACCAGGGAAGAAGCCGAGCACGCCCTGGAGAAGGTCAAAGCGCGCAATGACGCCTGGGACGCCCAGGACGAGGACTAGAAGGAGTGTTCCGGTCCGGGGAACTGCCCGGACCGGACGTCCTCCGCGTACGCTGCTGCGGCATCGCTCAATGTGGTGCGAAGGTCCGCGTACTGCTTGACGAACTTGGCCATCTTTCCGCCCCGCAGGCCTGCCATGTCCTGCCAGACGAGTACTTGGCCTGTTGTGCTCTTGCCCGCTCCGATGCCGACAGTGGGAACCCGAAGGGCAGCGTCCACGGTTGCCGCGGTGTCCGCCGGGACCATCTCCATGAGGACGCTGCAGGCGCCCGCGTCCTGGAGGGCCACAGCGTCATCGACCAGGCGCTGGGCGTCGTCCCCGCGGCCCTGGACCCGGTAACCACCCAGGGAGTGCTCGCTTTGGGGTGTGAACCCGATGTGGGCCATGACGGGGATGCCCGCCTGGACCATTGCCTTCACGGTGTCCGCGTAGTAGGCAGTGCCCTCGATCTTGACGGCGTGCGCGAGGCCTTCTTTGAGGAACCTGACACCTGTGGCGACCGCCTGCTCAGCTGAAACCTCGTAGCTTCCGAACGGAAGGTCGGCGACGACCAGAGCGCGCTTGGCCGACCTGGCAACGGCACGGCACAACGGCAGGAGTTCATCGACGGTGACAGGAAGGCTGGTCTCGTTGCCGAAGACGTTGTTGGATGCAGAGTCACCCACCAGGAGGACCTCGATGCCGGCCTGGTCAAAAATCTCGGCGGTGTACTGCTCATAGGCGGTGAGCATGGCGAAGTGCTCGCCGTTGTCCTTGGCCTGCTGAAGGTGGTGGATCCGGACCCTGCCCGCGGGCTTCCTCCCGGCTGCCGACGGCTGCTGTGCCGCTGCCGAGGGGCCGTTGCCGTACGGGGCGGGAACTTCGGTGGGCGTGTTGGACTCAGGAAGGTTGCTCGGGGCCATGGATAGAGCCTAAGCCGTGCCGACGACGCCTGCCACCACTGTGCCCGGCGTCACCTTGTGTAAACGCTGTGTTACGCGCAGCTACTGCTGCGGCATTAGCACGGAACTCTTAGTAGAGTGAAGGCTGAGCTGCCGTGGCTTCACTCCAAGTGAAACCAGCGGCATGGACACCGAATCGGAAAAGAGGCCCTATGGACCGCCAGCAAGAGTTCGTTCTGCGGACAATCGAAGAGCGTGACGTGCGCTTCGTACGCTTGTGGTTCACCGACGTCGTAGGTTCGCTTAAGTCTGTTGCGCTGGCGCCGGCTGAAGTGGAAGGTGCCTTCGAGGAGGGCCTTGGCTTTGATGGTTCAGCCATCGAGGGCCTGGCCCGCGTGTTCGAGTCCGACATGCTCGCGCAGCCTGACCCGTCGACTTTCCAGATTCTTCCGTGGCGCGGTGAAACCGAGCAGACGTCCAGGATGTTCTGCGACATCCTGACGCCGGACGGCGAGCCCTCGGCTGCCGATCCCCGCAACGTCCTCAAGAGGACCCTGGCCAAAGCCGCGGACATGGGTTTCACCTGCTACACCCATCCGGAAATTGAGTTTTACCTGCTGAAGTCCAAGGACCTCGGTCCTGACGGATCGCCGGTCCCCGTGGACGAAGGCGGGTACTTCGACCACGTTCCCGGCGGCGTAGCGCAGGACTTCCGACGCACTGCGGTCACCATGCTCGAGTCGGTTGGCATCTCAGTGGAGTTCAGCCACCACGAAGGCGGACCGGGACAGAATGAAATCGACCTCCGCTATGCGGATGCGCTTCAAACCGCGGATAACATCATGACGTTCCGCACCGTGATCAAAGAGGTCGCCCTGCAGCAGGGGACATACGCCACCTTCATGCCCAAGCCGTTTACCGACCACCCGGGCTCCGGCATGCACACGCACTTCTCCTTGTTCGAAGGCGACACTAACGCCTTCTTCGAGGCCGGGGCGGAGTTCCAGCTGTCCAAGACGGCGCGCCAGTTCATTGCCGGCATCCTCAAGCACGCACCCGAATTCACGGCTGTGACCAACCAGTTCGTGAACTCCTACAAGCGCCTTTGGGGCGGCGGCGAGGCACCAAGCTACCTGAGCTGGGGCCACAACAACCGTTCTGCCCTGGTACGCGTGCCGCTCTACAAGCCCGGCAAGGGGCAGTCTGCCCGCATCGAGTACCGCGGCATCGATTCAGCCACCAACCCTTACCTGGCCTATGCCGTGCTGTTGGGCGCCGGCCTGAAGGGGATCGAGGAAGGCTATGAGCTTCCCGCCGCAGCCGAAGATGACATCTGGTCGCTGACCACGGCCGAGCGCAAAGCCATGGGCCACGCACCGCTGCCGGCCAGCCTCCACGATGCCATCCGCGCCATGGAAGAGTCCGAGCTGGTTGCCGAGATCCTTGGCGAGCAGGTGTTTGAGCACTTCCTGCGCAACAAGCGTGCGGAATGGCAGGACTACCGCCTCCAGGTCACGCCGTACGAGTTGCAGCGCAACCTCGGCATTCTGTAGGCGGGGCCAATGAGCCTCGCACGTCGGCTCATCTCAGCCGGATTCAGTGACCTCGAAAAGGGCGAACGCTTCCTCGCTGCCCCGGAACTTGAAGGGATTGACGAGGACGCGCTGTTTGTCGGGCTTGCCATGGCGGCCAGCCCGGACACGGCACTCCAATCGCTGGTCAGGCTCATTGAGAAGAATCCCGGACTGAAAAAGCTGGCCGCAGCACACCAGGATGCCAGTGAGCCCATGTACCGGCTTCTGGGCGCCTCGGAAGCCCTGGGGGAGTTCCTCATCCGGCACCCGGAGCACCTGGATGTGTTTGATGTCCGCATCAGCCCGGAGCCCCTTCAGGCCTCCAGCGAAGATCTCCGGACTATGCTTCTGCGCTCAGTCAAAGCCGAACCCGGTGCCCAGCGTCCGATTGCTGGAATCACCGGGATGCCGGCTTACGCCGCTTTGCGCACAGCGTATCGGCGGGGGCTGACAGAGCTTGCCATCAAGGACCTCTGTGCTGCCTCGCCACAGGATTTCATGCCATCGGCCGGTGCCGAGCTGGCGGATCTCGCTGGTGCCGCGATCGAGGCGGCGCTGGCTGTATCCCGGGCCGAAGCGGCAGCCCAGTACGACCCGGCGGAGATTGCCGACGTCGGACTTGCGGTCATTGGGATGGGCAAATGCGGTGCCCGCGAGCTGAACTATATTTCCGACGTCGACGTCATTTACGTCGTTGAATCAGGAGAGCTCGACGACGCGCGCGCCTCAACCATCGGTACGGCCCTGGCGTCAGGGATCTCCCGGGCCATCTCGTCGTCCGCTCCCGAGCCCGGGCTGTGGGAGGTCGATGCCAACCTGCGGCCGGAAGGCAAGTCAGGGCCCCTGGTCCGCACCCTGCCATCGCACTTGAGCTACTACGCGCGGTGGGCCGAGAGCTGGGAATTCCAAGCACTTCTCAAGGCGCGTACCATCGCCGGGGACCGTGAACTTGGCCAGCGCTACGAGAAAGCCGTGGAGCCACTGGTGTGGTCCTCCGCGGGGCGTGACGGCTTTGTTGAATCCGTGCAGGCTATGCGCCGCCGGGTGACCGACTACATTCCAGCGGCCGAGGAACAACGCCAGATCAAACTGGGTCGCGGCGGACTCCGGGATGTCGAGTTCACCGTGCAGTTGTTGCAGCTGGTCCACGGCAAGTCCGATGAATCCCTGCGCTGCAGGGACACCACCTCCGCTATCGCAGCACTGTCCGCCGGAGGCTACATTGGCCGCGCCGACGCCGCTGCTTTCGACAACGCCTACCGGTACCTCCGCCTGCTCGAACACCGCATCCAGTTGTTCCAGTTGCGCAGGACCCATCTGATGCCGGCCACTGAAGACGCCCAGCGTTTCCTTGCCAAGGCTGTCCTGGGGCCGTTCTCGCTTGAGCGCCCGCATCCCGACCAGTTGATGGGGACGTGGCAGAAGACCAAGAAGTCGGTCCGCGAATTGCACGAAAGGATCTTCTACCGGCCGCTGCTCAATACTGCGGCGAAGCTGAGCAGCGAGGACGCCAGGCTTACTCCTGAGGCAGCCCAAGGCCGCCTCGCCGCACTCGGTTACCTGGATCCCCAAGGGGCGATGCGGCACATCGAGGCGCTTACCGCAGGAGTCAGCAGGCGCGCGGCGCTGCAGCGCCAGCTGCTTCCCATCCTTCTCGGATGGCTGGCCGAAGGAGTGGATCCCGACGCCGGGCTACTCGCCTTCCGTCGTGTCAGCGAGGCCCTTGGAACCACGCACTGGTATTTGGGGTTGCTTCGCGATTCCCAGGCGGCCGCCGAGCGGCTGTGCCAGGTCCTGGCCAACAGCAGGCTGATTTCGGACCTGTTGGAGGTTTCGCCGGAGTCCGTGGCGTGGCTTGGGAGCGACAAGGAACTTGCGCCAATCCGGTTTGAGGCCCAATGGCAGGAAATCCAGTCCAAGCTGTCCCGCCACCCCGACCCTGAAAGCGCCATGCGGCTTATCCGGTTGATCCGGCGTCGGGAAATCCTGCGGACCGCCATTGCGGACAGTGCCGGGTTGCTGGATCAGGACGCCGTTGGGCTCGCTCTGGCCGAGACGGACCGGGCAGCCGTCCTTGGTGCTTTGCATGTCGCGGAATCGGTGGTGTCAGCGGAAGGTCCGTTGAAGACGGATGTCCTGGTGGTCGCGATGGGTCGGCAAGGCGGACGCGAGATCGGTTACGGCTCAGACGCGGATGTTATGTACGTCCACCGCGCCCGCCCCGGTTTCAGTGATGCGGAGGCCCAGGAACAGGCGACGACGATTGTCGCCAAGATCTCCAGTTTCCTCACCCAGCCGCTCAAGCCGGCCATCATGGCGGAGCGGGTCCTGATGGTGGACGCCGATCTCCGGCCCGAGGGCAAGAACGGTGCCATGGTGCGTTCGCTGGACTCGTATGCAGAGTATTATCGCCGGTGGTCGCTGATCTGGGAGGCCCAGGCGCTGTTGCGCGCCCGCCCCATGGCAGGCTCGGATGAGCTCGCCGCAGATTTCGTCAAGCTCATCGATCCCATCCGTTACCCGGAGGAACTTGCCGAGCAAGATGTTCGGGAGATTCGCCGTGTCAAGGCACGTGTGGAGTCCGAACGGTTGCCTCGCGGTGCTGATCCGGCGCGGCATGTGAAGCTGGGCCGTGGTGGGCTGAGCGACGTTGAGTGGTTGGTGCAGCTGATTCAGCTCCAGCATGCCGGAAAACACCCGGAGCTCCGGACCAGTTCAACCGTGGAGGCACTGGCGGCCGCCGAAAAACTTGATCTCATCGACGGGGACGACGCCGCGCTGTTGCGGGAGGCATGGCAGCTTGCCAGCCGAATCCGTTCCGCGAACGTCATCGTGACAGGCCGGGCTTCGGACCTCCTTCCGTCCTCGCGTAAGGACCTGGAAGCGGCAGCACGCTGGTGTGGGTACGCACCCGGTAACGCGGGGCAGTTCGAGGAGGATTACCTACGGCTCAGTCGTCGTGCCAGGGGAGTGTTCGAAAGACGGTTCTACGGCAACTAGCTCTGCCGGCCTTTTCACCGGCACGCCGCTGCCTTCTCCCTTGCATGCCGCAACATGGCCACCACTGGGGCTCCAGGCGTCAGCTTGCCATTAACGACGTAGCCCTCTTCGCGGTCACGCAGCGTCTCCACCATGCGTTCGCGCCACAGCTGCAGTTCTCCCTGGTTGGCGGTGTCATCGGCGAGGTTGAAGCGCTCCTGGGGATCGGCGTCGAGGTTGAATAGTTCTTCCGTTCCCTGGCCGGAACCCCAGATGTATTTATGGTGGCCGTCCGTCAGCCAGTGCAGGTTCTGTCCCCAATACACGTGCTCGCCGTGCAGGATGTCGCGGACAGCGTGGCTGCTTTCGCCGCGGACGATCGACGCCAGTGACTTGCCGTCGACGGAGTCCGGGATCGGCAGTCCGGCGAGGTCCAGCAGCGTGGGCATGATGTCCCGGAGTTCCACCACGTGCTCCACGACTATCCCACGCGCAGCGGTTTCCGCAGCAGGGGATTCGGCGATGATGAAAGGCACCCGGGCGGAACCCTCGTACGGAACTGCCTTACGGAACATGTGGTGGTCACCCATCATTTCGCCGTGGTCGCTGGTGAATGCAATGACAGTGTTCTCCAGCAACCCGAAGTCAGCCAGCGACTCCTTGATCCGGTTGATCTGCAGGTCGATCTGGGCCATCAGCCCGTAATATCCCGCTCGTGCCCGGTGCACCACGTGGTCGGGAATCTTGCCGTAGCTGGCCTGATAGTCCCCGTCCTGGCGGTGCTCGTCCCAATGATGTTCCCAGTTACCCGTGACGGCTTCATAGGGGGGAAGGTTGAGGTACTGCTCAAAGGCCCACGACGGCGGGTCGTACGGCGGATGCGGCCGATGGAACGAAAGGTAGAGGAAGAAGGGCTTGACGGGGTCCCGCCGGTGCATCCATTCGATGGCCTGCGTGCCGATCCAGTGGGTGGGATGCAGATTCTCTGCCTTGTCCCACGGCCGGGCGACAATCGAATTGCAGTTGACGCCGTGGTCGAAGTACTCGGCGTCGGGGCCCATGCCGGGTTGCCTTCGGAGCCAGGGGACGTAGTCGTCGAACATGCCGAACTGTTGTCGGTGTTCCTGACGGGCGTGGTGAAGGTATCCGTCATGCAGGATGACGTCGTCGAAACCGAGTCTGGAACGTTCGGGCCACACGTGCATCTTGCCTATGGCCTGCGTGTGGTAGCCGCCTTTCCGGAACTCATCCTGTACGGTCACCGGGTGGACGGCGTGGAAAGGTACGCCGTCGTTGTAGCCAACCCGGCCATGCCGTTCCTGTGACTGTCCCGTGAACAGGGCTGCGCGAGCGGGAACGCACGACGGGGTAGCAGAATAGCCTTTGGTGAAGCGAACGCCGTGCCTGGCCAATTCGTCAAGGTGCGGAGTTTCCACGAAGGGGTGCCCGTCCGCGGACAGGCAGTCGCCCCGCCACTCGTCGACGCAGATCAGGATGACGTTGGGCTGGTTCACGACGCGATGCCTCCGTTGCTGGACACTGTTGGGATAACCCTACGGGGAGAAAAGACGAAGATGCTCGAAGATGACTCCAAGGAACAGATTTCAATCGGCAGCGATCAGGACTGGCTGGGTGATGTGTGGTTGATTCCCCTCAAAATGCTCGACGACGACTCCCGCGCCATTCAGTTGGGCGCGGTGGCTGCGATGTCGGTCGACGACTCACAGCGCAGCTTCGTGGGCGATCCGCTGCGCATGATGCTGATTGGCCTGGAAGAAGATTCCCGGTTTCCTTACGTGATCGAATCCGGGGGAGCGGCAGTGGGCGTGCTGACGCTTCAATCCGGGGCGGCGAGCCTCGCTGGCTGGGCAGGCGATGAGTCTGCGTGGCTATTGAGGGGCTTCCTTATCGACTCGCGGAGCCAAGGGCGCGGCCTGGGCTCCCTGGCCGCGCGCGCCGCGGTGGAGGAGGCGCGAAAGCTGACGGCAAGGCTGGGTGGCGGCCAGGCCGGCGTCGTACTTTCCGTCAACGAGCGCAACCCGGCGGGGCTTGCCGCGTATGGCAAGGCGGGCTTCGTGGACACCGGGCAATACCTCGGGGGCACCGCCGGTCCGCAGCGGACCATGTACAGGGAATTGGGCTAACGGAGGCGTCAACGTTGATTGACGACTTCCGCCTCCGTCAACTATGGTTGACGGCATGGAGGTGGATCGAATGAAGACGCTTGTGGGATCGATGGACGGAATGGGGCCGGCGGAGGCACTCTACGCCGTGGCGGAGTTGCAGAAGGAAGTGGGCCGTACCGAGGCCTCGCTGGTTCGTTCTGCCCGGCAAGCGGGGTTGTCGTGGGAAGCGATAGCCCTCTGCCTGGGCGTCAGCAAGCAGGCTGTGCACAAGAAGTACGGAAAGCAGTAGGCGGGCTTCAGTGGCCTGTCCCTGGACCCACCGTGTCACCTAGACTTCTTCCGTGACAGTGATGCTGGATGCTGAGGGGGCTGCCTTCTCCGACTCGTGCTGCTTTCGCTGCAAGCAGGCGGGGCCGCACTGGGCGTCGCGCCACAGTCCGGGCGGGACATTTGCTTGCCGGCGGTGTTTCGCAACCTTTGCCGACGCCGAGGCAAGCACTGGTGGCGAGGGGGCCGGCGCCGGCAGTGTGCCGGGAGGCCAGGGGGTCCGGTTGTTCGAATCCAAGTAGTCGCGGCCAGCCGTAACGAAAAAACGAGTACACACTACTCGTGTCCCGAAGGGGCGCAGGCGGGCAGCATGGTCCCTATGACAGCCTATGTGATCGAATCAGCGGCCCTGCTCCATCGCTGCCAGTGCTGCGGTGAAGAAACAGACCAGGTGTTCTGTGCGGACTGCGCAGCCCCAGAGCAACCAGGACAAGCCCCTACCACCAAGCACTGATGTGGGATGCCTGACGCTAAGTAACCTTATAGACTTCTTCTGTCACTGATCTCGACGCATAGGGGGAGTACATGGAATACAACGGAAGTCCTACCGAAAAGGCGATCACCGCCGGAGAGCTGGACCGGCGCCACGTCGGACAGTCCGTGAGCTTTCAGCCCAACGACTTCACTGTTGTCTTCGGGACGATCGCAGGCATCGCCCGGACCGAGGCGCTGGTCTACCTGTCCCTCAACGGCGTTGGTGGCGGCACCCATCTGAAGGACGAATACGACCTGCCCATCGACAAGCAGGTCTACCTGCAGCTGGACCCGCTCGGCAGCGCTGAAAAGGGTTTGACGGACGCCGCCAGTTTCGTCAAGGACAAACTCGACGAAATCACCCGGAACATCCGCGAACGTGAGCACGAAAAGTCCGAGTAGCACTTGCACACACGGAGAAGGCCAGGGCCAGTCCTTTCAGACTGGCCCTGGCCTTCTTCTGCGGCATGCGTGCACCAAGGGCGAGCAATTTCCCCAGTTGTTGGATTTATTGGTTGGGTATTGATAGTGTCGGGCATGTCCAGCCCGGTGGTGTTGCGACGCCGGTTTACTAATTTCACTTTGGGGGTTTCTATGTCGCGTGTGTTGTCTACTGAGCAGGCCAAGGCTGCTATTGGTCAGGTGCAGTCGATTATTACTGGTGGTTTTACGGATCAGATTTCGGCGTTGGATGCGCAGGGTCGTGTGTTGTCGGATCCGAATGTGTGGGATGGTCCGTTGGCTGCTGAGTTCCGTGGTTCGACGTGGCCGGAGACGAAGGCTGCGTTGGATAAGGCCAAGGAGGAGTTGGAGCAGTTGCGGGGTCAGTTGCAGAAGATTTCGCAGGATATTTTCTCGGCTGGCGGCGGCGCGTAGCTGTCTAAGGTGGGAAGGCTCCGGAGTCCTTCTTGTCGGTCCTCCGGGCTGAGTTCGATACTGATGCATCTGACAAGTCGGACGGCGTTGGTGCTACTGCGCACTGCTCGCCGGGCGACGCCTGGGAGCTCAACGTTGAGGATCAAACCGAGCGGGATCAGGGGAAGGTACTCCCCGGGGACGAAGGCGTCGTGGTTCGAAAGGACCCGCCCATCCGAGAATAAAGCTGGAACGCCCGTCAGTAGAAGGATCGCGCCAAAAAGGCCGGCCTCAAGTAGTGAAACTTGGGGCCGGCCTTTCGTGTGTCTTGATTCGTGCGGGCGGTCTGCGGACTACGGTCGCTTCTGCCGCGCGATCCAGTTAGACGCCGTAGTAGAGCTCGAACTCGTACGGGTTCGGGCGCAGCGACAGCGGGCGGATCTCATTCTCGTACTTGTAGTCGATCCACGTGTCGATGAGGTCCTGGGTGAAGACACCGCCGGCCTGCAGGAACTCGTTGTCCTCGCGAAGAGCCTCGAGAGCCTCTTCCAAGGAGCCCGGAGCCTTGGGGATGTCCTTGGCTTCCTCGGCAGGGAGCTCGTAGAGGTCCTTGTCGATGGGAGCCGGGGGTTCAATGCGGTTGCGGATGCCGTCGATGCCGGCCATCAGCTGGGCAGCGAATGCCAGGTACGGGTTGGATGAGGGGTCCGGAGCGCGGAACTCGATGCGCTTGGCCTTGGGGTTGGTGCCCGTGATCGGGATACGGATACCTGCGGAGCGGTTGCCCTGCGAGTAAACCATGTTCACGGGAGCCTCGAAGCCCTTGACCAGGCGGCGGTAGGAGTTAACCGTCGGGTTGGTGAAGGCGAGGACGGCGGAAGAGTGCTTCAGCAGGCCGCCAATGTACCAACGTGCGGTGTCCGAAAGGCCGGCATAGCCCTTCTCGTCGTAGAACAGCGGATCGCCGTTGCTCCACAGCGACTGGTGGCAGTGCATGCCCGAGCCGTTGTCACCGAAAACAGGCTTCGGCATGAACGTGACGGACTTGCCCCAAGCGTCAGCGGTGTTCTTGATGACGTACTTGAACTTCTGCAGGTCATCGGCAGCGGCGGTCAGCGTGGTGAACTTGTAGTTGATCTCAGCCTGGCCGGCAGAACCGACTTCGTGGTGGGAGCGCTCAACCTCAAGGCCGGCCTTGTCCAGCTCAACGCACATGGCGTCGCGGAGGTCCGCCTGCTTGTCAGTGGGGGAAACGGGGAAGTAGCCGCCCTTGACGGGGGTCTTGTAGCCGAGGTTTCCACCCTCTTCCTTACGGCCGGTGTTCCAGTGTGCTTCCTCGGAGTCGATCTTGTAGAAGCTGCCCTGCGGGGAGGACTCGTACTGGATGTTGTCGAAGACGAAGAACTCAGCTTCGGGAGCGAAGAATGCGGTGTCGGCGATGCCGGTGGATGCCAAGTAGGCTTCGGCCTTCTCAGCAACGCCGCGAGGGTCGCGGTGGTACGGGTCGCCGGTGCGGGGGTTCACGATGGAGAAGTTCAACGCGAGGGTCTTCTCGATGCGGAAGGTGTCGACGAAGGCAGACGTTACATCCGGGATGAGCTGCATGTCGGACTCAGCGATGCCCTGGAAGCCGCGGATGGAAGATCCGTCGAAGAGCTGACCGTTGACGAAGAAGTCGAGGTCAACGCTCTTGGCCGGCACATTGAAGTGCTGCTGGACGCCAGGAAGGTCTGTGAAGCGGATATCGACGAACTTGACATCTTCTTCTTTGATGAACTTGAGGACTTCGTCCGCAGTCTTGAACATCTATGCTCCTTATGCATATCAAGTAACAGGCCCGGAAGGCCGCGTGGTGCAGCCAAACCGACGGCAGGCGGCACAAAAGTGTCCCCTTGCCATGGTGGCTGGCAACTCATACCACCTTAGGGAGATGGGATTTCCCGGGGGTGTCAGTATTGTTTCCGGCAGGTTACAGAATCGTCTGTTGTGTAAACGGTAGTCGGCTTGCGGGTGTTCGGTCCAAGCGGGTCCATTGGGCGAACATGGAAGGTGTTTTTGCTGCCCGTCCCGGTCGGGCACAACCTACACCAGACGTTAGGCTTGATAGGTGGTAGATCGAAAAGACATTGGTTCGTGGTTGACAGGCCCGGACACATCCGGCATCTCCAAATATCCAGGCGAAAGGCTCGGCCTGCCCGAGTCCGGCCCTGGCTCCATTGCCCGTGCCGGGCGCCGCATCTTCGGCATCGTCATCGACTGGACCATAGCGTTGGTGATCAGCAATTTCGCGTTCGGCGGTAACCAGTGGGCGACTCTCGCCATCTTCGCCATCGAACAGATCCTTCTGATCGGCACGCTGGGGTACAGCATCGGTCACAGGATCATGGGTATCCACGTGGTACGCCTTGGGGGAGGGCCTGCAGGTCCACTGGCCGCTGTGGTGAGGACCCTGCTGCTTTGCCTGGTTATCCCAGCTGTCGTCTTCGACCCGGACCAGCGTGGACTCCACGATAAAGCCATGAACACTATCCTCATCAGAAGGTAGACGGGTCGGCCCTCGACCTTGACAACACATAAAGAAAAGCGCGCTTCCCCGCAATGGGAAAGCGCGCTTTTTTTCGTTCTGCTGGGTCCTGCCGGGTCAGCGGCCGCGGGCGGCTTTGCGGTCCGGGCGGGCCTTGTAGGGGTCGATGCCCTTGGGGATCGGCAGACGGTTGCCAAGGGAGTTGATCCGCTTGCTGACGGCGTTGACTTCAACCTTGGTGAGCTCGTTCTTCATCTTCCCCATGGTCTTGGCCAGCTGGTTCAGCGGGACCTGGCCCTCGCCGCGACCCGACTCCAGGACACGGATGGTGACGTTGGGGAGAATACGTGCAAGGCGCTTGCGTTCGGCGTCCACCAGCGGCTTGACACGGTGGCTCGGTCCTTCACTGACCAGGACGATACCGGGCCGGCCGATGGCCATGAAGACAGCATCCTGGGTGCGGGGGTTCACTGCAACCGGCTGATCCTGCGTGATCCAGCCTCGCCGGAGCGTCCCCAAAGCAGCACCGGAGGCACCAGGCTGGTTCTCGATCTGCGCAAATGCTGCCTTCTCGGCGCGGCGCGAAAGGATGAAAACGGCGGCGAGCAGCCCCAGAGGGATGCCGATGATAAGGCCGGTAACCCAGTTCTCCAGCAGGTAGCCGATGAGGAAGGCAACCGCGACGACTGCAAGGAACGCCAGCAGCATGATCCAAACAACCTGGGGATCATTCCGCCGGGTCATTTTGAAGACTTCAGCGATCTGCTTCAGCTGGCTCGGCTTCTTGGCCTTCGTTTCCTTGGGCTTGCGCTGGAACAGCCCACGCTTGGGTGCGTCGGCCGATGGGGTCGATTTGCTGGAATCAGGGGAGTTCGCCATAGTGCCTCAATTCTACGTGATATCCGGTAAGCCCCAGGACGTTACACCGAAACTTAGCCGCCAGACTCAGGTGATCAATCAACCCCTGTGCCGGTGAGCGGAGGTATACCCATGCCGTTCGGGCCCACCGATTTTCGAATTCCACGTCATGATTCTGCGGCGTCCTGCACTTGAACTTCGCGAGCCGTTGCCGCTGAAAGCACCCAACTGGACCAGTTGGAAGGCAAGAACCGCTTCTACCTCGGTTAAACCGATTCTGCCGCACCGCACTGTCCGTGCGGTGCGGCAGGCCGGTTAGCTGTGGGCTGCGAGGATGGTGGAGGCTTCCTGGCGGGTGGTCCCGGAGGACTCGATGTGGGCCAGGGCGGCGGGGATTTCCCAGCCTTTCTTGCGCATCGCGGTGGCCCACAGGCGCCCGGCACGGTAGGAGGAGCGGACCAGCGGGCCGGACATGACGCCGAGGAATCCGATCTCCTCGGCCTCGTGCTGCAGGTCCACGAACTCCTGCGGCTTGACCCACCGGTCCACCGGAAGGTGCCGTTCGGAGGGGCGCAGGTACTGGGTGATCGTGATCAGGTCACACCCGGCCGCGTGCAGGTCACGCAGGGCCTCGGAAATCTCCTCACGGGTCTCGCCCATGCCCAGGATCAGGTTGGACTTGGTCACCATGCCCAGGTCCCGGCCCTGGGTGATGACATCCAGGGACCGCTCATACCGGAACGCCGGCCGGATCCGCTTGAAAATCCTCGGCACGGTCTCGACGTTGTGCGCGAACACCTCGGGCTTGGAATCGCAGATCGCCGCGATGTGCTCGGGCTTGCCGGAGAAGTCCGGGATCAGCAACTCCACCCCGGTGCCCGGGTTCAGTTCGTGGATCTTCCGCACCGTTTCGGCGTACAACCACACACCCTCATCGGCCAGGTCATCACGGGCCACACCGGTCACCGTGGCGTACCGCAACTGCATGGCCTGCACCGAGCGGGCCACCTTCGTGGGTTCGAACATGTCCACCGGGGAAGGTTTGCCGGTATCGATCTGGCAGAAATCACAGCGCCGGGTGCACTCGGACCCGCCGATCAGGAACGTCGCTTCCTTATCTTCCCAGCACTCGAAAATGTTCGGGCAGCCGGCCTCTTCACAGACCGTGTGCAACCCTTCCTTCTTCACCAGGTTCTTGAGCTGGACGAACTCAGGACCCATCTGGACCTTGGCCTTGATCCACTCAGGCTTACGTTCAACCGGTACCGCCGAGTTACGCTGCTCAACGCGCAGCAACTTACGGCCTTCAGGTGCCAAGGTCACTGGAGTGCTCCTTCGGGGGTGGAAACGAGTGCTTCTTCGTGCTTGCTGAATTCTTCAACGAAGCGGTCAACGATATCGGCCGGATTGATGGTTTGGCCTGTTTCCAGCGACATGGTGGTGACGCTGGCGTCGGTGATGCCGCACGCAATGATCTGTGCATAGGGTGCCAGGTCATTGCTGCAGTTGATGGCCACGCCGTGCATGGTGACGCCGTCGAGTACTCGGATCCCGATGGCCGCAATCTTGCGGTCCGGACCCTTTTCGTCGGCGAGGATCCAGACCCCGGCCCGGCCCTTGACGGTCACAGCGTTGATGCCGTAGTCCTTCATCACGGCGATCATGATTGCCTCAAGGCGCTCAACGTAGTCGCGGATTCCGGCACGGTTCTTGAGCTTCAGGATGGGGTAGGCGATCAATTGTCCCGGCCCGTGCCAGGTCAATTTGCCACCCCGGTCCACGGGAACGACAGGAGTGCCGTCAAAGGGACGCTCGTGGTCCTCCGTGAGCTTGCCGGCCGTGTAAACGGCGGCATGCTCCAGAAGCAGTACGGTGCTGTTCTTCTCGCCCGCAACAACCTTGTTGTGGATCTCGCGCTGCAGGTCCCAGCCCTGCATGTAGTCAACGAAATCAGGGGCAAGACCCAGTTGTGAAAACTCAAGAGTCATGCGTTCAAGCTTAGACCCCGCAGCAGACTGGCCATGGTTTTGTGGTGAACCTCTCAGTCGCATCGCCGCTATTGGACAGTGACGAAGGTGGCCCTGTGGATAACTTCTGCACCGATCCCGGGTCTCCGGTAGACCTTATCCATGGAAACTCTCGATTCTGCTGATATGCCTCCCAACCTGCCGGGGTATCGGATCAGCCGTCAACTGGGCACGGGCGCGAGCTCCACGGTGTGGCTGGCGAGGAGAAACGGAGACGGAGAGCGGTTCGCCATCAAATGCGTCACGGTGGCCGCCCATGGTCCCGCGGAGGCGCAGGGGATTGATGGCGGCGTTTCCCGCGAGGCCGGCATCTTGTTTGGGGTAAAACACAAGCACCTGGTTGGCATTCACGACGTCGTCCAGTTCGAGATCGATGGACATGGAGCCCAAGGAATTGTCATGGACTATGCCGCGGGGGGCTCGTTGGCGAACCTGCTGTCCGGTCGGGGCCGGCTCCGGGTGGGGGAGGTTGTAACTGTTCTGGGGCCCCTTGCCCAAGCCTTGGACTACCTCCACTCCCAGGGACTGGTGCACGGGGACGTCTCGCCGGGAAACGTTTTGTTCACGGCCGAAGGAATGCCGCTGCTGGCAGATTTCGGGATCACGTCCAGGGTGGGCGACGCCCAAAACAGCCTGGACGTGGGTACGCCTGGTTTCATCGACCCTGTGGGCGTCGTTTCCGAGGGCCACGACGAGGGGGCATTGCGGCCGGAACGCGACGTGTATTCCCTTGCGGCTGTCGGATGGTTCTGCCTGACGGGCTCGGTCCCCGAACAGGCAGCGGACCGACCGCCTTTGTCATTTGTAGCCGACGATGTTCCCCGGTCCATCGCCGGCGCGTTGGAGGCCGCTTTGGATCCGGACCCCCGGATGCGGCCATCCGCTAGGGAATTTTCGACGGCGATTTTCCGCAGTGCAGCCCCGCAAGGAGTGGACCTGGCAGGGGCGGTGCACGCGTCCGTCATTCCGGAATTGCTGACCCGGCGGCAGGCGCTGGATCGAAAACCACGCCAGCGTGCCCGGAAGTTCGGGAAGCTGCACTCGCCCCGACGGTTGGTAAAGGCTGCGACACCCCGGCCACGGCGGACGCCCAAGCCACGCAAAAACATGGGGCGCGTACGGGCAGCCGTGGTTCTCGGGATCGGAGTCCTCGTCGGTGCCGCTGCGTGGGGCCTGTGGGCGCAGGGGAAGCCATCGGCGACGCCGTCCGGAGTGGGGAACGGTGCTCGCGCGTCCAGTGAGGGCCTGACGGCGGACATTCTGGAGTCATCCCGCCTCCAGGAAGGCCTCAAACAGGAGCTTCGGTCCGATGACCTGGCGGTCGTTGTGCCGGCGTTGGCGACTGTGCGGGATGTGGCGTTGCGTGAAGGCCCTGTGGAGCTGCTGGCTGTGATCAACGCACCGGGATCACCGGCCGAAGCCGCCGACCACCAAGTGGGGGACCACCTTCGAACAGCCGGCACGGTGTTTGCCGGACTCGCCACCACCGTGACGGCGGTGACCATCGAGGAACCCCCTCAGCCCGACCACGCAATGGTGGGGCTCGTAGCCGCTACGTCGGCCTATGAGGAGCGACTCTCCTCAGGTTCGGTGGTCCGTTCAGAGCCGGCGGGGACGCCGCAGCATCTCCGGCTGCATCTGGAGCGTCGCGACGGGCGATGGCAGATCGTAGAGATCCTGGCCGGCACCACGGGCTGAGCTTGCTGAAGTCCCTAGTGGTCCTTTGCCGATGTCAGCCATTCCATCGCTTGAGGAAGCGAGGGGTGCTGCCACATGAAGCCGGCGTCCGCCAGGCGTCCGGCGTCCATCCTTTGGTTCGCCAGCACGAGTTCGTCCGCCAGCTTTCCGAGGACCAGCCGAAGCGCCGGACGGGGGACCCGGCAAAACGCCGGCCTGTGGAACGCTTTTGCCAGGTGGGACACAATGGTGTTCACATCAGCGCTTTCGGGAGCGCAGACATTCACCGGTCCGTCGATGTCGGCCGTCAAAAGGTACGCCAACGCGGCAGCTTCATCGGCCAGCGTGATCCACGGCCAGTATTGGCGTCCGTTGCCAAAGGGGCCTCCGAGCCCGAGCTTCAGGAGGGGGAGCAGTGGCCCCAGGGCTCCACCTGACAGGCTGAGAACCACGCCGGTCCTCGGCGTTACTACGCGCACGCCCGGCGGCGCGGTCCTCGCAGTCCGCTCCCACTCCACGCAGAGGGGGCCTAGGACGCCTCCGCCGGGGCCCGAGTCCTCCCGGAGTGGGCCATCTGTCGTTGCGCCGTAGTAGCCGGACGCGGATTGGCTGATGAATACCGATGGCGGTTCGCTTAGCCGCCCCATGGCCTCAGTCAGGGTGCGGGTGGGCTGGAGGCGTGAATCCCGAAGCACCTGGATTCGCTTCTTCGTCCACGGGCGGTCACCTATGCCGGCCCCGGAGAGGTTCACCACGGCATCGACGCCCTGGAACACTTTTTCGTCCAGCTCTCCAGCGGCGGGGTTCCAGGCCCACTCCGCTGCATTCCTGGCAGGCCGGCGGACCAGCCGGACGACGTCGTGGCCCTGGCTGGCCAGTTGCTCCGACAGGGCCGTCCCGATCATTCCCGACGCTCCGGACATCACGATTCGCATGACCCATCTCACCATGGCGAAGGCACGCGGGGGAAACGCCCGTCGATGCCCGGGACGTCGGGTGGGTCTTGACTATGATCGAACAATGACCTCCTCCAGCTACCTCCGTTTCCCGCATGTGCACGGCGATCTGGTCACCTTCGTGGCCGAAGACGACATCTGGGTCGCGCCCCTTTCCGGCGGCCGCGCCTGGCGGGTTTCCTCCCAGCAATTGCCTGCACGGAACCCGCGGTTTACCCCGGACGGCCAGCGGCTGGTGTGGACGGTTATCGTCGGAACGTCACCGGAAGTGGTGACGGCGGATGTCGACGGCGGAGGGTACAGGCAGCTCAGCTACTTCGGGCACAGCACCACCAAGGTCAAGGGGTTCACCCCCTCGGGCCATGTCATTGTCACCACTGCGTTTCAGCAGTCCGAAAGCCGCCACACGTACGCCTACAGCCTTCCGCTGGACGGCGGCTCCGCCGTCGAACTTCCTTTCGGACCGGTCGAGGCCGTTGCCTATGGGCCCGAGGTCGGTGACGAGAAGCCAGTGGTACTGGCCAGCGTGCTGTCCCGCGAGCCGGCTTGGTGGAAGCGGTACCGCGGCGGCACGGCGGGCAAGCTATGGATCGACGCCGACGGCAACGGAGAATTCGAACGGCTGCTTCCGGAGATCGAAGGCAACCTGACGGACCCTCTGTGGATCCAGGGCCGCATTGCCTTCCTCTCAGACCATGAGGGGTACGGAAATCTGTACTCGGTTTTGCCTGATGGTTCAGGACTGCGGCGGCACACCGATCACGAGGATTTCTATGTCCGCCATGCCAGTACCGATGGCCAGCGGGTTGTCTTCGAATCCGCTGGCGAGTTGTGGATTCTTCCGTCGCTCGACGCTGATGTCCAGGCCACAAAGCTGGACATCAGCCTGGGTTCGGCGTCCCCGGCACGCCGCGCGGCGCCCCTGAAAGTGTCCGCCCACCTTGGCGATGTTGTGCCGAACCTGACCGGAACTGCCAGCGCCGTGGAATCGCACGGCACCGTACATTGGCTTCGGCACAAGGACGGTCCCTCGCGTGTGGTTGAGGCTACTCCCGGTGTCCGTGCCCGTTTACCTCGTCCGCTGACAGAGGGACGGATCGCTTACGTCGCAGATCACGGTGGAGTGGAGGCGCTGTACATCAAGCGCATTGCCACACCTCTGTCGGCTGCAGTCGAAGTGCCCAAGGCGGCCGTTGAGCAGCCCAAGCCCACAAACGACGCCGACCCGTTGCCGAAGCCGGTATCGGCGTCCAACGTCCTGGGGCAGGACAAAGTTGCTGCGGGAGTCGAACAGGGCGCCCACGGGGTGGCCACCGTTGGAGCAACGGGCAACGCCGGCGATGACGCCAGTGCGGGCCAGTCCGCGGACACCGTGGGCGGTATGGAATCGCCGGCAGCCCCAGCTGCGGAAAACACCGCGCAGCTCCGGATCGAATTTCCGGCCCTGACCCGGACAAGTGCGCAGGAGGCCAGCCCGGACGGCCGCTGGCTTGCTGTAGGCACATCGTTTGGTGACGTCTTCGTTGCCGATACCTCCACCGGGGCGCTGACACGTCTCGTGAGCGTCGGAGAGGGGAGCATTGATGAGTTGTCGTGGTCTGCCGATTCGGAATGGCTTGCGTGGTCCGAACCGGTGACTTCGTTCGGGTCGCGGAGCAAGCTCAGGATGACCCGCCCCGGCGGGAAGGAGTCCGCAATCGTGGATGTCACGGATGGCCGCTTCTGCGATACCTCGCCGCGGTTTACGCCGGACGGAAAGTTCCTCGCGTTCCTGTCCAACCGGAGTTTTGACCCCGTCTACGACGGCCACTCCTTCGATTTGTCCTTCCCGAGCCCCATCAAGCCGTACCTGGTGGCGCTGGCGGCAGACACGCCGTCGCCGTTTGGACCCTCGATTGACACGCTTGAGGATGAGGTCCCCACCCAGGAGAAGTCCGACGACGGCGCTGTCGCCACCGTTCGCGTCGACGCCGACGGGCTGGCGCACCGCGTTATCACCGTCCCGGTTCCGCAAGGCAACTATTCGGACCTTTCCGCCGCGGACGGTGCACTGTTGTGGTTGGACACTGAGCTCACGGGTGTCACAGGTGAGGGCAAGGGAACACTGCAGGACAAGAAGACGGCGCCGTCCCTGGTGCGTTACGACCTCGGCAAGCGTAAGCAGGCCACCCTCGTCAAGGCAGTGGACAGCTACCGCTTGTCCGGGGACTTGAGCCGCATCGTCTATGTCCTGGACAAGCAGGTCACATCAGTGCCTGCGGACAGCAAAGTGGACGACGATTCCGCCGAGCTGGTCAAGGTGGAGCTCAACAGGATCCGTGTCATCCTGGACCCCGTTGCTGCCTGGGGCCAGGCATTTGAGGAGGCCTGGAGGTTGCAGCGCGATTTCTTCTGGACCGCAGACATGGCCGGGCAGGATTGGGATTCGGTGTACAAGCTTTACCGCCCGATCGTGGACCGGCTCGGTACCCACGACGACCTTGTTGACCTGTTGTGGGAGATCCATGGTGAGCTCGGCACGTCCCACGCCTATGTGAAGCCGGCAGCGGTCACGGAGGCCGGACGGAATGGACAGGGCCGGCTCGGTGCCGAATTGCAGCTCGGCACGAAGGGCTGGGAGATTACCAGGATCCTTGCAGGGGAGTCCTCCGATCCGCTGGCTACTTCGCCGTTGACGCGTCCCGGCGCGGACGCGAAGGTGGGCGACGTGCTCTTGGCGATCGACGGCGTCGAACTTTCCGCTGTACTGACTCCAGCCATGCAGCTGGTGGGTGCGGCGGGCCGAACTGTGGAACTGACGCTGTTGAACGGCGCCGGCCACGGCGAAGCAGCCGGACAGCAGCGCCGGGTGGCGGTGGTTCCGGTGCGCGACGAGGAAAGGCTGCGCTACCAGGACTGGGTCCGTGCCAACAGGCGGACTGTCCGGGAGGCATCCAACGGCAAGTTCGGCTATCTTCACGTCCCGGACATGATGGCCAATGGCTGGGCGCAGCTCCACCGGGACCTTGATACGGAAACCGCGTTGGACGGCCTGATCGTCGACGTAAGGCGCAACCGTGGGGGCCACACCTCCCAGCTGGTGGCCGAACTCATCGGACGCAAGGTCACGGGATGGAGCATGCCACGCGGTGAAAAGCCCCGAACCTACCCTGATCACGCCCCGCGGGGACCGGTCATCATCCTCACCGACGAATTTGCCGGGTCCGATGGCGACATCATCACGCAGGTCTCGAAGCTGCGCGGCATTGGCCCTGTTATTGGCACCCGGACCTGGGGCGGCGTCGTGGGCATTGACAACCGGTTCGCCTTGGCAGACGGAACGGGCGTCACGCAGCCGCGGTACGCCACGTGGTTCAACGGGGGCATCGGGTGGGACGTGGAGAACCGCGGAGTGGAGCCCGACATTGAGGTCCTCTTCCCGCCGCACGCCTACGCGGCCGGTACGGATCCGCAGCTGGAATACGGCATCGGGGCGCTCAAGGAAATGATCCAGGAATTGCCCACCGATCGGCCTCCGCTGCGTGAAGGTTACCGGAAGGTGCGTCCGGCGCCGTTGCCGTCGCGTCCGCAAAGCTAGCGCGCATCCCCGAGCATGGAAGAGCCCCGCCGCTTCGCAAGGAAGCGGCGGGGCTCTTTCACGTATCTGGTGCTGAGGGGAAGCCTAAGCGGCGAGGGTGGCATCCAAGGTGATCTCGATGCTTGCCAGGGCGCCGGATACGGGGCAGCCGGTCTTTGCGTCTTCGGAGATGCGGCGGAAGTCCTCTTCCGAGAGGCCGGGAACCTTTGCCGTCATGGTGAGGTGGCTTCCGGTGATACCGGTACCCGGGACGAAAGTTACATCAGCCTTGGTGTTGACCTCTTCCGCGGTGAATCCCTCTCCGGCCAAGGCGTGGCTGAAAGCCATGGAGAAGCAAGCGGAGTGGGCTGCGGCGATGAGTTCTTCAGGGCTGGTCTTGCCGCCGGACTGCTCGGTGCGTGCCTTCCAGGTGACATCGAAGGTGCCCAGGCCTGAGCTGTCCAGCGTGGTGTTGCCGGCGCCTTCGATGAGGGTGCCGTTCCAAACCGTGTGTGCGGTACGTGTTGCTGCCATGTCCACTCCTTGGGGTCGTTGTGAGTCGGCAACCAGCATGGGCCGGTGCCACCGGGATCAATCCTAGGGATTTGGCGGCAGGACTGCACGGCCATTCTGCTGACAGTGGATTGTGACCCCTAGACTGGCCGAATGGACACACAGGAAAAATCATCCGGCGCCCAACGCCGTGCCCCGAGAATAGCTTCGATCATGGTTAACGCGGTGGACCCTTCCCGCCTTGCCGCTTTTTGGTCGGACCTGTTGGAGATGCCCATAGCCGCGGAGCATGAGGGATTCATATGGTTGCGTTCCACGGAGCCTGGCCTGCCGCAGTTGGCTTTTCAACAAGTCGCAGCACCAACGGAGGGCCGACGTCGCCTCCACCTGGACCTGCACGACGCCGACGCCGCGGCTTTGCGGGTGAAGGCCGAGTCGCTGGGGGCTACTTTTGTCGAGGGCCACGATATTGCAGATTTCCATTGGGACGTGATGCGTGACCCCGAGGGTAACGAATTCTGCATTGCCCAGGAGTAGCCAGCGCCGGTAACCAGCGTGGCTGCGTCAGCGTCCCTACCTCTTAACGCAGCAGCCGTCCCGCCCTGCAGGCTTGCAGGACGGGACGGCAGTGCTTTCTACGGGAAAGCTACCGCGGATCGAATCCGGTTCAGTTCCAGAGAGTGGCGATGGCGATGTTCACCAGGGCCAGGCCACCCACGCTGTGTGCCAGGCCGGTGGACACCGGTTCGCCGTTCTTGACCTTGCGGGAGCCAATGACGGCGAGGACCGCTACAGCCACTGCGATGGCGAACTTGACGCCCAGCTTGAAGTAGTTGGGATCGGCGTTGGGAAGCATCGGCAGGACGCCCATCATGGCAATGCCCGTCAGGAGCTGGAGGAACGCGCCGTCGCGCTGGCGGGGGTGGACCGTGGGCTCCCGGAGGGTCGCGATCCAGTAACCCACGATCATGGCTGCGCCGACAATGTGGAAGAACACCAGAATGCTGAACAGAATACTCATGGCTCCAGCTTATCCAGAGGGTTCTACGTCGCGTAGCAAAGCCACGCGCAGGTGGTTAAAGCAAAAGGGCAGGTTGCCCGATATCCGGCAACCTGCCCTTTCAGTTCCGCAGTGCTTACGGGTTCGTGATCCTAGAGACCCAGGTCCGCTTCGAAAGCACCTTCCTCAAGGCGGGCCTTGAGGGTCTGCAGGAAGCGGCCGGCGTCGGCACCGTCCACCAGACGGTGGTCGTACGTCAGCGACAGGTACATCATGGAGCGGATGGCAATCGAGTCGTCGCCGTTCTCATCGGCAACCACAACGGCGCGCTTGACGATCGCGCCGGTGCCCAGGATGCCAACCTGCGGCTGGTTGATGATCGGGGTGTCGAACAGTGCACCAACGGAACCGATGTTGGTGATGCTGAACGTACCGCCGGACAGTTCGTCCGGACCGATCTTGCCATCACGGGTACGGCCCGCGACGTCGGCGATCTTGCCGGCCAGGCCAGCAAGGTTGAGGTTGCCTGCGTCGGAAATGACGGGGACCAGGAGGCCCTTGTCAGTGTCGACGGCGATCGCCAGGTGCTCGGCGTTGTGGTACGTGATTTCCTGCTTGGACTCATCGTACGCAGCGTTCAGCTTGGGGTGCTGCTTCAGGGCCTCGGCAACTGCCTTGGCGATGAACGGCAGGAAGGTCAGCTTGACACCGTTCTGGGCCTGGAACGAGTTCTTGGCCTTGAGGCGGAGCTTGGCGATCTTGGTCATGTCGACCTCGTGCACCTGGGTCAGCTGGGTGGAGACCTCAAGGGACTCGCGCATGCGGCGGGCGATGACCTGGCGGATACGCGGGGCCTTCTCCGTGGTGCCACGCAGGGACGAAGCCACGACCGGCGCAGCCGACTTGGCAGCGGGCGCTGCAGCGGGGGCCGGGGCTGCCGGTGCAGCTGCAGCCTGCTTGGCTTCAGCGGCAGCAAGGACGTCCTGCTTGCGGATGCGGCCACCGACGCCGGTGCCGGCAACGGAGGTGATGTCTACGCCGTGCTGGTTGGCAAGCTTGCGGACCAGGGGAGTGACGTAGCCGGACTCCGAGGCAGACGTGTCACTGGCGGGTGCGGCGGCCGGTGCCTGTGCAGCAGCGGGAGCCGGTGCAGCAGGTGCCGGCGCAGCAGCGGGAGCCGGTGCAGCCGGTGCAGGCGCAGCGGCGGGGGCAGCCGGTGCCTCAGCGGGCTTCTCGGCAGCAGGCGCAGGTGCCGCGGCCGGAGCCGCCGCAGGTGCCGCGCCCGAGCCGATGACGGCCAGGACAGAGCCGACTTCAGCAGTCTCGTCTTCGTTGACGCGGATCTCCTGAAGGGTGCCGGCAACGGGGGAGGGGATCTCGGTGTCGACCTTGTCGGTGGAAACCTCGAGGAGTGGTTCGTCAACCTCAACGGTGTCGCCCACGGCCTTGAGCCAGCGCGTCACAGTTCCTTCGGTGACGCTTTCGCCGAGGGCCGGGAGGGTTACTTCGTGGCCTTCGCCGCCGGAGGCTGCGGGAGCTTCGGCAGCAGGCGCTGCGGGAGCCTCTTCTGCGGGCGCAGGTGCAGCGGGTGCTTCCTCTGCGGGCGCAGCCGGAGCCTCCTGGGCCGGCGCGGCGTCGGCAGCAGAGCCTGAGCCGTCGCCGATGCGGACCAAGGGGGCGCCAACTTCGGCCGTCTCGTCTTCAGCGACGAGGATTTCTTCGATGACGCCTGAGATCGGAGAAGGGATTTCGGTGTCTACTTTGTCGGTTGAAACCTCGAGCAACGGCTCGTCGATCTCCACCCGGTCACCAACCTGCTTGAGCCAGCGGGTGACGGTTCCTTCGGTGACACTCTCACCGAGGGCGGGCAAGTTAACGGATTCAGACATGTCGTCCCCGTTCTCCTTATTGATCTTTGTGCGGATGAATTCTGCTGGTCCGGGTCGGGTGCATCCGGCTGGTTCCGCCGCATGCACCCGACCCGTTTGTCTTGGGTAAAGACTTAGCCGTGGAGCGGCTTGCCCGCGAGGGCGAGGTGGGCTTCGCCCAGTGCTTCGTTCTGGGTGGGGTGGGCGTGGACCAACTGGGCCACATCCTCCGGGTAGGCTTCCCAGTTCACGATCAGCTGGGCCTCACCGATCTGCTCACCAATGCGCGAACCGATCATGTGGATGCCAACTACGGGGCCGTCCTTCTGGCGGACGAGCTTGACGATGCCACCGGTACCAAGGATGGAGCTCTTGCCGTTGCCGGCAAGGTTGTATTCCTGGGTCTGCACCTGGTCGTCGCCGAACTTGGCCTTGGCGGCCTTTTCGGTGTAGCCGACGGTGGCGATTTCAGGCTCGCAGTACGTGACCTTGGGGATGTTGATGTCCTCGACGATGGCCGGGTTGAGACCGGCGATTTCCTCGGCGACAAAGATGCCCTGCTGGTAGCCGCGGTGTGCAAGCTGGACGCCCGGGACGATGTCGCCCACGGCGTAGATGTTGCCAACGCCGGTGTGGAGACGCTCGTTGGTGATGACGAAGCCACGGTCGATGGTGATGCCGGCTTCTTCGTAGCCCAGGTTTGCGGTCACGGGACCGCGGCCGACTGCTACGAGCAGGAGATCGGCTTCGAACGTCTGGCCGTCAACCAAGGTGACCTTGACGCCGTCGTCGTTCTGCTCGACGCCTTGGAAGAAGATCCCGGTGGTGAACTTGATGCCGCGCTTCTTGAAGGCGCGCTCGAGGTTCTTGACGATTGAGGCGTCCTCGTTGGGAACCAAGGAGGGGAGGCCTTCGATGATGGTGACGTCAACGCCGAAGGACTTCCAGACGGAAGCGAATTCGACGCCGATGACGCCGCCGCCCAGGACGATGGCGCTCTTGGGGATGTAATCCATGGTGAGGGCCTGGTCCGAGGTGATGACCTTGCCGCCGATTTCGAGGCCAGGCAGTGAACGGGAGTAGGAACCCGTGGCAAGGACGATGTTCTTGCCCGTGTAGGACGTGCCGTTCACGACGACGGTGTTGTTGCCCTGGAGCTTGCCTTCACCTTCGATGACGGTGATGCCCTTGGACTTGATGAGTCCCTGGAGGCCCTTGTACTTTCCGGCAATGATGCCGTCCTTGTAGGCGTTGACGGCCGGCATGTCGATGCTGTCCAGCGTGACGTTAACGCCATACTTGGCGGAATCGCGTGCATGGTCGGCCAGTTCGGCCGAGTGCAGGAGGGCCTTGGTGGGAATACAGCCGTTGTGCAGGCAGGTCCCGCCGAGCTTTGCCTTTTCCACAAGGCCAACGGTGAACCCAAGCTGCACGGCCCGCAGGGCAGTGGCGTAGCCGCCGCTGCCGCCACCGAGTACCAGGATGTCGAATTCTTGCGCAGTTGCCTGATCGGCCACTAAAACGCTCCCTCGCGTGAGTGATGACACGGGACTGCGTGCCATCTGGTCTTTGGAACTTGTTCTGCCGTGATTATGCCAGCACCTAAGTTCTCTTGCATTTGTGACTACCGAGTTCACCTTAGCGAACCACCTACCCATGCTCCACCCTCCGCGGGCGTTTGTGGTGTGCTTGTGTCGAGACTCACGTTCACTTGTGACACAGCCCTACACGCCGCATAATTCCGGGGTTGTGCGGGCCCCTGGTCATGGATGCGCAGGGGCCCGCACGCCCTCGGAGGGCAGGGAATGCTGCTAGGCGGAGACCGCCAGGAGGTCCTCGGCGTAGGCAACCAGGGTCCGCACGGTGCAGCCGGTGCCCTGCTTGGGGGTGTAGCCGTACGGGCTGCCGTTGTTGAACGACGGCCCGGCAATGTCCACGTGGGCCCACGGGATCTGCTGGCCGTCGCCGTTCTTGCCCACGAACTCGCGCAGGAAGACCGCAGCGGTCATCATGCCACCGTTGCGTTCACCGATGTTGGCCAGGTCCGCAACCTGTGAGTCCAGGCTCGGCCGCAGTTCTTCGGGCAGGGGCATGGGCCAAACCAGCTCACCGGCCCTGTCAGCGGCTGACTTAAGGGCTGCAGTGACGGAGTCGGAGCCCATGACCCCGGCAGTACGCAGGCCCAAAGCGATCAGTTGCGCGCCGGTGAGGGTGGCCACGTCAATGATGGCGTCCGGGTGTTCCAGGCTGGCAGCAACGATGCCGTCGGCCATCACCAGACGGCCTTCGGCGTCAGTGTTAAGGACTTCAACCGTCTTGCCGCCGTAGACCGTCAGCACGTCGGCAGGCCGCTGCGCGGCACCGGACGGCATATTCTCCGCAATGCAGAGCCACGCGGTCGCCTTGATGGGAAGGCCAAGCGAGGCGATGGCCAGGACTGCGTTAAGTACGACGGCGGCACCGGCCATGTCGCTCTTCATGTCGCCCATTCCGAGGGCCGGCTTAATCGAGATGCCGCCGGTATCGAACGTGATGCCCTTGCCGACGAGGGCGATCTTTTTGGTGGCCTTGGCGGGCGCGTATTCGACCTTGACCAGTCGCGGCTGGCGGGTTGACCCCTTGCCGACGCCCATGATGCCGCCGAAGCCTTCCTTGTCGAGTCGCTTCTCGTCCCAGACCGTTACCTTCACGGGGAGGCCCTTGGCGAGTTCCTTGGCGGACTCTGCAAACGACTCGGGATACAGGTGGCTGGGCGGCTGGTTGACCAGCGTCCGGGTGGCATTGACTGCGCGTGCCAGCACGGTGGCCCTGTCCAGTGCGGGCTGTGCCTCCTTGGCATCCACGTCAGAGAAGATCAAGGCCTTGGCGACCGGGGCCTTGAGTCCGTCCTTGCTGGAGCGGTGCTCCGTGTAGGAGTAGGCACCCAGGGCTGCACCTTCGGCCAGTGCTGCGACGTCGGCGACGGTGGTCGTCGGGAACGCGAGGGTTACCGAAGAGACGCCGGCCAGCTGCCGGACGGCAGACCCGGCGGCGCGGCGCAGGGCTTCTTCGGTGAGGCTGCCGCCGTCGGGCAGTTTGCCCACGCCCGCCAGGACCAGAATCTCCGAACCTGATTCCGGGAGCCCCGGCAGCCGGTGGACCTGATCAGCGGCGCCTGTGATCCCCAGCAGCTGCAGGGAGCCGGCTACCGACTCGGCCGCCTTGGCGCTCAACGGGTTGGACAGCAGCACCGGGCCGTCCGTTCCCTGCGCAACGCCAAGCACAAGGGCGTCGCTGGGGGACTTTTTCAGGTCTTTGGCGATGATGCCCAGGATGATGTCAGTAGTCTTGACCACGAGGATCTGTCCTCACTTCTCTCTGCATTGCATGGCGGGGCCGCATGTTTGGCGGCCTGCCCCGGTTGTCGCCCCACGTCATCTTGCGACGGCGGCCTTGGTCTTCAGGGCCGGCGCCGCACAGGCGCCGGTCCGTTTCGATCGTAGTCTCTCGGGTGCTTTGGACAGCAATTAAATGAGAGCTGCAGCACAACGGGGGCAGGAATGCCCGGTCGAAGTGGTGCGTTGTACAACTAGAGAAGAGTGCCGCTGCCGGGCGGGGGAGACCCTGGTCCCAACCTCCGGCAACAGCTGGCCACCCTGAAATTTGTCGTTGTCGTGAAGTTTGTCTTCGTGAAAGGAACATGCCGTGTTTGAACGGATATCCGGCTCCCTCCTGGACCCCGAGTCGCTCTATGCGAGCAACATCGAGACGTTCCACAGCCCTGAACTCCGGGGCCTGGACATGGTCATGGGCTTCACGGGCTTCGCCGATGCCGGTCACGTGGTCCGGCAGATCAACGCCGAGCTCCTGGATGGAGACGACGTCCAGGTAGTTGCCATGTTCGACGCCGACCAGCTCATCGACTACCGCTCGCGGCGGCCGCACATCAGCTTTATCGAAGACCATCTTGAGGACTACCAGGCGCCGAAGCTCGGCCTGTACAAGTTGAACGACGGCCTCGGCCAGCCCTTCCTGCTGCTGGCCGGTTTTGAACCGGACCTTCAGTGGGAGCGGTTCTCCCGGGCCGTCGTCGGAATCGTTGAGAAGCTGGACGTGAACCTGGTGACGTGGATACATTCCATCCCCATGCCGGTGCCGCACACGCGACCGATTGGCGTCACGGTGCACGGAAACCGGCCCGAACTGATCGATGGCATCTCCAGCTGGAAGCCCACCGTCGACGTGCCCGCCGCAATTGGCCACATCCTTGAGCTTCGACTTACTGAAGCGGAGCGGAACGTGGCAGGCTACGTCATCCACGTACCGCATTACCTTGCCGAAGCCGAGTACCCGCCAGCCGCCGTGGCAGGGTTGGAGTACCTGGGTGCCGCAACATCCTTGATGCTGCCCACCGACCGGCTGCGTGAAGCGGGACGCGAAGTGGGCCGCCAGATCGCCGAGCAGATCCAGGCCTCCGAAGAGGTGCAGGCGGTGGTCTCCAACCTGGAGACCCGGTACGACGAGAAATCCGAAGGCATTGTGCGCCGTTCGTTGCTGGCCGACGAGAATGACGAGCTGCCCAACGCCGAGGACATCGGTGCGGCCGTGGAGGCATACCTGGCCCGTAAAGACTCGCCGCAATAAATCAGCTTTGAAGTCGTGGGAGGCATAATTGGGGGGTGAATGCTCCCCGCGCCTGGCTCATCTGGACAATCGGCGTGTTCGCCTACCTCGTGGCAGTCGCGCAGCGCACATCCTTTGGTGTCGCAGGCCTGGAAGCCACGGAACGTTTTGACGCCAGTGCCGCTGCGATCTCATTCTTCACGGTGCTGCAGTTGCTGGTTTACGCCGGCCTGCAGATCCCGGTGGGTGTCCTCGTGGACCGGTTCGGCTCCCGTGCCATGGTGGCCGGTGGTGCCGTCCTCATGGGCTTGGGACAGTTGCAGTTGGCTTTCGCTGAGAGTGTTCCCGGCGGGGTCCTGGGCCGGGTCCTGGTAGGGGCAGGCGATGCCATGACCTTCATCTCCGTGATCCGCCTGGTCCCCTTATGGTTTGCCCCGGCCAAGGTGCCGCTGGTTACCCAGCTCACGGGGATGTGCGGCCAACTGGGACAACTCTTCAGCGTCGTTCCCTTCGCGCTGCTCCTGCATTCCGCCGGTTGGACGCCGGCGTTCCTGACGCTGGCCGCAATGTCGGTGCTCGCCGTCGTTCTTGTGCTTGCACTACTGCGGGACGCGCCTCCAGGGCACCCGCCGCGGGCGGAAGGTCAAGGGCTCAGGGCTACCGGTGTCTCGCTGTCGCGTGCCTGGAAGCAGCCCGGCACCCGGCTCGGGCTCTGGAGCCACTTCACCGTGCAATTCAGTGGAAACCTCTTTGCGATGACCTGGGGCTACCCGTTCCTGCTCTCCGCCCAAGGCCTGGACGCTGGCACGGTTTCGGCGTTGATGGCACTCTTCGTGGCTACGGCCATCGTGGCAGGTCCGGGCTTCGGACGCTTCGTCGCCAAGCATCCCATGCGACGATCTGCGCTGGTCCTGCTGATTACGCTCGCCACGGCCCTGGCATGGGCTGCGGTCCTGGCCCTGCCTGAACGGGCTCCGCTCTGGCTCCTGGTGATCCTCGTGGTTGTGCTGGCCATTGGTGGCCCTGGATCCATGATTGGATTCGACTTCGCCCGCACCTTCAACCCTTCCCATCGGATCGGCACGGCTACAGGGATCGTCAACGTCGGGGGCTTCATTGCGGCGCTCGTCGCGATCTACCTCATTGGCCTTGTCCTGGACCTGCTCAACGCCAGTGGCTTCTCCGGTGGTGAGTTGTACGGCTTGGCGTCCTTCCGCATCGCCCTCAGCGTTCAGTTCGTGCTCCTTGGGCTTGGAACGGTCCTGATCCTGATGACCCGGCGCAAGGTCCGCCGGCAGATGGCAGCCCAGGGAATCCACGTGCCTCCCTTGGTGGCTACGCTCGCCAAGCAGCGCCGGGAACGGATAGAGCGGCGACGCAGCCAGCGCGCCGAAGCTGCGGGCGACGGGACGAACCGGGCCTAGCGCACCCGCGGCAACAGCTTTTCCACATACGGCGAAAGGTTTCTGGTGCCGCCGGCCTGGCCTGCGCAGGCTGGAGCCATGACAACCAACAAGATCCTGAGCATCCGCCAACCCGAAGACGTCCTCGGCTACATTCCGCATATGTTGGGCTACTGGCCTGAAGACAGCCTCGTGGCGATCACCATGCAGGGGAAGGTTCTCGGCGCGACACTGCGCGTCGACCTTCCCGCCCGACATACGCCGCAGGTCCTTGCCGGATTTGCCGACCGGGTCCGCAGCTACCTGATCGCTGACGAAGAAGCGGATGGCGTTCTCCTGGCCCTCTACTCCGATTCCGGTTGGGCAGACGGTGCCGTGGTCCGCACCATGGTTCCGCTACTCGAGGAGCTGCGCCAATGCCTTGACGAGGTGGATTTATCTGTTCGGGACGCGTGGTTGGTGGGAAAGGACTATTGGCGCAGCGCTTACTGCACTGATACAGGTTGTTGCCCGGTGCCCGGCCGCTCCGTCGACAGCATTAGGGACAGCAGGCTGAGCGCAGAGTTGGTGTACCAGGGGAGTATGGTCGGTCCACCACCGGGAGCGGGCCCAGGGACGTCGTCCCTCGCCCGGCCCGGGAGCCTTGATGCGGGAGTCCTTGAGGCGGAGACGCACTACGGTGAGCGGATGCTCAGCCTGTGGCGCAGCGAGCGGTGCTTGGATGCGGTCCTGGCCGTTTGGCAGCATGTCATCAGCACCCGAGGGGAACGTAATCCGTTACACCCGGGACAGGATGCCGGGCTTGTAGGATTCCTGCGGATGACACTGAAGGTCCCGGCGTGGCGGGACGCTGTCATCGTCATGGCAGCCGCCGGAATCGAGTCGGCAAAGTCCGGAGCCGCGGCATACGGGTTCTTCGATGATGAAGGCGGGGAAGACCCCGTCTTCGATCCGTGCGAGGTGGGGGTGCCGGCCGTTGCTGCCACAGCGTCCGAAGCGTCATCGGCCGGGTCGTGGAGCGCGGTGGACGTGTACACCTATGGGGATGTACTCCTGGGAATGCGGCCAGAGGTGCCCCTTTGGCCTCAGCTCCACGCGCTGCAACAGGTTATGTCGACTCTGTGCGTCGAAGAGGAAAACGGTGCCGTGGCTGCGGCAGCCTTGACCATCCAAGGCTGGATTTCCTGGTGCAAAGGCAGGGGCTCAATAGCCCATGCCAGTCTGGAGCTCGCAGAGTCAGCGTGTCCCGGCTACCGCTTGGCAGAATTGCTCACTGACGTTCTGGCGCAGGGTGCCATTTGCGAGTGGGCGCGGCGCCCTGAATCGGCCTGGCGGGGGCGGCGTGACCTTTCTCTGTAGTGCTTGACCATTTATCAGGCGTGGGTTTTCCAAAATCGTGAGACAATGGATGCCGAGACCCGGTTGGGTCCGCGTTCGAATGCCTGAAGTGTCCCGGAGATCGGGAACATAACAGCGTCGTCGGGAGTTCTACATAAGGACTCTGCAGGCGGCGATCACATTTGAAATTGATCGCGGACTTGACAGGGTCATAGTGGTGTTGCCCGTATGGTGATTCCACAGACCGCCGCTAGAAAGGTTTTCTGTGACCCCGTCTTCCGTCGAGAAGGAACCCGCCGACCTGGCCGAACTGTCCGCTGAGGAAAAGAAGGCGGCCACATCGGCAAAGCGCGCCGCTACGCGTGCTGCCAACAAAGCCTCAGAGGTTGGCTCTGACAAGCCTGCACCCAAGAAGCGCGGACCCAAGCCCGGCGCGAAGGCCGCCGCTGAAGCCGCGAACCAGTCCTCAGACGCCGAGGACGCCAACGCCGAAGACGAAGACTTCGATCCCGCTGCAGCGGAAGAGGTTGAAGTCGGAGATGACGACGCAGAGGATGCCGCTGCCCCCAAGGAAAAGGCAGCTCCGTCCGGTTCGGGGTTCGTTTACTCTGATGCCGATGATGACGATGCTCCCGTGCAGCAGGTCATGTCGGCCGGCGCTACGGCCGACCCCGTCAAGGACTACCTGAAGCAGATCGGTAAGGTCGCCCTGCTGAATGCCGAGCAGGAAGTCGACCTCGCCCTCCGCATTGAAGCCGGACTCTTCGCCGAAGAAAAGATCAACGCTGACGACGGATCCATGGACCCAAAGCTCAAGCGCGAACTCGAATTCGTGATCCACGACGGCAAGCGCGCCAAGAACCACCTCCTTGAGGCCAACCTGCGACTCGTTGTTTCGCTGGCCAAGCGCTACACCGGGCGTGGCATGCTCTTCCTCGACCTGATCCAGGAAGGCAACCTGGGCCTCATCCGCGCCGTGGAGAAGTTCGACTACACCAAGGGCTTCAAGTTCTCCACCTACGCCACCTGGTGGATCCGCCAGGCCATCACCCGCGCGATGGCTGACCAGGCCCGCACTATCCGTATCCCGGTGCACATGGTGGAAGTCATCAACAAGCTGGCCCGTGTCCAGCGGCAGATGCTCCAGGACCTCGGCCGCGAACCTACGCCGGAAGAATTGGCGTTGGAACTGGACATGACGCCCGAGAAGGTCGTCGAAGTCCAGAAGTACGGCCGTGAGCCTATTTCCCTGCACACCCCGTTGGGTGAGGACGGCGACTCGGAGTTCGGTGACCTGATCGAGGACTCGGAAGCTGTTGTTCCCGCGGACGCGGTCAGCTTCACCCTCCTCCAGGAGCAGCTGCATTCCGTCCTGGACACCCTTTCCGAGCGTGAAGCCGGCGTCGTGGCCATGCGCTTCGGCCTGACCGACGGCCAGCCGAAGACTTTAGACGAAATCGGCAAGGTCTATGGAGTGACGCGCGAGCGTATCCGTCAGATCGAATCGAAGACCATGTCCAAGTTGCGGCACCCCTCCCGCTCACAGGTCCTCCGGGACTACCTGGACTAAACAGTTCGATGCACCCAGTGTGCGGCCCAGTCGGATCTCCGGCTGGGCCGCTTTCTTGCCCGCGGCGCGCCCGGCGTCTGAACCTGGGTGGGGACAACGCAAAAGGGCTCCTCCCGATCGGGAGGAGCCCTGTGCGCTCAAACGGTTTTCCGGACTTTGCCGGTGTGCCCTGCCTTAGTCGACGGGGACGGGAGCCTTCTCGTTGAGGCGCTCGGTCTCATCGTGCCAGTCCGAAGTCATGGGCCGAAGCGTAGCTTCTACTGCACGTGCGTGGTGGCCGCAGAAGAGCAGTTCACCACCGGAGGACTCGAGTACAACGCGGACATACGCCTGGGCTCCGCAACGATCGCACCGGTCAGCTGCGTTCAGCGTGCGGTCTGCAACTGCTGTTGTCATGTCGGCCTCCTTAGTAGTTCTGTATATCCATATAACCAGCATTCGATGCAGATCCATGGCAAGGATGGGTCACTTTCGCTGTCCGCGTATCACATGTGCGTAACGTAACCTTCCGGGTTGCCCTGGCCCGGGAGTGGCAACCCGTACCTGTCGGTGGCCGCAGCTAGCCTAGTATTGGCAGTGTTTGCCTTGAATTACCAGCGATATCACGGCTGGGAAACACCCTGAGATATACCCCTGAAGGAGCACACCGCGAGTGGCACCGAGTTCTGAATACAACGCCCGGCACCTGTCTGTCCTTGAAGGCCTGGAAGCCGTTCGAAAGCGTCCGGGCATGTACATCGGTTCCACCGACTCCCGCGGCCTCATGCACTGTTTGTGGGAGATCATCGACAACTCGGTGGATGAGGCGTTGGCAGGTTTCGGCCACGACATCAAGGTGATCCTGCATGCCGACAATTCTGTCGAAATTCACGACGACGGCCGTGGCATCCCCGTGGACGTCGAGCCAAAAACCGGACTCTCCGGCGTCGAGGTGGTCTTTACCAAACTGCACGCAGGTGGCAAGTTCGGCGGCGGTTCGTACACTGCTTCCGGTGGCCTGCATGGCGTGGGTGCGTCGGTAGTCAACGCGTTGTCGAGCCGGCTGGACGTCCAGGTGGACCGGGGGAGCAAGACTTACCAGATGTCGTTCCGCCGCGGCGAGCCCGGCCGGTTCGTGGACCCAGGTTCCAAGCCCGGGCCCGACGCCCCGTTTGAGCCCTTCGTGGAGAAGTCCGTGCTGGATGTCGTGGGGAAGGCCAAGCGTGGCGTGACCGGTACCCGCATCCGGTATTGGGCAGACCGCCAGATTTTTACTCCTGACGCAAAGTTCTCCTATGACGACCTGGCGGCGCGTGCCCGCCAGACGTCTTTCCTGGTTCCGGGCCTGAAAATTACGGTCCGTGATGAGCGGAAGCTGGCCGGGACGCCAGGCGAGAACGGTGCCCACGAAGAGGTATTCCACCACGACGGTGGGATCTCCGAGTTTGTCGAATTCCTTGCAGCCGATTCCGGTGTGACTGACGTCTGGCGTCTTCATGGTTCAGGAAAGTTCAAGGAAACCGTGCCCGTCCTGGACGAAAACGGCCACAGCAAGATTGCGGAAGTCGAGCGCGACTGCGAGGTGGATATTGCCCTGCGCTGGGGTATCGGGTACGAGACCACCATGCGCAGCTTCGTTAACATCATCGCCACCCCCAAAGGCGGCACCCACCAGTCGGGGTTTGAGGCTGCCCTCCTGAAGACTTTCCGCAAAGCGGTGGAGACCAATGCCCGCAAGTTGAAAGCCGGCAACGACAAGATCGAGAAAGACGACATCCTCGCAGGGCTGACCGCCGTGTTGACAGTGCGTTTGGCCGAGCCCCAGTTCGAAGGGCAGACCAAGGAAATTCTCGGCACCTCCGCGGTCAGGGCGATCGTGGCGAAGGTCGTTGAAAAGGAAATCACCTCCCGGCTGAATTCGGCCAACCGCAACGACAAGGCCCAGTCGGCGCTTCTTCTGGAGAAGATGGTCAGCGAGATGAAGTCGCGCATCTCGGCCCGTGTCCATAAGGAAACCCAGCGTCGCAAGAACGCCCTGGAAACCTCGTCAATGCCCACGAAGCTCGCGGATTGCCGCACCGACGACGTTGCCCGCTCGGAACTGTTCATCGTTGAGGGCGACTCCGCGCTGGGTACCGCCAAGCTCGCGCGCTCATCCGACTTCCAGGCGCTGCTTCCGATTCGAGGCAAGATCCTCAACGTGCAAAAGGCCTCGGTGGGGGACATGCTCTCCAACGCTGAGTGCGCGGCACTGATCCAGGTGGTGGGGGCAGGCTCGGGCCGCAGTTTCGATATTGACGCTGCCAGGTATGGCAAGGTCATCCTCATGACCGACGCCGACGTCGATGGCGCGCACATCCGCACCCTTCTGCTGACGTTGTTCTTCCGCTACATGCGTCCCATGGTTGAAGCCGGCCGGGTATTTGCCGCCGTTCCGCCACTGCACAGGGTTGAGGTCATCAACCCCGGCCAGAAGGCCAACGAGATGATCTACACCTACTCCGAGGCTGAGCTTCACGTGCTCCTCAACAACCTCGCCAAGGAGGGCAAGCGCTACAAAGAGCCCATCCAGCGGTACAAAGGCCTTGGTGAAATGGATGCTCAACAACTGGCCGAGACCACCATGGATCCGCGGCACAGGACCCTCCGGAAGGTGGGCATCGACAGCGCGCAGCGGGCAGAAGAAGTGTTCGACCTCTTGATGGGTTCGGACGTGGCACCGCGCAAGGAGTTCATTATTGCCGGGGCAGCGACACTCGACAGGGAACGTATCGACGCTTAGGCGCTGGGCGTAGCCGGCGCGTCGTTGTCCTTTGCGGTGCGGCCGGCGGGGGCCGCCACGGCTGCTGCTCCCACGGCCAGGGCCAACGCACCCAGTCCCCATGGCAGCCCGGCGCCGACCGCAACTCCGCCCACCAGCAACGGGCCGCCTGCATCGCCAAGCTCGCGTCCGAGCTCCGCCGACCCCATGGTCCGGCCCAGGCGCTCCGGAGGGGTCGAGTCGGCGAGATGGGCAAAGGCCAGCGGCGTCGCGACGCCTATTCCGAGCCCGATCAGGACAGCGGCGCCGTACGTCCAGCCGGCGCCGGGAAGGAGCGCGGCTACGAGCGTGCCGACGGCAATGGCCCCCAGTCCGGCCATCATGCCAGGCCTATCGGCAAGCCGGCCCCGGTCCCGCAGGCTGCCAATCCGTGGCTGTACCAGGGATGAGGCAACGGCGAGCACCGTCACGACGGCAACACTGCCGGAGGTGCCGAGGCCTTCGCGGGCAGCAAGAGCCGGGAGGAATCCGACGGCGGCACCCAGGGCTCCCGTCGCGGCGGCGAGGACCAGCGTGGGTCCCAGGAACGAGCGCTCCGTGCTTTGGTGCCACACATCGACGATGGTGTACCTGGGCCGGGGAAGCGGTGCCAGCGGCGGAACGGCGAACGCAGCCCACGCTGCCACCACAAGGCCCAGGGCCGACAGGACAAGGAACAGCAAGGCGAAGCCGCCGGCCACGATGGCCAGGGCCCCCAGGAGTGGCCCTATGGCGTAGCCCAGTCCTTTCCACGAGCCGTAGCGGCCAAAGTAGCGACCGGTCCTTCCCCCGGCCAGCCGGGCAACGCCCGCAGATGAGGCGGGGGAGAACGCCGACGCTGCCATTCCCTGTCCCAGGCGGGCTGCGGCAAGCATTGCCGGCTGATCTGCCCAGAGGCCGATTAGGGAAGCGGCGGAGAAAGCAACCAGACCGCCCACGATCACCGGCTTGGGGCCGATGCGGTCGCTGAGCGCGCCAAAGACGGGCTTGAGGAACACCTCGGCGATGTCGTAAAGGGCCAGCAGGACGCCGAGTCCCAGGAGGCTGAGCCCGATGTCCGCGCTTTCGGCCCCCAGCCCGGCGGCGACGGCGTGGGCGCCGAACGCGGTGGTAAATCCTGCTGCATAAAGGGGCCATCGATGGGCCGCGACCAAGCGCGCTGAGTGGGACGGTTCTGAGGCATTCACGAAACCAATGTAACAGCTGCTACATTCGGAATTGTGATTGATCAACGTTGGCTACTGATCCTCGTCCAGGTACCTTCGCAGCCGTCCCGACACAGGGTGGCGGTCTGGCGTGAACTTCGCCGGATTGGCGCGGTACCGCTGTCGCCCGGGACCTGGGTGCTTCCCGTCCATCCGGCCTTCGACGCCGGATTGGCCCGAGCAGAAGAGCTTGTTGCCAAGGGCGGTGGCTCCTGGACGTTGGTGGACGCCTCTCCCCGGAACCAAGGCGAGGACACCTTCCGGAGTGCGTACGAAGCTGCCCGACTGGAGGAATGGTCCGAGTTCATGGCGGACTGTGGCAAGTTCGAGCAGGAAATCGCGAAGGAAGTTGCCCACGAAAAGTTTACGTTCGCCGAGCTGGAGGAGGAGGAACAGAGCCTGGAACGCCTGAGGCGCTGGTTCCGCGAATTGAAGTCCCGCGATGTCCTGCACCTTCCACAGGCGGGAGAAGCAGCCGACCATCTTGCGCGGTGCGGGACCGCCCTTGAGCGCTATGCCTCAAGGGTCTATGAAGTCACACTGCAGCAGTAGCCAGGTGCCGGTCCCGGCACTAGCCCAGGAGCCCGGGCACGATCAGCAGGGCTGTCGGTACGGCCAGCAGAAGGATGGAGGCCGCGAGGACCAGGATCCGCAGGCCCTTGGTGAGCGGAGGCTGCGGCGAGAGAAGGCGGCTGACGCGGGACGCCGTCGTACGTGGTGAGTCGGCGCCGCCGGTAGCGCTGACTGAATTGCCCTCCACCACCGCGCCTCCTGTGGTGAAGGCGTGGGTTCCAACGGTCGGCTGGGACGAACCGCTGGCGACAATGGCGATTGCCTTGATGAGTGTCCCTTTGCTTTCCGTTCGGAGGGCGACGTCGTCGGCCAGCATCTCGATCAGGGAGTTCACGGCGGTCTGGGCGAGCCGGGTGGTGGGAAACCACGGTAAGGCCTGCCGCCAGGCGGCGAAGGCCCACAGCAGGAGGTCGTGGCGTTGGGACAGGTGTGCATTCTCGTGAATGAGGACGGCGCGGAGTTCGGCGGGTTCAAGGGCTGCCATGAGGCCATCGGAGAGCACGGTCACTGAGCGGGCGCCGCCGGGCAGGCAGTACGCCACTGGCGAGTCATGGCTGATTACCACGGTTCCCGGTCCGTCGTCGGAGGGTGATGCCAGCAGGGCCAGTAGTTCGCGGTGCCGGCGCCGCTGGCGTTCAATCTTGTAGTAGGTCAGCAGGAGGGTGAAGACCAGGTGCGCGGTCAGAAGGGCAGCTGCCGACAGGGCGAAGAGATGCCAGAATCCCAGCGCTGTGGTGGGTTCGTTGTAGAAGACCATTCCTGCCAGGCTCCGGAGGCCGGCGAGGAGGTTGTCGCCCACGGGTTCCAGGCCATAAACAAGCATGGCGCCGATCATGGAAAGCCCACCGGCCAGGGCGATCGCCTGCCACAGCACCATGGCTGTGAAGGGGGAGCGTGCAGGCCACTGTGCTCGCGACAGCAGAACGGGCACGGGCCATGCCAGGATCAATGCCAGGACCGCAAGCAGGTATGAGGTCCAGAACATAGTGGCTAATTGTAGCCGAGCAGTTTGCGCAGTGTTGCGGCTTCGCTTTCAGTGACGGAGCCAATGAATCGGGCGAGGACGGCTTCCCGGTCCGGAGCGGAGCCAAGGACTTCGTGCATGAGCTCGGCGGTGTGGTCTGCGCGGCTGGAAACGGCCTGGTAGCGGTGCGGGCGGGTTCCGCGCTCACGCTCCACAAGGCCCTTCTTTTCCAGCCGGGAGAGGACAGTAAGAACCGTGGTTACGGCCAGGTCCTTGCCCTGGTGCCCTGCCGAGCCATCGCCGGCTTCGGAATCCTGCGCGAGGAGATCGCGCAGGGTGTTGGCAGTTGCAGCCTCCTGGCCTGCCCAGAGCAGATCCATGACTGCCCGTTCCAGTTCCCCAAGACTTGCCATCAATACGTCCCTACCTTCCGCATCCCAACAACAGCACTTCTGCTGCCCGGTGCGACGATCCAATATTCATTCACTAATTTACCGCTTTTCAACTCTCCATTCTACGTCAAGTAGAACTGTCGGCGCGTCGCCGGCTGGAGGAAGGCCTTGCGCGTGCGTAACGCCACTTGAAGAATGGGTTGGGTCGACCGCCATTTGTTCTACACTGTGTAGAAGATACGTTTTCTACGCAACGTAGAAGTATCGTCACTGCACTTCGGTCCACCGCACAAAGGACAGCCATGGACGCTTTGGAAATCGCACGCTGGCAATTCGGCATCACTACCGTCTACCACTTCATGATGGTGCCGCTCACTATTGGCCTCGGCCTGGTGGTAGCCATCATCCAGACCTTTTGGTACCGCACGGGTAAGGCCGAGTACCTGCGCATGACCAAGTTCTGGGGAAAGCTGTTCCTCATCAACTTCATCATGGGCGTGGCAACCGGCATTGTGCAGGAATTCCAGTTCGGGATGGCGTGGAGTGAGTACAGCCGGTTCGTGGGCGATGTCTTTGGCGCGCCACTGGCGCTCGAGGCGTTGCTCGCCTTCTTCGTGGAGTCCACGTTCCTGGGACTGTGGATCTTCGGCTGGAAACAGCTCAAGCGTGGCGTGCACCTGGCCTGCCTATGGATCGCAGTGATCGGATCGGTCTTTTCCGCCTACTTCATCATCGTGGCGAACTCCTGGATGCAGCACCCTGTTGGTGTGGAGATGGTGGATGGCCGACCCGTCATGACAGATGCGTGGGCAGTCTTTACCAACAACACAGCATTGGTCGCAGTGCCGCACACCTTGTTCGGCGCACTGGCCGTTGCGGGTGCCTTCCTGCTGGGAATCGCCTGGTACCACCTGTGGCGCAGGCGTCACGACGGAATAGACGTTGTGGGTGCCGACGGCAAGCTGATTCCGGGCGAGGCTGCAATTCCAGGCCGCGACGAGGCCGATTACACGGTATGGATGAGGTCGCTGAGGATCGGTGCCGTAGTGGCCATGATTTCCTTCGCGGGGACCGCGATTACCGGCGACCTCCAAGGCAAGCTGATGTTTGAACAGCAGCCCATGAAGATGGCCGCCGCGGAAGCCGCCTGCCACGATGGCACCGGGTTCTCGGTGCTCAGCGTGGGCAACCTCGGTGCTTCGAACTGTGACGACATTGTGGCCGTCATCGAAGTCCCGGGCATCCTGTCCTTCCTGGCCAAGGGCGATTTCACCACCGAGGTCAAGGGCGTCAACAGCCTGCTCGGTGAATACAAGGAAAAGTACGGCACCCACCTGCCTGACAACCCGCTGTACGGCGAGCGCGCCGGCCAGGAGATCCAGTATGTTCCCGTGATGGAAGTGACCTACTGGGGCTTCCGCATGATGATCGGCTTTGGTGGCATCGCAGCCCTCGCGGCCCTGCTGGCCCTGTGGGTCACCCGCAAGGGTGTGGTGCCCCAGTCCAGGTGGCTCATGCGCCTGGCGGTCTTCGGGATTCTTGCTCCCTTCGGTGCCAATGCGGCCGGGTGGATCTTCACGGAGATGGGACGCCAGCCGTTCGTGGTGGCCCCGAATCCTGACATGAACGGCATCGACCAGGTCTTCATGTTTACAGCAGCAGCTGTCTCGCCGGGGGTCAGTGCGGGAGAGCTCATGACCTCGCTGGTGGTCCTCACCGCCATCTACGCCGTGCTTTTGGTGGTTGAAGTGAAGCTGCTGGTCAAGTACATCCGCGGCGGAGTGGCGTCGGCGATGCCTGAACTTGCGCATGCCAAGGACTCTGACCAGCACGACAAGAGCGACGACGGCCCGGACAAGTCCGGCGACGACGTCCTGGCATTCGCCTACTAGAAGCCAAGGGAAACTGACAATGGAACTGTTGCCAACTATCTGGTTCGTGGCCATCGCCGTTCTGTGGACCGGCTATCTCTTCCTGGAGGGCTTTGACCTCGGCGTCGGCATGCTTATGAAGCTGTTCGCCCGCAACAACACCGACCGCCGTGTTCTGTTGAACACGATTGGTCCGGTATGGGACGGGAATGAAGTGTGGCTGCTCACTGCGGCCGGTGCTACTTTCGCCGCATTCCCCCTCTGGTATGCATCCTTGTTTTCGGCTTTGTACCTGCCGCTGCTGTGTGTTCTCGCGGCCCTGATTTTCCGCGCGGTCGCCTTCGAGTACCGGGGCAAGGTTGACTCCGCGCGGTGGCGCAACCGCTGGGACTGGGCCATCGCCGTCGGCTCCTTCGTTGCCGCCTTCGGTATCGGCGCCGCCCTGGCGCTGACAACAACGGGCCTGCCGTTGAACGATAACGGTGACCGTGTGGGCGGTCCCATGTCCTGGTTCAGCGGGTACGCGCTCCTGGGCGGATTCGGCGTTGTGGCGTTCGCCCTGGTTCATGCCCTCGCCTTCCTGGCCCTGAAGACCGACGGCGATGTCCGGCATCGGGCGCGCCGTTGGTTTGTGCGGCTGGTCCCGGTTGCCGTGCTGCCGATGTTCGGCTGGATGCTGGCGGTGCAGTTCCTGAGCGGGAAGCCGTGGACCTGGGCCTTGGTGGCAGCCGCGGTGGTAGCCGTGGTCCTGGCCTGGCAGTTGGCCCGGGCAGGATCCGAAGGCCGGGCATTTGGCGCCCTCGGCGCTTTCATTGTCTGCGCCACGGCCTCGATCTTCGGTGCGGCGTTCCCGGTGGTCATTCCTTCCACGATCGATCCCGCCTTCAACCTGACCATCTCCAACGCCTCGTCCTCGGACTACACGTTGGGCCTGATGAGTATCGTTGCCGCCGTGGGGCTGCCGCTGGTCATTGCCTACCAATCCTGGACGTACTGGGTATTCCGGCGTCGCGTCAGTGCAGCGCACATCCCCGAGGCGCACGGGTTCCTGCCTGCGATCGCCGCGAAAGTCCTGGTGTCCAAGGAACCGGGTCCGGCCGGTACCCAGTCCGGCAAGCCAACCCACCCGGGAGCCTGAACGCCGATGAAACCCGTGTTCCCTTCCGGCCCGGTTACCCGATCCGCCCTCTACACGATCGGGCTGCTGTCCGCCCTCAAGGCCCTGTCCCTGGTGCTGATGGCGCAGGCCGTGGCGGTGATGCTGGCAGGCCTGGCGTCCGGGTCCGGGGATTGGAACAGCGGACTCATCTGGGGCGCCGTGGGAGCTGTCCTGCGCTCGCTGACGGTGTGGGGGCAGGGCATTGCCTCCCGCCGGGCCGCCTTGGGCGTCAAAGAGGAGCTGCGCGCCAGCCTGCTGCGGCGATCACTGGGTGACGGCGCCGCCTCGCCGGTGGAGGGAATGAACGACGGCGGCCTGGCGATCCTCACGACGCGCGGACTGGACGCCCTGGACGACTACTACACGCAATACCTGCCGGCGCTGGTGAACTGCGCAACGGTGCCCCTGTTGATCGGCGCCCGTATCCTGTTCGCCGACTGGGTCAGCGCATTGGTGATCGTCCTGACCGTGCCCCTGGTTCCGCTGTTCATGGTGCTGATTGGCCGGCACACCGAGGACAGTGTCCGCGACGCGCAGACCACCTTGCGGAAACTGTCCGGGCACATTCTTGAACTCGCCAAAGGCCTGCCGGTCCTGGTGGGCCTGGGCCGCGCCAGTGAGCAACGCGCAGCCTTGGAGGATATCTCCGAGCAATACCGCAGCCGCACCATGGGAACTCTCCGCACGGCCTTCCTTTCGGCACTTGCCCTGGAACTCATAGCCACGATCTCCGTAGCCGTTGTGGCCGTGTTCATCGGTGTCAGGCTTGTGGCCGGGGACATGGCACTCGAAGCAGGCTTGTTGGCATTGATTCTTGCCCCCGACTGCTACCTGCCGCTCCGGGAACTGGGTACGGCCCACCACGCCAGCGACGATGGCCGAGCCGCGCTCGAAACCACCCATGCCGTGCTGGAAGCACCCGCGCACCAGCGACTGCAGGAAACTCCCGCCCTTCCCGGGCCGGAAGACACCGTGGTGACTGACCTTTCGGTGACGTACAGCGGCAGGTCAGCGGCCGCCGTCGGACCCCTCAGCTTTACCGCGAAACAGGGCAGGATCACCGCCCTGGACGGGGACAGCGGGGCAGGGAAGAGCACAGTCCTGGGCGTCCTGGCCGGGCTGATCGGTCCGGGGACGGGCACCGCAGTCACTGGACACACCAGGGGAGCAGGACAAGGGAGCGTGGCATGGGTGCCGCAGCATCCTGTCATGGCAGCGGAAACCGTCCAGCAGGAGGTCGAGCTTTACCTGGAGGGATACACCGGCAACAGTGACGCAGCTGTGGCACGTGTCCTGAAACGGACCGCGGCGGACCATCTCGCCGACAAACACCCCGCTGAGCTGAGCCCCGGTGAACTGCGCCGTGTAGCCCTCGCCCGCGGGCTCGCGCGCGTGGAAGCCGGAGCCACCGTGCTGCTGCTCGACGAACCCACCGCACACCTGGACCACTACTCTGCCAGCGTCGTGCGAAACGCCATGGAATCACTCCGCGGTTCGGTCACGGTGATCCTGGTGGCCCACGACGCCGCCACCCGGGCGCTCGCCGACCACGTGGTGTCCGTTGGGCGCAAGCACCCCTTGCCGGCACCACGGGCGGGGGAGGGCCCCGTGCGCCCCGCCGTCGTTGGGAACCACGAGGAATCCATGCGTGGAACCGTCGCGGGTACTTCCGCACGGCCGGACGGCATCAATCCGGCCATGCAGCGGACGGGAAGCCTGCGACGCCTGCTGGGGGTCCTGAAGCCCGTCCGCTGGAAGTTCGCCGCCGCGGGTGCCGTTGCAGTCCTTGCCGCTTTGTTCGCCGTAGCCCTTTCCGGGTTGTCAGGATGGTTGATCATCAGGGCCAGCGAACAGCCGCCCATCCTCTATTTGCTCGGCGCAATAGTGGGTGTCCGGTTCTTCGGTATTGGCAGGGCAGTCCTGCGGTACTGCGAGCGCCTGCTGACCCACGACGCCGTTTTCGCTGCCATGACCCGCCTCCGGGGCGCACTGTGGGCAACACTGAGCCGGAGGGCGCTGTCCCTTCGCCGGCTCCTTCAGGGCGGCAACGTCCTGGGGTCGGTGGTGGACGACGTCGACACCCTCCGCGACCTCCTGCCCCGCGTTGCACTGCCTCCGGTCACCGCAGTGGGAGTAAGCGCAGCAGCCATCATCGCCACTGCGCTGGTCATGCCCGCAGCAGTTCCCGCCGTGGTGCTGGCGTCGGTCATCGGCCTGGCAATTGCTCCGTTACTCGCCGTCCTGGCCGACAGGAACGCCGCAACATCAGAACAGCAGATGCGCTCAGTGGTACTGAAGGGAGTCGCTGCGGCACTGGACGCACGGGCAGACCTCGCTGCCAACGGAGTGGGGGAGCCCGTCCTTCGGGAACTCCGCAACAAGGACCGCGCAGCCACCGTCTCCGCCCAGCGTTCGGCATGGGCCGAGGGGCTCGGGCAAGCTGCGATCGTCCTGGCCTGCTCGCTGGCAGCCCTGTGGGCGGGTGTCCTCACCGCCCCCTCTGTCGCCGACGGCTCCGCAGCACCCGAACTCGTAGCCGTGATTGTGCTGATGTTGCTGGCGCTGGTTGAACCCTTCGGGGGCATCGTCTCCTCGGTGCGTCAAGCCCCCGCGCTCGCAGCCGTCCTGGGCCGCGTTGCCGCGTCCGGAGCCCTGGACGCCGCATCCGGGACCGCTCCGGAAGACCCCGACGGCGGCCCGCGGCCGCTGCCTGAACGCGACGGCAAAGCGGGACTCGAATTGAGGGACGCGGCCGCAGCATGGCCCGGGGGTCCGAACGTGTTCGCTGGCCTCACGGTGGGGGCCGGACCCGGCCGTTGGCTCTCGGTGACAGGGCCCTCCGGGGCAGGAAAATCCACCCTCCTGTCGGTGCTCCTGGGCTTCCTGCCATTGACGCAAGGAACGGCGAAAATGACGGGGACGGCGGCCTGGTGCCCGCAGGAGGCGCACCTTTTCGATTCCACCATCCGTGGGAACCTCCTGCTGAGCCGGCCTGCGGCGGCGAAACCGACGGAGGCGGACATGCATAAGGCGCTGGCCGACGTCGGACTGGACGTTTTGGTGGAGACCCTGCCCGGCGGGCTCGACGCGCGGATAGGACCCGAAGGGTCCTTCCTCAGCGGCGGCGAACGGCAGCGGCTCGCGATGGCAAGGACTTTGCTCACCGGGGCCTCCATTTTGCTTCTGGACGAGCCAACGGCGCATCTGGATGCCGGCGCAGCCCGCGAAATGATGGCGATCCTCCGGGCAGGACTCAAGGACGTCACCGTGGTCCTTGTCACCCACAATCCCGAGGATATCGATCCCTCGGACGCACGCCTGGAGCTGGGCTCGTCGGTAGCTGCCGTGGGTCCTGCCGTGGGCCCCGGCGCGGGCGCGGCGGAGCTGGTGGGAAGGACTACCCCTCAGTAGCCTGTTGGCATGCCTTTCGAAGCAGCACGCCAAGCCATGCCCGACGCCGCCATGACAGGCCTCCACTGGCGGCCTGCCTCCATGGAGGACCTGGACAATTGGGCCGGGCTGATCGCCAGGACGGCCGCCGTCGAACATCCTGCCTGGTACGAAAAGCAAGGGGACCTGATCCATGTCCTCGAGTCCAGCAGGAATCCTCCGCAGGCCAGTACGCTCCTGGGCTTCGACGCCGACGGCGTGGCACGGGCTTACGGGCGCATCACCAAGAACCCGGAGGGCGACAAAGCCACGGGAATGGCGTGCGTTGACCCGGCCTGGCAGCAGCGCGGCATAGGCTCCACCATCCTGCTGTGGCAGGAAGCGCAAGTGCGCCAGCGCTTCGACGAGGACCAGGAAGCGGGACACACGACGGCGCCGCCAAGGCTTCGCATCCGCACTGAAGAGCAACACGAACACCAAGCCGCCCTGCTGATGGGGCACGGATACGGAGCGGTGCGCTGGTTCAACGAGATGCACCGGACGTTGGCAACTGAACTGCCCCATGCTCCCCTGGGAAGCGGGCTCGAACTGCGGACGCTCGAACCGCCCCTGTTCGAATCGGTGCGGCAGGCCCACAACGATGCTTTCCGTGACCATTGGGGGAGCGAACCCAGGGACAAGGAAGCATGGCGGTTCACTATCGAAGAACCCACCGCCAGGCATGATCTGAGCACCGTCGTGCTGGACCAGGCCACGGGAGACGTTGTGGGTTACCAACTGGCCAGCCACGACCCCGAGGCGGCACGTAGCCGCGGTTTCAAGGAGGGCTACACCGAACTCCTGGGCGTTCGACGAGCCTACCGGGGCAGGGGAATCGCCCAGGCCCTGCTGGCAGACGCCATGCGGCGATACTCGCTGGCCGGTATGGATGTGGCCTCCCTTGACGTTGACTCGGCCAACCCGACCGGCGCCTTGGAGCTCTACCTGGGTATGGGCTATGAGCCGGTCAACCGCAGCATGACGTGGGAGAAGATGCTCTAGCCGTCCACGTCGTGCAGGTGGTGGACGACGTCATGCAGGAAGTATTGGGAGAATGTGAGTACGGTGAAGGCCGAGCCGTTGCTGCGCGTCCCGGTCCGCACCCACTCTTCTTCACTGACCCTGGCGAAGGACTCAGCGATGGTGGCGCCCTCGGTTTCCAGTTCGTCAGCGACGGTCCGGGGATCCGCCGAGCCGTACTCGCCGTCGATGGCCGCCTGGTCCTGGTTCCAATTGGCGAACTGTGCGTCGTCCTCGGTCAGCATCAGGTTCAACCGCTGGTCAAACAGGCTAAAAACATCGCGCACATGGCACGCATATTCCAAGGTGGACCAGGTGTGGTCGTTGGGACGTACCGCAACGTCCTCGCGGCGCAGAACAGCCCGCCACCTCGGCAGCATGTTCAGGACGGTGCCCGGCACTGTCGACGGGGTCACCGTAGCGGGATCGAAACCGCACTCATTGCAGGGCTCTGAGAGTACCCAGGTCCAGTCTTTTTCATCAGGGATGATCGGCATGTCGCCAGTCTAAGCTGAACTGCGCGGACGTCCCGGCCAAAGCCAAAAAACGGTGTCGGTTTCCAATTACTTCCCATCACGGCCAGGAGTAAAGTTCGTTCCGGGAGGAGAGCCGGAAAGAGAGAATCATGCTCAAAGATCAGCAAGTGGCTGCCGTTTTACCGGCGCAGGATCTGAAGCGGGCCCGCGGGTTCTACAGTGAGAAACTCGGACTCGAGCCAGACAATCCGGACGCGGATGACAACCTCCAGTACAGGTGCGGTGATGGCACCGGTTTCCTTCTGTACGAGACACCGAACGCGGGGACCGCAAAGAATACCCAGATGGGTTGGATGGTCGATGACGTCGCAGCCACCGTCGAGGAGCTGCGCGGGAAGGGAGTGGCCTTCGAAGACTACGACTTCCCTGGTCTCAAGACGGAAAACGGCATCGCCACCATGCCCGACGGAAGCGCCGCCGCGTGGTTCCTGGACACCGAGGGGAACATACTGAGCCTGAACCAAATGGGTGGAAACGGTTAGCTTGGCAGATAAATGAGGGCCGGCGGTTAGTCACCGCCGGCCCTTGTTTATGCCTCTGTGTTGCCCTCTTCCGGCCAAGCCATGCTCGGACCGATTGCTTCCACAGGCTGTGACAACGGAACTCCCGAACCGTCCCTTCGCCCATGCTCGTGGGGCAGTGCCCTGGCCACACCGGCAGCGGAGGACGCCTTGGCCGGGCCATGGCCAGCCCAGGCCAGCAGCAGCGTGTCTTCGCCCTTGAGGAAGCGGTGCACACGGACGCCGCCGGTCGCGCGGCCCTTCGCGGGATACTCTTCGAACGCCGTCACCTTGGCGGTTCCCGGTGCCGTTCCGGGAAGGGCGCCAGTAGTGCCGGCAATGGTCACCACGACGGCGGCAGGATCGTTGGCGCGCACAGTACCGAAGTGGATGACCTGGTCGCCCGGTGCGAGCTTGATACCTGCCATGCCCCCTGCCGTCCTGCCCTGCGGGCGGACGTTGGAGGCACTGAACCGCAGCAATTGGGCTTGCCTGGTCACGAAGACGAGATCGACGTCGTCCTCCTGCGCAGGCTCCACGGCGAGTACCGAGTCTTTGTCCTTCAGCGCGATGATTTCCCAATCCTCGCGGTTAAGCGGGTAATCGGGCTGTACGCGCTTGACGACGCCCTGGACCGTTCCGATCGCAAGGACGGAGTCCAAGGGCACAAACGCGACCAAGGTCTCGCCCTTGGTCAAGGTGATGAAGTCCCTGGCCGGCACGCCTCCCGCCAGGTTGGGCAGGCCAGAGACGGGTGGCAGAACGGGCATGTCCATCACCTGCAGCCGGAGCATCCGGCCTTGGGACGTTACGGCACCGATTTCGCCGCGGGCTGTGGTCTTCACGACCGAACGGAAGACATCGTGCTTCGCCCGCGGTCCGGCCTCCGCCAACGGTTCCTGGTTGGAGGTCCTGGCGATCTGCCCGGAGACACTGAGCAAAGCCCAGCAGGGGTCATCCGGGATCTCCAGTGGAAGTGCCGCCGCCTTGCCTTTGGGCCCCGGTGCCGCTGCCGCGAGGGCGGCGGCCACGGTGGGCGACACAGCCTCGGATTCGAGGAGTACGGTGCGCCGGGGAGTACCGTACTTCTCGGCGATGACCCCGAGCTCGCCGGACACGAGGTCCCTGAGCAGCTCGTCGGAGGCGAGGATGGCCTCGAGTGCTTCGATTTCGCGGCGCAGCTCGTCCTGTTCCTTCTCCAGCTCCAGCCGCGAGTACTTGGTCAGCTGCCGCAGGCGCAGTTCCAGGATGTAGTTCGCCTGGATTTCGGTGAGGTCGTAGATGGACATCAGCCGCTCGCGCGCAGCCGAGGCCTCGTCGGAGGAACGGATGATCTGGATGACCTCGTCGATGTCCACGATCGCGATCAACAGGCCCTCCACCAGGTGGAGGCGGTCCTTCTTCTTGCCCAGGCGGAACGAGGTCCGGCGGCGCACCACGTTCAGGCGGTGCTCAACGTACACCTGGAGCAACTGCAGCAGGCCCAGTGTCTGTGGCTGGCCGTCCACCAGGGTCACGTTGTTGATGCCAAAGGAATCTTCCATCGGCGAATAGCGGTACAGCTGCTGGAGGACGGCGTTGGGGTTAAAACCGTTCTTCAGTTCGATGACCAGGCGGAGGCCGTGGTTGCGGTCCGTGAGGTCCACCACATCGCTGATACCCGTCAACTTCTTGGCGTTGACCGCGTCCTTGATCTTCTCGATGACCTTTTCCGGGCCCACCATGTAGGGGAGCTCAGTGACCACAAGCCCGGTGCGGCGGGCGGAGAGCTGCTCCACCTCCACCTTGGCGCGGGTCTTGAAGGAACCCCGCCCCGTTGCGTAGGCGTCACGGATTCCGTCCAGGCCCACGATCCGGCCGCCCGTGGGGAGGTCAGGTCCGGGGACGAAACGCATGATGTCCTCGAGCGTGGCGTCGGGATTGGCAATCAGGTGACGCGCAGCGGCGATGACCTCCACCAGGTTGTGGGGAGCCATGTTGGTGGCCATGCCCACAGCGATACCTGTGGTGCCGTTGACCAGCAGGTTGGGGAATGCTGCCGGGAGGACGTCCGGCTGCGTCAACTGGTTGTCGTAGTTGGGGACGAAGTCCACCACGTCTTCGTCGAGGTGGTCGGTCATGGTCAGGGCAGCGGCCGCGAGCCGGGCCTCCGTGTAACGCGGGGCGGCTGGACCGTCGTCGAGCGAGCCGAAGTTGCCGTGACCATCGATCAGCGGCAGGCGCAGGGAAAAGTCCTGGGCCATGCGCACCATGGCATCGTAGATCGCGGCGTCGCCGTGCGGGTGGAGCTTACCCATGACTTCGCCCACCACGCGTGCGCTCTTGACGTGCCCGCGGTCAGGGCGCAAACCCATGTCCGCCATCATGTACAGGATGCGCCGTTGAACAGGCTTCAATCCGTCGCGTGCGTCAGGGAGGGCGCGCGAATAAATCACCGAGTAGGCGTACTCCAGGAAGGAGCCTTCCATCTCGGAAGTGACGTCGATATCGACGATGTTCTCGGTGAAATCGCCGAGGGGCTCGCCTTTGCGTGCGGGAGTTTGGCTGCGGGCCATGTGGTTGGTGGATCCTTGAAAGTCGTACTGCGGATGTTTTAGCTAGGCTAAGCCTATGGTGGATCAGCCCGGCGTCGGCATTTATCCGGAATATTGGGAGGCCGATGTCGTCCTGCGCGACGGCGGTACGGCGCATCTGCGGCCGATACGCCCCGAGGACGCCGATGCCCTGCAGGCCTTTCACGCCGGCCAGTCCCAGGCGTCCATCTACATGCGGTTCTTTTCCTTCAAGCCCAGGCTCTCCGGCAAGGAGGTGCGGCGGTTCACCGAAGTGGACCACATCAACCGGGTGGCATTCGTGATCACCATCGGCGGCGAAATCATGGGCATTGGCCGGTATGACCGGCTGGACGATCCGCTGGAAGCCGAAGTCGCCTTCAACATTTCCGACGCACACCAGGGCCGGGGCATTGGCTCGATCCTCCTGGAACACCTGGCCGTAGCCGCCCGCGAAAACGGCATCCGCCGCTTCACCGCCGAGGTCCTTCCGGACAACCGGAAGATGCTCATGGTGTTCGCGGACGCAGGCTATGACCTCAAAAGGCAATTCGACGACGGCGTGGTCAGCGTTGAATTCAACATCGACCCCACGGAGAAATCCCGTGCCGTCATGGAGGCCCGTGAGCACCGCGCCGAGGCGCGCAGCGTGCGCGACCTTTTGTCGCCGTCGTCGGTTGCTGTTATTGGTGCCAGCCGGAAGTGGGGGACGGTGGGCTACCAGCTGCTTGAACACATCATCGAAGGGGGCTTCACGGGGCCGGTGTACGCCGTTAACCCGGAAGCGCTGGAACTGGCCGGCATGATGTCCTATGCCAAGTTGTCCGAGATCCCCGACCCGGTGCAGCTGGCCATCATCGCCGTTCCCTACGACGAGGTGCCCAAGGTGGTGGACGACTGCGCCGCAGCGGGCGTGAAGGGCATTGTGGTGGCAACGGCCGGCTTTGCCGACGATGGCGAACGAGGGCTGCTCCGCCAGCACGAGTTGGTCCGGCGCGCCCGGGCCAATGGCATGCGCGTCATCGGTCCGGAGTCCCTGGGGATCCTGAACACCCACCCGTCCGTGTCGCTGAACGCTTCCATGGCCCCCACCATGCCGCCCAGGGGCAGCCTGGGCTTGTTCAGCCAATCGGCAGCGGTCGGAGTGGCGGTTTACGCGGCAGCCAGCCGCCGTCGGCTCGGGTTGTCCTCCTTCCTCTCCGCCGGCAACCGCGCGGACGTTTCAGGCAACGACGCCATGCAGTATTGGGAAGACGACGCCGATACCTCCGCTGTGGGCCTCTACCTGGAATCGATCGGCAACCCCAGAAAGTTCTCCCGTCTGGCACGGCGCCTGTCCCGCAGCAAACCGGTCATTGTGTCCAAGTCCGACGTCACCGGGCTCAGCCTGCCGCCGGGCCACGAGGTCCGGACCACGCAGGCACCGGGAGCGGCGGTGGACGCCATGATGCGGCAGGCGGGCGTCATTCGTGTCGAGACCATCGAGCAGCTCATGGACATCGCCCAGATCGTGTCCACGCAGGCGCTGCCCAAAGGGCCGGGACTTGCTGTGTATTCGAATTCCGTGGCGCTCGGCAAAGTGGTCGCCGACACCGCGGTTCCGCTCGGATTGGACGTCAACCGCCTGGTGACCGACGTCGATCTTGACGCCGGCATGTCGTTGGCGTTGCCGGCCCTGCGGGCCAGCCTCCAGGAGAGCTTGGCGGACGAGTCCGTCCACGCAGTGGTTGCAGCCCTCCTCCCGGCCCGTGGCCTCACAGTGGAGGCCTTGGCGGGAGTACTGGCCGAATGCAGCGCCGAGGCGGGCAAGCCGGTGGTGGCGGCCTTCACGGGGATCCTGGATTTTTCGGTTCATGTGGAGGGCATGGTGGGTTTGTCGGGGAAACCGGCGCTGCCGTGCTTCTCCAACGCCGGCGCCGCCGTCGCTGCCTTGGCGGCTATCGTCCGGTACGCGCAATGGCGTGACCGTGACCAGGGGCTTTTCGTCGAACCTGTTGGCTGCGACGTGGATGGCACGCGCGAGACCCTCGCAGCGATGCTCGCCGGAGTGACCGGCGAGAAACTGCGGAAGCTCGACGCCGGTGCTGCCGCCGCGTTGCTGGGCGGCTACGGCATTGAGGTGGTCCCCACCTACGGTTTCGGTACGCCGGACGAGGCCGTGGCCGCAGCGGACAAGGCCGGATGGCCTGTGGTCCTGAAGACCACGGATCCAGCCCTGCGGCATCGGCTGGACCTGGGCGGCGTCCGGCTTGACATCCAGGACCCTGAATCGCTGCGGCAAAACATTGCCCAGATGCGTCGCGCGCTCGAACCCTACGGTTCACCGGCGCTGGAAGTGCAGGCCATGGCACCGGTGGGGCAGGCGTGCACTTTCCGTGCCATGGAAGACCCCCTGCTCGGCCCGGTGCTCTCCTTTGGGCTTGCCGGTGATGCCGTGAACCTGCTTGACGATTGGGCACACAGGGTCCCACCTCTTTCCGCGGCGGACCTGCATGACGTGATCCGTTCACCACGCGCGTCCCGGAAACTCTTCGGTTACCAGGGGCTGCCGGCAGTGGACGTTGAAGCGTTGGAGGACGTTGCCGCCCGCCTGGCCAAGCTCAAGGACGACCACCCGGGCATTGCGCTCGTTGAGTTCAATCCGGTGCTGGCCGGGCCGTCAGGGGCCACGATCCTGGCTGCCGATGTCTGGATAGGCAACGCGGCCCAGCGCACGGACAGTGCCCGGCGGGCCATGCGGGGTTAGCCACAGGGACGGCCATCGCGGTTAGGAAGTCACCCGGCGATCTGTGAAAATGGGGGTATGAGCACCCAGTCTCCGACGCCTCAATCCCGCCCGTCCACCACCGGGAACCCTGCCGCGCACAACCACGCCACGCAGGGACAAAGCCTGGACCAGGCGTTGCAGCAGGCGGGGTTCTATCCGCGGTTGGTGGCCGACGTCGTTGATGATGCCCTGGACGGCCGTGAGTGCCTGTCCCATCTGGTCCACCTGGAAACGCACTTCGACCGGGCAGAGGTCCGCCGCCACATCACCGTCCTGGTGCTGACCGAGGACATGCTGGTCATCACGCACGTTGACGATCAGCAACTGGACGAAGCGGGGGAGCAGATCGTAGCCCAGATCTCCACCGAGTCCGTGCCCGTAGCACAGATCCGCTCTGTGGTCCTAAGTTACATGTACTCCCAGCCGCAGAACTACAAGTCCTCGGACCCCGTCCGCGAACTGACCGTCTCGATTGCCTGGTCAGGCGGACAAAGGCTCGACATGGGACCCGCCAGCTGCGGGGATCCACAGTGCGAGGCTGATCACGGCTACAGCGGAACCATCGCCCAGGAGGACATCGTCCTGCGCATCAGCGCCGAAGCCGACGGCCTGCAGGCAGTCCAGGACGCCAAGCTGTTTGCCCGTGCCCTGCGCGCAGTGAACACCGGCAACCCTGCTCCCGTCCAGCACGCCACCATCCCCGCTCCGAGGCCCCGTTCAGGGGTCTTCAGCAACCGCTTGAGCCGCGGACACCAGCGTTGAGCGAAACGGCACAGACAGGCCGATCCATCGACATTCCCGCACCCCCCTTGTTCGGGACCAAGTCGATAGCCGAGGTTCTCACCAGTTCCGCCGCTGCGCTTGGCTTGCCGGGCTTCACCAACCAGCTTCAATTGCCCGCCTCACAGCGGGTCTGCGTCGTCCTCGCAGACGGATTGGGCCGGAGCCTGTTGAAGCAGAAGGCCTCCCACACTCCCTTTCTCCGGTCCGTCATTGCCGGGGGCCAGCGCAATGTCCCGCAATGGATCGACTCCGCGTTCCCCAGTACCACGGCGGCCTCCCTGGCGAGCCTTGGTACAGGGTTGCCCGCGGGTCAGCACGGGATGGTGGGCTACGACGTCCTTGACCCCGCACAGGACAAAGTGGTCAATCTCCTGGGCAATTGGGATGCCCAGGTGGATCCGGGGCAGTGGCAGCCCAATCCCACCGTCTTTGAGCGCGTGGCGTCCGAGCTGGACGTCGTGACCGTCAGCCTGCCACAGTTTGGCAATTCTCCCATGACCCAGGCGGCACTCCGTGGCAGCCGCTTCGTGGGCGGCACCACCCTGCATGCCCGGACTGCCGCCGCGGCGGAAGCCATGGCCGGAGGTGGAAAGTCGTTGATGTACTTCTACCTCAACGAGCTCGACAAGGCCGGACACCGCTATGGTTGCCAGTCGGACCGCTGGGAGCATCAGCTCGAAGAACTCGACTCCACCGTGAAAAGGCTCTCCGCAACTCTTCCTGCAGGAACCACCATCCTGCTCACCGGTGACCACGGCATGCTGGACGTTCCCGAATCCCAACGGATCGACTACTCTGCCGATGAGTCGCTGGTAGCTGGTGTCCGGCACACAGCCGGTGAACCCCGCATGGTGCATCTCTACCTCGAACCCGACGCCACCGAGGCCCACCGGGACGCGCTCCTTGCCGCCTGGCGGAAGCGGTTTGGCGAGCGTATCTGGGCTTTCACCAGAAAACAGGCAGTGGATGCCGGTTTGTTCGGTGCAGTGCGTCCGGACGTCGCTCCCCGCATCGGTGATGTGATGATCGCGGCCCGCGACACCCTGGCACTGTACGACACCCGCAGAGTCCGCCCCGCGTCCCTTGAAGTCGTAGGGCAGCATGGATCGCTGACCAAAACGGAGCGGGAAGTGCCACTGCTGTGCTTTACCGCTGCCGGCAGGAAGGGCAAGCGTGGCTGAGCTGGTCTTCTTCTCGGGCACCATGGACTGCGGAAAGTCCACGCTCGCTCTGCAAATGGACCACAACCACCGCGCACGCGGCCGCGGCGGCATTCGCTTCAGCTGCAATGACCGTGCCGGCGACTCCACAATTTCCAGCCGCCTGGGACTGCGTACCGATGCCGTGGAGGTGGAAAGCGCTACGGATTTTTGGGACGAAGTGGTGGTCCGGCGTACCAGCGGACTCCGCGTCGACTACCTCATCTGTGACGAGGCGCAGTTCTACTCACCCTCCCAGGTTGAGCAACTGGCGCGCGTTGTTGACGAGATGGATGTGGACGTTTTCGCTTTCGGAATCACATCCGACTTCCGCACGCGCTTGTTTCCCGGTTCACAGCGGCTCATAGAGCTTGCCGACAAAGTGCAGGTCCTGCAGGTCGAAGCGTTGTGCTGGTGCGGCCGCCGGGCAACCCAAAACGCACGCACCGTGAACGGCATCATGGTGGTCGAAGGTGAGCAGGTGATGGTGGGTGACGTTGCTGCCGCTGACGATGCACCTTTTGCGGGCGTCGTGGGCTATGAAACCTTGTGCCGCCGCCACTACATGCGGCGCGTCACAGCGCACGGTGCCAACCTGATGGCGGGAGGGGACCAGCCGCTTCCGTTCGACGTCGACGCCTGCCTGTGGCCCGGGGCCGGGGAGCTTCCGCGGCCGTAGGTGCCTGAGCAGTCAGTCTCCCCGGGCTCCAAAGACGATCTCGTCCCAACTCGGGATGCTGGACCTCTTGGGTCGTGACGGCTGGCGTTCAGCAGGAGCCTCAACGTCCTTGCCGCCCTCACGGTCCTTGGCGTCGTCAGCCGGTGCCGGCTGCACAAGGCTGCCTTCCGCCTCATCGCCGGTGGACCCCTCATCGCTCCTTGAAGGGGCCTGGGTGCTGCCGCCCAACAGTTCATCCAGCCCAGCGGGCTTGCGTGCCGTCAAGGACGTGACAGGGCGCAGGGGACTGGCCACGACCGTGATCTCACGGGTATCAGTGCTGACGCCCTGGTGGAGCTTCAAGACATCGTCGTCATCCTCGGAACCAGCATGCCGTGGCGCCAGGCTCAGACGGGAAAGCATGGAAGGGCGGCCGTCCTTGCGGGCAGGTTCTTCCGGGGTTGCAGGGACCGGTTCAGGGGCATCTTCGGCGGCTTCTGCGAGGACTTCCTCAACTTCTTCGCCTGGCCGCGGGTGGGCCGCCGGAACATTGCTCAGGAGGACTGCCAGGGCGTCATCGCCGTCTTCGTCCACGCCCAATCGCTGCCCACGGCGTGAGCGGAGCATCTCCAGCAGGCTGTCTGATTCCTTGGCGGAGGCACGCGCTGCGGAATCGGCGTCGTTCTCAAAATCGAAGGGCCGGTCCGAAACCGCGGCCAGGCGCCGGGCAGGAACCGGTCCGTCCAGGGGCTCGAGCTCGCTGAGCTGCTGGGCCCAACGGTTGGCGTTCTGGAGTGACTTGCGTTGGGGGCTGAAGGTCCACATGGGGGGCGGCTCTTCGCCGATGTTTCCGTGGGTTCCAGGGACCGTTTCGAAACGCGCGACGACGGTCCAGGAACCGTCCGGACGGCGCCAGGAGTCCCATTCGACCGTGGCCGAGTCAATGCCGTGGGCGGACAGCCGGTGATCCACCATGTCGCCAAGCGTGGCCGGTTGGTCGCCAAAAACCGAACGGTACATGTCGTGACCGGGGGCGGGCGAAGCGACTTCGATTCCGCGTGCCTGGCGGACCACATACTCACGCTCGGCAAGGACGGGGCCTTCGTAACGCTGTACGTTCGCCAGGGGGAGCCCGGAGAGTTCGGCGACCTCCGCTGCGGTGGCCCCGCTCCGGATCCTGGCCTGGATATCCCGGGGGGACATGGCAATGGGAGTATTCGAGGCCCGCGCCGCCACCTGGGCAGGGGTCCGGCTCGCCGCGGCCCGGAGGGCCTCGTCGATCGGAAGCTGGAACATCGCCCCACCGGGGCCGCTGAGCAGGAGATGCCCGCCGTCGTCGTGGACTCCTACCAGTCGTAGATCCTGCATAACACCCTCCACCACATGGCATAACTGACATTCGAAACTCTGCCACCCGTCACGCTCTTTTCCTACTAGGACAAAGGGCGTGCCGTGATATTCCCCTGAATCAGCCCCGGCGAAGAGGTTGACCCAAGGCCGGACCTCTGGACATTCAGTGGTGGGGGGAGGAAAATCTGCCCGATATCGGGCACAAAACCAAGGCGTCCGGCGTTGCACCGTTACCGGCGGCGGGGACTGATCCGCCCGACCGGGAACCCAACCGGAGCAGGTACGGAGGATGAAGCAGGACCATGGCAACGGATTATGATGCCCCTCGCAAGACCGAGGAAGACGCCAGCGAGGACTCCCTTGAGGAGCTCAAGACGCGCCAGTCAGGGAAGCAATCCTCAGCGGTCGACGTCGACGAGGCCGAGCTCGCCGATGGCTTCGAGCTCCCGGGAGCCGATCTGTCGGGGGAGGAGCTCCTGATTCAGGTCATGCCTCCCCAGGCTGACGAATTTACGTGCTTCAACTGCTTCCTGGTCAAGCACAGGTCACAAATTGCCGCAGAACGGGGCGGTCACCTCTACTGCACGGAGTGCGAAAGCTGAGGGGCCGGCCGCCCGTTTCTCAGGACGGGCGCGCCGTGAGGGCAGAAACCAGTTCCTCCGGCCTGCGGGACGATGCGAGCCAGTAGGGGGTGCGGTCTGCGGGATCCGTGATCTCGATCTTGACCACGGGGTCGATCCAGCCGCGGAAGCACATGTACGCCAGGCCGTTGAGGCGCGGGCCGCGTTCCGCCGTCGCTTCGCCCTTCCTGAAGGCCTCCACGGTGCCGACGAACCTGCGGTCGATGCTTGCCCGGCCTACGCGCACGGTGTCCGCGGTAACGGTGATGGTGGGGGTCGAGAGCACCAGCATCACGGTCATGATGGCCAGGAGTGCGATAGCTGCGATGATTCCGGTCGCCACGCTGATGGGGCCGAACATGAGAAGGCCTGCGCTGGAAAGGCCAACAACGACAATCCAGATCCACGGTGACGGCCACAGCTTTTCGCTGTACAGGACCCCGGAAGATGAGGGGGTGTTCCGGGCAGGCACGGGTGAAGACTGGTCAGGCGTAGGCATGGGACCAGCTTATCGGGCGATCGACTCCCAGCGGGTTCACAGGCAACGGTGCCCATGGACGGGGACCTTCCCGCCGGGCCCGGTCCCCGTAGAATGGACGACTGTGAGCAACGAGACCGCAGTATTCAGTTCAGAGGCCGCCTCCGTCAACGCGGACAGCGGCAACACCGCCCCTTCCTACGGCGCCCCCACTTTGGAGGTGCAGCTTAAAATGCTCGACGCCGGGTTGGAAGCACCCTCGTACGCCCACCCCGGAGACGCGGGAGCCGACCTGCGGTCCCGCGAGGATGTGCACCTGGCCCCCGGTGAGCGGAAGCTTGTGCCGACGGGCGTGTCCATTGCGCTGCCGGACGGATTCGTGGCCCTTATCCACCCGCGCTCGGGCCTCGCCACCAAGCACGGACTGACAGTCGTTAACGCCCCAGGAACGGTGGACGCGGGCTACCGCGGCGAAATCGCCGTGACCCTGCTCAATACCGACCAGAACCACGCCATCGACCTCAAACGCGGCGATAGAATTGCACAAATGGTGATTCAGCGCGTCGAATATGCGCGGTTCGTGGCTGTCGACCAGCTCTCTGATTCCGTTCGGGGAACCGGCGGTTTCGGTTCCACCGGCGGCTTCAACGCACCGACCACCCCTGCAAACCACTGAACCTGGCAAGCGCTGGCATCTGAATCCCCGCATTGCAGTTGTTTTACGTGGTTGCGGTTTACTTGGGGATAGACCACTACTAAGGAGAAAACCCCATGCTTTTTGGGCGCGGCAAGAAGTCCAAGGACGAGCAAGCGGAAACCGCTGCCGCCGTCGATGAAACCGGCACGGCAGAAGAAAGCCCGGAAGCTGGCACGCCCGGTGACTTCCGGCTCGGCAAGGGTCCACTGGATATCGATGAAATCGAGGACCGTGACGGATACGTAGACCTCGGCGCGTTGCTGATCGCGCCCGCCGAAGGGCTGCAGCTGCGGCTCGAGGTGGAAGAAGCCACCCAGCGCGTCGTCGCCGTCACCATGGACCTTGCCGGGTCCAGCCTGCAGCTCCAGGCTTTTGCCGCCCCGCGGTCAGAGGGCCTGTGGGATGAAATCCGTGAGCAGATCACCCAATCCGTCGTCAGCCAGGGCGGCGAAACCGAGGAGATCTCCGGGGCGTTCGGCACGGAACTGGTAGCGAAGCTTCCGGCGCAAGCCTCTGACGGCAGCCAAGGGTTCCGGGCGGCGCGTTTCATGGGAGTGGACGGTCCCCGCTGGTTCCTCCGGGGAGTGCTCGGAGGAGAAGCGGCCCTGGACCGCGACGCAGCGGCTGGCCTTGAAGAGCTTTTCCGGCGTGTTGTCGTAGTCCGGGGCGACAACCCGATGCCCCCGCGTGAGTTGCTGCAGCTTCGCCTGCCAAAGGACGCGACCGCGGCCGGGCAGCCCGGGGTTCCGCACGGTGCACCCGGCCTGCAGCAGCCCGAACGTGGTCCGGAGATTACCCAGATTGGCTGACAAGCCCGCCCGAAACGGGTTTGCAGATCGCTCGCCGCTGGGGGAGGGCGTGCGGGACCTGCCCACCCGCGGCAGGGCAAGCTGTACGGGTTACATCGAGTCGGTTACGCACCAGCCACCCAGCGAACAGCCCTTCTTCTCCGCAGTGGTCGTGGACGCACTGGAGCATGGAAGCGAGTCCTTGCTCCCGTCCAAGGGCGCCCGGAGGCCGTTTGACCGACTCCGGGTCATTTGGTTGGGCAGGACACGTGTTCCCGGCATCGAGGCCGGTGTACGGCTTCGCCTGAACGGTATGGTGACCCAGCTCGACGGCCTGCCGGCCATGTTCAATCCACGCTACGAAATTCTCTCCCGTCAGGAGCACCTATGACCGTGGCCAACGGTTCAGAGCCGAAGGACAACGCAGGGGCGACGCCGCGCGGCGATGAAACGCCGGCCGTGACCCCCGACGACCGGCCCAGCATGTCCGACCTCGCTGCAGGCTACGCGGGAAAAGCGGGCCTCCAGCGGAACAGTGCGGGCCACGTGGACATGCTCAAGTCCGCCGGAGGAATCCAAGGGATCGCCGAGAGCATTCTGCCCGGACTGGTCTTCCTGGTGGTGTTCACCATCACCCGGGACCTGGGTCCTTCCCTCATTGCCGCCCTGGCGTCGGCAGCGATTTTCACCGTGGTTCGGCTGGTTCAACGGCGCCCCCTGACGCAGGCCGTTGCCGGCATCGTCGGCGTCGGTATTTCGGCCTGGCTGGCCAACACCACCGGCAAAGCTGAAGACTTCTACGTTCTTGGTTTCTTCACCAACATCGCCTACATTGCGGCCATGGTGCTGTCGATCGCCTTCAAGTGGCCCGTGGCTGGCCTGCTCTTCGGCTTCGTGCGCAACGAGGGCCTGGACTGGCGCAAGGACCCGGAACGGCTTCGTGCCTACCAACTGGGAACCTGGATCGTGGTAGCAGTGCTGGCACTGCGCCTCGTGGTCCAGGTGCCCCTCTACTTCATGGGCGAAGCAGGCTTGACGGCATTGGCCACCACCAGGCTCCTGATGGGTGCGCCCCTGTATATCCTCGGCCTTTGGGTAGCCTGGCTGGTCACCAAACCGGCAACTCAGCCGTCGAAGCCGTCGTCGTCGGCTGAATGATCCAGCACACCGTTGCCGTCCTGGCCGCCGAGCTCCGAGCCCGGTGACAGGAGGGCGCGCAGGCCATCCTCCGCAGCGATGGTGGTGACGAAGAACAGTTCGTCGCCGCCGTCAAGGACGTCGTCGCGGGTGGGTGTGATCGGGGCCTGATCGCGCAGGATGGCCACCAAAGTGGAGTCATCCGGCCAGTCGATGTCGCCCACGGTGCTTCCAATGACGTGGGAGTCATGCGGAACGGTGAACTCGACGATCGACGCAACGCCGGTCTGGAGGGTCAGCAGGCGCACGATGTCGCCGATCTCCACCGCTTCTTCCACCAGTGCGGTCATCAGTTGCGGGGTGTTCACTGCGACGTCGACGCCCCAGGAATCGTTGAACATCCAGTCGTTCTTGGGGTTATTGACCCGTCCCACTGTGCGCCCGACGCCGAATTCGGTCTTGGCGAGCAAGGAGACCACCAGGTTCACTTTGTCGTCACCCGTGGCGGAAACCACGACGTCGGCATCCTCCAGTTTGGCGTCCTGCAACGTGCTGAGTTCGCAAGCATCACCCACCAGCCAACGCGCACCCCGGAGCCCGCTGCGGCCGATGACCTCGGGCTTGAGGTCAATGAGCAGGATCTGGTGCTTGTGGGACAGCAGCTCACGGGCAATGGATGAGCCGACGCTGCCTGCGCCAACAATGACAACTTTCACTAAGACTCCTTGGCGGGTGCTTTGGCGAGGATCCGGGTGATCTCGGATGTTCGGTCCAGGCTCACCATGGCGTGGACGGTGTCGCCTTCCTGGTAAGCCGTACCTGGGTGGGGGAGGAGGCCTTCGCCAAAGCGCGTCAGGAAGGCGATGCGGATCCCCGAAGCTGCCTCGATGGAGGACAAGCTGTGTCCGATCCAGGCCTCGTGCAGGTCCACTTCGGCAAGGATGAGCCGGCCGGACGGTTCGCGGTAGTCGCCGGCCAAGTGCTGCTCGGGAAGTATCCGGCGCAGCACCTGGTCCGCGCTCCAGCGCACGGCAGCAACGGTGGGGATGCCCAGCCGCTGGTAGATTTCGGCGCGGCCGGGATCGTAAATACGGGCCACGACGTGGGCCACATGGAACGTCTCCCTGGCCACCCGGGTAGCCAGGATGTTCGAGTTGTCGCCGCTGGAAACGGCTGCGAAAGCGTACGCGTCTTCCACGCCCGCCTGCTTGAGGGTGTCCCGGTCGAAGCCAACGCCGGTGACCTTCCGGCCGCCGAAAGTGTGGCGCAACCGGCGGAAGGCCCGCTCATCCTGATCGATGATGGCCACTGAGTGGCCGGCATCCTCCAAAGTATGTGCCAGGGTGGCGCCAACACGCCCGCAACCCATGATCACGAAGTGAGCCACCATGTCTCCTTATGTGTGTTGTCCGTGCCGCTCGGTATGACTTTACCGCCGAGACGGGCCTAAGCCCGCTCCGACCGTCATGACATCCCTGGGGATTCAGAGTAGCTTTGCGGAGTGCTGACAATTTTGAATGCCGCGAAGCGGGTGTTGGTGGGCAGGCCGGTCCGGAACGACCGACTGTCCCACACCTTGTTGCCCAAACGCATTGCTTTGCCGATCTTCGCCTCGGACGCCTTGTCCTCGGTGGCTTACGCCCCGGATGAAATCCTGCTGACGCTGGCCCTTGCCGGGGTCAGCGCAGTAGCGTTTTCCCCGCTGGTGGGCCTCGCCGTCATGGTGGTCTTGCTCACAGTTGTGGCGTCCTACCGCCAAAATGTCCACGCCTACCCTTCAGGTGGCGGCGACTACGAAATCGCCAACGTCAACCTTGGCAAGTACGCGGGACTGACGGTGGCTTCGGCGCTGCTGGTGGACTACGTCCTGACCGTGGCGGTGTCCATGTCATCCGCCGCCGCCTATGTCACCACCGCCATCCCCTCGTTGCACGGCCAGCAGGCCCTCATCGCGACCGTGGGCGTGGTCATCCTGGCGTTGGTCAACCTGCGGGGAATCAAGGAAGCCGGCTCGGTTTTCGCCGTCCCCACCTATATCTTCATGGCCTCAATTCTGGGCATGACAGCCGTCGGCATTTTCCAGTTTGCTACAGGGCAGTTGGGAGAAGCGCAGTCAGCGAACTTCACCATCGTCCCGCAATCCGGCTTTGACGAAGGCCTGGTGGGCCTGGCCGGAGCCTTCCTCCTGCTGAGGGCGTTTTCCTCGGGCGCCGCAGCCTTGACCGGCGTCGAGGCCATCAGCAACGGCGTGCCCAACTTCCAGAAGCCCAAGAGCAAGAACGCAGCCACTACCTTGCTGCTGCTCGGTGCCATCGCGGCGGCGATGCTTGCCGGCATCCTTTTCCTGGCCAACGCCACCAAGGTCCACATTGTGTTGGACCCCGCCACCGAGTTCCTGGTTGATGGCAAGCCGCTGCCGGAGGGATACATCCAGAATCCTGCCATCAGCCAGATCGCGGACACCATTTTTGGTGCCGGCTCCATTCCGTTCTACATCGTGGTTGCTGCCACCGGCGTGATCCTGGTTTTCGCCTCCAACACGGCGTTCAACGGGTTTCCTGTACTTGGATCCATCTTGGCCCAGGACGGCTATCTTCCCCGCCAGCTCCGGACCCGCGGCGACAGGCTCGCGTTCAGCAACGGTGTCCTGGCCCTGGCTGCCGGAGCGCTGGTGCTGATTCTTTCCTTCAACGCAGATGTCACCAAGCTGATCCAGCTGTATATCGTTGGCGTCTTCATCTCCTTCACCGCCAGCCAGCTCGGCATGATCCGGCACTGGGGGCGCGAGCTCAAACTTGCCCGCGACAAGGCCATCCGCCGGCGCATCATCAAGTCCCGCACCATTAACATGGTGGGCTTCGGCATGGCGGGTTTGGTGCTGGTGATCGTCCTCATCACCAAGTTCGAACAGGGCGCCTGGATCGCGCTGCTCGCCATGTTCATCCTGTTCCTGATCATGTGGAGCATCAGGGCCCACTATGACAATGTGGCCAAGGAACTCGCGGTGGACGAAGACTCCTCACCACGGGCGCTTCCCACCAGGGTGCACGCTGTCCTCCTCGTCTCGCATGTGCGCAAGCCGGTGCTGCGTGCATTGGCGTACGCCCGCGCGTCACGGCCATCGCGCCTGGACGCCATCACCGTTGACATCAACTCCGAGGAGACAGAACACACGGTCCGGGACTGGGAGAAGCTTGAAATTCCGGTTCCACTGACCGTTCTCGCGAGCCCCTACCGTGAAACCGTGACCCCCATCATGGACTACATCAAGAACATGCGCCGCGATTCGCCCCGGGACCTGATCGTGGTCTACATCCCGGAGTACGTCGTGGGTAAATGGTGGGAACAACTGGTCCATAACCAGACAGCACTCAGAATCAAGACGCGGCTCCACTTTGAACCTGGAGTCATGGTTGCCAGCGTTCCGTGGCAGCTGAAGTCGTCCGAAGAAGCAAAGGCACTGCAGGATACCTAAATGACGTCCCACAGCAATTCCCCCCATGACCAAGACAGCAAGGAAGAGGCAGGGCCCGGGCGTGAACTCGTGGTGGATGTGGGGCCCATCGCCCACGGCGGCCACTTCATTGCGCGCCATGAGGGTCGTGTCATCTTTGTCCGCCACGGGATCCCCGGCGAGAAGGTCCGGGTCCGGCTGACCGACTCCGGCGACTCGTCGCGCTTCTGGCGCGCCGACGTCGTCGAGGTCCTGGAGGCTTCGCCGAACCGTGTTCCGCACTTCTGGAAGCCGGCCGATTCGCTGGGTTCCTGGCGGCGGGGCGTACCGCCCGTAGGCGGCGCGGAGCTCGGCCATATCTCGCTTGCGCGGCAGCGCGCACTCAAGTCGGAGGTCCTGGCCGAACAGCTCAAGCGGCTGGCTGGTAGGGACCTCACAACCGAGGTGGAGGCGGTCGGCCGGAACGACGACGGCGGACTCGGCTGGCGTACACGCGCCGGCTTTGCGGTGACCTCCAAAGGACGGTTGGGCATGCATGCGCACCGCTCCGATGTGGTGGTCCCCGTCAAGGAGATGCCGCTGGCTCTTCACGGAATTAACGAACTCCGGTTGTGGGATGTGGACTTGTCAGGCATCGCCCGCGTCGAAGTCGCGGTGCCTGCCAACGGGTCGCGGCCCCTGATCCTCCTTGCCCCGGAGGAAGGAACTGGTCCCAAACGGCTGCACAGCATCATTTCGCAGTTGCCCCACGACGTCTCGGTCGCCAGTTTCGATCCCGGCAAGGGCGAAGTCCTGCAGTTGCGGGGACGGACGTGGGTGCAGGAAAGCGCGGCAGGTCACGAGTACCGGGTGTCCGGCGAGGGTTTCTGGCAGATCCATAAGGACGCTCCGGAGACCCTGGTAGGTGCTGTGACAGACTTCCTCTCCGGCGGGGGATACCTGCAACCTGGCTCCACCGTTGCAGACCTCTATGCCGGTGCAGGGCTGTTTACCGCCCCACTGGCCGACGCCGTCGGGGTCACCGGATCTGTACTCTCGGTGGAAGGATCGCCCGGAACAAGCCGCGATGCCCGAAAGAACCTGCATGGCCAACCGCAGGTGGAGATCGTCCAGGGGCGGGTAGAGCGGGTGCTGCACCAGCGTCCACGCAGTTTCGATTCCCTGGTGCTGGATCCGCCCCGCGCCGGAGCCGGCAAAGCCGTGGTCAAGCAACTCATGGCCTCCGGACCCCGTGCGATCGCCTATGTGTCCTGCGATCCAGCCTCCTTTGCGCGTGATCTGGGTTACTTCCAGCAGGGTGGGTGGCGGCTCGAGTCGTTGCGGGCCTTCGACCTCTATCCAAACACCCACCACCTGGAGACCGTGGGGCTTATCGTTCCGGCCCAGTAAGCCGGATGCCGCCCGCCTGCTGGATCAGTGCGGGCGGCACTGGCTTTGTCCGGGCACCTGCCCCTGGCGGGATTTATGCCACTACGATGGGCTTAGTAGTCCCGCTCCGCTGGAAACACGGCGGCGGACCGGGATGACCAACAATGATGCCGCCCGGCTAAGTAAGGTCCGCCTAACTGGCTAGCGGCCAACCACGCGACAAAGATGAAACTGTTGCGAGAGGAGTCCTGCCATGAGCACTGTGGACAGCTTCGGTTCCAAAGGCGTACTGAATGTAGCCGGCACCGATTATGAAATTTTCCGGTTGAACTCCGTAGAAGGCGCTGACAGCCTTCCGTTCAGCCTTAAGGTATTGCTTGAAAACCTCCTGCGGACTGAGGATGGGGCCAACATTACGGCCGACCATGTCCGCGCCCTGGCCGGTTGGGATCCCAATGCGGAGCCCGACACGGAAATCCAGTTCACCCCGGCACGAGTCATCATGCAGGACTTCACCGGTGTTCCCTGCATCGTCGACCTCGCCACCATGCGCGAAGCCGTCAAGGAACTCGGTGGGGATCCGAAGCGCGTCAACCCGTTGGCGCCTGCAGAAATGGTCATCGACCACTCCGTCCAGATCGACGCCTTCGGTAACTCCGGCGCGCTGGAGCGCAACATGGAGATCGAATACCAGCGCAATGGTGAGCGCTACCAGTTCCTTCGCTGGGGCCAGACCGCCTTCAACGACTTCAAGGTCGTTCCCCCTGGAACCGGCATCGTCCACCAGGTCAACATCGAGTACTTGGCACGCACCGTCATGACCCGTGAGGTCGACGGAGTCCTCCGCGCCTACCCCGACACCTGTGTCGGTACGGACTCGCACACCACCATGGTCAACGGCCTGGGCATCCTGGGCTGGGGCGTTGGCGGCATCGAAGCCGAGGCGGCGATGCTCGGCCAGCCCGTCTCCATGCTGATTCCCCGCGTTGTAGGCTTCAAGCTCAACGGCAGCATCCCCGCAGGCGCCACCGCTACTGACGTCGTCCTGACCATCACCGAAATGCTGCGCAAGCACGGCGTCGTGGGCAAGTTCGTCGAGTTCTACGGCGAAGGCGTCGCAGCTGTGCCGCTGGCCAACCGCGCCACCATCGGCAACATGAGCCCGGAATTCGGTTCCACGGCTGCCATGTTCCCGATCGACGACGTCACGCTGGACTACCTGCGCCTGACCGGCCGCTCCGAAGCGAATGTCGCCCTCGTGGAGGCATACGCCAAGGAACAGGGCCTCTGGCACAATCCTTCCCGCGAACTTCGTTTCTCGGAGTTCCTCGAGCTGGACCTGTCCACCGTTGTTCCGTCCATCTCGGGCCCCAAGCGTCCCCAGGACCGCATCGAGCTCACGGATGCCAAGGAACAGTTCCGCAAGGACATCCACAACTACGTCGCCATCGAAGACGGCAGCGTGGACGAGTCACTGGACGAATCCTTCCCGGCTTCGGACGCCCCATCCTTCACGCACGCCGACTCGCACACCACGGAAACCAGCCGGGTCTTCTCGGCCGCCAACGGTGCGCATGGCCGTCCGTCCTCCCCGGTCAAGGTCACCACGGCTGACGGCCGTGAGTTCGAACTGGACCACGGCGCAGTGTCGATCGCTTCGATCACGTCCTGCACCAACACGTCCAACCCTTCGGTCATGCTTGCGGCTGCCCTCCTGGCCCGCAACGCCGTGGACAAGGGCCTGACGTCCAAGCCGTGGGTCAAAACCTCCGTAGCCCCGGGCTCGAAGGTCGTCACGGACTACTACGAGAAGTCTGGCCTCACGCCGTACCTGGAGAAGCTTGGCTTCTACATCGTTGGTTATGGCTGCGCCACCTGCATCGGTAACTCCGGCCCGCTGGAGCCGGAAATCTCCGAAGCCATCCAGGCCAACGACCTCTCCGTCACCGCAGTGCTCTCGGGCAACCGCAACTTCGAAGGCCGTATCAACCCGGACGTCAAGATGAACTACCTGGCCTCTCCGCCGCTGGTCATCGCCTACGCCCTGGCCGGTACCATGGACTTCGACTTCGACACCGATTCCCTGGGCACCGACTCCGAGGGCAACGAGGTCTTCCTCAAGGACATCTGGCCGAACCCCACTGAGGTGCAGGAAGTCATCGACTCCTCCATCGACGAGGGCATGTTTGCCAAGGGTTACGAAGGCGTCTTCGACGGCGACGAGCGCTGGAAGGCGCTCGACACGCCCGCCGGCGACACCTTCGTGTGGGCCGAGGATTCCACGTACGTACGGAAGCCCCCATACTTCGAAGGCATGAAGGCCCAGCCGGATCCCGTCCAGGACATCTCGGGCGCACGTGTGCTCCTGAAGCTTGGCGATTCCGTCACCACGGACCACATCTCCCCGGCAGGTTCCTTCAAGTCGGACACCCCGGCTGGACAGTACCTCCTGGCCAACGGCGTGGAGCGCAAGGACTTCAACTCCTACGGCTCACGCCGTGGCAACCACGAGGTCATGATCCGCGGTACGTTCGCCAACATCCGCATCAAGAACCAGCTCCTGGACGGTGTTGAGGGTGGCTTCACCCGCGACTTCAGCCAGGAAGGCGCACCGCAGGCATACGTCTACGACGCCGCCCAGAACTACCAGGCAGCCGGCACTCCGCTGGTAGTCCTGGCAGGCAAGGAATACGGCTCCGGTTCGTCCCGCGACTGGGCAGCCAAGGGTACCGCGCTCCTGGGTGTCAAGGCTGTCGTTGCCGAAAGCTACGAGCGCATCCACCGTTCCAACCTGATCGGTATGGGTGTCCTCCCGCTCCAGTTCCCCGCTGGCGAGTCGGCAGCAACGCTGGGCTTGACCGGAACGGAAACGTTCTCCGTCGAGGGCGTCACCGAGCTGAACAACGGCACCACGCCGAAGACGCTCAAGGTGACGGCCACGGCCGAAGATGGATCCGCCAAGTCCTTCGATGCCGTACTGCGTATCGATACCCCGGGCGAAGCGGACTACTACCGCAACGGAGGCATCCTGCAGTACGTCCTCCGCCAGATCTCCGCATAAGGAACACGCTGGTTTTCAGCTGATTCCGAGTGCCAGACAGCCCCGGCCGGTCGCCTGACCAGCCGGGGCTGTTGGCGTCCGGAACACACCCGTCCGCGAGCCGCCTGCGCGTGAAACGCGCGGAAGCCGGGCACGCGCTAAAGTTAACAAGCACGTCATACACCCTAAGGAGGGCCGTTGGGACTTTTGGAAGCCGTCAAGGATCCACAGGACCTGGCCAAACTGTCCGGCACCGAGCTGGAACAACTGGCCGGAGAAATCAGGGCATTCCTGATCACCAACGTAGCCGCCACAGGTGGACACCTGGGACCCAACCTGGGCGTTGTGGAACTGACGCTCGCTATCCACAGGATCTTTGAGTCCCCGCGGGACAGCATTGTTTTTGACACCGGTCACCAGTCCTACGTGCACAAGCTCCTCACGGGCCGGCAGGACTTCAGCACGCTCCGCCAGCAAGGCGGACTCTCGGGCTATCCGGAACGCGCCGAATCCGAACACGACATCGTGGAGAGCTCGCACGCTTCCTCGTCTCTGTCGTGGGCTGATGGTATTTCGCGCGCCCGCCAACTGACCGGCGAAGGTGACCGGTTCGTCGTCGCGGTGGTCGGTGACGGCGCGTTGACCGGCGGCATGACGTGGGAAGCGATCAACAACATTGCCGCGGACAAGCGGCGTCGGGTCGTCATCGTTGTCAACGACAACGGACGTTCCTACGCCCCCACTGTCGGTGGCTTTGCCGATTACCTGGCGTCCCTGCGCCCCACCATCGATTCGCTGCGGACAGCCCCGGCTTATGAGGGCATGCTCGATTGGTGGAAGAAGAGGCTGCAGAACGGCGGCCCGGCGGGCCAGTTCACCTACAAGAGCCTGCATGCCATGAAAAAGGGCATCAAGGACTGGTGGGCCCCGCAAGGCATGTTCGAAGACCTGGGCATGAAATACATCGGCCCTGTCGACGGGCATAACCTCCAGGCCATGGAACATGCGCTCAGCACGGCGAAGGCGTACGGGGGCCCTGTGATCGTGCACGCCATGACGGAGAAGGGCCACGGCTACGCGCCGGCCCTCGCCAACGAGGCTGACCAATTCCACGCGGTGGGCATCATCGACCCCGAAACGGGCGAATCCACTGAGATGCCCGGTGCCAGGTCCTGGACGTCGGTGTTCGCTGAGGAGATCGCCGACATCGCCGACGAACGCCCCGACATCGTGGGGATCACCGGAGCCATGCTCATTCCGGTCGGCTTGCACAAGTTTGCTGAGCGCCATCCGGAGCGCGTCATCGACGTCGGTATCGCGGAGCAGCACGCACTGACTTCCGCCGCGGGCATGGCCTTTGGCGGTCTCCACCCCGTTGTGGCGGTGTACGCCACGTTCCTCAACCGCGCCTTCGACCAGCTCCTCATGGATGTGGCGCTTCACAAGGCCGGCGTGACCATCGTCCTGGACCGGGCTGGGGTCACCGGCCCGGACGGGCCCAGCCATCACGGCATGTGGGATATGGCTATGGTCCAGATTGTTCCCGGACTTCACTTGGCTGCTCCACGCGACGCTTCCCGGCTCCGTGGGGAACTCCGCGAAGCCGTGGCCATTAACGACGCCCCCACCGTGGTCCGGATCTCCAAGGGCAGCGTCGGTTCTGAAGTCGAGGCCATTGAGCGCCTGCATGACGGCGTGGACATCCTCGCCCGACGACCCGAGGGTTCAACCGAGAACGACGTCCTGATCGTCAGCGTTGGTGCCATGTCGGAAATCGCTCTCGACGTCGCCGATCGCCTGGGCGCCCAAGGCATCAGTTCCACGGTGGTCGACCCCCGTTGGGTATTGCCGGTCCGCAAGTCCATCATCGCCCTGGCCGCCCGCCACCGACTGGTCATCTGCATCGAAGACGGCGTACGGGCCGGGGGGGTCGGTTCCCGGATCCGGCAAGAAATGCGCGCCGCGGGCGTTGATACCGCCCTCAACGAGGTTGGGCTTCCTGTCGAGTTCCTGGTGCATGGAGCGCGGAGCCAGGTTTTGGAGCGCGTGGGACTCACTGCCCAGAAAATAACCCACGACGTCGTAGCCCAGGTTTTGGGGACAAAGGTCCCGTTTGCCCGGCCGTTGCCGGGCCAGGAGCACCCCACCACCGGAAGTATGCCCACCCTGTGAGCGGGGACCGCGGGCCGGGCTCACTGCAGCCCGGCGACCTCGTGGTGTCGAGGAACCGGAAATGGAACGGCAAGGCCCACTGGGTGGTCCCGGGAACCTACCTGGGCGAGGACATCCACGGCTGGTGGGTCTTCCAAGGGGCTGGGGAATTCTGTTCCCGTCCGGGCGCGGCCTTCTATACGGCGTCGGACGCGGTCCTGCTCATCCCCCGCACGGGGGAGTACGTGGCGACCTTCTATGACGACAGCTACCCCGGCGATTTCCGGATCTACGTGGACCTCGCCACTGCCCATGGCTGGAATCAACTGAAACCGGGCGTGACCGAGTTTCATATGATCGACATGGACCTGGACGTCATCCGCTCCACCAAGCACGGCGTTTTCGTGGATGACGAAGACGAATTCGAACAGCATCGGACCGACATGGCGTACCCGGAAACCACGGTTGCGGCCATGCGGGCGGAATGCGCTGCCCTTTTCCAGGCGGTACAACAAATGGAAGCCCCCTTCGACATGGCCGGTGCCGGCAGCACCAGCGCAGAGTGGTTCAGGAAAGGACGAGCATGAGCGGCATTATCCGCACGTACAAGCGCGACGACGACGGGGTTCTTCACTTCCGGGAAGCCTGGTACGACGACGAGGACCAGCAGTTCGTCATCAATCACGGAGTGGTCGGCCACCAGAGCAGCACCGATGAAACCGCCGTCGACGACGATTCCTCCGTGGAAGGTCTCATGGCGGCCTTTGCCGCGCAATGCGAAGAAGACGGCTATGCGGAAATTCCCGAATCCGAACAGTTCTGGGTGGTGGCACAGCTGGCCCTCAAGACCAAGGAGGGTACCGAGCGGGACCGCCACCTCGAACGCAAGGCCAAGACTGCGCTGACCGCCGAACTGGCGTGGCGGGGCCTTGGTGTGGTGGACCGTTCTGAAATCGGCAACTCCCGGCTGAACATCTTCTGCCTCTGCCCGGACGTCAACAAAGCCGTGAACGCCATCAAGATCTGTGTCCGCGGTGAAGACCTGGACTTCACCAAGCTCACCATCGCTGCGGCCCCGCACAGTGACCCGAGCGCTTTCAAGATTAAGCACTCGCCGAAGCAAGGTGTGGGCTTTACTCTCTAAGTAAGCACCATTGCGCCCAGAAGGGATCACTCCATGTCGTCCAAAAGCAATTGGCCCGGCCATACCCCCTTGCCCAAAGGCCTTGCGGCGCCGGCGAAGCGTGCGTTGGCCCACGAGGGGATCGAGACTCTGGAGCAGCTGGCCGAATTCGGCGAGTTGAAAGCCACCAAACTCCATGGGATGGGACCCGTGGCCATTGCCCAGCTTGAGGACGCCATGGAGGAATCGGGAATCACCTACGGCCGGAGCTAGCGGGCAGGGTGTTTGTTGCCTGGGGTTACTAGCTGCTTGGATCGCCGATATAGGCTGAACCCATGACTGAATACCGACGCCTTGGCCATTCCGGATTGACCGTGTCAGTAGTTGGACTGGGCTGTAACAACCTGGGCCGTGCCAACACACCTACGGAGACGCAGGAAGGCACGGACGCGGTCGTCCATGCTGCCCTGGACGCGGGGGTGACGTTCTTCGATGTTGCCGACGTGTACGGCCGTGAGCCCGGACTGAGCGAGACCATGTTGGGCAGGGCTTTGAAGGGCCGCCGCGACGACGTCGTGATCGGCACCAAGTTCGGCATGGACATGGGCGGAGTCAACGGCAACGATTTTGGCGCCCGCGGTTCGCGCCGGTACATCGTGAAGGCCGCCGAGGCATCGCTTCGCCGGCTGGGCACGGATTGGATCGACCTCTACCAGTTCCACACCCCGGACCCCCGGACTCCCATCGACGAAACGTTGGCTGCTTTGGATGACCTGGTTTCCAGCGGCAAGGTCCGTTACATCGGCCATTCCAACTTTGCCGGCTGGCAGATCGCCGAGGCAGAGTATGTTGCCCGCCAGGCCGGCGGAACCCGCTTCATTTCCACGCAGAACCACTACAACCTGCTGGACCGGCGTGCCGAGCTCGAAGTCCTCCCCGCGGCCGGAGCTTTCTCCCTGGGTGTCCTGCCGTACTTCCCGTTGGCCAACGGGCTGCTCACCGGAAAGTACTCGGCGGGGAAGGCACCCGAAGGCTCGCGGCTGAGCCATACACGCACCAATCTGGTCCACGACGCGGACTGGGAGCAGCTGGGTCGCTTCGGCCAGTTCGCCAAGGAGCGGGACATCACCGAACTTCAGCTCGCATTCTCCTGGCTGGCCGCCCAGCCTGGTGTCAGCAGCGTCATCGCCGGGGCCACGCGTCCCGAGCAGATCCGCCAGAACGCCGAAGCCGTACGCTGGGTCCCCACTCAGGACGACCGGGCAGAACTGGACGACATCTTCCCGAGGGCCCCGAAGGTCGCCCTCTTCTAGCCCTCGCTCACATCCCGCCCGCTATCTTGCATCCCTCGCTCACAAAACAGCCCTAAAAGCAGAACGCTCCCTCACCGTGGTGAGGGAGCGTTCCGTTTTTTGCCTCGGGATTGCCTGAGCGTTCTGTTTTAGGCGGGGGCTGAAGCAACTCCCGGAGCAAGGAAGCGCTTGCCGTTGACTCGCTCCGAGGCGCCAACGCGGTCCAGGTACGGGGTGATCCCGCCCAGGAACATCGGCCAACCTGCGCCCATGATCACGCAGAGGTCAATGTCCTCGGGGCCGGCGACGACGCCTTCTGCCAGCATGAGCCCGATCTCTTCGGCCAAGGCGTCCTGGGTACGTCGCAGGACTTCTTCACCCGTGGACGGGGTGTTTCCAAAGGACATGATTGCGAGGGTCTCGGCTGGGATGGAGGGGGTTCCATCGGGGCCAGTGACCCACAGGGACTTCACGCCGTTGTCGATGAGCTTCTGCAGGTTCTGCGATACGGGGAATCGGTCGCCGAAGGCGGCATGCAGGGACTCCTGGACGTGCTGGGCCACTGGCAGGCCCACCATGGCGCTCAGGGTGAACGGTGACATGGGCAGGCCCATCGGCCGCAGCGCCGTGTCGGCCACCTCTGCCGGGGTTCCTTCGTCGAACGCTGCGATGACCTCGCCCATGAGGCGCAGGAGGATCCGGTTCACCACGAAAGCGGCGGCATCCTTGACCAGGACAGCGGTCTTCTTCAGTCCCTTGGCGAGTTCGAAAGCAGTGGCCAGGACGGCGTCGTCGGTCTTGGGCGCCCGCACGATCTCCAGGAGCGGCATCACGGCCACGGGGTTGAAGAAGTGGAAGCCCACCAGGCGCTCAGGGTGCTTCAGGTCTTCGGCCATGGCGGTCACGGACAGAGAAGACGTGTTCGTGGCGAGGATGCACTCGGGGGAGACGATCTCCTCTACCTCGGCGAAGACCTGCTTCTTGATGTGGAGTTCTTCGAAGACGGCTTCAATGACGAAGTCGGCGTCGGCGAAGGCTTCCTTGGAAACGGAACCGGTCACCAGTGCCTTGGTCCTGTTGGCGGCGTCGGGCTTGATGCGCTTCTTGGCCAGCATCTTGTCCACCTCGGCGTGGACGTACGCCACGCCCTTGTCCACGCGGGCCTGGTCGATGTCGGTCATCACTACGGGCACCTTGAGCTGCCGGGCGAACAGCAATGCGAGTTGGCTGGCCATCAGTCCGGCGCCGACCACGCCGATCTTGGTTACAGGACGGGCGAGCTTACGGTCAGGGGCACCGGCAGGACGCTTGGAGCGCTTCTGCACCAGATCCAGGAACGCGTACACCGTGGAACGGAACTCGTCGGTCTGCATGAGTCCGGCGAGTGTCTCACATTCGAGTGCGGCGGACTCGGCCTGCGTCATGGTGCGGTTGGCTTCCATGACATCCAGGACCTTGGCCGGCGCGGGGGAGGCATTGGAGGTCTTCGCCTCGACGAAGGCACGTCCTGCTGCGACCGACGCCGCCCACCGGGTGGCAACGCTTTCTTCGGTGGCGTCCACCGAGTTTTTCCGCTCAGGCGTGACCTCGCCGGAGATAACGCGCGCCGCCCATGCCAGCGACTGTTCAACGAAGTCGGCAGGTTCGAAGATCGCGTCGGCAACTCCGAGCTCGAAGGCCTGAGGTCCGGTGAGCGTCTTGTTGTTGCTCAGGGGGTTCTCGATCATCACCTTGACGGCGTTCTCCGGACCGATGAGGCGCGGGAGGATGTACACGCCGCCCCAGCCGGGGACCAGTCCGATGAAGGCCTCAGGAAGGGCAAGGGCACCAGCGCCGGTGGAGACTGTGCGGTAGGTGGACTGCAGTGCGATCTCGAGCCCGCCGCCCAAGGCGAGGCCGTTGATGAAGGCGAAGCTTGGAACGCCGAGGTCGGCGAGGGTGGCGTAGACGGCGTGGCCGAGCTGGGCCATCCATAGTCCATGCTCGCGCTCTTTCAGCGTCTTCACAGCTGAAAGGTCCGCACCTGCCACCAGGAAGTATGGCTTGCCGGTTACGCCCACGCCCACGATTTCGCCCTTGGATGCCCGATCCTTGAGGCCGTCCAGGACGCCGCCGAGCTCAACCAGCGTGTTGGGGCCCAAAGTGGTGGGCTTGGAGTGGTCCAACCCGTTGTCGAGGGTAATCAGGGCGAACTTTCCCACGCCGCCCGGGAGGTCGATGTCCTGGACGTAGGAATGTGTGACGACTTCGTCGGGGAAGAGGGCGGCGAGCTTCTGGAATTCGGCGGCGCTCATGCTGCGGCTCCTTCGGTGGTGGCAGTGGTGGCCTGGTCGGTGGCAAAAGATTCGTACTCGGCGTGGTGCGGGTTTTCCCAAATCACGGTGGCACCCATGCCCAGTCCGATGCACATGGTGGTGATGCCGTAGCGGACCGACGGGTCTTCCTCGAACTGGCGTGCGAGCTGGTTCATTAACCGAACGCCCGAGGAAGCCAGCGGATGGCCGACGGCGATCGCGCCACCGTAGCGGTTGACCCGGGGATCGTCGTCGGCAATGCCGAAGTGGTCAAGGAAACTCAGGACCTGGACGGCGAACGCTTCGTTGATTTCGAACAATCCGATGTCCTCGATGCCGAGGCCGGCGTTCCGGAGTGCTTTCTCCGTTGCGGGAACCGGGCCGATGCCCATGACTTCAGGCTCGACGCCGGCAAAGGCGTAGGAGACGAGGCGCATCTTGACCGGGAGCCCCAGTTCTTCGGCAGCATCGGCCGAGGCGAGCACCGCGGCCGTGGCGCCGTCGTTGAGCCCTGCGGCGTTGCCTGCGGTGACGCGCCCATGCGCGCGGAATGGTGTGCGGAGCCCTGCAAGGTCCTCAACCGTGGTCCCGGGGCGCGGGGGCTCGTCGGTGGTGTGGAGGGCCCAGCCCTGTCCGGGTTTTATGGTCGCGACGGGTACCAGGTCGTGCTGGATTTGGCCGTTGGAGTAGGCGGCTGCCAGCTTCGCCTGGGATCCGGCGGCGTAGGCGTCGGTCCGCTCCTTGGTAATGGCGGGGAAGCGGTCGTGCAGGTTCTCGGCAGTGTTTCCCATGTTCAGGGCCGCCGGGTCCACGAGGCGCTCGGACATGAACCGCGGATTGGGGTCCGCTCCAGCCCCCATGGGGTGGTTTCCCATATGTTCGACGCCGCCTGCGATGACGACGTCGTAGGCACCGAAGCCGATGCCACTCGCCGTCGTCGTGACTGCTGTCATGGCTCCCGCGCACATGCGGTCGATCGCGAAACCGGGAACTGTGCGGGGGAGTCCGGCCAGCAGGGCGGCAGTGCGGCCGATGGTAAGTCCCTGGTCCCCGGTCTGGGTGGTTGCCGCTATGGCGACCTCGTCCACACGGTCGGCGGGCAGTGACGGATTGCGCCGCATCAGTTCACGGATGCATTTCACCACGAGGTCATCGGCGCGGGTTCCTGCATAGATGCCCTTTTCCCCGGCCTTGCCGAAGGGGGTACGGACTCCGTCGACGAAAACGACGTCGCGGATGTTCCTCTGGGCGCTGCGTGCTGGACTCATGTATTAACTCCTCGTTGAGACATGGCGCCGGAGCCCGCACTGCGGACATCCGGTTGGCATTGATGGCAATGTTACTCGTGGGTAACTTAGCTTGCAAGGCTGCTCGAAGCCCGGTGCGGGAAAACGAAAAGCCCGCCACCCGAACCGTGGTTCGGGTGGCGGGCCTTTCAGCGGCATGTTCAGCTGGCTTCCTTGGGTTTTGATTCCTTGGCTGGAAGCGGATCCGGATTCAGGCACGCGGCGGTAAGGATCGGGGCCGTCAAGGAGATTTGCCACTCCCGCGCGCCAAGTGTCCGCAACTCAGAGGAGACCGATTCGAGTGAAACGTCCGCCGGTGGACGCCAGGTGATCCGGCGCAGGTAGTCGGGGGTCAGGAGGTTCTCGACAGGAAGATTGAGTTCCTCTGCCAGGGCCTGCAGCGCGGGCCGCGCGGTAGCCAAGCGTGCGGCCGCCTCGGGATCCCGGTCTACCCAAACCCTGGGGGGCGGGGGTGCGTTGGTAGGCAGGTGCAGGGGAGGGAGGTCCGTGAGGGTCCTGGCGGTGGTGATGCATCGCAGCCAGCGGGGTGCCTCGCGTTGGGCGGAGCGGCCATGGAATCCCTTGGTTGCAAGCAGTTGGGGGACTGTGGTGGGCATCGCCTTGGCGGCGGCCACGAGGGCGGAGTCGGGGATCAGCCGGCCGGGTGCGACGTCGCGCTTGCGGGCCAGCTGGTCGCGTTCCTGCCAGAGTTCACGGACTGCGGCCAGTTGGCGGCGGTCGCGGATCTGGTGAAGGCCGGAGGTCTTGCGCCAAGGGTCGACCCGCGGCGGGGAAATGCCTGCAGCGAGGATCCCGGCGAATTCCTGTTCGGCGTACTCGAGCTTGCCGTCCGCTTCGAGGAGTTCGATCAGTTCTTCGCGGAGTTCGGCGAGGACCTCGACGTCCAGGGCGGCGTATCGCAGCCACGGTTCGGGCAAGGGGCGGGTGGACCAGTCAGCAGCGGAGTGCTCCTTGGCGAGGCCGAACCCGAGGAGTTGCTCGATCACTGCGGCGAGCCCGACGCGGGGGAGGCCTGCCAGGCGGGCAGCCAGTTCTGTGTCAAAAAGTTTGTCAGGCCACATGCCCAGCTCTGACAGGCAGGGCAGGTCCTGGGTTGCAGCGTGCAGGATCCATTCGACGCCCCGGAGGGCGTCGTTGATGATCGTCAGGTCGTCAAAGGGCTCGGGGTCGATCAGCCAGGTACCGGCGCCTTCACGCCGGATCTGGACCAGGAAGGCGCGCTGGCCGTAGCGGAAGCCTGAGGCGCGCTCCGCGTCCACTCCTGCCGGTCCAGTGCCCGCGGCGATTGCAGCGGCGCACCGCTCCAATCCCGCCGGGGTGTCGATAACCAGGGGCACGCCTTCGCGCGGGGTGTCAAGATCAATGATTTCGGGGACGTGGCTGTCGAAGCCGTCGACCTTGATGTGGGTGGTGGTTTCAGCAGCCGGATCGCCGGCTGTGGTGTTTTCCGGATTTTCAGGGGTCATGGTGGCTTAAGCTTACCGATTCCCGTCACAACGGTATGCTTCGCGGGCGCCGGTGAGGTGGCCAGTGGAATGTTCCGGGGTCAATTGAGCCTCCTGTTGGGTAGTCCGGTAACCCCTGGGGGCAGGGGCGGCAGTCCCGCGAAGGTGCAGACCATGTCGGACCAGGCTTCCAGATGGGCCTGGACGTCGGCGCTGGCCGGCGTCCAGGAGGCGCGGAGTTCGATGTCGATGGTGTCCGGTCGTTCTGCCAGGGTGCCAAAGCTCTCGGAAAGAATCCTGGTGGCCGTGCCTCCGGCCGCACGATGGGGAGCCGCATGGTTCTCGAGCGCATCCACCAGCCACGTCCACGCTACGGAGCCCAGCATGGCATCATTGCCCATTTCGGCGTCCATTTGGGCCCGGATGTATGTGACAATGCGGAACTCGCCCTCCCACACTGCGGATCCGTCGGGGTCGTGCAGGAGGATGAAGCGGCCCGTGGCGAGCTCGTCGTCGTCGTCCGTGGACGGACTGTTGGCGTGGCTTTGGGCGAAGGCTTTGGCGGCTGGCCCGTGGACTGGAACCTGCCGGGTGGCTGCGGTGGGACTGAACACTTCCGCGCCCAAGGCCACGGCATAGGGCGCCAGCCGGGCCGGGGCAGGGATCTCCTCAAGCCGCAATTCGCTGCGGCATTGTGCTTTGCGTAGCGTTCCCAGGGCGAAGAGAAAATCCGCGGGAACCTGTGCGAGGGCGTTCACCCTCGCAGATTATGCGTTCGGGGCGGCGATTCTGTGCAGGCTCGCCGCCCCGAAGCGCAAGGGTTACTTGGACCCAAGCTCGCGCCGGATCCCTTCAACGAAGGCATCGATGTCCTCTGGCGTGGTGTCGAAGGAGCACATCCACCGGACCTCGCGCCGGGCGGCGTCCCAGTCATAAAACGCGAATGACTTCCGAAGCCGGTCGGCTACGCCCTCGGGGAGGATAGCGAAGACCCCGTTGGACTGCGTCGCCTGGGTAGGTTCAACGCCGTCGATCTCTTCCACGGCGGCGCGGAGGCGGGCCGCCATGGCATTGGCGTGTTCAGCGGAGCGCAGCCAGAGTCCATCTTCGAGCAAGGCGATGAACTGGGCGGAGATGAACCGCATCTTGGATGCGAGTTGCATGTTCATCTTGCGCAGGAACTTCAGGCCGTCCGCTGCCTCGGGGTTCAAAGCCACCACGACCTCACCGAAGAGCAGCCCGTTCTTGGTGCCGCCAAAGGAGAGGATGTCCACGCCGGCGTCGCGGGTGAATGCGCGCAGGGGCACCCCAAGGTGGGCCGCTGCGTTGGCCAGCCGGGCTCCATCCATATGCAATTTCATGCCCTTGGAGTGGGCGTGGTCGGCAATGGCGCGTACTTCCTCGGGCGTGTAGCAGGTGCCCAGCTCAGTGGTTTGGGTGATGGAGACGACCAGGGGCTGGGCGCGGTGCTCATCGCCCCAGCCCCATGCTTCGCGGTCAATCAGCTCAGGAGTGAGCTTGCCGTCGTCCGTAGGCACCTGGAGGAGCTTGATTCCACCGATGCGCTCCGGCGCCCCATTCTCATCCATGTTGATGTGCGCGGTGGATGCACAGATAACAGCGCCCCACCGTGGGAGCAGGGACTGCAGGGACAGGACGTTGGCGCCCGTGCCGTTGAAGACGGGGAAGCTCTCGATACCAGGCCCGAACTGCTGCTCCAGGACCTCCTGGAGCCTGGCCGTGTACACGTCCTCGCCGTAGGAAACCTGGTGTCCGCCATTGGCGGCGGCCAAGGCAGCAAGAATTTCGGGGTGCACGCCGGAATAGTTATCCGATGCAAATCCACGGACCGCCGGATCGTGCAGTTGTACCGGCCCGGCCGTGCCGGGCGCGCTGAGGATTGCCTCTGTTGTGCTTGTCACTGGTTCGTTCACGCTTTCAAGTCTATTTGGCCAGCAGGATGCGCTGGCCGTTCAGTTCGCTGGCGGCTTGTTCAAAAAGGCCGACGGCGGCAGCAGCCAGGTCTTCGACGTCCGTGTACCCGGGGAATCGCCGTTCGGGATGCGCCTCCCGCATGCCGGCGTCGACGAGGGCCTTCACCACGAAGACCACCGCGGCGCTGTGCTGCTCGGTGGGAGCGTCCTTGGTGCCCGACTGTTCGCGGCGGAATCCATCGGCTACCGCCAGGGTCCAGGCTTCCGCTGCAGCTTTCGCGGCAGCGTAGCTGGCGGCTGAAGCGGTTGGGGCCGAGGCGCTTGTGGATGACACCATTGCAAGCCGTCCGTGCGCAGATGCTTCGAGTTGGCCGTAGAAGACCCTGGAGACGTTGCGCAGGGTCGTGACGGCATTGCGTTCCATCGTGTCCCAGTCGTCGTCGCTTTGATCCTCGATACCCTTTGCGCCGCGCCAACCGCCGACGAGGTGGATCACTCCGTCGACGCCCCCAATGTGCAGCTTTTCGATATCGGAGTTCAGTTCGCGAACCGCCTCAAGGCTGGCGAGGTCGCACACCAAGGGGGTGACGTCCTGGCCGGTTTCAGCCGCGGCGGCCTTGATGCGGGCTTCATCCGATCCCACCGTGATGACACGGTGCCCTGCTGCAGCCAGCGCACGGGCGGCGGCAACGCCCGAAGCGCTGCTGCCGCCCGTCACCAAAATGGTCAATGCGGTCATCAGGCCGCCGTCGAACCGGTGATGCCGGTGGTGGATTCGATCACGGGGCGCATTTTCTTCTCCAGTGCTTCGTAGAACATGGACAGCGGGAATTCATCGTCCAGGACCTGGTCCGTGAGGCCACGCGGCGGTCCATCCAGGGGAAGGGCGTCCGGGCCCTTCGTCCAAACGGACGCCGGGTGCGGGGTCACGGTGCTCGAAATGAGCTCGTAAGCGGCCAGCCAGTGCGCTGCCTTGGGACGGTCAATGGAACGCCAGTATAGTTCCTCGATCTGTGCGCCAAGCTCCACTACGACGGCGGCTGCTTCGTCCCAGTCAATGCTGAGCTTGCTGTCCGTCCAGTGCAGGACCCGGTGCTGGTGCATCCAGGCAAACAGGAGCTGGCCGCCGAGTCCGTCGTAATTGCGTACACGGCTGCCGGTGATGGCGAAGCGGAAGATCCGGTCGAAAATCACGGCGTACTGGACAAGCTTTGCGTGCTTGCGGGCATCGGGATCGGCGGTCTCGTCCTTTTCGATGCGGACGGATTCCCGGAAAGCGGTGAGGTCGCAGCGCAGTTCCTCGAGCGAGTAGAGGAAGAAAGGCATCCGCTGCTTGATCATGAACGGGTCGAAGGGCAGGTCGCCGCGCATGTGCGTGCGGTCGTGGATCAGGTCCCACATCACGAACGTCCGCTGGGTGAGCTCCTGGTCGGAGATCAGCTGGGCTGCGTCAGCCGGCAATTCCAGGGACGTGGTCTCGGCAGCGGCTTTGAGCACGCGGCGGAAGCGGGCGGCCTCGCGGTCGGCGAAAATGGCCCCCCATGTGAAGGTGGGCGTCTCGCGGACGGCGACGGTCTCGGGGAAGAGGACCGCCGAGTTGGTGTCGTAGCCCGGGGTGAAGTCCACGAAGCGGATGGGGACGAAGAGCTTGTTCGAGTAGTCGCCTGCTTCCAGGCCACCAATGAACTCCGGCCAAATGACCTCGATCAGGACTGCTTCGACCAGCCGGTTGGTGCTGCCGTTCTGCGTGTACATGGGGAAGACCACCAGGTGCTGCAGGCCGTCAACGCGCTGCTCCTGCGGCTGGAAGGCCTGGAGTGAGTCCAGGAAGTCCGGTACGCCGAAGCCTTCGGCTGCCCACCGGCCGAAGTCTTCGACCAGCAGTTGGAGGTATCGGGCGTCATGGGGAAAGTGTGGGGCCAGTGCGGTGATGGCCTCCGAGATCGTGGCTATGAGGCGGCCGGCTTCGCCGTGGGCTGCAGGATCGGCAATGGAGCCGTCCTGTTCCTGGTGCGCCTGCAGGGCGGTGGCCGCAGTCTTGAGTGAAGTCCACTCGGCGTTGTCGGCGGTGACACGCGGGAGGGTGGGGGTGGCGGTAATCGTCATGGAACTCGGCCCTTTCGAAGTAGTAATTGCTTCTGGGCCGAGCGTAGCAAGCGAAAAGTATTGCTAATTCAAAAATAGGCTGAGCGTAAGAAACTCTTGGTCATGGCATCAGTGAAAGGCATTTGAGGTCAAGGACACAACAGTTGAAGCCGGCCAGTGAAGTTCCGGACGGACCGCCGCGGCGATCCGTCCGGAGCCCGGTCAGCTCTCTTCCGGATTTACCAGGCGGAGCGAGATGGAGTTGATGCAGAAGCGCTGGTCCGTAGGGGTGTCGTAACCCTCGCCATCGAAAACGTGCCCCAGATGGGAATCGCACGTGGCGCAGCGTACTTCCACCCGGTCCATCCCCATGGTCCGATCATGGAGATACCGGACAGTGCCCTCAGCCAACGGGGCCCAGAAGGACGGCCAGCCACAGTGGGAATCGAACTTTTCCTTGCTGGTAAACAACTGGCTGCCACACGCCCGGCACTGATAGACGCCTTCGGTATGCGTATCCCAGTACTCGCCGGTGTAGGGGCGTTCGGTACCCGCCTGCCGCAGGACCCGGAATTCCTCCGGCGTCAACGCCTCACGCCACTGGGCGTCGGTCTTCTCCACGGCCGCAGATGATGTCTTGCTGGTGTTCTCAGGAGTGTTCATGTCTTCTCCAACGCTCACGAGTCGCCGATAAATCCCGAACCTGCGTACAGGTGCAATACGGGGAGGCCCAGCTGATCCTGTGCTTTGTTGGCCCAGTCCGTGTGGAAGGTGTCCGCAATGGCATGCGGCCGCGTCACGACAACGGCCTGGGCAGCGTTCACCGAACGCACCTTCGACACCAAGCCGGCCACGGCATCGCCGTCGACTACCTCCCCGGCCACGCCACCGCCCAAGCCGGCCAAAGCCGCCAGAGAGGCCGCTAATGTCTCCGAAGCCTCCGCCCGCTCCACCTCGGGGTCAGGCGACTGCGCAGTGAGGTCGCGGAACGCCTTGGCGATATCAAGCAACGAGAGGTTCTCCAGGAAGTCCACCAGGAGATGCCGTTCGGTATTGGAAGGGACCAACACAACCAATGGCGAGTCACCGCCGTCGAGCAGTTTGGAAATATTTACACGGTCTTCGGGGCCAAGGGGCTCTTCTGTCAGGATGACTATGGGATCGCTCATGGCTACAGCGTAGTCCCGGGCAACCTGACCCGCAGGCTTTCGGCGCCCAACATCCCGAACAGGACGCCGCGCGGTCCTTGCCTGCACTGGACGGTGCCCGGAAAAGGCAACAATGGAACCATGGCATCGACATCCCGGTCAGCGAGCGACGCTGCAGAGAAGAAACTGTCCCCCCGCACCAAATGGGCCATTGGCGGCTTCCTGGCAGGCGGGACCGTTGCTGGCTTGCTGGGGGCCGGCTCCTCGGCGCTCGCCGTCTACTTTGCCCGTCGAGTCATTACCCCCGCAGCCCGTCACGAAGACCAGGAAGTCCTGGCCGTCATCCGCGGTGACGACGGGCCCCAAGTCATCCTTGCGGCCACCCCGGACAGCATTATCGACGGCACCTACAGCCTCTTCTTTTCAGGGGGTGCAGGGCACGCGAGGATTGGGCGGATCGTCTCGTATTCGCCCGCCGAACAGACCGTGCTGCGGGAAGTCGAGGAAGTCTACAGCGGCAACCTTTCCGAAGCCCGCCGGGCCTGGTGGAGCGGTGCTACCTATCCGGACCCGGCTGCCATGGGCCTCAAGGCCGAAAATGTGGACATAGAGGTCGACGGCGGCAAGGCGCCTGCGTGGTTGATCCGCGCCGAAGCCTCGGCGCCGGCACCGGTCTGGGCCATCATGGTCCACGGCAGGGGTGCCACCCGCATTGAAGGGCTCCGTGCGGTGCCCGTTGCACGGGAGCTTGGCATGGACAGCCTGTTGATTTCCTACCGAAATGACGGGCTTGCTCCTTCGGCTCTGGACGGACGGTATGGCCTGGGATCCACGGAATGGCGCGACGTGGAGGCCGCCATCGACTACGCCCTGGAAAACGGCGCACGTGAAATCGTGTTGTTCGGCTGGTCCATGGGTGGTGCCATCAGCCTGCAAACCGCGGATCTGTCCAAGCATCGCCTGGCTATTCGGGCGATGGTGCTGGATGCCCCGGTCATCAATTGGGTTAATGTGATGGCCCACCATGCCGAGATGAACAGGATCCCCTACACCGTGGGACGTTACGGCCAGATGATGTTGACCCACCCCCTGGGCCGCCGGCTCACCGGGCTGGCTGCCCCGGTGGACCTGAAGGCCATGGATTGGGAGGCCCGCGCCGTTGAGCTGCGCACGCCCACCCTGCTCATTCACAGCGTGGACGACGACTACGTACCGTTCGGGCCATCAGCCAGCCTTGCGGAGAAGAACCCGGAAATGGTCACCTTCGAGCCTTTTGACGGTGCCAGGCACACGAAAGAGTGGAACGTTGATCCCGAACGCTGGGAGCGGCTGGTCCGGTCCTGGCTGCGACGGCAACTGGCACCCCGGAACAACCCCGGCCGGAGCGGTTCAACAGGGCACGGCACCGGGTCAGGGCCGGTTGGCTGAACGAGGCTACTTGCCCGTGCCGATCGATGCGGTAATGGCCTTGGTCAAGCTGACAAGGTCAGAGGGTGAAAGTTCGATGTCCAAACCCCTTCGGCCCCCTGAAACCAGGATGGTCTCGAAAGCCAAGGCTGAGTCGTCAAGGACAGTGGGGGAGGGCTGGCGCTGCCCCAACGGCGAAATGCCGCCGAGAACGTAGCCTGTGCGGCGTTCGGCCGCTTTGGGGTCCGCCATTGCTGCCTTCTTGGTGCCCAGGGAGGCAGCTACCGACTTCAGGTCAAGATTCCCGGATACCGGCACGATGGCGACCGCCAAACGCCCCTCGACCTCCACCATGAGTGTTTTGAAGACACGTGCGGGATCGATCCCCAGGACTTCGGCCGCTTCCAGTCCATAACTGGGGGCCGACGGATCATGGGCGTAGGGGTGCAGGACAAAAGGAACGCCGGCCGCAGCGAGTGCTGCAGTGGCCGGCGTTCCCTGTGAAGCCATTTTCTTGGCCATACCGTGTGAGGGTGCCTTTCAGTGTTCCAGGCGGTGCGCCGCCGAGACCTTCCGCTTGATCCGGCCGAGCATGGCGGTCATTCCGCGCATGCGCAGGGGCGTGATGGCCCGCGTCAACCCGAGAAGCTCCGGCATGTCATCCGGAACCGCAAGGATCTCCTCGGCCGTCAGTCCGTCCAGGCCTTCATGGAGCACGCCAGCGAAGCCGCGCGTTGTGGGTGCTTCCTGCGGAGCCTTGAAGAACAACCGGTAGGCGCGGGGGCCGCCAGGGTTTTCCCCGTTCTTCTCCGACTCAATGGTCAGGAACAAGGGGGACTGGCACTCGACTACCTGCTCCAGCAGCTCCGGGTGGTCTTTCAGGCGCTCAGGAAGCTCCGGCAAACCCCTGGAGAACTCAAGGAGCAGCTGCAGGCGGTCAGGCTCCGTCAGGGCCTGGAAGTCATCGACGATTTCCGCCAGCGCGGCGGGCAAGGTATGGGTACTCATCTTTTCCAGCTTACGCACAACAACGGCAAATGCATCGTGCCGGCCGGAACACTACGGGGGCCATGGGATGCCGTTAGTTGCGGACCAGTGCCGCTGGAACCGAACCGCGCTCGGAGCCTTTGGCGATGGGAACGCGGACGGCATTGCCCCACTCAGTCCAGGAACCGTCATAGTTGCGTACGGTGTCGAAGCCCAGGAGGTATTTCAGGGCGAACCAGGTGTGGCTGGACCGCTCGCCGATGCGGCAGTAGGCCACAACGTCGTCACCGGGTTCAAGGCCGGCCTCGCCAAGGTAAAGTGCTTCGAGCTCTTCGCGGCTGCGGTAGGTGCCGTCTTCGGCTGCGGCACGTGCCCAGGGAATCGAAGCAGCAGTAGGAATGTGGCCGCCGCGCAGGGCTCCCTCTTCCGGGTAGGCGGGCATGTGGGTGCGCTGGCCGGTGTATTCCTCGGGGGAGCGGACATCGATCAGCGGGTTGCCCAGGTGCGCCAGGACGTCTTCCTTGAAGGCGCGGATGGGAGCATCGTTGCGTTCGACTTCGGGGTACTCGCCTGGGGCCGGCTGCGATGCATCGGTGGTCAGCTCGCGGCCCTCGGCGATCCACTTGTCACGGCCGCCGTCGAGGAGGCGGACGTCGCTGTGGCCGAAGAGGGTGAAGACCCACAGCGCGTAGGCGGCCCACCAGTTGGACTTGTCACCGTAAATGACAACGGTGCTGTCGCGGGAGATGCCCTTGGATGCGGCGAGGGCGGCGAAAGCGGCACCGTCTACGTAGTCGCGTGTGACTTCGTCATTCAGGTCTGTGTGCCAGTCGATCTTCACTGCGCCCGGGATGTGTCCGGTTTCGTACAGCAGGACGTCTTCATCGGACTCCACGACTACCAGTTTGCCGTCGGCGATGGCGCCATCGGCAAGTGCTGCCGCAAGCCACTCAGTGGAGACGAGGCGTTCAGGGTTCGCGTAGGCGGCGAACTTTTCATTCTGTTCAACGGGGTAGGACATTTGATGGCCTTTCACTGACAACGGACGGAGCCGGGCCTTGGTTCATCAGGTGGCCGCCCGGCCTTTCCAACACTAACCACGGCCCGGTGCGATTGCTTCCCCAGCGGTCACATGGTGAAACATGGCTTTGGTCACGTGGCCGTTCTGCCGTTCCTTATGCCGGTATTCTTGCTGGGGACCCACAACCGAAGGAACGGATCACAGTGGTACAGATCGAACAACTGGCTGCCCGCACACCGGCAGTCTCCGTGGAGGAACTCCTCAAGGGTTTCTACCCCTCTCCGCGATTCGGAGAGGTATCGTTCGACAGCTACCGGCCGGACCCTTCGCAGCCGAGCCAAGCCAACGCCGTGAAACTGCTGTCCGCCTTTGCCGATGGCGTGGGCTCGGACGATAGTGGTGGGCTTTTCAAGAAGTTGTTCGCCAAAAAGGCCCCTGCCACCAGGGCGGGCATCTACCTTGACGGCGGATTCGGTGTTGGCAAAACACACCTCTTGGCGTCGCTGTGGCACCGCTCACCGGGGCCTAAGGCTTTCGGAACCTTTGTGGAGTACACCAACCTTGTTGGCGCTCTTTCGTTCCGCAAGACCGTGGAAGCGCTGAGCAGCTACAAACTGGTCTGCATCGACGAATTCGAACTCGACGATCCAGGCGACACCGTTTTGATGTCGCGCCTCATGCGCGAACTGGCCGACGCCGGGGTCAAGCTCGCCGCGACGTCGAACACCTTGCCCGGTTCCCTGGGTGAAGGCCGTTTTGCCGCCGTCGACTTCCAGCGCGAGATCCAGGTGCTCGCCGACCAGTTCGACGTCGTCAGGATCGACGGCGAGGACTTCCGCCACCGTGGCCTTCCTGCGGCACCTGCACCCCTGAAGACCGAAGAGCTGAAGCATCGCATGCGTGCCGAATTCGACGGCAAGACAGTGGCTGTCGACGATTTCCGCACCCTGGTCAACCACCTGGCCGCGGTCCACCCGAGCCGGTACCGCCAGTTGCTTTCCGGGGTGGAGGCAGTGGTGTGGAGCGATGTCGAAACCATCACTGAGCAGGCCGTTGCACTGAGGTTCGTAGTGCTCGCGGACCGTCTCTACGACAAGGATGTTCCAATTCTCGCCAGCGGAGTCCCGTTCGATCAGCTCTTTACGGAAGAGATGATGACCGGCGGTTACATGAAGAAGTACTTCCGGGCGGTCTCCAGGCTCACGGCGCTGGCCCGTGAGGCACAAAACCACGAACCTGCCTGAGTCAGTCCTTCGGAAGTGGTGTCCGGCTCTTCAGCATCCACCGCACCAGGATGCCACCGGCCAGTGCCCAGAACGCGGCGCCCACTCCAGCGAAGCTCAAGCCTGACGCTGCGAGCAGGAACGTGATGCACGCCGGTATGCGTTCTTCCGCTGCGGCCAGTGCCGAAGAAATCGACGAGGCAAGCGTGCCCAGGAGCGCAAGCCCTGCCACCGCTTCAAGCAGTCCGGGCGGGGCCGCTGCCACGATGGTGACGAGTGCGGCAGAACCAGCTGCCAAAGCCAGGTAGGCCAGTCCCGAGACAAAGGCCGCGATCCAGCGCCGATCGTGGTCCTTTCCGGCTTCCTCGCCGGCTGCCAGTGCCGCGCTGAGGGCTGCCAGGTTGATGGCATGGCCACCGAAAGGGGCTCCAGCAACGGTTCCGGCCCCCGTCACCAGCATGGACGGCCGCCACGGCGTGGTGTAGCCGAATGATTTCAGGACGGCCACCCCTGGGATGTTCTGTGAGGCCATGGTCACGATGAAGAGTGGCAGGGCCAGCCCCACGGCAGCTTCCACGGTGAACGCGGGCGTTGTCCACTCAAGCCGGGGGAGGAAGCCCTCAGCGGGGATGTTGGCACCGCTGGAGGCGATGTGGATGCCGATGACGGCCAAGGCCACCAGCAGCGACCCTGGAACAGACCAGCGGGGTGCAAATTTCATCAGGACGATCCAGCACAGGAGCACCGGGGCGACCAGCAGTGGCGCCGAGCCCAGGGACTTGAAAGGGGCCAGGCAGAGGGGAAGCAGAACGCCAGCCAGCATGGCCTGTGCCAGAGCCGTGGGGATCTTTGCCATGATCCTGCCAAGAACAGGGAGCAATCCGGTCAGGAGGATCAGCACCCCCACCAGCAGGAACGCTCCCACGGCTGCCGGCCAGCCGCCGTCGACCATCCCAGCGGAGGCGAGAAGCGCTGCTCCGGGCGTGGACCAGGCCAGGGTGACCGGCATTTTGGACCTCCAGGAGAGCCATAGGATACCGAGCCCGAAAGTCAGTGTCAGCGCCAGCAGGCCACTGGACGCTTGCCCCTGGTTGGCGCCGACGGCTTTCAACCCTGCCAGGACGACGGCAAATGATGAGGTGAAACCAACCAGTGCCGTGACAATTCCTGCGGTCACCGGCGGTCCCAAGGCCTCCTTGCGGACATGGCGTTCAGTGGTCGTCGGGGAAGGGGAAGGCATAGGCACAAAAATACCCGACCATCGGAGTTGTTAAACGCCAAGGGCACCGGTGGCGCCTCTCGGCGGGACCGGTGCCCCCTTGACGTATCTGGTACGGCGGCTCAGGCAGCTACGGCTGCTTCGGCTCATCCGCGACGGGAGCCTGTGGCTCGCCGTCATTTTTAGCCACGAAGTCGGAAGCGGCATTCTGGACCGAATCGACCTGACCGGCGAACTTGCCGCCTGTCTTCTCGTCGATGAAGTCCCCGGCTTTCTCGATGCCATTCTTGATGGCTTCCTCGTTGCCTTGAATGAGACCCTGAGCCTTGCCCTTCAGGTCGTCAATTATACCCACGGGCACCTCCCTTCCTTCGCGGAGCCAGTTCGCTCCTCCGCGTCCGACCCTAACACCAGTTGACAGAGGTGCCAAGGCTTAAACGCAGGCCTGTGGACAAACTACGCCGAGGGCGTAGTTACCGTCTTGTGGCGGGGGCTGTCCGGGTTCATGAGTGAGTGCTTACGGCCGTAGGAGAAGTAGATCACCAAGCCGATGACCAGCCACACCCCAAACCGAACCCAGGTTTCCCAGTGGAGCTGGAACATCAGGAAGGCCGAAGCCAGGACGCCGAATGCCGGGACGAGGGGCATCAGCGGCAGACGGAACGTACGGGGTGCATTCGGCTTGGTGTAGCGGAACACGATCACCGAAACGCAGACCACCACGAAGGCGGCGAGGATACCGATGTTGGTGAGGTCGGCGACTTCCTTGATGGGGAAGACGCCGGCCAGGAATGCCGAGGCGATGCCGGCAATCCAGGTAACACGCTGGGGAGTGCCGTTCCGGTCGGTCTTGGCGAACCATCCGGGCAGCAGTCCGTCGCGGCTCATGGAGAACCACACGCGGGTGACGCCCAGGAGGAAGGTCAGCATCACGGTCAGGATGGACAGGACAGCGAACACCGAGATGATGGTTGCGATGACCGGAAGTCCCACGCCGGTGAAGGCGGAGGCAAACCCGGCCGTGGGGTTGATGTCCTTGTAGTTCTGCATGCCCGTGAGGACCAGGGTTGCGGCTACGTAGAGCAGCATGGCGATGATCAGGGACAGGATGATGGCCTTCGGCATGTGCTTCTTGCCGTCCTTGGCCTCCTCAGCGGCGGTACTCATGGCGTCGTAGCCGAACACTGCGAAGAAGACGGTCGCAGCGCCTGCCACGACAGGTCCGAAGCCGCTGGGCATGAATGGGTTGTAGTTCTCGGTGTTCACGTAGAAGATGCCCAAGCCGATGATGAACAGGATCAGGATCACCTTGATGGCGACCGCGACGAGCTCGAACCTGCCGAACGCCTTGGTGCCCCGGCTCAGGATCCAGGTGACGAGGAGGCAGACCAGAATGGCCGGCAAGTTGATGATTCCGCCCTTGCCTTCGTCTGCGGTGGAAGTCATCCACGTGGGCATGTGGATTCCGATGCCCGAAAGGAAGGCGTCGAAGTAGCCGGAGATGCCGATCGCCACAACGGCCACAATGGCAATGTATTCAAGCAAAAGATCCCAGCCAATGAACCAGCCGATGATCTCCCCGAGGGCTACATACCCGTATGTGTAGGCCGAGCCTGCGCGGGGAATCATGCCGGCGAACTCTGCGTAGGAGAGCGCTGCCGCTCCCGAGGCCAGCCCGGCGATCAGGAAGGAAAAGAGGACGGCAGGACCGACACCCGGGTTTCCCTCGCTGCCGTGGGCCACCAGGCCCGCCAGGGAGAAAATCCCGACGCCGATAATTCCGCCGACGCCGATGGCAGTCAGTTGCCAGAGGCCAAGACTTTTAAAAAGTCCGCTGTGCTTGCTTTCTTCTTCGATGTCGTCAATGGGCTTGCGCCTCAGGACGGACTTGGATGCCGTCAATTGGTTCATGGGGGTACTCCTGCCGGTTGGCGTGGAACGGTGATGAGCTCGCAGTACATTATGCGAGCCCAATCACATTAGATAAAGCGACTTCTTCTGAGGTGTATCGGTTACTTCAAATAATGAATGGGAATTCAACGAAAAATGGGCACAAAAAAAGCAGCTCCGAAGAGCTGCTTCTTTATGTGGAGCGGACGACGAGATTCGAACTCGCGACATCCACCTTGGCAAGGTGGTGCTCTACCAGCTGAGCTACGTCCGCACATGTTGCCTGCCAAGCTGACGCCTGGCTTTCAACAACAAACAAGTTGCCTTGTTCTGGTGGGCGATACTGGGATCGAACCAGTGACCTCTTCCGTGTCAGGGAAGCGCGCTACCGCTGCGCCAATCGCCCGTTACCGGGTCCTTCATCGAAGGAGAGCGGACGACGAGATTCGAACTCGCGACATCCACCTTGGCAAGGTGGTGCTCTACCAGCTGAGCTACGTCCGCACATGTTGCCTGCCAAGCTGATGCCTGGCTTTCAACAACAAACAAGTTGCCTTGTTCTGGTGGGCGATACTGGGATCGAACCAGTGACCTCTTCCGTGTCAGGGAAGCGCGCTACCGCTGCGCCAATCGCCCATGCATCCGACAAAAGCCGGAAGACATGGTTTTCACCGAGGTGGGTACGGGATTCGAACCCGTGTATACGGCTTTGCAGGCCGCTGCCTCGCCTCTCGGCCAACCCACCGTGTAAGCAGGATTCCGGGGAATTCTTGCCTTGACAGTGCCTTGCGAGCGGACGACGAGATTCGAACTCGCGACATCCACCTTGGCAAGGTGGTGCTCTACCAGCTGAGCTACGTCCGCAGTGTCGTTTTGGCGGGCAGCCCTTCAGGCATTCCGTCGCTTTCCGACGAGTAAAAACTCTATAGGAGGTTCCTGCAAACTCCAAATCGGTCGCTTGCTTTTGGGTCTGGACGTGGCCGGATCCCTGCAACTACGCGGTTCCTGGCGAGTTTCACGGCTGTAATTCCACGGCTGTAGTTAGGGTGCGGCGGCGAATGCCGGACCCGTTTTGCATTCCGGCGCTGGTCCGTTAGTGTTTTCTATGCACCGGGCGATTGGCGCAGTGGTAGCGCGCTTCGTTCACACCGAAGAGGTCACTGGTTCGAACCCAGTATCGCCCACCAAGAGAAACCCCCTGGACTTTTGTCCGGGGGGTTTCTTGCTGTCTTGGGTTTCTTTGTAGTCCGGACAGATGCGACACGAAATACGCACCCGACGCACTTCCCCAACGTGCGCATACAAGAAGTACCCGAAGAGCCCCACACAGATCCAGAGTCTTCCCTGTGCCTGGGAGACCTGGCTCTGACTGCCCCGATCCTTGCCGCAAAGCTGCGGCGACTGCCGCCGGAGCAGCTCGCCATTCTCTTCCCCTCGGAGAATGTCGGTCCTTTATGACACAGTCTTTATATGACTGCTCCACTGCTTGCCCACGCTACTGACTATGGCCGGATGTACGCCCGCTCCACCACTGAGCAATTCTCCGTGCCATCCATCACCACAGTGATCGGCCAACAGGCCCACACCTTGGACGGATGGTTCAGTTACATGGGCGCAAGCAGCCTGGCTGCCGACCCTGAGCTTCCCGCCATACTCGGAAGTCCGGCCAAAATCCGGCAAGCGATCAACAAAGCATCCAAGTCTGCGGAGCTTTACCGGGACCAGGCCGCTGCCCGCGGTGACAGGGTGCATACATACTGCGAGCAGGTGGCGTTGAGGGCGATGGGGCGGCCGCACCGCATGGAGGAATGCCGGGAAGACCTGGCAGCACACGGCGAACAGGCCTTCGCGGCCCGGTTTGACGAGTGGTGGGATCTCTACCAGGTTGAGCCGCTGGCTCCCGAGATTACGGTCTGGAACTCGACCGTGGGCTACGCGGGGACTTTGGACCTTGTTGCCCGTATCAATGGGCGCATTTGCCTCATCGACTACAAGACCAAGGGGACAACCCGTGATGGGACTGTCAAAGCCCTTGATGACAAGGTGGTCATGCAGCTCACGGCCGGAATGAAGGCCGAAGAAAGCCTGGTGGACCCCGTGGCTGGCCAATGGGAGCCCTGGAAGTATGGTGACAATCCCATGCTGCTCGCTGTCGCAGTAGGCGAAACTGAAGTGCGGCCGCAACGGGCCAACCCTGAGATCCTCAAGCATCACTGGTGGAAGTTCTGCGCTTTGCGCCGGGTGTGGGAGATGTCGGCGGAAGTTGCTGCCGCCGGACAGGCGTTGCTGCCCATCGCCCCGCCTGTGTTCGCGACGGCCGGAGCAGGGCAGGGAACAGCAGCGGCACGGTGACCTCAACTAAACTGGCTTAGGCTCCGCATCACCCGGAGCCGGGTTTGACGAACGTGAGGACTGACAGCACATGGCAATTATGAGTATCCGAATCATTGGGGATCCGGTGTTGCGCACCGTAGCCGATCCCGTTACTGAATTCGGTCCGGAGCTCGCCAAGCTGGTAGCAGACATGACCGAAACCATGGAAGACGTTGAGGGCGCAGGCCTGGCCGCACCCCAGGTTGGAGTTAGTCAGCGCGTTTTCACGTACCGCATCGGTGGCGTGGAGGGCCACATCATCAACCCCGTCCTGGAAAACAGTGAGGATTTCCAGCCCGACGAAGTTGAAGGGTGCCTCTCCATCCCCGGTTTGGGCTTCCCGGTGCGTCGGTACCGGACCACCCGGGCAACCGGCGTGGACCTGAATGGCAACCCCGTTTCGGTGGAAGCCGAAGGTATGTTGGCACGGTGCTTCCAGCATGAAACCGATCACTTGGACGGTATCTTGTACACCGACCGGCTGGAGGGCGAAGACCGGAAAGCGGCCCTCAGGGCCATCCGTAACGCCAACTACCACGCCATCACGGAGCAAACCACGTCCAAGCGTGCCAACTCGGTTGGTTCCAGTTTCGGTGGCAGCAGCTTTGGGGTTTCCGAGTGAGGGTACTTTTCGCGGGCACACCCGCCGTCGCCGTCCCGTCCTTGGATTCTCTTGTCAAAGCCGGGTTCGACGTCGTGGCAGTCCTGACGCGACCCGACGCGCCGGTGGGCCGCAAACGCATCCTGACTCCATCGCCGGTGGCGGCACGTGCCGCGGAACTGGGACTGGACGTCATCAAGGCGGCGAAGGTAGACGCTGATACAACAGCACGCATCGCGGAATTTTCTCCCGACGTGGCCGCGATTGTTGCCTACGGGGGAATCGTCCCGCGCGCAGCGTTGGGCGTACCCACCCACGGTTGGATAAACCTGCACTTCTCCTTGCTGCCGGCGTGGCGCGGTGCTGCACCTGTCCAGCGTTCCATCATTGCCGGCGACGACATCACCGGGGCGGCGACATTCCAACTTGAGGAAGGGCTGGATACCGGCCCCGTTTTCGGGACGCTCACTGAAACCGTCCGCCCGGAAGACACCGCCGGCGACCTTTTGGACCGGCTCTCCGTGAGCGGTGCCGTATTGCTCAGCCAGACGCTTTCCGCGATTGAAGCCGGGCAGGCCGTGGCCCACCCGCAGACCGGTGAAGTGTCGTTGGCTCCCAAGCTGACATTGGATGATGGGCGTCTGGACTGGAGCCAGCCCGCCCTTGCCCTGAATCGAAGGGCCAGGGGTGTCACACCGGAACCGGGGGCCTGGACCACCTTGGACGGCCAGCGGGTCAAACTTGAACCCGTGCTGCCAAGGCCCGATGTGAAGGACCTGGCGCCGGGGACCATCCGTGTGGAAGCAAAATCTGTTCTGGTGGGAACGGGTTCCCACGCCGTAGAGCTTGGCCGGATTCAGCCGGCCGGTAAGAAAATGATGTCGCCGGCCGATTGGGCCCGCGGCTTGGCAGCACCCGAGAGAGTGGTATTCGAATGAGCGAGTCCGGCCGGCGAGGCCCCAACAACAGCGGGAGCCGGGACGGTGGCGGACAGGGCAACCGTGACGGGCAAGCGAACCGTGGCGGACAGGGGAGCAAGCGCAATGCCCAGGGCAGGGAACGCAACAGGGGACCGCAGCGCGGGTTCTCCACCAATGCTCCCGCACAGCGCACGCGCCGCGCCGACCCGGCGCGACTGGTGGCTTTCGAAGTCCTCCGGGCGGTCGCTTCCGAGGACGCCTACGCGAATCTTGTCCTCCCGGCCCGTATCCGCGAGCACCGCCTGGATCGTCGCGATGCCGGTTTCGCCACAGAGCTGAGCTACGGCGCGCTGCGCGGCCAGGGTACTTACGACGCGATCCTGGCCCGGTGCGTGGACCGGCCACTCGAACAGCTTGATCCGGCCATCCTGGATGCGCTGCGAATTGGCGCGCACCAACTGCTGTCCATGCGGGTGCCTGCCCACGCAGCCTTGGACCAGACGGTCGGTTTGGCCCGTGCGGTCATCGGTGCCGGTCCGTCGGCGCTTATCAATGCCGTGCTCCGCAAGGTCACGGCACACACTTGGGATGAGTGGCTGGATACGCTCCTCGACCAGGAAACGGATGAGACGCGGATCGCCGCCCTGCGCCATGCACACCCGGAGTGGATTGTTCGTGCGCTGCGCCAGTCCTTGGTGAACCATGGTCGTCCAAAGTCCGAGATTGACGCACTCCTTGAGGCCGACAATGCGGCGCCCGTGGTTAATTTGGTGGCGCTGCCCGGACTGGGAGACCTGGACGAAGCATTTGATAACGGTGCCACTGCAGGCGAGCTGGTGGAAGGTTCTGCCCTCTCGGCCGGTGGCGACCTGGGCCGCTTCGAATCTGTCCGCCGCGGCACCACCCGGGTCCAGGACGTCGGCTCGCAGTTGGTTGCCCGCGCCTTGGCCGGCGTAGACCTCGACGGTGCTTCGCAGGACGGGGAACGGTGGCTGGACTTGTGTGCCGGACCCGGAGGCAAAGCTGCGCTGCTTGCCGCCTTGGCCCATCGTGACGGGGCCACCCTTCTGGCTAATGAACCCGCACCGCACCGCGCGAAGCTTGTCCAACAAGCGCTATCAGCTGTCCCCGCTGAGAGCTGGACTGTGCGGACCGGCGATGGGCGGGAGGTTGGTACGGAGCAGCCCGAGGCCTTCGACCGTGTACTGGTGGACGTCCCCTGCAGCGGATTGGGAGCTCTGCGACGGCGGCCGGAATCGCGCTGGCGCCGCTCACCGAAGGACATCGGCGACCTCGGCCCACTGCAGCGCGACCTCTTAAAGTCGGCAATTGACGCGGTCAGGCCCGGCGGTGTGGTGGCTTATGTGACATGCTCGCCGCACCCGGCGGAAACAACCGCTGTTGTGGGCGACGTGCTGGGCAAGCGTGAGGATCTTGAACTGCTCGACGCCGGACTGGCACTCGACCATGTCAGCCTCACCGGCAGCCTCGGTGCCGGCCACGAGCAGACGGCCCAACTGTGGCCGCATATCCACCAGACGGACGCGATGTTCATGGCGGTTATCCGCAAGAAAGCCTAGTCACATACATGCAGCCGCAACGGACGATGTGTCCGTTGCGGCAGCCCGTTCACCATCTACCCGAAGGGCCTGCCTTGTCCCAGTGCTGTATCAACCCGAGCATCCTGTCCGCGGACTTCGTCAACCTTGAGTCGGAGCTGAAGCGCATCAGCAACGCCGACGCCGTTCATGTCGACGTCATGGACAACCATTTCGTGCCCAACCTGACTCTGGGTTTGCCCGTGGTTGAGAGGATCCAGGCAGTCAGCCCGGTTCCGCTGGATGCCCACCTCATGATCTCCGACGCCGACCGCTGGGCCCCTGCCTACGCTGATGCAGGCGTCGCCTCAGTGACTTTCCACGCAGAAGCGGCGATGGCACCGGTCAAGCTGGCGCGCGAGCTGCGCGCCCGTGGGGCGAAGGCGGGGATGGCGTTGCGCCCGGCCACCCCGGTGGAGCCTTATCTGGACATGCTCAGTGAGCTGGACATGCTGTTGATCATGACCGTGGAGCCGGGATTTGGGGGTCAGTCGTTCCTCGACATCACGTTGCCCAAGATCCGGCGCGCCCGGGCGGCGATTGAGGGATCGGGCATTGGCGTGGCCATCCAGGTGGATGGCGGAATCACCGAAGAGACCATCGTCCGCGCGGCTGAAGCCGGCGCGAACGTCTTCGTGGCGGGATCCGCCGTCTACGGACACCAGGATCCGGCGGAAGCAATCGACCGTCTCCGGGCTGCCGGCCAGGCCGCTGTACAGAACATCTGACACCTGTCACGGATGTTACGAAGATGGCTGGGAATAGCCTGGGCTTCTTTGTAGTTGTGGCAGAATAACAACACACATACGTGCTCCGGGGTCGGTGTAAGTCCGAACCGGCGGTTATAGTCCGCGACCCGTAAGCCGTCAGGGCCCAGATTGTTGGGCCTTGGAGGCGAACGGTTGAATCGGTGAAATTCCGATACCGACAGTTAAAGTCTGGATGGGAGAAGCACGTACAGTCATGCCTTGGGCGTTCCATCAGTGAACGCCCGGCGTTGCGCTGTCGTACACCCCCGGAGTCATCGCGGCTTACTGGGAAGGAACGGCATGGACTTACTGCGATGGCTCTTCGAAGCTCAGATCCCCGTTGGAGGATCTGCTCTTGTCTTACGCGAAGTGCTTGGAAACATCTTTGGGCTGCTCAGCGCCCTCGGCGGAATGCGCCGGAAAGTCTGGGCCTGGCCAATCGGCATTATCGGCAACCTTCTTTTGCTGACGGTCTTCCTGGGCAATGTCTTTGGTGCCGCTGCGCCTGCGACTTTGTGGGGACAGGCGGGGCGTCAAATCATGTTCATTGCTGTGGCCATCTACGGCTGGCAGCGGTGGAGGCAGGGTCGGCAGTCCAGCAGCATGGGGCGTGCCGTAGTTCCCGGGTGGGCCAGCAACAAGGTCCGTCTCTCTCTGGTGGCCGCGATGATCGCCGGAACCGCGGCCCTGACGCCGCTGTTCGACTCCCTGGGTTCCTACCCGCCGGTGTGGGCCGACGCGTGGACCTTCATGGGCTCGCTGCTGGCTACCTACGGCATGGCGAAGGGGTGGACCGAATTCTGGCTCATATGGGTGGCCGTGGACATCGTGGGCGTACCGCTCCTGTTTAGTGCCGGTTACTACGCCAGCGCGGTCATGTACCTTTTCTATGGATTCTTCACCCTTACCGGATTCTTCGTGTGGTGGCGTGCTGAGAAGCGCGAACGGACACTCCTTCAACCCGGGGCTGCCCGGGTGGGAGCGGCCCGATGAACCACCTGGACATGCTCAAAAACGCCGCCGGGCAGCAGGCCATGGAAGCCGCACTGGCCGCCGCGCTTCGCGGCCCAAGGGGAGCGAATCCACTGGTGGGTGCAGTGATCCTCAGCCCGGAAGGCGAGCACCTGGCTACCGGCTACCATCGTGGCGCCGGGACGGCACATGCCGAAGCCGACGCCATCTCCGAAGCCCGCCGGCAGGGCATCGACACGGCCGGGACCACCATGGTGGTGACCCTCGAGCCGTGCAACCACGAAGGCCGCACCGGCCCCTGCGCGCAGGCCATCATCGCCGCCGGAATCGCCAAGGTGATTTACGCCGTCGACGATCCCCACGACCCCGCCGCGGGCGGCGCCCGGACGTTGCGCGCCGCCGGAGTTGAGGTCCACTCAGGTCTGGCGGCCGAGCAGGCGCGGGACCTGAACCGGGAATGGTTCGACGCCGTTGCCGCCAAGCGTCCCTTCGTCACGTTGCATATTGCGCAGACCCTGGACAGCCGGATCGCCGCCGTCGACGGCACAAGCCAATGGATCTCCAGCCCGGAATCACTGGCAGACAACCACGGCCTCCGTGAGTTGATTGACGCGATTCTGGTGGGCACCGGAACGGTGCTGATTGATAACCCGCGGCTTACGGCACGCACACCGGACGGGGAGTTGTCGCAGCACCAGCCTTTGCGGGCAGTCATGGGACTGAGGGAAGTTCCCGAGGACGCCGCCGTACGGGGAAGCGACGGACGATTCGTGCACCTGCCCACCAGGGATCCAGCCGAGGCCCTTGGCCGACTCTTCGCTGAAGGCGCCCGGCACGTGATGGTGGAGGGCGGCTCGAGCATCCTCAGCACCTTCCTGGCCGCCGGCCTGGTGGATGAACTGATCATCTACCTGGCGCCAACACTGCTGGGTTCCGGAACGGCCGCGCTGAATGACCTGGGGATCACTACCTTGGCCGACGCCCAGCAGTGGTCGTGGGACGACGCCGGCGGCGGAGCTGTCCGAACCCTGGGCAATGATCTTCGCCTTCACCTGCGGCCCACCCGGGCCGTCACCACCAAGAATTCCGTTCCGCGCCGGGAAGCTGCGGAATATGTCACAGGAGGACACTGATGTTTACGGGAATCGTTGCCGAACAAGGCACTGTGCTGGGCATTGAACACGAAGGCGATGCCAGCGCGACCCTTCGCTTGAAGGCACCCACCACCACCGACGGCCTCGCCTTGGGCGGTTCCATTGCCGTCAACGGGGTGTGCCTGACTGCCACCCGGATCGACGGCCAGGATTTCAGTGTCGACGTCATGGGCGAGACCCTCGTCCGCACCACCATTGGTGAGCTGGCGCCGGGGGACACCGTCAACCTGGAGCGCTGCGTTCCTGCCGGTGGCCGCCTCGACGGCCATGTGGTGCAAGGCCATGTGGATGGGGTGGGCGAGCTCGTCGAACGTGAAGCACTGGGCAACTGGGACCGCCTCCGCTTCGGCGTACCCGCCCCGCTGGCACGGTACATCGCCGAGAAGGGGTCGATCGCCGTCGACGGTGTTTCGCTGACGGTGACCGCCGTCAGCGCGGCGGCAGAGACCGCGCCATGGTTCGAGGTGGGACTCATCCCCACCACGTTGGAGGAGACCGGACTGGGGGCCAAGCCCGTGGGTGGCCGCGTCAACCTGGAAGTGGACGTGCTCGCCAAGTACACCGAACGCCTGCTGTCCTTTGCGCCCCAGCAGGGGAGTGCGCGATGAGCGTCCCCACGCACTCCGAAACCCCGGCGAACCGTCGTACCGGCCTCGATCCGGTGGAGGCCGCTGTCGCTGCCATGGCCGCAGGCAAGGCGGTCATTGTGGTGGACAACGAAGACCGCGAGAACGAGGGCGACATCATCTTCGCTGCCCAACACGCCACGCCAGCGCTGATGGGCTGGACCATCAGGTATTCGTCGGGCGTCATTTGCGTCCCCTTGGAAGGCGAACGGGCTGATGCCTTGATCCTGCCGCCCATGGTGGAAATCAACGAAGACGCCAAAGGCACCGCCTACACCGTTTCGTGTGACGCCGCCATCGGTGTCAGCACGGGCATTTCGGCGACCGACCGCGCCCTTACCGCCAGGATCCTGGCTGACCCGGGCAGTTCCCCGGCCTCCATCACCCGGCCCGGGCATATTTTCCCGCTGCGGGCCGTTAAGGGAGGAGTGCGTGAACGTCCGGGACATACGGAAGCTGCCGTGGACTTATGTCGTCTCGCCGGGCTTGCCCCGGTGGGTGTGATCGCAGAGTTGGTACATGACGACGGTGAAATGATGCGCTTGGACAGCTTGCGCGACTTCGCCTCCGAACATGGATGCCCCCTCATCTCCATTGAGGACCTGGTGTCATATGTTGGGAAGGCAGAGTCCGGCACGGCACATCATTCACAGGCAGACGAGGAGAAGCGATGACCGCATCGACAACACGCAGCAGCGACCACACGGACCCCGTTCCGCCTTCTGTAAGCGGCGGGCCAATCGTGCAGCTGCCTACGGCTTTCGGCGAGTTCATCGCCCAGGCCTGGACCGATCATGAGACGGGTCATGAACACCTGGCCGTGAGCTCACCGAACCCGCCCAAGGGCGGCAAGGCACCGCTGGTGCGCCTTCATTCCGAGTGCCTCACCGGAGACGTGTTCGGATCCTACCGTTGCGACTGCGGTGAGCAACTCGCCTTCGCTTTGGAGCTCATCCACGCCGAGGGTGGAACCCTGCTGTACCTGCGCGGGCAGGAAGGCCGTGGGATTGGGCTGGCCAACAAGATCAAGGCCTATGCCCTTCAGGAAGCCGGTTTCGATACCGTCGAGGCCAACGAGCAGCTCGGCCTCCCGGTGGATGCACGCTCCTACAGTGCGGCAGGCCAGATCCTGGCCGAGATGGGCCTGCACGAGGTCCGCTTGCTGAGCAACAACCCCGACAAGCAAAACCGCCTTGCCCAGGCCGGAGTGTCAGTTGTGGAGATGGTTCCCACCGAGGTTCCATCCCGCGAACAGAACCTGCGGTACCTGCAGACCAAGAAAGACCGGATGGACCACCTGCTGGCCCTTGATGTAGAGCCCGTCAGCAACGGCAAAACCCCGGCAGCACGCCCCATTGACAAGAACCACGACTGAACGGATCCACGGAACACCATGAGCGGACACGGCGCGCCCACTATCGACCTCACCACCCTCAACCCCGAGGAAACCTCGCAGCTCAGGCTCGCCATTGTCGCGGCCAGCTGGCACACCCAGATCATGGACGGCCTGGTGGACGGTGCCCTCCGCGCCGCCAAGGAAGCCGGCATCGCAGAGCCCACCCTGGTGCGCGTCCCGGGCAGTTTCGAGCTTCCCGTCGCAGCGGCCAGGCTCGCTCCGCACTTTGACGCTGTAGTGGCGCTTGGCGTGGTCATCCGCGGCGGAACCCCGCACTTCGACTACGTCTGCCAGGCAGCGACGTCGGGACTCACCGACGTCAGCGTCCGCACCGGCGTGCCTGTGGGCTTTGGCGTCCTCACCTGTGACACCGAGCAGCAGGGCCTGGACCGCGCCGGCCTGCCGGGTTCGCAGGAGGACAAGGGACACGAGGCAGTAACTGCTGCCCTCGCAACGGCAGTGACGCTGAAGCAGTACAGCTAGAACCGCCGGCTGAAGGGGATGTGGGTGTGTCTTCACTCACATCCCCTTCGTCATGCAACGCCCCAACAAGCGGCGGCCGCCTCAGAGCAAGTAGTCTGGAGGGCGTGAAGAATTTCGAGACGCTGTTCGCAGAACTGAGTGAGAAAGCAGCGACCCGCCCGGCAGGTTCGCGCACGGTTGCCGAACTGGACTCCGGAATCCACGGAATCGGCAAGAAAGTGGTCGAAGAGGCCGCCGAAGTGTGGATGGCCGCGGAGTACGAATCGGACGAAGCCGCCGCTGAGGAAATCTCCCAGTTGCTGTACCACCTGCAGGTCCTCATGCTCGCCAAGGGCCTCAGCCTGGAAGACGTTTACAAGCATCTCTAGCCACGCCACTCCGCGACCCAGTCGCGGAGTCAGCTGCGTGGCCGATGTGCCTGAAACCTCCATTCCAAAAAGAAAGTCTCCCCAATGCTCCGTGTAGCAGTCCCCAACAAGGGATCCCTGTCCGAAGCCGCCTCGGCCATGCTGTCCGAGGCCGGTTACCGCCAGCGCCGCGACTCCCGCGAACTGGTCATGGTGGACCCCGACAACGACATCGAGTTCTTCTTCCTCCGTCCCCGCGACATTGCTGTTTACGTCGGTCAGGGAACCTTGGACGTTGGCATCACCGGCCGGGACCTCCTGCTCGACGCCAAGGTCGAAGCCGAAGAATTGCTTCCCCTGGGCTTTGCGCCGTCCACTTTCCGGTTCGCCGGCCCCGTCGGTGACTTCACCGGCGTCGAACAGCTTGAAGGCAAACGCCTGGCCACCAGCTACGACGGCCTCTTGCGTGACTACCTTGCCGAGCGCGGCGTAAACGCCACGGTTGTCCGCCTCGATGGTGCCGTGGAATCGTCGGTGCGCCTCGGCGTCGCTGACGCCATTGCGGACGTCGTTGAAACGGGAAACACCCTCAAAGCTGCCGGCATGGAGATCTTCGGGGACCCTATCCTGAAGTCCGAAGCCGTCCTGATCCGCCGATCCGGTTCAGGTGGTGCCGCCAACGGGACCGCCAAGGAAATCGACATCCTCATCCGCCGCCTGCAGGGTGTCCTCGTGGCACGCCAGTACGTGCTGATGGACTACGACATCCGCAAGGACCTGGTGGAAGACGCTGCCGCGCTGACCCCGGGGCTTGAATCGCCCACGGTATCGCCGTTGCGTGACTCCGAGTGGGTTGCGGTGCGGTCCATGGTTCCCAAGAAGGAAACCAACCGCATCATGGACGAGCTCTACGACCTCGGGGCCCGAGCCATCCTGGTCAGCAGCATCCACGCCTGCCGGATCTGATCACCGCATTCATCGAGCAGACCCAGCAGAATTGAGGAGCAGCACATGGCTGTAGCCGTACGCGTCATTCCCTGCCTGGACGTCGACGCCGGTCGCGTCGTGAAGGGCGTCAACTTCGAAGGCCTCCGGGATGCCGGTGATCCCGTGGAACTGGCACACCGCTATGACAATGGCGGGGCAGACGAACTCACGTTCCTCGACGTCACGGCCTCATCGGGCAACCGCGAGACCACCTTCGACGTCGTTCGTCGGACCGCCGAGGAAGTCTTCATTCCCCTCACCGTGGGCGGCGGCGTCCGTGGCGTTGCGGAGGTGGACAAGCTCCTGCGCTTTGGTGCGGATAAAGCCTCCATCAACACCGCTGCCGTTGCGCGGCCCGACGTCATCGATGAGATCACCCGACACTTCGGTTCGCAGGTCCTGGTGCTCTCCGTGGACGCCCGCCGGACCCGGGAAGGCGACGTCCCGACGTCGTCCGGTTTTGAAGTCACCACCCACGGTGGCCGCACGGGGACCGGCATCGACGCGATTGCCTGGGCAAAGGAAGCGGCCGACCGGGGCGTCGGGGAGATCCTGCTCAACTCCATCGATGCTGACGGCACCAAGGACGGATTCGATCTCGAACTGATCCGCTTGGTCCGCTCAGCGGTGAACATTCCGATCATCGCTTCCGGCGGCGCGGGAAAACCTGCACACTTCCCGCCTGCGGTGGAAGCAGGCGCGGACGCTGTCCTGGCGGCTTCGGTCTTCCACTTTGGCCCGGACGACATGATTGCCCAGGTGAAAGCCGCCATCCGCGAGGCCGGTTTCGAGGTCCGCTAGCTTCTCCAGACACGAACGCGGGGTCACTTCCGGCCCATGATCCCCTTGAGGATGGGCCGGAAGTGACCCCGCGTTGTTGCTTAAAGGCCGATGTCCGCTGACTGCAAAAGCGCGACGGCGTCCGGCTGGCCCTCGTAGGTGACCAGGGCCTGGCTGGTGCGTCCGTGGGCGTGCATGAGGAGTTCGCCGGGGTCGCCAACAATGGCAACGGAAACAGGCGCGCGCTTGGCCACGTGTCGGGGTCCGGTGGGCCGGACCAGGACGATTCCAAGGTCCACGCCGCGATAAAGGAAGGCGGCGCGTTTGATCAGCTCATCCCAAAGCGCGTCAGAGTAGGCTTCGTCGAGTGCGCGGGGAGCCCAGCGGTCACCGGCGCGGCGGATGTCCTCAGTGTGGACGAAGTATTCGATGAGGTTTGACGTCTCATCCAGCGCCTTGATCCTCAAAGGGGAGAGGGCCGGCGGACCCGCCCGAAACGTCTTCACAAGTTCCGCGTACGCGTCGGAGTCCTTCAGCTTGGCGGCCAAAGTGGAGGTCGCCTTCTCGGAGGCCTTGCCAAGACTGGGGATCAACAGCCCCAGTCCTACGGCGATCTTCCGCTCGCGCAGATACAAATGCGCAGCGAGATCCCGTGTCTGCCACCCTTCGCAGAGCGTGGGGGAGTCAGGGCCGGCCGCAAGCAGGGTCTCGGCCAGTACTTCTCGGGAAGGATCGACGAAATGCATCACTTGTGAAACTAGCACGATCAGGGCTCTCTTGCGCAGTGGAACCGCCGCAGAATCCGGGTCCCGCCAAAGGCACTAGACTTGATCTGATGTCAGAGCAGTCCGCCCCCAGCCCCTCTCCCGCCGCGGAGCTTTCCAGCGACCCCACGCGCCCCTTGCCCCAGGAGATAGCAAGCGCCCTCAAACGCGATTCCGCTGGCCTGGTAGCCGCCATCATTCAGCAGTACGACACCCACGAGGTCCTCATGCTCGGTTGGATGGATGACGAAGCGCTGCACCGCACCATGACCTCCGGACGCGTCACCTTCTACTCCCGTTCCCGGCAGGAGTACTGGCGCAAGGGCGACACTTCCGGACACGTTCAGTTCGTGAAGTCAGTCGCCCTTGACTGCGACGGCGATGCCCTCCTGATCCGCGTGGACCAGATCGGCGCAGCCTGCCACACCGGTACCCGGACGTGCTTCGACGGCCGCGACTTCAGCGTCGTTACGGGCCACCGCGACTAAGGCACCCACCACTTTCCACTGACGCACCACCTCAGACCAAAAGGCGGAGAAAATAGCCATGCAGGACCTTGGAATCATCAGCCCGGGCCTGGAAGAGTTCCGCGAACTCGCCGTCCACAGCCGTGTCATACCCGTCCGACTCAAAGTCCTGGCCGACGCCGAGACCCCCATTGGTTTGTACCGGAAGCTTGCCAAGGGGCAGCCCGGAACATTCCTGCTGGAATCGGCAGCAGTAGGCGGGGCATGGTCCCGTTACTCCTTCATTGGGTCCAAATCCCGGGCCACGCTGACCACCAAGGATAGCCAGGCCCACTGGATCGGCGAACCACCCGTCGGCGTGCCGGTCACCGGTAACCCGGTTGAAGCCGTCCGGGACACCATCGCTGCGCTCCAGACGGACCGTTTTGACGGCTTGCCTCCCTTCACGTCCGGCCTGGTTGGTTTTCTGGGCTGGGAGGCCGTGCGCCACTGGGAGCGGCTGACGTCCCCGCCGGAGGACGACCTGCAGCTGCCTGAGATGGCACTGAACCTCGTTACCGACATGGCAGTCCACGACAACGTGGACGGAACAGTCCTCCTGATCGCCAACGCCATCAACTTTGACGACAGCTCCGAGCGCGTGGACGACGCCTGGCACGACGCCGTAGCGCGGGTGAAGGGGCTGCTTGACCAGATCAGCACTCCGGTGGCCCAGCCCGTCTCCGTGCTGGAAAAAGCAGCCCTGGACTTCGGCTTGAGCGTGCAGGAACGCTGGGACGAAGCCAAGTACCTTGAAGCGATTGATCGCGGCAAGGAAGCGATCGTTGACGGTGAAGTTTTCCAGGTGGTGATCTCGCGGCGCTTCGAAATGGAGTGCGCGGCCGACCCCCTGGACGTCTACCGGGTCCTGCGCAATACCAATCCAAGCCCGTACATGTACCTCTTCAGCCTTGAGGATGCCGACGGCCGCGAGTACTCGATTGTGGGTTCTTCGCCCGAGGCCCTGGTGACGGTAACCGGTGAGGAAGTCATCACCCACCCGATCGCCGGCTCACGCCCCCGTGGCAAGACAGTTGAGGCCGACAAGGCCCTGGCTGCTGAACTGTTGGCCGACGAGAAAGAACGCTCCGAGCACCTGATGCTGGTTGACCTTTCGCGGAACGACCTCTCGAAGGTATGCGTCGCAGGCACCGTGGACGTCACGCAATTCATGGAAGTGGAGCGGTTCAGCCACATCATGCACCTGGTGTCCACGGTGGTGGGCGAGCTCGCCCCGCATGCAAAGGCCTACGACGTCCTCAAAGCCACGTTCCCGGCCGGCACGCTCTCCGGTGCGCCCAAGCCGCGAGCGTTGCGCCTGCTGGACGAGCTCGAACCACACCGGCGGGGCATCTACGGTGGCGTTGTAGGCTACCTGGACTTTGCCGGGGACATGGACATGGCCATCGCCATCCGTTCCGCCCTGCTGCGCGAAGGACGCGCCTATGTGCAGGCAGGCGGCGGGATTGTGGCGGATTCGCACAAACCCTCAGAAGCGCTGGAAACAGTGAACAAGGCAGCAGCACCCCTGCGGGCCGTCCACACAGCCGGCTCGCTGCACAACATCTCCGGTGACTCGGTGCCCGACACTGACAAGGTCGACGGCGGGACAACCGCACCATGAGCACGGCGACGACACCCCGTTGGGCCCGAAAGGCAACCCTGGTCCTGGCCATGACGGTGCTCGCCCTCCTGGTCTTTGGGGCCACCACCCAGACCTGGGTCGAGGTCCAGCTGGACCCTAACGGAGCATCCAACAGCAACCTCCACGTCCAAGGAAACAAAGCTGCTACTGCCGTGACGGCATTGGCCCTGGTGGCCCTGGCGGGCGGCTTGGCTGCTTCCATCGCCGGGAAGATCGCGCGACTGGTCATTGCCGCCATCATCGGGCTGTCCGCAGTGGGCATCATCCTGGCCGCCATTACGGTGGCGGTGGATCCGCTCGGCGCGGCACAGGGTTCCATCGCTGCAGCAACAGGCGTCTCCGGCGGGCAGGCCAGTGTCACCACCACGGCATTCCCCATCCTGGCTGTCGTGGCGGGCGCGCTCCTGGCGGTCTGCGCTGTAGTGCTGCCCGTTGCCGGGCGCCACTGGAAGTCGCGGACCAAGTACGACACCCGTACCGGAGGTCAGCAAGGCGGTAACGGGCCGGTGGACGAGATCGACAGCTGGGACAGCCTCTCGCGGGGTGAAGATCCCACGTAGCGCGTCATGGCGTCGGACAATGTCCCGGCCGCCGTCAATAAATGGCAGAATGTAAGCAGTATTCATCCTGAGGAGATTTCACATGAGCAAAACCACAGTGTCCGCACACCAAGCTGAATCCAAGATGGCGAGCCACGCTGACGCCATCGGCCACGGTAATAGCCCGGCTGCCTGGACCTGCGTGATTGTGATGCTCGTTGGCGCCCTGATTTCCTCCATCGCTTTCGTGATTGCCAGCACCCCGATCTTCGTCGGCGGCCTGGTCGTCATGGTCATTGGCCTCATCGTGGGCCTGGTAATGCGCCGCGCGGGCTATGGAGTTGGTGGCAGCAAGCTGCAGAACAACGGCCACTAACCGTGACCGTTCTTGATGACATCATTGTTGGCGTCAAGGAGGACATGGACGGCCGTCGCCGTCACGTATCCCTTGTGGAGCTGAAGGAACGTGCTGCCGACGCAGCTCCGGCACGTGACGCGTGGGCCGCCCTCGGCGGTACCTCATCTGTTCGCAACGACCTCAAAGTCATCGCTGAAATCAAGCGCCGCAGCCCTTCAAAAGGTGATCTTGCGCCCATCGCGGATCCTGCGTCCCTCGCGGTCCAGTATGCCGACGGCGGAGCTTCCGTTATCAGCGTCCTGACCGAACAGCGCCGCTTCGGCGGTTCGCTGGCCGACCTCGATTCCGTGCGTGCCGCCGTCGGAACACCCTTGCTGCGCAAGGACTTTACCGTTGACGAGTACCAGATTTGGGAAGCCCGTGCCCACGGCGCCGACCTCATCCTGCTCATCGTTGCAGCTCTGTCCGACTCCGAACTCGCAGAGTTCAGCGCGTTGAGCCACGAACTTGGCATGAACGTGCTGGTGGAAACGCACACCGAGGAAGAAATTGAGCGTGCTGTTGCGGCACAGGCCAGGATTATTGGCATCAACGTCCGCAACCTCAAGACGCTCGACGTCGACCGCTCGGTTTTCGGATCGCTGGCCGGTTTGATTCCGGCTGAGTCCGTCATTGTCGCCGAGTCAGGTGTCAGGGGCGCCGATGACGTATCGCACTACGCAGCGGGTGGCGCCAACGCCATCCTGGTGGGGGAGGCGCTGGTCAGCGACTCCACGCCGCGCGAACGCATTGCTGAATTCAAGGCAGCGGGAGCTGCCGCCATCGCCGTCAGGAACTGAGGCAGTTACTGAATCACGGCGAACAGTCATAGGGCAGCCCGGGCATGTGCCTGCGGCTGCCTTGTGGCAAGTAGAACTACCCAATGAACTAACTGGAACAGGACGGTGAGACTGATGGTCGACGCGCCAACAGCCGGCTCAGAAGAGAATGTGGCTGACGCATTCCTGCAAGGTGGCCCTTCGCTGCGCAACGCATCGGGGCCCTACTTTGGCAGCTACGGCGGACGCTGGATGCCCGAGTCTCTCATCGCCGCCCTCGACGAAGTCCAGGATACCTTTGAGAAGGCCAAGGCTGATCCCGACTTCATCGCGGAGCTGAAGGACCTCAACAAGAACTACTCCGGCCGACCGTCGCTGCTGACCGAAGCCAAGCGCTTCTCCGAGCATGCAGGCGGCGCGCGGATCTTCCTGAAGCGCGAGGACCTCAACCACACGGGCTCCCACAAGATCAACAACGTCCTGGGCCAGGCCCTGCTTGCCAAGCGCATGGGCAAGACCCGCGTCATCGCAGAGACGGGTGCCGGACAGCACGGCGTTGCCAGCGCCACGGCCGCGGCCCTGTTGGGACTTGAATGCGTTGTGTACATGGGGGCTGAGGACTGCCGCCGCCAGGCGCTCAATGTGGCCCGCATGCAGTTGCTCGGTGCCACTGTGGTGCCCGTGACCAACGGATCCCAGACGCTGAAGGACGCCATCAACGACGCCCTCCGCGACTGGGTTTCGAACGTGGAACACACCCACTACTTGCTGGGTACCGCTGCAGGTGCGCACCCGTTCCCTGCCATGGTCCGCTACTTCCATGAAGTCATCGGTGAAGAGGCCCGCAGCCAGATCCTTGAGCAGACCGGCAAGCTGCCGGACGCCATTGCTGCCTGTATCGGCGGCGGCTCCAACGCGATCGGCTTGTTCCACGCTTTCCTGGATGACTCATCCGTGAAGATCTATGGCTTTGAAGCAGGCGGAGAAGGTGTCGAAACCGGCCGTCACGCGGCTGCCATCTCCTTGGGACGTCCCGGCGTGCTGCACGGCGCCCGGTCCTACCTCATGCAGGACGAGGACGGCCAGACCATCGAGTCCCACTCCATCTCGGCGGGCCTGGACTACCCCAGCGTGGGTCCGGAGCACTCTTACCTTGCTGACATCGGGCGCGTTACCTACGAAGCCATCACCGACACCGAAGCCATGGACGCGTTCAGCCTTCTGTGCCGGACCGAAGGCATTATCCCTGCCATTGAGTCCTCGCATGCCTTGGCTGGCGCCATCAAGATTGGCCACCGGCTCACCGAGGGCAAGGACAACCCGTCTGAGGTGACCGTGATCGTCAACCTTTCCGGCCGTGGTGACAAGGACGTGGAGACTGCCGCTGCCTGGTTCAACATGTTGGACGAGGAAGGGCACGTCAAGGGCACCACCCTGTCCACACGTAAGCCAAAGGGGCCCAGCGAACGCGCCGCCGAAGCTGATGCGGACGGAAACGAGGACCAGAAGTAATGACTGAACAATTCGCCAGCAAATCGGCTGAAGCCATTGACCGCGCCAAAGCTGAGGGCCGTGCGGCCTTGGTAGGCTACCTCCCGGCGGGTTACCCGACAGTGCAGGAAAGCATCGAGGCCGGCATCGCCCTGGCACGCAACGGCGCCGACCTGATCGAAATCGGCATCCCTTACTCTGATCCCGTGATGGACGGCCCGGTCATCCAGGCCGCCACGACCGAGGCGATTTCCAACGGATTCCGTGTTGCCAACGTCTTCGACGTCGTGGCCGGTATTACCGCTGCCACCGATGCGGCCGTCCTGGTGATGACGTACTGGAACCCCGTCATGCGCATGGGCGTAGATGAATTCTCGCGTCGCCTGGCGGAAGCCGGGGGAGCGGGGCTTATCACGCCGGACCTCGTCCCGGACGAGGCCCATGAGTGGTTTGAAGCCTCCGACAAGTACGGCCTCGACCGGGTGTTCCTTGTGGCACCTTCATCCACGCCCGAACGCCTGGACATGACTGTCAAGGCAAGCCGCGGCTTCGTCTACGCTGTCTCGATCATGGGTGTCACCGGAACGCGCACCTCGGTCAGCAGCAGTGCCGAGGACGTGGTGGCCCGGGCCCACGCGGCCGGAGCCGAGCGGGTCTGCGTTGGTCTCGGAGTCTCCAACCCGGACCACGTACGCGAGATCGCCGCCTACGCGGACGGTGTGATCGTCGGTACCGCGTTGGTGGCGGCACTGCGCGACGGCGGGGTTGACGCCGTCGGGCAACTTACCAAGAACCTCAGCGCCGGTCTGGGCCGCGCGGCTGCAGAAGCCTAGGAAAAGGAAACAGCGAACCGAATGCAGACCGTCCTCCACGCAGCGGCAATGGTCCCCCTGAGTATCCCGAGCCCTTCGTGGTCGGGTTTCGACATTCCGCTGCCGTGGGGGACGCTGCGTATCCACGCGTACGCCCTGTGCATCCTTGCGGGCATCATCGTTGGCCTCTGGCTGACGTCGGCGCGCTGGAAGCGGCGGGGTGCTCCGGAGGGAAGCCTGTGGGATATTGCCATCTGGGCGATTCCCTTCGGTATCATCGGTGGCCGCCTCTACCATGTGTTCTCGTCGCCGGATGCGTACTTCGGCCCTGGTTTTGACGGCACTGGCGACCTTTCCTTGATTCCGCAGATCCAACGGGGCGGTTTGGGGATCTGGGGTGCCGTGATTCTCGGTGTTGTGGGTGCCTGGATCGGCTGCCGTCGCACCGGGGTGAAACTCACGGCCTTCCTGGACGCTGCAGCTCCCGGTCTACTCCTGGCCCAGGCCATCGGCCGCCTGGGCAACTGGTTCAACCAGGAGCTCTTCGGGGCCCCGACCACGCTCCCGTGGGGTCTCCAGATTGATCCCGCAAACGCCAACTTCCCGGCCGGCATGCCTGCGGACACCCTGTTCCACCCAACATTCCTCTACGAACTGCTGTGGAACCTCGCCGGCGTCGGCATTCTGCTGCTCCTCGACAAGAAGTTCCAGTTCCGCTGGGGCCGCCTGTTCTGGCTTTACGCCGTCTACTACACCCTCGGCCGGGTGTGGATCGAAGCCCTCCGGATTGACGATGCCGAACAGATCACCCTCTTCGGTATTACTACCAGGCTCAATGTCTGGACCAGTATTTTTGTCTTCATCGCAGCGCTGCTGATCTTCGTCGCCCTCGGACGTCTGGGTCGTCCGGTGCCGGACTCGCCGTACTTGAAGGGCCGGGAGCCGGAAAAAAGCGTCGAAAAGGAACCGGCTACGGTGACGAGCGTCACCAGTCATGATGTGGACGCATCTGTCTCAGATACTGGTTCGCGTGATAATCTCCGTGATAACCAAAGCGATCCGGGCCACGTTGACGAGCCGCAGGATGCTGCAGGGCACGCCGCCAAGGACACTACGTCCGCCGCGGATGCGACACCTGCCGCAACTGCCGTAAGGAAGGCCCCCGGATCCTCGCCGAAGGCAGACGACACCAAGTAGTCGCCGTCGGTACAGGGGCAACAGAGTCACCGCTCGTAGGGCCCAGTCCACAGCGTCGTGGCACCCCGGAAACCGGACCGCAGCATACCGATGTTCGCTGGTCAAGCCGGGGCCAGTGGTCTGCGTAACTGTTCGTTGCGCTGGATCGGCTGGCCTACAATTCCAAGTACTAGCGCTTTGTTATGCCCGTCACAGGGTAGGCAAGGTGGGGCCAACGTTGTCCCTTCCATACGCACGATCTCGAGGAAGGACGTCTCCCATGACCCATCTTCATAACCCCGGTTGGTCCGAAAATATCGAACCTCAGGGTGCCATGTCTCCGTTCAAGCGCTTTGCTGCGCTCCCGGAGGCCCAGGGTCTTTACAACCCTGACAAGGAGAAGGATGCCTGCGGCCTGGCAATTATTGCCACGCTCCGCGGGGAACCGGGATACGACATCGTGGAAGCGGCACTGACCGCCCTCCGCAATCTCGAACACCGCGGCGCTGTTGGCGCCGATGAAGGCACCGGAGACGGCGCCGGACTGCTCATGCAGGTCCCGGACGAGTTCTTCCGTGCAGTTGCAGAATTCGAGCTGCCCGCCCCCGGCCAATACGTGGTGGGTACAGCTTTCCTCCCCGCTGAATCACGCGAAGCCGACAACGCTAAGGCCGGAATCGAAGCACTTGCCGCTGACGAGGGCCTGACGGTTCTCGGCTGGCGCGAGGTTCCCGTGGTCGCCGACCTCGTCGGTGCCATGGCTCGTGCGTGCATGCCGTACTTCTCACAACCGTTCTTCGCCTCTGCCAACGGTGAACAGCTCGATCACAATGAGCTGGACTCCCGTGCCTGGCGTATCCGTAAGCGGGCGCAGAACAAGTTCGGCGTCTACTTCCCCTCGCTGTCCTCGCGCACCATCGTTTACAAGGGCATGCTCACCACCGCGCAACTTGAGCCGTTCTACCCGGACCTTTCGGACAAGCGCTTCAAGACCAAGCTTGCGATCGTGCACTCGCGCTTCTCCACCAACACGTTCCCTTCGTGGCCTTTGGCGCAGCCGTTCCGCACCATCGCCCACAATGGCGAAATCAACACGGTCAAGGGCAACCGCAACTGGATGCGTGCCCGCCAGTCACAGCTGGCCAGCCCCCTGTTGGGCTCCGTGCCTGAAGAGCTGTACCCGATCTGTACCCCGGGCGCCTCGGACTCGGCCTCCTTCGACGAGGTGGCTGAGCTCCTTTGGCTTTCCGGCCGCCCCATCACGCACTCGATCATGATGATGATCCCGGAGGCCTGGGAGAACCACGCCACCATGGATCCGGCCCGCCGTGCTTTCTACGAGTACCACTCCCTGCTCATGGAGCCGTGGGACGGTCCGGCAGCCGTGTCGTTCACCGACGGTAGCCTGGTCGGCGCCACCCTTGACCGCAACGGGCTGCGCCCGGGACGTTACTGGATCACCGAAGATGGCTTGGTCATCTTCGCTTCCGAGGTTGGCGTGATCGAGGTTGAGCCTTCCAACGTGGTCAAGAAGGGCCGCGTTGCTCCCGGCAAGATGTTCCTGGTGGACACCGAGGCCGGCCGCATCATCGACGACGCCGAGGTCAAGGCGGAAGTTGCTGCGGCCAATCCGTGGGCCGAGTGGCTCAAGGACAACTTGATCGACATCAACGAGCTCCCCGAGCGCGAGCACGTGCTCCACACTGCAGCGTCGGTGAACATCCGCCAGCGCACTTTCGGCTACACCACCGAAGAGCTCAAGATCCTGCTTGGTCCGATGGCCCGCACTGGTGCCGAGCCGCTTGGCGCCATGGGTTCGGACACGCCCGTCGCCGTGCTCTCCAAGCGACCGCGGCTGTTGTTCGACTACTTTGTGCAGTCGTTCGCCCAGGTCACCAACCCGCCCCTGGACGCCATCCGCGAGGAACTGGTCACCTCACTGAAGTGTGCCATCGGCCCGAACGGCAACCTGTTGGATGGCAAGCAGGTCCGCCAGCCGCAGATTTCGCTGCCGTTCCCGGTGATCAATAACGATCAGCTCGCCAAGATCGCCAACATTGAAACGCCCGACGGCGACCGCATCGCCATGAAGGTCCGCGGCCTGTACCGCCCCGAGGGCGGGGAAGCGGCCCTGCGTGCCCGCCTGACCGAAATCTGCGAGCAGGTTTCCGGTGCGATCAACCGCGGCGTGCAGTACGTCGTGCTGTCCGACCGTGACTCGAACGCCCAGTGGGCGCCGATTCCGTCGCTGCTCCTTGTCAGCGCTGTCCACCACCACCTGCTTCGCAGCGCCAACCGCACCAAGACCGCCCTGGTGGTCGAGGCCGGCGACGTCCGCGAGACGCACCACGTGGCTGTGCTGATCGGCTACGGTGCGTCGGCCGTGAACCCGTATCTGGCCATGGAATCGGTGGAACAGCTGATCTCCAACGGCGACGTCGTTGGCGTCACGCCCGAGGATGGTGTCTACAACCTCATCAAGGGCCTCGGCAAGGGTGTCCTGAAGATCATGTCCAAGATGGGCATCTCCACGGTGGCTTCCTACACGGGCGCACAAACCTTTGAGGCCCTGGGCCTGTCCCAGGAACTGGTGGATGAGTTCTTCTCCGGCACGCACTCCCAGCTCGGTGGTGTTGGCCTGGACGTTATCGCCGCCGAAGTTTCGGCACGCCACCAGATGGCGTACCCGGAGGGCGGCATCGAACACCCGCACCAGCCGCTGCTTGGCGGCGGCGAATACCAGTGGCGCCGCGACGGCGAACCGCACCTGTTCAACCCCGAGACGGTGTTCCGCCTCCAGCACGCTACCCGCGAACGCCGCTACGACATCTTCAAGTCCTACACCAAGGGCATCGACGACCAGTCCGAGAACCTGATGACCCTGCGTGGTCTCCTCAAGTTCAAGGACGGTGTTCGCCCGGCTGTGCCGCTCGAGGAAGTCGAACCGGTCTCCAGCATCGTCAAGCGTTTCTCCACCGGGGCCATGAGCTACGGCTCAATCTCCAAGGAAGCGCACGAGACCCTGGCCATCGCCATGAACCGTCTGGGCGGTAAGTCCAACACGGGTGAAGGCGGCGAGGACGTTGACCGCCTGCTGGATCCGGAGCGCCGCTCTGCCATCAAGCAGATCGCTTCGGGCCGCTTCGGCGTGACCAGCCTCTACCTGACCAACGCCGAGGACATCCAAATCAAGATGGCCCAGGGCGCCAAGCCCGGCGAAGGTGGCCAGTTGATGGCGCAGAAGGTCTACCCCTGGGTAGCCCGGACCCGTCACTCCACTCCCGGCGTGGGGCTCATTTCCCCGCCCCCGCACCACGACATCTACTCGATCGAAGACCTCGCGCAGCTCATCTACGATGCCAAGCGCGCGAATCCCTCGGCACGGGTGCACGTCAAGCTTGTTTCGGAAGTCGGGATCGGCACTGTGGCGTCCGGCGTCACCAAGGCGAAGGCCGACGTCGTGCTTGTTTCAGGTCACGACGGCGGTACCGGCGCTTCGCCGCTGAACTCGCTCAAGCACGCGGGTGTGCCGTGGGAACTCGGCCTGGCCGAGACCCAGCAGACCCTCATGCTCAACGGTCTCCGTGATCGCGTAGTGGTCCAGGTCGATGGCCAGCTCAAGACCGGGCGTGACGTCGTCATTGCTGCCCTTCTGGGTGGCGAGGAGTACGGCTTCGCAACCGCACCGCTGGTGGTTTCGGGCTGCATCATGATGCGCGTTTGCCACCTGGATACCTGCCCGGTGGGCGTTGCCACGCAGAACCCCGAGCTTCGCTCCAGGTTCAACGGCAAGCCCGAGTTCGTAGTCAACTTCTTCGAGTTCCTCGCAGAAGAAGTCCGCGAAATCCTCGCCGAGCTTGGTTTCCGCAGCCTTGAAGAGGCAATCGGCCACGCCGAGGTACTGGACACCCGTGAAGCGATCAACCACTGGAAGGCCGAAGGGCTGGACCTGGATCCGATCCTGCACGGCCTTGAGTTCGACGACGACGTGCCGCTGCGCAACATGACCGGCCAGAACCATGAGCTGGACAAGCACTTCGACCAGCGCCTGATCACCATGGCCCAGGAAGCGCTCAGCGACCGCATGCCCGTCAAGATCACCTTGGACGTCATCAACACGGACCGTTCCGTGGGTACGATGCTCGGCCACGTAGTGACCAAGACCTTCGGCGTCGATGTGCTGGCAACCGACACGATCGACATCACGCTCAACGGCACCGCGGGCCAGTCCCTCGGCGCATTCCTGCCTGCCGGAATCACGCTGCGCATGTTCGGCGATTCCAATGACTACGTTGGCAAGGGCCTTTCGGGTGGACGCATCATCGTCCGTCCGGACCGCACCAACGTGTTCCAGGCTGAGCGCAACGTCATTGCCGGCAACGTCATCGGCTACGGTGCCACCAGCGGCGAGATGTTCCTGCGCGGCCAGGTGGGCGAACGCTTCCTGGTCCGCAACTCCGGTGCGACCGCCGTCGTCGAGGGAATTGGCGACCACGGTTGCGAGTACATGACCGGTGGCCAGACGCTGATCATCGGCCGCACCGGCCGTAACTTCGGTGCCGGCATGTCCGGTGGTACCGCCTACGTGCTGGACCTCCAGCCCGAGCGCGTCAACAAGCTGGCCCTCGACACCGGCGAACTCCAACTCCTGGAGCTCGACGCCGAGGACCGCGACATTGTCCACGGCTTGCTCACCAAGCACGTCGAGGAAACCGAATCCGTCCTGGCCGGCCGTCTGCTCGAGAACTTCGACGACACCGCCGCCCGCATCACCAAAGTACTGCCGCGCGACTACGCCGCAGTCCTGCAGACCCGTCTCGACGCCATTGAAGAGGGCCTTGACCCCGATGGCGAAGAAGTATGGTCCCGAATCCTGGAGGTAACCGGTGGCTGATCCACGCGGATTTCTGAAAGTCCGGCAGCGCGAGACGCAGCCACGCCGTCCCGTTCCCGTCCGCATCATGGACTGGAAAGAAGTGTACGAGGCCCAGGAAAAGGGTGTCCTGAAGAGCCAGGCCGGCCGTTGCATGGATTGCGGCGTTCCGTTCTGCCACCAGGGCTGCCCTTTGGGTAACCTCATTCCGGAGTGGAACGACCTCGTGTGGCGTGACAAGGGTGAAGAAGCGATTGAGCGCCTCCACGCCACGAACAACTTCCCGGAGTTCACCGGCCGCCTGTGTCCGGCGCCCTGCGAGGCCTCGTGCGTGCTGGGGATCAACCAGCCCGCCGTCACCATCAAGCAGGTTGAGGTTTCGATCATCGACCAGGCCTTCGAGAACGACTGGGTCCAGCCCCTTCCGCCGACGCGCCTCACGGGCAAGACGGTGGCCGTGGTTGGCTCGGGTCCGGCCGGCCTGGCAGTCGCACAGCAGCTGACCCGCGTGGGCCACACGGTTGCCGTCTATGAGCGCGATGACAAAATCGGTGGCCTGCTCCGCTACGGCATCCCCGACTTCAAGATGGAGAAGGAACAGGTTGACCGCCGCCTGGAGCAGATGAAGGCAGAGGGAACCCGGTTCCGTACTGGAGTCGCAGTTGGCACCGACGTCACCTGGGAGCAGCTGCGCCGCCGTTACGACGCGGTAGTTGTTGCAACCGGCGCGACCGTTCCGCGTGATCTTCCCATCCCCGGCCGTGACCTTGACGGCGTGCACTTCGCCATGGACTACCTGGTTCCGTCGAACCGGGCCGTCGCAGGGGAGACCCCCGAGAACCACATTGACGCACGCGGCAAGCACGTGGTGATCCTCGGTGGTGGCGACACTGGTGCCGACTGCATCGGTACCGCCCACCGCCACCAGGCAGCGTCGGTGACCACGCTCGCGATCGGCAAGCAGCCGCCGGCGGAGCGTGCCAGCCACCAGCCTTGGCCAACATTCCCCACCCTGTTCGAGGTCGCCAGCGCCCACGAAGAAGGCGGCGAACGTACTTACCTTGCATCCACCGTTGAATTTGTCGGTGAAAACGGCAAACTCACCGGCGTCAAGGTTGCTGAAACCGAGTTCGTGGACGGCAAACGCCTGCCCAAGGCCGGTACTGAGCGGGTTATTCCTGCTGATCTTGTGTTCTTGAGCCTTGGCTTTACCGGTGCTGAGCCGGCAGGGATCACAGAACAGGTCAGCGCAGAGTTCGACGGTCGGGGCAACGTTGCCCGCGACGGCTACTACATGACGAACACCGAGGGTGTGTTCGTCGCCGGCGATGCCGGACGTGGCCAGTCACTGATTGTGTGGGCCATTGCGGAAGGCCGTGCATGCGCGGCCGCAGTGGACAAGTTCCTGATGGGAAGCACCATTCTCCCGGCACCGGTCGCCCCCACCGACCGGGCGATAGCGGTCTTATAGCGCCGGCAGGAACGTTTCTTTTACTCAATCAGCATGAACTACTTAGGGTAGGTATATGAGACGCGCGAAAATTGTGGCAACTTTCGGCCCGGCTATCTCCAGCTTCGACAACACCCTCGCGGTGCTGGAGGCCGGCGTCGACGTTGCCCGTATGAACATGAGCCACGGCGACTACTCCGTCCACGACAACACCTACGAGAACGTCCGCAAGGCCGCGGCCCAGCTGGGCAAGCCTGTGGCCATCATGGCCGACCTCCAGGGACCCAAGATCCGTCTGGGTCGCTTTGTTGACGGCCCCCACGAACTGGCTGTCGGCGACACGTTCACCATCACCACCGAAGACGTCCCGGGAACCAAGGACATCTGCTCCACCACGCTCAAGAGCCTTACCGAAGACGTCAACGTCGGCGACGCCCTGCTGATCGACGACGGCAAGGTAGCAATGCGCGCCGTTGAGGTGGACGACGTCAAGGTCGTCGCCGTTGTCACCGTCGGTGGCAAGGTGTCCAACAACAAGGGCATCAACCTGCCTGGTGTTGCAGTCAACGTCCCCGCGCTGAGCGAAAAGGACGAGGACGACCTCCGTTGGGCCCTCAAGCGGGGCGCGGACCTGATCGCACTCTCGTTCGTGCGCGATGCTTCCGACATCACCCGCGTCCACGAGATCATGGACGAAGAAGGCCGCCGCGTGCCGGTGATCGCCAAGATCGAAAAGCCGCAGGCCGTGGACCAGCTCCACGAAATCATCGACGCCTTCGACGCCATCATGGTTGCCCGTGGCGACCTCGGCGTCGAGCTGCCGCTCGAAGAGGTGCCGATCGTCCAGAAGCGCGCCATTGAACTGGCACGCCGTTGGGCCAAGCCGGTCATCGTGGCCACCCAGGTTCTGGAATCCATGATCGACAACCCGCGCCCGACGCGCGCCGAGGCTTCCGACTGCGCCAACGCAGTGCTCGACGGCGCCGACGCAGTCATGCTCTCCGGCGAGACCTCCGTGGGCCAGTACCCGATCGAAACCGTCAAGACGATGGCTCGGATCATCGAATCGACCGAAGTTCACGGCCTCGAGCGCGTCCCCCCGCTGGGCACCAAGCCCAAGACCCGCGGTGGCGCCATCACCCGTGCCGCCGTCGAAATCGCCGACCAACTGGACGCAAAGTACATCTGTACTTTCACCCAGTCCGGTGACTCGGCACGCCGCCTCTCGCGCCTGCGCCCGGTCAAGCCGGTCTTCGCTTTCACCCCGGTTGAGCACGTCTGGAACCAGCTCGCCCTCACGTGGGGCATCCAGCCGGTGCTGGTCCCGTCGGTGGGCCACACCGACGAAATGACCGCACAGGTAGACAAGAGCCTGCTGGAAATGGACCTGGTGGACGAAGGCGACCTGGTTGTGATCGCCGCCGGTTCCCCTCCCGGACAGGCCGGTTCCACCAACTCCCTGAAGGTCCACAAGGTAGGCGACCTTGCCGACACCTCCAAGACCGACGACGGTGCCCGCAAGGAGCCCGTTGGCCCATGGCCTGAAAAGAAGTCCAAGACCAAGGCATAGCCCTTAGTCGTGAAAGCGGGCCCCACCTCTTTGAAGTGGTCCCCGAAAGTTGGACCGCTAAATAGATGCTAGGCCGCGAGGGTCTGAGCACGGTATTCCACCGGGCTCAGGCCCTTTAGCTTTGTTGAGATTCTTTTGGTGTTGTACCAGTGGATGTA
>NZ_JAJUKH010000006.1 GCF_021538675.1 Paenarthrobacter sp. AR 02
ACCTCAGAAACCGAACGCCAAGCCTGTTACCAGGACTTCATCGAGCACTACAATCGCAGCAGGCCACACACGGCACTCAAAGGCGCCTCCCCAGCCAGCCGCGTCACCAACCTACCGGGTTAGTACACCTAGATTGCCTCGGCCAGCTGTCCGCGGAACGCCCGGCGATAGCTCTGTGGGCTGGTCGAGAGGACCTTGGTGAAGTGGTGCCGGAGGAGCACTGAATGCCCAAAACCTGCCTCGCGGGCAATTTCGTCGATGTTCAGTTCCGTACTCTCCAAGAGTTCCTGGGCCCTTATTACCCGCTGCGAGTTCAGCCATGCGGCGGGTGTTGTTCCGGTTTCAGCACGGAATCGGCGCGCGAACGTCCGGGGGGACATGTGCAGCCGGGCCGCCAGCTCGTTGACGCTGTGCTCCTGGTCAAGGTGCTGCACCATCCAGCGGAGGAGTTCCTCCATGGGCGCTGATCCGCATTGCGGCATGGGGCGGTCGATGAACTGGGCCTGTCCGCCGTCACGGTGCGGCGGCACCACCATGTCGCGGGCTATGGCCGTTGCGACGTTGGCTCCCAGTTCGACGCGGACCAAATGCAGGCACGCGTCGATTCCTGCGGCCGTGCCTGCACTGGTGATGATGGTTCCGTCCTGGACGTAAAGGACGTTCTCGTCCACGATGATCTCCGGGTAGCGCGCTGCAAGGTCATGCGAGTAGTGCCAGTGGGTGGTGCAGCGGCGCCCGTCCAACAATCCGGCGCGGGCCAGCGCGTAGGCCCCTGAACAGATGGACATGACCCATGCTCCCCGCTCGTGTGCCGCGCGCAGGGCCTCCAGGACGGACTCGGGCAGCTCCTGGTCCCTGCCGAAGGGGGTCATGATCACAAGGTCCGCGTCCGCGGTTGCCTCAAGTCCGTTCTCCACGTGCAGGGAGAGCCCCGACTTCATCCGGATATCACCCGGTTCCGGGGCGCAGACCCGGAAGTCGAAACCCGGAACTCCGCCGTCCCTGTCAGTCCTGTCAATGCCGAAGACTTCGAAAGCCGTGCCGAATTCGAAGATCGAGAAGTTGGGAACAACGATCACCGCCACTGATTTCAACATACATCCAGTGTGGCAGAAAATTATCTAAATGGGGCATTTCTGCCACTGTTTCTTGACCTGCCACAGGAGCAGGCTGGAGGCATGGAAATCTTCGGAATCATCCTCTTCATCGTCCTCATCACCGCCGTTGCCGCTACCGTTTCAGCCCTCTTGAAGGATGGCCGCGGCCACAACCCGCCCATCAACTCCAAGGAACCGTGGAGCGCTTTCGATGCTCCGAGCAGCCCCTACTGGAATCCGCGCATCTACTGAGGAATCGCCCGGCCATGGACTAGATTCGCTTGCATGATCCAAACCTCGGCCCGGCTCCTTCAACTCTTGTCGCTGTTGCAGGTTCGCCGGGAATGGACCGGACCAGACCTGGCTGACCGCATGGGCGTCACCGAACGGACGGTGCGCCGCGACATCGACAAGCTTCGCAACCTTGGCTACCCCATTCACGCCACCCCCGGGATCGCCGGCGGCTACCAACTTGGCGCCGGCGCGCAGCTTCCGCCCCTCCTCCTTGACGATAACGAAGCTTTGGCCGTCGCCCTGGGCCTGAATTCCGTCGCGGCGGGCCCGGTGGCGGGAATCGGGGAGGCCTCCGTGCGGGCGTTGGCAAAGCTGGAACAGGTCCTGCCTTCCCGGCTTCGCCCTAAGTTCGCCATGTTGAAAGCTGCCGTGACCACCCTTCCCAGCAACGCGGCGAGCGTTGATCCGCAACAGTTAACGGTGGTTTCGGCGGCGATATCCGACAGGCGGCAGATCTCCTTCGAGTACGTCAGGTCCGACGGCGACTCCGCTCGCCGGCTGGTGGAACCCTACAGGCTGGTGGACACCGGCCGGCGCTGGTACTTGGTGGCGTGGGACCTGGAGCGGGAAGGCTGGCGGACGTTCCGGGCCGACCGCTTTGCTTCCCTGCCTTCGGAACGCAGGAAGTACACTCCACGGCCGTTGCCGGCAGAGGACCTTGCGGCGTACGTACAGCAATCAATTACGCGTTCGCCCTACAGGTTCGACGTCGTCGTGCGGCTCCGCGCGCCCCTCGCCGAGGTAGCCGCCGTCGTAAGTTCCCAGTACGCCACCCTAACGGCCGACGGCGACCAGGCCACGATCCTGCGGTCCGGATGGGACAGCCTGGCCTCAGCGGGGGCCTATCTGGCCTCGCTGGACATGAATTTCGAGATCATCGAGCCGGAGGAATTCAGGACCTTCGCCTTGGACCTTTCCCATCGCCTCCGTGCAGCGGCCGGGACTGTGTCGGAGGTCGCGGACGCCGGAACCAAGCCACAGTAGACTGGCAGCAGCCATGACACTTCATATTTCCTACCCCGCAGAGCTGCCCGTATCCGAGCGCCGCGAGGATCTGATGGCGGCCATCGCGGCCAACCAGGTAACCATCATTGCCGGCGAAACCGGCTCTGGTAAGACCACCCAGATCCCCAAGATGTGCCTCGAGTTAGGCCTTGGAGACAAGGGCCTGATCGGCCACACCCAGCCGCGCCGCCTTGCGGCGCGCACTGTTGCCGAACGCATAGCCTCCGAACTTGGCGTCGAAATCGGCCAGGAAGTGGGTTTCCAGGTCCGTTTCACCGGCGAGGTGGGCGCGTCCACCAAAATCAAGCTGATGACCGACGGCATCCTGCTTGCGGAGATCCAGCGGGACAAACTCCTGCGGAAATACAGCACGATCATCATCGATGAGGCGCACGAACGAAGCCTCAACATCGACTTCATCCTGGGCTATCTCAAGCGGATCCTTCCCCAGCGCCCGGACCTCAAGGTCATCATCACCTCCGCCACCATCGACCCCCAGCGCTTCGCCAAGCACTTCGGTACCGATGAAGATCCGGCACCGATCATTGAAGTCTCCGGGCGGACCTACCCGGTGGAAATCCGGTACCGCCCACTGTCTCAGCCGGCGGGCGGGGACGAGGACGATTCGGACGACGAGCTCGAAGAGGACCGCGATCCCCTCGATGCCGTGTGCGACGCCGTTGACGAGCTCGCCAAGGAAGCCCCGGGCGACATCCTCATCTTCTTCTCCGGCGAGCGCGAAATCCGTGACGCTGCAGAGGCCATCAATGGCCGTATCCAAACGAACCGCCGCCTTGCCGGGGCGGAAGTGCTTCCCCTCTTCGCCCGCCTCAGCCTCCAGGAACAACACAAGGTCTTCAACCCGGGCGGCAAACGGCGCATCATCCTGGCTACCAACGTGGCCGAAACATCGTTGACCGTACCGGGAATCAAGTATGTGATCGACACCGGCACGGCACGGATCTCCCGGTACTCGCACCGGACCAAGGTCCAGCGCCTTCCCATCGAACGCGTCTCCCAGGCCTCGGCCAACCAGCGCTCAGGACGTTGTGGGCGTGTGTCCGAAGGCATAGCGATCCGTCTTTACTCGGAAGAGGACTTCGAGTCGCGTCCGCAGTTCACGGACCCTGAGATCCTGCGTACGAACCTCGCGGCCGTCATCCTCCAGATGACAGCAATGGGGGTTGCGCGCGGTCCAAAGGACGTCGAGAACTTCCCCTTCGTGGAGCCTCCGGAGTCACGGGCCATCAACGACGGCGTCACTCTCCTCCGCGAACTCGGCGCCTTGCGTGCCTCCAAGCCTGCCGGCGCCGGCGGCAACGGCCGAAACGGTGGTGGCCTGACCGCCGTCGGCCATCAACTTGCCCAATTGCCGGTTGATCCCAGGCTGGGCCGCATGATTGTGGAGGCCGGCAAGCGCGGCTGCGTCCGGGAAGTCATGATCCTCGCCGCGGCTTTGACCATCCAGGACCCTCGGGAGAGGCCTACGGACAAGCAGCAGCTCGCCGCGGAGAAACACGCACGTTTCCGCGATGAGATCTCGGACTTCACAGGCTTCCTCAATCTGTGGAATTACATCCAGGAAAAGCAGCGGGAGCTCTCATCCACCCAATTCCGCAGGCTGTGCCGCAATGAGTTCATCAACTACCTGCGCGTCCGCGAGTGGCAGGATCTCTTCACACAGCTCCGGCAAATGGCCAAGCCTTTGGGCATCACCCTGAACAACAAGCGCGAAGCGGACCCTGTGGGCAACTATGAGGGCATCCACATCAGCCTGCTGTCAGGGTTGCTGAGCCACATCGGCCTCCTGGATGAGCGCAAGCGCGAATACGCCGGCGCGCGGGGCACCCGGTTCGCGATCTTCCCCGGGTCAGCGCTGTTCAAGAAGTCGCCGGCGTTTGTCATGGCCGCTGAGCTGGTGGAAACCAGCCGGCTCTGGGCCCGCGTTGCCGCGAAGTTCGACCCCCTGTGGGCCGAACAGGTGGCACCGGACCTGGTGAAGCGCTCCTATAGCGAACCGCACTGGTCCTCGCGCCAGGGCGCCGTGCTGGCCCACGAAAAAGTCACCTTGTATGGTGTGCCGATCATTCCCAACCGCAGGGTCAATTACGGGCGCATCGATCCCGAACTGTCCCGGGAACTGTTCATTCGTCACGCTTTGGTGGAAGGAGAGTGGAAGACCCACCACAAATTCTTCCACCGTAACCGTGCCCTGTTGCAGGAAATCGAAGAACTCGAAACGCGCATGCGTCGGCGCGACATCCTGGTGGATGACCAGACGCTCTTTGAGTTCTACGACGCCCGCGTAGGCAAGGACGTGGTTTCCGAACGGCACTTTGATAAGTGGTGGAAAGACGCCCGCCAATCGGACCCCGCCCTTCTGGACTTCGACCAGTCCCTGCTGATGAGTGAAGAAGCCGAGTCCTTGGATGACTCAGCGTACCCAAAGACGTGGATGCACAAGGGCTTTGAACTCCCCCTGAGCTACGAGTTCCACCCCGTGGCGCCGGGATCGGCTCCCAACCCGTCCGACGGCGTGACCGCTGAGGTTCCGGTGTTGTTCCTTAACCAGTTGGACGACGCCCCGTTCCGTTGGCAAATACCCGGCCAACGTGCAGAGCTCGTCACAGCCCTCATCAAATCCCTGCCCAAGCAGGTACGCAAGAACTTCGTTCCGGCACCGGACGTCGCCAGGCAGGCAACCGCAGCCCTTGAAGCTGACTTCGATCCCGCAACCGACGAGCTCGAGCCTTCCCTGGAGCTCGTACTGCGCCGGCTGCGAGGACATGTGATACCTCCGGGCTCATGGAACTGGGATGCCGTGCCGGCACACCTGCGCGTGAGCTTCAAGGTAGTGGACAGCAAAGGCAAGGTACTGGACGAGGGCAAGGACCTCGCTGAGCTCCAGGAGAAGCTGGCACCGGCCACCCGTCGCGCCATTGCCGAGTCGCTCGGAGCTACCCCGGCCACGACGTCCCGCGCCAAGAACGGAGCGGGAGCCGGCACACCTGGTACGACTACCGGCCAGCACACAGCGCCCGGTACTTCAGCGGCGGGTGATGGTGCGGTGGCAGAGAAGAGCGGCATCACGGAATGGGACTTTGGCACCGTGGAACGCCAGGTCACGCGGACCGTCAAGGGCCATGCCGTCACCGGTTTCCCGGCCCTGGTGGATGAGGGCAAGTCCGTGGCGCTCCGGGTCTTCCAGACCCGGGAGGAACAGGAGGCCGCCATGCGCGGTGGAGTCATCCGGCTCCTGGCATTGCGTATTCCACCCCCCGACCGTTACGTGCTGGAGCACCTGAGCAACATGGAGAAGCTCACGTTCAGCCAGAACCCGCACGGATCCGTCAGCGCCCTGATTGCGGACTGCGCCCTTGCTGCGATCGATAAGTTGACGCCGCAGGAACTTCCGTGGGACCGACAGTCCTTTGATGCACTGTATGAAGTAGTCCGGGCAGAACTGATCGACACCGTGTTCACGGTGACCGCCGTCGTCGAGCGTATCTTGTCGAGCACCCGCCGCATCCAGAAGGAACTGAAGTCCAACGCGAGCCTGCCCTTGATCAGTGCGCTCAATGACATGAAGAGCCAGCTGGAACAGTTGGTCTTCCCGGGTTTTGTGGCACGGACGGGCTACGCGCAACTGAGCCAGATGCCGCGGTACCTGCAGGCCATTGAGAAGCGCCTGGAGAAGTTGCCCGGCAACGTCCAACGCGACAGCCTCAACATGGCAGTCGTGCAAGGCCTCGAGGACGACTACGACGACGCCGTTTCCGCCCTGCTGCCCGGACGCCGGGCAGGCACCGAGTTAACCCGGGTGCGCTGGATGATCGAAGAGCTGCGGGTCAGCCTGTTCGCCGTGGAGCTCGGAACCGCCTACTCCGTGTCGGAGAAGCGCATCCGTACCGTCCTCAACCAGGCTCTTGCCCCGGCATAAACGCCAACAAGAAACCCGGCGGCGCTGATTCAGCACCGCCGGGTTAACTCTTGGAAGGGTCTCAGTCAGCCGGAACGACGTCCCCGTGCCCCGCAGACCGCAGGGCTGCACGGAGCTTCACCGCAGTAGCGTCCATGACCGCCGGATCCGGGTTGTGGTCTACGTTGTGCACTTCGAAGTCCGCGGTGGAGTAGGCCGGCCACACGTGCACGTGCAGGTGCTCCACTTCGAAGCCTTCCATCAGGACGCCCACGCGCTTGGCGTCAAAGAGCTCCTCCTGTACTTTCCCGATGCTTTGGGCAACGTCCATGACCTTGGCCAGCAGCTCCGGGCTTGCATGCGTCCACGAGTCAACCTCCTCACGCGGCACCACCAATGTGTGGCCCTGTGTAAGCGGTGCGATGGTCAGGAAGGCGACCACTTCATCGTCCTTCCAGACGAAGCGGCCGGGAATCTCCCCGTCAATGATCCTGGTGAACAGCGTGCTCATGCGTCTGCCCTTTCCGATGGTTCCTGGAGTGTTGCGGTATCCAGAACGAAACGGTACTTCACGTCGCCGGCCACCATGCGGTCGTACGCTTCGTTCAGTTGTTCGGCTCCCACGATCTCGATGTCGCTGGCGACACCGTGTTCGGCACAGAAGTCCAGCATTTCCTGTGTTTCCGCGATGCCTCCGATCAGCGAACCCGCGTAGGCGAGCCGTCGCCGGATCAACAGGGCGGGGCTGACCGGCGGCATGTCGTCGGCAGGAAGGCCCAACTGGAAGAGGGCACCGTCCAGGCGGAGCGTCCGGAAATAGGGGTTGAGGTCGTGGGGTGCAGCGACCGTGTCGATGATGACGTCGATGCTGCGGTTGGCTGCTTCCATGGCCTCGGAGTCCTTGGAAAGAACCACGTGGTCGGCTCCGAGTTCACGGGCTGCGTCGAACTTGGACTCGGAGGTAGTGAACACCGTGACTTCCGCGCCCATGGCCTTGGCGATCTTGACGGCCATGTGACCCAGTCCGCCCAAGCCCACAACACCTACGGTGTCGCCCTCTTCGACGTCGAAGTACCGCAGCGGGGAATACGTAGTGATACCGGCACACAACAGCGGTGCTGCCGCTGCGGGATCCAGGGCGTCGGGGATCCTCAGCACGAACCGGCGGTCAACCACCACCGACGTCGAGTATCCGCCTTGGGTGACAGCGTCACCGTGCCGGGGGTCCGGGGCACCATAGGTGCCGATGTTGCCCCGCTCGCAGTATTGTTCCAGGCCGTCGAGGCAGCTTTCGCATTCGCGGCACGAATCCACCATGCAACCAACGCCAACGTGGTCGCCCGGCGCGAAATCCTGCACGGCGGAGCCCACACGGGTCACCCGTCCCACGATTTCGTGCCCGGGTACCAGCGGATACGGCGGAACGCGCCATTCCCCACGCGTGGCATGGACGTCCGAATGGCAGAGCCCACAGAATTCGATCGCGATCTCCACGTCGTCTTCCGTGGGGATCCGGCGTGCCACCGTCAGGGGCACCAGCCCGCTGTCAGGCGCCGTTGCGCCGTAGGCTGCGGCCAGCGTACTGGAGCCGGCTCCGGTCCAGTCCGGATCAGGGGTGATGGTCTTGGCAAGTGGCGGGGGCACAGGGCGTCCGGGTGTCATCCTTCGACGCTACTCCCGGCAGTGGCGCTGGTGCTACTCCGACCAGCGTGACGGCCTTCACTCCCAGCCCCGGCCTCGAACGGTTCAGCTCCTACCGCCACGGGATTACCGGAGTTGTTGGACCACTGCGAGAAAGATCCCGGAAAAAGCGATGCCGTGAATCCAGCGACATGAAGAGCGGCAATCTCGTGCGACGCCGTCACGCCGGAACCGCAATAGACGGCAACGTCGCTGGAATCTTCCAGGCCCAGGGATTCAAACCGCCGGCGCAGTTGGTCTGCAGGCAGGAACGTACCGTCGGCTGCCACGTTTTCGGTGGTCGGAGCACTCACGGCCCCCGGGATATGTCCCGCCCTGGGATCGACGGGCTCCACTTCACCCCTGTAACGCTCCCCTGCCCGGGCGTCGAGCAACGTCCCGTGCTGCGGCCACCCTGCGGCTTCCGATTCGGTAATGGCCGGCATGGCACCGTCGCCCAAAGTGACGTTTCCGACGGCGGGCTGCACCGCTCCTTCTTCCACCGGGTAACCTTCCGAACGCCAAGCGGAAAGGCCGCCGTCGAGAAGGTAGACCGAGCCGAAACCGGCGTTCCGCAGCATCCACCACACGCGGGCCGCCGCCATGCTGCCGCTGTTGTCGTACGCCACCACTGTGTCACCGTCGTTAATCCCCCAGTTGCGCGCGGCCGCCTGGAAGCGTTCCGGGGAAGGCAACGGGTGGCGGCCCCGCTCGGGCAGCGCGTGGTCTGCGAGCTCTGATGGGAGGTCCACAAAAACAGCACCCGGCAGATGGGCGGCCAGGTACTCGCTGTGCCCATCGCTGCGCCCCAGAACCCAACGTACGTCCAGGAGCACAGTCCGCTCGCCCGATTCCTGGCGCTTGCGAAGCCCTGCAGCGCTGATCAGAGTGTCCATGGGTTCTCCTTCGGTCCGACGGCACGGGCACCGTTGCTGTCGGCGCCCGGATTCCAGCCTAGGCTTATCCAGTGAGCAATTCGTGTATTCAGGACAGGGCTTGGGCCAGCGAGGCCATCCGCAAAATCGAGGCGGAGAACAACCGTTCGGCTGACACCCACCTTTACGCAGTGCCGTTACCGGAGCACTGGGGTGTGCAGTTGTATTTGAAGGACGAGTCGACGCACCGGTCAGGCAGCCTCAAGCACCGTCTGGCACGCTCACTGTTCCTCTACGGCCTGGTCAACGGGTGGATCACCGAAGGCACCACCATCGTCGAAGCTTCCAGCGGCAGCACGGCGGTTTCCGAGGCGTACTTTGCGCGGCTGATCGGCCTGCCGTTCATCGCGGTCATGACCAGGACAACCAGCCCCGAAAAGATCGCGTTGATCGAAGACTTCGGCGGCACGTGCCTGTTCGTGGACCACGCGTCCGAGGTTTACGCGGTGGCCGAAGAGACCGCGAAGACGTGCGGCGGCTACTACATGGACCAGTTCACCCACGCAGAACGCGCCACCGACTGGAGGGGCAACAACAACATTGCCGAATCCATCTTTGAGCAGCTCGCCTTGGAGGAGCACCCGGTGCCCGAATGGATCGTGGTCGGAGCCGGCACCGGCGGCACCAGTGCCACGATCGGCCGCTACCTCCGCTACAACCGGTACAGCACCCGCCTTGCGGTCGTTGATCCCGAAAACTCGGCCTTCTACCCGGCCTGGCGGGACGGCGACGCATCCACAGCCACAGGATTGCCCTCCCGCATTGAAGGCATCGGCCGTCCGCGCGCCGAGCCGAGTTTCATTCCGGCGGTGATAGACCACATGATCCAGGTCCCCGATGCCGCGTCCGTAGCCGCCATGCGGCATCTCCGCAAACTCACCGGCCTGCACGCGGGACCCTCCACCGGCACCAATCTCTGGGGCGTTTGGCAACTGGTGGCAGCCATGATCGCCGAAGGACGGCAAGGCAGCATCGTTTCGCTCATGTGCGACGGCGGCGACCGCTACGCGGGCAGCTACAACGACGCCGGGTGGCTTGCCTCGCACGGCCTGGATCCCGCGCCGCATGAAGCGGTGTTGAAGCACTTCCACGACACGGGAACCTGGACCGGCTAGACCTCTACGGAGTCCCGCGGCGCCAGCGACTGGTACGTGGTCCCGTAACGGGAACCAATCCGGGTGACGTGGCCTTCAACGAGGCCCCGTCCCATATCGTTGAGCAGCGCATCATGGACCGGAAACGCTTTGGGAGCACGCACGGAGATCACGAAGTCCAGGACCTCGCCTACTTTGGACCACGGCGCATGGATGGGTACCAGGAGTGTCTTGACGTCCAGTCCGTCCGGGACCACGAAGGAATCTCCCGGGTGGAACACGTTCCCGTCCACCAGGTAACCGATGTTCGCCACGACCGGAATCTGGTGATGGATCACGGCGTGTTGGCCGCCGAAGGTCTTAATGCCAAAGCCGGCGGCCTGGAAGTCAGAGCCGGGCTCGGCGACGTGCACACGGGCAGCGATGTCGCTGTTTTCCTTGAGTGCGGTGGCGACACCGGCCGGGGCGTGGACTACCAGCGACTCGTTGCTCCGCAGGGCTGCCAGAACGGCGGGTGAGTCGATATGGTCGTTATGCTCATGCGTGATGAGTACTGCGTGCGCCCCCTTCAACGCTTCTTCGGCCTCAGAGAAGGCCCCGGGGTCGATGACAAGGACGTTTCCGTCCTTCTCCAAGCGGACACATGCGTGGGTGTACTTGGTGAGCTTCATGGGGACAGCCTAGGGGCGGCCCCTGAGAGTTTCCAAGGTTCCCTGCTGGTAAAATTGGGGTTCGCCAGGATCCCCACGGAAGTGAGTCAGTCAATGCCACACGGCACCGGTTCCACCACGACAGGCCCGGCCACGCCGGCCTCCGGCGGTGTGAAGGAGCAACGTGTCACCAAGCAACGCTTGGCTGTCAGCGCCGCTCTGGATGAATTGGACGACTTTGTCAGCACCCAGGAGCTGTACCGGCTGATGCAAAACAAGGGCATCTCGGTGTCCCTTGCCACCGCGTACCGCATCCTGCAGTCCCTGGCGGATGACGGACTGATTGATGTCCTGCGCAACGGCGAAGGAGAGGCCGTCTACCGTCGATGCGCAGTCACCGGCCACCACCACCATCTGCTGTGCCGCAACTGCGGAAAAGCGGTCGAGGTGGAGGCCCCCGCCGTCGAGACCTGGGCTGCCCGCACGGCTGCGGAACATGGCTTCACCGAGGTCGCGCACACGGTTGAGATCTTCGGGCTCTGCCCTGAGTGCACTGCGAAGAAAGCCGCGGGAAAGCTCTAGAGCGCTCCCGCAGGCTGTTCCCGCGACACCCGCCCGTTGAGGCCCCTCTTGGCGCGGACGCGTCCTATCACCCGGCACACCACGTAGATCAGGAACGACAACGTGGTGACGTAGGGGCTGATGGGGATACGGCTTCCCAGGGCCAGGAGGATGCCACCCACGGTGGCAGTCATGGCAAAGGCAACGCTGAGCACCACCACCAATTTGGGTGAGGTTGTCACTTTCAAAGCAGCCGCAGCGGGGGTAATGAGCAAGGCAAGCACCAACAGTGCGCCAACAATCTGGATGGACAGCGCCACGCTGACACCCAACAGAACCATGAAGCCAATCGCGAGACCCCGCACCGGGACACCGCGTGCCTCAGCCATTTCAGGGTCCACGCTGGCGAAGCTCAGTGGCCGCCAGATGGCCACCAACGCAAGCATCACCACGACGGCGGTCCCGGCAAGAACCTGTAGCTGAACGGTATCCACGGACACAATCTGCCCAGTCAACAGCCCGAACTTGTTGGCTGCCCGGCCCTCATACAGCGCCAGGAACAGGATCCCCAGGCCCAGGCCAAAGGGCATAATGACGCCGATAATCGAATTCTTATCCCGGGCCCGGACGCCCATGAAGCCCAGCAGAACGGCTGCGGCCACCGAACCGATCAAGGACCCGAAGATGATGTCCGCGCCAATCAGCAACGCAAAAGCCGCGCCGGCAAAGGACAGTTCCGAGATTCCGTGAACAGCGAATGCGAGATCGCGTTTCATCACGAACGTGCCAACCAAGCCGCCCAGCAGCCCCAGAACCGCCCCGGCCCAGATGGAGTTCTGGACCAGGACCAGAAGCTCGGAGTAGTTCTCAAAATTGAAGATGGTCTGAAAAACAGTAGCGAGATCCACTTAGAGCTCCTCCCCGACGCTGGCGTGCGCATCGTCATGGAAGTGCGTGGTTGCGTCGGGAAGACCGACGACGACGATCCTTCCGTTGGTATGGATGACTTCCACGTGGCTGTTGTACAGCTCCGAAAGAACTTCCGTGGTCATCACTTCCTGTGGCGTCCCCACACGGAATTGCCCACCTGCCAGGTAGAGCACGCGATCCACATAATCGATCACCGGGTTGATTTCGTGGGTCACGAAAACCACCGCACTGTCCCTCTCGTGGCATTGTTTATTGATCAGAGCACTGACGCCCTGCTGGTGATGCAGGTCCAACGAGAGCAACGGCTCGTCGCACAGGAGGACCTGCGGCTCGGAGGCCAGCGCCTGGGCCACCCTAAGCCGCTGTTGCTCACCGCCGGACAGCTGGCCCACGGGAACCTTGGCGTAATCGGAGGCCCCTACCTGCTCCAGCAAGTCATCGATCCGTTGGTTTACCGTGCGCGAGGACAACCTGATTCCCCAGCGGTGCCCGTCGATCCCCAGCCCCACCAGGTCGCGGGCACGCAGCGGGGTATCTGGCGCGAACGCCTTCTGCTGTGGAATGTAGCCGATCCGTTTACTGCCACGTTCCACGGGGTGGCCGCCCAGGGAAACGGTACCGGACTGGAGTTCCTGCAACCCGAGGAGCACCTTAAGGAAGCTCGTCTTACCGCTGCCGTTGGGCCCCAGGACGGCAAAGAACTCTCCCGGGTTGATGTCGAGGTCCAGGTCCCGCCATAGCGTCCTCTTGCCGAACTGCAGGCTGGCGCCGCGGAGGCTCACTACCGGTGTCAAAAGTTGTCCTCGATCCAAGCGCTGCTGGGAACGCAATAGTTCTGGTGCTGTTGTGCAGGGGGCAGGAAAGGCCCCGTAGCCATCCTGAACATCTTAGGACGCCAACGGGACCCTTCACCCCAGCCAGGTCCTTGGGTAAGGCTACTTCTTCAAGGCCGAGGCGATGGACTCCACGTTGTCGGCCATCCACTGGACGTAGTCTTTGCCCTCCGGCAGCGTCTCGGTGAAGTTCAGTACCGGCACGCCGGAGGCTTCTGCCGCGCGCTTGACCGCTTCGGTCTGCGGGCCCTCCGTCTGCTCGTTGTAGGCAAGGAGCCGCACCGACTTGGAACCGAGGAGGTCGGTGGTCTCTTTCAGTACCGATGCCGGCACGTCGGTCCCCTCTTCGACGGCAGCGCTGTAAGCCTCGGGTGTCTTGTTCTCCAGGCCGGCCGCTTCAAGGAGGTATAGGGGAACCGGTTCAGTGATGGCGACGGGTTGGTGCTCGTTCGCCGCCTTGAGAGTATTCAACGTGCCGGTCAGCCCAGCGAGTTTTGCTTTGAAAGCATCCGCGTTGCCAGTGAAAGTCGCAGCGGAACCGGCATCCAGGCTGACAAGCTTGGCCGCAACGGCATCAGCGAGCTTGCCCATGGCATCCAGGTTGTACCAGACGTGCTCATTGAAGCTGCCGTGATCGTGGGCGTGGGGCTCGTCGCTGTGGGCGTCCGCGCTGGGGGATTCCCCATCGGGAGCGAGGCCTGAGATATCGACAGCGCTGATCATGTTCTCGTGACCGATCTTGGTCTCATCAGCGATTTTGTGCAGGAAATCGTCGTACCCGCCGCCGTTCTCCACCACCAGCTTGGCTTTGGAAATGACCAGCTTGTCCTGGGCGCTGGCCTCGTAGGAGTGCGGGTCCTGGCTGGTCTTGGTAATGATTGCCTTGACGTCCACCTTGTCCCCGCCGATGGCCTTGACAATGTCGCCGTAGACGTTCGTCGAGGTGACGACCTCTATAGCACCCGACGGTGACTGGCTGTCAGTCGCTGCGGGGCCGGCACAGGAGGACAGCAGGAGCGCGGCAAGGCCTGCAGAGGCGGCCAGGGACAGGCGGGCGGCGGTAAGACGCACGAAGACCTCGGATCTACTCAAAATGAGAATCAAACACAATTGCGGACGGACTTCAGTGTAGCCTTAAATGGGAATGATTCCTATTTAGACAGATCTGGCGCCGACCGAAATGATCGACGCCAGACCCGGCTCACTGTCCTTTATTTGACCTACTGGCCACCATAGCGGCGGATACCCGTTGCTTGGGTAGCGTCCCGGATCTCTCCAACCAGCTGCTCGATGACGTCCTCGAGGAACAACACGCCTTGGGTGTCGCCACCGGCGCCCACCACCCGCGCCAGGTGTGATCCCGTGCGTTGCATGACAGACATGGCCTGCTCGATTTCGTCATCCGGTGCCAGGTTTGCCAACGAGCGGATGCGGCCCTCGGCAATAGGGTGCTTCCGACCTTCCTCCGGGATGGACAGGATGTCCTTCACGTGCAGGTAGCCGGCGAGTTCGCCGTCGTCGTCCACCATCGGGAACCGTGAGAAACCCGTGCGGCTGACGGCCTTCTCCAGGTCCACGGGCGTGGAAGCCGTCTTGAGCACCATGAGCTTGTCCAGCGGGACCATGATGTGGGCCGCCGTGTGCTCGGAGAACTCCAGGGCTCCACTCAACAGGCCCGCGTCATCGTCCACCAATCCGTGGCGCGTGGACTCCTGGACAATCGATTGGACCTCTTCCAGGGTGAAGGAGGAAGAGACCTCGTCCTTGGGCTCGATTTTCATCAACCGCAGGATGTGATTGGCCAGCCAGTTGAGGGTCCAAATGACTGGGTTGACCATGCGGGCAATGAACATCAGCGGCGGAGCCAACAGCAGCGCCGCCTTGTCGGCCACGGACACCGAGATGTTCTTCGGAACCATTTCGCCAAAGGTGACGTGCAGGAATGTTACGAACAGCAAGGCGATCGCGAAGGCGATGATGTCCGCCAACTCAACCGGAACACCTACAAGCTCGAGGGGTTCAGCGAGCAAATGGTGGATAGCGGGCTCGGCCACCTGGAGAATCAGGAGCGAGCAAACGGTGATGCCCAATTGGGCGCAAGCCAGCATGAGCGAGACGTTTTCCATGGCACGCAATGTTGTCTGCGCACGTTTGGAGCCCGCCTCAGCCAGTGGTTCTATCTGGCTGCGCCGTGCCGACATGACCGCGAATTCCGCACCCACGAAGAACGCGTTTCCGATCAGGAGCACGACCAGCCAGACAATTCCTACCCAGTCGCTCATAGGGCACCTGCTTCGTGATGGGCGCCTTCAGCGTCTTCGGGTGACGATTCATCCGTCTCCACGTGGTGGAAGCAGATCCTGTCAATCCTGCGGCCGTCCATCCTGGTCACCGTCAACGTGCCGCCGACCGCGTCCACGACGTCGCCTGTCTTGGCGATACGTCCCAGCTGGCTCATGACATACCCGCCCACGGTTTCATAGGCAGATTCGTCGGGGACAACCAAGTTGGGGATTTGCTCGGTTACTTCGTCGGGCCGGAGAAGGCCCGGGAAATACCAGTCCCCTGATGCGCTCTGCAGAACGCCGGGGCGGACCTTGTCGTGCTCGTCCGCCACTTCGCCTACGATCTCTTCCACGAGGTCCTCGAGGGTGGCGATGCCGGCCGTGCCACCGTATTCGTCCAGGACAACTGCCAGCTGCAGATTCCCTTCACGCAGTTCGGACAGGAGCGCATCCAAGTGGATGGTCTCCGGAACCTGGAGGACGTCGGTCATGATCGCACCGGCCTGGAGCTTCGAACGACGCTCAGCCGGTACGGCCACAGCTTTCTTGACATGGACCACCCCGCGGATATCATCCGTCGAATCGCCGATGACGGGGAACCGCGAGTAGCCGGTTCGACGGGCGGCGTCGAGGATATCGGCCACCGACTGGTCGGCGTCGATTGTTTCCATCCGGATTCGCGGCGTCATGACGTCCGCCGCCGTGCGTCCGGAGAAGTTCAGGGTTCTCGCCACGAAGTTGGCCGTGCCGGCATCCAGCGTCCCGAGTTCAGCGGAGCGCCGGACCAACGAAGCGAGTTCCGCGGGAGTCCGTGCCCCCGAGATCTCTTCCTTGGCCTCGAGGCCGAAAAGGTTCAGCACCTTGTTCGAGAAACCATTGAGAACCACAATCGCCGGTTTGAACACTGCAGTGAACATCAGCTGCGGACGGGCGAGCCGCTTGCCCAACGGAAAAGCGAGGGCGATGGCCATGTTCTTGGGAACCAACTCACCGATCAGCATGGACAGGAGCGTCGCGAAGACCATCGCAACGATCAACGCCACCGAATGCACCACCTCGGAGGGAAGGCCCAACAAGCCCAAAGGACCCAACAGCAACTGCCCAACGGAGGGCTCCATTACGAAACCGGTCAGCAGCGTGGTCAGCGTGATGCCGAGTTGGCAGCTGGAGAGCTGCGTTGAGAGCGACTTGAGGCATTTCAACAGGGGGGCCGCTGCTTGGTCTCCGTTGTCGACCGCACGCTGGACACTGGATTGGTCCAGAGCCACCAAGGAAAACTCAACTGCTACGAAAAAGCCGGTGCCAAGAATCAGGGCAAAGCCGGCAAGGAGAAGAATCCATTCCACTTAGCGCATCACCCCAAGGGTGGGCGCGTGCAATGGGGATAACGCCATCGGCCAGGGAATTCGGCCCGGCGGAGGCTGGTCGGGCGCCGCGGACGCATGGTCTGCGGCACCACCGGCAGAAAACGCCGGCGCGTGATGGGCATGTGAACGGGTGTTGCCGGCTCGACGGGCACGCTGTGCGGAGTTGCCAGTTTGGCTCCCCCGACAGTTCCCAGGCCGGCACCTAGATTTACTGTCCATAAGACTTTCAGTCTACAGTCCGCCGGCAGCGCACCCACACTCGGGTTACCGCACATTAATGGACGCCTTGGTCCACTAAGTCAGCTCCAACATGATTTAGGTCACCACTATTGGCAGTTAACCAACGATCCTAACTAGACTGTCAGGGGTCTGAGTTCGCGGGACCCGGACCCTGTCCCATCGTTGCGGAAAAGCAACCTTGGCCAGCGGGAAAACAACACTCATGGAAGAGGCGTATTTCAAGTGCCAGAGCAGCCCAGCCACCGTCTACCAGAGGAATTTGGCGGAAACGAGTGGCTCGTTGACGAACTGTACGAGCGGTACCAACAGGACAAGAATTCGGTCGACGCCAAGTGGTGGCCGCTCTTCGAATCCTTTGCCTCCGCTGACGGCACTTCTTCCAACGGAACCTCCGCAGCTCCAGCAGCTGCCAATCCCCCAACCCAAGTACTTCCCGTAGTGGCTCCGGCCGCAGCGGCCCCGGCACCGGCGCCGGCCGCTCCCGCAGCTGCCACGGAGACTGCCCCTGCAGCACCGGCTCCGGCCAAGAAAGAACCGGCCACGATTGCCCGGGACGGAGCAAAGAAGCCCGCCGGCGGCAACGCAACGCAGCCCATTCCGGCCCAGCTGCCCAAGAACACCAAGGCACCCACCGCGCCGGAAGAAGACGTCGTCTCCGTCCTGCGTGGCCCGGCCAAGGCCATCGCCACCAACATGGTCACCAGCCTGGAAGTACCCACAGCCACCAGCGTCCGGGCAGTTCCCGCCAAGCTGCTGATCGACAACCGCGTGGTGATCAACTCCAACCTTGCCCGCGCACGTGGCGGCAAGGTGTCCTTCACGCACCTCATCGGGTACGCCGTTGTCCGTGCGCTTTCCCAGTTCCCCTCGATGAACGTCTACTACGACGAGATCGACGGCAAGCCGAGCGCCGTGCAGCCCGCGCACGTCAACTTCGGCATTGCCATTGACATGCCCAAGCCCGATGGCACGCGCCTCCTGATGGTTCCGAACATCAAGAAGGCCGAGACCATGGACTTCGCTGAGTTCTGGCACACCTACGAGGACCTGATCAAGCGCGCCCGCAATGGCAAGCTCACGGCCGATGACCACGCAGGCACCACGGTTTCGCTGACCAACCCCGGCGGCATCGGCACTGTCCACTCCGTGCCGCGCCTTTCCAAGGGCCAGGCCGCCATCATCGGCGTCGGTGCCCTCGACTACCCGGCGGAGTTCCAGGGTGCCAGCGAGAAGATCATCGCCCAGAACGCCATCAGCAAGATCCTGACGCTGACCTCCACCTACGATCACCGCGTGATCCAGGGCGCAGGCAGTGGCGAGTTCCTCAAGCTGGTCCACCAGCTCCTCCTCGGCGCGCAGAACTTCTACGACGAGATCTTCGAAGCCCTGCGCATCCCGTACGAGCCCGTGCGCTGGAGCCCGGACCTGCAGGTTGATCCGGCCGACGAGATCAACAAGGTCGCCCGCATCCAGCAGCTGATCCACTCCTACCGCGTGCGCGGCCACCTCATGGCCGACACCGACCCCCTGGAGTACGTCCAGCGCAAGCACCCGGACCTCGATGTCCTGACCTACGGCCTGACGCTGTGGGACCTTGACCGTGAATGGCCCACGGGTGGTTTTGGCGGCAAGCCGATGCTGAAGTTCCGTGACATCCTTGGCGTGCTGCGCGATGCGTACTGCCGCACCACCGGTATCGAGTACATGCACATCCAGGAACCTGCAGAACGCAAGTGGTTCCAGGACCAGCTCGAGCACCCGTACTCCAAGCCGAGCCGTGAAGAGCAGCTCCGCATTGTCTCCAAGCTCAACGCGGCAGAGGCTTTCGAGACGTTCCTGCAGACCAAGTTCGTCGGCCAGAAGCGCTTCTCCCTGGAGGGTGGCGAGTCGCTGATTCCGCTGCTCGACGCCGTCATCTCAGATGCAGCCGACGACGGCCTGGATGAGGTTGCCATCGGCATGGCCCACCGTGGCCGCCTCAACGTGCTTACCAACATCGCAGGCAAGACCTACGCCCAGGTCTTCCGCGAATTCGAAGGGACCCAGGACCCGCGCTCGGTTCAGGGCTCCGGTGACGTCAAGTACCACCTCGGCACCGAAGGCACCTTCACCTCGGACAACGGCAAGCAGACCAAGGTCTACCTCGCCGCGAACCCGTCGCACCTCGAGGCAGTGGACTCCGTCCTCGAAGGCATCGTCCGCGCCAAGCAGGACCGCCTGGACCAGGGTGAGTCCTTCCCTGTCCTGCCCATCATGGTCCACGGTGACGCAGCTTTCGCGGGTCAGGGGGTTGTGGCTGAAACCCTCAACCTCTCGCAGCTGCGCGGCTACCGCACCGGTGGCACCATCCACGTGATCGTCAACAACCAGGTTGGCTTCACCACGGCCCCGTCCTCGTCGCGTTCGTCCACGTACTCCACGGATGTCGCCAAGATGATCCAGGCTCCGGTCTTCCACGTGAACGGCGACGATCCCGAGGCCGTGGTCCGCGTGGCGCAGCTCGCCTACGAGTTCCGTCAGCGTTTCCACAAGGATGTCGTTATCGACATGGTGTGCTACCGCCGTCGCGGCCACAACGAGGGCGACGACCCCTCGATGACCCAGCCGCTCATGTACAACCTGATCGAAGCCAAGCGCTCCGTCCGCAAGCTGTACACCGAGTCGCTGATCGGCCGTGGCGACATCACCGAGGAAGAAGCAGAGCAACTGCTCCGCGACTACCAGGAACGCCTTGAGCGCGTCTTCGCTGAAACCCACGCTGCCCAGACGTCGCCGATTCCGATCATCACTGCGGACTCCGCAGCTGTCTCGGACATCGAGCGCCCGATCGCACAGCAGGCCGATTTCGGGACCAACTCCCCTGCATCCACGGCAATTTCCGCTGAGACCCTTGCCCGCATCGGCAAGGCCCACCTGGAAATTCCGGAAGGCTTCACCGTCCACTCCAAGCTCAAGCAGCTGCTGGAGAAGCGTGAGCAGATGTCCCGTGAAGGCGGCATCGACTGGGGCTTCGGCGAGATCGCAGCTTTCGGCTCATTGATCATGGAGGGCGTGCCCGTTCGTTTGGCAGGCCAGGACTCCCGCCGCGGTACGTTCGTCCAGCGCCACGCCGTCTTCCATGACCGCGCCAATGGCAACGAGTGGCTCCCGCTGGGTAACCTTTCGGACGACCAGGCCAAGCTGTGGATCTACGATTCCCTGTTGTCCGAATACGCCGCAATGGGCTTTGAATACGGCTACTCGGTAGAGCGTCCCGACGCCCTGGTCCTGTGGGAAGCCCAGTTCGGTGACTTCGTCAACGGTGCGCAGACCATCATTGACGAATTCATCTCCTCGGCTGAGCAGAAGTGGGGCCAGCGTTCCTCATTGGTACTCATGCTGCCGCACGGCTACGAAGGCCAGGGTCCGGACCACTCCTCGGCACGTATTGAGCGCTTCCTGCAGATGTGCGCCGAGGACAACATGATCGTGGCGAACCCCACCACGGCCGCTTCGCACTTCCACCTGCTCCGCCGCCAGGCTTACAGCCGTCCGCGCAAGCCGTTGATCATCTTCACGCCCAAGCAGCTCCTGCGCCTCAAGGGCGCCGCTTCCGCCGTCGAGGACTTCACGAACGGCGGCTTCAGGCCGGTCATCAGCGATCCCGAGATGCAGCCATCGAACGTTGACCGCGTCATCCTGGTCTCGGGCCGTTTGTACTACGACCTCCTGTCCAACCGGCAGAAGTCCGGCGATACCTCAACAGCGATCATTCGCGTTGAGCAGCTGTACCCGCTGCCCAAGGCGGAGATTGAAGCGGAGCTCGCCAAGTACCCGAACGCTGACGTCGTCTGGGCGCAGGACGAACCTGCCAACCAGGGTCCTTGGCCGTTCATGGGCTTGAACCTGGCACCGGAGCTCGATCGTAAGCTCCGCCTGGTGTCGCGTCCGGCCTCTGCGTCCACGGCTGCAGGTTCCATGAAGCGCCACGCTGCTGAGCAGGATGCCCTGATCAAGCAGGCGTTCGAACGCAAGTAAAACCGAAACTGCCCGGCCCGAGGAGCGATAAGCGCGCCTCAGGCCGGGCAGTTCTGTTTAATGGGACAGGTACCGGTTCCCGAACCGGCTGTTGAGCCTGGACCGTGCAAGGACCGTAACGAGTGTGAAGAGGTAACCGTGGAAGACAGGAAGCTGCGCATCGCAGCTGTAGGAGATGAACTGCTGGCGGGCCTGGGGGATCCCCGCGCATTGGGTTGGCTCGGACGAGTGCTGGCCCGTACACCCCAGGACTCCGTCGTAGTGGAGAGTTTCCCGCTGCCCTGTCCCATGGAGGGTACTGAGGGGCTGGCCGCCCGTTGGCAGGATGAAGCGGGCAGGCGTTTCAGCGACACGCACGAGAACCGCCTGGTCATCGGCCTGTCGGGGCGCGACCTGGAGTTCGGCTTGTCCACGGCACGGAGCAGGTTGAACCTTGCCAACATCCTGGACGGCGCCTCGCACAGCAGCGTTGAGGTATTTGTGGTCGGCCCGCCGCCTACACTTGACCCAGCACGGAACAAGCGGCTCGCCGAACTCAACACAGCGTTTGCCGATGTCACCACCCGGCGGAACCACCACTACGTGGACACGTTTTCGCCCTTGCTCAACCACGAGCAGTGGAGGACTGACCTGGCCGCCAATGGAGGAACCCCCGGGCAGGCCGGCTACGGCTTGATCGCGTGGCTCGTCCTGCACCGCGGCTGGTTCCAGTGGTTGAACATCGCACAGCCCGAGTAGTTGCGAGGCAGCCTTGCCGGCCCTCTGATCAGGCTAACCATTGCGCCCCTCCAAATCGCGATATATCGTGAAATTATTCAACGCGATATATCGCAATCTGGAGGGGACATGTCAGAGGAGCTATGGACCGTCACCGGTCCGCAAACCATCGAAGTGGACCACGTCCGCTCGCTGAAGCTGGGAATCGTCAAGGGCCGCTTCGACGTGGTGTCCCACGACGAGGACTTTGTCCGGATCGAAATCAGCGAAATCACGGGCGACCCGCTGACCGTCACCTTGGTGGATGGCCGCTTGGAAGTCCGGCATCAGCTACAGGGTCCGCAAGGCTGGTTCCGGAACCTGATGGGCACGGTCAACAACACCAGCACCAACTCCGTGGTAGTGGGAATCGCCCTCCCCCACGGCGTCGATGTCGAAGCCGGAACGGTGAGCGGGGACGGCATGGTGTCCGGCACCGACGCCCGCACCCGGCTGAACACCGTCTCCGGCTCAGTCATGGCGGACGGAACCAGCGGCGAACTTCATGTCAACACGGTCAGCGGCGAGGTCATCGCCAGAAACCACGACGGCGTCCTGACCGCCAAAAGCGTCTCCGGCGAAGTTACTGCGTCCGGCACGTTCAAGAACGTCCGGGCGAACACTGTCAGCGGCGACCTCAGCTTCGACCTCCTGGACTACACGAACGACCTCGGGGCCAACTCCGTGTCCGGCGACCTGACCATCCGGCTGCCCCATGACGTCGGCTTGGACATCGTTGCAAAGTCCGCCAGCGGATCGGTGGTGATCGACGATCAGATCTACGCCCAGCCCGGAAACAACGTGCACACCATCGTAGGACCAGACGAGCGGCTGATGCTGGTCCGCACCAACACGGTGTCCGGCAAGACGTACATCATGCATGCCTCAGCGCCCACAACGGACCACGAGCACCCCGCCGGCGGGGAAGCAGGCCTCTGATGCCCCCGGTCTTCGCCCACGGGGCACTGCGCCTCTACCTGCTTGCCTTACTCGAGGCAGGCCCGAAACACGGCTATGAGCTGATCAAGGCCCTGGGTGACCGTTTTGGCGGTACCTACTCCCCCAGCGGCGGCACCATCTACCCCCGCCTGGGCAAGCTGGAAGAAGAAGGACTTGTTGCCACCGAAACCGAGGGCAGGCGCACCAAGTACTTCATCACCGACGCGGGCCGCGCCGAGCTGGACGGCCGGCGAGCGGAACTGGCCGATGTAGAAGACACCATCTCTGCCTCGGTCAGGCGGCTGGCCGACAACCTGCGGGAGGACATCAGGACCAACATGCGCGGCCTGCGGGCGGACCTCGCGGCAACCGCGGAGGCCGCACGCAGCAGCGCTTCGTCGGCCCCGTCCAGAAGCCACACCGGCGGCCACACACCGGAGAGCCAGCGGATCCTGAAGGAAGCTGAGCTGATGGTCCAGTCGTTCAGGGATGACATCCGGGTTGAATTGCGCCAGCACGGCGCTTCGCATCCCTTGACGCCTGTGGCCCTGGAAACTGTCCGTGCCGTGCTGGACCAAGCACGTATTTCGATCCGTAATTCGCTGCGAAACTGAGCGCCTTTTCCCTTCCCGGTCCCGCCGGTTCGCGGCCCGGCACCCGGGTGTGCGAAACTGGAGGGCAGCTTTATTGAGTATCAATCCTTGAAGGAGGCCAGCTATGAGCAAGCGTGCACGTAAGCGTCGTGACCGTAAGCGTGGCGGCGCGAACCACGGCAAGCGTCCCAACACCTAAGCCAGCGGCTTAGTGTCACATGCCTAAAAGCGAGGGCCCCGGAAACCATTCGGTTTCCGGGGCCCTCGACGCTTAATACCTTTTGCCGGGACGGATCAGGCGTCCACGGGCTTGATGGAGTGGATCCTGTCAAGAATGGAATTCTTGAGGTTCTCCGGTGCTGACTCAGTACACGAACGCTTGACCATGGTGCGGATGAGGCACTCGAGGTCATACTGCTCAGCGCATTCCCCGCACGTATCCAGGTGCTGCTTGATTTCACTGAGGTCATCACGGGTCAACGCACCGTCGAGATACTCATAAATCCGTTGCATACGTGTATCGTCGCAATCGCCCAATCCCTGGCAGTCGCTCATTTCTCTTTCTCCTGATTGTTGCTTCCGGCCGCGGCCTGATCTTCGGTATGGGCCCTGAAGCCCCGTTCGGCGGCATAGTCCGCCAGCATGTCCCGCAGCATTTTCCTGCCGCGGTGCAACCGCGACATCACCGTGCCGATGGGAGTGTTCATAATTTCTGAGATCTGCTTGTACGCATATCCCTCGACGTCCGCGAAGTAGACCGCCAACCGGAACTCCTCCGGGATGGCTTGCAACGCGTTCTTGACGTCGGAGTCCGGCAGATGGTCCAACGCCTCGGCTTCCGCGGACCGCAGCCCTGCGGAGGTGTGGGACTCTGCCTTGGCCAACTGCCAATCCTCAATCGTGTCCGAATTGGACTGCAGGGGTTCCCGCTGCCGCTTTCGGTAGAGATTGATGTAGGTGTTGGTCAGGATGCGGTACAACCATGCCTTGAGGTTGGTTCCGGGCTTGTATTGGTGGAAGGCGGAAAAGGCCTTGGTGTAGGCCTCCTGGACCAGGTCTTCCGCGTCCGAAGGGTTCCGCGCCATCCTCATCGCTGCCGAGTACAGCTGGTCCACATACTGCATGGCGTCGCGCTCGAATCGGGCACGCCGCTGCTCGGACGTCTCAGAGGAGACGTCGACGGCGGCCGTCGCCTCCGCAGTGCCCTCTGCGGACGATTCGGCTGCTTCATACATGGCCGCTGCGGCCGGTTCAATGGTGCTCATCGTTGCCAAGTCTACTGTCAGCTTGGGTGAAACCAGCTGTGAACCGTACCCCGGCTCTGACAGGACCGCCCGGTCCTTAACCAAAGTCAAAAAACCAACTCCGTTCAGCGAAGCGGCAACACCATGCCGCGGTCCGGTCTCCACCGCACCTGTTGTTCACAACGGCCGCCGCTGGGTAAATATTCCGCAAAGGTGCAAGACTAGAGCAGACTGCACCCCGTGAACACAACACTCATCCAATAGTGTGGCAAGCCATCCAGGAGGCAAGACATGTCTGTTATCCGTTTTCTCGCGCGTCCCATGCTCGCGTCCAGCTTCGTCGTCGCAGGTCTGGAAAAGCTACGGAACGCGGACGACACCGCGAAGCAACTCTCGCCTGTACTGCGCCGCGCATCGGAGTCCCTGCCCTTCAAGGCAGACGAGAAAACCCTTGCCCGTGTTATCGGCGGTGCCCAGCTGGGCGCCGGGACATTGCTCGGCCTGGGCAAGCTTTCCCGTTTCGCCGCAACCGTGCTGGTTGTGACCTCGGCCCTTAACTCCTACGTCGAGTGGCGCTCAGCAGACATCAGCACCAAGGAAGGCCGGATTGCCCGCAAGGCCCGGCTCCTCAAGAACATTTCCCTCACAGGAGGCGTCCTGCTTGCTTCCGTTGACACCGCGGGCCGGCCAAGCATCGCATGGCGGGCCGAGCACCTCGCGGCCGACGCCAGGAAGGTCACCGGCAAGCAGATCAAGCGCGCCGACAAAGCAGTTCGCAAGGCCGTAGACAACGCAGTTGGAGCATAAGGAAGCATGACAGGCACCACCCCCGCCAACACCGACCCAGCAGCTACCGAAACCGCGCTTCCGCTATGGTCCGCCCCATACGCCCGAGGCCCTGTGGATGCGACGGTGACGGTCCCGGGTTCGAAGTCGCTGACCAACCGGTACCTGGTGCTTGCAGCTTTGGCGGATGGGCCGTCACGCCTGCGGGCCCCCCTGCATTCCCGCGACTCCGCCCTCATGATCCAGGCCCTTCGGCAGCTTGGTGCCACAGTCACTGAAGAACCCGGCGACGGCGACTACGGACCCGACCTCCTGATCACGCCGCTGGATCCCCGGGCTACAAGCGCAGAAACCGCCATCGATTGCGGGCTGGCTGGAACTGTGATGCGTTTTGTTCCGCCGCTCGCGGCGTTGCGCCGCGGGGCTACCGTGTTCGACGGCGATCCGCATGCTCGCAACCGACCCATGGGCACCATCATCGAGGCCTTGGTTGCCCTGGGGGTTCCTGTCGCCGCTGAAGGCGGCAGGACGCCGTCGGCCCTTCCGTTCACGGTGGAAGGCACCGGGGAGGTGCGCGGGGGGCACCTGGTGATCGATGCCAGCGCTTCGTCGCAGTTCGTATCTGCCTTGCTGCTGGTGGGTGCGCGTTTCACCGAGGGCCTGCACCTGGAGCACGTGGGCAAGCCCGTTCCGAGCCTTGACCACATCTCGATGACGGTGGCGACCCTTCGCAGCGTCGGGGTCTCGGTGGACGATTCGGTGCCGAACCACTGGCGGGTATCCCCCGGTCCCATCAGCGCCTTTGACCAACGGATTGAGCAGGACCTCTCCAACGCCGGCCCCTTCCTGGCAGCTGCGCTGGCTACCAAGGGAACCGTCCGCATTCCCAATTGGCCCTCCGGCACCACCCAGGTGGGCGACATGTGGCGGAGTATCCTCGCCACGATGGGAGCGGAAGTCACTCTTCAGGACGGGACACTGACCGTCACCGGCGGGCAGCAGATCAAGGGCGCGGACTTCGACGAAACCAGCGAACTCGCACCCACCGTTGCCGCTCTCTGCGCACTGGCAGCCGGGCCTTCGCGCCTCACGGGCATTGCCCACCTGCGTGGCCACGAGACTGACCGTCTCGCGGCCCTGGTGGCCGAGATCAACAGGCTGGGTGGTGACGCTGAGGAAACGGCTGACGGCCTGGTCATCCGGCCGGCAGCCCTGCACGCCGGCGTGGTGCACAGCTACGCGGACCACCGCATGGCCACAGCGGGTGCCATCCTTGGGCTCGCCGTCGAAGGCGTCAGGGTCGAAGACATCGCCACGACGTCGAAGACCATGCCGGAGTTCCCGGACATGTGGGTTCGAATGCTCGGGACTGCCGGCGCGGAAGAGGCCGGCAACTGACCATGGCCCGTGACGCACGCTCCTGGGACGAGTCCGATGTCCGTATCCGTCCCAACAAAAAAGGGTCACGCCCCAGGACCAAGGACCGCCCAAGCCACGATGACGCCGTCATTGGGCGCATCATCACAGTAGACCGGGGACGGTACCGGGCAATTGTCGGGGAAGACACCGACAACGAGCGCCTGGTCATCGCAGCGCGGGCCCGTGAACTGCGGCGTAACCCCGTGGTCCCGGGTGACTTCGTCGCCCTGGTCGGAGATGTCTCCGGAGACCCGGATACCCTCGCCCGCCTGGTCCGGGTGGAGGAGCGCAGGACGCTCCTGCGCCGCAGTGCCGACGACACCGATCCGATCGAACGTGTGGTCGTGGCCAATGCCGATCAACTCGTGGTGGTGGTGGCGGCCGCGAACCCCGAGCCCCGGACCGGATTCATCGACCGTGCCCTGGTGGCCGCGTATGACGCCGGCATCGAGCCGCTGCTGCTCATCACCAAGGCGGACGTCAAGGACCCGGCGGAACTGCTGGCGAACTACCTCAGCCTGGACTTCCCCGTAATCATCAGCCGGACCGCCGATTCAGGGGCCGGCGGCATTGACGCGCGTTCCGACGACGGCCTGTCTGCCCGCCTGGACCGGGATGCCGTCGCGCAGCTCCGCTCCCACCTCGGCGGAAAAGTAACTGTCATGCTCGGCCATTCCGGTGTGGGCAAGTCCACCATGGTCAACGCCCTGACGGGTGCCGAACGCGCCACTGGCGGCGTGAACGCCGTGACGGGCCGCGGCAGGCACACCTCCTCGTCGGCCCTGGCCCTTAAACTCGATGACGCCCCCACGGGAAGCTGGATCATCGATACTCCCGGCATCCGCTCCTTCGGTTTGGCCCATGTGGACCCGGACCGGATTCTGCGCTCCTTCCCCGACTTGGAGCCCGGCACGGATGGCTGCGAACGCGGCTGCAAACACGACGCAACCGCCATCAATTGCGGACTGGATGCGTGGGTCAACGAAGGCCATGCCGGACCCTCAGGCGTCGCCCGCCTTGCCTCGCTGCGTCGCTTGCTTGGGGCCGATCCCCGGCTCGAAGCGAAAGAGGCCAAGGAATTGGGCACGGTCAACTGATCGTGGCGGCTTCACGTCCCCACTGCGGCCATTGATTCAGGATAGTTTGGTGGCATGACCCATCCCGTTTCCACCTACAACGATGACTTGCGTCTCGCCCACGTCCTCGCAGACTCAGTAGATGCCCAGACCATGGATCGCTTCAAGGCACTGGACCTGCAGATCGAAACCAAGCCGGACCTCACACCCGTCACAGATGCGGACAAGGCCGCGGAGGAAGCGATTCGCGGCCAGCTGTCCCGTTCCCGCCCCCGCGACGCCGTTCTTGGCGAGGAATTCGGCAGCAGCGGACACGGCTCGCGTCGTTGGATCATCGATCCCATCGATGGCACCAAGAACTTCGTTCGCGGTGTTCCGGTATGGGCAACGTTGATTGCGCTGGTCGATGAAGGCGAACCGGTTGTTGGCGTAGTGAGCGCCCCGGCTCTGGGCAAGCGGTGGTGGGCAGCCAAGGACATGGGTGCTTACATGGGCCGTTCGCTCGCCTCCGCCACACGCCTGAAGGTTTCCAACGTCTCCCGGTTGGCGGACGCGTCGATGTCGTACTCGAGCCTTTCCGGCTGGAAAGAACGCGGCAACCTCGACGAATTCATGGGACTCACAGAGGACATCTGGCGTACTCGCGCCTACGGGGATTTCTGGTCCTATTGCCTGGTCGCCGAAGGCGCCGTGGATATCGCCTGCGAACCTGAGCTGAATCTCTACGACATGGCCGCCCTGGTACCCATCGTCACCGAAGCCGGCGGACGCTTCACGTCCCTGGAAGGCGAAGACGGACCGTTCGGCGGTAACGCGTTGGCCACCAACTCGATACTGCATTCGGAGGTCCTCAAGCGCCTCAACCCCGGGCTGGACGACCTCCTCTAGCTCCGGTTGCGGCAAGGCCCATATCGAACCACCACGAAATTTTCGACGGCGGATGGCCCCTTTTGAGGCCGTCCGCCGTTTTATCTTCGCCCAATGACCACTTTTTCGTTCCACGTAACAATGCGCTTAACAATGTTCACCGGCTTTGGAGGGGCTGGAGGGTATGCCCTAACCTTTTTTACAGGTCACGAGTGCCAGCGCTAAACCCCGGTTTGCTGGCCGGCAACCCTCCATTCGCGGTGGGGTGCCCCGGGTGACGACCCGGCCGGTCCGGAACGGATACGGCAAGCGCGGATCCCCCATGCGGGGGTCCCTCTTAAGTGAGGTCCCATGAGCACCGTTACGTTCAACGCCAACACCATTCCGTCGTTTGCTGAGGCAAGCGCGGTGCCGGTTGCTGCAGCACGTCCACTGGCCGCTGTCACAGGCGCGGAGTTGCAGGCACCCCTGATCCAGGGCGGCCATGTCCGTTATGCCAACCTCGACTACGGCGCATCGGCACCTGCCCTGACCATCGTCTCGGCGCACCTCAACGAGGTTTTGCCTTACTACGCCAGCGTTCACCGCGGTGCAGGTTTTGCTTCGCAGATCAGCACCTCCGTCTACGAAAATTCGCGGAACATTGTGCGTGAATTCGTGGGCGGCCGGGCTGACGACTCGGTGATTTTCACCCGCAACACCACGGACTCCCTGAACCTGCTGGCCGGATGCCTCCCCGTGGTTGATGGCCAGGTCGTTGGCGAGGTTCTTTACCTGGACATCGAACACCACGCCAACCTGCTGCCTTGGCAGGGTGTGCCCCACCGAAGCGTCGTTGCAGCACCAACCCTGGCCGCCACGTTGGACAAACTCCGCGATGAGCTCGCCCAAGGCGGCGTGAGCCTGCTGGCTGTCACCGGCGCTTCCAACGTCACCGGTGAAATCCTCCCCATCGCCGAACTGGCTGCCCTTGCCCACGGGTTCGGCGCACGGATCGTGGTGGACGCCGCCCAACTTGCACCCCACCGCCGCATCAACATCGCAGAAGCGGACATCGACTACCTGGTCTTCTCCGGCCACAAGCTCTACGCTCCGTTCGGCGCTGGAGTGGTGGTGGGGCGCCCTGACTGGCTCGACGCCGGCGTCCCCCACCTGGCTGGCGGCGGAGCCGTCCGTGAAGCCCGGTTGGATTCGGTCAGCTGGGCTACCGGCCCGGCCCGCCATGAGGGCGGTTCTCCCAACGTCCTGGGAGCGGCAACCCTGGCCCGCGCCACCCAGGTACTGGCCAGCCTGGATGAGCAGGAATGGCATGCCCATGAAGCGGCCATCCGTTCCTACCTTGTTGAAGGCCTGGAAGCGATTGAGGGCGTCTCTGTCCACAAGATCTTCAGCGATTCCGTAGACACCATCGGTGTGGTCAACTTCTCCGTGGAAGGCTTCGACGCCGGTTTGGTCGCCGCCTACCTCGCGGCGGAACACGGTGTCGGCCTTCGGGATGGCCGGTTCTGCGCCCACCCGCTGCTCAAGCGCCTGGGACTCCCGTCAGGTTCGCTGCGGGCAAGCTTCGGCGTCGGCTCCCGGTTGGAGGACGCTACCAGGTTGCTGGCAGGCATCGAGGAACTCAAGCGCAACGGACTCGGCTGGGACTACGTCGTGGACGAAGGCCGCTGGGTACCTGCGAACGACCACCGCAGCTACCCCGAATGGGCACCCAATACTCCGGGCACGGCAGGCGCAGCGCCCTGCACTGTGGACTAGGAATCCGCGCACCAAAGGGTTTCACGGCTGCGGTAAATTCGTAGGGTACCTTTTGGCAACCCTGTGAAGGAGCTCCGCGTGTCCACGCCGTCCCCCGGAGCCGCGAGTCGTCCGGCGGTCATTCCCGGACCAGCAGGACCACGCGGTCCCAAGCTCCACGCCGCCCGCAGGCACGAACTGGGCCAAAGCTTCCAGGACGGCGGGGAGCACTATGACCGCGTGCGCCCCGGATACCCCATGGACTCCCTGGAATGGATCCTGCCCCAAGGGGCCCGGACAGCGGCAGACATCGGGGCTGGCACCGGCAAGTTCACGTCGCTTCTCCTCCAGCGGAACCTGGAGGTTGCCGCCGTCGATCCTTCACCGGACATGCTGGAACAACTGCGCAAAAGCTATCCGCAGGTCAACGCACTGGTGGGAACAGCCGAGGCAACAGGGCTGACGGACTCAGCATTCGACGTCGTCAGCGTTGCGCAGGCATGGCACTGGTGCGACCCCATCCCCGCCAGCACGGAGATCGCCAGGATCCTCAGGCCCGGAGGAACGATGGGCCTGGTGTGGAACCAGTTGGACACGTCCATTCCCTGGGTCCACAGGCTGTCCCGGATCATGCACGCAGGAGATGTCCACAAGCCGGGATTCCGGCCAGTTATCGGCCCGGAATTCCAAGGCCTGGAACGCCACCTGACCACATGGGAGGATCCCCTGACTCCGGAGGACATCATGGAGTTGGCGAAGTCCCGCAGTTACTACCTCCGCGCCGGCGAGGCCACCCGTGCGAAAGTCATGGATAACCTCAAGTGGTACCTCCACGAACACCTTGGACATGCTGCGGGCGAAACAGTGCCCGTGCCCTACGTGACGCAAACGTGGCGTGCACTCAAAGTCCAAGGTGCGCCGCCACGGTAGGCTTGGTGTGTGAAGACCAGTACGCCCTCCTCCTCGATCGAGGACTACGTCAAGGTCATCTACTCCTACACGGAGTGGCAGGACAAGCCGATCACGTCCTCCCAGCTCGCCCAAAGGCTGGGCGTGGCCAACTCCTCCGTCTCGGAAATGGTCCGCAAGCTCAAAGACCAAGGCTTGGTTGACCACCAGCCCTACAGCGCCATTCGACTGACCTCTGAAGGCATGCGGCTGGCCTTGGCCATGGTGCGTCGGCACCGGCTCATCGAAACCTACCTCGTGGAGGAACTGGGCTACAGCTGGGACGAGGTCCACGACGAAGCCGAGATGCTTGAGCATGCGGTGTCCGACACCTTCATCGAACGCATGTCAGCCAAGCTTGGGCACCCCGTCCGGGATCCGCACGGCGACCCCATTCCGTCGGCAGACGGAATGGTGGACTTGCCGCACGCGTACCAAATGATCGAACTTGACCAAGGCCATGCCGGGAAGATCACCCGCATCAGCGACGAAAACCCCGATCTCCTCCGTTACCTGGCCGCCCAGGACATCGCGCTGGACGCGCCTGTTGAAGTCATGGGGCGCAAGCCGTTCGGCGGGGCACTCGTTGTGAGGATCGGCAGCGGACCGGATCGCCGTGAGTTTGACCTGGCCGACGAAGTCGCATCGGCCCTGTGGGTCCAAAGCGCAGGAGTCCACCCCGGGTGCGTGCTCCCGGGGCGCTGAAGCAGCCGCACGTCCGGCTAGCTGCGCTGGCTGGCGGGACCGCCGTCGTCGGACGCCGTATCAGTAACGCTTCCAGCAGAAGCAGCCGCTTCACGCGGCGGGTTCCGGATCCCGACGGCGGACGCCAGGCCCCCGATGACGAAAAGGGCCGCTGTGACCAGCAAGGCATTATCGAGGCCCTGCCGCGTGAACACCGGTCCAACGATCACCCCGGCAAAGGCAATGGTAATCAAGCCGGCAATGCGAGCCACTGCGTTATTGACCGCCGAGCCTATACCGGCCTCCTCCGTGGGCACTGCACCCAGTATCGCCGCTGTCAGGGGAGCCACCAGAGTAGCCAAACCCACGCCGAAGACAATCTGGCCGGGAAGCACCTGCGTCCAATAGTTGAGGGGCTCCTGGACCGTCAATGACATCAGGAAGCCCACGCCGCACAACAACGGACCCGCCGTCATGAACCAACGAGGACCATACTTGCCGGCAAGGCCGCCAAAATACGACGCACACAGCATCAGGATGACGGTACCCGGAAGCAGGGCAATGCCGGCCAATGTCGCACCCATACCGCCCACCTGCTGAAGGTAGATGCCCAGGACGAAGAACCCCAGCGAAATCCCGCCGTAAATAGCCAAGGTAGCCACGTTGCCCCACGCAAAATTGCGGATGCCGAAGAGCCTTAGCGGCAGCATCGGTTGGGCAGTCCGCGCCTCGTGGGCCAGGAAAAGGACCAAAGCTACGGCTCCAACCACCAGCGGCGCCCACACCAGCGGGCTCTCCCAGCCCATCCTGCCCTGCTCGATGAAGGCATATACGGGACCACCCAGACCGACCATCGCCAGGAACGCACCGAGATAGTCGATCTTCTTGCTCTTGTCCCGTGCGGCGTCACTTGCTCGCAAGCCCGACAGCATAGGCCAGATCAGGGCTGCAGGGACAACGTTGATGAAGAAAATGACCCGCCAGGAAAGCAAATCCACAGAGACACCGCCGATAAGCGGCGCCACAATGGCAGCCGCGCTGGTCCACCCGGACCACTGGCCGATGGCCTTGGACTGGGCAGGGCCGGAGAACGAGGTAACGATCATGGCCAACGAACTCGGGACCAGGAGCGCACCGGCAATTCCCTGCAGGGCACGTGAGACTACAAGGACTTCGCCGGTCCAGGCAAGCCCGCACATCACCGAGGTCACCGCGAACCCGGCCAGACCCCATTCCAGGATCCTGGCCCTGCCAAAATGGTCGGACAATGAGCCGGCCACCAGGATGAGGGCACCCAACGTCAGCAAGTACGCATCCACCACCCACTGCTGGATGACCAGGCCACCGCCCAGTTCCCGCCCAATGGCCGGAAGTGCGAGATTCACCACAAAACCGTCAAGGATCGCAATGAACGAAGCCACGATTGCCACCACCAGCACGCGTTTTTGGAGCGGGGTGCTCGGTTCCACAGCGGCTGCGTCAGTCATGAGCACAGCCTACGCCGAAGGAGTCCCGTATCGTTGAATGGTGATTAGCAGACGTGACGCCGCCCTGGCCCTGGATATTTCGATGGAAATGGCCCAACGCCACGGCATTCCGTCCCGCCTTAGCGAGGCCGAGCTTCGCGACATGCAGGACAATCCCCCGGCCTGGCTCGTGCAGTCCCGTGCCAACCGCACCGGAAAGCGCCCAGTCTGGGTCCACCTCACATGCGCTGTGTGCGGCTACTCTGAGGCTGTCCGGCCCAAGAAGTGGTGGCCGGACTTCTCGTTCGTCTATTGCGGCACGCACCGGAACTCCGAGCTGCCCAAGCTGTTCCTCGGCGAAGTCCGCAGCGAATACGAAGGCGTTGGCAGCCGCTTCGTCGGCGTCGTGGACGTTCCGGAGAACCAGGCCTAGCCGGCTAACCCGCCTGCTGGCTCATCTCCGAAGGTACCGCGACAAGCTGGAAGGTCCGGCCCTCCCGTAGCACGGTCAGCGGGAACGGTTCGCCGATCGCCTCCTCAAAGAGCAGCTTCTGGAGGCTTTCCGCGCTGGACACCGCCCTCCCCTGGGCACGCAGCACCAGATCACCTGGCTGGAGTCCGGACCGCTCAGCAGGTGAGCCCGCGATCACCTCGACGACGCGTAAGCCTTCCTTCTGGCCTGTCCGCACCACGGCACTGGCGTCAAGGGGTATCGGGGTGCTGACCAGGCCCAGGTAGGCTCGACGCACCCGGCCATCGCGCAGCAACGAGGCAATGATCCTCTGCGTCGTCCTGTTGATGGGAACAGCCAACCCCAGCCCAAGTCCGGCGACAGCAGTGTTGATACCGACGATGCGTCCCCTCGTATCAGCCAAAGCCCCACCGGAATTTCCTGGATTCAGCGCAGCATCCGTCTGGATGACATCCTCTATCACCCGCCGGTGCTCTCCTGCCCGGACAGGGATGGAGCGGCCCAGGCCACTGACCACGCCGGCAGTCACGGACCCGGCCAAGCCGAGGGGGTTCCCCACGGCAATGACCAACTGCCCGACACGCAAAGAGTCCGCGTTGCCCAGCAGCGCCGGAGGCGGCGTGGATCTCAGCCCACGGACCACCGCAAGATCGGACAGAGGATCCGCACCCACCAACTCCACGTCGGTGTGCTTACCGTCCGCGAAGACAGCCCGGCCGGACTGAATGCCCGCCACGACGTGGGCGTTCGTCAGCAGGTACCCGTCGCCCGTAAACACGACGGCGGATCCGCTTCCCACACGCACCTGGCCACGGCGCCCTGTGCTAGTCATTTCGATGGCAGCAACATGGGGTGTTACGGACTCCGCCACCCTGACGACGAGCTGCGAATACGCGTCCAGGGCCTCGTCTTCGTCCGGTTGTTGTTCAAACTCAGGCTCGGTACTCATCACTTGCCTCCTGCCAAACGTCGGAGCGCGATCCGCACGCCCCGTCCGGCTTCGCGCTTACCCAGTACAACGACCGGGGTCAGTGGGCTAGTCCGTTTTGCGGTACGCCGTGGGTGAACGCGGCTTACGGGCAGGTAGTTTTCGGCACGAAGAAAGCCCCCGGATCGCGAGGATCCGAGGGCTTTCCGGGGTGGAGATGGGGGGAATTGAACCCCCGTCCGATGTCGTGTTGTCAGGGCTTCTCCGGGCGCAGTTTGCGTCGGATTTTCTCGGCCCCAGCCGTCCTGCAAACAGGCGGCTGATCCGGGCCCAGTCATCTAGGAGTCCCGTTTACCTCAATGACGAAGGCAAACAGCAGTGGCTATCTAAATGACGCCAGGAACCGGGGCGATAGCAACCCCGGGCTGACGGACTGTCTTACTGCTTAGGCAGCGAGAGCGAAGTCAGTGCGCTTAGATTCGGCACTTATTGGTTTGCAGACAGCGTTTACGAGATAATTCTGCATCCTCGGCCCGCTTCACCTGTCGCGACTAACATCGTCGAAACCGATCATCCCCGTATTTTGTTACCAAACCGTCGGACTGTGGAAGCTCCGCCGGACTACTTATCATAGCGCATTAATCGGAAGTTTCATTCCCGGACACGCGCCTTGGCCGGCTAGCGTCGGTTGCGTTCACGCAGTTCACGCAGGGACTCACGCTTATCCTGCTGCTCGCGGAGGGTCTGCCGCTTGTCGTAATCCTTCTTGCCGCGGGCAAGGGCGATTTCCACCTTGGCACGTCCGTCGAGGAAATACAGCTGGAGCGGGACCACGGTGAAGCCGGACTCGCGGATCTTCTGCGAAATCTTGTCCAGTTCCTCGCGATGCAACAAGAGCTTACGACGCCGGCGCGCGGCATGGTTGGTCCAGCTCCCCTGGTTGTACTCAGGGATGTGGATACCCTCCATCCACAGCTCGTCGTTGTAGAAGGTGCAGAAGCCATCCACCATGGACGCATGGCCCTCGCGGAGGGACTTCACCTCGGTTCCCATGAGGGCAATGCCTGCCTCATAGGTATCAAGAATGAGGTAGTTGTGCCGGGCCTTCCGATTGGTGGCCACTACCTTACGGCCACTTTCCTTGGGCACGGTAGAACTCCTTGTTAGATGCGGATTTCAACTAGTGTACGCCAGCCCCGGCGGGCCCCCGCACCTTAGAGAAGGGTCATGGGGTCCACTGCCGAGCCGTTGAGCCAGGTTTCGAAGTGCGCATGGCAACCAGTGGAGTTACCTGTGCTGCCCGAGTAGGCAATGAGCTGCCCTGCCGAAACCTGCTGACCATTGGCAACCACAATGCTGCTGTTGTGATAGTAGATGGTGGTCAGCGAGTTGCCCTGGACAACGCCGTGGGAAATCTTGACCCGCCAGCCACCCCCGTCTGCTGAGTTCCAGCCGGAGTTGAACACCTGGCCCGCGGCGGCCGCATAGACGGGGGTACCGCAGGCCGCACCGAAGTCGATGCCGGTGTGCATGTAACCACCCGTGCCGTAGAAGTCGATGGTGCCCGGCGGCGTTGCACGCCAACCGAACCCCGATGTGATGGGCACAGCGCTGGCGAACGGGTGCCGCAAACCGAATGCCGAAGGCGATCCCGCAGCGGGCGGAACATAAGGCTGCTCCGGGGGTGCCGGCCTACCCTGTGCTGCCGCAGCCGCGGCTGCAGCAGCAGCGGCCTCCGCAGCGATACGCCGTTGCTCCGCTTCCCACGCTTCCCGCAATTTGCGGTCCCGCTCCACAATCTCAGCTGCAACGCTGTCCTGTTCGGACTTCACCCGAGCGAGGTTTGCTTCGATTCCGGGTTTGGCCGCTTGCAATTGTCCGTTCAAGCGGGTGGTGTCTTCGATCAGCTTGTCGACTTCGGCTTTCTTGCTCGCAGCCTCATCCCGGGCCGCTTTCTCCCGCTCCAGCGCGGCATCAGCCTTGGCCTTGAGGTCCTGAATTTCTTCCTCGACCGCAACCAGCCGCGCTTGTGAGTTCACGTTCGTGGCGTTTTGCTGCGTCAATTTGGTCATCGCTGCGTTTTGGCTGCGCATCGCCTGGTCGGCCAAATCCATGGACTCGGTCAGGCTTCCTGTTTCACTGGAGCCGAACAAGAGGGCGATGTTGGTAGGCACGCCACCCGATTTGTACGCCTGGGAAGCAATCTGCCCGATCAGCTTTTTGGTGTCAGTGATTTTTTGCTTATCACTTTCCAGCTGCTCGGTAATCTTCGCTTTGTTCTGCTGGGCAAGCTCCACCCGGGCAGCCAACGCTTCGACTTCCTTGACTGCGCCGGCAACCCGGCCCTGAGCTTCAAGCAGCGCCTGCTGGGCTCCCGGAAGGCGGCCTTGGTAGATCACCAGGTCACCGGCAGCCTTCGCGATATTCGCGTCCACGAATTCCAGGGAGGCCTGCACCCTGGCCGACTCTGCTTCCAGGGCGGCCTGCTGGTCATCCAGGTTGTCTGCCTGCGCGGTTGGGGCACCTGACAGGAGGCTGACAGCCAGACCCACGGCAAGGGCAGCACCCAGAATCCGAACGTGGCCGGACGCAAGGCGCCGACGCAGGGAGGTCGGGTCCAACGTGGTCATCAGGAGTCCTTTTCGCTTGTCAGCACGGTTGTTCGGTGAAACGGGAGGGTCACGGCTAAACCTTCAGGTAACGCCGCAAGGTCAATAGCGACGATATACCAGCGAGCCCGGCACCCAGCGCAATGAGGACCGGGGCGATCACCAGGACCTGCGCTGATGAGATGAACGGCGTGTTAAGGAACTGTCTGGAGAGGTCGCCATTGAGCCAGAAATGAGCCATCAGCCACAGGGTGACCGAGGCCAACAAGGCTCCAACGACGGCGGCTATGACGCCTTCGAGGATGAAGGGCAGTTGGATGACCATCTTGGAGGCGCCCACGAGCCGCATAATGCCTGTTTCGCGACGCCTGCTGAAGGCGGAAAGGCGGATGGTTGTCGTGATCAGCAGCACCGCACAGAAAATCATCACCGCAGCAACGCCAATAGCAGCCACGGAGGCCCCGTTCATCCACGAGAAGATGCGTTCAAGGACCTGTCTTTGGTCACTCACGGTCTCGACGCCGGGCTGGGAGGAGAACGTCTCGCTGATGATCTGGTATTTCTCGGGGTTCTTCATGTTGATGCGGAACGAGGCCGGCAGCTGGTCCTCGGACACCGAGTCCACGATCGGTGAGTTGGAGAACTGTTCCTTGAAGTGCGTGTAGGCCTCGGCCTGGGATTCGAACTGGAAGTCGTTGATGTATTGCTTGACGGCGGGTGACTCCAGCATTGCCTTCAGGTTGTCCTGCTGCTCCTGCGTGGCCGGACCGGATGCGCAGCCAACCGCCGTCGAACCGTCGTTGCAGAGGAAGACCGCCACCTGGACTTTGTCGTACCAGTAGCCCTTCATCTGATTGATCTGCATCTGCAGCATCCCCGCAGCGCCGACGAACGTCAGGGAAACAAAAGTCACCAATACTACGGAAATCACCATCGACAGGTTGCGGCGCAAGCCACTGCCGATTTCCCCGAGGATAAACAGGAGCCTCACAGCTGTGCCCCCTGAGCCCGGTCGAGTTCCTCGCCACTGGCATCGCGCAGACGGCGCGACTCCCCCACCACAGGAATCATCGATGTGTACAGGGCCTTGGCTTCGTCGCGGATGACCTTACCGTTCTTAAGTTCCACCACGCGCCGGCGCATCTCGTTGACGATGTCGTCGTCGTGGGTGGCCATGACCACCGTGGTGCCGTTCTGGTTGATTTTGTCCAGGACTCCCATGATTCCCATCGAAGTGATGGGGTCCAGGTTTCCGGTCGGCTCGTCTGCCAGCAGGATGCCGGGGCGATTGACGACGGCGCGGGCGATCGCCACGCGCTGCTGCTCACCACCGGAGAGTTCATGCGGCATTCGCCGCTCCTTGCCTTCCAGACCCACTGTTTTCAGGACCTCGGGCACTGTCTCGCGGATGATCGAGCGGCTCTTGCCGATGACCTGCATCGCGAAGGCCACATTGGCAAAGACGTTTTTCTGGGGCAGAAGGCGGAAATCCTGGAAGACAACGCCAATTCCGCGCCTGAGCTTGGGGACCCGCCAGCTTGAAATGTTGGCGACGTTCTGGCCCGCGACGTAAACGGACCCGGAGGACGCTTTGTCTTCCTTCAGGATCAGCCGCAGGAACGTGGACTTGCCTGAGCCCGAGGCGCCGACGAGGAACGTAAATTCGCCGCGGTTGATCTCAAGGCTGACAGAGTCGAGCGCCGGTCGGGCATTCTGCTCGTAGACCTTGGTGACATTCTCAAATCTGATCATGGCCCTTTAGAACCCCGCCGGACATGACGTAGTCGCCCAGTCCAACAGCCGGAGCGCGGGCTTTCGATGGGGGAAGTGAGAGCACCGGCCACTTGACTATACGCACGGGCGGGGAGCTAAACCGGACCTTTAAGGGGCGTGTCGCCGAATCCGGACCGACTCTCACAGCCTTCGACAGCCTGCGGGATCTGCTGACTGCTGCGCGCCCTAGCTGGCAGCGGCGTTGCGGTTGCCAGTGCGCCAGCGGATGCCAGCGTCAATGAAGTCGTCAATATCGCCGTCCAGCACTGCCGACGTGTTGCCCACTTCATGTTCCGTGCGCAGGTCCTTGACCATCTGGTAAGGATTCAGCACATAAGAACGCATCTGGTCGCCCCACGACGCTTTGACGTCACCGGCCAGTGCTTTCTTCTCCGCGTCTTCTTGTTCTTTCTTGACCAACAAGAGGCGGGACTGAAGGACCCGCATGGCCGCCGCGCGGTTTTGGAGCTGTGATTTTTCGTTCTGCATGGAGACGACAATTCCAGTGGGAATGTGCGTCAACCGTACTGCGGAGTCGGTGGTGTTGACCGACTGGCCACCCGGTCCCGAGGACCTGAAGACGTCCACCCTGATTTCGTTGTCCGGAATCTCGATCGAGTCCGTCTGTTCAATCAGGGGGATGACCTCCACGGCCGCAAAGGATGTCTGCCGCCGGCCCTGGTTATCGAAGGGGCTGATGCGGACCAGGCGGTGGGTGCCCGCCTCCACGCTCAGCGTGCCGAACGCATATGGCGCCTTGACCTCGAAAGTGGCGGACTTCAAACCCGCTTCTTCCGCATAGGAGGTGTCCATGACCGTGGTCGGATAACCATGGCGTTCGGCCCAGCGCAAGTACATCCTCATCAGCATTTCGGCGAAATCGGCGGCATCAACGCCACCTGCCCCCGCCCTGATGGTGACAACTGCTTCCCGCTCGTCGTATTCACCCGAGAGCAGGGTAACGACTTCGAGTTCCTCCAATGCCTTGCGGATGGAGGCCAATTCCTTCGCGGCTTCGGCCATGGAAGCTTCGTCGCCTTCGTCCTGGCCCAACTCCACCAGCACCTCGAGGTCATCGATGCGGGAAGCAAGCTTCGACAGTCGCTCAACTTCCGACTGCCGATGCGATAGCCGGGACGTGATCACCTGGGCTGCTGCGGGGTCGTCCCAAAGGTCCGGCGCACCGGCTTGCTCGCTCAGTTCAGCGATCTCAGCTTTGAGGGCATCAACATCCGTGACGTTCTCGATGGAGCTGTAAGTTGCGCGAAGGGCGCGGATTTCTGCGGGAAAATCAATGTCAGCCATGGTTATCCCAGCGTACGCTATTCATCGGACTCCCCCGTCGGGGCCGGATACTTTGGCCCGGATCATTACTGCGTTAGCCTCGACCGTGCAGTGGATTTGGCCTCAACGGCTATACCGTCGGGAAGCAGGAAACTGATCACTGGCGGATGGGCAATGGACGCCAGGACCACAACAGCGGTATCCCCCGGGCCCCGACCTGTTTCAGCCTCCACGGTCAAATGGTCATGGCTAACGAAAGCATGGCTTTTGTCCAGGTAGGAGCCTGCCGCGGCAAGCACCCTGCTGTCCGCCAACGTGGTCGATGGCGAGCTTCCCCCGCCTATCTCCCCCGCAACGTACGCGTCCGCGGCAGCGAGCGCTGCTCCGTCAGCCAGGGAGAGCAGCTTCTTGTGTTCCAGGTACACAGCGGATGCGGCCATCACCGCTGTTGCCAGCAAGAGGGACAACGCCACAAACCCGATGATAAGAACTGTCATTTGGCCGTCCTCCGAGGCTGTCCTGCTGCATCTGCAACCCGTCATCTGTATCGCCCCACAACCTGTGTTGCTGTCGCACTCACCCTGCTTGCCATCAGTTGGCCGGCGTCCGCAAACGGCATCATGGGCAAGGGAACATCCAAGCGCACAACGACGGAAACCGTGGCACCCGCCGATGAGCAGTCTGATCTGTCGCACGAGACCTCAAAGCTGGCCTGCTCCGGAGAGTAGCCATAGTCCTTCAGTGCAACGAGGACAGTTTGCTCCGCCGCCCTTTGGGCGCCCGCCGGGTTTGATTGGGCAACGAAGACCTTCGCGGCTTGGTCCGCCGCCCCCACCACGGCGAAGGAACCGCCCTGCAGTTGGCCGACAGTCACGACGAAATAGACCACCGGGACCATCAAAAGCAGGGCCAGGAAGATGAACTCGACCACCGCGCTTCCCTCCTGCGCCCCGCTGGGGATCGCATGACGTATGCGGCCCGCCCCGACTTCTGTCCGCACGCCCAGGGCATCAGCTGGCCTTCGCCGCATAGCCGTCCACAGCCGACCCCCAAGGTCAGCCCGAAAGAACCGCATGTCCTTTCACCTCCATCAGTCCGACGGGCCCGATCAACCCCACCATCGGAAAAGGCGCCCTGACAGTCACCTCCAAGGTGCGAAGGCCGTCGATCGTAGCCTCGGCTGCCGTAACCTCACGTGGGAAGTCGGCACTCAGGGCAGAGCCGATCAGCTCAGAAGCACGCTCTTTGGCGTCGGTCGGTGTCCTGTCCGCCAACGATCCGTAGCGTGCACCGGAGGCCGCAGCATCGATGAGCGTATTCCGGACATGCAAGACCAAGGTGAACTGGATGATCGACAGGAACAGCAGGGTCAGCAACGTCCCGACCAGAACGAAATCGACGACGGCTGACCCCTGCTCGTCAGGAGCTGCCGAGCCCGCCGATCCACCCCAATGACCCAAGGTACGGACCCTTCCGCGCCGGGGCCTATTTGGCAACCTGATGGATCGCCTGGTTAAAGAGGTCCTTTAAGGCCGGTGCAGCGAGGGCCAACAGCCCCGCCACCAGGACAGCTGACATCAGTGTGATCATGACCCAACCCGGTACGTCCCCCCGTTCATGGTCGTCAGCGGCAGGCATTGTCCGCCCCAGTCCGGCCGTGAACAAGGAGCCGGCACCAAGGACCACGACCCAGGCTGCAGTTGTGCTTTGCGCTATTTTCTTCATGATTTCCCCACTATGTGTCGAGCTGGTGTTGAAGCAGCTTGTTGGTGAACAGGATGATGAGATGGACCTGGCCAGCCTCCTAGAGGCTGATTTCCAAGGCTGCAATGGCTGGGAAGGCCGCAAAAACCACCGTGAGTGGAAGTACACCGAAAACGAGCGGCACCATCATGGCGATCTCTTTCCGGCCGGCTGATTCCATCAACTCCCGTTTGGCGGCGTCACGGACGTCGGCGGCCTGCGCCCTGAGTACGCCGGCCAGTGGAGTGCCACGTTCCACGGCAACCACCAGCCCGTCAAAGAACCTGACCAGGGGTGGCAGCTCCGCCCTTGAGGAAAAGCCTCGAAGGGCCTCTGGCAGCGGTTTTCCGGAGCGGGCATCCGCGATGACCATGGCGAATTCGGCAGCAAGCTCGCCGCTGGAGCTGCGGGTCACCCTGTCCATGGCGACCATCGCGCTCTCCCCTGCAGCAACGGCCAAGGCCATGAGCTCGGCAAGACCTGGAAATTCGGACAGCATTTTGGACTCACGCCGCTTGATGTGTTGGCCAAGAACGTAGTCACGCAACAGATAACCCGCCAATGCACTTCCGATGACCGCGACCACCAGTAGTGCCGGGCTGAACTGTCCGGTCGCTGCCCTGACCGCAACCACCAAAACGGCAAGCACGAAGCCAGCACCGGCCCACAGCAATTGTTCGGCCCTGTAATCAAGAGTCGACTTCCGCAAACCCGCCCGCGCCAACCGCTTGGCCAGGGCGGTCGAACCGACATTGAACCGGGAAAGGTGCCTCATTGCGTCACGAATCACTGGACGGAGTATCCGTTCCAGTGGTCCGAATGGCGTCAGGTTCTGCGTAGGAGGGCGCAGAAGGCGCGATTCGAGGTTCCTGGACTTCAGCTGCGGTTCGATTCGTTCGGCCAGAGTAATGCCGCGCAGGAAAGGCAGGCGAACAATCGTCATCCACACCCCTGCCCCAAGCAGGAGCCCACACAGGACCGCGAGCGCTGTTGTTGAACTCATGCAAGGATCCGTTCGTCCTCAGGCAACGCGCCTATCCGAAGCATGACCGCGTAGCAGATCACGGAGACCACGAGGCCTCCCAGCAGCACCATGGCGCCAAGGGTTGAGCTGTAGGCCCGCATCGCCTCCGGCCGGCTGGCCATCACCACCAGGATGATCCACGGGGCCGCGACGGCGAGGCGGGCGGCGTTGATCGTCCAGGATTGCCGGGCCTCAAGCTCGCTGCGTGTCCGGGCACTGTCCCGCAGGAACTCAGCGAGGGTGCCAAGCATCCGGCCAAGGTCGGATCCGCCCACCTCCCGGGTCATCCGAAGTGCTTCGATAATCCGGTCTGCCACTGGATCAGCCAGTCGCTCCTTCAGCCTGTTCAAGGCAGCATCGAATTGTCCACCGGACCTGTAATCGGCCCCGAAGTCGAGGAAGAGTGCACGCAGTTCATCCGGCCCGTTGTGACCCAGCTGAATCAGTGCCTCCGGCAAAGCAAGGCCTGCCCGGATGGCGGAGCGCAGGTGATCCACCACATCCGGCCACAGGACGCGGAGCGCCGCGCGGCGCTTCTTCGCCTTCCAACGAACCATGCCGAAGGGCACCCATGAACCGAACATCCCGAAGCACACAGCAATGGGTAGCGAAGCCGTCAGCACAAAGAAGACGAGAAGTGCCAGTAGGCCACATCCCGCGCAGGTCGCAAGGAGCCCGCCAGCCGTTACCTTTTCTATCCCCGCCGATACCAGCAAGAGGTCCAGTCGCCGCGGTTTGGCCTTCTTCTTTTCGGCGGGCTGCTCCCATGCTGACCACCACACCAGAAATACGCCAAGGCCACAGAGAATCCCGAGAAGCGGTGCCATCAGTTCAACTCCAGGAGGGCTGCTACATCAAAACCTGCCCGGGCAAACTTCTCGACCGCGGGCATGGAGTTGGCTCTGGGCTGCAACTGGCCGGCAACCATGCCAAAGACTTGAGACGACTCGATGATCCCGTTCTCCACGCGGCGCCCCAGGGAGAGCACCTCGGTCACCTGCCTGCGCCCGGTGGAGTGGCGACCGCAGTGCACCACGAGGTCTATGCATGAAGCGACCGTGGGTAGGACGAAGGCACTGGAGATGTTGGCCCCTGCCAGCAGTGGCAGGGTACAGATCTTCGTTACGGCGTCGTGAGCGGAGTTGGCGTGCACGGTACACATACCGGGAAGGCCCGAATTGAGTGCGATCAGCATGTCCAGGCTTTCGGCTTCACGGACTTCTCCCACGATCAGCCGGTCGGGCCGCATACGCAGTGCTTCCTTCACCAGGCGACGCAGCGGGATTTCGCCCTCACCCTCCAGGTTGGGCTGCCTGCACTGCAGGCCCACGACATCGCGTAGCGGCAGTTGAAGCTCGAAGATTTCTTCTACCGTTATTACCCTTTCGCGGGAACCGACGTTCGCCGCCAGGCAGTTCAGCATGGTGGTCTTTCCCGCTTGGGTGGCCCCGGACACCAGAATGTTGAGGCCACTGGCCACGGCAGCGCCCAGGAATCTGGCTGCTTGGGGTGTGATGCTTCCCAGCTCGACGAGGTGCTCCAGGCGGCTCGCCCTGGCAATGAATTTCCGGATATTCACTGCCCAGTGCTTCCGTGTGATGTCGGGGATGGCTACGTGCAGCCGTGAGCCGTCCGGTAACGCAGCATCCACGAACGGTGATGACAGGTCCAGCCGCCGGCCCGAGCTTTTGAGCATCCTTTCGACAAGGTTCCGGACCTGCTGCTCCGTGAGGCTCAGGGCAGTCAGTTCAGATTCCCCATTACGGGCTACATAGATTTCATGGGGAGCATTGATCCAGATCTCCTCGATGGAGGGGTCATCCAGAAGTGGCTGCAAGGGGCCGAAGCCGGCGACGGCATCAAAGACGTGACGTCGCGCCGCCTCAAGATGTCCCAATGGTGGAAGGGGCGCGAGGAGCGCCCGCTCGTCATAATCGCTGACCGCGGCCTCCACGAGTCGCCGCACGTCCGCGGTTTGCTCCAAGGGATCCAAACCCCTCCGGCGGATGAGTTCGCGGACCTCGCCCTCGACTATTTTTACAGCGTCCACATCTCCCCCAATGGTCACGGATAGGTCAACCGAGAGGCGCATCTCGAGTGACTCACGCTAGGCGAGCGCCAAGACCCCCTCAAGTCACTTGGAGGGACATGTGGATAAGTAAGAATCAGGAGTCACTGCAGTAACCTCAATCCCACTAGTCACTCCAGTTCCAGAATGTTAGGGTAAGGCCGTTAGGAGCTGGCCTTTGGTCCCATGCGCAGGCGCCCGCCCCGGAGCTTGTCCGCAAGCCACCCCATGCGCCGCTGAGCCGCGGCACAGGGCCGGAATGCAAATGAAGAAACCTTCCCTCAACGTGCCCCGACGGTTGACGTGGACCCACGCAGGCCTTGCCCTTGCCACCGCCCTCGTGGCGGGCAGTTGCCTCGGAGCTCCGGCGCAAGCTGTCACAATGGCACCCCAACCGGCTCCGTCTGCCACGTCACAACCGTCACCACCTCAGGGTCCGCAGCCTGCTCCGACAGGCACTGGCACTGTCGGGCCCCAGAAGGATGCCCAACCGTATGTGCCCCCGACCGCACCCGCGGAACCCAAGCCGGGAACCGCCGTCGGACCTTCCAGCCTGCCGACGCAGCCGCCCACCGAACCATTGAACGAGGCGGCGCAGGCACCGGATCCAAAGTCGCTGCCAGGCAGCGGGCAAGACGCGGCGGCAAAGAACGCGGCGATGAGATCAGCTATCCCGGCCGGCGGAGCCGAAATGGGACAGCGGTCTCCGCGGGTCACTGCCGCGGCCCAAGGAAAGGGTTCCCCGGCACCTGCCGACGCCCAGACTCTGGAGCAAGCCCCGGTTCAGCCGACGGAGACCGACACAGGACACTGGCGTCCCACCATCGGCATCGCGGGCCAGGACGTCAGCGCCCACCAGCCCAACATCAACTGGCAAAGCCAGTGGAACCTCGGCTCCCGCTGGGCATACGTCAAGGCGACCGAGGGCAACTACTACCTCAACGAGCAGTACGCGCAGCAATACAATGGGTCCCGAAGTGTCGGGATGGTGCGTGGGGCCTACCACTTCGCGATACCCAACTGGTCCTCCGGCGCTGACCAGGCCCGGTATTTCGTAGCCAATGGCGGAGGCTGGACCGCGGACGGATACACCCTTCCGCCCGTCCTCGACATTGAATACAACCCCTATGCCGGACGTACCATCAACGGCTTCCCCTTCGGGGACACGTGCTACAGCATGTCCAAAGCCCAACTTGGCCAATGGGCGGCAGATTTCGGTAACACCGTCAAGGCGCTGACGGGTCGGTTCCCCGTCATCTACAGCACCACGGACTGGTGGAATACGTGCGTGGGAAACTCCACCTTCGGCAGCTATCCCTTGTGGCTCGCTTCCTACTGGTACAACCCCACCAACACGCCCGGAACCTTGCCCGTGAGCTGGGGCAACTACTCCATGTGGCAATACAGCAGCACCGGACCGTTCGAGGGTGACTCCAACATCTTCAACGGCACGTATGACCAGCTGCGGACCTTCGCCCGCGGCGCCGACACCCCTTCATCCCCCTCCATCAGGTCCGGGGCCGACGTCCTGGCCACCAGTTCATCCGGTCGGCTGGACAATTTCCCGGCAGATGGCCAGGGCCGCATCACAGGTCCAGTCGCGATTGGCTCCGGATGGGGCAACGCCAAAGCCATCTACGTTGTCGACTGGAACCAGGACGGGGTCCAGGACATCCTGTCCCAATGGCCCGACGGCAGCCTTCAGGTATACCCGGGAGCCCCCCGCGGCGGCTTCCTGGCCCCAATTCAGGTTGGGTCAGGCTGGCAGGAAATGTCCCTCACAGTGGGTTGGTGGAACTCCAAAGACGCCTACCCCGGGGTCATCGGGCTGGATGGGGACGGCAATCTCTTCCGCTACCAAAACGCCTCCGGTCGGGGCTTGGGCGGAGGCGTCCTCATTGGGACGGGCTTCGGCGGTCACCAGATCAACCAACTCGACTTCGACGACGACGGCAGCCAGGACATCGTTTCCAGGACGTCCGACGGAACCATGCGGCTCTACCGGTCGAACGGGCTCGGATCGTTCGTTCCCGAAGCAAGCAGTGTGATCGGTAACGGCTGGTCAGCCATGACCTCGGTCAGCTCCTCATCCGGGTTCAACGGGTCCGGTTCGCAGGGCCTGCAGGCACGCGCCGCAAACGGTGACTTGTTCTACTACCCCGCGGAATCGGGATCGTGGGGCAACCGTTTCCTGACCGGCATCGGTTGGAATGACGCCGCCCTGATCAGCGGAGCCCCGGTAGACGTGGCTTCGACACTCGGCGTCGACGACTCAGACGTCCTGGCCGTACGGACGGACGGCAACCTCTACCGCTACGCTGCAACAGGATCCACGTCGCTTCTCGGCGCGGAACGCATCGGCACGCAGTGGACTGGGCTGAAGGCCGGTTTCCTCACCGATTGGAATGGGGATGGTGCCCTGGACATCCTCGCGCAGTGGTCCGACGGCCGCCTGAATGTCTATCCAGGCCTGAAGGGCAGTGGCTTTGGGTCCCCGATCAGCCTCGGGACGGGTTGGAAGGACTGGACGTTGACAGTCGGTTCATGGAAGAAGTCCGATGCCCTGCCAGGCATCACAGGCTACGACCCTTCGGGCCGCATGTTCTACATCAGCAACCCCAACGGCAACGGACTGGGCCCCCGCGTGCAGATTGGCACGGGTTGGGGTGGCCTTGAGATCCTGCAAATGGACTTCGATAAGGATTCGAACGCCGATCTTCTGGCCAAGGGCAGCAACGGCGACCTGAGGCTATACCGGTCCAACGGCAGTGGTTTCTTTATCCAGGAATCGCCAAGTGTCGTCGGGGTCGGCTGGGACGCCATCTCCAGTTTCGGAGCCATCAAGGGATTCGCGGGAACCGGCACCTCGGGAATCATCGCCCGGACCACCACTGGCGATCTCCGCTACTACCCCGTGGGCCAGAACCGGGCATGGGGCCAGCCCAGTGCCGTGGGCACCGGGTGGAATGGTTTGACCATTTTCAGGCCCGCTTCCAGATAGAACCATGCATGACGGGCCGGCACGCTCCTGAATGGAGTGTGCCGGCCCATTTTGTTTAACCAAATACCCGAAGAGAAAACGATAAATATTCGGTGCATCTGACACGCCGGATTCCGCGCACCGCGTGATCTAATGAAGGTGGTCTCACGTATTGGCTGTTAAGCGCTACCGGGAAACGGGCTTTGTTTGGGGGCAAACGAAGGTCACCATTGCGCACAATCAAGGAGTGATCTTTCATGGCGTTTACCGTTTCGACGGCCCAAGTCAGCATTTCGCCATCGCTTGACGTCAATCCGTATATGGCCGGGTACGGAACGCTCGACGGCGGCCGTGAGGCCACCAGCAGCGACCCCTACGAATCATTGTGGGCCCGGGCCATCGTCCTGTGGGAGAACGGCTCCCCCAACCTGATCATGAGCGTCGACATCCTGGCGCTGCCCAGGTCCATCCATCAAAGGGCCCGCCAACGCATCCTGGCCCTGGCAGACTGGTCCAACAGCGACATCCTGATCCAGTCCACGCACACCCACAACGGCCCAGTGGTGATCGATACGCTCCACCCATTCATGTGTTACGGCTTATCGGACCTTTCGATGGTCGAGACCTACAGCCAGCAACTCGAAGATGATCTGGTGGAGGCAGCCCAGACTGCCCTGAATGCCGCGCAGACGTCAGTGACGCTCGACTACAAGGTCACTACGGCGAGCATCGCGTACAACCGAGCAGGTCTTTCCTATCTTGAGAACACTGTGCCCGTCATTGTGATGCGCAAGGGAAACGGCGCGCCCCGTGCGGTCATCTTCAACTACGCCTGCCATCCTGTCGCAGCGGGCATGCGGACGCTGTTCGACGGCGATTTTCCTGCGGGGGCGTGCAACTACATCGAAAACAACAACCCGGGGTGTTTCGCGTTGTTCCTCCAAGGTGCGGCCGGAGATCAAAACCCCATGGGCGTGCCCAGCTGGGAACTGCGGGATGAATACGCCACAACACTCGGCTCAGCGGTTTCGACGGCGATGCAGAGCGCCGGTCGCACAATCGGCAGCCCCCTGCAAACCAGTTACAAGGAAATCCAAATTCCCTTGGACATCACTCCGACCGCAGGAAACATGGCAGCCGTTCGGGCGGCGTACGCCTCGCGGCTGCCGAACCTCGACGGAAACCCTGCATGGTACGGACGTCATGCCCAAGTCATGATCGGCCGGATCGACAGTGGCAGCTACGCGACATCCGTGGCCTGCCCGTTCCAGGTGTGGAAGTTTGGCGGCAGCCCCCAATTGAGGATCGGGATCGTCGGGGGTGAGCTCGTCAGCGGTTACGCTGCGTACTTCCGTGGAAGGTACGGCGGAGCGAACGGCGTGATCGTCGGTGGCTACGGAAATGAGTCGTGCTACTACCTGCCCAGTGCGCAGTTCCTCCCGCCCTACTCGGCCGGGGGCAGCTACGAGGGGGGCTGGGATCCCGATTACCCGGGCATCGCAGGTGGGGCGATGACGGTGTATGGGCACATTGCACATTTCAAGGGCGGCACCACCGGCGTTGAGGCCACCATCATCAACACCCTGGACGGCATGTTGGCCTAAAGCCTCGCCCGGGCCCTGCTCCCTTGATCAGGGACCCGGGTTGATTCGTAGTGGTATCGATACTCAGATCGCCCACATATCCGTTGACCAGCGTCTTTTGCCGGGCAACCATGGAGTTGGAGGTCACCATGAGAGCGTTGTACCCACTGGCGGCAGCTTTGCTGCTCCTCGTTTCCGGTTGCTCCACGGCCGCTCCTCCACAGCCCACGGCCAGTTCGACGCCATCAGCAACATCCTCGCCAACACCAACGCCCTCCGGCACGGCAGCGGGCCCCACCACGGACCCGGGCAGCGGCCAAGGAGCGGGCAGCGGCCAAGGAGCGGGCGCACCCGATGACTCCGGCCGATTCTCCTACCTCTGTTCAAGCCTCGACGGCGTACCCGACGTGACGCTGTCCAGCCTCGCCGAAGTCTGGTCTTCCACGGGATATCTTCGGCTGGCTTCCTGCCAGGCACGGTACGAAGGACCGGACCCGTATGAACCTACGGAAGACGAAGCAAGAATCATCTCCATAGCCCAGCCCGGAGTGAACCCCTCCGATGGCCTGGACGCCTACCTTGCCGCTTTGGGGCTGTGCACCCGTGTCAGCGATGATGCCGCGTCCGAACTCTTTGGCCAGAGCCCGCGACCCCTGCTGCGGGCGGCCAGCGAACTGTGCCCTCGCGGTCCGCAGGGAAAGATCATTGCACTCTGGGCGTCAGGGGCAAGGGCAGCCGACGGCACCTACCCGGTGTCGGCTGATGGATTGACGCCGGGCAGGTTCCATCTGCGCAAAGCCCCTCCCGAGGGATGTGCATGGTCCGTTGCCGGGGTGGACGGCAAAGTGAAGTCGACGGGCGGCGCAGCGGAAGGACAGTCCGGAATCACGCTGGCAGAAAAAGACGTCCTGACTAGTGACAAATGCGGAATTTGGGAGAAGATAGAGTAATGCAGCCGGCAACGGCTGGGGCGAAAATCCAACTGCATGCGGAGCTGGGGAGCATCCGAATGAAGTGGGGATCCCTCGGTGGACATGCCAAGACGCGCTATCGTCCAGCTTGGCCTAGTCGGTCTCGTTCTTACGGGCTGCTCGGTCAAGGTCGTTGAAAATGTTGAGCCATTCAAGCTCGGCGTAACTAATGTCGGCGATGCCGTCAAACCACGCGTTGAAAGACCCGAACCCGTAAAGCGCTATCAATTCGAGTGCCGTGGGCCAAACGGACTTCCGCTGATCATTCTGTCCAGCCTCGAAGAAGTATGGGCAAACACCCAATACAAGAAATTCTCGGATGTCGTGGTGACATTCGTCGGCCCTCAGCCGTGGGTCCTGACCGCAGAAGAAAATGCAGCGGTCAATGTTGCCGTCGCGGCCGGCGCCACGGGGTCGCGCAACGACATCCTCCTGGCAATCATCAAGGCATGCACCCGAAGCAACCCGCCAACCATCAGTACAGCACTTTTTGGCTTGGGCGGCGTACCGATCGTCAAGGGCGCCCTGACCCTGGCACCCATGGCGCCGCAATCGGCAGTCCTGACAAAGTGGCTGAAGGAAGTGGCGTGATGATCAGGCAGATGAAGAACGACGGCGGACTGGGGCGTCGGGCGCACAGGGTCACCACTTTCTGGGCTGCTTCGATCCTGGCCGTAGCCGGAATGACCGCAGTGGTTTCCAGCACTCCCGCCCACGCGGACCAGCAACGGCAGGTCATTGGGACCGGGCTGACCAAGTCCGCGGGGTCCGTACTGGACCCCCTCGGCCACGTTTGGGTGTCGGACAGCGTTGCCGGCTTCTGCCGGATGTCTGAGCCCTCCAACGGCCAGCCGGGCACGATTGATAAGAGCACATGCTTGGGCGGGAGCTCGCAAGGCGGCAGCAAAGGCCCAGTGTTGCCCGGAGTCGCAGTCGTCCTGGATCCGACCCCTTCCTCAGTCGGAAGCGGCGACGAGACCGCGTTCATCCCGGACGCCGCGGCCGGGAGTTCGCGCCTGGTCAGGGCGGTTTGGGATCCGCCGTCGGACCTTTTCGAGTACAGCAGTACCCTGTCCATCCTTGATGGCGATGTTCGCCCAAACGCTGTCAGCGATGGCCCCGACGGCAACATCTACCTGTCATTTGCGAACGCACGATCGATCATCAAGATCGTCGATCCCACCATCATGCACCCCAGCATCGAGACCATCGCATCGGTGACCACAAAGTCCCTGGGCCTGGTAGCCGCGGGACGGGACAGCAACGGCCACGTCAGCGTCTATGTCCTGGAAACCACCGGGATGAAGGCCTTCTCAGCCCCCGATGATGGGGATATGACGAACTATGTGCCCGCGGCTTCCTACAACGTGGGAATTGCGTCGTCCATCCATTATGACTACGACGCCAACGTTATCTATGCCGGTACCGGAACGGCGGCCACGGCTGCTGACGCCGGAAAGGACAAGGTATCGAAACTTGACCTGACAACCGGCGTCGTCGACAACTCGTGGGCCTTGGGCTTCAGCAAAATCGGCGGACTCGGCATGCGGGGCGGCCAGCTCCTGGTCATGGATGACCCCGGTCAGTTGAACGCGGCACCGGCCACCGGCCAAGGACGCCTCAGTATTCTTGGCGGCGTAACAGCAAAGATCACGTCCGGGCCTACCCAGGCGAATGGAACACAAGCGCCCAACCCTGACTTCACGAATGACACCACACCAACATTCGGAGTGAGTTCCGATCCCGCCGGCAGCGCCTTGGAATGCTCCATGGGCGGCGCGTGGACGGACTGCACCAGCGGTACGTACACGGCGGCAACCCTGACCAACGGATCCCAGACCTTCTCTGTCCGGCCCGCCCCCGGAGGAGTTCCGGTGTCACGGACCTTCAAGGTGGACACAGTCGCCCCGGCGCCTCCGGTCTTCACGGCGCCAAACAGCGGGCAAGTGGTCAACGGCAAGCCTGTGCTGGGCGCAACCTTCGAAACTGGCACAACCCTGGCCTGCTCGGTCGATTCAACTGCGGATAGTGCTTTCAAGACCTGCGTACCCGGAGACACCTTCAGCCTGACAACCGAGGGTGCTCACACCTTGCGGATCCGCAGCACAGACCCGGCAGGTAACGTCAGCCCTGCTACATCGATAAATGTCACAGCGGACCTGACGGCACCACAAGTGGCCATCACCGCTCCGGCAAGTGGAGCCACCGTAGGAGCCGGGTACCAATTCATGTTCTCGTCGAACTCCACGGACGTCGCAGGATTCCGCTGCCGTTTGGGCACCAACGCCTTCACGGAGTGCACTTCACCCAAGGTCTACGCTGATATCGCCAACGGTGCCAACCGGTTCGAGGTAGAAGCCAGGGATGCTGCAGGCAATACGACAGTCGCCGGCGTCAACTTCACTGTCTTCATTGCTGATACCACTCCACCCACGGTTTCAGCCGATCCCGCGGCCGGAACATATGGTCCGGGCACCAAGATAACGTTGACGGCCAACGAAGCGGGCGCCAAGATCTACTACACGGAAAACGGCACCACGCCGACAACAGCCAGCACCCTATATGCAGGTCCGATTGCGATGGGTACCAAGACGGTCAGTTTCATCGCCGTTGACGCATCCAACAATGCCTCGGCACCTCAGTCCCGAGCCTACGTACTGGACAGCACTGCTCCTGTTGTCACTCCCAGTCCGCTGGGTGGAAACATTTCGCTCGGACAGAAGATCACGTTGACCACGGAAACCGGGGCCAAGATCTACTACTCGACGGACAATTCCACCCCGACCCTGACAAGCCCGAGCGGTATCACGACTGTGACCCTGACTCCAACCGCAACCACAACAGTGAAGTACTTCGCAGTTGACGCGGCAGGCAACCAATCTGCCGTAGCGTCGCAGACCTACACAGTGCCCGCAGCACCGGCGAACACGTGGAAGGACTTCAACGCGGACAGCAAGAATGACGTCCTTGCCCGGGACAGCGCCGGCACGCTGTGGCTGTACCCCGGAAACGGAACTGGCGGCTGGCTGACCAGGGTCAACACCGGCACAGGCTGGAACAACTACAACCTGCTGGTTCCAACCCGGGACTTCAGCGGAGACGGCCGCAGCGATGTCCTGGCCCGTGACTCCGCAGGCCAGCTCTGGCTCTTCAAAGGCAATGGCCTGGGTGGCTGGCAGCCTGCAGTTGCGGTTGGCTCCGGGTGGACCGGCATGACGTCGATCGTGGCCCCTGGCGACTTCAGCGGCGACGGAAAAGCCGATGTCCTCGCCAGGGATGCATCAGGCATTCTGTGGCTCTACAAGGGCGATGGCCTGGGTCAGTTCAGCTCCGGCCGGACCCAAGTGGGTTCAGGGTGGAACACCATGAACGCGATCTTCAGCACTGGAGATTTCAACGGAGACGGGAAGACAGACATACTGGCCCGCGACACCGGGGGCGCCCTGTGGCTATACCCGGGCAACGGCTCCGCTGGCTGGGGTACCCGCTCGCAAATCGGCAGCGGCTGGGGTGGCATGACTGCACTCCTTGGCCCCGGCGACTTCAACGGCAACGGCAAGGCTGATGTCATGGCCCGCGATGCCAGCGGCAACCTTTGGCTCTATCCCGGCAACGGCAGTGGAGGCTGGCTGGCTTGGAGCCAGATAGGCACAGGATGGCAGGGTTTCACTTCCCTCCCATAAAGCCGAAACAGGGGTAGCTTGCCCTTTGGAAGGGTGCACCGGAGAATATCCGGTGCACCCTTTTGGTTTGCGCAGTGGCTGTCCCGGTGTCCTCAATGCGCCAAAAGTGGCCTCCGGTCCACAGAAGGCATACTGCGATGAACTAGACTGAGGGTTTGCAAGGACCTCGTGACGCCAGCGTTGCGGGCTGTGGCTGGCGTATAAGAATCTCGTCGGCACGAACTACCGAGGAGAGTCTTGACTTTCGACCAGGCAGGCCAACCGGACCTCTCCGTTGTGATCCCGGTCTACAACGGAGAACGGATATTGGCGGCAACAATGGCCCGTCTCACCGGCTATTTGACCAGTGGCACCTCCGAGATCATCATCGTGGAAAACGGATCCACGGACAAAACACTTGAGGTTGCACGTCAGCACGCTGTTGACACTCCCCACGTCACCTTCCACGTACTCCAAAGCCAGAAGGGGATGGGCAACGCCCTCAGGACAGGCATCGAAGCCAGTTCGGGCCGCCGGGTGCTTCTCACTGCGGACGACCTCCCTTTCGGAACCGACGACCTCGACGAAGACAAGAAGCTGGACCCAAAGCCCCATATCGTCATCGGTTCCAAGGCGCACAAAGACTCCAACATCCAGCGCAGTCCTCTGCGGGGACTCACCACTTTCGGTTTCAAGACCCTGCGCCAGGTCATCCTTGCGTCCAGAGTTGGCGATTCACAGGGAACGTTGATTGTCGACGGCGACTGGTTGCGGAGCATGGTCGTCCGCTTCGACGATCCGGGCTTCCTTTTCAGCACGCAGGTTGTCTACGCAGCGGAGAAACAGGGTTTCACAATCGTCGAGGTGCCCGTCACCCTGGCGCCCGACGACGATCCCAGCGAAACCACCATCCGCATTGCCGACGTCGTCAAGATGTTCAAGGGATTGCTGGCCATGCGCCGCCGTCGTCGTGAATTTGCAGCCGCGCCCAACACAGGAACCCACGCGTCATGACAGGATCAATTGCCGAGACGCCCTCGAACGATAACGACCTGAACCAGGAACAGCCACCGGCGAAGAGCGCCAAGTCCAAGCTGGTCGACTTCGCCCGGCGGGCCTTGGTCGTCCTCGTATTCGCGGCAGCTGTCTACTTCATCGCCACCCAGTGGCCGCAGGTGCAGGCCACAGTATTCGCCCTGCAGTGGTGGCAGATCCTTCTGTCCCTCCTCGCTCTCATCCCGGGAGTCCTGCTCGGCATGTACATGTGGCGGGTCGTGATGAGCAGTCTCCTGAAGTCCGTGGACATCGAACCCCCGGGACTGGTCCTCAACCAGATCTACCTGGTGGGACAGATCGGCAAGTACCTTCCTGGATCTGTCTGGGCCTTCGTCCTGCAGATGGAATTGGGCCGTAAGAACGGGATTGCACGAGCCCAGGTCTTTGTGGCCTCACTGGTCAGCACCGGAATCACCATTGGTGCGGCCCTGGTAGTCGGCGCGTCGTCGCTTCCCATCCTTGTCCAGCGGGAACCCAACCTGCAGTGGCTGTACGTGATCCTTCCGGTGGTCATCCTGGCCATGAACCCCAATGTCGTAACCTTCCTCGTCAACACTGTCCTTAGGGTCTTCCGGCGCCCGCCTCTCCCCGAGCGGATTCAAGCCAACACCATGGTGAAGGCTTTCATTCTCGGTGTCCTCATGTACCTCTGCTTCGGGCTCCATCTGTGGATCCTGGTGGGCCATGAGGCCACGCTGGACCTTGCCACGTTCCTTGTACTCACCGGTGCCCTGGCCTTGGGCATGACCCTTGGGGTGCTCGCCTTCCTGCTTCCGGCTGGTGTGGGGGCCAGGGAAGCGATCCTCATCCTGGCACTGGCCGGAATGATGAGCGCAGGCGCGGCTACGGCCATCGCAGCCCTCTCCCGGATCATGTTCACGGTGGCCGACCTGCTGTGTGTGGGCATCGCCTACATCCATTTCCGCTGGCGGCACCCATCTCTTGCCAAGGCCCCTGCCGAGCAAACGGACAACAACGCCAACTAGCGGCCGGTTCCGCAATGGCAACCAGCCCTCAAGGACGCAAGCCCCGCAGACCGCCCAAGGCAGTCAGCCAACTTTCATACACATGCCGTGCTAAGGAGCAAGGTACCACCATGACCGCAGGAACCTCGGGGGCAACTGCCCAGCGCCGACCGCGAACCAGCCGGCGCTACTTTATGCAGCACGATTGGCATTGGGGCATCGTCACCGCCGCGATAGCGGCCGTTGCCTCCATCATTCCCAGGCTCTTCAATCCCACGTTCTACTACTGGGATGACATGATGCAGTCCTTCCTCCCCCTGTGGCGCCACATGGGCGAGGAGATCCGCTCCGGCCGTTTCCCCTTGATGGAACCCGGTGGATGGGTAGGCGGCAACATCGTGGCCGAAGTCGGCTACGGCATCTTCAACCCGGTGAACATCGTCAACTCGGTCATCGTTTCGAACTTCGAAAACCTGTCCCTGGCGAGCTACTTCATCATCATCCAGTTCATCGCACTGCTGGCCTTTGGCACCTACATGCTCGCCCGTGACTACGGCTCGAACCGGCCCTTGGCACTGGCCGCCGGCGTTGCAATCCCCTTCAGTGGATTCACGCTCTTCTATGAGGCTGCCCGCTGGCCCGGAGGCCTGATGGCGTTCGCATGGATCACCGTGTTCTGGTGGTCGGTTCGCCGCTACGCACGCCGCAACACCTCCCCCTTCCTGCCCTTCCTTCTGGGCTTCCTCACCATGACTGCCGGCAACCCCTACGGCGCGATCGGCGTCATCCTGGTCCTCGGTGCCGTGGCCGTCGAGCTGATGCTGATGCGCCACTGGCGCAGGCTCATCCCTATCGTTATCGTGGGCGCCCTGGTAGGACTGACAGCGGTCCTCGTGTACTTCCCGCTGCCTTTGAGCTCCGCTGTTACCGTGCGGCAGCAGAACGAAATCCTGAACGACCTCTTCCTGTCACCGGATATGTCGTCGCTGCTGACCATGAGCACGTCCTCAATGACTCCCCGTATCAACAATTTCTGGGCGCCTATCGACAACGTACCGTCCAGCTACCTGGCCTGGTTTGTCCTTCCGCTGCTTCCATGGCTCGATTTCCGGAGCTTCCGCGGCCGGTCCCGCCAGATCTTCAGCATCTACGTCATCACCGGTATCTACTTCCTGCTGACCTTTGCACCTTCACAGGTGCTGGTCTTCCGCTGGCCGATCCGCCTGATCGAATACGTCTACCTCGGTGTCATCGTCCTTGTTGCAGTGGTCGCCTCTGCCGGACTGAAGACCACTGCCTGGAAAAAGCGGCTTTTCATCACCGTGGCGATCCTCGCTTTCGGCACGTATCGGGCGTGGTCCATGGTTCCCGGTGGCGGCAAGTGGCAGATCTTCACGCTGGCTGTCACGCTGGGCCTGGTCTGCGTGGCCATCTTTGGCTGGCGGCGCTTTGGATACAAGGGCCTGGCGGCCGTATTGGTTATTGGAACCATTGCAACGCTTGGAATGCAGTCCAGGCAGTTTGTCCCCAATAACGCTGTGGCAGGAATTGGATCGCCGGTCGATGCAGAGACGCTTCGGGATGCCACCAGCGACTACAAGGGCAATACCATCCAGATCTTCAACACCATGAAGATCACTGGAAAGGAATTTACCGGGGGCCAGTTGCTTTATGGCAACCAGATCCTCAACGCTGACGTCAACAACAGCATGGGCCGCTACAGCGGAATCAGCTTCACCACGTACGTCAACGCCCTGTGCATGAACTACCGTGGCGAGACGTGCCCGCTCGCCTATACGGAGCTGTTCAAACCGGCCTCCGACAAAATCGACGCCACACTTGCAGACGTCCTGCAAGTTGAAACGGTCGCGGTGCAGAAGACCCTCATAGCACCTGATCAACTTAAGGTTGCACCGGGATGGTCGATCGTTTCCTCTGACGACTCCCGGACCATCCTGCGACGGGACAAGCCCCTCCCCTACCCTGGAACGGTTTCCTGGGCATCTGAGGGCGTATCCGTGCAGGACTCCGTCCGGAATGGGACTGATGAGAAGGTCACCCTGTCCGGCTCTGGCAGCGCCGGTCAACTCACGCTCGCCCGACTCGCGTGGCCCGGCTACTCAGTCAAGGTTGACGGCCAGCCGCAGACGCTGACCCAGGGACCCGCAGGCGTCATACTGGTCGACGTTCCAGCCGGAGCCAAGTCAGTCGACATCACATTCACGACGCCGGGACTCACCATAGGACTCGCCGCGCAGGCTCTCGCCTGGTTCGGGATTCTGCTCTTTACCGTCATCCATTATGTTCGCCGACGCCGGAACACCACAGCAGCTGAGACCACAGCACCGAAGACCGCACAGAAGGTGACTGTCTAGGACCCAAAGTACGACGATTCCAGTCAGCCCAGGAGCGTCCGTCCCGTCACGGGATGGACGCTCCTTTTCTCGCTGGTGACGGCTCACTTGGGTATCCCGCATGTCCCGGAACACGGAGAAGGCCACCCTTCCACGTGGAGATGGGTGGCCTTCCTGTCCAGTACCCGGTAACGGGCTACATCACATTCGATACGTCAGCGGTCACGCAGCCAGGCTACGGCTTCCTGGGCTGGACCCTCGAACTGCACGGTTCCGTCCGAAAGGACCACCCCGCGATCGCAGATGCGGGCAATCATGTCCAGGTCGTGGCTAACCACAACCAGGGTACGGCCTTCATCAGAGAGTTGCTTGATTTTGGCCAGACACTTCTTCTGGAAGGGTTCGTCGCCGACTGCCAGAATTTCGTCCACCAGGAAGATGTCAGGCTGGGTATGGACAGCCACTGCGAAGGCCAGCCGAAGGAACATACCCGATGAATAGAACTTCACTTCGGTGTCAATGAACTGCTCAATCTCGGAGAAAGCCACGATGTCATCGAACTTATCGTTGATCTCCTGCTCCGTCATACCCAGGATTGCAGCATTGAGATATACATTTTCACGCCCGGACAAGTCCGGGTGGAATCCCGCGCCAACCTCGATGAGACCGGCAACCCGGCCCTTGGTCCGGACCGTTCCCTTATCGGGAAGAATAACGCCCGAGATGAGCTTCAACAGCGTGGACTTGCCTGAACCGTTGAAGCCCAGCAAAGCGACGGTCTCCCCCGGCTGGATTTCGAAGCTGACATCGTGCAGGGCATCGAACTTCCTGGTCAGGTCCCCCTTGCGGCCCTTCACGAGCCAAACAAGGGTCTCTTTCAGCGAGTGCGAGTGCCGAAGATTGAAGGTTTTCTTCAACCCTTTGACGATTACTGCGGCGCCCAACTAAACCTCCTGCGCAAAATGGCCCTCGAGCCGACGGAACACGAGCTGGCCGATGACCAGGAACAGTGCTGCCATGCCCAAACCAACGAACCCCGTGATCAGAAGATGCGGTGGCAATTCCACCGGCCGGTCCACAGTGGGGTACCAGAACGCCCAGTGGAACAGTTCCACAGCCACCGTAATCGGGTTCAACTGATAGACGAACAGGACCCACGGTGCTGCCAATCGGCGGATCATGGTCCAGTCATAAAGCACCGGCGAAGTCCAGGTAATGACCATCATCAGCATGTCAACGATGTTCTCCGCATCGCGGAAGAAGACGTTGATGGCTCCAGCCAGCAGACCCAGTCCAGTGGCCGTGACCGCAACAATGACGAATCCCAGGAGGGCACCGAAAAGCTGCATAACGTCAGGATGCCATCCGTTCAGCAATGCAGCAGCAAGCAGCACCACCAATTGCGGCAGGAAGTGGACTGCGGCCACCCACACGGACGCCACGGGGAAGAGCTCGCGTGGAAGGTATATCTTCTTGACCAGTGCTGCATTCGACACAATCGAACGCGTTGCGTTGGAGAAGGCTTCGGTGAAGAAGTTGATGACAATAACGCCCGAGAACATGTAGAGCGCATAGTTGGGGATCTGGTCCCCGACCCTCAACACAATTCCCAAAGCGAAGAACAGCACGACGTACTGGACCAATGGCTTGACGTAGGACCAAGCCAAGCCAAGGACGGACCCGCGGTACCGGACCCGAAGTTCCTTGCGGACGATCAGCTTCAGAAGGAAACGCCGGCGGTAGACATCCAGAAGCCCGGCGCCTACCCCCGGAACAGCATATGTATCAGTGGAATTGGCCATCGCTACTTGCTGGGCTCCGACGCTTCAAAGGTTTCCCGCCATGATTCCATGGAAGTGATCTCCGGAAGGGCTTCGCGGTATTGAGCCCGGAGCGTTTCCCAGTTCGAGAAAAGCTGTGCGTGCAACTTGGCGGATTCGACCACAAGTTGGCGGGCCAATTTCGGATCGCGAAGGTGCCATGATGCACCGGTACCGTCGGCGTTGGAGACGACTGCACTGTCCAAGTGCGCCAAGCTCCACCATTTGCCATCCTGGTGGGCAACCTGGGCTTCGGGGTTTTCCTTCGCGGACTCTCGGACGGGAGCCAGGGTCTGCTTCAGGACCGTCTTCACGGCCCAAGGAAGCAAGCCAAGGGCACCGGGCTGCTTGTAGGACTGCGGCTTCTTCGGCGGACGCTTGCGGAACACCTCGGGGAACGCACCCGGGTCAGTCTTGACCTGTGAGTCCGGGAACTCCTCGCGCATGGCACGCAGCTTAGGCATTGTGGTCGGCAACTGCTGATGCAGGTTGCCGGGCCCCGCCAGGACATCCTTGAGCGCCATGATGCGAGCCTGCTCAGGGTAGTACTGCATCGAGACCAAGTGCTTAACGTCGGCATTCAGGCTTTCGCGAAGAATGCGACCACCCTTCGGGAACGGCGAATGCAGCAACGTGGCAATGAGGCGGTTGCGCTCGTGATAGTAGGCCTGCCAGTCTACGGAGTCGTCCTTGTCGGCCCAAGAGACATGCCAAACGGCAGCACCCGGCAAGGTCACGGTCGGGAACCCGGCAGCGCGACCACGAAGGGAGTATTCGGCGTCGTCCCACTTGATGAAGACCGGCAGCGACAGGCCGATTGTCTCCACAACGGTCTTGGGGATCAAGCACATCCACCAACCGTTGTAGTCCGCGTCCCAACGCCGGTGGAGCTGGGGTGTGGACCGCAACCCGGCGGCGGAGAAGTCGTGGTTGCCCAGTCCTTCCACGGGACCCCAGAGGAAACGGTAGAAGTTCACGACTTCGGAGTAGGCGTGCAGCACGGACTTGTTGTACATGTCGAACATGTGGCCACCCACGATCGTGGGCTTCCGGCAAAGGTCGGCGAAGGCCACCGCGCGCATAACGCCTTCGGTTTCCAGCTCAATGTCGTCATCGAGCAGCATGACGTAATCGCTCTTGTCTGAGACGACCATCTCGTACATGTTGCGGGCGAAGCCACCTGAACCACCGAGGTTTCCCTGGTTGATGATCCGCAGCTGTTCGCCCATGGACTCTGCAACGGCGTCGAATCCGGCTTCGTCGGCAACCTTCTTGTTGCCTTGGTCCACAATGATCAGTTCAGCGAGGATTTCACGCAGGCCCGCATCGGCGTCGATCGACTTGATGGTTTCAAGGCAGTAGTCGGCGCGGTTGAAGGTGGTCACGCCGAGCGTGACCCGGCCCTGCGGGCGGCCTTCATCCGGCACGGCCCAGTGCGCGGTCTTCAGCGTCATGCCGTCCCCACCGGCAATCAGGTCGAACCAGTACCAGCCGCCGTCTCCGAAGGGTGCCAGCGTCAATTCGAAATCGTTGCTGGCCGAACCCTCAACAAGCACCGAGTCCACGCGCTGAGAGGCTCCGCGGGCGTTGGAGCGGTAAACGATGACCGTTCCTTCGCCCTCGGTCTCGAGGTGAAGGACGGTCTTCGTGGCAATGGTCCATTTCCTCCAGTAGCTGGCAGGAAAGGCGTTGAAGTAGGAACCGAAGGACAGACGCTCGCCACGGCGCACCTGCACCGAGCCACGATCAAGGATGTCTTCCGGGTGCAGCTTTCGGGCCATTCCGACCGCCTGCACGACGGCGCTGCTGCCGCCGTCGTCCTTCTGCACCTTGCTGGTGTCGGGGTCGACATAAAGGGGCAGCGTGTCGAGGTCGCGGTTGGCGGGGAAAATCACCCGCTGAACGATGCGCAGGCTCTCCTGGGTTGAGGCTTCCGAGGCATTTTCAGCCGTCATGGCAGTCTCCTGGCTTTCGTTGGTAGTAGCGGTCATGCGTCCACTCCTCCGCTTTCAAGCTTGGCGCCACCCGTGAAGTGCGGCTTGATCTTGTTATCGAACATGGACAGTGCCGAGCCGATGGCCATATGCATGTCGAGGTACTTGTAGGTTCCGAGCCGGCCACCAAACAGGACCGACTTCTCGCCCCGGGCCAGGTCGCGGTAGGCCAGGAGCTTCTGGCGGTCATCGGAGGTGTTCACCGGGTAGTACGGCTCGTCGCCCTTTTCTGCAAAGCGGGAGAATTCGCGCATGATGACAGTGGCATCCTTGGTGTAGTCCCGCTCCGGGTGGAAATGCCGGAACTCATGGATGCGGGTGAAGGCGGCATCGGCGTCGGGGTAGTTCATGACAGCGCAACCCTGGAAGTCCTCGATCGGGAGCACTTCTTCTTCAAGGTCGATGGTGCGCCACGACAGGTCGCCTTCTGCGTAGTCAAAGTAGCGGTCAACCGGGCCGGTGTAGATAACCGGAACCTGGCCCAGCACCGCAGACCGGCCGTACTCGCCGTCGTCGAAGAAGTCCGCGTTCAGGATGACTTCAATATTGGGGTGGTCCGCCATGCGTTCGATCCAAGCGGTGTAGCCGTCAACCGGGAGGCCCTCATACGTGTCGTTGAAGTACCGGTTGTCGTAGTTGTAGCGCACGGGAAGCCGCGAGATGATCTCTGCCGGCAGGTCCTTGGGATCCGTCTGCCACTGCTTGCCGGTGTAGTGCTTGATGAAAGCTTCATACAGGGGACGGCCGATCAGCTGGATGCCCTTGTCGTTCAGGTTCTGGGGATCCGTGCCCGCGAGTTCGCCGGCCTGCTCTGCGATCAGCGCCTTCGCCTCCGAGGGGCTCAACGCAGAACGGAAGAACTGGTTGATGGTGCCCAGGTTGATGGGCATCGGGTACACCTCACCCTTGTGGTTGGTGTAAACCTTGTGCTGGTAGCTGGTGAACTTCGTAAAGCGGTTCACATACTCCCAGACGCGTTCGTTCGAAGTGTGGAAGAGGTGCGCGCCGTAGCGGTGAACCTCGATTCCAGTCTTCTCTTCGTTTTCGCTGTAGGCGTTTCCTCCAATATGGTGGCGGCGATCAAGAACCGCGACCTTCAGCCCCAACTCGGTAGCGGCGCGTTCTGCAATGGTCAGGCCAAAGAAACCCGAGCCGACGACGACGAGATCAGCGTTCACAAACTCTCCTGTGTATTGGCGTGCGGGCACAGAAATGCCCACGTCTACTGGTCAAGGCTACCCGACGTTCCGATTGTTCCCCGATTCGGGGGCCGGCCGCGCAAGCCCTTCCCATGGGTCGAAAAAGCAAACGGGAGGCCTGGCACTGGGCCAGCCTCCCGTCCATCCTTGCGTGAAACTTGGTACTAAAGCGCGATCACGGAGCCTGAATCGGCCGATTCAAGTACGGCCTCTGCAACCCGGAGCGTCTCAAGGCCTTCGGCCATTGTGACAATGTTCATCGACTTTCCGAGGACAGCGTCCCGGAAAGCCTCGTGCTCCATCTTCAACGGCTCACGCTTGGCCAATGCGAAACGCGTGGATGAACCTTCCGAGACCCCACGGAATGCCGCGACAGAGTCCCAGTCCGTCTGGAACGTTCCGTTCTCGATGAATGTCAGGTCAGCAGAAATCGTGTCGGCGATATAAGCACCACGCTCACCCAGGACAACCGTGGTCCGTTCCTTCATGGGAGACAGCCAGTTCACGATGTGGTTGGTGACAACCCCGCTCTTCAGGTGGCCAATGGCCGTGACCATGTCCTCGTGCTGCCGACCGCTCCTGGACGTGGTGTGCGCCATGACGTTGACGAAGTTGCTTTGCGCAAGCCATGCCGTGAGGTCGATGTCATGCGTGGCCAGGTCCTTAACCACCCCCACATCTGCAATGCGCGAGGGGAACGGCCCCTGGCGCCGAGTGGAAATCTGGTAAACCTCGCCGAGGTCTCCGTTGCCCAACCTGTCGCGAAGGCTTTGCAGTGACGGGTTGAACCGCTCGATGTGACCAACCGCGCCAATCAAGCCACGGGAGTCGAAGGCTTCGGCGATCCTGCGGCCGGAAACGGAGTCATTCGCGATGGGCTTTTCGACGAGGCAGTGCACGCCGGCCTCGGCGAGCTTCAGTGCCACTTCCTCGTGAAGAACCGTTGGCACAGCAGCAACAGCCATGTCAATGCCCTGCTCAATCAGTTCATCCACGGAGCCGCAGACGGTCAATCCATTGGCAACGTTGTGCGGGTCCCCGAAGGAATCCGCTACGGCCACCAGGTCCACGCCTTCGAGTTCACGGATGACGCGGGCGTGGTGGCGCCCCATCATTCCCAATCCGATGAGGCCTGCGCGGAGATTCGCCACTAGCTGCCTGCCTTTGCAACGGCGTTGACCGCGGCAACGATCCGGTCAAGGTCGTCCTGGCTCAACGACGGGTGAACCGGGAGCGAAAGCACGCTTGCCGCCGCTTCCTCGGTAACCGGCAGGTCATCGGAGGTCTGGAACGGAGCGAGCCGGTGGTTGGGGATGGGGTAATAGACGCCACAGCCCACGTTGTACTCCTCGCGGAGTGCCTTCGCGAAGCCGTCGCGGTCCTCTGCGATGCGGATGGTGTACTGGTGGTAGACGTGCTCGTAGCCGTCCGCAACCTTGGGAGTGACGACGCCCTCAATGTTGGCGTCGAAGAAGGCTGCGTTTTCCTGGCGTGTCTTCGTCCAGGCTTCGACCTTGGTCAACTGCACGCGACCAATTGCAGCATGGATATTGGTCATCCGGCAGTTGAAGCCGACCAGTTCGTTCTCGTACTGCCGTTCCATGCCCTGGTTACGCAGCAGCCGAAGCCGGCGCTCGACGTCGGCCAGGCCCGTGCTCACCATGCCGCCTTCGCCGGACGTCATGTTCTTGGTGGGGTAAAGGCTGAACATTGCGAAGTCGCCGAACGTACCGACCTTGCGTCCGTTGACGGCCGCGCCGTGGGCCTGTGCAGCGTCCTCGAAGACCTTGACGCCGTGCTTTGCCGCGAGTGCGCCAATGCCGTCAACATCGAAAGGGTGTCCGTAGAGGTGGACAGGCATGATGGCAGCCGTACGATCCGTGATCTTCGACTCGACCGAAGCGGGGTCCAGCGTGTAGTAGTCCGGGTCGACGTCGGCGAAGACGGGCGTCGCGCCGGTCAATGCCACGGAGTTCGCGGTGGCAGCAAAGGTAAAGGACGGAACGATGACTTCGTCCCCGGCACCGATACCGGCAGCCAGGAGGCCCAGGTGCAAACCGGAGGTGCCGGAGTTAACCGCCACCGCTGCCCTGCCGTCGAGGAGGACCTGCGAGAACTCCTGCTCGAAGGTTGCCACCTCCGACCCCTGGGCGAGCTGGCCGGAAGCCAGCACGGCGTCTACGGCCTTCCGCTCGTCTTCGCCAATGATGGGCTTTGCGGGGGGAATGAATTCGGGGCTCATGCCTCTACCTCTCGAAGAATCTCGTTCTGTTCAACATACGTTGCGCCGGTTTCGGGGCACACCCAGTTCTCTCCGCTGCGCTTCAGCGGGAATCCGGCCTTGCCAACCCAACCATGGCGCTTGGCCGGAACTCCGACCATCAACGCAAAGTCCGGGACGTCTTTGGCTACTACCGCTCCGGCAGCCACGGTGGCCCATCGTCCAATGGTCACCGGGGCGACGCACACGGCGCGGGCGCCAATGGACGCACCTTCGCGAATCGTGACGCCCACAGGTTCCCAATCATGGGCACTCTTCTGGCTCCCATCCGGGCCAACGGCACGGGGGTAGGTGTCGTTCGTCAACACCACGGCCGGGCCGATGAAAACGCCGGCTTCCAGTTCCGCGGGCTCATAGACAAGTGCATAGTTCTGAACTTTGCAGTTGTCCCCCATCTTGACCCCGGTGCCAATGTAGGCACCCCGTCCTACGATGCAATTGACGCCAAGTTCGGCCTGCTCGCGGACTTGGGCCAGATGCCAAATCTTTGATCCATCACCAATTACAGCCTTGTCTGAAACATCGGCGCTCTCCGCAACCACTATCACCGGTGAAGGTCCTTCCTCATTGAGCACACGCGACAACGAAACTCATCTTAGCTGAGACACCATGCCACGGCGTCAAGTCACCGGCATGGAGAACAGGCTTGGCCCTGTTGTCCACATAGGCCATGAGGGGTCCTGACCTCCCATCGCCGAGTGCCTATCGTCGGTGGTGAAGCAGTCCATTGCGAAAGGAAACACAATGCCCCTGGAGTGCACACTGGTCCGCAGCCCCGGTGCGGAGCGGAATGCCGAGCCCACGGAATTATCCATCGCAGTGCCTGCTGGAACGTCCGGTGTCGACGTTCAATCCCTCATTGCTGAAGCCCATGGCACTGCTCTTCTTACTGTTCAGGGACAGGAATTAACTGCTCTCACCGTGGGAATTCCCCCGTTGGTTTCCGGCGCCATCCTGGTGGACGGCCCTCCGCTGCAGCCCCGGAGTCGGGAGGGCGGATCGGTCCCGTTGGTGCTTCTGGCCCACTCCGGCCCGGCCGCCGGCTCGGTTTTCCGGCTCCGCCGCGGGCGGTTCATGATCGGACGCGGCCAGGTCGATATCCAGATCCCGGATTCGGCGATGTCACGGGAGCACGCCGTATTGGAGGTTAGCGGCACGGCAGTAGTGGTGAGCCAGATGGAAGGAGCTGCACCCCTGTATGTCTGCGGGAAGGCAACGCGGCGAAGCCCCATCAACTCGGAATCCTCGATCCGCTGCGGCAACTCGACTTTCAGCATCTCCTCTGACATAGGTGCCGTATCGCAGTTATCTACTTTCGCTGGATGCTCGGTTGAAGAGCCCCTGGACGTGGTGCACGCATCACCCACAACCCGCCGCCTGCCCTTGGCGTTGGCAGCAGGACTGCCGCTGATAGCCGGCGTAGCCCTGGTCGCTGTCACTGGCACATGGATGTATCTCGGATTTACTGCACTTTCCGCAGTCAGCCTGCTGGTCCCGCTTCTCACTGGCCGAAAAGAGCGGAAGGACCGGCTTCAGGCCCTTTCCCGCGCCGTGCAGGAAGATATTGCCCGACGCCGGCGGTGCTCTCCCTCGGCCGCCGATATCGTCATGGCAAAGTACCGTCCACCCCTGGCCATGGGAGCGGACAGCCAGGAACTTCAGTATCCGGCTGGGCCTTGCCAGCCAGAAAAGAGTCCGACGGCGGACGGGGAGCCGACGTCGGGCGACGGCACCTGGGTGCGGATCGGCACCATGATGAAGTCCACGGCGAATGTTCGCATGGTGCCTCACGATCCCCGTTTCCGTCCGCCTGCCATCGGGACGGCCGCTGTGACATTGGATCCGAAGATCCCGCTGGTGAGGCTTCGTGGACACCAGGACCATGTGGACGCCTTGCTCCGATTTGTGCTGATGCAGTTAGGCAGTTTCCAAGGCTCGTCCCAGACACCCATCATCCTGCTGGGACCGATCAGAAGACTGCCCTGGCCCGCCCGTTTCCTCAGCACCGTCACCCTGGCAGCCAGTAACCTGACAGCCATCACTGCCCTTAACCGCCATGGCATTCCGCCTGGCAGGCTTTTTGTCATCGATGATCCCGGCGGAAGCGGTACTGAATCCATAGCATCGGTGCTGACAGCCGCACGCCGGGTTGGCTGGCAGGTCATTGACTGCTCCGGCTCGGCGCCGCAACTGCTGCCAACTGTTGAATTGGGGTCATCCGGTACCGCTGGCGTCCTTCGGGTGGAAGGCTCCCACCAGGACTTCATCCCCGACCTCATCCCCGTGGACGTCTTTGACGCTTATTGCCGGTTCTTGGCGTTGGAGACATGGAACAAGGGGACCGGTGACGGCGACGCCATTCCCGACAGCTGCTCGTTTACTGATTTGCATCAGGGCGGACCGCGCAGGCTGCTGCGACGCTGGGCCGACCCCATAAGCCGAACCGGTCTTACTGCCGTGCTGGGCCAGGGCGGCGCTGGCCCCATGACCTTCGATTTCAAGATCGACGGCCCACACCTTTTGGTTGCCGGGACCACGGGCTCCGGGAAGTCGGAACTGCTGCGAACCTTGGTAGCATCCATAGCCGTAAACCACTCCCCGGACTACGCAACGTTCTTGTTCATCGATTTCAAGGGTGGTTCGGGTTTGGGTCCGCTCGCGAGCCTCCCGCATTGCGTAGGGATGCTGACCGACCTCGCCAAGCATCATCTCGACCGCGCACTCGTCTCACTCCGTGCCGAAATCAGCCGCAGGGAACAAGCGCTTGCAGAGGCGGGAGTGTCAGACCTGAGTCAGTACCACCGTTCGGATCGGCAGTCCTCCCCCATACCGCACCTGCTTCTGGTCATTGATGAGTTCCGCATGCTCGTGGACCAAGCGCCCGGCGCTCTTCAAGAACTCATGCGCATTGCAGCCATCGGGCGTTCCTTGGGAATTCATTTGGTGATGGCAACGCAAAGACCCCACGGAGCCCTCACGGCCGACATCCGGGCCAACGTCACCTCCAGCATTGCGCTGAGGGTGCAATCCGACGCAGAGTCTTTGGACATCATTAACAACAAGGCTGCGGCTTCCATCCACGTCGGGAGTCCGGGACGCGCGTTTCTGGCCAGGGCCTCAGGTGACGCCGAAGAATTCCAGACAGCATCACTGGACGTGCCTTCCGCAACGGCGTCTTCCGGATCCGGGTCCGCCTACGGGCAGGTCCTCGTCAAGCCCGCTGCCCAGGCCATATTGCAACGCGCTGCCGCCGACGCCGGGCCCGATGAGCGCAGCGACCAGGCGAGCGCCGGGACGGCCACCATAGCGTCCACTCTCCCTGAACTCTGGCAGGCCATGGGCGGACTGCATCCGCGCTCTCCTATAGCCGACCCGCTGCCCGATTCCATAGCCTGGAACCACAGTCTCCCCGCCCCCGGACAGGCCCAAGGCGAAGACTCCACAACAGTCTCATCATGGCGCGTTGGACCCTTCGCGCTGGTGGATGTGCCGGCCCAGCAAGTCGTCGAACCCTTGATATGGATTCCTGCCCAACATGGACATCTGGCTATGATCGGCAGCACATCCAGTGGCGTGATGACCTCCTTCAGGGCAGTGGCCGCCATGCTGGCCACAGCCCATCCACAACCTCACCTCTACGTCCTTGACGCCATCGGTCTGTTGGAAGACGTGGCCCAACAGCAACTCCTCGGGGGCCGGGCGGGGCTGCATCAATTGTCCCTCGCGGCGCGAATCGTCAAGCGCCTTGCAGCGGAGTTGGATGTTCGACGCGACCCCCGGAATGCCTCACGATCCGGCACTCCACTTGTACTGATCGTGACGGGGTGGTGCTCGTGGTCCAACGCCATGCGGAACGGGATTTTTGGATGGGTAGAGGCGGCATTGCACGACATCGTCCGCGACGGCACGCCCCTCGGCATCTCTGTGCTGATCTCAGGTGAGAGAGAGCTCGTCAGTTCGCGCTTCTTCGCCGCAGTCCCCAATCGGGCGTACTTTCCCAGCGGGTCCACGGAGGAAGCGCGTTTCCATTGGCCGCGGCTTCCCGAGATCGAAGACGTCGCTGGTCGGGCTGTGGTCACCGGTAATTTCATTGACGGCCACTCCAACGTTGCACAGTTCCGGGAAGCTCCAGGGTCCGGCGCATGGCCCTTCAAGGACCTGGAGAATTCCGAACCGCCTTTTCGGATCAGGCCACTTCCTGACACGCTGAGCGCCGAGGAGTTCTTTCGGTGCCTGGAAGAAGTGCGGCAAAGAGCTGTTGTGCCCGCAGCCTGCACCACGGCTCCGCTCCCCCGGGGCTCGGATCAGTTCTCCCCAGATGGAGATGCACGAGCCCCCCTGTGGTTGGGCGTTGGGGGCGATGAGGCCATTCCCGTTGCCCTCCCTCTTCCGGAACGGGGCGTCAGCGCCATTTTGGGTGGGCGCTGCTCCGGCAAGAGCTCCGCGCTGGCGGGCCTCCGGCAACTTAACCCACTGGCGCCGTGGGTATACCCTGACGGAGCCGGCGATACAGGTTCGTTTTGGGCTTCCATCGCCGACCAGGCAGAAGCCGGCGCCTTGGATCCCAACAGCATCCTGCTGGTGGACGACGCGGACGCCATGAATGCCGAGGGCCGCCATGCGCTCACCGCACTGACAGGTAGAGTCCGGGGAATCGTGCTTACAGCCACGACGGGACCGGCACTCGTGCATCACTTGCCTCTGGCCGGCGACGTGCGGTCCTTTGGCACCGGAGTGGTCTTGGCCCCGTCAACACCGCATGACGGTGAACTCTTTGGAGTAAGGCTCGACGATGTTGGCGCCGCACGCCCAGGCAGGGGTTTCGTTATCAAGGGAAAAGAGGTGACTCCATATCAAGGAGCCCTGGCAGCCCATTGACGTCTGATGACGAGGACGGAGCGGCCTAAAGTGCCGCTGAAGTGCCGCCGGTCCGTGATGCGTAGGCGATGACGTCCTTCTGGAACAAGAACACTATCGCCGCGAGTGCGGGGATGATCATCGCCAAACCTGGCAGCACCAAACCGCCGGTCATGGTGGGGAATCCGATGGTGAGGACGAACAACTGTGCCACCAACGCGGCCGCACGGGTCCACCGGTAACCCCGGAACAGGAAGTGGCCTACGGCAAACAGCCACGCAGAAAAAGCCAAGAGCAACCCCAGGGTAAAAATCGCGCCCCAGAACGTCAGCACAGGCGCTCCGGTGAGCAGCTCGAACGCGTACCAGGCAGCGGCGCCCAGGAGAGCAAGTGCTTCCAGTACGACAACCAAGGAAATGACTGCGACGCCGAGCGGCCGCGGAGTGCGTCCGGGTGCCCCGGCTGTGCCGGGCGTTGATGCGCCGGGCCCGTCTTTTCCGTCGGGTTCGGGCGTGGATTGGCTGGGGTTAACTGGAGGTCTTGACACACTGGCACACTACCGGACATAGTCATCTAGCAGTGAGGGCACCGGCCGCTGATGTGATGCATCGCTCACGGATTCCGGGCATTTCGTCCGCTAACACCCCTTGTTTACAAGGCGTTAACATGAAACGCTTGACTCAGACGACCAAGGGGGCCCATGCGGGCCCCTTTCCTTTGGAGCCTCTCGTGAATGTTTTCACAAAAGGGGCCCTACTAGTTCTCACGAATGGAGTGACTGATCAGCATGGATTGGCGTAATCGCGCAGCCTGCCTCGACAAGGACCCGGAGCTCTTCTTCCCAGTCGGCAATACCGGACCAGCACTTCTCCAGATAGAAGAAGCCAAAAGCGTTTGCCGTCGTTGCCCGGTGGTTGATACCTGCCTGCAGTGGGCCTTGGAATCCGGACAGGACGCCGGCGTCTGGGGCGGCATGAGCGAAGACGAGCGCCGCGCACTCAAGCGCCGGGCAGCTCGCGCACGTCGCGCTTCCTAGGCATAGAACCCAGCAAGAAGGCCGCAGACCCCAAGGGTCCGCGGCCTTCTGTTTTAACGCGCTGCGACTTTAACGCGCTGCGACGCTTTCAGCCCAGCTGGGCCGCTACGTCTCCCCCGGGTCCGGGTTACTCAAGCCCGGGTTTACTCGGGTTGGTGCCCTCCGGACCCTAGGACCGGGCAAGGTTCAGGACGATTTCGACGGCGGTCCCGCCGCCGTCACGCGGTCTCCACTGGATCGATCCCCCGAGCTCACTGGTCACCAGCGTGCGGACAATCTGAAGGCCCAGGCCTTCTGTGTACTGCCCGTCCGGCAATCCAACGCCATCATCTGCGATGGTGACCGTCAGGAATTCGTCGTTCCCGTCCCCGTCGGCCCTGTCCGCCAACAACCATACGGTTCCAGTCCGCCCCTCGAGCCCGTGCTCCACGGCATTGGTGACGAGTTCGTTGATGACCAAAGCCAACGGAGTGGCGAAGTCGCTGGGCAATTCACCGAACAGCCCGGAACGCTCTGTGCGTACCTGCTGGGAGGGGGAGGCAACCTCGGCCGACAACCGGAACTGCCGTCCAATGAGCTCATCGAAGTCGACGCTCTGCGTCAAACCCTGCGAAAGTGTCTCGTGGACCAGTGCAATGGTGGCTACGCGCCGCATGGCCTGTTCCAGGCCCTGCTTGGCTTCGTCACTGACCATACGGCGGGACTGCATGCGCAGCAGCGCAGCCACAGTCTGCAGGTTGTTCTTCACCCGGTGGTGTATCTCCCGGATGGTGGCATCCTTGGTAACGAGTTCCATCTCCCGCCGGCGAAGTTCGGAAACGTCACGGCAGAGAACGAGGGCACCGAATCGATGCTGCTCGTCGCGCAAGGGAATGGCCCGAAGAGACAGGCTCACGCCCCGGGACTCGATTTCACTGCGCCAGGGCATCCTGCCCGTAACCACCAATGGCAGGGTTTCGTCCACCATGCGGCGATCTTTCAGCAGACCGGCAGTCACTTCGGCGAGCGAGCGTCCCTCCAGCGATTCGACTTCGCCGAGACGGCGGAAGGCGGACACTCCGTTGGGACTGGCATACTGCACGACTCCGTCGGCATCGAGACGGATAAGCCCGTCACCAACACGGGGCGCCCCTCGGCGGGATCCCGTCGGTGAGGCAAAGTCGGGCCATAACCCGAGCGTTCCCATCCGTAGGAGGTCGTACGCGCACTGGCGATAAGTCAGTTCCAGCCGGGACGGCATCCGCGAACTGGACAGGTCCATGTGCGAAGTGACAACGGCCAGTGTGCGGCCGTTGCGCACCATGGGAACGGCTTCCACGCGCAAAGCCATCTCGCTGCTCCAGCTGGTTTCACTGGACCGTTCGATCGATCGGCTGTTCCACGCCTTGTCCACCAATGGGCGGAGGTCGGAGCGGATGCCCTCACCCACGAAGTCCGCATGGAACACCGTATGCGATGTCGACGGACGCACGTGGGCGAGGGCGATATAGCCGAGCTCCGGGTGCGGGAACCACAACGCAAGGTCCGCGAAAGCCAGGTCGGCGACCATCTGCCAGTCACCGACGAGGAGGTGCAGCCATTCGGCATCTCCAGGCCCGAAATCAGCGTGTTCCCTGATGGGGTCTGTAAAGATTGCCACTGCACCTCCATTTGCGACGCCGGGACTTGCTCCTAGCGTCGAACGATTGACCTCAAGAGCCTTAATGCTACCGACAGTGACGCCATGTCGTCGGCTTCGAGTGCGTTGACCTCATCGAACATGGTCTTGGCCCGGCCGAGCTGCTCGGCATTCTGCCCCTCCCATGCCCTCAGGCGATCCTCCGCCGAGGTGCCGGACTCAGTCGACTCAAGTACCGACGTCGTCATGTCTGCCACCGTCGAATAAAGGTCATCCCTCAGTGCAGCACGGGCCAACGCCTGCCAGCGGTCGTCACGTGGAAGCGAACTGATTCGCTCCAGCAATGAATCGACGTGGAAGCGGTTGAACACCGTGTAGTAGACGTGGGCGACGTCCTCGACCGTGTCGTTTCCGGTCCGGGCGATCCGGGCAATATCCAGAAGGGCATAGCTTTCAAACAGCTCCGCCCACCTGTGTGCCAGATGATCCGGCAGTTCCCAACTGCGTGCCTTCTCCAACCAGCCGGTGATGCGGACCTTATCCTCGCCCCGCAGGTAGTCCAGCAGCTTTGCACGCAGCGGAGCCAGCATCGGCTTGAACGATTCCACGACCTCGGAAATCGGCTGGGACGCCATGCCCTGACCCAACACCCACCGCACTGCGCGGTCGAGCAACCTGCGGATGTCCAGGTGTACTTCGCTCCAGTGTTCTGTAGGGAAGGACGCCGGAAGCGCATTCAGTTCATCGACCATGGGGTCGAGGTCGTAGATTTCGCGCAGGGCGACGAAAGCCTTGGCGACTGCGACTTCATTGGCCGACGTCTCTTCCATGGCCCGGAACGCGAAGGTGATGCCGCCGAGGTTGATGATGTCATTGGCGACCACAGTGGCGATAATCTCGCGCCGCAGCGGATGGGTGTCCAATTCGGCGTCGAACTTCTCGCGCAATTGCTTGGGGAAGTAGTTGCGGATGGTGTCCGCAAACCACGGATCATCGGCAAGGTTGCTGTCGCGGAGCGCTGCGCCGAGCTCGATCTTCGCGTAGGCCGCCAGGACAGCCAGTTCCGGAGACGTCAGGCCCTGGCCCTGTTCCAACCTCGCACGCAGGGTGTCAGTAGTCGGCAGAGCTTCAAGGTCGCGCTTGAGGTCTGCGGACTTCTCCAGCCAATCCATCAGGCGCTCGTAGCTCGGGCTCCAATCGGCAACCCGGGTCCTGTCGTTGAGGAGCAGGATGTTCTGGTCGATGTTGTCCTGCAGGACCAGCCGTCCCACTTCGTCAGTCATATCGGCCAGGAACGACGCCCGGTCCGCGGCTTCCAGCTTGCCTGCCGCAACCATCCTGTCAACGAAGATCTTGATGTTGACCTCGTGGTCGGAGCAGTCCACGCCGGCCGAGTTGTCGATCGCATCCGTATTAAGGATGACCCCCTGCAGGGCAGCCTCGATGCGTCCACGCTGGGTCAGGCCCAGGTTTCCACCCTCGCCCACCACCTTGACCCGCAGGTCGCGGCCATCGACGCGAATGGCATCGTTTGCCTTGTCCCCCACCGCGGCATGCGTCTCGGTACTGGCCTTGACGTAGGTACCAATGACGCCGTTGTAGAGAAGGTCGGCCGGCGCCAGCAGGATCGCGCGGAGGAGTTCCGGCGGGCTGAGCTGGGTTGTGCCGTCGGGCAGTCCCAGCGCCTTGCGGACCTGGTCCGAGACCGGAATGGTCTTTGCCTGGCGCGCGTACACGCCACCGCCTTCGCTGATGACGGAGCGGTCATAGTCATCCCAGGAAGACCTGGGCAGTTCGAACAACCGCTGCCTTTCGGCGAAGGACGCCGCCGCATCGGGAGTCGGATCCAGGAAGATGTGGCGGTGGTCAAAGGCTGCCAGCAGCCTGATGTGCCGGGAAAGCAGCATGCCATTGCCAAAGACATCGCCTGACATGTCGCCCACGCCGACAACCGTGAATTCTTCGGATTGGGTGTCGAGATCCAACTCGCTGAAGTGCCTCTTGACGGATTCCCAGGCTCCGCGTGCCGTGATGCCCATGGCCTTGTGGTCGTAACCGACCGAACCGCCTGAGGCAAAGGCGTCGCCGAGCCAGAACCCGTATTCGGCAGCCAGCCCGTTGGCGGTATCCGAGAACGTTGCGGTGCCCTTGTCAGCTGCCACTACCAAGTAGGAGTCGTCGCCGTCGTGCCGGACAACGTCCGACGGCGGCACCAGCCTCTCGCCGTCCGCTGAGGTGACGAGGTTGTCGGTGATGTCCAGCAATCCCCGGATAAAGGTCTTGTAGCTCTCAATTCCTTCGGCCATCCAGGCGGCCCGGTCGACGGCAGGGTTAGGCAGCTTTTTGGCAAAGAAGCCGCCCTTGGCTCCCGTGGGAACGATCACCGCGTTCTTTACCGTCTGGGCCTTAACAAGGCCCAGGATCTCAGTGCGGAAATCCTCCCGCCGATCCGACCAGCGAAGACCCCCTCTGGCCACCTTTCCAAAGCGGAGGTGTACACCTTCCACCCTCGGGGAGTAAACCCAGATCTCGAACATGGGGCGCGGGAAAGGAAGCCCATCAATCGAGGTCGGATCCAGCTTGAAGCTGACGTAGTCCTTGTTTTGGAAGTAGTTGGTCCGCAGCGTCGACTCGATGAGGTTCACGAAAGTCCGCAGCACCCGGTCGGCATCCAACGTGGCTACTTGCTCAATGGATTCCGCGAGTGCATCCCTGGCAGCAGCCTGTCGGTCAGCCCGAAGGTCCTCGGGCACCGCGGGATCGAAGCGCGCCGAGAAGAGTTCGTTGAGACCTCGGGCAACGTCGGGGTTCCCGAGGAGTGTGTCAGCTATGAAACCGAAGGAGTTGGTGTTGCCCATTTGCCGCATGTACTTGGCGTACGCGCGCAGCACCACAACCTGCCGCCAGTGCATGCCTTCACGGAGGACCAATTTGTCGAAGTTGTCCGACTCCACAGCCCCGGTCACCGCTGCCCCAAACGAATCGCCCAGCAGGTCACCCGTGGTCAGGGGATCAACCCCGGCAGGGTACTTAAGCCCGAGGTCGTAGAGGAAGAAGTCCCGGTTGTCTGCGGTTTCAATCTCAAAGGGGCGCTCGTCCAGGACTTCGAGGCCGAGGTTATGGAAGTAGGGAAGGATCTGGCTGAGGCTCTTGGGTTCCATCAGGTAGAGCTTGACGCGTGCGTCCTCTTCCAACGCCTCACCCGCGCCCTCCGGAAGGTATACATGCACCCCCGGCTTGACCTGCTGGGTGGATGCCCCCGCCCTTTCCGCTTGGGCACCGTACTTCTCGAAGCGCTCGATATCTTCCAGGGCATCTTCGACTTCGTAATCCACGCGGTAACCGGCCGGGAATGCCTCAGCCCACAGAGCCGACAGGACATCGGCTTCGGCTGTTGGACGGTTCTCCCGCAGGACTTCGGCGATACCTTCGCTCCACGACCTCGATGCCCGCATCAGGCGGTGTTCGAGCTCTTCTACATTAACCTCGGCAAGTTCCGCGGCCCGGGGCAACCGGATCCGGAAGAAGACACGGGCCAAAGCCGACTCGGTAATCCGGGCCTCGTAGTCAATACTCTCGGCCTGGAAGGTCTCACGGAGTTCCTGCTCGATCCGGAGCCGGACGCTGGTGGTGTAGCGATCGCGGGGCAAGTAGACCACAGCTGACATGAATCGGCCGTAAATGTCGGGCCTCAGGAACAGCTTGGTGCGCCGGCGTTCCTGCAGGCGCTGAATACCCGTGGCCGTGGCAGCCAGGTCAGCTACCTCGATCTGGAACAGCTCATCGCGGGGATACGTCTCGAGGATGCCGAGCAGGTCCTTGCCGGAGTGGGAGTCGATCGGGAATCCGGCATTACGCAGGACTGCATCCACTTTATCCCGCACAATCGGTATGCTGCGCACGGATCCGGTGTAGGCACTGGTGGCGAAAAGCCCGATGAAGCGCCGTTCACCGTTGACATTGCCCATGGCATCAAAGCTTTTGACACCGATGTAGTCGAGGTAGGCAGGCCGGTGCACGGTAGAGCGCGAGTTGGCCTTGGTAATGACCAGGGCACGCTTCTCCCTGGCACGCTTTCGACCGGCATCCGTCAGGTGCTGGACCTGGCGGGTGGAGTCTCCGGCACGGAGCAAGCCGAGGCCGCTGTCTTCCCGCAGTTGCAGGACGTCTTCGCCCTCTTCATTGACGAGGTCGTACTCCCGGTACCCCAGGAAAGTGAAGTTTCCGTTATCCAACCATCGCAGGAGGTCTTGGGCCTGCCGAAGTTCGGCAACCTGTTCCGGGTGGGAGACGCCTCCCAGCGCTTCAGCCAGTTCGAGTGCCTTGCTGCGCATTTTCGGCCAGTCTTCAACGGCTGCCCTGACGTCGCCCAGCACGCGTTGCAGGCCGGCGACGAGCTCTTCGCGGACTTCATCGCTCACGCGGTCGATCTCGACAGCAATCCACGATTCCATGTGTGACGCGTTGTCACCGTCACCGAGGAGATGAGCCACGCTTGGCAGTGCTGCTGTATCACCGCTGGAGATACCCACATTGGACGGCACCCTGGAGATCTTGGCCAGTTCCCCGGACGTCCGATCGCGCGACACCACGAACAGAGGGTGCATTACGAGTCGGATGGCGCAGTTTTGGCGAACGAGCTCAGCATTGACCGAGTCAACGAGGAAGGGCATGTCGTCGGTGACGATGTAGACGACGCTTCGGTCGGATTCGGCGGAGACTTCGACTACGGCATTGCCCGGTCGGCGGGACTGGGCAACAGTCCTGTGATGGGAAGCCCGCGACATCAACAGCTCAGGCGAGTATGCGCGGGAATCCTCCTCTGCGAGATGCTCATAGTAGTCACCGAAGAACCCTTCACGGACAACTGCTGCATCGGACCGATCCTCCACGCTGGATCCTGACGACATCGACAAACGCCTCCATCACAAGTTGATTGCTGCGACTCTGCAGCCCACATGGTGAGCCTATCGTTTATAAAAGCGAAGGGCTCTGGTTGATCGACCCAAAGAATTGCGGTTTTGCTGGCCAGGCGCACAAACGAGTTGGGCTATGGCATGTCGGAGTGGTGAGTCCGGGGCAGCTTCGAGCAAGACCGCACCAGTCAGCAGGGCCAACTCGCAGGCAGCAGGATCTGACGGAAGGTACGCGTCGATGCCCCGGCCGGGTCCGAACCGTTCCCACGCCTCCTCCAGTTGCCGCCTGGGCGAATGACCCACGGTGGATCGCATGACCTTGTTCAGCACCACACGGGGCGATGCCTGCGGAACGACTGATGCAAGATCAGCCAAGCCGCGAATCAGGCGCGGTATCCCTATGGGATCCGCCGCTCCCACAGCAAGCACCAGGTCAGCCATTTCCAGGCTGCGGAGGGTTGCCGCGTTGCGCCTCGGAGTCATGGTGTCAAAGCTGAGTTCCTCATCCGACTCAAGACAGAATCCCGTGTCCACCACCACAAATTCCGCCGCGTGACGGGCGAGCTCAAGAACCGTGGACAGCGCCGCTGCCCGGAGCTCAGTCCAACGGTCCGCACGCGTGGTTCCGGTGAGAACGCGGAAAGCGCCTCCTTTGGTAAATACGAAGGAAGCCGCTGACTCCAAAGCCCTGTCATCGAGCGAGCCCTGATCGGCCAGCCTGCACGCCTGCGCCAGACCTGCCGACTCTTCCAGCAGGCCAAGAACTGCTGAAACGCTGGCACCATAGCTGTCAGCGTCGACCAGGATCACTGATTTGCCGTCTGCCGCGAGTTCCGCCGCGATGTTGACCGCTACCAGGGTCCTGCCGGGTGCACCTGTCGGACCCCAGACGGCGATAATCTCACCTTGTCCGCGCGGCCCTTCCTCCACATCTGCCGGCGCCGGAACCCTTGTCAATTCTGCGGCCGGATCTGAGAATGCGCTGCCGTATCCGGAATGGTCTCCAGCAATTGACGCAACACGTCCTACTGCTTCAGAGATATGGTCGGCGAGGGCGGACGGATTGATTCCGTGTGCGGCGGCGACAACGCCGATGGACTGGAGTCGTCGGGATTCCTCGGGATCGTCAGTGAGGGCTACTACCGAGACCCCCACCGCACCAAGGCGGTCGACGAGGGTTGCGGTCAGCTCCCGGCAGCCTTCGGCAACGACGGCGGCCATAGCCAGCCCGCTTTGGCACGCGGCAATCAGTTCTGCAAGCTCGGAGCAGCGCCGGACAACCGTTACCGGTCCGTGCAGGCGCTCAAGCCCACCCACGACGTCTTCTTCAGCTGTGCCGACGGTTACGACGGGAATACTCACCGGGCCAAGCCCGCCGGGTTCCACACAACGGACACCTTGGCATCATTGGCCTGCGCACCCAACAGCTTGGGCGTTTGTTCATCGGTCACCAGCACCAGTACAACTTTTGTCCTCGAAGCCCCCAAGGTAGTGGCACCTTCGGACACCTGTGCGATTTCCGCGCCCGGCAACAGCAATTCAGGTTCTTCGAATGACCTGTCGGTTCCGGGCATGGCAACCCACACATCCACCCGCGCCCCAGGTACGGCCTGCTCGGGCAGTTCTTCATCCACCGATATGGCAACCGGTTTACGATTCAGGAGGTCGGCCGTACCCAGGCTGTCCTGCGGAATCAATTGATTCTTCGCTACCCTCTGTACCGCGACCTTATCCGAAGGTAAACCGCTTTCGACGGTAACGTAGCTCGATTCGACGGCATCCAAACGCACGTTGACGATGGAAAAGTCGGCTTCGGTAATCCGCTGGCCAACTGCGATATCCTCCCGGGCGGCATATACCTGAGTCGTCTTGTCAGCCGCGCCCACGAGCGCGACAACGCCGGCAATAGAGAGGAGTACCAGAAGAATCCCGACAAGCAGTCGAGGGTCCTTCCACGAGGGCTTCCTCAAGCGCGCGGACGCCGCAGCTGCATTTGGACCCATTTTCCAGCTCCCCCTACGAGTTTGGGCATGTCCTATGGACTTGCCTCCCATTCTTGCCCGGGGCGGGCGGCGGCCCCAAAGCGAACGACCCCAAATGGTCCAAAACTGTGGATAACTACCCCAAACAGCACCACCGATGGCAAAATGGAGCCATGCCCCGATTTCTGACTCTGGCGGATGTCGCCGAACAACTCCAAATAAACTCCCCCCAGGCTTACGCGTTAGTGCGCAGCGGGGAACTGAAGGCCATACAGGTGGGAGGGCGCGGACAATGGCGCATTGAGGAAGCGATGCTGGAGCAGTACATCCAGGACCGATATGCAGAAGCCAGCCGAATGATCGAAGAGTCCAGGTCCAAAACCGCCCAGCGTTAGAGCCCTTGGGCACCGGGAGAGCTAATGGCCGTGAACGCGACAAAGGGAACGGTCACAACCGCCGCAACGCTTCCGGCGCGCCTTTCCTCACCCTGCAGCACGACTGCCAAGTCAAAGTGGTCGCTCCCCACCCTGTCGATAACCCCATCGAGCTTATGGCCGCCGCTATTCCGGACAGCCAGGTGGACCACGAGGGGGATGCGGCCCCTGGACAGGGCCCGCAACGCCGAAGCAATTCCCAATGAACGTTGAACCCGGGATGCTTCTTTGACTGCCAGCCTCCCAAGCCCTTGGTAGGACAGCACGGATCCATGAGGGATCAACCATTGCCGCGCCCCCTCAGTCAGCACAATCCACTCACTGCCGACGTGGCTTAGCCCACCTTGGAGCACGCTGCCATCCATCAGCATGACCTTGATGCCTGAGCCAACCACGCCGCGGAGCCGGTCACTGAGTTCGATGCCACCGAGTTCAACCCTGGCCCGTTCCGTTATCTCCGATTCATCACGGAGCGCGCGTTCGGCCGAAAATTGTGCTTCCAAATCGCTGAAAAGAGAGTCCCATCTCATGTGGCCAGACTAGGCTGCACTAGGAAGGCAGGACAATTCACGGCTTTCTGATGGCCAGGATTGGACAATCGTCGACAAAACCCATCAGAATGGGTCAAAGACGATCAAACGACATCAAACTAGGCTTTGGGGGCTTGGAATGGCGCGAACACTACGCAGGGACCTGGTCCTTGCCGCTTCGTTACTCGGGCTTGGTTTGCTTTTGGCGTTCACCGGCACCGTCCTGATGGGCCAATGGTTGGCGGCCGAACACCATCATCAGCAGTCCTCCCTTGACCACGTTTTGGAAGCCTCCGCCAGCATCGTTGGCAGCTCCATTGCGACGTGGTGGACCGCGTCATGTTTCCTTGCCTTCCTGGCCACCGCAATGCAGCGCAAAGGCCGGACAAAAGCCGCCCGCTCCATTTCCAAGTTCAGCCCCGGTTTTATGCTGCGCCTTGCTGCAGCCGTACTCGGCCTGAACCTGCTGGGCTCCGGCGCCGCGCAAGCAGCAACACAACCCGAACCTGGGTGGCACGCCACGGACACGGTGACCACCGATTCCACCGGTGCATCGTGGACCCCGACATCGCACAGCACGCCGAAGGTCGGCGCTCCAGCGCCTGTCGAAACAGGTTCTTCAAGGGTCGAGGCCTTTAGCCCCGGGTGGAAACCCCAACACCCCGTTGTTGATCCCGGGCTCCTCAGCCGACCCGCGTCCCGGCAGGCCACGTACCCCGGGAAAGCAGATGTCATCGTGCAACCCGGAGACTCGCTGTGGTCCATCGCGGCTTCACGGCTGGGGCCTTTCGCCACCGACGTAGACATCGCCCTGTCCTGGCCCAAATGGTACGACGCGAATCGCTCCACGATTGGTGCCGATCCGACCCTGCTGCAGCCAGGCCAGGTCCTCCAGCCTCCACCCCCCGGCTAGCCCGAAAATCCGCGGTCCCGAAGGTCCGCCTGCGAGCCCGCTCAGGGGCTCCAGTAGCATCCCGACTCCCATCCATCGTCATCCCAGCAGAAGCCACCCAGGCAACGGCGACCCCACGCCCGAGCCCATGTTGTGAATGCATGAGGTATGACCATGGCCGTTACGACTCCGAGCAGGCCGGCAAGCCGTCAAGGCGGAAGAGGGACCGGCGTCGTCCGCAGCTCCAACAGCGCGGACGTCGACGTTCGACTCGTTGCGAGGAGCATTGCGCAGGCAGCTTTGGAGGTTCTCGCAGGGACGCGGCCCCTCCAGCAACTCTCACGTTCCCTTGATGCCGAGTGTTACCTCTCCTTGCAGCACCGGGCTGCCCTCACCAGAAAACATGCCGCCAGGGTCCGCGGCAGCCAGCAGCCCCACAGCAGTCCGATGGTCCGATCCGTTCGGACATGCTCCATCTCCGAGTCCATCTGTGAGGCCAGCATCGTGGTGGCGGAAGAGCAACGCTGCCGCGCGGTAGCCATGAGGCTGGAACGCCTGGATGGGGTATGGCAGGTTACTGCGCTCGAAATTGGCTGACAGCGAACCCATCGCAAGGCGGGACCAATGAATAAAGGCGAACCCCGGACCTTAGGTCCGGGGTTCGCCCTTTAGACTCGCAGCTACCGAGGGTCAGCGGCGCTTCTTCTTCGCAGATTTGCGTGGCTCCTGGCCAGCCGCCTTGGCGGGATTGCCGGAACGGCCTGACGCGCGGCCCTCCACCCGGGTCTGGGTTGCTCCGTCCTCGCCGGGTGCGGTGTACTGCAACTGCGCCGGCTTCTCCGGTGCCTGCAGGCCTGCTGCCCGGATTTGCGGATCGTGGTGCTCTGTATGCGTGCCAGTGGCAGTATCGTCGGCGACCACTACGTCCTCGGCGGGCGTTACTTCGACTTCAAGGTTGTACAGGAACCCGATGCTCTCTTCGCGAATGGCTTCCATCATGCTTTGGAACATGACGAAGCCTTCCCGTTGGTACTCGACCAGGGGATCGCGCTGGGCCATGGCCCGGAGCCCGATTCCTTCCTTGAGGTAATCCATCTCGTAGAGGTGTTCCTGCCACTTTCGTCCCAGGACCGAAAGGACCACACGGCGTTCAAGCTCGCGCATGCTCTCCGATCCGATGGCTTCTTCGCGGGCCTGGTACACGAGCCGGGCGTCCGAAAGGATCTCATTTTTCAGGAACTCTGCCGTGACGCGTGACTTGCCGCCGGCCTCCTCGATGATGTCTTCAGGAGTAACCGTGGCCGGGTAGAGCGTCTTCAGGTTCGTCCACAACTGGTTGAAGTCCCAATCGTCGCCGGTTCCTTCGGCGGTTGCTGCCTCGATCAGTGCATTGATGGTGTCCTCGAGGAAGTACTGGACCTTTTCGTGAAGGTCGTCGCCTTCGAGGATCCGGCGACGGTCACCATAGATGGCTTCGCGCTGGCGGTTGAGGACATCATCGTATTTGAGGACGTTCTTGCGCTGTTCCGCGTTGCGAGCCTCAACCTGGCCCTGGGCCGAGGCAATTGCGCGGGACACCAGCTTGGACTCGAGCGCTACGTCATCAGGTACTGAACTGTTCATCAGCCGTTCGGCGGCGCCGGAGTTGAACAACCTCATGAGGTCATCAGTCAGCGAAAGGTAGAAACGGGATTCGCCGGGGTCGCCCTGACGGCCTGAACGTCCGCGCAACTGGTTATCGATACGGCGTGATTCGTGGCGTTCGGTACCCAGGACGTACAAGCCACCGAGGTTCAGGACTTCTTCGTGCTCGTCCTTGACGGCCTGCTTGGCTGCGGCCAGCGCTTCGGGCCACGCGGCTTCGTATTCTTCGGAGTTCTCTTCGGGATCGAGACCACGCTTGGCCAGTTCGGCGATGGCGGTAAACTCTGCATTGCCACCGAGCATGATGTCAGTACCACGGCCAGCCATGTTGGTGGCAACGGTTACCGCACCCTTACGGCCCGCTTGGGCCACGATGGAGGCTTCGCGTGCGTGGTTTTTCGCGTTGAGGACTTCGTGGCGGATGCCTTCCTTTGCCAGCAGCTTCGAGAGGTATTCGCTCTTTTCAACGCTGGTGGTACCAACGAGTACCGGCTGTCCGTTTTCGTGGCGTTCGGCAATGTCAGCTACCACTGCATCAAACTTGACGACCTCGTTCTTGTATACGAGGTCTGACTGGTCAATACGTTGCATATCCCGGTTGGTGGGAATGGGAACGACGCCAAGCTTGTAGGTGCTCATGAATTCCGCGGCCTCGGTTTCGGCCGTACCGGTCATGCCGGAAAGCTTGGAATACATGCGGAAGTAGTTCTGCAAGGTCACCGTGGCGAGAGTCTGGTTCTCGGCCTTGATCTCGACATTTTCCTTGGCTTCAATGGCCTGGTGCATGCCTTCGTTGTAACGGCGTCCAGCCAGGATGCGCCCGGTGTGCTCGTCGACAATCAGGACCTCACCGTCGAGGATGACGTAGTCCTTATCCCGCTTGAACAATTCCTTCGCCTTGATGGCGTTGTTGAGGAAACCAATGAGGGGCGTGTTGGCAGATTCGTACAGGTTTTGGATTCCGAGATAGTCCTCAACCTTTTCGATGCCGGCTTCCAGCACGCCGACGGTCCGCTTCTTCTCGTCCACTTCGTAGTCGACCTCAGGCTGAAGCCGCGTAACAACCTTCGCGAATTCGCTGTACCACCGGTTGGTGTCGCCCTGCGCCGGTCCCGAGATGATCAAGGGCGTCCTCGCCTCATCAATGAGGATGGAGTCAACCTCATCAACGATCGCGAAGTTGTGGCCGCGCTGCACGAGTTCACTGGCATCCCAGGCCATGTTGTCGCGCAGGTAGTCAAAGCCGAACTCGTTGTTGGTGCCGTAAGTAATGTCGGCAGCGTACTGTTCACGGCGCACGGCCGGGTCCTGGTTGGACAGGATGCAACCACTGGTGAGGCCAAGGAACCTGTAGACGCGGCCCATGAGTTCGGATTGGTATTCGGCAAGGTAATCGTTCACCGTGACCACGTGGACGCCTTTGCCGGTCAGGGCGTTGAGGTAGGCCGGTGCGGTGGCAACAAGGGTTTTACCTTCACCGGTTTTCATTTCGGCGATGTTGCCCAAATGCAAGGCGGCCCCGCCCATCAGCTGCACATCGAAGTGCCGCATTCCCAGGGTCCGTGATGACGCCTCGCGAACGGCGGCAAAGGCTTCGGGCAGCAGTGCCTCAAGGGTCTCGCCGTCTTGGTGGCGGGCGCGGAGGCGATCCGTTTCCTCACGGAGTTCAGCGTCCGTGAAGGACTTGAAAGAGTCTTCCAGGGCATTGATGGAATCGGCATAGTTCCGCAGTTGCTTGAGTGTCTTTTTGTCACCCGTGCGGAGAAGTTTTTCGATTAGTGATGCCACGTGAAATTGCTCCCAGTCTCATGCTGCCGAATTCTGGCTGTTTCAGTCTACGGGAGAGACCAACGCCACGTTGCCGGGTTCACCTGTGAGCGGACTGCTCGGCTGGGCCGGGCCGGCACTATCGACACTGAGGACTGCCACCTCACTGGCCAGGCTGGCTGCAAGGTCACCAACGGGCCAAACCACCACTTCGTCCAAGCCGAGCCATCGGGCCATCAGGCAGAGCTCTGCGGCAAGTTCGACGGCGGTATCCGCAGGGGCGTGGGTCTCACCGAACGCCGAGCGCACCAGCAACTGGCCGGAGGCCCTGTCCGCCTTCAGGTCCGCCCGCGCCACAATGCGTTCCCCCAGGAGGAACGGCAGAACGTAGTAGCCGAAACGTCGTTTGGCGGCCGGGGTGTAGATCTCAATCCGATAGTGGAAGCCGAAGAGCTCTTCCAGGCGTCGACGTTCAAAGACCAAAGAGTCAAAAGGACTGAGCAAAGCGCGCCCCTCCGCTTTTCGCGGCAACTTTGCCTCGACGTGCTTGAACGTTTCCCGGTCCCAGCCGCGGACGGAGACAGGTTCCAGCCGCCCTGATTTCACTAAACGCCGGACCGATTCCGCTCCCGCCTTCACCGGTGTACGGAAATAGTCCGAGAAGCACCGCACCGTGCCAATGCCATGGGCTTGGGCTGCCGCGTCCATCAATCGGTCCAGGGATGCTTCGGGATCAAGAACCGGCGGAGCCAGATCCGGAACGACCCGGGTGGTGAGGGTGTATTTCCGCTCGAATTGTTGTGTCCTCGTAGCCGTGGAAACCCTTCCTTCTTCAAAGAGGTGCTCAAGCACGCGTTTGACCATGTTCCAGTTCCAACCCCATTGATCCCGCGAAGCGTCGTGGACATGCCCGAGCTTCGCAGTCAGTTCTGACGCGGTCATTGGACGCCCTGAGGCGAGGGCCGAGAGAATGCGGTCTTCCATACCCTGACGTTCCAAGGGATCCAGGTTGTGCGCGCCCACCCAAGCGCGCTTTTGCCACAGCAGGAGGTCGTGGAAGTGCTCCGGCCGGATAAAGCTTGCCTCGTGCGCCCAATACTCCATCATCTTGCGCGGCTTCCGGCCAGCCATGACATGCAGGATGTCGGGGTCGTAGTTACCCAACCGGGAAAAGAACGGAAGGTAGTGGCTGCGTGACACTACGTTCACTGAATCGATCTGGACCAACTGGAGCCGGGCAAAGGTCCGGCCCACCGCCCGTGCTGTGACGGGGCCGGTGGGCCGGACCTTTGCCAAACCCTGAGCCGCCAACGCGATCCGCCGTGCCTGTGAGAGGCTCAGCGAAGCGGTCATTGAAGTCCCTTCATGCAGGAGTTGACGACTTACTTTGCCGTAGCGGCCTGGTCATCGGAGCGATAGGCGTGGATCTTCTCTTCCACTGCCTCTTCCCCCGGTTCGCAGGTGGAATCAAGGGTAATCACACCATAGGTCCAGCCACTGCGCCGGTAAACGACAGAGGGCGCGTTGGTTTCCTTGTCCAGGAACAGATAGAAGTTGTGTCCCACCAGTTCCATGCTGTCCACGGCGTCGTCGAGTGTCAGCGACGCTGCGGGGAACACCTTGCGGCGGATGAGGACGGGTGAATCGCCCGCCGGGATGTCGTTCTCAATCTCGTAGGGAGAACGCTCATCGGTTTGTGGCTCGGAGTCCTGGTGATTGCTTGCCTCGACGTAGAGCGGCTCGCTGGTGCTGGCCGGCTCCAACGTTGCCGTGGCCTCCCTGACGGCCTTGGGCGTGTGGCGGCCGTGGTGGACCTTCTTGCGGTCCTTGGCACGGCGGAGCCGTTCCAGCAGCTTGTTGTACGCAAGATCGAAGGCAGCGAATTTGTCAGCGGCTGTGGCCTCGGCACGGATAACGGGGCCTCGGCCCAGGACTGTCACTTCGACGGTGAGCTGGCCCGGCGTCTGCCGGGGATTGGTTTCCTTGGAAACCTTGGCGTCTACTCGCTGGACCTTGTCCCCCAGCGATTCAATCTTCGAGATTTTTTCGCCGGCGTATTCGCGAAAGCGGTCAGAAACTGTCAGATTTCGTCCGCTGATCATGAACTCCATGGTGCCCTCCAAATAACTCGGTGACACGACAACGACTCTGTTGGGGGCTGGTCTGACGGACAGTCGAGCCCCTTTCCGAGCCGCTATCGACAGGTACATCTGTTCTTGGTACCCACAACCGACGTTAGTTCATCGTCACGTGTTATTCATCCTTTGGCCGTTTATTTTTTGATTTTGTCTTATCAACTGGCATTGGGTCGTCTGCGACCACTACGGAGGCGTAGGCTGGTGGCCTCGTGGCCGCGAGAACAACAGCGCCGCAAACCACGCCCCCGGCAGCGGTGACGGCCCGCGCAGCCTCGGCCAAGGTGGCGCCCGTTGTGAGCACGTCGTCGATCAGTATGCATCGGGCTCCATTGAGCTCCTTGCGCCAGCGGCTCCGCACACGCATGGAGCCGCGGACCCTGCTGGCCCTCCCGCCCCGCCCCAGCCCTTTCTGCCCGCCCCGATCCTCGCCGGCGTCGCCACCCAGCACGGACTTGGCAAGCCAAATGGCAAGATCGCGGGGTGCGAATTGGCCCAGCCCGTGGCGGAACGGACGGGCTGTCTTCACCAGCGCATCCAATGCACGGCCTTGCGGGTGCGTCCTCCGAAGCCGCATCCAGAAGAGCAGGAGGTGCACAGGGCTGAATCCGCGCTTCGCGAACGCCGTTGTACTGGTCGGTACCGGGACGAGGCGATAGCCCTCCAGGCCACCGGTGGCAGAGTCCACGGCCTTGCCCAGGCAGCTCGCCAGCACTCCGGCCAACTTCCATTGGCCATGGTGTTTGAACGAGAGCAGGCATTGCGCCAGTTCATCGCGGTAGGGCCCCGCAGCCACCACACCGATCTTCGCCGTACCGTCGAACTCGACCAGGGCGGGCGCCTCCTGCTCCGCCCGAAAGGGCTGCCTGCAGAGTTGTCGGACCCGCTTCGCGCAAGTTCGACACAGGACGGTGTCTTCCGCATTGCAGCAGACACATTCAACAGGGATCAGCAAGGCCAGCAATTCAGCCGCGGTTCTTTGGAGCGCGGAAAGGATCCTGCCCATGGGTTGCCTGTCCGGACCGCGACGCCGTGCGAAACCGCTGGCTGGTGCTTCCAGATCAGGGTCCTCGCGGCGACGGCGGCGGGCTGCTTTTGGGGCGGGAGGAAAAGAAGTCATTCCATCAGCCTGTGCCAGCGCCCTACTGCAGGGAAGGACTTGGTCGGCCTATGTGGACAGAGGCCCTATGTGAACAAAGGGCCGTGATACCGGCCCGGCGAAGACGTCAGCCGGGAAACGCGGGCTCCGTAGGTCCTTTGAGCTGGAGTTCCCAGCCGTTGCCGACCCGCTGGAAAATCCCCGCCTCTGACTGACCATAGATCTGCTCGGATCCGTTGCCGGCACTGAGGCTGGTCAGTCCGTCCCAGGGTGCGAGCTGCTGGGGTTCACCTGAGGCCAAACTTAGCAACTCCGGAACAACCGTGGACGTCGCTGAACCGGACATCACGGCTACCGTTGACCCGTTAATCCACACACCCTGGTTTGCATTGCCGGTGCTAAGGAGTGTGACCGGAGTTGTGAGGTCCTTGGGCACCCCGTCAGGAGTACGGACTATTCCCGTGATCTGGACCGCGGATTTGCCGTTGGCCTCCGAAATGACCAGGGCCCGGGTCCCTTCCCTGGACACCCGGAAGTCCTTCACGGTCCGGCCCGAGAGCCAGGACGGGGTGATCGTGACAGCAGGCACGGTGGTGCCCGGTGGAACTCCGGTGGGTTTGTACGCCACCACTTCGGCAGCGCCGTTGGCACCGGGCCCCGCGGTCCAAACCCAATCCTGTGGGCTGAACGATGGCCCGGCCAGTGTGCTCCTGGTGGTGAGTTGTCGCGCAGGCTGTCCTGGTTCGATGGAGTACAGGGTGGTCCTGTCACCGTTGAGGAAGGCGGCCGTCTGGGACACTGGCGACTCCGCGGGAGCGTGCGGCCCCAAGCCCGCAACGGATTGGATGTCCGGGAGCGGGGAAACCCTGTTGTTCTCGTACCGCACCAGGTCACCATTGTTCACGGCGATCTGGCGTGCAGGAACATTCTTGTCCAGCACGGGCGGCAGCACCGTTCCGTTGTCCTCGACCCGGACCAGGTCCTGGTCCGCCCGAAGTTGGACGTTGATGACATCAGGCTGGCTCCTGAAGGTCAGGGCCAGTTGGTTTTGCATCCTCTGGCGATCCTCCGCGGAGGCATCAAACAGTTCCTTCGCCGACAGGTCCACCTGCGCAGCACCTGAGACCACGGGCACGGATTCGCGGGCAAGTTTCATCCCCGATGGGAAAGCACTGACCACAGCGCCCCGAAGGTAGGGTGCCGGGCCGGCCAACACGGCGCTGGTCATCGATTTGACGGTGTTCTTCTTGATAAACCACCGATAGTCAGGGACCGCGTAGGTGAAGGTCGGGTCGTAGAAGTAGATGGGGTTTGCCCCGTAAATGACCTTGAACGTTTCTTCCGGAATGGCCGTGCCATCCGGGACCTTTGAAATGCGCCACTCCCCCTCTACCTGCTCCAGGGTCAGGGGGATGGTCTCCTTGGTTCCCGGTGGGAACTGGGTGGCAACGCCGTCAGCGTCCACGGAGTAGGCAAGATCAAGTTCGTACACGTATTCGTTTTCCGCGGCAGCCTTGACCACGTGCGCCGCACGGAAAACGAGGGCCTTCTTGTCAGGCTTCCAGGTCACCGACTGCGCCTGCGTCAGGTACTGGCGGGCAACAGGGTAATCGTCCTCATAGCCGCTGCCGGCCATGTAGAAGTCCTCAATGATGGTTTCCGGGCTTGAACCGGACCGCGGAGCGGCAGGAAAGAAGACCGGCGCATTCGGATTGCCTGCACCTTCATCCTTGCTCTTGCCAACTGGTCCTGATCGGGGGATTTGCGCGCAGGAGGTGAGCAGGAGCATCAGCACGGCCAGAATAACGGCTGCGGCCTTGGAGCGGGCAAAACGCGTTCTCGTCACGGGGCTTCTCCCGTTCCGCTGCCTGTTTGCGGATTCCGGTCAGCATCTGAAGCGGTCTGCCCGGGATTGCCCGTGGATCCCGTGCCAAGCACCAGCATGTGGCGTTCGTTTGCCGATCCGGGGAATTCGATGTCCGCAGGTTCCAGAAGCAACGGCGACTTTACGATGGTGCCGCCTTGGCGCAGCGGCAGCGTCAGGCGGAAATTGGATCCCGATCCCTTACGGCCCCAGGCCTGCAGCCATCCGTTGTGCAATTTGGTGTCCTCGGCAGCGATTGACAGGCCAAGGCCGCTCCCTCCCGTGGTTCGGGCACGGGCCGGATCTGCCCGCCAAAAACGGTCGAATACCCTCGCTGCCTCTGCCTGGCTCATGCCGATGCCGTGATCCCTGACGGACACGGCCACAGCATCATGGTTTGCTGCCACCGAAACATGGATGGGCCTGCCTTCACCATGTTCGAGTGCATTGAGCAGCAAGTTGCGCAGGATCCGATCGATTCTCCTGGAGTCCATTTCCACCACAATGCTCTTCTGGCGGGCGCTCAGCCGGACTTCCGAGCCATACTCCTCGGCCACGGGCGCCGCACCGTCAATGACGTGGGAGATCACCTGGAAGATGTCCTGGGGCTCGGCGTCGAGGACAGCGGCGCCGGCGTCGAACCGGGAAATCTCAAGCAGGTCCGACAGCAACGACTGGAAACGCTCAACCTGGTGATAGAGCAGCTCCGCAGACCTTTTGTTCATGGGATCGAACTCGTCACGGGCATCGAAAAGGACCTCCGCGGCCATGCGCACGGTGGTCAGCGGGGTGCGGAGCTCGTGGGAGACATCGGAGACGAAGCGCTGCTGCATCTGGGACAGCGTCGCCAGCTGGGTGATCTGTTCCTGGAGGCTTGCAGCCATGTGGTTGAACGAGGCACCCAATCGTGCCACCTCGTCTTCGCCCTTGACTACCATGCGTTCCTGGAGCTGCCCGGCGGCAAGCTTTTCCGAGACCACTGCAGCGTGGCTCACGGGACTGACGACATTTCGGGTGACATACCAGGCAATGGCCCCAATCATGAGAACCAGTGCTGCGCCACCGGCCCAAAGGACGTTCTGGATCTCATTGAGGGTCTGCTGGGCCGTGTTGAGGTCATAGATCAGGTACAGCTCATAGGCCGTGCCGTTGAACGTCACCAGGTTTCCGACCGCGATGCCGGGCCGGTCCTCGTTGCCCACAGGGAACTGCGTGGAGGCCCAGAACTGCTGCTTCCCGCCTTCCTGGACGGCCTTGCGCAACTCCGGCGGAATGACCCGGACTGTCAATTGGTCCGAGGCCCTCGACTCGACCCAGCGGTTTCGCGGCTTGGTCTGTTCGGGTTTGGCTTCGAAGACGTATCGCCGTTGAATGACCGATCCGCGGCCTTCCACCGCAGTGAGGGTGTCGTAAACCAAGGTGATGACGCTCGACTGGTCGGTGACCTGGGCGCCGTCGAACGTGTCCTGGACCTGTTTGACGTTGTAGCGGGACTCGGACTCCGCTTGGGCGAGTCGTTCCTGGAACAGGTTGTTGGCGATTTGGTTGGAAAGGTACGCACCCACGATGGCGAACGATGTCACGGCCAGGAGCAACGTGGTGAGGACTGTTCGGAATTCCAGTGAACGGCGCCAGCGGCGCAGTAGGGACTTCCACAGGAAGCGCAGGCCAGGCCGGATGTGCCTGATGCCGGTGACGACCAGCCGCGACACCCGCAGGACAAGGATCAGGGCCCGGCGCGTCCAGATCCGGGTTCGGGTCAGGAACCACGAGAGGTCCCGTGCCGGAGGCGGGGACGATTCTGCGGGCTTTGGGGTGGCCGAAGTATCCGGCGTCGGTTGTTCGACGCCGGCTGTTTCTGAAACCTCGGGGGCAGCATCCCCTTTTGCCGCGCCAGCATCGCCGGCTGCGGACTCAGGAACCTGCTTTATATCCGACACCACGCACCGTCAAGACAACCTCTGGCGCTTCCGGGTCGCGTTCAATCTTTGAGCGCAAACGCTGGACATGGACGTTGACCAACCGCGTGTCCGCGGCATGCCGATACCCCCACACCTGCTCAAGGAGGAGCTCGCGCGTAAAGACCTGCCACGGCTTCCGGGCCAGGGCCACAAGAAGGTCGAATTCGAGGGGCGTCAGCGAAATGCGCTCCCCGCCACGGGTCACCAGGTGCCCTGCGACGTCGATCGTGACGTCCGCAATTCGCAGCGTTTCGGGGGCCTTCTGGTCGCCCGGACGCAGGCGCGCACGAACACGCGCCACCAGTTCGGCAGGCTTGAAGGGCTTGGGCACGTAGTCGTCGGCACCGGACTCGAGGCCACGAACCACATCGGACGTATCGGACTTCGCCGTGAGCATCACGATGGGGACATCTGACTCGCCACGGATCTGGCGGCACACTTCAATGCCGTCCGAGCCCGGGAGCATGAGGTCCAGCAGCACGAGGTCGGGCTTCGAGGAACGGAAGATTTCCAAGGCCTGTCCACCATCCGCGCAGAAAACGGGCTCGAAGCCGTCATTGCGCAAGACGATGCCAATCATCTCGGCGAGTGCTTCGTCGTCGTCCACTACCAGAATGCGTGCCTTCATAGTTATATATTCCCTTATCGCCAAGTCTTTGTCCCGTTGGGCACGGCGCACGGCATGGCGCCCCCAGGGCAATTCCACCGTAACGCACCACGGCGCGGCCATGCTTGTCGACGGCGGCACCGCGGCAGGCTAGGAGCGACGACGGCGGGACTATAGGCTGGGTGCGAGGGTCCGTATGGGGGACGTCGGACGTCGACGGAGCGGGCCTTATGGGGAGGATATCGTGTCACAACCACAGCACGGCCAGGATGGGGTGCCAGGCAACCAACCCGCGTGGGGCAACCAGCCACAGTGGGGCGGCCCTCCAGCGTGGGCAGTTCCGCAGGCCGGTAGCCAAGGCGTCCCAGGACAGCCTGCGCCAGGGTGGCCACCCGGAGCTCCCTACGGCCAGCCCCTCTACGTTGCGCCCCCAAAACCCGGCGTCATTCCATTGCGTCCGTTGCAGTTCGGCGAGATTCTCGACGGCTCCTTCCAGACCATCCGCCGCAATGCCGCGGCGATGTTTGGCTCGGCCCTGATCGTGCAGGCCATCGGGGCGATCCTGATCGGGGCAGTCACGGTGGGGATGGTCCAGATGACCTCATCCCTTGAAACCGTCAACTCCGAGGAGGAGTTCCTCCAAGCGATGGGCCCGGTCTTTGCCGTCATGGCAGGGGCCATGGGTATTTCGGTCTTGATCGGTTTCCTGGGCTCGGTCCTCCAGGGAGTGCTGGTGGTCCCGGTGGCGCGGTCGGTCCTTAACCGACGGACCGGCTTCAAGCAGATGTGGACGCTCGCAGGACGCAGGATCTGGCCGCTGCTTGGCGTAGCCGCCTTGCTGACGGTGGGCGGGTTGCTCGCTGTTGCTGCCGTAGCGGGAATCGCTGTACTGCTGTTTACGGCAATGGGGCCCATGGCCTTGTTCATTGTCTTCCCGGTGGGGCTGGGCTCAGTCGTCCTTATTGTGTGGATCGGCCTGAAGCTCATGCTCGCCCCGGCGGCCATCGTCGTGGAACGCAAGGGCGTCTATGACGGCCTCCTTCGGTCCTGGCAGCTGACGAAGAACAACTGGTGGCGTATTTTCGGGATCACCCTCGTAGTGGCGATCATGGTGGGAATCATTGCCCAGATCGTCCAGATTCCGGCCTCTCTGGCTGCCACTGCCATCGGCGGAGTGGTCTCACCCCATCCCGACCAGGACACAGTCGCTTCCACCGTGGTGGTCAGTACGGTTATTTCCTCCGCCATCGGAGCTTTGGTGGGCTCGTTAACTTTCGCCTTCCAGGCGTCAGTACTGGCGTTGCTCTACATGGACCTGCGCATGCGCCGTGATGGCCTTGATGTGGAGTTGATGCGGTTGATGGAAACAGGAGCGGACCCTGACGGCATCCCGGGCACCCCTTCGGCCCTACCCGGCAACGGGCAGCCACCCGCCGGTGGACAGTTTCCATACGTCCCGCCTGGTCAGCGTCCTCCCGCATGAGGTTTCCCGGCTGGAACGTACCGGTGGCCTCAGAGCCCCCAGTGACACCTGGTCGCGACGAGGCGCGCCAATGGGCCGCCGAAGAACTCGCAAAAGCCCAGTACCCGGACGCACGTCCAGGCTGGGTTGACCAGCTGTGGCGGGATTTCCTGGACTGGCTCTCGTCCTTCGACGGGGAGCTGTCCGGTCCCGGCCCCGACCTCGCCGTGCCCATCATCCTTGCTGTGGCCGTAGCGGTCATTATTGTGGCCATCTTTGTTGTCCGGCCACGGTTGAACGCACGGCGAAAAGCAGCGGACACGGACATTTATGGTGACGAACGCATTATGGATGCGGACGGGTACCGTTCGCGTGCCGCAGCTGCGGCCGACGACGGCGACTGGCCGGCCGCCGTCGTCGACTTGTTCCGCGCCCTGGTCAGGTCCGCCGAAGAGCGGGACGTCATTGATGTCCGGGCCGGCAGGACCGCAGACGAAGCTGCAGCCCAACTGGGAAGTGTTTTTGGCGCCGCACAAAGCAGGCTCATTGCCGCTGCCCGCGTGTTCGACGCAATACGCTACGGCGAGGCGGGGGCTACGAAAGCCGATTACGGTTCCCTGCGCCAGTTGGATACCGATGTCCTTGCCATGAAGCCCGACTATGCAGGGCAGGCAGCTGCCGGCTTCGCGGTGCCGCGATGACGACAACTTTGCAGGAACGCTCCCACGGCTCGGATGAGGCGGCACCCACCAACGGCTCCACCCGGCGCGGCTTCCCTGACTGGTTCCGAAAAAACCTGGCGTGGATCGCGATCGGTGCGTTGCTCGCCGGCCTGGTGGCCTTTCTCGCTGTTTCCACTCTCACTGGCAACAGCGACAAGCGCCCCCTGTCCGCCCGGAATCCCGCCCCGGATGGCGCCATGGCCGCGGCAGAAATCCTGGGGCAGCACGGCGTTTCCGTCACTCCGACCGGCACGTTGGAGGAGACCCGGGCCGCGTTGACGGAAAAGCCCCACGCCACAGTGCTTGTCTATGATCCCCGTGGCTTCCTCAATCAGGACCAAGTACAGGACGTTGCGGCGATGGCCGACCGGTTGGTGCTGGTCAAGCCAAAGTTGCGGAGCCTCGGTGGACTGGGGCCGGACTTCCATCCCGGTGGCGTCGTTCCTGAAGCAACCACCGCGATAGAGCCGGGTTGCGAGCAGGAGGACGCTACGTCGGCCGGCAAAATCTCCGCGCAGGGACCTGTTTTCCGGGGTCCCGTAGTCTGCTACCCCATCCGGGACGGTGGACCGGGCGTGTACGCCGCATCAGCCGACCGGAGATTGGTGGTCATCGGCAGCTCCGAGGTGCTGGACAACGAACACCTCGCATCTGAGGGAAACGCCGCCCTGGCGCTGCGAACCCTTGGGAACAACCCGGACCTTGTCTGGTACCTGCCCGGCATCGAAGATGTTGCGGCATCGGATTCGACACCTACCCTGAACGAGCTGGCACCCCGATGGCTGGCATTCGCAGGCCCCTGGCTTGGCTTGGTGGCCGTCCTTGCCATTGCCTGGCGGGGCAGGCGCATGGGGCCGCTGGTCTTCGAACCGCTTCCCGTGGTTGTCAAGGCAGCAGAGACAGCGGAGGGAAGGGCCCGGCTGTACCAGGACTCCCGGGCCATAGACCGCGCAGCGGACAATCTTCGGGCAGGAACCCTCACCCGCTTGGCCCGTCATTTCAACCTCGGGGCCGACGCCACCGCCGAAGCCATCGTGGACGCCTGTTCCAACCGCTTGGGGAGGCCGGCACCGGAAGTACGGTCAGTCCTGATCGACGCCATACCCGCAACCGAAGGCCAACTGGTGCAGTGGGCCCAACAGATCGAACGAATCGAAGAGGAGGCAACCGCCCGATGAGCAGCCAGCCGAACAGCTACACGGACAGCAACAGCCAACACGCAGGCGGCGCCGCCCCACAGCAGGCACCGGAGCGGCCGGCCGGAGAAGACCCTGCACGACGGTCGCTGCTCAACGTCCGGGCGGAAGTGGGCAAGGCTGTCGTTGGCCAGGATGCCACCGTGACTGGAATGCTGATCGCCCTGCTGTGTGGCGGCCATGTGCTCCTGGAGGGTGTGCCCGGGGTGGCGAAGACACTCCTGGTGCGGGCGTTGTCCACCGCTCTCAGCCTGGACACCAAGCGGGTGCAATTCACCCCCGACCTGATGCCAGGCGATGTGACGGGCTCCCTGGTGTACGACTCCCACTCGTCCGAATTCACTTTCCGCGAAGGCCCGGTCTTCACGAACATCATGCTCGCGGATGAAATCAACCGGACACCGCCGAAGACCCAGGCTTCGCTGTTGGAAGCCATGGAGGAGCGCCAGGTCTCGGTCGATGGGCTGTCCCGTCCGTTGCCGGTTCCTTTTATCGTGGCGGCCACGCAGAATCCTGTGGAGTATGAAGGCACCTATCCGTTGCCTGAGGCCCAGCTCGACCGTTTCCTCCTCCAGCTGACCATGCCGTTGCCGGGAAGGACCGAGGAAATTGAGGTCATCCGGCGCCATGCCGTCGGCTTTGATCCACGCAACCTCGCAGCCGCCGGCGTGCGGCCGGTCGCTGGCGCCGTCGAGCTGTCCGCCGCCCAGGTGGCAGTAGCGGATGTAACCGTTGCACCCGAAATTCTTGCGTACATCGTGGACGTGGTGCGGGCCACCAGGTCCGCACCTTCTTTCCAGCTCGGGGTCTCCCCCAGGGGTGCCACCGCATTGCTCAATACGTCCAAAGCGTGGGCGTGGTTGTCGGGCAGGTCCTTCGTGACACCGGACGATGTCAAAGCGTTGTCCTTGCCCTGCCTGAGGCACCGTGTGGGCCTCCGGCCGGAAGCCCAAATGGACGGCATCCAGGTGGACGATGTCCTGGGCAGTATCCTGGCATCCGTCCCGGTGCCACGATGACTCCGGGATTTCCCAAGGACCGGGCGGCCTAAATGGCAATTACCGGGCGTTTCGTGCTCCTGGCCGTGCTGGGCCTGGTTCCCTTGGTGCTGTTCCCCGCGTGGAGCACCGTTCTCTTTGTCGGCATCGGACTCCTGCTCCTGTTGGTCCTTGACCTCGTGGTGGCGGTGTCTCCGGCCAAACTGGGCTTGGAACGACGACAACCCGGCAACGTCACGCTTGAAGGCCAAGCGGATTCGGTGGTGATGGTATCCAATCCCACCGGCCGTCAACTGCGGGCCCGTATCCGTGATGCATGGCAGCCTTCGGCGGGAGCCATCAGCCCTGTCCAACCCCTCACGATCCCGGCCGGTGAGCGGCGCCGCCTGAGCGTGGCCCTGCTCCCCCGGCGTCGCGGGGACCTGGAAAGCCCCCACGTGACCATCCGCTCAATGGGTCCCCTGGGTCTGGCCGCCCGGCAGCGCACGCGCGTGCTCCCCGGCCGGCTGCGGGTGCTGCCACCTTTCCACTCCAGGCGGCATCTGCCCTCCAAGCTAAGGAAGCTCAGGGAACTGGACGGAAAGGCGGCCGTGCAGATCCGCGGCGCCGGAACGGAGTTCGATTCCCTGCGGGACTACGTCCGCGGAGACGATGTCCGGTCCATCGATTGGCGCGCCACGGCACGCCGGACCTCTGTGGTGGTGCGGACGTGGCGTCCGGAGCGGGACCGCCGCGTCGTCATCGTCCTCGATACATCCCGCACAGCCGCGGCCAGGATCAACGATGAACCCCGCCTCGATACAGGCATCGAAGCCGCCTTGTTGCTGGCTGTGCTCGCCGAGAGGGGTGGAGACCGGGTGGACTTCCTCGCCTACGACAGGAGGCTGCGCGCCCGGGTCGAATCGGCGTCGAAGGGCAATCTGCTCGGGCAGTTGGTCCAGGCCATGGCCCCCTTGGAAGCGGAACTAATCGAACTTGACTGGCAACAGATACCGGGCCAAGTGCGGGCCGTCTCGGCGCACCGCTCGCTGGTGGTTTTGTTGACGGCGCTCGACGGCGGCGCCCCCGAAGAAGGGTTACTCCCCGCCGTCGCGCAGTTGTCGCGTCAACACGCGGTAGTAGTTGCCTCGGTCCGCGATCCCCTGCTCACCGGGATGAAGGAACAACGGACCACGGCCAGCCAGGTGTTCCGTGCAGCCGCCGCTGAACGCGCACTGTTGGAGCGGGCCGCTGTTACAGCCCAGCTGCGACAACTCGGAGCCGAGGTGGTGGACGCTGATCCCCTCGACGTTCCGCCTCTGCTCGCAGACACCTATATACGGCTCAAAGCCGCCGGACGGCTCTAGGAAGGACGCCCATGAACAGCCCCATCTATGAACTCGCCCTCGGAGAGGACTTCAAGAGACTGACCCCGGAACTCCAGGAGTATTTTTCGCTTTCCGCGGGTTCAGGCACCTATGGCATAGGCGAGGGGATCTTTGATGTTGTGGGTTGCCGGCAGAAGTGGCTGCGGCCCCTCCTCGCATTGACCGGAAGTGAGGAGGCCTTCTTCCCCGAATATGGTGAAGGCATACCGTTCCGCATAGAAAACCACGCCCATGTCGACCCCTTCGGGCGACCAGCGCTCACAGCCCGCCGCGAGATCTACTTCCCGTCCGGAACACGGCTTTTCCATGACACGACCAGTGCGATTCCGACGTCCGGCGGGCAACCGGCACCTGGGGTGGAAGCCCGACTGGTGGACCATGTGGGCCGGTACCGCCGGTTGGTCACGGACCTGGATGTCAGCGTCACCCCAGAGGGCCGGCTGCGTGGAGTGTCGAAAGCAAGCCGGCTCCTGCTGGGGCCGTTGCGGATTCCGTTGCCTGAAGCCCTGGACGCCCGCGCCTACGCCGAGCAGTGGTGGGACGGCGTCGAGGGCAAGCACCGGATCCAGGTCAAGGTCATCCAACCGCAGATCGGCCTGGTCCTGGTGTATGCCGGGCGGTTCGATTACCGCCTGGCACCCCACCTGCCGGGCACGGCACCCGGCACAACACTCCCACGGTACGCGGAACCGGACCGCTGGGAGGAACGGATTTAGCCCTGGATGAGTTGGTCCAGACCGTCAGCGACCTTCGTCAGCTTCGAAAGGACGGCTTTGGCGGACGACGGTGTGAAGTGTTCCAAACCAGTGGACGGGGTGACCCGAACCCCGGCAAGCTGCGATGCCGGCAAGCCGAGTTGGCGCCACGGTTTCCAGATGCACTCCACCACGTCGGCAGTCCGGGGCAGCAGGGACTGGGGATCTCCCGTCGGCAGGGCACCTGCCCACAAGCGTTTGCCGTTTTCCACGGCCTCTGCAAGCTGTTCCCATTGCCGGGTCGTCAGGGCCTTGAGGGGCACGGCGACACCGTCAGCCCCGGCAGCGATCACACGGTCAATGGGTGCTTCTATTTCGGGAACCGAAACAACGGTTTCCACCACACCCGCAGCCTTGAGCGCCTTGATGACCAACTGCCAAGCGCCTGTCACTTCCTCCCCCGGGATGGACCTCAGCGTTCGGTAACCACTCGCCGTCGGGATGGTCCCTGCCATGATCGACGCGATGTCCGGTTCGTCCACCTGGACCACGATCCCGGCGCCCGGCACCGCGGCTGAGATCCTGCGGACATAGTCGCCAACGCCCGCAGCAAGGGACTCCGCAACATCCCGCCTGGCGCCATAGTCCAGGAGGGCCCGCTCCCCGTTGTGCAGGTAAAGGCTGGCAGCGAGGCTCATCGGGCCCAGCAACTGGACTTTCAGGGCCGTGGCCGAAATATCCTCGGCGCCGGCGATGTCGGCCAGGATGTTGATGTCGGTAGACAGGGCTGAACGAGCGCGTTGGGCGTCCTTGCCGGGCCTGTCCACCAGACGCCAACCATGGGGCTGGACATCGATGGCCAGGTCCACCAGCAGGGAACCCGTTCGGCCAACGGGGTCCGATCCCACACCCCTGTCCGGCAACGACGGCAGGAACGGAAGATGCGGGTCGCCCAACTCGCCGCGGATAATCCGGTTTGCTTCTGCCGGGTCGCTGCCTGGCCACGGCCCCAGCGCCGTGGCACCGGCACGCAGGTCATTCACTGAGGACATGGATCAGGCCTGCTGGCTGGAGATTTGGTGATCCTCGGCAATAGCCTCATGGTGTCGGATCACTTCGCTGATGATGAAGTTCAGGAACTTCTCCGCGAAGGCGGGATCAAGGTGCGCGTCCTCAGCGAGCCTCCGCAGCCGCGCGATCTGGGCAGCTTCACGCCCCGGGTCACCAGCAGGAAGCTTGTGCGTGGCCTTGAGCACCCCTACTTTCTGGGTGGCCTTGAAGCGTTCCGCGAGGAGGAAAACCAGGGTCGCGTCAATGTTGTCGATACTGGACCGAATGGACAGCAGCTCATCCATGACGGCGCGGTCCACCTGGCCGGCCAGGGAACTCGCAGCCGGGTTGAAGGAATCGGCGTCATCGGGAAGGGCATTGTTGTACTCGGTCATGCACCCCAGTCTAGGGTGTGGGGACGTGACGGCGCCGTTGTTACCTGCCCTCCGCAAGCAGGGCATGCACCACGCCTGGCGAGCCGGTGTGGGCAGTGTTCCTGCCACCGGAAACGGAGCAGAATGGCACCATCACCGCAGCCTAAGCAAAGGAGCTCCCATGAAAATCGCTGTGCTGGGTACGGGAATGGTAGGGCACGCGCTCGCCGGAAAACTCGTCACCCTGGGTCATGAAGTAACCATGGGTTCCCGCGAGGCAGGTAATCCCAAAGGCATGGAATGGGCCCGAAGCGCCGGCGCAGGGGCAAGCGCCAGCTCCTTCGCGGAGGCCTGTGCACGGTCCAGCCTGATCATCAACGCAACCCCCGGCACCGTGAGCCTGTCAGTCCTGGCCGAGGCAGGTGACAGCACGCTGGACGGCAAGATCCTGTTGGACGTCTCCAACCCCTTGGATTCATCGAAGGGATTCCCTCCCCCGCTCACGGTCTGCAATACGGACAGCATCGCCGAAACCATCCAAAGAGCCCATCCGGGAGCCAGGGTGGTGAAGTCGCTGAACACCGTCACCGCACCGGTCATGGTGGATCCCGGCCGGCTCCCGGCGCCGCATGACATCTTCATGGCCGGCAACGACGCTGACGCCAAGGCCGTAGTGTCGGGCCTGCTCCAGAAATTTGGGTGGACGCCCGCGCACATCCGGGATCTGGGCGGGCTGGACGCTGCGCGCGCAATGGAGATGTGGCTCCCCCTCTGGTTGCGGATTTTCATGCAACAGCCCCAAGGAAAGATGTTCAATATCGGCATCGTTTCCGAATAGAACCAACTACGGCAAAGGCACGCCCCCATGCAGGGGGCGTGCCTTTGCTGTGGCTCACGCGCCGGGATAAATGCCGGGCTAGCCGCCCAGCAGTGCCCGGTGCGCTTCCCGCCGTCGTGCTTGTTCGTCCGGGTCCGGCACCGGCAGCGAGGCAATAAGCCGCTTGGTGTAGTCATGCTGGGGCGAACCCATCACATGGTTGCCGATCCCCTGCTCCACCAGCTGGCCTTTGTAAAGCACGCCCACCCAATGCGACAACATGTCCACCACTGCGAGATCGTGGCTGATGAAGAGCGCCGCGAAGCCGAACTGCTCCTGGATGTCTTTGAAGAGGTCCAGCACCTTGGCCTGCACCGACACATCCAGGGCCGACGTGGGTTCGTCGGCGATCAGAAGCCGCGGGTTCAGCGCCAGCGCCCTCGCCAGCGAGGCCCGTTGCCGCTGCCCACCCGATAGCTCGTGGGGGTAGCGCTGAGCATACGACGCCGGTAACTGGACTGATTCGAGCAGCTCACCGACCTTTTTCCTCGCTTCGGCGGCGCTCGGTTTCGTGTGGATGACCAGCGGCTCCGCCACGCACTCACCAATGGTCAGGTGCGGGTTGAAGGACGCCGCCGGGTCCTGGAAGACGAACCCGATCTCTTTCCGCAGTGGACGGAACGATCGTTCCTTGAAGTCCAGCATCTCGTAGCCGAGCACCTTCAAGCTGCCCCCGGTTGTCCGGTTCAGGCCTGCGATGGCGCGACCAATCGTGGACTTTCCGGAGCCGGATTCACCCACCAGGCCAAAGACCTCGTTCTCTGACACCGTGAAGCTGACGTTGTCCACTGCCTTGAACCCGTGCCGTCCGAACCGGCCCGGGTACTCAATTGTCAGGTTCTTGGCCTCAACCAGTACCTTGCCGTCCTGGTGGAGGCGGCTCCGGGCACCTTCAGAGGCCGAGTGCCGGCCAAGATGGGGAACCGCGGCGAGGAGGTTGCGGGTGTACTCCTGGCGGGGTTCGGCGAAGAGGACGCGGGACGGCGCCTCCTCCACCACGTCGCCCTGATACATGACAACCACGCGGTCAGCGAGGTCAGCCACAACGCCCATGTTGTGCGTGATGAGCACAATGGAGGTGCCGTAGTTGTCCCTGAGGTCGCGCAGCAGCTGCAGGATTTCGGCCTGGACGGTGACGTCCAACGCCGTGGTGGGTTCGTCGGCCACGATCAGCCCGGGGTTCAACGCGAGCGCCGCGGCGATGACGACACGTTGTTTTTGGCCCCCGGAGAACTGGTGCGGATAGTAGTCGACCCTGGTTTCAGGGTCCGGGATGCCTACTTTCCGCAGCGCCTCCGTGGCCCTTTTCTTGGCTTCCTTGGCGGAAACACGCTTGCCGTCCGTTGCGTGCGCCCGGATACCCTCGGCGATCTGCCAGCCGACGGTAAAGACAGGATTCAGCGCCGTGGAGGGTTCCTGGAAGACCATGGCAACATCCCTGCCACGGATTTTCCTGAGTGTGGATTTGCTGACACTGATCACGTTGTTGCCATTGATCACCACGGCACCGGAGCTGATGGCCGTTTCGGGAAGCAAGCCCAGGATCGTTTTCGCGGTGACGGTCTTTCCCGATCCCGACTCGCCCACGATGGCCACTACTTCACCGGCCTTCACCTCCAGGCTGACGTCCTTGACGGCGTGAACGTCTCCGCCATCGGTGGCGAAAGTGACTTGGAGACGGTCAATGGTGAGCACGGGCTCACCAGCAACGGACTGGTCTGAGACATTTCCAAGGTTGGTGGTCATGGCTTTCCTGCCTCTGCCGGGGTTTCCGACGTTCCTGTTTCCGGGGTTGCGGACAGCACCGGGGTCCTACCGGCGCGCTTGCGTCCGCGGATGCGGGGGTCGTTGAGGTCGTTGATGCTCTCGCCGACCAACGTCAGGCCCAGCACAGTCAGGACGATCGCAATGCCCGGGAAGACACCCGTCCACCAAATTCCCGACGAGGTGTCAGCCAGAGCCTTGTTGAGGTCGAAACCCCACTCGGCTGCTGACGTTGGTTCGATGCCGAAGCCCAGGAAGCCCAGGCCGGCCAGGGTGAGAATGGCCTCCGATGCGTTGAGGGTAAACATCAGCGGCAGGGTCCTGGTGGCGTTCTTGAAGATGTGCCGTCCGATGATGCGCAGGCTCGAGGCGCCCAGGACCTTGGCCGATTCGACGAATGGTTCGGCTTTGAGGCGGATGGTTTCGGCGCGTATCACGCGGAAATACTGTGGGACGAACACCACGGTGATCGAGAACGCGCAGGAGAAGATCCCGCCCCAGAAACTGGACTGACCCCGGCTGATGACAATGGAGATGACGATTGCCAGGAGCAGCGTCGGGAAGGCGTAGATGGCGTCCGCGACCACCACGAGGATCCGGTCAAGCCAGCCCCCGAAGTACCCGCTGAGCAATCCCAGGGCGACGCCGAGGAACAGGGACATTGCAACGGACACGATGATGACCGTCACGGCCGTCTGCGATCCCCAGATAACCCGCGACAGGACGTCGTAGCCGCCCACGGTGGTTCCCAACAGGTGATTTCCACCGGGAGCCTGCTGGGTGGGGAAGGAACCGGAGGCATCGCTGAGCTGGGAATATCCATAGGGTGCCAGCAGCGGTGCGAAAATGCTCGTCAGGATGAACAGCCCGCTCAGGACTACCCCCACGATGAGCATGCCGCGTTGGAGCCCTACGCTCTTCTTGAGGTGGGACACTACCGGAAGCCTCGAGAACAGGGGCTGCCGGGGCGGTGTGAGCGTTGGTGTGCTCATGGTCAGTACCTCACTCGGGGGTCGATGAGCGCGGCGATGATGTCCACGATGAAGTTGGTGACGGCCACGATGATGGCCAGCAGCACCACGATGCCTTGTACTGCCACGAAGTCGCGGGCATTGAGGTACTGCACCAGTTGGTACCCAAGGCCCTTCCACTCGAACGTGGTTTCCGTCAGGATGGCACCGCCCAGCATCAACGCGATCTGCAGGCCCATGACGGTGATGACCGGGATCAATGCCGGTTTGTAGGCGTGCTTGGTCACCAGCCTGTACTCGCTGACGCCCCGGGACCGGCCGGCCTCGACGTAGTCCTTGCCGAGGGTACCGATCACGTTGGTGCGCACCAAGCGCAAGAACACCCCGGCGGTCAACAAGCCCAACGCGATGGCAGGGAGAACCGCATGGGCTGCGACATCGCCCAGTGCCGTGAAGTTGCCGCTGCGAATCGCGTCCAGCCAATAGATGCCCGACGGCGCCGCGAGTCCGCCCATGGTCAGTTCCGTCCGGGTTGAAGCACGGCCCGCGACGGGAAACCAACCCAGCCAGACGGAGAAGGTGAGCTTCAGCAGCAGTCCCGAGAAGAAGACGGGTGTCGCGTAGCAAAGGATCGCAAAGAACCGCAGCACGGCGTCGGACGTCTTGTCCCGGTGTTGCGCGGCGATAAGTCCGAACGGAATTCCCACTGCGAGCGCAACGATCAGTGCGTTGATGGACAACTCCAGGGTTGCCGCACCAAAGGTAGTGAGCACCTCGACGACGGGACGCCGGTCCGTGATCGTGGTACCGAAGTTCCCGGTCAGGAGTTGGCCGAGGTATTCGAAGTACTGGACGAGAACGGGCCGGTCGTAGCCGGCGTCATGGATGCGCTGGGCCAAGACGTCCGGAGGAAGCCGGCCTCCTTGTGCCGCGGTGATGGGGTCGCCAATGACCCGCATCAGGAAGAAGACGAGTGTCACGAGGATAAAAACTGTGGGGATGATCAGGAAGAACCTAACCACGATGTATCTGCCAAGCCCTCCTCCGGACCTGGACTTGCTCTTTGGAGCAACGATCCCTGGCTCTGCCTCGGGGACCTCAATAAGTGTTGTCATTGTTACCTGTATTTCCTGCCCGTGGATTGCGCGGGATTTGGCTCATGCGTGCTGCCCACCTTGGTGTTCAGCAAGGAGGCGGGACGTCTGGTGGACGTCCCGCCTTCCTTCCATGGAGAGGCTCGGTTACTTGGAGACAGTTCCGAGGCGGAACTTGAAGGACGGATCCAATGTCTTGTCGACACCGTTCACGCCACTGCCGACAACTGCCACCTGGGCGCCCTGGAGCAGGGGCAGGGTGGAGATGTCCTTAGCCAGTGCGTTCTGGACATCCTTGATGTCGGATTCGCGCTTGGTCTTGTCCGCTTCGGTGAGCTGCTTGGCGATGAGGTCGTTGACCGTGGCGTTGTTGTAGTGGTTCTTGAGGAAGCCGCCCTCCGGGAAGAACGGGGTGAGGTAGTTGTCCGCGTCGCTGAAGTCCGGGAACCAACCGAACTGGAACAGCGGGTACTCGTCGGCGCGGCTGGCCTTGCTGTAGGTCACCCACTCGGTGGATTGCAGGTTGACCTTGAACAGGCCGGACTTCTCCAGCTGTTCCTTCACCATGGCGTATTCGTCGCCGGAGGATCCACCGTAGTGGTCCGGGTTGTACTGGAGGTTCAGTGAGACGGGTTCAGTGATCCCGGCATCTGTCAGGACCTTCTTGGCCTTGTCCAGGCTCGGCTTGCCGGCGTCGCCATAGGCGTCCTTAAAGGACTCGTTGGCTCCCATGAATCCGTTGGGGACGTTCGAGTACAGGGGCAGGTAGGTGCCCTTGTAAACCTGGTCGGCGATGGCCTGGCGGTCAACAAGGTTGGCGATTGCCTGCCGCACGGCAAGTGCTTTGGCGGGATCAGCATCGGTGGCCTTGGTTCCGAACGGCATGGTGTCGAAGTTGAAAGTGATGTAGCGGATTTCGCCACCGGGGCCTGTGAGGACCTTGACTTTGGAATCCTTGCGGAGATCGTCGATGTCCGTCGCGCTGAGGCTGCGGAAGGCAACGTCAATGGCACCTTGCTGGATTTCCAGTTTCAGGTTGGTGGGGCTGGCGTAGTACTTGATAGTGGCGGCGTCGTTCGCCGGCTTGCCAAGGACACCCTTGTAATCGGCAAATGCCTTGAAACTGACCAGCTCGTTCTTTTTGTAGCTGTCGATGGTGTACTGGCCATAGAAGGCGTTGGCCTTGATGATTTCGTCGTCCGAGAGGATCTTGTCTGCCGGGAAGACTTCATCGTCCACGATCGGCGCGGCAGGGCTGCTGAGAATCTGGCTGAACGTTTGGTCATTGGCATTCTTGAGCTTGAACACCACGGTGGTGGCATCCGGTGCGCTCACGCTTTGGATGTTGGTAAGCAAGGACGCCGGACCGGCGGGGTCGTTGATGGCTACCTGGCGATCGAACGAGAATTTGACGTCCTTGGAGTCCAAGGTGTGACCGTTGGCCCACTTGAGCCCCGACTTGAGCTTGACCGTGTACTCGGAAGGGGACGTGAACGACGCCGATTCGGCGAGGTCGGGTACGGGCTCTGCGCTGCCCGGCTTGGAATTGAGGAGGAAGGAGTAGACCTGGTTCATCACCATGAATGAACCGTTGTCGTAGGAGCCTGCCGGGTCAAGGGAGGTGACCTTGTCCGTGGTGCCGTAGGCGATGGGGCCGCCGGCAGCCGGAGCGGATGATGAACCGCCTCCGGAGGGCCCGGTGCATGCCGTCAAGGCGAATGCGGAGATGCCCGCCAGCGCGATAACGCCGTGCAGGGCCTTCTTGTTCAGTGCCATCTGGTGAACCTTCTGTTCGATGGATTGGGCGCGCCGCCGTGGAAAATTTGTGACGGCGGACACTCTTGATCCCACGATTCAACCAGACTTCCTGAGCGGAGAACCCCGGATTTTGTGATTCGAGACATAAAATTTACCTTCCAGTAGCTTTCTTCTTCGTCCGGCAGCCATTGCCCGGCCGCGGAGGCGGGAATATGGTGGTCCCGGGGATCAGTCAAGGGGCGACGGCTTGGACAAGCACATGGATAAGGCAGCACTCTGCGTAGGTATCAATCAGTTCGCCTCCCTGCCGCAGTCGAGCTGGCTACAGGGCTGCGTGAACGATGCCAAGGACCTGGCCGCCGTCCTGGCAGACTCCTACGGCTTCGATGCTTCGGCCATCACTGTTCTCTGCGACGCCCAGGCCACGAAGAAGGCAGTCATGGCGGAGCTGAACAAACTGGTGGACGCGGCGGTCGCCGGCAAAGCCACACACCTCGTTTTCACCTTTTCCAGCCACGGCACCCAAATCCCTGATACTAACGGGGACGAGGACGACAGCCTGGATGAGGCTTTCGCCTGCCATGACATCAACAGCAGCGGGGACGCGTGGGACCCGGACACCGTGATCTCGGATGATGAACTCTCAGCCGTTTTTGCCCGCCTGCCCGAAGGTGTCCTCATGGACGTCGTCCTGGACACCTGCCACAGCGGCACGGGGCTTAAGTCCCTGGACTTGCTACCTGGCAGGCGGCCACGTTTCCTCCCCGCACCGACGCCGGAAGCTGCCATAGCGAACGAAGACAAGGAGCTCCGAAGCCTGCGCGACCTGGTCAAAGCCGCCAAGCTATCAACTCCCGTCCTGATGGCGGCCTGTCGATCCGACCAAACGGCCGCCGACGCGTTGATCGAGGGCCGCTATAACGGCGCCTTCACCTACAACTTCCTGAAGACACTCCGATCCGACGGGGGGTTGGGGCGGGCCGAAATCCTCAAGCTGGTCAGCAAAGGCCTGAAGGCCGGCGGCTTTGACCAAGTGGCGCAACTGGAAGCCCCCAAAGCAGCCCGCAAGGCCGCATGGGGAAAGTGAGAGTTCGGGCATGAATCGCCTAGTCACCGGTGCCGTGAAACCTGTTTCGCACGCCCGCTGAGGCGGCCAGCTCGGCGTCGTGCTGTTGGTCGGAACCGAACAACTTGCCTTGGCGCTCCCGGTCCATAACGGGCTTCAGCGCGGCATACACAAGCCGCCCACCGGCGTCGAACCGCAAAAGTCCTCCACCCCGAATGTCTACGTAGTCCCTTGTGGTCCTCAACCCGAGGCGGACGTTCGCTTCCCGCCGGCTCATCCGCACCGTCTGGATGAACGAAGCCCCAATTTCGGAAATGACGAACCCGTCCGGGGACACGCGCTCCGATGTCCGGACGCGCGTGGAGCTCAGTGGAGTCCGTCGTTCCAGCCGTGCCGCGTCAAGGAGCCTCGGGTTTTCCCAGACGAAGCGCTGCACTTCCTGGGGGTCCGAGCCCAGGGCCGATAGGCGGATGGGATAGCGGAGCCCCTGGTAGTTCTCAACGCCGCTGATGTTGTCCCTGGACACCCTCCGGATGCCGATTGCGGAGAATTCCGCTTGAAGAGCGTCGCGGTACCCGTGGATGTCCTCCGGGACCATGTCCAGGTCGGCTGCGATGATGCCCCGCAGGAGATCACGCCAGGACACATCAACCGGCGGCATGTAGGACAGTCCCCGGATAACCATCCGCAGGACCCGGGTTGCCACGATGGAGCCGGATTCGGCTTTTTGCCGGAGGCTTTGCCCGTCTCCCAGTCTGGCATTCCTTTCGACCCAGAGCCGCTGGACGGCGCGGAGCACGGCGCCCACCACCACGGCACCGCGTGCATGAGGTTCGCACAGCTCCTGCCAGTGGTCGGGGACGACGCCCACGAACGGCTCACGCAGCGGCCCCCGGGCGAACAGGTCGCGGGCGAAATCGAAAAGCGATCGCATCATGACCACGTCGTCGACCACCTGCCCGGCTCCGAAACCGGCTCGAGCTGCTTCAAGCTGGCGGTAGACGACGTCCCGCGAAGAAAAGACCGAAAGGATAGCCACGAGGTCAGCCAGGGCCTCGTGCATCGCCAGCTGCTCCATGGTGGCCAGCTCATCGGCCCAGGCGGGACGGAACCCGTCCAGGATCGCGTGCGTCACCTCGTGGGCCACGATGTCCCTGTAGAGGGCCGTCGGAACCTTGTATCCCATCCGGTCCACCGAGCCGAAGCGGATGATGTTGCTTCCACGCTGATATCCGGTATCCGTGGCTGTGACCAGGTCGCGGGCTTTGAGGACCACGCGCCCCTCCGGGTTCCAAGGCATACGCCGTCCCAGGGTGCTTTCAAAGATGTCCAGGGTGCTCATCGCCACCCCGTACACATGTTGGGCCAGGAAGCGGGTGTCATCCAGCAGCTCCCGCAGACCGTGCGGCGGCGGCTCGTCGACCAACTGCCAGGGGTCTCCCTGCCTGGTAAGCGTCACCGGGGATACGTTGGTACCGCGCCACTTCCGGATGTGGATCGCGTAGCGGTGCCCGGTGGGTCCGCGCCTCAGCCGTTCCACAGGGATCCGTACCTGCGCCGTCTCCGGGGCAGTACCGTCCGCTCCAATTGGCCCCTCAGCCAGGACGGTCACCGTGACCATTTGCCCGGCTTTGATATCTCCCGGGCCCTTCTTTGGAAATGCCACAGTCATCGCCATCCCGGATGCGGACCCCACATACCGCAGCGGAAACGCTGCTTAGCCCAGTATGGAGGCCGGCCAATCCGGTGGCAATGGCCCTTTAGAGTGCCGCGCGCTGGAGGGAGCGGGCGGCGTCGATGGTTGCCTGGCCCAGTACCCTGCTCCCCTGGTAGAGCACGACTGTCTGGCCCGGCGCAACCCCACGCAAGGGATCCGTCAGGGTAACCACGAGCTCAGCCCGCTCAATGCCGGAGTCGTCGGTCACTGCTTCCACGCGTGCAACTGCCGGCACGGGATCACCGTGGGCGCGGACCTGGGCGTAGCAATCGAACTCCGCACCGGTAGCAACCTCGGAAATGGGCAGGCCCGCCCACGAAACCTTGATGCCGCGAATCTCATCGATGGCCAGGAGCGCTTCGGGACCAACCACCACTTTGTTTTCCTTGGGACGGATCTCCAGGACAAACCGGGGCTTGCCATCGGCAGCGGGAGTCCCGAGCTTCAGGCCACGACGCTGGCCCACCGTGAAGGCATTGGCACCGGGATGCTCCCCGACTTTGGCGCCGGTTTCATCGACGATATCGCCGGTGGTCATCTCGATCTTTTCGGCCAACCAGCCACGCGTGTCGCCGTCGGAAATGAAGCAGATGTCGTGGCTGTCCGGCTTGTTTGCCACGGACAGGCCCCGGCGTTCAGCTTCGGCGCGGACCTCCGCCTTGGACGGCGTATCAGCGAGCGGGAACATGGAGTGCTTGAGCTGCTCGTGGGTCAGGACACCCAGAACGTAGCTCTGGTCCTTTGCCCAGTCAGCGGCACGATGGAGTTCGCGGTTACCGTCGGCGTCTTCGATGACCTTGGCATAGTGGCCGGTGCACACAGCATCAAAACCCAGAGCAATGGCCTTCTCCAGCAATGCGGCGAACTTGATGCGCTCGTTGCAGCGCATGCACGGATTGGGCGTGCGCCCGGCGGCGTACTCATCGATGAAGTCCTGGACCACATCTTCCTTGAAACGCTCCGAGAAGTCCCACACGTAGTACGGGATGCCCAGGACGTCGCAAGCACGCCAAGCGTCACGGGAATCCTCGATGGTGCAGCAACCGCGGCTTCCGGTGCGGAGGGTCCCCGGCATGCGCGACAACGCGAGGTGGACCCCGACGACGTCGTGACCCGCTTCGACGGCGCGGGCGGCTGCCACGGCGGAGTCGACTCCGCCGCTCATTGCTGCAAGTACTCGCATGCTGGCTTTCTGTGTGTTTGGGGCTGCCCTGTGTCCGGCCCGGAACGGCCAGTGTGCCCGTCCATTCTAGCTCGCGGTAGCCGGAGTGTGCTAAATGCCTTGACCACTCCTACTCGTAATTCTAAAATGAGAACAACTGATTTTAGAATCGAGCTGACATGGCTACAGGACGAATGGTCATATCCGGCGGCGGCCTTGCCGGTGCCACTGCCGCAAGGACCCTGCGGGACGAAGGTTTCGATGGTCCCATCACACTGCTCGGCGCCGAGAACCGTATCCCCTACCTCCGCCCTCCCCTCTCCAAGGAGTTCCTCCTCGGAAAGGCGGGCGAAGATTCCGTGCCGGTGGTTCCCGCCGGCTGGTACCAGGAGAACGGCGTCGAACTCCTGCTTGGCAGCGCCGCGGTGGAGCTCGATCCGTCCAACCGTCGGATAGAGCTGCAAGGTGGCCGCAATCTGGAATACGCCAAACTGCTCATCGCCACCGGCGCCCGCCCCAGGACCCTCCCCCTGCCCGGCTCGGACCTGGCGGGCGTCATGACCTTCCGGACCTTCGAGGACAGCCTGCGGCTGCAAAGCCTTCTCAGAGACGGCGGCAGGAAAGTGGTCATGATCGGATCCGGCTGGATCGGCATGGAATTGGCGGCGGCAGCCCGCACGTACGGCAATGACGTCACGCTCCTCGGGCTGGAGGATATTCCGCTGAGTGCCGCCATTGGACCGGAATTGGGTCGCTACTTCCATCGCCTTCACCAGGATCACGGTGTGACCTTCAGGCTTCCGGCGAGCGCGGCGGGAATCGAGGGACGCGACGGAACAGTGGAAGCAGTGGTCACGGACAGCGGCGAAAGGCTCCCGGCCGACGTCGTCATCGTTGCCGTCGGCGTCGTCCCGGATACCGCGCTCGCCGAGACAGCCGGCCTGGCCGTCCGCAACGGGGTCCTGGTGGACAGCGCCCTCCGCACCAGTGCCCCGGACGTCCTCGCCGCAGGAGATGTGGCCAACGCCCTCCATCCGTTCACCGGCGAACACCACCGCAGCGAACACTGGTCCAACGCACTCAACGGCGGCAAGACCGCGGCGAGGTCGATGCTTGGCCAGGACGCCACGTTTGATGCTGTGCCCTACTTCTATACCGACCAGTTCGAGGCGAGCATGGAATACTCAGGCTTCCCTTCACTGGCATCCGGCCTTTCTCCCGTCATTCGCGGCACCGTGGCTGACGGCAGCTTCATCGCTTTCTGGGTCAACGACGGATGCGTGGTTGCAGGCATGAGCCTCAACCAACGCCGTGTCCAGAAGGCGATCAAGGCCCTCATTACGGGCAGGGTACGCGTTGGCCTGGATCGGCTGACCGATCCGGCAGTCCCCCTCGAGGAACTTCTGCCCACCCCGTAACGGGGCGGAACTGCCCACGCCTTGGCGGCGCGCAACAGCTCAGGCCTGGTGTTGCCTGGCTACCGTCGCCGCCGTTTGAATGCTGGACTCGTGACCGGCCATCCCGGCCTGACGTGCCCGTGCACAGGCCTCCGGCAGGGCCTTGAGGAGTGCGTCGACGTCGGCATCCGTAGAGCTGTGGCCCAGGGTAAACCGCTGTGCCCCGCGGGCCGTGTCCTCATCCAAACCCATGGCAAGGAGGACATGCGAAGGACGCGGCACTCCCGCGGTGCATGCCGATCCCGTGGACGACTCCACGCCGGCCAGGTCAAGGAGGAAGAGCAGCGAATCCCCTTCACATCCCGGGAACGTGAAGTGGGCGTTGCCGGGCAAGCGGCCAGCGCCCGGCGCTCCCCGCAGTACGGCATCGGGAACCGCCGCCAGGACGCCGTCGATCAGGCGGTCGCGCAGGCCAGCCAGCCGCTCCTGCTCTTGGGCCAAATGGGCGGTGACTGCTTCGGCGGCCGCAGCGAACGCAGCGATGGCCGGCGTGTCCAGGGTTCCCGAACGTACGTCCCGCTCCTGGCCGCCACCATGCTGAACCGGAGTCAAGGTCACGGCCCTGCCCAGGAACAACGCGCCCACGCCCACTGGTCCGCCGAGCTTGTGACCTGAGACGGACATTGCAGACAGGCCCGATCCCCGGAAGTCGACGGGAACAGAACCGAATGCCTGGACGGCGTCCGAATGCACCGGGATTCCGTGGGGCTTTGCCAGCCCCACCACCTCAGCTACCGGCTGGATGGTCCCGACCTCATTGTTGGCCCACATCACGGTAATCAAGGCGATCGAATCAGGGTCACGTTCGATCTCGCGCTGGAGAACATCCAACCGGACGGCGCCTTCACTGTCCACGGGAAGCCATACGACATCGGCCGCCTCGTGGCGCTCAAGCCACTCAACAGTGTCCATGACGGCGTGATGTTCGACGGCGGAGCAGAGGATGCGGGTCCGGCGCGGATTTTCGTCACGGCGGGCCCAGAACAGGCCTTTGACAGCCAGGTTGTCCGCTTCAGTTCCACCCGAAGTGAAGATCACTTCCGATGGATGGGCGCCGGCTGCGGCAGCCAACGTCTCGCGGGCATCCTCCACCGCGCGGCGTGCACGACGGCCCGCGCCGTGAAGCGAGGACGGATTGCCTGTTCGCGCCAGCTCACGCGTCATGACGGCGAGCGCTTCAGCCGAAAGGGGCGTGGTGGCAGCGTGATCGAGGTATACAGGCACCTTGCAATTCTACCGGGCCGCGTCGTGGCCGGAGTCGTCAATGTGGCGGGTGATCCTGGCGCAGCAATGTCCGGGCCCTGTGTCTCCCACCACCGTTGACGGGTCGGCACCGGACGTCACCGCCACACCCCGCAGGAAGGCCCCGTTCATGGGGCAAACCACCTCTGAGTGGTCCCGGGAGAGTCGATGGAAGGGGCAGTTGAGCAGCCGGTACCCGCCGGCGTCGTCGGGCGTTGGCTGGTAGCCGCAGTCGGCGAGTGCGCCAATGAAGTCACCCGATCGACCGGCCTCCCTGCCGGAGGCATCGGCCACATCGAGAAGGGCATGTGAGACCGGAACTCCCTCCGCCGCGGAGTGGGCAATCGCGGAAGCCATGAGGTGGCCGGCAAGGTCGTAGCTCCGCTGCGGAACCGAGGCGCCGACTTCATCGAGTGTGGGCCTGTAGAGCTTGGCGGGCCGCCCGGACCCGGGACCGGTTTTACCTCCCGGCCTTTTGAACTCTGCGCGAAGAAGCCCGTCGTCCACCAGCCGGTCCAGATGGAAGGACGCCGTGCTTCGCGATAGTCCAAGGGCCGTGGCAGCCTGGTCCCGGCCAACGGCTTCACCCGATGCCAGCACGTACTGGTACAGCGCCCGGCGGTTCTCCTCCCCCAAGGAGGCTACGGCGGCGATTTTTCGGATCCAGGGGAAGTCGGTTGCGCCCATGGGAACAGCTTATCTCTAAAAGTAGATTCATTGATTTAAGAATCCTGCGGTTCTAAAATCAAGGTATCTATTTTTAGAAAGGATGAGTCATGGAAACCTCAACAACAGCAATGCCGCGGGCCACATTTCGCCGCAATCCCGACCGGCAGGCGTTCATCCTGCTACGGACCGTCTTTACGGTCGCACCCGTGGTTTTCGGCCTCGACAAGTTCACCAACCTCCTGACGGAGTGGACCCACTACCTCGCTCCCGTTGCCACGGCCGTGGTACCGGTGCCTGCGCAAGTCTTCATGTATGGGGTGGGCGTGGTGGAGGTAGTCGCCGGGTTCCTGGTCGCTGTGCGTCCGCGCGTAGGCTCTTTGATGGTTGCCGCCTGGCTGCTCGGCATCATCGTCAACCTTTTGGTCCTTGGCGCGTTCTTCGATGTTGCGCTGAGGGATTTCGGCCTCCTCATAGGAGCATTGGCGCTGAACCGCCTCGCCACAGCCCGAGCACCGCAAGGCTAGGACCCAGCCGGGCAAGCCGCTCAGGACGGGGGAACCACTGCCAGCTTGGAAACCATCTCCGCCCGCGCGCTCGCGAGCGCTCCTGGATTCGGACAAGCGAGGGAGATGTACACCGAGGACGCCGGCGCACTGAACAGCCTTGCCAGCACCAGCGCCGCGGTCCCTCCGGGAGATGAGGAGTCCAGGGCGAGGAACTCTACACTGTGCTGCGGTTTGTCAGCGTCTCCTCCCCATCGAAGTGAGGCGGGCTTCAGAGTCTCGGCGGCGATCCCGGGATCCAGGTATTGGAACAAGGCCCTGGTTGAAGCGTTGTCGTCGCCTGGGACCACCAGAGGGCCCTGGTTGACGCTAACCCGGATTGCCAACGCGCATCCATCAGTCCTTTGGTACCGGACTTCGCCCTGCAGGCCCGAATGAACCAGTGACCACCCGGGCACCTCCTCCATCCGGCTGGAGACCGTCACAGGATCCCCCGAAGCCAAGGTGCTTCCTGCAGTCATGGGAAGGTCCTTGGCAGCCACGGCCTCCGCATCGTGCCCGGGCGTAATGGTGGGGGTCGAAAGCGTGGACTCCGACGGCGAGGGCTTCGGCGCTTCCGGATCCGGGACGTTGACGCTGCAAGAGGCCAACAGGACACCTACGGCGGCGATGGCAGCCGACCCGGCCAACCGCCGTCGAACATTCCCTGACACTGTCGCTCAAGCCCCTTCCGGCTTTCCCGGCCCCGGCCCGCGGCCCTGACGCGATCGAGTCTATCCGGCTACCGCTCAGGCGAGGACGCGCAAGCCGCCAGGCACCACTTCCACATCGACAGGCAATTCGCCCAGCCTCTCGCCGTCGGCATAAGCAACGACACCAGCAGCCTCCAGCCGCACCTGCCTCACCCTACGTATCTGTACTGCCGGGTGGTCGGTATGGTTTCCCGCAAACACCTTGGGGAACACAGCCAGGAAGCGCAGCCTGGAAAGCGGCCGCACCACGAACAGGTCCAACCATCCATCGTCAGGGGCGGCTTCCGGGGTGATCCTCATCCCGCCACCGATCGATTGCCCGTTGGCCACGGAGATCAACAACGCCCGCTGCCTCCACTGCCGGCCGTCTGCAGTCACCCGATATTCGATCGGACCGAAGGAGACAAGCTCACGCAGCATCGCCAGGTTGTATCGGTTCTTTCCCCGCGGCCAACGCCAGGAATTGGCCCGTTCATTGACTGCTGCATCGAATCCCGCTGAGAGCACCCCTGCAAAGCAGGTGGTACGACCCTCCACGGTGACCCGTCCGACGTCGATCTTCCGCCCATCGAACGCCAGCGCGGCCAGCGCCTGCCTACACGCGGCGGTGGTGTCATGGAGGGGCAGGTTCAACAAGCGCGCCACGTCATTGCCGGTACCGCTGGGGACGATACCCAATGGAATGTCCTTGCCAGCAAGGGCATTGACGCCCAGGTGGACCATGCCATCGCCTCCCACCACCACCAACGCAGCCACACCCGTCCCGCCCAGCGCGCGGTCCACCATGTCAGCCAGGGCGCCATAATCTTCAGCTTCGAGCACGACGACGTCCCAGCCTGCGGCGCGGAAACACCCTGCGGCCTGGTGCCCGGCATGGCGGGTACGGCCGAAGGAAGCAGCAGGATTTATTGCCAGGACAATATGTCCCGATGCGCCGGAGGAAGGGACGGGAAGGGCGGGTGACGTCACAGCCTGCATTATGCCAGCCGGGAACCACGCACCCTCCTGCACTCGTTCACCACGTAGCTGGATAAACTTGCCAGTGCCGCGCCTGTCTTGCGCGGACCGTCATAAGAGAAGGGCCCGTGCTTGGCCGAGGGCAGCAGTTCGCACTATCAGGTTCTCCGTGTCTCCGTCACGGCAACGGACAAGGAGATCAAAGTGGCCTACCGCAAGGCCGCCCGCAAGGCACACCCCGATCACGGCGGAGAAGCGGAAATGTTCCGGCGGGTGACCTTGGCCTACGAGACATTGATCGATCCACAGCGCAGGGCAGAATATGACCGCCGCTATGCCAGCGGAGCGTCGGGTGTCAGCCAGCCGCGGCCAGGCGATTACACGGGCGCGTCCGCTCCGGGTCCGACCACCAACATCAAACGGCCCCAAGCCCAACGAAACACAGCCGGCGATCCCCCGGTCTACGTCCCCGGCTTTGAGGACCCCAACGAGGTTCCCCTTATCTCCGCGGCAGAGGCGGCCCGGCAAGTCCACGGCATACCCCGCAAACGCGGCATCTTTGGCGCCGAAGCGCGCATCCAGCGCGAGATGCGAACGGTCCAGCTCATCAGCAGGCAAGTCCTGACCGCTATCCCCGCCGCCCGCCTGATCAACGGTCTCCGGTCGCCGTCGGACAACAACCACATCGACCACGCTGTCCTGTCGGGCTACCGGCTTGCCCTGGTGGGCTCCATGCTGCTGCCCAAAGGCGCCTATGCGTGGGACGGACAATCGCTGCGGCATGGCGGACGTTCCGTTGCTCCCCCGCAACTGGCTCACATCGTCCGCCATATGCAGGAGATCTTCCCTGAACTGAACGTCACCGGCTGGGTGGTCCTGCACAGTCCGGACGGGAACCTCCACGAACCGGTCATCGACCAGTACGGCAAGGGCCAGTCCACCCACAACCCGGTGGAAGTGGTCAATGGCGCCGGTCTGGCTCGGGGCTTGAAGCAGTTCCTCAGCTCCGGCCCCGCACCCAACACCGTTGTAGTCCCGGTGTTGGCACGCCTCCTCCGCGGGATGCACTAAGCCCAATCAGTAGCTCCTCCGGGCCCCTGACTAAGATGGGACAGTGTTCCGCATCCTTTTCCACACTCCAGAAATCCCGGGCAATACGGGCAACGCTATCCGCCTGGCGGCCATCACCGGGGCTGAGCTCCATTTGGTGGAGCCCTTGGGTTTCGACTTCTCCGACGCCAAGCTGCGCCGCGCCGGCCTCGATTACCACGACCTGGCTGTCGTGACTGTCCACAAGGACATCGACGCCGCGTGGTCGGCCCTGCAGCCGGAGCGCGTCTTCGCCTACACCGCCGACGGCGAAACGTCCTACACGGACATCAGCTACCGCGAAGGGGACGTCCTGATGTTCGGCCCCGAGTCCGTGGGCTTGCCGGAATGGCTCAAGCAGGATCCCCACGTCACCGCACGTGTACGCCTGCCCATGAAGCCTTCCCTCCGCTCACTGAACCTGGCCAACGCGGCCTCGATCGCAGTCTTCGAGGCCTGGCGGCAAAACGGATTCGCGGGCGCCAAACTCTAGCCCATCCAAGGACCCCACAGCACCGAATACCTTATGCAGGGACAACCCCTGGCCCGGATATTCATTGAGGGAGCCTACGTGAGCGTGCAGCAGACCAGCGTGATGGCAGCAAGGCACCGTCCCGCCGCGCCCACAACACCAGCGGCTCATGCTGCGCGATTCAAACGGGACAACATATGCTGGACGGTGATGGACATCCCCAACAAACCCTCCGTTCCGGTGGTCGAGCCGGCCGATACTGCGACAGACCTGAACTCGCAGCTCACCGGCCTGCTCAACCTTGTGGCCGCAGGAGACCAGCAGGCCTTCGCAGAGTTCTACCGTCTCACTTCGCGGAGGGTATTCGGCATGGCCAAGCGGGTCCTGATTGACCCGGACCTCAGCGAAGACGCCACCCAGGAAGTCTTCATCCAGGTATGGGAAGGCGCAGCAAAGTTTGACCGTGCCGCAGGAACTCCGCTGGCCTGGCTCATGACCATCGCGCATCGTCGCGCCATTGATCGGGTGCGTTCCGTGCAGTCCGCAACGGACCGTGAGGCCAAATACGGCGCAGCCAGCTTGGACCCGGACAGGGACGTGGTGGCAGAGGAAGCGGACAGCAACCTCGAAGCCGAGGCCGTCAGCCGATGCCTTGGCACCTTGACTGACACCCAGCGCGAGTCGGTCCGGCTCGCCTACTACGGCGGCCTGACCTACAGGGAAGTGGCCGAGCACCTTGGCGCCGCCGTTCCCACGATCAAGTCCCGCATCCGCGACGGACTGCTGCGCCTGAAGACCTGCCTGGGGGTGGGTTCCTTTGAGTGAGAACACTGGTGGAGGCTTTATCCGCAGAATGTTTGCCAACGACATTGCTACCGACCTCGCCGAGGGCCGGGTCCTCGAATTGGCTGAGATCTATGCCCTGGACGCCGTCAGTGACGATGAACGGGCCATGATCGATGAGTACGTCAAGGACGCGCCGGAAGCTCCCGAATTCCTGGAGCGGGTCCGTGAAGCCCGCGAGACCCTTGCGGTCAGCTTTGCGCCCGAGGAAGAGCCGCCTGCCGGACTTTTCGGGAACATCATGGACCGCATCACCAAGGACGCTGCCACGGAGCCCGTCTCCGCGCCCGCAGCGCCTGCGGTGGCCGGGCCCGCCGTCGACGATCTCGCGGCCGCCAGGGCAAAGCGCGAAGAACGCCGCAATGGTGGCGCGCGCCGATGGATCGTAGGAGCGGCAGCCGCCGCGGCGCTTGCCCTGGGTGGGATTGGTGTGGGGTCTTATGTCTCCGCCCAGAATGATCCCGTCAACCAGGTCCTCCAGGCACAGGATGTCCAGAAGCAGTCTGCAGCGGTTCCCGGCGGCGGCACAGCCACCATCTCGGCGTCCTCGGCCAAGGACTCCTTTGTGGTCCTGATGAATGGCGTAGCACCTGCACCCGAGGGCAAGGTCTATCAGCTGTGGACGCTCCCAAAGGACGGATCCGCCCCCGTGCCCCAAGGCACCATGGACGCCCAGACGCTCTCAAAGCCAGCCGTTGTGAAGGGCCTCTCCTCGGCTTCCTCGGTCGCGATTACCGTGGAACCGGCAGGCGGGTCAAAAGCACCCACCACAGCCCCCGTGCTCGTAGTGGCGTTGTCTGCTTGAGCGCTGACGCGCTGATTTAACGCCCGACGGCGGCCGCCCCACCAACAAGGGGCGGCCGCCGTCGGCGTCTTAATGCGTTCCGGAAGCTATAACACCAGCGACAGCAGCATCACGAAGCCGAATCCAACCACGGAAATCAAGGTCTCCATGACCGACCACGTCTTGAACGTTTGCCCGACAGTGAGGCCGAACAGTTCCTTGACCAACCAGAATCCGGCGTCGTTGACATGCGAGAGGAACAGCGAGCCGGCGCCGATCGCCAACGCAAGCAGAGCTGCATGGGTTGGGCTCAGGCTGCTGGCGAGAGGCGCGACGATACCGGCTGCCGTGACCGTGGCGACCGTTGCCGAACCAGTGGCCAGGCGGAGGGCCACAGCGACAATGAAGCCCAGCACCAGGACCGACATGTTGGCCCCTTCTGCCCACTTCTTGACGGCGTCTCCCACTCCGGCACCGATGAGCGTCTGCTTGAAACCGCCGCCTGCACCCACAATGAGGAGGATGGCTGCGATGGGGCCAAGGCTCTCCCCCAGTTTGGCCGTGATCCTGGTTCCGGTGAATCCCACGGCGTAGCCGAAGGTAACGATTGCCAGGAGCACTGCAAGGGTCATGGCTACCAGCGGCTGGCCGACGAAGTCGAAGAAGATCCTGATGCCGGGCGCAGTTGCGGCGTCCGGCCAAATGATGCCACCCAAGGCCTTCAGGAGCATCAGGACAACCGGGAAGATGATGGTCAGCAGAGTCACGCCAAAGGAAGGCGGGCGCTTGACGTCGCTCAGGTCCGCCGTGTGCTGGGTGTCAATGCCACCAGCAACGGCCGGAGCGTCCACGGGGACCCAACGGGCTGCAAGGCGTGAGAAGAGGGGACCACAGATGATTACGGTGGGGATCGCCACCAAAATGCCCAGGCCCAGCGTTGTTCCGAGCTCCGCTTTCACTGCGCTGATGGCAATGAGCGGTCCCGGGTGCGGTGGCACCAGGCCGTGAAGCACCGACAGGCCGGCAAGGGCCGGGATGGCGATGCGCATCAGCTTCATCTTGGATCGCTGGGTGACCAGCACGATGACCGGCAGCAGCAGGACGAGCCCGATCTCGAAGAACATGGGCAGGCCGATGATGACGGCAACCAGGGTGATCATCCAGACCAGCTTGTTACCGCTGGCCTTGGCCAGCAACGTATCAACAACCCGGTTGGCACCGCCGGAATCGGCGAGCAACTTCCCGAGCATGGCGCCAAGGGCAATCAGCAGACCGACTTCCTTCAGGACACCGCCCACGCCGTCCTCGAAGTTGGTGATGACCTTCCCCAGCTCCACCCCTGACGCCAGCCCAACAAAGGCTGAGCCCAGGACAAGTGAAAGGAACGGGTGCATTTTGAGCTTTGCGATCAGCACCACGATCAGGGCGATTCCCAGCGCCGCAACTACCAGGAGCTGGGTGTCGTGCGCGGTCCATTGCTGCACTTCCGTCGCAGCTTCCAGGGCCTTCACGAGGCGCTCGTTCCGGTACTGGCGCCCGCGGGGCGAAGACCAAGCCGCTCGATGACTTCGTCAGCTTCCTCGGCCGGCGAGGCGGAAACGCACAGCGAGATGTAGTTCTCGTCGTCGGTGGGTTCCTCCAGTGCGTCAAACTGCGATTCCAGAAGCGAGGGCGGCATGAAGTGCCCGTGCCTGGAAGCCAGGCGGTCAGAAATCTTGTCCTTGCTTCCTTGCAGGAATACGAACACCACGCCTTCGCCGCGAAGAACGTCGCGGTACTTCTTTTTCAGTGCCGAGCACGTAATGATTGCCGGGGTTCCGGCGTCCGTGCGCTGACGGATCCAGTCCGAAATAATGTCCAGCCAGGGCCAACGGTCCTCATCAGTGAGGGCGAGCCCCGACTGCATCTTGGCGACGTTGGCTTCGGGATGAAGGTCGTCGCCCTCGGCGAGATCCCATCCCAGCTTCCCGGCGAGAACACCGGCCACAGTCGATTTGCCGGAACCGGAGACTCCCATAATCACCAGTACGGGTTGTTGCGCAGTCTTCGCCATCAAAGTCTGCCTTCCTCGAATAAATATGATTTAACCGAGATCAAGCATATGACACGGGTTACATCCCGGCAATATCAGAAGCCTGCTATGGTGCTGGATCCATTGACGGACACCACATGGAAGCCCTCGGCGCTGGTCCCCTCCGGCAGTCTGGCACGCTGTCCGTTAGCGACCATCAGGCCGCGGACCACCCTCTCCATCGCCTCGACATCCGGATGCTGGCTCGCGTGGACCCGGATGGCGTCGAGCTTGGCGGAAACGTGGGCCGAGACATCCACGAAGTGGTTCTCCCGGGCCTCCGGGCTCGAGATAAACCAGAGCCACGGCAGCTTGTAGGCCTCGAGCCCGACCTCCGCCAGTTCCGGATAAGCGAAGGGATTCTCCACCGCCGGATACACGGCCCGGGTCACCGCTTCCCCTGCCGCAAGGTGGTCGGGGTGGCTCTTCTGGAGGCGGTCCCAGTTCCGCTCCGGATGCATGGTCAAGACGATGTCCGGCCGGATCTCACGGATCAGCTTCACCACCTGCTTGATGACGCCGTGAGTCGGTTCAAGGTAGCCGTCGCGCTCGTGAAGGTAATGGATGTCAGTGACACCAACCAAAGCAGCGGCCCGCTTCTGCTCCTCGGCCCGCAACTCGATGATGCGTTCCCGGTCCACAGGATCGAATCCACCGGCATCGCCGTCGGTCATGATGCAGTAGCTGACCTCGACACCGGCTGCCGTCCAGGCTGCGATGGTGCCCGCAGCGCCAAAATCGATGTCGTCAGGATGGGCGGTAAAACAAAGCACCCGCTCGACACGCTCCGTGGAGGCATCGAACGGGCTCTTTGCTGACGGGACGTCAGTAGGCAAAGCGATCAGCCTTTCCGCTTCTTGATTTCTGCGGTTGCCTGCGGAAGGACCTTGAAAAGGTCACCGATGATGCCATAATCCGCGATCTCGAACACCGGAGACTCGGCGTCCTTGTTGATGGCAACGATGACCTTGGAGGTCTGCATTCCGGCCTTCTGCTGGATGGCCCCGGATATGCCGGCGGAGATGTACAGCTGCGGAGACACCGTGACACCGGTCTGGCCGACCTGGGCATCGTGACCGATCCAGCCGGCGTCGGTGGCGGCACGGGATGCACCCACCGCGGCACCCAAAGCATCTGCAAGCTCTTCAAGTGGACCGAAGTCCCCGTCCACGCCGCGTCCGCCGGCAACAACGATCCTGGCTTCGCTGAGGTCCGGCCGCCCACTGACCGGCTTTTCGGTGCGGGCCGCGATGCGGGCAGAGTTCGCTGCTGCATCGGCCGGTACATCCACCGTGGTGGTCGTCGGGACAGCGGTAGCACCAACCGGAGCCGGCTCAACGTTATTGGCCTTCACCGACAACACCGTGACCGGCGTCGTGGCCTTGGCAGTGGTGGTGTAGGAACCGGCCAGCACAGACTTGTGCGCAGTGCCGTCAGCTTCGACGCCCACGACATCCGTGATAACACCTGCGCTGAGTTTGATGCCGAGCCGGCCCGCAATTTCCTTGCCCTCTGGCGAGTTGTCGAGAAGCACTGCGGTGGCTCCCGAAGCGTCGACGGCTGCCGCAAGGTAAGCGGCCTTCGGCCCAACAAGGTATTCGTCAAGGTTCGCCAGCGACGGCTGGTACACCGCAGAGGCACCGTAGGCACCCAAGGTGGCCGCGACGTCGTCGGTCAGTTCACCGGTAATTGCGACGGCGGTCTCCCCCAGCGAACGGGCGATGGTCAGGAGCTCCAGGCTGCTCTTCTTGAGAGCCGCTCCCGGGTTGTCAATGAAAACAAGTGCATTTGCCATGGTTGGGATCCCCTTAGAGCAGCTTCTGTGCGGCCAGGAAGTCGACCAGCTTGATGCCGGCGTCGCCTTCGTCTGTGATGATGGTGCCTGCGGTCCGGGGTGGACGCGCATCCGCCGATTCCACCACTGTCCAGGAGCCGGCCAGGCCGACCTGGGAGGGATCCAGCCCAATATCGGACAGCGTCAGGGAAGCGATCTTCTTTTTCTTGGCCGCCAGGATTCCCTTGAAGTTGGGGTACCGGGGCTCGTTGATCTGGTCGGTGACCGAAACGACGGCCGGAAGGCCCGCTTCGACAGTCTCCGAAAAGTGGCCGGCGTCACGGCGTGCGCGGACCTGACCGCCCGAAACCTCCAGGCTCGACGCGAAGGTCACCTGTGGGTACGACAACCGCTCGGCCAGCTGCGCCGGAACAAGCGAGGTCTCGCCATCGGTCGATGCCATGCCCGTCAGGACAAGGTCCACCGGACGGCCGTCAGCCGAAAGGTGCTCAATGGCGGCGGCAAGGGCAAGCGACGTAGCCGCCGCATCCGAGCCGGCCAGCGCTTCGTCACTCAGGTGGACGCCCGAATACGCTCCGATCTGGAGGGATTTCTTGACGGCATTAACGGCTCCCGAAGGACCCATGCTCAAGGCAATGACCTCGTTGCCGGCTTTGGGGCCGCCACGCTCTTCAGCGAGCTGCAGCGCGGCCTCGAGGGCGTACTCATCCAGTTCGGACAGGATGCTCTCGTCACGGTCGGTTGTGTTGTCTGGGCCGGTGATGTGCCGGTCGAACTGCGCGTCCGGGACGTGCTTGACCAGAACGACAATCTTCAATGTCTCTTCCACTGTCTTCGAAGCAGCCTTCCATGCTTGTGGACGGCCAAACGCAGAAGCGTGGCCGTGAATTGCCCAGCGCGTGGGCTCGTCCTAGCTAAGCATATTGCCCACGGAATTCCACTCCCAGCGTTAACCCCTGTTTCGGGCCAAACGGCCGGGTGCAACGACGAAGCGGGCAACACCGAAGGGTGCGGCCCGCCGTCGTACTTGGCTTTTCCTGCTGTTGCTGCGCGCTTACTGCTGGGCAGCCGCGTCGAGGGTAACTTCAACCTCCTGCGACTGGCCGCCGCGGAGGATGGTCACCTTCACCTTGGCGCCCGCCGGCTGCTCCCGGACCGCTGCCGTGAGCTGGTTGGGGTCGCTGACCGCGTAGTCCCCGAACTTGGTAACGACGTCGCCCACTTTCAGCCCGGCCTTCGCGGCGGCGGAGCCCGACGTCACCGAAGCAACCTCGGCACCGACCGAGAAGCTCGAGTCACTGCCCGTGGAGGACTTGGCCCGCACCGAGACGCCGAACTGGCCGTGGCTGGCCTTGCCGGTATCGATAATCTCCTGGGCCACGCGCTTGGCATGGTTGATCGGGATGCTGAAGCCCACGCCGATGTTGCCGCTGGAAGAACTGGAGGTGCCGCTGCCGGCGGAAGCGATCGCGACGTTCACGCCAATGATTTCACCCTTGCTGTTGACCAGGGCGCCGCCGGAGTTACCCGGGTTGATCGCGGCGTCAGTCTGGATCACGTTGATGGAGATGGATCCCTCATTCGCCGTGGACTGGCTCTGGCCACCGCCTGGAGGGGCGAATTGGAAGCCCTGTCCGCCGCCTTGGGAATTGTCCGTGCCCTCCTTCGGCGCGGCCGACGAAGCCACGCTGATGGTGCGGTTCAGGGTCGAAACGATGCCGTCCGTGACAGTCCCGGTCAGGCCCAGCGGCGAACCGATCGCGACGGCGGTGTCCCCCACGTTGATCTTGGAAGAGTCACCCAACGCCGCCGGAACCAGGCCCGAGGCGTCGTCCACCTTGATGACGGCCAGATCTGACAGAGGATCTGTGCCTACGACCGTGGCTTTGAGCACCTTGCCATCGCTGGTCCGTACCTCGATCGCCGCGTTGGACGTCGCTCCGTCCAAGGTGACCACGTGGGTGTTGGTCAGGATGTGGCCCTTGTCATCGAGGATGATGCCGGAGCCCGTACCGCCTTCGTTGCCACTGGTTGCCTTGATGGTCACCACGCTGGGCGAGGCCTTGGCGGCTGCTGCGGTGATGACGTTGACGTCGTCCTTGTTGTTCACGATGACCGTGCTGGACTGGCTGCCCGTCGAGGCCGCAGGTGAGGTGTTGTTGTCCCACAACGCGTTGCTTCCAGCCACCACGCCGCCGCCAATCAAGCCAGCGGCGAGCATGCTCGCGACCAGGGTCCCGACGCCGAAAGCCGGCTTGCGTTTGGTAGTGACCGCGGTCGACTGTCCAGGTGTGTGCTGCGATCCAGGTCCCTGATGGGGTCCCTGGGCGTTGCTGAAATGCGAGCCCGGGTTGTTGGCCTGTCCCCCGCCGTAGAACGGCTGCTGCGAGGGGTACGCAGGACGCTGCGTTGGGGCTTGGTGCTGCGCACCGGGCTGAGCCCCTTGGGCCGGGCCCTGTTGGGCGCCGTAGTAGTGGGGGTTCGGCGCCGTCGGCTGGTGCTGTCCGGCCGGCGGCTGATGCTGTCCGGCTGGCGGCTGATATGCCGGAATGGGAGTTGTTGGTTGTGCTCCGCCCTGGCCTGAAGTCCAGGCAGGCTGCTGCTGGGTAGCGTTGGCATCGTTGTGCTCGCCCGAAGTGGCCCGTGGCTCAGACGGCTCACGGTTCTCTGGGGCGGTGCCCTGCGCTGGGTTCTCCGTCATGGGTCTTCCTTTCGTCCTCGTCTTCATCAACTATGTACCCATTCACTGGAACAAAAGCGGACGTTCGCTGGGAGCTTCCTGAAAGGGCAGGGCGAGCGGTGCAGGGGTTCCTTGGATTGCCCTAAACGTGCCAACAGCCACGCTTTCTCCTATATTTCGCTGGTGGCATATTCACCGCTGTGGACGGGCTATGGGGTGCACCATAGAATCAAGAGGAATTGCCACAGCGACCTGCGGCTTTACACCATGCGTGGGGGCGCTGAGCATTCTGTGACGATTGGTACGCCTTGTTCCAGTCGCAGACGTGCTGAAGGGTTGCACATGCGGTCAATATTTAAACGCGTACTCGCTGTCGTTGGCGTGGCTGGAGTGTTGGCCTTCCCGGCCGGCGCGGCTTTTGCTGCCGATCCCGTAACGATACCGTCGGGGCAGAACATCGTGGATGATGCGAATCTCCTGGGCAGCCGCAAGGGTGAAGTCCAGGACGCAATTCAAAAGACACTTAAGGACCACAAGTACAACCTGTACGTGGTGACGGTGGACTCGTTCACGAATCCTTCCGATCCCAAAGCCTGGACACAGGCCGTAGCTACGGCCAAGAAGATGGGCAAAGCAGACGCCGTTCTGGCCATCTCTGCAGCAGGTCAGTACAACTTCGTGGTGAACTCTGCGAGTTCGATCGCCTCCAAGCAGGCCAACATCACTCAGAACGCTGTGACGGCCAACCTGGCAGGTGGCAAGAAGGACTATGCCCAGGCCGCGATTGATACTGCAGCCGCTATCGGCGATGCAGCCGGCGGCGGCAGCGGAACTGTGCCCAGCGGCAACGCAGGTGTCGGCGTCCTGGTTGGCGTCGGCGCCGTTGCTGCTGGTGGCGCAGGAACCTACCTCTACCTCCGGAACCGCCGCAAGAAGGCCGGCACCAAGGCAGTCAGTGCAAGTTACGGTCCGCAGGGCGAACAGCTTGACCCGTTGGCTGGCCTGAGCATCCCCGAGTTGAGGCAGAAGAGCGGTTCGCTGTTGATTGAAGCCGATGATGCCATCAAGTCGAGCGAGCAGGAACTCGGCTTCGCGCAGGCACAGTATGGCGATTCCGCAATCGGCAACTTCACCAAGGCCCTGGAAGAGGCCAAGAACCACATGACCGAGTCGTTCAAGCTGCAGCAGCAGCTCGACGACCATATCCCGGACACCGAAGAGCAGCAGCGGACCTGGCTTGGAGAGATCATTCGCCGGTCCGAGGCCGCCTTGGCATCACTCCGCGACCAAAAGGCGGATTTCGACTCCCTGCGCGAGCTGGAAAAGACCGCGCCGCAGGCTCTGGCAGCCGTCTCGGCAGGGGCCAAGGACGCTGACGCCAGGATCGCCAGCGCGGAGCAATCCCTTGAAGGACTTCGTGCCAAGTACGCCGAAACCGCTTTGACCCAGGTTTCGGACAACATTCTCCAGGCCAAGGAGCGCCTCGCGTTTGTACAGAACGCCGCTTCCACCGCACAGGAGAAACTGGCTGCAGGTGAGAACAGCATGGCGGCGGTGGCCGTCCGCGCTGCCGAGGAGAGCCTGCACCAGACGAACATCCTGATCGAAGCAATATCCAAGACTGCGGGAAGCCTGGATGAAGCCCGCGCGTCGCTTGACGGCGCCGTGGCAGAGACCAGCCAGGACCTTGCCCAGGCACGTGCGATGATCCAGTCCGGTGCACACCCCGAGCTGGCCGGCCCGGTGGCTGGCGTGGAATCTGCCTTGGCGCAGGTCAAAGCAGAGATTCAGGGCGGCAAGATCGATCCCATCGCCACGCTCAGCCGCGTTGAGTCGGCCCATCAGGTCCTGGACCAGTCGTTGACGGGTATCCGGGACCAGCAGGAACAGGCCCGGCGCGCCCAGGCCTCGCTGCAGCAAACCATCATGGCGGCACAGGCCCAAATCAGCGCTACCTCGGACTACATCACCGCTCGACGCGGCGGCGTAGGCACAGAAGCCCGTACCCGACTGGCCGAAGCACAGCGAAACCTCGACTACGCCTTGTCCATCTCCCGCAATGATCCCGTAACGGCCCTGACCTACGCCCAGCAGGCACACTCCCTCGCCGCGCAGGCAGCTCAGCTCGCACAGTCCGACGTTGACCAGTTCGGCTACGCAGACCAAGGTTACGGTCGTGGTGGAATGTTCGGCGGCGGCGGAGGCGGCGGTGGTGGCCTCGGCGGCGCCATCCTCGGCGGAATCCTCATCAACTCCATCCTCAACGGCGGCGGGGGTGGCTGGGGTGGTGGCCACAACGACGGCGGGGGCGGCGGAGGCTTCTTCGGCGGCGACTCGGGCGGTGGCGACTTCGGTGGCGGTGGCGGCGACTTCGGTGGCGGCGATTCCGGCAGCTTCTAGACCTACAAACTAAGCGGGGTCCGTGCCCCGAATAGCAGCGGTACAACAACTGATCACTGATTTCAGTGGGCATTCACTGAGCAGGACGAAAGGCAACACCATGGTTAAGCAGTCCATTTTCGGTCGGATCTCCCAGCTGGCTAAGGCCAACATCAACGCCTTGCTCGACCAGGCAGAGGACCCGCAGAAAATGCTGGACCAGATGGTCCGCGACTACACGAACAACATTGCCGAGGCCGAGTCAGCTGTGGCGCAGACCATCGGCAACCTCCGGATGCTGCAGGCGGACTACAACGAGGACATCAAGAATGCCCAGGACTGGGGCAACAAAGCACTCGCTGCATCCCGCAAGGCCGACGAATACCGTGCTTCCGGTAACGCCGCGGATGCCCAGAAGTTCGACAACCTCGCCAAGGTGGCCATCCAGCGGCAGATGACTGCCGAATCCGAGGCACGGACGGCTGAGCCCAGCATCGCGTCCCAGACCGAGGTTGTGGACAAGCTCAAGACCGGGCTTGACCAGATGAAGAACAAGCTCAACCAGCTCACCGCCAAGCGCAACGAGCTCGTGGCACGCTCGAAGACCGCCGCTGCGCAGTCCCAGGTACACGACGCCCTCAAGAGCATCGACATCATGGACCCGACCAGCGAGGTAGGCCGCTTCGAAGAGAAGATCCGCCGCGAAGAGGCAAAGGTCCTCGGCCAGCAGGAACTCGCCAGCTCCAGCCTCGATGCCCAGTTCAACCAGTTGGAAGACCTGGGCGAACAGACCGAAATCGAGGCCCGGCTCGCGGCACTCAAGTCCGGCGGCGCCAAGCCGGCAATCGGCGCCGGAACCCCGGCCTCGAGCGGCTCGACCGTTGACGAAGCCGACTTCGACAAGCTCTAGAAAGCCGCCGGCACGTTCACGCCGGCACCCTTATTAACCTTGAAGTGGGTGGGACCGGATACGGGTCCTACCCACTTTTTTGTTGCCTCTTTTGACTCCAGCACGGCAACTATCCACCAGGCGGCTGGTCCTGGCCCGGGCTGGCATCCGTTGCCACTTCGGCCCGGATCTCAAAACCTTTCGGATGGAAGTACGTCACTGTGCATTCCAAAACCTCGCCGTGGGGTCCGAGCGTGGTCCGTTCCAAGCGCGGGACCATGGGGAATTCGCGAACGTTCAGGGCGTCAGCGAGGTGCTCCGGGGGTGCATGCATGGTTACCGTGATTTCGGCCCGGTGCAGGGGCTTGAGGGTCCTGTCCTGGATGACCTGGTAAATCGAGTTCCGCTCCGCGTCGGCAAGACTGATGTGGCGTCCAATGTGCGACGGTATGAATATCTCAGCAATTGCATAAGGCCAGCCCGCGCTTGAATAGGAGCGGCGAATGACCAGAACAAGGTTGTCCTCGGAGACCAGCTTGGCCGGCACCGATTGATCCTTTTCCATCCACTTGTATTCGATGAGCCCTTTGACGGTCTTCATCCCCGCCGCAGTAAACGTCTCCATGAACGGTGCCAGGCGGTTGAGCATCTTGACCGGCCGCTGGGCCATCACGAACGTCCCCTTTCCCTGCCTGCGGATCAGGAGACCCTTGACCACGAGCTTCTCAATGGCTTTACGAACAGTAGTACGGCTGATCCCGTACTCATCCATGAGAGACTCTTCCGTTGGTATGCGGGAGCCCGGTTCCAAGCGGCTGACCTGTTCTGTCAGGACGTCGGCCACCTGCTGGTAGACAGCGACTGGGCTGTCCCGTTGAAGGATCCGATGATCGAGGCCAAGGTGGGGGTCTTCATTGACCAATGGGCCGTCTCCTCTGTTCTGGCAAAGTATGGCAACTATCAGACGCAAAGGAATTCCGTGCGCGGCCAATCGGCTTCGATGCTAGCATCGGCGGCCCGACCTGCCCTTAAAGCAAAAGATCCGGATCAGTAATACTGATCCGGACCTTTATCCAGTTGCGGGGACAGGATTTGAACCTGTGACCTCTGGGTTATGAGCTCAGCGAGCTACCGAACTGCTCCACCCCGCGTCGCAAGAACAACTCTACCGTACCCGCGGTGTGCTTCTGACCAGTCGGGTCAGAACGTGCCGGAGATCACCTCAACCCCTCCCCCAAACCGGTGGGACGTGAGAGAGCGTCACACCCAAAGGGGCGGGACAAGAGAGAGCGTCACACCCAAAGGGGCGGGACAAGAGAGAGCGTCTCCCCCAAACGGGAGGGATATGAGTGAGGGTTTGGAGGCAGGCCGTTCGAGGCAAAACAAAAGGTCCGGATCAGTGATGACTGATCCGGACCTTTTTCCAGTTGCGGGGACAGGATTTGAACCTGTGACCTCTGGGTTATGAGCCCAGCGAGCTACCGAACTGCTCCACCCCGCGTCGCAAGAACAACACTACCGTCAGGTGAACGGCAGACCAAATCCTGGCTACGTGACATGCATCTCCCCCGCACGAGCAAGGGCCGGTACCGGCCTCCAGGAGGAGGCTGGTACCGGCCCTCGCCGCACACGCCGCTCTTAGCTACTGGGCGAAGGCGACGGGGTCGCGCTCGGAGTAGCTCCCGGCGTCGTGGTTGGTGCTGGTGTGGCACCCAAACGGTTTTCTGCGTCCACGGCCTTCTTCAGCGCCTCGGAGAGCTTGGTTTGCTGTGCGCCGTATCCGGCGAAGTCGCCCTTGGCCAAGGCCGCCTGTCCGTCCTGGATGGCCTTGTTGGCCTCGTCCAAGGCCGCCTTCAGGTCAGCCTTGGCATCGCTGGGACCGGCCGGGGGCGTCGTGGTGCCCGGAGGGGTGGTTGGCGTTTGGCCATTGTTGGCGACGTCGCCGGCAGAAGCGCCGGAGTCTCCGCCAAACAGCTGGTTGAGTGCCGCATCCAGTGTGGGCGCGAAGCCGATCTTGTCACCGAAGGCCACCAGGACGCGCTGGAGCGTGGGATAGGACGTCTCACCAGTGGACTTCAGGTAGACCGGCTGAACGTAGAGCAGGCCACCACCAACAGGCAGTGTCAGCAGGTTGCCGTTGAGCACATCCGAGGCACCCTGCCGCAGGAGGTTCAATGCCTGGGACACGGTGGGGTCCGAGTTGAACTTGTTCTGCGCCTGGCCCGGTCCCGGTACCTGGGTGTCGGTGGGAAGTTGCAGGAGCCGTAGCTGCCCGTAGCTGTCCGCCTTCACGCCCTTGACGTTTCCGGCGTCGGAGTCGGCCGCCAGGAATCCGTAAAGAATGTTCCTGGCACTGCCGTTGACCGTCTGCGGAATGAACGAGGACGTCAGCTGGAAGGCAGGTTTGTTCTGGTCCGGCATCTGCAGCGACATGTAGAACGGTGGCTGCTTGACGGCTTCCGAAACGGTGGGATCGTTCGGGACGCTCCAGGCATCGTTGTTCTGGTAGAAGCTATCCGGATCCGTGACGTGGTACCGGCCAAGCAGTTCACGCTGGACCTTGAAAAGGTCCTCCGGGTAGCGGACGTGGCTCATGAGGTCGCCCGACATCTCAGAGAAGGGCTTGATGACCGTGGGGAAGACTTTCTGCCATGCCTTCAGGATGGGATCCTTGTCATCCCAGGCATAGAGATTCACGGAGCCGTCGTAGGCGTCCACGGTTGCCTTAACCGAGTTGCGGATGTAGTTCACCGAGCTGTTGGGCAGCGCGACGGTACGCCCGGCGTTGGTCTGGGAATCAGCGGTGGCATTCTGCAGCTGTTGTGGTTGGGAGTACGGGAAGTACTGGCTGGTGGTGTAGCCGTCAACGATCCATTTGACCCTGCCATCAACGACCGCCGGGTAGGCGTTGCCATCCACGGTCAGGTAAGGGGCCAGCTTCTCGACGCGTTCACGGGGGTTGCGGTCATAGAGAATCTGGGATTCCGCATTGACACCATCCGAGAGCAGCAGATCAGAGGACTGGAACTTGATGGAGTAGAGGATCCGGTTGAGCCAGTTGCCCACGTTCGGGCCGCCGTTGCCATTGAAGGTGTACTGCGTTTCACCCCCGCCTTCGCGGCCAACGGGCCGGTCCTGCTCGCGGTTCGGGGCACCGTCCGGGGCTCCCACGATGGAGTATTCCGGCGAGTTTTCGCCGAAGTAGATGCGCGGCTCGTACGAGGTGTCGTTGCCGAGGACGCCATTGGAAGGGATGCCTGACTGAAGGAAATCCGGTTTGCCGTCGGGGGTGAACTTATTGCCCTTCGCAGCAACGACGCCATATCCGTGCGTGTAGACAATGTGCCTGTTGACCCACGTCTGCTGGTTGGCGCTCAGGCCGTCAGGGTTCAGCTCTCGAACCGCGATCACTGTGTCCTGCACCTTGCCGTCAACCACGTAGCGGTCGACGTTGAGTGTCTGCGGGAACTGGTAATAAGGACGGAACTGTTCCAGCTGCGCAAACGCCGATGAGATGAGGTTCGGATCCAGGAGGCGGATGTTTGCAGTCGTTTGCGCGTCGGCGGCCAGCGCACCGGACGTAGCGTTGGTGGTGGCGTTGTAAGCCGACACATCAACCTTGTCCAGGCCGTACGCCGCACGGGTCATCTTGATATTGCGGTCAATGAAGTCTTTTTCCAGGGTGTTTTCCGAAGGCCGGACCTGGAACTGCTGGATGACCCACGGGTAGACGCCACCGGCCAGGATCGCTGTGATGACGAGCATCGCCGTACCGATGACCGGCAGGCGCCAGCGTCCGATGATTGCGGCGATGATGAAGAGGATCGCCACGAGTGCAGCGGCAACGGCAAGGATGGCCTTGGTGGGAACCACCGCGTTGACGTCCGTGTAAAGGGCACCGGCCCATCGGCCCGAATTGCTTTGGACGGTGGTGTACCTGTCCAGCCAGAAGTTGATACCCAGGAGCACCAGGAAAATCGCACCTGTCACGGCAATGTGGATCTGGGCAGCGCGGCTGGTGAAGATACCGCGCTCCATGAGCCGGATGCTGCCGTAAAGGTAATGCGTCAGGATGCCCGCGATACCAGCCACGACGGCGATGCTGATGAGGAATCCGGTGACAAATCCCAAGAACGGCAACGTCATCAGGTAGAAGCTGATGTCGAGGTTAAACAGGGGATCTGTCTGGCCGAACGGTTCCTGGTTGAAGAACAACAGGGCCTTTTGCCACTGGCTGGCGGCCGCACTGCCGGCGAAGAGCCCGAACAGGATAGGCAGGCCAATCATGACCACCCGGCGCACCGGCTCAAGCTGCGCCTGGTAGCGGTTCAGGTTGTCCCTGGACTCGGCATCGGGAGCGTAAACGGGCCTGGACCTGTACGCAATCCGGATGGCAAAGAACACGGCTGCGAACATCATCGCGAAACCAATGAGGAAGGTAATGATCCGGGCAAGGTTTTCGCGCAGATAAACTTCGAAGAAGCCGAGCTGCTGGTACCAAAGGACGTCAGTCCAGACATTGGCGAAGAAAATGAACCCGACGACGGCCACTGCCACGACAATAAGCGTCGGCGTCAGGGCACCTCGTCTCAGCGGTGATCTTCCGGGCGGGTTGGAGCTGGCGGGACGGGACAAACTCTGTACCTCATTGGTGTCAGTGAACAGTCGGTGTGCGAGTGATTGACATTCTCTGCCGCTGGGATATGGCGGAGGCCGTCATATATGCCACGAGTGGCAGTAAAGCTAAGTTCCACCGTCAGTCTAGTTGTTTGTGCAGGTGGGAAGGCCCGCCGTGTCTTGTCCCGACGCAAGCCGCTCCACTGCGGAGGTGGCATCGGCGAGCGTGTCGACCTTGACCACCTGCAAACCGTCCGGAACGTGGCCTACGACATCGGCGCAATTGGCGGCCGGGGCAAGGAACATAGTGGCCCCGTGGCTGCGCGCTCCGATCATCTTCTGTGCAATGCCGCCAATCGGCCCCACAGCACCGTCGGCGTTGATGGTTCCGGTGCCTGCGACATGCTTTCCACCCGTGAGGTCGCCGGGTGTGAGGTTATCCACGATCCCCAAGGCAAACATCATTCCGGCACTCGGCCCACCGACGTTATCCAAGGAAATCCGGACATCGAACGGGAACGTGAAATCGCTGGCGAGCAGCACACCCAGCACGTAGCGTCCGGCATCGTTCTTGGTCGGCGTGACGGTCTCGGACACCTGCGTGCCTTTCCGGTCAACGACGACGGCGGCAGGGGCTCCCGCCGCGGCGGCCAGTTCCGCCTGGATCACGCTCATCGACGTGATGGACTTGCCGTTGATGGAGGTCAGACGGTCCCCCTCCTGGATCTTCCCTGCCGACGGCGAAGGGTCGGACAAGCCGGCCACCGTCAGCCGCTGTTCAAACGGGATATCCAGCTCGCGCAGCGCCGCCGCAACAGCATTCTCCTGGGACGTCTCCATGGCGATCTCGCCTTGCTGGACCGTCTGCTCCGCGGTGGTGCCCTTGGGGTAGATGAGTTCCTCGGGATAGATGGCTTTGGAAGGGTCGACCCACGCACGGAAGACATCGAAGATGGTGGCGGGGCTCTTCGGTCCTCCCGTCATGACCACGGTGGTCAGGTCCAGGTTGCCACTGGCGGGGAAGGACTCATGGCCGGAGATGGTGATGACCGGTTTGTCGCCGTCTTTACCCAACGTATTGAAGGTAGGACCTGCTGACTCAATAACGTACGGAACGGGCAGTGCTGCTGCGCCGACACCAAGACCCACGGCCACCAGGCCGGAAATGACCATGACCATGAACCGGTTGTCCCGAGCAGGTGCCGGTGGCACGGAGGAGGGATCGGCGTCGTGCACTTGACGCGGGTCCAATGAGCCCTCGGGGCTGGGCGAAGTAAGCATTGGGACCTCTCTATGCCGGTATTGCATTCCGGTGACATGGCTCGGCCGCCGGAGTCGACGGCAGCATATATACCAAACATCAACAGTACGCGTTCAGCCGTTGTGGCACTGCTTTGCCTACAGCGAACGACGCCCCATCCGGGCAGACAGCGTTGGGCCCGCGCGGTACGGTGAAAGAGATCACCAGCCAGTTCGACGATCGGCGGCACCATGACTTCCAACCCCAACAATCCGTCCAACGACGACGAGAATCCCCAGGATCCGCTGGCAGAAATGCTCCAGAACCTGATGGGCGGGCAGGGCATGGGCAACATCGATCCCGCCGAGCTGGCCAAGGCTGCGGGGCTGCCCAACGACCCCCAGCTCCTTCAGCAGATGTTCGCGCAAGTCCAGGCCATGATGAGCTCATCCTCCGATGGCCCGGTCAACTGGCAGCTTGCCCACGAGAATGCGCGGCGCGTTGCGGCCACTGGCAGTGACCCCTCGGTCAGCGCCCACCAAGCAAAGGAAATCGACGAAGCGCTTCGGCTCGCGGAGCTTTGGCTCGACCCCGTCACAGATCTTTCCGCCACGGGCCTCATTGGCCGTGCCTGGTCCCGTGCCGAATGGGTTGAAGCCACCCTGGGCACATGGAAGCGACTCACGGAGCCGGTGGCGAACAGCATTGCCAATGCCCTGTCCAACGCGCTCACCCAGCAGATGCCCGAGGAAATGAAGTCCATGATGGGCGGGGCCTCCTCCATGCTGCAAAACATGGGCGGGGCGATCTTCGGCATGCAGCTAGGACAGGCCATCGGAGCGCTCTCCGCCGAAGTGGTCAGCTCCACGGACATCGGAGTTCCGCTGGCGGACCTTGAAATGGCTTTGCTGCCGGCCAACGTGACGAAGTTCGGTGAAGGCCTCAGCCTCCCGGAGAACGATGTCCGGCTCTTCCTCGCGGTCCGCGAAGCAGCACACGCACGCCTGTTCGTGCAGGTTCCGTGGCTGCGCGGCCATCTCCTCGGCGCCATTGAGGCGTACGCCCGTGGCATCCACATCGATATGTCGCGTATTGAAGACCTGGCCCGCGACCTGGATCCGAGCAACCCCGAGGGAATCCAGGAAGCCCTGTCCCAGGGAGTCTTCACGCCCGAACGCACTCCTGTCCAGACGGCCGCACTGGAGAAGCTCGAAACGGCACTTGCCCTCGTCGAAGGCTGGGTGGATGAACTGACTGCAGAAGCCACCGCCAACGTTTTGCCATCCGCGACAGCACTGCGCGAAACAGTCCGTCGCCGCCGGGCAACGGGCGGCCCAGCGGAGCATGCTTTCTCGTCCCTGGTTGGCTTGGAACTGCGTCCCCGCCGGCTCCGGGAAGCTGCAACCCTCTGGGCAACGCTCAAGGAAGAACGCGGAATCGCCGGCCGCGACGCCATCTGGCACCACCCCGACCTGCTGCCGACTGGTGACGACCTGGACGACCCCAAGGGATTCTCCGAGCGGCGCCGACTTGCCGAGGCAAGCGACAGCGAAGTGGACGACGCCCTGCAGAAGCTGCTCAACGGCGGATACGACACTGACGGGCAGGAAGCACAGGACTCTCAGAGCGGAACAACGGAGGACGAGCCCGAGTCGGGCGACACCGACCCGCAGTCACCGAACAAGTAGGCAGTATCCAACAAGTGGCCGTCCCCTCCGGGGGCGGCCACTATTGCATTAAAGGCTCTTGGTGAATCAGCAGCCGTCGCTTGCCGTATCAGCGCCGTCGCTGCTGTCCGTATCGGGCGGCAGCCCCCGGGACGTAGCGAAGGCAACTCCTTCCAGGAAAGCCTTGGCCCGCTGCGTTTCGGGATAAGCGTCCACCAATCGCCAGAAGGCTGCGTTGTGTCCGGCGACGAGCAGGTGGGCGAGCTCGTGCACCAGAACGTAGTCGATAACCCACTGCGGCATGGGCTGGAGCTTGTTTGAAAGCCTGATGCTGCCATCCGCAGGTGTGGCCGAACCCCAACGTGAGTTCTGGTTTCCAACCCACCGGACCGACGTCGGAACGGCCCGCCCACCAAGATAGGTCCGCGAAAGATGCGCGGCATGACTGGCCAGTGCTTGGTCCGTCGCGGGACGTCGCCTGCCCGAACCTGCTTGGCGCTCCCCCTGCTTCTTGAGTTTGGTCAGCATGCGCCCCACCCATTCGCGTTCCTGGGATGCGGTGAAGCTCGCCGGAATTGCCACCACGGCATTGCCGTCTTCCCAGAAGGCAGCTACCGTCCTGCGCCTGCGGGCCGATCTCCTCACGACCACCGGCGCACCATCTTCAGTCACCGTAGGGGTGCCGGCGGAGGAGGCAGGGCGCGCCATCAGAGCTCAGTGCTCTCAGCGAGCACAGCCAAAACGGCCTCACCGTAGCGCTCAAGTTTGGACGGGCCAATGCCCGCCAAACCAGCCAACTCTTCCAGGGACGAAGGGCGCGCCTCGGCGATCGCCGTCAGCGTCGCATCGGTGAAAACGACGTAAGCGGGCACGTCTGCCGACTGTGCCTCTTCCTTGCGCCATTGCCGCAAGGCATCGAAAGTCTGTTCCTCATACGTGGGAGGGCATTGGCTGCAACGCCCGATTTTGCGCTCAGCTCCGGTGGCCAGCATGCTCCCGCACACCCTGCACGACGCCGGGGCGGCAGCCTTGCGCCGCGCCGGACCCGACTTGCTGCGTGCATTGGCCGAAGCCACAGAATCCGGACGGAGTCCATCCAGGAAGCGCGAGGGTTTCCGGTTGGCGCGGCCACCCGGAGTACGCGCCGTGGACCACGACATCGTGAGGTGCTCACGGGCACGGGTGATGCCCACGTAAAGCAAGCGACGCTCTTCGTCCACGTCCTCCGGGGTGTCAGCGAAGGAAATCGGCATGAGGCCTTCACTCAGGCCCACCAGGAAGACGGCATCCCATTCAAGGCCCTTGGCCGCGTGGAGGGAGGCCAACGTCACGCCTTGGACGGTGGGGGCATGCTGGGCCACCGACCGTTCCTGGAGCTCGTTGACAAATTCGGCCAGGGTGAAGGACTCTCCCCGGCTCACAGCAAGTTCGTCGGCCAACGCGACCAATGCGGCCAAGGACTCCCACCGCTCACGGAGCGCTCCCCCGTTGTGTGGGGGCGCATCCGTGTAACCGAGCGAAGCCACGATATCCCGCACCACCTGGCCCAGGGCTTCCTGGGGACCCTCGGCTACGGCACGGGTAGCGGCACGCAACTGCAGGATCGCATCCCGGACTTCTTTCCGCGCAAAGAACCGCTCGCCACCACGAAGCTGGTAGCCAATGCCGGCTGAGGCCAGGGCTTGTTCGTAGGCCTCGGACTGACCGTTGGTCCTGAAGAGAATGGCTATTTCACTGGCCTTGACCCCGGTATTGAGCAATTCCTGGATTCGGCCAGCCACGACGGCTGCTTCCGCTTCGTCGTCCGGACACTCCATGAACCGCGGTTCCGGTCCTGAGGGTCGCTGCGCGATGAGCTGCAGCGGCGGAGCCCAGGCTGCGTCAGCCGCGGGTCCCCCGCTGCGCCGGGAGCCAAGAAGCTCATTAGCCAACTTCACTACCTGCGGAGTGGACCTGTAATCCCGGACGAGCTTAACGACGGTAGCGCCCGGGAACTTCGCCTTGAATCCGAGCAAGTGCTTCGGAGAAGCGCCGGTGAAGGAGTAGATGGTCTGGCTGGCGTCGCCCACCACGCAGAGTTCATCCCGTCCCCCGAGCCACAGGTCCAGGAGCCTTTGCTGGAGGGGAGAAACGTCCTGGTACTCATCCACGACGAAATGGCGGTATTGCTCGCGGACAGTGGCGGCCACCTTCGGGTCTTCCTGAAGGATCCCGACGGTAATGAGAAGAACGTCTTCGAAGTCAATGACGTTGCGGTCCGTCTTGATATCCTCGTACGCCTGGAACACCCTCGAGACTGCCGTCAGGTCGAAGCCCCCCGGGGTTCCCCTTCCTTGGGCGTTCTCCAGGTAATTGGCGGGCGTCAACATGGACACTTTGGCCCATTCGATTTCCGCAGCCAGATCCCTGATGGAGGCACGGTCTGTGCTGAGGCGGAGCCTGCGGGAAGCCTCGGCGATCATGTTGGCTTTGTGGTCCAACAGGCTTGGCAACGTACCACCGATGGCCTGGGGCCAAAAGAACTGCAACTGCCTAAGGGCTGCGGCATGGAAGGTGCGAGCCTGGACGTTGGCCACACCGAGATCCCGAAGGCGGCTTCGCATCTCCGCGGCGGCCCTGGCAGTGAACGTCACAGCCAACAGCCGCTGGGGGCTGTATACCCCCGAGTGCACTCCGTAGGCTATGCGGTGCGTGATGGCCCGCGTCTTGCCGGTGCCCGCCCCGGCAAGGACACAGAGTGGACCCGTCAAGGTACTGGCTACTTCGCGCTGCTCTTCATCCAAGCCGCCGAGGATGCGTTCCTCAAGCGATGTGCTGGCGTCGAAAAGTTCCGCTGTCACGGCTGGAGGTCTTCGATGACGCCGCCGTACCAGTGCTCGATCAGGGAACGTGCGATGGAAAGGCGAGTTGAGATGGTGATTTCACCACTGAGCACCGCTTCCTGCAGCTCCTCACGGCTGAACCACCGCGCGCGGGTAACCTCGACGCCGTCGGGCCGCGCCACGGCGTCGTCCGTTGTTGCCGTGAAGCCCAACATGAGCGAGGCGGGAAAAGGCCAGGACTGCGATCCGAGGTACTGGCAGGCGGTTACACGGACGCCCACTTCTTCCCCGATCTCACGCACAACGGCCTGTTCCAAGGACTCGCCCGGCTCCACGAATCCGGCAAGGGTGGAGTAGTTCCTGGCATCCGCAGGTCCACCTCCGCCCAGGAGCAGGCGACCGTCGGGTCCTACGACAGTGACGATGATGGCGGGATCAGTGCGGGGATAGTGCTCCGAGTTGTCCTTCGGGCACCGCCGGACCCACCCGCCGGCTTCGATGTCAGTGGGATTGCCGCACTTGGGGCAGTGGGTGTGGTTTGCGTGCCAGTTGGAGATGGCGCTGGCCTCGATGAACAAGGCGGTATCGACGGCATCCAGCCGTGCTGCGACCTCGCGGAAACCCGCCCACTGGACATCCGAAGGCACCGTCAAGCTGCCGGGCGCTGGCGGTTGCTTGACTGTGAACAGCAGAACGGGAGTGCCTTCTGCCACAGACGACGGTGTGAGGGTTGTGCCGAGGTAGATGGCCGTGACGGCACCGGCGTCGGAGTCTTTGAGGGCATTCCACAGCGTCGTGGCGTCAGCAAACCACAGGCCGTCCGCGGTGACCAGCGCCTTGCGCTCCGAAATCACCATGGCCCGGGCACTACCGGAGGAGATGAGTTCCTCGACCATGCCAGGCTTCATACGCGCCGCCGAGCCCCGGTCCACCATCGCCGGGCGCACCGGCAAGACTGTGTCCATCAGGTGGTTGGCCAGTGCCGGGGACTCCGTATAACTCATGTATCTACCGTACTGACTCGTACCGACAAAAAACATTTGAAGAGGCCCCGCCTTGTGGACACCAGGACACTATGCCGTTAGAACGACGTATTCTTCCTTGTTTTACTGCGGATCTGAAGACTCGCCGCGCTGCATCATGGCCTGAGGCCGCACTCAATCTACCGTGGAACACGTGAGAAGAACACCGCTAGAACTGGCCGCTATAGCAACCGCGGCAGTGCCTGGATTGGCACCGACGGCTACAGCCTATTCCCCCGACGACGACGCCGATTTTGACTCGGCGATGTTGCTCGATGCGGAAGGCAAGCGCTGGCGTGTCCGTTCGCCGCGCCATCCGGAAGCCAGCACCCGGTTGGAGACGGAGTTCATGGTGCTCCGCGCTTTCGCGCCCGCTATCCGGGCGGAGCTTCCGTTCCATGTCCCCACCATCGCGGGCACAGTACGCCAGGGGGCGCTCACCACCTTCGTTTACGCCCACCTTCAGGGCGCGATGCTGTCCATAGAGGAAATCTCAGCCGGAACTCCGGCGTTGGCCCGTGAAGTCGGTGCCGCCTTGGCAGCCATCCACGACCTGCCTCTGACGCTGGTCACCAACGCAGACCTCCCGAGCTACTCGGCCAACGAATTCCGGCAGCGCAAGCTCAACGAACTCGACCAGGCCGCCACCACCGGCAAGATCCCGGCAACGCTGCTTCGCCGCTGGGAACACGCACTCGAAGATGTTGCCCTCTGGCGGTTCAACACCTCAGTTGTGCACGGCGATCTTCACGAAGACAACCTCATGGTCCAGGATGACGCCGTGACCGCGGTGACAGGCTGGACGGACCTTCGCATTGGCGATCCGGCCGACGATTTTGCCTGGCTGGTGGCCTCCAACGAATCCTCATTCGTCCAAGCGGTCCTGAGCCACTACACACAGGCGCGCCGCGAGACTCCCGACAACCACCTTCTTCGCCGTGCTGCCCTCCTGGCCGAGTTTGCCTTGGCCCAATACTTGGTGAAGGCCATGGCCGCCGGACACCAAAGCATGACAGCCGAGGCGGAGTCCATGCTCCAAACCCTTGCCAACGACATCGAAGAGCAAGCCCGGCGCGACGAAGCGGCCCAAGCCGCCGAAAACGAGGCTGCAGCGCACGACCTCGCAGTCGCGGCCGCCTCGCAGCCAGCTGTCAGCGTCGTAGCGATTCCCGACGTCGGACCAGCCGTTTCGGTGGCCGCCATCCCCCCAGCCGCCGAACCGGCCGGCGCAACACAAGTGGGGTCTTCGAATGAAGAAGGCGAACCGGACGGCACTGACGACGGGAACGTCGAGGCCTTGGACAACGGGGACGAATCCGACGCAGGCACCCCGGCCGACCACGATGAAACCTCAACGGCCGCCATCAACGTGGTCAACGTGACACCACTGCATTCGGTGGACCGCTCTTAGGCCTCAGGCACTGTTCTTCAAAGCACGTTCAATAATCTCCTCCAGTTCTTCGGCCGTGCCCAGATCATGGGGCCTCACCACGGAGTCGTCCACCACGTAGTAGAAAGCGGCACTGACGTCGTCCAGGGGAACTCCTTGCAATCGTGCCCAGGCGAGCCGGTACACGGCGAGCTGAACTGCGCGCGACGCCAACTGTTGGCCTGAGGGACGGCGTCCGGTCTTCCAGTCAATGAGCTGCCAACGCCCGTCAGAGTCACGGAAGACAGCGTCGATGCGACCACGGACCACGACGTCGCCGATGCGCGTTTCCACCGGTACTTCCACGAATGCGGGGGCACGATGGGCCCACTCTGACTGTTTGAACGCCGACACCATCTCGTCCAGGCCGTAGGCCTCGTCGATGTGGGCGTCCGAACCCGGTGCCTCGTCAAGGTCCAACATGCCGGTTGAGCCGAAGTACTCCTCCACCCATGCATGGAAGGCCGTACCCTTGCGGGCTGAGATTCCAGGCTCCCGGGGCACGGGCCTGCGGAGTTGGGACAGGACAGCCGTCGGATCGGATCCGAGGTCCACGAACAGCGATGCAGAGATGTGGCTGGGCAGGTGGACGTCCTGGACTGATGAACGCATCCGCTGGCGGTCCAGCAGGAGTTCGGCCTCCTGGGACCATCGTGCGGCCATGCCACTCACATCATCGGAGGCCTCGCTGGAGCTGTGTCCTTCCATGAAGCCGCGAACCAACGCCGCTGCTTGGTCCATGGCAACCCTGCGCCCGGGAACCAGCCTGAGACGCGCGCCGGTCCGGGGATCGGAAGGGCCCTCCAGAGGATCGTAGGGGAACTGTGCCACTTCCAGGGTTGCGGTCAACGGGCTCTCCTGCGGTAACGCTTCCTCGGCCACGGATTCCGCATGGATGACTGCTTGTACCGTCCTGCGGGCGATAGCCGGTTCCCGGCCTTCCCCGTCCACGCCTTCCAATCCGGCGAGCGGGGCCAGTTCTGACAGGAAACCCGACATGGGGGCCATCCCCGAGCGGGAGCCGTTCCAAGCTGCGCTGGAGGCCCACAAGACAAATTTGGCCCGGGTGTAGGCCACATACGCCAGCCTGCGTTCCTCTGCCTCACCGTGATGCTGGACCTCGGACTTGAAATCCTTCTCTGCGTCCAGCCACCCTTTCTGGTCCGGCTGGTCAAGGTCCCACTGGGGAAGATCGGCGCGGTCCCCCCGCAATGGCCACGGCAATGCTGCAGCTCCGCTGCTCCATCGGGAATCCCGGTTGCTGGGGAACGAACCGGCATTGAGCCCGGGAACAAAGACAACGTCCCATTCCAGTCCTTTGGAGGCATGGACTGTCAGCAACTGCACGGCTTCCCTGTTGGTCTCCACCGGAGCTACGTCCAAACCGCCCTCTTCTGATGCGGCCGCCTCCAGCCAGGACAGGAACGCCAAAAGGTCGATGCGCTGGGACGTCTGCAGGAACCCGGCCGCGGCGTCCTGGAAGGCATCCAGGTTGCGGCGGGCCTGGTGAATGCTGATTCCTGGTTTGGCTGCCACTTCGATGTCCAGGAGCATCGCCCGTTCCACTTCGCCCAGGAGCGTGGTGAGGTCGTCGCCAATGTAGCTCCTAAGGAAGCGAAGTTCAGTGGCAAGCCTGGCCAGGCGTTCCAAACCGACCTCGCTCAAGCTCCTTCCGTGCCCCGAAGTCCAGCCGGGCTTGGGCAGGAAGTCCAGGGCCTCCACCAGGCTTGCGGCATCGGTGATATCGCTCTCAACCACTACCGCTGCCGGCTCCTCATTGGCATCGATGGGATCCGGGTGGGAGTCCGGGGCAGACCGGCGACGGGCCAGCGAACGCGACCAATCGCTGAAAGCCATCAAGTCCGCCGGACCAATGCGCCAACGTGCGCCGGCCAGCAACCTCATCAGGGCGTCAGAACGTCCAGGGTCTGCCAGCACCCGCAGGGTGGCCACCAAGTCCACTATCTCCGGCGTGTCCAGCAGGCCTCCGAGGCCCACGATTTCATACGGGATGCCTTGCAGCTCGAACTCGCGGCGAAGGCACTCCATCTGGGCGCGCCGCCGGCACAGCACCGCCATCGTCGGCTTGACCGGCGTACCGTCCCCCTCCTCTTCGAAGACCGTCCGCTGGTACCGCCGGACATCGCGGGCAATGACAGCGGCTTCATCCTCATCGGTGCTGAAACGCCCAATCACCACGCTCCCGTCAACGGCCGCCGGGCTGGGAACCAAAGGCGGGACCGAGACACCGGAGGCTGAGTCCCTTTCCCCTGCGGGCCCATCCATCACCGCTGCCTTGTTCAAGGGCGCTGCGATCGTATTGGCCGCTTCCAGAATGTTCCGACCGTTGCGCCAGGCCGTAGTCAGGTACGACGTGGGAGCCACGGAGTACGTTTCAGTCCCGCCGGCCGTATCGATACGTCTGACGGGAAACTCCTGCACAAAATGGAAGAGCTGTCCTGCCGAAGCACCGCGGAAACCATAGATCGACTGGTTCGGGTCGCCCACTGCGGTGACAGCATGGCCCTGTCCAAACAGTCGCGAGAACAGGACGAGCTGCGCATGCGAGGTGTCTTGGAATTCGTCCAGGAGCACCACCTTGTAACGGGCACGTTCGGTGATGGCAGCAAGGGGGATGTCGCTGGCGATCCTCGCGGCGAGTGCCACAAGGTCGCCGAAATCGAGGACACCCCGCTGCCGCTTTGCCTCCTGGTACCGGACCACCATGTCAGCGACACTGGCACGGGTCCGGAGCATCGACGCCAGCTCGCCGGCGGCCTGGGTGGGGCTCTTCTTTGCACCGGCTACGTAGGGAAGCTCTTCGAAGGCGTGGACGCGTTCAAGGACCCATTCCCTGACCGCGGCCGGGTCCTGAAGGTGCTCAGCACACTCCCCCGCCAGCTGGATGAGGGCGTTGACCAGGGTTGACTTGGCCGCGGTGAAGTGTTCGTAGTCGCCGTCATAGGCCTCGACGACTTCACTGGCTAGCTGCCAGGACTGGGCACCGCCCAACAGGACAACATCGCGTTCAATACCTAGCCTCAGGCCATAGTCGGAGACGATGCCGCTCGCGTAGGAGTGGTAGGTGGAGACCTTGGGTTCGAGGTCGTCTGTGCCCATCAACCCTTCCGGGAAACCAAGGCTGCCGTCGTCTTCGGCCGCAATGCGCTGCAGCGTGGCCAGTTTGCTCCGGATGCGGCTGGCCAGCTCCCCTGCGGCCTTCCGGGTGAAAGTCACGCCAAGGACTTCCTCAGGGCGTACCCATCCGTTGGCCACGAGCCACACAACGCGGTCCGCCATGGTGGCAGTCTTGCCGGAACCGGCTCCAGCGATGACCAGGCGTGGAGTGAGGGACGATGCAATGATGGCGGCTTGTTCGTCCGTGGGGTGGTTCTTCTCACCCAAAATTCCAGCCAGTTGCGAGGGCGTGAACCGGGGCTCAGGAACGTCCTCCGCGCCCGGACTGCTGGCGGCAGAACCAGCCAGGAGCTCGATTGTCATTCGGTGACCTGCTTTCCTCTGGCACACAACGGGCAGATATCGGGGAGACGGCACCCATGGCCGCCGTGGCCGCTTTTGCTGGGGTCGTGCCGGGCTTCGAAAGTCGCCGCAGCCATGAGCCCAGCCGCCTCATTGACCAGGCCCTCGGCCCAGTTATCGGCGGGGTCAAGCGGCTCCTGCTGCTGCACGGCGGGGCTCTTGGCCTTGGTGCCGAGCTGGGCCAACACCGCTCCGCCCGGGACTGCGGTGTCCGCCGGTCCGGCGTCGGGCGTTTCCGTACCGGTTATGGCGTCCCGGAAGGCACCTTGAAGGACGGCAGCCTGGTAAGCACCGAGCTGGGGGTGCCTGGCAACTTCGGCTTTACCGGGCTGGCGTTTTCCGGTCTTGAGGTCCACGACGACCAGCCGGCCCCCGGAATCGATCTCCAGACGGTCCACCTGACCTCGGAGGACCGCGTGCCGCGGGTTCCCGGCCCCGGGCTCTTCCACGCCAAGGTCATCCACGTGGACATCGGGAAGCTGGACTTCAAAATCATGCTCGACGGCCAGCAGGCTCCTTCCCTCGCTGCGCATGAGGAGCACATACTGGGCCAGCTTACGGACCATGAGTTCGGCCCTCTGGAAGTCCAGCTTTCCCTCCCAGTTGTCTTTCATGCCAAGGGTGGGCCAGCGCCTGACCAGCTCTGCGACGTACTCGGAGCCGGAGGCGTCGGGCAGCTCCTGGGCGATGCTGTGCACCAGCGTTCCCAGGCTGCGCGCGAAATCCGTAGCTGCCTCTCCTCCCGCGGCCTGGACAAACCAATCCAGGGGTGACTTGTGGACAGCTTCGACTTTCGAGGGCGAGACGGACACTGTGCCCCCGGGCGGCACCACGGCAGCTTCGGAGCTCAGTGGCGCCAGTCCCCACCAGGTGTCCGGGTGGGCGCCTGCGACAGGGGGCTCCGTACTGGCGAGGCGGGCAAGTACCCGTGCAGCCTCCCGTGCGGTTTCCGGCCCGCCAGGACCGGACTCGCCTGCCTGTGCGTGCTGCCGCAACTCCGCGACGAGTGCACGCAGGGTCATGGGACGGTCCACGGGCGTGTACTCACGCCTGTACACGCCGGCGGCCAGCGGTGCCACGTAATCCAGGAACGCCGAGGGCTGTTCGTCCTCGGAAGACACTGCAGTGCAAATAAGGACCTCGCGGGCACGCGAGACTGCCGTCGAAAAGCTCCTCAGCTCGTCGTAGCGGATGTCGCGGAGGCGGCTCAAGGGTCCACGTGCCAGCGCATAGTCCACCCCATGCTCCACGGCGTCGGCGTACACGGTGCTGCCGAGCAGTTCACCACGCAAACGGGTGTTGGGCCACACACCTTCCTGAAGGCCTGCAACGATCACCACCGGCCATTCCTTGCCTGCAGCACTGGCCGGGGTCATGATCTCAACGCAGGCCTCCAGCTGGGCGCGGGCCGCGAGGGTGTCCATGGGAAGTTCCTGGTTCATCAAATAGTCCAGGAACTGTTCGGGACCGGAGCCCGGCAACTGGTCCACGAACCGTTCCGCCGTGTGGAACAGCGCCATCATGGCATCCAGGTCCCGGTCAGCGCGCGCCCCGGCGGTGCCGCCCTCAAGCGCTGCTTCTGCCCACCGGGATGACAACCCCGTGGCCTGCCATAGGGCCCACAGCACGGATTCGGCGTTCGCGCCAGGCTGTTCTGCGGCCGCGGCCCCCGCCGAAAACATCCGTGCCAGCCGGCGTGCCGAACTGCCTTCAATTCCCAGTGAAGCCAGGGCCCCTGGCTGAAGCAACGCCTCCACGAGCAAAGCGTCACTTGACCGCCCTCCGCCGCCGAGCAGTTCCTCGCGGCGCAACGACTGCCGCAGTCTGCGCAGTTCGATAGCGGTGGCGCCGCCGATCCGGGAGGTGAGGAGGGAAACTGCTGTCTCGGGGGTGAGTTTGGCGGGGTCCAGGACAATCGCCAAGGCCTCCAATAGAGGACGGACTGCCACTTCGTCGCGGACGGCCGAGTCAGCCACAGGAACCCGCACCGGGATCCCCTGGCCCCCCAGGTAGCGCTGCAATTGCGAGATCTGCCCGCCGTTGCGAACGATCACCGCGATGTCGCTGAACTCCCGCCCCTCACGGAGCTGCGCTTCGAGGATGCGTTGGGCTACGTATCGCATTTCGTGGACGGCGGAGGGAAGCACATGCCCTTCCACGCGGCCCTCCCCTGCCCCGTTATCCTGCCCGGAAACAGAGACGGCCGGTTGTTCCATTCGCCGTGCGAGCTGACCGCCGGACCGCTGTGAAATGCGGGCGGCGACCCGCGTCCAGGCTTCGGCTACCGCAGGCGTGTGCCGGTGGGTGACGCCCAGGGGAAGTTCCACGATGTCGTGATTGGCGCCGCCCAGCAGGGATGGCAGCTCAGCTACGAGGTCCGGCCGCGCACCCCGGAATCCCTGCACGACGGTATCCGGCGAATACGTCACCACAACATCCTTGCCCTCCGCCACATCGGCGAGGAGCTCGAACACGGCAGGGTTGGATTCCTGGGCGTCGTCCACGAGGATGAGCTGGAGCCGGTCCCTTTCGGCGGCCAGGAACGACGGTGAGTCCTGGAAAATCTGCCGTGCCGTGGTGATGATTCCAGCGGGGTCGAAGGCCTCGGGCATTCGCAGGTCCAGGACATCCCTGTACTCGCTGTACAGCTCCGCCGCCGCCATCCAGTCCGGCCGGCCACATTCATAGGCCAGGCCAACCAGGTCTTCGGCAGTTCGTCCCGATTCGATGATTCGGTCGAACAACTGCCGGATCTCGTGGCGGAAACCGCGGGTGGGCAGCGCAGCCGTAAGATCCTCGGGCCAGGGCAGATGGAATCCGGGACGCGCGTGTCCTTCCAGCAGCTCTTTGATGATGAGGTCCTGTTCGGGGCCGGACAGGAGCTTGGGCGGCCGGGCCAGCGGAAGGATGCCTTCCGCTTTGGCTCGCCGGATGACATCGAAGGCATACGAAGCCCACGTCCGTGCCGGCGTCGTGCTGAGGCTACGGTCCAATCGCCCCGTGAAGGTGTCCCGCAGGCCGGCGGCCGCGTGCCGTGCCGGGGCAAGGATGAGGATGCTGCCCGGATCCAGGCCATCTTCGCGGACCCGGCGGACAGCCGATTCAATGAGCACTGTGGACTTGCCCGTTCCCGGACCGCCGGGGACGAGTACGGGGCCACTTCCCTGTGGAAGCGAAACCACGGCCTGCTGGTCCGGGGATAGAACAGGTGCCGCGTAGTGGGTCTCGCGTGGCGGCAGCAGGCGGAGCGTTGCCGAAGCCTGGCGGGTTTTGGTGGGTGTCGCGGTCACACAGTCATTTCATCATCGGGCACCGACAAAATATGGAGTTGACGCTCCAACTGGTCCGAGATCACATCAAGTTGATCAAATTCCGCATCCGTTGGTGCCCAACGCGCGGCGGCCAAGTCCACGCGCCACCGGCCCTCGCCCGTCAGCAGGAAAGCCTGGTACGCACCATGAAGAGGGGTGGATTCGGCCAGGTAGTGCCGCAGGGCATCGGCTTCGTGCCCGGCAGGTGCCTCGCCGCTGGCCCGCAGCACCCTCCACCACGCCACCGGGCTGCCGTAATGGCTCATGACGGATCCAACCTGCCGTGGACCACCGGAACCCAACAGCTCGGCGACATCACCATAGGACACTGCCGAGCCGGACGGAACGAGGTCCACAACGGCCAGCACCGCCGTCACATACTCCATCCGCATGTGTTCAGCGTAACGGCAGGAGTGTCGTGCCCAAATAGTGTCGGAGCCAGCCGGTAGCTTGAAGACATGAGCTCCTGGAACACCCTCTCCCGCGCCGCCTTCGACCTCGAGACCACCGGGAAAAACTCCCGGTCAGCGCGGATCGTCACCGCATCCATCACGGTGGTGGATGAACGCGGGGAGCTCATCGCCGAGCATGAATGGCTGGCGGATCCGGGTGTGGAGATTCCTGCCGAGGCCAGCGAGGTCCACGGCGTCACCACCGAAAGGGCGCGGGCGGAGGGGCGCCCCGCCGCAGAGGTCACCCACGAGGTAGCCGCAGTTCTTCAGGGACTTTTCGACGACGGCACTCCGGTCATCGCTTTCAACGCCAGTTACGATTTCACGGTCCTCGCCGCGGAATCCGCCCGCTACGGCGTCCCTCAACTGACGCGCTTCCCCGTACTGGATCCCTACATCATGAACAAGCAGGTAGACCGTTACCGGAAGGGCAAGCGGACCCTGACCGCCCTGTGCGAGGAATACGGGGTTGACTTCAACAACGCCCACACGTCAGCTGCGGATGCCCTGGCAACCTTGAGGGTGCTGGACGCCATGGCCGGCAAGTTTCCCAAGCTGCAGATGCCGGCATCCACGCTCCACCAGTTGCAGGTGGGCTGGGCGGCCTCGCAGGCTGCTGATTTCCAGCAGTATCTCCGCCGCAGCAAGCCGACGGCCGTCATCGAGGGCGAATGGCCCGTCCTTCCGCCCGAGGACGCCAGCAGAGGCGGCTTCTAGCGGCGCACCGCGCAAGCGGAACCGTCCCCCCGCGGATTACGTTCTGCGACGCAAGTCACACCTGATTTCGGGAACCCCCATCAGGCCTGTATTCGTGCGCGGATTCCACGACTTCGCCCCACCGTTGAATAGTCCAAGGGACAAGGCACTCCTGGCAGGAACTATATTCGGCTAAACCGAGCGTTGGCACCCACTTATTCGATTCACTGGCGCCTGGGGCCCTGGTGACATAATTAAGTTTGGCGGGTTGAAGTCTGCTAGGGCAGCCAACTTTCGTTTCGCTGCCGTGTTCCCCGCCCAACGCGATACGTCTCCGTGACCCGATGAAAGTGATTTCTTCATGAAATTCAAAGCCCCTAAGTGGCTGTCTGTCGCCCCCGTGGCCGCAGCCCTGGTGATTTCCCTGGCAGCATGCGGCGGTGGATCCTCCACCCCGAGCGGCACCCCCACCGACGCCCTCGCCGGCAGCGACCAGAAGAGCCTGGACTCCTTCACGACCGCTGACGTCACCCCCTTGGACAAGATCGACAAGTCCAAGCTCGGCCTCATCACCGACGGCACCCTTCGCGTCGGCACCCTCTCCGACGCCCCGCCCAACATCTTCATTGATCCTTCCGGCAAGTTCACCGGCTACGACAATGAACTGCTCCGCGCCATCGGCGACAAGCTGGGCCTCAAGGTCGAATTCGCGTCGACTGACTTCTCAGCACTGCTCTCCCAGGTGGGCAACAAGCAGTTCGACGTCGGATCCTCCTCGATCTCCACCACGGACGCCCGCCGCAAGACCGTCGGTTTCACCAACGGTTACGACTTTGGCTACATGGCCGTCGTCACCAAGAAGGATTCCAAGGTCACCGGCTTCGGCGACATCAAGGAAGGCCTGCGCGTCGGCGTTGTCCAGGGCACCGTCCAGGATGACTACATGACCAACACGCTCAAGATCGAGCCTGTCCGTTTCCCTGACTACAACACGGTCTACGGCAACGTAAAGAACGGCCAGATCGACGCTTGGGTAGCCCCGTCACAGCAGGCAGAAGGCCAGGTCAAGGAAGGCGACAACACCAAGATCGCCGAAAAGGTTGTCAACACCCAGAACTTCACCGCGTACGCAGTGAACAAGGACAACAAGCCCCTGATCGATGCCCTGAACTCCGGCTTGGACGCTGTGATCGCCGATGGCACCTGGACCAAGCTCACGGCAGAGTGGTACAAGGACCGTCCGACTGCTGCTGAGCAGACCCCCCAGGGCTGGAAGCCGGGCAGCAAGGCCGTCCAGATCCCCGCCAAGTAACCCGGACGTTCCATGGATATCCTCAACCAACTGGCCCAAAGCTTCTTTGACTGGAAGGCGATAGGCGAAGTCCTTCCCAAGATGTTCGCCGTCGGCTTGCCCAACACCATTGTGCTGGCTGTCGTCTCCGGCGTCATCGGGACAGCGATCGGGATGCTGCTCGCCCTGATGGGGATTTCCCGGAACGCAGGGGCACGGTGGATAGCCCGCATCTACACGGACATTCTCCGCGGGCTTCCACCGGTGCTGACCATCCTGGTGATCGGATTCGGGTTCGGCCCGATTGTTCGTGAACTCACAGGTTCAACCAGCCCGTACCCCATGGCCATTGCGGCACTGTCCCTGATGTCTGGTGCCTACATCGGTGAGATCTTCCGGTCCGGCATCCAGAGCGTGGACAAGGGCCAGCTGGAGGCTACCCGCGCCCTTGGGTTCAGCTACGGTTCCTCCATGCGCCTGGTAGTGGTCCCCCAGGGTATCCGCCGCGTGCTTCCGGCCCTGGTTAACCAGTTCATCGCGTTGATCAAGGAATCGTCGCTGGTCTTCATGTTGGGCCTCCTGGCAACCGAGCGTGAGATCTTCCAGATCGGCAAGGACGCGGCGGCCAACACAGGCAACCTGTCCCCCTATGTAGCTGCCGCCATCTTCTACCTGGCACTGACCATTCCGCTCACCCACTTCGTGAACTGGATTGATGCCCGGATGCGGACCGGCCGTCCGGAGAAGAAAGAACCGGACGAAGCAGCAGCCGTCGTTGGAAAAGGAGCCCAAGCATGAGTGAATTCGTTTCAGGCACATTGACGGCCAAGAACATCCACTTGTCCTTCGGCAGCAACCACGTCCTGCGTGGCATCGACCTGCACGTCGAGAAGGGCACCACCGCCTCGGTGATCGGTCCTTCCGGTTCGGGCAAGTCGACGCTGCTTCGCGTCATGAACCGGCTCATCGAGCCGGACCAAGGCGACATCCTGCTTGACGGGCGTTCGGTTCTCAAGGACAACCCTGATGAGCTGCGCCGCCGGATCGGCATGGTCTTCCAGCAATTCAACCTGTTCCCGCACAAGACGGTGGCAGAGAACATCTCGCTGGCCCTGCGCAAACTCCGTGGCATGTCCAAGGAGCAGGCGCGGGACGAGGCCCTGAACCAGCTGGACCTGGTGGGTTTGAAGCACAAAGCGGACTCCCGGCCGGCCAACCTCTCAGGTGGCCAGCAGCAGCGTGTGGCTATTGCCCGCGCGCTGGCCATGAAGCCGGAAGTGATGTTCTTCGACGAGGCAACATCTGCGTTGGACCCGGAGCTGGTCAAGGGCGTCCTGGCCCTCATGACGGACCTGGCCAAGGGTGGCATGACCATGGTGGTGGTGACCCACGAGATGGGCTTCTCCCGCAACGTTTCCGACGTTGTGACCTTCATGGATGCCGGTGTGGTCGTGGAGTCGGGCCCGCCGGAACAGCTGTTCACGGATCCGCGCACCGAGCGCCTCCAGGGCTTCCTTTCGGACGTCCTTTAGAAGCGAAGCCACAGGAAACCCCGCTTTGCGTGCCCCTCGGGGCTGCGCGAGGCGGGGTTTTCCTGCGTTCGGAACCTGAAGCTACTGGCCGGCCTTGACCCGCAGGATGGTCAGCACTGCCGCGTCCACCTTGGCACGGAACGCCGGATCGGACTGGGCCTTCTGCACCACGGCCTGGTGCATGGTGGGGATGCGGGCAGGATCGGCGCACACCAGCATGGTTCCCCCGGCAGCAAAGAAGTTCAGCGCCCTATCGGCATCGGACCATGCTTCCAATTGAGCCGCGCTGCAGAGGTCGTCTGACAGGACGATTCCCGTGAACCCGGCATCCGTCCGCAGCATGGTGTCCATGATGGTCGGCGAAAAGGGTGCAATGTTGGCAGGGTCGATCTTGTCGTAATAGGCATTTGAGACCATGACCCACCGGGCGCCACCTTTGATGGCTGCCTGGAATGGTTCCAGGGCGGGATCATTACTGGTGGTGGAAGTGTCCCGGACCTCGCTGCTGACGTCCGTGTTGGGAACCACTCGGCCCAGGCCCGGGTAGTGTTTCACCACTGGAGCGACGCCGGCATCCTTCATGCCATCCGCGAAGGCATTGCCCAGCACCGAGACATCGTGGGGTGTGAAGCCGTACTGCCGCTGGAAGTGGCCTATCGGGGCGTTGGACGGGGCAAATTCGGGACTCGTGACGGTATCCAGGACTGGGGCAAGGTTCACGTTGACGCCAACGCTGCGTAGCTCCTTGCCCCAGACGGCCGCGTCGGCACGGAGCTTGGTGGGCCCTGCCCCAGCCTGTACCAGCGCTGCGGGTATTTGCGAGAAGCCCGGACCGGACAGGACCTGCACGAAACCGCCTTCCTGGTCTGTGGCGACCGACAACGGCAACCCACCGGTTGTGGCAGCGGAAACCGTGCCGGTCAATGCTGACACCACCGACGCTGTGGTCGCCGTTCCGGCTTTGCTGCGCCCGCTCAAGTAGACGTTGCCCACGTGATATTTGTTCAGCGCGGCCATGGTTGCAGGTTCGGCGCCGGTAGCCTTGGCAGCAACCATGAACAGCTGTCCAACGCGTTGTTCCACGTCCAAGGTGGCGAGCTGCTGTTCAGCCGCAGATGGGGTGCCGGTGCTCGGCTGTGGGGCCGGAGCAGGGGCCGCTGGAGCAGAAGGCCGTGCGGAGGGCGTTGCCGCCGCGGTGCTGGGAACCGGGGCGGCTGATGACGGGGAAGCGGAGGTCGACGGCGTCCCTTGAGTTGGGTTCTGGGCGGAACTTCCGTTGCCTGCCGAGCAGCCGGACGCCATGGCGAGCAGAGCTCCAGCCGCCGCGATGCTCATTCCGAGGGATGCAATTGTCTGGGTCTTGCGCATGGTAAACCGTTGATTCGTTGGGGTTGGGTTTCCACTTACGAGCCTACCCCGTGCGGGTACAACAATGCCCCGGGCAGCTGCGCGGTGCAGCTCCCCGGGGCAGGCTGACCACGTCAGGCTGAGGCGGCGGCCGCAGCTTTCGCAGCTGCCGGGAGTGCGTCGAAGATCCGGCTCATTGCTGCGTCGTCGTGGGCTGCAGACAGGAACCAGGCTTCGAAGACAGACGGCGGAAGATAAACACCGGAGTCCAGCATGGAGTGGAAGAAGGGCGCGTAGCGGAAAGATTCCTGGCCCTGGGCGTCGTCGTAGTTGTGCACGCCGTGGGCGGAGGTGCCGAACGCGACGGAGAACAGGTTGCCTGCCCTCTGGATGGAGTGGTCTACGCCGGCCGCTTCCAGGGCGGACGACAGGGCCGCAGACAGCTCCAGCGAACGGGCATCGACGTGGGCGTAGACCTCAGGCGTCGCGTTCGTCAGCGTTGCCACGCCAGCAGCCATGGCCACAGGATTACCGGACAAGGTGCCGGCCTGGTAAACCGGACCAACGGGAGCGAGGTAGTCCATGACGTCGGCGCGTCCGCCGAGTGCCGCCGTCGGCATGCCGCCGCCGATGACCTTGCCGAAGGTGAGAAGGTCCGGCGCCCAGCCCTCCTGGCGGCCAGTCAGGCCCCAGTAGCCGGCATGTCCAGTGCGGAATCCGGTGAGCACTTCGTCGAGGATAAGCAGTGCACCGTGTTCCTTGGTGATCCGCGAAAGACCGGCGTTGAAGCCCTCTCCCGGGGTCACGACACCCATGTTGGCCGGCGCAGCTTCAGTGATGATGGCAGCGATGTTGTTGCCGTGGGCGGCGAAGGCAGCTTCGACGGCGGCGAGGTCGTTGTAAGGCAGCACCAGGGTTTCAGCTGCCGTGGCTTCGGTGACACCTGCCGAGCCGGGCAAGGCCAAAGTGGCGACGCCCGAACCGGCCGCGGCGAGCAGTCCATCGAGGTGGCCGTGGTAGCAGCCGGCGAACTTGATGATGAGGTTGCGGCCGGTAAAACCGCGGGCTAGGCGAACGGCCGTCATGGTGGCTTCCGTGCCGGTGGACACCATCCGGAGGCGTTCGACGGCGGAGACGCGTTCCTTGACGATGGCAGCCAGGTTGGCTTCGTCCGGGGTGGACGCACCGAAGGACAGGCCACGGTCCACGGCCGCGTGGACGGCGTCGAGGACGGCCGGGTGGGCATGGCCCAACAATGCCGGCCCCCAGGAGCACACCAGGTCAACGTATTCTTTGCCGTCCGCGTCCGTGAGGTAGGCACCCTTGGCCGAGACCATGAACTTCGGGTTGCCACCCACGGATCCGAAGGCGCGGACCGGGGAGTTCACGCCGCCGGGCATAAGGGACCGGGCGCGGTCAAAGAGCTGGTCGGACACGGGGGTGTTTGAAGTCATGGTTCCTATTCTTTCAGTGATTCATCAGCGGCAGGGCCGTAGCCTACGGGGCCGCGGCAAGCAGCTCGGCGACCCGCGGGGCCACCTGTGTGCCGTAAAGCTCGATGCAGCGCATCATGGATTGGTGCGGCAGGGTCCCATTGCTGTATTTGAGGTCGAAGCGGTCAACCCCGAGGTTCCGCTTCAGGAGCGCGATCTTCTGCGCCACGGTTTCCGGAGAGCCCACATAGAGGGCGCCTTCGGGACCGCACATCGCATCGAACTCACCCCGGTTGCCGGGTCCCCAGCCACGCTCGGCGCCGATTCTGTTGCGCTGTTCAAGCCAGTGCGGGAAGAGTTCTTCGCGGGCGTCCTCGTCGGTATCGGCGATGAAACCCGGTGAGTGTGTCGCTATCTGGCGCATCGGGTGGCCGTACTTGCCCATGGCCTCGCGGTACAGATTCACCAAGGGCGCAAAGCGGCGGGGTTCTCCGCCGATAATGGCGAAGATGATCGGGTATCCGTATTCGGCACAGCGCAGTACAGACTCAGGGGTTCCGCCTACTCCGATCCAGGCGGGCAACAGATGGTGCTGCAGCTTCGGGTAGACCTGGAGCCCGCTGACGTTGGGGCGGGTACGGCCTTCCCAATGGACCGGCTTCTGCGCGCGCACTTTGTCGAAGAGCTCAAGCTTTTCCTCGAAGAGGACCTCGTAATCGGCCAGGTCAAGGCCGAACAGCGGGAAGGACTCCACGAACGAACCCCGTCCGAGCATCACCTCGGCCCTGCCGTTCGATATCGCGTCAACGGTGGAGAAGCGTTGGAACACCCTGATGGGATCGTCCGAGCTCAGCACCGTGACAGCCGAGCCGAGGCGGATCCGGGACGTCACAGCCGCTGCCGCGGCGAGGAAAACTTCCGGCGCGGACACGGCAAAGTCCCGACGATGGTGCTCACCGACGCCGAAGGCATGGAGACCGACGGAGTCTGCGAGTTTGGCTTCTTCCAACAGCTCCCGCAGGACTTGGGCATGCTCCTTGGGATTTCCGTCGGCGTCGAGTCCCGCATCGCCGAAGGTGTTCAGCCCGAGCAGGATCTGGTCAGAAGCTACCGGTGCTGTGGGGTCGGAGGAAACAGAGGTCATCAGGACTCCTTAAGCCAGCCTGCCAGTTCGGAGGCCCAGTAGGTCAGTACGGTATCGGCGCCGGCCCGTTTGATCCCCAACACGGACTCGGTGATGGCACCACGCCGGTCGATCCAGCCGTTGGCCGCAGCCGCTTCGATCATGGCGTACTCGCCTGAGATTTGGTAGGCCGAGACGGGTACCGGGCTCATGGCGGCGACGTCGGCAAGGATGTCCAGGTAGCTCATGGCCGGCTTGACCATGACCATGTCCGCCCCTTCCTCCAAGTCCAACTCAACTTCGAGGATGGCTTCGCGACGGTTGGCCGCGTCCATTTGGTAGGTCCGGCGGTCACCCTTCAGCTGGGAATCAACGGCCTCACGGAACGGGCCGTAGAAAGCGGAAGCATATTTTGCGGCGTACGCCAGGACCGCGGTGTTCTTGTGGCCGGATTCCTCCAGGGCCTGCCTGATGACGGCGATCTGGCCGTCCATCATTCCCGAAGGGCCCAGGACGTGCGCGCCGGCATCTGCTTGGGCCACTGCCATCTTGCCGTAGATTTCCAACGTGGCGTCATTGTCCACGTAGCCCTCGGCGTCCAGTACACCGCAGTGGCCGTGGTCGGTGAATTCGTCCAGGCACACGTCGCCCATGATCACCAGGTCGTCACCGACTTCGGCTTTGACGTCGCGGATTGCCTTGTTCAGGACACCGTCAGGGTCAAGGGATGCAGTGCCCTGCGCGTCCCGGACCGCGGGTACGCCGAACAGCATGATGCCGCCCACTCCCAGCTGCACGGCCTCGGCGGCAGCACGCTTCAGGGAGTCGGTGGTGTGCTGGACGACGCCCGGCATGGAGCTGATGGGGCTCGGTTCGGTGAGGCCCTCCCGGATGAATGCCGGGAGGATCAGGTCTGCGGGGGCCAGCCGGTTCTCGGCGGTCAGCCTGCGCATGGCGGGAGTTGTGCGCAAGCGGCGGGGACGATGGTTTGGAAAGCTCATTGCGGGTTCCCTTCGTTGGCGAAAACAGATACCAGTGCGGCCACGATGCCGTCCGGTGTTGGTTCTTTGGCCGTGGCAGCCACGGCGAGTCCGAGCTGGGAGGCCGCAGCCGCCGTCGGACGTCCAATCGCGATGACCTGGCAGCGGCCCAATCCCGGAAAGTCCCTGGCGATGCGCCGTGCGCCACTGGGCGAGGCGAGCACCACGGCGTCCATGGTCCCGGCGTCCAGGGCCTCCCGCGCTTCTGCCGGACTCATGATCCGCGGTGCTTGGTCTTCAACCACGACGGCGGACGGCAGCTCCGCTGTCAGGCGGCGCCCGGTGTGGGCCGGGAAATCAACGGTGTGGTAGGCGGTCACGGCAGTAACGTCGGCGCCCTTCGCTGCAAGGCCTTCACGGAGGCCCGGCGCGGCAATATCTGCTTGGGGCAGGAAGACCTGGCCGGGTGCCGCTGTCCAGAGCTCAAGGAGGCCATCTGCCGACTGTGCCTCGACGGGCGCCAGCGCAACTGTGAGTCCAACGGACTCCAGCGCGCGCCTGGTCGACTCGCCCACGGTGGCCACCCTGGTCCCGGCGGGGACCAGATGAGCAAGGGTGACACCGCGTTCGGCAGCCTTTTCCAGCAGGACACGTACCGTGGTGATGCTGCTGACGACCAGCCAGTCGAATCCGCCCGCGGAAAGCCGGTCAATGCCCTCATCCAACGGGGACTGGTCTTGGGCCCGTTCGAAATCGATCAGTGGAAGAACCAGTGGCTCCGCACCGGCTCCGGTGAGGAGTGAAGCCAAAGCCTGGGCGCGGTCGGCGGTCCTGGTAACCAGGACGCGCCGGCCGGCCAAGGTTTGTGCTTCCAAGGGCTTAGGATGCGGCAAGATCCGCAATCTCCGCCGCGCCGGCGGCGAGCAACAGCTCGGCAACCTCGATGCCCAGCAGGGTGGCTCCCACCTCAGTGAGGCCGTCGGTGGCCTTTTTCTCGCGCACGGTCTTGGTCCCGTCCACGGAGCAGACGGCAGCTTCGAGGTGAAGCATGCTCCCCTTGCGGAAGGCGAAGGCACCTACGGGAGCCGCGCAGCCGGCCTCGAGCCTGGCAAGGACCGCACGCTCAGCTGTCACCGCAAGGCGGGTGTCGTCGTCGTCCAGCGCGGCCAGGGCCTGCGCCAACACACCGTTGGAGCCCTCCGTCGTGCCTGCCTGGTTGGGAGCATCCTCCGTGCGGCATTCGATGGCCAACGCCCCTTGCCCAGGTGCCGGCAACATGACGCTGGTTTCGAAGAACTCGCTGACGGTGTCCAGCCGGCCCATCCGCTCCAGGCCGGCAGCGGCGAGCACCACGGCGTCCAGGTCGCATGACTTACCGGGAACAACCTCGGACGTGGTGTTTCCCGGAAGCCCCGGGACCCTGCCAAGGCGGGTGTCAACGTTGCCCCGGATATCGAGGACCTCGATGTCCGGCCGCGCGGCCCGAAGCTGGGCTGCACGGCGGGGCGAGCCGGTGCCCACCTGCGCGCCACCCGGCAGTTCCGCGAGCGTCATGCCGTCGCGCGCGCAGAGGACATCCCGGACGTCGACGCGCTTTGGCGTCGCAGCGATACTCAGGCCAAGGGCCGCCCCTGTGGGCAGGTCCTTCAAGGAATGCACGGCGACATCGCAGGTGTCGGCCAGCAGCGCATCACGGAGCGCCGCGACGAACACGCCTGTGCCGCCCATCTGGGAGAGGGAACCTGTCTTGACGTCGCCCTCGGTCCGGATGTGCACGAGGTCTACCGGGAAACCGCCGACAGCAGCCAACTTGTCGGCAGTCTGCTGCGTCTGGGTCAGGGCCAGCTTGCTGGCCCTGGTGCCGATGCGGACGGTCACTTGGCGGCCTCCGACGCGGCGTACGCGTCGTGGCCGATGCCGACGCGGGTACCGACTTCGGCGATGACAGGCTTGGCACCGCGGAAGTTCTCGCAGCAGTTGGGACGGCACACGTCGTACCACGGTCCGAGGTCGGTGACATGCGGACGATCGGCGATGTTGTTATCCACGGTACGTTCGCAGATCAGGTCCACGAGACCGGAAACAAAGGCTGCATGCGTGCCCGGCGTGGGAACGCGAGTGGCCTCGATGTTGAGGTTCTGGCTCGTTTCCAGCGCCTCAGTGTCGAGGTCCCAGGCAACTTCCATGTGATCGCTGACGAAACCGAGGGGAACAATGACAACGCCCTTGACACCTTCAGGAGCGATTTCCTCGAGGTGGTCGTTGATGTCCGGCTCCAGCCAGGGAATGTGCGGTGCGCCCGAGCGCGACTGGTACACCAGATCCCATGCGACGTTGGGTGCCACGGTATCCATGATGGCCTTGGCGTTGGCAAGGTGCTGGGCTGCGTAGGCAGATCCTTCAGCGAACTCGCGCGGCTCGTCGTCTGAACGGCCGGCGGCCTCGGCATCGCGGGTGGGAATGGAGTGGGTAGCGAACAGGACACGGGTCTTCGAGTCCGGGTCGGTTTCGCCGGCAGCAGCCAGCTTGCCCCGGATCTCTTCAAGCCCGGCGGCTGTCCCCTCAAGGAAGGGCTGAACCACACCAGGGTGGTCGAAGTACTGGCGGATCTTGTCCACCTCGAGCTTGCCGTCCAGGCCGGTTTCGGTCAGCGCAACGCCGATGTCTTCGCGGTACTGGCGGCAGCTGGAGTAACAGGAGTAGATGCTGGTGGTGAGCATCAGGATCCGGCGGTGGCCGGCGTCGTATGCATCCTGCAGGACGGGGGCGATGTACGGGTCCCAGTTCCGGTTGCCCCACAGGACGGGCAGCTCGATTCCGCGCTGTGCCAGCTCGGCTTCGATCGCAGCCTTCAACTCACGGTTCTGCTGGTTGATAGGGCTGATGCCACCAAACGCGCGGTAGTGGTGCGACACCTCTTCCAGGCGTTCGTCGGGGATGCCACGGCCACGGGTGACGTTGCGCAGGAAGGGGATGACGTCCTCCTGGCCTTCGGGTCCACCAAAGGACGCCAGCAAAACTGCGTCGTAGTTCTTGGGTTCCTGGCGGCCGCGCTCGGTGACGCTGTTCGGTTCGGTGGAAAGGGGGAACTCACTCATGCCAGGACCTCAGCAATCTCGGCGGCGCTGATGCGACGGCCGGTGTAGAACGGGATTTCTTCACGGACGTGGTTGCGGGCTTCGCTGTCGCGCAGGTGGCGCATCAGGTCGACCAGGTCCACCAGTTCCGGTGCCTCAAGTCCAAGGATCCATTCCCAGTCCCCCAGCGCGAAGGAGGAGACGGTGTTGGAGATGACCTGCGGGAATTCGCGGCCCAGCAAACCGTGTTCGCGGAGCATGGCGCCGCGCTCTTCGGCCGGCAGGATGTACCACTCGTAGGAGCGGACGAACGGGTAGACACAGAGCCACGTGCTGGGCTCGACGCCACGCGCGTAGGCGGGCACGTGGCTCTTGGCGAACTCGGCCTCGCGGTGCACGCCCATGGCGGACCAGACAATTTCCGTTCCTGCGAACAGTTTGCTGCGGCGGATGGAGCGGACGGCGGACTGCAGGTCCTCGGGCTTGGCGCCGTGGAGCCACACCATGATGTCGGCGTCCGAGCGCATCGCCGACACGTCATAGCTACCGCGGAGGACCACGCCGCCGTCGGCGAGCGTTTCGATCAGGGCTTCGAATTCCTGGGCAGCATCGCCGCTGCGCAGGACGTCGGCCGAGCGCTTGAAGACGGTCCAAAGCGTGAAGAACTGCTCGTCGGTTCCAGCAGTTTTAGTGACAGATTCGGCAGAAGTGTGGCTCATGGTTCAAGTTTGCCCCGTGCATGGCGCTAAGTCGAAACGGATCAGTTCTACAGGGCGTAGAAGTGATGCAAATCACACAGTGGCGGGCCCGCGCTTGATTGCCTCGCTGAGTTGCTTCCGGGTATCCGACACGACCGCGGCCAAGCCGTTGCCTGCCAACCACCCTCCGACAACCGTCAGCCCCTCCGCAGCGGCGCATACCTCACGGACGTGCGCCACGCGCTGTTTATGACCGACGGCGGCGAACGGCAGGGCACCTGCCCAGCGCACCACATCCCAATCCACAACATCCGCCCGGGATACCGGCACCGTCAACAACTGCGAGGCATCGGCCAAGGCCGCGGAAAGGAGGGATTCGTCATCCAGGACCACATCCGGGGATCCACCCGCATCCTCGCGGCGACCATAGGACAGCCGCAGCACGTGGGTTCCAGGACCGGCTTCCCCGGCAAGCCAATCCCATTTAGCCGTGGCGTGCGTCAGCGCCTTCGCTGTGATCCCCGGGGTCTGTGGCGCCACGAGGATGCCGGTTCCGCGGGGTCGCCGATCAAGTTCTGGCACGTCAACCACCATCGTCACCAGGCTCACCAAGGGCCCTGGCGCCGGACGCAGGTCGGACAATGCCGGCAGCGACTTCTCCAACAGGCCCACAGCCGCCGGGCCGTCCAGCGCAACCACCAGGTGGCCGGCGTCGTACGTGGAATCACCGGCGGTGACACGCCAACCGGTCGAAGTCTTGACGACGTCCGTCGCCGCAGTTCCGGTGAGCAGGTCCACACCCCGCCCGCGGAGGTCGGCCACCAAGGCGGTCACCAGGGTGTTCATGCCGCCTGCCAAACCGGCGACGGCGGAACCCGCCTTGGCAAGCCCAGAGCCTGTTTTCCGGGCTGACGCATTGTCGCCGGCCGGGACGGCAGCAACTTTGCGCTGGGCTGCGACGGCCGCCGACAAGGAACCGTGCGTTCGGATTCCGGCCCGGAGCCCCGGCGCAACCATGTCCACGTCCAGGAGCGCGGGGTCGGCGGAATGGACACCGCCCACCACTGGGGAAACAAGGCGTTCCAGGACTTTCCTGCCCATCCGGGTCCGCACAAGGGAGGCAACACTTGTCACGTCCGAGGACGTACCCACCGACGCCGGCAACCACCGGTCCCAGGAGGCGCGCACGGCACCGAGGAAGCCCAGTGAACGCCGGACCTCCGGGTCCCAGGGGTTGGCTGGTATGCCGAGGACTCCGGTCTTGGGCAACTCCTGCGGGCCGTCCGGCAGCTGCACCCAGGCACCACCGGGGTGCGGGGCTACGATCCTGTCGCCGAGTCCGAGCTCCCTGGCGAGGTCGGCTACCGCCGAAGACCTCGTGGCATATGACTCTGCGCCGCTGTCCAGTTGGAGCCCTGCGACGACATGGCTGCCCACGCAACCACCCCAGGCGCCGGTGGCCTCGAGGACCGTGACCGGCATGCCGGCCATGGCAAGTTCCCGCGCAGCAAGGAGCCCTGAAATGCCACCGCCCACCACCACGGCACGTGGTCCTGCGGGACGGGCTGTGGGCGTTGGATGTCCGCCGCGCATGAGCCCTACTCTGCCGGAATCGAGTGGATGAGTTCCACGACGCGGGTCAGGACAGTCGGATCCGTTTCCGGTGGGACGCCGTGGCCCAGGTTCAGGACGTGCCCCGGGGCATGCGCGCCGGCTGCGATAACTTCGCGGACATGCGCCTCCAGGATGTCCCAGGGCGCGGACAGCAGTGCGGGATCGATGTTGCCCTGCAACGGAACGGCCCCGCCAAGGCGACGGTTCGCTTCATCAAGGGGAAGCCGGTAGTCCACGCCCACCACGTCCACCCCGACGTCGCGCATGGCAACCAGGAGTTCGGACGTGCCGGTGCCGAAGTGGATCAACGGAGCACCGAGGTCCCGGACATGGTCCAGTGCGCGGGCGGAGGCCGGTGCTACGTACTTGGTGTAGTCGGCAAGGCCCAGGGAGCCTGCCCAGGAGTCAAAGAGCTGCGCGGCCGAGGCTCCGGCTTCCAGCTGCGCCTGGAGGAACATTCCCGACGTATCGGCGGCCCAGTTTGCCAGCGCGTTCCAGGTCTCAGGGTCGGCATGCATCATGGTCCGCGGGCCGAGGTGGTCCCGGGAAGGCTTGCCCTCAACCATGTACGCAGCGAGGGTAAACGGGGCACCTGCGAAGCCGATCAACGGAGTCTTTCCAAGCTCAGCCACTGTCAGGCGAACGGCCTCACGGATTGGCTCCAGGGCCTCCCAGGTCAGGGTGGGAAGAGCGGCGACATCGGCAGCCGTGCGGACGGGCTTGTCCAGGACCGGCCCCACGCCGGGCACGATATCCACGCCAACGCCCGCCAGCTTCAAGGGAATGACGATGTCCGAGAAAAAGATGGCGGCATCGACCTCGTGGCGCCGGACGGGCTGCAGCGTGATCTCGGCGGCGAGTTCAGGACGCAGGCACGAGTCCAGCATGGCAACGCCTTCGCGGACCTTGAGGTACTCAGGAAGGGAACGGCCGGCCTGGCGCATGAACCACACCGGCCGCCGCGACGGCTTGCCGCCACGGTATGCCGTGATCAGCGGCGAGTCCGAGGTACGGCCGTCCTTCAGCGGGTGGTTGGGGCCGAGGGCTCCCGCCGGGGCGTTGGAGGCCGTACTCTGGGATGCTGCCGAGCTAGAAGTCATGCCTTTGATTGTGCCGAAAATCCGGGGCAAAAGATAACGACAAGCTGTCACGTCAGGCCCAAAAGGAGCCGCTGTGGCGGGGATCACGCATCCGCGTGTGGATCACCACGGCGCCATATTGTTCTACCGGGCTACGAAAAAGCTATGATGGGGTTGCTGTGGTTCTTTTCTCATTGGTGGCTACACACGCCGACATCGACCTTGAAACTGTCGCTCAGTTGAGCAACGGTTCCTCCGAGCTTGCCTCCGCGGCCCTCACGGATTCGCCCGTAGTTTCCGGTGCGGTGGTGCTTGCCACTTGCAACCGCTACGAGATTTACGGCGAAACAGGCAACGGCGATGACATCGAAGCGGCCCGCTCTGCCCTGGTGTCCCAGATCAGCGAACTGAGCGGCCTGAACGAGCAACTCGTCTCCCGCTCCTTTGCGACCCACACCGGCCCGGACGTCACCAGGCACCTCTTCGCCGTGAGCGCCGGGCTGGACTCGGCAGTGGTGGGTGAGCGCGAAATCGCGGGCCAGGTCCGCCGCGCCCTGATCACTGCCCAGCAGGAAGGCACGGCGAGCTCCGGATTGGTCCGGCTTTTCCAGGCAGCTTCCAAAACCGCCAAGGACGTCGGCGCGCAGACGGCGCTGGGCTCACGCGGCCTGTCGATTGTCTCCGTTGCTTTGGACCTCGCCACCGACCTCGCCGAGAACGATGACTGGTCCACCAAGAACGTCGTAGTTTTCGGCACCGGCGCCTATGCGGGTGCCACCATGTCACTCCTGCGCGAACGCGGCTGCACCGCGATCTCCGTCTATTCTTCCTCCGGCCGTGCCGAGGCTTTCGTAGCCACCCGCGGGGGTACAGCGCTCGACGCCGAAACGCTCCCCGCTGCTGTCGCAGCAGCTGACGTCATGATCGGTTGCAGCGGTTCGGACAACCGAGTCGAAGCAGCGGACCTTACGCGCGTCCGGGCACAGTCCAATAAGCCCTTGATTGCGATCGACCTCGCCCTGACCCATGATTTCGACCCCGCGGTCGGCGAACTCGACGGCGTTGAACTCCTCACGCTTGAATCCGTCCGGCTCGCTGCACCCCAGGAACAGGCAGAGTCGTTGTCCCAGGCCAGTGCGATCGTCACCGGCGCGGCCTCTTCCTTTGAGTCCGAGCGTGAGGCACGCTCCGTGGATTCGGCCATTGTGGCGCTGCGCCGGCACACCATGAACGTGTTGGACGCTGAGATGGAGAAGGTCCGTGCCCGCCACGGTTGCACGGCCGCAGCGGAGGAAGTCGAATTCGCCTTGCGCCGGATGGTCAAGCAGCTCCTCCACATCCCTACCGTCAGGGCCCGTGAACTGGCCGCCAACGGCCAGCAGGAGGAGTACGTCGCAGCACTTGAGGCGCTGTACGGCATCCAGGTTGAGCAACCGGCAGCGGCCCCGGCCGCGGAGTGCCCTGTGGATCACGGGCAACTCCGCTCCGAAAGCGCCTGACACCGCCTGCTAGGCGAAAGCGTTGACTCCTGTCAGCTTCGCAGACAATTCCCAAAGCCTGGCGGCGTCCGCCTTGTCGATGGCGTGCGCGTCCACCCCCTGATACCTCGCCAACGGCGATTCCTTGTCCGTGGGCTTGGCAACGTCGCAGTCTTCACAGTAGACACCGCCCATACCTAACAGGGCCCGGGAAGTCGCAGCCCACACCGAGGTAGCAGCGCCTTGCTCCGGCGTCTTGAATCCTTCGCGGACGTTACCCTCCGCATCCATCCATCCCGCTGCGACCATCTCTTCCTTGGGCAAATGACGTTGAAGCTCTGTCATGATGCCACCAGGATGAACAGCGAAGGCGCGGACTCCGGAGTCCTTGCCCAGGCGGTCCAATTCCACGGCGAAGAGCGCGTTTGCCGTTTTTGCCTGGCCGTAGGCGCGCCACTTGTCGTAGCCGCCGTCAAAGTTGACGTCGTCGAACCTGATCGGCGACAACTTGTGGCCGGTGGATGAGAGGGAGATGACGCGGGCATCCCCCGAGGAGGCAAGGGCCGGCCACAAAGCATTAACCAGGGTGTAGTGCCCCAAGTGGTTGGTTGCGAACTGCGCCTCCCAGCCAGGACCTACCCGTTGTTCCGGGCTGGCCATGATGGCGGCGTTGTTGATCAGGATGTCCAAGGAACTGTGCCCGGCCAAATACCGCTGGGCGAATGCTTTGATGCTGTCCTGGTCAGCCAGGTCCATTTCTTCCACTGTGACGGCGTCGCCGAGGCCGGCCGCGGCAAGCACTTCCTTGGCATGTTCCACGCGTCGTGCGGGGACGGTCACGGAGGCGCCTGCGGAGGCCAGTGCCCGCACGGTCTCCAGGCCAAGCCCCGAATACCCGCCCGTGACGATCGCCGATTTTCCGGAGAGGTCGATCCCGTCGATGACCTCCCGGGCCGTGGAACCGTGTCCAAAACCGGAACCAATAGGGTGTTGCTGGGTCTCTGCCCGTTCTTCGCTCATGGTTGAGCTTTACAGATAACGGCCGGAACGGGCAACGCTCAGTAAACGGGCTTTTGGGGTTCCACGTCACGCACCCAGGCGAGGATACCGCCGTCGAGGTGGCTGACGCGCGTATAGCCCGCCTTCTGCGCGGCATCCAGGACCGCCGCCGAGCGCGTTCCGGCCTTGCAGTGGAACACTATGTCCTTGTCCTGCGGCAGATGGGACCAGGCCTCTCCGGTCAGGATCCGGCCTTGTGGGATCAGCACGGAACCATCAATGCTCACAATGCTGTGCTCGCCTGATTCACGGACATCCACCAGTTCGAAGTCCCGCTCCCCCGACGCCCGCTCGGCGAGCATCGCTGCCAGCTCGGTGGCCGTGACGGTGTGGTCCTGGTCAGTGGCTGCGACGGGAGTGACGCCGCAGAAGGCCTCGTAGTCGGTCAGTTCGGTGATGGGTTCGGCTTCCGGATCCTTGGACACCTTGATTTCCCGCCAACTGCCGCCCAAGGCGTCAAAGAGTGCCACGCGTCCCAGCAAGGAACGCCCGACGCCGGTGATCAGCTTCACGGCTTCGGTCACCATGAGCGATCCAACAGCCGCGCACAACATGCCGAACACTCCGCCCTCGCCACACGACGGCACGGAGCCGGCCGGAGGCGCCTCGGGGTAGAGGTCCCTGTAGGTGGGTCCGTGTTCGGCCCAGAAAACGCTGACTTGCCCGTCGAAGCGGAAGATGGAGCCCCACACGTAGGGTTTGCCGAGGATGGCCGCGGCGTCGTTCACGAGGTACCGCGTGGCAAAGTTGTCAGCACCGTCAAGGATGAGATCATAATCGGCAAACAAATCCAAGGCGTTGGAAGAATCCAGGCGGAGATTGTGCAGGACCACGTTCACCAAGGGGTTGAGCTCGGCGATCGCGTCGCGTGCGGACTCGATCTTGGGCGTACCCACGTCCTTCACCCCGTGGATGACCTGGCGCTGAAGGTTGCTGAGGTCCACAGAGTCGTCGTCCACGATGCCCAAAGTTCCCACACCGGCTGCAGCCAAGTACAGCAGGGCCGGGGAACCGAGCCCGCCGGCGCCTATGACGAGGACTCTGGCATTCTTAAGCCTGCGTTGGCCCACGGCGCCGATTTCCGGAATGATGAGGTGCCGGGAGTACCGCTCCACCTCGGCCGGAGTAAGTTCAGCGGCCGGTTCCACAAGGGGCGGAAGGACGGCGGGCGCAGTGGTGCGGACAGCAGCAATTGAGGCCATACCCCAATGTATGCCCGCAGATACCGCCCGGTCATATTACCCACCGGTAAAGTGGTCATAACTGCAAAGGAAAGGCGGCAGACTGTGGCTGACGGCACACGGGCAAACGATGGAGCACCCGCGAAGCAGGAACGGAGCGGTTCGCCTCGATCGCCAAGGCTGCCAAGGGACGAGCGCCGCGCACAGTTGCTCAACGCAGCGTTGGAAGTCTTCGTTGCCAACGGGTTCCACGGCGCAGCCATGGACGAAATCGCAGAGACCGCACATGTGAGCAAGCCGGTCCTGTACCAACACTTCCCGTCGAAGCGCGAGCTCTACATGGCCCTGCTGGACAGCCATCTCGCGACGCTGACGGACCTGATGCTGAGCGCCCTGAACTCCACAACGGACAACAAAGAGCGCGTCAAGGCGGTCATGCGGGCCTACTACAGGTTCATTGCCGACGACGACCAAGCGCACCGGTTGGTGTTTGAGTCGGACCTCATCAACGACCCCGATGTCAGTTCCCGGCTGGAAACGTTCAACAAGACGTTCGCGGACGCCGTGGCCCATGTCATCGCCGAGGACACCAAGCTGCCGCCTCTGGAAGCGCAGCTCCTGGGCCGCGGCCTGGCCGGAATGGCGCAGGTCAGCGCGCGGTATTGGCTTGAGACAGACGGAAACCTGGACCTCGATGTGGCCAGCGATCTGATCTATCGTTTAGCTTGGCGCGGAATCAGTCGATTCCCCAAAGAGTCCTAAGCTACAAATAGAGGACTGATTCAAAACTTGATTGGCTTGGAGGCCTTGCTGTGGAAGTAAAGATCGGCATTCAGAACGTTGGCCGCGAAATTGTGCTCGAATCCGCTTTGGATGCCGACGCCGTAGCCAAGATCGTGGCGGAGGCCGTGTCCAAGGGCTCGGAATTGCGCCTCACGGATGAGAAGGGCCGCCAGGTCATCGTTCCTGGCAACGTTTTGGGCTATGTGGAGATCGGCGCCGAGGAAGTCCGTCGCGTGGGCTTCGGCGCGCTCTAGCATTCCCCCACCACCCGTCGTCCGCTAAGGAGTCTTCATGCTTTCACTCGTCGCGGTTGTTCTTGCAGCCATTGCCACGGGCTTCATTGTCTGGGCCAACGACAAGCGGCACGGCAGGTACGGCGTCGCCCTTCCGGTAGGCGTTTCAACCGCTGTTGCGGCGCTGAGCTGGATTGCCTTCATCAGCGCGGGCTTGGGTTACCAACCGGGGGTCACCTGGATTCCGTGGGTTCTCCCCATCGTCATCGGAACCGCGGCAGCCGCGGCGGTTGTGGTGTACTTCGGCCGGACCCGGACCAAGCACGATACCGAGGCCCTCACCAGGGCCCTCCGGCTCTAAGCGCCACTTACAGCGATGGCCATCACCCGCGGGTGATGGCCATCGCTGGTTAACGCCCTAAAGGAACTCGGCGCGTCCCTCCATCGCGGAGGATGCCAGGGCGTGTTCGCGCCGGGGAATCCGTCCTGCCTGCCTGGCCAAACGGCCGGCAATGACAGCGTGCTTGAAGGCCTCCCCCATCTGCACCGGGTTCTGCGCACGCGTCACCGCGGTAGCCAGCAGGACGGCGTCGCAACCCAGTTCCATGGCCAGCGCGGCATCGGAAGCGGTTCCGATTCCGGCGTCGAGCACCACGGGCACCGATGCCCGTGACACGATCAGCTCAATATTGTGCGGGTTCAGGATCCCCAGGCCTGTCCCGATGGGTGAGCCCAGCGGCATCACTGCGGTTGCGCCAAGGTTTTCAAGCCGCAGGGCAAGGACCGGATCATCATTGGTGTAAGCGAAGACCTTGAACCCGCGGTTGACCAGCTGCTCCGTAGCATCGACGAGTTCCACGGCATCGGGCAGGAGTGTGTGCTCGTCCGCGATGACTTCCAGCTTCACCCAATCGGTCTCCAGCGCCTCGCGGGCAAGTTCGGCGGTCATCACCGCGTCCTTCGCCGTGAAACAGCCGGCCGTGTTGGGCAACACCCGGATGTTGTGGTCCACCAGGAGCTGGAAGAGAGACCCGGTTTCTGCTGGCGAATAGCGCCGCATGGCCACGGTGGTCAGCTCCGTACCCGAGGCCAGGAGCGCAGCGCCCAAACCGTCCAGGCTCGGGGCACCCCCTGTTCCCATGATCAGTCGCGAACCAAAGTCGACGCCGTCGATCACCAAGGCGTCGGTGCTGGGGGCAGTGCTTGTTGTGGTCATTGTTCAGCCTCCCTGGACTGCGGTAACGAGTTCGAGTTCATCGCCGTCGGCGAGCACTGTTGCCGCCCACTGGCTGCGCGGCACCACCTCTGAATTGCGCGCGACGGCGACACCCAGCTTGCCGCCGTCGGCCGCCTGGCCCCTGTGGTCCAGTTCGCGGCCGGTGATGGCGGTGACGAGGGTGCTGACAGAGGCGTCATCGGCCACTGCATGGTCGGATCCATTGAGTTTGATGTTCATGCGCTTTCCTTGCTGCGGGCGTGTGCTGGGACGAAGTTCCGTGGGCCGGGCGCGCCGGCGGTAAAGCGGTCGGGGCGGAAAGGGGCCCACCGTGGATCGGCTGAGCCGTTGATCAGTTCGCCGACAATACTTGCGGCTACCGGCGTCAGCAGGACTCCGTGACGGAAGAACCCGGTGGCAACCACCAAACCCTCAATGTCGCCATTGGTTCCGGCGACGCGGCCAAGCAACGGCGCGTTGTCGGGCGTCCCTGGCCTGGCGCGGGCTGTTGCCTCCAGGAGTTCGAGTTCGGCGACCGCGGGGACCAGCACCTGGGCGTCGCGCAGGAGTTGGTAGACGCCGCCCGCCGAGACGGCATTGGAGGCCGTGGACAGTCCGTCCTCACGCTGGGTCGCTCCGATCACCACGGTGCCGTCGTCGCGGGGGACGATGTAGACCGGAACGCCCCGCACTATCCCCCGGACGGTGGAGGTAACGAGAGGTTGCAGGTTGTCCGGAACCCGAAGCCTGAGGATGTCACCAAAGACCGGCCGCAGGGGAAGCGTGAGCCCTCCGGGCAGGCCGTCCAAGCCGGCGGCGCCCAGACCGTTTGCGACCACCGTCTCGGTGGCAACGACCCTGGTGCCTGACTTGAGTTCGGCTCCAGAGACCCTGCCTTCATCCCACAGGAGACGATGTGCCAGTGCTTCCACAGCGAATCCGTTGTCCGCCCCCGTAACCCAGCTCAGATCATCGCTAGAGTGATCCGAAAGTTCGGCCAAAAGGCAGGCGGCGAGCTTGCGGGGATCCACCTGGTGGTCGGTGGGGATGTCGAAGGCACAGGAAATTTGGGGACTCAGCAAGGGCTCACGCTCCCTCGCGTCCCGGAGGGCCAATGGCTCCACTCCCAAGCCTGCAGCCTTCTGTACCACCCGGAGGTCTGCGAGCGCGCGGCGGTCGGCGGCGTCGGCACCCACGGCGAGGGTCGGCGTCGTGCGGTATCCGGCGGCGTGCGCCCCTCCGGCGAGCGAGCCAAGAAAGGCGGGCCACAGCCGGGAGGATTCGACCATGAGTTCCAGGAGGTCTTCTTCCTGGTAGTGCAGTTCACTGACGGGTGCCAGCATGCCGGCCGCTGCGAAAGTTGCCCCGTTTGCGGGCCGGGGGTCGATGAGGGCCACTGACCGGCCCAGCCTGCGCATTTGGTGGGCGATGCCCAACCCGATGATGCCGCCGCCGATAATGGCTACATCTGCATGAATGGCGTCTGACATGTGTTCCCTTCCCTACGCCGGTATTAGCCGGATCAGGTCAAGCGGTCGGCGCTGAAGCCCTCTCAGCCGGACGGTCACATTGTCGAACGTCGCGGCTCCCGCAGTACGTGCCCAGTGTAGAGGAACTACTCTGGTTCCCATGACCCAGCCTGAATCCCTCGCCACAGCCCGACTCTATTTGTGCACCGATGCCCGGAAGCGACAGGGCGATTTCGAAGACTTCGTCGATGCCGCCTTCGAGGGTGGGGTGGACATCATCCAGCTCCGGGACAAGTCGATCGAGGCAGCCGAAGAACTGGAATTGCTGGCCATCCTGCGGAGTGTGGCCGAGCGGCACGGCCGACTGTGGGCTGTCAACGATCGGGCCGATATTGCCAGTGTTTCCGGGGCTCCTGTGTTCCACGTGGGCCAGAAGGACCTGCCCCTTCCGGTGGCCCGGACCTTCCTCCCGGCCCCTGCCGCCATTGGACTTTCCACGCACACTCCGGAGCAGGTCAATGCGGCCATTGCCGCTTCGACCGGCGACGGCGGCCTGGACTATTTCTGTGTCGGTCCGGTTTGGGCGACACCCACCAAACCGGGGCGCGAAGCAGTCGGTCCGGACCTGGTCACATATGCCGCAGAAGCGATGAGGCGCGCCACGGAAACGACTGACGGCGCCGTGCAGCTCCCGTGGTTCGCGATCGGCGGCATCGACCTGGGCAACGTGGAACAGGTCCTTTCGGCGGGAGCCAGCAGGATCGTCGTCGTCCGTGCCATCACAGAAGCCACAGACCCGACGGCGGCTGCCAAGTCGCTGCTGGAAGCCCTGGACTCGATTTAGGGAAAGTCGCTCACCTGGCGGCCTTGACATGGTGTGATCCCCGGAATCCGGGCTACCCTGATTTTCGTGTCACATCATCGGATTGCACCCAACGTCGGCGACTCGTCGGACCAGCTCGCAGCGGCCCTCGCTGCGCTCCGGACGGAGCTGGAACTCCCAGGCGCCTATCCTGCGGGTGCTTTGGAGGAAGCCCGAAAAGCGGTGGCTGACAGGAAACTGCCTGAACGCGACCTGCGGGACGTTCCGTTTGTCACCATTGACCCGGCGACGTCGACAGACCTGGACCAGGCGCTGTTCATAGAGCGCGCTGGTGACGGTTACAAGGTCCTCTATGCGATCGCCGATGTCCCCTCCTTCGTATCCCCCGGCGGGGCCCTCGACGCGGAGACCCGGCAACGCGGCCAGACCTTCTACGCTCCGGATGGCCGCATTCCACTGCACCCGGAAGTCATCAGTGAACACGCCGGCAGCCTGCTGGCGGATCAGGATTGTGGTGCCTTTGTTTGGGAATTCGTGCTTGATGCCAGGGCCGAGGCAGTTTCTGTGACAGTAGGCCGCGCCACCGTGCGGAGCCGGGCCAAACTGAGCTATCAGGGCGTCCAGGAACAAATCGACAATGGAACGGCGCCACCTGTTCTGCAGCTCCTCAAGGAAGTGGGGCTGAAACGGGTTGAACTCGAACGCCTCCGCGGCGGAGCGAGCCTGAACATGCCCGAACAGGAGATCGTCCAAGCGACAGACGGCGGCGGATACAGGATCGAAGCTGCCCCGTCGTTGCCGGTGGAAGACTGGAACGCCCAGATTTCACTCATGACCGGGATGGCCGCGGCGCAGCTGATGCTGGAAGGCAAAGTCGGCATCCTGCGCACCATGCCCGCACCCGATGACCGGTCCCTGCAGCACTTCAAAAGGCAGACCACCGCGTTGGGCAAACCATGGGACGGCCGGATCACCTACGGAGAATACCTCCGGACCCTTGACGCATCAGATCCCAAGCAACTGGCCATCCTGCACTCTGCCGGGACTTTGTTCAGGGGTGCCGGCTACACGCCCTTCGACGGCGAGGTCCCGACGGAAGTCATCCAGGCAGCCATCGGCGCTCCGTACGCGCACACCACAGCACCGTTGCGCCGCCTCATCGACCGTTTCGTCCTGGTGATCTGCGAGGCACTGAGCAACAAGCGCGACATCCCTGCCTGGGCCCGGGAAGCCTTGCCGTCCTTGCCCGAGATCATGGCCTCGTCCGATCAACTCGCTGGCCGCCTCGAGCGTGCCGCCCTGGATACGGTGGAAGCGGCACTGGTTGCCAACCATGTTGGCCAGGAATTTGATGCGGTGGTCATTTCCGGCTCGAAGCCAAACGGGAACGGAAAGGGCAACGGGAACGGAAACGGGAACGGCGGTCCTTACGGAATCGTCCAAATAGCGGAGCCCGCCGTGACCGCCCGTTGCGACGGCGAACTGGAGTCCGGGACCAAGGTCCGCGTCCGGTTGGTCAAGGCTGACATTGCCAGCCGCGAGATCCTGTTTGAACTGCTGCCATAGCGCCGTTCAATCCCCAATCCGGGCTTTCGGGCTCCCAGAGGATAGACTGGGCGTGTAGTAATGGATGCCCGGTCGTTGATTCAGTTAATTTTTGAACTCAACAAGCCCGCCCCTACGCGATCTTGAGATGTACCAACTGGTCACCAGTGCCAGTACTTAGATAGCCCGCGATCGGCTTCCACTGGACTTGCTTGCGCGCCCGTTGGTGCTCCGGTACGGCTATGCCGCCCCCGTTGAGCATGCGGCGCCAATGCCCAAATGAATAAGGAAACTCCCTGTGAGTGAATTGCATACCCATGAAGTCCTGACGGACCCCACCGGAACAGAAACCCTCGAGCCCGAGGAAACAATCGTCTCGGACGAGAAGCCCCACGAGATCGAAGAGAAGTCGTTTGCAGACTTCAACGTGCGCGCAGACATCGTGGAGTCCTTGGCAGATGCCGGGATCACCCACCCGTTCCCCATCCAGGCCATGACCCTGCCCGTCGCACTGGGCGGCCACGACATCATCGGCCAGGCCAAGACAGGTACAGGCAAAACCCTCGGCTTTGGCGTGCCTGCCCTGCAGCGCGTTGTAGGGCGCGACGACGCCGGCTATGACAAGCTCGCCGTCCCCGGCGCACCGCAGGCCTTGGTCATCGTACCCACGCGCGAACTTGCCGTGCAGGTCGCCAACGATCTCCAGACGGCCTCGCGCAAGCGCAACGCGCGCATCGCGACCATCTACGGCGGCCGGGCCTACGAACCCCAGATCGATGCGCTGCAGAAGGGCGTCGAGATCGTCGTAGGTACCCCTGGCCGACTCATCGACCTCTACAAGCAGAAGCACCTGAGCTTGAAGAACGTCAAGATGGTGATTCTTGACGAGGCCGACGAAATGCTGGACCTTGGCTTCCTTCCGGACGTTGAGACCCTGATCGCCGGCACTCCCGCCGTGCGGCAGACGCTGCTCTTCTCCGCGACGATGCCTGGCCCCGTGATCGCGATGGCACGTCGTTACATGACGCAGCCCACCCACATCCGTGCGGCTGACCCGAACGATGAGGGCCTGACCAAGCGGGACATCCGCCAGCTCATCTACCGTGCCCACAGCATGGACAAGACCGAAGTCGTGGCACGCATCCTCCAGGCCCGCGGACGTGGCCGGACCATCATCTTCACCAAGACCAAGCGCACCGCCGCAAAGGTCGCCGAGGAACTTGTGGACCGCGGGTTCGCGGCTGCAGCCATTCACGGCGACCTGGGCCAGGGCGCCCGCGAACAGGCCCTGCGTGCCTTCCGCAACAACAAGGTGGACGTCCTGGTTGCCACCGATGTCGCCGCCCGTGGCATCGACGTGGACGACGTCACGCACGTGATCAACTACCAGTGCGTTGAAGACGAGAAGATCTACCTGCACCGTGTTGGCCGCACCGGCCGCGCAGGCAACAAGGGCACCGCCGTCACGTTCGTTGACTGGGACGACATGCCCCGCTGGGGACTCATCAACAAGGCCTTGGGACTCAGCGTTCCGGAGCCGGTTGAAACGTACTCCTCCTCGCCGCACCTCTACACCGACCTTGATATTCCCGAGGGAACCAAGGGACGCCTGCCCCGGAACAAGCGCACCCTGGCCGGTGTGGACGCCGAGGTCCTGGAGGACCTGGGTGAGACCGGCAAGAAGAACTCCCGCTCAGGCGGTTCGGACCGTAACGGCTCCCGTGACGGCGGGCGTGGCCGCGATGGCGGCCGTGGACGTTCCGGCAAGGCCGACTCCGGCGAATCCAAGGGTGAGGGCGGACGCAACCGTACCCGCCGCCGTCGTACCTCCGAAGGCGAAGCGGCACCGGCTGCCGCAGCCCCGGAAACGGGCACGGACAATTCCGAGAAGCCCGCACGTACACGTCGCACCCGGACCCGCCGTCGCAACGGCGAAGTAGTCTCCGGTCAGACCGCAGCTGCCCAGTCCGGCAGCACCGAGGCTTAATTTCCTCAATGACTGAAACTGTTTGGGCGCCGGACGGCGGCAACCTGGTGGTACACGCGGACAACGCGGAGTTCCTTCCAACGCTGCCGGACGGCGCCTTCACACTCATTTACGTGGACCCTCCCTTCAACACCGGGCGGGTCCAGCGACGCCAGGAAACCCGGATGGTCCGCAACTCGGACGGCGACGGCGACCGCGTGGGCTTCAAGGGCCGCTCCTACGACACCATCAAGGGCGCCCTGCACAGCTATGACGACGCCTTCAGCGACTACTGGTCTTTCCTGGAGCCCAAGCTCGTGGAAGCCTGGCGCCTGCTGGCAGACGACGGCACCCTGTACCTGCACCTGGACTACCGCGAGGTGCACTACGCCAAGGTGATGCTCGACGCCATCTTCGGCCGGGAATGCTTCCTGAACGAAATCATCTGGGCCTATGATTACGGCGCCAGGGCCAAAAACCGCTGGCCCACCAAGCACGACAACATCCTGGTGTACGTCAAGAACCCCACCAAGTACCACTTCGACAACGCCGAAGTGGACCGTGAGCCCTACATGGCTCCGGGCTTGGTGACCCCCGCCAAACGTGAGCTGGGTAAGTTGCCCACGGACGTCTGGTGGCACACCATCGTTTCGCCGACAGGCCGCGAAAAGACCGGCTACCCCACGCAAAAACCCGAAGGCCTGGTCCGCCGGATTGTTTCGGCATCAAGCCGCGAGGGCGACTGGTGCCTGGACTTCTTTGCCGGATCGGGGACCCTTGGCGCTGTGGCAGCCAAACTGGGCCGGAACTTCGTGTGCGTCGACCAGAACGAGCAGGCCATTGAGGTCATGCGGAAACGCCTGGGCAGCAAGGCCGTGTTCCACCAGGCCCAAACCACGGCGTCCTAGCCGGGAGCTGTCAGGCGACACCCTTCACGAAGGCAGTCACCGAGTCAGCGATCATCTGTACGGCGATGGCAGAGAGCAAAAGTCCGGCAATCCGGGTCACGAGCTCCACTCCGTTCTCCCCAAGGACCCGCTGGACCACGCCCGCGAACCGCATGGCCAGGTACAGCGAGGCGAGCACCACCGCAATGCCCAGGCCAACGGCAAGGTAGCCCGACAGGTCCTTGGACTGCTGGACAAACACCATGACCGCCACGATCGCACCAGGCCCGGCCATCAGCGGCGTACCCAGGGGAACGAAGGCCACGTTCTTGTACTTCGCGGCGTTTTCCTCGCCGCTGGTGGACCCCGTCAAGAGCTGCAGGGCAATGAGCACCAGCAGCAGGCCGCCGGCACCCTGCAGGGCCGCCAGGGAGATGTGCATGTAGTTCAGGATCGATTGGCCGAAAATTGCGAAAACCACGATCACGCCCGTGGCCACCAAAAGGGCCTGAAAAGCCGAGCGGTTCCTGTCCTTCGGTGACATCTGGGCCGTCAACGACATGAAGATCGGGACTGTACCCGGCGGGTCCATGATGACGAACAGCGTGACGATCACCGAGGCCAGCAACTGCAGGTCCATCAACGGACTACCTTGCTGCCCGTCGCCAGGTCCTCAATGCGGGCCAGGACGTCGGCCGGCGTCGTGTTTTCGCCGAGGAGGTTCGGTTTGCCGGTGCCATGATAATCGGAGGATCCTGTCATCAGCAGCCCATGCCGGGCAGCCAGCTCGCGCAGGAACCGCCTGCCGTCCTCCGGGTTGTCCCGGTGGTCAACCTCAACCCCCAGCAGGCCGGCGTCGATCATTTCACGGTAGGTGCGTTCCCCCACGATCCGTCCCCGGGACGAAGCCACCGGATGGGCGAACACGGGAACGCCGCCTGCCGCGCGCACCAGCTCGACGGCGACCGCCGGGTTGGGCGCGTAGTGCTGAACGAAGTACCGCGAACGGGAGGTAAGGATGGAGGTGAAAGCTTCCGTGCGGTCCGCGACGACTCCGGCGGCCACCAGGGCGTCGGCGATGTGCGGGCGGCCCACCGTTGCTCCGGGCGCCACATGGTGGATCACGTCGTCCCAGGTCAGCGGATAGTCCTCGGACAGCAACGTCACCATATGCTCTGCGCGGGTGAGGCGTGCGTCCTTGGATTTGGTGATTTCCTCGAGGAGGCCGGGGTGGGACGGGTCGTGGAGGTAGCTGAGCAGGTGGACGCTGATGCCCTGCTCCGTCCGGCAGGAGATCTCCATGCCCGGGACAAACGCAATCCCGTGTTCCACTGCGGTTGCCGCAGCCTGGTCCCAACCATCGGTGGAGTCGTGGTCCGTCAACGCCACGGCGTCCAGGCCCGCCGATACAGCAGAAACGATCACCCCGGCGGGTGTCTCGGTTCCGTCGGAGACATTGGAGTGCGCATGCAGGTCTATCCTCACTTTCCCAGCCTATGGGATGCAGGGCTCCTTGGAGCGTTGCGCCATTGGCCTCCTCACCGAACTGGTGGGACGATGTAACGGTGAACGATGCCGAAAACACCCAAAACATGGACTCCGCAAATTCCCAGCCGCTGCAGGAGCGCGTTAACAACCGCTCACAGAGGCCAACATCGGATGCTTTCAAAGCATTCATGGCCAGCAATTGGGCTGCCGCCCCGCAGGTGACCCCTGCGCGCGACGCCGTTGCAGACCACGCTGCACGCCGCCGTCGTGCGATTTCCGAACTGTTCAAAGGCGAACGGCTTGTCATCCCGGCCGGTCCGCTGAAGGTCCGCTCCAACGACTGCGATTACCGTTTTCGCCCCCACTCCGGCTTTGCGCACCTCACGGGCCTTGGCCTGGACCACGAGCCCGACGCCGTCCTCATCCTTGAGCCGGTGGCTGAAGGCAAGGGCGACGACGGCGGTCACCACACCGCGACGCTCTACTTCCGTCCCTTGGCCGGCCGCGATACCGAACAGTTCTACGCCGACTCACGCTCCGGTGAGTTCTGGATCGGTGCCCGTCCGACACTGGCGGAATTCGAGGCCCGCCTGGGACTCGCCTGCGCCCATATCGCCGAACTCGAAATGGCAATCACCAAGAACGTGGGTGCCCCGGAGATCGGTGGCATCTCCATCCGCCTGGTCCGCAAGGTGGACGAGAACATTGATGCCTTGGTGGACACCGCCCGGTACAACACCGCCAAGGATCCCGAAACCCTGGACCTGGGCGAACTCGATGCCTTGGACGAGAAGCTCAGCGAAGCCCTCTCCGAGTTGCGCCTCCTCAAGGACGAGTGGGAAATCGAGCAGATGAAGATCGCCGTGGCTGCCACTGTGGAGGGCTTCGCCGACGTCGTTCGCGCCCTTCCGCGGGCGCTGAACCACGCACGCGGCGAGCGCGTCGTTGAGGGTGCATTCTTCGCCCGCGCCCGCGAGGAAGGCAACGAGCTCGGCTATGACACCATCGCTGCCTCGGGAAACAACGCCACTGTCCTTCACTGGACCCGGAACACGGGCAAGGTCAACGCGGGCGAACTCCTTCTCCTCGATGCCGGCGTGGAAGCTGATTCCCTCTACACTGCCGATGTCACCCGTACCCTGCCCGCCACGGGCACCTTCACTGATGTCCAGCGCAAGGTCTACGAGGCCGTCCTGGACGCAGCCGATGCCGGTTTCGCAGCCGCGCAGCCGGGCGTGAAGTTCCGCGACATCCACACCGCAGCAACCACGGTCCTGGCCGAACGCCTCGCCGAGTGGGGCCTGCTCCCCGTGTCCGTGGAGGAAGCCATCAGCCCCGAGGGCCAGCAGCACCGTCGCTGGATGCCGCACGGGACCAGCCACCACCTGGGGCTGGATGTCCACGACTGTGCACAGGCCAAGCGCGAGCTTTACCTGGACGGGATCCTCACCGAGGGCATGGTCTTTACCATCGAACCCGGTTTGTACTTCAAGAATGAGGACCTTGCGATCCCTGCCGAGTACCGCGGAATCGGTGTTCGCATCGAGGACGACATCCTGATGACAGCCGATGGCCCGGTCAACCTCAGCGCCGCCTTGCCCCGCAAGGCAGCCGACGTCGAATCATGGATGGCCGGTATCTACCAGGAGGCGCAGGCCTAGCCCGCGCAGCCCAGGGCAAACGCCAACATCAAAGGGAAGGCCACCGGAGATCCGGTGGCCTTCCCTTTGTTCGGTGCATTTGTCCTTTGCCGGGACTACTGCTGTTTCGGTGTGTCCTCGGAGCCGGCTTGCTGTCCGTCTTCCTGCGGGGCATTGTGGCCTTCGGTCACGCGGACACCGTACTGCGGCCTGCCGTCGGGCAGGTCGGGGTAGCGGACAGCCGACGGCGGCTGGTGGTTCGACGGCGCAACACCGGCATGCGGATCCCCGTTTTCCTGCGTGCCGGTTTCACCGGTGCCGCGCTGGCCGTAAGGGTCATTCCATGTGGATGGCCTTTCCGGCGCCTGGCCCGGCTGCTGCAGCGGAGCGCTGTGCGGGTTGTAGTTCGTTGCCTGCGGCGCTGCCGCCTGCGAGGGGTTCATCGGCAGCTGGTGGAGCAGGCGACGGGCCTCGTGGGCTGCTTCGATGGCGACGATCACGTCATAGTTGGTGGCCACCACCTGGCTTGTGGAGGTGAAGTCACGCTTCCCGCGCTGGGTGGCATAGGTGACGATGCCGAAGAGCATGAAGAAGGCCGCGCCCATCAGGACCGAGGTGATGATGGAGAACGGTCCGCCGCCCGGCGTAAAGAAGGACAGCATCACACCGACGAACAGGCCAAACCACATGCCGCTCAAAGCACCGGACAGGGCCACCCTCGGGTAGCTCAGGCGACCGGTCACCCGCTCAACCATTTTGAGGTCGTTGCCCACGATCGATACCAACTGAACCGGGAACTGCTGGTCTGCCAGATAATCCACCGCCTTTTGGGCATCCAAATACGAGGTGTATGAGCCGACGGTGTCTCCTTGTGGGACGCTCCGGGACTCCTCGACAGCTTTGGGACCACCAAAAATGTTAGACATAGCCCCATTGTGTCCCATGGACATGTGAAGCGGCTGGAATTCAGCTAAAAGAGAGCAGACTCGGTAGCCTGTAAACATGAGCACACATCCCTCACGCGTCTTTGTCGCGCGCCTGCTCGGCCTGGACGTCTTCGACCCCCTGGGTGACCGTCTTGGCCGATTGCGCGATGTCGTGGTGCTCTCCAGGGGCACCCGTGGCGCCCCGCACGTGGTGGGCATCGTGGTGGAAGTTCCCGGCAAGAAGCGCGTCTTCGTGCCCATGACGCGCATTACGTCCATCGACCAAACACAGATCATCTGCACCGGGCTGGTCAATCTGCGACGCTTCGAGCAGCGGGGAGCCGAAACCCTGGTGGTGGCCGAGATGTTTGATCGCCGCGTCACCCTTGCCGACGGCAGCGGGGATGCCACCATCGAGGACATCGCCATGGACCAGCACAGGTCCAAGGACTGGTTCGTCAGCAAGCTGTTCGTCCGCCGCGGGCACTCCCTGTCGCCGTTGAGCCGGCTGCGCCGCAACGAGACCCTGATCATCGACTGGGCCGATGCCCAGACGGGCGCCCACAACGAGCCGCAGGCGGCCACCCAGTTCGTGGCCACCCACGAGGACCTCAAGCCTGCCGACTTCGCCGAAGCCCTGCAGGAAATGAGCGACAAGCGCCGGTTCGAAGTGGCCAGCGAGCTCCAGGACGAGCGCCTCGCGGACGTGCTGCAGGAACTGCCCGAGGACGACCAAGTGGAAATCCTCTCGGCCTTGGACGTGGAGCGCGCCGCCGACGTCCTTGAAGAGATGGATCCTGACGACGCCGCAGACCTCCTCGCTGAGCTCCCCTCAGCGCAGGCCGAGGAACTGCTGCAGCTCATGGAGCCGCAGGAAGCCGAGGACGTGCGCCGGCTCCTGGAGTATGACGAAGACACGGCAGGCGGCCTCATGACCCCTGTCCCGGTCATCCTCCCGCCGGAAGCCACGGTCGCGGAGGCCCTGGCCCACGTCCGGCGCGAGGAGCTCTCCCCTGCCTTGGCCTCATCAATCTTCATTGCCCGCCCTCCGCTGGAGACGCCCACGGGCCGGTTCCTCGGCGTGGTGCATATCCAGCAGCTCCTGCGTTTCCCGCCGCCGGAGCCTCTGGGCAACCTTGTGGACAAGAACCTTGAGCCGCTCTCGGACCAAGCCCACATCAGCGAGGTAGCCAGGACCTTGGCAACCTACAACCTGAATTCACTTCCAGTTGTCGACGACGACGGCCGCCTTGTGGGGGCGGTGACTGTTGATGACGTGCTGGATCACCTGTTGCCGGATGACTGGCGCGCCCACGAGGACGACGCCCCTATAAGGAGACTTGGAGGCCGCATTGGCTGATAACAACGCCACCCGATCCCCCAAGGCCACTGGACGTACCGTCAGCAGCCTGGACACGCCCCTGAGCGGGCGCCAACGCATCCTGCCCAAGTTCTCCCCCAACCCGGACGCCTTCGGCAACGCCACTGAGGGATTCGCCCGTTTCATGGGAACCCCGCAGTTCCTGGTCTACATGACCATCTTTTGTGTGTTCTGGCTGGCGTGGAACACCTTCGCGCCGACTGAGTGGCAATTTGACCGGATGGAGCTTGGCTTCACCCTCCTGACCCTGATGTTGTCGCTCCAGGCCTCCTACGCAGCCCCGCTGCTCCTGCTGGCCCAAAACCGGCAGGACGACCGCGACCGTGTCTCTCTCCAGCAGGACCGCCAACGCGCTGAGCGCAACCTTTCCGACACCGAGTACCTGACCCGGGAATTGGCTTCGCTGCGTATTGCCCTACGTGAAGTGGCCACCCGTGACTACGTCCGGGCCGAACTCCGGAGCCTCCTGGAAGACATCATCGACGCCCAGGAAGAGCTCCGCGAGCACGATCCCGCCACCGATGGCAGCGAATCCTCCGGAGAAAAGGTCAAGGAGAAGCTGAAGGAAAAGCGGGACAAGTCGCGCGGACCCCGCACCCAGCAGATCCCCAAGGTCCGGCCGCCGCGGAGCGCCGGCCCCCAGCATTCCACTGCCAAGCGAACACCCGAGAACCCCGAAAGCCGAGCCTGACCTTATGAGCACCGTATCTGCCGAGGCGCTCCGTGCTGCCCTGGCAACCGTCATTGATCCGGAGCTCCGCCGCCCCATCACCGAACTCGGGATGGTGGAATCGGTCTCTGCCGATGAGGCCGGCGCAGCCCACGTTGCTGTCCTGCTGACCATTGCCGGCTGCCCTTTGCGCGAAACCATCGCGGAGGACGCCACTGCAGCCCTGTCCAAGGTGCCAGGTGTGACCGGGGTGGACGTGGAACTCAAGGTCATGACGCCCGCCCAGCGCGAAGCCCTCAAAGAGCAGCTCCGTGGCCCCGGCGGGCAGCGCGGAATACCGTTCACCAAGCCGGGTTCGTTGACCAAGGTGTACGCGGTGGCCAGCGGCAAGGGCGGCGTGGGCAAGTCGTCCGTCACCGTGAACCTCGCCTGTTCCCTGGCGGCCCAGGGACTGCGCGTTGGAATAGTGGATGCGGACGTCCATGGTTTCTCCGTACCGGCCCTGATGGGAATCACACAGAAGCCCACACAGGTTGACGACATGATCCTCCCGCCAGTGGCTTATGGCGTAAAAGTCATTTCCATCGGCATGTTCGTCGCAGGCAACACGCCCGTAGCCTGGCGCGGCCCCATGTTGCACCGCGCCCTGGAACAGTTCCTCAGCGACGTGTACTTCGGCGACCTCGACGCCCTTTTCCTGGACCTGCCTCCCGGCACCGGAGACATCGCCATCTCTGTCGCCCAATTGCTTCCCAACGCCGAGATCCTGGTGGTCACCACACCGCAGGCAGCGGCCGCGGACGTCGCCGAACGCGCGGGGACGATCGCCACCCAGACCGGACAGACGGTGGCCGGGGTGATCGAGAACATGTCCTTCCTGGAAATGCCCGACGGCGGCCGCATGGAGTTGTTCGGAAGCGGGGGCGGTGCCACCCTGGCTGCGAGGTTGAGCGCTGCGGTGGACACCGATGTTCCACTGTTGGGGCAGATCCCCTTGGACATCCGTTTGCGGGAAGGTGGGGACGCCGGGAAGCCCGTGGTCCTGGCTGCGCCTGAAACCGCTGCCGCGAAGGCCCTGGAGGATATTGCATCGGCCCTGGCCACCCGGCCGCGTGGGCTATCCGGGATGCCTTTGGGAATCCAACCCCGCTAACAGCGACTTTCGGCGAGCTGAACGCCGTCTTCCGGGTCAGGTAGCTTCGGTGTCAAAAGGCGCGGCTTCACCATCTGCAAGCCGCTCGATGATCCTAGCCGGGGCTTTGGGCTTGGTGTCCGCGGCCGAGGCAGTTGCCGCGGCGACGGGCGCACCGGGACTCACTGGCTTGGTGTCGTCCTCCAGGAGTGCATCCTTGATGATGCGCCGGGGATCATACTGACGCGGATCGTACTTCTTCCAGTCGACCTCATCGATGTCGATGCCGACTTCTTCCTTGATCTGCTCGCGCGCGCCCGACGCCATCCGCCGGACTTCCTTGACCAGGTTGGCGAGCTTTTGAGTGTATTCGGGCAAACGGCTGGGACCGATCACGAGTACGCCGATAAGAAGGAGGATTATGAACTCCGGGCCGTTGATTCCAAACACGCTACGAAGATTACCTTGTCTGTGGTGCCGCTCATAAACCGGCGGGACGGAGGAGGGTCTGCAGTCCGCGCAGCAGTCGCCCATACCAGGACCCGGAGCTGTCCCCGTGCCCTTGATGCGACATGGAGTCTCCTGCCCGGACTATTTCCGGCACCGCGTCATCAGCGCTTTCCGGGGGCAGGTCGGAGGTGTAGCTGATCACGGCAGCAGGCATGGCGTAGACAGCCTTCCACGGCGTTCCCTGGGTGACGGACAGCTGCGCCGCGCCCCTCTGGCCAGCGGATTGCGCGTCGGCCGGAAGGTGTTCTTCGGTGATGGTGGCGTAATGGCCGTTGCTTTCGAGCCGGATTTCCACCGCCGGGTGCCCATTGAGCATCGAGGCCTGGGCGGAGACGACGTGGAAGCCCATCTCCAGGAGTTCAGGACAGGCCCACCCTTGGTCGCGGAGGGCGTCCAGTTGCGACGCACTAAGACTCATGGTGCTTCCGGCCGTGAACGAGGGGTCCATGACGTCCACCGGTCCAGCGCTCCATGCCCCCACCAGCGCTCCGGCATTGCCGGCGCCGGCTAATACCCGCGGCTGGTCGTCCCCGGCCACAACGTAAGCTGCGACGCCCAGAGCTCCGGCGCTCACCACGAGGGTACCCGCTGCGACGGCAGCGAAGCGGAGACCCCTGGACAGCCCACCCTGCTGTGGCTGGTTCCACGGATCCTGTGCAGGTTCACTGGCAAGCCGCTCTGTGTGCTGGATCAGGCGTGCAGCAAGGTCCTGGCTCGCTTCCGGCACGGCCGCAGCCCGGAGCCGCTCAAGGTACTGCCGTTCCCGGCCTGCCGCGGCACGGCAGTCCGCACATACCTGCAGGTGTTCCGGTAGCCGCGAATGGCGCCGGGCAGCAAAAGCGCGCCGGGACAGGGCTCCCGGACGGAAGGGACGTCGAGGCATCGACAACCTAGTGGATGCTGGCGATGCGGGGCATCTTCAAGCGCGGCTTGCGGGCCTCGGCGGGTCGGGGATCGCGGTGGGCCAGCTTCTCGCGCAGCATGGTCCTTCCGCGGTGGATACGGGACCTGACGGTCCCCAGCTTCACCCCAAGCGCCTCGGCGACTTCGTCATAGGAGAGGCCTTCAAGATCGCAAAGAACGACGGCGGCACGGAAGTCGGGTGGGAGCTCTTCCAGTGCCCGCTGGACGTCCAGGTCAAGGTTGTTGTGCTCAAAGCTCTGCTCGGGTCCGGGCTCGCGGCCAGGAAGGCGGGACTCGGCGTCCTCGGCCAGCGCATCAAACCGTATGCGGCTCTTTCGGCGGGCCTGGTCGAGGAACAGGTTGGTGGTGATGCGGTGCAACCAGCCGTCCAATGTTCCCGGCTTGAAGTTCTCAAGCGAGCGGAATACGCGGACGAAGACCTCCTGGGTGAGGTCTTCGGCGTCGAACTTGTTGCCGGTCAGGCGGTAGGCGAGGCGATATACCTTGGCGGAGTGGTTCGCAACCACGTCCTCCCAGCTGGGCATGACCCATTCGGCTACGGCCTCGTGGCCTTCTGATGTTTGGACTGGCGCAGCATGCGATGCCGGCATCGTCCACTCCCCTCAAACTGTGGTTCACCGAAGAATCCGGTGCCGTCCACCTCATGGATGACCGGAGCAATATCATCCCAAGGTTGTCTGGGAATTTCCTGACCGGCCGCCGATTTCCCCGCAGGGCAGAAAACATCGGCGGACACAGCCGCATGCCGCTCCCCCAACAGCGGGTTTACGCGGGACCACGCAGTAGTCTGGTACAAACACCCCTACCCGCGGAAAGCGAATCCTTCATGAGTGCCGACAAGTCAACCAGCTGGTCCTATGCAGAAGATCTGCCGGCTGAGGACGACGTCTTGTTGCGTGCCCGTGAGCGGTCCTTCGAGCTGGGTGTCACCCCGATCAGTCCGGGTGTTGGTGCGGTGCTCACAGTCCTTGCTGCTGCGTCCAAGGCACAGACAGTAGTAGAAGTCGGATCCGGTGCCGGAGTATCCGGGGTCTGCCTGCTGCGGGGCCTCAGCCCGCAGGCGGTCCTGACAACCATCGACGTCGATGTCGAGCACCTGAAAGCCGCACGGGAAGCGTTCTTGGAATCCGGCAGCCCGGCAAACCGTACGAGGACCATTTCCGGCAGGGCGGCCGACGTGTTGCCCCGCCTGACGGACTCTGCCTACGATCTCGTCTTCATTGATGCGGACAAGCCGAACTTCCCCAAATACGTTGAACAGGCGGTCCGTCTGCTTAAAAGCGGCGGCACCTTGGTGATCAATGACGCCCTGGACAAGGACCGGGTGTCCAACCCTGCTGCACGGGACGCGACTACCGTGGTCCTGCGCCAGATCGGCAAAGCCATCCGCGACGACGAGCGCCTGGCTTCGGCCATGCTGCCCACGGGTGACGGACTCCTGGTGGCAGTCAAGAAGTAGCGGGGAGCGGCGTCGAAGGACGCCGCCCTTGAACTCAAAGCAGGGCTCCAGCTTCTGAAGTGGTCCCCGAAAGTTGGACCGCTAAATAGATGTTAGGCCGCGAGGGTCTGAGCACGGTATTCCACCGGGCTCAGGCCCTTTAGCTTTGTTGAGATTCTTTTGGTGTTGTACCAGTGGATGTAGTCGTGGAGCGCTGTTTCCAAGGCCTCGGTGTTGAGGA
>NZ_JAJUKH010000007.1 GCF_021538675.1 Paenarthrobacter sp. AR 02
TACATCCACTGGTACAACACCAAAAGAATCTCAACAAAGCTAAAGGGCCTGAGCCCGGTGGAATACCGTGCTCAGACCCTCGCGGCCTAACATCTATTTAGCGGTCCAACTTTCGGGGACCACTTCATTTCGGTGGGGCCCTCTTTTGCTCTCAGGTACTGCTAGTGTGCGTGGTCGCCACGGCTGTATTCAAAGACCCAGCCAACGAGTGCCACCAGGGCCAGACCACCGGCAATGTAGGTGATCCAGAAACCGACTGCGAGACCCAGGAAGCCGCCTGCGCAGGCAAGGCCGAGAACCAGCGGCCACCAGCTCCAAGGGCTGAAGTGCCCCTGTTCGCCTGCGCCCTCGTGAACCTCTGCATCGGGACGGTCTTCCGGACGCATGCCGACACGCTTGCCGGTGAAACCAAGGTATGCGCCGATCATGCCCGCAAGGCCACCGACGAGGAGGATTCCCAGGACGCCGACCCACTCAGACCAATTGGTCAGGAAGCCGTAGGCGATGGCTACGGGGACGAAGAAGAAGACTCCGGCTCCGAAGAGCCACGATTCAATTTTCATTTGTTGACGTCCCTCTGGTCGGCGTTACCCAAAACAGCTGCTGCGGGTGACGGGGCCTCTGCGGTGTGGATCTGAGCCAACTCGGGGTGGTGCAGGTCCAGTGCCGGGCGCTCGGAGCGGATACGGGGCAAGGAAGTGAAGTTGTGGCGCGGCGGCGGGCAGGACGTAGCCCACTCCAGCGAGGCACCGAAGCCCCAAGGATCATCAACTTCAACCTTCTTGTTGCTGCGCCAGGTGATGTAGACGTTCCAGAAGAACGGCAGCAGCGAGGCGCCCAGTACGAAGGAGGAGATAGTGGAGAACTGGTTCATCCAGGTGAAGTTATCCTGCGGCATGTAGTCGGCGTAACGACGCGGCATGCCTTCGACACCCAGCCAGTGCTGGATGAGGAACGTGCCGTGGAAACCAAGGAAAAGGAGCCAGAAGTGGATCTTACCCAGGCGCTCGTTGAGCATCTTGCCCGTCCACTTTGGCCACCAGAAGTAGAAGCCGGCGAACATGGCGAACACAACCGTACCGAAGACCACGTAGTGGAAGTGCGCCACCACGAAGTAGGAGTCGGAGACGTGGAAGTCCAGCGGCGGCGACGCCAGGATGATGCCCGTCAGGCCACCGAAGAGGAAGGTCACCAGGAACCCGATGCTCCAGAGCATAGGGGTTTCAAAGGTGATTGAGCCCTGCCAGAGCGTTCCGATCCAGTTGAAGAACTTCACGCCCGTCGGTACCGCGATCAGCATGGTCATGAAGGCGAAGAACGGCAGCAACACCGAACCGGTCACGTACATGTGGTGTGCCCACACGGTGACGGAGAGTGCAGCAATGGCGATGGTGGCGTACACGAGGCCCTTGTAGCCGAAGATCGGCTTGCGGCTGAACACCGGGAAGATCTCGGAAACAATGCCGAAGAACGGCAGGGCGATGATGTAAACCTCGGGGTGCCCGAAGAACCAGAAGAGGTGCTGCCAGAGAACGGCACCGCCATTTTCGGGGTCAAAGATGTGGGCACCGAAGCGACGGTCCGCGCCGAGCGCGAACAGCGCAGCTGCCAGCGGCGGGAAGGCCATCAGGACGAGGATAGCCGTCACAAGGGTGTTCCAGGTGAAGATCGGCATACGCCACATGGTCATGCCCGGTGCACGCATGCAGATGATGGTGGTGATGAAGTTGACGGCACCAAGGATGGTTCCGAAGCCTGAGAGCGCGAGGCCAAAGACCCACAGGTCTCCACCGACACCAGGGCTGAACGTGGTGTTCGACAGCGGAGCATAGGCGAACCAACCGAATGACGCAGCACCCTGGGGGGTGATGAAGCCGGAGACGGCGATGGTGGAACCAAAGAGGAAGAACCAGAAGGCCAGGGCATTCAGACGCGGGAAGGCGACATCGGGAGCACCGATTTGCAGCGGCATGATGACGTTGGCGAAGCCCGCGAACAGCGGGGTTGCGAACATCAGCAGCATGACGGTGCCGTGCATCGTGAACATCTGGTTGTACTGCTCTTTGGTCTGCAGGATCTGCATTCCGGGCTCAAAGAGCTCGGCGCGGATCAGCAGGGCCATGACACCACCGAGGCAGAAGAACACGAAGGACGCAATGAGGTACATGTACCCGATGGTCTTGTGGTCGGTGGAAGTGATCCAGTTGACGACGATGCGTCCCTTGGACTTGGGTACTACCGGAGCTTCAAGAACCCCCGGCGCGGATTGAGTGTACGTAGCCACGTCGCTCCCCTTACTTGGATTCGTTCAGGTTCGGGTTGCGGTCGTATTCCGCACCGAGGAGACCCGTGTTGCCTTCTTGGCGAAGCTTGTCCATGTGCGACTGGAATTCAGACTCGGAGACAACCTTGACCCGGAAGAGCATTTCGGAGTGGTATTCACCGCAGAGCTCGGCACACTTGCCATCGAAGGTGCCCTCCTTGGTGGGGGTGAACCTGATGTAGTTCGTCTTACCAGGGATCATGTCGCGCTTCTGGAGGAATGCGGGAACCCAGAATGAGTGGATGACATCGCGGGAGTTCAGCTCCAAGTCCACGGACTTGCCAACGGGCAAGTACAACGTGGGGAGGAGTTCCTTGTCGACATCGTTGCCGGTCAGGTGGGCCTGGACGCCGGCCTCGTGGAGGTCCTCGTTGACGACCTCGCCCTTTTTGTAGTTGAAGTCCCAGGCCCACTGCTTGCCGCGGACGTCAACAACGACGTCGGCAGGCTGCGAACGGTCATCGATCGCACGCTGGTCCTGGTCGGTGAAGTAGAAGAACACCAGCACCATGAACAGCGGAATGGTCAAGTAGAAGACCTCAAGCGGCAGGTTGTAGCTGAGCTGCTTGGGGAATCCCGTGGTGCCCTTGCGGCGACGGTACGCGATGATGCACCAGACCAGGAGGCCCCACGTGATGATACCGACTGCCAAGGCGGCGATCCATGAGTTGACCCAGAGGTCCATGATCCGGTCAGTGTGGTTGGTCGTGCCGCGCTCTGTTGGCAGCCAACCCTTCTCTACCTCTGGTGAACATCCGGTCAAAACCAACGCGCCGGCGACTGCCAAGCCAGTGATCGAGGTGATCTTTATGCGTCGGCTGCCGGTTCGGTTCTGCGAACTCACAGACGGCCCTTCCTCTTGTTGCTGTCTCCCGGCAGGCCGAAGGCTCACCGGGCACACTAAAAGTTTTACTACCCGATGTAGAGCTTACCGCTATCAAGCGGTTTTCGCGCACATGTCGGCGCCGTGGCTCCCAACGCGTTTCACCGCGTCGGAAGTGGCGCCGACGTGCAGCGACGGCTCACATCAGTGGAATGAATCACCGCAGGCGCAGGAGCCGCCCGCGTTCGGGTTATCAATGGTGAAGCCCTGCTTCGAGATGGTGTCTTCGAAGTCGATGCTTGCGCCGCTGAGATAGGGAACGCTCATCTTGTCCACCACGACCTCGACGCCGTCATAGTCACGCACGGCGTCGCCGTCGAGCAGGCGCTCGTCGAAGTAGAGCTGGTAGATCAAGCCGGAGCATCCGCCGGGCTGGACTGCAACGCGCAGCCGAAGATCGGTGCGCCCTTCCTGCTCGAGGAGGCTGCGGACCTTGCCTGCGGCGACGTCGGTCAGATTGACCTCGTGCGTGGCCAGTTCGTCGTTTGCGACGACCTGCGTTCCGGTGCTGTTTTCGTTGGTTGCAGTGCTCATTGGCCTACCTTCTTATGAAGCTCTTGGCGGCGGCGCCGGGACGCTGCCTGCCCTTACCCAATTACGTACGGGTTATAGCTAATGCTACGTCGCGCAGACGCTTAGCTATAACTCCTGACGTAACCACCTGCGGCATTTGGTTGTTCCCGGCCTGCACTTTCGGTTCAGCCCGCGAGGCCCTCGGCATTGAGCCTGGCCAGCATGAGAGCCTCAGCGACCACAGCATGGCTGAAATCGCCGATATGCAGTGACTCGTTGGCACTGTGGGCCCTGGAATCAGGGTCTTCCACCCCGGTCACCAGGATCTGGGCTTCCGGGTACATTTCCAGGAGGTCTGCGATGAAGGGAATGGATCCACCTATTCCCATCTCGACAGGCTTCACTCCCCAGGACTCCCCCAGCGCCCAAAGGGCCACCCGGGCCGCAGCTGATGAGGTATCGGTGGAGAACGCATCGCCCCGCTCCCCCGGCGTGAACGTCACCTTGGCACCGAACGGAGCATGGGACTCGACGTGCCGCCGCAGGGCGTCCATGGCAGCCTCGGGGTCCTGGCCGGGCGCCAGCCGCATGCTGAATTTGGCTCGCGCCGCCGGAATGAGGGTGTTGGAGGCAACGTCCACTGCCGGAACGTCCATGCCAATGATCGAAAGAGCGGGCTTGGTCCACAAGCGGGAAGCGATGGTGCCGCTCCCGGCGAGCCGCACGCCGTCGAGCACTGACGCGTCGGCGCGATAGTCGGCTTCGGCGAGGTCCACGGCCACCTCGTCCCGGCCCACCAGACCGGCAACAGCGACGTTGCCCTCGTCATCGTGGAGGGTGGCAATGAGCCGCGAAAGGAGGGTCGGGGCGTCGAGCACTGGGCCGCCGAACATCCCGGAGTGCACCGCGTGGTCGAGCACGCGGACTTCAAAAGTGCCGTCAACGAGGCCGCGCAGGCTGGTGGTCAGGGCCGGAACGCCCACTTTCCAATTGCTGGAGTCTGCAACAACAATGACATCAGAACGCAGGAGTTCGCGATGCTCCTCGAGGAAAGTCCTGAAGGTGGGCGAGCCCGCCTCTTCCTCGCCTTCGAAGAAGAATGTCACTCCGAGGCCGAAATCCTCGCCCAGGACTTTGATTGCTGCACTGTAGGCCGCCAAGTGGGCCATGATGCCCGCCTTGTCATCAGCCGCACCGCGACCATAAAGCCGACCGTCACGTTCCTCTGCAACAAACGGCTCCGACTCCCACCGTCCACGGTCTCCAGGGGGCTGTACGTCGTGGTGGGCGTACAGGAGGATGGTCGGCTTGCCTTCCGCCGCGGGACGGCGCGCGACGACGGCGGGCCCGCCGGGGGTGCCGTCACTCTTGTCGCAACGAAGGATGCGGACGTCCTCCATGCCTGTTGCCTTTACCAGTGCGGAAACAGCTTCGGCGCTTTTGTCCAACTCTGAAGGGTCGAAGCTGGACCAAGCAATGCCCGGTATGGCGACGAGGTCTTTCAAGGAGGCCAGAGTGGCATCGAAGGAGTCATGGACCGCCCGGGTCAGTGCCTCCACCGGGGTAGCGCCGGAGTCCAGGGGCTTGTTCTGCGGGGTCTCCGCATGTGCTGAAGTCATGGGCCACACTTTACCGCCGGGCGTTCTCCCAGCGGGGCAGGCGCGGAGTGGCCATCGGAGCGCGGGCAACCCGAAGCGTAACCTGCGCCACCTTGGTGCGGGTATTCTGTAGGGGTGTTCGGACGCAAAAAGGAAGAGCCCAGCGCTCAATCAGTAGTTGACCAGGCCTATGCCACCACCCAGGAGCCCGTAGCTGGAAAGGGCGCGCCCACGCCCAAGCGGAAGGACCAGGAAGCAGCCCGCAAGCGCCCTCTGGTGCCCACCGACCGTAAGGCATCAAAGGCAGCGGAGCGGGTGGCCATCCAGGACCAGCGCCAGAAGATGCGGCAGGCCCTGGATACGGGTGACGAAAAATTCCTGCCGCTTCGGGACAAAGGGCCCCAGAAGAGGTACGTCCGCGACTACGTCGACGCACGGTTCAGCCTGGGCGAGTACCTGATGTTTGGCGCCCTGTTGTTCGTCGTCATTTCACTGATCATTCCCACCACGAGCGCGGGAATCAGCTACGTCCTGGTGGGCTTCTGGATCATGTTCCTGGCTGTATTCATCGATGCCTTCATCCTCTCCCGCAAGCTGCGGAAGAAACTCACCGAGAAGTTCGGCGAAGTGGAGCGTGGCTCTGTCTGGTACGGATGCATGCGAGCCCTTCAGTTCCGCAAACTCCGTCTGCCCAAGCCGCAGGTGAAGCGCGGACAGTACCCGGCCTAAGGCCCCAACCCCTGTCAAACGTATGAAGACCCCCGACCAATGGTCCGGGGTCTTCATCGCTTAACCGCAGTCTTAGTGGCATGAGCCCCGACGAAGCCTTACAAGGCCCTTGTTGATTCGGGACGCCCAGAACGGACCTTCGTAAAGGAATGCTGTGTAGCCCTGGACCAGGGTGGCGCCGGCCTCAAGGCGTTCCTGGACGTCCTCGGCCGATTCGACGCCGCCGACCGCGATCAGCACAAGGTCATCGCCCACAGCCTGCTTGAGCCTGCGAAGCACCTCCAGGGACCGCTCCTTGAGGGGCGCTCCTGACAAGCCTCCGGCACCGATGGAATCCACCTTCGCACTTCCGGAGACAAGCCCCTCACGGGTAATCGTTGTGTTGTTCGCGATGATTCCGTCCAGCTTGAGGTCAAGTGCAAGCCGGGCGACGTCCTCGATGTCTTCGTTGGACAGGTCAGGCGCAATCTTGACCAGAAGCGGTACGTGGCGCCCCGCGGCTTCGTCGGCAGCGTCTCCAACTGCCCGCAGCAAAGGACGCAGCGTCTCCACGTTCTGCAGTAACCGCAGGCCCGGCGTATTGGGCGAACTGACATTGACTACCAGGTAGTCTGCGGCGGGGGCGAGGCTCCGGGCGCTCACAAGGTAGTCCTCCGTGGCGTCGGCGAGGTCCACCACCTTGGTCTTGCCAATGTTCACCCCGATGATCGGCCGAAGATCAGGGTGGTTTTTCTGCAAGGCAGCCCGAGCAGACTTGAGCCGTGGCGCAACGGCAGCAGCGCCGTCGTTGTTGAATCCCATCCGGTTAATGACCGCCCGGTCCTCTATCAGGCGGAACAGGCGTGGTTTCTCATTGCCCGGCTGCGCTTGGCCCGTGATGGTACCCACTTCGACGTGGCCGAAGCCCAGCTCCGTCAGGGCCTCAATGCCGTGGCCTTCCTTGTCGAAACCCGCCGCAAGTCCGAAGGGCGAGGGAAAGCTCAGGCCCAGCGCCTCGGTGCGGAGCGAGGCATCCGGGGCGGTCATGCGGGCAAGGACCCGCCCCGCGCCAGTACGGTGGGCGGCACGGATTCCCTGGAATCCGATCTTGTGGGCCTTCTCGGCATCCATCCAGGAGAAGGCCAACTTAAAGAATGTGGGGTAAAAACGCATGGTCTTAGTTTTGCTGTTCGCGGACGAACTCACCAAACCCATGACTGTGCCGGGCGCTAGCATGTACGCATGCAGCCAGAAAACAGTGACCCACGTCATCCCCGCACGAGCCTCAGGATCACGGCCGATGTCGTGGTGGTCGGGGCGGGACTGTCGGGACTGGTGGCAGCCGCCACAGCATACGCGGCGGGCAAGACGGTGGCCGTCCTGGACCAGGAGCCGGAAACCTCGGTCGGCGGCCAGGCCCATTGGTCCTTTGGCGGCCTCTTTATGGTCGATACGCCGGAGCAGAGGCGGCTCGGCGTGCGGGACAGCGCTGATCTCGCACTTTCCGACTGGCTGGCCTCCGCGGCTTTCGACCGGCCGGTGGATTCGAACGCCCGGGAATGGGCCGAGGCCTATGTGGACTTCGCCGCCGGTCGGAAGCGGGCCTGGCTGAGAAGCCTCGGCGTTGGCATCTTTCCGTTGGTCCAGTGGGCGGAGCGGGGCGGGTACGGACCACAGGGCCATGGAAATTCAGTACCCCGCTTCCACGTCACCTGGGGCACGGGACCAGCCCTGGTGGAACCCTTCCTGAGGAAGGTGCACGAAGGCGTCGAAGCCGGAAGGGTGTCGCTTCACTTCCGGCACAGGGCGACAGCCCTCACCATCACGGCCGGTTCGCTGACCGGCGTCGTCGGAGATGTCCTGGAACCGTCGACGGCGGTGCGGGGCCAGGCGTCATCCAGGCTCCCCGTTGGGGGCTTCGAGGCTGCAGCCGGAGCGGTTGTGGTGACAACCGGGGGCATAGGCGCCAACCACGTGGCAGTCCGACGCCAATGGCCAGGAGGGCGACCACCCGCGGAGATGCTCAGCGGCGTCCCCGCCTCAGTAGACGGTGATTTCCTTTCAGTGGTGCAATCCGGCGGCGCCGCCATGATCAACGGCGACAGGATGTGGCACTATCCCGAAGGTATCCACAACTACGATCCCGTGTGGCCGATGCACGGTATCCGTATTCTTCCCGGGCCATCATCCTTGTGGCTCGATGCTGAAGGACATCAACTGCCGGCACCATTGTTCCCGGGGTACGACTCCCTGGGCGCCCTCCGTCACATTGTGGCAACAGGCCAAAGCCATTCGTGGTTCGTCCTCAACCGCACCATCGCCCTCAAGGAACTCGCCTTGTCAGGTTCGGAACAAAACCCTGACCTGACCGGCAAGGACGTCAGGCTCCTTGCGTCGCGGTTGAGGGCGGGAGGCGACTCCCCCATCCAGCGGTTCCTGGACCGCGGCGTGGATTTCCTGCAGGCAGCCACCCCCGGGCAGCTCGTGTCGAAGATGAACCAGCTGGCCGGAGGCGACCTCATACAGCGGGAGTCCTTGGAGTCCCTGATCAGCGCCCGGGACCGGCAGGTAGCGAGTGGGCTCGGCAAGGACCCGCAGCTTGCGGCCATCAGGGCAGCGAGGCGGTTTGCCACCGACAAGCTGATGCGAGTGGCTCCCCCGCACCGCCTGACCGACCCTGCCCACGGGCCTCTCATCGCCATCCGGCTCTCGGTATTGACCCGCAAGAGCCTGGGCGGACTCAGGACAGACTTGGCCTCCAGGGTGCTCGACGATAGTGGACAGGCAATCCCAGGGCTCTACGCAGCCGGGGAAGCTGCCGGGTTCGGCGGCGGAGGCATCCACGGTTACCGGGCTCTGGAAGGGACATTCCTGGGCGGCTGCCTCTTTACCGGAAGGGCGGCCGGAAAGGCGGCAGCCGCTTTTGTCTAAGCTGGAGCCATGGAATGGACCGCTGACATCCTGGGAACCGGCTACCAGTCCTGCAGTATCGACGCCGCAGGCCCGGATGGCGTGATCCGCCATGCCACGCTGATCCGACACGACGCGGATCCGCTGGACCAGGCCGGAAGCGGCAAGGACGGTTCGGTGCGACGACTTGGCGTTGTCCTGTTCCTCCATGGATGGAGCGACTACTTCTTCAACACCGAGCTCGCCGAGTTTTGGTCGCGCCAAGGCTATGAGTTCTATGCCCTGGACCTGCACAACCATGGACGGAGCCTCCAGCCCGGAGATCCCGGTGGCTATGTCGGCAACCTGGCCGACTACGACGCCGAAATCAACCAGGCCATTAGCGCGATTCACCAAGGACGTAACCGATCCACGGCGGACAGCCTGACACTCATGGGCCACTCGACGGGCGGGTTGGTAGCCGCCCTCTGGGCCAGCCGACACCCTGAACGAGTCCAGTACCTCATTCTCGACAGCCCCTGGTTGGAGATGCATGGGAGTTCCATGGTCCGGCGGACAGCGAACGCCATGGTGTCGCCTTTGGCGAGATTCCGTCCCGAAACGGTCCTGAAACTGCCGGAGCGTGGTTTCTATTTTCGCAGCATCAGCAGCTCCGCAGAGGGAGAATGGCACCTGGACGAAAGGTATCGGCCGCCCTTGGCTTTTCCTGTCCGGGCGGGCTGGCTCCGCGCCGTTTTCGCCGGCCAGTCGCAGGTGGCCCGCGGCCTGAACCTGGAAATGCCGGTTCTGGTCCTGATGTCCTCAGCCAGTGCAAACGGCATGATGTGGCGCGAGTCCATGCGCCGTTCAGACGCTGTGCTTGATGTAGGCGTGATGGCTTTGCGGGCCATGGCACTGGGCCGGACTGTGACTCTGGAGCGTATCGACGGAGGCCTCCATGACGTATTCCTGTCGGCACCTGCCGTGAGGAAAGACGCCTACGCCCGCCTGGCCCGATGGATCAGGGGATTCATGCAGGACAAAGCACCGGATGACCACCACGAGGGGGATAGATGAGCGCCGCAGGGAAAACCGGTGCCGGATGGGAAAACGACATCCTGGGCCACGGCTATGAATGCTTGGACCTGCCACTTAAGCCGGATGAGGAGGGACAGGTCAAGGCGACGCTGGTCAGGCACGCACCTCCCGTCGCCCATCCCGCCCCGCAAGGTGTCCTGGACTTCCTGGTGTCCTTTACCAAGCGGCATCGTCGCGCCACCCCTGCGGATCCCGGAGGTGCCCCGCGGGCGGTCCTGTACCTCCACGGATGGGCGGACTACTTCCTCCAGACCGAGCTCGCCGAATACCTCACAGCCTCCGGTTTCCACTTCTACGCGCTGGACCTGCGGAAGTTTGGCCGCAGCCTCCTCCCCGGACAGACTCCCGGATACACCTCCGACCTTGGTGTTTACGACGAGGACATAGGGGCAGCCTTAGTGGAAGTCGAACGGGACGTGATGGCCCGGACCGGCAACTCCACTGCACCCACCATTCACATGGTGGCCCACTCCCTGGGCGGTCTCATCGCTGCCCTGTGGGCTGACCGCAACCCGGGCAGAGTGGGCACCTTGGTACTGAATTCACCGTGGCTCGAACTGCAGGGAAGCAGCCTGGTCCGAAGTATCGCCATGCATCTGGTTGAACCTTTTGCCCGCACGGACCCGAAAAGGCCTTTCAGGTTCCCCGAGATGCCGGCGTACTGGGAAAGCGTCAGCAACGAAGCCCACGGCGAGTGGATCCTGGATCCGGTCTGGCGACCACGGGCGTCCTTCCCGATCCGGGCGGGATGGACCAAAGCCGTGCTCGCCGGTCACGCTGCCGTGGAACGTAAGCTCAATATTGACGCGCCAGTGTTGGTCCTCTTATCCGGACGGACCCGGATCCAAGCGGAATGGACGGCGGACCTCATGCGGGCCGATGCCGTCATCGACGTCGAGGAAACATCCCGTCGCGCGCTGGGCCTGGCTCGGCGCACGGCCGTCTTCCGCTATCCCGGAGCCCTTCACGATGTGTTCCTGTCCCGGCGCACGGTACGCCAGCAGGCCTATCGGGACGTCGCCGTCTGGCTTGCGGCGTACCCCTACTGAGCAGGCACACCTCGAATTAGCGCGGCCGTGCTATTTGGTAGCGGGGGCGGCATCGACCGCACCACCGTAGCGGCGATCCCGCTTGGCGTAAATCTCCACGGCCTCCCAGAGCGTCCGCCTGTCGACGTCCGGCCACAGAGTGTCCATGAAAACGAACTCCGCGTAAGCGGACTGCCAGAGAAGGAAGTTGGAGAGGCGCTGCTCGCCGGAGCTGCGAAGGAAGAGATCCACATCCGGAAGGTCGGGTTCATCCAGGTACTTCTGGATGGTCTTCTCCGACACAGAACCAGGCTTCAAGCGGCCCGCCGCCACGTCCTGGGCAATGGCCGAGACCGCGTCAGCGATCTCCGCGCGTCCGCCGTAATTAACACACATGGTCAAAGTGCACGTGTCATTGGCCCGCGTGTAATCCTCGGCCTCTTCCAGTTCCTTGATCACCGAACCCCACAGCCGTGGCCGACGACCGGCCCAGCGGATCCGGACACCCCACTCGTCAAGCTGATTGCGTTGACGACGTAGCACGTCCTTGTTAAATCCCATGAGGAACCGGACTTCATCAGGCGAACGCCGCCAGTTCTCGGTAGAGAACGCATAGACGCTGACGTACTTGATGCCCAGCTCGATCGCACCGGCCATGACGTCCAACAGTGCCGGCTCCCCTGCCTTGTGCCCCTCTACCCGGGGCAGGCCCCGCTGGTTGGCCCAGCGCCCGTTGCCATCCATGACAATGGCCACGTGCTGCGGTATGAGCTCACTGGGTATCTTTGGTGGCACTGCCCCGGAAGGGTGTCCATAAGGCGCAACCACTGGCGCCGTCCTCGCTACTGTTGACTTGTTCTTTTTGCCAAGTGCCACTGTCAGCTTCGCTCCACATGTTTGAGTGATTTCACGGCACGTTCCAAATGCCATTGCAGGTAACTGGCCACCAGCCCCGCGCTTTCCCTGCGATGCCGGGGATCCGAGACATCGGCAATGCTCCAATTGCCTGTCAGCAGCGCTCCGAGGAGTTGTACCGTTTCCGGTGCGGGAGCCGGAGAACCCGGAGGACGGCAATCGCTGCACACCATTCCGCCCACCGGCGCCGCAAATGCAGTGTGGGGGCCGGGACGGCCACATCGGGCACAATCCGTAAAGCTTGGCGCCCAGCCACCGGTCGCCAGGGCGCGCAGGAGATACGAATCCAGAATGAGTTCGGGCGGGTGGTCCGAGCGGCTCAAGGAGGCCAGTGCTCCAACCAGCAGATTGTATTGTGCGGTCCCCGACTCGGTGTCGGCATCCGTCAATTTCTCGGCTGTCTCGGTCATTGCGGCCGCAACGGTGAACCGGCCGTAGTCGGCGGCTATGGCGCTTCCGTAGGCTCCCTTGGCGACTGCCTGGGTCACGATATCGAGTGTCCGGCCGGACACGAGTTGCAGGTCGGCGACCATGAACGGCTCAAGGCGCGCTCCAAACCGGCTGCTGGTTCTCCGGACTCCCTTGGCGACGGCCCGGACCTGCCCATGGTGCTTGGTCAGCAGCGTAATGATCCTGTCCGCCTCGCCCAGCTTGTGGGTACGGAGCACTACGGCATCGTCCCGATAGGACCGTGCTGCAAACGACGGATTGGCCACAACTAATCTTTGCACTTCGCGCCGGTCGGGCGTGACCGCCGGACGGTGTGGTGACTGAAAATCCAGCCACCACACCGCGGGGATCTATGCCTGCGCGTCGCGGACTGCCCGGTTTACCGCCGAGATCAGGGCCTTCAGCGATGACGTCGTGGTGCTGGGATCAATCCCGACGCCCCAGAGTACGCGTTCACCGACAGCGCATTCGACGTACGCTGCCGCACTCGCGCTGCCGCCTTCGGACAGTGCGTGCTCGCTGTAGTCGAGCACCCGGACGTCCACGCCGTCCTGGTGCAGGATGTCCAGAAGTGCGGCGATGGGACCGTTGCCGTGACCTGTTCGGCGTACTTCGGCACCGTCGATCCTGAGGTTCGCGTTCATGGTCATGGCACCGGACTCGTCAGTCTCGGTGCTCACGCTGCCCAGGGTGTAGCGGCCCCATTGCGCCTGTTCTTCGTCAGAGGGGAGGTACTCGTCCTGGAAGATCTGCCACAGCTGGGCGCCACTGACCTCGCCGCCCACAGCGTCGGTGCGTCGCTGGATGACACCGGAGAACTCGATCTGGGCCCTGCGCGGCAGGTCCAGGTTGTGCTCATTCTTCAGCAGGTAGGCGACGCCACCCTTGCCGGACTGGGAGTTAACCCGGATGACGGCTTCGTAGCTTCGGCCGAGATCCTTGGGGTCGATGGGCAGGTACGGAACCTGCCACGTGAAGTCATCCACCGACTTGCCGGCAGCTGCGGCATCCTTCTCGAGAGCCTCGAAGCCCTTCTTGATCGCGTCCTGGTGCGAACCGGAAAACGCGGTAAACACGAGGTCTCCACCATACGGGGAGCGCTCCGGCACCGGCAGTTGGTTGCAGTACTCCACCGTGCGGCGTACTTCATCGATGTCGGAGAAGTCGATCATGGGATCAACGCCCTGCACGAACATGTTCAGGCCCAACGTCACCAGGTCCACGTTGCCGGTGCGCTCTCCGTTGCCGAACAGGCAGCCTTCAATCCGGTCGGCACCTGCCAGGTATCCCAGTTCAGCAGCAGCCACGCCAGTCCCGCGGTCGTTGTGCGGGTGCAGGGAGATGATGATTCCCTCGCGCGGGTGCAGGTTGCGGTGCATCCACTCGATCGAGTCCGCGTAGACGTTGGGTGTCGCCATTTCCACCGTTGCCGGCAGGTTGATAATGACTTGCTTGTCCGCGGAGGCCTCAAAGACATCGGCGATGGCATTGCAGACGCGGGCAGCGTACTCGAGCTCGGTGCCCGTGAAGGACTCCGGGGAGTATTCGTAAGTGATGTGCGTGTCTTGCAGCGTCTCTTCGTACTTCTTGCACAGGCGGGCACCCTGCAAGGCGATGTCCATGATGCCGTCTTCGTCCTGGTTGAAGACCACCCGGCGCTGCAGCACGGAGGTGGAGTTATAGAGGTGGACGATGGCTTGCTTGGCGCCCACCAAGGACTCGTAGGTCCGCTCAATCAGGTGCTCGCGCGCCTGGGTCAGGACCTGGATGCTGACATCGTCAGGAATGTGGCCGCCTTCGATGAGCTGACGGACGAAGTCGAAGTCCGTTTGCGACGCAGACGGGAATCCAACCTCGATCTCCTTGTAACCCATCTTGACGAGCAGCTGGAACATCTTCAGTTTGCGTGCCGGACTCATGGGATCAATCAGTGCCTGGTTTCCGTCCCGCAGGTCGACCGCGCACCAGCGAGGGGCCTTGGTGATGACTTTGTCAGGCCAGGTGCGGTCCGGAACATCTACAGTGATCTGGTCCTGGAACGGCAAGTAGCGGTGAATCGGCATACCGGAGGGCTTTTGTGCATTACGCATGATGTGGCCTTTTCTGTAAAGAACTAAGTGAAAGCTTAGCCGGACACAACGGAACTCCGCGGCGAGGATGGCCCAGCGTCAGATAGCTTTCAGGCCTCGCCGCGGCAGCTAAGAAGAAGCATTTCCGCACGCACAAATTCACAGTAACACGATGCGTATGATGACAGTGCAACACCTCATGCAACGTCCACTATGCAGACGCCACGACGGTGGAAACGCCGGCTGCAGCGTCCACACAAGGAGCCACAGTGCCACAGTCGGGGATCACTCTTTCCAACATCGACCACAACGTCCGGCCCCAGGACGACCTTTACCAACACGTCAATGGTGCGTGGCTCAACAGCACGACGATCCCGGACGACCGCCCGCTGGAAGGAACCTTCACCGCGCTGAGGGACGGTGCCGAGCTTGCTGTGAAGGCAATCATCGAGGAAGCCGCCGCAAAAGCGGACTCAGCTACCGGCGTCGAACAAAAAGTCGGCGGCCTCTATGCCAGCTTCATGGATGAAGCGGCGGCGGAGGAAAAGGGCTACGAGCCGGTCCGCGGCAGGCTTCAGGAGGTTGAATCCGTAGAATCCCCGCAGGAATTGGCAGCGCTCATCGGGCGGTTGTTCCGATCCGACGTCTCAGGCCTATTCTCCATCTACCCCGCGCCGGATGCCGGCAATCCCGAACGCATCCTTCTCTACATCGGTCAGGGTGGCCTGGGGTTGCCTGACGAATCGTATTACCGCGACGAAAAATTCGAAGAGATCGTGAAGGCCTACGGTAAATACATTGCCGCCATGTTCAACCTTGCGTCCATCCCCGACGCAGAGGCCGCCGCCGGGCGCGTGGTTGCCCTGGAACGGGCGCTGGCCGCGCATCACTGGGACAACGTCACGCTTCGGGATCCGCAAAAGACCTACAACCTCAAGACCGCAGACGATGCACGGGCGCTGTTCCCCTTGCTGGACACCTGGTTTGAAGCGGCGCGCGTGGACCAGGACAAGCGGAGCGAGCTGGTGGTGAGCACGCCGGACTTCTTTACGGGAGCCGCTGGACTCCTGGAATCCGAGTCCCTGCAAACGTGGAAGGAATGGCTGACCCTGCGCATCCTGAGCTCGACCGCCCCGTATTTGTCGTCCGGTTTTGTCGAGACCAACTTCGACTTTTATGGGACCACGCTCAGCGGCACGCCCCGCAACAAGGAAAGGTGGAAGCGCGGCGTAGCCGTGGTGGAAGCTGCCCTCGGCGAAGCAGTAGGCCAAATCTACGTTGAGCGGCATTTTCCTCCCGGTCACAAGGCCCGGATGGAGACACTGGTGGGAAACCTCATCGAAGCCTACCGGGACAGCATTTCAGCGCTCACCTGGATGAGCGAAGAAACCAAGGTTGAGGCCCTCAAGAAGCTCCAGGCCTTCCGGCCCAAGATCGGCTTCCCCGAGAAGTGGATTGATTACTCGGCCGTCGAGATCGACCCCAATGACCTATTGGGCAATGTAGAGCGTGCACACAATGCCGACGTCGACAGGCACCTTGACGAGATCGGCAAGCCGGTGGATCTCACCAAGTGGCTCATGACGCCACAAACCGTCAATGCCTACTATCACCCGATGCTGAATGAAATCGTCTTCCCCGCCGCGATCCTCCAGCCGCCATTCTTCAATGCCGATGCAGACGACGCCGTGAACTACGGCGGTATCGGAGCCGTCATTGGACACGAAATCGGCCACGGATTCGACGATCAGGGCTCCCAGTTCGATGGAACGGGCGCCCTTCGGAACTGGTGGACCGAAGAAGACCGCACTGCCTTTGAAGCCCTCACCACCAAACTGGTGGCACAGTACGACGCCCTCTCCCCCTATGCCGCCCCCGACCACAAGGTAAACGGAAAGCTGACGCTGGGTGAGAACATCGGTGACCTGGGCGGACTCGCGATCGCCTACAAGGCCTACCTCCTCAGCTTGAACGGGGCGGAGCCTGAAGTCATCGACGGGTTCACCGGACAGCAGCGGTTCTTCATGTCATGGGCAGCCGGATGGCGCCAGGTAATCCGCACTGAGGAAGCAATACGGAGGTTGGCCACCGACCCGCACTCCCCCAACGAGTTCCGTACCAATGCCATTGCCCGCAACCTCGACGCTTTCCACCAGGCGTTCTCCGTGGCCGAGGGCGACGGAATGTGGATGGAACCCGGAGAACGGGTCAGTATCTGGTAAGAAGCCGGCGACGTAACCAAAGAGGCCGGGCCATTTGGCCCGGCCTCTTTAGGCTTCAATAACTATTGGTCGATATACAGCGGATTGACCTGCTGGCAGACGGCGTCGCTGGCTGTCTGGTTAACAACGTCCGGCGGTACCGAAGCAGCCCCATAGACCAAGCCCGTTCCGAAGTCAGTGCCCACGTAGAGCTGAACACCGGCGACTCCCGCTGCCTGCTGGACCTGCGCGGCAGGAATACCGTAGAGGGTCGCCACATCGGCGGCCACGTCCGCAAAACCGGGGCCGTAATAGACCACGGTCCGGTCCACCGGGTTGGCCAGGTAGGACACAGCCTGGGTGAAGCCATTGCCCGTGAGGACGGCCATCAATTCCTGGGCCCTGGTGGCTACTCCGCTGCCGTTGGCAACCGCAACCGGCTGGATGGCCTTGTTATAGGCGGGCACGGCTGGCGTCGTAGCAGTTGGCTGGGCTGCCGGGCTTTGGGAAGCGGCCGGGCTCGAGGTCGCACCCGGCGTGGTGAGGTCAAGATCGGCCCGCAGAGCGGAGAAAAGCTGCGATGCCTGTGGTTCGGCCAGCTCCAGTCGATTCGGATCGACGGCAGCCGGCTGGGTGGGAACAGCAACGAAAGCCACCTTTGAAACATCAATGTCCTTCAGTCGCCCGCCAATCGTCAGCAGGGACGGCACGGAAGCCAGTCCGTTGTCGACCGTGAGGTTCTGCGTTACGACGTCGGCAATTTGCAGCAGCCGCTGCGGGTTGCCCAAAGTACCTTCGTCCTTAAGCTTCCTGGTCAAGGACGAGAGGAAAGCCTGTTGGCCCTTGATCCGTCCGAGGTCTCCACCATCACCAAATGCATGCCTGGTTCGCAGGAACGCCAAAGCCTGTTCGCCTTCAACCAGGGAATTGCCCTTGGGGAGGCGGAGGCGGGAGTCCGGATCGAAAACGGGATCACTGACACAAACGTTAACGCCACCAACAGCTTTGGAGAGCTCCTTGACAGCGTTGAAGTCCGCCATCATGAAGTGGTCGATCTCCAGGCCGGTCAATTTGTTGACCGTATCCACAGCGCAGCCAATGCCGGCTTCTGCCATGGCTTCATTGATCATCACGCCACTTCTGGCAGGGAAGGTCTGGTTGTTGGTGTGGTCCGTACACTGCGGCACATCAACCAGCAGGTCGCGGGGAAAGCTCATGACATTCACGCGTTTGTTGTCCGCGGAAATGTCCAGCAGCATCATGACATCGGAGTGGCCGTAGCCTGTGGAGTCCTCTGAGGTGCCGTAGTCGGAGTTCTTTCCGTCACGGGTGTCCGACCCAAGAATGAGGATCTGCAACCGGTCGGTTTTGTCATTTGCTGTCGCAGCCCCCGAATCCCGGTTTTCGCCGGCGCTGAGGGGAGCCTTGGTGATGTTCGACTGAAGGCGGATAAACCAGAATGCGGCAAAGGCGACGCCGGCAACCAGCGCCAAGGAAACCACGCCGGTCGTAATTTTCAACCAGAGCGGCAGTCCCTTGCGTTCCTTCATGTGCCGGGGAGTGCCATCGGCATCCTCCCCATGGCGTCCCGCAACGGGGCCGGCGGTGCCGGTGCCCTGCGGGCGGGCGTCACGACGTCGCACTATTCGGTTTACCTTTCCTTAATCACCTGAATCTCCGCAATCATAGTTGCCAATTCTGGGAAGTTCCCTATCGGAGGAGCACTGCGCAGGATCGTGTCCCGGCAAACCTAGAACCCGAGCTTCACCAACTGCTTGGGGTCGCGCTGCCAGTCCTTGGCCACCTTGACGTGGAGATCAAGGTAGATCCGGGTGCCCAGAAGTGTTTCGATGCCTTTTCGGGCGTTCGTTCCCACCTCCCGCAGGCGGCTCCCACCCTTACCGATGATGATCGCCTTTTGGGACGGCCGCTCAACGTACAGGTTGACGCGAACGTCCAGCAGCGGGTTGTCCTCGGTTCGGCCTTCGCGGGGAACAATTTCTTCGACCACTACTGCCAAGGAGTGCGGAAGCTCATCCCGGACGCCCTCCAGGGCAGCTTCCCGGATCAATTCGGCAATCATCACTGCCTCGGGCTCATCAGTGAGTTCACCGTCAGGGTACAGCGGCGGTGACGGCGGCATGTGGCTGATCAGGACATCGGCAACCGTGGAGACCTGAAAACCATCCGCTGCGGAAACCGGGACAATGTCCGCCCAGCCCTGCTCGCCCAGGACATCCCTGCCCAGTTCGGCGACGGCGAGCAACTGCTCGGTCAACGCCTGACGATCCACCAGGTCGGTCTTGGTCACGATGGCAACGATCGGCTTGCGCCCCACGGCGGCCAACTGCGCCGCAATGTACTTATCGCCGGGGCCGATTTTCTCGTTGGCCGGGAGGCAGAATCCGATGGCGTCAACTTCGGACAGGGTGTCTGCAACAAGATCGTTGAGGCGCTTGCCCAACAACGTGCGCGGCCTGTGGAGGCCTGGCGTGTCAACGAGGATGAGTTGCGCGTCGTCGCGGTGCACGATGCCACGGATGGTGTGGCGCGTGGTCTGCGGTTTTGCCGACGTGATCGCAACCTTTTGTCCCACCAAGGCGTTGGTGAGGGTTGACTTGCCGGCATTGGGCCGGCCGACCAGGACGGAGAAACCTGCGTGGAAGCCACCGAAGTCCTGATCGGCGTCGAATTTCTTATTTTGCTTGCTCACGTGGAACTCCCTGTTGCGTTGAGTCGGCGTCTTCGAGGAGGTCCTCAAAGTCAGTGTCTTCCTTTGGGATGGCTGCCGCAATGATGTGGCTGACCCTGTTTCGGCGACCCTCAAGCCTATCTGCCCGCAGCGACACTCCGTTCACCTCCACGGAACTTCCGACAATGGGTACCTGCCCCAGTGCCTTGGCGAGGAGGCCACCCACAGTGTCTACCTCGTCGTCGTCGAGGTCCATGTCGAACAGCTCGCCCAGGTCATCGATGCTCATCCGTGAGCTGACCCGGTACGTGCCATCCCCCAGGTCGATGGCCTCTTCAGCGGCGGCGTCGTATTCATCCACGATCTCACCCACGATTTCCTCGATAAGGTCCTCGAGGGTAACGAGGCCGGCTGTGCCACCGTACTCGTCAATGACAATGGCCACGTGGGTGGATTCCTGCTGGAGTTCGCGGAGGAGGTCACTGACCGGCTTGGACTCCGGAACGTAACGGACATCCCTGGCCAGCGAGTCGACGTCGTGGGCCTGGAGTCCTGGCTCCGTGCGGTGCAGGGCCGCGGCCACGTCCTTCAGGTAGAGAATTCCACGGATCTGGTCCGTGTTTTCGCCGATTACCGGGATTCTTGAGTAGCCCGAACGCAGGAACAGGGCCATGGCTGTCTCCAGGTCCGTACCGGTTCCGATAGTGACAATGTCAGTACGCGGAACCATGACGGAGCGCACCAAGGTGTCCCCGAAGTCGAAGACAGAGTGAATGAGTTCTGCCTCGTTGTCTTCGATCATGTCGGATTCGGCTGCCCGGTCCACGAACTCGCGGAACTCTTCCTCGCTGACGAACGCGTCATCGCCGGCTGGAGCGCCGGGCGCCACCGCCTGTCCCAGCGCCACAAGCCATCCGGGAATGGGTCCGAGGATCCAGCAGAGGAACCTGATCAGGGGCGCGGTGAACCGGACTACCGGTCCTGAGTGCGCCCTGCCCAATTGCCGGGGGGAAACCCCTACCAACACAAAACCGATGACGGCCATAATGCCGGTGGCCGCGAGGCCCGCAAGCCATACGTTGTCCAACAGGCTGTGAAGGACGACGGCGACCGCCACCGCGGCCGCCATCTCGAACCACACCCGCCAGAACCGCAAGGCGCGCATGTGCGCGATCGGGTTCCGCAGGATGCCGCCCAGGGCCTTGCCCTTGTTTCGGCCTATGGATTGTTCGGCTTCATGCCGGGGCAGGAAGTTGAAAGCAGCCTCCGCTGCGGTCAGCAAGGCGACGAAACTCAGGAAAACCAGCGCCATGCCGACCAGGATGATCGAGGTCACTGCATGGTCTCCATGGGCGCATCCTTGCCCAGGAATTCAGACAGCAACTCACGCTGCAAACCGAACATCTCGGCTTTCTCCTCGGGCTCTGCATGGTCGAAGCCAAGCAGGTGGAGAATGCCGTGGGTGGTCAGGAGCAGCATCTCGTCCTGTGTCGGGTGTCCCGCGTTGCGCGCCTGCACCTCCGCCACCTGCGGGCAAATGGCGATGTCCCCAAGCATGCCTTGGGGCGTCGGCTTGTCCGGAGTACCCGGCGTCAGCTCGTCCATCGGTACCGAAAGGACGTCCGTGGCTCCGGGCTCGTCCATCAGCTCGATGTGCAGCTTCTCCATGGCAGGCTCGTCCACCAGCAGGATGGACAGCTCGGCCTGGGGATGGATGTAGAGACGCTCAAAGATGAAGCGCGACAACGTCACCAGCTGGGCCTCGTCCACCGCGACGCCGGACTCGTTGTTTACTTCGATGCTCATTTACGTTCTCCACGCTTGTGATGGGTGTTGGCGTCGGCGCGATGCGCCTCATCCCAGTTGCTGTAAGCCGAGACGATGTCCGCTACCAAACGGTGCCTGACGACGTCGGCGGCTTCAAGGATCGAGAAATTGACGTCGTCGATCCCCGTGAGGATTTCCCGGACGATGCGCAGGCCTGACGTCGCCCCGAACGGAAGGTCAATCTGGGTGACGTCTCCGGTGACTACCATCTTGGATCCGAAACCGAGTCGGGTCAGGAACATCTTCATCTGTTCGGGTGTGGTGTTCTGCGCTTCGTCAAGAATGATGAAGGCGTCATTCAAGGTGCGGCCACGCATGTAGGCCAGGGGCGCTACCTCGATGGTCCCGGCGGCCATCAACCGCGGTATGGATTCAGGATCCATCATGTCGTGGAGGGCGTCGTACAGCGGACGAAGATAGGGATCGATCTTGTCGCTCAGCGTCCCGGGCAGGAACCCCAGGCGCTCCCCTGCTTCGACGGCGGGCCGCGTCAGGATGATCCTGCTGACTTCCTTCGTTTGCAGCGCCTGGACGGCTTTCGCCATGGCGAGGTAGGTCTTGCCCGTACCGGCGGGCCCGATCCCGAAGATGACCGTGTTGTCGTCGATGGCATCAACATAGTTCTTCTGGTTCAGCGTCTTGGGGCGGATGGTCTTGCCCCTGCTGGAAAGAATGTTGTGGGTCAACACGTCTGCAGGATTTTGCACTGATTGGGTGCGCAACAGTGAGACAAGTTGCTGGAGAACGTCAGGGGTCACCAGCGTACCCTTTGACACCAGCCCACGGACTTCCTCAAGCAGGCGCATCACCCGGGAGATATCGGTGGACGGACCTGTCATGGAGAGCTCGTTGCCACGGACGTGGAAACTGACGCCTTCGAACTGATCCTCGATGTAGCGCAGGGCTTCATCGTGGCTTCCCAACGAGTGAACCATCTGGTCGGAGTTGTCGAACGTGACAATTTCCGTGCGCGTGCCCGGTAAGGTGTGCGGGAACTCAGTGGGCGGCAGGTTGCCGTTTCCGGTCCTGAGCCGTCCGTTCAAAGATTCACTCATAGTGTTGGCCGTAGGGCCTGTTCTCCTCCGGTTCGATGGTGTCCTGGCAATAATCCTACGCCAGCCCGTCCCTGATGGACCTCATCTGAGCCGTCCGTCCAAGCCACTAAGGGATGGCCGACATTTTGTCTCAACTCTGCATCAAGCCGGTATCAATCATGTTTCAGTTGCTCCGGGCCCCCTCATTCCCGGCCGGCAGCCGTCGGTGGTGTGCCAAGCTGGCATAGCGGGTGGACAAAGCACCCCGCAGCCACGCCGACCCGGCAAAGGGTCTCCAACGATGCACCGCAGGACAGGAATCCCCATCAGCAAGCCAGGAAACACCGCGCAGGGCGCACACAGGCGGAAGAAGTCCGCTTTTGCCGTGCCCGCGATGGTCTCTGTGCTGCTGCTCACCGGCTGCATCGCCGACGGGGCGGGAAACCAGGTTTCACCGAGCTCCCCTTCGCTCTCCGTGCAGGAGGCCCCGGCAAGCAACGCCCCCTTGGAAACCACGCAGGCCTCCACCAAAATCCCCGTGTACTGGATCGGCCGCAGCAAGGATGAGGTCTACCTCTACCGCGAGTTCCGGGACATCGACGGTGACGACAATCCCGTAACCACCGCCTTGCGGATCATGATGGCGGAAAAGCCATTGGACCATGACTTCTTCACGCCGTGGCAGCAACCCAGCAGCCTGGCTACTTCCATATCGGGCAAGAACGTCATCACAGTGGACGTCTCCCGTGATGCTTTCAATTCGAATCTCGACGCCGCCATGGCTCAGCGGGCCGTTCAGCAGTTGGTCTACACAGCCACTGCCGCGGCGTCGTCGTCGGGCCTTATCAATTCCGGCCAGCAGATCCAGGTGGTCATCCTGGTGGACGGCCACCCCGATTACATGGCGTTCGGGCAGGTGAAGCTGGGACAGCCGATGGCCCGTGACGCCTCCCTCGTGGCACCGGTGTGGATCATCGATCCGCAGGAAGATGTCACGGTGCCGCCGGGCGCAGTGAAGTTCAACGGCCGCAGCACCGACAGCTCCAAAACCATCGCCTGGCAGATCCTCAGGGACAACGGCAAGGCCGAGAAAACGGGTCTGCTCAACGGACAGGCCAAGCCAACGGGCGAGCCGGGCCAGTACGGCGTCTTTTCTTTCAGCGCGACGTTGAAAGCCGGCAAGTACGAGCTGCGGGTCTCACAGGTCGACGCCGCAGGCAAAGTCATCGACTCCAGTACCGACACGCGACTGTTCGGCGTCGGCTAGGACCCGCCGGCGTCCTACCAGCGGCCAAGGACATCACTGGCGAGAACGACGGCGGCTGGTCCCGCCGTCGACGACCGCAGGACATGGTGTCCCAACAGTGCCGTAACGGCTCCGGCGTCACTGAGCCGGGTGACTTCACGGGGTGAGATTCCGCCCTCCGGCCCAACGATCAGCAACACTTCCCGGGGTGATCCCGGATCTGAGCCATCCGGCACGCCCGACTCCTCCAGGACGGTCCGCAAGGGGTTCTTGGCATCTTCGTGCAGGATGATGGCCAGGTCCGCAGCAGCGACGACTTTCGCCAAGGCCGCAGTATCCACGATGGGGCGAACCTGCGGGATGTGTGACCTCCGTGCCTGTTTCGCTGCGGCGCCAACCACCGATTGCCACTTAGCATGTGCCTTTGCGGCCCGATCACCCTTCCATCGGACAATGGAGCGTTCGGACTGCCACGGAACCACCGCGTCAATGCCGAGTTCGGTGGCCGTTTCGACGGCAAGTTCGTCACGGTCCCCTTTGGCAAGCGCCTGGACGAGGACCAGGCGAACGGCCGGCTGCTCTTCGAAGACGACGTCCGAGGCCGTCACAGCCAAAGTGCCGGAACCGGCCTCGGAGACAGTACCCGTCAGACGGGTACCGGCGCCATCGGCGATGTCTACCTGTTCACCCACTGCCAAGCGTTTGACGGTGACCGCGTGGCGTGCCTCCGGGCCTTCCAGGACAAAGACAGAACCAGGCCCCAGGTGGCTGAGGTTGCCAGCCTGGGTGAAGAAGACGGGGTTGCTCACCGCTACAGGTTACCGAGCTTGTCCCGCAGTTTGGCGAACATGCCGCCGCTGGCAACGAGCTTTCCCTCGGTGAACTGCTCTCCGCGCAGTTTGGCGAGCTGCTGGAGCAGCTCCTCCTGGGCGGCGTCGAGCTTGGTAGGCGTTTCGACGTGCAAATGCACCTTGAGGTCGCCTCGTCCATAGCCGCGAAGGTGGGTGACGCCAAGCCCGCGAAGAGTGATGATTTCGCCTGACTGGGTTCCCGCCTTGACGTCGATGTCCTGCGCTCCGTCGAAGGTGTCCAGCTGAAGTTCCGTACCCAGGGCGGCGGCTGTCATCGGCACGCTCAGGGTCGCGTGCAGGTCGTCGCCTTCACGCATGAACATGGAGTCGTTGTTGACCCGGATTTCGACGTAGAGATCGCCGGCCGGTCCGCCGGCGGGGCCGGCTTCGCCCTGGCCGGACAACTGGATCCGGGTACCGGTGGCCACACCGGCAGGAACCTTGATGGTGAGGGAACGACGACTGCGGATGCGACCCTGCCCGCTGCACTCGTTGCAGGGATCCTTGATGACCGTGCCGAAGCCCTCGCAGGAGCCACAGGGTGCCGTGGTCATGACCTGGCCGAGGATGGACCGGACAGCCCGCTGGACCTGGCCGCTGCCACCACAGATGTCACACCGTTCAGGATGGGTACCAGGGCGGCAGCAACTGCCATCACAAGTGGGGCACACAACGGCTGTGTCGACTTCGAGCTTCTTGTTGACGCCGAATACCGCATCCTTGAGGTCGATGCGGACGCTGATGAGGGCGTCCTGCCCGCGCCGGACCCGGGAAGCCGGGCCGCCATGGCCGCCGCCGCCGCCAAAGAAGGTGTCGAAAATGTCCTGGAAGGCGAAGCCCTGGCCGGAATAGCCGCCGCCGAAGCCGTTTTCGGTTCCGTTTTCATTACCGGTGGCGTCGTAGACACGGCGCTTCTGCGGGTCCGACAACACCTCGTAGGCGTGGGTCACTGCCTTGAACTGCTCCGCGACATCTTCCCCGGGGTTGACGTCCGGGTGAAGTTTCCGCGCCAACTTGCGGTACGCCTTTTTGATCTCTTCCCCGGTGGCTTCCGGAGAGACTCCCAAAACGTCATAGTGGCTGCTCAAAGTCGGTATCTCTTCCTTGTTGTACTGCGGATGTTTCCTCAGGCCGGTGTTCAGCCGCCGAGAATGCGGGAAAGGTATCTGGCCACGGCCCGGACTGCGGCCATGGTGGTGGGATAGTCCATGCGGGTAGGGCCAAGGATCCCAACCTTGGCTCCGGAACCGTAGCCGGTGGCCACGACGGAAGCCTCGGCCAAACCGTCGTACGGATTCTCCCGGCCGATGCTTACTGACACGCCGCGCGGATCATCGCCCATATCGGACAACAACCGCAGCATGACGACTTGTTCCTCAAGGGCTTCAAGCACCGGACCGATGCTCAAGGGGAAGTCCACATTGGAGCGGGCCAGGTTGGCGGTGCCTGCCATCAAAATGCGCTCTTCACGACTGTTGTCGCTCAGTGACTGCAGGCCGTGCGCAAGAGTCTGGGCCAGGCCGCGAAGCTCGGGCGGGCAGAGGGCCACTACCGATGGAAGGACCTGTGGGAGAAGGTCCAGTTGCGTCCCGGCTATGCTTCCAAGGAAACGGGACCTCAGCAGCATCAATGCCTCGTTCGCAACATCTGATCCGGCATCGATGACCTTCTGGCCAACGCTGCCCGTGTCCGCGATGAGGACCACCAGGACCTGCTTTGGCGCAAGCAGCACGAACTCGACGTGGCGGACGACCGCCCGGCTCGAGTGCGGGTACTGCACGACGGCGACCTGGTTGGTCAGCTGGGAAAGGAGCCTTACGGTCCGCTCAAGAATGTCGTCCACGTCATCCGGGCCCTCGAGCAGGGAGTGGATGGCACGGCGCTCCGCCGCGGAAAGTGGCTTTACCTGGGAGATACGATCCACAAACAGGCGGTAGCCCTTGTCCGTGGGAATGCGTCCTGCGCTGGTGTGAGGCGCCGCGATGAGGCCCTCTTCCTCCAGGACAGCCATGTCGTTCCGGATAGTGGCACTGGAAACACCGAGGTGGTGGCGCTCGACAAGGGCTTTGGATCCAACGGGTTCCCGGGAATGCACGTAGTCTTCAACGATGGCACGCAGCACTTCCAACTTGCGTGGCTCACTCATTGCTCCACCTCCTGACGACGTCCGTGGTCGTGGCGACCGGTGACTGCGGCACGCCCGCCGGCGCCTCCGCACTTAGCACTCAACATGCCCAAGTGCTAACAAGTCTATTATGGGCCACCCCGTTGCTAGCATTGAAAACGCCCTATTCAGCTTCCAGCGTGCAGGTTCGGCAGCCTCGCAACCCAAACGGCAACCCCACCCACCAAGTACTCAAAGGTAGGAAATATCCCTTGGCTTTCGACAACTGGGGTCCACAGGATCTGACCGCTCCCGCCAAACGCCAGCTTCCCGAGGTAGCGGTCCAGCGGGGAATGGTCCTCGAGGACGTCCAGTCAGGCTGGGTGGGTGAAGTGACCAGGGTGGAGAAAACCGGCGGCATGCATATCGTGTCCCTGGAGGACCGGCGAGGTAAGTCCAAATCGTTCCAGCTGGGATACGGCTTCCTGCTTGAAGGCCAGCCTATCCGCCTGATGCCTCCGGCAGTCCGGCAGTCGCCGTCGTCCGTCCAGACGGGCCGGACCGCCTCCGGTTCCGTGCGGGTGCGAGGCCAGCGCGCGCAGGTGGCCAAAGCCAGCCGCATCTGGGTGGAAGGAAAGCACGACGCCGAACTGGTCGAGAAGGTCTGGGGTGACGATCTCCGGGTCGAAGGGATCGTGGTTGAACCCTTGCATGGCGTGGACGACCTCGCGTCGGCCATCGCGGACTTCAACCCCGGCCCGGACCGCCGCCTCGGGATCCTCGTGGACCACCTCGTCCAGGGATCGAAAGAATCCCGCATCGCCGCCGAGGCCATGGCATGTCCCGGAGCCGCTGGGAATGTCCTCATTGTGGGACACCCATACGTGGACGTGTGGCAGGCCATCAGGCCCAAGGTCCTGGGTATTGAGCAATGGCCCACAGTGCCGCGCGGCATGGATTGGAAAACGGGCGTCCTCCGCGCGTTCGGCTGGCCGCATGAGACCGCCGAGGACATCGGATTGGGCTGGCAAAGGCTGCTGGGCGCCGTACGGAGCTACGCCGACCTTGAAGCATCCCTGCTGGGCCGTGTTGAGGAAGTCATCGACTTCCTGACGGCCCCCTAAAGCAGCCACCCCGAACCACCGCAACAGCAGTGCCAACGGGGAGTTGGTCCAGAGAAGCGGGCTCGTGCCGGTATTCTGGGACAGCAACACCGCAGCATCTTTACAGCAAAGGGAAGACACCGTGGCAGAGAACGCTCCTGAAGAACCGGGCAGCGCCGCAGGGCGGCCCCAGTACCATGGCGCGCCAGCCAATGCACTGCCCCTGACGGCCGGCGAAGACCGGCAATGGGCTACCTTGGCGCACTTTGGTGGCATCCTGGGCTGCTTGCCTTCCCTGCTGATCTACCTGATCTTCCGGGACCGGGGACCCTTCACTGCACAGGAATCCAAGGAAGCGCTGAACTTCACCCTTCCTCCGACCATCGCAGCGGTCCTCGCCAACATCCTCGTACTGCTTCCAGTGGTCGGCAACATTTTCGCCGTGATCGCGACCGGCATTTGGGTAGCCCTGACGTGCTTCTCAGTTTCAGCCGGAATCCGCGTGAACCACGGCCAGCCGCACCGCTACAAACTGAATTTGCGCTGGATCAAGTAGCTGCCTGACCAGCAGGAGAGCCCCGGCAGTGCTGCCAGACGGCCGTGAGGCTCAGTCCGGGAGGATCCTGCGGACCACTGCGTCTGCCAGCAGGCGACCCTTCAACGTGAGGACCAAGCGGCCCTTGAAGGCCTGGATTGGGTCAACCAGTCCGTCTGCGATCAACCCGGCCATTGCGTGCCGTCCCACGGCGTCCATGGCATCGACAGCCAGGCCTGTACCCAGACGGGCTTCGAGCATGATGCGCTCCACCTCGCGCGTGTCAGGGTCCAGCGTCTCCCTGCCTGCCGCCGGCGAGCTTCCCGCTCCCAGTCGTGAAGCATAAGCCGTTGGATGCTTGACGTTCCACCAGCGCACACCGCCTACATGGGAGTGCGCGCCGGGGCCCACGCCCCACCAGTCATCTCCACGCCAGTAAGCAAGGTTGTGGCGGCATGCCTGCTCCGGAGAGCGCGCCCAGTTGCTGACCTCGTACCAGGCCATCCCCGCCGCTGAGATGAGTTCATCGGCAAGTTCGTATTTCGCGGCGTGATCGTCGTCGTCGATGCCGGGCACCTCGCCTCGACGGATTTGCGCAGCAAGCTTGGTGCCGTCTTCCACGATCAACGCGTAGGCGCTGATGTGGTCCGGTTCGTACGACAAGGCCGTTTCGAGGGAAACCCTCCAGTCCTCCATGGACTCCCCCGGGGTCCCATAAATGAGGTCCAGGCTGACGGCGAGTCCGGCGTCGCGGGCCCACTGCACCACCAACGGAACGCGGCTGGGTGTGTGCGTCCGGTCCAGCACTTTGAGGACATGCGGCACTGCGGACTGCATGCCGAAGGAGACCCTGGTGAATCCGGCGTCCGCGAGCAGCTTCAACGATTCGGGCGTGACGGAGTCAGGATTGGCCTCGGTGGTCACTTCCGCGCCGGGTTCCAGCCCCCACGTCCCAACCGCGGAACGCAGGATCCTTGCCAGGTCCTCGGCTGGAAGCAGGGTTGGGGTACCACCGCCGAAAAAGACGGTACTCAGGGGGCGCGCCGGAACCGACGAGGACTCGAGCGCCTTTGCGGCGAAGTCGAGCTCCGAGATGGCGGTACTGGCATATGCATCCTGCGAGGCACCACCGCCCAGTTCCGTCGCGGTGTAGGTATTGAAATCGCAATAGCCGCAACGCACGGCACAAAAAGGGATATGGACGTACAGCCCGAACTTGCGGTGCTCGACGCCCGCCAACACCTGCGGAGGCAGAACGCCATCCGCAGGTGCTGGATCGCCCAAAGGAAGGACGCTGGGCATTTACTTCTTGGCCTTGTCCTTGGACTCGTCGGTGGTCAGGGCGGCGATGAACGCCTCCTGGGGCACCTCCACGCGGCCCACCATCTTCATGCGCTTCTTGCCTTCCTTCTGCTTCTCGAGCAGTTTGCGCTTACGGGTGATGTCACCGCCGTAGCACTTGGCAAGAACGTCCTTGCGGATGGCCCTGATGCTTTCACGCGCAATGATGCGCGAACCAATGGCCGCCTGGATCGGCACTTCAAACTGCTGGCGCGGAATAAGTTCGCGGAGCTTGGCCGTCATCATCACGCCGTAGGCGTACGCCTTGTCACGGTGTGTGATGGCACTGAACGCATCTACTTGCTCACCCTGGAGCAGGATGTCGACCTTCACGAGGTCGGCGACTTGTTCGCCGTCGGCCTTCCAGTCCAGCGAAGCGTACCCACGGGTCTTGGACTTCAGGAGGTCGAAGAAGTCGAACACGATTTCAGCCAGCGGGATCCAGTAACGGAGCTCCACGCGGTCCTCGGACAGGTAGTCCATGCCCTTCATCTGCCCACGACGGCTCTGGCACAGTTCCATGATGGAGCCGACGAACTCGTTTGGCGCAAGGATGGTGGCCGAAACCATTGGTTCACGGACCTCGGAAATCTTTCCCGTGGGGTATTCGCTGGGGTTCGTCACGTGGACAACTTTCTTGTCCTCAAGCGTTACCTCGTATTCCACGTTGGGAGCGGTGGAAATGAGATCCAGGTTGTACTCACGCTCAAGGCGCTCCCTGGTGATTTCCAGGTGCAGCAATCCGAGGAAGCCCACACGGAATCCGAAGCCCAGCGCAGCCGACGTCTCGGGTTCGTAAACGAGCGCGGCATCGTTGAGCATCAGCTTTTCGAGGGCATCGCGAAGCACCGGATAGTCCGTGCCATCCAGCGGATACAGGCCGGAGAAGACCATGGGTTTCGCGTCCGCGTAGCCGCTCAAGGACTCCGAAGCAGGTTTGGCCAGATTGGTGACAGTATCGCCCACCTTGGACTGGCGAACGTCCTTCACACCGGTGATCAGGTACCCCACTTCACCCACGCCGAGGCCCTTGGACGGTGTGGGTTCCGGGGAACTCACACCGATTTCCAGGAGCTCGTGCGTGGCCCGGGTGGACATCATCTGGATTCGCTCACGGGGGTGCAGCATGCCGTCAACCACCCGGACGTAGGTGACCACGCCACGGTAGGTGTCATACACGGAGTCGAAAATCATGGCACGGGCCGGAGCGTCCGGGTCACCCACGGGCGCGGGGAGGTCTCGGACAATTTTGTCCAGCAACGCCTCGACGCCCACGCCGGTCTTACCGGAAACCTTGAGGACGTCTTCGGGGTCGCCACCAATAAGGTTCGCCAGCTCCGCAGCATACTTCTCCGGCTGCGCTGCCGGAAGGTCGATCTTGTTCAGTACCGGGATGATGGTGAGGTTGTTTTCCATGGCCAAGTACAGGTTGGCCAAGGTCTGGGCCTCGATACCCTGCGCGGCGTCGACCAGGAGAACCGCGCCTTCACAGGCGGCCAAGGACCGGGAGACCTCGTAGGTGAAGTCCACGTGGCCGGGGGTGTCGATCATGTTGAGTGCATAGCTGGTGCCATCGAGCTCCCAAGGCATGCGAACAGCCTGGGACTTGATGGTGATGCCGCGCTCACGTTCGATGTCCATACGGTCCAGATACTGGGCCTTCATGTCGCGCTGTTGAACGACGCCGGTGTACTGCAGCATGCGGTCGGCCAGGGTGGACTTACCGTGGTCGATATGGGCAATGATGCAGAAGTTCCGGATGATGGCCGGATCTGTTGCGGCGGGCACCGGTGCGGTGCGGGCCATGGGAGACACGCAGGATCCTTACTGTCGATACTCACACGGCAATTCCGCGAACTGGGCATAGGCCAGCCGGAATGCGCCGCGCATCTGATCCTCCAGTCTCCCACGAACCAGCGGTTCACCGTACATTGCCGGCACAGACCGGTACCGGCCCGGTTGTAGCGTTGTCACATGGCTATCGACTTGCGCCCCCTGGGCAAACTCATCCTGCGATCGCTCAAGGCATGGGGAAGCGGCAACACCAAACCGGCCACCGGCCCCAGTGGAGCAAAAACACAAACCCGGCCTGCCGGCGTCGGCGGCCCCTACCCCGGCGACTTTAGCGGGCCGCTCCGGCCCAAGTACTCCCCCAAGCCGGATGGGCAACCGGACCCGGGCGAGATCGTGTGGGGATGGGTGCCCTATGAAGAGGACTACAGCCGGGGGAAAGACCGTCCCGTGCTGCTCGTAGGTGCTGACGCCAAGTGGCTCCTGGGCCTGATGCTGACTTCCAAAGACCACGACCACGGCGCCCGCGCTGACGATTACGTCGACATCGGCGCCGGAGCCTGGGACCGGCAAGGGCGACCCAGTGAAGTCAAAGTGGACCGCGTAATCCGGCTCGACCCGGCGTCCATCCGCCGGGAGGGTGCGGTGCTGGACAAGGTCCTGTTCAACGAGGTCTCCCGGGCACTCCGCGCGCATCAGGACAGGCGGTGACTTCAAAGTCGCCGTCAGGGCGGACCGTCTGCTATTCTTTATAGCTGTGTGTTCGTGCAGGTCGACGGCCACACATGGTTGGCTGCCATAGGCATCCCCACGCCGCTCAGTCGATGGCCAACCTGAAAACCCTCTAGACCATTTCCGCATTAAAAAGAGAGTTCATACGTGGCTAATATCAAGTCCCAGAAGAAGCGCATCCTCACCAACGAGAAGGCTCGCCTGCGCAACAACGCAGTCAAGTCCGAGCTGAAGACTGCCATCCGCGCCGTCAACACCGCCGTTGAGTCTGCTGACAAGGATGCTGCTGGAACTGCACTTGTTGCTGCCAGCCGCAAGCTGGACAAGGCTGTCAGCAAGGGCGTTATTCACAAGAACAACGCTGCAAACCGCAAGTCGGCGATCTCCAAGAAGGTCAACGCACTCTAAGGTTTTTCCAGTTCGACTGAGCTGATCACAAGGCCGGCGCCCAATGGGTGCCGGCCTTTGGGTTTAACGCGGTCAGCGTCGGCTGGCCGATGTGGCAATAACCGTCACTGCGTGTTCCACCGCGTACACGGGATCGCGGGAAAGGCCCTTAACCTGGGCGTCCGCTTCCGCGATGACCTGAATGGACCGGATGAGACCCTCCGGCGTCCATCGTCGGACATCCCGTTGGGCCTGCTCCACGAGCCAAGGCTGCATGCCCAGGTTCCTGGCGATAGTGGCCGGGGAGCCGTTGGCTCCGGCCACTTTGGCCAGGGTACGCAACTTGGCCGCCAGTGCCGCCACCAAAGGAACCGGATCCACACCTGTCGCCAGAGCGTGACGGAGCGTTGATAGTGCCACGGGACCATTACCGGCCATTGCGGCGTCCGCAACCTTGAATGCGGTGGCTTCAACTCTTCCGCCGTAGTACCGCTCCACAGTCGCCGCATCAACGGCGGTGGTGGCATCGGCGATCAACTGGCTGCAGGCTGCGGCCAGTTCAGACAGGTTGGCGCCCACAGCATTAACCAGTGCCATGACAGCCTCGCCTTCGATGCGCCGGCCCCCGGCCTTGAATTCGGAGACAACAAAGGCGGTCTTGTCGGCGTCCTTCTTGAGCGGCTGGCAATCCACCACTGGCCACCCAGCCGACTTAACGGCGTCGAGCAGTTTCTTACCGCGAACGCCACCGGCATGCCTGAGGACCAACACGACATCCTGGTCGGGGTTCTGCAGGTATGCCAGGCCATCGGCGAGGAAGGCGTCGTTCATGGCCTCCAAACCCTCGATTTCAATGAGCTTTCCTTCGCCAAACAGTGACGGGGTAACGGTCATTGCCAACGAGCCGGCCTCATAGGAGCCTGCGTTGAGCCGGCTCAACTCCACCTCCGGAGTAGCCGTCCGCACGAGGGACCGGATGCGGTCCATGGCGCGGATGCCCAAGTACTCCTCGGGACCCGTAACCAATACCACGGCCGCAGGAGTGATCTCCCGCCAGCTGACGTTGTTGGCCGAGGCGGTTTTGGCCCGGTTATTTTGGGCAGCAGCCAATGGTGGTTCCTTCCGGACGTTTCCTTGCAGGATTCAAGTCTGCCATGCCCGGGCGGGAGCTTCGGACGGTTGCCCCCATGCTCACACCGTCCCGGGGCAGGCCGCACGGATTGCCCTCATACGTTCTTCAGAAGGTGTTCGAAAAGCTCGTGGTGCCGATCCCCGTACCACTGATCTGGTAGCTGAGGGTCGTGGTTTCCGTAGGTCCTTTCCTGGTGACCCCGAGGCCGAACCGGAGCGCCGCAGGGTCAACTGTGGTGCTGACGCAATGGAACTGCCGGGTCGCGGAGGGGGCGTTGGTGCACGTCCAACCGTCGGGAGCAACCAGCTTTCCTGGAATCATGTCGGAGCCTTCGGACACTGTGAAGACGGCTTCCGCTGTGCTGGGAGCGGCGCCGCCAAGGTCGAAGGTAATGGTCACATTGACATCCGACGCTGTTGTGCCTGCTTCGGTGCTGAAGGTTGCGCTCACCTTCGGCTGTGGCTTCGGGGTGGCAGAAACCGATGGAAGGGGCGTGCTGGACGGACCCGGAGTTGGTATTGGGGTTGGAAGCAGCGAAGGCAGGGAACCAGGTTCTCCCGGAACGGCGGGTGGCAGCGGAAGAACGGGAATGCCCGGCGAGGCCGGGGAAGACGGCTGGATAGCCGGTGGCCGCTGCACGTCCGGGAGCAGTGGAAGCGCCTTGGAACTGCCGGCCTTTGTACCGGCCGCAGAGGGCTTTCCTGGAAGGACCGGAACCCCTTCCTGATCCTTTTTTCCGGGATCAGCTATGTCCTCGACGACGGCGGGGATCGTTTCCGGTGTGGCTGTGGGCTTGGCTGGGTTTGCAGTAACACCGGGCAGGGGGCTCGTCGCACCGGCAGGTCCTTCCAAAGATGGCGAACCTGTGACTCCCAGCGCTACGGCCGCACCCAAAACCACCGCAGAGCCCGTGAGCACACCCGCGCCGATTTTCCATGTCAAAGACCATTGCCTGGGCGCAGCGTGGGAACCCTGCCCCACCGCCGTCGCTCCGGAACCCGAAAGAGCCGGTACCGCAGAGGTGAACGCAACACCGGTCACCAGGGGGAAGAGGCCGGCGCGCATCGCTGATTGGACGTCGTTAAGGTCCAGTAACAACGCTGTGCATCGAGCACAGTCGTCCAAATGTGCCTGCATCTTGTCCTGGGATCGCCGACGCAGTCCATTACGGGCATACACACCGAGCTGCGACGAATACTCTTCGCAGTCCTGTCCCACGGAAGAACTGACGTGCTGCTGGAGGTAGACCTGACGTAGCCGTTCCCTGGCCCTCAATGCCAGGGAAGACACCCCGTTCGGGCTCAGCCCCAACATCACCGAGGCGGCTGCCGGCTTCATCCCCTCTATATCCACATACCAAAGAACCGCCTGCCATCGCTCAGGAAGCGCCTTGAACGCCCGGGCGACCGCTGCGGACTCGAACTCCGCCATGACGGGGTCCTGCTGCAACTGCACGGAATCGAGCACGTATGACTCGTCCGTCGGCCGGGTGCGGGACGCTGACTGGTTGGCCTTGAACGAGATACGTTTGACGGCGGTCAGCAGATACGCCCGGAAGAACGTATCCGGCCCCTTTCCTGAGGTCAGGGACTGAAAAACGGAGGCGAAGGCGTCGGATACAACATCATCCACATCTGCCCGGTTATCGGCCTGGTTCGCTGCGACATATGTGGCGATGCCTCGGTGCCGCTCGTACAGCACATCAAATGCAGCCGTGTCACCGGAGCGCACCCGCGCCACCAGGTCGGCATCGCTGTCAGCCAGACCGACTCCGGCACGTCCCCCACTGTCCGCTGGAACTGTTCCCTCCATACCGGCCCCGAGTTCGGACGCGGATCATCCAGTGGACCAACCTGGTCATCGCTGACCAAGGCTTTATGGGGCCACGCTGCTGCAGCCCCGTCGCAGTCGCCGCATCCATGCGCTGCGCTCCACGGGGCCAGCTTACGATCAGACGGTGAATTAATACACAACGCCCTGATGAACGTCCGGACGTAGGAGGCTTGGCCTCCCTCCCCCTGCGGGAAGCCATTGCTTCCAGCAGCGTCGCGACTTCGCTGTGGAGTGCAATGACAAAAGCCTGCAGAGTCGTCGGATGAAGCATCATCCATGCCGACAGGACCGTTACCACCGAGAAAACAGCCATGGCGACCACACCCGCCGGACCTTCTGCCCAAGGCAACGCCGCGCCCGGCAACCCGGCAAAAAACCTGGCCAAGGCCGCTACCGCCCCGGCACAATACCCCGCGATGGCCAGCGGGGCCACCGCCACCCAGGGAACAAAGGCCGCGAGTGGCACCGCAATGGTCCCCAGAATTGTCACGGGAGCCACCAGCGGGCCGGCCGCCACGTTCGCGACGAGCGCGTACGGGGTGAACTGAGGCTGCAGCGCAGCAATGACGGGGCCGCACAGTAACTGCGCCGCTAACGGCACTGCAACAGCCGTTGCCAGCCATCGGGGCACCTGTGGTGGAAACCATGAGCTTATGCGGCTGGCCAGTAAAACAATGCCCAAGGTGGCAAGCACAGACAGGAGAAAGCCGACCTTGCCGGCAAGCGAGGGGTCAACGAACAAGAGTACGGAACTGGCAATGCAGAGAAAGGTCAATGCCCGTCCCCTCAACCCACCAACCAAGGCTGTCACCCCAACGCACCCCATGACCGCGGCGCGCAGCACGCTGGGGTCCGGTCCCACCAACACCACAAACGCGAGAAGCCCAAGGCTACCACCTGCCGCAGAAAGGGGCCTGGACAGCCGAAAGTACCTCGCCAACAGAACGAACCCGCCCAACACCAGGCTGCAGTTGGCCCCGGACACGGCTGTCAGGTGCGTCATGCCGGTAGTTTTCATGTCGACACCAAGACTCTCTGGCAGCGCGCTCGTGTCGCCAGTGACCATCCCGGGTAACAACCCCGCGGCGTCCGGGGGTAGCCATGCGGTAGCTTCCACGAAGTGTTTCCGCAGGTCACCCGCGACACCGCGCACGTCGAAATCCGCCCCTACGGCGACAGGGGCAGACGCCGCCGAGAGCAAGCCCGCTTCCGGTTGACCTGTTCGCGCTTCCTTGAGGGAGCCGGTTGTCCTGACCCGGTCTCCCGCACGTACGTTCTGCCAGCGATCGTCACCCACCACCACCACATCGGCCTCACCCCGCACCCTGGCGCCGGAGTACGTGGCATCGATGAGGCGGGCATCGACGGTCCACCGGTCCCTCGAGGACTGTCCCGGGGCAGGGATCTTGCTGGGGCTGCCCGTGATGACCAAGTGTGCGACGACGCCGTCCCCTGACTCGACTGCCGGCGCGAGCGGACCGTGTTCCTGCTTGGCTGCACTCACAGCGCAGTGGACCGCGACAGCAGCCCCCACGACGCAGGCAAGCGCAAAGGTAGCTGCCATGGTCCGTTGGGACCGGCGCCTGTGGTGCCGCCCTCCAAGGAGCAACCCTCCCCCGGCCACAAGAAGCCCCGACGCCAGGACTGCACAGCCCGCCGCACCCAATATCCCACCAGAAAGCGCCGCGGCCCATGAAACCAACACTGTGGGCACAAGCCTCAGATCCAGGCGGCGAGGAGAAGTTTCCGCCTCAGCCACTGTCCCCCGCCACGAGGTCCTTCAATGACTCCATCAGTTTGGGCCCGATCCCATCAATTGCGTCGAGTTCATCCACGGAGGCGAAAGCACCGTGCTCGTTCCGCCAATCGACGATGCGCTGAGCCATCACCGGCCCCACTCGTGGCAATGTTCCGAGTTCTTCCACGGAGGCGGTATTGATGTTGATCCTGGCAGCGCCTCCCGCAGTGGCACCCGCAGCTGTGCTTGCAGCCCCGGAACCGCCAGTACCCACAGCTGGTCCCCCCTGAGGTGGCTCCCCAAGGGCGGGTACATGGACCTTGGTGCCGTCCCTGAGGACTTCCGCGAGGTTCAGGCCGCCGAGGTTCGCGTTCGGCGAGGCGCCACCTGCCGCTTCGATGGCTTGAAAGACTCGGCTGCCATCGGGCAGTGACACTATGCCTGGCGCTTTCACGGCGCCTGCTACATGGACCAGCACAGTCCCGGATGCATCACCGTCAGGACCTGTCGCCGCAGTGGGTGCCGTACTGCTGCCCGATTCACTGGACGGACTGAGGGGAACAAATGACGGGGCCGCTGCCGGGGACATCCACCATTGAAGCGCGATGAAGCCAACAACCAGCACGGCAAGAAGAGCCGCAACCCGCCAGGGTGTCCGCCATCGGAGGCGGGCAGGGGCCACTGGTTCAGGATCTGCTGCGCCTTGGTTCCCCGCGTCTGGAAGCTCCAACAACGGAGGCGCCGTAGGGCCGGTAGCCACGCGGTCCACGAAACGCTGCCGGACGGCCTGAGCTGCGGCATCCGGCGACGGGTCCTGGCTCCACCGTGGCATGGAACGAGCCTATGGCCGGCACTCCGGGCCGGAACCCGGGGAAGTTTCCTATGTGGAAAACACGGGTGCTCAACCCGCGGGTGTGCTGCTTTCACCAACGATGACAGCCAGCACGCCCAGGCCGGCGTGGGCAGCCAGGACAGCCGGCAGCGCACTGATTTGCGGTGCCGGGCACTCCGGGCATTTCTGGTTCAACCGTGCGGCCAAGGCTTCGGCCTCTATTTGATTGCCGAAGTGGTGCACGGCCAGGCGCTGCTGGCCCGCCGGCCGGGAGGCAACATCGGCGGCTACGATTTCCTCGAGGCGGCCTATGGCGCGGACAGCGGAACGCACCTTTTCGAGCGGAACGATCTTGCCGCCGTCGACCGCCAGAATCGGCTTGATGGCCAGCACGGTTCCAAGCAGCGACGCTGCCGCCCCAATGCGTCCGCCACGCCGCAGCTGCTCCAAGCTGGGGACATAGAAGTAAACCTTGGTCCGCTCCATGCGCCGCTCCGCGAAATGGCGCACTTCAGCTGCCTCGCGACCGTCGGCCGCAGCCACCACGGCGCTCTGGACACCCATGCCTTGTGCCATGCCAACCGTGCGCGAGTCCACCACTTCCACCGGAATGCTGACCCGGGCCGCAGCCAGCCGGGCTGCATCGGCAGTTCCGGACAACTCTGAGGAGATGTGGATGGACACCACGGCCTCGAAACCCCGGCGCTGGGCAAGGAGGTAGGCCTGTTCAAATTGTCCGGGCGATGGCCTTGAGGTTTTGACCGATGCCCCTGACGCCAAAGCCAGCGATAACGTTTGGGTAATGTCGTCTTCGCCTTCGCCGTAGATCTCGTTCCCCACCATAACGGGCATGGGAACGACGGCAAGGCGCCCGTCGGCGGTGAAGGCGGATACCCATTCCGGTGGCAGGGCCGCCGCTGAATCCGTGACGACAGCAGTCTTTACGACGGCGGTCAGCGGCTCGCCGGGAGCAGGAACCGGAGCTGTGGGTTGCCGAAGGCGTGCCACTCTTTCCTTGAGCCACATCCATGCGGGTGGTTCTCGCTCAGGCACGCAACCTCCAAAGATGATGGCCGGCCGCCGGCACGATGCCGGCGGCCACACAATCCCTGCTAGGCAGGAACGATGTTCACCAGTTTAGGGGCCCGCACGATCACGGTGCGGATGCCGCGGCCGTCCAAGGCGCGCTGGACGTTTTCGGAAGCCAGCGCGAGCTCCCGAAGGGCGTCCTCGGTGATGTCCGGAGAAACGTCCAAGCGGTCGCGAACCTTGCCTTGTACCTGGACCACAGCAGTCACGGTGTCCTGAACCAGCAGAGCGTCGTCATGCTTGGGCCAGCCTGCATTGGCAACTGATGCCGGGTGGCCCAGCGTGTTCCAGAGGTCCTCGGCTGTGTACGGAGCGAAGAGGCTCAGGATGACCGCAACGGCCTCCACTGCTTCGCGTACAGCCGGATCGGCAGCGCCGGCACCGGAGTCAATGGTCTTGCGGGTTGCGTTGACCAGCTCCATGAGGCGGGCCACGACCACGTTGAACTTGTTGTTGTCCAACAGTTCGGCGGCATCGGCGATGGTTTTGTGCGTCACCGTACGCAGGGCGCGGTCACCGCCGGCCGGGTCAACGCCGGGCTCGCTGCTGACATCCTGGCCGAGCCGCCAGGCACGCGCCAGGAACTTGGCAGAGCCCGACGGCGACACGTCCGCCCAGTCGACGTCGTCTTCCGGTGGGGAGGCGAAGACCATGGTGAGGCGGACGGCGTCGACGCCGAACTTATCCAGCTGTTCGCCCAGGTCCACGCCGTTGCCGAGCGACTTGCTCATGGCCTTGCCGCCGTTGAGCACCTGGCCCTGGTTGAGCAGCGCGGAGAATGGCTCGTTGGCTTCGATCAGCCCAATGTCTTTGATGACCTTGGTGAAGAAACGCGCGTAGAGCAGGTGCAGGATGGCGTGTTCGACGCCGCCTACGTACTGGCCAACCGGCATCCAATCGTTGATCTTGTCGGGATCGAACGGTCCCTCGGTGTAGTCAGGCGAGACGAACCGGAGGAAGTACCAGGACGAGTCGACGAAGGTATCCATGGTGTCGGTGTCACGCTGCGCGGCACGGCCGCAGTTGGGGCAATCGACGTTGACCCACTCGACGGCGGCGGCCAGCGGCGACGTGCCCTTCGGCGACAGTGCCTCACCGCGCAGGTTGTCGGGCAGCCTTACCGGCAGCTGATCATCTGGAACGGGAACTTCGCCGCATTCCCCGCAGTGGATGATGGGGATGGGCGTGCCCCAGAAGCGTTGGCGGCTCAGCAGCCAGTCACGCAGGCGGAAGTTCACGAACTTCTCGCCGGTTCCCAGCTTCTCGAGGATGCTGATCGCTGCCGGGATGGCTTCAGACTTTGACAGGCCATCGAGCTCGCCGGAGTTCTTCAGGGTGCCCTCGCCGGCAGTTGCAACTCCGGTCTCCGAGGGGTCCTCGTCACCGGTGTCGAGCACGGCCCTGACAGGCAGGCCGAAGGCCTTCGCGAAATCGAGGTCGCGCTGGTCGTGCGCAGGGACGGCCATGATGGCGCCGGTGCCGTAGTCCGCCAGGACGTAGTCGGCAGCCCATACGGGCAGCTTCTCGCCGTTGAGTGGGTTGATGGCGTAACGGCCGGTGAAGACGCCGGTCTTCTCCCGTTCCGTGGACTGGCGCTCGATTTCAGACAGCGCCTTGACCTTCTCGCGGTAGGCCATGAGTTCGTCGTGCTGTTCCGGCGTCACCAGGTCCAGTGCCAGGTGCGCGTCAGCGGCAACGACGAAGAACGTCGCACCGTAGAGGGTGTCCGGACGAGTGGTGAAAACGGTGACTTCACGTTCGGCGCGGTCTTCAGTGGCCTCGATGACGAACCGGACGTGTGCGCCTTCTGAACGGCCGATCCAGTTGCGCTGCATGGCCAGGACACGCTCGGGCCAATGTCCCTGCAATTGGTCCATGTCCTGCAGCAGGCGGTCTGCGTAATCGGTGATCTTGAAGTACCACTGGTTCAGGGACTTCTTGGTGACCGGCGTGCCGCAGCGTTCGCAGGCACCGTTGACGACCTGTTCGTTGGCCAGGACGGTGAGGTCCTTCGGGCACCAGTTGACGGGCGAGTCCTTGCGGTAGGCCAGGCCACGCTCATAGAACCGCTTGAACAGCCACTGCGTCCAGCGGTAGTACTCGGGATCGGAGGTGTGGAGGCGGCGCGACCAGTCGGCCGAGATGGCATAACGCTTGAAGGACGCAGCCTGCGTGTCGATGTTCGCGTAGGTCCACTCGCTGGGGTGCGCGTTGCGCTTGATGGCAGCGTTTTCGGCGGGCAGGCCGAAGGAATCCCACCCGATGGGGTGCAGGACGTCGAAGCCCTTCTGGCGCAGGTAACGTGCTACGACGTCGCCCATGGCGAATGCTTCGGCGTGGCCCATGTGTAGGTCGCCGGACGGGTAGGGGAACATATCCAGCACGTAGCGGCGTTCCCGCGAGCCGTCGTCGACAGGCGTGAAGACCTTGAGGTCTTCCCAGACCTGCGGCCATTTGGCTTCCATCGCAGCGAAGCTGTAGACGCCTTCTTCAGGCACCTCGGCTGCGGCTGTCTGTGCTGTTCCGGTCTCTGTCTCCGGCTGAACGCTCACTGCTGCCCTCTTCTGTTCTCGATGGCGGTTTTGCCTCCTGCTGCGGTCCCGGATAGCCCCGGACACACAAAAGCCCCTCAACAATGGAGGGGCGGCCGCACGGCTGGTAAAGCCGGGCGGCTAGCTAAGCAGAAGGATCTCACGCATACCAATACCTTACCCCACCAAACCCATGGGCTGGGTGTAAGGGGGCCGGACGCCAAAAGAGGTTCCGGGGACTCCCCGCCATGGTGTGGTGGGCACCGCGAAGCGGGCGGGCGGGAGTCCCCGGAACCTCTGTCAGGAGAAGGCTACTTAACGTCCTCGTCGACCCAATCCATGGACTTGGTCACTGCCTTCTTCCAGAGCCGCAACTGGCGCTCCTGCTCTTCGGCGGGCAGCTGCGGCTCCCACCGCTTGTCTTCGCCCCAGTTTGCACTGAGCTCGCCGAGGTCGTTCCAGAAACCGACAGCGAGGCCTGCCGCGTACGCGGAACCGAGGGCCGTGGTTTCCACGACCTTCGGACGGACTACCGGGACGCCGAGGATGTCTGCCTGGAACTGCATGAGGGCATCGTTGGCGACCATGCCGCCGTCGACCTTCAACTCCGTGAGCGGGACGCCCGAGTCGGCGTTGACGGCGTCGAGGACTTCGCGAGTCTGGAAGGCTGTGGCTTCCAGGGCTGCGCGGGCGATGTGGCCCTTGTTGGCGAAACGCGTCAGGCCTACGATCGCACCGCGGGCGTCTGCCCGCCAGTAGGGTGCAAAAAGGCCGGAGAACGCGGGGACGATGTATACGCCACCGTTGTCTTCCACTGCAGCGGCGAGTTCCTCGACCTCCGGGGCTGAACTGATCATGCCCAGGTTGTCGCGGAGCCACTGGATCAAGGAACCCGTGACGGCGATGGAGCCTTCCAGTGCGTAGTGCGGCTTGTTGTCGCCCAGCTTGTAGCCGAGGGTGGTGAGCAGGCCGTTCTTGGAGTGGACGATTTCCTCGCCGGTGTTGAAGATCAGGAAGCAACCGGTGCCGTAGGTGTTTTTCGCTTCGCCGGCTTGGAAGGCCGCCTGGCCGAAGGTTGCCGCCTGCTGGTCTCCGAGGATGCCCGCAACCGGGGTTTCGCGCAGCAGCTGCGAGGTGTGGACGTGCCCATAGACCTCGGAGGAGGACTTAATGGTGGGCATCATGGATGCCGGCACACCGAAGATGTCCAGGATTTCCTGGTCCCACTGCAGTGTTTCGAGGTCCATGAACATGGTGCGTGAAGCGTTGGTGACGTCGGTGACGTGAACACCACCGTCGACGCCTCCGGTGAGGTTCCACAGAACCCACGCGTCGGTGTTGCCGAAGAGGAGGTCTCCCGCTTCGGCACGTTCACGGGCACCGTCGACGTTGTCCAGGATCCATTTGATCTTGGTGCCGGAGAAGTAGGTGGCCAATGGCAGGCCGACCTTCTGCTTGAAGCGCTCCGGTCCCCCGTCCTTGCCGAGTTCGTCGACGATGGACTGGGTACGCGTGTCCTGCCAGACGATGGCGTTGTAGACCGGCTCGCCGGTGTTCTTGTCCCAGACCACTGCGGTTTCGCGCTGGTTGGTAATGCCGACGGCGGCGATATCGTGCCGTGTCAGGTTCGCCTTGGACAGCGCGGAGCCGATGACCTCGCGGGTGTTGTTCCAGATCTCGACGGCGTTGTGCTCCACCCAGCCGGCCTGCGGGAAGATCTGCTCGTGCTCCATCTGGCCGGTGGACACGATGTTGCCCGAGTGGTCGAACACGATGGCCCGGGAGCTGGTGGTGCCCTGGTCAATGGCGATGACGTATTGGTTCATGGTGACGTCCTTGTCTGTTGTTGGTTACTCAGTGGCGTTGTGAGGGTGTGCGTAGTGTGCGTCGATCAAAAGCGTTTTAGCCGGCAATGGCGGGCATGATGTCCGGGACCCACAGGGCCACGAGTCCGGCAAGTGCGCCACCGACCAGCGGTCCGACGACGGGAATCCAGGAGTAGGCCCAGTCGCTCGAGCCCTTGCCCCTGATGGGCAGGACGGCGTGTGCGATGCGGGGGCCAAGGTCACGTGCAGGGTTGATGGCGTAGCCGGTGGGACCACCCAGGGATACACCGATACCAACAACAAGCAGCGCTACGGCCAGCGGGCCGAGGCCGGAAGGTGTGCCGCCGAAGGTCAGGATGACGAAGACCAGGACGAACGTGCCAATGATTTCGGTGATGAGGTTCCACGGGGTGGAGCGGATGGCCGGGCCGGTGGAGAAGGTTCCCAGCTTGTTCGCTGCCAGGGGCTCATCATCGAAGTGCTGCTTGTAAGCGAGCCAGCAGACAACGGCACCCAGGAAGGCGCCCAGCAGTTCGCCACCGAAGTACGTCAGGGTCGAGCCGAAGGTCACTGCCACATCCGGGGCGTACTCTTTGCTGCCTTTGACCAGCAGGCCCAGGGTGACGGCCGGGTTCAGGTGTGCACCGGACTTTGCGGCCACGAAAACGCCCGCGAAGACCGCAATACCCCAGCCCCACGTCACCATTAAGAATCCACCGTTGTTGCCCTTGGTGCCTTTGAGCGCAACGTTTGCCACGACACCGCAACCCAGCAGGGTCAGCATCATGGTTCCGAATACTTCGGAAAGGAAAACAATTCCAAGAGACATCTTTGACTCCTCATTTTTCTGTTGTCAGCCTCCTCGCGGGTGAGGGGGCTGTGTGGGGCGGTTCCGGTTTCCGGAACCGCCCCGATGGTGGTTTCAGGCCACCAAGCTGTGCACGTCAACCTTGTGGAACCGTTGCAGTACTTCCTGGGCGTGGCGGATTTCCGCTTCACGGGCGGCGGCGTCCCAACCAAGTGGCTCAGCAAGCGCGGCAGCGATCTCGTTAAGCAGCTCCCCTGTTACCAGGCCGCGGAACGCAAGGGATGTCCGGCGGATCAGGACGTCCACCAGGTGCCCGATCTGCTCGTGCTCTGCCATGAAGGCCAATTCGCGGACACTCAGTTCGCGGGTGGACCGCAACGGTGTGTCGTGTCCGGCATTCAGGTAATCGATGACGGCGTCGGCCCGTGTTCCGTAACGGGTCAGCAGGACAGCGACGCGGTCAGCGTCCAGGCCCGGCCCCATGTGCTTCTTGATCCATTCCTGTTCACCCTGCTCGGTGGCGGGGAAGCCGGCACCGCCACCGATGGCGAGTTTCGCCGTCGAGACTTTGCGTTCCATGCCCAGTTCGCGAAGGACGTCATTGGTCATGTGCTCTGCAAGGGCGCGGAATGTGGTCCACTTTCCACCGACCAGGCTAAGTACGACGGCGGCCTTACCGCCTGGCGTTGTCACAGCGTCGCTGCCCGTGCGGACGCTGCGTTCGATCCTGTAGTCGCGGGAGACGAAGCCGGGCTGCGTGGCGTCGTGGCGGGGCAGCGGACGGACGCCGGCGAAGCTGTACACGATCTGTTCGCGTTCGACCTTGATGGTGGGGAACACGTGGCCGACGAGGTCGAAGAAGTAGTCGATCTCCTCTTCGGTGCACACGGCGTCTTCTGACATGTCCGCATCCACGTCCGTGGTTCCGACCAGCACGCGGTCTCCCATGGGGTAGATCAGGACGATGCGGCCATCGGTGTGTTCAAAGAAGATCTCCCTGCCATTGCAGGCGGCGAGCAGTTCGGGGTGGTCCAGGACAATGTGGGATCCCTTGGTGCCGCCCATGAATTTGCTGACGGCACCCATGGCCTGGTTGGTGAGGTCCACCCATGCGCCTGTGGTGTTGACGATGACGTCGGCCTGGAAGTCGAACTCCTTGCCGGTCAGTTCGTCGCGGAGCCGCACCCCGTCCGTGCCCATGGAAACGAGCGAGACGTAGTTGCTGGCGCGGGCGCTTCCACCGGGGAGTCCGCCTCCACGGCCTGCCTTTTCGCCATCCTGGAGGACGTCCAGGGTCAGGCGTTCGGGGTTGTGCACGGATGCGTCGAAGTACGTTGCAGCGTACTTGATGCCGGAGTGCAGCTTCGGAAGTTCGGCGAGGGCCTTGGTGCGGCCCCGGAACTGGTGCCGCGGAACACTTCCACCGTCGCGGGAGAAGAAGTCGTACATGCTCAGGCCCACCTTGATGAGGAACGCACCACGTTCCTTCGGCTTGCCCTGCTTGTGGGTCAGGAAGCGCATGGGGGCCGACAGGATTCCGGAGAAGGTGCTGAAGATCGGGATGGTTGTCTGCAACGGTTTGACGTAGTGCGGCGCGATCCGCAGGAGCCGGTTTCGCTCCACTACCGATTCCTGGACAAGGCGGAACTCGCCGTTTTCGAGGTAACGGATGCCACCGTGGATCATGTGGGACGAGGCACCGCTGGCACCCTGGCAGTAGTCGCCACGTTCAACAAGTGCCACATCGACGCCCTGCAGGGCGAGGTCACGGAACGTACCCACGCCGTTGATGCCACCGCCGATGATGAGTACCTTCGCCGAGGGCCGCTCCTGCAGTGCAACGACGGAGTCGCGCTGCTGTGCGTGCTGTGAGGTACCGGAAATCCTGTTGTGTCCCAAAACTGCTCCCTTGGGCTTGGTTCGTGCGCCGCGCCACTCGCTGCTGCACCGTTCACCACTAATCTTGCGAAGGTGGAAAATGGAGTCAAGCTATTTGCACAAACGTGCAGTAAGGAAATGAGATGGCACGATCACGTCACTCGGATGCGCTCCGGGCTGCACAAATGTATTACCTGCAGGACCTGACCATGGATGCGATTGCCCGCGAGCTGCGGACCTCACGATCCACGGTGTCACGGCTGCTCTCCTCTGCGCGGGAAACGGGCCTCGTGCAGGTACAGATCCGCAGCCCGTTCGACACGGGCCCGGAGCTGGAAAGCCAGATCAGGAACCAATACGGAGTGGACGTTCACGTCGTGCCGGTGCTGGACACCCTCAATGAAGCCGAGACGTTGGACCGTGTAGCCATGCAGGCAGCGCGAACCATTGGCCCCCTGGTGGATTCGAACGCCATCATCGGGGTGGCCTGGGGTGCGACCCTCAGTGCAGTCAGCCGCCACCTGACCCGCAAGGTGACCCACGACAGCATCGTGGTCCAACTTAATGGGGCCGGAAACATGCAAACCACGGGCATCACGTACGCCAGCGACATCATGCGTCGCTTCGGCAGCGCCTACGGAGCACGGGTGGAGCAGTTCCCGGTGCCCGCCTTCTTTGATCACGCCTCCACCAAGACAGCTATGTGGAATGAACGCAGCGTTCAACGCATCCTCGATTTGCAGGCACGGATGAGCATTGCGATCTTCGGCGTCGGCTCTGTCGATTCCGATTACCCCAGCCACGTCTACGCCGGCGGATACCTCGATGAACACGACCTCAGCATGCTGGCTGCCGATGACGTTGTGGGTGACGTCGCTACAGTGTTTTTCCGGAGCGACGGTTCCTCCGACGGCATCACCTTGAACGAACGTTCCACGGGGCCGGGCCACGAGCAGCTGCGTCAGGTCAGGCGCCGGATTTGTGTCGTGTCAGGCGCCTCCAAGATCAACGGGCTCCAGGGTGCCCTGGCGGCAGGACTGGCCACCGACCTGATCCTGGACGAAGCCTCCGCCCGGCGCCTGGTGAGTTTCAACGGCCATGCCTGAAGAAATTGCTTCCGGATGGGTAGAGTCGTTGCTATGAGATCCTCCTCCAAGCTGACATCGGGCCGGCTGGCACTTAACAACGGCGTACAGATGGAACGCCTGGGATTCGGACTCTATAAGGTCCCGCCCCATGACGCTGACACCTTGGTTGCCACGGCACTCGGGGAAGGGTACAGGCGCTTCGACACTGCCGCGATGTACGGCAACGAGGTAGGCGTTGGCCGCGGAATCGGGGCAGCCATCGGCGATGCCGCTGCAGCCCGCAGTGCCACTGGCGGTTCCGGGGAAGCCATACATGGCCTCTCCCGCGAAGACCTGTTCGTAACAACGAAGGTCTGGAACGATGACCAAGGCTACGACTCGACACTCCGGGCTTTCGACACCTCCATCTCCAATCTGGGGCTGGACTACGTGGACCTCTACCTGATCCATTGGCCCTGTGCCGGCCGGGGGTTGTTTACCGAGACCTACAAAGCGATGGAAACCCTGTACCGCGAAGGCAAAGTCAGGGCCATTGGCGTATCCAACTTCCAACCCGGACACCTTGAAGTACTTATGGACAAGGCAGAGGTTGTTCCGGCGGTCAACCAGATCGAGCTGCACCCGTGGCTGCAGCAGACCAGGCTCAGGACCCTGCATGAACAGCTGGGGATCGCCACGGAGGCCTGGAGCCCACTGGGTCGCGGGCAGGTCCTGGCCGACCCCGCCATTGTTTCCCTGGCGGAAAAATATCACCGGACCCCGGCACAGATCATTCTCCGCTGGCACCTCCAGCTGGGAAACCTGGTCATCCCGAAGGCAAGTTCTCCCGGCCGGATCAAGGAGAACATTGCCGTCTTCGACTTTGAACTGGACACCGCCGACATTGAACGCATGGCAGAACTCGAGCGGCACCACCGGACGGGTTCGCACCCGGACAACGTGAACTAGGACTATCCGTATGGAAAAAGTGGACACCTCGCAATCGCCTGACGGTGCCCAGGCCCCCGACAAGTTCTTCAGCGCGTCCTTGCCCGGGCGGACACACGCCTCGGATGTCGATGTGGACGGCAGCAATATCGCGTATTGGACCTATGAGCCCGTGTCCGTCACGGCTGCAACCCGCACCATCCTGGTCATCCACGGTTTCCGGGGCGACCACCACGGGTTGCTTCGCGTCGCCGACCAGCTCCCCGAAATGCGCATCATCATGCCGGACCTTCCGGCCTTCGGCAGCTCGGAACCCTTCGTTGGCGACGAGCACAGCGTGGAACGCTACGGCCGGTTCATCTCCAGCTTCATGGCAGCGATCGGCCTCGGCCCCAAGACAGTACTGCTGGGGCACTCCTTCGGTTCCATCGTGGCCAGCCACTTCGCAGCAGCGCACCCGGGATCCATCTATCCCCTGATTCTGGTCAACCCCATTGCCGCGCCGGCACTCGAAGGCCCCAAAGGCATCATGACCAAACTGGCTGTGTTGTACTACCAACTCTCGGCAAGGCTCCCCCGCCCCCTGGGGCTGGCCGTACTCCGCAACCGGGCGATCGTACGCATTATGAGCATCACCATGGCCAAAACCAAGGACAAGAACCTGCGCCGGTTCATCCACGCACAGCATGATGCCTATTTCAGTGCCTTCGCCGACCGGAACAGCCTGCTCGAATCCTTCAAGGCCTCGGTCTCAGGCAACGTAGCAGAGGTCGCCGAACGGCTGGCCCTCCCGGTTCTCCTCATCGCCGGCGAAAAAGATGAGATCGCCACCCTTCCCAACCAGCACAAACTGATGAAGCGACTGCCCGACGGAACCCTGGAAGTGATTCCCGGCGTCGGGCACCTCATCCATTACGAGACGCCGGCCCCGGCCGCAGCAGCCATCCGCACCTTCCTGGAGGAACATCCCGCGTGAAAATCGTCATCGACGCCCGCTTTACCCGAACGGACCACCACGATGGCATCAGCCGCTACGGTTCCAGCCTCATAGCAGCGACATCCAAGATCGCGGATGTGACCATGCTGATCAGCGACAAGCGCCAGCTCGCCCTGCTGCCGGATGTTCCCTACGTGCTGATCAACAGCCCCCTCTCCCCACTGGAGCTGTTTGTTGCCCGCAAAGTCAACCCGCTGGGCGCAGACGTCGTAGTCTGCCCCATGCAAACCATGGGTACCCTGGGGCGGCGGTATGGCTTGGTCCTGACATTGCATGACCTCATCTACTACGAGCACCCCACGCCCCCCGGTTTCCTGCCGGCTCCCGTCCGCTTGCTGTGGCGGCTCTACCACAAGGCATTTTGGCCGCAGCGTTTCCTCCTGAACCGTGCCGATGTTGTGGCCACCATCAGCCAGACGACCCGCGCCCTCATGGCCAAGTACGCACTGACGCAACGGCCGGTGCGCATAGTGGGCAACGCCCCCCAGCCCGGCCAGACACCCCGCGATCCTGCTGCGGGCGCTGACAAGACGCTGCTGTACATGGGGTCGTTCATGCCGTACAAGAACGTGGAAACGATGATCCGGGGCATGGCCGGGCTGCCGGACTTCACCCTCCACCTGCTCAGCCGGATCACTCCGGAACGCAAAGCGGAACTGGAAGCGATGGTTCCGCAAGGAGCCAAGGTAGAGTTCCACAACGGCGTCACGGACGCCCAATACGACGAACTCCTTGTCCGGGCCACCGCGCTTATCAGCCTTTCCCGTGCAGAGGGCTATGGCTTGCCGCTGGTGGAGGCGATGGCGCTGGGAACACCCGTGATCGCCAGCGACATCCCGATTTTCCGTGAAGTAGGCGGCGATGCCGTGAGCTACGTGAACCCGGATTCTGCATCTGAATTCGCAGCCGCCGTCACGGCCTTGGCTGAGGATTCCCTCTGGCAGGAGCGCTCCGTGCGGTCAGTGGAGCGTGCGGCAGAATTCAACTGGGACGAGTCGGCACGGCAACTCCTTGCAGCAGCCGAGGAAGTAATGGCCCTGCGGAAACGCAGAGGCTGACGCGCACGCGCCGGTTAAAGTACGTCCACGCCGTCCAGACGGACTTGCACAGGTCCGGACGTGCGCTTGGCGGCGCTGGCGGCCTTCACGGCGCGCATGGCACGGGTGGCCGCGGCTGCGTCCGCGTAGGGAATGAAGTAAAGCGTCCTGACATCGGCATCATCCGCTGGTGACTGCGCGATTCCTGTAAGCGCCTGAAGGGGCGCCGGCCCGGCGCTGCGGAGCCTGCTGCCTGACGGCAGCGCCGCATTCGCCTCGAAAGCTTGCGAGAAGTGTCCGACGTCGGCCCTCCCGCCGGTGATGGAGGCGACCCGTACCGCCGGGGGCAACTGCAGTTCCTTCCGTAGTGCCAGCTCGCGCGAGGCGTATCCCGGGCCGTCCCAACGCAGCAACGCACCGGTCGCGGCGGTATCGTCCGCCGTGATCACCACGAGTCCGCCCTGGCTTGCGGGCTTGACGAGCGCAGCAGCGTTGAACCAGCGCCTGACAGTGTCCTCGCCTGCCCGGAGGTTCTCGCGCCGGAGCAACGAGTTTCCGTCCAGCAGCAAGGCCGCAGCGTAGCCGTGGGCAGCGACCGGCTCAGCCCCGACAGTTGCCACTACCAAGGCCGGAGCATCAGGCACCGTCGCTTTGATGTGCTCACCCGAGGAAGTCACCACCGCCTTGCCCGGGAAGGCTCGCCCGAGTTCCTCCGCAGTCCGCATCACACCCACAGCGCCACGCCGGAGCCGGGTTCCGCTGCAATGGCTACAGCGCCACTGAGGTGCCGGCGTCGAGCACCAGCGGCACGCAGGAATGGCCGATCCGCTGGATACCGCCAACGGCCCTTGGCAGGCGTTGCAGCGGGCAAGTTCACGGCACGTCTCGCACACCAACGACGGTGCATAGCCGGCCCTGGCAACCTGTACCAGGACCGGACCCCGTTCCAGGCCTTCCTTCGCCGCGCGCCACGCGGCCCCGGGCAGGCGGGCAATGCGTGCCAAGGGATCCCGTTCCTGCTCAAAACTGTCCGCCGTGTTGAGCACCCGGGGAACCGTCGAACGGACCACGGATCGTGGTGCCTCAATGGGTACCGCCCACTGCATCTCGACGAGGCGTTGGAGTTCAGTACTGCGGCTGTGCGATGCCAGGAGGCAGGCGGCAGCCTCCTGTTCGGCACGCAGCAGCAGGACCTCCCGGGTGTGTGCGTAGGGTGTCCGTTGTTCGATGTGCAGGTCATCGCCGTCGTCCCAGCACACCACAAGGCCCAGATTCTGCACAGGGGCGTAGGCGGCTGAACGCGTGCCTATTGCCACTCCCGCCGAACCAGTCAGCAGCCGAAGGAAGTTCCGGTAGCGGGGCGTCTGGCCGTCGTCCGCGGTGAGCCGGGCGACGTCCGACTGAGGCAAGACATTCTCCAGCGCCGCTTCAACCCGTTCCAGGTCCCGGTAGTCGGGTACGACCACCACGGCGCCCCGGCCCGAGGAGCGGACAGCCGCGACCGCGGAAGCGACAAGCGCCGGCCATCCGTTGGGACCGAATCCCTGCAAGGCGGTCAGGACAGCCTTGGGTGTACCGCCACTGGCCAAGTGCTGCACGTACGCTGCACCGTTGGTGTATCCCTTCCAGCCATCGGCCGGGCCGGAAGCCAGCTCAGGGGTCCCTGCCGCTGCCAGCTCGCCGGCGAGCAATTCTTTCTCCACTTTGGCGACCCTGGGCGGGACAGCAGTCCGGAGGACGTCGCTGAGCGTACCTGCATACCGGGAAGCGACATTGCCGGCCAGCTCCGCGATGGCCGGAGTCAGGACGGCCACCGGGGAGACGACTTTGTGGAGGGTCGCCAGGGAGTGGGAGCCCTCCGAATCCGCGCGGCGTTCTACGATGTACCCGTTCAGCTCCTGGCCATTGAACTTGACCTTGACGCGAACGCCGGGAACAGCCACGTCAGCAAGTTCCGCGGGCACGCTGTAGTCGAATGGCCTGTCCAAATGTGGCAACGAGGATTCAAGCACTACCCGTGCCACGGGGTTCTCCGCGGCGAGGGGCGGCCCGTTGACAGGTGCCCGCTCTGGAAAACCCTGCAGCAGTGAAGGCTGCAGCAACGAGGGCTGGGTTTCGAATCCTGCCACGCACTTCACCTCCACCTCACCATTGGACATCCACGAATATCGTCAACGCAGAATGCCCGCAGCGGGATTGACCCGCTGCGGGCATCTCTCCGGCTTCAGCAAACCATGGGGCACCGACAAAGTTGTAACCCGTGCCCAGGCCGCGCAAAGCAAAAGGATCAGGCGTTGAAGTATTCCTTCAGGTCATCAACCCGGTCCAGCCGCTCCCACGTGAAGTCGGGGTCGTCGCGGCCGAAGTGGCCGTGCGCCGCCGTCTTGGCGTAAATGGGGCGCTTCAGGTCAAGGGCGTCAATGATGGCCCGGGGACGCAGGTCGAAGAGTTCCGTGATGGCCTCGCTGATACGGGCCGGATCAACGGTTTCCGTGCCAAAGGTTTCCACGTACGTTCCAACGGGTCGGGCCTGGCCGATGGCGTAGGCGATCTGGATCTCGGCACGCTTGGCCAGTCCGGCGGCGACAACGTTCTTGGCGACCCACCGCATGGCGTACGCAGCCGAACGGTCCACCTTCGACGGATCCTTCCCGGAGAACGCTCCACCGCCGTGCCGGGAGAATCCGCCGTACGTATCAACGATGATTTTGCGGCCGGTAAGGCCGGCGTCTCCTACCGGGCCGCCGATCACGAAGGCACCGGCGGGGTTCAGGATGTTGGCAGTGTGCGCGATATCCAGGTTGGACGCGGACAACACGGGGTCGATCACGTAGCTGGCGAGATCCGCACGGAGCTGCTCCAGGCTCGCTTCCTCGGCATGCTGGCTGGAGATGACCACTGTTTCCACAGAAACGGGCCGGTCGCCGTCGTAACCTACCGTGACCTGGGTCTTGCCGTCGGGGCGGAGGTACGCGAGCTCGCCGTTCTTGCGGACTTCGGTAAGGCGTTCCGAGAGGCGGTGGGCCAGCCAGATGGGAGTAGGCATGTATGAGGCGGTCTCATCGCTGGCGTAGCCAAACATGATGCCTTGGTCGCCGGCGCCCTGGAGGTCGTAATCGTCTTCCTGGCGGCCTTCGCGGGCCTCAAGGGAGTTGAAGACGCCACCGGCGATGTCGTTGGACTGTTGGCCGATGGAGACGGAAACACCGCAGCGGGCGCCATCGAAGCCGTTGGCGGAGGAGTCGTATCCGATACCGAGAATGGTTTCGCGGACAATCTGCGGGATCTCGACGTAAGCGTCAGTGGTGACCTCACCGGCCACGTGGACCAGGCCAGTGGTGGCCATGGTCTCCACGGCCACGCGGGATTCAGGATCCGCGGCCAGCAACGCGTCAAGAATGGAGTCGCTGATCTGGTCGCAGATCTTGTCCGGGTGCCCTTCGGTGACCGACTCTGAGGTGAAGAGCCGGAGCTTGGACGGGGTGCCATGGTGTTCATGGTGCAGCGGTAAAGTCACTCGTCCACCTTACTGGGTTGCGGGACAGCGGAAACTTCCGTGTGTCCCTTTGCTAAGAATTCGGGTGTGGGTTCGGTTACACAGCGGGAAAAACCCGTGCAAGCTCGGCGCCCACCCGGTCGATCACGGCGGCCGCAACGTCGGCCTTGGAGCCTGCGGCGGACTCCGGTTCTGCCCCGTGGCCTGAAAGGATGACGACGGAGTTGTCGTCCTGGCCAAACACACGACCGATGCCAACATGGTTGACTACCAGGAGGTCGCAGCCCTTGCGCTTGAGCTTGGCTGTCGCGTGCTCCAGGACGTCTCCTTGGGCATCGCCCGTTTCGGCCGCGAAGCCCACGATCAACTGTTTGCCACCTTCGGCGTTCCGCCGTTCAACGAGCTCGTGCAGGATATCCGGGTTCCGGACCAGGTGCACCAACGGTGCGTCCTCGCCGTCGACCTTCTTGATCTTGGTGTCTGAAACTTCCGCCGGACGGAAGTCCGCCACAGCCGCCGCCATAATCACGACGTCGGAATCGGCCGCCGCTTTCAGCGCCGCTTCCCGCAACTCCAAAGCAGACTCAACGCGGACAAGCTCGACGCCGGCCGGCGGCTCGACGTCCATATGGGCCGCAAGGAAACGGACAGTGGCTCCGGCGGACAGCGCGGCAGCGGCCAGGGCCGCGCCTTGCTTTCCTGACGAGCGGTTGCCCAGGAAGCGCACCGGATCCAAGGCCTCCCTGGTTCCGCCGGCGGAGATGGTCACGACGCGTCCGGCAAGGACGCCGGGGTGGCTGCCTTGAACTACAGGGGATTCCGCGCCGGCCAGCGCCATGGCAGCTGCGAAGATCGCTTCAGGTTCCGGCAGGCGGCCCGGACCCGAGTCTGCACCGGTGAGGCGCCCGGAGGCAGGCTCAAGGACTGTGACGCCGCGGCTGCGCAGCGTCTCCACGTTGGCCTGGGTTGCGGCGTGTTGCCACATTTCCGTGTGCATGGCCGGAGCAAAGAGGACAGGCCCGTGGGCCATGAGGAGCGTGTTGGTAAGGAGGTCGCCCGCCTGTCCGGTGGCTGCCTTCGCCAGGAGGTCGGCCGTGGCCGGAGCAACGACAATCAGGTCCGCCTCATGCCCCAGCCGGACATGGTTGACCTTCTCCACGTCGTCAAAGACGCTGTTGCTCACCGGATTGCCCGAGAGGGCCTCCCATGTAGCCACACCAACAAAGCGGGTCGCCGCTTCGGTGGGAATGACTGTCACCTTGTGACCGGCTTCAGTAAAAAGCCGGAGGAGCGATGCAACCTTGTAGGCTGCGATCCCTCCCCCGACTCCGAGGACTATGCGCACGTGACCTCCGTCAACAGGCAGCCTGTTTTATTCTGCGGGCTCGATCGGCGTGGAGACCAGGAGGCCTTCGTTGATCTCGCGCAGGGCGATCGACAGCGACTTTTCGTTCAGCTTGGTGTCGACCAGCGGGCCAACGTACTCGAAGAGACCCTCGTGCAGCTGGGCGTAGTACGCGTTGATCTGGCGGGCACGCTTGGCGCCGAAGATCACCAGGCCGTACTTGGAATCGGCAGCCTCAAGCAGCGAATCGATCGGCGGGTTGATGATGCCTTCAAGGTTCGTGGACACGAATTCTCCAAATTCTAGCGGGCCAACAAATGCAGGCGCTTTAGCGCCCGTGCGGGGTAAGCCCCATGAGTGAAACAAGCTCGTCCGCTGCCCGGCGAACGTCGTCATTGATGACGGTGTGGTCAAACTCCGGTTCAGCAGCAAGTTCCAGTTTAGCGGTTTCCAGCCTGCGCTGCTGTTCCTCGGGGGTTTCGGTGCCCCGGCCCACCAGCCGACGCACCATTTCATCCCAGCTCGGCGGGGCCAGGAACACGAAATTGGCGTCAGGGACTGCCTCTTTCACCTGCCGGGCACCCTGCAGGTCGATCTCGAGCAACACCGACTTCCCTTCGGCAATCGCTGCATTCACCGTGCTGCGGAGGGTTCCGTACCGGTTGCACCCGTGGACAACAGCCCATTCGAGAAGTTCACCCGCTGCAACCAGGTCATCAAATTCTTCAGCGGTCTTGAAGAAGTAGTGGACGCCGTCCTGCTCTCCCGGACGGGCGGCCCGGGTAGTTGCCGAGACTGAGAGCCAGACCTCCGGATAGTTGTCCCTGATGTAGGTTGAAACGGTTCCCTTGCCAACGGCAGTGGGGCCTGCAAGGACAGTCAGTCCAGGATTCTTGCTCACGGATTCCTTCGGGGAGATGCGTCAAACGCTTTGCTGGGTATCCATAAAATCTACCAGCGCCCGGGCCTGGTGAATTCCCAGCCCCCTGATCCGCCGGGATCCGGCGATTCCAATCTCCGCCATGATCCCGGCGGCCCTGACGGGTCCAATACCCGGCAGGGCCTCCAGCAATTCCACGACCCGCATGCGGGCTATCGCCTCATCGGTGGTGCCCGACGAGATCAGCTCGGCAATGCTCAGCTCACCGCGCTTGAGCCTTTCCTTGGCTGCCGCACGCACGGCACGTGCCTTGGCAGCCTTTTCAAGGGCATCGGAACGTTCCTGCGGTGTCAGCTCTTTAAGGCCCACTGCCAAACCCCTGTCAGATCGAGATTGTGATCCAGATCACGCGGACTGATCCTGAACCTACCGGCAGGGGCCCGGTTGCGCAATGCAGCCAGGCAACTTACTCGGAACGGAGCCCATCCCTGGTCTGCTCGGTAGCAGCCCGCAAGGCCGTAACCGAGGGTCCAGCGGCCAGGATTCCCCGGCTTGATGTCGCGAGGACAGTCGGATACGCGGCCCCAAAAGTGGCACGGAGATCGGCGGGGGTAGCGCCCTGGGCACCGAGTCCCGGGGCCAGGATGGCACCACGGACCGGACCGAGGTCGATGTCGAGGTCCTCCAACGCCGAACCAATGGTGGCACCCACCACCAGGCCAACCGAACCCAGTACCCCGTCATAGCGCGCGTTCTCCGCGGCGGCCTCGGCCACAATGCGCCGGGCAACGGAATCAGCGCCGCCAACATGCTGGACGGACTTGCCCTCAGGGTTGGATGTTAACGCGAGCACAAACACTCCCCTGCCGTATTGGGCGGCGAGATCCAGCGCCGGACGCAGCGACTCAAAGCCCAGGTATGGGCTCAAGGTCACAGAGTCCGCGGCCAGCGATGACCCGTCCCGCAGCCAGGCATCGGCGTAGGCAGCCATCGTGGAGCCAATATCACCACGCTTGGCGTCAGCGATGCTCAGGACACCCGCATCCGAGGATGCGGCCAGGGTGCGCTCCAGCACTGCCATGCCGGCAGAGCCGTGCCGCTCGTACAGTGCCACTTGCGGCTTCACCGCGGCAGCGAGGGAACCCACGGCCTCCACCACCGTCAGCGAAAAGCGTTCCAGCCCGGCGGCGTCGTCGTTCAGTCCCCACTCAGCAAGGAGCTGCGGGTGCGGGTCGATCCCGACGCACAGCGGACCGCGGGCCGTCATGGCGGCAGCCAGCCGGGAGCCGAACGACTCCCGGACCGGCTGCTGTTCCACGTGTGGCGAAGCAGACTCAGGCATTGGCTGCTTCCACTGCCGCTGCCAGGTTGCCTGCGTGCTCCTGCAGGCTGGTCACGGACCATTCGTACGTCCGCAGCGCTTCAATGGCCTGCACAGCGGCGTTGAACTCGGCAACGGTGGTGATGCAAGGAATGCCGATGGACGTCGCTGCGGCACGGAGTTCGTACCCGTCGCTGCGGGCTTCGCCGCCTGAGGGCGTGTTGAAGACCATGTCGATCTCGCCGGCAACGACGAGGTCGGCGATGGTTCCTTCGCCTTCGGCGCTGCTGCCCTCGGCGACCTTGCGCACCGGAGTGGCCTGGATGCCGTTGCGGCGCAGGACATCTGCCGTGCCACCGGTGGAGACGATCTCGAAACCGAGGTCCGAGAGGCGCTTGACGCCCATGATCACCGAACGCTTGTCACGGTTGGCGACCGAAACGAAGATCTTGCCTTCGGTGGGCAGTGCATTGTTGGCGGCAGCCTGGCTCTTGGCGAAGGCGGTGTCGAAGTGCTTATCGATACCCATGACCTCGCCGGTGGAGCGCATCTCAGGGCCGAGCAGGGAGTCCACAACCTTGCCCTCCGGGGTGCGGAAGCGGCTGAACGGCAGGACGGCTTCCTTGACGGCAACCGGAGCGTCCAGGGGCAGCGTGGAGCCGTCCCCCGTCTCCGGCAGCATCTTGTAGGCAGTGCGGAGCTGGTTGATGGTGACACCCGTGCCGATGAGCGCCGCGGCCTTGGCCATCTGCACACCCGTGGCCTTGGAGACGAACGGGACCGTGCGGGAGGCCCGCGGGTTGGCTTCAAGGACGTACAGGACATCGGAAGCCAGCGCGAACTGGATGTTGATCAGGCCGCGGACACCCACGCCCTCGGCGATGGCACGCGTTGCGGTGCGCACGCGTTCGATCACGTTGTTGCCAAGGGTGATCGGAGGAAGCACGCAGGCAGAGTCACCCGAGTGGATGCCGGCCTCTTCGATGTGCTCCATGATGCCGCCGAGGTACATGTCGGTGCCGTCGAAGAGCGCGTCGACGTCGATTTCGACGGCGTCCTCAAGGAAGCGGTCGATCAGCACCGGGTGGTCCGGGGTGATCTCGGTGGCGTTGGCGATGTAGCGGGAGAGGTTGGCTTCGTCGTAGACGATCTCCATGCCACGGCCACCCAGGACGTAGGACGGGCGCACCAGGACCGGGTAGCCGATCTCATCTGCGATCTTCTTGGCGTCCTCGAAGGAGACGGCGGTGCCGTTCTTCGGGGAGGTCAAGCCGGCTTCGTCCAGCACGCGGGCGAAGGCGCCACGGTGCTCGGCGAGGTCGATGGCCTCAGGCGAGGTACCCAGGATCGGCACGCCGGCATCGGCGAGCTGCTGCGCCAGCTTGAGCGGGGTTTGGCCGCCGAGCTGGACGAAGACACCCATGACACCGCCGGTGCGTTCTTCTGCCGCGATGACCTCGAGGACGTCCTCAAGGGTCAGCGGTTCGAAGTACAGGCGCGTGGAGACGTCGTAGTCGGTTGAGACTGTCTCGGGGTTGCAGTTGACCATGACGGTCTCGTACCCGGCCTTACGCAGGGCCATGGAGGCGTGCACGCAGGAGTAGTCGAACTCGATGCCCTGGCCAATGCGGTTGGGGCCGGAGCCGAGGATGATGACCGAGGGCTTGGCGTGCAGGCCCACCTCATCTTCTTCGTCATAGGACGAGTAGTGGTACGGAGTGTACGCGGCGAACTCTGCGGCACAGGTGTCCACCGTCTTGTAGACCGGACGGATGCCCAGTGCCTGGCGGACACCACGGACCACTGCCTCATTGTTGTGCGTCAAAGCACCGATCTGCTCGTCGGAGAAACCGTGGCGCTTGGCATTGCGCAGCATTTCCTCGTTGAGCACGCCGGCCTTGCGGATCTGCTGCGCAGTCTCGTTGAGCAACTGCAGCTGGTCCAGGAACCAGGGGTCGATCTTGGTGGCCTCGAAGACCTCTTCCAGGCTTGCCCCGCCCAGGAGGGCCCGCTGCACCTGGTGCAGCCGGTCGGTGGTGGGACGCTTGGCCTTCTCAAGGAGCTCGGCAACTTCGTATTCGGGGACGGAGCTGAAGTCCAGCTGCGAGCCCTTCTGCTCCAGGGAACGCAGGGCCTTCTGCAGGGCCTCGGTGAAGTTGCGGCCCATGGCCATGGCCTCGCCGACGGACTTCATGGTGGTGGTGAGGGTGTTGTCCGCTGCCGGGAACTTCTCGAATGCGAAACGGGGAACCTTGACCACAACGTAGTCCAGGGTCGGCTCGAACGATGCCGGCGTCTTCTGGGTGATGTCGTTGGGGATCTCGTCAAGCGTGTAGCCCAGGGAGAGCTTGGTGGCGATCTTTGCGATCGCGAAACCTGTTGCCTTCGATGCCAGGGCCGAGGAGCGGGAAACGCGGGGGTTCATCTCGATGACCACCACGCGGCCCGTGGCAGGGTCGATAGCGAACTGGATGTTGCAGCCACCGGTGTCCACGCCGACTTCGCGGATGACGGCAATGGAGACGTCACGCAGCTTCTGGTACTCGCGGTCCGTCAGGGTCAGGGCCGGAGCTACCGTGATGGAGTCGCCGGTGTGGACGCCTACGGGATCGAAGTTCTCGATGGAGCACACAACAACGACGTTGTCGTTCTTGTCGCGCATCATCTCCAGCTCGTATTCCTTCCAGCCAAGGATGCTCTCTTCGAGCAGGACCTCGGTGGTGGGGCTGTACTGGAGGCCCTGGCCGACGATGCGGCGGAGGTCGTCCTCGTTGTACGCCAAGCCGGAGCCCAGGCCACCCATGGTGAAGGAAGGACGGACCACCATCGGGTACCCGAGGTCTTCCGCTGCCGCAAATGCTTCGTCCATGGTGTGGATGATGTGGCTGCGTGCGGACTCTGCGCCACAACGTTCCACCACGCCCTTGAACTTCTCGCGGTCTTCGCCGAGCTCGATGGCGGCAATGTTTGCACCAATGAGTTCCACGTTGTACTTCTCCAGCACACCGTTCTTGTCCAGTGCGATGGCGGTGTTCAGTGCCGTCTGGCCGCCCAGGGTGGGCAGGATGGCGTCCGGGCGCTCCTTGGCGATGATCTTCTCCACCACCTCGGGGGTGATGGGCTCAACGTAGGTGGCATCCGCGAACTCGGGGTCCGTCATGATGGTGGCGGGGTTGGAGTTCACGAGGATGACGCGCAGGCCTTCCTCCTTGAGGACACGAAGTGCCTGGGTGCCGGAGTAGTCGAACTCGGCAGCCTGGCCAATGACGATCGGGCCCGAACCAATGACGAGGACGCTCTTGAGATCTGTACGCTTGGGCATTACTTCTTGTCCTCAGTCTTGGAGTCGTTGGAGTCGTTGGAGTTTTCGCCTGTGGCCTGGGACTTGGTGTCGGCCATGAGGTCGATGAAGCGGTCAAAGAGGTAGGCGGCATCGTGCGGGCCAGCGGCGGCTTCGGGGTGGTACTGGACCGAGAACGCGGGGATGTCCAGGCAGGCGAGCCCTTCAACGACGTCGTCGTTCAGGGAAACGTGGCTGACTTCAACGCGGCCGTAGCGCTCTTCCGGTGCCACCGTGGCGCCGTTCAGCGGCGCGTCGACGGCAAAGCCGTGGTTCTGGGAGGTGATCTCCACCTTGCCCGTGCGGCGGTCCATGACGGGCTGGTTGATGCCGCGGTGGCCGTAACGGAGCTTGTACGTACCGAATCCGAGGGCGCGGCCGAGGATCTGGTTGCCGAAGCAGATACCGAAGTACGGCAGCTTCTCGTCCAGCACCGAACGCAGGAGCTTCACCTGGTGATCGGCCGTCGCGGGGTCGCCCGGGCCGTTGGACATGAAGAAACCGTCGGGCTTGACCGCGTTGACGTCCTCCACGGTAGACGTTGCCGGGAGGACGTGGACGCGCACGCCACGCTCGGCAAAGCGGACCGGGGTCATGGCCTTGATGCCCAGGTCCACAGCGGCGATGGAGAACCGCGGTTCGCCTTCCCAACCGTGGTCCTTGGGCTCAACAACGTAGGCCTCATCGATGGAGACTTCCTCGGCCAGGGCCGCGCCTTCCATCGGAGCACTCGCCAGGACTGCGTCCAGCAGCTCCTTGTCCGAGGCCTGGGCGGCTTCGCCGGAGAAGATGCCTGCGCGCATGGTCTTGTGCTCGCGGAGGTGGCGGGTGATGGCGCGGGTGTCCACGCCCTGGATGCCGACAACACCCTGCTCCGTCAGTTCGTCATCCAGCGAACGCTCGGAGCGCCAGTTGGAGGGTCGGCGTGCGGCGTCGCGCACAATGTACCCGGCCACCCAGATGCGGCGGGACTCGGCATCTTCACTGTTGACGCCCGTGTTGCCGATGTGCGGGGCGGTCTGGACGACCAGCTGACGCGCGTAAGAAGGGTCGGTAATGGTTTCCTGGTAACCGGTCATGCCGGTGGCGAATACCGCTTCACCGAGCGCGGTCCCCTGGGCGCCGTAGCTGCGGCCGCGGAACATGCGGCCGTCTTCGAGCACCAGCACTGCTGCTGAGGAGGTGGGGGTGGTGGCTGCTTTACTATCCGTCACTTTATTACTTTCCACTATCGGCATCTGCCTGAGGGGCTGCGGAGATCAATTCCTGGAGGGCTTCGAGGAGGAGCTGCTTGTCGGCTGCGTGCCTGGACCGGAAACCGGTGTCCAGTTCGCGGGTGCCCAGTTTCCAGCTGATGACCACGAGTCCGTCCTTTTCGACGAACTTCCCGGTCATGCCGTCTGCTGTGTGGCTGTCCTGCACAGCCGAGCGCGGGATAAAGACCGGGGCGGCGCCGGATCGGTCAAACAGCACGCCTTCGGCGTGAATGCTCAGTTCCGCATTGGTCCGGATGCCCAGGCCCTGAACGGCGATTCGGTCCAGCCAGTCGCCCGCGGTCGTGGTGGCCACGTATTGGCCATCTGCGACGACGGTGGCAGGGGTCAGCTGCTCCGGAACCTCGGGGAGGCGTTCGACGTCGGCTTGTCGCCTCAGTCGGTTCCGCCAACCCAGCCAGAGCATCGCCAGCACGACGGCGATCAACGGAACCGTGATGAGCACGGTCAATGTCTGGTTGTCCATCAGTTACCGCTGACTGCAGGGTAGCGGTACGGGGTGTTGAGTTTGCCGTCGAGGACAGTGGGGTGGCCCTTGAAGAATGTCGCCACCACTGAACCGGGCAGCTCTTTGCCCTTGAACGGTGAATTGCGGCCCATGGTTGCCATTTTATGGGGGTCGACGGTCCAACGCGCAGCCGGGTCCACCAAGATGACGTTGGCGGGCTCCCCGACGTCCAATGGGCGCCCTTGGTCGGCAACGCGTCCGATCACGGCCGGAGTGAACGAGGTAACCCTGGCGAAGTCTGCCCACGACATGAGGCCGGTTTCGATCATGGTTTCCTGCACCACCGAGAGCGCGGTCTCCAGGCCGGTCATGCCCATGGCTGCCTGTGCCCATTCACACTCTTTGTGCTCACTGGGGTGCGGAGCGTGGTCGGTGCCCACGACGTCGATGGTGCCATCGGCGAGGCCCTCGCGCAGCGCCTGCACATCAGCGTCCGTGCGGAGCGGCGGATTGACCTTGTACACGGGATCGTAGCTGCGGACCAGTTCGTCGGTCAGGAGCAGGTGGTGCGGGGTGACTTCAGCGGTGACGTTGATGCCGCGGGCCTTTGCCCAGCGTATTATCTCCACGGAACCGGCGGTGGAGACGTGGCAGACGTGCAGGCGGGAACCCACATGCTGGGCGAGCAGGACGTCGCGGGCAATGATGCTCTCCTCGGCCACGGCCGGCCACCCTGTCAGCCCCAGCACCGCCGAGACAGCGCCTTCGTTCATCTGTGCCCCGGCGGTAAGGCGGGGTTCCTGCGCGTGCTGGGCCACGACGCCGTCGAACGCTTTGACGTACTCCAGTGCGCGGCGCATGATGACGGGATCGTGGACGCAGATGCCGTCATCGGAGAACATCCGGACCTGGGCGCGTGAGTCCGCCATGGCACCGAGCTCGGCGAGCTGCTCGCCGGCCAGTCCCACGGTGACCGCGCCGACCGGACGGACGTCAACCCAACCGGACGCACGGCCCAGGCTGTGGACCTGCTCGACGACGCCGGCCGTGTCCGCCACCGGGTTGCTGTTGGCCATTGCATGCACGGCGGTAAAGCCACCCAGCGCAGCGGCCCGGGTTCCGGTCTCCACGGTTTCAGCGTCCTCGCGGCCCGGTTCGCGGAGGTGGGTGTGGACATCGACCATGCCCGGCAGCGCGATCAGGCCCTTGCCGTCAACGACCGTGGCGTCGCCGTCCGCGAGGTCCTTCCCGCGTGCTTCGATGATGCCGTCGCGGATCAACAGGTCCTCAGGTTCACCGCCGAGGATGGCTGCCCCACGAATCAGGTAGGTGTTCTCTGCCATCAGTTGGTCTCCTTGCTGGACTGGATTGCGTTCGGGGCAGCTTCGCGGGAATCCCCGGAGAGCAGCAGGTAAAGGGCGGCCATGCGGACCGAGACACCGTTGCGTACCTGCGCAAGCACAGTGGAACGCGGCGAATCCGCGGCGGCCGAGGAAATCTCCAGGCCGCGGTTCATGGGGCCGGGGTGCATGATGATGGTGTCCTTCATGCCAAGGTCATCCAGGGCACGCAGACGCGCGTCGTCGAAACCCCAGCGGCGCGAGTACTCGCGGGTTGATGGGAAGAACGACGCGTTCATCCGCTCGCCCTGGACACGCAGCATCATCATGGCGTCGATGCCGGCTTCCAAGGTCTCGTCCAGGTTGTAGCTGACCTTGCAGGGCCAGTGCTCGACGCCGATGGGCAGCAGGGTGGGTGGCGCCACCAAGGTGACGTCAGCCCCAAGGGTCTTCAGCAACCAGACGTTGGAACGGGCCACCCGGGAGTGCAGGACGTCACCGGCGATTGCCACGCGCATGCCCTTAAGATCGGCTCCTGTGGAGGCCGTTCCCTTGAGCTGGGCCCAGTGCCGGCGCATGGTGAACGCGTCCAGGAGTGCCTGCGTGGGGTGTTCGTGGGTGCCGTCACCGGCGTTGATCACGGCAGCGTCGATCCAGTCCGTCGCTGCGAGGCGATGGGGTGCCCCGGAGGCCCAGTGGCGGATGACCACCGCGTCAGCGCCCATGGCAGCCAACGTCTGCGCGGTGTCCTTGAGCGACTCGCCCTTGGACACCGATGAACCCTTGGCTGCGAAGTTGATGACGTCAGCGGACAGGCGTTTGGCTGCGGCTTCGAAGGAGATGCGCGTACGGGTGGAGTCCTCGAAGAAAAGGTTGACCACTGTCCTGCCGCGCAAGGCAGGAAGCTTCTTCACTTCACGCTCGCCCACTGCCGACATTTCCTCCGCCGTATCCAGGACCCGGATGGCATCGAAGGCGCTGAGGTTCTCGGTGGAAAGAAGGTGCTTCACTGGCCGGCCTCGATCACTACTTCGTTGACGGGCACGCCATCCACGGTGTCGATTTCCTCCAGGTGGACCCGGACCTTTTCGGAACTTGAAGTCGGCAGGTTCTTGCCAACGTGGTCTGCGCGGATCGGCAGCTCCCGGTGGCCCCGGTCCACCAAAACGGCCAAACGGACAATCCTCGGGCGGCCAAGGTCAACCAAGGCATCCAGTGCGGCCCGGATGGTACGTCCCGAATACAGGACGTCATCGATCAGGACAACAACTTTGTTGTCAATCCCCGACAAGGGCAGGCGGGTGTGGCGCGGGGGCCGGGTGGGCTGGTGCGAGAGATCGTCACGGAACATGGTGACATCCAGTTGGCCGACAATCGTTTCGGCGATGACCGTGGGGTCGGCAGCTGCGATTTTGTTGGCGAGCCGCACGGCCAAAGGGTAGCCGCGGCTGGGAATGCCCAAAAGAACCAGATCCTGGGAGCCCTTGTTGGCTTCAAGGATCTCGTGGGCGATACGAGTGAGCGCACGGTCAATGTCCGCCTGGTTGAGGACAACCCGCGACGGCAGGTGCGCTGAAGTGACTTCAGTCATCGCTCGTCTCCCCTTTCCCCGCCTCACGGGACGGAATTAAAAAAGGAATATTTGCTTTTCCAAGCTACCACAACGGCAGTTTCCCGCTTCACCCGAGGGCGCCGGGCGGGACGAGTTTAAGCTCACATTCCCCGCCGTGGAATAGGCTCAGTCCCATGACCATGAACCCTCACGGCCAACCCTATCCGCGGCCCTATGTGGAACCCGGCGCCAACCCCACCTGGATGGGGCGGGTGCAGCCCGCCAACTACCAGCACGCTCCAGGCAATCCGGCATCACTCCCCCAACAAACCTGGGCAATGCCGCCGGCGCCGAAACGGTCCATGGGCACACTTCCGCTGGTCATCGGTGGCGGGATCCTGGCACTTGCCAGCCTGCTGCTGGTTCTCCCCTTCCTTCTGGTCAACACGGGAATCACCGGCTTCGTGATTGGCTTCGTCGCCTCCCTCATTCCGTTGACCGTGGTGCTGCTCACCGTCCGCCTCATTGATCGCTGGGAGCCGGAACCAAAGCGGCTCCTTTGGTTCGCCTTCACGTGGGGCGCTGCCGTGTCCATCGCAGGCACGCTGCTGATCCAGCCCTTGTTCGCGCTGGCCGCACCCACCAGCAGCGAAGAAGCCTTCACCTACTTCATGGCCACCGTCCAGGCGCCAATCGTCGAGGAGTTCACCAAGTCGCTGGGACTGCTGGTACTGATCCTCGCGGCCCGGAAATACTTTGACGGTCCCGTGGACGGCGTTGTCTTTGCCTTCACCATCGCCGCCGGATTCGCGTTCACGGAAAATATCCTCTATTTCGGGCGGGAGATTGCCTCGTCGACCGATCCCGGCACCGACTTCGTACGGATTTTTATCCTCCGCGGACTCATGTCGCCATTCGCCCACGCCGTGTTCACTGGCACCACCGGACTGATCATGGGCTTCGCCGCCCGCAGATGGCATCCCGGCTATGCAGTGCTGGCGTTCTTCGTGGGCTTGTTGCCGGCCATGTTCTTGCACAACCGATGGAACAGCATGGGCCAGGACTTCCTGGTGGAGTACTTCGTGGTGCAGGTTCCCATTTTCCTGACGGCAACTGTGGGGATCATCCTGCTTCGCGTGGCCGAGGGGAAGCTCACGCGCCAAAGACTCCTCGAATACGCCCGCGCGGGATGGTTCACACCCGCTGAAGTGGAGATGCTTGGCACGTCCAGGGGCCGGCGCCAGGCCCTGCGCTGGGCGTCGTCCCGGGGAAGGACAGCGCAAATGCGGAACTTCATCAAAGGGGCCACGGCTTTGGCCTTCACCCGTCAGCGCATCCTTAGCGGACGTGACGTACCGGTCCACCAACACGACGAACTCGAGCACCTTCGCGCCATACCTGCCCTGAGGGCGGCAGTCCTCCAATAGTGCGTGGACGGATCCCGGACAAAAAAGGACCCGCTTCCCGGTTTCCCGGGAAGCGGGTCCTTCCAACCTTTGCCGCCGATCAGGCCAGCAGTGAAGGCTTGAGCTTCTGCAAACGGCCGAGCAGGCCATTAATGAAGGCCGGCGACTCGTCCGTGGACATCGTCTTGGCGAGGGCGACGGCCTCGCTGACGGCTACGCCATCAGGGACTTCGTCGTTGTAGAGCAGTTCCCATGCGCCGATACGGAGGATAATCAGGTCCACGGACGGCATCCGCTCCAGAGTCCAGCCCTGGGCGTACGTCTCAAGGAATTCGTCAATGGTCCCCTGCATGGAGACCACGCCTTCAACGATTTCCACCGTGTAGGGGTTGATCACGAGGTCAGTCTTCTCCCGGCGCGCCTTGAGCGCATCGAAAGCCGAGACGGAACGCTGCTCCGCTTCGAAAAGTACTTCCAGAGCCCTGCTACGGGCTTTACCGCGGGCGCTCACTAGTCGTTGACCCGGCCCAGGTAGCTGCCATCGCGGGTGTCGACCTTGACCTTGGTGCCCTGTTCGACGAACAGGGGTACCTGGATCTCGTAGCCGGTTTCAACAGTGGCAGGCTTGGTGCCTGCGGAGGAACGGTCACCCTGGAGGCCGGGCTCCGTGTAGGTGATTTCGAGGACGACGCTCGGGGGCAGTTCGATGTAGAGCGGGGTGCCCTCGTGGATGGCGATATTGACCATCTGGTTCTCGAGCATGAAGTTGGTGGCGTCGCCTACCGTTGCACCGGAGACGGTGATCTGGTCGTAGTCCTGGGTATCCATGAACACGAAGTCTTCGCCGTCCTGGTACAGGTACTGGTAGTCGCGGCGGTCAACCGTTGCGGTTTCGATTTTCAGGCCGGCGTTGAAGGTCTTGTCGACCACCTTGCCGGACATGACGTTGCGCATTTTGGTGCGGACGAAGGCGCCGCCTTTGCCCGGCTTGACGTGCTGGAACTCAATGATGTTCCAGAGCTGGCCCTCGAGCTTCAGTACGGTCCCGTTCTTGATGTCGTTTGTGGTTGCCACTCGTATCCTCTGGTTAATCGCACTGGTTCTAGCTGCCAGCTATCTATGCCAAGCAGGCGTGCCAATCGGCGCGCCAGCGCGTATTTATCAAAAATCCAAAAACCATTCTACCGGCAAAACCGGCCGAGGCTTGCGGGCAGCGTTTCCGGTGGCTCCTAGGAAGCCAGTTCCAGCACGTTCCGGGCGCGCTGCAGGGCCACTGCGGACGAGTAGATGAGCGCGGCATCAGCAGCCATCGCCACGCGCAGGTCCAAGGCCTTGGCGAACTCTTCCGACGCCGCCAGCGCGTTCCCACTGACAAAGTAGGCACGGCCAAGGTACTGGTGGACGATCGCTTCCTTGGAACTGCCCTGGACATCATGCAGCAAGTGCTTGAACAACTGCACGGCCCGGTCCAGGCGATGGGTGGCCCGGTGCACTTCGGCTTCGAAGATCCGGAGGCGGAATGACTCGGGGTCCTTATAGCGGGCCTCGGCAAGGAGCTCAGCGGCTTCGTTTGGCTGGTTATCGAGCAGGAGGGCCATGATCCGGTCTGCCGGATCCCCGGAGGCCGCCAGTGCTGCTTCCATTGCTTCTTCGTTGACGACGACGGGAAGCAGCGTGTCCGGGTTCATGCGCACGCCCGGGAAACCGGCTGTCGGCCAGTCGCTCACGCCGTCCTGCAGGGCGATGCTCATGATGCGATTTCCTGGTAGGCCGCAAACAAGAGCGAAGTGTCAGGAACATCCAGGATGCCCGGCTTGGCGATGCCGTCAAGGACAACAAAGCGCAAAAGGTCGCCGCGGGACTTCTTGTCCCGGCGCATACCATCCAGCAAACCCTGCCAGCGGTCCCTGCGGTAGGTGATCGGCAGGCCCAGGCTCTCCAGGATGGTCCGGTGCCGGTCGGCGTCGGCATCGGACAGGCGGCCCACGCTGCGGGACAGCTCAGCGGCGAACATCATGCCCACCGATACAGCGGCACCGTGACGCCAGGAGTAGCGCTCAACCAGCTCGATGGCGTGGCCCAGAGTGTGCCCGTAGTTGAGGATCTCGCGAAGACCGGATTCCTTCAGGTCCTGGGACACGACGTTGGCCTTGACGGAGATTGCCCGCTCAATAAGCTCACGGACAACGTCGGAGCCGGCATCCATAGCGGCCTCGGTCTTGTTTTCCAGCAAGCCCAGGATCACGGGGTCGGCGATGAAACCGCACTTGATCACTTCGGCCATGCCGGAAATGAGCTCATTCTTGGGCAGGGTCTGGAGCGTGTCGAGATCAACAAGCACGGCCGCCGGCGGGTGGAAGGAGCCCACGAGGTTCTTGCCCTCTGCGGTGTTGATACCGGTCTTGCCACCCACCGAAGCATCCACCATGCCGAGGAGGCTGGTGGGCATGTGGATGACCTTGACGCCCCGGAGCCACGTCGCTGCCACAAAGCCCGCCAGGTCGGTCACTGCCCCGCCGCCCACGGCAACGATGGCGTCCGATCGGGTGAAGTCGTTTTGTCCCAGCACCTGCCAGCAGAAGGCGGCAACCTGAATGTGCTTGCCTTCCTCGGCGTCCGGGATCTCCGCCGTGAGCGCCGTGAAACCGGCAGCCTCAAGCTCGTCACGGACGGTATCGCCTGTCAGGCGCAAGGCACGTGGGTGGATGACCAGGACCCGTCGAACACGCTCACCGAGCTTGGCCGGCAAGGACTCCAGAAGGCCGCGGCCCACCACGACGTCGTAGTTTTCGCTGGCGGCCTGTCCAGTCACCTTGATGACCGTTGCTTCGTTGCTCACTTTTCAACTTCCTGTTTCAAGGCTGCATGCTCGCGCAGCCGCGCCTCCAGCTGGAGGCCGATTTCCGCCACGGATCCTGAGCGCACATCAATGACCAGGTCCGCGAGACGTTCGTAGACGGGACGCCGGGTGGCAAATAGCAATTCCCAGCGTTCCATGGCGTCACCCTGCAGCAAAGGCCTCCCGGTGTTGCGCGCAATCCGGTCGGCGACCGTTTCCGCGTCACATTCGAGGTAAACCACAGTGCACTCGCCCAGCAGTTGTTGGGTGCCGGTGTCCAGGACCGCTCCCCCGCCAAGGGAGATAATGGCCGGCTGCGCCTTGGCTGACTCTATGGACTTCGCCACGGCACGTGCCTCAATTTCACGGAACGCATGCTCCCCGCGCCCAGCGAAAATGTCTGCGATGCTGCCATGCGCGGCAACAACCACTGCGTCGGTATCCACGAAGGGCAGCCCCAGCTGCTGCGCAAGTTGCTGGCCTATGGCCGATTTACCGACGGCCATTGGACCCACCAGGACGACAGGGCGGCCAGGCCGGATATCGGGGACCACTACCGGCCGACCGAGTCCAGGGTGGCCGGGATGCTGTCGAGGTAGCTCTGCAGGTTGCGCTGCGTTTCGGCAACGGAGTCGCCGCCGAATTTCTCCGCAATGGCTTCGGCGAGAACGAGGGCAACCATGGCTTCGGCAACGACGCCGGCGGCGGGCACCGCACAGACGTCCGAACGCTGGTGGTGGGCCTTGGCAGGCTCTCCGGTGCTGACATCGATGGTGCGAAGCGCACGCGGAACCGTGGCGATCGGCTTCATGGCGGCGCGAACACGCAGGACCTCGCCTATGCTCATGCCACCTTCAATGCCACCGGCACGATTGGTCTGGCGGACGATCCTGCCATTCTCGTCCTTGAGGATTTCGTCGTGGGCAGCCGAGCCGCGTCGGGCAGCGGTCAGGAAGCCGTCCCCAACCTCCACGCCCTTGATGGCCTGGATACCCATCAGTGCTGCGGCCAACCGCGAGTCGAGTCGACGGTCCCAGTGCACGTAGCTGCCCAGTCCAGGCGGAAGCCCGTAGGCGAGCACTTCGACAACCCCGCCCAGGGTTTCGCCTTCCTTGTGGGCTGCATCCACCTCGGCAACCATCGCGTCCGAGGTTTCGCGGTCGAAGCAGCGCAGGGGGTCGGCGTCAAGCGCCAGAACGTCCGTGGGCAGCGGCAGCGGCCGCCCTTCCGGAACTGTCACGCTGGCAATGGAAACAGTGTGGCTCACCAACTCGACGCCCAACTGCTTCAGGAACTGGGCCGCGACGGTGCCAAGGGCAACGCGGGTGGCAGTTTCCCGGGCGCTGGCACGCTCAAGGACCGGACGGGCTTCGTCGAAGCCGTACTTTTGCATGCCCGTGAAGTCGGCATGGCCGGGACGGGGCCGGGTCAAGGGAGCGTTGCGTGCCTGGTCGGCGAGCACTTCGGGGTCCACCGGATCAGCAGCCATGATCTGCTCCCACTTGGGCCACTCAGTGTTGCCCACCTGGATGGCGACTGGGCCACCCTGGGTCAGGCCGTGACGGACGCCACCCATGATGGTGACCTCATCCTGCTCGAACTTCATCCGGGCACCACGTCCGTAGCCCAGGCGGCGACGCGCCAGCGCGTCGCGAATCTGCCCACTGGTGAGTTCAACACCGGCGGGCACGCCTTCAACAATTCCGATCAGAGCCGGACCGTGGGATTCACCGGCAGTCAACCAACGCAACATATAACCAATCCTGCCATGTAAGGCTTCTAGAACACCCGCCGGGGAAGCCCGACTGAGTCGCACATCACATCTATGACGGCGGCATCCACGTCACAGCCGCTGAAGCGCCTGATCTGTTCCGCCGCCTGGTACATCAGCATCTCCAGCCCGGGAACCACCGCTCCCCCATGGCCGCGCCACACTTCGGCCAGGCGGCTCGGCCAGGGATCGTACGCGACATCCAGGAGCACACCGGCCCCGGTTCCGGGCAATGCCGCAAGCTCCTCAGCCAATGAGTCGGCCGCACGAGGCGGGAAGGTCGAGATCACCAGATCCGTTCCGGCAATGGCGGTGGCTGCTTGCGTCAGCGGCCGGACAGCAATCGACATTCCGACGGCGGCCGCAGCAGCCTCCGCTTCGCCGGCCCGTCTTGCGTCACGGACGAAAACGTCCACATGCCCGGCACCAAGTTCGCGGGCAGCGGCGACGGCCGCGGCGGAGGTGCCTCCACCACCGAGGATGGCGGCATGCGGAGTGGAGGCCACACCGGCGTACCGGACCGACTCAACAATCCCAGCGACGTCAGTGTTGTAACCCACACGACGCACCGTCCCGCCGTCGTTCTCGAAAGCCACGGTGTTGATGACGCCCAGTTGGGCGCCCGCCCCGCGGACTTCGTCAACTTCCTGGACCATGGCCGACTTCAGCGGCATGGTCACCGACAAACCGCACCATGATTCGTCGCCGACCAGCGATGCCATGAACTCCGGAAGGGCGGTAACCGTCACGTCAATGGCCGAGTAGTCAATGTCCACGCCGAGCTTGGCGTAGGCGGCGGTGTGCAGCGCTGGGGACTTCGAATGTGAAATCGGATGCCCCAGGACTGCTGCACGACGACTCACACACACCGTCCCGCGTTGGCCTGGCACCATGCGTTGTATTGCTCCACATAGGTCAAGTGCTCAGCCAGCGTCTTGGAGAACTTGGTCTCCTTGGTGTCCAGGTTGATCGTCACCCAGTACAGGTAGTCATTGGGGGTCGGTTTGGCCGCAGCGTCGATCGCAGTCTTTCCCGGTGACCCGATGGGACCCACAGGCAGCCCAACATTCGCGTACGTGTTGTACGGGTTGGACTTGTCGGCCTTCTCCTCTTCCGTGACATGGAAGGACTTCCTGCCCAACCCGTACGTCACCGTAGCGTCGGACTGGATAAGCCCACTGGTTTCGACGTTGTTGGGTTTGAGCCTGTTGTAGATCGCGCCGGCCACGTTTCCGTAGTCCGCTTGGCCACCCTCAGCCTGCACGATACTCGCGATGGTCACGGTGTCGTACTGCTTGGCGGGATCGGTGATCCCCTGGGACTTCAGCTCGTCCAGGGTGGTGTTCACCAGCTTCTGGAGGATGTCCTTTCCAGAGGTCCCGAGATCGAACCGGTACTCCCCGGGAGCCAGGAAGCCCTCAAGGTTCTTGGCCTTGGCAGGCACGCCGAACTGCGCCGGCGATTGGTTCAAGGCGTTGAGTTGCTGCAGGGGAATGCCTGATCCCTTGGAGATAGCCTCCAGGGATTCAGTGATCCGCAGGCCCGCACTCAGCGCGAAATACATGACCTTTGAAGCGTCCTTGTTGGCGAGGACAGCCACAGCATCGGAGTTCTTCATCTCGGTACGGAACGTAAATTCGCCCGGCGACAACTCGGCACCTTCGCTCATGAACTCCTTGACGAAGGAGTCGGCATCAGCGACGACCTTGTTCTGCACCAGGGTGTTGGCCACAATCTTCGGCCCGGAGCCTTCGGCCACCGTAATCTTCACCGATCCGCTACCGGGACCTGGATAGTCTGTGACCTTGTCCATCCCCAGCAAAGGCTTCAGGAACTGGGCTCCTATGGCAATCGCGGCCACGAACACGCCGAGCGTGATCAGGAGGGCAAGAACACGACGGCGGCGACGCGCCTTCTTCGCCGCAGCCTTGGAGCCCGGGGTTTCCACCGGGGCAAGAACGGGGGCAATGAGGTCGTGATGGTCCTCATGGTGGTCAACGTGGTGTTGGTCATCATGATGATCAGCGTGGACATCGAAAGCGTGGTCTGCGTACTCGTGGTGGTCAACGAGGAGCGCTGCATGCTCGGCGTGCTCCACGTCGCCTTCATGTTCGTGGTGCTGGGGTTCGTGGTGATGTAGTTCGTGATGCTGGGGTTCGTGATCTACGTGTGCAAGGTGCGCCTGCTCCGGATCTTCGTGCCCAGCTTCGTCGTGGTGTGCCCCTACTTCCGTTTGCGGCACGTGGGCTTCAGCCTCTGGCCCGTCAACGGAGGCCACCGCGGCGGGAGCCGTCTCCGGCGCTGCGGGATGTGCTTCAGCTGCGGGATTTGCCTCAGATGCGGGGCGTGCTTCGGGGGCGGCCGGCGCAGCAGGCTCAGGCTGCACCAATGGAACGGGTGGCTTGGCAGCTTCCGGACGCGCGACCGGCACCGGTGGAGCAGCGGGGGCCGGAGGAACCGCGGGAACGGGTCGCGGCAGCTCGACGTCGGCAGGCGGGTCAGTTTCACCGGGCGTGGCTTCAGGAACGGGTACCACGTTGTGGTTCTGGGTGGCGAGGAATCGTTCCCGCGCGCGCAGCTCTTTGCGGGTCAGCGGCATGCCGCCGCCCGCAGCACCGGTGGAGGGGTCGTTGTTGACCGGGCTCACAGTTGCAGTCCCCTCGTAGAAGAATCGGGTTCACTGCCGGAGGCAGCCTGCAGCGTTGGGGCACTGTCGGGCTTTGTGGACTGCGCCGGTGCCTGCACTCGGCGACCAACGTCCGTTCCTCTGGCTTTTTGCATGTCGATTGCTTGCTGGAGTATCCCAGCAGCAGCAACCTGATCAACCACTTTACGGTGGTTCTTGCTGCTCATGCCAGCTTCGTGCAGGTTGCGGTGAGCCGTAACGGTGCTGAGACGCTCGTCAATCAGGGCCACAGGTATGTCCGAACCGGCGAGGAGAAGCTCGCCGGCCAGGAGTTCTGCGTAATCTGTGGCCATCTGCGCTGACGCGCGTTCCTCACCTTTCATGGTGCGGGGAAGGCCAACAAATATCTGCACTGCCGGCAGCTCCAGGGCATGCTTGACGATGACGCGGACGTCGGTGTTCTTCTTGGCGTTCCGGCTCACCGTTTTGAACGGGGTCGCCAGGATTCCGTCCGGATCGCAGATCGCCAAGCCCACCCTGACGGTGCCAACGTCTACCCCCAGCTTGATGCCCCGGGGGTAGACGCCACTGTTCGTACTCGCAGCCACCGTCAGCGCTTGGCTATCGCGTCCACCACCGCTGTGAGGGCCTCAGGGACCTTCCCAGCGTCGGTGCCGCCGCCTTGGGCGACGTCATCCTTGCCGCCGCCGCCACCGCCGAGGATGCCGGCAGCCGTGCGAACCAAGGCGCCGGCTTTTACGCCTGCCTCGCGGGCGGCCTCGTTCGTGGCAATCAGGATGACAGGACGGTCATTGCTGACACCTGCGACGGCCACTGTGGCGGCGTCGGAGCCCAAACGGTTACGCAGATCCAGGGCAAGGTTGCGCAGATCGTCCGCACCACCCACCTGGCCGGCGTCGTGGGCGATAACACGCACACCCGCTGCATCCTTTGCCGTGCCCACCAGGTTGGCCGCCGCTGCCGTGAGCTGCTCCTTGCGGAGCCGGTCAAGTTCCTTCTCCGTGGCCTTGAGCTTGCTCAGGGTGCTGGAGATACGGTCCGCGAGCTGCCCGGAAGGCACCTTCAGCAGTTCGGTGAGCTCGTTGACCAACGCGCGCTCTGCTGCCAGGTGACGGAACGCGTCCAGGCCCACGAAGGCCTCGACACGGCGGTTTCCTGAACCAACCGACTGCTCTCCCAGCAACGAAAGGCTGCCGATCAGGGAGGTGTTGGACACGTGGGTACCACCGCACAGCTCACGGGACCACGCGCCGTCGATCTCCACGACGCGCACTTCGCTGCCATAGTTCTCGCCGAAGAGTGCCATGGCGCCCAGCGCCTTGGCCTCAGCAAGGCCCATCACCTTGGTATCCACGCGGAAGTTGTTCCGGATGGCAATGTTGGAGACTTCTTCGATTTCCGACCGCGTAGCCGTGCTCAGGCCTTCACCCCAGGCGAAGTCGAAGCGCAGGTAGCCTGCCTTGTTGTAGGAACCACGCTGGGTGGCTTCCGGGCCAAGGATCTGGTGCAGGGCGGCGTGCACGATGTGGGTGCCTGTGTGCGCCTGTTCGGCTGCGTGGCGGCGTTCACGGTCGACGGCGGCGCGCACCAACGCGTCGGAGCCAATCTCACCTTCGCGGACAATCGCCTTGTGCACGCTCAGGCCCTTGATCGGGCGCTGGACATCCAGGACCTCCACCACGAAGCCATCGCCGGTGATGAGGCCTGTATCAGCGGACTGTCCGCCGGCTTCTGCGTAGAACGGGGTCTCGTTGAGGACCAGCTCAATCTCGTCACCGGTGGACGCATGGGCCACCGCGCGTCCGCCGCTGACGATGCCGCGGACCTTTGCCTCGCCTTCGAGTTCGTCGTAACCGGTGAAGACGGTTTCGCCCTTGCCCAGGAGCTCCTGGTAGGCGCTGAGGTCGGCGTGGCCGCCCTTCTTGCCCTTGGCATCTGCCTGGGCGCGCTGGCGCTGCTCGAGCATGAGTGCGCGGAAGCCTGCCTCGTCCACCTTGAGGCCGGCCTCTTCAGCCATTTCCAACGTCAGGTCGATCGGGAAACCGTAGGTGTCGTGGAGGGCGAAAGCGTCGGCGCCCGAGAGTGGAACGCCAGCAGCCTTTGACTCAGCCACCGCATCTTCCAGGCGCGCAGTTCCGGAGGCGATGGTGCGCAGGAACGCCTTCTCTTCGGCATATGCAATGCGGCTGATCCGCGCGAAGTCCGTCTCAACGATGGGGTAGACGCCCTTCATGGCGTCGCGGGAGGCAGGCAGGAGGTCCGGCAGGCAGGCTTTTTCCACGCCCAGCAGGCGCATGGCGCGGACGGCGCGGCGGATCAGGCGGCGCAGCACGTAGCCGCGGCCCTCATTGGACGGAGCAACGCCATCAGCGATCAGCATCAAGGCCGAACGGATGTGATCGGCGACCACGCGCATGCGGACGTCGTCCGTGTGGTGGGGATCCTCAGGAGTCTCAGCGGAGGTGTACTCGCGGCCGGACAACTCAGCGGCCTTATCGATGACGGGACGGACCTGGTCGGTCTCGTACATGTTCTCGACGCCCTGCAGGATCATTGCAAGACGTTCCATGCCCAGGCCGGTGTCGATGTTCTTGTTGGGCAGTTCGCCCACGATGTCGAAATCGACCTTGGAACGCACATTTTCGATCTGGTACTGCATGAACACCAGGTTCCAGATTTCGATGTATCGGGTTTCATCGGCCAGCGGGCCACCCTCAATCCCGTAGGCCGGTCCACGGTCGTAGTAGATCTCCGAGCACGGACCCGCCGGACCCGGCTGGCCGGTGTGCCAGTAATTGTCCGACTTCCCCATGCGCTGGATGCGCTCAGCCGGAATGCCGGTGTTCTTGAGCCAGAGTTCCTTGGCTTCGTCGTCCTCTTCGTAAACCGTCACCCACAGGCGCTCGGCAGGGAGTCCGTAGCCGCCGTCGTCGACGCTGCTGGTCAGCAGCTCGAACGCAAACTTGATGGCGTCTTCCTTGAAGTAGTCCCCAAAGGAAAAGTTGCCGCACATCTGGAAGAACGTGCCGTGGCGGGCGGTCTTTCCGACTTCTTCGATGTCACCGGTACGGATGCACTTCTGCACGCTCGTGGCGCGGCTGTAGGGCGGCTCCTCGCGGGCGGTCAGGTACGGAATGAAGGGAACCATCCCGGCCACAGTGAAGAGAAGCGACGGGTCGCTGGAAACGAGCGACGCGGAGGGAACGGCGGTGTGGCCCTTGCTGACAAAAAAGTCCACCCAGCGCTTGGTGATCTCCTGCGACTTCATTAGCTGATTACTTACCCTTCTCAATTCACTGCACACGATGTGCGCGGACCGGCTGGTGCCGTTCCGCAGCTTTCCATTCTGCCCTGTTGCGGGCGCGGGAGCGAACCGCTCCCGCTAGCGGCGGCCTGCCCCGTCGTCCTGGATTCCCAGCGCAGCCCGCAAATCCTCTTCGCGCTGGTGCATGCCGGTTCGGACCGCATCGGCAAAATCAAAGAGGCCGTCGGCCATGCGGCCTACGGCGCGGTTCAGCCCTTCCGGGCCGAGATTGGCCTGTGCCTGCGTGACTTTGCGGAACGCTATGACGCCGATGGCGACGCCAATACCCATCCAGACAATTCTTTTCATCGGTTTCTCCCGTTAATTCAGCGGCTACGGCGGCCGGAGGACGGTGTGCGGCGGCCAGCGAATGCTGACCGTACGCCGTAGCTGAAAGCCGCCACCTTGATCAGCGGTGAGCCCACAGTGGCAGCAACCAGCGACGAAAGCGCCGAAATGTTGGCCGAGGCATCCGAGACGTTCGAAGCTATCCCGTCAACTTTCTTGAGCTGTTGGTTGGTGGTGGTGACCGTGGCGGTCACTTCGTCCATCAGGGGCGTAGCGCCGTCGCTGATGAGCCGGATGGAGGTGCGGACTTCGTCAAAAACGCCGCCCAGCTTCAAGATGGGCACGGCCAACAGCAGGACGAGGAGCGCGAACACTCCCGCTGCGATGAGGCCGGCGATGTCGCCACCAGACATAGAACTCTTCTCCTAGGATCGTTGCGCTGCCCTGCACCCACCGGTTCCCGGCGCGGCCAAGGCCTCCCCCAGTACCTTACCTACAAAGGGCGGGCACCCGGGATACAAAGAAGCCCGCGGCGGCTGCCACGGGCTTCTTTGTATACGCTGCTTGGATTTAGCGTGCGTAGAATTCGACGACGAGCTGCTCTTCGCAGATCACGGGGACCTCGGAGCGCTTGGGACGGCGAACCAGGCGTGCCTGCAGGGCGTCGATCTTGACGTCCAGGTAAGCCGGAACGTTGTTCAGGACGTGTGCACCAGCAGCTGCCACCTGGAACGGGGGCATAACCTCGGAGCGGCTGTGAACGTGGATGAGCTGGCCTTCGCCAACGCGGAAGGACGGACGGTCCACGCGAACACCGTCAACCATGATGTGGCGGTGCACAACCAACTGGCGGGCCTGTGCGATGGTGCGGGCGAAGCCTGCACGGAGCACCAGGGCGTCGAGACGCATTTCGAGCAGCTCAACCAGGTTTTCGCCGGTCAGGCCCTTGGTGCGGCGTGCTTCTTCGAAGGCACGGGTCATCTGGGCTTCGCGGATGCCGTACTGGGCGCGCAGGCGCTGCTTTTCGCGCAGACGTACGGCGTAGTCGGAGTCCTGCTTCTTGCGGGCACGGCCATGCTCACCGGGGCCGTACGGGCGGCGCTCCATGTACTTGGCGGCCTTGGGGGTCAGAGCAATGCCGAGTGCACGCGAAAGGCGTGCGGTACGGCGAGCACGAGTGTTGTTAGCCACTTGTGTCCTTCCAATTACTGCGGTGTGTCAGTGTTACTGGCCTCCATCAGGGAGAGCATCGGCCAACCGCTGCCTCTTGCTACTAGCCCGGGCGCACAGCACTATGGAAGAAATCTTCAAAGGGATTGTGCGTCGGGCCATGCCAGACAAGGATCCATCCTACCACGCACGGTGGAAGCACCGGGCGCGGGAGCCTCCCCACCGTTACTCGCCACGCACGATCTTGCGGAGCCGCTCCAACCTGGCTGCTATATCGCGTTCGGCGCCGTTGTTGGTGGGCTCGTAATAGTCCTTTCCCACCAGGTCGTCGGGTGGGTACTGCTGTTGTGCGACGCCGTGGGGCTCGTCGTGCGCGTACTTATAGCTTTTTCCATGACCCAATTGCTTGGCCCCGGGATAGTGCGCGTCCCGCAGATGCATGGGGATTCCACCGCCGTATCCGGCCCGGACATCGGCAACGGCCTTGTTCAGCCCCATGTAAGCCGCATTGGACTTGGGCGCGGTAGCCAGGTGGACCACGGCTTCCGCGAGGACGATCCGGCCTTCCGGCATTCCGATCAACTGGACGGCCTGCGCCGCAGCCACGGCCGTCTGCAGCGCTGTCGGATCTGCCATGCCAATGTCCTCGGCTGCTGAAATGACGATGCGGCGGGCCACGAACCTCGGGTCCTCGCCGGCCTCAAGCATGCGCGCCAGGTAATGCAGGGCGGCGTCGACGTCGGAGCCGCGGATGGATTTGATGAACGCGCTCGCTACGTCATAGTGCTGGTCTCCGGCCCGGTCATAGCGCACCGCGGCAGCGTCGAGGGCCCGCTCGGTGTGGCGCAGCTCCACCACCACTGGGTCCGCGGACTCGCCGTCGTCCTCGGCTGCGGAGTCACCGAATGCCACGCCGGCGGCAGCTTCCAAGGCCGTCAGGGCCCTTCTGGCGTCACCACCGGACAGGCGCACCAGGTGGTCCAAAGCCTCGTCACTGAGCGTCACCCGTTCAGCCAAGCCCCTGGCATCAACCACCGCCTTTTGCAGCAGTCCTGAAATGTCGTCGTCGGTCAGTGGCTTCAACGTCAGCAGGAGGGATCGGGACAGCAGGGGCGACACCACCGAGAATGAGGGGTTTTCCGTGGTGGCAGCCACCAACACCACCCAGCGGTTCTCGACGCCGGGCAGCAGCGCATCCTGTTGCGCTTTGTTGAAGCGATGGATCTCGTCAAGGAAGAGGACAGTGGTCTTCTTGTAGAGGTCCCGGGCGGTCAGGGCCTCGTCCATGACGCGCCGGACGTCTTTGACCCCGGCAGTGATGGCCGACAATTCCACGAACTTCCGGCCCGGACCGCGGGCGATAACATGCGCGAGGGTTGTCTTTCCGGTTCCTGGTGGCCCCCAGAGGATCACCGAGCTGGGACCGGCCGGTCCGGCCGCTTCGGCACCCGCTGCCAACTGGCGAAGCGGTGAACCCTGGCCCAGCAAATGCTGCTGTCCCACGACGTCATCCAGGGTGCGGGGCCGCATCCGCACAGCCAGGGGGCTGCGCTGGGAAGCCATCCAGTGGGCGTCTGACGGCGCACTGAGGGAATGCGGCATGCCAGTCAGGTCATCCGACTCGTCGTCGTTGTCAGCACCGGCACCAAAGAGATCCTCCACATGGATAGGCTACTCATAGTTCCAGCAAAGGAGACATCGACGTGGGCCGCCCCGATTCCACACCGCTGCCGAAGCAGCAAGGAACCACCAGCCGATTGGCGCTGGTACCGGCCCAGCGGCTCAGCGGATGGGTGGACAGGTTCGCTGCAGGTCATGGACCGTTGCAGGAAGAGACGGTCGACGACGGCCTGGCGCTGAAGGCGTCCGACGGCGCGATGGCCCTCCTGCGCGCCCCCTGGCCTGTGGACGGAAGGCCCGGGCGGGGTGCAAGCAGCATTGAAAGGCTCGCTTCCCTTGCCACCCAGGAGCGCGGCCTGGGCATCCTCCTGGTCCGCCGGGGCGGTTTCGCCGTCGCGGCGGCCAGCGGCCAGCGTGTCCTCGCTTCAAAAGGTGGCAAGCGCTACGCCGACGCCCGGACCACCGCCAGATACGCCGCAGAGGTCTTTGCCGGTCACCTGATCGAGTACATCGTTCCAGGTGGCGACAGGGCGCTGGTGGATCAGGTCCTCGCTGAACCATCCCTGGGGGCCGTGGCAGGGCGGACGCGGCTGGCCCTGTTGGACATCCAGGACCCCAAACCAGCGGTCCTCCAGAAAGCAGCCGCGGAGGCGTGCGCCATCAGGATTACCGTGACCAACCCGTCCCCTAGCAGCCGCTAAGGGCACGCCTGATGGGAGCCTGCCGGTAAAGGTAGCTGCCGTAGTTGGTGAAGCCCGCCTGTGCGTAGAGTGACTGCGCGCCCTGGTTGGCTGCGGTGACCAGCAGCCAGAAGCCCTGGAGTCCGCGCTCGGCACCGGAGTCCAACAGCGCCGCCAGCACCAGACTGCCGTAACCGCGCCTTCGGTGCGTGGCCGTCGTCGCCATGCCGTAGATGCCGCCCCAGCCATCAGCCACGGCGAGGCGTCCGACGGCGGCTGGTACGCCGTCGTCGTCCCTTACCAACGCGTACAACGCCGGGCAGCCGAGCAGGATCCGGCGGGCGACCGCAAGTTCTGCTGCACCGCCGCGACCATCCACCGACCACCACACGCTGAGCCATTCCTCGGTGGGTTCATCGCTGAGCTCGACGTTCCGGCTGGAAGCTGGCGCGGGCAGTCCTTCGAGGCCGCGCACCATAATCCGCGTTTCAGACTGCTTGGTGAAGCGCTGAGTGTCCAGCATGGTGTTAAGGGCCGCGCTGCGGGGGTCGTCGAAGACCTGGAAAATGAGCGGGAGGCGCCGCTGCCGGTACCACTCCAACGCGGAGCGGAGGGATGCAGCAAGGTCCGGGGCGTCGTCGGCAGAGTCAATGATGGTTCGCGGCCAGACGGAATTGGCCCTCTGCGTCACCCCTTCGGACGCACGCAGCACCCACTCCCCTGTATCTTCGCGTTCAACGGCAGGCCACGCCTTATCCATGAGCGTTTCCAGGTGTGCTTGCTCGAGCATGCCTCGACGCCTTTCGTTCGCAGGAACACCAAAGGCCCTCCACCGCAGTGAAGGGCCTTCGGCCGTAGTGCTATTCGGACTTGTTTTCCACCTTGGCGGCAGGCTTGGCCTCGGGCCGGAAATCGACGCCCGCTTCCTTGCGCTGCTGTGCCGTGATGGGGGCCGGTGCCGCGGTCAGGGGGTCGTACCCGTTGCCGGTCTTCGGGAAGGCAATGACGTCGCGGATGGACTCCACGCCGGCGAGCAGGGCCACAACGCGGTCCCAGCCCATGGCCATTCCGCCGTGCGGAGGTGCGCCGTACTTGAAGCCTTCGAGCAGGAAGCCGAACTTCGTTTCTGCTTCTTCCTTGTCCAGGCCCATGAGCTGGAACACGCGTTCCTGCACTTCACGGTCGTGGATACGGATGGACCCGCCACCGATCTCGTTGCCGTTGCAGACAATGTCATAGGCGTAGGACAGTGCCGATCCGGGATCCTTGTCGAAGGTGTCCAGGTACTCCGGCCGCGGCGACGTGAAAGCGTGGTGCACAGCTGTCCACTGTCCGCCGCCCACAGCGACATCACCGGAAGCCACTGCTGCTGCGGCAGGCTCGAACATGGGAGCGTCCACAATCCAGACAAACGCCCAGTCGTTGGGATCAATCAGGCCGGTGCGGTGCCCGATTTCGACGCGGGCAGCGCCGAGGAGCGCCCGGGCTGCGGACTTCTCACCGGCAGCAAAGAAGATGCAGTCGCCGGGCTTGGCGCCGACAGCGTCGGCCAGTCCCGCCCGCTCTTCCTCCGTGAGGTTCTTCGCAACCGGGCCGGCCAGTTCGCCGTCTTCCTTGAAGAGGACGTAGGCCAGGCCTTTGTGGCCACGCTGCTTGGCGAATTCCTGCCACCCGTCCAGGGTGCGGCGGGGCTGGGAAGCCCCGCCGGGCATGACTACGGCGCCGACGTACGGGGCCTTGAAGACGCCGAAGTTAGTGTCCTTGAAGAACTCGGTGAGCTCCGTCAACTCCACGCCGAAACGCAGGTCCGGCTTGTCCGAGCCGTACCTGGCCATGGCGTCCAGGTACGTCATGCGGCGGATCGGGGTGGGGATTTCGACGTCGATCAGCTGCCACAGTGCCTTGACGATCGCCTCACCGAGCTCAATGATGTCGTCCTGGTCCACGAAGCTGGCTTCGATGTCCAGCTGGGTGAACTCCGGCTGGCGGTCGGCGCGGAAGTCCTCGTCGCGGTAGCAACGGGCAATCTGGTAGTACTTCTCAAAACCGCCCACCTGGAGCAGCTGCTTGAAAAGCTGCGGCGACTGCGGCAGCGCGTACCAGGAACCCGGGGCCAGACGCGCCGGTACGACGAAGTCGCGGGCGCCTTCCGGCGTCGAACGCGTCAGCGTGGGGGTTTCGATCTCCACGTAGCCACGCTGGTGCAACAGTTCGCGGGCCACCCGGTTCGCCTCGGAGCGAAGGCGGAGGTTGCGTGCGGGGCCGGGACGGCGAAGGTCCAGGTAACGGTGCTTAAGCCGGGCTTCCTCGCCAACCTCAACGTGCTCGTCAATCTGGAACGGCAGGGCTTCGGAGGTGTTGAGGATAACAACCTTGTCGGCGATGACCTCGATTTCACCGGTCGCCAGGGCCGGGTTTTCGTTGCCTTCAGGACGCTTGTTGACGGTACCAGTCACCTGCAGCACGTACTCGTTCCGCAGGCCATGGAAGACCTCTTCCTCACGGACAACCACCTGGGCGACACCGGACGCATCACGCAGGTCAACGAATGCAACGCCACCGTGATCACGGCGCCGTCCCACCCAGCCGGCCAGGGTAACGGTTTGTCCAATGTGCTCGGAGCGAAGCGATCCGAGGTCATGTGTGCGCAGCACAGCATTCCTTTCAGCATGAAATTTAACGGGACCGCTGCAAAGCGGTCCCGTCCGAGTTTACCCGCCCCGGCCGCGCCTCCCGCCACAGGCGGGACAAGCTCTGTGTGCGTATCAGGCGGTTGTGGTGACGCGTACGTGCAGGTCCTCTTCCGACGGCGTCCAGCTGGACGGGTCAGCATCAACCTGTTCACCGGAACGAATGTCCTTGACCTGGTGCTTGCCGTCGTCGTCGGTGAACCACACGAAAGGAATGCCCCGTCGGTCGGCGAACTTGATCTGCTTGCCGAACTTCTCGGCTTTGGCGGCGACTTCCGTGGCGATCCCCCGGCCCCGCAGCTGCGCTGCGATGTCCTGGGCGGCGGCCCAGCTGTCGTCCGTGTTCAAAGCCACGAGAACTGCGGTGGGTACCGAACGCGAGGCCGTTGCCAGTTCCTGGCTGAGGATGCGGGAAACCAGGCGCGTCACGCCGATGGAAAGCCCGACGCCGGGGAACTTGCGGTTGCCCTTGCTGGCCAGGGCGTCGTACCGGCCGCCCGAACAGATGGAACCGAGCTGCTCATGGCCCACCAGCACCGTTTCGACCACAGTTCCGGTGTAGTAATCCAGGCCGCGGGCGATGCTGAGGTCCGCCACTACCTTGCCCGGGGCGCGCTGGACTGCGGCCTGGATGACCTGCTCCAGTTCGTTGAGGCCTTCCTCCAGGAGGTCATCGGTGATGCCCAGGGCGCGCACCTGCTCAACAAACGAGGTGTCTTCGGTCCGGATACTTGCCAGTTTCAGGGCAAGGCCGGCCTGTTCGTCCGTCGCCCCCAGCTCAGTCTTCAGGAGCTCGGCAACCTTCGCGGCCCCGATCTTTTCCAGCTTGTCGATGCTGCGCAAGACCCCGGCAGTGTCTGTGAGGCCAATGCCGCGATAGAAGCCTTCGGCAAGTTTCCTGTTGTTGATCCGCAGCCGGAAATCCGGAATGGGCAGCGCACTCAGGGCCTCCGCGATCACCAGGGCAATTTCGACGTCGTAACGGAATGGCAGCTCGCCGTCTCCCACGACGTCGATGTCGGCCTGGGTGAACTCACGGGCCCGGCCTTCCTGCGGACGCTCGCCACGCCAGACCTTCTGGATCTGGTAGCGCCGGAAAGGAAACGCCAGGTAGCCTGCGTTTTCAACAACGTAGCGGGCGAACGGCACAGTGAGGTCGAAGTGCAGGGCCAGGGCGTTGGGATCCGTCTTAGCGGCGTCACCGTCGTCGTCCTGAAGCCGGCTGAGGCCGTAGACCTCTTTGTCGATCTCGCCTTTGCGAAGCAACTGGCCAACTGTTTCGACGGCCCGGGTTTCAATCGATGAGAAGCCGTGCAACTCAAAGGTCTTCCGCAGCGTATCGAGCACGTGGAGCTCCACCAACCGCTCCTGGGGAAGCCACTCGGGGAATCCGGACAGGGAGGCGCTACGTGCCATGGAATGTGTCTCCTCAGAAAGCTGACGCTGGCAACAGCACCGCAGCTTTAAACATCCAATCGGCGTTTATAAGGCGGGCGTCCAGCCGGTCATGCATAAACTATGTGCGGCAGCCAGTTTATGCTTTCCGCGCGTGCACATCTAATGCAGCATGCCCGCAGACTGCCCGGCAGCCATCGGAAGCGGGACACAATCAGGAGGACTCTTGGCTACAAGGTCGCGGGATGACCGCGAAGCGAAACGTCGCATCAGGCAGATGGAAGCCAAGCGTGCCCTGCGGCAGGAACAGGGCAAGCGACGCAAACGCGACAACACCATCGCCATCAGCGCCGGTGCGGCAGCCGTGGTCCTGGCTGTCGTGATGCAGCTGACTGTCTTCAGTTCCAATCCCACCGAGGCCGAGTTCGCCGCCGCCGAAGCCGGCCTGAGCTCTCCGTCCGCTTCGCCGTCGGCTTCCAACAGCGCCGACATCCCCAGCCCGGACACCGCTGCCGGCAAGACCTTCACCGGTGACTTGGCTTTGAACGGTGGCACGCTGGGCGTTGAGCTGAACGGTACCGCCGCACCGCAGGCAGCAGCGGTATTGAAATCACTGGCGGACGCAGGCTATTACAACGGGGCAAACTGCCACCGGCTTACGACGGCGGAAACCTTCGGCCTCCTGCAATGCGGCGCGAAGACCGCCGACGGCTCGGACGACGCCAACTACCGTTGGGGCCCACTGGAAAACACTCCCACGGACAACAAATACCCCGCCGGAACCATTGCTGTTGCCCGCACCGGCAACAACGCCTACGGCAATGGCCACCAGTTCTTCATTGTCTATAAGGACACCACCATTCCTGCCGACACAGCCGGCGGCTACACCGTGGTGGGCAAGGTAACCAGCGGCCTGGACGTTGTTACGAAGATCGCTGCAGCCGGTCTCAAAGCCGGTGCAAACAGCGGCGACGGCGCCCCTGTGGCACCTGTCACGATAGACTCGTTCTCTCTGAAGTAACCAACTCCTGGCCCCGGGCCGGGGTGCATTACCCAGCAGTCCCTCCAAGCGAAAGACTTTTAGCGGTGACAGACAGTCAGAAACCCGACGAAACAGCAGTAGTGGCCAACGAAGAAGCTGCCGGACAAGCGCCAGCCGCGCCCCGGCCGACGCCTTCCGCAGCCCCGTCTCCCGCGGCTTTCGCGGCCCGCCCCAAGGCTCCGGCCGCCGTCGTCCCTGCCGCTCCGGCTGTTTCATCGGCGTCGCTTGCTGAGGCAGCGAAGTGGGGCCGCGCAGAAGGGGACGGCCATGTGTTCCTGACACTGGACGGCGAAGAAATCGCTGTCGGCCAGTACCCCGGCGTCAGCCCCGACGAAGCACTGGGCTACTTCGCCCGGAAATTCGACGACATCATCGCCCAGGTGGTCCTGCTCGAACACCGCGTGGAGTCCAAGGCCCCTGCCACGGACATGCAGAAGACTGTGACGCACCTCCGCGAACAGCTCGCTGAGCGCAACATGGTGGGCGATATCCGCTCGGCAGAAAGCCGCCTTGACACTTTGTCGGCCCAGATCGTTGAGCTCGAAAAGACTGAGAAGGCTGCCCACGAGGCCGTACGGGCCAGCGAACTCGCTGCACGTGAGGCCATTGTTGCCGAGGCTGAGTCCATTGCCGGCCAGGATCCGGCCCACATTCAGTGGAAGACCTCCAGCGCACGCATGAACGAACTGTTCGAAACCTGGAAAGCAGCACAGAAGAGCGGCGTCCGCCTGGGCCGCAGCAACGAGGACGCCCTCTGGAAGCGGTTCCGTTCCGCCCGCACCGTCTTTGATCGCCATCGCCGGGCCTACTTCTCCCAGCTGGACAGCAACAACTCTGCTGCCAAGTCAGCCAAGGAAGCCCTGATCGCCGAGGCTGAGGCACTCTCCTCCTCCACTGACTGGGGCTATGCCGCCGGGGAATACCGCAGGCTCATGGACCAGTGGAAGGCCACGCCGCGTGCGAGCCGCAAGGATGACGACGCCCTGTGGGGCCGCTTCCGTGCAGCGCAGGACGTGTTCTTCAGCAACCGCCAGGCAGCCAATGACCAGATCGACCAGGAATACACCGCGAACCTGGCCGTGAAGGAACAGCTGATCGCCGAGGCACAGGCTCTCCTTCCGATCAACGACCTCAACTCCGCCAAGAAGGCCCTCCAGTCCATCCGGGACCGTTGGGAAGACGCCGGCAAGGTTCCCCGCGCCGACATGGGTCGCATCGAGGCAGGTCTTCGCAAGGTCGAAGACGCTGTTCGTGAGGCTGAGGAAGAGAAGTGGCGTCGGAGCAATCCGGAAACCAAGGCACGCACCAACAGTGCGTTGTCCCAGCTCGAAGCCGCCATCGCTGGCCTCAAGGAAGACTTGGAGAAAGCCGAAAAGGCAGGCGATCAGCGACGCATCAAGGCGGCCCGCGAAGCCCTGGAAGCCCGCCAGGCCTGGCTTGACCAGATCCAGCGCTCGGCCAGCGACCTCGCTTAGCACCACCTGACGTTCCCGTCCTGCAGGCTCCGTTCCGGTTATCCACATAGCCGGGGCGGAGCCTGTACTCGTTGGGTGGCCGCACGGAATGATCGGTGGATGGTCCCCGTTGCAACTGCCCCACACTTAGTGGAGCCGGTACTGTCCGAGCTCTACTCCCCCAGCCGCCTTTTTACCTGGAATGAATTGCAGGGCATGGCCATCGACGGCATCCTCCTGCCGCTTTACGGGAAGAGTTATGCCTCGCCAGGCGTGGCTGTCACTTACCGCCTGCGGGCCCGTGCTGCGGCCATGACAGTGCCGGAGAGGATCCGGACCAAAGTGGTGGCCGGAAGGCTGACCGCGGCATGGATCTACGGCTGCGCGAAGCCCCCTGAACGCCTGTCCCTCCTGGTCGATGCGAAGCACCGGATATCCAGCCTGCGGGGAGCTGCTGCCTGCAGTCTCCACGAAGTCAGGCTGGGACAGCTGGATGTGGTGAGCATGGGCGGGATGCTGGTCAGCAGCCCGCTGCGCACGGCAGCCGATATCGCCCTGCACGTGGAAACAGAACGTGCGCTGCCCGCATTGAAGCGCCTCCTGAGCCGGGACGAGCTCGGCATCAGGCTGCGCCTGCTCATCCTGGCCGTCGAGGCCGCGCCCAGGGTGCCCCACAAGAAGCGGGCGCTGGCTACCCTGGCACTGCTGGGTGCCAGAGATCCGGAGCATCAAAACCCTGGGCACCATGGACAGGGTTAGCTGCGGCGCCGGTTCCCCGTTGTGCGGTAAACGTCGAAGACACCGTCGATACGACGCACGGCGTTCAAGACATGGTGCAGGTACTTGGGGTCACCCATCTCGAAAGCGAACTTCGAAATGGCCACCCGGTCACTGGACGTATGCACGGATGCGGCCAGGATGTTGACGTGGTTCTCGGACAAGATCCTCGTAACATCCGAGAGCAACGATTTGCGGTCCAACGCTTCCACCTGGATCTCCACGAGGAAGACGCTGGACTGGGTGGGGGCCCACTCCACTTCCACAATCCTGTCCGGCTGGTCACGGAGCCCCGAAACGTTGGTGCAGTCCGTCCTGTGCACGGAGACACCGGAACCCCGGGTAACAAAGCCCAGAATCGGATCCGGGGGCACAGGGGTACAGCAGCGGGCCAGTTTGACCCACACGTCCCCGACACCACGGACGATGACGCCGGAGTCGGAGAACTTGGACTTTGCAACCTGGGTGGGGATGCTGACTTCTTCAAGATCTTCGTCCGGGGTCTCCTGGCCGCCAAGGTGCTCAACGAGCTTTTCCATGACGGACTGTGCCGACGTGTGTCCATCGCCGACGCCCGCATACAACCCCGAGATGTCGACGTAGTGGAACGCCTCCGCCACAGCCGACAAAGCATCGTGCGTCATGAGCCGCTGCAAAGGAAGGTTCTGCTTCCGCATGGCCCTTGTCAGCATGTCCTTGCCGCGGTCGATCGCCTCTTCGCGGCGTTCCTTGGTGAACCATTGGCGGATCTTGTTCCGCGCACGTGCCGACTTGACGAAGTGCTGCCAGTCCTGGCTCGGCCCGGCCCCTTCGGCCTTCGAAGTGAAAATCTCCACCCAGTCGCCGTGGTTGAGTTCGCTGTTCAGTGGAACCAGCTTGCCGTTGACGCGTGCACCGATGGTGCGGTGGCCCACCTCAGTGTGCACCGCATAAGCGAAGTCAACCGGAGTGGAACCTGCGGGCAGGGCCATCACCTCACCCTTGGGGGTGAAGACGAAGACTTCCCGGGCGTTGATTTCATATCTCAGGGAATCAAGGAACTCGCCGGGATCGGAAGTTTCCTGCTGCCAGTCCACCAGGGACCGAAGCCAGCCCATGTCCCCGTCCCGCGGGCTGCCAGGACCTTGGGCTGTACGGTTGGGCTGGTCTTTGTACTTCCAGTGGGCCGCTACACCGTATTCGGCCCGACGATGCATTTCATGCGTGCGGATCTGGATCTCGACCGGTTTGCCGCCCGGACCGATCACCGTGGTGTGCAGCGATTGGTACATGTTGAACTTTGGCATCGCGATGTAATCCTTGAACCGCCCCGGCAGGGGGTTCCACCGCGAATGGAGTGTTCCCAGTGCGGCATAACAATCCCGCACGGAATCGACCAGGACACGCACGCCCATGAGGTCGTTGATGTCGTCGAAATCCTTATCCCTGACGATCATCTTCTGGTAAATCGAGTAGTAGTGCTTCGGCCTGCCGGTGATGGTGGCCTTGATGCGCGAGGTCCGCAGATCGTCGGCGATCTGGTTGCGGATGACGCTGAGGCTCTTTTCACGCTCCGGCGTGCGGTCTCCCACCATGCGGACGATTTCCTCGTACACCTTGGGGTACAGCGCCGCGAAGGACAGGTCCTCAAGTTCCCACTTGATGGTGTTCATGCCCAGGCGATGGGCAAGCGGAGCAAAAATTTCCAGGGTTTCGCGGGCCTTGCGCGAGGACGACTCCGCCGAGACGAAGCGCCACGTTCGCGCATTGTGCAGGCGGTCCGCCAGTTTGATCATGAGGACACGGATGTCCTTGGCCATGGCCACGACCATCTTGCGGACGGTCTCGGATTGGGCAGCCTCGCCGAAGCTGACCTTGTCCAGCTTGGTCACGCCGTCCACCAACATGGCGACCTCGGGGCCGAAGTCGCGGGTGAGGTCGTTAAGGGTGTAGGGAGTGTCCTCCACGGTGTCGTGGAGCAATGCAGCCGCGAGGGTGGTCCCCGTCATGCCGAGCTCAGCCAGGATGGTGGCCACGGCAACCGGGTGGGTGATGTACGGATCACCACTCTTGCGCTTCTGGCCTTGGTGGCTCCGCTCCGCTACGGCGAACGCCCGTTGGATCAGGTCGAAGTCCTCTTTGGGATTATTGGCCCGAACGGTGCGCAGCAGCGGTTCCAGGATCGGCGAGTAGGGGGCGACGCCCCGGCCTGTGAGGCGGGCGAGCCTGGAACGGGTACGTTCCCTCCTGCCGGGGAAAGTCGGGCGCACGCCGCTGTCGATCGGTACCGCACCTGCGGTCCGTCCGGCCACGCCTGTTGTTGGGACGGCCACAGCATTACGGCCATCTTCCCCGCCCGCCGGTGGTGCCGACGTCGCACGTTCTTCCACAGAAGCACCCCTCACAACCTATTTAATTCTCCCAGTCTATTCCCGTCAGCGAATGCTTCTGCAACCGGACAGCACATGACGAGGACGTGGACAAGTCAAAGAGCCGGCCTCCGCAATGCTGCGGAGGCCGGCTCTCGGGTGAAACTGTACTTTGGGGTGGAGCTAGACGGTTGCCTCGGCCCTGCGGTGCGATACCTTTTTGGCTTGCTTGACGAGCTCCGGTTCGCCTTGGCGCAGCCAGGCGTACAGGGGCGCGGCGATGAAGATCGTTGCCGCTGTGCCAATGAGGATGCCCACGAACAGTGCCAAAGAGAGGTCCCGCAACGTACCGGCACCCAACAAGCCGGCCCCGATGAAGAGGATGGCTGCCACGGGCAGGACTGCCACCATCATGGTGTTGATGGAGCGAACCAGGGTTTGGTTGACTGCGAGGTTGACCTCTTCAGCGAAGCTACGACGCGTCGACGTCGTGATATCGGACGTGTTTTCGCGGATCTTGTCGAACACCACCACGGTGTCGTAGAGCGAGTAGCTGAGGACCGTGAGGAAGCCGATGATGGCCGACGGCGTCACTTCGAAATCGCTCAAAGCGTAGACGCCCGCTGTGGTGAACATGGTGACGAGCATGCCCACCAGTGCCGACAGCGACATTTTCCATGTGCGGAAATACAGCGCCATCAGGATCGCGGCCAGCCCAACGAAGACCACCAGGCCGATGAGCGCCTGGCGTGTGACGTCCTGTCCCCAGGTGGGGCCCACGAAGTTGGACGTCACCTCGTTCTCGGTGACCCCGTATGCACTGGTCAACGCGTCCTTGATGCGGTTGGTTTGGTCGTCACTGAGCTGATCCGTCTGGATCCGCATGGTGTTGCCGGCCACGTTCGCGACACGCGGGATGGCCTCGGGCACCACTTCGTGGACTGCCTTCTCGCCGAGCCCGGCGTCGGTGTTGGCCACGTTCGAAACGGTGAACTCGGAGCCACCGCGGAATTCGATGCCGAGGTTGAATCCGCCCTTGACCACAGGGATCAAGATGGACAGAGCCACGGCTACGGCCGCAATGGTGAACCAGATCTTCTTGGAATTGACGAAGTTGTACGAACGCTTGCCCGTGTAGAGCTCATGGCCGAAGGTTGCGAAGCTCGTTGTCATTTACTTCTCCTCCTTGGTCGCCTTGGAGGAGCCGGCGAACTGGCTCTTCTCGGCGAGGCGCCGTTCGGCGATGGTCATGCGGCGTTCTGCTTCGGCTGCTGCACCGGTGTTGCGCGCACGTACCGGCGTCGGCTTTTGATCCGGGGTGCGGAGCCTGCCGGCGCCGCGGTACAGCGGAACAGCGCCCAGACGGTCGGGCGACAGTCCGGAGAAACGGTGTCCTTCGCCGAAGAACCGGGTGCGTGCCAGGACCTGGAGCATGGGGTGCGTGAACATGAACACCACCAGGAGGTCGGCCAGGGCTGTGAGGCCGAGGGTGAAGGCGAAGCCGCGGACGTTGCCCACAGCCACGAAGTAGAGAACCAGGGCAGCGAGGAGGTTGACCGCCTTTGAGGCCAGAACGGTGCGCTTGGCACGCTTCCAACCATTTTCGACGGCGGACACGAGTCCACGGCCGTCGCGGAGCTCATCGCGGATACGTTCGAAGTAAACGATGAAGGAGTCCGCGGTCTGACCGATGGCAACAATCAAACCCGCAACGCCGGCCAGGGAAAGCCGGTAGTTTTCGGTCCAGCCGAGAATGGCAATGGCAAGGTACGTCAAGGCACCGGCCACCACAAGGGATGCAATGGTCACAAAGCCGAGTGCCCGGTATTGGAAGAGCGAATAGACCACAACGAGCAGCAGGCCGATCACACCGGCCAGCAGGCCCAGGCGAAGCTGGTCGCCACCGAGCGTGGCGGAAATTTGCTCCTGTGACTGGATTTCGAAGCTGATGGGCAACGCGCCATACCGGAGCTGGTCGGACAACGCCTTGGCTGATGCCTGGGTGAAGTTGCCCGTGATCTGCGGCTTACCGTCCGTGATGACGGCAAGGGAGCGAGGCGCGGAGATGACCTTGTCGTCGAGGACAATCGCGAACTGCGACTTGGGATCATCCGTACCCTGGGCCTGCGCGGCAGCATAGAACTGGTTAAGGCGTTCGGTGACTGCCTTGAACTTCGCGGTAGCATCCGCGTTGAAGACGATGTTCACGCCCCAGGAGTTGGTGACGGAACCCTGTGCACCCTGGACCTGGGAGTAGGTCGAGTCGCTGATGTCCTGGCCCTTGACCTCTACCGGTCCAAGGATGTACTTGACCGCGGGAGTCTTGTCCGTGGCGGCCTCGCAGGTGACCAGCGGCTTGGCCGGGTCTGAGCGCTCACGCTTCTCCGTGGACGGATTCACGCAGTCCAGTGCTTCAAATTCCTTGACGACATCGGCAGTGACCCAGTTGATGTCGCTTGCGTTGGCCGGTGCCGCGGTGGGCTTGGGCAGCTGGGCATCAGGGGTACGGGATTCGGCTGGAACGGCAGCCGGGTCTCCCGCAGCGATGACCGGGCGGAAGTTCATGTCGGCAGATGCCTGGATGAGGTCGCGGGTTTCCTTGGAGGGTGTTCCCGGAAGGCTCACTACCACGTTGCGCCCGGACTGGGTGCTGATTTCCGCTTCGGCGACACCTGAGCCGTCAACGCGCTGCCTGATGATGGCAACGGCCTGATTCAGCTGTTCCTCGTTGATTTCGCCGGAACCCTCGACCCTGGGAGCCAGGATCATCTGGGTTCCGCCTTCGAGGTCCAAAGCAAGCTTCGGAGCCCAGCTGGCATGGCCAGTCAGCACTCCGCCACCCAGGACAGCGGTCAGTACAACAAATATTGCGCCTAGCCATGTCAGCACCCTGCGGGCTGAGTTTTTGGGGCCGGTCCTTGCCATTATCGATCTTCCTCTTATCGCCGGACAGCCGCCGGCGGACGCTGGTGAGCGTCTGCCGGCGGCTCTCCGCTGCCGTAGAAGTTGTCCAGCGCGGTGTTGCCGCGGCTGACAGTGCTAGTTGTCCTTCTTGTCCTCTTTGTTGAGGCGCGCAATGGTCTCTTCCGGGGTCTCAACCGTGGCAGGAGTTTCATTCCCGGCAACGGTCAGGGAAGATGCGTCGTCCGGAACAACCGGTGTTTCCTCAGCGGCCGGTTCCACTACCTTGGTGACTGCCTGGCGGTGAACCGTGGCTTCGTTGCCCGGGGACAGTTCGATAACGACCTTGTTCTCGGCCTCGTCGATGGAGACGATACGGCCGAAGAGGCCGAAGCTGGTCATGACGTCCACGCCGGGAGCAAACTTGGACTGCATTTCAGCCTGTTGCTGCTGGGTCTTCTTGTTGCGGCGGAACATCATGAAGACAAAGAGTCCAAGCATGACGAACAGCAATATGGTCATTGGATCCACAGGGAAGTTCCGTTCTGTACTTACGTTTTGGTTCACGGCAACGTCCCTGGCTGATCCGCAGAGCGGGCGCATGAATCAAGGACTCGAACGTGCCGAGCGTCATACCAGTCTAAAGGGAAAAGCTGAAGAGAGCGTGTTAACCAGCCGTATCTACGCTTTCGGCGTGGTTTTCGTCCTCACCAAACAGGTCCAGCGCCTCCTGGCCGAATACTCCGGCCGGAACTGCGAAGCCCAAGTGTGTCCACGCTGGAGCCATGGCGATACGTCCCCGCGGCGTCCTCCCGAGCAACCCTTCGCGCACCAGGAACGGTTCCGCCACGGTCTCCACAGTTTCCGGCTCCTCACCCACTGCGATGGCCAACGTGGAGAGGCCCACCGGGCCACCGTTGAACTTGGTAATGAGGGCTTCCAGCACGGATCGGTCGAGGCGGTCCAGCCCACGTTCGTCCACTTCATACATATCAAGGGCCGCAGATGCTGAGCGGGCGTCGATCTGTTCAATGCCGTGCACCAGGGCCCAGTCCCGGACCCGTCGAAGCAGCCGGTTGGCAATACGGGGCGTTCCACGGGAGCGTCCGGCGATTTCGGTGAATCCGGCCGAGTTCACTTTGAGGTCCAACAGCCCGGCGGAGCGGCGAAGCACCAACTCCAGTTCAGCTACGGAGTAGAACTCAAGGTGCCCAGTGAAACCGAACCGGTCACGCAGTGGCCCCGGCAGGAGTCCGGCACGCGTGGTGGCACCCACCAGGGTGAAGGGCGGCAGCTCGAGGGGAATGGCAGTGGCACCCGCGCCTTTGCCCACGACGATGTCCACACGGAAGTCCTCCATGGCCATGTACAGCATCTCTTCAGCCGGCCGGGACATACGGTGGATTTCATCGAGGAAAAGCACCTCCCCTTCCGACAACGACGAAAGGATCGCGGCCAGGTCACCGGCATGCTGGATTGCGGGACCACTGCTGATGCGCAAGGGTGCGTTCATTTCGGCAGCAATGATCATGGCAAGCGTTGTTTTGCCCAGTCCGGGAGGGCCGGACATCAGGACGTGGTCGGCGCTGCGCCCACGCATCTTCGACGCCTCGAGGACAAGTGCCAGCTGTTTCCGGACGCGGTGCTGGCCCACGAAGTCGTGGAGGTTCTTGGGACGGAGGGCGGCCTCAATGACCCGCTCTTCCGGTTCCTCTCCCCCGCTGACGAGTGACTGCTCAGCCACGGCTGCCTACGCGGTTTCCGGCGCGTGCGCCGTCCTGGCCCAGCCAACGGAGGGTGGCACGGAGGATCTGGGCGACATTTCCTGCCTCCACCAGCTCCGGAGAATCGGCCATGGCTTTGTCGATGCTTCCGGTTGCGTCCTTTTCGGACCAACCAAGGCTGGTCATGGCCGCGACCACCTGGGGCTTCCACTCGGCCTTGAGCGGCGCCTGGGGCTGGGCGGATGTACCCGTGCCGTGCGGAACGAGCTTTCCGGCGAGCTCCAAAACAATGCGTCCGGCGACCTTCGGGCCAATTCCGGGCACCTTGGTGAACGTCTTGCCGTCACCGGTGTGCGCAGCCACCCGGATGGCTTCGGGTTCGTGAACCGCAAGGACGGCAAGCGCCAACCTTGGTCCCACGCCACTCACGCTCAACAGGACGTCGAAGACTTCCCGTTCGTCATCATCAGCAAAGCCGAAGAGCGTCAGGGAATCCTCCCTGACGATCATGGAGGTGAAGAGCTTGGCTTCGGTTCCTACCTTGAGGTGGCTCAGGGTCTGCGGCGTCGCAAAGACACTCATGCCTGCGCCGTTGAGGTCAATAACGGCGGTGGACAAACCAACGTGGGCTACGGTTCCACGGAGAAAACTGATCAAGACCCGGCTCCTGAATTAGCGGACTATCCGAACATATCTACGAATACCCTAGCAAGGGCAGGCGACAATCATCGCGCGCGGCGCGCTTTCGCTTCGGCGTCGGCCCATGCCTTCTGCGCAGGTGTCAGTGTTCCCTTGCCGGATCCACCCGCGGATCCCATGCCGCTGCCTGCACGCCAGGCGTGGGTGAGCGCCAGGGCCAGGGCGTCAGCCGCATCTGCCGGCTTGGGCGGCGCATTCAGTCGCAGGATCTTGGTAACGAGCTTGGTAACGGCATCCTTGTTGGCCGTACCGCTCCCCGTTACCGCGGCCTTAACCTCGGACGGCGTGTGGAGCGCCACGGGGATACCGCGGCGTGCCGCGGCGGCGATCACCACCCCGGAAGCCTGGGCCACACCCATCACAGTGCTCACGTTCATCTGCGAGAAGACACGCTCGACGGCGACGACGTCCGGTTTGTGCAGGTCGAGCCACTCATCGATGGCCTGGGCGATGACCAGCAATCGCTTATCCAACGTCAGCTCAGCCGACGTCCCGACCACTCCGACGGCCACCATGGTGGCCCTTCGGTTCTGCTCGATGTCCACAACGCCGATGCCGCAACGGGTAAGGCCCGGATCGACTCCCAATACGCGAAGAGTCAATTCCGGGCCTTCCTAAGAGATATCAAAGCTGAGTGCTGCCGCGCCTAGTCGGCGTCGAGGGCAGCCTGCACTTCCTCGCTGAGGTCCGCGTTGCTGTAGACGTTCTGGACATCGTCCAGGTCTTCCAGCGCGTCCACGAGCTTCATGAACTTGCGGGCGCCATCGACGTCGAGGTCAACCTGCATGGACGGCACGAATTCAGCTTCATCGGTTTCGTAGTCGATGCCTGCTTCCTTCAGGGCGTCGCGGATGGCCTGGAGGTCTGAGGGCTCCGAGTGGATTTCCCAGTTCTCGCCGCTGTCCTTGACTTCCTCGGCGCCGGCTTCAAGGACTGCCATCAGGATGTCGTCCTCGCTGAGGCCGTTCTTCGGCAGGACAACGACGCCCTTGCGGGCAAAGAGGTAGCTCACGGAACCGGGGTCGGCGATGGTGCCGCCGTTGCGGGAGATGGCGAGACGGACCTCGGAGGCTGCGCGGTTCTTGTTGTCGGTCAGGCACTCGATCAGCAGGGCCGAACCCTGGGGGCCCCGGGCTTCGTACATGATTTCGGTGTAGTCGACGACTTCGCCGGTGAGTCCGGCACCACGCTTGATGGCGCGGTCGATGTTGTCGTTGGGCACTGAAGTCTTCTTGGCCTTGGTGACGGCGAGTTCCAGGCCGGGGTTTCCGGCGAGGTCAGGGCCGCCCATGCGGGCAGCGACTTCGATGTTCTTGATCAGTTTTGCGAACGACTTTGCACGCCGGCTGTCAATGATGGCTTTTTTGTGCTTGGTGGTCGCCCATTTGGAGTGGCCTGACATGCTTTACGCTTCTCCTCTGATCATTCGAATAAAGAGTTCATGCACGCGCTTCTCCCCCGTCACTTCCGGGTGGAAGGAGGTGGCCAGCAATTGGCCGGAGCGCACTGCAACAATTCTAGCCACTCCGTGCAAAGTGGCCGTGTGGCTGGCGTGGTCCGGATCGACCTGGGCCAGAACTTCGACGCCGGGGCCGACGCGTTCCACCCATGGGCCGCGGATGAACACTGCGTGGACTGGCTCTACACCGGATTCGCCGGCACTGAAGTCCAGCCCCTTGAAATCGAGGTCTGTCTCGAAGGATTCGCGCTGGCGGCCAAAGGCATTGCGGCGCACCGTGATGTCGAGTCCGCCGAAGGTCTGCTGGGGGGCTCCCGCGAGGTCGGTGGCCGGGTCGGCGATCTCGTCAGCAAGGAGGATCATGCCGGCACAGGAACCGTAGACAGGGAGTCCTTCTGCAATGCGCTTTTGCAACGGATCGCGGAGCTCAAAGATCCGGGACAGTTTGTCGATGGTGGTCGATTCGCCGCCCGGGATGATCAGGCCGTCGATGTCGTCAAGCTCTGCCGGCCGGCGGATACCCACGCCGGTAGCTCCAGCGGCCTCCACGGCATGGATGTGCTCGCGGAAATCGCCCTGGAGAGCCAGTACGCCGATCCGGAGTCCTGAACCCACGCGTGATGAAGCGTCGGAAAGGGGGGTTGTCATTGGACCATCATAGTGCTCCCGGCCCGGCCAGTGGTTGATGCGAACCGTCCTGCACCGGTCGTGCACCGCCGAAGGGCCAGGTTCCATGCCATGACTGGGATATATTACAGAGCATGCTTTCCTTCAGCGTTCCCCTCGGCAAGCTGGTCCGCAGGCTCTCCCGACTTCGGGGCGGCGGCTCGGCTTTTCCCGGCTTGGTGGTCGAGAAAATCGCTCCCGGCTTCATGCAGCGAACGTTGGCTTCCCTGCCGCACGGCGTAGCCGTGGTGAGTGGCACAAACGGGAAAACCACCACTACCAAAATGGTGGTGGAGCTTCTCGAAAGCCAAGGCCTGAAAGTATTCACCAACCGGTCCGGAAGCAACTTCACCCGCGGTGTCGCAGCCTCCCTGCTGGGTGACGTCGACTGGCGTGGCCGACTCGACGCGGATATTGCCGTGCTGGAACTCGACGAAGCCCATGCAGTGCATTTCGTCAACAAGGTCCAGCCACGCTACAGCCTCCTGCTGAACGTCCTGAGGGACCAGCTGGACCGCTTCGGCGAGATCGACAAGACCGCCCGTTTGCTGGAGCACATCGCGTCAAAGACAACCGACACCGTTGTCCTGAACCGCGAAGATCCGCGTGTTGCGCGGATCGCCACCGTCGTCAACAGTCTGGACGCCGTCCACCACCCCGCCATCCGGTACTTCGGCCTGGATGAGTCACTGCGCAGCACGTTCCCCAACGACGACGAAATGCGCACCGGCAGCGGCCCTTCACCGTCCGGAACGTCAGTAGCCGCAGCGCCCGGTGAGGCAGTAGACCTGCCGGCTGCCGACGTCGTGCTCCGCAGGGTCGGCGCGCAGGACGCCGACTTTGAGTTCGACGGCGAGACCGTCAGTACCGCCATGAAGCTCCGCGGGGTCTACAACATTTTCAATGCCGCCGCCGCATTGTCGCTGACCAGGGCGATCCTTGGCACCGGACCTGTTGATACGCCCAAACTGGTCAAGGCCCTGGGTGAGGTTGCTCCCGCATTCGGCCGTGGAGAAAGCCTGACGGTGGACGGGCAGCCGCTCGAGCTGGTCCTGGTGAAGAACCCCAGCGGATTCCGCCTTGGCCTCAAGTCGTTCCCTGCCGGCGGCTATGCCACCATGATCGCCATCAACGACAACTACGCTGACGGCAGGGATATGTCCTGGCTGTGGGACGTGGAGTTCGATTCCCTCCGTGAAAACGGGGTGGAGGTACTCACGGGCGTCCGGGCCTATGACATGGCCTTGCGTCTTCAATACGACGACGTCCGGTTCGGAGTTGTGGAGCCGGACATCACCGCCGCCCTCCGCACGTTCATTGATGGCTCCCGCGGCAAACCCAAGCGGGTCTTCTGCACCTACACCTCCATGCTCGCCATTCGCCGTGAGCTCGCAAAAATCACCATAGTTGAGGTGGTCTCATGACCTCGGAAACACAGCCCAAGCCGGAAACACAGCCCAGCCCGGAAACGCAGCCCAGCAAGGGCACCATCCGCGTCCTTCAGCTCTATCCCAAAGAGATGAACATCTACGGCGACTGGGGCAACGCCCTGGTCCTGCAGCAGCGCATCAAGTGGCACGGATACACGCCTGAACTGCTTGAGTACAACGTTGGCGATGAATTCCCCGAAGACATCGACATTGTGGTGGGCGGCGGCGGTCAGGACAGTGGCCAGCTGGTCATCCAGGACGATCTCCAGGCCCAGGCGCCCCACCTCAGGAGAATGGCCGACGACGGCGCCCCCATGCTGGTAATTTGCGGGCTTTACCAGCTTTTCGGCAAGTTCTTCAAGACCAGCACCGGCCCTGTGATCCCGGGAATCGGCATCCTGGATGTTGAAACCCACGGCACGGACGAACGGCTGATTGGCAACGTCATCATGAAGTCCACCGAGTTCGGGGACATCCTGGGGTACGAGAACCACAGCGGACAGACCACGTTGGGTCCCGGCGTCGAACCTCTTGGAACGGTCACCAAGGGTGCCGGCAACAACAGCAAGGACGGCCACGAAGGCGCCCGCTACAACAATGTGGTGGCAAGTTATTTGCATGGCTCGTTGCTGCCGAAGAACCCGGCGATTGCGGACTTCCTGATCCGGACCGCTGCGGAGCGCAAGTTCGGCTCTTTCGTCCCGGGAGAGCCCGACGACGATTTTGCCCGCCTCGCGCGCGAACACGCCGCCCGGCGGCCGCGCTAGGCCCTATTTCTCCTTAGTGATCAGCAGTTCGTGGGCGCCGGCGGAGGCCGCGCCCATGGACTCGACAACCGTCTTGGTGCGTTGATGTGTCTCGGCGTCCGCCGCGGGAGAGGCACACACCCCCTGGGGTGCATCGCTTGCCACTGAGCACCAGCGGTACGGGTCGCGGACAATGACCGACGGCGCCCATGCGAGATCCGACGCGGTCCAGGTGCCGGCAGCGTTCTGGCTGAACTGTGCCCGGACCAGGAGACCCTCATTGTTGACGACATACCAGGGGGACAACTCGGTGATGCCGTTGCCCAGTCCGTAGACGATCCATGTTCCCTTGTAGTTTTCGATCGGGAGCACTGAGTGGGTGTGGTGCCCGTAGATCATGGTGAACTGGCCACTGTCCACCAGCGCGTGCGCCACTTCCTGTTGCTGTACGTTGGCCTCGCTCGCGTACTCGTCGCCGGCGTGCATGACGCCCAGGACAATGTCGGCCCCGAGCGCTCTGGCGCGAGTCGCTTTAGCGATCATTGCGGCTGGATCAAGCTCGTCCACAAGCCACGGATATTCGGGGATCTGCCCGTTGTGGCCGTAGGTGCCGGCGATGACGGCCACCTTGGCAGCATCGGTCTGAAGCATCAGAATCTCTTTGGACGCCGCTTCCGTCCGGTAGGAACCGGTGTGCTTCAGCCCTGCAGCATCCAGTGCGTCCAGGGTGCGGAGCAGTCCTTCGGTCCCACGGTCAATAGTGTGGTTGCTCGCGGTGGTGCACGCCTGGTAGCCGACGTCCTTGGAAGCGGTAGTGATCTGCGGTGGAACGTTGAAGGACGGGTATGCGGAGAAGGGACCGTCGGGTGTGCCGACAGGGGTTTCCTGGTGGCAGATGGCGAGGTCGCTTTTGCTGATGTAACGCCGCTGCCCTTCAAGGAGTGGCACGAAGGTATACCCAGGCAATCCCGCGGCTACGGCGTCTGCCTTGGCCTGCTGCCAGAGCTGGGTGTGGACCAGCATGTCTCCCGTCACCGTAATGGAGGTGCACCGGAGTTCCGGACAGGCGGGCCCCTTTCCGGGAGTTGGGTTGGGAGCCGGTGTTGGAGTGGGCGATAAAGACTTCGTGGCTGGGGCCGTGGCTGCGTTACTGCCGTCCGGCTGGTTATTTTCGGCGATGACCCCACAGGCGCCCAACGACAGTGCAAGGGCAGCAACGACAGCCAGCTTCAGCCCCGACGCGCGTGTGGCGTATGCCCACGACTTTGTGAACTTCCCCATATTTGCCATCCTACGGGCGCAGTAGGCTGGATCAGGGCGCGCCGCTATTGAGGACACGATTCTTACGTGAAAGAGTCACTTCATGACCAATCCTCTCCTGAGTCCCAGTCCCTTGCAATATGGACTCCCGCCGTTCGGCGGAGTCACATCCGGCCACTATGCCGAGGCCGTCGAGGCAGGTCTCGCGGAGCACCTGCAAGAGATCAAACTCATCGTGGAGAACCCGGAGGCTGCGTCGTTCGAGAACACTGCCCTGGCGATGGAACGTTCCGGGAGGCTCCTGCACAGGGCTGCATCAGCGTTCTATACGTTGGTCTCAGCGGATGCCACGGACGACATCAAGGCACTGGAAATCGAACTATCACCCAAGTTCTCCGCCCACCAGGATGCGGTGTATATGAACCGCGGACTCTACGAGCGTTTCGCGGCAATCGACGTGACCGGCCTCGATCCTGAGTCGTCGCGACTCGTGGAGGAATACCTCAAGGAGTTCCGGCAGTCGGGCATCCAACTCGATGATGACGGTCAGCGCAGGCTGCGCGACGTCAACGCCGAGCTCTCCAGGTTGGGAACCGGGTTTGGCCAACGCGTAAAAGACGCCATGAAGGCCTCGGCCCTGATCCTCGATGACGAGGCGGACCTGGCCGGGCTCCCACCCGAAGACATCGCCGGCGCCGCAGAGGCCGCCAAAGCCGCTGGCCACGACGGTAAGTACCTCATCACCCTCATTCAACCCAGCAACCAGCCGACCCTCGCCTCATTGGAAAACCGGAGCATCCGCCGTCGTCTCTATGAAGCGTCCCTCGCCCGCGGCACCGACGGCGGGCCGCTGGATGTGCGCGAACTCGTGACAGCTACTGTGCAACTGCGCGCAGAAAAGGCATCGCTCCTGGGGTTCGCCAACTACGCCGAACTGGTGGTGGATCAACAAACCGCACCGGACTTTGCCGCAGTCCAGGCAATGCTTGGCCGCTTGGCGCCCGCTGCCGTGCGGAACGCTCAGGCGGAAGCCGACGCCTTGGCACAGTCTGCGGGCCACCCCCTGGAAGCCTGGGACTGGGCTTTCTACTCGTCCCGCGTACGCAAGGACAAGTTCCAGGTGGACGAACAGGCGCTCCGGCCATATTTCACTTTGGACGCCGTATTGCGCGACGGGGTGTTCCACGCGGCCACACAATTGTACGGATTGAGCTTCCACGAGCGGGACGACCTGGAAGGCTACCATCCAGACGTCCAGGTGTGGGAGGTACGCGACGAAGACGGCAGCGGCCTTGGCCTCTTCCTTGGCGACTATTACACCCGGGAGTCCAAGCGTGGGGGCGCATGGATGAACTCCCTCATGGACCAGTCCACGCTGCTTGGGACACAGTCCGTGGTGATCAACAACCTCAACATCACCAAGCCGGCTCCGGGAGAACCGACCCTGCTAACCCTTGATGAGGCGCGGACTGTCTTCCACGAATTTGGCCATGCACTCCACGGCCTTCTCTCGGACGTCACGTACCCACGTTTTTCAGGAACCTCCGTGCCACGCGACTTCGTGGAATATCCGTCGCAGGTCAACGAAATGTGGATCATGTGGCCTGAGGTCCTGGCCAACTATGCCCGCCATCATGAAACTGGTGAGCCACTCCCCCAGGACATCGTCGATAAACTCAACGACTCCCTGCTATGGGGTGAAGGTTTTGCAACCACGGAATACCTCGGCGCGGCGCTGTTGGACCTTGCCTGGCATGTGCTCTCCGCTGCGGATGTACCCGATGATGTGCTGGCCTTCGAGGCTAAGGCCCTGGCCGAGGCCGGCGTCGCCCACCCACTGATTCCACCACGCTACCGGACCGGGTATTTCCAGCACATCTTTGCCGGCGCAGGGTACGCGGCCGGATACTACTCCTACATTTGGAGCGAGGTTCTGGATGCCGACACCGTGGAATGGTTCAAGGAAAACGGGGGCCTCAACCGCGCGAACGGCGATCACTTCCGGGCAGAATTGCTGTCCCGGGGAAACAGCCGCGACCCCTTGGAGTCGTTCAGGGCATTCCGGGGCCGTGATGCCGAACTGGAACCGCTGCTCACGCGCCGGGGACTGAGCTGACAACGACGCCGGGTGGCCACCTCTGTGAGGCGACCACCCGGCGTCGTACTGCTTTTGCTATTTACCAGCCGCGCTCGGCGAGGCGGTGGGGCTGCGGGATTTCGTCGACGTTGATGCCGACCATCGCTTCGCCCAGGCCACGGGAGACCTTGGCAATGACATCGGGGTCATCGTAGAACGTGGTGGCCTTGACCACGGCGGCTGCGCGCTCTGCCGGGTTACCGGACTTGAAGATACCGGAACCCACGAACACACCGTCGGCGCCGAGCTGCATCATCATCGCAGCATCAGCCGGGGTCGCGATGCCACCAGCGGTGAACAGCACCACCGGAAGCTTGCCCGTGGCAGCGATTTCCTTGACTAGTTCGTACGGGGCCTGCAGTTCCTTGGCCGCAACGTAGAGCTCGTCCTCGGGGAGGGCGGCGAGCTTGGCGATCTCGGCACGGATCTTGCGCATGTGACCGGTCGCGTTGGACACATCGCCGGTACCGGCCTCGCCCTTGGAACGGATCATCGCAGCGCCCTCGTTGATGCGGCGCAGCGCCTCACCGAGATTGGTCGCACCACAGACGAAGGGGACGGTGAAGTTCCACTTGTCGATGTGGTTGATGTAGTCGGCCGGGGTCAGGACCTCGGACTCGTCGATGTAGTCAACACCGAGGGACTGCAGGACCTGCGCCTCGACGAAGTGGCCGATGCGGGCCTTGGCCATCACCGGGATGGACACGGCGGCGATGATCTGATCGATCATGTCCGGATCGGACATGCGGGACACGCCACCCTGGGCGCGGATATCAGCCGGGACACGCTCGAGAGCCATCACGGCAACGGCGCCGGCGTCCTCGGCAATACGGGCCTGCTCGACGTTAACGACGTCCATGATGACGCCGCCCTTGAGCATCTCAGCCATGCCCCGCTTAACGCGGCTGCTGCCCGTGACGCTGTTCGCGGACGAACCGGCTTCGTTGCTTACATCTGGTGTAGACACAAAAACCCCTATGGGTAGATAAACGACCTTCTTGCCGGAGCCACGCGCAGCCAGACGACCGCTATCAGTGCACACCGGGTTTCAGGTCAAGGTGACCAAGTACTAGTAATAGTAGTCGCACGTTGCAGGGCCGCAGTACATTCATTACTGCCTTTGGGGGCAACCAACAGTGCTGTGGTAGGACGCCTGCACAAATGCGCAAGCGACACTCTGGTCAGATGCCAGTTCCCTCGACCTCGGCCATGGCCTGCCGATGGACGGCGGCCATTCTTTGGACGATCGTGACCACACTGGCAATGGCAAGCAGGACCAAGGTGGCGAACAGCACGACAGGTGGAAGGCCCAGTCCCGGGAGTCCGGCAATCAGCAGGACGGAGGCCAAACGTTCGGCGCGCTCAGCGATCCCAACACTGGCTTGGTATCCAAGGGATTCGGCTTTGGCCCGCGCGTAGGAGACCACCATTCCCAGGACAAGGCATACGACGGCGGCCGCTCCGATGGCGGGGTCGTGGCCTCCGGTGAAAAACCAGATGGTAAGGCCCGCAAAAATGGCACCGTCAGCCAACCGGTCCAAGGTGGAATCCAGGAAGTTGCCCCACCCACCGCTCCGTCCTTGCAACCTGGCCATGATGCCATCCACCACGTCCGAGAAGGCGAAGAAAGCAACCACCACTGAGCCCCACCACAAGTGGCCAAGCGGGTAGAGGACCAGTCCGCCGAGGATCACGCCCGCTGTCCCCGCAATGGTGACGGCGTCAGGGGACACACCTATCCTGAGGAGCCAGCGGGCCAGTGGGGTAAAGAGTGAAGTAAAAAAGCCGCGCGCATGCCTATTGAGCATTCGACTCCCCCGGCCAGGCTTCAGCCACAAGCTTGCGGACCTCATCGAGTGTCTGCGTGATGGCCTTGGTCTGGGCGATGATGGGGAAGAAGTTACCGTCCCCACCCCAGCGCGGAACGACGTGCTGGTGCAGGTGCGCGGCGATGCCGGCGCCACCCGTTACTCCCTGGTTCATGCCCAGGTTGAAGCCACTGGGGTTGGAGACTTTCCGCAGGACGCGCATTGCGGTTTGGGTCAGCTCAGCGAACTCGGCCGTCTCCTCCACTGTGATGTCCGTGTAGTCGGGCACGTGGCGGTAGGGGCAGATCAACAGATGCCCCGGGTTGTACGGGAACAAGTTGAGGACCACGTAGCAGGTCTTTCCCCGGTGGACGATGAGGGATTCCTCATCAGAACGGGTGGGTCCTACACAGAATGGGCAATCGTCCTTGTTCTTGAACTGATCCTGCCCGCCTTTGATGTAGGCCATCCGGTGCGGAGTCCACAGGCGCTGGAATGCGTCCGGGACGCCCGCGAGTCCGAAGTCATCTGTTACTTCGGCGTCGCCTGGAATGCCGTCTGCTGCGCCTGTGTTCTCCTGCACCGTCTGTGTCCCGTCCCGTCAGCTCTCGCGGTTCTTGACAGCGTCCACGATCCGGCGGACCGCCTCAGCCACGGGCACGCCATTATCCTGGCTGCCGTCCCGGAAGCGGAACGATACAGCACCGGCTTCGGCGTCCTCTCCCCCGGCGATGAGGACGAACGGGATCTTGTCCTTGCTGGCAGTTCGGATCTTCTTCGGGAAGCGGTCAGAGGAGATATCCACTTCGGCCCGGATACCTGCAGCCTTGAGCTGGTCCACGACGTCGAACATGTAGTCGTTGAATGTCTCGGCTACCGGAATGCCCACTACCTGGACGGGAGCGAGCCACGCGGGGAAGGCACCGGCATAGTGTTCGGTGAGGACGCCCATGAAGCGTTCAACAGAACCGAACAGGGCGCGGTGGATCATGACCGGCCGCTGGCGCGTGCCGTCGGCGGCCTGGTACTCCAGTTCGAAGCGTTCGGGCAGGTTGAAGTCCAGCTGGATGGTGGACATCTGCCAGGTCCGGCCCAGTGCATCTTTGGCCTGCACCGAGATCTTGGGACCGTAGAAGGCTGCTCCACCCGGGTCCGGGACCAGTTCCAGGCCCGAGGCTGCGGCGACCTCGGAAAGGGTGCGCGTGGCCTCTTCCCAGGCTGCGTCGTCGCCGACGAACTTTTCCTCGTTCTTGGTGGAGAGCTCCAGGTAGAAGTCGTCCAGACCATAATCCTTGAGGAGGCCCAGGACAAAGTTCAGGGTAGTGGTGAGTTCGTCCTTCATCTGCTCGCGCGTGCAGTAGATGTGGGCGTCATCCTGTGTCATGCCGCGAACGCGCGTCAGGCCATGGACGACGCCGGACTTCTCGTACCGGTACACAGATCCGAATTCGAACAAACGCAGCGGCAGTTCACGGTAGGAACGGCCACGCGAGCGGAAGATCAGGTTGTGCATGGGGCAGTTCATCGGCTTCAGGTAGTAATCCTGCGCCGGCTTGCGGACGGTACCGTCTTCATTGAATTCGGCGTCCACCTGCATGGCAGGGAACATTCCGTCCTTGTACCAATCCAGGTGGCCGGAAACCTCGTAAAGGTGCCCCTTGGTGATGTGCGGCGTGTAAACGAACTCGTAGCCGGCATCCACATGGCGCTTGCGCGAGTAGTCTTCCATCTCCTTGCGGATGATGCCGCCCTTGGGGTGGAAAACGGGGAGGCCGGAACCAAGCTCATCCGGGAAGGAGAACAGGTCCAGCTCGACGCCGAGCTTGCGGTGGTCGCGGCGTTCGGCTTCGGCAATGCGTTCCTGATAGGCCTTGAGGGCCTCCTTGGTAGGCCATGCCGTGCCATAGATGCGCTGCAGTTGCTGGTTGTTCTGGTTACCGAGCCAGTAGGCGGCGGAGGAACGGGTCAACGCAAAGGCGTTGGAAATGATTTTGGTGTTGGGCAGGTGGGGTCCGCGGCACAAATCGCACCAGACGCTCTCGCCGCTCTTCCTGTCCACGTTGTCGTAGATGGTGATATCGCCGGCGCCGACTTCAACGTTGACACCTTCAACAGCGTCGGTTGAGTCGTTCTTCTTCCCCAGCAGTTCGAGCTTGTAGGGCTCGTTTGCCATGGCTTCGCGGGCTTCTTCTTCGGTGACCACCCGGCGAACGAACTTCTGGTTCTGGTTGATGATCTTCTGCATCATCTTTTCCAGCTGACGCAGGTCTTCCGGCGTGAAGGGCTCGGCTACGTCAAAGTCGAAGTAGAAGCCGTCAGTGATGTACGGGCCGATGCCAAGCTTGGCGTCGGGGCGCAACTGCTGAACAGCCTGTGCCATGACGTGCGCGGTGGAGTGGCGCAGAACATTGAGGCCATCGGGGGATTCGATGGTGACGCCTTCGATTTCAGCGTTGGCGGGAAGCACCTGGTCGAGGTCTTTCAGCTCGCCGTTGACACGGGCTACAACGACATCGCGGCGCTCGAAGAAGAGTTCCGCGCCGGTAGTCCCTTCCGTCACCTTGGTCTCTTCGCCATCGACGATGAGGGTGATCTGTTGGGCATCTGACACGGGTGTCTCCTATTCATGGTTGAGGCTTCATAGCTTGTGGCGTACGGGGACCACAGCCAGCCATCGTCAATCGTATCGGTTTCGATGAAGGCGGCCAAAGCAGCACGCCGTCACCGGATTCAGCTGCCTAGGCCCGTGATGGCAAGGTTCCGGGAGATCCCGTGAAGAGGTCCGTGGCGCGTGTATTCATCAGGCAGCCCACCTCCGGATGGAAGGAGTTCAGCGTAGGGCAGGGTCTCGGGCTTGCTAAGGTCCCATGCTTTGCTGGCGCTCAGGCTGATTCCCCTGGGTCCGGTCCTCCTGGTAGTTCCCCGGATCAGCAACATCCGGGTGCCGAACAGCAGTGGACCCGACTCTTCCTGTGCTTCGTGGAAGAAAACAGAATCCACGCAACCCGTGCCGTCGTCGATGCTGATGAACACCACACGCCGCCCTCCACGCATGGGAGGGGTTTGGGTGGCGACCCGCACTCCAGCCACCAGGACCTCAGTGCCGTTCCGAAGCCCCAGAAGTTTGTCAGCGGTAGTGACTCCCAGCTTGTCCAGCAACGGCCTATGGCTCTCCATCAGGTGCTCGCTGACGTCCATCGCCATCAGGTCAAGCTCCGCCCTGACATTTTCCACCCGGGTGGGGGCCGGCAGTTCCGGAGGCAGGTTCCTCAGCTCAACATCCCCCAGCGCAAACGACAGTTGCCCCTCAATGACCTCGGCTGCCTTCCGGGCTGGAGTTGTTTGGAGGGCTTGCAGATGCTGTACGAGGTCTGCGCGGTTTGCCTTTCCGCCGGAATCCCTGTGGAGGGCATCAAAGGCCCCCAGCTGCGCGAGCCTTTTGATGTTCGGCTTGCTCACCCTCGCCCGGGCCCTGAGGTCGGCGAGGGAATCGTACGGTTGGCCTGCCACGATCCTCTTCAGCTCCGCCCCGGACAACCCATAGATTCCGGTCAGGCTCAGACGGATGCCGAGCTTGCCGGCGTCAGGGCCCTCCAGGATTTTTTCGACCCGGTATTCAGCATGGCTTCGGTTGATGTCCAACGGGAGGATGGGTATGCCGAGCCGGCGGGCTTCTGCGACCAGGAGGCGTTTGGGATACATCCCGGGATCGTGTTCCCACAGCCCTGCGAGGAAGGCTTCGGGATGATGGGTCTTGAGCCAGGCCGATTGGTAGGTGGGCACGGCAAACGCTGCCCCATGGGCCTTACAGAAGCCGAAGCTGCCAAAGGCCTTGAGGGTCCCCCAGACCTTGTCCACGACCTCTGGTGGATAGTTCTTGATGGCTTCCTTGCGAAAGAATTTTTCGACGCCGGGTTCGTGGACTTCGTCGCCCAGCGCACGACGGAACTCGTCAGCCCTGTCCAGTCCGCATTTGGTCATGACATCGAATGTTTTAAGGATTTGTTCGTGGAAGACGGTGACACCATGCGTTTCCTCCAGCACTGGCTTGAGGTCCGGATGAGGATAGACCTCAGGGGCAAAGCCGTGCCTGTGTTCCAGGAAGGGCCGGACCATGTCAGATTTCATGGGCCCGGGCCTGAAGAGGGAGATATCTATGATGAGGTCGTTGAATTCACGGGGCGCCATCTTGCCAATGAGCTCGCGCTGACCCGGGGATTCAATTTGGAAGCACCCCAGGGTGTGCGTGCTCCTGATCAGCTCATACGTGGCCTGGTCGTCGAAGGGCACAGCGTTGAGGTCGATCCTGCCATCCGGCGCAATATAGTCAGGACCTGAACCACCCGGCCCGATGGGATGCCGACCGGCTTTCACCACCTCATCCTTGCCCGGATGCAACCGGATAACCTCCCGGACAGCAAAAGCCATGGCACTTTGCATCCGCACGCCAAGGACATCCAGTTTCAGCATGCCCATGGGATCCATGTCGTGCTTGTCGAACTGGCTCATCGGCAGGCCCAAGCCGCTGGGTTGCACAGGAGTGCGGTCCAGGAGCGTGGCGTCACCCAGGATCACTCCACAGGGGTGCATGGAGATGTGGCGGGGCAAGCGGTCCAGTCTTTCAGTCAGGTCCACCAGGAGATCGAGCTGTTGGTTTTCTTCCAAAGCACCCCGTTCCACCCGCCCGGCAAATTCGCGAAGTTCGGGCTTCTCCACCAGCGCCTCACGGAATTTCCGGGCAGAGAACCTCCACAGCTGCTTGGCGATCCCGCTGATCTCACCTTCGTCCATGCCCAATGCCATGCCCGCATCCCGGACTGCGCCCCTTGCCCGGTAACCGTTTTGCATGCTCATAAGGGTGACGCGTTCAGCCCCGAACCGGTCAAAGATTTTTCGATAGACGTTATGCCGTTCAGCACTTTCAACATCAATGTCGATATCCGGCAGGGTTGATCGGCGCCCGGACAGGAAACGCTCGAAGATGAGGTCGTGGCGGATCGGGTCAACCTGGCTGATGTCGATCAAATAATTGACCAGGCTGGAGGCACCGGATCCTCGGGCCGCGACCCGGACCCCCATTTCCAGGATCATCCGTGAGACCTCAGCCACGGTGAGGAAGTAGGAGCCGAACCCAAGGTTTCCAATAATTCCGAGCTCGTGGTCCAACCGCGAGCGCAGCCGTTCTTCAGCCGAGCCACTGATGCCGGGGAATCGTCGGCTGATTCCTGCGTTGCATCGTTCGGACAGTTCGACCATTGGATCTTTTTCGATACCGATGATGGAGGCTTCAGGGACAACAGGCGTTTTCCATCCCATATCGAGGACGGGGTTGATCCGGCATTTGTCGGCGAGGGCTTCCGTGTTGGAAAGGAGTTTGTGAAGGTCTGCTTTGCCGAGACCTGCGGCGCCCATGATTTCCTTGCCCAGTTGGAGCATCTGGTGGGCGTTCTTGAGCCATCCTTGGCCCGTCGGCTGGAGCATTGGGGCGGTTGAGAGTTCGGGGAGGGATTTGAGGGTGCGGGCTGAGTCGAGGACGTCGGCGGTGGCGGCGCCGTCCTGTGCGCAGTAGCGGACGGCGTTGCTGAGAATCGCAGGGACGTTGTATTCCAGCGCCAGTTTGAGCATCCTTACCGCGTGGGCGGTGCTGAGGGGTTCTCCGGGGGCGCTGAGGTGGGTCACTGTTTCGGCAACGATGGTGCCTGGTGGCATGGCGTTGATCCACTCGTTGAAGAGTGTCCGGGGCCGGAGGTATTTGCGTCCTCCCATGGATTGCCCCACATCGGAGTCCGGTCCAATCAGGACCGTGAGGACAGGTTTCAATGTTTGGGGGTCGAGGGTTCGTGAGGCGAGTTCACTTCGGGTGACTGCGACCGGGATGGTTCCACCGGCTTTTCCTGAGGTCCGTGCATGGGCATCGGAGATAAGGCGGCAGAGTGCCCTGTATCCGGCCCCGTTGTTATTGCCATGGGCAAGGACGACGACGCGGCCCGAGATCCGGGTGCGGTGGTCGCCGTCGTCGTCGAAGACTGCAAGGTCGACCCCCACAATGGGGTCGATGCCCGCGTCCATGCAGGCTTTGATGTGTTTTACGGTTCCGTACAGCCCGTCCCTGTCGGTACAGGCGAGCGCGGTTGCTGAGTCTGCTGCTGCGGCTTGGGCAAGTTCATCGGGCCAGGAGACACCGTAGTGGGCGCTGAAGGCTGTTGCGACGTGCAGGTGGGTGAAGCTCAAGGGTCACGCTGCTTCGTCGGGTTCAACGGCGCGTGCAGGTGCGGCGTCGTGGATGCGGAGTAGCCGCCATCGCCCGCTGCCAAGGTGGCGGACGACGTCGAGGGTGATGGTGTTTTCGAGTTGTACGCGCCAGATTTCGTGGTCAACCAGCCCTGCTCCGCTGCCGATGGGTGCACGGGTTTCCTCTGCCCACCACTTGCGCCGTTCGAACCATCGGTTCGGTTCTCCCGTGACTTTGTAGCTGGTCCCTTTCCATGTGACTTCCAGTGGCTGGCCCTGGTCTGTGCAGATGACGTCCACTGATTCGCTGAACAGTCCCATATCCACACTCCTTGCGCCTGAGTTCGTATTCGAAAGTATGTTCGAATACTTCCAGTTTACGACGCTGTACCGACAAAACCTACTTCGAAGTTTTCGCCTTTCCGTGGGTTCGGGAGACACTCTTTCCCGCTTGCTTCAGCAAGGCATCCCGCGCGGGTTGCCAGCGCTGGGCGAGGGAAATCCTGCCCATCAGGGACGATGCCAACCGCATTTGCTGAGTACGGAGTACACGCTTCCTTTCATACTTTGCGAGCGCTTCCTCTATTGGCAGGTCATTGAGCAGCCCTCCCAGGGTCACGGCATCAATGAGTGCTTCGCAGGCGCCCCTGCCGAGGTTGGGCGTCATGGCGTGGGCGGCATCTCCGATCAATACGACCCTTCCCTTTGCGTAGCGGGCAAGGGCAGGGGTGGTCCAGATGCGTTGGGCCAGCGAATTTTTGTCGGATGCCTGGGAAAGCACCTGTTGCACGGCTGGCGAGTACCCGGCATAGCGCCCCCTTGTCGCTTCGAGCGCTACTTCGACGTCGACCCGCCCTGGACCCAGGTGGGATCTGAAGGAGGCGTACCAGTTGGTTCCGCCCAAGGCCGGGGCCATGCCGAAAATCTCGCCCTTGCCCCAGTACTCTCCAACATCCCCGGGTGATGGGACCGTGGGTACTACCCCACGTATGGCCAGGAACGGCGTCGCCTTGGCGGTACTGCGTTTCCCCCATGCAGCTTGGCGAACCACGCTATGGACGCCGTCCGCACCCACCGTCAACCCAGCGGGAGCGGGAAGGCTTTCCACCGGCTGCGTAACCCGGCGTACGACGCCCGGCACGGCGGAGTCCAGCAGGCTGAGCAGCTCGGTCCGGGAGACGCCGAGCAAGCCCTCTCCTTCCATGGACAGCACCGGCTTTCCTCCCGGATTCCGGAGGGCGCCCGCGCTGATGACGGAGCCCCGCCCCCTTACTGCACCGAGGATCCCCAACCGAGACAGGGCCCGCTGGGCTTCGGGCCACATCGCCAAGGTTGTTCCGACAGTGGGGAGTTGGGGTTTTTGCTCGTGCAGGGTGACCGTGAAGCGTCCGGGATCCAGCCGGGCTGCGAGCGCCAGCCCGGCTATGCCGCCGCCAATAATGTCTACGTTTTCCATGCGCTCACAGTACTACTACATTTGTAGTACCAACAGGGGTTGAAGCTAGACTTTCGCCATGGCTGACCGACGCACACTCCTGGCCGACGCAGCGCTCGCCGTTGTCTCCGCGCAAGGCCTCAAAGGACTCACCCACCGCGCCGTCGACGCCCAGGCCGGCGTCGCCGTCGGAACTACCTCCAACTATTTCCGCAACCGCGCCGCTTTAGTGGCAGCCGCCGTCGACCGCGTTGAAGAACAAGACAACCGGCTGCTGCAGCAGGGAGCCCTGGAGGTTCCGACGTCGGTGGCCGCCTTGGCGGGTCAACTCGCCACCGCAGTCGTGGCACTCGCGCACGAAAACGCTGAACTGACCCGGGCACGCTTCGTCCTCGCACTCGACCAACCCGACGTTGTGGCAGCCGGTCACGAACGGATGCTCTCCGCCTTGGCACAGGTTCTAGAAACCATGGGCATATCCGATGCCAGGGCACGGGCGGAAGCTGTGGCCGATTACAGCGACGGACTTGCACTGCACACCCTTACTGCGCGCCGTGGACAAAGCCTTGAGCCCACAGTCGTGGCGAGCAACATCCAGCGCCTCCTGGCGGGCTAACCCGCCAAGGGGTGGACGGCAGAGGGTCCGCAGAGCAGGATTGTGCCATGAGTACCAATGACGCACTCCTCAAGCAGGTCAACATCTCCGCCTCCGACGAGAACCTGGTGGCACGGTTCGAAATTGACGGCAACATTCCTGGCTCCGGCGCCTACGTCGTGGGCCTTGTTGCTGCCAGCGAAGACTACTCCTCCCAGCGCAGGTTGGGGATCGAGTTCATGAACGGTGAAGCGATCTCGTTCTACTCGTTCAACCACGCACTCAGCGCGGAGGAAAACTACGACATCAAGGGCGTGGAGCACTCCGGCAACGTCATCACGGGCAACTTCCCCATCTCTGCCATCCATGGACTCAGCAAGGGACATGTCATGACAGCGTTCAGCGAAGCAGACGGCCGGGATTTCCAGTCCGGCGTCCCCGTGAACGAAGCGCTCTGACCGCTAGAAGAGCCCTTCCACGGGTTCAATCAGTTCCGGTGAGTTGTTGCGGACATTACCCACAGCGGCACCCACCGGGTCGATGGTCCAATCGGCCGCTGCGTCGTGCGCCCTGGAACGGACCAGTTCCACCAACCCCGCCGCATCCTTTTCGCGCGGATCAAGCCAGGCTTCCATCGTCTCGGTGCTCATAGGCAAGGGAACGCGGTCATGGAGGGCAGTCAGTTCGTCAAAGACCGAGGCACTGCGCCGGGTCTGGGCTGATTCGGCCGTCGGGGTGTCTGCGGTCAGGATGGACATCGAAAGCAGCCAGCGTCCCGGGTCATCGGGTGCAGCCGACTGGTCCTTCCACCACTCATACAACCCCGCGAAGACCAGTCCATGCCCGTCCCCCGGGTGCACGTAATAGGGCTGCTTGCTCTTTCCCTCACCCTTCTTCCACTCGTAGTAGCCATCGGCAGGGACCGCACACCGGCGCGCAACGGCGGCCTTCTTGAAGGAGGGCTTCTCCAAGAGGGTTTCACTGCGGGCGTTAATCAGCCTGGCACCGCCCTTGGGATCCTTGGCCCACGAAGGCACGAGCCCCCACTTGGCAACATGCAGCTGCCTTTTCAGGTGATCGTCAACAACCCTCTCCAGGACAACGGGAACCGCATCTGTCGGGGCAACATTCCACGACTTTTCCAAGGCGATCTCGTTCTCCAGCTCGGCGCTAAAGTCGGCGAGCAGGTCCCCCACCGCACGGGCCATTACATAGCGTCCACACATGCGAACAGTCTGCCCTTTCCCGAAGGAACGCACCAGCGCGGACATGTGATGTCATGTGCGCTTCCCCGCCGCACGGGAATTATTCGGTACCGGGTTACCGTTGTCAGGAAGGAACCAACCCGCGAAAACGACCCAACTACTGAGGAGAGCTCTGTGGACTTCACTCCCGACTCCGGCACCATCACCATGTTCTCGACCACCTGGTGCGGTTACTGCAACCGCCTGAAGAAGCAGCTGGACGCCAAGGGCATCGGCTACACCGAGATCAACATCGAAGAAGTCGATGGCACCGCCGAACTCGTCGAGCAGCTCAACGGTGGAAACCGCACCGTTCCCACCGTGCTTTTCCCGGACGGCACGGCAGCGACCAACCCTTCGGCATCCGAGGTTGAGAAGCGCCTGGTCGCCGTATAACCGCTGGCTCCACGCGTAACCGCACCAGGGTCCGCCGGAACAATCCACACGCTGTCTGCCACCTGTGATAGACAGAATGGGAATCCGTAGCGGGCCCTTCTGCAGTTAACCGGGCCCGCTCTCCGCGAGCCCGAAGGGAACCCTCTCCATGGTCCACGCAGTCAAAGGCGTCGTCGTCCGCTCCAAAGGCGCGCCGGCAACCCTCGAAACCGTCTTGGTACCCGAACCCGGACCCGGCGAAGCCCTCGTCGACATCCTCACAAGCGGCGTCTGCCACACCGACCTCCACTACAAGCTGGGCGGCATCAGTGACGACTTCCCGTTCCTGCTGGGCCACGAAGCCACCGGCGTCGTCAGCGCGGTGGGTCCCGATGTCACCGACGTCGCCCCCGGCGACCGCGTAGTCCTCAACTGGCGGGCAGTCTGCGGAAACTGCCGCGCCTGTAAGCGCGGTCAAGCCCAGTACTGCTTCAACACCCACAACGCCACGCAAAAGATGACCCTCGAGGACGGCACCGAGTTGTCGCCGGCCCTGGGCATTGGAGCGTTCATCGAAAAGACACTCGTAGCGGCCGGGCAGTGCACCAAAGTAGACGCCGACGCCGATCCCGCCGCCGTCGGCCTGCTCGGCTGCGGCGTCATGGCAGGTTTGGGCGCCGCGATCAACACCGGCGGCGTCAAGCGCGGCGACTCCGTTGCCGTCATCGGCTGCGGAGGTGTCGGCGTAGCAGCCATCGCCGGCGCTGCGCTCGCAGGAGCCACCACCATCATCGCGGTGGACATCGACCCCAAAAAGCTGGAGCGCGCCAAGGAACTGGGTGCCACCCACACCGTCGATTCCTCTGCCGGGGACCCCGTTGAGGAAATCCGTGCGCTCACCGGCGGTTTCGGAGCGGACGTGGTGATTGACGCCGTCGGAAGGCCCGAAACCTATAAGCAGGCCTTCTACGCCCGCGATCTCGCCGGAACCGTTGTCCTGGTGGGCGTCCCCACCCCCGAAATGACGCTTGAGCTCCCGCTCCTGGATGTCTTTGGCCGTGGCGGATCGTTGAAGTCCTCCTGGTACGGCGACTGCCTGCCCTCCAGGGACTTCCCCATGCTGGTTGACCTCTACAAGCAGGGCAGGCTGGACCTGGATGCCTTCGTAACCGAGCGCGTCACCATCAACCAGGTGGAAGAAGCTTTCGACAAGATGCACCAGGGCGCAGTCCTCAGGTCGGTGGTGGAACTGTGAACGCCGGGACCAGCCCCACGATCGACCGCGTCGTAACGTCCGGAACCTTCTCCCTCGACGGCGGAACATGGGAGGTGGACAACAACGTGTGGATCATCGGTGACGCCGACGAGTGCATCGTCATCGATCCAGCCCACGATCCCTCCGCGATTGTCGACGCCGTCAACGGCCGGGCAGTGACAGCAATCCTGCTCACACACGGCCACGACGACCACATCCGCTATGCCGGCGAATTCCGGGAGCTCGCCAAGGCGCCGGTCTACCTGCACAAGGACGACTGGATGCTCTGGCACGATGTCTTCCCGGAAGCCGATCCTGACCACTCCATCGCCGACGGAGACACCTTCACCGTTGCCGGTGCAACGCTGGAAGCGATCCACACACCCGGCCACTCGCCGGGGTCGGTCTCCTTCCACCTGCCCAGCCAAGGGACGCTCTTCAGCGGCGATACCCTCTTCCAGGGCGGGCCAGGAGCCACAGGACGGTCGTACAGCGACTTCCCCACCATCATCGAATCCATCCGTACACGGTTGCTGCCGCTCCCCGCGGAAACAGTGGTCCGCACAGGACACGGTGACACCACCACCATCGGTTCCGAGGCCCCGCATCTGGACGAATGGATCGCCCGCGGACACTAGCCCTTAAGGGACGGCTGCGGCCGGCTGCCACCTTTTTCGAGGAGGCAGCCGGCCGCAGCCGTGGCTATTGACCAGCCGTGGTTATTGCCCCGCCGTGGCCATTAACCCAGGAGCGCCGGGAAGTCGCCGTCGAGGACGTCCGCGTAACCACGGTAGGCCTCGATCACGGCGTCCTCCACGGTTTTGACGTCCAGGTGCGGCAGCAGGTCGTTTGCCGCACCAGCGGTAGCCGGATCCCAGTCCAGTCCGAGGGCCGCGTAACTGGCCGTCAGGACATCGCGGATGGGCTGCGAGTTCTCCACCACGATCACTGAACTGAAGAGCCAACCGCCGGAAACCACCCGTTGCGCGGTGCCGATCAGCTTGATCCGGTGCGAGGGAAAGTCCGGGTCCTCACCGTGGACGCTGAACTCACCGGGGCAATACTCCCCCGGGATTTCTCCGACGGCGGCGTGGACGCCAACGCTGCGCAGGGCACCGGCCAGCAAATCGCCAAATTCCGAAAACCGTGCCTTGGCCCGGACGATGGCGTCGGGGTGGGGCTCCACGTGATCGATCACCAGCGAGCCTTCGTGGTAAGCAGCCGCCCGGCCTCCGGCTTTGCGGACCAGCGGCTCGAACCCCAGCTCGCGGCACGCTTCTTCAGCGGCGCCAAAACCCGGCAGGTTCGCATCGCGCTGGCCGAAGGCAACCGTCGGCTTCGGGCGGTACAGACGCAGGGACGGCCCCAACTGACCGCTCCGGGCACGTTTCAGGAGCTCCAAAGCGAAGTCGAGGTCCTCTGCCGCCCCCAATGACTTGGGCTGACGGTATGCCGTCAGCTGTCTACGTTCCGTGACTTCCGTCGTGGCCGCACCCACTAGCTCTTCCTCAGGGTCAGGATCTGCTCGGCCCGGCCGAACGGTCCGTTGACGTCGTGAAGCACGGTGGACGTCAGGCCAATGCCGTCTGCCCCGAAGGAGACCTTGTTGTCCAACCCCAACCATTCGCCCGCAGGCGCCCTGTACATGTGGATCTGCAGGTCCAGGTTGGGGAAGATGTAGCTGTTTTCTCCGGGCGGAACGCGGGCGGCGATGCCGTTGGCCGTATCCACGAGTCCCATCAGCCGCGCCAGGTCCGTGCTGTCGTCCCGATCGGTCAGCGGGTGCGAGGTCCGGATCCACACTCGGCCGGAGCCCGGACGGTGCCCCTCGGCCAAGCGCATTTCCAGGGAACGGATGTAGCCACCGGGCCACACGCTGGCGCCGTCCCACGGTTTGCATTCGTCCGGCGCGGGCATCGGTTCATCTTCGACGGCGGCCACCGCGCTGGTGTCACTGGTGATCATTCGCCATGCAGCCGCCCGGATGGCCACCCGGCCCCCTGCTGAAAGTTCGGCCTGGATGAGTTCGATGGTCCGGCCCGGCCTCAGCGTTGAAGTGGTGACCTGGAACTCCCCGCCCGGAATGAGGCCCAAAATTTCATAGCTGATCCGCGCCAGGCGAACATCGTCCCTGGGCTCGTGACGGACCAAAGCATCAGCGATGATGCCGGAGGCCGGAGCCATGTGCTGTTCATGCGGATTCCAGGCACCCTGGGCGTGGATCGTCGAGCGGTAGCGCCCCGATCCCAACGACTTGTAGTAGAAATCGCCGTCCGCCAAATCCGGTAATGCAGTAGTCAAACCCAAGCCTTTCGCCGATCCAGCTGTAGAACTCAGACCACTGTATCCGCTGATTTGGCCGCTGCCCGCCGCCGGCGGAACACGACAACCCAGACCACAACCGCCGCCAAAGTGGCAACGCCCAACGCGGCACCCACAGGCGACGCCGCAGCCACCGCCAACCAGGCCTCCAAGGCAGCCAGGCCAATGGTGGCGTACAGCACTGCCCAGACCACGGAGCCGACAACGGCTGCAGGGAGGTAACGGCGCAGCGGCATACGGGCCGCGCCGGCTGCCAGGTTGATGGCCGTCTGCAGGCCTATCGTCAGGAAGGAAAGCACGACGGCGTACGGACCCCAACGCTGGATGAGCGCTTGGGCCCGGGCTGCTTTGGGTCGTTCCAAGGAACTGCCCAAACGGGTGTGCGCGAACCCTGCAACCGCTCCCCGGCCAATCCAATACGTGACGTTGACGCGGATCATGACAATGGCGAAGAGCGCCGCGAGGGCGACGCCGAAGGGCAAGCTCATGATCTGGTCCACTCGACTTAGGCTACCCTAAGTACCCGCCCTCCGCGGATTCGGTCCACCGGGTTCGTCCGGAGGAACCCTAGGATGGGTCCATGGAACTCCGCGACGCTGCCCAGGAGCTGTACGCCGTCATGCCGCGCGACTTCACAACGCAGCGCACAGCCTTGGTCCGGAAAGCCAAAGACAACGGCGAAAAGGAGCTGTCGAAGGAAATCGGCAGCCTTCCCAAGCCAGCTGCCGGAGCCTGGGCCATCAACATGCTTGCCGTTCACAAACCCGAGGTGATTGACGGCGTCGTACGTTTTGGCAGTTCCCTCCGGGCCGCGCAGGAAGCGTCGGACGCGGGGGCTTTTCGCGAACTCGGACAGAAACGCCAAGGTGAACTGACTGCGGCCGTGCACGCTGCCAAAGACCTTGCGGGCGAGCTCGGAGCGCCGCTCAGCGCAGCAGCGGCTGCCGACGTCGAACAGACCTTGAGGGCAGCGATGGCTGATGCCAGAGCCGCGACAGCCGTGGCGACTGGCAGGCTGGTACGGGGGCTGAGCAGCAGCGGGTTCGAAGCAGTCGACCTCGACGGCGCCGTTGCGGCTGCCGGTCCCGAGGCCGCTGCACGCCCTGCCTCGAAAGTGCCTGAGCAACAGGTGCACACGCCAAAGAAGCGGGATAAACCGGAACCTGCCAGGAAAACGCGGGCGCCCAAGAATGCACCCCAGGATGAAGCTACGTCCCTGGCCGAGCGTCGGGCAGCCAAGCGGACGGCAGCGCTGGAGGAAGCCCGCGCCGCGTTCGATGCTGCCGATCAGGAGGCGCGGGAAGCGGAACAAGCGGCGGCCGCGGCGTGGGAGGCTGTGAAGGAACTGGCCGATCGCCGTGCGGGCGTGAAGGCGGACATCGAGGAAGCCAAGCGCCGCCTGGCGGAGCTGGAAGCCGAATTGATCGGCCTCACCAGGGACGCGGACACCGCTGAATCCAAGAAGAAGCTCGCAGTCAGGGCCGCGACCCAGCAACGACGCACCGCGGACCAGGCGCAAAGACGCGTAGAGCGATTGGGTTAGTCCTTCTTCCTGACCAAGGACTTTTGCAGGTGATGGGTCGCGGGACCTTCAAGGTATTTGCCTTCCGGGGTGAAGCGCGATCCGTGCAAAGGGCAATCCCAGGTCTTCTCGGCGTCGTTCCACGTCAGCAAGCCGCCAAGGTGCGCGCAACTGCCCGAGACCCTGCAGACCTTCCCGTCCACGGTGGACACCGCCGCCGGTTCACCCTTGTAAAGTCCGACGACGCCGCTCCCCTCTGGCGGGCGGGTTTCGTCAGTGATTTCCGGGTTGTTCTTGACTTTGGATTTGTCCTCCCACATCCGACGGGCAATGTCCGCGTTGTGCCGGACGGCCTCGGCTGCTCCCTTGGGCGAGGTGACGCGGTGGTGGATGGTGGTAGCCCAGTCCGAGTGGCCACCCAGAATCTCGGAGGTGATGGCCAAGGCAGCGGCGACCCCGTTACTCATGCCCCACTTGTTGTATCCGGTGCCGAAGAAGATCCGGCCCTTGCCGCGGGGAAGCTTGCCGAAGAACGGCATGAGATTTGTCGCCTGGTAATCCTGGGCGGACCAGGTGTGGGTGACCTCGGCCCCCGGATAGTGCTGGTTGGCCCATCCGAGGAGGTCCTCCAGATGTTGTCGTGGCGACGTCGCCCGCCCACCTGCATGCCCGTAACCGCCCACCAGTAACAGTTCCGCGTCGGCTGCCGGGTAGGTGCGTTGGGACCTCGTGGGCGAATCAATGGAGAGGTACATACCCCGAGGAATGGCGCCCGGCACCCTCAAAGCGGCGGCGTAGGACCGGTTCGGCTCCAGCTTGGCAAAGTACAGGCCGCGGTCCAGGATGGGTGTGCCTGTCGCGAGCACTACTGTGTCAGCGGTGAAGCTGCCTTTCCTGGTGGTGACGTTCAGGGGCCGGTCGCCGCTGACGTTTTGAACTTGCACCCCTTCAACAACCAGGCCGCCGTGTTCACGGATATCCCGGGCCAGCGCGTCCAGGACCTCCATCGGATGGATCTGTGCTTGGCCTTCAAGTTCCAGCGCCTCCACCACCTTGAAAGGCAGGCCGGCATCTCGGCTGAAATGGACGTCAAGACCTGCGTCCCGCGAGACCGCAGCTTCCTTGCGGAGCCGCTGGCCGCCGTCGTCGGTGGTTGCGAAGGTGATGGTTGTGCGGCGCTGGAACGGGACAGCTTGCTGCTCCATATACTGCGTGAGCCACGCTTGTCCCGTTTTGTTGGCCTCCACATAGGCCTGCACCACCTTCAACGGGTACTGGCTGCGCAAAGCCGACAACGTGCCGCCTTGAAGGAGGCTCAACTTTCCGGTGGTGTTGCCAGTGGTCACAGCACCCAGGGTTCGGGCTTCGAAGACCACCACCCGCTGGCCGGACCGGGACAACAGCAGCGCGGCGACCATCCCGGTGATTCCCGCTCCCACCACTATCGAGTCAAAGTGCTTCTCGTGTGGGACGGGGTCGGATGTGAAGTCTGACTCCCTGTCCAACCACAGTGATTTCATCGAACAACCTGCCTCTCAATTCACGGAATTGGCTCCTGGCATGTGTTGATGGAAACGGTAGGCGGCTCGCTGGTGCTTATCAAGGGGCTATGGTGCGGCGGCAAGGCTGGCTGCATATTGCAGTTCACTATCCGGGTCGTTGGCCCATCGCTCCAGCACCCGCTCTGCCCTCTCCCTGGCCAAACCCTCGAGCCGGGCCAGCAACGGTCGCACCACATCTTTGGCCAGGGGCTCGACGAGTTCGCAGGTTCCGGCGCTCCGGATGAAGCCTTCAATGCGCGTCAGGTCCGTGTTGACCAGTAAAGCTACCTTTGTCTGGAGCAGGACCACCGCTGCCAGCCGCCGCTCGAACACCGGCTCCTCCCACAGCTCAGAGCTCAGGGCCGTGATGTCATCGTGGCTGAGGTTCTTGTACCGCTTCAGGGCGTCACGGACCGTTCCGCGTATTGCGCCTACCGATGCACCATAAACCTTCAGGCCTTGGCCGAGGCGCTCGCTGGTCTCGGCAGCTTTCTCCCAGGTCGATTCCATCTGCAGCGTGTAGTCCACGAATTCACCGGCTTCACTCACACGGCTATTTTGTCAGGGCCTCCCCATACCGTGGTTTTACCAGCCACTGACAGGAGAAACATGCCGTCCCAAGAGCTCGCCGCCGAGGCGTCATTTCCGGGTGTTCCCGCCGCATCGTCGATGCCCGACTGGTACCCCACGCTGCTCGACACCGTGGCCAGGGAAGTCCGGGTCGGCCGAACCCGTGCGATGGCGGCGGCCAACAGCGAGCTCCTGAACTCCTACTGGAGCATCGGGCGGCAACTGGCCGAACGCGAATCGGAGCAAGGCTGGGGCGCCAAGGTAGTCACACGATTGTCTGCCGACATCCGCACGCGGTTCCCCGGAGCGAAGGGCTTCTCCCCCAGGAACCTGCGGTACATGAAGAGCTTCGCGCAGGCCTGGCCGGACTTCCCAATGTTGCAAGCGCCGCTTGCAACATTGCCCTGGTACCACCAGATCGCCCTGCTGGAAAAGCTCGACGACGCCGCCACGCGGCTTTGGTACGCAGCGGCCGCTGCCCAGCATGGATGGTCGAGGAACGTTTTGACTCACCAGATCTCCACGCGCTTGCATGAACGCTCCGGGCAAGCCATCACCAACTTCGCTTCCACCATGGTCCGTGCGGACTCCGATCTCGCGCAGCAGGCAACCAAGGATCCCTACGTTTTCGATTTCCTTGCCATGACCGATCGACACACTGAACGGGACCTGGAGGTGCAGTTGGTGAAGCATGTGGAGAAGTTCCTGTTGGAGCTTGGCCAGGGATTCGCCTTTGTTGGCGAGCAGGTGCGGCTGGAAATCGCCGGTGACGAATTCTTCGCGGACCTGCTGTTCTACCACCTGAAGCTTCGCTGCTACATGGTGATTGAACTCAAGGCAGTGAAGTTCGAACCCGGGTTCCTGGGGCAGCTGGGCATGTACATGGCAGCCGTGGATGACCTGATGGCGCACCCGGACGACAAACCAACCATCGGGTTGCTGCTGTGCAAGGAGAAGAACAGCGTGGTGGCCGAGTACGCGCTCCGAGGCTTCAACGCACCCGTGGGCATCGCGGAATGGAAGACCTCACTGGCTGATTCCTTGCCGGATGAGCTGTTGTCCAGCCTGCCCAGCATCGAGACGTTGGAGGCAGAGCTCGCGAGCGAAGTGGCCCGGTTGCGGGGCTAGACGTTGTCCCTGAACCACGCCATAGTGTCGTTCCATGCCGCCGTTGCCTGAGCTTCCACGTAGCGGTCACTGGTGTCGTTATGGAAGGCATGGTCCACGCCGGGATACACCTTGAGTTGGTGCTTGACGCTGGTCCTGTCCAGCGCTTCCTGGAGTTGCGGCATGGGGCCCGTGATTCGCGCATCCTTCTCGGCATACACACCCATCACTGCCGGCTTGATGGTTGGCACCTTGGCCAAGTCCGGGGCCGGGCCGTAGAAGGCGCTCGTTGCCTTGAGTCCTGGAATCTCCGTACTCGCCTGCCATGTGATGCCGCCGCCGAAGCAGAAACCGATCATGGCGATACGGCCCTGCTCCACGAAGCCCTGGCCGTTGAGATACTCGAAGGCGGCTTTGAAGTCACCCACATGGCGCGCTGCGCCGGCCTGGGTCAGCGCACCAGGAACGGCATCCGGGTCCATGTTGGCCGTGCCGCCTTCCCTGCTGAGAAGGTCCACGGCCAGCGCGACGTATCCTTGCTTGGCGAAGCGTCGGGCCACGTCTTGGATATGCGGGGTGAGGCCTCGGTTTTCGTGGCAGATCAGGACGGCAGGGTGTTGCCCTCCGTCCTCGGGCCGGGCCAGGTAGCCACTGATTTGGGTTCCTTGAGACTGGAAATTGACTGGAGCCGTGGTCAGCCCCGCTGCGCCTTCCGGGACCGACAGCGGACTTTTGGCGTTGGGCACGGCCGTTGTGGCAGTGTCTTTTGGTGCCGCCGATCCGGTGGCCGTTGGGGTCGGCATAGGATCCGTTGCCCTCGGTATCTCCTGCGGTGTACAGCCCACCAACATCATGGCCGCCGCCGTGGCCGTCATGCTGCCCATGATGAATGCCACCCGCCGGGTAAACGTCCCGTGCGACATTTCGCCGGAGCGGTAATCGTCGTAGAACTCTTCGATCAGGTACTTCTCAAACTTCTCAAGCTGCACCATGGGACGTCCTTTCAAAGTTGGCCAACATCTTCCCCTGAAGTTGGGACGCGGACAAGGGTGGGACGGCTAATACCGTCAGAAAAGGCCACCGCACGTCACTACTATTCAGAGGTAACCATGACCCGACGGAGGGGAGCATTCGGGAATGACGGGAATCGCTAAGGGATTGGAAAATTCGGCCATATCGGCCAAAAGTGTTGAGCAGGTCTACGAGGAGATTCGCGGTCCCCTGCAGGCACTGGCCCTCACCGTCATTGCCGAGTGTCGGAACGCAGAGCCCAAAGCATCGGGGTGGACCTTTGACCTGGTGACGGTGAGTGGTGAGCGGACTTTTGTCCTTCCCGCAAGGGTGTGGAATGCCGAACTGACTACGATCAAAAGGGCCTTCGATGCAGCTGGAGAGAGCTTCAAGGCGGCCATGATTGACGGCATGGAACTGGAAGTTTCCGGACAACTGCGAATGTGGTCCGAGACCGGCGACATCTATTTGAAGGTCACTGACATTTCATCGGATTTCTCCCTCAACGGTGCGATGCTCCTGAAGGATCGCCAAACGCTTCAAGCACTTAAGGACGATTTTCCGGGTCACTCGAGACTCCACGCCGATGACGACGCGATATATGAGGACGCCAAAGACGGTTTTTCGTTAGGACGATTACGCAAGATCACTGTGATCTCGCCGGAAAAATCTCAGGGTGTCGAGGACTTCAAGCACCACCTGAGCATTTCGAAGAGTGGGAACAAGCCGGAAATCACGTATCGTCACATGAGCTTGAGTGGTCAGTCGGCAGCCGCGACCCTCCGAACCTACTGTGATGAAGCGCGCAGGAACGGTCATGATCTTGTTGTCATTACGCGAGGCGGCGGCCACTGGCGGACTATGCGGGGGTTCCAGGATGAAGAACTGGCGCGTGCCATCCTTGAATCGCCCGTGCCCGTTATCACCGGCATTGGGCACCGTCAGGACGTATCCATCGCTGACCGGGCAGCCACGGCATCTCTCACGACACCGACAGCCGCCGCGGTGGCGATCACGACCCCCTCAGCCAGCCCCGGAGCATCTGGGAAAAAGTACCCGACGTCCTTTAAGGAAAGCCTTGGGGCCGAGCGCCGAAAGGTTGCGAGACTTGAGCGAGACGTATTGTCCATGCGGCAGTCGCTCGCCCATTCCCACGATGAGCTGGCATCGGCTAATGCGGCCCTTCGCCGGTATGAAGCGGATCTGGCAGCAGGCAACGGCGCGCTCAGGGAAAGCTGGGCATCGTTTATCGCCTCTGACCGTCAACACGGACTGGACCTGCTTGAGCTGGCAACGCGCCGAGTGCGCGGATACTCCTGGCTGCTGACCTTGGCGACGCTGGGCTTGGCAGTCACGTTCGTGCTCAACTCAACGCTCATTGCCATTTGGCTGACTGGTTCGGACGACCACGGGCTCGGGCTTTGGGTGGCTATCGGCACAGTGGCCCTTTCGGTCTTTGCCCTCTTAGCGCAGTTCTCTTCGCGAAAGCACCTGAATGAAAAGCACAAAAAGCCCCTGAAACAACCACCGGTAACTGTCCGTGAGTGGGAGATCCGAATTATGAATGTAAGGACAGTTCGGGCCCTCCGGAAACTACTGCACCATGTACCGGTGGGCTGACCAGACGAGCCATTTAGCTCCACAAGTGCGGACCTAATATTGTCGGTGCCTGCTGGGAGAGTGTTCTCATGGTGCAGGTTCGGGAAGGGCAAACGGGTGCAGTGGCTATGGCTGCGCCGGCGCATTCCGCTGCTGCTGTTGCGAACTGTGCCACTGGCGCTGGTTACGGGCCGGACGGTACGGTCAGTGGTGACCTGATCCAGCAGTTGCGGGTGCTGGAGGACATGAAGTCGGCGATCTCAAGCTTGCAGGCCAAGATCGCCGTGGCGTTTGACCTGGCCCAGCGGCAGGAACAGGCAGAGAAAGGTATCCCGGCTTCGGAGCGGGGCAAGGGTATTGGGGCGCAGGTGGCGTTGGCCCGGCGGGAGTCACCAAACAAAGGCTCCCGGCTGCTGGGCCTGGCCAAGGCTCTGGTCACGGAAATGCCGCACACCATGGCCGCGCTGGAATCCGGGCAGCTGAACGAATGGCGGGCAACGCTGCTGGTCAAGGAAACGGCGTGCTTATCTGCTGAGGACCGGGCCGCAGTGGATGAGGAACTGGCCCCCGACACCGGCACGTTCGATGGTGCCGGGGACAAAGCCATCGCTGCCGCCGTGAAGGCCGCGGCGTACCGGCGTGATCCCCGCTCTGTGACCGAACGCGCAGCGCACGCCGCGTCCGAACGGTACGTCAGCCTCCGCCCGGCGCCGGACACCATGGCCTACCTGACCGCCCTGTTGCCCGTCGCCCAAGGCGTCGCCGTGTTCGCGGCACTGACCCGGCAAGCTGGTACGGCCCGGTCCGCCGGTGATACCCGGTCCAAGGGCCAGGTCATGGCCGACACCCTGGTGGAGCGGATCACCGGCACCGCGGCCGGGTACACGGGTATCGACCTGCAACTGGTCATGACCGACAGGACCCTCCTGGCCGGAGACAGCGAACCGGCACGGCTGAATGGCTACGGGATCGTTCCCGCCGGCTGGGCCCGGGAACTGCTCAGCAACGGACAAGTCGGTGAAGGGCCCGGGGCTTACTACCAGGACTTCAACGTCTGGGTCCGCCGGCTCTACACCGCCCCGCGAACCGGTGAACTACTCGCCACCGACTCACGGGCACGCTTCTTCCCACCCGGAATACGACGCTTCATCCAAACACGAGACAACACCTGCCGCACCCCCTACTGCGACGCGCCCATCCGACACCTGGACCACGTCATCCCGTGGCACTCAGACGGTCCCACCACCGTTCACAACGGCACCGGACTCTGCGAAGCCTGCAACCACACCAAAGAAAACCCCGGCTGGAAGTCCACACCCGAAGCAGGAAGCCGGCACACGCTCAGAATCACCACACCCACAGGCCACAGCTACCAATCACAAGCTCCACCACTGCCCGGGTACCGGCGAAACTAGCTCGCGGGATCGTTATGGGAACTCCCTCAGTTCCTGGGAACAACGGCACGCCGCCCCAATCTTTGCTTGAGTTCCGCTTGGTACCCGGTCCATACGCTGTCCAGACCTGAGAATGCCCAGCCAAGCGAAACAGGTGCACTACCGATCGTCGACATTTGTCTCAATGCTTCGTCGGTGCCGTCATCGAGGTCGACTTCTCCCTCATCGGGATCGACTGTCGCATAAGTCGCGTCGTCTTCCACCTTGAGGTCGATGGTGTACAAGACTCGGCGAACACCTCGAGCGATACAAGGAATTGACTCGCATGACCTCGCTCGCGGCGGCCATTGTTCCAACGATGCCCTCGACTGAATTACCTCCAACCCAGTCGCTTCCAACGTAGACCTGATGGCCGGCGCCCAGGTCAGCTCGCCGGTGGCATCGGCTCGACCCGGAACGCAAGTCGACCGAGAACGAAGAACGCTCGGTCCGGACCCAGTCGGCACATGAGGAGAGGCTGAGATCTTGCTAAAGCCAGCCTCCATGGCATCAGCTAATTCTGCAATCTAAGCCTCTGAGTTCATTCCTCAGGCTCCTTTTCGGGCGCATTAGCCAGATCCTGCTTACGGGACTTGAATAAACCAGCAACTTTTCCACTTGCCGCGCCGCTCACTCCAGCAAGCGCGCCACCAAGGCCCTTTATCGCGGTGAAGGCCTGCGGCTCGTCCGGGATGCCGTCCCCGTCGACGTCTACGGCACGGAATGGGCGGGACACTGCAGCGGCGGCGCTTGTTACCCCCGCACCCACCGCCGAGGCGCCTATTGTAACTCCTTCTCCAACTGTGCTGGCCGTTCCGGTGATCCAGCTTCCGGTGGATTTCGCAGCGTCTTCCAGAAGTGCAAGTGCACGGTTGGGTTCGGATTCCCCTTCGTCAGTGTTTGAGGACTTGCCTTGAAGAGTCAAGTGCCGAGGGAATTCCTCCGGAGCTTTGGGGAATGCGGACCGTGCTGACTCGACCACGTCGCGGCCGAACACGAACCGGCTGACTCCTCCTGTCAGCGCTCCGACCCCGTACTCGATCACGGACTGCTGTTTTCCGCTCAATGTCTCTCGCACGGTATCTAGCTGACCGGTCTGGATGGTCCTGACAAGGCTTTGCGCGGCCCCACTGGGCAGGGTATCGGCCAGGGTCGTCGCCCAATGCGACCAGTCACCGCTGGCCGCCGCGAATTTCTGAGCAACGCCCACAACTCCATCGGGAGAAGTTGCCGCAACGTCCTTAGCCATGGTTGCAATCTGCTTCTGGCTAACGGAATCATTGGTAAGACCGTAAATCAAAGCATGCGCCTGGTCTTGGTCAAGATCCATTCCGTGTATGTCAGCGAGGGCAAGTCCAAAGATTGCTGTGAGCTCGAACTGGAGCTGCTGATCACCCGCAGGCAGGAGCGCGGCCACACGATTAGCGCCGGTCTTCACAGCTCCCATGGCCATGTTCTTGGCGGCTACCTTGGCCGCCTCCTTCACCGTTACCTGCGCGGTCATCTTCGCGGCCTGTTTCCCTGCTGTCTTAATGCCGGTGGCCGCCACACCGCCACCCGGAATGAAGGAAATTGCCACCTCAGCAGCGACAGAACCTGCAGTAATGGCCGCACCTGCGGCGGTAATTGAAGTGCTGTAGTGGCGTTCCAGCAACTTGATCACTTCCGCCGGGGTCGCCTCCGGATGCCGACGCCGAATCCTCATGACGTACTTCCGGGCGATCGAATGACGGGCACTTATGGCGTTCTCGATGTCTAAGTTGGCCTCCTCGTCATCGAGCTCGGTCTCCAGTGTCACGTCTTCCAACTCGGTCATTGTGATTCCCCCTTCAACCGCAGGCTCAACTCTCGGCCTTTTCACAAACACAGCAATTCTGTTTTCGGCAGAGTAGCAAAGCTATCCTCTGCCGCACCGTCATCAGTCTCCCGCACGATGCGGGCGCTTTCAGCGCGCCACGCGGCACCGCTCCCGCCACACCAACTTCCACTGCAAGTCCGCCGGTAGTTAGTACCGTCCATCCATGGAGCGAACCCTCTCGAGGTGGTGGGGCTGTTCCTTGTCGTGTTGACGTGCACGCTGACGAGGACGCGGTCGCCTTTCGCTTGTAATATCTGGGGCCCATTACCGATGCTGTGGAGACACCCCAGCAGGCAAAGTACTTCAACCTCGCTGAGATGAAACTGGCTTCTGCTGCCCGGGAATCACAGCTTCGGAAGCAGCCAAGTGAAAACACAAGGTCCATGCTGACCGGCATATTCAGCTCGGCCGGAATTCAAGTCTCCTTCTCATAACAGCAAAAAGGACCCCGCATGCTCAAAGCATGCGGGGTCCTTTAGCTTTCAACGGGCGCTCAGCCCGTGGACGGAGGTTCAGGTGGAAATCCTCACAACCGCCGTCCGGTCTGACAGCTTAGAACTCCCAGTCCTCATCCTCCGTGTTCACGGCCTTACCGATCACGTAGGAGGATCCGGAGCCGGAGAAGAAGTCGTGGTTCTCGTCGGCATTCGGGGACAGGGCGGAGAGGATGGCCGGATTCACGTCGGTGACGGAAGCCGGGAACATGGCCTCGTAGCCCAGGTTCATCAGGGCCTTGTTGGCGTTGTAGTGCAGGAACTTCTTGACGTCCTCGGCCAGGCCGACTCCGTCGTAGAGGTCGTGGGTGTACTGGACTTCGTTTTCGTACAGCTCGAAGAGGAGCTCGAACGTGTAGTCCTTGATCTCCTGCTTGCGGGCCTCGGAAACCTTCTCCAGGCCCTTCTGGAACTTGTAACCGATGTAGTAACCGTGCACGGCCTCGTCGCGGATGATGAGGCGGATGAGGTCGGCCGTGTTCGTGAGCTTGGCACGTGAGGACCAGTACATGGGCAGGTAGAAGCCCGAGTAGAACAGGAAGCTTTCCAGCAGGGTGGAAGCAACCTTGCGCTTCAGGGGGTCGTCGCCCTGGTAGTAGTCCATGACGATCTGGGCCTTCTTCTGCAGGTTCTCGTTTTCGAGGGACCAGCGGAAAGCGTCGTCAATCTCCTTGGTGGAGCACAGGGTGGAGAAGATGGACGAGTAGGACTTGGCGTGCACCGACTCCATGAAGGCGATGTTGGTGTACACAGCTTCTTCATGCGGGGTGATGGCATCGGGGATCAGCGAGACAGCGCCGACCGTGCCCTGGATGGTGTCCAGCAGGGTCAGGCCCGTGAAGACGCGCATGGTGAGCTGCTGCTCTTCCGGGGTCAGCGTGTGCCACGACTGGACGTCGTTGGACAGCGGCACCTTCTCCGGCAGCCAGAAGTTGTTGACCAGTCGGTTCCAGACTTCCACGTCCTTATCGTCCTGGATCTTGTTCCAGTTGATGGCCTCGACGTGTGTCAGCAGCTTGACCTTTTCGGTCATTTCATCCCCTTAAGCGATGGTGTTCTTGAGGTAAGCCTACGACGGCGGGTGGTGACCCGCCGTCGTACTCTTTAGTTTTGAAGGTAGCCGTGGCCACCATTGATCAACCTATGAAGGTTGATCACAACATGCAGCTGACGCAACCCTCAACCTCAGTCCCTTCCAGCGCGAGCTGGCGGAGACGGATGTAGTAGAGGGTCTTGATGCCCTTGCGCCATGCGTAGATCTGCGCCTTGTTGATGTCACGCGTGGTGGCGGTGTCCTTGAAGAACAGCGTCAGGGACAGGCCCTGGTCCACGTGCTGCGTGGCAGCGGCGTAGGTGTCGATGATCTTCTCGTAGCCGATTTCGTAGGCATCCTGGTAGTACTCCAGGTTGTCGTTGGTCAGGTACGGAGCCGGGTAGTAGACGCGGCCGATCTTGCCTTCCTTGCGGATTTCAATCTTGGCGGCCACCGGGTGGATCGACGAGGTGGAGTTGTTGATGTAGCTGATGGAACCGGTCGGCGGGACGGCCTGGAGGTTCTGGTTGTAGATACCGCGCTCCATGACAGAAGCCTTCAGCTCGCGCCAGTCATCCTGGGTGGGGATGTGGTGGCCGGCGAAGAGCTCGCGAACGCGCTCGGTCTCCGGGGTCCACTCCTGCTCGGTGTACTTGTCGAAGAACTCGCCGCTGGCGTAGGTGGACTTCTCGAAGCCGCCGAACTTCTGGCCGGTCTCGATGGCCAGGCGGTTGGAAGCGCGCAGAGCGTGGAACAGCACCGTGTAGAAGTAGATGTTGGTGAAGTCCAGGCCCTCTTCGGATCCGTAGTGGACGCGCTCACGGGCAAGGTAGCCGTGCAGGTTCATCTGGCCAAGGCCAATCGCGTGGCTCTGGGCGTTGCCCTGCGCGATGGACGGCACCGAGTTGATGTAGGACATATCCGACACAGCACTCAGGGCACGGATGGACGTCTCGATGGAGAGACCGAAGTCCGGCGAGTCCATGGTCTTGGCGATGTTCATGGAACCGAGGTTGCAGGAGATGTCCTTGCCCACGGTCTCGTAGCTGAGGTCCTCGGCGTAGATGGACGGCGAGGAAACCTGCAAGATCTCCGAGCAGAGGTTGCTCATGGTGATCTTGCCGTCGATCGGGTTGGCCCGGTTTACGGTGTCCTCGAACATGATGTACGGGTAGCCGGACTCGAACTGGATCTCCGCGAGGGTCTGGAAGAACTCGCGGGCGCTGATCTTGGTCTTCTTGATCCGGGAATCATCGACCATCTCGTAGTACTTCTCGGTCACCGAGATATCGGAGAACGGAACGCCATAGACCTTCTCGACGTCGTACGGCGAGAAGAGGTACATGTCCTCGTTCTTCTTGGCGAGCTCGAACGTGATGTCCGGGACCACGACACCCAGGGAAAGGGTCTTGATACGGATCTTCTCGTCGGCGTTCTCGCGCTTGGTGTCCAGGAAGCGGTGGATGTCCGGGTGGTGTGCGTGCAGGTAAACGGCACCTGCACCCTGGCGGGCACCGAGCTGGTTTGCGTAGGAGAAGCTGTCTTCGAGGAGCTTCATGACGGGGATGACGCCGGAGGACTGGTTCTCGATCTGCTTGATCGGGGCGCCGTGCTCGCGGATGTTGGTGAGCGAGAGCGCTACACCGCCGCCACGCTTGGAGAGCTGAAGTGCGGAGTTGATGGCGCGGGCGATCGACTCCATGTTGTCTTCGATGCGGAGCAGGAAGCAGGAGACGAGCTCGCCGCGCTGGGCCTTACCGGCGTTGAGGAACGTGGGGGTGGCAGGCTGGAAACGGCCATCGATGATTTCGTCGACGAGGCGGTTGGCGAGGTCTTCGTTGCCGCGGGCAAGGTGCAGGGCAACCATGCAGACGCGGTCTTCGTAGCGCTCAAGGAAACGCTTGCCGTCAAAAGTCTTCAGTGTGTAGGACGTGTAGAACTTGAAGGCGCCCAGGAAGGTCTCGAAACGGAACTTCTTCTTGTACGCGCGGTTGAAGAGGTCGCGGATGAAGTTCATCGTGTACTGGTCAAGCGTCTCGCGCTCGTAATACTGGTTCTTCACCAGGTAGTCGAGCTTCTCTTCCAGGTCGTGGAAGAAGACGGTGTTGTTGTTCACATGCTGCAGGAAGTACTGGTGCGCAGCTTCACGGTCGGCTTCGAACTGGATCTCACCGTTGGGGCCATACAGGTTCAGCATGGCGTTGAGCTCGTGATAGCCCAGGCCCTTGTAAGCCTCAGGCAGCGGCTTCTTGGCCGTGTCCACAGCGCCCCCGGTTACTTCTGTTTCTGCGACAGTTGTGTCCAAAACTTTTCCAGCCCTTCGTTGACCCGTTGGACGTCTTCTGGCGTCCCCATGAGTTCAAATTTGTAAAGATGCGGCACCTTGCACTTGACGGAGATGATGTCTCCCGCTGCGCAATAGTTGTCCGCGAAGTTTGTGTTCCCCGCTCCGATAACACCCCGGATCAGCTTCCTGTTCCCGGGATCGTTCAGAAACCTGATGACCTGTTTCGGCACCGAACCTTCGCCGTTGGTGCCGCCGTAAGTAGGCAGCACAAGAACGAAAGGCTCAAGGGCTTGGAGCGGGGCGTCCTGGGCGTACAGCGGGATGCGTGCAGCATCCCTGCCCAGTTTCTGGACGAATCTTTTGGTGTTCTCAGAGGTGGAGGAAAAGTAGATGAGGTGACTCCTCGTGGTCACAGCTTCCGTCACCTTGCGGGCGGTGGCCGCTGCCAGCGGTGCCATGGAGTCACCTCAACTACATAGGAATTCTTGGTGTGTGTGGTGGCGAAAGTCAGGCCACGGAGGAAACGGCCTGGGCCAGTTCCTCGATCTTGTCCGGGCGGAATCCGGACCAGTGGTCCTGCTCGGTTACGACGACGGGAGCCTGCATGTAACCCAGTGCCTTGAGGCGCTCAAGGGCCTCGGCGTCCTGGGAGATGTCGACACTCTGGTAGGCAATGCCCTTCTTGTCGAGTGCCCGGTAGGTTGCGTTGCACTGAACACAGGCCGGCTTCGTGTAAACCGTTACGGTCATGATCCCTGTCCCCTAAGTTGAAGTCTGATTCTCTTCGTATCTGGCGGGCTCAACCGGAACTGACTACTGAATCCGATACCGGCCCGCAGGCTGCCGTGACAGCCAACACGCTCTGATTTTGTCTTGTGCTGGTTTCCCGCTCAATCCGTAAATCGATACTACATGTAGTGCAAGCGCCGAACTGGAACCCCAAGATGATGTATTACAAGTATGTCATTCAATCCACCGCTCGTCCACAGGGCGGGGGGTTCAAAATGTCCGGGATTCCGCCAAAATGAGAGATGTCATCCACACCCTGTGGACTACTTAGCCACATTTAATCTTCAGCGTGTCGCGCGGATACGGCGTGTCGTGACACTTTGAAAATGTGGCGTGGCGAACAGCTAAAATCGGCTGATGGTCAACCTCCTCCACCTCCGCACGCTCATGGAGGTGACCCGCCTTGGCTCGTTCGCCGCCGCCGCTGCACAGCTCGGTTACACCGCCTCTGCAGTCTCCCAACAGATGGCCGCGCTGGAACGTGATACCGGCGTCGAACTCTTCCAGCGGTCAGCGCGCAGCGTTGTCCCCACTGAAGCGGCGCTGACCATGACACGGCACGCCTCCAAGGTGCTCACCGATGTCGAGGCCCTTATGGCCGCCGCGTCCAGGACCAACGACTCCCCCGCGCAGGAACTCAGGTTGGGTATCTTTCCCAGCCTCGCCACCTACGTCCTGCCGGACATCCTGCGCAATGACCGTTGGAACGGTTTGGGCATTGAGCTGAAGGTCTCAGTGGCAGAGCCGGCGCAAACCATCCAAGGGCTGCGCAGCGGCGGCGAACTGGATGTGGCGCTGGTCTACCAGGTGGGGCAGTCCGGGCTGGCGTGGCCGCACTCGCTTGAACGGCAGTGGATCGGCGACGACGACTTCCGCGTTGTCCTGCCCGCGTCGTGGAAAATCCGCGAAGACGCCGAAATCGAGGCAGCCCACCTATCCGACATGCCGTGGATCGTGCATCACCCCGGCACCAGCGACGCCTTGGTCATTGAGCGGTTGTTCGCCAGTTGCAACCTGCATCCCCGCGTCGTGGCCTACAGCGACGACTTCCACGCCAGCCTGGAGATGACCGCGGCCGGCCTTGGTGCTTCGCTGGTCCCGGAACTGGCCCTGCGGAACCGGCCGTCCGGCGTCGTGGTCCTGGACGTCCCGGACATCAGGCTGGCCCGCAATGTGTTCGCCCTGCTCATCAACGAAAAGCGCACCGCGCAGGTGCAATTGTTCACCCAACTGCTGGCCGACACGCTCAGGGACTCCTCCGGAAGAAGCGGACTGCACCCCCTGAAAACCGCGCCCGTCAAGGGCTCACAGCGGCGCAAGTGAAATATTCCCAATTGCTGGAACCCGCCGGTGGTTGGGGTTAGATTGATCACATGGGCAAGCTAGCGAGCAAACATTTTGGGGAAGTCGAGCTCAACCACGGCAGTGAACATTGCTTCGTTGCCAAGCATGAACTCGGCGGCAATCCGCTGGAACTTGACCTCAACGTCACTGCCCACGACCACTTCGACGAAGCCGCTATGCGCAAAGTGGACTATCGCCTGCGCTTCCTGCCCGAACTGGTGGACCAGGTCCGGGAGATGATTGCCGATGAACTCGACCAGGACGGCACCAACCCCCAACAGTTCCTGCATTTCCACAGCTCACAGCTCAAAGAGGAGCAGTTGGAGTCCGTTTTCGGTGTCCGGGACAAGGGCCAGCTCACCAATGATGTCTTCCTGAATGCCCTCAAATTGGGGCACGTGGCCATCTACCCGGGGCAACCCGAGCGATACTTCGTGCTGGATTTCACCCTCGGCTCGCACTTCACCGACGAACTCCTGGTGGTCGCCGCCGATGAGGACGGCGTGGTGGACGACGAAATCCTGTGGGAGTAGCGCGCCATTAAACGCCGACGGCGGTCAGTCACCATGGCCTGTCAACTCCCGGCCCATTATCGGGACCCCGCAGGTATTCGTCGCGTTGCTGGCCTTCGGCCCGCTCCTGCTGTGCCTGCTCTGCACTGTCCCTGAGTTCCTTCAGTTTCCCTGGCTGAGGGTCGGTTTCTTTGTCCGGCGCGGTCGGTGCATCGCCGGCCTTTCTGTCCGTGTCCTGGATCTTGCCTGAGAGCCGTGCGGCAGCCGAATCCAATGTTGATCCTTCGCCGTCCGCATTCGCGGATCCCGCTTCACGGCACTTCTCCGGAACAGCGTTCGCGGCATCCAACGCTTCCTTGAACAACCGGGATGTCGTGCCCCTGTCCGCCGCCGCGTCGCCCAGCTTCTCGATACTCAGGACCAGATTGACGCGGACCTTACATTCATCGTCACCGGCCCCCGAATGTAGCGCGGCATCGAAATCGGTTCGGGCTGCCGAGAACTCCCCCGCCAGCACGTGGGCATCACCGGAAGCGAAGGGCGCCTTATACGGCTCCACTATGTTGGCTACGCCAAGCCACGATGCTGCCCGCGCCAGTTCGTCGTGCTGTCCGTTCCGGAACAACTCCCCCGCAGCACTGCCCAGCAGGCCGACGCTGAGGAGTTTCGCAGCGACCGCGAGGACCAGGAGGACTGGAAGAGCTGACCAGATCACCAGCCGGAGACGCCGGCGTCGTGCTGTTCGGAGGCTCACAGGTCCGGCTCCTTCTGCAAGGGCCGGCGCAGGTTGGCGAGCTCAAAGGAATGTCGCAGGGGTTCGTGCATTGCCAGGAGGAACGCCGCCAGGGCAAACAGCCAGTAAAGCTCCACCCGGCCGGGACCGTCGCCTGCGGTGGTGGTCAGCTTTCCCAGCTGGACGCCACGGAGAATGTCGGAGGTCGGCTCTGCGCCCGTCCGGTGGGCATAAGGGACGTGGAGCTGGTCCGCGATGCGCCCGAGCTGTGCTTCGTCAATACGCGACACAGCATCCTTCGCTTCGTTGGAACCCTTGTCTTTGACATACCCGGCGCCGCCGTCAGCCGATTCCCTCATCCGGCCACCTTCGCCGGTACCGTAGCCCAGGACTGCTCCCCCGGCAACGTTGGTGGCATCCATGGGCGTGGGCGTCTTTGCACTGGTGTTTTCTCCGTCGCCGGCGTAAAAGACCAGCGCAGGTCGACCCGGATGTTGCTTCTGGGCGGCGTCGAGCCTGTCCTTCAAGAGGTTGGCCGCAATGGTGACGCTGCTGCCCGACGCGTAGCGTGCCCTCTGCGGTTGAAGCGTGGCCATGGCGGTCTGCAGTGCCGTGGCGTCCTGTGTGAGCGGCATACGGACTGTGGCTTTGCTGTCAAAGGTGATCAGTGAAAATTTGGCTCCCGCAAGTTCCCGCGCGACTGCCGTCACGTCTTGTTTGACCCCGGCCAATCGCGTTTCGGTGCCGTGATGATCCTCTGCAGCCATGCTGGTGCTGGTATCCACCACGAAGAAGACATCGATCTCGGACGAAGCGCTGACGGACTGCCCGCCCATCAGCCCCGGCCGCATTGCGGCGATGAGAAGAAGCACGACGGCGGCACTGCGCAGGGCGGCAGGCCGCACCTTGCCGTGGGGCCGGGTCCCCCGCCGTGGGATCAGGGTCCAGGCAGTCAGGACGAGGATGCCGAAGCCGGCCACCACAAGGACCGGCCACGGCAGAATCGGTTCGAAGGTCATGGTTCAAGCCGCCATCCGAGGACCAGCATTCCTGCACCGGCCAGCAGGGCAATCCCCAGTGGCCACGCAGGTGTGTCCGTGACGATTGCCTGCGGGGCGGCGCGGTAGCTGGTGGCTTCCGTTGCCTGCACTTCGCGGACTATGCCTGGTACGGCTTCGGGGCTGTCCAGTTTGTAGTAGGAGCCTCCAGTCCGCTCGGCAGCGGCCCGCAGTTGAGCCCCTGGCTGGTCGGTTCGGCCACCGTAGTCCACGTCCCCGGGGTTAAGGGCGTGCACCTTGACATTCTTGGTCGCCGCCAGCGCCACGGCCTCGTCCAGGGTGAAGATCGGCTCCCCGGAGAGGAAGTTGTCCGTTGCCAGCACCACTGACCGCGAACGCTTGGCTGTTCCTTGGTCCCCGCTGGGGTCCGTGTCCGGGAAGCTTTGGACGCAGGAAGCCAGTCCGTCTCCGATCAGGGAGGAGCCTTCGCCGTTCCAGGTGCCGTCGAAGAAGGATCCGGCCCCGTCGTCGAGTGCTTCCTTGGCGAGCTTGAGCTGTTCTGCCGCGTATTCGTAGTCGTCGGTCAACGGGAACACGTGAACGCTGCTGCTGTCGAAGATGACCATGCCTATCCGTTCGCCGTCGAATTCCTTGGCCAGCTCCTGAAAGACGCCGGCGATGGCTGCGTCCGTGCCGGTCATGGACCCGGAAACGTCCAGGCAGAGCACAATGTCCCTGTTGCGGATTTCCGGCTGCTCGGTGCTCCGTTGGGTAGGTCGGGCGGCGGCTGTAGCGGTGGCGGCCAGGAATACTGCTCCCAACAGGACTGCGAGCGCCAAGCGCAGACGGTGCCGGCGCAGGGCCTGCTGGTACTCGGGGAGCCCGGTGAGCCTCTCGCCGTAGGCTACGGCACGGGTGGGTCTGGGTTTACGGCGACGGTGCAGCCATGCGGCGAAAACCACCGTGATTGCTGTGAGGGGAAGGATCCACCAGTAGCTCAGTTCCATTCGAGCACCACTTGGCGGGCTGCGACTGCGGATTGGCTGACGGTTTGGACGGGCATGGGGGCGAATTCGTTGGGGTAGATCCGCGCGATCCCGGTTGCGAGGTCTGCCAACCCGTGGCCGCGCAGTTCTTCGAGCGTCATGGAGGTGATGGGTAGCCCCGTGGCACTTCCGGCGAACTCGCGGACCAGGAAGCTCAGCCTTTGGTGGGCCTCACGTTCGGGCAGGCGACCGGCGTCGGCGTCCGATGCCGTGGCCTGGATGGCGGCCACGCAGGTGTTGCGCAATGTGTCCAGCGTCGGGCGGGCTACGGCTTCCAAGCGGGCGGTCTTTTCCGGGCGGGCAGGCCAGAGCACCCAGGCGTACCAGGCTGCGACGAGGAGTACCAGCAGCAAACCCAACCAAAGCCAGAGCTGCTGGTAGTGCAGTGGCGCGTAGAAGCCGGAGTCATCCTGCACTGGTGCCACCTTTGCCGCGCTGTGCTGTGGTTGCGGCCCGGGAGCGGTGTTTTTCGAGGAGGGTGAAGATTGCGGTCAGGACGTCCTCGCTTCCACCAGTGTGTTCCTCGGCGATACCGAGGCGTCGGAAAGTATCGCGCCGCCGCCGCGTCCGTTCCCCGGTGGCGGTGGCGTACGCGGCCCGCACCTTGCTGTCCATGGCCAGGCGTGACGGGATTGGTTCGGCGGTCCGGACGTCCGTGCTGTCCTTGGCGGCGCTGCCCGGAGTTGGCGCCAGCTCGGCGTCCTGGATGGTGAGCCAGAGGACTTCGTGCCGGGCCCGGAGTCGGCGCAGCATCGCCTCAGTATGGTCATCAGGCAGGAACTCGTCGGCGACCACCACAATCAGCAGCCGTCCCTTCAGGTATCGCAGGACATAATCGAGTTGCTTGGCGATTTTCCCATGGGGACTCTCCAGGGTTATCTGTGAATCGATGTCCCGTAGGAGGCGTTCCAGGTGTTCCTCCCCTGCGCGCGGGGGGACGTAGAGGGAGGTGGCTTCGTTGCCGTGCAGCAGGCCCACATCGTCACCATGGCGACAGGCCAGATACCCCATGACCCCCGCGGCGTGAACGGCGATGTCCTTTTTGCCTTCACCCGAGGATGCCTCCGCGGCCATGTTCCGTCCCGTGTCCACCAGGAGCAGCACCGAATGGCGCCGCACCGCCACGTAGCGCTTGACCAGCGGTGATCCGTGCCTGGCGGTGGCCTTCCAGTCGATGTCCCTGACTTCATCTCCAGGGACATAGGCGCGCAGTTCATCGAAGTCCAGGCTTCGGCCCTTGAAGACGGAACCGTACTCGCCGTCCAGCAACGTGAGGGTGCGGCGATGGGAGAAGATGAACATCCTGGATTTCACGCGGCGGAGAAGGCTCGGCAATGGCTTGTCCGTTACGGCGTCTGCACCGAAGCCAGGACGGCATCGATGACGGTTTCCACGGAGATCCCCTCCACTACGGCATCGAATCCGAGAATGATGCGGTGGCGCAGGATGCGGTGGGCAAGGTTCTTGACGTCTTCCGGGATGACGTGGTCGCGGCCGTTGAGCAGGGCTAGGGCCCTTGCCGCTTGGCTGAAGGCAATGCTTGCCCGTGGACTGGCACCGAACTCAACCAGGCCGGCAAGTTGGGGGTCGAGGTACTGGCTTGCGGTGCGGGTGACGTAGGCCAAGCCCACGATGTACCTGACAATGGCCGGATCGATGTAAACCCTGCGCACCAGCTCCTGGACCCGGAGCACTGCGTCCAACGATGCTGCGGCAGGCGGCTTCAAGTCCGGGTTGAACACGCCGGCATCGATCCGCCGGATCACCTCTGCTTCCTCGGCCGGGCTTGGATAGTCCAACACATCCTTGAGCATGAACCTGTCCATCTGGGCCTCCGGGAGGCGGTAGGTCCCTTCCTGCTCAATGGGGTTCTGCGTTGCCAATACCAGGAACGGCTTGGGCAGCGGATAGGACTCCCCGCCAATGGATGTCTGCCGTTCCTGCATGGCTTCCAACATGGCACTCTGGGTCTTAGCGCTGGACCTGTTGATTTCGTCAAGCAAAACGATGTTGGCGTGGACCGGGCCGAGCTGGGTAACGAAGGTCCCCTTCGCAGCGTCGAAGATCTGCGTACCGGCGATGTCGCTGGGAAGAAGGTCCGGTGTGCACTGGATCCGGCGGAACTCTGCGCTGACCGATTCGGCAATGGCTTGGGCCGCGGTAGTTTTCGCCAGGCCCGGAACGCTCTCGAGAAGCACGTGGCCGCCGGTCAAAAGACCAATGAGCAAGGTCTCGCGCAGCCGGGTTTGACCCACCACTTTATTTTCGAAACTGCGGACAATGCTGCCCACGAGTTGCTGGGCACGGGCCATGTCCGGGGCATCAATGCCGGCCGTGGCTGTGGTCTGTTGCACTCGTGGTCTCCTCGCTGGCGTTGTTTGGCCACTCTATCCAAGTCGGGGTCCAAAAAAGCCGCAATGGGCAGCCCTCCCCATGCGGACGCCGCGGGTCTATCCTTTTGCCATGCATCAGCTACCAGCCGCCTACCAGAACTACCTTGCAAGCCAAACCCAGCACGTTGTGGACGCCGTTCGCCCTGTTTTGCTGCAGTCAGCGGCGGATCAACGCCACGGCGTCCGGATCACCTACAACTCCGGTCCCACGGGTCATCAAGCCCATTTGGACGAGTCGATACCTTACGGCGAAATCGTTGAGGACATCGACTGATCCCGTCCGCGCTAACCCTTCATGGCGCCGGACAGGGCAAACGAGTTCCCCATGCCCCGGGACACCAGGGCATAAAGGACCAGCACCGGAACTGAATACAGGATCGAGAAAGCCGCCAACTGCCCGTAGGCTACGGCGCCGTGCTGGCCAAAGAAACTGAAGATCGACACCGAGGCAGGTTGCTTCCCCGTGGACAGCAGCAGGATGAAGGGGACGAAGAAGTTTCCCCATGCCTGGATGAACACGAAGATCAACACCACGCCCAGGCCCTGCCTCATCAGCGGCAGCACGATGGTGCGCAGTGCCACCAGATTCGATGCACCGTCGATCCAGGCGGCCTCCTCAAGTTCCAGGGGAACGGAGTCCATGAAGTTCTTGGTCATCCAGATCGCCATGGGCAGGGTGGTGGTGGCCATGAAGAAGATGGTTGCAGCCATGGAATCCAGCAATTGCAGCTGGACGAACAGACCGTAGACCGGAACCATGATGGCAGTCACGGGCAGCGATGTACCGAACAGGACCGTGTACAGGAAAGGCTTGTTGAACCGCGACTGGTACCTGGACAACGGGTACGCTGCCAGCACCGCAGCCAACAGGTTCACTGCGGCGGTGCCGGCCGAGAGCAGGAAACTGTTGGCCAGGGGCCTGAACAGCAGCTCCGGGGTCAGCACGGCACGGAAATTATCCAACGACGGCGTTTCGGGCACCTTGGCCTGGTAGCTGGCTTGGGGATCGACGGCGGCAAGCACCAGCCACAGCAATGGCACCACGAAACACACCCCAACGAGGACCAAAGCGGCATTCGCACCCAGCTTCGCCCGACGGCGTGAGCCGGTTCCCGGCGTCGTACTCGCTGTCCGCGATGGCACCTCCGTCCTGCTCATGCGCGCTTGTCCCGCAGGAGCTGCACATACACCGCGCCAAAAACCATGCCCAACACGATCAGCACGGACGCCACCGCCGTTCCGTAGCCGATGTCACCGAACTTGAAAGCCTCCTGGTAGGCCAGCACGGGCAGGGTGGTACTGGCGTTCGCTGGTCCACCGGCGGTCATCACCCAGATCAGGGTGAAGACGGCGAGGGTCTGCAGAGTGATCAGCATGAGGTTGGTCGCTATGCTGCTCCGGATCAGCGGAAGCGTGATGAACGCCAGGCGCTGCCAACCCCGCGCCCCGTCCATCAGGGCTGCCTCCGAGACATCCCGGGGAACGTCAGCCAGCGCGGCCCGGTACACCAGCATGGAGAAGGCTGTGCCGCGCCAGGTATTGGCAAGGATGATCGCCACCATGGGGAAGGAATACAGCCAGTCCGCGCCCGGGATGCCCATGCCGCCAAGGATCTGGTTCAGCGTCCCGTCCCGGTTGAAGTAGGCGTACGCGGCGAAGGCGGCAACGATCTCCGGCAACACCCACGCCGCAACCACTGCCGTTCCCACCCAGGACGACACGGCCTTGCTTGAACGGGTCATCAGCAGTGCTATCAGCAGGCCCAGACCGCTCTGGCCAAGCACGGCAGATGCCATGACGAAAACCACCGTCAGCCAGGCGGCCAAGGGGAAGGAGTCATCTCCAGCCATGCGGACATAGTTGTCCATGCCCACCCACTGGGGTTCCCTGGCTCCTTTCCCGGACAAGGCAGCGTTGGTGAAGGACGCATGGAACGACCACACCACCGGAGCCAGGAGGAACACCGTCAACAGCACAATCGACGGAGCCACTGGCAGGAGCCGCAGGACGCGGCGGACCGTCATTTCTCCAAAACCTTGTCCTCCCCTACCAGCTTGCGTAGGGCGGCGTCGTAGTCGGCTGAGGCATCTTCGGGACTCTTCTTGCCGGTGATCACGGCTTCCGTGGCTTCCTGCACGGCGGTGGAGATCCTCGGGTAGTCAGCGGTCGCCGGCCGGTAGTGTGTCACTTTCACCAGGTCCGAGACATCTTTCACGAACGGGTTGGCAGCCAGGTACCCGGGGTCGGCCGCAACATCGGTCCGGACGGCGATCTGGGAGTTGTTGATGTCGTAGGACAGTGCGTTCTTCTTATTCAGGACCGTTGTGAGGAATGAGAAGGACAGGTCGGGGTTCTGGCTTTTCGCCCCCACGGCCAGGGTCCAACCGCCCGACATGCTTACCCCGCCGGGCTCCTGCCCCTTTTGAGTGGGAAACATCGCAACGCCCATGTCCTGCTCGTAGCCGGGCCATTCGTACGCTCCGCCTTTCTGCCAGAACGACGGCGCGTAGGAACCTTCCACTGTGGCGCCCAGTTTGCCCTTCGGGAACCATTCACCGAAGACCTTTTTCCACACATTCGCGTCCAGGGCCTCGGCCGGGCTGACAGCCAGCTTCTCGTCATACAGCGTTTTCAGGAAGGCCAACGAGTCAGTGAATCCCTGTGAACCGACCACCCATTTTTTCTCGTGCTCGTCGTACAGGGTGCTGTCCGTGCCGTACAGCAGTTCGTAGAACCCCTGCATGACTGTGCCCTCGCCGGTTGCCTTTCCGGCGTAGAGGTTGAACGGGATGGCCTCAGGGTCCGCGGCTTTGATTGCGCGGGCTGCGGCCAGGATCTCCTCCCAGGTTTTGGGTTGCCATGGCACGGGTATCCCGGCCTTCCGCAAGACGGCTTTGTTGTACCAGATGGCACGTGTGTCGGTGCCGAGCGGTACAGCGTAGACAGCGCCGTCGTCGGCTCGTCCGGCTTCCTTGGCTGCTTCGTCGAACGCGGGCCAGTCGCTCCATTTTTCGAGGTAGCTGTCCAGCTTGAGGAGGTAACCGGCGTCGACGTCCGAACGGACCTTGAAGGTGTCTTCGTAGAAGACGTCGGGAGCCGTGTCGGTGGAACGCTGCGTCAGGGAAAGCTTGGTCCCGTAATCGTCGTCGTTGGCCTGAATGGGCTGGAGATCAACAGTCACCCCGGAATGGGCGGCTTCGAATTCCTTCTTGGCATCCTGCATGACCGCGTCCAGCGCCGTGAAGGAATCCGTCTTTTGGTACACGATCTTCAGGGTCTTGTTCTCCGCTGCATCAGGGGAGGGTGAGCACGACGTCGTCGCCGCAAGGATGGCAGCGACAGAGAACATGGCGGCAGATCGGTATATGGCAGTTCTTACCCGGAAGGTCTTTAGTCGGCTGCCCATGAGGCTCCAATCGGTCGAAAGGTGGCTGCAAGCCAGCACTTCATCGTGACACCTATGCGAGGTGGCCCAGCCTTACGGCTATTCAGTTGTCCCTGCCTGGCCTTAGCCCTCCAGCAGGAGCCTTTGCGCGCGCGGGGCGAGCATGTGTTCCAGGACCAGGCATGCGGCACCGATCGCGCCGACGTCCTCGCCAACCCCTGTGCCCACGACTTCGAGCCCGTGGATCGCACGGGCCGCATTGTTCTGTTCCAGCAAGGCGGGCACCCGTTCCAGGAAGTACGGCGACATCCGGCCCCAGAAGGGCCCGCCAAACACCACGCGCTCCACGTCCAGCGTGTTGGCTACTACGGAGACTGCCCGGGCGACAAGTGTGGCTGACTTGTCCAGGATCGCAATGGCCTTGGCGTCACCGGCATCGGCTTTGTCGCACAACTCCGCGAACCGCTCCTGGACTTCCGGGCCGTCTGCTCCCTGGCGCTTTCCGTCCAGGACGCCGGCCTCTTCGGCTTCGGCAACAAGGACCTGCGGGATGCTGCTGGACTTGACGCACCCGCGCTGCCCGCAATCACACAGGGGACCGTCGGGATCCACCACAATGTGGCCGATTTCGCCTGCGTTACCGGACGTGCCACGCACGACTTCGTCATTGAGGACAATGCCGCAACCGATACCGGTTCCCATGTACATGAAGACAAAGCTGCCCGCGCCACTGGCGCCACCTGCCCAAGTCTCCGCAACCGCTGCGCTGGTGACATCCTTGTCCACGAGGGTTTCCAGGCCGGTGGCTTCGGCCAACGCTTCGCGGATTGGTACCCGGTCCCAGCGGGTCAACAGCGGCGGCTCCACTACAGAGCCCTCGTCGAGGTCGATGGGACCAGGGACCGCAACGCCCAGTCCGGCGATCTTGGACGCGTCAACGCCTGATTCCTGGATGAGGATATCGATTTGCCCTGCGATGCTGGTGATCACGTCCGCCGGGTCACCGCCTGGGGTGGCCATGCGTGAATGCCGGACGACATCACCCAACAGGTCCAGGACCACGAAGGTGATGACGGCCGGGTCGAGATGAACGCCCACCGCGTACATACCCGCGGGGTTCAGGCGCAGGATGGTCCGGGGCTTACCCGGCCCCGATCCTTCCTTGCCGGCCTCCATGATGAGCTGTTGGTCAAGAAGGCGCCGGGAGATGTTGGAGATGGTCTGCGGTGAAAGCCCAACGATTTGCGCAAGTTCAACGCGACTGAGCCCTCCCGGGGATCGCCGGATCGCTTCCAGGATGACGGTGAGGTTGAAGTCACCCATCCTGGGTAGATTCGTTCCGCGCCTAGGTGTCGGCTGCCGGATCTCAGTCACTGATGCCCCTCGTCATTGGAAAAACGTCGTCAATTAAGTCTGTCTGAATCGTACGATACCCACGCCACCACGGATATGAGCACACGCAGGCGCGGGGGTCATGGCTTGGTAACGATAGGCCCGGGATGCCCTCAGGCTTTCCGGCTGCGAGTCACCGTGAACTTCGGGTTACGGCCTTCCTCTACAGTCGGCCCGACATATCGCTCCAAGGCCGGACGGTACTGGAGGTGGCTGTTGTACACGGTCCATAGTTCCCCGCCGGGCGCCAGCACCCGTGCCGCGGCCTCAAACAACTTCAGGCCGGCACCGGCATGGACGCCTGCCCCCAAGTGGAAGGGCGGATTCAGCAGGATCAGGTCCACGCTCCCGGCCTCGAGGCTGGACATGGCGTCGTCGTGGATCACGCTGATGCGCTCTGCCAGGCCGTTCGCGGCCGCGGTCGCGGTGGCAGATGCGACGGCCGCCGCGGACTGATCGGTGGCGATGACCCGGGCACCTGGTTGATGGCGGGCGTACATGGTGGCAAGGATTCCGGTTCCGCAACCGAGGTCCACCACCTGCCGGGCCGCCGGAATCCGATCGAGGAAACCAAGGAGGTAGCGGGTTCCAATGTCCAGGCGGGCTCCGGAAAAGACGGCTCCGTGGGCGCAGACGGTGATTCCCAATTCGGGGTTGGCTTCGACCACGGGGAATGGCGGCTCGTCGGGGACCGGCATGGGTCCCTTAGCTACGAGGATCCGCGATTTTTGCCTGGCCAACTGGGGTTGGACTGCGGAGAAGTACTTCTCCAGGACTGCGTTCATCCCCACGGACATGTGTTTGACGCGTCCACCGGCGAGCAGGACCGCAGCCGGTCCCGCGAACCGGGCAACGGCGTCGGCAATTTCTTCCAGCTCGGCCAACGACTTAGGCAGCTGCAACAGCACCAGGTCCGCGTCCTGCAGCAATTCCCGGCGAAGTTCGTGTGGCGTGTACCGTCCGTCCAAGCCTGCCGCGGCGGCATTGCGCTGCAATGCAGCCCTTCCGGTAAACAGGTCCTGGTTGACGCGGACATGCCCGACGCCGGGACCAGACAAGGCGCCCAGGGTCAGGGCCCCGTAACGGTCACCAATGACTACAACCTGGCTATCGGGCCCGAGGTAAGCTTCCGCAGTCTCCAGCAGCAGCCGATCTGTGGCGTCGTAAGCCTGCAGGTTGTCCGCTTCGACGTCCGGAAGCCTGCTCAACCTACCGAACAGCGCTTCGAGTTCCCATGCCGTCACAACGCGTTTCCTGCTTTCCTTGCTTCAATGTCTCGACTTATTCCACGACCGGGAGCACTCTGGAGGCACAACACAAACACCCGTCCGCCCCGTGGCCCACGAACCGGCCCAAACACTGACGGGCATCGGTCCCGGCGGCCGTAGGAGCAAGGGCGCCCGGACCAGCAACAGTTGCTCCCCTCCCCTGCGAGAAGCCATGAGTGTCAATGCTGTCACGAACCTGGAAGTAAAGTCCCACAATTCCCCAGATGAATCACGCCACCCTGAGAAGACCACGCTGGATCTTGTCACCGTAGGAGACTACACAATCGGCCGCCTGACCTTTGAGCCCGGATGGACGTGGGCCGACTGCATCAAGCCAGTGGTCGGCACCGACTCCTGCCAGTTGAGCCACGTAGGATTTTGCGTGTCCGGCAAACTGGACGTGGAAACCACCGACGGCGGACGTATAAGCATCTCCCCCGGCGATTCATACACCATTCCTCCCGGCCACAATGCATGGGTGGTCGGTGACCAGCCGTTCCAAGGAGTAGAGTTCGTCAGCGGCGCCGAATTTGGAAAGGCACTTTCGGAGTAGCCAAGACCTGCGGGAAACAAAAGGACCCCGCTCTCATGAGCGGGGTCCTTTTCCGAAGTGGAGCTGAGGGGACTCGAACCCCTGACCCCCTGCATGCCATGCAGGTGCGCTACCAGCTGCGCCACAGCCCCGGAAATGCTTGCTTTTCCAGGAAGTTTTTCTCTTCCCGTCGAAGCAACTCGTCAATAGTAACCACAATTCACTGAGAAGCGAAATCATCCCAAGGTGAGGTGCGTCACCCGGCAAAACTCCCTGCAGCCGGGCCTCCTCCGGGCGTTCGCGGCAGCCGAGGTGCGCTGGAAATCCATCGCACCTCCCCCCAAGCCGGCTGCCGGTGAGCCGCGCGGGAACACCCTTGCGGTTCACCTGAAGTCTAGGAGCCAAGCGGCAGTAAACCAAACCGATCAGTCGGTTTTGCCGTAATCGGGTTCACCAACAATGCGGTGGTAGCGTTGTCGGGACGCAAAGCTGCCCGATGCGCCAGCGAGTCCATCCCCCACCGAGAGGCTCTGCATCCCCATGCAACAACGTGCGAAGGACACCAGGCTGGCCGTCATTGAAGGTGCGGCCCGCGTATTCGCGGAGATTGGCTACGGGAACGCCAGCCTGACCGACATCACCAAACGTGCCGGCGTAACAAAGGGAGCCCTCTACTTCCACTTCACGTCCAAGCGGGAACTCGCCCTGGCCGTCATTGAAGAGCAACACGCCCTGGTGCTGGCGTCCGGCGCGGAGATAGTCGGATCCAGCAAGCCTCCCATCGACAAACTCATCAGCCTTTGCCGGATGTTCGGCCAGCAGCTTCTTGACGAACCCATCGTCCAAGGCGGTATCAGGCTCACGTTCGAAGCAACCGCGTTCCAAGCAGATGTGTCCGGGCCCTACGAAGACTGGATCAGCACCGCCGAACAGTTGCTTCGACAGGCCGTGGATGAGGGCCAGGTGCGGCCAGACCTGGATCCCGCGGCCTTCTCCCGGTACCTGATCGCATCCTTCACCGGCGTCCAGATGGTCTCAGATGTTCTGGCCGCCCGGAAAGACGTCATGCTCCGGATCGACCAAATGTGGGAGTTTATGCTGCCGGCATTGCGTATGGGCGCCAGTACCTGATTGCCAGGGCGGCGGCAAACCGCCCGGAAGGATCCGGCGAAAGAAAAAGACCCTGCCTGCTCCATGTTTCCCATGAAGTAGGCAGGGTCTCGATGGTGGAGCTGAGGGGACTCGAACCCCTGACCCCCTGCATGCCATGCAGGTGCGCTACCAGCTGCGCCACAGCCCCATATCTTCGCTGCCCAACGCCTGGCATTTCAGCCATCCGCGCCGAAGCAACTCAAATATCTTAGAACAGCGATTCCGAAAATTCCAAATCGGGCATATTCGGTGCCGCGCAGTCCTTAGTGCTCGGAATCCTCCGCGGTGACAGCCTTGGCGGAAGCGTCGTCACCCAGCTCAAGGTCCACCACAGGGCAGTCCTTCCACAGGCGATCCAAGGCGTAGAAGACCCTGTCCTCTGCGTGCTGAACGTGAATCACAATGTCGGCGTAGTCCAGCAGCACCCAACGACCCTCGGAGCGTCCTTCGCGGCGTACCGGACGGAGGTCCTGCTTCAAAAGTTCTTCTTCGATGCCGTCAACGATGGCATTGACCTGGCGTTCCGTCGGAGCCGAGGCAATCAGGAAGACGTCTGTGAGTGCCAGACGCTCGCTGACGTCGAGGGCGACGATATCCTCGGCAAGTTTGCCGGCCGCGGCACGCGCGGCGTGACGGGCGAGGGTGATGGATTGTTCATGTGCAGACACGGGGACTCCTTGTTGTGGCCTGTGGCCTGTGAATGGCGTGAGCCGTTGTTGAGCGGAACTAGCCGCTGGTAATCATGATGATGCCGACGATGAGCGCAACGATGCCCAGTGCGAGGACACCGAACTGCAGCAGCCTGTTGCGCTGGGCCCTGGCCAGGCCGGCCGTGTTGGCATCGAGTGGATCAAGACCGTAGGCAGTGCTCGCCGAGATCGGCGGCCTTTGCTTTTCTTCGCCAGGGTCCACCGGAGGGGCGGACTTCTTGCGCGCCGACCGCGCTACAGCTTCCGCGCGGGCCAGGACGCCGGCACGGCCGCGTGAGCCCGGCTTCTTTCCGGTTGACGGTTCAGCCTCAAGCTTGGGACCGGCGGACGTAATCAGGGGAACAAAGGTTGTGCTGGGCCGCTTCATGACCGGCCGTTCGACACCGGGTACCTTGACGAACTCCAGGGGCGTGACCATGGCAAGGTTATTAGCTGTGGAAGGACCCGAGTTCCCGGGGTTTGGCTTACGCGGCTCGGCCTTGGCTTGGTCCGGCGTCGCCTGTTCGGCCAGTTTCTGCTTCGCAGCGGCACGCTTGTTCAACACGGCCGCGCGCTCCGCCAGGGCAATCTGCTGGGCCAACACCTCTGGATCAACTGCCAGGGGGTCCTGCTCGGCAATGTGTTCCAGTTTCGCGGTCTGGTTTTGGACCTGCGCCGCGATCAGCTCGCGGACTGCCAGAGCCTGCTCCACCGACATATCGGATTCTGTTGGGCCGCTCTTGCCGTCTCCGTCGGTCTTCGGGGAGGCGTCCGGAGCGGCAGTGTCCGTCGCCGGCTTGCCTGCTCCCGGCTTTCCGGCTTCCGGAGCCGCTGCGGGCTTGCCCGCGTCCGGTGCCGGAACGATGGGGTTCATGGACGTGGCAACTTCAGCCTGGAGCTGCTGCAACCTCAGCTGGCGACGCGTTGGCGGGCCGCCACCGGAGAGCTGTTCCTCCTTGTCAGCCAGGTCCTTGATGGTCCTGAGGGCTGCCCGATCACGGGCGCGGATCTGGGATGAACGCTCCTGTGCTGTGGGTCCCACAGCGTCCACGGGCGCGTTTGCCGCGCGCCTGTTACGCGCGTTCGGGCGGTCGGCTTCTTCGGCGGCAGCCGCCTCTGCGGGGTCGCTTGACGTAGCGTCCGGCGTTGTTTCCGGGTGCTCTTCCCGGGCACGGCGAAGCTCGCGCCTGCTGCGGATGGGTCGCTGTTCCTGGCTGCTCATTTAAAAACTCATTCAGTACGTGCTTGGTCGTCTGATCCGGATAATGCGGGCGACAGTTCCCCTGCCGAGGGCCGGGGTGCGTACAGCCCATATTTTGCGATGTACTGGACCACTCCGTCCGGCACGAGGTACCACACAGGGTTGCCCGCGCCGACGCGTGTCCTGCAATCCGTGGAGGAGATCGCCATGGCGGGCACTTCGAGAAGGCTGACATCCTCCGTCCGGCCCAAATCGTTCAGTTCGTGTCCAGGGCGGGTCACGCCGACAAAGTGGGCCAAGGACCACAATTCGTCGACGTCTTTCCAGGACAGGATCTGCGCCAAAGCGTCGGCACCCGTAATGAAGAAGAGGTCCGCATCAGGACGGAGTTCCCTCAAGTCGCGGAGGGTGTCGATGGTGAACGTCGGGCCTGGTCGGTCCACGTCCACACGGCTTACGGTAAAGCGGGGGTTGGAAGCTGTGGCGATCACCGTCATGAGGTAGCGGTGCTCGGGCTCGCTCACCTGCTTGTGCGACTTTTGCCACGGCTGCCCGGTGGGCACGAAGACCACTTCATCAAGGTCGAACTTGGCTGCGACTTCACTTGCAGCCACAAGGTGGCCGTGATGGATGGGATCAAACGTTCCACCCATCACGCCCAGCCGGAGCCTGCGCTCCGACTCCCCGCGAGGTATTGCGGCGATAATGTTAGTGGCCCTGGCCGTGGGTGTGCTTGTTGGGGTGCTGGCGGTGCGGATCGGAGTGCTCTTCCACTGCCTCGTGACGGTTGCCCAGGTTGGTGTAGGACAGCGTTACGAACATGAGAACCAGCAGCAGGGCAAACATGGAGACGCCGAAGACCCACGGCTCGGCCCACAGCGGGGCGAGTTCCTCGTGGCCGCCTTCTGTCGCGGCGGCAATGGACGTGGCGATCTGCTGAAACAGCATCTTCTCCCCTAGTTGGTTCTCAAAGGATTTCGACGGCGGGACTCCCCGCCGTTCCGGACTTCTGTTCTATGTTACCGCGTTGCTAGCTGCGGATTTGGCCTTCGCCCTGGACGATCCACTTAGTGGTGGTGAGTTCCGTGAGGCCCATGGGTCCGCGCGCGTGGAGCTTCTGCGTGGAAATCCCAACCTCCGCGCCGAGCCCCAGCTCACCGCCGTCGGTGAAACGCGTGGAGGCGTTAACGATCACAGCGGCCGAATCGATGTCCGCGATGAATTTCTCCGCATTTGCCAGGTTGTTGGTGAGGATGGCTTCGGTGTGCCCAGTGGTCCACTTGCGGATGTGGTTTACGGCGTCGTCCACGTTGTCCACCATGGCAACGGCGAGATCCAGGTCCATGTATTCAGTGGCCCAATCCTCGTCGTCGGCCGGGACGGTCTCCACACCGGCGCCCAGTGCAGCCGCGATCCGATCATCCACGTGAAGAGTCACACCCGCGTCGCGGAGTGCCTTGGCCACGGCAGGAAGCACAGTGGAACCGGAGTGCACCAGCAGCGTCTCAACGGTGTTGCAGACACTGGGCCGCTGCGTCTTTGCGTTCAAAAGGATGTCCACGGCCATCTCTTCGCCGGCGGACTCGTCGATGAAGATGTGGACGTTCCCCTCCCCGGTCTCAATGACGGGCACGGACGAGTTGGTCACCACAGTCTGGATGAGCTCGCGTCCGCCGCGGGGAATGAGGACATCCACCCGTCCGCGGGCGCGCATCAGGACGTTGGCGCCCTCGCGGCCGTACTGGTCAACGCTCTGTACCGCATCGGCCGGGAGGCCCACGGAGTCCAGCGCTTCGCGCAGGATCTGCACCAGCGCACCGTTGGTGTGCGCGGCGGCGGACCCACCGCGAAGAATCACGGCGTTGCCGCTCTTGAGGGCGAGTCCCGCGATATCCACGGTGACGTTGGGACGGGCTTCGTAAATGGCGGCCACAACACCCATGGGCACATTGACCTGGCGCAACCGCAGCCCGTTGGGAAGCGTTTGGCCACGGACCACGTTGCCCACAGGATCGGGCAGCCCGGCAAGGTTTTCCAGGGCGGAGACCAAGCCGTCGATGCGGGCGGGCGTCAGCGTGAGCCTGTCCAAGAGCGCCGCGGAGGTACCGTTGGCACGGCCTACGGCAACATCTTTGGCATTGGCTTCCAGCACATGCTTACGGTTTTCCACCAGGGCTGCGCCGATCGCACGCAGGCCGCGGTCCTTCCAGGCACGGTTCGCCTGGCCCATGCGTCGGGCAGCCTTCCGGGACCGGTCGGCGATTGCGTGTACCGCAGCCTGGACATCCTCAGGCGACAGTGGAGCGCCGCCTGCCACAGGGTTCTCCGGCGTCTGGCCGGCAGTACCGGAAACGTCGGAGATCACAGGGGCGTCGGGAGTCAGCGCTTCAGTCATGCTCCAAGTTTAGATGAGCGCGGCGCCCCCAGGAGCACCAGATCGTCAACATGAACAACTTCGCGGTCATAACCACGGCCCATGGCTTGGCCGAGCTCCTGGGTAGTACGTCCCAGCATCCGCGGCAGTTCCTCCGAAGAGTAGTTCACCAGTCCGCGGGCCACCACGGTTCCGTCATGCCCAACCATCTCAACAGGATCCCCGGCTTCGAAGTCGCCGCTGATATCCGATATCCCCGCGGGCAGGAGCGACCTGTGCCGGTCGCGCACGGCTTTCACGGCGCCGTCGTCGAGCATCAAGCGGCCCTGAACGGTCGCCAAGTGGGCCAGCCACAACAGGCGCACCGGCTTGCGGTTTCCGTTCACGGCAAACCACGTCCCCACGTCCTCGCCGGCCAATGCAGCCGCGGCGTTGGTGGTAGAGGTGACCAGTGCATGAATACCGGAACCGGCGGCGATGGAGGCAGCCTCCACCTTGGTCATCATTCCGCCCGTTCCCACACCGGCTTTGCCCGCCTTGCCAATGGTGACGCCTTCAAGGTCCTGCGGACCGCGGACCAGCGGAATCCGCTGCGCACCCTGGGACGGCGGACCGTCGTAGAGGGCGTCGACGTCGGACAGCAGCACGAGCGCGTCGGCGCGGACCAGGTGGGCCACCAACGCAGCCAGCCGGTCGTTGTCGCCGAAACGGATTTCGTGGGTAGCAACAGTGTCGTTTTCGTTCACGACCGGTACCACGCCGAGGTTCAGCAGCCGATCCAAAGCACGGAACGCATTGGTGTGCTGCGTGCGGCGCATGAGGTCATCGGCCGTCAACAGGACCTGGCTGACAGTGATCCCATGCGCGCTGAAAGCCTGCGTGTAGCGGGCCATCAGGAGTCCTTGCCCGACGCTGGCTGCTGCCTGCTGCGTGGCCAGGTCCTTCGGGCGCTTGGCAAGGCCCAACGGAGCCAGGCCAGCGGCGATGGCACCAGAGGAGACCAAGATGATTTCGGTGCCCGCATTGCGCTGGTGGGCCAGGGCGTCAACCAGCCCGGCAAGGGACTTCTCGGAAATACCGCCCTTGATACTCGTCAGCGACGAGGAACCCACTTTGACGACTATCCGCTTGGCGGTGGCCAGTGCGTTGCGTTCGAGGCCCTCGGCGGAGTTCGGTGCGTCGACGGTCCTAGTCGTCATCACCGGCGTCCAGGTTGCTTTCCTTCACGGCCTGGGCGCGCCGGCCGCTGACGGACTCGGTCCAGATGCCCGCCTTGCGCTCAGCTTCAAGCTCGGCACGCGCAGCAGCCTTGGCTTCGCGGCGTTCAACCTGTTCTTCGCGCTTCTGCGAACGCGTGGGCCGGTCCCCGATGTCGGCAACGCGGATGTCCGTGCCGCGCGGAGTTGCCAGGAGCTCGGCGCCGGCCATCATGGTCGGCTCCCAGTCGAAGACAACGCCGTCGTCTTCACCGATGACCACGGTGTCGCCCGGCTTGGCACCGACCTTGAACAGTTCGGTTTCGACGCCGAGCTTCGCCAGCCGGTCGGCAAGGTATCCAATGGCTTCCTCGTTGGTGAAGTCGGTCTGCTTGACCCAGCGAACGGGCTTCTCGCCCAGGACACGGAACAGCGGCTCGAGGTTCTTTTCTTCGCGGCGGATCTTGAAGCCGGACTCGTTGACCGCGCGCGGACGAAGGACCGGAGGTGCCACCTTGGGGGGAGCAGTCGCTACCGCATCACGCGCGGCCTTGACGATCTCTGCCATGGCGAAGCCCAGTTGGCGCAAGCCTTCGTGGCTCGTGGCCGAGACTTCGAACACGCGGTATCCGCGGGCTTCGAGGTCCGGGCGAACGAACTCGGCCATGTCCTTGCCGTCCGGAAGATCCACCTTGTTGAGGACAACCAGCTTGGGGCGTTCGTTCAGCGGCACCACCTCACCGTCCACACCGGCGTAGCTCATGTCCACTGCGTACTTGTCGAGTTCGGCCTCGATAATCGCCAGGTCGGACAAAGGATCCCGATCGGATTCCAGGGTTCCGCAGTCAAGGACATGCACCAGTGCGGCGCAGCGCTCCACGTGGCGGAGGAAGTTGTGTCCGAGACCCTTGCCGTCGCTTGCTCCCTCGATCAGGCCGGGAACATCGGCAATGGTGAAGCGGACCTCGCCGGCCTGGACCACGCCAAGGTTGGGGATGAGGGTGGTGAAGGGATAGTCGGCGATCTTGGGCCGGGCAGCGGACATGGCTGCAATCAGGCTGGACTTGCCAGCCGACGGGAAGCCAACCAGGGCAATGTCGGCAATGGACTTCAGTTCCAGGACAATATCGCTGGATTCGCCCTCGATGCCCAGGAGGGCAAAGCCGGGAGCCCGGCGTTTCTGCGAGGAAAGCGACGCGTTGCCGAGGCCGCCCTGGCCGCCGGCGGCAGCGATGTACTCGGTACCTTCGCCCACGAGGTCAGCCAGGACTTCGCCGTCCTTGGTCTTGACCACGGTGCCATCGGGTACCGGAAGGATCAGGGTTTCGCCATTCTTGCCGCCGCGCCAGTCACCCATGCCCGGACCACCATTTGTAGCGTGGCGGTGGGGTGCGTGGTGGTAGTCGAGCAGGGTGGTGGTCTGGGCAGACACCCGAAGGATGACGTCGCCACCGTTGCCGCCGTTACCTCCGTCGGGGCCGCCGAGCGGCTTGAACTTCTCCCGCTTAACAGAGACACAGCCGTGGCCGCCGGTTCCGCCGGATACGTGCAGGACTACCCGGTCTACAAAGCTCGCCACGTGGATCTCCTCAGTTGCTGTTGTACAGCGTTGTTGCAAAACCAGTGCGCCCGAGCGCCCCAGTCGATTGTAATGCGGTTAAAAGAACGGTGGAGCGGGCCGTTTGGCCCGCTCCACCGGTTCAGAACTTGTTGTTACTCTGCAGCTGCAGCAGCAACGATGTTCACTACGCGACGGCCGCGGCGAGTACCAAACTCAACCGCACCGGCCTGGAGAGCGAACAGGGTGTCGTCGCCACCGCGGCCGACGCCTGCACCGGGGTGGAAGTGGGTTCCGCGCTGGCGAACGATGATCTCGCCTGCGGAAACTACCTGACCACCGAAGCGCTTGACGCCCAGGTACTGAGCGTTGGAGTCACGACCGTTGCGAGTGGAACTCGCGCCTTTTTTGTGTGCCATGTGAAATGCCTGCCTCTAAATTTCTGGGGAAACTGAAAAACCTGAACAGCGTGTAACGAAAGTTACGCGATGCTGGTGATCTTGATCTTGGTCAGTTCCTGACGGTGACCCTGACGCTTCCGGTAGCCGGTCTTGTTCTTGAACTTCTGGATGACGATCTTCGGACCACGGAGGTCTTCGAGGATCTCAGCCGTAACCTTGACGTTGGCCAGTTCCGCAGCTGCGGAGGTGACCTTGTCGCCGTCAACCAGGAGCAAGGCGGGCAGCTCAAGCGTGCTACCGGCTCCACCGGGGACGCGGTTAAGCGTTACGTAGTCTCCAACGGAAACTTTTTCTTGGCGGCCGCCTGCGCGGACAATCGCGTACACCACTTGGGTACTCACTTCTCTCGACGTTTATAACTAAATTTGCGTGCGGAACCTGAACCGGAATCAGGCTTGGTTCGCGCTGTGCCTCAACGCCGTGGACTTCTGAACGAAGTCCGCGAGTCATCCCATGAACAATTCCAAGGGGCATAACCCAAGTGTTGGCGTAAGCACCGAAGATCAAGATTACGCTAGTTTGACCTTCAGCTGCAAATGAGGCCGGGTCCGGAGGCTACCACGTGACTCGCGTCACCAGTTGTAACGGACTCTCCCGGCACCGTGCCCATACAGCCTACAGGGTTTGGGCACGATTAACGCGATTTGCCCTGCGACGCGCGGCGAGCCTCGCAAATTACCCGCCCGGACGCCCGACCGGAGAGGTCAGGAGAAAACACGTGGCGCGTCGAAGAAGGCAGTTTCGTAGCGGCAGGACTGGGTGAAGGCTTCCATCATGGCCTCGCGATCCGCCGGCGAGGCCGCAAGGGCCGCCGCGTCCGTGAGCTTGATCGCAGTCCTGGTTGCCTCGGCGAAGTCTTCGTCGGCGTACGTCTTCAACCACTCCGCGTATGCGTGGTCCACAGGGGAACCTGCTTCCACGTAGGCGTGGTGCAGTTTTTGGCCCACTTCCGCGTACAACCAGTAGCAGGGAAGAATCGCCGCCAGCAGCACTGCGTAGCTTCCCGATGCCGAACAGGCCAGCAAATGGTCCACATAGGACTTGGTCACGGGACCCGTTGTCCCGGACACGTCGCGGCTGCTGAGCCAGTTCCTGTGCAATTCCGACTCGACCTCCAAGCACTGCATGGAGCCCTTGGCCCAGAACAACTGCTCGTCTTCAGTAGGGGCCAGGGCGCTGGCCCGGGCCAGGACCCGGGAGTAGCCGTTGAGGTAGATCGCGTCCTGTGCCAGGTAATAGCCGAACGCGGATTCCGGCAGGCTGCCCTTCTGAAGGCCATCGATGAAGCCAAGCCGATGGATCGCCTCGAGCTCCGCGCGTGCGTGTTCCCACAAAGTCGCGGCGAACTCGCCGGGCCTCAGACCCCGCTGGTGGTGGAAGTGGTGGATCGGTCCGCTTCCTCGTCCTACTTCCAAGGCCCCAGAGTGCCTCAAAGCCTCAAGCAACCAGGGCTTCACCTCCCGCAGTGAAGCTTCCCAGTCCCCCGTGCTGACCTGCACCGTGGCCAGGGCGGACGACAACGAACACCCTGTGCCGTGGCTGTTCCGGGTATCGATGCGGGGCCCGTCGACCTCGACCACGTCCTGCCGCAGCAACCCGCTCGTATTCACCAAAGCATCAGGACACGCGTTTCCCGCCAAGTGGCCGCCCTTCACAAGGACCGTGTTCCCGTACTCAGCGGCCAACCGCTTACCCTGGTCCAGCGCCGAAGCCCAGTCCGTAGCTTCCGCCTCGCCCAGCAGCACTGCCAGCTCGGGAAGGTTCGGGGTCAGGAGGTCTGCCAACGGCAGGAGCGAACGCAACGCCTTCTCAGCGGACTCGCGCAGGAGCCTGTCTCCACTGGTTGCCACCATCACCGGGTCCAGGACCACGACGCCGGGACGCACCTTTTCGAGCCAGCTGCGGACTTCGTCGATGACCTCAGGGTCGCCGAGCATGCCGATTTTGACGGCGTCAATCTCAATGTCGTTGCTGATGGCGTCCAGTTGTTGGCGCAGAAATTCGACCGGGGGCACGTGGACCGCGCTGACACCCACGGTGTTCTGGGCTGTGAGGGCGGTGATGGCAGCCATGCCATACCCGCCATGGGCCGCAATGCTTTTCAGGTCCGCCTGGATTCCTGCCCCACCGGATGGGTCGGAGCCGGCGATACTCAGCACCCGCGGAGTCGGCCTGCCTGAAGCGACCGGGTAGACAGGACAATATGGTGCAGTCATGGGGACATCCCTTCGCCGGTGCTAACCGGACAGGTTCAACGGGTCTGGATCTCAGCCCGGCCCAACGCCAGGCACCCCGTGTCTGTCCCCCAGCCTAACCGGGAAGCAGCCCGGCTCGGGAACAGCGCTGCGTAGGGGCCCGGATATGACCCATTGACGTCCCCAGGGTCCGGCCATGAACGTCCTGCACATGCAAAGACCCCGTAGTGTCTGCCGGGGCAGTTACTACGGGGTCTTGGCTAAGCAAGGTACGAATCAGAGCGCGGAAGCCGGCACGCCGACTCCCAGGATGATGGGCTCGTCTGCGGGTGCCTTTTTGGCTGGTTCCACAGGGGCCTTAGCCTCGTGGGACGAACCTTGTGGCGCCGACGCAGTCACTTCATGGTGTTCAACGCTGGTTTCGTTGGCCGCACCTTGGGCCCTGCTTGCGCTGCGGTTACGGCGACCTCGGCGACTCCCGGACGTCGAAGCGGCTTCCCGATCCTGCTCAGCGGCCCGAGCCGGGGCAGCCACCTTCGGGGCAGCAACAGCTTCGCGGACGGCAGCTGGTTCCGCTTCCGCCTCCGGTGCCGCTCCCAGGTGGGAGAATGCCTCCGCCAGCAGATCCAGGCTCATTGCCGGTTTGGCCGCCTGTGGTTCGTCCTGGTGTTCAACGAACGGCAAAGCGACTTCTTCGCCACCGAAACGCAGGACCGGGGTGGAGCGTGCTTCCCGGACTGCTGCCTCGTGGGCCGTTGATTCTTCGTCGTTGCCATGAACGACGGGTTCGTCGGCAGCCGTCTGATGCGTTGACCGCGCCAGTTCCTCTGCACGGTGAAGCTCGTCGTCGTGCAGGTGGGCAGCGTGCGCTGCAGCCGCGATGGTAGCCAACGCAGCGCGGGTTGCCTCGGCCTTTGCCTGGCGCGCAGGGTCCTGCGGTTCAGGGTGCGTTGGCGAGGCCGCGGGCGCGGCCGGCGCAGACTGAACCGGAGCGGGGGCTTCGGAAACAGCCTGTCCCCCACCCTTGCCTCGGCGGCGCTTCCGTTCCGTACGGGCCGCCGGTTGCTGCTGCTGCGTCTCTGTGTGCGGGCGGTGGTGCTCAGCGGCCACAACGTTGGCACGGCGGTGTTCCACCGGCTCATCGTGTGTCACGACGCCACGGCCGGCGCAGTGCTCGCACTGCTCGCCGAAGACCTCGAGGAGGCCGGTGCCCATGCGCTTACGCGTCATTTGTACCAGGCCCAACGACGTGACTTCAGCGACCTGGTGCTTGGTACGGTCGCGGCCAAGGCACTCAACCATGCGGCGCAGCACGAGATCGCGGTTGGATTCCAGGACCATGTCGATGAAGTCGATGACAATGATGCCGCCGATATCGCGCAGGCGCAGCTGGCGGACTACTTCCTCGGCAGCTTCGAGGTTGTTCTTGGTGACAGTCTCTTCGAGGTTGCCGCCGCTGCCGGTGAACTTGCCGGTGTTGACGTCCACCACGGTCATGGCTTCGGTGCGGTCAATGACCAACGAACCACCCGAGGGCAGGAAGACCTTGCGTTCCAGGGCCTTGTGGATCTGCTCGTCGATGCGCCAGGCAGCGAAGATGTCCTGGTCCTTGGTCCACTTCTCGAGGCGTCCCACCAGGTCAGGGGCAACGTAGGTCACGTAGGCCTCGATGGTGTCCCACGCGTCGTCGCCGGAGACGATCAGCTTGGAGAAGTCTTCGTTGAAGACGTCGCGCACTACCTTGATGGTCAGGTCAGGTTCGCCGTACAGCAGTTCCGGTGCAAGGACCTTGGTTGAGGAGGCTTGCCCCTCAATGCCCTCCCACTGAGCGCGCAGGCGGTTGATGTCGTGCGTCAGCTCTTCTTCCGATGCACCTTCAGCCGCGGTACGGACAATGACGCCGGCGTTTTCCGGCAAGCGGTCCTTGAGGATGCGCTTGAGGCGGTTGCGTTCAACGTCCGGCAACTTGCGGGAGATACCGGTCATGGAGCCGCCCGGTACGTACACCAGGTAGCGGCCCGGCAGCGAAATCTGGCTGGTCAGCCGGGCGCCCTTGTGACCCACGGGGTCCTTGGTGACCTGCACCAGGACAGAATCGCCTGACTTCAGGGCGTTCTCGATCCGGCGCGGCTGGCCTTCAAGGTTGACAGCATCCCAATTGACCTCGCCGGCGTACAGCACGGCGTTACGGCCACGGCCGATGTCCACGAACGCGGCTTCCATGGAAGGCAGTACGTTCTGGACCTTGCCGAGGTACACATTGCCGATCAGGGAGTCCTGTTGTGTCTTGGACACGAAGTGCTCGGCCAGGACGCCGTCTTCGAGGACGCCGATCTGGATTCTGTCGTCGCGCTGGCGGACGATCATTTGGCGGTCTACCGACTCGCGGCGCGCAAGGAACTCGGCTTCGGTGATGACCTGGCGGCGGCGGCCGGTTTCGCGGGACTCCCTGCGGCGCTGCTTCTTGGCTTCAAGCCGCGTGGAGCCCTTGACGCTGGCGACACGGTTGGACGGAGCTGTTTCGGTGATGGGCCGGGGCGCCCGGACACGGGTCACCGTGTTGGGCGGGTCGTCATCCGTGCCACCGGTCAGTTCAAGATCCTGGTCGCCGCGGCGGCGACGACGGCGACGACGCGACGTCACGCCTTCTTCGAGGGCTTCCGCTGCCGGGGCTTCGTCATCCTCGGACTCGCTGGGGCCCTCGGTTTCGTTCTCTTCGCGTTCGGTTCCACGCCTGCCGCGACGGCCACGGCTCCGGCGACGACGGCGGCTGCCGGCGTCGTCGAGCTCGTTGTCGGCGCTGGACTCGGCCTCTTCTTCGGCTTCCCCGGCCTTCTCTTCCACGGCCGCAACGCGCGGGACGGTGGTGAGGTCCGGAGCCTGGAAAATCATGGACGTGATGGACACGGGCTCAAGGAAAAGGGACGTGGACGCAGCCGGGGTCTCCTCCTCAGCGGGAGCCCCCTCGTCCGCAGGAACCGGCGCATCAGCTGCAGCCGGTGTTGCGGCGACTGCCTCAGCAACAGGTTCGACGGGCTGGGAGCCGGGCTCCGGCGTCGTGGTTTCTTCAGCGGCCGGCGCCTCTGCTGCTTCAGCCTTCGGCTTTGCCGTACGACGACGGCGGACCGGCTTTTCGGGGGCGGGCTCGGCGGCAGCTTCCGGCTGGCTCTCTACTGCGGCGGCCTCCGGGGCGCCAGCGGCTTCCTCGCCCAAGCCGGGGAGCGGCTCGGCAGGTTCGACCTTCTTGCGCGACCGGGTCCTGCGCACCGGCGGGGCGGCCGCTTCCGGGGTATCGGTCCCCTCGACAGCTGCAGGCACTTCAGCGGTGGGCGACTCAACCGCGGGAGTTTCCTTGGGCGCGGCCTTGCGGCGGGTCCGGGTGGTCTTCTTGGGCACTTCCGCTGTTTCCGCGGACGCTGCCTCGTCATTAACGGCTACAACCTGGTCTTTATCCATATGTGGCAACACTCCTGCCCCAGCGACGCCGCCACATCCGGCGCCCGGTGGGGCAAATATTGTCAAAACCCGCAGGCGTTGACAGAAGTCGGTAGTTTGCCTTCCGGTTCGCACCATCATTGGGGTGCGGCAGCCCTGGAAAGCCGATGGCCCTGTCCTGAAACCCGTTGTTCTGCTGCCACAACCAGGTGCCGTCCATTGTCATGGCGGGCCTACCGAGGATCACGGGATCCGGGGCATGCCCAGCTCATACTGGCGGTCTTGGGAACAAGTCACCGGACCGGATTCCGAATGTGGGTCGAAAACCGGCCATGTTCATTCTCTCACACCCCTGCACCTTCGCGGGGTAACCGCCTGTGTCGCCGCACTCCCGCTACAGGCTGGGGGCCTCCCCCAGCCTGCGGCGCTACAATCCTCCCAAGAGCCCTTCCCGCCCCGCCGGGCCACATATCGAAAAGGATCAGATCCGCGATGCCGAGCACCGCCAGGGGAAACCTGGCCAAGAATGCCTCCACGCCGGTGGAAGAACAGTCCACCGTGCGCGCTGCACTGCCCAAGACCGTGCGGGACAAGCCCTTTGCCTGGCTCCTGCTGATCACCGGAGTCATTGGCTGGTTGGCTTCAGGGGCGTTGGTCCTTGAGAAGCTCGAAGTTCTGAAGGACCCCAACCATGTCACCGTCTGCGATGTAAATCCCTGGATTTCCTGCGGCAAGGTCATGGAAACTCCCCAGAGCTCGGTGTTTGGCTTCCCGAACATGTTCATCGGGATTGTCGCGTTCGCCGTCATCATCACCACCGCCATGGGCCTCCTTGCCGGCGCAAAGTTCTCCCGCTGGTACTGGCTGGGCCTGCAGGCCGGGGTAACCCTGGGTTTCGCATTCGTTGTGTGGCTGTGGTCGCAGGCCCTCTACGTCATCAACGTCCTGTGCCCGTTCTGCATGGTGGTCTGGGCCGTCATGATTCCCCTGTTCGTCTGGGTGACGATCCGGAACATCTCCACCGGTGTCATCAAGGGACCGCCGGCGCTGGCCAAACTGCTGGGTGATTCCGGCTGGATCATTGTGGCACTGCTCTACGTCGCCGTCGCCGCCACGATTTTCTTCGCATTCCTTCACGTGTTCGCCGGGACGTCCGGCTACTAGGGAAACACGCGCAAACTCCCGCCAGATGATGGAAAAGGCCAATGTTCGAGTCGAACATTGGCCTTTTCCGTCATCTCGGTGGGGCGTTCTTAGCCCTCGAACCAGATCTTGATCTCGCGCTCAGCGGAATCAACGGAATCCGAACCGTGGACCAGGTTCTGCTGGACCGCCAGGCCCCAGTCGCGGCCGAAGTCGCCACGGATGGTGCCCGGTGCCGCAGTGGTGGGGTCCGTAGTTCCTGCCAGCGACCGGAAGCCTTCGATCACACGGTGGCCCTCGAAGACCGCAGCGATGACCGGTCCGCTCAGCATGAACTCGACCAGGGGCTCATAGAACGGCTTGCCGACGTGTTCCTCGTAGTGCTGTTCCAGCAGCTCGCGGGTCGCGTTGACCTTCTTCAGCTCCGCCAGGGTGTAGCCCTTGGCTTCGATCCGGGCGAGGATGGTTCCGCCCAGGTTACGGGCGACGCCGTCGGGCTTGACCAGGACGAGGGTCCGTTCAATGCTCACAGTTGCTCCAATGTGGTTGGTCAGTGGTTTTCATGCCAGTTTACGGGGTTTGGGTGCCTGCTTCGTCACCATGGGCCGCATCCCATTCCGCCTGCTCACGGTCCCGTTGCGCCACTTCGCGGTCAATGCGCATCCCTGCTCTGATCCCATACCACCAGCAGATGGCAAAGAGGATGCCGACAATGAACATCGTGGGCTCAGCGAAGCCCGTCAGGATGAGGACCAGTTGCAAGCCCCAGCCGACTGCGATGCCCCAGGTTTTGGACAACACTGCGCACGTCAGGACCAGCACAACGCTCAACGCGATGCCCACGCCCAGGATGATGCCCGGGTCCACCTCGCCGCGCTTCAGCCCAAAGACCGCCAGGGTGCCGAAGAACGCCACGAAGGCCTCCAGCAGAAGCACCGTGGACGCGAACATCACCTTGGTGGACCGACGTTTCTTCGGCATGCCCGGCCGCCATTCGCGCTGGGCCTTCGTCATCTTGGCCACGCTCAGGCACCTGCCTTTCCGAGCAGGATTCGAGCCTCTGCAACCACGGTGATCGATCCGGTCACCAGGACGCCACCGGCGAGGTCGTCGTTGGATTCGGCACGCTCCACAGCCCATTCGAGGGCGTCGTCGAGCTTCTCCGCGATATGTACGTTGTCCTCACCAAAACCGAGGTCGACGGCGAGTTCGGCCAGTTCCGCTGCGGGAACGGCACGTGCCGAGTTGGACTGGGTGAAGCAGAATTCCTCGGCGAGTCCGCCAAGGGACTCTTTGAGGGTTTTCAGGATCTCCTCGGCATCCTTCTCCCGCAGTATGCCCACAACCACCACCAACTTGCTGAAGCTGAAGGCCTCCTGGATGGCCTCGGCAGAGACCCGGATTCCATCCGGATTGTGGGCAGCGTCCACCACCACAGTGGGAGCGGTCCGCACCACCTCAAGGCGGCCGGGCGACGTCACCGTGCCGAATGCTTCCTTCAGCACCTCGGCGTCGAGCTCCTTCTCTCCCCCGCCGAAAAATGCCTCAAGGGCAGCCACGGCAACAGCGGCGTTCTCGGCCTGGTGGGCGCCGTGCAACGGCAGCAGAAGATCCTCGTAGCGACCGGCGAGTCCCTGGATGGTCAGGACCTGGCCACCCACGGCCACGCTGCGGGATTCAACGCCGAACTCAACGCCTTCGAAGCGGAAGGGCACGTCCACTTCGCGGGCCTTCTCCAGGAGGACCTGGGCCGCGTCAACCGGCTGCGCAGCGCTCACCAGGAAGCCGCCGGCCTTGATGATTCCGGCCTTCTCGTAAGCAATGTCCTCGGTGGTGTCGCCCAGCAGGTCCGTATGGTCCAGCGAGATCGGCGTGATGACCGAGACCTGGCCGTCTCCAACGTTGGTGGCATCGGTGATGCCTCCCAAGCCGACTTCAATGACTGCTACGTCTACCGGCTGGTCAGCGAAGACCGCAAAGCCAAGGATGGTCAGGCATTCAAAGTAGGTCAGGCGCGGCTGGTTGTCGGCAACCAGTTCGCTGTCCACTATTTCCAGGTAGGGGCGGATCTCGTCCCAGATACGCACGAACGTCGCATCGGGGACGGGTTCACCGTCAATGCTGATGCGTTCGGTCACCTTGGACAGGTGCGGGCTGGTGTACCGCCCGGTGCTCAGCCCATGGGCACGCAGTCCGGCTTCGATCATGCGGGCCGTGGACGTTTTACCGTTGGTGCCCGTGATGTGGATGATCGGGTACGCCTTGTTGGGCTCTCCGAGCACGTCCATGGCACGGAACAGCGGCGCCAGGCGTGGCTCCATCTTGTTTTCCGGTGCCCGGCCAAGGAGTTCCGCGTAGACGCTTTCCACCGAGAATTCGTCAGTCATGATCAGGCCCCTGCCTTTGCGACGGTGACCTGCGGTTCGTCGACGCCGGCAACCAGGACTTCGAGTTCCAAGGTGAGTGTCTCGGTCTTGACCAGCTCAGCGTTGGCTTCCAGGGCGTCGACAACGTCCTGCGCGGCCTGAACAGACGTGCGGATGCGGTCACTGACATTGAGTCCAGCGTCCTTGCGTGCCTGCTGGATGGCCCGGACCATGTCGCGGGCCAGCCCCTCGGCGGCAAGTTCCGGCGTGACCTCGGTGTTGAGGACCACAAAACCCCCACCGGGCAGGACGGCAGCAGCGGCAGCACCGCCGTCGGCCGACTGGGCCACCACTGTTTCCAAGGTGTATTCGTGGGGCTCAAGCTCAAGGCCGCCGGCCACCACCACTCCGTCGTTCACGGACCAGTCGCCGGACTTGGAGCCCTTAATGGCCTGCTGGACGTTCTTGCCCAGGCGCGGACCGGCGGCCCGGGCGTTGACCACGAGTTTCTGCTCGATGCCGAATTCTTCCGGCGAGGCAGAGGAAGCGTCCATGAGGCGCACGGAGCGCAGGTTCAGTTCATCCGCGACGACGGCGGCAAAGCCTTCCAGCGCATCCGCGCCCGGTGCCACGACAGTCAGTTCCTGCAAGGGCAGGCGTACGCGAAGATTGGCGGCTTTGCGCAAGCTCGAACCGGTGGAGCAGATCTGCTGGACACGGTCCATGGCTTCGACGAGTTCCGGGTTGGACGGGAACAACGCAGCGTCAGGCCAGTCAGCCAGGTGGACCGAACGTCCGCCCGTCAATCCGCGCCAGATCTCCTCGGAGACAAGCGGGAGCAAGGAGGCGGAGACACGGCAGATCGTTTCGAGGGCCGTGTACAGGGCGTCGAAGGCATCAACGTTCTCGTCGAAGAAGCGCTGGCGGCTGCGCCGGACGTACCAGTTGGTGAGCATGTCCAGGTAGCTGCGCAGTTCGTCGCAGGCACCGGAGATGTCATAGCTGTCCAGGCTTGCCGTGACGTTGCGGACCAGGTCCCCCGTGTTGGCCATGAGGTACTGGTCCAGCGTGTCGGAGTAGCCGTCGTAACGCAGCTTCGCGTCGTAACCCGCACCGCCGTTGGCGGCATTGGTGTACAGCGTGAAGAAGCTGTATACGTTCCACAGCGGCAGGATGACCTGCCGCACGCCGTCACGGATGCCCTGTTCGGTGACGATCAGGTTGCCTCCGCGCAGGATGGGGCTGGACATGAGGAACCAGCGCATCGCGTCGGAACCGTCGCGGTCAAGGACCTCGGACACGTCCGGGTAGTTGCGCAGGCTCTTGGACATCTTTTGCCCGTCGGAGCCCAGCACGATGCCGTGGCTGATGACGTTGCGGAACGCCGGCCGGTCAAACAAAGCCGTGGACAGGATGTGCAGCATGTAGAACCAGCCACGGGTCTGGCCGATGTACTCCACGATGAAGTCCGCAGGGTTGTGGGTGTCGAACCATTCCTCGTTTTGGAACGGGTAGTGGACCTGCCCGTAAGGCATCGAGCCGGAATCGAACCATACGTCCAGCACGTCCTCGACGCGGCGCATGGTGGACTTGCCCGTGGGGTCGTCCGGGTTGGGCCGGGTCAGTTCATCGATGAACGGACGGTGCAGGTCCACCTGTCCTTCGTTGTTGACAGGAAGCCGGCCAAAGTCCGCCTCAAGGTCGGCCAACGAGCCGTAGACGTCGGTGCGCGGGTACTCGGGATCGTCCGACTGCCACACCGGGATGGGCGAACCCCAGTAGCGGTTGCGGCTGATGGACCAGTCACGTGCGTTCTCCAGCCACTTGCCGAACTGGCCGTCTTTGACATTTCCGGGGATCCAGTTGATCTCCTGGTTCAGCTCGGACATGCGGTCCTTGAACTTGGTGACTTCCACGTACCAGGAGGACACAGCGCGGTAGATCAAGGGGTTACGGCAGCGCCAGCAGTGTGGGTAGCTGTGCTCGTAGCTGGCCTGGCGCACCAAGCGGCCATCGGCGCGGAGAACCTGCGTGATCGGCTTGTTGGCCTCGAAGACCTGCAGGCCGACGATTTCCGCGAGGCGGCCATGGGCGAACAGGGGAAGGAATTTGGCTCCCTCATCCACGGAAAGAACCACCGGGATGCCGGCTTCTTCACAGACTTTCTGGTCATCTTCACCGTAAGCCGGAGCCTGGTGAACGATGCCCGTACCGTCGGTGGTGGTGACGTAGTCCGCAACGAGGATCCGCCAGGCATTCTGGGTCCCGTACTTTTCGGTATCGGCGAAATCGTTCCAGAGCGGTTCGTACTCGAGGCCTTCCAACTGGGCGCCCGTGTAAGTGGACACTACAGCGGCAGCTGCGGCAGCGGCGTCGTCGTACCCCAGGTCCTTGGCGTAGGACCCCACGAGATCAGCGGCCAGCATGAAGCTTCCGGAAACCGGCGCCTCAGCGGAAGCGGCCTTCACGCCGTTCGGTCCGGCGGGCAGCACTGCATAAGAGATGTCAGGCCCGACGGCGAGCGCTGCGTTGGTGGGCAGCGTCCAGGGCGTCGTGGTCCAGGCGAGCGCCTGGACGCCTTCGAGTTCCTTGGAAAGCGCGGAGCCGTTGGCCTTGATGGGGAACGTGACCGTGACTGTTTGGTCCTGGCGGTTCTTGTAGACGTCGTCGTCCATGCGGAGCTCATGGTTGGACAGTGGCGTCTCGTCTTTCCAGCAATACGGAAGGACGCGGTAGCCGTTGTAGGTCAGGCCTTTCTCGTGCAGCTGCTTGAAAGCCCAGAGGACCGACTCCATGTACTCGACGTTGAGGGTCTTGTAGTCGTTCTCGAAGTCCACCCAGCGGGCCTGGCGCGTGACGTAGGCCTTCCATTCGTTGGCGTACTTCATGACTGAGGCGCGGCAGGCATCGTTGAACTTGTCGATGCCCATGGCTTCGATCTGGGTTTTGTCCGTCATGCCGAGCTGCTTCATGGCTTCAAGCTCTGCCGGCAGTCCGTGGGTGTCCCAGCCGAAGCGGCGCTCCACGCGCTTCCCGCGCTGGGTCTGGTAGCGGCCTACGAGGTCCTTGGCGTAGCCCGTCAAGAGGTGGCCGTAGTGGGGCAGGCCATTGGCGAAGGGAGGGCCGTCGTAGAAGACGAATTCGTTGCTGCCGTCCTTGCCCGCATCGCGCTGGTCGATGCTGGCCTGGAAGGTGCCGTCTTCATCCCAGTATTTGAGGATGCGTTCTTCGATCTCCGGGAACTTCACGGAAGCGGACACGCCGTGCGTGCCGGAAGAAGACGCTGAGGCCTTGGGGTAGTGGGTCATCTCATATCCTGTGATAGCTGGTTGACTGTCAGGATGCGAGGACGGCTCCTGTGACGCTTGTCAGCGACACGGGTACCGCGGTACCACCTCACTTACCGGGACACAGAGTCCCGGCCTCTCATTACTGCTGTGACGGGCTTACCCGTCCGGTTCTACTGGGCACTGGCCGCCACGTGGACGGTCTGTGCTGTTCTTCCGGAAGCTCACCGGTGATGGCCGGGTCAAAGCTTGTCCTCCAAGTCTAGCGGCAGCGGGGCTCCTTGCTCTACTCGGCAGTTCTTCCCTGATAGGCGGCCGCGCGCCGCGCGTGAATAGACTCGGATCCATGACGCATCCAGCTGCTGCCGTTCCGGAAACCCGCCCCGCTCGACGGCGACGGCCGTCCATTGTGTGGTCGGCGCTGGCCTTGCTCCTTATGCTCCCGGTAGCGGGGCTGTCCATCTTCCGTGCTGTTCCCGCTGAGTGGCCTCTGCCGGTGGTCCAGCTGCTGTCGTTCACCCCGTGGATGGTGCTGCCTACGGTGCTGGCATTGCTCCTCGCGGTACTGGGGCGGCGTGCCTGGGTGATGGGCACCAGCACGGTCCTGCTTGCCGCGCAGTTGTTCTGGCTTTTCCCCTTTGACGCAGGGAAGGCGGAGCCGTTGTCCGCGGGGACTCCTACTGCCGCAGTCAAGGTTATGAGCCTGAACTCCGAGTATGGCGGGGCGGATGCAGCCACGATCGTGGGTTTGGTCCGCGACAACGGCGTCCAGCTGCTGGTGATGCAGGAGTTCACGCAAGGACTGGAGGATCGCCTGCGGTCCGAGGGCCTGGAGACGTTACTGCCCCAACACCTCAACAAACCCAATGACGACGCCTCGGGCGGCGCGGTGTACTCGGTGTTTCCTTTGGAAACCGAGGGGCAACTGCCGGACACCCCGTTCACCATGGACGTAACCCGTGTCCTCGCGGCCGACCCGGCTGCTGGTTCCAAGGCCACGTTGCACCTCACCAATGTCCACACTCTTCCGCCTGTGGATGTCCGGATAGCCCAATGGCGGAGCGACCTTGGGAAGATCGCACGCCAGGCCGCCCGACCCGGCAACCAGCTGCTCATGGGCGACTACAACTCCACCTATGACCATTCGGAGTTCCGGGCCGTGCTGGACTCCGGACCGGACGGGCGCAAACTTGTCGATGCAGGGACAGCCGCCGGTGCCCGGTTCTCCCCCACGTGGCCGATGGAAGGTCCGCCGCTGCCGGGGATCGTCATTGACCATATGGTGACAACGCCCCGGATCAGCAGCAGCAACTACTCGGTCCGCCAGGTTCCCGGCAGTGACCACGCAGCCATCATGGCCACGCTCAGCATCCCCGCTGGCTAGGCCTGCTTGCGGACGAGTTTGTGGTTGGCGGCCTGGGCTACCGGGCGGACCACGATCTGGTCGAGGTTGATGTGGTGCGGCAAGGAGACGGCGTACTTTACGACGTCGGCCACGTCCGCAGCGGTCAGGGGCTTCTCGACGCCCTCGTACACCTTGGCAGCGGCGTCCTTGTCGCCCAAGCGGTTGAGGGCGAATTCCTCCGTGAGCACAAGACCGGGAGCGACCTCTATGACCCGGACGTTGTTGCCAACCTCTTCCAGGCGCAGGGCATTGGTCATGGCGTGCTGGGCGAACTTGGCCGCGTTGTAGCCGGCACCGCCTTCGTAGGCGGACAGCCCGGCCGTCGAGGTCAGGTTGAGGACAGTTCCTTCGCCGTTGTCGCGCAGCATCGGCAGGAACGCCCGCGTGATTTTCATGGTGCCCAGGACGTTTACCTGGTACATCCAGTCCCAGTCCTCGGTGTCGGCGTTCGCGATGATGTCCGCGCCACGGGCACCGCCGGCGATATTGATGAGGGTGTCCGCACCTCCGGCTTCGGTGACGGCCGCGAGCAAGGCCGCAACGTCGTCGTCGACCGTGATGTCAGCCGGGAACGGCACGGCGCCGGTTTCGGCACCCAGGGCGCCAAGGCGGTCAGCCCTGCGTGCCACCGCGAAGACCTTCCAACCGGCGGACGCCAAAGCCCTCACGGTGGCCTCGCCAATGCCGGTGCTCGCCCCCGTAACGACGGCGGTTTTGTTCTGTACTGCGGGGATCTGGTGTGCTGCCAAAGTCATGGCACCACCCTATCGGGAGTGCGGGGCCACCGGACGGCGGGCTGTAACGTGCGTCTATCCAGCCATGAAACAATTGGTCCATGGCTGAATCAACGCAGGGTACAGACACGCCCGCCACCGCCCCCATCAACGTTCCCGACAAGCCGGCCCTTGAAGGCCTCGAGGCTGCCCTGACGCAGCGCTGGCTGAGCGAGGGAACCTACAAGTTCAACCCGGACACCACCCGGGAGCAGGTCTACTCGATCGATACTCCCCCGCCGACGGCATCAGGCTCCCTCCACGTGGGCCACATGTTCTCCTTCACCCAGACCGACGTGCAGGCCCGCTACATGCGCATGACCGGCAAGAACGTGTTCTACCCCATGGGCTGGGACGACAACGGGCTGCCCACTGAGCGCCGTGTCCAGAACTACTACGGTGTGCGCTGCGATCCCGCCGTTCCCTACAAGGCCGACTACACGCCCCCGGCCCAGCCGGCCAAGAACCAGCGCGATTTCGACGTCGTTTCGCGCCAGAACTTCATCGAACTGTGCGAGGAACTCGCCGTTGAGGACGAGAAAGTCTTCGAGAACCTGTTCCAGACCCTGGGCCTGTCCGTGGACTGGGACCTGACATACCGCACCATCGACGACACCTCCCGCGCCGTGTCGCAGCGCGCCTTCCTCGCGAACCTGTCAGCCGGAGACGCCTACATGGCCGAGGCACCGACACTGTGGGACGTTACCTTCCGTACCGCCGTGGCACAGGCGGAGCTTGAGGACCGCGAAGTTGCCGGCGCCTACTACCGCTACCCGTTCTTCACCGAGGACGGCGAAAAGATCTTCATCGAGACCACCCGCCCGGAACTGCTTGCAGCCTGCGCGGCGTTGGTGGCAAACCCCGACGACGAGCGGTACCAGCCGCTGTTCGGCAAGACAGTAAAGTCTCCCCTCTTCGACGTGGAACTTGAGGTCAAGGCCCACCCGCTCGCCAAGGCGGACAAGGGTTCCGGCATCGCTATGGTGTGTACGTTCGGTGACCTGACCGACGTCACCTGGTGGCGTGAACTCCAGCTCCCCACGCGAGCCATCATGGGCCGCGACGGCAGGATCATCGCCGACACCCCGGAGTGGATCAATACCGAAGCCGGCAAGGAAGCCTACGCAGCCATCGCCGGCAAGACCGCTTTCTCCGCCAAGGAAGCCGTGGTGGAACTGCTCAAGGCCGCCGATCTGCTCGATGGCGAACCCAAGAAGATCACCCACCCTGTGAACTTCTTCGAGAAGGGCGACAAGCCCCTCGAAGTGGTGACGTCCCGTCAGTGGTACATCCGCAACGGTGGCCGCGACGAGGAACGCCGGGAACGGCTGATCGGCCGTGGCCAGGAGATCACCTTCCACCCGGCCTTCATGCGCTCCCGCTACGAAAACTGGATCGCCGGCCTGAACGGCGACTGGCTCGTATCGCGCCAGCGCTTCTTCGGTGTGCCCATCCCCGTCTGGTACCCGCTGGACGCCCAAGGCAACCCGGACTACGACAACCCCATCCTGCCCTCTGACGACATGCTGCCGGTGGACCCCGCCGCCGACGCCGCTCCCGGCTTCGAGGAATCGCAGCGCGACCAGGCCAACGGCTTTACGGGTGACGCCGATGTCCTGGACACTTGGGCCACATCTTCCCTCACCCCGCAGATCGTGGGCGGTTGGAGCCGCGACGAGGAGCTGTTCTCCAAGGTCTACCCGTTCGACCTCCGTCCCCAGGGCCACGACATCATCCGCACTTGGCTGTTCTCCTCGGTCGTCCGTGCGGATGCCTTGCAGAAGAGCGCCCCCTGGAAGCATGCGGCCATTTCCGGCTGGATCCTGGACCCGGACCGTAAGAAGATGTCCAAGTCCAAGGGCAATGTTGTGGTGCCCACGGATGTGCTCAACGAGTACGGCTCTGACGCTGTCCGTTATTGGGCTGCATCAGCCAAGCTTGGCGCCGACACCGCGTACGAGATCGCGCAGATGAAGATCGGCCGCCGCCTGGCCATCAAGTTGCTCAACGCCTCGAAGTTCGTGCTGAACCTCGGTGCCACGGAGAACTCGGTTGTCACCACCGACCTTTCGGTTCTGACCAACCCGCTGGACCGCGCGCTGCTCGCCCAGCTCTCGGACGTCGTCGCGCAGTCAACCAAGGCGTTCGAGAATTACGACTACGCCCGTGCGCTTCAGATCACGGAATCGTTCTTCTGGCAGTTCACCGACGATTACGTGGAGCTCATCAAGGACCGAGCCTACGGTGCGGCCGGCGAAGCAGAACAGGCCTCCGTGCTTGCAGCGTTGGCAACCACGCTGGATGCACTCCTGCGCTTGTTCGCGCCGTTCCTGCCCTTCGCTACCGAAGAGGTATGGGGTTGGTGGCGCACCGGTTCGGTCCACCGTGCGGCATGGCCCGCCGCCGTGGAAATCACCGACGGCGACACCACCATGCTCAGCACCGTGGGCGTTGCCCTCAGCGGTATCCGGAAAGCAAAGTCCGAAGCCAAGGTCAAGCAGCGCACCGAGGTACTCTCAGCAGCCATCACCGCTCCTGAGGTACTCGTAGCCCAGTTGAAGGCTGGCCTCGGTGACCTGAAGGCAGCTGCCAACGCCAAGGAGATCACGCTCCAGTCCGGCGAAGGCGACTTGGCCGTCAGCGATGTTGTCCTGGCACCTGCGGAGGACGTCCCGGCGTCCTAGCAGGGCCCAGCGTCCTGGATTGTGCCCTTTTTGGGCAAAGGGGAAGCCCCATCAGCGTTTTGCCGTTGGTGGGGCTTCGACTTTCGGCTGCTTGGTGACGTCTTGGCAGTCTGGCGGAATCCTTGGAATTTCAGGTCTTCCTACTTCGTCACTGGTAGCTTGCTTCCAACTTCGCCAAAGGCTGCGTTGGTTGCATATCACTGAATCTTTGGTTTCCGTGTCCCTCTTCTTTCGAAGTGGGTAAGAACCATTGTTGTCCCGCCGCGTCCCATGCACAAGGCCTTCGGAGGAACTACAGGACTGTAGTTCGTCGAAGGCTTTTTTGGCTCTCTTTCCTGCGGGTTCGGCCTCCCGTATGGCAGAGTATGACCATGCCGGAACTCCCCGAAGTGCACGGGCTGTGCATGTACTTGGACACCCAACTCCATGGCGCCGTGTTAACCGAAGTCCGCATCAACTCATTCTCGGCACTGAAGACTGCCGACCCACCGTACAGTGCACTTGAAGGCCGGACAGTTCAAGGAGTCCGCCGAATCGGGAAGTTCGTGTGCGTCGATGTTGATGGCCTGTACTTCGTGTTCCACTTGGCGAAGGCCGGCTGGGTGCGTTACACAGAGCATCCCTCATCTGCCGGACTGCGCATGGGGAAAAGCAACATCGCAGCGCGGCTGCTCCTTCACAGGCCTTCCGACGATGCCCACATCGGCATCGACCTGACCGAAGCCGGAACCAAGAAGAGCCTGGCAATATACGTGGTCAAGGATCCCCATGACGTACCCGGTATCGCCACCTTGGGTCCCGAACCGCTCAGTCCGGATTTCGACGTCGACTCTTTTGCCGCCATCCTCGCATCCAGTTCGCAACAGATCAAAGGGTTGCTCCGCAGCCAGGGCGTGATTGCCGGAATCGGGAACGCCTACAGCGACGAAATACTCCACGCGGCCAGGATCTCTCCTTTCGCAAGCGCGAAGTCGCTGGACAAGGAGACCGTGGCCCGCCTCTACGCGTCCATGCAGGAAGTCCTGGTGGGTGCTGTCAATGCCGCGGCAGGCAAGCCATCCAGTGAACTCAAAGACACCAAGCGGAGCAATTTCCGCGTGCACGCCAGGACAGGACAAGCTTGCCCGGTGTGTGGGGATACAGTCAGGGAGGTGTCCTTCGCGGACACCTCCCTGCAGTATTGCGCTACGTGCCAGACCAACGGCAAGATCCTGGCCGACCGTAGGACATCACGGTTCCTGAAGTAGCTGGATTATTTCCGACTAGCTGAATTCGGGGCTTTCCGAGCGGCTGCGCTTCAGCTCGAAGAAGTGTGGGTAGTCAGCCAAAGTGACCGTGGCGTCCCACAGCTTACCGGCCACTTCGCCGCGCGGAATCCGGGTCAGGACCGGGCCGAAGAATGCTGTTCCGTTGAACGCAACCACCGGGGTACCCACGTCCTGGCCGACCAAGGAAATACCGGCCTCGTGGCTTTCGCGCAGCTTGGCGTCGTACTCGTCCGAGCCTGCGAAGCGTGCCAGCTCGGCAGGAAGGCCTACCTCGGCCAACGCCTTCTGGATGACGGAGGCGCGGTCCTTGTTGCCTTCATGATGGATCTGCTCCCCCATGGCGTCGTAGAGGGGCTTGACGTAGCTGTCGCCGTGCAGTTCCTGGGCGGCAATGATGACACGGACAGGTCCCCAGCTGTCATCCATCATGGCGCGGTACTCGTCGGGCAGGTCACGGCCTTCGTTGAGCACCGAAAGGCTCATGACGTGCCATTCGGTCTCGATTCCACGAACCTGCTCCACTTCCCCGATCCAACGTGACGTGATCCACGCGAACGGGCACACGGGGTCGAACCAGAAATCAGCTTTGTTGGCAGTCTGTTCGGGCACAGGGAACTCCTTGGAATAAGTGGGAGGGTGTTTGGCTGGCGACTCCGGCGGAGCCGCGCCTTACTTTCACCAACGGGCGCCTAGGCCGACTTATTCCTGCGCTTGGCGACGACATCGTGGGCAATCATGGTGGGCTGCGCCTTTTTGAGCACGACGTCCGAGGTGATCACCACTGTGGCGATGTCGTCCCTGCTGGGAAGGTCAAACATCACTGGCAGCAGGACTTCTTCCATGATCGCCCGGAGGCCCCGGGCACCCGTGCCGCGCTCCAGCGCCTGGTCGGCAATGGCGTTGAGGGCGTCGTCGTCGAATTGCAGGTCCACGCCGTCAAGCTGGAACATCTTCTGGTATTGCTTCACCAGGGCGTTCTTCGGCGTGGACAGGATCTGGATCAAGGCGGGGCGATCAAGATTGGAAACGGTGGTGATGACCGGGAGTCGACCAATGAATTCGGGAATCAACCCGAACTTGAGCAGATCCTCGGGCATGACTTCGCCATATGTGTCGACGTTGTCCCTGGCCTCGTTCAGCGGAGCTCCGAAGCCGATGCCCTTGCGCCCGGACCGGGAACCAATGATGTCTTCCAATCCAGCAAACGCACCGGCCACGATGAAGAGCACATTGGTGGTGTCGATCTGGATGAATTCCTGGTGGGGGTGCTTCCGGCCGCCCTGCGGTGGAACCGAGGCCACGGTGCCCTCGAGGATCTTCAGGAGTGCCTGCTGGACGCCTTCTCCGGAAACATCCCTGGTGATCGAAGGGTTTTCGCTCTTCCGGGAAATCTTGTCGATTTCGTCGATGTAGATGATGCCCTGTTCGGCCTTCTTGACGTCATAGTCGGCAGCCTGGATGAGTTTCAGCAGGATGTTTTCAACGTCCTCGCCAACGTAACCCGCCTCTGTCAGTGCCGTGGCATCGGCAACAGCAAACGGGACGTTCAGCCGTCGCGCCAACGTTTGGGCCAAATAGGTCTTTCCGCAACCAGTGGGGCCAATCAGTAGGATGTTGGACTTGGCAATTTCCACGTCTTCGTGGTGCGAGCCCTCGCCCAGGCTGCCGGTCTTGGGTGCATGCCCTGCCTGGATGCGCTTGTAGTGGTTGTACACGGCAACGGCCAGGGACCTTTTCGCCGGTTCCTGGCCAATGACGTATTCCTGCAGGAAGTCGAAGATCTCGCGGGGCTTGGGCAGTTCGAAGCTACCGAGATCGGAAACCTCTGCAAGCTCCTCTTCGATGATTTCGTTGCAGAGCTCGATGCACTCGTCACAGATGTACACACCGGGCCCGGCAATCAGCTTCCGCACCTGCTTTTGGCTCTTTCCGCAGAAAGAACACTTCAGCAGATCCGTGCTCTCGCCAATCCGAGCCATGTGGGAATCCCTTCGTTGCATGCGGGTGATGCGGCGCCGCGCCGTACTCAAGTGTGCGGCCAAGCCGCGGTTGGCACCACCGTGACAAGATCCACTCTAGGTCACAATGGGCTGCTTGGGTGGAAACAGAACGCCGGTGCGGTCCATATTTCGTGAACCGCACCGGCGTTCAATTCCGGTTACTACCGGGCGATTGCCTGGGGCTTGATCTTCCGGGAGTCAAGGACCTGGTCGATCAGACCATAGCTCATGGCTTCAGCGGCCGTCAGGATCTTGTCACGCTCGATGTCGTTGTTTACCTGCTCCGAGGTGCGACCCGAGTGGTGGGCCAGCGTGTCCTCAAGCCACGTACGCATGCGCATGACCTCGGCAGCCTGGATTTCCAGGTCAGAGGCCTGGCCACCCTGGCCGCCGGACAGGGCCGGCTGGTGGATCAGTACACGCGCATTCGGCAGCGCCAGGCGCTTCCCGGGTGTACCGGCGGCGAGCAGGACCGCTGCGGCGCTGGCCGCCTGGCCGAGGCAGACCGTCTGGATCTCCGGGCGAATGTACTGCATGGTGTCGTAGATAGCCGTCATGGCGGTGAACGAGCCACCCGGCGAATTGATGTAAAGGGTAATGTCGCGGTCCGGGTCCGTTGACTCCAGGACCAGCAGCTGGGCCATGATGTCATCGGCCGAGGCATCGTCAACCTGGACGCCGAGGAAGATGATGCGGTCCTCGAACAGCTTGGTGTACGGGTCCTGGCGCTTGAAGCCGTAAGGCGTGCGCTCTTCGAACTGGGGCAGGACGTAACGGCTGGACGGGAGATTACCGGCAGACCATCCGAAGTTGTAGTTCATGTTCTTTACTCCTGGGTTTCAGTGGTTCTTTAGTGCCGGTCAGTTGTCGGAGTTCGACTGGTTGGCCGTTCCGCCACCGCCGGCAACAGAGCCGGCGTGCGCCGAAATCTTGTCGAAGAATCCGTACTCCAGGGCCTCGGCAGCGGTGAACCACTTGTCGCGGTCGTTGTCCTTGAGGATGGTTTCGACTGTCTGGCCTGTCTGCTCCGCGGTCAGCTCAGCCATGACCTTCTTCATGTGCAGGATCAGCTCGGCCTGGATCTTGATGTCCGAGGCGGTGCCGCCGATGCCGCCCGAGGGCTGGTGCATCAGGATGCGGGCGTTGGGGGTTGCATAGCGCTTGCCCTTCGTTCCGGAGGACAGGAGGAACTGGCCCATGGAAGCAGCCAGGCCGGTGGCGACGGTGACGACGTCGTTCGGGATGAACTGCATGGTGTCGTAGATGGCCATGCCGGCTGTCACGGACCCACCAGGGGAGTTGATGTACAGGTAGATGTCCTTCTCCGGGTCTTCGGCCGAGAGCAGGAGCAGCTGCGAGCAGATGGCGTTTGCGTTCTCGTCACGCACTTCAGAGCCGAGCCAAATGATGCGCTCTTTCAGCAGGCGGTTGTAGATGTAGTTGTCCTGGGCTGCGGGATCGACAGTTGCCATCCGGGGAGCCTCTGATTGCTGTGACATAAGTACTTACCTCTCGCTGGTGCCAGTGACCTCACTGAACTTCACTACTTGGACACTAACCGTTTTCGGGGGTGATTTGTTCGCCGGAATCGCGCTGTTCGCTGACGGCGCACGTTTGGGATCAGCGCCAGCGGGGGGCCTTAAAGCAAACCGACCCCGGATCAGAAGATCCGGGGTCGGTAGGCGGTGTGTATTAGAACTTCACAGCGGCGGGATCGTCGCTTGCGGGAGTTTCCGTTTCGTCGGCTGCTTCGACAGCTTCAGCTTCCTCGGCTGCAGCTTCGCCGGCGGGCCGGACGAAGTCAGTGAGGTCAACCTTGTTGCCCTCGGAGTCGACAACCTCTGCCTGGCCCAGGACGACGGCCAGCGCCTTACGGCGGCGGACCTCGGAAACCATCATGGGAACCTGGCCGCTCTGATCAATGATCTGGGCGAACTGGTTCGGGTCCATGCCGTACTGGCTGGCGGTGGTCACGATGTAGTCAATGAGCTCGTTCTGGCTGACATTGACCTCTTCCTTGTCCGCGATGGCGTCAAGGATGATCTCGTTCTGGAAAGCACGCTCGGTGTTGGCCTTGACCTCGGCGCGGTGCTCCTCGGTGTCGTGGTCACCTTCGCCGTGTGCGTTCTCCGGGTTGAAGTGCGCTTCGATCTGCTCTTCCACCACCGAGTCCGGCACGGGGACCTCGACGAGCTCAACGAGCTTGTCCAGGACCTTGTCCCGGGCCTCAACGCCCTGCTCAACAACCTTGGAGTCGGCAGCCTGCTTGGCAAGGTCCTCACGGAGCTCAGCCAGGGTGTCGAACTCGGAGGCCAGCTGCGCAAAGTCGTCGTTGGCTTCGGGGAGCTCGCGCTCCTTCACGGCCTTGACCGTGACCTTGACCTGAGCAGCTTCGCCGGCGTGGTCGCCGCCGACCAGCGTGGTGTCGAAGATTGCTTCTTCGTCAGCAGAGAGGCCGGTTACGGCTTCGTCCAGGCCTTCGAGCATGGTGCCTGCGCCTACCTGGTAGGACAGGCCGGCAGCGGAGTCGATCTCTTCGCCGTCGATCGTGGCGTTGATGTCGATGGTGAGGAAGTCATCGTTCTTGGCGGGACGCTCAACGGACTTCAGCGTGCCGAAACGGCCGCGCAGTTCATCGAGGGCCTTATCGACGTCGGCTTCGGAGGATTCCGCAGCAGCAACCTCAACCTTGATACCGGAGTATTCCGGCAGTTCGATCTCGGGACGGACGTCGATCTCGACCTGGAACTTGAGTTCACCATCGGTTGCGGACGGGTCCGGAACTTCGGTGATTTCAACCTCGGGACGGCTCAGCGGGCGAACGCCGGTTTCCTGGACAGCAGCCTGGTACCAGCCGTTCAGGCCATCATTGATGGCCGTTTCCAGTACGTAGCCACGGCCGACGCGCTGGTCGATGAGCTTGGAAGGAACTTTGCCCTTGCGGAATCCGGGAACCTGGATCTGCGAAGCAACGGTCTTGTACGCGGCATCGATGCTCGGCTTCAGTTCCTCAAAGGGAACCTCAACGTTGAGCTTGACCCGCGTTGCGGTGAGGTTCTCGACAGCGCTCTTCACAGTCTAAGTACTCCTGATTTTGTGGGTATGGGGTTCTGTCGTATCCCTGAAGCGGACACAAACACAGAGTCGGGGTGACAGGATTTGAACCTGCGACTTCCTGCTCCCAAAGCAGGCGCTCTAGCCAAGCTGAGCTACACCCCGAATGCACAGGACAGTCTACGGGCAAGCGGGCCAAGAATGCACATTTGACACCGCCGCCGGAATTAGGTTTAGTTGTACCCGGCTTCAACAGCCACAGGGAAAGCGTCCTGAAGAGGATGTCCACCTGGGGACGTAGCTTAATGGTAAAGCCTCAGTCTTCCAAACTGATTACGCGGGTTCGATTCCCGTCGTCCCCTCCAGCAAAGCGCCCCGATCTTCGGATCGGGGCGCTTTTTGCTTCCAGCTGTTTTTGGCTTCAAAACAGAGCCTGGAACCGCCTAAACCTGGCAGCCGGGACACCAATAGAGCTTGCGAGCACCAATTTCGGTGATGCCCACCAGCGTCCCGCAAGCCCGGCAGGGCAAGCCGTGACGTTTATAGACAAAGTGCGCATCGGCGTCGGGCGCGATTGCCCCTCCAACGGTCCACAGCGACGGAGGCGTCGTAACAATCCGACCGTCACGGACGCCGTCGGCCATTGTTGCCACCGTGTCATCCCACAGCCGGCCAGCCGTTTCGGCGTCGATGCTGTTTCCCGGGGTCCACGGATCAACTGCCTGTCGGAACAGCACTTCGGCCCGGTAGATGTTGCCTACTCCGGCGAGCACCGACTGGTCCATCAATAACAAGGCAACGGCAGTCTTGCGGCGACGCAGGCGCCGAATGAACTCGTCACGGTCCCCCGGCCGGTTATGCAGAGGATCCGGGCCCAGCCTTGCCAGCACGGCCTCTGTCTCCGCGGCTGTGATGGCCGCACAGGTGGTGGCCCCACGCAGGTCAGCCCATCCGTGGTCCGAAACGAGGCGGACCCGCACCGCCCCTACGGGCGGAGGCGGTCCGGCGTAGGCACCGTCCGGCGCGGCCGAGCCAGTCTCCCGCTCGCCGATTCGACGGGGAGCGCCGATGCTGGACGCCCCGGTAAAGGACTCGTCGCCCCCGAAACTCCAGGCACCGTACAGGCCCAAGTGAACGTGGAGGAACAGTCCGTGGTCGAAGCTGAGGAAAAACTGCTTTCCGTGGGCCATGGCGTCAACCATGGTGTGCCCGGTCAGCAGCGCAGCCCCGGCGGAGAACCGTCCTTGGGGACTGGTAACTTCCAACCGCTGGCCGCCAAAAACATCCTGGAATTGGCGGGCCAGGCGATGGACCGAGTGGCCTTCCGGCACTATTCGACGATTTCGCCGGTGTTTTCGTACACCGCGATCTTGCCGATCCGACGGACATGCCGTTCGTCGTTGCTGAAAGGCTCAGCAAGGAATGCCTCGATCAGCTCCGTGGCCTCCTCGACGCTGTGCTGGCGCCCTCCGACTGCGACGACGTTCGCATCGTTGTGTTCGCGGGCGAGCTTGGCTGTCGAAAGGTTCCACGCCAGGGCGGCTCGCACACCCTTGACCTTGTTTGCGGCAATTTGTTCGCCGTTGCCGGAGCCGCCAAGGACGATTCCCAAGGCGTGCACGCCAGCTTCCTGGTCGGCGACCACAGCGACGCCTGCGTTGATGCAGAACGACGGGTAATCGTCCAGGGCGTCGTATTCCTTGGGACCGTGATCCACCACTTCGTAGCCCTTGGCTGTGAGGTGGCTGACCAGGTGGGCACTCAGTTCCATGCCGGCGTGGTCAGTTGCAATGTGGACGCGGGGTGTAGTCACAGGAAGTCCGTTTCTTTCTGGCGCGCAGGTACGGCACTGGGCAGTGGCACAGCACTGGCCGGGCGCGGCGATGAGGGATGCGCTACCTAGGGTACCGCTAGCCGGGTTGCTGGGTCTGCCCGTCGCCTTGGGCCCGATGGGCCGCCCTGTTCAGGATTCCGGCAAGTTTGTCCGCGGAGGCGTGGGTTCCGGCGCTCAGCGCCACACGCCGCCCATTGAGCCTCCTGACGACTACCGCGGGCCCGCTGCTGACGAGCATTGCCGTGGCGTCGTCGTGGTGGCGCCATCCCCACCCGCCGTAATCCGCAGCTTTGACTTCCGCGGGTGCCGCTGCTGCGATGTCGACGGCGGGAACGGCCAGGACGCGTACGAGGCCGCCCGCGAAGACCTGCAGCCCTCCCCTGTCGGCACGCACCCGGGCGAACAGGAATCCCGCGCCCACCAGGGCCGCCACGGCGACCAGGGCACCCAGCCACGGGACCACCACCGCGATCAGGGCAGCCGGGAACAGCGCCGAAACAATGATCATGATGAATACGGAGCTACGGGCATGGACCCACATCCTCAGGGTGTCGTTGGCGAGGTCGGGGTCCTCCAGGAGGCGAAGCTCCGATTGCAGTGCGGCGTCGTCCTCGGGAGTCCAGCGGGGGTCGGGCTTGAAAGCGAACATCATTACGACGCCCAGGGCCAAGGCTGCACCGCTTCCCATTGCCAATACGATCGGATCGACGTGGGACAACCTGGCGTCCGCAAGCCCGGACTGCCCTACCAGCCCGGCTGCCAGCACAGTGGTGATGAAGAGGCTGAGCATGAGTCCAAGGCCCATCATGACGCGCCGCATGACCACCGGGCGGGCCAACGGTACGGCCTGCAGGAAAGCGGCCCATCCGAAAACGATGATCAGGGCTGCGCCTCCGGCTACGTAGGCGCCAAAAGGCGCGAAGGAGGTGCCGCCGTCGGCGTTCCACATGACAGCGACTGGTTGCGGAAGGTCGTTGCGCAGCATCTGCGCGCACACAACGAATCCTGCCGCGAGCATCAAAGGAAAAGCCACCGCGAACCGTAGCGCGCGGAGGTCGAGCGTGTCCCGGAACCGTCCCATGCCTCAACGCTACTCCGTCAGGACGACACTATGGTGGGAGCTCCTTGCCTTACGGTCAGGGAGTGAAAGAATGGCTTCACACCAGCGGCCGGGCCTACCGGTCGGTCACCCCACCTTCCCGGAGGCACCACTTTGCCAGGCCTGAACCTCACCCGCGATGAAGCGGCCGCCCGCGCCGAACTGCTCAACGTCGAGTCGTATGACGTCACCTTGGATCTGACCAAAGGCCCGGAGGTCTTTGGCTCCATCACGGTTGTCAGGTTCTCGGCGCGCCCCGGATCCTCGACGTTCATCGACGCAATCACGCACACCGTCCACAGCGTGACCCTCAACGGCACGGAACTGGACCCCGCGGAGGTCGCCGACGGAGTCCGCATCCAGCTCCCCGGACTCGCGGCAGAGAACGAGCTCACGGTCGTTGCGGATGCCCCCTACATGAACACCGGCGAGGGCCTCCACCGCTTCGTCGACCCCGTAGACGGCGAGGCCTACCTCTACACCCAGTTCGAAGTCCCGGATTCGCGCCGCATGTTCGCCGTCTTCGAACAGCCGGACCTGAAGGCCACGTTCACCTTCACCGTGACGGCGCCTTCGCACTGGGATGTCATTTCAAACTCCCCCACGCCCGTCCCTTCCGAAACCGAACCCGCAGAGGACGGCGGTGCACGGTCTGTCTGGAAGTTCGCCCCGACGCCGCGGCTGTCCTCCTACGTGACGGCCCTGATCGCAGGGCCGTACCAGTCCGTCCGTTCCGAGGTCACCAGCACCGACGGCCGGGTCATACCGCTCGGGGTGTTCGCGCGGAAGTCCCTCATGCAGTACCTCGATGCGGACAACATCTTCGAACTCACGCGGCAGGGTTTCGAATTCTTCGAGGCCCAGTTCGGGTGCCCTTACCCGTTCGAGAAGTACGACCAGCTCTTCGTGCCCGAATTCAATGCCGGAGCCATGGAAAACGCAGGCGCTGTCACCATCCTGGAGGGCTACGTCTTCCGCGGCAAAGTCACCGGTGCCCAGATTGAACGGCGTGCCATCACGGTGCTGCACGAACTGGCCCACATGTGGTTCGGGGACCTGGTGACCATGCGCTGGTGGAACGACCTGTGGCTCAACGAGTCCTTCGCTGAGTACATGTCCCACTTGGCAGCCGTGGAAAACACGGAATTCGACCGCGCATGGACCACCTTCGCGTCCGTGGAGAAGTCCTGGGCGTACAAGCAGGACCAGCTGCCAACAACGCACCCCATCTTCGCTGAAATCAACAACCTCGAGGACGTTGAGGTCAACTTCGACGGCATCACCTACGCCAAGGGCGCCTCAGTGCTCCGGCAGTTGGTGGCATGGGTTGGTCCGGAGCAGTTCATGGCCGGCGTCCGCACATACTTTGCCAAGCACGCTTGGAAGAACACCGAGCTCGCAGACCTCATGGTGGAACTCGAAGCCGCGTCCGGACGCGACCTTGACCAGTGGGGCAAGCTCTGGCTCGAGACAGCCGGCGTGAACACCCTCTCCCCTGAACTCACGGTCGATGACGCCGGCACCATCACAGGTTTCGCCATACGGCAGACCGCGATCGAGGAACAGCCCACCCTCCGCCCGCACCGCCTGGCGGTCGGTTTCTACAACCTCTCGGCCAACGGGAAGCTGGAACGGACGCACCGCGAGGAGCTCGACGTGGACGGCCCCCGCACGGAAGTTCCTGCCCTGGTGGGCATCAAGCGTCCTGACTTGATCCTGCTCAACGATGACGACCTTGCCTACGCAAAGGTCCGCCTGGATCCGGATAGCCTGGCGACAGCCAAGGCACACCTGAAGGACTTCGCTGCCAGCCTTCCCCGGACCCTGGTGTGGGGCTCGGCCTGGGACGCAGCCCGCGACGGCGAAACCCCGGCCCGCGGCTATGCGGACCTGATCCTGGCCAACATTGCCGACGAAACTGACTCGTCAGTAATACTGGTCCAGCTGCGCCAGCTCGCGACCACGCTGACCTATTACGTGGCGGCAGACCACAAATTGGAGGCCACCACCGCGGCGGCCGAAAAGCTGTGGGAGCTTGCATCCGCGGTCGAGGCCGGCTCGGACGCACAGCTGCAGTTCGCAAAGGCTTTCGCCCAGCTCGCGCGAAGCGATCGGCAGCTTGACCGCCTCCAGGCCCTCCTGGACGGGACGGAAACCCTTGAGGGCCTGGCAGTCGACCAGGATATGCGGTGGGAGCTCCTGACTGCCTTGGTGGCCGGGGGCCGCCAGGGCCAGGAGCGCATCGACGCTGAACTGGCTCGGGACAACACCTCGAACGGCCAAAACGCTGCGGCGCAAGCCAAGGCAGCCATCCCCACCGCCGAGGCCAAGCAAGCGGCCTGGGACTCGATTGTGGTCAAGGGTGAGCTCTCCAATGCTCTCCAGGCGTCCGCCGTCGCCGGCTTCATGCGGGTGCCCGACACCGCCTTGCTGGAGCCGTTCGCCGGGAAATACTTCGAAGCCGTCCCCGGGATCGTCAAGGAACGCACCCACGCCCTGGCCCAGCAGATTGTGGTGGGCCTCTACCCAGCGCAGCTCACCACGCAAGCCACCGTGGACCGCACGGATGAATTCCTCGCTGGGCTTCCCGAAGAAAGCGCCGCGTTGCGCCGCATGATGCTGGAGAACCGCGACGGCGTGGTCCGGGCACTGCGCGCAAGGGCAGCGGACGTCTAGGTGTACTAACCCGGTAGGTTGGTGACGCGGCTGGCTGGGGAGGCGCCTTTGAGTGCCGTGTGTGGCCTGCTGCGATTGTAGTGCTCGATGAAGTCCTGGTAACAGGCTTGGCGTTCGGTTTC
>NZ_JAJUKH010000008.1 GCF_021538675.1 Paenarthrobacter sp. AR 02
TTCGAAACCAGCTGAAAACCAGCCCACCACACACGGGGGTGCATGACAGAACTGGCATAAATTTCAACCAATCAAAAAACAATCGGTATCAACAAACTTGGCACACTATTGAGTTCTCAAACAACAGACACTTACCGGCACCACCCACACCCCACAAGGGGTCCAGGATCGCTCCGGAGCAACTTTTCAAGCTTACCCGATCAACCAGCACTTCGCAAATCAACGTTTCCGTGATTCCCGAGCCAATCAACCGGCCCCGCCCTGCACAGGAACGCTAAAAAGCGAACCATTTTTCAGGCTGTTATCAAGGGGGTTCGGCCTCCACGGCGTCCAGCTCCAAGCTGTCTCACTCGCGGCGACTCAGAAGACATTACACGCCCACACGCCCCCACACAAATCACCCCCAACACCACCACAAACCCTTACAAACACAGGCCAAAACCCCCAAAACAGCCTCTCAATCTCCAAAAACAACCACAAAACCGCAGGCGTGAACCCCGTCACAACACCCACCCACCACCAAACCCAACGCCAAACACCCCACCCCAACCCACCGCCGTCGAACACCCCCAACCAGCCGAACATGAGAGAGCGTCCCCACCAAACAGGCGGAACGTGAGAGAGCGTCAACACCAAACAGGCGGAACGTGAGAGAGCGTCCACCCGAAACGAAGGCCACGGGGCTTAAACACAAAAAAGGCCGGCAACCATAACGGTTGCCGGCCTTTTCAGGACTTCGTGATTACCAGGAAGACTTGGTAATGCCCGGGAGCTCACCACGGTGAGCCATGTCGCGGAAGCGAACACGGGAGATACCGAACTTCTGGAGCGTACCGCGGGGACGGCCGTCGATCTGGTCGCGGTTACGCAGACGGATCGGGGAGGCGTTGCGGGGCAGCTTCTGCAGGCCGAGGCGTGCAGCTTCGCGTGCTTCGTCAGTCGCGTTGGGGTCAACCAGGGTCTTCTTCAGTTCGAGACGCTTGGCAGCGTAACGCTCAACAATGACCTTGCGCTGCTCGTTGCGAGCAATCTTGGACTTCTTTGCCATGTGTTTAGCGCTCCTCTCGGAATTCGACGTGCTGGCGGATCTTGGGGTCGTACTTCTTCAAGACCAGGCGGTCAGGGTCGTTACGACGGTTCTTGCGGGTTACGTAGGTGTAACCGGTGCCCGCAGTGGACTTCAGCTTGATGATCGGACGTACGTCCTTGTCCTTTGCCATTAGAGCTTTACTCCTCGTGCCAGGATGTCAGCAACGACTGAGTCGATGCCGCGTACGTCGATGGTCTTGATGCCACGGGCTGACAGGGTCAGCGTGACATTGCGGCGCAGGGACGGAACCCAGTAGCGCTTCTTCTGAATGTTCGGGTCGAACCGACGCTTGTTGCGACGGTGCGAGTGCGAAATGCTGTGTCCAAAGCCCGGCTCGGCTCCGGTCACTTGGCAGTGTGCTGCCATGACTCTCCTCCAAAGATTGAATGTAACGGCGTGCAGATGTTCCTGCGTTACCGTGCGACAGGCAGTGTCCGCATCCGGTCCAAACCATTTCGGTAGTTTCCGCAGCAACAGCGGCGAAGAAGGTTGGCCTCAGGACAGAGCAGTGGAAACCACTGAATCGGAACCTGGGATACCGGGCGAATACAGGAATGCACGCAACTTGAGCCCCTAACTACCGGCCACCGGGAGGTCAGTCAGACTGACACTCACCACCAACCGGAGCAATTGCACACGATCCGCACTACCTAGCGCCTAACTATTCTACGGGTCAGGCCAAATTAAGGCCAATCAGGAATCATAAGCCCTCGCCAGCCCTTTCACAGCAGAATGAAAGGAATCATGGCGAGTCTTGATTCATGACCTCGCTACTTACCTCCGGCTCACCGGTGAAAAGCGCTCCGGAAGGGGCCAAAGGGAAGCGGCCCACCGCCGTCGAACGTTTCCAGTCGCAGGCACGACGGCGGCTGGCCCGGGCCGACCTTCTGGGAGGCCTCGCGTGGTTGTCGGGTGCAGCGTCGGTGGCCCTGTGGCTGGCCGACGGCGGGGCGAACGGTTTCTCGAGCTTCGCGGGAACGATGACGGCGCTCGGGATCGTTGCCGGCTTGATTGGCATGGATATCGTCCTGCTGATGTTGCTGCTGGCTGCCAGGATTCCGTTCATTGACAACACCATCGGACACGACCGTGCCTTGGAGGTCCACAAGACCCTGGGCAAACCGGCTCTTTATCTCCTGCTGGCCCACGGTGTGCTGCTGGCTGTCGGGTACGGCGCTGCGGAGGGACTGGATCCTGTCAGTGAGTCGGTCTCGCTGTGGGTGAATGTTCCGGACATGTGGCTTGCTTTCGTCTCAACGGCGCTGTTCATTGCCGTGGTGGTGACGTCCTTGGTGGCTGTCCGCCGCAAGTTCCCCTACGAATTTTGGTACGCAATCCACCTGCTCACCTACGCGGCGGTGGGGACTGCCATCCCGCACCAGTTCAGCGTGGGCGGGCTGTTTGCGGAAGGCACCTGGCAGCGCTGGTACTGGCTGGTGCTTTGCGTGGGTACCGGCGCGGCCCTGCTCTGGTTCCGGATCTGGCAGCCCATCGCGGCTACATTCAGGCATCAAATCACCGTGAGCAGGGTGGTCCGGGTTTCCCCGGGTGTCTTCAGCATCGAAATGACGGGCCGCAACCTTGCGCGGCTGGCAGGTTCCGGCGGCCGCTTCTTCTTCTGGCGCTTCCTGGCGCCAGGCCAATGGTGGCAACCGCATCCGTTCAGCCTGTCCGCCGAGCCCTTTACCGGACAGGGCAACCAGCCCGGGAAACTCCGCATCACTGTCCGCGCACTTGGCAAAGGCACAGCCGACCTGGAGCACATCAAACCCGGCACCAGGGTGGCCATCGAGGGACCCTATGGCATGTTCAGCACGGCCGCCAGGACCCGCAACAAGGTAGTGATGATCGGCGCCGGAATTGGCATTACTCCCCTGCGCTCGTTGCTTGAATCAACGCCATTCCAGCCCGGCGACGCAACTGTGCTGATCCGCGGCCACGACGAAACCGAACTCTTCCTCGACCGGGAAATCATGGCCCTGTGCCAAACCCGGGGCGCCACCCTCTTCCACCTGACGGGGCCGCGGTCCCAGGGCGACCACCCGTGGCTACCGGAGGACGCGGTTCGGGCCGGCTTTGGACTCCACTCCTACGTTCAGAACATCACTGATGCCGACGTCTATGTTTGCGGGCCTGCGCCTTGGGCAGCATCGGTTATCCGGGACGTCCAGTCCGCGGGCGTCCCCACGGAACAACTCCACTACGAAAGGTTCGACTGGTGAGAATTCGAGCAGCCCTCGCCACCGCAGTGGCATCGGCGGGCGTCCTCCTGGCCGGCTGGCAGTCAGGGGCCCATATCGCCGAGACCGGCACAGCGACCACAACCAGCCTGAGCAGCACCGCCAGCAGCGGAAATACCGGAAGTACGGGAAACAGTGGGACAACCGGCAAGTCCGGAACCAGCAGCGGCGGCGGCAACACAGGAAGTACGACGGCGGCCACTTACGACGGCACTCAGGTTCAGACCCGCTTCGGTACGGTCCAGGTCCGGGTCACCATCCAGGACGGCAAGATCACCGAGGTCACGCCACTCCAGCTCACGGATGCGGAACGGAAATCCGCGCAGATCAGCAGCCGGGCAGCTCCCATCCTGAGGTCCGAAGTCCTGCAGGCCCAGTCCGCCAACGTCCAAACCGTCGGAGGCGCGACTGTAACCAGCGATGCTTACCTGACTTCCCTCCAGGCGGCCCTCGATGCAGCGAACTTCTAAGCCGCAACGGCTCCGGGCCCGCACGTTCCCCAGCATGGGCACCGTGGTGAGCCTGACCGTGGCAAGCACAGCGCCTGCTGAGACCGCCGTCGATGAGGTTGAATCCGCCGTCGAGGTGGTTGAAGGCATTTTCACGCAACTGGACCTGACGTTCAGCCTTTACCGGGCAGGCTCGGAGGCTAGCCGTTTGAACCGCGGCGAGCTGGCCCTGGCCTCCGCCTCGGACACAATGCAGGAGCTCTACTCCGAGGCATCCGAGTGGCGACTTGCCACGGAAGGAGCCTTCACGGCAGAGCGGCCGGATGGCGGTTTGGACCTGTCAGGGATCGTGAAAGCACATGCCATGCGGGAAGCGGCATTGTCGTTGAGGGCGATTGGGTTGCAAAACTGGTGCGTCAACGCCGGCGGTGACGTGCTGGTGAGTGGGTCGCCCGATCCCGGCCACAGAACTCCGGACACCAGCGAACCGTGGCTTGCGGGCATCGTGGATCCGTTGAACCGGCAAGCGTTGCTGGGGGCTTTTCCCTTGGGTTCCATGAGCGCCTTGGCTACGTCCGGATCGGCAGAACGCGGGGAACATATATGGGCAGTTGGTTCGAGCAGGCCCGAATTCGCCCAAGTCTCCGTTGCCGCGTCGGACATCGTGACAGCCGACGTCCTTGCGACGGCCATCGTCGCCGGTGGCACGAGTGCACTGGACCGGGCCGTGGAGGGGTGGGGCGTCGAAGTGCTGGCGGTCCGCCGGGATGGAACGCTTCTTTCGACGCCCGGTTTCAGGGAAGCCGCTTAGAGCGGCCTGACCAGTTCGGCGTACTTCGGGCTCAAGCCGTCCCCTGATGAGACTCCCCGCAGGCGGCGCGATACCCAGGGAGCCGCGGATTCCCTGACCCAGCGGGCATTGGCCTTCAAGGATTCCACCCTGTTGGCCAGCTTCATCGGTGCGAGCTCCGGCACCTCGATCGCGTGCTCATGCTCCAGGACGTCCAGCACCCGCTTTGCCATATTGACGTGGCCTGCGGTGGACATGTGCATCCGGTCCTCGCCCCACATGCGCCAATCGTCGTATTCGTCGAACCGCCAGTAGTCCACCAGCAGGGCACCATGGTTTTCCGCGATCTCACGGACCAGCTCGTTGTAAATGGCCGTACGCCCGCGCATGGCGCTGAAGACTTTTGAGCCTTTCGCGTCAAAGCCCGTGAAGAGGACCACCGTGGCGCCCGTCGCGCTCAACTTGGCGATGCCGGCGTCGTATTCCTCCAAGAGCGCATCAATATCGATCTTGGGCCGCAGGATGTCGTTCGCCCCCGCGTACAGCGTCACCAAGGTTGGGTTCATGGCGACGGCGGCATCCACTTGCTCTGCCATGATCTGGCGGAGTTTCCGCCCGCGGATGGCGAGATTGGCGTAGCCGAAGCCCTCGTTGCTGTGGGCGAGCTGCTGGGCCACCACATCGGCCCAGCCGCGAACGCCGTTGGGGCGGGTGGGGTCGTCGTCTCCAACACCCTCCGTGAACGAGTCCCCCAGGGCAACATATCGGGCAGAAAAATCCATGCCGTCAGTTTGCCACTTCACCTGTTGCGGCCACAAAGCCCAGGGCTATTCGTCCGCCTAGGAGTCCCGAAGGATCCAGTGGTTGTTGTCCAGGCGGGCCACGATCTTCTCACCGATGCGTGCGAGGTCCGCGACATCCTCCGGGCTCAACGAATCGAGCATCAGCGTGCGCACGGATTCCACGTGCCCCGGGGCAAGGGACACGATGGTGGACATGCCGGCCTCAGTCAGGTGCGCAACGGTGACACGGGCATCGCCCGGGTGCGCCTGCCGTTCAACCCAGCCGCGCTTCTGCAACTTGGTGACCACATGCGAGAGCCGCGACAAGGAGGCGCTTGTCCGCGCAGCGAGCTCGCTCATGGGAAGGTAACGGCCTTCAGTTTCGGAAAGCATGGCCAGCACGTTGTAGTCGAAAAGGGAGAGCTTGCCGGCCGACTGCAGCTGGGTGTCCAACGCCGAAGGGAGCAAGGTGTTGATGCTGAGCAGCGCCAGCCAGGCACGGCGTTCGTCGGCGTTGAGCCAGCGGGGTTGAGTCATGAACCCATCTTATGAGAATCCGCAGCTTCCTTAGGTCTTCCTGACGGCCCAACAGATAGGCTGTGCGCATGTTCGTTGTCTCATTGACCTACAAGGTTCCCGACGAAATTGTCGACTTTCACCGCCCAGGCCACATGGCCTGGCTTAAGGACGCGTTCGACGGCGGGATCTTCCTCGCGTCGGGCCGTCGCGTCCCAGCCACGGGAGGCGTGCTGCTGTCCAAAGTCGACCGGGCCACGCTGGACGCATCCTTGGCCAAGGACCCCTTCTACAGCAATGGCGTAGCTGACTTCGAGATCATCGAATTCACCGCAACCAGCGTCGCGGAGGGTTACGAAAACCTGCTCGACAACTGATCCTCCCGCGCTCTGGCGGTACCAAGCCGTTCGGGGAGCACCACGGGCATCGGTTCCGGCCAACGGGCACCCAGGTGGTCCCCGCTTGAAACGCCCCGGAGCCGGCGCGAAAACCACGGTCCCACATCGCGCTTCAGCCAGGTGACGTCGTCGACGATGTTCTTGGCCAGGGACCGCTGAAGGGGAGCGGCGAGCGCCGGTGACTGGAGCGAGTGCGGCGCCCCCAGGACCTCCAGGACCTTTTTGGCCATGTAGCTGTGTCCGGGAGAAGCCATATGCAGGCGATCCGGGGCCCACATGCGGGGGTCCTGAAACTTTTCGAAGCACCAGTAGTCGACCAGGAGCGTCTGATACTTCGCGGCAATCCGCCGAAGGTTGCGGTTATAGATGGCCGTGCGGACCTTGAGGGGTTCAAGCAACGGGGACAAAGGGACGTTGTAGCCCGTGAACAACAGCAACGTGGCTCCGCTGGCCTTCAGGCGGCGCACTGCATGCTCATAGTCCCGCATGAGCTGGGCCATGTTCAGCCTTGCCATCAATAGATCGTTCCCGCCCGCGTAGAAGCTGACCAACGTAGGACGCATGGCCAACGCGGGCTCGATCTGTTCATCGATGATCCGCTGAAGGCGGCGCCCCCGGATGGCCAGGTTGGCGTATCTTGTCCGGTCATCGGCCCTGGCGAGTTCCTCGGCCACCCTGTCGGCCCAGCCGCGGCAATTGTTCGGCAGCCGCAGGTCGATGTCGCCAACACCCTCCGTGAAGGAATCTCCGAGGGCCACGAACTTGGTCTGTTCCTTCACTGCCTTGCCTCCCGGTCCTGCATGAGCTTTTTCAGCCCGCCCTTGCGCGGAACCTGGACCGGCTGCGGCCAACGCGGGTTCAAGGTATCCCCCAGCGTGATGCCCCGCAGTTTGCGTCCGAACAGAGGCACCACCCAGTCATTAACCCAACGGCGCTGCCGGCGTTCCCACTCGCGCACAGACAAGCGGGTAGGTGGATCCCACTCCTTGAGCGAGATCTTGTGCGGCACGTTGAGGTGGTCCAGGACCTGGGCGGCCAGGTACTTGTGGCCTGCCTTGGACATGTGGAGCCGATCCGGGGCCCACATCCGTGAATCCTTGTAGGCGTCGAAGCACCAATAGTCCACCAGGACGGCTCCGTATCTGGCTGCTATGTCGCGGACGCGTTGGTTATAAAGGGTGTTGCGCTTCTTGAAGGGCTCCAGGACGGCGGACACCTTCACATCGAAGCCAGTGAACAGCACCAACGTAGCGCCGGTTCCGCTCAACCGCGCGACGAGCAATTCGTAGTCATTCAGGAGCGCATCCATGTCGGTTCCAAAATCCAGGATGTCGTTACCGCCGGCATACAGCGTGATCAGCGTCGGTTCCATGGAAAGCGCCGGCTCAAGCTGTTCGTCGATGACGTGCCGGAGTCTCTTGCTGCGAACGGCGAGGTTGGCGTACTCCCAGCCCGGCTCGGCCTTGGCCAACTTTTCGGCCACCCGGTCGGCCCAGCCACGGACCCCGTTGGGCAGGACCTTGCTTGGGTCCCCCACGCCTTCGGTGAAGGAATCCCCCAAGGCGACAAACCGCCGTCGTACGTTCTCCCCAGCCACCACCTGCCCGACGCTACCGCCGCGCGGTTAAGTGCGAGCCAACCCCAAGTGAACTCGGGAAAAGGGATGTGAGAGAGCGTCGGCCGGAAGCGGGAGGGATGTGAGAGAGCATCCGCCGGAAGCGGGAGGGATGTGAGAGAGCGTCGGGAAGGCGGGAGGGATGTGAGAGAGCGTCGGGAAGGCGGTTGGCGGGCATCCGGCAGCGCGCGTCTTAGGGAGGAACGACCGAGCGCGCAGAGGATGGTCGGCAAGCGGCCAAGCTGCCACCGAACCAAGCGGCCACCCAGCGGAGAGGATTAGCCTTCGGCTTTGCCCCGACGCCAGTACCCCATGAACGCAACCTGCTTGCGGTCGATGCCTACGTCGCGCACCAGGTACCGCCGCATCTCCTTGATGACGAAGGCCTCGCCGGCGATCCAGGCGTAGAACGGCAGCGCACCGGCGGGCAGCGTGGGGTTCTTAGTGGCCTCGATGGCTGCGGCGTCCATGCGCTGTGGGGTTTCCCAGAGGATGTCCTGATCCACATTTACGTCTTCGGGCTCGGGGCCCGCGGCCGTCGCGGCGCCCTTGAGGCCTACCCAGCCGGGCACAGGAACTGCTTTGGCCACGGCTTCCTTGAGGAGCTCGCCGTGCGGACGGGATCGCCCAATGGCAGCGCCCCGGGCCAGCCACGTGATTTCGATGTCGGCCGGGGTAGAGATGTCCTGGAAATCCGCTGCCGAGGGCACTTCCAAGAACGCATGGCCGGTCATGTCGGCGGGGAGGCTTTCGAGGATGGCGCTGATGGCCGGCACCGCGGTTTCGTCGCCCGCCAGCAGGACACGTTGGGCGAGGCCGGGACGCCATTCGATCCCACCGTAGGCACCGGCTGTGGTGCACTGGGCTGCCCGGTTGTTGGGCCCGATGATGGTGATCGCGTCGCCGGGTTTCGCGGCAACGGCCCAGTTGGCCGCGGGGCCGCCGTGGCCGTCGTCGTCGAAATGCATGACGAAGTCGATGTCGATTTCGGGGTACACGGCGTCGAGCCGTTCGGAGCGAACCGTATAGGTGCGCATGTCACCGCGGACGGCGGGATCCATGGCCAGCCATTCCCGGTACCAGCCGGCTTCTTCCATCTTGAAGGGAGGCAGCGGAATCTGCTGCCCGGCGGCGTCGAAGGAGGGAATCATCAGCTTCACGCGGAGGTCCAGGGTGTCCCCGGCAACGCCGAAGTCACGCAGGGAGTAACCACCGAACGTGATGCGTCGGAAGTTGGGGCTCAATTCCTGCACTGCCGTCACGGTGACGTCGAAGGCGAGGGTCATGGGCTCCACTGCGGCACTTGCCGCGGCCTGTGTCGGTTGTGCACTCATGAGGCGATCTCCAGTTCCTTGGTTGCTGCGGGGCGTGCGTGGTGGCGTCCGATGGGGACGATCAGCGGTGTGCCTGAAATGGGGTCCGGAACCACTCGGGATTCCAGGCCGAAGACGTTAAACACGAGTTCCTCGGTCACCACAACAGGGGCTGGGCCTTCGGCCACGATGCACCCGCCCTTCATGGCGATGACGTGGTCTGCGTACCGGGCGGCGAGGTTAAGGTCATGGAGCACGATTGCGACGGTGGTTCCGCGGCGTCGGTTGAGATCGGTGATCAGGTCCAGGACTTCTACCTGATGTGCAAGGTCAAGGTAGGTAGTGGGCTCATCCAGCAAAAGGACGTCGGTTTCCTGCGCCAGGGCCATGGCGATCCAAACGCGCTGCCGCTGCCCGCCGGAGAGTTCGTCGATGCTCCGCTCGGCAAGCTCAAGCGTGTCCGTGGCCTCGAGCGCGCGCTGCACCGCGAGGTCGTCCGCTGCGCTCCAGCTCCGGAAGAAGCCCTGGTGCGGATAGCGCCCACGGCCAACCAGGTCGCGCACGGTGATGCCGTCAGGAGCAGTGGGGTGCTGCGGCAGCAGGCCCAGCGTGCGGGCAAGTTCGCGGGCGGGGCGGGTGTGGATGTCCTTGCCATCGAGGGTCACGGCACCGCCGGCCGGCTTCAGGAGCCGCGAGAGTCCGCGAAGGAGCGTGGATTTGCCGCAGGCATTGGCGCCCACGATCATGGTCACCTTTCCTTCGGGGATTTCGGTGCAGAGCCCCTCCACTACCTTTCGTTGCTCGTACTGGAGCGTCAGGTCCTGGGCATTGAGGACGGCCATATCAGGCTTCCTTTCGGTTCGACGTGACCAGCAGCCACAGCAGGAAGGGTGCACCGAGGGCGCCGGTGATGACGCCGACCGGGAGGACGGTTCCGTCGAGGATGACGGGGGCAATATTGGAAGCAAAGAAATCTGCCAGCAGCACAATCAGCGCACCGGTAAGGGCCGACGCCGGAAGGCTGGGTTTGCGGACGATGCGGCGCGAGATCGGTCCGGCGAGGAACGCGACGAACGCCACCGGGCCTGCCGCGGCAGTTGCGACGGCGGCAAATCCGACGGCGGTCAGCACCAGTCCCAGCCGGGTTGCGTTCACCTTGATGCCAAGACCGGCCGCAGTGTCGTCACCGAGTTCGAGGATCCGCAACGGGCCAGCCAGGGCGATGACTGCGGGGACCAGCACCAGCATGGAAACCGCAAGGATCCCTGCCCGGTCCCAGGTGGCTGAGTTCAGCGAACCGTTGAGCCAGATGAGGGCGTCGGCGGCCGTGCGGATGTCTGCACGGGTCATGAGGAAGTTGACCACCGCGTGGAGCGCAGCGGCGATTCCCACGCCTGCGAGGATGAGGCGGTTGCCTGCAGCGTTGCCCCTGCTGCCGCCACCAGCGCCTGAGCCGGTGCCCCGGGAGATCGCATAGATGATGGCTGCGACACCGAGCGCCCCGCCCAAAGCTGCCCAGGAGACAACAGCACCGGAGGCCCCAAAAATGACGATCGCCGTCACGGCTGCCGCGCTGGCCCCGTAGCTGATGCCGATGATGTCCGGGCTTGCCAGCGGATTCCGCAGCATGGTCTGGAAGAGTGCGCCGGCCAGGCCGAAGGCAATCCCGATCATGGTTCCGACCACCGCGCGGGGCAGTTTGTGCTCCATGACGATGAAGCTGGCGCCCGGGATCTTTTCCCCGCCCGTCAGGTGGTTGATGACGATCGTGAAGAAGTCCGGGATGGTGACGGTGTAGCTGCCCAGGAGCACGTACACGGCAAACATAACCACGAGGGCCACGCCAAGGAAGAACGTAGGGCTCAACGCGCGCCGAAGTGGCAAAAGATGAGGGTGTTTGTTGGCATTAGGTGCCACCTCGGCGGGGGCTTTATGGAGGGTGCTCACAGGCCTGCCCCCTTGCCGCGGCGGATGAGCCAGATGAAGACGGGGGCTCCGATGAGGGCCGTCATGATCCCGGCGGGTACTTCGCCCGGAAGCAGGATGACGCGGCCAATGATGTCGGCCGTGATCAGCAGGATAGGGGCGGTCACCACGGAGAAAGGAAGGATCCATCGGTAGTCCGGGCCGGTCAGGGAGCGGACGGCGTGGGGAATGACAAGTCCCAGGAATCCAATGGGACCGGCCAACGCGGTAGCGGATCCACACAGCAGGACAATGCCCAGTCCGGTGATTCCACGGGAAAGTGCGACATTTTGCCCCAAGCCGCGGGCGATGTCGTCCCCGAGCGCCAGGCTGTTCAAGACCCTGCCACCGGTGAGGATTATGACGGCACCGATCGCCAGGAATGGCAGCGCGGGCAGGAGCACGGACCAGTCACGGCCACCAATACTGCCTACTTGCCAGAAACGGAAGCGGTCGAAGGTGTCCTGGCTTGAAACCAGGATCACGTTCATGAGGGAAAAGAGCCCGGCGCTCAAAGCCGCGCCCGCCAAGGCGAGCTTGACCGGCGTCGCGCCGTCGCGGCCACGGGACGAAATGGCATAAACCACGACGGCGGCCGCTGCGGCGCCGATGAAGGCGAACCAGATGTAGCCGGAGAGTGAGCCAATGCCGAACACATAGATGCCGAGGACGACTGCCAGGGCAGCGCCGGCGTTCAGGCCCAGGATGCCGGGATCGGCCAACGGGTTGCGGGCCACACCCTGCATCGCTGCACCGGCCAGGCCGAGTGCTGCACCGGCCAGAAGTCCAAGGACTGTCCGGGGAATGCGGGCAATAACAACCGCGTGGTTGCCGTCCGCCGGATTGAAGTGGGTGAGGGCTTCCCACACAGTGGTGAGGGAAAGTCCGCGGGCACCGATCGCCAGGGATGCGGCACATACTGCGGCAAGTACGACGACGGCCACCATCAGCCACGCAGAGCGCTTCGCTGCGGTGCCCCGGGAACCGGTGGAAGCACCGGATCGCTCTGCCTCGGGGGTAGTTTCTCCCAGGCCAGCCGACACCAAAGTGCCGTTGCCACGCACCTGGAGTGCCGTCGTCGTACTCGATTTCATCGCTGTTACTTGCCTGCTGCGTCTGCTGCTTTACCGAGCTGCGGCAGGAACGTGTCCAGGGCCCACGGCAGGCTCAGCGGCGAGGAAGCGGAGATGGCGAGCGTCAGGGTCTGGTCCGAGTCGGCAACCAGTGCGCCCTTCTTGACGGCCGGAATCTGGCCGAGCAGCGGGTCCGCCTTGATGGCGTCTGCCGTGCTGGAGTCCGGGACCCAGGTGACGAAGACATCGGATGCCAGCTCATTCGCCTTTTCAGCGGACCACGGGATGAAGAATTCGGTCTTGCTCTTGGTGTTCTGCTCCACCACGGGGGCGAGCTTCATGCCGATTTCCGAGAGGAACCGGGGACGGTTGTCGATGGCCGTGTAAACGTTGGCTCCGTCACTCTTGGCCGGTTCGAGGTTGCCGTAGATGAAGGTCTTGTCCTTGATCTGCGGGAACTTGGAAACCTTGTCCGTAACGGTGGCCTGGGTGTCCTCGATCAGCTTCTTGGCTTCGGCTTCCTTGCCCAGCGCCTTACCGATCAGGGTGGTGCTTTCCTGCCACGGCGTGCCGTACGCGAGCTCAGGCTGCGCCACAACCGGGGCGATTTCGCTGAGCTTCTTGTAGTCAGCCTCTTCCAAGCCGGAGTAGGCAGCCAGGATAACGTCCGGGTTGAGCTTGGCGATCTCGGTGAAGTTGATGCCGTCAGCTTCGGAGAACTGCGCCGGGGCCTTGTCGGTGCCGAAACCGGCGCCGAGCTTCTCGAGTGCCGCGTCCTTCCAAGGGGTGGAGCCCTTGTCGTTGTTGCCCCACTCGTTCTTGGGAACGCCCACGGGCACAACGCCCAGTGCGATGGCGACGTCGTCATTGACCCACGAGACGGTAACAACGCGCTTGGGCTGTTCCTTGATGGTGGTCTCGCCGAAGACGTTCTTGATGGTCACCGGGAATGCTGCGGACTGAGCCTGCTCACTCGCCGGCGTGGACGTTGCGGGGCCAGTGGAGCAGCCGGTGAGGGTGAGGGCGACGGCGGCCAAAGCGGCTGTCGCGGTACCTGCGGTTTTCAGCAGGGCGCGGCGTGGGAGGAGGGAAGCCACGGGACTCCTTAGGTAAGTGATGCGAACCTAAGTAAGGCTAGCCTAGCCTGAGGATAATTAAGAAACATTTACGTCACCTATTCCCGATTGAGGCGCAGATCACACCAACCCTCACTCACATCCCCACCCCTTCACCCCGACCCTCAATCACATCCCCACCCCTTCCCACCAACCCTCACTCACATCGGGTGGACAGCGCCGCCGGGAATTTGGGAGGATAGCGGCAGCGGACTACCGCTTCCAAAGAACGACGAGGGGTTGAGCATGCGCACTGCATCAGTTGCTGCTGCCACAGTCAGCGAGGTGGCCATTTTGGCCTGCTTGGCACTCCCCCACACGTCGGCATCCTTTTAGGCAATTCAGGCATCACGGACCGCCCCGGATTCTAGCGGGCGCCCCTTGCTGTGCCCTTCGCGCTGATGACCGACGTCCCTTGCCACCCCGCGGCCGATTCACGGTGCGCGGACGTCGACCATTTCCAAGGAAGCACTGTCATGCATAAAATCACCGCCCAACAGGTCCGTTCGTCCTTTATTAACGCCAGCCGATCCGAGGCTGCAAAACTCAACCTTCCCGCCGACTTTGACAGCCTCGACTGGGATAACCTCGAGTTCCTGGGTTGGCGTGACGAGAAGATGCCCCAGCGCGGCTACCTCGTGGTGCCGCACCAGGGGAAGCTCACAGGCGTCCTGCTCCGGGCACCCGAGGGCGGCTCCGGGAAGAGGCGGGTAGTCCTCTGCGAACTGTGCCGCGACGTGTTCTCCAAAGACGACGTTTACCTGTGGGTCGCCAAGAAAGCCGGGCAATCCGGCAAAGACGGGAACACCGTGGGAACCCTGATTTGCGCTGAGTTCGGTTGCAGCACCAATGTGCGCAAAGAACCGCCCGCCAACGAAATCAACCCGGACCCGGCCGCCGTCGTTCTCCGACAGATCGCCGGGCTGGAATCCCGCACGGCGCTCTTCCTTGACCGCGTCCGCGGCGACTCAAAGCGCTAGCCGACAAAACAAGCAGCAGCACAGCGCGTCACGAGGACGCGCTGTGCTGCTGCCTGATTTCTGGTCCGGACACTATTCCGGGGCGATGGTCACCGTAGCGCCTCCGCAGGAACTCTCGTAGGTCAATTGGCAGGAAAGCCGGGACTGGTCCGCAATGTAGGTGTCGGTTTCTGCGAGGAGTTCCAGTTCGTCTTCGAATTGATCATCCCGACACACGCAGGCCGAAATAATTGGCCATATCAAAACAATCAATGTCATTTCAGTGAAAATGATGACGGCACATGGATTCTGGGGGATGCCGTCGAGGAATGCCGCCAGTCACCCGTGGACTGATCGATCATTCTCCGAAAGGCATCAGCATGACTTCCTCTTACCCCGACCAAAACCCAACTTCGCAAGGCGGCCAAAGCACCCCGCCGGATCCGTACCCGACAACCCAGAGCCCTCTGCAGTTCCGACCACAAGAGCAGACACTCCAGCCACCGCATTATTCCGCCCAGCCGCCAGCTCCTCAACCGCCCCAGTTCGCAGCGCAACCAGCGACACCCTCGCAACCGCAGTACTCGGCGCAGCCTCCGCTCCCGAATCCTGCCTACGGTTATCCGCAGCCGAAATCGAAGATCGCGGCAGGATTGTTCGGAATTTTCCTTGGCGGCCTCGGCATTCACCGCTTTTATCTGGGCTACACGACTATAGGCATCATCCAGCTCGTCCTCACCGTGGTCGTAGGCATCTTTACGTTCGGGTTGGTTGGTCTTTGGGGCTTGGTGGAGGGCATCATGATCCTCGCCGGCGCCTCCTACTTTCAGCGGGACGCCCACGGCGTTCCCCTTCGCGACTAATAAGGGAGCGCACCTTGACTGACATCATTCACGACAGGCCCGAGCAGCTTGAACAAATCCGAGCAGGACTGCTCCAGGGAGAAATCGTCTACGCCGTGTACGACTGCATCGGTGTCGGAACCGGTTTTGTCGGCATTACCAATATGCGCGTCATTCTGCAGGACAAGAGCTTTGTCGGGAACAAGCTCGCCGTTGTGTCCATTCCCTATAAGAACATCCGCTCGGTCTCGATGCTCTCCAACAAATCGATGATGGGACGATTCGCGTCGACCTCCAGCATCGGTATCGACACAGGTGGCACCATCAAGGAGGCGGACTTCCGCGGCGATGACAAAGCAAGACACGCGCACGACCTGATCCTGTGGAACGTCCTAACCACTAAATAGCCTTCATTCGGTGTGGAGGCGGAAATGCATATTCCATCCGCCTCCACGTCGATGTCGTTGTCTCGTTCTCCGAAGGCCGACATCAGCCGGTTCAGCGCAGGACGATGTCCACAGGGTTTGCCTCTGACCGCCAGGCCCCAGGCTCACCGGGTCCGGCGATGACGGGCGCCGTGAGGACACCCGAACGGTTGGTCCGCTTGTCCCTGAGGATTTCCGTGACGGAGCCAAGGTGCCGGGACAGGTCGATCACGTTTTCGGGGGCAGCCAACAGCAATTGGAAGCCGAACTCGTGAAGGGCCTTGATGCCGGCACCCGCGAACTCCTCCGAGGCCAGGACGAAAGCCTCGTCCATCATCACTGTGCCGTAGGTCGTGAAACCCTGCTCTGCAATGCCCAACTGGTAGCTCAGCGCGGCAGCCATAATGAACGCCGTAAAGCGCTGGCGCTCACCGCCGGACATGGAGCCGGTATCCGCATGCATGAAGACTTCGGTTTTCTTCTTCCCAGCCTTGACCGATTTCGCAGGCACCACCCGGTGTTCCTTGCACTGGATGAACAAGTGCCCGCGGACATCCAAAACCTCGGCACGCCACCGACGATCCTCCGGCGTCTGCGAACCGAGCCGCTTAACCAGGGTTTCGAGCGACTTGTAGCGGGCGGTGAGCTCGGCGTCGTCGTCCACCTCCGCAGCTGAAGCGGAGGCGCCGCGGGATGGGCGGGTGTGCTTGGCCTTCAAAGCGTTTTGAATGGCGTCCTTGAAGACCTTGGCCGTCGGAGGCAGGGTCTGCTTGATATCCAGTTCCAGGTAGCTTCCCTCATGGAAGTTCACCTGGGAGAGGATCCCGTTGAGCGGGAGGATGCGGCTGGTGATGCTGCGGCGTTCCTCATCCAGCAAATGCAGGAGCGTGCTGAACGACTCGTGCGTGCGCTGGTTGAAGAACCGCCGGAACTCGGCCTCCTGGGCGGGCAAGCCATCGCTAACAATCGCGTGGTACCGGGATTCGAAGTCGCCGGCGGCCCCGATTGACGTGCCGTGGTCCGCGCTGATGGCACTCCCCCAGTCGCGGACGAACGCCTCGAACATGCGGGTCAGCCGCTCGGCCGTCGCCTGGGCGCGCGACTCCGCGCCGCGCAGCTCATCGAGCAAGGTGTTCCGGACTGCGTTAGCCAGGTTGTCCAGCTCGTGCAGCTCCGACACCTCCGCGGCACCCGCGAAGTACGGCTCAAGGGCAGCCACGGTGGACCCCGACGGCGGTGCCTGCTCAAGCTTCAGCCTCGCCGCATCGAGCAGGCCGTCAGCGGTGGTCATCTGATGGTCGAGCGCCTTGTATTCGCTCTGCAACACAGCGGCCGCACCCGTCGATGACTGGTGCTTTTCGCGCACGACTTCGATGGTGGCCCGCAGCGGTTCAAGGTCCGCCTGGGCTGCGAGCGCATCCGCCAGGCGCTGTTCGATCCGAGCCAGCTCATCGGCTGCCACTGCCGCGGAAACCTGTTCCCACGGTCGCTCGTCTTCAGCAACCCGGCGCAGCGCTTCGAGCTGCCGGGCCATGCCTTGGTGTGAGTCTTCGCGGCTTTGGGCCAACTCGGCTGCTTTGGCCAACTCGTTTTCGAGTTCACCAACGCGGGCTGCGACAAGTTCGAGCTTCGAAGCATTGTCGAATCCGAGGACGTAATCCTGCCGGCTGGTGAACCGGTCGTCCTTCTCCACGGTGTGCCTGTTGCGTTTGACTACGCCGCCCAGGCTCAGGCCCTTCTCCATTGAGGCCAATTCGTCCGGGTCCTCCACGCACGGGTACGCGAAGTCCAAGGCGATCCGCTCGCGGATCCATTCCCCGGCGTCGGCATTGGCACCAGAGGTGAGGATGCTCAACTTAGTCAAGAGGTCGCCGTCGGACACGTCCTCCACAGCCAGGGCGCCGCCCGCCAAGGGCTTGGACACGTCCACTGCGCGCAGGGCCCCGCGGACCGTGTTGTCGTTCAAATACCGCGTTACAGCTGCAAAATGCTCGCCCGGAACCAGCAACGTGGTGGCCAGGTTCCGCAGGGCGCGCTCGGCGGCGGGGCGCCACTGCTCCTGCCCTTCGGCGAGGTCGATCAGCTCGCCGCCGAACGGCATGCGCTCTTCCGGGACACCGGTGGCAGCTGCGATGGCGGCCCGGTTTTCAATGCTCGACGGCGGCAGCAACGACTTGCGCGACCGCAACGACAACAATTCCTGCTGGGCGGCCGCCAGCTCACGCTTCTTCGTGGCATGGCCGTCAAAAGCCTCGAAACGGAGCTCCTTCAAGGCCTCCGAATCGTCCTTCAACTCAGCGGACCGGGCAGCTGCCTGCTCATGCGCCTGATCCCAGCCTTCGGCCGACCATTCAAGGTTCAGGCCGGCATCAGCCAACGCCTTCCTGGCCGAATCCTCCACCTGTTCACGCAGCTTCAGGCCAACCCTGGCGTTCTCCAGCGACTGCTCTATGGCCGAAATGGCGTTGCCGCCGCGGTTGTTGTAGTCCAGCTCAAGGTCGCGGAGTTCCTTGGAAAGGGCATCCCGGACAGTGCGCTCGGCGGCCAGCTCCTGGGCTTTGGACTGCGCGAGCTCCTTGAACCGGGCCAGCGTCTTGGCGTGCACCGTGACGGCGAGCTGCTGCTTGTAGGCCTCGAACTCCTCGCCGGCCAGCTCCCGGAGGCGGTTCGCGTCCAGCAACGCCTGCGCGTACTCCTTATTCAACCCGGGAACAGGAGCCAGCTGATCGCGCTGCTGGCGGACGTCCTCCAAACGCTGCCGAATGGACATCAGGTTGCTGAATTCTTCCACCACATCGTCCGCAGCCGCCAAGGTGGCCGGCGCGTCAAGAACCTGCTCGCGGAAGAACGTGTTCACGCTGCCGCCCAGGCCCTTTCCGGCCTGGATCACCCGAAGCAGCGGCAACGCCTGGTCAGAATTGATGCCCAGGAGCCTACGGAAACGCTCCGCAAACGCCTTATGGACGTCGAACACCTGGCCGTCCGGGAAAATCCCCTCCAGCGCACCCTTCGTGAAGCGCTTCTGGGCGATCCCCTCGATCGCTTCAAGGTCCAGGGGCTTGCTGTCGATGACGTAGAAGCGCCCCACGCTGGATTCCGTGCCGTTCTTCGGCAGGTCAAACAGCGCCGACACCGTCACCTTCGTGCCGGCCGCATTATCGAACGTCAGTGCGACGGCGGACCAGGTGGCACCCGGCCGCTGGAAGGCACTGGCCGAGCTATCGCCCACGGCCTTATCACCAACCTTGCCGCGCATGTAGGTGAACGTGGTCCTCTTGTCCTCCACAGCGCCGCCGGACCGCTGGGCGGCGGCCTCGTTGGAGCGCGGGCGGGCATCGAACACGCGAAGCATGGCATCGAACAGCGTGGACTTGCCAACGCCGGAGTTACCGGTCAGGAGGGTGCCCTTGCGGTCGACGTGCATGGTGTGGGCGCCATGGAAGGTGCCCCAGTTGACCACCTGAACCAGGGCCAGGCGCATTTGGCCGGGATTGCTGAGTTCGCCGAGCGGGAGCATGCTTGCGATGGTCACTTGGCTTGCCCTTCAGTAGTTGCGTCCGCGGCGATTCCGTCCGCGGCGGTACCGGACACATGCTCTGCATGCTCGCTCGTACCTCGCTTAGACGCATGCTGCCGCATGTCTCCGGCATCGCCGCTCAGTTCTGTGTCACCGCCGGTTTCTGCCGAAGAACGCTCGACGGCGGTGCTCGCCTTCGGGGGCCCGTCATCTTCCGCTTCGTCGTCCAGATCTTCCTCTGCGGGCGCGGGTTGATTCGAATTGGAGTCCAGGTCCAGGAGGGGTTCTGTTCCTGATTCGTCGGATGCTACGGCCACGAGGGCTTCGATTTGGGCCGGGATGTCGCCGATGTTTTCGAAAGGCAGGGCCAGCGGGAGTGCATTGCTGATCGTGTAGCTGTCGTCCAAGGGGGTAGGGAGGAGCAGTTGGCGGGCCAGGAGTTTGGTGATGGTGCGGGTGACCACGTCGGAGTCGCGCAGGGCATCCTGTTGGCCGGCGGGGGTGTAATTGGCAACGAGGTCCGAGATCTCCTCGCGGGTGATCGTCGGGTCCGTCTGGGCCGTGACATGGCGGTCCAGCAGGAGGCGGAGCCTCAACAGCACGATGGTTTCGACGCGGCTCAGGGCACGCTGTTGACGGAGGATGCTGGAGCGGGAGCTGGCTCCGATGAGCTCCGGATCGACGGGGCGGAGGACTGCGATTTTACGGTCGTGATCCAACTGCAAGGTGAGGAAGAGTTCCGAGAGCCGGCTGCGGAGGATCAGCTGGTTGTCCAGCAGGGTGGTCCACAACTTCTCTTCCCGACCGCCATCAATGTACGGACCTTTGAGGAGCTTTACCAGTGCTTGGCGGACCTTCATCGGGAGCACCCCGGTGTCGCCTGGGAACAGGGCAGCGCCGTCCACGAAGGAGTCGCGTGGAGTGACCCGGAAGGGATCGGGATGGCTGGCTTCCTCGGTGACCCCGTCCGGCACGGTTACCCCGTCCGGCACGGTGACCTCGCCGGCGTCGGTGACGTCCGTCGTCGTGATTTCCTCAGTCATCAGAATCCTCATTCAGCGTGACGACAGGCAGGTACGCAGTGCGGATGCTGCCGTCGATTTGTTCGAAGTCAATGTGTTCATAGGCGGTGCGGTCGAAGCCCGCGCCGCCCTGGAGCGCCATGGAGAGCAGGGTGCGGACCGTGTTGATGTGCCGTTCCTCGGCGGGAAGGTTTTCCCAGGCCTCGGCCAATGTGGCTGATCCTGCCATCGCGGCCCGGACAACGGCGGGTTTGGCCTTGCCGGTGCGGGCCGAGCGAACCCGGTCCGAGTCGCTGAAAGCGATGGGATCGGCCAGGCGTGGAGGGGTAGCAAACTCGTCGGGATCGAAGAGCTTGACCATGGACAGCGACTCAAACCCTGCGTTGAACAGGACGGGCCCACGAACCAGTCCGGGCCGGTCCCGCTCATACGGCATCGAGCGGATCGCTTGCTCGGCCTCGGCAAGGACCTTGCGCAGACTGACCGACTGCCGCACGTCGTCGCTTTGAATGTAGGTGTTGAGGCTCTCCGAGAGCTTGCCGTAGATCCGCTGGATCTGGCTGTGTTGATACCGCAACTCCGCCACGAGGTTCTTGAGGGTTTCGCGATCCTCGGGGGAAAGGTCGTCCGCAAACTGCCGGCTCAGCACTTCGCCGATCGCGGAACGGAAGCGCGACTGCTGCTGCGGGTCTTCCAGGAACGCCGTGAAGGAGCGGAACGTGCGTCCCTCGGGACTTTGGCGCAGCCGTTTGTCGGCCTCCAGGACCTGGGCCATGGTGGCGCCCTTGCTCAAGGACTCTTCGATGATCTGGTTGCGGAGTTCACCCACCAGTTCCTCGATGCGGTCACGCATCTTCTTATAGTCGGCGGGCAGGCTCGCGGCGAGGTCCAGGATGTTGCCGGCCGCTTCCACCGCTTCCTCGTCGTCAAGGAGGCCATCGAATTCGCCGGAGCTGATGTCCTCCACCAGTTGCTGGCGTTCCTGGATCTCTTCCTCCAGGGCTTCCAAACGGGCACTCTGGTCCGGGTTGGTCTCGTTGGCGAGCTTCTCCACATCCCCCAGCAGGGTGCCCAGCCGGGAACCATTCAGCGTGGACCGTTCGCTGGACAGGCTGTCGAGGAATGCCAGCACGCGGGCAGCCGGTTCTGTGACTTCGTAGACGATCTGGCCCGATTGGTTACGACGCGTCAGGAACTGTTTGCGCGTCCATTCGTCACCGAAAAGTTTGCCGTTTTGCTGGCCACCCAGTGCCGGGTCCTGGCGGCGGAGCTGCTCAAGGAAAGCATCGACGTCGGCATGGAACTCTTCGAGCGGAAGCTGCGGCCGGGTGCGGGTGAAGGACGCCTGAAGCACTGCGATCACCCAAGGCGCGGACCGCGTCAGAGCCCATGCCGGGCCCTTGGTTAACAGTTCGAGGTCGCGGAGCCTTGCACTGATGGCGTCCGCTGAGGACATGGCTGAACGGGACAATTACTCTCCTTCAGCTGCTGCGAAACCTGGCTGGCAGCGGAAACTGCCCCGTACAAGGTTACGGCAGAGCGTCGCAGGGGCGTCGGACGGCACCGACGTACCGCCGTCGGACGCCAGCAGGGACCCCCGCCGAGCACCCGCGGGGACCGCCGCCGCAACCATTCCGTAACCTACCGTCTGGTATGGTTTCGATCCCGTATCAACGCGTCCGCGGCGCGCGTCTGCACTGGCCGGAATGCGCGCCCGCCCCTAATGTCAGAGCATCGACGCAGCCACGCCGCGTCGACCCACGCACCGTCGCCCCGGGGGGAACCATGGATTTCGATGTCACTGCGCTTGAAACTGGCACGTACGTAGTTCTTGGAACGCTATTGATCGCCGTGCTTCTGGCTGCATTCATTGCGGCAGCAGCAATGGCGACCATCGTTCTCATTGGGTCAATGGGCATGGTCTGGTACACCGTTAAAGGCGTGCTGGGAGGCCTTGTCCATGGCATCAACTTTGCGTGGGACAGCCTGGTCCACCACGCCGGCCAGGTGGAAATCCCGGCCGAATTCCAGCCGCAGATCTCCTCTGGCACGGGCAGCTACCCGCGGGTAGCATTGAGGGACAGCTGAAGGGTTCCCACCCGAGGCGGACCCTGGCTCCATCCGGCACAACCGGCTAGAGGAGTTAAACCATGACGTCCGCCACCGACAACAGCCTCACTGCCGCAAGCGTCAACGCCACTGCTGAAGAAGCACGCGCCGTCGCGGAAGCCGCGCGCGAAACCGAGTGGAACAGGCCCAGCTTCGCAAAGGGCCTCTACTTGGGCAGCTTCGACCTCAGCCTCATTCACCCCTGGCCACAGTCCAAGGCGGAAGATGTGGAACGGGGCGAGGAGTTCATGGAACGTCTGGTCGCGTTCGCCAAAACCATGTCCGGCCGGGTCATCGAGCGGGACGCCCGGATCCCGGATGAATACCTGGCCGGGCTCGCCGATTTGGGCGTCTTTGGAATGAAGATTCCCCGTGAATACGGCGGCCTGGGACTGTCCCTGGTCTACTACGGCCGCGCCCTGGCTCTGCTGGGTTCCGTGCACCCGAGCCTCGGCGCGCTGATCTCGGCACACCAATCCATCGGCGTTCCGGAACCAGTCAAGGAATTCGGCACACCCGAACAGAAGAAGGAGTACTTGCCGCGCTGCGCCGCCGGCGCCATCACGGCGTTCCTCCTGACAGAGCCCGACGTCGGCAGCGACCCCGCGCGCATGGGCGCCACTGCCGTGCTGGCCGACGACGGCGACTCTTACCTTCTGGACGGCGTCAAACTGTGGACCACCAACGGCGTGATCGCCGAACTGGTGGTGGTGATGGCCAGGGTCCCTGCGCACACGGATGCGGATGGGACGGAGCACAAGGGCGGTATTTCCGCTTTCGTTGTTGAGATGGACTCCCCCGGCATCACGGTGGAAAACAGGAACGCCTTCATGGGCCTGCGCGGCATTGAAAACGGTGTGACCCGGTTCCACCAGGTCCGTGTGCCCGCGGCGAACCGCCTGGGCAGGGAGGGCCAAGGACTGAAGATTGCCCTGACCACCCTGAACACCGGCCGCCTTTCCATTCCGGGGCTTTGTGTCGCCGCAGGGAAGTGGAGCCTGAAGATCTCGCGTGAATGGTCCAACGCCCGGACCCAGTGGGGCCGCCCGGTAGGTCAGCACGAAGCCGTAGGCAAGAAGATCGCGTTCATCGCGGCCACCACCTTTGCGTTGGAAGCCGTCTTTGAGCTGTCCGCAGAGATGGCCGACGCCGGGTTGAAGGACATCCGCATCGAAGCGGCGCTGGCCAAGCTGTGGTCCACGGAACTGAGCTGCAGGATCGCCGACGAACTGGTACAGATCCGGGGCGGCAGGGGTTTCGAAACCGCCGAGTCCCTGGAGGCCCGCGGAGAACGTGCGGTACCCGCCGAACAACTCCTCCGGGACCTCCGCATCAACCGCATCTTTGAAGGTTCCAGCGAGATCATGAAACTCCTGATCGCCCGCGAAGCCGTGGATGCCCACCTTGCCGCCGCGGGCGACCTCGCCGCAGCGGACGCAAGCCTGCAGGATAAGGCGAGGGCCGCCGTCGGAGCCTCCGGTTTCTATGCGCGCTGGTTGCCCAAGCTGGTTGCCGGCGCCGGCATGGACCCGCGATCCTTCGCGGAGTTCGGGCGGCTCGGCAAGCACTTGCGGTTCGTGGAGCGGTCCTCCAGGCGGCTTGCCCGGCAGACGTTCTACGGGATGGGCAGGTGGCAGGCGAAGCTCGAGTTCAAGCAGGCGTTCCTGGGCAGGATCGTTGATATTGGTGCGGAGCTGTTTGCAATGGCGGCGTGCTGTTCACGGGCTGAGATGATCCTCCGAACCAACCCGGCGCAGGGTGCCGGCGCGTTCGAACTCGCCGATGCTTTCTGCGAACAGGCCCGGGTCCGCGTGGACGAGTACTTCGACCAGTTGTGGCGAAACACCGACGACGGGGACCGCGATCTTTCCCGCAAAGTCCTCGCCGGTGACTACGTCTGGATGGAGGAAGGCGTGCTGGACCAGTCGGAGGGCACCGGTCCGTGGATTGGTGATGCGGCGCCGGGCGCTTCCAGCAAGGAGAACCTGCACCGAAAGTATCGCTGAGGGCTTCCCGCTGCGTTCCCTCCCAGTTAGTGCGCAGAACAACGTGCGCACCACACGCGTGGCCGCGGAGTTTCCTCAATAGCCGCCGGCAATGTGGAGGCAACTGGGAAGGAGCGGGGTCAGCGCACGTCGCCGTCCACGTAGAACCAGCGCTTGCCCTCCCGCACAAAACGGCTGAGTTCCCGCTGGAGCCCACGTTCGCCGTCGAGCCTGTAATGGGCAGCGAACTCCACGGTGCCCTTCGAGTCCAGGGGCCCGCCGCTTGATGTGTCCAGGACGTCCAGGCGCCGCCATTGGATGTCCGGGTCCAGGCCCATGGAACCCGGACGGGTGGAAGCGTGCCAGGTCCTGAGCAGGTATTCCGGATCAAGGACAACGAAAGCCGAGTACCGGGAGCGCATGAGTTGAACGGCTGTCGGCGCGTCGGATTCGCCGCGATGAAAACGGCCGCAGCAATCGTCGTACTGGTCCCCGGAGAGACATGGGCACATTCCGCTGCGGAGGCGGGTCAAGTCAGGGGTCACGGAGTCCCAATCTGAGGCTTTAAATGAGAGCTGGGCAACATATTTTCCCATGCGAGATAACAGCTTTGAAACAACCCGGCCAGAGTGTGAGGCGGGGCGTGATTCCGTCGGTGCTGGACCTTAGGCTAGGTAAGCAAGCGAGGTGGGCAATGCGCGCATCACAAAACGACAGCCAGGGGGGCTACGTGGAGGATCCGACAACACTCGCCATCAACCTGACGTACTTGGGAACGCTGGGACTCGCTGTCCTGATGTTCTTTGGTCTCGGGTTGATCGTTATCATCACTCTGGTTGTTGCCGGAGTCGGGCGGCTACTGTCGATCATTCTTCTGGCGCTGGTGGGAATTTTCCCGAAGAAGGCCACTACCCCCATCGTTCATTTGCCCCCGCACCCCGCGCGCGTACCGGCTCCTGAAGAGGCCGACGTCCTGGAATCGGCCCTTGCCAATGTTTCGTCTTACGAGGCCCCGGCTCCCGCGCCTGCCACTGCACCTGGCGCTCCCGCGGCGCCCCCGCGGGACCTCTTTGGAAGCGTCCGACGGCGGCTCTCAGGTGCGTCCGCAGCCGTCAAGGACGGCGCGTGGAAGGCTAAAGTGGACCCCCGCAAGCTGCCCAAACCCGCGGAAGTGAAGTCCGTAGTGGAACACCAGGCCGCGCACCATCCGATCGTTGTGGCCGCCGCCAAGGAACCACCCGTTCTCGCCAAGGACTGGGCAGACGCCGTGGCCGAAGCTGACCGACGGGCCGCTGAACGCGCTAAAGCCACTCAACCACCGGCCATTAAGGTCACGGTCCGCGATCTGGATGACCCCGCACCCCCGCCCAATGGAAAGAAGCCTGCCCCGAAGACCCCGGAGACACCAGGCAGTACATCCAAGCCTGATGCCCCCAGCAAACCGGGCTCGGGAAACGGGACCAAAAAATCAGGCCCGAACACTTCCAAGAATGGAAAGTCTTCGAGCCCGATCCGTAAGGGTTCGCTGAGCAGCGCCAGCCGCAACTCCTAGCAGCGCTCAGGCGGCCAACTGCCGGAACGCTGCGCCGTGGTAGATCAGCGGCTTGGTTTCATGGTTGATGGTGGTTGCTTTGACCTCCAGGACCACGATTGCGTGGTCCCCGGCCGGCGTCTCAGACACAACTTCGCATTCGAATCCCAGCACCGCACCGTCGATCAGGACTGCGCCTGAGTCACTGACGCTCGTGTCGAGTCCGGCGAAGCGATCACGGGTCTTCGAGGCCAGCTGGAGTGCGGCCCCTTCCTGCCCTTCGGCGAGGACCGAGACACCCAGACGCTGGGCCTGCCTGAGCTTCGGCCAGGTTGTGGAGGAGTTCTGCACCGCGAACATCACCAATGGTGGTTCGAGCGAAACACCCACCGTAAAGGACGATGCCACCAGGGCTTCCGGCGTGAAGTCCACCATCGCACTGAACGCTGCGACTCCTGACGGGAACTGCGCAAAGGCAGCCTTGATGGCCGCCGTTTCTTCCACTGTGGTCTGTGTCATTCCGCTGTCCCCTTCGTGCGTTGCTTGAGTTCCCTTCCCATAATTCACCTGTGCAGGAGAACGGCAATATTTGTTGATCCGAAAGACATTTGTGTTGCCGTGTGTCAAGAAATGTCGCGGAATATGGCCCCTTCCATTACTCCGCAAGACGAAAAGCGAAGAAGTTCTACCGCTTGCGTTTATGCCATCGACGGCCGTGTGTAGCCTCGATTGAACATCCCAGCACTACCCCTCCACAGGAAGCCACCATGAGCCTCAACGAGCTACGTACGCTTGGGCGCACTGGCGCCCTGATCAGCCCCCTCACCTTGGGCACCCTGAACTTCGGCACCGGCGCCGCACCTACGGGTCCGGCCGAGAGCATCCGCATCATCAAGGCCGCCCTTGACGCCGGCATCACCAGCGTCGACACAGCCGACATCTACTCGCAGGGAGAAGCCGAGACAGTTGTGGGCCAAGCTATCCACAGCCGGCGCGACGACGTTTTCCTTGCCACGAAGTTCCACGGCCAAATGGGATCCAACCCTGCGCACGCCGGCAATTCCCGGCGGTGGATAGTCCGGGCTGTGGAGGACAGCCTGCGGCGCCTGAATACGGACCGCATCGACCTTTACCAGGCGCATCGGCCGGATTACAACACCGACCTCCTTGAGACAATCACCGCTCTCAACGACCTCATCCGGCAGGGCAAGATCCTGTACTACGGCACCTCCGTGTTCAGCCCGGCGCAGCTTGTTGAGGCCCAGTGGATCGCCAACACCAACCACCTGACGCCGCCGGTGGTCGACCAGGTTCCGTACTCTCTGTTGGTCCGCGCCAACGAACGCGACGTCTTCCCCATCACCCAGCAATACGGCGTCGGGGTTTTGAGTTACGGCCCGCTCGACGGCGGGTGGCTGGCCGGCGGTTACCGCGTGGGCTCCGGACAGCCGGAAAGCTCGCGATTCTCCGCTCTCCCCGGCCGGTTCGACGTGAATGCTCCATTCAACCAGGGCAAGCTGCACGCCGCCGATGCTTTGGCCCAACTGGCGGCAAGGCATGGATTGACCCTGATCCAACTCGCTGTTGCCTTTGCACTGAACCACCCTGCCGTGACCAGTGTGATCATCGGGCCACGCACCGAGGACCACCTGACCGACTACCTCAAGGCAGCGGACGTGGTCCTGAGCGAGTCCGTTTTGGATGAAATCGACGACATCGTGGCCCCCGCCGTCAACTTCCTGGAACGCGATGCCGGCACCGTCGCGCCGCACCTCGAATACCCGGAACTACGACGCCGGTAGCCACCTCCCGTTGTGGGGCCCGCCCTGCAGGGTGTTGGGGTGATTTTCCCTGTTCAGCGGGCCCCGCAACGGGCTATTGACGGAGTTCTGCCCGCGGCGTGATCCTTGTCCTAGGTGCTGCGGCACTCCGCAGCGTTTAGCTTCCAGTAGAACGCCGCCGTCCCATGTCCGATCACCACGTCAAGCAAAAAGCCCCCACTTCCGAGCAGCCCACTTCAGGGCAGCCCACTTCCGGGCAGCCCACCGACGGTCCGCTGACCCATGAAGAACTGCAGCTTTCCGGACGGAACCACTCCATGCCGTTGGAGGCCCTGCACGACGACATCACACCCGCCGGCCTTCATTACTTGCTCATCCACTTCGACATCCCCCATGTGTCCGCAGAGAACTGGCGCTTGCGGTTGGGCGGTTCTTTCCAACGCGGCCTTGAGTTGAGCCTGGATGACATCAAAGCCAGGCCCTCCGTCACCATGCCTGTCACCTTGGAGTGCGCCGGAAATGGGCGCTCGCTCCTGCAGCCGCGTCCGCTAAGCCAGCCTTGGGGCCTGGGAGCAGTGGGCACCGCGGAGTGGACGGGAACTCCCTTGGCACCCCTGTTGGAGGAAGCGAGTTTGGCGAGTGACGCCGTCGAACTTGTCTTTACCGGTGCCGACAGCGGCATCCAAAACGGGGTCGAAGAGCCATACGCGCGCAGCCTTTGGATCGCTGAGGCGATGCATCCCGAAGTCATGCTGGTGTATGCCATGAACGGAAATCCCTTGCCGCTACAGCACGGGTATCCGTTGAGGTTGCTGGTGCCCGGCTGGTACGGCATGGCGAGCGTGAAGTGGTTGACGTCGATCGAAGCTGTGACATCGCGGTTCATGGGATTCCAGCAGGCGGTCGCGTATCACTACCTGCAGGGACCCGACGGGCCGGGCCTGCCTGTGACGCATATCCGTGTGCGCTCCCTGATGATTCCTCCCGGCATTCCCGATTTCTTCACGCGTCGCCGCGTAGTGGACGCCGGTCCAGTGATGCTGCATGGGCGAGCATGGTCCGGTCACGGCGAAGTGGAGCGGGTCGAAGTGGGGATCGACGGCGAATGGATGCCCGCGCACTTGGAACCGGCGCTGGGTGATTTTGCGTGGCGTTCGTGGTCCATGGTGTGGGTCGCGAGCCCGGGAGAGCACGTACTGCGGTGCCGGGCGATGGATGCGTCGGGTGCGCTGCAACCCACGGAACAGGTGTGGAATTACCAGGGCATCGGGAACAACATGGCGCAGCGCGTAGAGGTGACGGTGCGGTAGTTCAGGACCCTCCGATGAGCCGGTACCCGAGCTGCCGGGTCCGCATGCTGTACGTCAGGGCCAGCAGAAGCGATGCGGCAGCTGCGGACGCAACGGCCACCAGCGCCGATTCCCAGACCAGGATCCCGACGACGGCGAGCGGAATGGTTACCAGGTACGTGACGACCGTTGATGGCACGGAAAGCCATGCAGCCCGTTGTTCCACCGTCAGGATCTCGCCGCACAGATTTTCTACGACGTAGGCGGGAACCGCGATGAGATACGCGGCAGTCAAGGTCCAGACCAGTCCGACGTCAACCTGGTCACCGCCCAAAACCTTGGCAAGGACCGGGACGGCCACTGCCACGACTGCAGCGGCGATGAAACTCGGCCAGACAACATACTTGCGCGAACGTTGCACTACGGCGTGGGCATCCTGCTGGCTGCGGCCCCGGGAGTATCCGACAAAGACGCCGACGGCGCCAAGGGTCGCTTGCGGTACCCGGCAGTAGAGGGTCCAGATTCTCGTCGCCACCGCTGCAGCGGCGACAGTGCCTACGTCCAAACGGCTGATCAGCATGAAGGGCACCACGGCTGCGGCGTAGTTATTCATCTGCCTTAGTCCGACGCCAAGGCTCGTCGTGAACATCTCCCGGGTCAATGGAAGGATCCGCTGTTGCTCAGCACCCGCGGCGCGCTCACCTCGGGATCGGGAGAAATGCCGAACGAGAATGACAAAACCGCAAGCTGCAGTCAGAACTTGGGCGATCACCGTCGCAATGGCCACCGCCATCACCGGATTAGCTGCCATTACTTTCAGCGGGCCATAAACCAGAGCGGCGTTGAAGGCCGCGTTCAGCACAAACACTGTGGCGATGAGAAGTATTGAAGCCCGCTGGCGTCCCACGACGCGGAGGGTGATCGAGACGGCTGCCAGGGCCAACGTAAACGGAATGCCAATCATTCGCACCGTCAAGTAGTCGGTTGCAATGCCAGCCACAGCGGGCTCAGACCCGACAACATCGAATATCAGCGGAACAATCCGGCTGACCAGCAGACCGGCAGCAGTCCAAACGGCAGCAACCAGAAGCAGGGCCGCAAACAATTTGGGCAATAGCTCGCTGGCCTCGTTCCGTCCCTCGGCACGAGCCAATTTCACTGCAAAGACGTCAATGATGCCCGCAAAGAAGGCCATAAACAGTGCGGTAACCAGATCGCCCAGGCCGATGCCGGCCACCATGAGCGCCCCAAACGGTGCCACGAAGGCGAGGTCAATGGCCCCATTTCCCGCGCTCAGGAGATCGACTGCGAACATGGTCCCAGCCAAGGAGGCGAACGTCCGCTGCGAAAGGACGGTGTGGGAGGCCGCGCCCGACGCCGCCGTATCCTCCGTTGAATTGACCTGTTGTGACATCAGCTCAGCTTGCTGCCGACTGCTGCCGCACTGAAGAAAGCAGGGAAATTCTCATAGCTCTTGTCAATTACTTATTCCGTTCGATCAAAGACTATTGACCTCCAGCTATATGTACTGATCAGTACGGGAAACACGCTAACACACGGGTTGAGCCAAAACCGGTGATCCTGCGGGATTGCATATTAAGCGTCGCGGCAATATCTCCTTGCATTGGAATTTGGCGCCGAGCCCTTCCATGCAGGATTCATTGTCCAGCTATATGAGTTATTGAATTGCTGCAAGTCATATCGATCGTGGGCCCATGTAGGCCCCCAGGACGCTTGTCCGCCGTGCACAGATCCCTGTCATCGGGGACAATTCATGGATGAGCATCCCGTCGTCATCCCCAGCGAACGTCCGCGTCGACGCCTGGCTATGGGCGATCCGCGCCTACAAGACCCGGTCCGCCGCTACTGCCGCCTGCCGCGCCGGGCACATCCGGATCAACGGAAACCCGGTAAAAGCTTCGCAAAGCGTGATCATCGGCGACACCATCCGCGTGCGTGAATCCGGATGGGAACGGATCCTTGAGGTGCGGCGGCTCATCGCCAAGCGTGTCGGAGCCGAAGCTGCCTCGCACTGCTTCACAGACCACACGCCCCCTCGGCCGGTGGCCCCCAAGCTCGGACTGCCCCAGCGCGATCGCGGCGCTGGCCGGCCCACGAAGAAGGACCGCCGGGACATGGAGAAGCTGCGGGGATAGCTCTTGTGGCGGTTTTCCACAGGCCGCATTTTCTGACATGAAACCTTCACCTGCCCCGGCCTAGACTGACCGGCACACCGCCGAACAGCTGCTGGGGAGCCTGTCATGTCTCGCGTTTCACGTGCTACTTTTTCGTCTTCGAATGCCCGGACTTTCGTCGTGGGCATCGTCCTTGTGTTGCTGCTGGGCGGCTGCCAGGGCGGCCCAACTCCCAGCGAACCACCCTCCGCCATTACCACGACGACGGCGCCACCCGCCTCGAGCGCGACCATGCCGGCTGCTTCGGCTACTTCGAGTTCTTCCGCTGCCTACAAGCCGGCTGATGCGAAAGGCAAGGCCCAGAATGTGCCTGTACCGGTGATGCCGGAGTTGGCGAAGGAGAACTCGAAGGCGGGGTTGGAGGCGTTTATTGGGTATTACTACGCGGTCGCAAATTACGCGAGTGAGACCGGAGACATCACCGAACTTGAGGCCTTGAGCGATCCTGCCTGCGGTGTTTGCACGAGTTTGAATCGCGCACCGCTGGACAGCTACAGAGATGGTCGTTGGATGGTTGGTGGTCGAGTTCGCATACCGACGATTGAGATGCAATGGGACCCAACGGAAACTTCCCATCTGGCCAAGGTCCAACTTCTACAGGACGAAATCTCCTACTACAACGCAGACGGAACCATGGGCCGCCCGGCAGACAAAGCGACAAACGATGCCTTCGTGTTTGTTGCGTCCTATCAATCGGCTTGGAAGTTGGTGGATACGGGTGTTATCCGCTGACAAATCCCGATTCCTATTGGGAGCTCTCACTGTGGCCCTAACCATAATGGGCGCGACCCCACATGCGCGGTCAACTGAGACGTCTGATACCTGGGGCAGCGCTAACAGACAGGCGAAGACTGTCGACTTCGGAGCTGTATGGAGCCTTGATCCAGTAACAGGACAGCTGGCGCCCAGCCTCACCGGCACGGCTCCGGGCACCGAGGACCCGAACCAGTACATGGCCGATGTCCACTGCCGCTCCGGTGGTACAGACACCCCGGACAAAGGCTGCCTCACCCTGGACTGCCCACCGAAAACACCCGACAGCGAACCAGGCACACCAGTGATCTGGCGACAAGCCCCGAAATCAATCACCAACCCGGTCTGGACCGACTACCCCACAGTCAGCGGACCCACCTGCCTCTACGACACCAAACCCGAGGACGTCCTGGCCAACATCGCCGCCCGGATCCTCAACGACTTCCGCCAACTACCCATCAACCCAGGAACCCTCCAAGCCCAACCCTTCCCCAACACCCTCAAAGGCGGACCCACCAACTTCTACACCACACCCAAACAACAAACCTTCGACCTCACCATCCTCGGCCAAAACGTCCACCTCACCGCAACACCAACCAACTACACCTACAACTACGGCGACGGCACCACCCTCGGCCCCACACCCCAAGCCGGATACCCCATCCCCCAAACCCAATGGCTCACCACCAACACCCGCAACAGCCACACCTACACCCAAACCGGGAACTACCCCACCACACTCACCACCACCTACACCGGAACCTACTCCGTCAACAACGGCCCACCCCTACCCCGCAACGGAACCCTCACCCCCACCACACCACCAACAACCATCCACGTCTGGAAAACAGAAAAAGCCCTCGTCGCCGACACCTGCGACCAAAACCCCACATCATGGGGCTGCCCACAAACGGCCAAGTAGCAGGACAGCACTACGGACTGGGCGGGCACCCGATGCCGTCACGCCCAAAATCTTCAACTCCCGATCAGCCCATAGACCGCCCATGCCAATTAATCCCTAGGGAGAAGTACCTGCGATGAAACGACAATTCGTTGCCCGGTTTTCAGCCTCTGCCCGCGTGAAGTCGGCCATTGTGGCATTGGCAAGTGTGCTTCTTTTGAGCGCATGCCGGGACTGTGTCCCGCCGTCGGCGTCGGAGCCTGCCGACGGGGCCTCGTCCAACGTTTGCGTCCGGCCCTCCAGGGACGACACCGGATTTCATCGCTTTGGCCGATGAAAGGTCAGGAGAACCAGGTACCGGGAGGGCCCATGAAGAGCAGGAAGCTAAAGACCACTCCCACGGCCACGAGCGTCACCAGCACAGCGAGGATCGGATTCCTCAATACCCAAGCCTGGGTCTTTTCCAAACCACCGCGCGGGTCCTCTCCCCCAGCGACCAAACGCCAGCCTCCGGCAAGGAGACCGCGACGGTCCAGCGACTTCTCCATGGGGACAGTGGCATAAGGAATGACTGCCGAGAGGATCGCAAGCAGGCCAGTGCGTGTGGACCATTTTTGGTTGATCCAGGTGAAGGCAGCCGTGGCGGCATAGCAAAGGAACACGAATCCATGGATGCCGCCAGCGATGCTCACGCCCACGTCCGTGGTGCGGGTGACGTACTTAAGGAAGAGCCCAATCAGCAACAGCGTCCACGTTACGGCCTCGGCAAAGGCGACGGTACGAAACAGGGTGCGCGGCTGCATGGGAGTCCTCAGGTAGAAAACGGGAGACGCATAATATTCTACGGGCTGTAGAACTTCCCGTGCGTCAACTCCCAACAACAATTCATTGTGCCGAGGGCAGCGCCTCCCTGTTCCGGATCCGGGAATCACCAAACCCGATGGCCACGGGCGCGATTTCAATAGGGTCTTCGTGCCGGGATTTTGCTTTACCGATGGCGATATGGGGCAGCCACCGCGGGGATCTGTAGCCAAGGGCCGGTGAGCCCAAGATGAAATCGTCGATATTGTCGAGCCCAAGATCGTCCAGAAGAACGTGGAGCCCCTGAACCAAGAGGGCCTGGTAGTCGTGGACCTCTTGGGGAACGTCCACCTCAAGGCCCATCAACCGCCCACCGCCCAGTGGAACTAACCGGCTGGACTTGCCCAGGAATCCTTCCAGAACCGGCAGCTCGGTCAGCCAGCTCACAATTTCGGGAAGAACGTACTCCGGCGTCGAGCGCCCTTTGGTCCACGACTCGATGTCCGCCAGAAGGTGGTTCAGAATCCCGACGTGCAGGAGTGTCATATGGAGTCCCGACGGTTTACGGAGCGAGTCGACGTAGCGTCCGAGTCCCCCGTAGTCGGCAAGGCCGGCGCCGAGGCTGAGAACCGGCACCTCTACGGTGATGCGAAGCCCTTCCGGTTTGCCACGAGCGGGGTCACTGGCCGTCATGGATCACATTATGCGCCGGATCCAAGGCGCGCGGGAGGTCGACAACGCCAGCCGACCGTCCGCCGTCGAACGTTAACCCCTATTTCCGGGCACGCGCCTGGACAAGGTTGGCAAACGGAAGCCGGCCAAAAGTGGCCACAAAATCAGCGTGATAGGCGGCTTCGGCCGCGTTGACCTCGGACGCGGGGAGTTCCTTCCAGGCGATCACCAGGTCGAGGGCGTCCCGCAACTGCCAGATGAGTCGGGCATCCCACACGACGGTCGGACGCCCACGGCCGTAGTCCATGAACTCCTGGATCTGTTTGCGAAGCCCTCGGTTGCCCTGGCTGCCGGCGCTGGCTTTGCCCACGTAGAGCACGGAAGCTTCCGGGAGCCACTCGGCTTCCAGCGCTTCCCGTTTGAGGGAGGGGTCCTTCTTCTTGAATGTCCCTGCAGTGCTCTTGCTAAGGAATGCAGGCTCAAAATCCGCTGGGCGGAGCACCACAACGATGCCGGGTCCCTGGGGAATCCGCATGGGATCGAGTTCGTCGAGCGGCCTGAACCCGGTGAAGCCATCGGCGGTGAGGGACTTTTTGGTGAAGAGCATGGTCCATTGTGACAAGCAGGGGTCACAATATCTCCGCAGGCCATGCTAAACCGGCGGATGGCGAGTTGTAGCTTAAAGTGATCTCGGCTGCTGAGCAGCCAACTCATCACTTCATTCGCATAATTGGGGGACTATTTGCGCGCCCAACCCAGGCTGCCCCACAGCCATCATCCATTGCACCTCCCCTTGGGAGGCCCGACATCATGCGGAAACTAATTATTGGAGCAACAGCCGCTGTAGCCGTCGTTACCGGCTCGCTGATTGCTGCGGCCGCTGCGAACGCCGACTCTGGCACTGTCGTCAGGGTAGTTGACGGGGACACGGTGGTGGTTTCCATCAACAACAACGATCAGACGATCCGGCTGCTGAATATCAACACGCCGGAGACCAAGGACCCGAACAAACCCACCGAATGCCTGGGCCCAGAAGCCTCGAAGCATCTGGAGGAGGTACTTCCGGTGGGCAGCAAAGTCCGGTTGGAGTTCGACGTCGAACGCCATGACAAATACGGACGCACCTTGGCCGGTGTCTTCAATGCCAAGAATCAGCTGGTCAACGCCGAGATCGCCCGTCGCGGCCTTGGAGTTCCGATGGTCGTAGGCGAAAACCGTAAGTTCCTGCCGCCGGTCGAAGCTGCCTTTGAGGAAGCGCGTACTGCCAAGTCCGGGCTCTTCGCAGAGGACATCGAGTGCACCCTCCCTGCGCAACTGGCAGCTGCCAACGAAGCACTGACAGCGGCCCAAAGTGCGGCGCCAGCAACGACGTCGGCCGGAGCGGGAGCATCCGCTACTGGACTGGCAACTGCGATTCTTGCCGCCAAATCAGCCAAGGACTTGCTGTCCGCGGCGAGGGACACAGAAAACTCGATCCTCTGGGCCGCCTACTCTGCGAGCGAATCAGCCACAAAGTTGACCGCCCTGACGGCTGTAATAACCAAGGCTGAGTCTGCGCACAACCAGCTCAAGGATCAGGAAAAGACACTCGCAGCGGCCGAGAAGAAGGCCGAAGAGGAACGGATGGCCGCTGCCGCGCGAGCGGAGGCAGAACGAAAGGCCGCCGCGGAAGCAGAGGCAGCAGCAAAGAAGGCTGCCGATGAGGCCGCCGCAGCAGAACAGGCGCGGGCAGCCGCAGCAGCTGCCGAGGCAGAGCGGATACGCAACCTCCCGGCACCCTATGTGCCTCCTGCCCAGCAGTACGTTCCGCCAGCCCAAAACTACGTGCCGGCGGCTCCACCGGCCCAATCGAATCCCTACCCGGGATACACGGGACCACGCTGCTACGCTCCCGGCGGCAAGTCTTGGCGTCCCTGCTGACAAACCCGTAAGCCAGGCCTGGCACCGCCCGATCCGGCGGTGCCAGGCCTTCGCTGTCGTCGGGCTCAGCGCCTCAGAAAACGCACTAAACTCGCATGAGTGATCACAGGTGAAATCAAGTCCCAAGTAGACAAAGTCTGGAATACGTTCTGGAGCGGCGGTATCTCGAACCCGCTGGAAGTCATCGAGCAGATCACGTACCTTCTGTTCCTCAAGCGCCTGGACGAGAACCAGACTCGGGCGGAGAAGCAGGCCAACATCTTAGGCGAGCCGATCGAGAACGCAGTGTTCCCCGAGGGTGTTGACCCCCAGGGCCGCCCCTATTCGGACCTCCGCTGGTCGAAGTTCAAGGACTTTGGTCAGATTGAGATGTTCACGGTCTTCCAGCAGAACATCTTCCCGTTCCTCCGAACTGAGCTGACCAAGCAGTCCAACGGCGAAGACTCCACTTATAGCCACCACATGAAGGATGCGCAGTTCAAGATTCCGAACGCGGGTGTCTTGAAGCAGGTGGTGGATGTCATCGACTCCATCAACATGGAGGGCCGCGACACCAAGGGCGATCTCTACGAGTACATGTTGTCTAAGCTGGCATCGGCGGGTACCAACGGACAGTTCCGAACCCCACGGCACATCATCGACCTCATGGTCGCGATGACAGCACCCCAGCCGCTCGAAGCCATCTGTGATCCGGCCGCTGGCACCTGCGGCTTCCTGGTTCAGGCCGGCGAATACCTCCGTAAGAACAACAGCAATCTCCTCACCAATGACGAGACCAGTAAGTTCTTCCATCACGAGCAGTTCCATGGCTTCGACTTCGACTCCACCATGCTTCGCATCGGTTCTATGAACATGCTCCTCCACGGAGTGGAGAACCCGGACGTCTCCTACCGCGATTCACTTGCCGACCTGCATTCCATCGAGGAAGAGAAGTACCACGTCATCCTCGCTAATCCGCCGTTCGCCGGCAGCTTGGACTACGAGAATGTGTCGAAGGAGTTGCTGAGCGTCGTCAAGACGAAGAAGACCGAACTCCTCTTTCTGGCACTGTTCATCAAGCTGCTTAAGCCCGGCGGAAGAGCTGCAGTGATCGTTCCCGACGGCGTTCTGTTCGGCTCCAGCGGCGCGCACAAGTCCCTCCGCAGAACACTGGTCGAGGGGCACAAGCTCGACGCCGTGGTCAAACTCCCATCCGGCGTATTCAAGCCCTACGCCGGCGTCTCCACCGCCATCCTCTTCTTCACAAAAACCAACTCCGGCGGCACGGACAACGTCTGGTTCTACGACGTAAAGTCCGACGGCTTCAGCCTCGATGATAAGCGCACGCCGCTCGGCTCTTCCGACCTTGAGGACGTCCTCTCTCGTTGGAATCAGCGCACGACGGCGGAACTTGAGCGGGCGCGCACGGACCAGTCGTTCTGTGTTCCACTTTCTGAGATCGAGGCGAACGACTACGACCTTTCTCTGAACCGGTACAAGGAGGTCGAGTACGAAGAGATCGAGCATGCTGCGCCCGAGGAAATCCTGGCGGCGCTCGACGAACTCGAGGCTGAGATCACCGAGGGCATGAATGACCTGCGGGAGCTGCTGAAGTGAAGCTTGGGCAACTGATTGAAGCTGCAAAGGTCGGCCGAGCTGGCACCGAAGCCTACCCTCTTCTCTCCATGACAATGCGTCAAGGACTCATCCCACAAGGTGAGAAGTTCAAGAAACGAGTCGCGGGAGCGGACTTGTCGCAGTACAAGGTTGTTCAGAAGGACCAACTCGTCGTTGGATTTCCCATTGACGAAGCTGTTCTGGCATTCCAACGAACTGTTCCTGCGGGAATCGTTAGCCCTGCCTACGCAGTGTGGAACCTCAAAAACAGATCAGCAACGGATCCTGCCTACCTCGAGCGGTTCCTCAAATCACCACTTGCCATCGAATTCTACAAAGCAAAACTTCAAGGCTCAACGGCGAGAAGAAGGTCACTCCCCAATCCGATCTTCCTGGATATGGAGGTTCCATATCCGCCAGTGCGAGAGCAGCGGCGAATTGCGGCGATATTGGATAAGGCCGACGAGCTCCGCGCGAACCGCCGCCAAACCATCGCGCACCTCGACACGCTGACTCAGTCGATCTTCCACTCAATGTTTGAGGAAACCCAACACCAGAGGTCGTCCGTTGAACTTGCCGACGTCGTCGCACCTGGAACAATAGTGACTTACGGAATCGTTCAAGCGGGTGAGGAGTTTTCTGGGGGCATACCCTACATTCGCACGGGCGACTTGTCCGATGGGCGTATCGCTGCTGAAAAACTTCGGCGAACGGACCCGGCAATTGCCGCCAAATTTGAGCGTTCAAGAGTCTCCGCAGGCGACATCGTAATGAGCATTCGGGCCACAGTAGGCACGGTTGCTCTGGTACCTCCTGCCTTGGATGGCGCCAACCTAACTCAGGGCACGGCGAGAATTGCCCCAGGGCCGGACGTAATCAGCTCATATCTGTTGGAGTACCTACGCGCAGAGCCCAGCCAGCGGTGGATACAAAGAAGCGTCAAAGGCGCTACCTTCAAGGAGATCACCCTAGATCGGCTACGTCGACTCCCTGTCACCGTACCGCCCCTCGAACTGCAGCAGACCTTCGCGACCCGAGTTGCCGCCGTCGAACGTTTGAAGGAGACCCACCGCAAGCACTTGGCGGAACTGGACGCACTCTTCGCGTCGCTCCAGAGCCGCGCGTTCAAGGGCGAACTCTAAGCATTAACTCAGCTCGAAAGAGACCTGTCGCCGTACGGCAGCAAATGCTAAAGTCGGCGTACGGCGACATAAGTAGAAGTTGCCGTACGGCGACAGGAGCAACTAATGCGCACAGTCCGCGAGGCAGGACCCCTTGTCCGTGAGCTGCGTGAAGAACGAGCTTGGTCCCAAGCAGAGTTGGCCCGGCGAGCCAGCGTCTCACGCACTTTCGTCATCGATCTCGAATCCGGTAAAGCGTCGGTGGAAACGTCCAAGTTCATGGATGTCTTCCAAGCCCTCGGTTTCGAAATCGCAATCCGCGACAGCGAAACGGGAGCGGTCCGGTGGTGAGTTCCCGCGCTCTTGATGTCTTCATGGACGGGACGCTGTGCGGGCGCGTTGAACAGTCGCCGTCGGGAAATCTGACCTTCCGCTACGACCCCGAATACCAGGCAGCCCCGAATGGGACACCGCTGTCCTTATCCATGCCGCTGGCCGCCACCCTGCACAAGAAGCGCAGTGTGCTCCCCTTTCTGCAAGGGCTCCTGCCCGACAGTGAAGGGGCACTGCAGACGATTGCCCGACGGTTCCGGGTGTCCCCGTCCAACCCTTTCGCAATCCTCGAACACATCGGTGCCGACGTCGCGGGTGCGCTGCAATTCATGGCGCCCGGCAAAGGTTCTTCAGATGGCACCCTCTCCAGAACGTCGGTGAAGGCCGTTTCGGACGCAGACGTGTCGGAGTTGCTGGATCATGTGGTGACTGAATACAAGGACGGCACACCCTACGACGATGCAGCAGGACGTTTCAGCCTAGCTGGGGCACAGCCAAAAATTGCCCTGCATCAACTTCCAAACGGCAAGTGGGCAGTTCCAGAAGACGCCACTCCTACGACGCACATCCTGAAACCCGCGGCGGGCAACTTAAGTCGCCTGGATCTAGTGGAGCAGCTGACCATGAGGGCGGCAGCTTTTCTGGGGCTCGAAGTGGCCACGTCCGAACTGAACCGCATCGGTGACTGGGACGTTTTTGTAACACGCCGTTATGACCGCCAGGAAGTGAATGGAACCTGGCATCGCCTCCACCAAGAAGACTTTTGCCAGGCGTTGAGTGTTTCTCCGGCCAAGAAATACCAGCACCGTGACGGCGGGCCGGGCGCGAGCGATATGGCCGGTCTTGTACGATCACTTCCTTTTGAAGCAGACCGCCGTGCAGCAGGAGAAAGGCTGTACCGGGCCCTCGTTTTCAACACCGTGGCGGGTTGCACCGATGCGCATGCCAAAAACTACTCCCTGCTCCTCAACGGCAATCGGGCACAGTTATCGCCGCTCTACGACCTCGCCACCTACGCGCCGTATTGGGATGGGGACTCAAGCATCGACTTGGCCATGAGCGTGAAAGGCGAGTACAGGCTTCAGAGAATCAGCAAGCAGATGCTGGCCTCGACAAGCGTCCAATTTGGCGTTGGTGCAGACGCTGCCCGGGACATAATCGAACACTATTGTGGCGGCATTGTGGAAGCATTCGAAGCTGCCCGCGAAGAGCTGAAATCCCAGCTGGGCTCCGTACCGAAAATCGCCGATGACACTATTGCCAAAGTACAACGTTTGCCATTGGTCGGGGCCACCGGTCTGAAATGAAGACTAAACAGTCGCAGTGTCGTGATTGACTACTTCCAGGACAACGGAGCAACGGATCGGAGACGGCTGCATGGGGGCAGTTACCAGCAACTTTGGGTTCATGCTGGGCGAGTGGCCCGAGTTGGCCAAACAAGCACGCCGGGCCGAACAATTCGCCAGGGTCGATCCCCGCGCTTCCGTGTTCTACGCCCGCTACACCATCGAACGCATTGTTGAGTGGCTTTACCAAGTAGAGCCAGGTTTGGTGATCCCCTATAAAGATGACCTCAACGCGCTACTGAACGAGCCCACGTTCAAGAATCTTGTGGGCGGGCCCATTGCCAACAAGCTCACGATCATCCGCAAAGCCGGCAACAATGCGGTTCACAACTCCGTTGGCCCCACCATCCAAGGCGCTGAGCTCGTGCTTCGCGAACTGCACCACGTTTGCTATTGGCTCGCCAGGAATTACGCCAAAACCGGTAGCCAGCTGCCGCCGTCGTTAATTTTCGACGCCTCGGCCCTGACCCCAAAACCTAAGACTCCGGTCCAACAGCAGTCGCCCGAAGAACTCCAAGCACTCGAAAGTCAGCTCAAAGCAAAGGACGAGGCGCTTGCACAGGCAGCTGCCGACTCCGCTGACCTCAAGGCCCAGCTGGAGATTCTGCAGGCCGAAGTTGCCGAGGCCAAGAAGCAGAACCAGACGGTCCCCGACCACCATGACTATGACGAGGCCCTGACCCGCAGGCACCTCATCGATCTGGAACTCCACGAGGCGGGCTGGCCGCTCAGCAACACAGAAGACCGCGAATTCAAGGTCGACACCATGCCCACGGCAAGCGGCACGCTCAGTGGCGTCGGCTACGTGGATTACGTGCTGTGGGGCGCTGACGGACTGCCTCTGGCGGTGGTCGAAGCGAAGCGGACCACCAAAGATCCCCATGTTGGAAAGCAACAGGCCAAGCTGTACGCCGACTGCCTGGAGCGTCGATACGGCCGGCGCCCCATCATCTACTACACCTCCGGTTACGAGACTTGGATGTGGGACGACACCATGTACCCGGAACGCGCGGTGCAGGGATTCCACACTAGAGATCAACTGCAACTACTGGTCAACCGCCGACAGAGCCGAAAGCCCCTGGCTGAACAGGCAATCGACAACTCGATCGTCGAACGCCCCTACCAACACAACGCCATCCGGGCCGTCACGGAAGCTTACGAGAAGGACTGCGAGCGCAAGGCGCTTGTAGTCATGGCGACAGGCACGGGCAAGACGCGCACTGTCGTCGCACTCGCCAAGCTCCTGCAGGAAGCCAACTGGGCCAAACGCGTTCTATTCCTCGCCGACCGGGTTGCCTTGGTCAAGCAAGCGGCAAATGCGTTCAAGGCCCACCTGCCCGGTTCCAGTCCCGTCATTCTCGGCTCGGGCGAAGAAGCAGACAGCCGCATCCACGTGGCGACATATCCGACAATGATGAACCTCATCAACAGGACCGAGGGAAAGCTCGGACAGCGGACCTTTGGCATTGGCCACTACGACCTCATCATCGTCGATGAAGCCCACCGGTCGGTCTACCAAAAGTACAGGGCAATTTTCCAGTACTTCGATTCGCTCCTCATCGGGCTGACGGCCACGCCACAGTCAGAGGTGGACCGCAACACCTACAGCCTCTTCGGCATCGAGGACAACGTTCCGACGTTTGCCTATGAACTCAGCGAAGCCATCGAGGCCGGATATCTCGTGCCGCCGCGTGTCGTTCCGGTTCCGCTGAAGTTTCCCGATCAAGGTATCTCTTACGAGGACCTTTCTGAAGCTGCCAAAGAAGAGTGGGACCAGCTCGAGTGGGATGAAGACGGTGAAATCCCGGATTCCGTGGACGCCACCGCGATCAATACCTGGCTCTTCAACGCCGACACAGTGGACAAGGCGTTGGAAGTCCTTATGACCCGCGGCCACAAGGTTGCCGGCGGGGATCGCTTGGGCAAGACCATCATCTTCGCGAAGAACAACAAGCACGCGGAGTACATTGCTGAACGCTTTGACAAGAACTACCCGGCTTACAAGGGCCAGTTTGCTCGCGTCATCACCTATCAGGTGAACTACGCCCAGAATCTCATCGACGAATTCTCGACCACCGAGAGCAACCCCCACATCGCCATTTCAGTAGACATGCTGGACACCGGCGTAGACGTGCCGGACGTCGTCAACCTTGTCTTCTTCAAGATGGTCAGGTCCAAGACCAAGTTCTGGCAAATGGTGGGCCGCGGTACGCGCCTGCGCCCGGAACTGTACGGGCCGGGCGAGGACAAGAAGGACTTCTTCATCTTCGATCTCTGCCGCAATGCCGAATTTTTCAATGCAGGCATGCCCAGCAACGAAGGGTCGCTGGGCAAATCACTTGCGGAGACAACGTTTGCTGCACGCGTCCGGCTCCTCCAAACGTTTGCTGACCTTCAATGGGATCCTCAAGCGCCAGTCGTTACCGACCTTCGACAAACCCTGAAACACACAGTTGACCGGCTGCCGCTGGACAACTTCCTCGTCAAGCCAGCGCGCAAATGGGTGGACAGGTTCACCGAGGAAACAGCGTGGACTTCCTTGGCGGCCGAGGACTTCCAGGCTTTGCAAACCGAGATCGCCAAGCTCTCTTCCATTGGCGCGCCCGCGGGCACGGAAGAGGCCAAGCGCTTTGACTATCTGATGCTCCAGACAGAATTGGCGTCCCTGCAGCAATCGGCGGTTGGGCCGTTCCGGATAAAGATCCAAGCAATAGCCTCCGCCCTGCAAGACCAGCAGAGCATCCCGGCCATCGCCGCTCAACTGCCATTGCTGGAAACAATCCTGCACGACGAGGAATGGCAATCTGTTTCCTTGGAGTGGCTGGAGGAAATCCGTCGGCGGCTCCGGGGACTGGTCCATCTCATTGAAAAGCGGAAACGCAAGGTGGTCTATACAAACTTCCAGGACGAGCTCGGCGTGCTTGAGGAAGTTGAACTGGTGGGTGCAACGAACGGCTTCGTGGACCTCCCCCGTTATAAAGAGAAAATGCGTTCGTACTTGGCACAATACGAGGAGCACGCAACCATCCAACGGCTGCGACGCAACAAGCAACTGACCGAGTTGGACCTCGAAGAGCTAGAACGCATACTCCTGGAAAGCGGCTTGGGTTCGCTCGAAGACTTGAATCGCGCCGCCAACGATGGGCTCGGCCTTTTTGTCCGTTCCCTGGTTGGTTTGGACCGCGAAGCCGTCGAGGAAGCGTTGTCAGAGTTTGTGGCCGGTACGACGCTCACGGCCCAGCAGCTGAACTTCCTCAACGTACTGACCACTCATCTGATGGAAAACGGAAAAGTCAGCCCAAAAGCCTTGTTCAACTCTCCATACAACGAGCTGGCCCCGTCCGGCCCGGATGTGCTGTTCGGCGATGAGAAAATTGGGCAGCTGATCAGCATTCTTCGCTCCATCGAGAACCATGCGAAGGTGAGCTGAACGGCAGTGGCGATTGCCGCCGTCGTTCGCCAAACCGTGAAGCGGTTCTTTCAGCGTTGACAGTGCCTTGTGACCCGTGCCATATTCAAAGCGTGAACCTGTCAGACAGCCGGACAGCTGGACAACCCGAGTTCCCGGGCCATGCCGCTGCGCACACCCCGATCTCCCGCATTTCCGCAGCTGAAGCGGTCTTCGCGGCCCTGAGGCGCGCCATCGAGGGCGGCCAGTTCGACGTCGGCACCAAGCTGAGCTCCGAGGCGACGCTCGCCGCCCAGTACGGCGTAAGCCGCTCAGTAATCCGGGAGGCCTTGAGGTCCTGCAACACCTTGGGCCTGACCATGACCAAAACCGGCAAGGGCACTTTCATTGTGGCCAACAAGGTCGCTAACGACCTTACCTTGGGACAGTACAGCGCGCGCGATCTTAACGAAGCACGTCCCCACATCGAGATCCCGGCCGCCGGGCTTGCGGCCCAACGACGGACCGACGAGGAGCTCGAGCACCTCAAGGACATTGTTCAGGAAATGCTCAACGAGACCGATCCCGAGGCCTGGGTGAACCTGGACGCCACTTTCCACTCCGCCGTCGCCCGCGCCAGCGGAAACCGGGTGTTCGCCAGCGTTGTCTCAGACATCCGCGAGGCCTTGGCCCACCAGTCCGAAACCCTCAACCTTGTGGCGGACCGGCAGCACCGCTCCGACGAGGAACACCTCGCAGTGCTCAACGCCATCGAAGCCGGCGACTCCGAAGCCGCCAGCAAGGCAATGGCCGACCACCTTCAGGCCGTCAGCGTCGCCCTGGACACGATCCTCAGCAAATGACCCACCCAAAGGACACCATGACCGTCCCAGCAGCACCGGCCCATCAGGCCGAGGCGCGGAATGCGCCCAACCACGTTCCGCTCGTCGAGGTAACCCGCGACGGGTTGGTGGAGAGCATCCATTACGGCTCGCTGATCGCCTTGAACGAAGACGGCAGCACAGCAGCATCAGCAGGTGAGCCGGATGCGCCGATGTACCCGCGTTCAAGCCTGAAGCCGCTCCAGGCGGTTGCACTCCTTAAAGCCGGTTTGGACATCCCGGAGAACCTTCTGGCACTCACGGCAGCAAGCCACTCGGGGGCAGAAATGCACCGCAGCGGCGCCCAGGAAATCCTGAAGCTGCACAGCCTTACCGAAAAGGACCTGGCCAACAGCACTGACCTCCCTTATGGAGTAAAAGAGCGCGAGGAATGGCTTCGCGCCGGCAACGGTCCCACCCGGATCGCGCAGAACTGTTCAGGTAAGCACGCTTCCATGACCGCCGTTTGCGTCATCAATGGCTGGCCTGTGGAGGGGTACTTGCACCCAGAGCACCCGTTGCAAGTCCTGGTCCGCGACACCATTACCGAACTCACCGGCGAGGAAGCCGCGGCGGTCAGCACTGACGGCTGCGGAACACCGCTTTTTGCCCACTCGCTGCACGGAATGGCCCGGGCATACGGTCGCCTGGCCGCCGCGGACCCGAACACCAACGAGGGCAAGGTGGCGCACGCCATGCGCCGTTTCCCGGAGATGGTCGCCGGTGAAGGCCGCGACGTCACGGCTTTGATGCGCGCCGTCCCGGGACTGCTTGCGAAGGACGGCTTTGAAGGCCTCCAGCTGGTGGGACTCCCCGACGGCACGGGCGTCGCCGTGAAGATTTCCGACGGCGGTGACCGCGCCCGCATGCCCGTCACCGTTGAGGTCCTCCGCCACTTGGGTGTCGACGGCGGCAGCTTGGACACGCTTCAAAGCCCACCCGTACTGGGCGGCGGCCTTCCGGTCGGCGAACTCCGTGCAGCCCAAATTTTCAGCAACTAAACCAAGGACAGCTATGACCACCGTCGATCAGGCGATCCCCCTCCGCTCCGAACACGACCTTCTGGGCGACCGCAATGTACCCGCGGACGCCTACTGGGGCGTCCATACCCTCCGCGCCATCGAGAACTTCCCCATCACGGGGCAGCCGCTCTCCACCAACAAGCACCTTGTCAGGGGCCTGGCCGCTGTGAAGCAAGCCGCAGCCCGCACCAACCACGAGCTCGGACTCCTGGACGCCGAGCGCGCAGGGGCCATTGATCAAGCCTGCCAGGACATCATGGACGGCATGCTGCAGGACCAGTTCATGGTGGACGTGATCCAGGGCGGCGCCGGCACCAGCTCCAACATGAATGCCAACGAGGTCATCGCCAACCGTGCGCTGGAAATTCTGGGCCACCCCAAGGGTGACTACTCCAAGCTGCACCCGAATGACCACGTCAACCTGAGCCAGTCCACCAACGACGTCTACCCAACGGCGGTGAACCTGGCCACGATCTTCTCGGTCAAGGAACTGCTGGAGGCCCTGGAGGAACTCGAGGTGGCCTTCGCCGAAAAGGGCCGTGAGTTCCGGACCGTGGTGAAGATGGGCCGCACCCAGCTTCAGGATGCAGTCCCCATGACGTTGGGCCAGGAGTTCGGCGGCTACGCCGTCACCATCGGCGAGGACCGGGCCCGCCTGGACGAGTCGCACATGCTCATCCACGAGATCAACCTGGGGGCAACCGCCATCGGAACGGGCTTGAACGCCCCGGCCGGCTACGCGGACGCTGCATGCCGCCACCTGGCAGAGATCACCGGCCTTCCTTTGCTCACGGCCGCGGACCTGATCGAGGCCACCCAGGATGTCGGCGCTTTCGTGCACCTCTCAGGTGTGCTCAAGCGTGTGGCTGTGAAGCTTTCCAAGATTTGCAACGACCTCCGCTTGCTGTCCTCGGGACCGCGTGCGGGTTTGGGCGAGATCAACCTTCCGGCTGTGCAGTCGGGTTCGTCGATCATGCCCGGCAAGATCAATCCGGTGATCCCGGAAGTGGTCAGCCAAGTGGCATACGAGGTCATCGGCAACGATGTAACCGTCACCATGGCCGCGGAGGCGGGCCAGCTTCAGTTGAACGCCTTCGAGCCGATCATTGTGCACAGCCTGCACAAGAGCATTTCCCACCTGGAAGCAGCGTGCCGCACCCTTACGGCCCGCTGCGTCCGGGGCATCACCGCAAACACCGAACGGCTACGGCTTACCGTGGAGCAGTCGATCGGCCTTGTCACGGCATTGAACCCCCATATCGGTTACGCCTCCGCCACTGCTATTGCGCAGGAGGCACTGGCAACGGGCAAGGGCGTTGCAGAGCTCGTTCTGGAACATGGTCTGCTGACCGCGTCCCAGCTCGAAGAACTGCTCAGCCCTGAACGTCTGGCGAATCTGAGCAAATAGGCTCAAACTGGCCAATAACCCAGCGGCTTCCGCCAGCCGTTACGCCCCATGAGGCATACCCCACGCGGCACTGTCCAGCGAGCCCGGATCCCGAACCGGGCACTCCCATGGACACCCCAACAGGACACCCCTAAGGATTCCAATGACCAACCCCATCACGGACCACACGGTCCCGGCCCAAGCGCATGCCACGGAGAAATCCCTCCACAAGGAGGACTCCGGCTACCACAAGGACCTGAAGCCGCGCCAGATCCAAATGATCGCGATCGGTGGCGCCATCGGCACCGGCCTGTTCCTGGGCGCCGGCGGCCGGCTCAACGCAGCTGGCCCGTCGCTGGTAATCGCCTACGCAGTCTGCGGCTTTTTCGCGTTCCTGATCCTTCGCGCACTCGGTGAACTCGTTCTGCACCGCCCGTCGTCGGGATCCTTCGTCTCCTACGCCCGTGAGTTCTATGGTGAGAAGGCAGCCTTCGTCTCGGGCTGGTTCTACTGGATCAACTGGGCCACCACCACGATTGTGGACATCACGGCGGCCGCGCTGTACATGAACTTCTTCGGAAAGTACGTCCCGTGGATGGGCGCCGTTCCGCAGTGGGCCTGGGCCCTGATCGCGCTGGTCGTTGTCCTCAGCCTCAACCTGGTATCGGTGAAGGTCTTCGGCGAAATGGAGTTCTGGTTCGCGCTGATCAAGGTGGCCGCGTTGGTGGCCTTCCTCCTGGTTGGCACGTACTTCGTCATCTTCGGTACCCCCGTCGATGGCCAGACGGTCGGTTTCAGCCTCATCTCCGATAACGGCGGCATCTTCCCGAACGGCATCCTGCCGATGATTATCCTCATGCAGGGTGTGCTGTTCGCGTACGCTTCCATCGAGCTCGTGGGTACCGCTGCCGGTGAAACGCCCAACCCCGAGAAGATCATGCCCAAGGCCATCAACTCCGTGGTCTTCCGTATCGCGGTGTTCTACGTTGGCTCGGTCATCCTGCTCGCGCTGCTTCTCCCCTACACCTCGTACCAGAAGGGCGTCAGCCCGTTCGTGACGTTCTTCGGCTCCATCGGTGTCCAAGGCGTGGATGTCATCATGAACCTCGTGGTCCTCACCGCTGCCCTGTCGTCACTGAACGCCGGCCTCTACTCCACGGGCCGTATCCTTCGCTCCATGTCGGTGGCCGGCTCGGCTCCGAAGTTCGCGCAGCGCATGAACAAGGCAGGCGTTCCTTACGGGGGTATCGCCATCACCGCAGGCGTCTCGCTGCTGGGTGTTCCGCTGAACTACCTCGTCCCGTCCGACGCCTTCGAAATCGTCCTCAACGTCGCCTCCGTGGGCATCATCGTCACCTGGGCCACCATCGTCCTGTGCCAGATGCAACTGAAACGCTGGTCCGACAAGGGCTGGGTGAAGCGCCCGTCCTTCCGGCTTTTCGGAGCTCCGTACACGGGTTGGCTGTCCTTGATCTTCCTGGCCGGCGTGCTGGTCATGGTGTTCATCGAGTCGCCGCTCACCATGCTGGTCACCGCATTCGCCTGTGGCCTCATGGTCTGGGGCTGGTTCCTGTGCCGCAAGCAGATCCATGAGCTTGCCGCCACCCGCGATGGCTACACCGGCAGCGCCCCGGTTATCGCCAACCGCCCCCTTCCGGGCGGCGACAGGTAACAAACGCCAACTCACGACGGCGGCACCCGGTTCCGTACCTGCGGAACCCAGGTGCCGCCGTCGTAAGTTAATGCCCTACGCGGCGTAAGCAGACATCCGATCATTGGTGGCTACTATTGGTCCATGGCTGTCACAGATGAGGCGATCGGCAAGATCAAGGACATGCTGATCCGTGGGGAACTCAAGGCCGGCGATCGACTTCCGCCGGAAAAGGAACTGAGCGAAAGGCTTGGTCTTTCAAGGAGTTCGCTGCGCGAAGCGGTGAAGGCCCTCGAACTGATCCGCGTGCTGGACGTCCGCCGTGGCGATGGAACCTACGTGACCAGCCTCGACGCCAAACTCCTCAACGAGGCCGTGGCGTTCGTGGTGGACCTGCACCAGGACCGGTCCATCCTTGAGCTCTTCGAGGTCCGACGAATCCTTGAACCGGCCACCGCACACTTGGCAGCAGGGAAAATCACCGCCGAAGATCTCAAGAGGCTTCGCGGCACCATGGACGGCATCGACGAGAACACGGACGTCGAGGAGCTCGTGGCCCACGACCTCGAATTCCACGGCATCATCACCGAAGCCGCGGGAAACGACTACCTCGGCAGCCTCCTTGAAGCCCTGTCGAGCAGCACGGTGCGGGCCAGGATCTGGCGGGGGCTGACCCAGGAGAAGGCTGTCGCCCACACCCTGTCCGAGCATCGGGCCATCACGGACGCTTTGGAGCGCGGTGATGCGGAATTGGTGCGGGCATTGGCCACCGTGCACATCAGCGGCGTGGAGAACTGGTTGCGCCAGGCGCTCTAACCGCCGGACTGGGTGTCACTGCCTATGGCCGCCAGGGCGTTCCACAGCTCTTCGGGAACCGGTTCCTCCATCCGCGCGGCGTTCGAGGCAACCTGTTCGGGAGAGGTCGCCCCGGCCGTCACGTTCACCACGGCCGGATGGCGCAGCGGGAACTGGAGCGCCGCCGTCGGAAGTTCCACCCCGAAGTCGCGGCAAACTTCCGCCAGGCGTCGCGCCCGCTCCAATAGGTGTGGCGGCGCCTGATCGTAGTTGTAGTGCGCATCGTCCGGGACGTCGGGACGGGCCAGGAGGCCCGAGTTGTAGACGCCAACATTGACGACGCCGGTGCGGCGCTCCACACAGCGCTCCAGGAGCGGAACCGTGGGCTGCTCCAGTAGCGTGTATCGGCCAGCGAGCATGACGAGGTCCAGGTTGGCGGCCTCGACGCATTCCAATGCCGCCTCGGTCGAGTTGAGGCCAACGCCGATGGCTTTGACGACGCCTTCGGACCGTAGCTTTTCCAAAGCCGGCAGCCCCTGCGTGATCCCTTCCCGGAGATCGTGGACGTCGGCATCGTGGAGGTAGGCGATATCCACGTGGGTGAGGCCAAGCCGGTCCAGCGAATCCTCGATGCTGCGGCGAATCCCCGCCTCGGAGAAGTCCCACACGCGCTTGGCGGTAGCTGGAACGTCGAAGCCCTCCGGATCCTGGCCACCGGCAGCGTTCGGCTCGAGCAGCCGGCCCACCTTGGTGGAGATCACGAAGTCGTCCCTCGGCTTGTCCCGGAGGACCGCACCCAACCGTTGCTCCGAGAGGCCCAAGCCGTAGTGCGGGGCCGTATCGAAGTACCGGATGCCCGCGTCCCAGGCAGCGAGAACGGTGGCAAGGGCTTCCCCGTCCGGGATGGCCCGGTACAGGTTACCGATGCCCGCCCCGCCGAAACCGAGCTTGCCGAGGTTCAGTGGTGTCAAGGCAACTCCCATACTTTGTGGATACCCCATTCCTCCCCCGGGCAAACCGCTAAGCGCGATCCACCCGCTCACCGGGCTTCAGGAACAGTTCAATCACCGGAACCGCTACGTCGGGCCGCTGGACCGGGAGTTTCACGGTCAACGTTCCGGGAGGCTGGCCGCCAGGGGTCAAGTTCATTGCCTGCTGCTGGGGATCGACTTCACGGAGGAACACCTCGGAGGCGTCGTTCAGCAACTGCGCATACTCGACCTTGCCGGCCAGGCCCGGGAGATGGACGTACTCAAACGGCCACGCGAACAGGTGCACGTAGAGCCGGTCACCGCGCTGCGTGTAGCGGGCATCCGGCGGGGCTGTGAATGCCGAGGCCCCGGCGCCGTAGATGGAGCGGGAGTGCAACGTCATCCACTCGCCAATTCCTTCCAGCGAGGCCAATGCCCGGGGATCGATGGCGCCCCTCCCTGTCGGGCCGACGTTCAGGAGCAGGTTGCCGCCCTTGGACACCCCGTCAACGAGCATCCTGATGAGCATATCCACGGACTTGTAGTCGAGGTTGTCGCGGTCGTAGCCCCAGCTGCCATTGAGGGTCTGGCACGCCTCCCAGGTGACCGGGACGCCGTCGAGCATCATGGGGCCGGCGGGCTGGTACTGTTCCGGCGTGATGAAGTCTCCCGGTATATCCAGCCGGTCATTGACGACGATTCCGGGCTGCAACTCCCGCACCATGGCCAGCAGGGCCTCGGAATCCCAGTCCTTCCGGCCCTTGCCGCCCCAGAACTCCTCCTGCTCGAGCCCCGCGTAGGAAAAGTCGAAAAACAGGTAGTCGATAGTGCCGTAGTTGCTCAAGAGCTCTCCCACCTGGCCGTGCAGGTACTCCCGGTAGCGGGCCATGTCCCGTCCGCTGTTCAAACTCTCGACGTCGGGTGCGTTGCGTTGCGGGTGTACCCCGTCGATGGTGAAGTCCGGGTGGTGCCAGTCGATGAGCGAGTGGTAGAAACCGACTTTCAGTCCCTCGGCCCTGAGCGCTTCGACATACGGGGTGATCAGGTCCCGGCCGGCTGGCGTGTTGGTGGCCTTGTACTCGGTCAGCGCCGAGTCCCACAGGCAAAAGCCGTCATGGTGCTTGGTGGTGAGGACCACGTACTTCATACCCGCGGAACGGGCGACACGGGCCCAATCACGGGGATCGTAAAGATCCGGATCAAAGCGCCGGAAGTACTGTTCATAGGCTTCAACACTGATTTCCTCCCGGTTCATCACCCACTCATGCCGGGCAGGGAGCGCATAGAGTCCCCAGTGCACGAACATCCCCAAACGGGCCTCTTCAAACCATGGTGCGTGCTGGATCAACGGGTTTCCTTCCATGCAGGGCTGTTCGGAAAGCTGAGTATCACGGTGCTCATTCGGATCTTGAAGTCCAGATTCCCACCGACACTAAACATCTGATGTATTACTTGTCAACGGGTCACATTTCCGAAGCAAGGGCGACAACTTCACACTAGAGTTCGGATGTTAGTCCCGAACGCACGGAGGAAGCCATGACCTTGAAATTCGCCAGGCTGGGTACGGCCGGAAACGAACAACCGGCAGTCATCGCCCAGGACGCCGACGGAACCGAGAAATACTTCAGCCTCACGGCTCTGACCAACGACATCGACGGCGGTTTCCTCGCCTCGGACGGCATCGCACGCACCCGTGAGGCCCTGGACAAAGGCGAACTCCCCGAAATCTCCGCGGTGGGGCTTCGCGTCGGCGCACCAGTGGCCCGGCCCGGTGCCGTGGTGGCCATCGGCCTGAACTACACCGCCCACGCAGCAGAATCCGGTGCAACTCCGCCCGAGGTACCCGTGGTGTTCCTCAAGCCGAGCAACACCATAGTCGGCCCTTTCGACGCTGCCCCCATCCCGCCGTCGTCGGAAAAGTACGACTACGAAGTGGAACTGGCAATCGTGATCGGCCGGGAAGCGTCATACCTTTCCTCCCTTGAGGAGGCGGAAGACTGCATCGCAGGCTACGCCGTAGCCAATGACCTCTCCGAGCGCGAATACCAAATCCCGGGCGCGGCCGGACAGTGGACCAAGGGCAAATCCCTGCCGGCTTCCACTCCCCTGGGTCCGTGGCTGGTTCCCGCCTCCGACATCGACCCGGACAACCTGCACCTCCAGACCGTGGTCAACGGCGAATCCCGACAGGACTCCAGCACCTCGGACATGATCTTCGACCCCGCCACGATCGTCCACCACCTCAGCCAGTACATGGTCCTTGAACCCGGTGATGTCATCATCACGGGAACGCCGGAAGGGGTAGCCATGTCCGGCCGGTTCCCGTTCATCCAGCCGGGTGACGTGGTGGAGGTGGAAATTGAGGGCCTGGGAAGCCAGCGCCAGGAGTACTTCCGAGCCACGGCACGCAGCACCCCAGGAGTGCGGTTGCATCCCGTTTCGTAACGCAACGGGGGCGCAACCTTCGGCAGCAGTGATTCGCCTATGCTCAACTCCAAGGCATCAACGGCGATCCACCGAGGAGTTATGAGCATGACGAACTGGCGCATCAGGGACTTCCACTCGTCCGATCTGGACGGCATCCTGCACCTCTGGGAGTCGCTCAAAGCTGACGGTGTTGAACCTGTGTACGCACTGTCCGAGGTCCTCGCCTCCTGCGAAAAGGACCACGCAGTGGTTGCGGTGCAGGGCGAGCAGGTGGTGGGTGCCGCCGTCGGACGCGCCGCCCACGACCAAGGCTGGATCGTTTTTCTCGCCACCCTCACCGAGTTCCGCGGCCGTGGCATCGGCACCTCGCTGCTGTCCGCCGTCGAAAACCGCATGGCCCCGCACGGGCTCAACAAGCTCTCCGCACTGATGCCGGAAACGGAAACGCGCGTCGAGGCGTTCCTGGGCCGCGGCTTCGTCGTCAAGAAGAACCTGCGCTACTTCGAACGGACCATCCCGGTGCAACGCCAGGAACTCGGCGCGCTCGGGCTGCTTGGCGGGCGCATCTTGGCCCGTGATCTCTGGGAGAACGTCGCAGGCATGCGGCGGGAGAAGGAACTCCTGGAGCGCCGGCTGGTGCTGCCGTTGGCCGAAGCAGACCTCGCCGACGAATACGGCGTCGTTCCGCCGCGCGCAGTGGTGCTGTTCGGTCCGCCGGGCACCGGCAAGACTACCTTCGCCAAGGCCATCGCCTCCCGGCTGGAGTGGCCGTTCGTGGAAGTCTTCCCCTCCCGTTTGGCCTCCGACCCCAAAGGCCTGGCCGGGGCACTGCGCGAAACGTTCCTGGAAATCGCCGAGCTCGAGCACGCGGTCGTGTTCATCGACGAGGTCGAAGAGATCGCCTCCCAGCGCGCAGGCGATCCGCCTTCGCCGTTGCAGGGCGTTACCAACGAGCTCCTCAAAATCATCCCGGCCTTCCGCGAACAACCCGGCCGCCTCCTGGTGTGCGCCACCAACTTCATCCGCGCCCTGGACACCGCGTTCCTGCGCCACGGCCGGTTCGACTACGTCATCCCCATCGGCCTGCCGGACGTCCACGCCCGCGAAGCCATGTGGCAACGCTTCATCCCAGCCACGGTGGTGGACTCGGTGGACATCCCATTGCTGGTTTCCCGGACGGAGGGATTCTCGCCGGCGGACATCGAGTTCGCTGCCCGCAGCGCCTCCCAGCGCGCCTTGGAAAAAGCCGTGTACGACGACGGTGCGGCTTCGGGTGGGGCGAACGGACGGAAAGGACCTGTCACGCAGGACTACCTCGACGCAATCGCCGACACCCGCACTACCGTCAGCGCCGAGGTCCACCAGGACTTCCTGGAAGACATCGACGCCCTGGGCCGCGTCTAGGCCGAGCCACCCGCTGAGGTCGCGGCAACGGTAATCTTTGAGCCATGTCCACGAACCCACTTCGCCATGCCCTGTCCACCATGGGCGGCCGCGATCCCCACGAGAAACACCGCACTGCCACACCGCTGGAGCTGTTTTTCGACCTGACATTTGTGATCGCCTTCGGTGTTGCCGGCAACCAGTTCGCACATGCCGTCGCCGAGGCGCATTTCGGCGCCGGCCTGCTGGGTTTCAGCTTCGCGATGTTCGCCGTGATTTGGGCCTGGATCAACTTCACCTGGTTCGCCAGCGCCTACGACACGGATGACTGGGTGTTCCGCGTGGTCACCATGGTGCAAATGGTGGGCGTCTTGATCCTGGCCATGGGTATCGAACCGATGTTCCACTCGATTGTCGACGGGGATCACGTCGACAACGTGGCCATCCTTATCGGCTACATCATCATGCGCGTGGCCTTGATCTTCCAATGGCTGCGCGCTGCCCGCCAAGACCCGGAACGCCGCGAGACATGCCTCCGTTACGCGAAGTACTTGGCGGTTGTCCAGATCGGCTGGGTCCTTGCCCTGGTGATCGAGACCGATGTGCTCACCACGTTCCTGATGGCCGCTCCCCTCTTCGTGCTGGAGATGGCGACGCCCTACTTCGCCGAACGCAAGATCCGTACGCCCTGGCACGCCCACCACATCGCGGAAAGGTACGGGCTCTTGGCCATCATTGCCTTGGGAGAGTGCTTGATCGGGGCCATCGAAACCCTGCGCGCCATCGTCGCCACCCACGGCTGGTCGGTGGATGCTGCACTGGTTGGTTTCAGCGGTACCGGGTTGGCGTTCGCCATGTGGTGGATCTACTTCATCCTCCCTGCAGGCCCTGCCCTTCATCTGCAGCGGCACCGCTCCTGGGTCTTCGGCTACGGGCACATGATCATTTTCGCGGCCATCGCGGCCACCGGCGCAGGGCTCCATATTGCGGCCTACTTCATCGACCACGAAGCCCAGGTCCCGGCGGCCGGAGCCGTGGCATCGATCGCCATCCCGATCATCCTTTTCAAGGTTTCACTCACCACGCTCTACAGCATCATGCTCGGCCGTGACCGCGACCTACTGGTGAGCACGGCCGTAGTAGTCCTTGCCTTGGCGGGAAGCATTGCCATGGCCGCAGCTGGGGCTTCCGTGCCTCTGTGCATGCTGGAAATGATGGCGGTGCTGGGCCTGTCCATCGCGTTCGACGAACGACGCGGACACAAGGGCCGGGCCGCTGCACTTCGGCGGCTCGAAGCGGCCGCCGGCTGACGCGTTGCGGGGCCTGCTCTGCACCCCAAATCGCCTTCATAGCGTGCAGAGCGGGCCCCGCAACGGCAAGTAAGCCTATTCGGGAACGATGTCGTCCAGTTCCTGGAGCAGGTGCGGGTTGATCCGCTGCAGGATCAACTCCACTTCTTCCCGGGGAACGGCCGTGTACAGGACCGGACGGGCATCGGCGTACCGGGTTGTAGGCGGTTTGTCGGGCCACTTTTCCGCGAGCGCCCTGACCCGTTCAGGCAACGAGTTGTGTGCATTGTCGGCGATTTTCACCAACGTGGCGTCGTGGTCCTCCGCTACGAAGCGGATGCCGGCGTCGTAATCGTCCGGATCGTCGTGGAAGCGGCGGGTGACGCGTTCGATGATGTCCACAGCACGCTCGGACACCCCCATGTCCAGCAGGGCTTGCCTGGTGATGGGGGTGTCCTCGGCGATGTCGTGAAGGTAGCCGGCGATCTGGATGTCCTCGTCAAAATCCGCGAGCGCGTCGCCAACGGCCAGGACATGCTCGCGATACGGGCGCTTGAGCTTGTCCTTCTGCCGGTTGTGGGCCACCTCTGCCAGGACTTGGGCGGTCTCTACAGTGAAGCGTGATTCGGTCATGTTGGCCTTCGGATGGGTGCGGCGCCGATGAGGCTCGGCCCTGTCTTCAGGCTATCTGCTTCCCCGCAGGGACAACACCGGAGGGCCCGCGTCAGTCCTGGACAGCCCGCGCCGCGATGGCAACGGTGACGGCCCTGGGCAATCGCTGCGCGAAACCGGCCGCGATGCGGTTGGCCCAGCCGGAAACCACGCTTCCTGGCGTGCCCTTGCGGTCAAGTGCCTTCAGCGCGGTTCCAACGACCTGTTCGGAGGACTGCATGCGGCCTGCTGCTGCGGACTGGCTTCCCACGACGTCGAAGAACTCCGTGCTGGTCGCCCCGGGGCACAGGGCAAGCACGTTGAGCCCGGAATCCTTGGTTTCATGGGCAACGGCTTCCGTGAAACTGAGCACGAACGCTTTGGTGGCTCCGTACACTGCCATGCCGGGGATGGGCTGGAACGCGGCCGTGCTGGCCACGTTGACCAAGGCCCCGGTTCCGGAGGTGAGCAAGCCGGGAAGGAAGGACCGGGTGATATCAACAAGCGCAGCTACGTTGAGGGCTATTTCGGAGGCAATGACATCCGGCTCTTCCTCGACGAACGGCGAGTGGGTTCCGAAGCCTGCGTTATTGATCAGCGTGTCCACGGTGATCCCACGGCTGCTGACTTCCTCGAAAAGTTCTTTGCCAACGCCGGGGCGGCCCAGGTCCATGGGAAGTACCGTGACGGTGACGCCGTGCTTGGAGCGGAGCTCCTTTGCCAGCTCCTCCATCCGGTCCGCACGTCGCGCGACCAGGACGAGGCCAGCACCCCGGGCAGCAAACTGTCGGGCGAACTCGGCGCCGAGTCCTGAGCTTGCGCCCGTGATGAGCGCCGTGGTGCCGGAGTAGGTCATGGTCATGGTGGGTTCCGATCGATTGGATGGGTAACTGAAGTAGTCGGTGTCTACATGGTAGGCAGTGCCTACTTTGTTGTCAATGACTACTTTCATTTAGACTCGAAGCATGACCCAGCAGCCCTATCATCACGGAAAGCTCCGCGAGGCCCTGCTGGAGCGCGCCATGGAATCCATCGAGGACGTTGGTGTGGATGGCCTATCCCTGCGCCAGTTGGCGCGGGAGATGAACGTCAGCCACGGCGCGCCGGCCAAGCATTTCCGCGATAAACAGGCCCTGATCGATGCCCTGGCCCTGGCCGGCTTTGAATTGATGAACAGCCTCATCCGTAACGCCTCTGAGTCGGGCGCCGGGCTTCGGAGCCGTTTCGTCGGCGTCGGGAAGGCGTACGTGGAGTTCGCTGTTGCCCACCCCGCCCTCCTGACCGTCATGTACTCCAGCAAGCACCATCCGGATTCCAGCGCCGAACTGAGGAGCACGGCCGAACAGGGAATCCATGTCGCCCAAGCCATGATCGTCGAAGGGCAGAACGCCGGAGAGTTGGCCGAAGGCGACCCCGGGACGTTAGCAATGGTGTGCTTCGTCAGCCTGCACGGAGCGGCCGTTCTTGCCGCGGGGAATCACCTGGACGGCACTACCGTGGATGACATCGTCAATGCCACCACGGACACACTGTGGGCCGGAATGGCAGCCGGCGTGCACGCAGCGAAGCTCACTCCGTAGCTTTACGCGGCGCGTCCCTCGATCGCCTGGCGCACGGCTGAACTCAACAGGAAGTTGCGGCAGCCCACTCCCCCAGGCTCGGCCTGCTGCGGCACGTATCCAAAGCCGAGTTCATACACAGGGTCCGCGAACCCCAGAGATGCGCTGGCGCCGTCGTGCCCGAAAGCGCGGTAACTGCCGAACGGCATCCGGGTGTGCGACTTCATGAAAACAGTGGCAAAGCAACCAGTCTCCCCAAACACGCGGTCGATGCCGAACACCTGCTCAGCTGTCACCGTACGGATGGTTTCCTCTGTCAGGAAGGGTCCGACGGCGGGCTGGCCGCCACCCGCTGCGGCGTCACCGTCCACAGCCAAACCGGTCAGCGCGGCAGCATAAATTCTGGCCATACCATCGGCGCTCGCGACACCCGCCGCGGAGCTCAGCCCCGCGGCCCGCACTTCCGGTATGTTCGGCAGGTCCAGAATGTCGCCCACGGCAGAATTCGCCGCCAGGCCGAAGTGGCTGGCGGGATCCACCCAGGGCCACGACGGATCCGCGGCCCATCGGAAACGCGCAAACCTGGCGTCGTCGGCTTCCGGCAGACCCAAGTAGAAGTCCGCACCCGCAAGAGACCGGATTCGCTGCTCGAAGACCTGCTGCAGCGTGGAACCGGTGATGCGACGGCACAGCTCTTCCATGAAGATTCCGATGGTGAGAGCGTGGTAGCCGAAGGCCGCCCCTGGCTTCCATAACGGAGCAAGCGCTGCCAGCTTGGCCGCGGCGAGTTCAGAGTTGTTAACCTCCTCCAGAGTCAGTCCGCCTTCCACCCCCAGGAGCCCGGCCTGGTGGGACAGCAGCTGCGCGACGGTGATGGACCCCTTGCCTTGCGCACCAAACTCGGGCCAGTACTTGACCACCTCCGCGTCGAGATCAAGCACGCCATCCTGCACCAGCAACGCGATCACCAATCCTGCCATGCCTTTTGAACAGGAGAAGACTCCGGTGACAGAATCAGGACGGATGTGCGGACCGCCGCTGAGGTCCAGCACCTTAACGCCCCGATGGTAGGCCGCCACCTGCGCGGAATACTCGGGATCCTGGTCGAGGAAACGAGCGAAGAGCTCGGCAACTGGTTCGAAACCGGGGGCGATCACTTGTGAGTGCATCCAGACAGCCTACTGGGACGTCGTTTCAGCCTGTGGGAGTTTTCCACACCCACGGCTCCCGGGGCAGCCGCTCCGGGTCGAAAAACGGGAGCGCGTCCTCCAACGGCCCCGCCGGGAGACCGAGTGATTCGAGGATCAGGTTCCGGACACGTTTGGCAGGAATTCCGACGGCGGCGAGGTCTCCCAGCGTCACCGCGCCGTCGCGCTTGGCCAGCCTCACGCCGTCGTGGTTTACCACCAACGGAACGTGGGCATATTCGGGTACCGGTGCGCCAAGCAGCGTGGCCAGGTACGCCTGGCGCGGGGTGGACGGGAGGAGGTCGTCGCCGCGGACCACTTGGTCGATTCCCTGCTCGGCGTCGTCCACCACAACGGCCAGGTTATAGGCGGTGACGCCATCGTTCCGGCGGAGGACGAAGTCGTCCACCATGCCCACGAATCTCCCGCTCAACTGGTCCTCAACAGCCCACTCCGCAACGTCCGACCGCAGGCGTATGGACGCCGGACGCGAGGCCCTGCGGATCTCCCGTTCAGCGTGCGACAGCTCCCGGCACGTCCCCGGATAAGCACCCTGCGGAGCATGCGGGGCCGAGGGAGCTTCCTGAATTTCGCGGCGGGTGCAGAAGCACTCATAGGTGCGACCTTCGGCAGTCAGCCGGGCGATCGCGTCATCGTAGAGAGCCGTACGCTCGGTCTGGCGTACGACGGCGGCGTCCCACCTTACGCCGATAGCCTCCAGATCGCGGAGCTGCTCAGCCTCCGCACCGGACCGCGCGCGGTCAAGGTCCTCGACGCGCAGCAGGAACTTCCGGGCAGTGGATTTCGCGAAGAGCCAGGCAAGGACCGCAGTACGAAGGTTGCCGACGTGCAGTTCGCCCGAAGGGCTCGGGGCGAAGCGTCCGGCGGAAGTCATACCCCAAGCCTATGCGGAGGGGCGCCCGGGCCAGGCAAGGCAAGAGCCCCTCAGCTACCGCAACGATCCGGTGGCTCAGGGGCTCTTACTTGCTGCCCAAACGAACGGGCGAGTGATGAATGACAATGCTGTGAACAAGAGTCAATCAGCGGCTGCTTCCTTGCGGGAAACCTGTACAGGGCTCCGGGTGGTGTTCCGGGTGCCTTGGCGCCGTGCGGGGATCAGCGGTAGCTTCTCCCTGCTTCGTTGCCACCATTTCAGCAGAAGGCATACAGTTGGAGCAACGGACGGTGACTTGACTGGTCGATTTGACCAGTTAGTAAACAACAAGACGGCAGGAAGTGGTCACTTTGCAGGAACTGGATGCAACGGACCGCCGAATCCTCGGCGCCCTGGACGAAGACCCGAGGGTCCCCATCATGGTGCTTGCCCAAAAGTTGCACCTTGCCCGCGGGACCGTCCAGTCCCGACTTGAACGAATGAGCGCGTCCGGAGCCCTGCGAGCCAACAGCAGCCGCGTCCTTCCATCGGCGCTGGGTCGCGGAGTTGCCGCCGCGGTCAGTGCCGAACTCGACCAAAGCCACCTGAACGAAGCCATCGCCGCGCTCCGGAAGATCCCCGAAGTCCTGGAGTGCCATGCGCCCGCAGGCGACACCGACCTCATCATCAGGGTCGTCGCCAAAAGCCCCGACGACCTGTACCGCGTTTCCGAGGAAATCCGGCTGTGCCCAGGGATTGTGCGCACCTCCACCAGTATGTTCCTCAGGGAAGTGATTCCGTACAGGACAACTGGCTTGTTGTCGGAGTAGTTCTAAACGGGAGGCCCGATGTTGGTCTTCAGGTTCTTCATGACCAGCGTTGACGTCAGCCGTTCCACCGCTGGCAGTGCCGCAAGTTCGTCGTCGTAAAAGCGCTGGTAGGCGGGCAGGTCGGCGGCGATGACTTTCAGCAGATAGTCCGGCGAGCCGAACAGGCGCTGGGCCTCAACGATGTTGGGGCTCGCCGCAACGCGCTCTTCGAACTCCGCCATGATGGTGCGCTCAACCTGGCGCAGGGTGACGAAGACAATGGCCTCAAACCCCAGCCCCAGCGCCGCGGGATCGATGTCCGCACGATACCCACGAATCACCCCCGAGGACTCCAGGTCCCTGAGACGTCGGTGGCATGGTGCCACGGTCAAACCCACCTTCGAGGCGAGAGCCGTCGCAGTCATTCTTCCGTCTTCACGGAGGTGGCGCAAAATACTTCTATCGATTCCGTCAATCACGCAAATATCTTACTCAGAACAGGAGTGCCTGAGCTAAATAAGCGAACACTTATGGCCCGAATTTGCCTAGAGTTTTCCTAGCTCAACAACCCCTGGAGAAAACCGTGAATCCGCAGCTGTTCCTCGCCTTCATCCTCGTTGCGGTCACCCTGGCCTGCACCCCGGGCGTCGACTGGGCATACTCCATTTCCGCCGGCCTGCGCCAGCGTAGCTTTGTCCCGGCAGTGGCCGGATTGTGCAGCGGGTACGTCATCCACACCGTGCTGATGGCGGCAGGGTTGGCCGCACTCCTGGCAGGTGTACCGGGGCTGCTGGGCTGGCTCACCGTCGCCGGAGCCGCCTACCTGCTGTGGCTTGGCGTCGCAACCATCCGGTCGTGGCGAGGTGCCAGCTTCAGTGCGGAAGCCGGCGTCGTGCATTCCGCCAACCCGCTCCGGACGTTCCTGCAGGGAATGGGCACCAGCGGCATCAACCCAAAAGGCCTGCTGTTCTTCGTGGCGCTGGTGCCGCAGTTCGTGAGCCCCGAAGCAGCACTTCCCGTCCCCGTCCAGTCCGGCTTGCTCGGCCTGACCTTCGTGTTCCTGGCTGCAGTGGTCTACACAGCGGTTGCTTTGACGTCCCGGAAACTGCTGGCATCACGGCCTGGCGCAGCCAAGGTGGTCACCCTGGTCAGCGGGGTCATCATGATCGGGCTGGGGGCAGTGCTGTTATCCGAGCAGCTCATTCCCCTGCTGGTCCAGGCATTGGCCGGCGCTTCAGCCTAGGCAGAAAGCAACTCGTCGAGCCGCTCATAGCCCTCGATCACGCCGTAATTCATGCCGGTCGCCAGCGCCATATCCCGTGCTTCCACTGAGGGGTAGACCTCGTGGGCGACTATCCGGGTCCGCCCATCCACTTCCTCGAACGTGGTGGTGCTGATGCCCACCTGGTCCGGGGCGCCGTCGAATTCGAAGGTCATGATGATCAGCGCGTCAGGGTCTACCTTGTGGAAGACACCCCGGCCGGAACACGGGTTGTTGCCGTCGCCGCTCTCGTACCGCCAACTGCCGCCTGTCACCGTGTTGTATTCCGTGACGTTCATGGTGGTGCTTCGCGGGCCGAGCCACTTCGCCAGGAGGTCGGGGTCCACGTGGGCCTTGAAGACCGCGCTGACCGGGGCATCAAATTCGCGGACTGTGTCAACGAACGGGACGCCGTCGTCAACGGTGATGGTGGTTGGATTGCTCATGTCAGTTCCTCTTCCCTATTTCTCCGCAGCCCCGCGGGACCATCGCTGGCCAGGAGTTCGTCGAGCAGCCGGAAGCGACGCTCGGCGATCAGCCGGTACTGGTCCAGCCAGGCCGTCAACCGCTCAAGGGCTGCGGCGTCGAGGTGAACGGGGCGGCGCTGCGCGTCGCGTGAACGCGTCACCAACCCAGCATGCTCGAGGACCTGGATGTGCTTGGAAACCGCTTGTTTAGTAATGGCGAAAGGTTCTTTTACTCGCCGCCCAGCTGCCTGAAGTCGTTCTCCCACAAGCGGCGCATCTCGGCGTCCTTGCGGATGACTTCCAGCGTTTCGAGTTCCTCAGCCGGGGCTGGTTTCCTGGCCCACGGCGTCAACGTCCGACGCCCCTGGTCCAAGGCCAACAAAGCCCTGTCGGTCATGGCATCATTCCGCAACACCAGGCTGGTCTTACGGCGGCGAAGCACTTCCTTCAGGGCAGCCTGCGCGGAGTCCACGTCACCCCGCGCCCGCTGCGACCGGGCCCGGATCAGGAGCAACGCTGCCGAGAGGTCGTCTGTGTTGAGCAAGCCTTCGGTCCACAACACCACATCCCGGTGGCGGCCCAGCGAATAGGCAGCCGTGCAACGCGCCAAGGCAGAAGGCAACGACGGCGGCAGGCCCACCACCGCTTCCAGCGCGGCTTCCATCATCCCCATCTCCCGGAGGCAATGGGACAACGCCAGGAACACCGACTCCTCGCTGAACAGAACCGGAACTTCAATGCGCTCGGCAACCTCCACCCGGGTGACCACCTGCCCAAGGTAGATGGACGAGAACTGGCTGGCGTCGTCGTCGATCCTTGTTGTTAAGCCGCGCTGCAGCAGTTCCGAAGCCCGCAGGTAGCCCCCATGCTTGTAGGTCAGCAGACCCGACACCACAAGGCACAACCCGGCCCACCCGGGGTACATCCGGCCAAGCGCGAGGAGCCGCTCGGGCTCGGTGGAGGTAAAAACAGCGTCGTGCATGGCCTTGGCAGGCTTGGACGACAACATCCTCAGCCGCGGCACACTGCCAACGACGGAAATCCTTGCCTGGTCCCTGCCACTGAGCACGCCGGACAGCACTCCGCCCACACCGTCCGTGAGCCCCCGGACCGGGGTGCGGACATGGCCACCGCGGAAAGGCGTGAAATCCCGCGTGTCATGGAAGATCGTGTGCACGCGTCCGTGGGGAGCTTGGCTCATAAGACCATGCTAATCGTCGCTGAACTGGGCACATCCCCTGCTATCGGAGGCATTTCAGGAGTATTATGGCGGCGTCGGCAAGGTTTTGCCACACCCTTGCCGCAGGTCGGCTCTCCATGAGAAGAGCCGGGTAACCGCGTGAAAGGGAGGACTGATGACCACCGCTTCGCACCCCGCCGAACACCACCACATGATGGGGTTGACACTTCGCAACACCGCCATGGGCGTTGGCATTGTATTTCTGCTGGTTGGCGTCCTGGGCTTCATCCCGGGAATCACCACCAATTACGGCGCCATGACCTTTGCGGGACATGATTCCGGCGCCATGCTGCTTGGAGTCTTCCAAGTGTCCATACTCCACAACATCGTCCATCTGCTGTTTGGCGCGGCCGGCTTGGCCATGGCAAGGAACGATCGCATGGCCCGCCTGTTCCTCCTGGGCGGCGGCGCCGTATACATCGTTCTTTGGATCTACGGCCTGGTCATCAACCAGGAAACGGGCGCCAACTTCATCCCGTTCAACACGGCTGACAACTGGCTGCACCTGATCCTTGGCGTTGCCATGATCGGTTTGGGCGTTTGGCTCGGCCGGGATGTCATGGACGAAAGGACCACAGCGCGAAGGAGCATGTAAGCCCTCCGCACACGTCCTGAACCACGACGGCGACCGCTCCCTTTGAGGGGGCGGTCGCCGTACCGTTGTGCTACCCCCCAACGCTCACTCACATCCCACCGGCTTCCGCCCAACGCTCACTCACACCCACCTAGCGCGGGGCGCGCCCACCCAGCCGGGTGGTCACTTTGGCCGCCGCGGCGGCGCAGGCTTCGCCCAGGCTCGTCAAAGTGTCCTGCGAGACCCGGAACTTTGGCGCAGGGATCAGAACGGCTGCCACGATGTCGCCGCGGTGGTCGTAGACCGGCGAGGCCACGCCGACTTCCTCGATGGACGTCTCCCCGAAGTTCACGGACCAGCCACGTTCCGCCGCTTCCGCCAGCCGGACCATGTAGGCCTCCACCGAGTCGTCGTCCAGGCCAGGCAAGGTGATCGCGTTGCTGTGCAGCAGGTTGCGGACCCTGTCGCTGTTTTCGGCAGCCAGGAACACCTGCACGGAAGAGCTCAGGGCCTCGTTGTAACGTGCACCCAAAGGGGCAAGGTGCTTCACCTGATGCCTGCTGGGAATCTGCTCCACACACATGGATTCGACGCCGTTCCACACCATGAGCGCGCTGGTCTCCCCCGTGCGCTCGGTCAGTTCGCGCAGGACTGGGTAGGCGACGCGGCGCTCTTCGAGTTCGGCCAGGAGCGGGCCCGCCATGGCGATCATTCCCAGCCCCAAGCGGAACCTGCGCGAATCGACGTCGCGCTCCACCAGGTTCTCCTGTTCAAGCGTCGCAAGGATGCGGGAGACGGTGCTCTTGTGCAGGCCCACACGGCCCGCGATTTCGGTGACTCCAAGCAGGGGTTCATCCGCGCTGAAGCTTTTCAGCACAGCGATTGCGTTGACGATGACAGAGGTTCCCTTGCCGTCGCCGTTGCTGTTGCCGGTGTCAAGAGTCTCGGTGGATTCCGTGGGAGTCATGGGTTCACTATATTTCGGGTCTTGGTCCGGTCTTCCACTGGGAAGCCGGTGGGCGCCGTGCACTGCGCCCACCGGTTGGTCACTAGGCTCCGATGATGTTGTACTCGGGGCCGAACGGGAACTTGGTGATGTTCTCGGCGCCGTCTTCGCCGACCACCAGGATGTCGTGCTCACGGTAGCCGCCCGCACCTGGCTGGCCGTCCATCACCGTGATCATCGGCTCCATGGACACCACCATGCCGGGCTCCAGGACGGTGTCAATGTCCTCGCGGAGTTCAAGACCGGCCTCGCGTCCGTAGTAGTGGCTCAGCACACCGAAGGAGTGGCCGTAGCCGAACGTCCGGTTGGCCAACAGTCCGTGGCTGATGTAGATCTCGTTGAGCTCTGCCGCGATGTCCTTGCACACGGCGCCGGGCTTGATGAGTTCCAGTCCGCGCTTGTGGACCTCCACGTTGATGTTCCACAGTTCCAGCGAGCGGGCGTCCGGTTCACCATAGAACAGGGTGCGCTCCAGGGCGGTGTAGTAGCCGCTTGTCATGGGGAAGCAGTTCAGGGACAGGATGTCGTGTTCCTGGATCTTGCGGGTGGTTGCCCAGTTATGCGCACCATCGGTGTTGATGCCGGACTGGAACCACACCCAGGTGTCGCGGATTTCAGAATCCGGGAACGTCCGGGCGATTTCGTGGACCATGGCCTCGGTACCGATCAGTGCAACCTCGTACTCGGAGATCCCGGCCGTGATGGCGTTGCGGATGGCCTCGCCGCCGAGGTCACCAATGCGGGCGCCGTGCTTAATGACGGCGATCTCCTCGGCGGACTTGATCATGCGCTGACGCATCGCATCCTGCGCCACGTCCACCAGAGTTGCACCGGAGAAAGCGGCCTGGATCTTGTTGCGGTTGTCCAGCGACAGGGAATCGTCTTCGACGCCGATGCGCCGCGGGTTGATGCCCCGGGTCCGAAGGACCTCCTGGATTGCGTGGATGTAGTTGTCACGGCGCCAGTCCGTGTACACGAGGTTCTCGCCGTAGCTGCGGCGCCAAGGCATACCGGCGTCGATATTTGCCGTAACGGTGACGGCGTCATCCTTGGTGACCACCATCCCGTAAGACCGGCCGAAGTACGTGAAGAGGAAATCGGAGTAGTACTTGATGGAGTGGTAGCTGGTGAGGATGACGGCGTCGAGTTCCTTCTCCGCCATGATGCTCCGGAGTCCGGCTAGGCGGCGTTCGAATTCCGCGTCGGAGAAGGTCAGCGAGACCTTTTCGCCGTTGTTGAGGACTTTGGTGCGCTCGAGCTTGGCGACATCGTTGACGGCCTCGTTCTGCGTGATGGTCATGATCTTTCCTTTCAATGGGTTGGTTGTTCTAGTCCTGCAGCAGAGGCTTCTTGGAAGACTCCGCGGCAAACAGGACCGCGATGAGGGAAACCAGGGCGGCAGCCACGAGGTACCAACCGGGAGCCAGTTGGTTGTGGGTCATGCCGATAAGAAGGGTGGCCATGAACGGCGCGGTGCCGCCGAACAAGGCGTTGGAGAGGTTGAAGCTGACGGCGAATCCGGTGTATCGGACCTTCGTGGGGAAGAGCTCGGCGAGGAAGCTCGGCAGCGTTCCATCGTTCAGGGTGAGCATGCCGCCCAGCAGTATCTGCACCAGGACGATCACCAGGAAATTGCCCGTATCCAGGAGCATGAACGCCGGCACCGTCAGCAGCACGAACAGGACCGACGCCGTGATGAGCATCCGCTTGCGGCCGAACTTGTCCGACGCCATTCCGGTCAGGAAGATGAAGCCGATGTAGCTGGCCAGGGCGATGGTCGTGGCCAGGAACGACTCCGTTGCGCCAAAGCCCAGTTCCTCCGACAAGTACGTGGGCATATAGCTGAGGATCACGTAGAAGCCCACCGCGTTCAGCAACACCGCGCCGGTGGCAATGATGAGTTGCTTCCGGTACGTCCTGAACATGGCGAATGCAGGGGCCTTGACTGCGTTGTCCTTGGCCGCGAGCTCCCGAAATGCCGGTGTGTCCTCGAGCTTGGTCCGGATATACCGGCCGATCAAGCCCATCGGCGCAGCCAACAGGAACGGCAGCCGCCAACCCCACTCGCTGAGCTGCTCCGGGGTCATCGCTGAACTGAGCAGGGCGGCCAGCAAGGATCCCAGCAGCAGGCCCGCTGCGGTACTGGCAGGCACGACGGCGGCATAGAGTCCGCGTCGATTCGCCGGCGCGTACTCCACCAGGAAAGCTGACGCCCCGGCGTACTCCCCCGCTGCGGAGAAGCCTTGGACGACGCGCACCAGAAGAAGCAGGATCGGCGCCATCACGCCGATGGTGGCGTAGCCGGGGATCAGTGCGATGCAGAACGTCGCCACGGACATCAGGACGATTGACAGGCTCAGCGCTTGCTTGCGGCCCAGCTTGTCCCCGATGTGGCCCCAGATGAAACCGCCGAGGGGCCTTACGAAGAAGCTGACGGCAAATACGCCGAAGGTTGCGAGCAGGGCCGTCTGACGGTCCGACTCGGGGAAGAAAACTGTAGAAATAATGCCAGCCAGGTAACCGTAGACCGCGTAGTCGAACCATTCGACGAAGTTGCCGATGAAGCTTGCGGTGACTACTCGTCGTCGAGTGTCTTTGCTGACTCCATGGTTGGAATTGGTTGTCCGGTTGAGGCTGGGGGAAGGGCTGCCTTGGTCGGCTGCCACTGAGGATTCATTGCTCATGGTCCACCAAAATCTTTGGGGTTGCATTCAACGCAACACTGTTGCATCAGACTAAGTGTGTTGGCGGTCACGGTCAAGGGTGGTTGTTGAACGGATTCTTGGCGCTTTCGGAGCAGGGTGAGCTTTTGAAGGTCCGCGGTTGAGTTGTCATTAGAGTTGCTCTCAGCGATGTCGGGTTGCATTCAACGGAGTTCCAAGCCCAACCCTCACTCACAACCCACCCCCTTCAGCCCAACCCTCACTCACCGCTGACGCCCAAAAGGCGCGACGACGGCGACTGCTCTTCAGGGGACGTCGTGCAGCAGAGGAGAACGGGGGAACGTGAGAGGGGGTCCGCCCCAAACGGGAGGGATGTGAAAGAGGGTTCGGCGCAAACGGGAGGGATATGAGAGAGCGTCAAGAGGGGGTGGGGTTATCCGGCAACGCGCGTCTAAGGGAGGAACGACCGAGCGCGCAGAGGATGAGCCCGCCGCCGGAAGGCGGAGCCCGCCGCCGGAAGTCGGGAGGGCGGCAGGGCGAGAAGCCTTAGAGGACCTTGCGGATGGTCTCTTCGAAGCTGACGACGTGATGCAGGGCGAGCTCGGCGGCGCGTTCTTCATCGCCGTCGGCAATGGCCGTGAGGAGCTCGGCGTGCTCGGAGATGTGCCCCGAAACGGACGGCATCTTTTCCAGCATGTGGCACCAGATGCGGGTGGCGAGGTTGTCGTATCGGATCAGGACGTCTTCCAGGTGCGCGTTGGCCGAGGCTTTGTAGATCAGCCGGTGCACTTGGATGTCGTAGCGCATGAGTTCCTGCGAGGAATTGTCCTGGCCGTCCAGCGCACTGATTGCAGCGGCGACCGCGCGCAGCTCTTCCCGCATCGCAGGACCAGCCATGCGTGCGGCTTTTCGGGAGGCCAGGGGCTCCAGGAGCTCGCGGATCTCGGAAACCTCGGCGAGCTGGGTGATGTCCACGCCGGTGGCAAACGTGCCGCGCCGGGGGTAGGACACCACCAGGTGATCGCTTTCCAAGCGCTTGATGGCTTCGCGGACGGGGGTGCGCCCGATGCCGAGCTCGGCGGCGACTTGCCCGTCGTTGATGGGGTCACCGGGCTTGATGTCCAGCATGATGAGTCGATCACGCAGCAGCAGGTAGGCGTTCTCCGCGAGGGATGTGCCCTGCGGAACGGATTCCAATGCTTCCAGTGCTGCGCTCATTGCTCTCTCCCGTTAGTCGCATTCCCAGTCTGCCGGATGGATTACCACTGACCTGTTGACGACTATGTGATCTCCAACATACTATGGCAACAGTTCTAATATATCAGTTGCCTAACAGTCGACACCCAGACAAGCTTTGAAGGAGAACACCATGGTTGAACCCTTGATCCGCCCGCTGTCCCAGGCGGACCCGGAGGTCGATCAGGCGATCGCCCAGGAACTCATCCGCCAGCAGTCCACGCTGGAAATGATTGCTTCCGAGAACTTCGCTCCCACCGCCGTCATGCAGGCGCAGGGATCGGTGCTGACCAATAAGTACGCCGAGGGCTACCCGGGCAAGCGCTACTACGGCGGCTGCGAACACGTTGATGTGATCGAGCAGCTGGCCATTGACCGCTTGAAGTCCTTGTTCGGCGCCGAGTACGCGAACGTCCAGCCGCACTCCGGTGCCCAGGCCAATGCCTCCGCCATGCACGCACTCATTACCCCGGGCGACACCATCATGGGCCTGAACCTGGCCCACGGTGGCCACCTGACGCACGGCATGCGCATCAACTTCTCCGGCAAGTTGTACAACGTTGTTCCCTACGGCGTCCGCGAGGACACCCACACCGTGGACATGGCCGAAGTTGAACGCCTGGCTCTTGAAAACAAGCCGCAGCTGATCGTCGCCGGCTGGTCCGCCTACGCCCGGCAGCTGGATTTCGCTGAATTCCGCCGCATTGCCGATCTGGTGGGCGCTTACCTCATGGTTGATATGGCCCACTTCGCCGGGCTGGTGGCAGCGGGACTGCACCCCAGCCCCGTTCCGCACGCCCACATTGTCACCAGCACCACCCACAAGACCCTGGGCGGACCCCGCGGTGGCGTGATTCTGACCAACGACGCCGACATCGCCAAGAAGGTTAACTCGGCAGTGTTCCCCGGTCAGCAGGGCGGCCCGCTGGAGCACGTCATCGCCGCCAAGGCCGTCGCTTTCAAGATGGCCGCCGAGCCCGAGTTCCAGGAGCGACAGGTCCGCGTATTGGAAGGCTCCAAGATCCTTGCCCAGCGCCTCCTCCAGGACGACGTTGCGGCCGCCGGCATCTCCGTTGTCAGCGGCGGAACTGACGTCCACCTGGTGCTCGCAGACCTCCGCCACTCGGTACTGAACGGCCAGCAGGCCGAAGACACCCTGCACCGGATCGGCATCACGGTCAACCGCAACGCCGTCCCGTTCGACCCCCGGCCACCCATGGTTTCCTCCGGCCTGCGCATTGGTACCCCGGCCCTCGCCGCTCGCGGCTTCGGCGCCGAAGACTTCACTGAAGTCTCGGACATCATTGCGACGGCGTTGATCGCCGCGGCACAGAGCGGCACCTCCGCAGGAACTGAAGCAGGCACCGAAGGTGACGTCGCCCTGGACGATGCCACCGCCGTCGAACTCCGCAACCGCGTCACCGCGCTGGCCGACAAGTTCCCCCTTTACCCACACCTCGGCAATGGCGCCAAGGCCAACCTCGAAGCAGAACTGATTGGAGCAGCCCAGTGAGTGCAGACCACCTCCCCGAACACCCGGACTTCCTCTGGCGCAACCCGGACCCTAAGAAGAGCTACGACGCCGTCATTGTCGGCGGCGGCGGCCACGGCCTGGCCACGGCGTATTACCTGGCCAAGAATCACGGCATGACCAACATCGCCATCCTGGAAAAGGGCTGGCTGGCCGGTGGCAACATGGCCCGCAACACCACGATCATCCGTTCCAACTACCTCTGGGACGAGAGCGCCGCCATTTATGAGCACGCCCTCAAGCTTTGGGAGATCCTCCCGGAAGAGCTGGAGTACGACTTCCTGTTCAGCCAGCGCGGCGTGATGAACCTGGCCCACACCCTGGGCGATGTCCGCGAAAGTGTCCGCCGCGTGGGTGCCAACAGGCTCAACGGTGTGGATGCCGAGTGGCTCGACCCGCAGCAGGTCAAGGAACTCTGCCCCATCCTGAACATCAGCGACAACATCCGCTACCCCGTCATGGGTGCCACGTACCAGCCGCGTGCAGGCATCGCGAAGCACGACCACGTGGCCTGGGCCTTTGCCCGCAAGTGCGATGAACTCGGCGTGGACATCATCCAGAACTGTGAAGTCACCGGCTTCATCAAGGACGGCAACCGCGTCACCGGCGTCAAGACCACCCGCGGCACCATCAACACCGAAAAGGTAGGCCTCTGCGCCGCCGGCCACAGCTCGGTCCTGGCGGAAATGGCCGGTTTCCGCCTGCCGATCCAGTCGCACCCGCTCCAGGCACTGGTGTCCGAACTGCACGAACCCGTCCACCCCACGGTGGTCATGTCCAACCACGTTCACGTCTACGTGTCCCAGGCTCACAAGGGCGAACTGGTGATGGGCGCCGGCGTTGACTCCTACAACGGCTACGGCCAGCGCGGCTCGTTCCACGTGATCGAGGAGCAGATGGCAGCAGCGGTGGAGCTCTTCCCGATCTTCGCCCGGGCCCACGTGCTCCGGACCTGGGGCGGCATTGTGGACACCACCCTGGACGCCTCACCGATTGTGGGCCTCTCCCCCGTGGAGAACATGTTCGTCAACTGTGGTTGGGGAACCGGCGGCTTCAAGGGGACCCCTGCAGCCGGCCTGACCTTCGCGCACACCATCGCCACCGGTGCGCCGCACAAGCTGAACAAGCCGTTCGCGCTGGAACGCTTCGAGACCGGCGCCTTGATCGACGAACACGGCGCCGCAGCCGTGGCCCACTAGCCAGGACAGGACAGACATGCTCCTCATTTCTTGCCCCAACTGCGGGCCACGCGACGAAACCGAATTCCACTACGGCGGACAGGCGCACATCGCCTACCCGGAAAACCCCAACGAGCTCAGGGACCGCGAGTGGGCCGAGTACCTCTTCTACCGCGAGAACACCAAGGGCACTTTCGCCGAGCGCTGGGTCCACAGCACCGGGTGCCGCCAGTGGTTCAACATGCTGCGGGACACCGTGAGCTACGACATCCACTCGATCTACGCGATGGGCCAGCAACGCCCCGATCTCCAGGCAGACAAACCGGGCGAGTTCAGCCAGACCGGCGAGTTCGGCCAGGAACCCGGCTTGGCCCCCGGCGCCGCCACCACAAGCACCGGCGCCGCTACCACCGCACCCACCTCCTCGGAAGGAGTCTAGAAGTGACCAGCAAGAACGCACGCCTCGCCACCGGCGGACGCATCGATCGCAGCATCTCCTGGCGCTTCACCGTGGACGGCCAGGAATTCACTGGCCACCCGGGTGACACCATCGCATCGGCGCTGCTGGCCAACGGCCACATCAACGCCGGCAACTCCCTTTACGAGGACCGCCCGCGCGGCATCATGGCCGCCGGCGTGGAAGAGTCCAACGCCCTGGTCAAGATCGCCCCTCGCTTCCCGGGCCACGTAGCCGAGTCCATGCTTCCCGCCACGGCAGTGTCTTTGGTGGACGGCATGAAAATTGAGCTCCTGTCAGGTCTGGGCAAGCTGGACCCTAACGAGGACAAGGCCGAGTACGACAAAAAGTACGTCCACACCGACGTCCTGGTAGTTGGCGGCGGCATTGCCGGCCTGGCAGCTGCCCGCGAGGCCGTCCGCACCGGCGCCCGCGTCATCCTCATCGACGACCAGCCCGAGCTCGGCGGCGCCTTGCTTTCGGGTTCCACCGCTGAAGGCCTGGCCGACACCGTTGAGGGCAAGCCGGCCCTGGAATGGGTTGCGGACGTTGAAGCGGAGCTGGTCTCGGCCGCGGAATGCACGGTGCTGAACCGCACCACCGCTTTCGGTTCCTATGATTCCAACTACTTCATCGCAGCCCAGAACCGCACGGACCACCTGAGCGTTCCTGCAGCCCCGGGAGTCTCCCGCCAGCGTATTTGGCACATCCGTGCTAAGCAGGTTGTCCTGGCCCCCGGCGCCCACGAACGTCCCCTGGTGTTCGAGAACAACGATCGTCCGGGCATCATGCTCGCCTCCGCTGCACGCACGTACCTCAACCGGTACGCCGTCGCCGCCGGTTCGCGGGTGGTCATCACCACCACCAACGACTCCGCCTACGCGCTTGCCGCGGACCTGAAGGCAGCAGGCGTGGCGATTGCCGCCGTCGTGGACGCCCGTCCGCAGATCAGCGCAAAGGCCGCTGCCGCCGTCGAGTCCGGTATCCGGGTACTGATCGGCAGCGCCGTGGCGGACACCTCCGCGGATGAGAACGGCCGCCTGAATGGCGTCACCGTCCGCAGCATCAACGACGACGGCGAACTCACCTCGGGCGTCGAACAGCTGGCTGCCGATCTGCTCGCCGTTTCCGGTGGCTGGAGCCCGGTGGTCCACCTCCACAGCCAGCGCCAAGGCAAGCTGCGTTGGGACGACGAGCTCGCAGCTTTCATTCCCGCCAAGCCGGTCCGCGATCAGCAGGTGGTGGGTGCAGGCCGTGGCACCTTTGAACTCGAGGACTGCCTGGCCGAGGGCATTTCCGCGGGAGCAGCAGCGTCCATTGCTGCCGGCTTTGAGTCGGCAACCACCCCGGTGGAACTGCAGGAACCCGTGGCCAGCGCACCGAGCCGCCAGCTCTGGCTGGTTCCCGGCCAGACCGGTGAGCCGGGCGAATGGCACCACCACTTCGTCGACTTCCAGCGCGACCAGTCAGTAGCCGATGTGCTTCGCTCCACCGGTGCCGGCATGCGGTCCGTGGAACACGTCAAGCGGTACACCTCCATCAGCACCGCGAACGACCAGGGCAAGACGTCCGGCGTCAACGCGATCGGCGTCATCGCCGCTGCGCTGAAGTTCGGCGGCGCCGAGAGCATCCCCGGAGTGGGCGAGATCGGCACCACCGCGTACCGTGCACCGTTCACACCCGTGGCCTTCGCAGCGTTGGCAGGCCGCCAGCGCGGCGAGCTGTTCGACCCCGCCCGCGTCACCTCAATCCACCCGTGGCACGTTGCCCAGGGCGCACTGTTTGAAGATGTTGGACAGTGGAAGCGCCCCTGGTACTACCCGCAGGGCAGCGAGGACATGGACACCGCGGTCCTGCGTGAGTGCGCTGCCGTCCGCGATTCCGTGGGCTTCATGGACGCCACCACGCTGGGCAAGATCGAAATCCGCGGAAAGGACGCCGGTGAATTCCTGAACCGCGTGTACACCAACGCGTTCAAGAAGCTCGCCCCGGGATCCGCCCGCTACGGTGTCATGTGCACCCTGGATGGCATGATCTTCGACGACGGCGTGACCCTTCGCCTGGACGAGGACCGCTACTTCATGACCACCACAACAGGCGGCGCCGCCAAGGTGCTGGACTGGCTGGAAGAGTGGCACCAGACGGAGTGGCCGGAACTGGACGTCGTGTTCACGTCCGTGACGGAGCAGTGGACCACCATCGCCGTCGTGGGCCCGAAGTCCCGCGCAGTCCTGGCCAAGGTTGCCCCGCAGCTCGCCGAAAACGGTGGCCTTGACGCTGAAGCCTTCCCGTTCATGACGTTCCGCGAAACCACACTGGCCTCAGGAGTGCAGGCACGTGTTTGCCGTATCTCCTTCTCCGGTGAACTCGCCTACGAAATCAACGTTCCGGCCTGGTACGGACTCAACACCTGGGAAGCTGTTGCTGCCGCGGGTGCGGAGTTCAACATCACCCCGTACGGCACCGAAACCATGCACGTGCTCCGCGCCGAAAAGGGCTACCCGATTGTTGGGCAGGACACCGACGGAACGGTAACCCCGCAGGACGCCGGCATGGACTGGATTGTTTCCAAGGCCAAGGACTTCGTCGGCAAGCGCTCCTACCTCCGGGAGGACGCCAGCCGCGAGGACCGCAAGCACCTGGTCAGTGTCCTTCCCGTGGACCACTCGCTGAGGTTGCCGGAAGGCACCCAGTTGGTGGAGAAGGGCATCCCGGTCAACCCGGCCAACGGACCCGTCCCCATGGAAGGCTTCGTGACCTCCAGCTACCACAGCGCCGCGCTTGGCCGCTCCTTCGGCCTGGCCCTCATTCAAAACGGCCGCAACCGCATCGGTGAAACCCTCCAGGCCTCCCTGGGAGACCAATTGGTGGACGTGGTTGTTGGCGAAACCGTACTTTTCGATGCTGAAGGGACCCGCAAAGATGGCTGAAACAGCAACCCCCGCAGAAACCGTGAGCCGTGCACGCCGCAGCCCGGCCCAGCACCTGGCTGAGGCGTTCACGTCCGGCTCAGTTCCGGGCACAGTGACGCTCACCGAGATCCCGTACCAGGCCATGGTGGGCATCCGGGTTGACCGGACGTCCGACGCCGGCGCCCGCGTTGCGTCCGTCGTCGGCGGCTTGCCTGCCGCTTGTGGCGAGGTGACGGGCAACGATTCCGTCAACACCCTGTGGCTCGGCCCCACCGAGTTCCTGGTGGTGGCTCCCGAGGAAGCCCACGATTCCCTGGGCGGCTCCCTGGGCAGCGATCTGACCACTGCCTTGGGCAACGACGCCGGCCAGGTGGTGGACCTGTCCGCCAACCGCACCACGTTCGAGCTCTCCGGCAGCCACGCCCGGGCAGTCCTGGAGAAGACTTGCTCCCTGGACCTGCACCCCAGGGTCTTCAAGCCGGGCACGGCTGTTTCCACGGAACTTGCACACATCCCGGTGATGCTGTGGAAGACCTCCGAGGACTCCTACCGGATCTTTCCCCGGGCCTCGTTTGCCGACTTCCTGGGCCGTTGGCTCCTGGATGCCATGAGGGAATACGCCTCCCCCGAGGTCCCCTGATGGCACTGAGTGTGCTTGACCTGTTTTCTGTTGGCATCGGGCCGTCCTCCTCACACACGGTCGGCCCGATGCGCGCGGCAAAGCAGTTCACGGACGGTCTTGAATCGTCCGGCCAGCTCCCGGCCACGGTGCGCGTCCAGGCTGAGCTTTTCGGCTCCCTGGGCGCCACCGGCCGGGGCCACGGCTCAGACAAAGCCGTGGTGCTGGGACTGCAGGGCCACTCTCCCGAAACTGTGGATACCCACACAGCGGATGACCAGGTGGCCGCCGCTGCCTTGGACGCCGAGCTACGTCTGGGCGGGAATCACCGCGTTGACTTCAATTGGGACGAGGACGTGGTCCTGCACCGCCGCAAGTCCCTCCCCGCCCACCCCAACGGCATGACGTTCCGGGCCCTGGACCACACCGGCACGGTCCTTCGGGAGCGCAGCTACTACTCCATCGGGGGCGGCTTCGTGGTGGACGGCGACGTCTCCGGAGCCGACAAAGTGGTGGCAGATAACACGGTGCTCCCATACCCGTTCACCACGGCAGACCAACTCCTGGAGATCTGCGGGCGCGAAGGCATGTCCATCTCCGACGTCATGCTGGCCAACGAACTGGTGTGGCGTTCCGAGGAAGAACTTCGTGAACGGCTGCTGGGCATTTGGGCCGTCATGCAGGAATGCGTGGACAACGGCTGCTCTGCCGAGGGAATCCTGCCGGGAGGCCTGAAGGTCAGGCGACGGGCGCCGTCGTTGTTCAAGAAGCTCTCCGAGACCGACGCCGACCTGAACGGCGCGAATTCAGCCGACCCCCTCCTGGCCATGGAATGGGTGAACCTGTTCGCCCTGGCCGTGAACGAGGAAAACGCGGCGGGCGGCAGGATTGTCACTGCACCCACCAACGGTGCCGCCGGAATTGTCCCGGCCGTGCTGCACTATTACACCAAGTTTGTTCCGGGAGCCAACGACGACGGCGTCGTGCGGTTCCTGCTGGCGGCGGCCGCCGTCGGAATCCTGTTCAAGATCAACGCCTCCATCTCCGGCGCCGAGGTTGGCTGCCAGGGCGAGGTAGGTTCGGCCTGCTCCATGGCCGCCGCCGGACTCTGCGAAGTCCTTGGCGGAACTCCGGAGCAAGTGGAAAATGCGGCCGAGGTGGGCATTGAACACAACCTGGGCCTGACCTGCGATCCCGTGGGCGGGCTGGTGCAGATCCCCTGCATCGAGCGCAACGCCATTGCCAGCGTCAAGGCGATCAACGCAGCCCGCCTTGCACTGCATGGCGATGGCAGCCACAAGGTATCGCTGGACAAAGCCATCAAGACCATGCGCGAAACGGGCGCAGATATGAAATCCAAGTACAAAGAGACCTCCCGTGGGGGCCTCGCCGTCAACGTAGTGGAGTGCTAGCCATGACTGCCATTCAAGCTGAAACCGCCGTTCCTTCCGGCCCGGAGACCACCGTGGAACACGTCCTCACCCTGGATTGTCCCGAGGGTCCGGGAATCGTGCACGCAGTGTCCGGGTTCCTGCTGGATCACGGCTGCGACATCATCGACAACAAACAGTTCGGCGATCGCGCCGAGGGTCACTTCTTCATGCGCGTGCACTTCGCGTCCGACGGCGATGCCTCCACGGTGGATGCCCTGCGGGAGGCTTTTGCGCCGGTGGGCGACAAGTACGCCATGAACTGGCAGCTGGAACGCCAGGGTTACAAACGCCGCGTGCTGATCATGGTTTCCAAGTTCGGGCACTGCCTGAACGACCTCCTGTTCCGGGCAAGGATCGGTGAGCTGCCCATCGACGTGGTGGGCGTCGTGTCCAACCACACCGATCACCAGGGCCTGGCGGAGTGGCACGGGATTCCGTTCTTCCACGTCCCCGTCACGGCTGCCACCAAGCCCGAGGCCGAGGGTCGCCTGTTGGAGATCATCGATGAGCTGGACGTTGAGCTCATTGTCCTGGCCCGTTACATGCAGGTGCTCAGCGATGACCTGGCACGCAAGCTCGACGGCCGGGCCATCAACATCCACCACTCGTTCCTGCCCAGCTTCAAGGGTGCCAAGCCGTACCACCAGGCCTACGCCCGCGGCGTGAAAACCGTGGGTGCCACGGCCCACTACGTGAACGGGGAGCTGGATGAAGGGCCCATCATCGCCCAGCAGGTGGTGGAAGTGGACCACACGTTCGGCCCGGAGGACCTTGTAGCCGCCGGCCGTGATACCGAATGCAAGGCACTCAGCAACGCCGTTCGCTGGCACTGCGAGGGCCGGATCATCCTGAATGGGAACAGGACGATCGTGTTGAAGTAGGGCTTGCTGCGCCGGGATCGCGGGTCAGCTGCGAATTCGCTGTTCTTTAGCATGCGAATTCGCAGCGGACCCGCGATTTCGCGTTCACCGGGAGCTACAACCGCGCCAGCCGGGTTGCCAGATGCAGGGCGGCCAGCCGGCCCGTTCCCCGCGGATCTCCGCCGCAGAGCTCAAAAATCCGCTGCAAGCGGTGATGCATGGATTGCCGCTCCAAGTGCAGCTCGCGGGCAGCTTGGGCAGTGTTGCATCCGGTATCCAGCCACACGGTCAGCGTCCGCAGCAGCTCCGACCGTTTCAAACGGTCATGCCCGACGACGGCCCCCAACTGCCGCTGTACGAACACTTCCCGGGTTGCGGCGTCCAGGGACTCCTGGGCCAGCAACTCGACGGCGAAGGCCTCGGCGTCCACGACTCCGCCGTTCCCTGACCCGCTCTCCTGGGCAACGAGATCCAGGGCACGGCGAGCTTCGGCCAAGGACCACGGAGCATCGTCAATCCCACTCCCCAACGGGCCCACGGACACCACGGATCCGGGCGGGATGTCCACGGCGGCCAAGGCATCAGCCAAAGCCGTACGGCTGGAATGGCCATCCGGGAGTGCCGCCAGGGCGATCAACTCAGCGTTGTTGGCGTAGCTGGCGCTGTGCGGCACCTGTTCCCGGAGCACCGTATCCACGGCCGGCCGCAGATGCCCTGCTCCAGTGGATCGGATCACCACCGCGGCCACCTTGCCATCCGTTGGAAATCCCGACGCCGGGCCCAGTTGCCGCAGTTGCCACGCCTGGCTGCCGGAATTGATGGCGCGCATCAGCTCTATGCCTGCCAACTCCTTCAGCCCTGGCGGCATCCGTTGCAGCAAGGCAAGGCCCAGGATGTCCACGGATCTCTCCCCCGCCACGCGCGCGAGTCCGGAGTCGCCGTCGTCGGGCACAACCAGCTCAAGGCGGGCCGCCAGCACGCCCCGAACCGGAACGTCAACGGTGGTGACCACACCGCCCGGGGCGGGTCCGGCGGACGCGCCCAGCGTGACACCCGACGGCGAGACCAGCCTGGCACCTGTCCCGGTCCTATCAGCCAACACAGTCAGGAGCTGATCGAGTCCGCCGCCGTGGGCGAGTTCGGCGGCCATGGCGTGGCTGGCCTGGTCGCCGCGTTGCAGGTGTTTCACGGATTCGCTGACCAGGAGCGAGTTGATTTCCTGCATGACGGCGACAAACGGAACAACCCGGCGCAGCTCTATGACGGGAAGGCCCGCTGTTTCGGCCGCTTCCAGCATGTCCGCGGGGATGGCGGGGAGGGCCGGTCCGGTTTCCAAGGCGAGCGCCGCGATCCCGCGGGCGGCCAGTTCCCGGATGTAATCCGCGCGGCGTTCCGCTGACTCGGCTCCCAGAGCCTGGCCACCGCTGAGGAGCAGCTCCCCGCCCCGAAGCAGTGGGGCAATGTCCAGAACCTCGCTGGAGTGGACCCAGCGGACCGGCCGCTGCGGTGCGTCGGCCATGCGCGTCAGGATGATGGGGTCGGCCTTCGTGAGTACTTCGCTCTTGAGAGCCTGATCAAGCAGGATGGACATGACACTCCGTATGATCTGGACGCACTTCTTCAGACACATCGTATCTTGTTGCTGTGATCTGACGCACATAGCCTTAAGGGGTCCCTTTCACACACGGAGGCTCTCCCCATGCAAGACAACCTCTCTTCTTCGCGTTCGAGTTCAGCGCAAACAGGCTCTTCCAAGCCGGGCTCAACGCTGTCAGGACCGGCAACGGCGCCGGGCCATGACAGCGAAGCCTGGCTGCAACCCATCCCCGAATCAGACCGCACCCGCAAAGTATCCGGACAGTTCTGGATCTGGGCCGGCGCCAATCTTGCCCCGATCAACTGGGTGCTCGGAGCGTTGGGCATCCACCTGGGCCTCGGCTTCGCGGACACCGTAACCGTCCTGGTCCTGGGCAACCTGATCGGCATGCTCCTGTTCGGCTGCTTCGTCCTCCTGGGCCAAAAGACCGGCGCCACCGGCATGGTCCTGGCACGCGCGGCGTTCGGCCGGCGCGGCAACTACTTTCCGGCGGCCATCCAGGCAATCCTGGTGATCGGCTGGTGCGCGGTGAACACCTGGATCATCCTGGACCTGGTCATGGCATTGTTCGGAACCCTTGGCTGGGTGGACCCCGAAGCTTCGAACTACGCCTGGAAGATCGGAGTCGCCACGGCCATCATGGCTACCCAGGTGGCCATCGCCTGGTTCGGCTACAAAGCAATCGCAGCATTCGAGAAGTGGACGGTTCCGCCCACCATCATCATCCTGGCCGTCATGTCCGCCGTGGCATGGTTCGGCATGAAGATCGACTGGGGCTACGCAGGTCCAGCCGGCAATATCCTTGAAGGCTCGGACCGGATCGCAGCCATGAGTGCCGTGATGACCGCCATCGGCATCGGCTGGGGTATCACCTGGTTCACCTACGCTGCGGACTACTCCCGGTTTGTGAGCACGTCCGTTCCCAGGCGCAAGGTGTATCTGGCCTCCGTCCTGGGGCAATTCATCCCTGTGGTCTGGCTGGGAATCCTGGGCGCAAGCCTCGCCACCAACAGCGGCGAGATCGACCCCGGCAAGCTGATCGTCCAGAACTTCGGCGTCATGGCCCTGCCCGTCCTGCTCATGGTGCTGCACGGCCCCATCGCCACCAACATCCTCAACATCTACACGTTCTCTGTCGCCACGCAAGCCCTGGACATCAACATCAACCGCCGCAAGCTCAACCTCTTCGTGGGCGTCTTCTCACTGGCCGCTGTTGTCTTCTTCATCTTCCAGGAAGACTTCGCCGCGGTCCTGGACGCCTGGCTGATCGGCCTGGTCGCCTGGGTTGCCGCTTGGGGTGGCGTGATGCTGGTGCACTATTTCTGGCTGGAAAGGCGCTGGCCGGCAAAAGTTGATCGGCTGTTCGACCCCATCGGAACGCGGCGGCTCCCGGTGGTCAACTGGGCAGGCATCGTGTCCCTCCTGGCCGGTATCTTCTGCACCTGGTTGTTCATGTACGGGCTTGTTCCTGCGACACAGGGCCCCATCGCCGTGGCCCTGGGTGGTTGGGATCTCTCCTGGCTGGCCGGCGGACTCACCAGCGCCGCAGCGTACGCCGTCCTGGGACCCCGTGCGCATAAAAAATACCTCCTGACGGACTCCAACCACGTCTCCGCCACCCAACCGGCGCCTTCCCCTGAACCCGCCCCGGCTGTTGAAAGGACCACAGCATGAGCCAGCCCGCGTTCGCCGACTCCGTCCACCCGATCACCTGGCCTGAGGGCTTCCAGGCAGCAGCGTCTTTTACCTTCGACGTCGACGCCGAGTCCTGCACCATCGCTCACGACCCCACCAGCACCAAGCGGATGTCCCTGATGAGCCACCAGTCCTACGGGCCCAAGATCGCTGTCCCACGCTTGCTGCAGATCCTGGACCGCCAGGACATCAAGGGCACGTTCTTCATTCCAGGGTTCACGGCCGAAAGCTACCCGGATGTGGTCCGCAGGATTGTCGACGGCGGCCACGAAATCGCCCACCACGGCTACATGCACGAACCTATGCAGGGCATCGATGCCGCTACTGAAGCCCAATACCTGGACCGGGGGCTGGAGGCCCTCGCCACGCTGGCCGGCGTCCGCCCGGTGGGCTACCGGGCTCCCTGGTGGGAGCTGAACTGGCAGTCCCCCGCCCTGCTGGCGGACCGTGGGTTCCTTTACGATTCAAGCCTGCTCGACGGCGATGCCCCCTACCGCATGGCCGTCGCCCAGAATGACCCCCGGGACATCGTGGAGATCCCGGTGGACTGGGCGCTGGATGACTGGGAGCAGTACGGCTTCTACCCGGGAGTCACTGGCAGCGGGGTCATTGAGAGCCCCGCGAAGGCGTTGGAAATGTGGACCCTGGAAGCGCAGGCGCACCACTCCCAGGGCAGCTGCTTTGTGCTGACGAACCACCCGTTCATCTCGGGCCGACCCTCCCGGGCCGCGGCCCTGGAGCAGTTGATTGAACGGGTCAAGGACCTCGAAGGCATGTGGGTGACCACCCTTGCGGAAATAGCGGAATATACAAAGTCCACGGTGCACCAGATCCACACGCACGCCCGGATAGATGTTCCCCTGTTCCCCGGGGCCGGGGCCTCATTCCGCCCGGCGCAGGTCACCACACCTGCCGGGACACCCGCCCTCCGGTGACTCTTCCGCCGGGATGGCATTTGATGACAGTCCTGCGCCGCGGGATTGTCATCAACTGCCATCTCGGCGGGGGTGTTTAAGGGCCCCCGTAGACCGCCTCGGCCCACACTCCGATGATCCATGTGGTCGCCGCCGCGCAGGCGAGTCCGAATTCCACCAGCATCCCTATGCCGGTGGCTTTCAGCGCGGCACCACTGGACCGCAGCGCGATCTTGAAGTTCCGCGTGCGTTGGACCTCGCTGAGGAGAAGCCCCAGGGCGAACCCCACAAAGAGCCCCACCACGGGGATAACGAACATGCCCACCACACCCAGCAGCACGCCAATCAGCACCGATCTGTTGGGGATCCCGTGCTGCTTCATTTTGCGGCCGGTCAGCACGGCACTGGCCGCCATTCCGGACACCACAAACAGCATGCCCACGGCAAAGATCACCCATCCCATGCCACCGGCGCCGCCCCAGATGGCCCATGCCAAAAGGCTTGCACCGATCAGGATGCTGCCCGGCAATACGGGGATGATGGTTCCAACGACACCCACTGCTATGGCCAGGCCGCACAGGATGGTCACGATGAGTTCGGCGTTCATGGCCCCAGTCTAGGTGCGGCCAGCCGCCCCGCCTGCCACTTAAAGAACGACGGCGACGCTCCCCAGCACGGGCGGCGTCGCCGTCGTCGGTCTTGTGTTGGTGAACGCTACTCAGCTACAGCGGCAGCAACTGCCGCGGTGACGGCCGGTGCCACGCGTGCATCCAGCGGGCTCGGCACGATGTAGTCGGCGGAAAGGTCCTCGGCGGCCAGTTCGGCGATGGCGTTCGCAGCGGCGATCTTCATGGCCGGGGTGATCCGGCGGGCGCCGGCATCCAACGCGCCGCGGAAGATGCCGGGGAAGGCCAGGACGTTGTTGATCTGGTTGGGGAAGTCGCTGCGGCCGGTGGCGACAACGGCTGCGTACTGCTGGGCGACCTCGGGGAGAACTTCCGGATCCGGGTTGGACAGCGCGAACACGATCGACTGATCATTCATGAGCTTCAAGTGCTCTTCGTCCAGCTTGGAGGAGGAGACGCCCACGAAAACGTCGGCGCCGGTCAAGCCTTCGCCCGGGCCACCCGTAACGCCACGGGGGTTGGTGCGTGCGGCCATGCGGGCTTTGACACTGCCGGGATCAGCCACGAGGTCGGCACGCTCAGCGTTCACCACACCCTTGGAATCGAGCAGGATGACGTCCTTGATGCCAACCGCCAGCAGGATTTCGGCGATGGCGATGCCTGCGGCACCAGCACCGGAGACAACCACCTTGAGGCCGGCGAGTTCGCGCTGGGTCACCTTGGCGGCGTTGGTCAACGCTGCGAGGACCACGACGGCGGTGCCGTGCTGGTCATCGTGCATGACGGGGCAATCCAGTGCTTCGATCAGGCGCTCTTCCAGCTCGAAGCAGCGGGGAGCCGAGATGTCCTCTAGGTTGACTGCGCCGAAGCTCGGACGGAGGCGGACCAGGGTCTCGATGATCTCATCGACGTTGGTGGTGTTCAGTACCAACGGAATGGAGTCGAGATCGCCAAAGGACTTGAACAGGGCAGACTTGCCCTCCATGACGGGCAGGGAAGCGCTGGGCCCAATGTTGCCGAGGCCGAGGACTGCGGTGCCATCGCTGACAACCACAACCAGGCGCTCTGCCCAGGTGTGAGTGCGGGCGAGCTCCGGGTTGGCGTGGATTGCGCGGCTGACCTGCGCAACTCCGGGGGTGTAGGCGATGGAAAGATCGCGCTTGTTGTCCAGGGGTACGGTGCTGGAGATGGTCAGCTTGCCGCCCTCGTGGGCTGCAAAGATCTCTTCTTCGCTCAGTACCAGGGCGTCGTTGTCAGTAGCAATTGTCTCGATGGACACGTCGTTGTCTCCTCAGGCTAGCCGTGGTCCCACGGCACGATGTCAGGGCAGGAACAGAACTGCTGTGCAGGCCAAGGGTGGCTGGCCCGGCGTTGCTTCTGCAGGTAAGGGGGCTGCTAGCCGCTTCGGTGCTTCCAGCCTAGGGAACGGCGAAGGGTACAAGATTCAATACCAAGAGAGACGATTCAGGAGTAAAACGTTCAACCAAGCGAAAGTGTGAGCCACGTCATGCCATAAAGCGGCTTCTCGGAGGGGATCGGTCTAGACCACCGGGTGACTTTGCTAATCGCCGGTCAGCAGCGTGCAGGCCTTCTTCAGGTCCTTTTCTGCCTCAAAAAGGGACAACCGGCGGCACCGGACAGCCTGGACGAGGCCACTCACCAGGTGCAGCAGAATGCGGGCACGCACAGTGTCCTTACCGGTGTCCTTGCTGAGCGAGCCAACGACTTCCTCGGACAGGGTGTCAATTTCACGCAACAGCTGCGCCGTATCCTCATCTTTGCCTGCGGGACGGATCAGGCAGTGCTCCACGCCGGGCTGCATGACCCTCAAGTGGAAAATCTCCATCATCAAACCAGCGAGCGCGTGCCCCTTGCCTTCCCGACGCCGGACGCCCTCCCGGAGCTCACGCAGCTGTTGCCGGTACACAGCGAGCATGAGGTGGGCCGTCGAGGGAAAGTACCGGTACAGCGTGCCGAGTGGCACGTCCGCGCGCGCAGCGACGTCAGAAAGGCTCAAGGTATCGAACTGCCGCTGGGCAAAGCCGGCTGCTGTCCTGAGGATCCGGGCATAGCGGAGCTGCTGCCGCGGTGTGGTGGGCGCGGCAGCCATACGGGGCAACCCCGTGGTCAGGTCAAGGGAGTACGGTTCCAGTGAATTTGATACGGGCATTTCCGGCGATCTCTTGGCAGGCTGACAAGGAAACGGCCGGCTGGGTTGAGACCCACGGCTGGCCGATCGCATCAATGATACGGGAGCTAAATGACCGTTTCCTGAGAGTTGGACCGAGGCCGCGGCATGCACGCCGATCCCCCGTATTGTGGCCGCCCCCACATACACTTCTCAACAGGTCTGGTACACGGGAGGAAACACATGCAGGGATTTCGACGTCGGGTGGCAGCAGCTCTGCTGGCCGCCACTGTGGCGGCCATGGCACTTGGCGCAATACCGGCGTCGGCAGCTCCCAGCGGTCCCGATCCCATCCTCAACGGTGCAGCGTTCGTCGGGCAGAAGCTGACCGCAGATATTGGCCCGTACACGTTTTACGGGTGCGGAGGCGGCAAGGGGCCGGACTTTACTGTTTATTGGACCCGGGACGGTTTCCTGGTGGCAGGCGAAACGGCGCGAAGCTACGACCTGGGGCCCGACGACACCGGGGCGCGCATGGCGGTGCATGTCACTGCCAGCAAAACCGCGTGCGGTGGCGAGTCCCTGCACAGCACGGAGACAAGGCCAGTGGGGGACGTCAACCGGGCAGCCGGCTTTACTGGCCGGAGCTTCGAGCTTTTGACCCGGGCAAACGATGGCTCACTGCTGCTGTACGGGCGGAAAGGCGGCGCCTGGGACCCCGCTAAAACGGTGGGTTGGGGGTTCAACATCTTTAACCTGGCCCTCTCCCCCGGCGACTTCGACGGGGACGGCAAAAGCGATGTGATCGTCCGCGACACAGCTGGAGGGCTTTACCTGTTCAGCGGGGACGGCGCCGGTGGCTGGAAGCCCGCCCGAAGCATCGGCAACGGGTGGAACGTCTTCGATTCCATCGTCAGCCCGGGCGACTTCAACGGCGACGGGAACAACGACATCCTCGCCCGCGAGCCCGGCGGAGCCCTCTACCTCTACCCCGGCAACGGTGCCGGCGGCTGGTTGGCGCGTACCGCCGTCGGGACCGGCTGGAACGTGATGGATGCACTGGTGACCCCGGGAGATTTCAACGGTGACGGCACCGTGGACGTCCTGGCGCGGGACCGCAACGGGTACCTGTACTTCTATGGAGGAAACGGCTCCGGAGGATGGACCCGATCCTGGATGATCGGCGTCGGCTGGAATGCGTTGAAGTCGATCGGAGCTGCGGGGGACTTCAACGGCGACGGCTTCCCCGATGTTTATGCCGTGGACCAGCAGGGGCGGCTGGTTGCCTACTACGGCGATGGACGCAGCGGCTGGAAGGGTTCGGAGGCCGTCGGCGCAGGCTTCGGATGGTTTACAGCGATCTTCTAGCAACATCCCAGCCGGGGTACCATTAACCCCATAAAAGTCTGGGGAGGACACAATGAGTGCTTCATCACGCCCTGCGTTCGGCGTGCGCCGGGCGCTGGCTGGGATCGCGGCGGCCGTCGTTGCCATGGCAACGTTTGCGCCGGCTCCCGCCATGGCAACCATGGATCCGGAGCCGCCGGTTATCACCGGAGCCCCTTACGTCGGATCGACACTCACAGTTTCATGGGACCCGTACGCCTATAAGGGCTGTGGCGCCGGAGCCGGTCCCGACACACGCATCTACTGGACCCGCGACGGCGAGGTAGCCACAGACCACCCCACATGGCCCAACTACGTCCTTGGCGAAGAGGACCGCGGCAAGACCATAGCCGCCCACCTGGTCGCAAACTACCCCTGCGAAAACATGGAGGTGGCCAGCGAAGAGACCGCCCCCATCTCCGCGTCCCACCGGCCCAGCGGCTTCACCAGCCGGAGCGCCTTCGAGCTGCTGGCCCGCCGCTCGGATGGCGCACTGATGATGTACCCGCGCATCAACAACACCTGGGAGCCCGCACGTACGGTAGGCGTCGGCTGGAACATTTTCCCCACGGTCCTGTCCCCGGGTGACTTCGACGGCGACGGCAACAACGACGTGCTCGGCCGGGACTCCGCCGGGGGCCTCTACTTGTACAGCGGCGACGGCGCCGGGGGCTGGACGGGCCCACGCAAGGTGGGCACCGGCTGGAACATCTTCACGGCGCTGGTCTCCCCCGGGGACTTCAACAGCGACGGCACCAACGACGTCCTCGCACGCGATGCCAACGGCGTCCTCTATCTCTACCCCGGCGACGGGCTTGGAGGGTGGTTGCCGCGTTCCGTAGCCGGGCAGGGCTGGAACGCCCTGAATACCATCATCACTCCCGGCGATTTCGACGGCGACACCAACGTCGACGTCCTGGCACGCGACTCCGCAGGATCCTTGAAGCTATACCGCGGCAACGGCGCCGGCGGCTGGAACGGCATGAGTGTTGTGGGTCAGGGTTGGAACGGCTTGAGCAAAATTGGCAGTGCCGGAGACATCAACGGTGACGGAAACTTCGACGTCTTCGCCGTCGACGGATCAGGCCAGCTGAAGGCCTACTACGGAAACGGCAAGGGCGGCTGGAACGGCTCCGGAGTGGTTGGTTGGGGCTGGGGCGGGTTCACGGACCTCTTCTAGTTTTCGCTTCGTGGGACCCCGCACCGAGAGCCGCCGCGCAACGGCTGTCTTCCAGGCCTAGTCAACGCTCTTGATCTTCACCACGAACACGGCGCCCAGGAGCCCGATGACTGCGGCGGCTACGTACAGCGAGACGTAGCCGCCCCAGAACTGAACGAACACGAAGGCGATCGCCGGGGCTAGGACTTGGGGCAGGGAATTCGCGATGTTGATGACGCCAAGGTCCCGGCCGCGGTCCAAAGCAGTGGGCAGTACCTGGGTAATGAGCGCGAAGTCCACCGCAAGGTAGGCCCCAAAACCTATTCCGAGCACGGCCGCGCCGGCAAGTCCGCCGATCCACGTCGGAGCAAAAGCAAGAATCAGAGATGCCGCGGCAATGATGACCGACGACGCTATGACCAGGGGCTTCCGCTTTCCCATCCGGTCACTTAAGCGTCCGCCCAGAACACTGGTGAGGATGACGGTCACCGCGTAAAGACCGGTCAGGACCAGCACACCGAACTCAGGCTCAATCCCTTGGGTCTCCTTCAGGCGCACAATGTCGCTGAGGAAGAAGAGAAGATACAGGGTGATCATGTGGTTGCCCGTGCTGACCAGCAGCCGTGTAAGCCAGGCCCACGCAAAGTCGGGATAGCGTTTGGGCGAAACCCAGAACCCCTTGATGAACTGCCACAGGCTGAACGGCGGCCGCTCCTGCTGCGGCAAGGGTTGGTCGTCGCTCTTGAACAGGTAAAGCACGACGCCGGCCAACAGCGCCGCTGCGCACACCCAGTAACCGGCGGCAAAGTTTCCGGCCACGACGGCCGCGATCACCGCACCAACGAGGATGCCCACCGTTTGTCCCATGGCGGCCAAGCCGCCCACCGTTCCACGCTGGGGTACAGGAACGCGGTCCGGGACAGCGGCCGTTATTGCGGCGTACATGGCGTTGGCGCCCGCCTGCACCAGGCACCACAGGAACGCCATCACGGCAACGTTCGGAGCACCTGCCAAGGCCACAAGGGCGACCGCGCCGAGAATGGCACCCATGAGGACCCATGGGACACGGCGACCAAAGCGGGAGGTAGTCCGGTCGCTGAAGGCGCCGAACAAGGGGTTGGCCACCATCGAAACGGCCGCGCCGCACCCCGTCACCAGCGCAAGGATCGCTTCCTTCTGGCCCTCGTCAAAGTGGGCGGCCTGCTGACCCAGAAGCACCCGGAGGGGACCAAAAAACGCGGCGTTGATGCCCAGGTTGACCAGCACCACGCCAGTGACCCAAAGAGGCCTGACCCGATCAACCGGCTCGGCGAGTGCCGTGGCGGTGCCGCCGTGGATGGCGGCTGGGTCCGGCACCGGGCCCGGAAGGTCGGACAGGCTCATGGAAGATTCCCCCTCGTATCAATCTTTGGATTCAGCCTAGCGTGGCGGGACGACACCGGACCGCCATCCTGACCTTTATCCACATATGCCCGAAAAGTGCACGGTGGGAGGGAACTCGGGAGGTTACTGTGGCATCAACCGACGAAGGAGCAGCATTGTGAACGAGCACCCCAATACCGCCGACCTCTACGACGAACGCGGCGAAGAACTTGAGTCCATATCCCTGCAGTTCCAGGACCTCGGCGGACACTCGCACTTCAGTGGGCCCGTGCGGACCATTCGGTGCCTCGAGGACAATGCCTTGGTCAAGACTGTGCTCGGGTCACCAGGAGAGGGAGCCGTCCTGGTGATCGATGGCCAGGGATCCTTGCGGACGGCGCTCATGGGCGACATGATCGCTGAGAGCGCCGTAGCCAACGGATGGGCCGGCGTGGTCATCAACGGCGCTGTCCGGGACCGCGTGGCCATCTCCGGTTTGCCCCTGGGTGTCAAGGCCCTCGGCAGCAACCCCAGAAAGAGCAGCAAAACCGGTGCAGGCGAGGCAGATGTCGAGCTTGTCATCGATGGCGTTCGTGTTCGGCCCGGCGTGATGATCTACTGCGACCCGGACGGCATCCTGGTGGAGCGCTGATACCGCCGGATCCGTCAATAACGGACCCTGCCCAGGAAATATTCTCACTCCGGGAATCAAACAGGCATTAGGATAGTTACTGAAAGCAACTATCCTGCTTAATCCCTTTTCTGCCATCTCTGGAGAAGATATGTCCAAATCCACGCCCGTGCGGGCAGCCGGTGAGGTGCTGACGCATCGTCAGACGCTCACCGTCATGGTGGGACTCATGCTCGGCATGTTCCTGTCGTCGTTGGACCAAACCATCGTGTCCACGTCCATCTACACCATCGCCAACGACCTGGATGGTTTGTCCCTCCAGGCATGGGCCACCACTGCCTACCTCATCACGTCGACCGTCAGCACGCCGCTCTATGGCAAGCTCAGCGACATCTTTGGCCGTCGGCCGCTGTACCTCACTGCCATCCTGGTGTTCCTGGCCGGCTCCCTGTACGCGGGTTCGGTCCACTCCATGACTGAGCTCGCCATTGCCCGTGGCATCCAGGGGCTTGGCGCCGGCGGCTTGCTGGCATTGGCGCTGACCATCATCGGCGACATCGTTGCGCTGAAGGACAGGGCAAAGTACCAGGGCTATTTCATGTCCGTCTTCGGTATTTCCTCCGTTCTTGGCCCGGTAATTGGTGGCGCTTTCGCCGGCTCAGCCAACATCCTCGGCTTTGATGGCTGGCGCTGGGTGTTCTTCATCAACCTGCCTATCGGCCTTGCTGCGCTTGTGGTGGTCTTCCTGTACCTGCACCTGCCTGCCCGTCATGTGAAGCAGAAGATCGACTACTGGGGCGCGGCGGCCATCACTTTGGCCATCGTTCCGTTGCTGCTGGTTGCTGAACAAGGGCGCACGTGGGGATGGTCTTCGGGCGGTTCCTGGCTCTGCTACGGCCTCGGCGTCATCGGCATCGTGGCATTCCTGCTGGTTGAGAAGCGTGCCGGCGACTACGCGCTGATCCCGTTGCGCCTCTTCAGCAACACCACCTTCGGCTTGTCCTCGCTGTTGAACTTCATCATCGGCATCGGCATGTTCGGTGCGATTGCCATGCTGCCCATGTACTTGCAACTGGTGAAGGGCCTCACCCCCACTGAGGCAGGCCTGATGATGATCACTTTCACCGTGGGCATCCTCTTCGGTTCCATTTCGGCCGGGCGGACCATCTCCTCATCCGGCGTTTACCGGATCTTCCCCATCCTGGGAACCGCGATCCTGGCAGCCGCGGCCACCGTCATGGGCTTCGTACTGGGAGTCGACACAGGCCTGTGGGTTCCCGGATTGATTGCGGTGTTCTTCGGTGTCGGCCTGGGCTTCTGCATGCAGCCACTCACGCTGGCCATGCAGGTCTCGGTTCCGCCGAAGGATATGGGCGTGGGTACTTCCACGGCTGCGTTCTTCCGCTCCATGGGTGGCGCAGTGGGCACGGCAGTATTCATCTCCATGCTGTTCAGCACGGCAGCTGACAAGATCGCCGATGGCATGAAGACGGCCGCGGCCAGCCCTGACTACCAAGCCGTCATGCGGGATCCAGCCGTGGCCTCAGACCCTGCGAATGCCAAGCTTTTTGATTTCTTCAAGAACGGCGCCAATAACGACTCGCTGAACGACACCAGCTGGTTGCATTCGGCCAACAGCACGCTCACCCGGCCCATCACCGAAGGTTTTGCCCAAGCCATCGATGTGGTCATGCTGACTGCGGCCGGGCTCATGATCATCGCGTTCCTGATCAGCTTCGCATTGCCCAACAAGAAGCTCACGGATCCCAAGGCCGCGGCCAAGGATTCCGTTCCGGCTCACTAGCACCGGATTCAGCTCTCCACGGCGGCGGGTCTTGGGTTTGGCACCAGACCCAAGGACCGCCGTCGTGCTTTGTGTTCAATTAGTTGACCCAACAAGGACTACTTAGCCCCGAAAACACACCCTGTGAAGCATTCAGGGAACACTCAGCTCACAGCCAGCCCCTATTGGGTTAAGAAAGTGAACACAGGTCATCTGGCAGGCCTTGACTGGAACTTGCGTGACGGGCCGTGCCACACTGTGTAGCGCGAGTGCACCGGCGTCCCCGTCGGAACAGCCGACGACGTCCCGCACCGCGATCCCACACCACCATTCCCCAAGGGAGTCCCATGTCCAGTTCCAGCACCGAAGGCGCACCCCCAGTTTCGCGGAAGGTGATCGGCCTGGCCGTTGCCGGCGCGGTGGGCGGCTTCCTCTTCGGCTTCGATTCGTCCGTTGTTAACGGCGCCGTGGACGCAATGGCGGACGAGTTCGTCATGAGCGAGGCAGTAACGGGCTTCGCTGTCGCTGTTGCCTTGTTGGGCTGTGCCGCGGGTGCCTACCTGGCCGGCAAAGTAGCCGACCGCTACGGCCGTATCCCCGCCATGAAAATCGGTGCGCTCCTCTTCCTGGTGAGTGCCGTGGGAACCGGCCTGGCGTTCAGCGTGTGGGACCTCGTCTTCTGGCGGCTGGTTGGCGGGTTGGGCATCGGACTGGCCTCCGTCATTGCTCCCGCATACATTTCCGAGATCTCCCCGCGCCACGTGCGCGGACGCCTCGCTTCACTTCAGCAGTTGACCATCACCACAGGTATCTTCGCGGCTCTCCTGTCCGACGCTGTCCTTGCCAACACAGCCGGCGGTGCCGGTGGAATGCTGTGGCTGGGCATCGAGGCGTGGCGCTGGATGTTCATCGCGTGCGCCATCCCAGCTGCCGTGTACGGTTTGATCGCGTTCCGCCTGCCCGAGTCCCCGCACTTCCTGGTGCTTAACGGCAAGGAAGACCAGGCCCGCGGCATCTTCCAGAGGCTCATCCCGGGCGACGACATCGAACGGCACATCCGCGAGATCCGCGAGTCCATCCAGCAGGAAAAGCTTTCCACCAAGAAGGGCTCCCTCCGCGGCAACCGGTTCGGCCTGCTCCCCGTGGTGTGGATCGGCATCATCCTGTCGGTCCTGCAGCAGTTCGTGGGCATCAACGTGATCTTCTACTACTCAACGACGCTCTGGAAGGCAGTCGGGTTCCAGGAAAAGGACTCCCTGACCATCTCCGTTGCCACCTCGGTCACCAACATCCTGGTGACACTGGTAGCCATCGCGCTGGTGGACCGCATCGGCCGCCGGCCCATCCTGCTGACCGGTTCGATCGGCATGGCCGTCTCCCTGGCTGTCATGGCGTTGGCGTTCTCCTCGGCGACTGGAACAGGTTCCGAGATCTCGCTGCCCGGCGCTTGGGGACCCGTGGCCTTGGTCGCTGCCAACGTCTTCGTCGTCAGCTTTGGGGCTTCCTGGGGTCCGCTGGTCTGGGTCCTGCTGGGCGAGATCTTCCCGTCCCGCATCCGGGCCCGCGCCCTGGGCCTGGCTGCGGCCGCGCAATGGATCGCGAACTTTGCCATCACGCTCAGTTTCCCCATCATGGCGGCGGGTTCGCTGCCCCTGACGTACGCCATGTACGCGGCGTTCGCGGCGGCGTCGTTCTTCTTTGTGATGTTCAAGGTTCCCGAGACGAACGGCATGTCCCTTGAGCAGGCCGAGACACTGTTCGTTCCCAAGGGGGCGCCGGTAGCGCCGCTGCCGGTCACCTCGGACGAAACCAAGTAGATGCACAACGAGCCCCGCGGATCACCGCGGGGCTCGTTTTTTAGGTAAAGGGTTAGACCAGGTGCGGCTCGTGCGAACTGAGGTAACTGCGACCTCCGAAGGCCACGAGGATCGCGATCACCATGGCCACAGCGCCTGCAAAGAACGGAACCTGCGGCCCGAAGTGCTCGCCCAGCTGGGCCGCCGCGAACGGAGCCAGCGCTCCACCCATCCAGCGGACAAAGTTGTAGCCGGCTGACGCGACAGGACGCGGCGAATCCGAGACGCCCATGGCCAGCTCGGTGTAGACCGTGTTGTTGATGCCCAGCAGGGCACCGGCCACGATAACGAGCACGACGACGGCAGTCACCGAGTGCCACGCAGCCAGTCCCAGCCCGAGCAGGTCGAGCATCAGTGCGGCCAGCGTGCCGGTCAGGACCTTGACGGCACCGAAGCGCCTCTGCAGGACGGGAGCGACGAACACCGAGAAGACGGCCACGGCGACGCCCCAACCGAAGAACACGCCGCCGATCCCGTAAGCGTCCATGCCCAGGATGAATGGCGTGAAAGCGAGGATGGTGAAGAAGCCGTAGTTGTAGAACAGTGCGCTGGCGGCCGTGGTGCGGAGGCCCTTGTGCCCAAGCGCCAGCAGCGGGTCGCGGAGCCGCGATTTTTTGGCCGGGGCTGGGGTTTTAGGCAGCAGCGCCAGCAGGGCAATGAAGGCGGCGGCCATGAGGACTGCCGTGCCGAAGAACGGTGCACGCCACTGCCATCCACCAAGGAGTGCGCCCAGCAGCGGGCCAAGCGAGATACCCAGGCCAAGGGCGGCTTCGTACAGGATGATGGCCGTGCCGGTTCCACCGCTGGCCACGCCGACAATGACAGCCAGCGCCGTGGCAACGAACAACGCGTTGCCGAGGCCCCAACCGGCGCGGAAGCCCACCAGCTGTTCAACGCTGCCGGACAAGCCAGAGAGCGACGCGAACACCACGATGATCGCCAAACCGATGAGCAGGGTCTTCTTGCCGCCAATGCGGGAGGACACGAAACCACTGATCAACATCGCGACGGCGGTCACCAGGAAGTAGCTGGTGAACAACAACGACACTTCGCTGGTGGACGCCTCGAGGTTCTTGGCGATCGCAGGGAGGATGGGGTCCACGAGCCCGATGCCCATGAACGCGAAAACTGCCGCGAGGGCGGTGGCCCATACAGCTTTCGGCTGTTTGAGGAGGGATGCTTTCTCAGCCTCGAGGGTGTTTTCGATGGTTGTTTCGGCGCTTGCTGAAGCGTCAGCCAACGGGCGTGACATTCAATGGCTCCTTGTCGGTGCGTTGATTCTGGTTAGTTCTGGAATGAACTGTTGAGCTTGGCGATCACTGGGAGTGCAACCGCGAGCTGCTCAATCTCTTGGCTGCTGAGGCCCTGGAGCAGTTCGGCCACCATGGCGTTGCGCCGCTGGTCGGCGGATTCGACGGCGGCTGTCCCGGCCCGGGTAATGGCCACCTGGACGGCCCGGGAATCGTCGGGATCGGGCTGGCGGGTGACCAGGCCTGCCCGCTCGAGCTTGATGATCTGCTCCGTGGCGCTGGGGACTTTGATCCCCAGGTTCTTGGCGATGTCGCCCACCCTGAGGCCGGCGTCCTGGATCATGGAGAGCAGGCTCAGCTGCGCGGCAGTGAGTTCGCCTTCCGGGTCCAGGCGGCGGAACATGTAGACGCCCAAACGGAGGGCCTCGCGGTATTCCTTCGCGAGGTTGGTAAGGGCGTTATCCGAAGTGCTCGTCATATTTAGGTAGCCTAATAGTTAGGGTACCTAATAGTCAAGTGGCTAGAGCGCGAGCTTCATGCCTTCGTGGCTCGCAACGAAGCCCAGGCGCTCGTAGAAACGGTGCGCATCGACCCGTGACTTGTCCGTGGTGAGCTGGACCAGCGAGCATCCACGCTCCCGCGCCTGGTCAATGGCCCACTCGATCATCAACGCACCAACACCCTGGCCACGCAGGACATCAGACACCCGGACCGCTTCGATCTGCGCCCGCCACGCCCCCTTCCGCGAAAGCCCCGGGAGGAAGCTGAGCTGGAAAGTGGCCACGACGTCGCCTTGGAGTTCGCCCACTACCAGAAGGTGGGAAGGGTCGCCGTCGATCGCGTCAAAAGCCAGCTCATAAGGGCCCAAATCCTCGAGGCTTTCGCGCGCGGCGCCGAGCTGGTCGTCAACGAGCAACGCGAGGATCCGCGGCAGGTCGCCCTTTTGGGCGCGGCGGAGGGTGAAGACTCCAGGCTCGACGGCGGCGGTCATCAAAGTGGTTGCGGAACCGGACTCTGTAGTCACCAGCCCAGCATGCCATCTTCATTAGAACTCAGTATTGCTAAGTACCGGTACCTAGTTCTACTATGTAGTGGTAGCTAGTAATACTGAGTAGCGAATGGAGGTGTCTGATGGGCAAGCAAATGACCGAGATGCTCAAAGGCACATTGGAGGGAATCGTCCTGGCCCTCCTGACCGGAAAGGCAGCCTACGGATACGAAATCACCACGCTCCTCCGGGAGCAGGGATTCACCGAGATCGCCGAAGGCACCGTGTACGCACTACTGGTCAGGATCGAACAGAAGGGCCTGGTGGACGTCGAGAAGCGGCCGTCCGAAAAAGGGCCACCCCGCAAGGTGTACACGCTCAACACCCAAGGCGAAAAAGAACTCAACGAATTTTGGAACACCTGGAGCTTCTTGTCCGAACGGCTTGAACAGCTCCGCAAGGAAGGGAAATAACATGGCAGCGAAATGGATCGAACTGGTCACCGGATCACTCGAGCAGAAGAAGCAGTTCAAGCAGGCAAGGGCCCGGCTGGAGGCCCTGCCGGAGCCGTACCTCACCGCAGCGACGGCTTTCAACCGGTACCTCATGTACTACGGCGGTGTTACCGAGGGCGACACCATGGTGCAGATGTTCACCGACCTCGCAGACCTCTGGGAACGGGCCGCGATTGACAGCACGCCCGTGAGCGAAATCGTCGGCGAGGACCCCATCGAATTCGCCGAAGCGTTCGCACAGGCCTATGGCGGAAAGCGCTGGATCGACAAGGAACGCGATCGCCTCATCAAGGCCATCGACAAAGCAAAGGAAGCGGAATCATGACGGCCATCAGCGTCCAAGGCATCGAGAAGTCCTACAAGGACCTCCACGTGCTCCGCGGGGTGGACTTCGAGGTAGCGTCAGGCAGCATCTTCGCCCTGCTCGGCTCCAACGGTGCGGGCAAGACCACCATGGTGAAGATCCTGTCCACGCTGCTCGCAGCGGATGGTGGAACGGCCGCCGTCGAAGGCTTTGACGTCGCGGCAGAGCCGCTGCGGGTGCGGGAGTCCATCAGCCTCACCGGACAGTTCGCCGCGGTGGACGGGATCCTCACGGGCAAGGAGAACCTGGTCCTGGTGGCGAAGCTCCGCCACCTGAAGAACCCGGGCCGGATTGCGGACTGGTTGCTGGCCCAGTTCAACCTCAGCGACGCCGGAAACCGGAAAGTGGCGGCCTACTCCGGCGGCATGCGCCGCCGGCTGGACATCGCCATGAGCTTGATCGGCGACCCCAAAGTGATCTTCCTCGACGAGCCAACCACGGGCCTCGATCCCGAAGCCCGGCTGGAGGTCTGGCATATCGTGAAGAAGCTCGCCAACCAGGGAACCACCGTCCTGCTCACCACGCAGTACCTCGACGAGGCCGAGCAACTCGCGGACCGCATTGCCATTCTTCATGAGGGCCGCATCATTGCCAACGGAACGCTCGCCGAACTGAAGCAGCTCCTTCCACCGGCCAAGATCGAATACGTCGAGAAGCAGCCCAGCCTGGAGGACATCTTCCTGGCTCTCGTGGGCGCAGGCAGCAACGATTCAGTAAAGGACAGGTCATGAACACCCACTTCTTCTCAGACACCACTGTCCTGCTGGGGCGGTCCATGCGGCACATTTTCCGCAGCGTGGACACCATCATCACCACCGCGATCACACCCGTCGCCCTGATGCTGCTGTTCGTCTACGTCTTCGGCGGCGCCATCAGGACCGACACTGACAACTACGTCAATTACCTGCTCCCCGGAATCATGCTCATCGCCATCGCTTCAGGCATCGCCTACACCGCGGTGCGCTTGTTCACCGACATGCAGAGCGGCATCTTCGAGCGATTCCAGTCCATGCCGATCGCACGCTCGTCGGTATTGTGGGCACACGTCCTGACCTCGCTCGTTGCCAACGGACTCTCGCTGGTAATCATCGTGCTGGTGGCGCTCCTCATGGGGTTCCGCACCTCAGCCAGCGTGCTGGAGTGGCTCGCTGTGACAGGAATCCTGGCATTGTTCACCCTGGCACTCACCTGGATCGCCATCATTGCAGGCCTGTCCGCCAAGTCAGTGGATGGTGCCGGCGGCTTCTCCTACCCGCTGATCTTCCTGCCCTTCATCAGCTCGGCCTTCGTCCCCACGGAGACCATGCCGGGACCGGTTCGCTGGTTCGCGGAGAACCAACCGGTCACCTCGATTGTGAACACCATCCAGGATCTGTTCGCGCAGCGCCCGGTGGGCAGCGACATCTGGGTAGCCTTGGCCTGGTGCTTGGGAATCCTGGTCCTCGCCTACGTATCTGCCACCGCGGCCTACAAGCGCCAAATCGCCTGATCCGAGCAACCAAAACAACGGCCTAAGCTCCCTTTCTCACCAGGGGAGCTTTCGCCATGCAGACCGATTCGCAATTGGTCAGACATTAGCTATAGCTTTATCGAACACATTTGTAACGGCCGTCACTATTATGGCGGGTCCTTCGAAGGGTTCTTGAACTAATGTCCGACCAGACAACACAGGGGCGACTCCGCTCCTCAAGCAGGGACAGCGAGCCTCACCTGTCACGCTCGCTCAGCAACCGCCACATCCAGCTCCTGGCTATCGGCGGCGCCATCGGTACGGGCCTCTTCATGGGCTCCGGCAAGACCATCTCGGTTGCCGGCCCCTCCGTGATCTTCGTATACATGATCATCGGCTTCATGCTCTTCTTTGTGATGCGGGCCATGGGCCAGCTCCTGCTGTCGAACCTGAACTACAAGTCCTTCAGTGACTTCGCGGGCGATCTCCTGGGCCCGTGGGCAGGCTTCTTCACGGGTTGGACCTACTGGTTCTGCTGGGTAGTCACCGGCGTTGCGGACGTCATCGCGATCGCAGGCTACGCCAACGAGCTGTGGCCGGGAATCCAGCTCTGGATCCCGGGCCTGGCCACCATCATCATCCTTCTGCTCCTGAACCTGCCCACCGTCAAAGCCTTCGGCGAGACCGAATTCTGGTTCGCGCTCATCAAGATCGTGGCCATCGTTGCGCTGATCGTAGTGGGCCTGGTCATGATCTTCACCGGCTTCCAGTCCAATGCGGGAACGGCCAGCTTCACCAACCTCTGGAGCCACGGCGGGTTCTTCCCCAAGGAATTCATGGGCTTCGTGGCCGGCTTCCAGATCGCCGTCTTCGCGTTCGTGGGCATCGAACTGGTGGGCACAGCCGCCGCCGAAACCAAGAACCCGGAACACAACCTTCCCCGCGCCATCAACGCCATCCCCCTGCGCGTCATGCTCTTCTACGTAGGCGCCCTCATCATCCTGATGTCCGTCACCCCATGGACCGAGTTCAAGGCAGGCCAAAGCCCGTTCATCGCCATGTTCTCCCTTGCCGGGCTCGGCATGGCCGCCACAGTGGTCAACCTCGTGGTCCTTACCTCTGCCATGTCCTCGGCCAACTCCGGCATCTACTCGACGTCGCGCATGGTCTACGGCTTGGCCAACGACGGCGACGCACCCAAGCTCTTCGGCCGGCTCTCCAGCCGCAAAGTACCCCAGAACGCACTGTTCCTCTCGTGCGTCCTGCTGCTGGCCGGCGTCGCGCTTCTCTACGCGGGCAAGGACGTTGGCGTGGCGTTCGACATGGTCACCACCGTGTCCGCCGTCTGCTTCATGTTCGTTTGGTCCATCATCCTGGCCAGCTACCTGGTGTACCGCAAACGCCGCCCCGAGCAGCACGCCGCTTCACCGTTCAAAATGCCCGGCGGCATTGTGATGGTGTGGGTGGTGTTCGCGTTCTTCGCATTCCTGGTGTGGGCCCTGACCACGCAGCCGGACACACTCACCGCCCTGCTGGTGACGCCCATCTGGTTCGCAATCCTGGGTGCCGCTTACGCGGTGGTCCGGAAATCGCCCCTGCATCAGGCCCGCGTGGCCGAATGGAAGGCGATGGCAGACGCCGAAACCGCGGCAGCGCGCTAAACCCGCACACTGAAAGCACGACGGCGGCCACCCGGTTGGGTGCCCGCCGTCGTGCTTTTCTGTTACCAACCCCCACTCACATCCCTACCGCTTCCCACCAACCCTCACTCACATCCCAACCTCTTCCCCCCCAACCCTCACTCACATCCCAACCGCTTCCCCCCAACCCTCACTCACCGGCGCGGAAAGGCCCGGCGTCGGACACTCAGGTGAGTGCTCGACGCCGGGCCTTTAGGCGGAACATGAGAGAGCGTCACGCCCAACACGGCGGAACGTGAGAGAGCGTCACGCCCAACCGGGCGGAACATGAGAGAGCGTCAGAGCTCCGCTTGGCGGTCCTCCACGAGTTTTTGGAGCGCGGGGAACAGCGGGTGCGCAGGCGTGAGTTCCGTGAGCCGTTCAACGGCGGCGGCCGCGTCCAGCTCGGACAGCAGCTTTCCGAGCTCCACGGCTTCGACATCCGAAGCATCGTCGAACCGAAGGGCTGCGGACATCGCCTCTAGCAGCGCCACGGGGGTGACGCCGCGCTCGGCAAGCTCAGCTGCCGGACCAACGAACCGCTCGTGCCGGCTGAGTTTCCGCAGGGGCGCGCGGCCCACGCGGTTCACGGTGTCGGGGAGGTGCGGGTTGGTGAAGCGTTGCAGGATCTTCTGCACGTACGCCTCCTGCGCAGCCTCATCGAAACCGTGCTTGGCCACCAGGAGTTCCTTGGTCTCCTCCAGCACGGCCCGTACTTTGGCGGCCACCGAAGGATCAGCCATGGCGTCGGAGATCTTCTCTATACCCGCCGCGTAACCGAAGTAGGCTGCCGACGCATGGCCGGTGTTGACCGTGAAGAGCTTGCGCTCGATATAGGGTCCAAGCTCGTCCACGAACGTGGCGCCCGGGATCACCGGCGCGTTGCCCTTGAAGGGCGTCCGGTCGATGACCCATTCGTAGAACGTCTCCACCGTGACATCCAGGCCTTGGCCTGGTGCCTGGTTGGGGACAATACGGTCCACCGCCGTGTTCGCGAAAACAGCGACGGCGTCCAGGTCCCCGGCGGAGTCGTCCCAAGCGGCCCGAATCTCGGACTGCAGCACATCAGTGGCATTGATGGCGTTCTCGCATGCCATCACCTGCAGCGGCGGCAGGTCCACGGGGCGGGCGGCCAACCCGCGGGCGATCACCGGAGCGACGAACTTCAGGATGTGGGGCCCCACCGCGGTGGTGACCACATCCGCCGTCGAGATTTCCTCCACAACGGTGGCTTCCTGCGTCGCAGAGTTCAAAGCCCGGAAGCCTTCCACGGTCTTCACCGCAGGGTTGTCGCCAACCTCGTGGACGTCATAGCTGGTGGCCTCGGCGAGCTGGCTGATCAGGGCGTCCGCGACGTCGGCGAACACCACCTCATAGCCCGCTTCGTGGAGCAGCAACCCCACGAAGCCGCGCCCGATATTACCTGCCCCGAAATGGACTGCCTTCACTATGCGTTGACCTTTCCGAACAGCTCCAGGACTTCCTCAACCGTGGTGGCTTCCTCCAACTGGGCAACTTGTGCCTTGTTGGTGAAGATCTTCGCGATGGAGGACAGGATGTGGAGGTGTTCATTGTTGATGCCGGCCACGCCGACCACGAACTTCACCTGCTTGCCGCCCCAATCGATGCCTTCGGGGTAGCGGATGATGGACACCGCGGAGTGCATGATGTGCTCTTTGGCGTCGTTGGTGCCGTGCGGAATGGCCAGGAAGCTGCCCATGTAGGTGGACACTGATTCTTCGCGTTCGTGCATGGCGTGGACGTAGCTCATGTCCACTGCGCCACGGTCCAGCAGGAGCTGTCCGGCTTCGTCGATCGCCGAGTCGCGGTCTCCCGCCTTGCCGTTGAGGATCACGCTTTCGCGCAGCAGCACTGATTTACCTTCGACGTCGGCGGCCGGCTCGGCAGCATGCGCACCATGGGCGGCGGCTGCTTCAGTTGTGGCAGCGGCTGGTTCCGTGATCGTGCCCGTACCCGAAGCCACGTCTTCGGCGTTGCTGGTCTTCACGAGTTCGACGATGTCGTCATACTTGGGGCTGTTCATGAAGTTGTCCACCGAGTAGTGCACTGCACTGGAGGTCTTCGGCTGGGCGCGTTCGGTCAGGTCCTGGTGGGTAACGACGACGTCGTAAGTGTCACTCAGGTTGGCGATGGCCGAGTTGGTGACCTTCACGTCCGGGAAGCCGGCTGCCTTGATCTTGTTGCGCAGGACCGAAGCGCCCATGGCGCTGGAGCCCATGCCGGCGTCGCAGGCGAACACGATGTTCCGTACGGGACGGGTCAGTACTGCCACATCGCTGCGGCCGCCGGCGTCGCCCACCAGTGCCGAGGAGACCGAGCTCTTCTTGCCCTTCATGGCCTCCATGCGGGACGTGGCCGCGGAAAGATCGTCCTCGCCCTTGTTCTTGGAGGTTCGCAGGATCAGCGAGGCAATGAGGAAGGACACCGTCGCTGCAAGGACAACTGCGAGGATGACGCCAATGTAGCTATCGCGTGAAGTCTGGGCAATGACAGCAATGATGGAACCCGGTGCTGCGGGAGCAACGAGGCCGGAGTTGGTGATGGCCAGGGTTGCGATGCCAGTCATGCCGCCACCGATGGCAGCGAGGATGAGGATCGGCTTCATCAGGACGTACGGGAAGTAGATCTCGTGGATGCCACCGAAGAACTGGATGATGGCAGCGCCAGGAGCAGATGCCCGTGCGGCGCCGCGGCCGAAGAACATGTACGCCAGCAGGATGCCCAGGCCCGGGCCGGGGTTGGCTTCGAGCAGGAACAGGATGGACTTGCCGTGTTCAAGCGACTGCTGGATACCCAAGGGAGTCAGCACACCGTGGTTGATGGCGTTGTTGAGGAAGAGTACCTTGGCGGGTTCGATGAAGATGCTGGTCAACGGCAGCAGGCCGTTGTTGACCAGGAATTCGACCACGCTGCCTGCGCCTTCCGTGAAACGCTTGACGACCCAGGAGAGGCCGTAGAAGCCACCCAACGCCAATGCTGCACCCCAGATGCCGGCGGAGAAGTTGTTCACCAGCATCTCGAAGCCCGGACGGATCTTGCCGTCCCACAGGCGGTCGATCTGCTTCATGGTCCAGCCGCCCAGCGGGCCCATGATCATGGCACCGATGAACATGGGCGAGTCCGTACCGGCAATGACTCCCATGGTGGCAATGGCGCCAACGACGCCACCACGGACGTCGTAGACCATCCGGCCGCCGGTGTAGGCGATCAGGAGCGGAAGGAGGTACGTGACCATGGGGCCAACGATGCCGACGTTGGGGGCACCCTTGTCATTGGTGCCGAAACCACCCAGTTCCGGGACCGGAATCCAGCCTACTTTGATGAACAAAGCCGTGATGAGGCCCCAGGCGATGAAAGCGCCAATGTTGGGCATGATCATGCCGGACAGGAATGTTCCGAACTTTTGGACACCAACGCGGGCGCTGGTGCGGGGCTTCGCAACTGTCTCTGTTGCCATGTGAATTCCTAACGTGTATCCCGCGGCGGCGCGGGGTCAGTCGATACAGATCGAGCGAGAACAGCCTTAGGAGCTGCTGGAAATACGGTGAAGCCACTCAAGGAAAAGCTTCAGTTCAGAGCTGGATAGTTGGTCCGAATGCGAGGCCTGCAGTGCCGCATTCAGGGCGATTGCCGCAACAACAACCGAGGACTTGCCGGAGTCGTCCGCTGCGGCGCCACGGGCGGTGTCCGTGGAGACGGCGAAAATCATGGAATCCCGGGTCATCGTTGAGAGCTCGAGGTTCCGTTCTTCCACCGGTTCTGCGATCAGCATGAGCGTGACGCCCACGTTGGCCGCAAGGATGCTTCGTGCCGCTTCGCGGGGCGGCACGTTGATCTGACCGGAGATAGCGGCCTTGTTCAGCATCTCTTCCAGAAGCGCTTCAGCATCGGCCACGATTGCTGGGCGGCTTTCCGGCCTGATGTTGCCGAACATCACCAGATACAGATGGGGTTGGGTCAGCCCGAACTGGACGTGGTTATCCCACATCCGCCGGACATCCTCCAAGGGCTCCCCGGACGGTGCAAAATCCCGCTCCCCCGCCACATACTCTTCGAAACCGGCGGAAACGACGGCGTCGAAAAGCCCTTCTTTGTCGCCAAAGTGGTGGTAGAGCGTGGGCGCCGTGACCCCGGCAAGCTTGGTGATCTGGCGCGTTGAGACCGCTGACCCTTCCGAATTCGCCAGCAATTCGGCAGCTGCGCGAAGCAACCGAATTTTGGGCGGAAGCTGGTCATCGAAACTCATAACCGCTACCCTAGCACCTATAGCGTTGCTATATGAAGTGGCTCACAAGAGTTATTTATGGGGCTCCCGGTGCCGTCGCCGGCGGGTCTGAACCAACAAGCAGGAACAGAGGATTCAGTGCAGAATTTCCAAGGCGTAGGGGTAAGCCCTGGCCGCATCATTGGTTCCGTCCGCCAGATGCCCAAGCCGGTGAGCGAACCGCCGTCGGGCGAACGGTTGGCCGCGGGATTGAGTCCGGAAGACGCCGTCGCCGGCTTGAAGGCGGCCGCCCAATCCGTCCACGACGAACTCAAGGGCCGCGCCGACACTGCCTCAGGCGATGGCAAAGCTGTCCTGGAGGCCACGGCCCTGATGGCCAAGGACACCATGCTCCTGAAATCGGCAGCCAAGCTGATCAATGCAGGCTCCTCCCCTGAACGCGCCATCTGGGAAGCCGGTGCATCCGTCTCCGAAATGCTGCACAACCTCGGCGGCTACATGGCAGAACGCGCCACAGACGTCCTGGACGTGCGGGCCCGCATTGTGGCCGAACTTCGTGGCGTGCCCGCTCCCGGCATCCCGTCCTCCGAAACCCCCTTTATCCTTGTGGCCGAGGACCTCGCTCCCGCGGACACCGCGACGCTGAATCCGGCCGTGGTGCTCGCCTTGGTAACGTCCGGAGGCGGACCGCAGTCACACACCGCGATCATCGCGCGCTCACTCGGCCTGCCGGCAGTGGTTGCCGCCCACGGCGTCGACTCGATCGCCGACGGCTCCGAAGTGTACGTGGACGGCGCGGCGGGATCCGTCACCTTGGATCCCGGTGAGGAACAGCGCGCAGCTGCGACCGCCTGGGCGGAAACGTCCGCCACCCTCGCCGAATTCGACGGAAACGGCACGACGGCGGATGGCCACCTGGTACCGCTCCTCGCCAACGTTGGTGGAGCCAAGGATGCCGTGGCAGCCGCCGGCCTCGGAGCCCAGGGCGTAGGCCTTTTCCGCACCGAATTCTGCTTCCTGGAACGCGACACCGAACCCTCCGTGGACGAGCAGGCCGCAGCGTACAAGGCCGTGTTTGATGCGTTCCCGGGCAAGAAAGTTGTCCTGCGGACCTTGGACGCCGGCGCCGACAAGCCCCTCCCGTTCCTCACGGATGCCACCGAACCCAACCCCGCGCTGGGTGTGCGTGGTTACCGTACGGACTTCACCACTCCAGGTGTCCTTGAGCGGCAGCTCGAAGCCATCGCCCGGGCAGCTTCCGAATCCGAGGCCGACGTCTGGGTCATGGCTCCCATGATCTCCACGGCCGCCGAAGCCGGACGCTTCGCTTCGCTCTGCGCCGCGGCCGGGATCAAGACACCGGGCGTGATGGTGGAGGTTCCCTCAGCCGCCCTCACATCCGCCACCGTCCTTCGCGAAGTCGGGTTCGCCTCCCTCGGCACCAACGACCTCACGCAGTACGCCATGGCGGCCGACCGCCAACTGGGGCCCCTCGCGGAACTGAACACCCCGTGGCAGCCCGCAGTCCTCCGGCTAGTGCAGCTCACCGTGGAAGGTTCAGCCCAGGAAGGCAACAACAAGCCGGTGGGTGTCTGCGGTGAGGCAGCCGCGGACCCGGCCCTCGCCGTCGTACTGACCGGGCTGGGAGTCACCACACTGTCCATGACCGCGCGCTCCCTCGCTGCAGTCGGCACCGTGTTGAAGACCGTCACGCTGGAACAGGCGCAGGAGCTGGCCCGCCTTGCCCTGTCAGCTCCCAGCGCCACCGAAGCGCGCGACTGGGTCCGTGCCAAGCTTCCCGTGCTTGAAGAGCTCGGGCTCTAGCCCCTATCCGTCCGGAATACCAGGAGAAAACCATGCCTGAACGCACAGCCACCATCGCCAGCCGCTCCGGCCTGCACGCCCGCCCGGCCGCCCTCTTCGCAGAGGCAGCCGGCGAACAGCCCGTGGAGGTCACCATTGCCATGCAGGGCGCCCCTGCCGATGACGCGCTCGACGCCGCCAGCATCCTTTCGCTCATGACGCTCGGCGCAGCGAAGGGCGATGTTGTGGTGTTGCGGGCCGAGGGCGATGGCGCCGATGCTGCGCTGGACGCACTGGTGAAGCTGCTGGAGACGGACCTGGACGCGGAGTAGGTTCTTCCGGGCTAGGCTTCTGGCATGGCACTGATAGCTCCCCGCGTCACGGCCGGCCTCCCCGCCGACGACGCCCGGAATCTCGCGCGTTCCCTCCAGGACAGCAACGACATCACTGTGTTCGTTGACGGCACAGTCCACCGCCTGCCCGATCAGGCGAGGGACGCCGTCGTCGACCTCCTTGCCCGGCTGGGCCGGGGCGATACGGTGACGGTCAGCAGCGTGGAGGAAATGCTCACCACATCCCAGGCAGCGGAGCTCGCGGGCATCTCGCACACGTATCTGCGCAACATGACCGATCGTGGCGAGATTCCCGTGGAGTACCGGGGCACGCATCGTCGCATCCGGCAGGCAGCCATCATGGAGTGGCTTGAAACGCAGCGAAAGAAGCAGTCCGAGGACCATGACGAAACCAGCGAATAGGCAGCGGCCCACGTTTGAGGTTGCCGAGGTCGAGGTTTCGGGACTGGCCGGTCGGATCCATTGGACCGCTGGGACACCCGCGACTGGCTCCGGGGACGAACCGGCGTACGTCCTGATCCACGGCATCGGGGTGTCGCACCGGTATTTGTCGCGGCTCCACGCTGTCCTCGCTGCCCACGCGCCAACCTACTCTTTCGACCTGCCCGGTTTCGCGGGCACGGCCAAGCCGGACAGGCAGCTTCAGGTGGAGGATTACGGCGCCTTCATCGCAGAAGCCTTGGCGTCCCGGGGCATCGATCGGTACGTCCTGGTGGGTCATTCCATGGGTGTGCAGTTTGCCATCGAAGCGGCATTGCATGCGCCCGAGCGGGTCCAGCGCCTGGTGTTGATGGGGCCGGTGGTGGATTCGAGGCACAAGAGTATCCTCCGGCAATCGCTGGCGCTTGCCTTGGACGGCGTCCTGCGCGAGAGTCCCTCGTCCAATTGGATCGTCATCTCCGACTACTTCCGCTGCGGGCTCCGCTGGTACCTCACCGAGCTCCCGGTGATGATGGGCTATCCCACCGAAAAGCGGCTGGCCGGCATCAAGGTGCCTGTGCTGGTCCTGCGCGGAAGCCGGGACCAGGTGGCAGGCCCCGACTGGTCGCTCCGGCTCTCCCGAACCGTGGGCCAAGGGCGCCTGGTGGAGATTCCCGGAGTGGGGCACGTAGCGCAGCATATGCGGCCGCAAGCGGTGGCGGACGCCATCCGCAGCTTCGTCGCCGCGACCACACAGCGGAGTTAGGCCACCCAGCACAGTTAGGCGCCGGAGCACGACGCCGGAGCCTGGGTTGGGTGCCCCTTGTTGGCTCCGGCGGGATCGCGCTAGGCTGGCCAGGCAAGCGAATAGTAAGTCTGCTTACGAAAGGGTTTGACCATGACCAGCTATGACCCGGAAGACGATCCCCAAACCTTCGGCGTGAGCGGCGCGACCGGACCCTTCGACACCACCGCCGATGCGGACAGCATCCACGAAGATCCGGACATGCGCCAGGACGAGGACGACGATCCCGCGGCCTCGGCCAACCCTGATCCCCTGGACGGCAACGTCACGGGATTGGAGCCAGGCGGAGGGGTACCCCCAGGCGAAACACCGCCGGCCGAAGGCAGCATGAGCAGCGACCAGGGACACGAAGAGTAATTTCGTCGCTACCCCGCTGTTACGTTGCGGGCCAACAACGTAACAGCGGGGTGGCAACGCGCTACGGCAGGCTCAGGATCTCCCCGAGGTCGTAATCGGCAGGCTCCTCCAGTTGCGCGTACGTGCAGCTCTCCGGAGTCCGGTCCGGCCTCCAGCGGCGGAACTGCGTGGTGTGGCGGAACCTGTCGCCCTCCATGTAGTCGTACGCCACTTCGATCACGAGCTCGGGGCGCAGTGGCACAAACGAAAAGTCCTTGCCCCCGCTCCACCTGCTTTGGGCACCAGGCATCCGTGAACCACCGGCCGCCTCGTCCTGCTTGGCCCACTCGCCCCACGGGTGATCAGCGAGGTCCACCTGGTAGGGCTCAAGCTCGGCAACCAGTGCTTCCCGCTTGGCCATGGGGAACGATGCCACCACCCCCACGTGGTGCAGCCGACCGGCGTCGTCGTAGAGCCCCAACAACATGGAACCCACCACCTTCGCAGTTTTGTGCCAACGGAACCCGGCCACCACACAGTCCGCGGTCCGAACATGCTTGGTCTTGAACATCACGCGCTTATTGGGTTGGTAGGTTCCATCCAGCGGCTTGGATAGGACCCCGTCCAGGCCGGCACCCTCCAACTGCACGAACCATTCCTTGGCCCGCTCAAGGTCTGTTACCGCCGGAGTCACATAGACGGGCGGTTCGGCCTTGGCCAAGGCGGACTCAAGGATGGCCCGGCGCTCAGAGAACGGCTTGCCCATCAGGTCTTCCTCGCCCAAGGCAAGAATGTCGAACGCGACCATGGAAGCCGGCGTTTTCTCGGCGAGCATCCTGACCCGGCTGTCCGCGGGGTGGATCCGCTGCTGGAGGACTTCGAACTCCAACCTGTTGCCCTCGATCAGGACGATCTCACCGTCGATCACACACTTCTCCGGGAGGTTCTTCCTCAGCGCCTCAACCAGCTCGGGAAAGTAGCGCGTCATGGGCTTCTCGTTGCGGCTGCCCAGGATGACCTCGTCACCGTCCTTGAAGACAATGGTTCGGAAGCCATCCCACTTGGGCTCGTAGTGGCCCACATCGGGGATGTCCGGAACTGACTTGGCAAGCATGGGCGAGACGGGCGGCATCACTGGCAGGTCCATAGGAAATGTCTACCCTGCCGTCGGACGCCGAAGCTAGTCTTAGGCGGTGGATATCTTGGCCGTGTTGGCGGCAGTGCTCGGAGTTCCAGCACGAGCTGCCGGCTCCCGCACCGGCCCCGAAGCCTAGGCGCACAGAGCCTCCCCTCTAGCCCGACCTACCGTCCGTTACATTAATGTGACTTTACTTTCCGGCTCATGTACCGTCGTAGGGCGACCCGTATCTCCGCTGGGCCGCTTCCGGATTGACGCCGAGCTCTGCCGCAATCCGGGATCCGCCAGACCCGCGGCAGAGGCGGGGGACCCACAAGTTCCCGGACTTTCCAAGTCCTCGGGGTGAAGCCGCTTTGGCGGCCGGACGGCCTCGTCCGAACCCGACAGCTAACCTCGAAGGCGTTGAGAGGCAACCACCATGTCCCCAACCATGGATCAGCCGCGCCGCGCCCTCATCGAACGCGAGCGCACCAAGCCAACCGGACGCCGTCGGGCCGAACCCAGCGGATCCGCCACCGAAGCAACAACAGCGCCTCAGGCACCAAGTACGACGCCGGAACCCGCCGCTGCTGCCCAGCCCACCACGCGCGCGGCTGCCCGGGCAGCCGAGCGGGAAAGGGCAGCCCGGGCTGAAGCCGAACCCGCAGAACCGGCCACCGCCGCGATCCCGGCTGTGCAGGCCGCCCAGGCCGCGGCACCGAGGTCGACCACTCCGGGCCCTCCCACAGCAGCCATTCCCATCGTGCCGTCGGCAGCTCCCAAGCCGGACACGCAGCTGGCCGCACCCTCGGAGCCCGCCACGGCAGCCATCCCCATCGTGGACATTGCCGGGCCGGCACCTACTCCCGTCCCAGCCAGGACCGGCTTTGGCTCTTCGTCGTCGTTCAACCGCGAACCCCAAGCCGTGCTTCGAAAGGCCGCATCGGTCAAGCACATGAGCCAGCGTATGGCCGTTGTTGCCGGCGCTGTAGGACTGGTTCTCACGGCCGGAGGCCTCGGCCAGGCCCTTGAGCTGCCGTTCTTCGGCCATGAAACCCCCGCCCAGGATGCGAGCGCCAGTGGGGACAGGGATTCAGGCTCGGCTGCGCCCGGGCCTCGGGCTTCCTACTCCACCGCGTCCTCCCCGTCGGCCTCGTCGGCAGCACCAACAGCATCATCCTCATCGGCAGCCGGCCAGCCGGCGACCGTCCCCGAGACACCTTCTGAAGTGTCGCCGTCGTCGATTCCGGCCCCGCACGTCTCGCTTGCGGCCCCGGTTTGGGTTCCTTCGGCGGCGCCTTCGGCGGCTAACCCGGCGCCGGGCACCTCCGCGGCAGTCCCGACGCAGCCTGCCCCGGCCCCCACCGATGTGCCCGCCGATACAGTCACCACGGCGCCATCTCCTGCCCCGACAACCACGCCGGCGCCGACCACCACCCCGACGCCCGCGCCGACACCCACGCCGACGTCGACCGCCACTCCCAAGCCGCGCCCCACCGGGAACCCCTCCGCCGGAACGAATCCGCAATCCAGTGGGACCGCCCTCGACGCAATCCTGGACGCGGCCAAGAAGGCCGTGAAGTGAGCACCCGGCTGCCCCGTACGGCAACGCCGATCGGATGGCATGGCCGGTACTGCACCAGCAGCCGGACCGCCACCTTCAGGCGAAGGATGGGCCGGTGGAGCTGCCAGCGGTTGAGGCGTTCCTAGGCGCGCTTCTTCCGGCGAGGAAAGTTCAGGATCAGCCTGACGGACAAGGAAAGCACCACCAGCAGGCCCACCATGCCAGGGAGGTTCTACCGCCGTTTGTTGCGTAGCGAGCCCATCAGCACGCTGAACCCCCGTCTAGCGGCGAGTTAGGTTCCAGGTGTCTTCGCGGTAGAGGAACGCTGCCATGGCGTCGCGATTGACGGGCTGGACAGGCCGGAATGTGGCGTCGGCATAGCCTGTGGAGATTCCCTGCGCCGCGAGCCAGGTGATCTCTTTGTAGAAGGGGTTGTCGGTGGCGACATCGTGGAAAGGAGACGACACAGGAGGGGCAAACGCGGGTTTGCCGCTGAAGCGGTAGAGGAACGCTGCCATGGCGTCACGGTTGACGGCTTGTACTGGTCGGTAAGTGTGGATTCCGCTGCCTTCATCCCAGCCTGTGCTGATGCCCTGGTGAGCGAGCCAGGTTATTTCCTTATAGAACTGGTCGCTGGGTTTGAGGTCAGCGAACGGTGAGATATCAGGGGCGGTGAAGGAAGGCTCGCCTGCCATCCGATACATGAACGCCGCCATCGCGTCACGGTTTACAGAGTTCAAAGGCAGAAAAAGACCGCCACTGTAGCCAGTTGTGATCTTCTTGTTCGCGAGCCACTGGATTTCCTTGTAGAACTGGTTGCTCACCGGGACATCGCTAAAGGATTGGGTGCAGGCCGGCGCCCCCACGCTAATGTTCGTGACCGCCGTCTTGCCGCCTTTGTTACCGTCGAGTGTAAGCTCAAGGTCCGAATCCCCGGATTGGCAGAAGTACCACATGTGCGAGGATTTGACGGTGACGACAGCCGTGGCGCCGTTGGCCGAAAGTGCGACGTCTCCGTCGACACCGAAACCTCCGATCAAGAAGGCCCGGGTCGATACCCCGGACCAGGTTCCCGCAGGGCCGGTGGTGAAGTACCCCGCCGGGGCTTTGATAATGAGCTTGTCGGATGCCTCAGCCAACGTGGCTGTCTTGGCGTTCATGGCGTAGTACGTGTTCGTGACAGCCGAGGGTGCGCTCAGATCGATCGGCACTGTGGCTGCACCAGGCCCCGTGCCTTGTATCAGGCCGCTTGAGGCGAAGATCGGCAGATATGTCGTCCCGCTATCCGCGTAGCTTTCCACTATCACCTCGTACCCCGTGTAGTGGGTTGCGGTCGGATCGTTGCCGCAGACGTTGAACGAGTTCTTGCAGTAGGTCATGTCGGCCGGGGCGTGTCCAGCGAAGTTCGCCGGAATGGGTACCGTGACCGTGAGGTGCACAGGGTCAATGTTCACCGACCCATCTGCGAAGTGGCTATTTGGGCCGTTGTACAAGTAGTAGTTGAGGCTTGTGATGCCCTTGGCTACGATATCGGCCGAATCCGCGGGCAGTTTGATGACGAGCGACGTTGCGCCCCCTGGCAGGGTAACGGGGGCACCGTTTGCAGAAACGCTTTCCCCGGCAATCGTTGGGTCTATCGTGACGGTCGTGTCCGCTGCGATTGCGGGTGCTGCCAAGCCTGTTGCACCCATCGCCAAAGCCAGAACCGCTCCTGCCGCCAACCCTCGAAATTTTCTCAGCAATGTCAGACCTTCCGTCTACCAGTGACGGAGCAGTCCGTCCCCCACACGACGTCCGCGGACAGCAGACAAACCGCAACGTACCACTTCGCCCAGCTTCCGGAAATGGTCCAGCCGGTCTCGGGCCAATATGAAGGGGCTTTTCCCTGTTTGGCCCCCTCGCTCGTCTGATGTGGGCCAACCATTCGTCATGAACCGCTTCTCCACCGCCTGGCAATGGCCACCTAGATCCTGGGTCGCCGAGCCCAGCGGTGTGCTTTCAGGGCCGCATGCAGTTCAAGCCGGATCGCGCCGCTCAACGGGTCAGCCCCGATGAGCTGGCGGATCCGGCCCAGCCGGTTGTAGATGCTGCTCCTGTGGAGATGGAGCTTCGCTGCGACGTCCTGGACGGAACTGTCATTGTCGTAGAGCAACTCCAGGACCGGGAGGAGCTCGCCGTTCCTGTCCTGGTCCTCCAGCGTCCTGTAGTGGACCGATCCGGTGTCATCCCAGCCACCGGGCGCCAAAAGGCGATCAAAGAGCTGATAAACCCCTACCGCCCGGCTTTCCACGAGCTCGCCCAGCGGCAGGTCAACCGCGGCAGCCTGGGCCGCTACTTTGGACTGGCGGTAGGCGCTGGAGATCTGCCGGATCACCTGGAATGGTTCACTGATGCCAAGGATGACGCGGTCCACCGTCCTTCCGGCGCGCTTGGCGAGTTCCAGTTGGTAGTGCACCAGTACCTGTGCGTGGTCTGCCCTCCCGCCTGATTCCCGGAACAGGACCACCGAATGCGTCTCGGTTCCGGCACTGAACAAGACAGCGTTGACACCGATCGTGGACTGCAGCGCCGCCGAGCGGTGGGTCAGGGTTGCTGCGATGGGGTCGACGGCGGACCCGGCACCGTCCGGGTCGAGGATGGTCACCAGCTGCCACGGACCCCGCCCCTGGATTTCCTTCCACCCGGCTACGGCAGCCACCGCGTTGGATTCGCCGTTGCAGGCCGAAAGGAACTCCTGCTCGCGGCGGCGCCGAAACTCTGATTCGGCCGTGTTTGAGTCGAGGAGCAGTCCCGCCAGCAGGTCCAGCTCATCCCGTACGCCGGGCAGTTCGGCGAGTATCGCCGTCGCGCTTTGCTCTTCAACGTCCAGCTGCACCCACAGATAGCCGACCCGGAATCCGCGGACCAGGAGCGGGACGCAGACCCGACCCAACATCCCGAGTTCGTCGTTGGCGGGAACCACCACCGGGCGTACTGCCGTGGAGATGCCGTGGGACAGTTGCCAGGCGCTGACGTCAGTGGGGACGCGCTTGCTGAGCAGGAAGTTCACACGGACGCGGTCGGCGTGCGACTGGTTGGAGCTGTAGGCGAGGAGGACGCCGTCGAGGTCCTCCAGTGACAAGCCGCGGCCGAGCTTCAACGCGACGCGTTCTACGATCTGTTCCACGTCCTGCTGCATTTGGAAAGCGTACCAACAGGAGGCGACACCTGACGCTTGAGTGCTCGACAAATGTCGAGCCCATGGGAAGAAGATCGTTGAATTTCCGGGCTTTTCCCCACTGGTCGCCCGGGCTTTCATGTCGCCTGCCTCACAGGCGGATTTATTCTGGAATCACAGCCCGCAACACATTTTCGGCCGAAGAGGCCGCTAACGATGGAGCCCACAAATGATCATCGGCGTCCCCAAAGAAATCAAGAACAACGAATTCCGCGTAGCCATCACGGCCGCAGGTGTCCACGAATTCCGCACGCACGGACACACCGTTCTGGTTGAACGCGGCGCAGGCCTCGGCTCGGGCATCACCGATGAGGAATACTCGATCGCCGGCGCCGAAATCGTCAACGAAGCCGATGACGTCTGGGGCCGTGCGGACATGGTCATGAAGGTCAAGGAACCCATCGCGGCCGAGTACCACCGCTTCCGCAAGGGCCTCATCCTCTTCACCTACCTGCACCTCGCCGCAGAGCCCGAACTCACTGCAGAGCTCATCAACTCCGGCGTCACGGCCATCGCCTACGAAACCGTGCAGGAAGGCCGCACCCTTCCGCTGCTGGCCCCGATGTCCGAGGTAGCAGGCCGCCTGTCCGTCGTGGTCGGCGCTTCCTCGCTGATGGCTCCGGCCGGCGGCAAGGGCGTCCTGCTGGGCGGCGTACCGGGTGTGCGCCCGGCCAAGGTTGTTGTCCTGGGTGCCGGTGTTGCGGGAACCAACGCCGCGGCCATGGCGCTGGGCCTCGGTGCCGATGTCACCATCATGGACATCAACATCAACCGGCTGCGCGAACTCGACGCCCTCTACCAGGGCCGCCTGAAGACCGTTGCCTCCAACGCCTACGAGATCGAGAAGTCAGTTATCGACGCAGATCTCGTGATCGGCTCCGTCCTGATCCCGGGCGCCAAGGCTCCCAAGCTGGTGACCAACGAGCTCGTCTCCCGCATGAAGCCGGGCTCGGTGCTGGTGGACATCGCCGTGGACCAGGGCGGCTGCTTCGAGGACTCGCACCCCACCACCCACCAGGAACCGACGTACAAGGTCCACAACTCGATCTTCTACTGCGTTGCCAACATGCCTGGCGCCGTTCCGAACACCTCCACGTACGCACTGACCAACGTCACCCTGCGCTACGCTGTGGCACTGGCCAACTTGGGCGTCAAGGCCGCCTTCGACCGCGACCCCGCCCTGGCTGCCGGCCTCAACATCGCCGCCGGCCACGTGGCACACCACTCCGTTTCCGAGGCGCACAACCTGCCCCTCGTCAACGACTGGCACAGCCTGGTTTCCGCCTAACGTACAAAACCACAACCGCACGACGGCGGGGTGCGGCTTCCACACGAAGCCGCACCCCGCCGTCGTGGTTTAAGGCGTGCCGTCGTGGTTTAAGGCGTGCCGACATGGCAGAAAATGCCAATGTTCCTGACGAACATTGGCATTTTCTGTCACTTCGAGGGGATGACGGGCGGTGAGGGTTCCAGGCGGATGGGAACGGGTACCGGGAGGTCCGACGGGCGAAGCTTTCCCGGGTCGATGGTAGGAGGAACCACGGCCGGAGGCGTCACGGGTACTGCCGGGGGTGTGGGAATGACCCCGTTGCCGGGCTCGCCCCGCGAGGGAACCTTGGGCGCTTTTGTTGCTGCGCTCCCGCCGGGTTGCGCCTGGGAACCGCGTTCATGGGCGCTTGGCTCCGGCAAAGCGGGCGACTGGCCGGGCTGGCTCTGCACAGGAGTGGGCCTGACGTCCCCGGAAGGCGACTCAGTGGTCGAACCCGCCGGGCCACCCTGTTTCGGAGCGGATCCCGCGCCGGGCGCCAGCTGTGAAACCACCGAACCGATGGCTGCCCCAAGATGCTGGAAAGCACCCGGGATGCCACCCTCGGACGCGGCCGCAGCCGTGGCACCGCCTGCCAGGGAGACAACAACGGCCAGGCCGGCAATGGCGGTGCGGCGCTTCTTCCGTCTCCGCGCGGAAAGTTCGTCGTGGGCGGCAGGTTCGTCGTGGGCGGCAGGTTCGGCGCGCGCGGCAAGTTCGTCGTGTGCGGCAGGTTCGTCACGCACCGCGGGGGCCGGGACCATCAGCGCCCGGACCGCTTCGGACGGCAAAGGCGCCGTGGCCGCCAGTGAGCGGAGTTCGAGCAGTTCGGCGCGGACCCCGGCGTCGCCCTCCAACCCGGAACCGGCCAACAAGTGGTCGATCGCTTCCGCGTCGTGCCGCCCGCGGGGCGGAAAATGTTCGCTCATGACGTGCCGTTCGTTTGTTGTGCCCGTTTCTTCAGTGCGCCCAATGCCCTGCGCTGCAACTGCTTCACCGCTCCCTGCGACTTGCCCATGATGGCCGCTGTCTCCTCAACGGAAAGATCGGCAATGACCCTCAGCGCCAGCACTTCCCGATAGTCGTCCGCGAGGCCCTCCAGGAGGTCCGAGACCCCCAGGCCAGCGTCCCTCCCGAACGCCTGGTCCTCAGCCGACGGGGCGCGCCGGCCATCCAGGTCCTGCTCGTAAGGCGTGGAAGCGGGTGTTCGTGCACGTTTGCGGTAGTAGTCCACCATGCGGGCATGGGCAATGGAGAACAGCAGGGATTTTGCCCCTTGCAGCCCGCCTTGCAGTGTTTCGAGCTGCGGATGGAGGGCCAGGAAGACGTCCTGCGTGACGGCTTCGGGGTCGTCCACACCCCGGGCACGGAGGTAGCCGAAGACCGGCCCCGCGAAGCTGTTGTAGGCAGCCGTGAAGAGCAGCGCGGGGTCGTCCTGATCCGCCTGCACATATTCATCAGCCAAAGGGTTAAGCACCCGTGGACGCCTCCATCCCACGTTGAGTAGCGGGGCTCCTTGTCCTAAGCCAAGGAGCCCCGCCTTTAAACCGTAGCCCCTGTCCGCTTAGCGGACAGAATCGAGGGAAGCTCCTGGAACGGCCGGAACGTGGCTGGGAACCTGAACCGGGACTGCGGGTGCAGCCGGGGTCGCGGGAACCGCGGGGACACCTGGAACAGCCGGAACCGCGGGGACGGCAGGGACCGGGGGCGTCGCCGGCAGTCCGGAAGTGGCGGCAGCATCGACGTCGGCGTCTGCCTTCGCGGAGCCGTCCACCTTCAGACCGGCAGCCTTACCGGCGTCGACGACGGCCTGGCAGTGCGCCTGAACCTTTGCGTCGCCGCCCGCGGCAATGGTCAGGGACTTGAAGCCCTGGACCGTGGTGTCAGACTTGAGTCCGCCATTGAGGAATGACGTGCAGAGGCCGAAGGCCTCCGGTGAGGTGGCGAGGGCGCGCTGGGCTGTGGCCTTCGCGTCGGATACAGCGTCGGCGGCCTTTGCCTGGCCCGCATCGGCAGCGTCTGCGGCCTTGGACTGCGCGGTCCCGACGGCGTCAGCGGCCTTGGACTTGGCCGTTTCGGTCGCGGCGGCTGCTTCAGACGTGACTGCTTTGGCGGTGTTCCCGTCGACCGGGGCCGGAGCGCCAACAAAATCATGCGCCGTTTGCTGGAAACCGTGGGGAAGCGCGCCGTTGAAGGCAGCTACGCCTGTTCCGCCGGCGGCCACGGCTCCGGCGGCCAGGACGCCCGCGGCGACTTTGCTGGTGGCAAGGACAGTGAACAAGGACATAAAACCCTCCGAAAAACTTGGGATTGCCCCGGCAGCTGTTGGGTCGCTGCCGGATGATCAATGCACGGGCATGACCCGTACACCCCCTACATCGCTGGGGACCGCGACGAGGTTACGCACCTGCTGAAAGTTTTTTTGGCGGGCTTTATTCACACCGGCAGTTCTCCCCATGGCAGCCCTGCCTGGCACTGGTTATGCTCGGGAGACGCCTGGCGCCAAACTGGCCTGCAGGTTTTCAAATGTCGCTACGTTCAGGGGATACGTGATGGGACTGGTTTGGTAATGGCACAGGGATTGGTGGGCGCCGACGTCGGAGATCTCCGGCGGCTTTCGGCAGTAATGGACTCTGAGGCACAAAAGATCAGTGGCCTGCGGCAGCAGCTCAACGCATTGATCCAGCAAGGCAACTACTGGCGGGGCAACGACGCCGACCGCTTCCGCAGTGCCTGGCACAGTGATCTCCAGGGCCGGCTGGGCGCCGCAGCAGCATGCCTCAAGGAGAACGCCCGGGCCTTGAAACTCAATGCCGAACAGCAGGAGCAAGCCTCCCTGGGCGGGCCGGGGCGTGGGCTGGGTGATGGAAAGGGCAGGAGCGGCTCAGGGACACTGGGTTTCACGTTTGATCCAACAACCTACGGCCCCGTCACAGTTGAAGGTGAGGGTTCTTTCGACAGCCAGGCAACGGGTGAAACGCATGGCTCCATGGGACCGGGCGGGATCACAGTGGGCGGCTCCGGCGAAGCATCCACCGGCGGGCAGATGACGTGGGCGGCCAAGGGCGGATACGGGCCCATGGACACCACTGTCACCAACGAAACGTTCGTGGGAGCCCGCGCCAACGGCGAGTTTGAGGCCAGCGTGCCGTTCGGGCTCGGACTCCCCCACGCCAGCGCCAACGGTGAAGCGTTTGCAGGGGCCGAGAACACCACCACGGTTCGCTCTGAGTTCTTTGACGGTTGGATTACCAACACCTCCACAACCCGGGCCATGACCGGGGTAGAGGCCAGCGCCCATGCCAACGCAAGCAGCCCCTTCCTCTTTTCCGGCGGCGGTGAGGGGTTCGCCGGCCAAAAGATCACCACGGACAATGAGACCGAGTTTGCCGGAGGCCTGTTCAGTGTGGGCCAAGGCGGAGAGCTGCGGGCCGGGGCATGGGCCAGCGCAGGTGAAGGCGAAGTCAGCGTCAAGAACAAGGACGTCACAGGCAGCGCGTTCAGCGCCGGCGCGGGTGCTGAACTGACCGGGAGCCAATACGTGGAAGTGCTGGGGCAGAAGATAACGCTCAACGGCACAGTTGCTGCGGGCGCAGGTGAGAGTCACTACTACACCGTCTCCTTGGACGAGGACGGGCTTACGCTCGGCGCAGGTGCCAAGATCACCGCAGAGCTGGGCCTGGGCGCAGGCGGCCAGATCACGCTCAGCCCCAAAGGGTTCATGGACTCCGTCACCGGTTTCATCGACTTCGTCAACAACTAGGCTCCGAAAGGGCTCCCCGTGACATCGCAGCAGGTTTTCCCGTCCGAAGCATTCCCCGCGTACCCCACCATCAAACTCAACCCACCGGCCGGTTGGACCCAGCACGTTGTGCCCGAAGCGGTGGGAGCGTTGATGGCACCGGCCATGGAAGGAAATTACACCGCGAACGTCGTCATCTCCGTCTCGCGCCGCCGCACGGGGTACGGGCTGCAGGACATTGCCGCATCGGTAGACCAGTTCCTGGGATCCTTGCCCGAGGCTGTCCTTCTGGGTACCGAGCCGGTGACCATCAACGGCCGGGATTGGCACGTGCGGGAAGCCCGTTACACCCACCCCCAGGCTGGATCCCTGGCGCAGTTCACCGCGGTCACCGTGGTTGACCAGAACGCTGCGGCGGATGTCGTCCAGCTGACCGGAAGCTGCCAGCCGCGCGAGGGCAATGCGGACCTGAAAGCGATCTACTCGGTGGTTGCGAGCGCCGACATCACACCAGCCCCCGGGCCTGCTCAATCAGCTTGAGCACGGCCACCGAATCAGCCGGATCAACAGGCAACGGGCGCGACGACGCCGTACCGCCGTCGTCGATCTTGTCCGCCAGCAACCGGTAGAACTCCGGATACGCTCCACGTTCGGTGGGGACCGTGGTGCGCTCGCCGTCTACCGCCAAGGTCCCATGGTTTTGCGCGGGCTCGACGCCGTACTCCGGGTCGGTGGGCAGCCCGCCTTCGGACAAGTAGGGTTCCTGCGGGTCCGCCCCGAACTTCACGAAACCGCCGCGGGTACCCAGAATCCGGAAGCGTGGACCGGGAAGCTGGCTGTTGAGGTTTATGGTCACGTGGCTGACCACTCCCGATCTGTGGTCGAGGACCAGGAATACGTCGTCGTCGGCGCTCTCCTGGGGGCGGCGGGCCCGGATCTCCGCGTGAGTCACTTCCGCCGGCCCGAAGAACCGTAAAGCCAGGTCCAGCACATGGGTGCCGAGGTCGAACAGCACCCCGCCCCCGTCCTCCGCCGTGGCACTGGCTTTCCATTCCTTCGCGATCGCCGGCGCCCACCGCTCCATCCCCGCTTCGAAACGGGTCACCGTCCCCAGCGTGCCGGCGTCGAGCAGTTTCTGCACGGTAAGGGCGTCGGCGTCCCAGCGCCGGTTTTGATAGACAGTGAGCACGCGACCCAGCTTCGCCGCGAGCCGGATCAGTTCCTCGCCTTGGTTGCTGTGGACCACGAACGGTTTATCCACGGCGACGTCCAGACCGGCTTCCAGCGCCGCTTTCGCGAGCGGGTAGTGGGTTGCGGGAGGTGTGCCAATGACGAGGAGATCCAGGTGGTCCGCGAGGGCCAGGACGCCATCGGGAGTGTCGACGATCTTTGCCTGCGGGTACCGGTCCTTCGCTTTGGCTTGGCGTGCCGCGTCCGATGTTGCAATGACGGCGAGCTCATACGCGGGGTTGGCGGCGATGAACGGAGCATGGAAAACACTGCCGGAGAGCCCGAAACCGGCAACGGCTGTGCGGATAGGCGTGGAAGTCATGCCCCTAGGCTACCGACCCTCGCTCACGAAACAGCCCCTTCCCGCGATCCCTCTCTCACCGGGTGAGAGAGGGATCGGCCCAAGGGGGAGGGATGTGAGAGAGGGATCGGTCCAAACGGGAGGGATGTGAGAGAGGGATCGGGGTATGGCGAAGGCCGGGAACCAACCCCGAACCGATCGAACCGGATAAACCGATCAACAGGTTGGGCGTGGTTCCCGGCCTTCAGGAAACTACAGCGGGCGGGCTACTTCTTGGTGCCCTTTTCCCAACCGATGGTGGTCCAGTCCGGAACGTTGGAGTTGCTCTTGAACAGGGCCGGGCCGTAGTTGGCCAGGCCCTTGTGCACGAACTGGATCTCCGGGCCATTCAGCACCGTACCCATGGAGAAGTACTTCTCCATGTGCTTCTTTTCCACGTCCATGGCTGCCTTGTTGCGCTCTTTGTCGTCGGCAATGGAGGCCAGGCGCTTGATTTCAGCATCCAGCTCGGCGTCGCCCAGACCGTTCTCGTTCGTGGAGGAATCGTAGAACTGCTTCACACCATCAGTGGCATCCGAACCAACGGTGTACCCGGAAATGGTGACATCGAAGTCGCGGGTACCAATGACCTTGCCGAAGTCGGCGTCGCCGCGCTGGTCAATGGTCACGTCCATGCCGGCAGCCTGGAGCTGCTTCTGCAGGGTTTGTGAAGTGGCAGCGGTAGTGGGGTCATCGCCGAAGTTGGTGATCTTGAAAGCAACAGGAACACCATCCTTCGCCATGATGCCCTTGTCGTTGGCCGTGTAGCCGGCATCGGTCAGGACCTTCTTGGCGGCGTCGGCGCCGGTGTCCTTCACCGGGTAGTTGTCCTGGTAGTACTGGGAGAACGGCATGAGCATCATGGAGCCCGAGCTCTCTTCCGACCAGTTCAAGCCGTTGAAACGGACGTCGCGGATGGCTTTGCGGTCGACGGCGGTGAAGATCGCCTTGCGCACGGCCACGTCAGTCAGCGCGGGCTTCTTGGCGTTGAGGTTCAAGCCGCCGGCGAAGAGGCGCTGGCCGCGGCGGACGTCGGAGTCCTTGGTGCCTTCGAGCTGCTTGTAGCGGCCCAGGGTACGGCCGCTGGTTGCGTCGATTTCGCCGTTCTTGAACGCCGCGATGGTTGCACTCGGTTCCATCTGGCGCCAGATGATCCTGTCCAGGACCGGCTTCTGGCCCCACCACTTGTCATTGGGAACCATGGTGACGGTCTTCGCCGTCGAGTCGTACTTCTCCACCTTGAACGGACCGGCCATCCACTCCGGGTGCATCTCGCCGGCGAAGCCCTTGTTGAAGATGTCGGCGGTGTTGATCGCGGGGTGGATCAGGCCGAAGAACAGGCTTTCCAGGGGGTAGACGGGCTGAGTGGTGGTGACGATGACTTCCTTGTCGTTGGCACCAGCCTTGACGGAATCAACGAAGGCGTAAGCGCCGGCGGTGACGATGTCGATGGACTTGTCCTCGCCTTTGAGCATGTTCCAGGTGTTCTGGAAGGTCTTGACGTCGATCGGCGTACCGTCGTTCCAGGTTGCCTTGTCATTAACCTTGATGGTGATGGTCTGCTTGCCGTCCTTGACTTCGCTCTTGACGTCCTCGCAGAAGTCCTTGTTGGGCGAAGCCTTGCCGTCAAAGTCCAGCTTCCAACAACCACCGATTCCGCCGCTGCTCATGCCTACCGGATTGACCGGAGTCAGCAGGGCCGACGTGTCTGCGCTGTTGCCCACATTGGAGTTGTTATTGAAGTCTGGGCCGATGCTGCCTGTCGCCAGGGTGACCGTGCCGCCCTGGTCCAGGTCCTTCGTTTCCTTGGCGTTGACGCTGATCAGCTTGCTGATGTCACCGCCACTTTCTTCTGCCTTCTGGGAGGCAGGACCCGACGGCGTTCCCCCGCCGCAAGCGGTGAGCATGAGCGCTGCTGCGAGTGCTACGCCACCGATCGTCGTGTACTTCTTCATGGTTTGCCCTTCATGTTTACGACTTGGAATATTTTTGCGAGTTGAGACCAGGGATATATGTCAATGCGTCATGTGTTGTCAGGCATGCACCACCAGCATGTCGGCATCTAATTCTCCGTCCGGGTAGAAGCATGCGAAGTCCTGTGCACCTTCAGAAGCCAGTGGCGGCTCCAGAGTAAGGCACTTCTCCTGCTTCCCTGCGGGAAGCGCGGCGAACACCGGGCAACGTGTAGCGAAGTTACATCCCTTGGGTGCGTCAAGCGGACTGGGCAGGTCGCCTTGCAGGATGATGCGCTCGCGGGTACGTTCCAGGTTCGGGTCCGGAACAGGGATAGCGGAGAGCAGGGCCCGGGTGTAGGGGTGGCGCGGGTTGTCGAAGACATCGTCCACGTCCCCGGTCTCCACGATCTTGCCCAGGTACATGACGGCCACGCGGTCCGAGATGTGCCGGACCACAGAAAGGTCGTGGGCCACCATGAGGTAGCTCAGGCCCAGTTCGGCACGGAGCTTGTCCAGCAGGTTGATCACGCCAGCCTGCACTGAAACGTCCAAAGCAGAGACCGGCTCGTCCAGGACCACCAGCTTGGGATTGACCGCGAGCGCCCTGGCAATGCCGATGCGCTGCCGTTGACCACCGGAGAACTGGTTGGGGAAGCGGTTCACGTGGTCCGGCTGCAGGCCAACCAGCTTCATGAGCTCCATGATGCGTTTCCTGATGGCGGCCTTGGGCATCCCCAGGTTTTCCAGGGGCTCGGCCAGGACTTCATACACCGTGAAGCGCGGATCCAGGGCACCCGTGGGGTCCTGGAACACCATCTGCATTTCCTTGCGCATCGCCATGGTGGTCTTGCGGTCTGTGGCCGCCTTGTTGCTCACGCCTCCAATGACCACCTCGCCCATCTGGTCCGGGTGGAACTCCATGATTTCAAGCAAAGTGGTGGTCTTACCGCAGCCGGACTCGCCCACGATCGAGACGCACTCGCCCTCGCGGATGTCGAAGCTCAGCCCGTCAACGGCCTTGACCGTGCCAATGCGCTTCTTGATGAGTGCACCCTTGAGCAGCGGGAAGTGCTTCTTCACGTCCTTGAGTTCCAGGACCTTTGCGCGCTCAAGGCGCGCTACGCCGTCGAACTTTGAAACGGGCTTGGGCGGTGCCTGGAAGATCTTGTGCGCATCGGCGTCGCCGGAAAGTTCATCGGCCTTGATGCAGGCTGCCTTGTGTCCAAGTGTCTGCCCCTGCACACCCGGTACCGCGAGCAGCTCCGGTTCGCCGTGCAGGCAGGCGTCGCTGACCATCGGGCAGCGGGCCGCGAAAGAGCATCCGATGACGGGCTGCGCCAGGTTGGGCGGCGTCCCTTCGATGGGCACCAGCGATTGCTTGTCCGAGGAGTCCACGCGTGGCACGGCTCCCAGCAGGCCCAGCGTGTAGGGCATTCGCGGGTTGTAGTAGATGTCCTCCACGGTGCCGGTTTCCACGGGCTTGCCCGCGTACATCACCATGATGTCGTCGGCCATGCCCGCTACGACGCCGAGGTCGTGCGTGATCATGACGACGGCGGCGCCGGTTTCCTCTTGCGCGGTGTGCAGGACTTCGAGCACCTGCGCCTGGATGGTGACGTCCAACGCCGTCGTGGGTTCATCGGCGATGAGGACGCGGGGGTCGTTGGCAATCGCGATGGCAATCATGACGCGCTGGCGCATGCCGCCGGAAAACTCGTGCGGGAACGCCTTTAGCCGGTCCTTCGGGCTGGGGATGCCCACCATCCGCAAGAGGTCGACGGCGCGGGCTTCTTTTGCCTGCTTGGTCATGGTGGGGTTGTGGACCGTGAGCGCCTCGATGATCTGGTGGCCCACCGTGTAGACGGGCGTCAGCGAGGACAGCGGGTCCTGGAAGACCATGGCGATGTCGCTGCCGCGGTGCTTGCACATGGCCTTATCGCTCAGGCCCAGCAGTTCCTTGCCCTTGTACCGGACGGAACCGGTGATGTCCGCGGTCTCGGGGAGGAGCCCCATGATGGCCATGGACGTGACGGACTTGCCGGAGCCGGACTCACCCACGATGCCCAGGGTTTTGCCGGGCATGAGGTCGAAGTCCACGCCGCGGACCGCGTGGACCACCCCGTTCTCCGAGTTGAAGCGGACGTTGAGGTCGCGGACGCTGAGGACGGCGTCACCCGGAGCGTACAGTCCGGCATCGCGGAGGCGTTCGGCGGGAGTGGTGTTGGTGCTCATTTGGTGATCTTCTTCGCAGTCTGGGGCTTGGTCCGCTTCGCCCGGCCGACGGAACTGGAGCTGGGATCGAAAGCGTCACGGAGTCCGTCGTTCATCATGGCCAGCGAGCCTGTCAGCAGGAACATGACGGTCAACGGAACCCAGAACATCCAGGGGAACGACGAGACCTGGCCCGTGGCCTGGCCGATCAGGACACCGAGGCTGACGTCAGGAAGCTTGATGCCGATACCGATGAACGAAAACGCCACTTCGGCCAGGATCGCACCCGTGATGCCGCGGGTGAAGTCGAGCACCAGCAGCGAGCCGATGTTCGGAACCAGGTGGCGCCACACGATGCGGCGGGAGGGGACGCCCATGTACTTGGCGGCCTTGACGTAGTCGCGTTGCATGAGCGACATGGACAGCGAGCGCACCAGGCGGGCTGTGCCCATCCAGCTGAAGAAGAGCAGGACGATGACCAGCAGGAGCCAGCTGGGGAGGTTCTTGAGTCCTCCGCTGCCACTGGTCGCCACGGCAACCACCAGGATGGCGGGCATCATGATGAGCGCTTCCAGGATGAACAGCATGGTGGCATCGACCTTGCCGCCGAAGAACGCCATGGTGCATCCGTACACGGCGGAGATCAGGACGGAAAGGCCGCCAACAATCAGGCCAATGAGGATGGAGGTCCTGGTGCCATCAACGATCAGCGCCATGAGGTCGATGCCGGCCTGCGTCGTGCCGAGCAGGTGGTCCGGGGACGGCGGCATCCCGATGTTGAACGGATCCAGGGTTTCCTTGTCCCACGGGGTCAGGAACCCGCCAAAAATGGAAAACAGGAACAGTGCCAGGAAGATGAACAAACCTGCGACGGCGGTCCGGTTCCGCATGAACCGGCGGAAGATGATGCGGGATTTCCCAATGACGACGTCCTGGTCGGCAACCCGGGACTCGTCGATTTCCGCGATGGGATCGATGATGTTCGTCATTACTGGACCCTCACTCGTGGATCAACCAGCGTTGTGGCGAAGTCGGCCAGGATAGCCCCGATCGCGAAGATCACCGAGCCGTAAGCCAACGTGGCTGTGGCTACGTTCACGTCCTGCAGACCGATCGACTGGATGCTCCATAAACCAATGCCGGGCCAGGCGAAGATGGCTTCGGCGAAGAAGCCTCCGGTGAAGATCGCCGGGATGGTGAACGCGATGCTCTGCGCCACGGGAATGAAGGAGACACGCAGGGCGTGGCGGGTGATGGCCTGGTTACGGGTGAGGCCTTTGGCGCGGGCGGTGCGGACGAAGTCGGCGTTGACGTTGTCCAGCAGGTATTGCCGCTGGGCGATCTGGTAGCCGGCCCAACCGAAGATGGTCATCGCGAAGGTGGGCACGGCGTAGTGGGCCACAAGGTCAACGAAAGCGGGCCAACCGGGGTCGATTCCCGGCGTCGAAATTCCCGTCACGAAGAAGATGCGCTGCCCAACGGTTTCGTTGATGCTGATGGCACCAAGCTGGACCAGGAAGTAGGCGATGGGCGCCGGAAGAATGTGGACCAGGTAGCTGTAGGACGTGATGACGCGGTCCTGGAACTTGTACTGGCGTGCTGCGGAGTAGACGCCAAGTGCGACGCCGATGATCAGCGTCAGGATGATCGAGGCAATGAAGAGCCGGGTGGAAACCAGCACGCGATCCGCGAATTCGGCGTTGACATATGCGCCGTTCGGGCTGCGTCCCCAGTCCCACTTGGTGACGATGCCGCCAAGCCATTCGACGTAGCGTTCCCACGCATTCTTGTCGGGGTCAAGGCCGAGGCCCCTGAAGGATGCTGCCACCTGTTCGGGGGTGGGCCGCGGAATCTTTTCCTGCTCAAGGACCGCCGGTTTGAGCGACGAGACGGCCAGGAAGTAGCCGGCGCTTGTGGTCAGGAAGATCATGATCAGGTAGATTCCCGACCGCTTCATCAGATATTTCAGCATGTCGGGTTGCTGCCCCGAATCGTGGCAAAACTCAAAGCTCGTCCTTCCGCGGTTCCCGGCTGTGGCCGGCGTCAGCTACGAATTGGCGTAGTGGTTTGTTGAGCCCCCACACCCCTTCAGTGATCACCAGCCATGTATGGCATGCGTCACATTCAAGAGGAAACTACCACAATAACTGCTTCACGTTTTGCTTCGGCGGGGCCAGTTTCCCGCCTGCTGCCAGATTGTTATGTACAGGCTGCGTCACGAATTGGACCGTTAGTGTTTCTTTGCGGCGCCGCGATGCCGGCTACAAGGCAGGGCGCTTAGGCGGGGCGCTTAGGCAGGTCGCATCAAGCGGGCCACGACATCGCGCCACGAATCGGTGAGCCGCTTGGGGGAAATGCCACGCACCCGTACGTCGTCGACAATCCGCTCAGGATCCAAGGCGTAGGTCAGGGACATGGCCATGACCCAGGGGTCGGCGATACCGGCTTCGCGCAGCAGGACCTCCATATGCCGATGCGAGAGCTTCGTCGCGGGGACGTCGAACCTGTTCCGGGTGGCAGCACCAGCCGCTTTCAGCAGTTCGCCGTTTTCGAGAACGAAGTAGATGCGGCCCTCACCGAATGCCGTCAGTCGCTCCGCTGGCGAGGCGCCAGGGCCCAAAGGGGGCGGCCCGAACATGAAGGCCCGCTGGAAGTCGGACTCCGCATCGCTCAGCAGGGTCATCATGAGGCCCGCACGACTGCCGAAGCGGCGGAAGACCGTCCCTTTGCCAACCTTCGCCTTGCACGCCAGGGCATCCATGGTTAATGCCTCAGCCCCGAACTCGTCCACCAACTCGCGTGCAGCACAGAGAAGCCGCTCACGGTTCCGCGCGGCATCGCTGCGCTCATGCGGCGAACCGAGAGGCAGGTCCGGCTGCAGGGGGACGAAGCTCACAAGAAACATTCTAGACCCGGGAATAGAAAGCGGACTGCGGTCCGTTTAGTATCGATGAAGGCACCAACGCTTACATCGCTTCCCAAAGGAGACACCATGTCCAAGAGCACCGTACTTACCCTCGTCGGCAGCCTCCGCGCCGATTCCCACAACAAGAAGCTCGCGGAGGCCATCCAGCTGAACGCACCGGAGAACGTGGACGTCCAGATCCACGACTCCCTGGGCAACATCCCCTTCTACAACGAAGACATCGACGTCGAAGGCCAGGTCCCGGCCGAGGCCGCCGCCCTGCGCGCAGCAGCAGCCGACGCCGACACCATCCTGCTGGTCACCCCCGAGCACAACGGCACCGTTCCCGCTTCCCTGAAGAACGCCATTGACTGGCTGTCCCGCCCGTTCGGCGCCGGTGCCCTCTCCGGCAAGCCGACCGCCGTCGTCGGAACCGCTTTTGGCCAGTACGGTGGCGTGTGGGCGCAGGACGAGGCCCGCAAGGCTGTCGGCATCGCCGGCGCCAAGGTCCTCGAGGACGTCAAGCTCGCCGTGCCGGGTTCCATGATCCGCTTCGCCGAACTCCACCCCAAGGACGACGCCGAGATCGTTGAGCAGATCAAGGGCATCTTCGAGCCCCTGACAGCTGCCCAAGACGAAGAAGCAGCCGCCTAGTCTTTCCGCTTTCAATGCCCCCGTGCCGCAGCTTGCGCCACGGGGGCATTTGCGTACCTGGCCACCCGCCCATGACCCGGCAGGCGTGATCAACTCTTGTCCGAACCGTCACCGTAACGGCATGTTGCGTTGTGGCCTGCGGCCCTAACGTTGGACGTACAGGTGGACGGACAGGAGCGCGGGGCTGTCATGCATGCCGGACGGGGACTCAAAGGTACGACGACGATCGCGGCTGCCTGCGTGGCGTTGGCCCTGTGGGTGGCTGGCTGCACGACGGGTCCCGGCACCCTCCCTCGGCAAAGCGCCGAGCCGCTGCCCACAGTTTCCGTGACGCCGCCTCCCCGGCCAGCCAGTCCTGTGGCCCCTGCCTCGCCGGGCCCGTCATTTTCGTCGGTGCCCGCCATGCCGTCAGTTGCCATCCCATCAGCCTCGCTAGCTCCGGCCCGCCCGGTCACCGCCACTCCCCCGTCACCCACTCCCGCCGTCAGCACTCCCGCGGCGGCCGCGACCGGACCGGGCTCCGCCGTCGCGCCTTCGACCGACCCAGCCACACCGCTGCCGGTCCCCCTCCCCTCGAACCGCGCCGCCCGGGTGCCGGACGACGTCGACGCTGCGGGTCCCGCGGTCTACTACGTTGCAATAAACGACGGCGGCGCCCGCGGCGTGCGGTTCGGCTGCAACGACAGCCTGGTTCCGGTGCGTGGAGCAACCACCCCCGGCGACCCGCTGTCCGTGACGCTGGGACGGCTGCTTGAAGGGGGCCTGCCTGTGGACGGTGACGCAACCTTGTACGACGCACTCGCTGGCTCATCGCTGCATTTCCTGTCCGGCTATATGAGCGGCTCAACCGTCGTAGTGAACCTCAGCGGATCGCTGCGTCCCGGAGGTGTCTGCGACGTACCCCGCATCCAGGCGCAGCTGACACACACCGCCGTCGCGGCCAGCGGGGCTTCGCGGGCTGAGATCTATGTGAACGGCAGGACACTCACGGAGGCGCTGAGCGTGCGCTAGCCAGAATCTGCGCTGAGCCGTTCCTGGACCGCTATCACGTCGCTGCCCGGCGACGGATTCGCGGGCTGGCGACGGATTCGCGGGCCGACTAGGTGGGCCCGCTAAGCAGTGGCGATTGCCAACACCCGGCGGAGTGCCCATGCCACCCGCAGAAGGGCCAGGACCGAGGCAAACGCCAGGACGAACACCACCGCTTCCGGAATCCACAGCCCGGTGGGCCCATCACCCTCAAGGACGACGGTGACCAGCGCACCAACCACCAACAGGCCCAGTCCGGGAATGGCAAAAAGGAACACTTCGCCAATCTGGCGACGATGAAGGGGTGAGAGCCTCTCGAGGGGCAGCTCCCGTTGCCCCGGGGCGGACTTCTTGCCGAGTACGTTGATCAGCATGGAAACACTGGTGAGCGTCAGGCCCGCCGTCGCACCCGCCAAGGTGGCCAGGGTTTGGAACAGCGCCCGGCGCGCACCGGCGTCGACATCTTCCAGCATCAGCGGGTGAGCCGCGATCAGGGCTACGCCCAACCACAGTGACACCGCCACGGCCGCCCAGAGATAGTCCGCCATGGGATGCAAGAGAAACCATCGCCAAGCGGTTCGTCGAGGGCCGGATGACTCCACCTCAACCCCGAACAAGCTCATGGCCGGCACCGCCCGCCTCTTCCTCGACGTCCGGGCTTTCGACGTCCGGGCTTTCGGCGTCGGCGAGGGCAGCGCGCATCGCGGACATGCCCCCACTGACAAGGTCAGGCACGATGCCCGCATCTGGCGGCCCTTTGAGGTCAGGCAACGTCCTCGCGAAGAAGGGCTCGTTGTCCCGTGCCTGCTTGTTGAGGATGGCAATGGCTTCCGCCACCGATTTTTGGGGATCGTTGAAGACATCCCGGTCCACCTCGACATGCGAGATGAACCTTTCCTTCAAGAGGTCCACCACTTCCCGGTCTCCTGTCAGCGAATCCTTGCCCTCAGCCACCACATAATCGAAGTGCTCCACTGATCCAGCCCTGCGGAAGAGGTCGATCAGTTGCTGAATGCGGTCGCGTATCCTCTGCTTGTCCTCGGCCTTGCCTGACCTGCCAACGCTCAGGGAAATCCGGAACGTGCCCTCATTCATGAGGCGCGAGGCACTGTCCAGCACGTCAGCCCATTCACCTTCCATGAGCCTTCCGGACAACCGCTCAGCGGGAAGCGCGAACTCGAACCGGCTCACCTCCAGCCGGGCAAGGATTTCCTCGATATCCTCCCTGACCACCGGAACAAGGCCGGGTTCCAGCCCCAGCATGCCCTCCAGGTACTCGGCCATTCGGGACGCCCTTGGACCGTTGCCACTGGTCAGGACCGCGACGACATTCCGTTTGAGGAATGCGAAATATGTGGTCTCCAAAAGGTGGTCGCCAGGTGCCAGGGGAAGCGGTTTGCGGCGCCCCAGGAAGTCACCCACGCTTGGCAGGTTGGTGTCGCGGACCCGGTCCAGGAGCATGACGGGATGGGGTGCCATCGACGCCGTCTGGGCAAGCAACACCGTGCCATCCACGCTGGTGAAGTGCCTGTCCGTCCCGGCATCCTGGGCATTCTTCAAGACCTCGGCAACCCGCCGGGCGGGAAACGGCCGGTTGAGCTCGTCACCATTAAGTTGCTCGATCCGCCAGAACTGCACGCTGCGTCGCGCCATGGACCCTCCCCTCGTCCTCTACGGAACCAAAGCTACCGGCGAGGACCGACATTAAAGCCAGGGGCCGCCGTCGTGCCCCAACTGCCATACCGGAATTACAGGCTGTACTTGGGGCCCTCCGCGAACAACGCGTCCATTTGCTCGTGGCTGCGCGTCCCTGCCAGGCCGGCCCAGTTTCCGTCGCCCAGAATTTCCGTGGCGACCCTGGCCACCTTGGCGTACGCAGCCTTGGCGGTGTTACCGCCAATACTGACGCGGCGGACGCCGGCGTCGTGCAATTCCAAAGGCGACGGCGCCCCAACCCCTGCCAGCGCGTTGAGTGGCGCCGGAATCCGGCTGGACAGCTGGTGGAGGACGTGCAGATCCACGACGCCGGGGACGAAAATTCCGTCCGCCCCGGCGGTCAGGTAGGTCTCGGCGCGGCGCAGGGTTTCCTCGTAGGCGGCCTCGTTGAAACGCCCCGAAAGGTAAGTGTCAGTGCGGGCATTGATGAACAAAGGGATGGCGCGGTCGTCCGCCGTTGCGCGGATCAAGGCGATGCGGCGGGACTGCTCGTTGATATCGGTCAGGGGCTCGTCACCGGAGTCTTCGATATTGATGCCCACGGCACCGGCATCCAAAACAGCGTGGACCGTTGCCCGGAGCTCGTCATCGGTACGTCCATAGCCTGTCTCTATATCCGCCGTCACGGGCAGCGTGGTGGCTGCAACCACGCGGCCGAGGGCTGCCATCGCCAGCCCCCACGGCACGTGGTCGCCGTCCCGATATCCCAAACTCCAGGAGACTGCCGAGCTTGAGGTAGCAATGGCCGCGGCACCGGCTTCCTGGACCACGCGGGCGGAAGCCGCGTCCCACACATTCACCAACACCAAGGGCGCACGGCCTGCGTCGTGGAGCTTGTGGAAGTGTTCGGCCTTAGTCACGGATGCCCGATGTGCTGTCATAACTACATTCCAGCCCCTCGCGTCCGCGGCGTAAAGCGCGACCGTCAAAATGGATGGTAAGCGAAACAAATGTTGCCTAATTAGCAACCTCGAGGAGTATCCTTTCACTGTGACCCACGAAACATTGGATGCCGGCGCAACACTGCCCGCTGAAGCCATCGACGCCATTGAGCGGGCCGCCACGGCCGCCCACCCGCACGAGGAACTGTTCTCCGCGCGGGCCGCCAACATTAAGCAGTCCGCAGTCCGCGATGTCTTCGACATATCGATGAGGCCCGGGCTTGTGTCCCTAGCAGGCGGCAACCCGTACCTGCAGTCGCTGCCCTTGGAGCAGCTTGGACAGACCGCAGCCCGCATCATCGCAGAAGAAGGCATGACCGCCCTGCAGTACGGTGGCGGCCAGGGTACCGAGGAACTGCGCGCGCAAATCTGCGAGATCATGGCAGCTGAAGGCATCACTGATGCACTACCCGAGAATGTGGTAATCACCGCGGGCTCCCAGTCCGCACAGGACGTCGCCACCAAGGTCTTCTGCAACCCCTGCGATGTCGTCCTGGTTGAGAACCCCACCTACGTTGGCGCGCTGAACACGTTCGAGGCGTACCAGGTGCAGGTGGAACCGATCGAAATGGACGACGACGGCCTGGTGCCGGAGCTTCTGGAGGCCAGGATCGCGGCGCTCCAGGCAGAGGGCAAGAACATCAAGTTCCTCTACACGATCCCCAACTTCAACAATCCCTCCGGGATCACGCTGGCGGAAGCACGCAGGCAGCGCATCGTCGATATATGCCGCAGTTCGAATATTATCGTTCTTGAGGACAACCCCTATGGACTGCTGCGGTTCGACGGCCATCCGATTGCGCCGATGCGTGCATCCAACCCCGACGACGTCATCTATTTGGGCTCATTCTCCAAGATCTTCGCCCCGGGCCTGCGTATCGGTTGGGCGCTGGTACCCGCGCACCTCCAACGCCGCTTCTACCTTGCCTCCGAGGCTGTAACACTCTGCCCACCGCCGTTGAACCAGATGCTCGTCTCGGCCTACCTCCGGGACTACGACTGGAAAGGCCAAATCGACACGTACCGGTCGTTGTACGCAGAACGCTGCGAGGCCCTGCTGTCGGCGCTGGACACCTACATGCCGTCCGGACTCTCATGGACGCGGCCCGACGGCGGGTTCTTCGTTTGGGTCACCCTGCCCGAAGGCGTGGACACCTACCCACTGCTGGGCAAAGCGATCGACGCCGGCGTTGTCTTCATCCCCGGCGCAGCCTTCTCACCCGCCGACGGACCCTCCAACAAGCTTCGGCTCGCCTTTAGTGCCGTGCCCCCGGATACGATAGCCGAAGGCGTCCGCCGCCTGGCCCCCGTCCTGGCGGAAGCCATCGAAGCCACCACTGAAGGAGCAGCACAATGACCGGAGTTGTGATTGTAGGAGTAGACGGCAGCGAAACGGCAATGAGGGCGGCCCAGGCAGCCCAGCAATTGGCCATCGGCTTGGGGGCGAGCCTGCGCGTCGTGAGCGCCTTCGACAGCAACCGGACAGAAGTTGTGGAGATCGGCACCGACAGGTGGATCGTTTCCGACGCCGCCGAAGCTGAGGCTGTAGCCCGCGACGTAGCAGAGCGGCTCAAGGACGAACGCCTTGAAGTGACCTATTCAGCCGCGCGCGGCAAGCCGGGCGAGGCACTCGTCAAGGAAGCCGAGATGCAGGACGCCCGGCTGATCGTCGTCGGAAACCGTCGCATGCAGGGCTTGGGCCGGGTGCTGGGCAGCGTCGCCAACACTGTCGCCCACACGGCGCCCTGCGATGTCTACATCGCCAAGACTGACCAGCCGTAAGCGAGCTGGATCACGCCGCCGGGTGGGGAGCCTCACCCGGCGTTTGGCGTCTTTTCGGCCTGGCTGCTGACTGAACCGTTATAAAATCGAGATGCCCCCAATGGCGCGTGCCACCTTCACTTCTCGATTTTCAGGGGATTTTTCTTGCTTACCTTGCAGCCGCGCCAACGCGTGGGACATGACATCCTGCTTGCCCGCCACGGCAACAACATCAGCACAATGCGCTTCGACCGCGCCAACGACCGCATCATCGCGATGCTGGACGACGGCTCCTGGGACAGCGCGCCCAACATGATCTCCCCGAGCCTGGAAATGCCGGAGACCATTCGCAGCGTTTTCCGCAAGGACTGGCGCTTCCTGTCTGTGGCATGCGTGGCTATGCTCACCGTCGCCGCCGTCGCCATGGGCATCAGCGTGGAAATGGCGAACCACATGTCCACTACGGAACTCCAGGCCCTGCTGGTCAACTACCCGGCCTTCTAGCGGATTCCCGCGCCCTCGGCCGACTGCGACGGCGTGCTGCCGCCTGTTTCGTCGCTGCCGGGAGTCGCGTCGCCGCCGGGGGCGGCGTGGCTCGTGACGGCGTGACTGGTGACGGCGTCGTCGAAGTCCAGCGCCAGCTGATTCCCGGCCTTGCTGCGGCGAAGCACCAGCACAACCACTCCCACGGCAAGCCAGGCCGCGCCCAGCAGATATGTGAACCAGGCAAGCGATGTCCACAGCCAGGCAATGGAGGCGAACCCCAGCAGCGGCAGCACCAAATTCCGCAGGATCCCCACGCCTCCCCGCTTCCGCAGGTCAAAGAACAGCACCTTGATGGTTGCCAGGTTCACCACTGCGAAAGCAATCAGCGCCCCGAAGTTGATCATGAAGACGGCCTGCTCCAACGTGATGAAGAGGGCAACCAGCGAGACGGCCGAAACCGCCAAAGCAGCAACATACGGAGTGCGGAAACGCGGCTGGAGCCGGGCAAGGACGGAGGGCAGGATCCCGTCCCTTCCCATGGCATAGATGACCCTGCTGACGCTCATCTGGGCCGCAGTTCCACACAGGACCAGGCCGCCGAGATTCACCACCACGAACACCACCATCAGCACATCTCCGCCGGCAGCCTGCATGAGTTCCGTCCCCGCGGCATCCAGGTTCTGAATCGTCCGCCACTCCGGTGCGATAAGGCTGCCGGCCACGGAAAACAGGGTGTAGCCCAGGCCAGCGAAGAGCGTGGAGAGGATGATGCCCCGAGGAATATCCCTTTTGGGGTTCCGGGCTTCTTCAGACAAAGTGGACACGCCATCGAAGCCGAGGAAGGCAAAAGCCACAATTGCGGCTGCCGCCATAACCGGCGCTATCCCGCCGTCGCCAAGGCTAAGGGGACGAACCACGTTTTCCAGCGATAACTTCGGCGCGTTCAGGATCGCCAGGACAACGAAGACCAGGATCACCGCAACGGAAGCGGACACCACCACGAAGTTCATCCTCTTGATCCAGCCGACTCCGATCACGCTAAAGACGCCCACCGCCAGAAGGCAGAGCAGGACGGCGAGCTGAGGGGGGATGCCGGGCAAAAGGCTGTTGAGGTAGAGGCCGAAGAGCAGGAAATTCACCATGGGCAGGAACAGGTAGTCAAGCATCATCGCCCAACCCACCAAGAACCCCACGGGGTGGCCAAACGCCCGCGAAGCGTACGCGTACGCCCCTCCGGTGACGGGGACGTGACGGGCCATCTGGCCGTAACTATGGGCAGTGAACAACATGGCAACCAACGCCGCGAGGTACGCTGCGGGCAAGTGCCCGTCGCTGATCTCGGTTCCGGCCCCGTAAACCGCCACGACCGACAGTATCCCCATGGACGTCAGGCCAAAGGCCACCAACGATGGCAGCCCCAGGACACGCTTGAGCGTCGGTCCCCCGGAGGACCCTCCCGCTGCAGGCTTAGGTTTGGTGTTCATAGCGCTCTCCTCGATGCGATCCGCGTCACATAAATGAATGTCGTTCATTAGAGTAGGCGCCCAGCCTCGACTTGTACAGGTTTTGGTATGCCAAAGCTTGCGGGGCCGAGCGAAAATGGGAGCGACCACGGCTATCCTGCCCGGAACTGTGCGGGTGTTGACTGCCAACGTGTTTATTTGGGAGCTTTCGGTATACCATCATGAATTCAAACGACAGGAGTCCCATGAACACACTTTCTCTTCAATCGGAGTCGCCTGCCCGTTCCACCGGCGGTCCCCTCCTGACTACGCCGGGGTTTGTCGACGCACACATTCACCCCGACAAAACGACCTGGGGATCGGGCTGGTTATCCCGTCAACCGGCGAACGATCTGGCGACCCTGATCCGCAATGATCTGCAAGCACAGCTTGCTGCCGCGGCCAGCGTGGAGGAACGCGCCTTCGCCTTGATGAAGCAAGCCGTCCTCAACGGGACAATGGCGATGCGGGCCCACGTTGACGTCGGTCCGCAGATTGGCCTGAAGAACATCCATGGCGTCAGGGCTGCAGCGGAGCGGCTATCGTCAGTCCTGGATGTACAGATCGTCGCGTTCCCTCAGTTCGGTTTGCTGAGCAATCCCGGCACAGTGGAACTCATGGAGGCTTCGCTGGGAGAAGGAGCCGACGTAGTAGGCGGAATCGACCCGGAATCACTCGACGGCGACGTCCACGGTCATCTGGATGCTGTCTTCGGCCTGGCGGGAAGGCACAGCAGGGACGTGGACATCCACCTGCACGACACAGGAGCTGCAGGTTTGGCCCAGCTGCGGCTCATTGCACAGCGGACCATGGCGGAGGGCATGCAGGGTCGAGTCACGGTGGGGCACGCCTTTGCCCTCAGCGACAGCAACCAGCCGGAGCTCGGGGCCACCTTGGATGTGATGGCTGAGGCAGGGATGTGGATGGCGACGTGCGCCCTGGGGGCCGACCCCGTGCCTGTCCTTGATGTCCTGGAGCACCATGGCGTCAGGGTTGCGCTCGGGTCGGACGGAGTACGGGATGCGTGGTCACCGTTTGGCACGGGCAGCATGGTGGACCGGATGCATCTGTTGGGTTACCGGACAGGGGCTCTAACGGACTCCGACTTGGAGCGGTGCTTCCGGATTGCCACCACGTCCGGGGCGGAGCTGTTGAATGCGCCTGCCATCAAGGAATTTACCGGAACCGCATCTGCGGACCGACTCGAGTTCGCTGCAGAGTCCATTCCCGAATTGGTTGTTGACCGGCCTTCTCCGCTGGCCGTCATCAGGAACGGCAAGGCGGTGACCCGGGAGTCGGTCGACTAAAGCATCAACCCACGCAACAGCCACCACAGGCCCGCAATAACAACGGCACCAAACAGAGAACCCACAACGACCTGCGCCAACGTGTGCGCACGCAACACCAAACGGGACCAACCCACTGCCGGTACCAGCAGGAGAAGCGGCAGCCACGCTGGTCCGAACATCAGGACGGCGATAACCACCGCGGCCGACAAGGCTGAGGCGTGCCCGCTCATCTTCCAAAAGGCGCTGACCACCGCCAAAACTGCGATGCCGCCGATCAGTGAAATGATCATCACGGAAACACTGGCCGGACCGTTCAGGAGCTGGAGCACTACCAGGCCCGCAACGACCGATACCAAGGCCATCAGCAGCAGGGCAGGTCGTTGACGCCGGTCGCTGACGTGGTGGTCGGTGATCCGGCCCAGCTTGACCATCACCAGAACATAGGCCAGCGGCACGACACACACGAAGAAAGCCCCGAGCAGGCCAAACCATATGGTCCCGGGGAAGCCGGGCTCCACCGCTGGACTGATCAGCAAAAGTACCAGGACAACGACCGGGGGTTGGAAGACCTCCGTCAGCACCCGTGCCACGGTCCGCCACGGTCCCGCCACCAGCTGGGGATGAACGTGGTCGGGCTCGCCGCCAGTGGTCGTGGCCGTGTGGGTAGCCGTTTCAGGCACACTGTTCCGTTCAGTCAAGCAGCAGCGCCGGTTCTTCCAGGATGGCGGCGACATCTGCCATGAAACGAGCCGACAGATCGCCGTCCACCACCCGGTGGTCGAAGGAACCGCCAAGCGTCGTGATCCAGCGCGGAATCACTTCGCCGTCCAGGACCCATGGCTTCTGCTTGATGGTTCCGAACGCGATGATTGCCACTTCGCCCGGGTTGATGATCGGAGTGCCGGTATCAATGCCTAGGGCGCCGATGTTGGTGACCGTCAGGCTTCCGCCCTGCATCTCCGCCGGTTGCGTCTTTCCCGCACGCGCCTTGGTGGCCAACTCGTTCAGCGCCAGCGCCAGCTCCTTGAGGGAGAGGTCCTGTGCATCCTTGATGTTGGGAACCATGAGCCCGCGCGGCGTCGCAGCAGCGATGCCGAGGTTCATGAAGTGTTTGACATGGATCTCAGCACCGCCCTTGCCGTCAGCGTTCTCCACCCACGTGGCATTCACGCTGGGATTGCGCGCCGCGGCCCAGATGACAGCCTTGGCCAGGATGAGCAGCGGAGACACTTTGATGCCTTCAAAGTCGCGCGAAACCTTGAGCCTCTTGACGAACTCCATGGTTCGGCTGGCATCCACATCCACGAAAATGCTCACGTGGGGTGCCGAGAACGCTGAATCCACCATGGCTTTGGCGGTGGCCTTGCGCACGCCCTTGACGGCCACACGTTCTATGCGCTGGTCCTGCGGTTTCTTCGATGTGCCCCAGAAGGAATCGGCCTGATCGTGCTCGGCATCGCGTTGCGCCTGGTAGCTCACCAGGTCCTCGCGGGTTACTTCTCCGCGTTGTCCGGTTGCGACGACGTCGGCGAGGTCAATGCCCAGGTCACGGGCGAACTTACGGACAGGCGGCTTCGCCAGAACCCTGCTGACCAAGCCGCTGATGGTTCCGCCGATGGCCGCACCCCGTGAGGCGGCGGGCTGGGAAACGGCCGGTTGGGAGGCAGGCGTCTGCGGCGCCGAAGCTGCCGGCACCTGGGTGACAGGTTCGACGACGGCGCGTACCGGCGTCGTGCGGTGGGCGACCGGTGCTTCGGCTGCTTTGGCGGCCAGCAGCGCCTGGTTGTCCTGGACGGTGCCTTCCGCGTTCTCGGCAACCGTTATGGCCGGAACCACGGACCCTGCCGGGCGTTTGCGCGCACGACGTTTGACGGCGTCGGCCTTGGGCCCGGACCCTACCAACGGACCGCCCGCGAGCCCTGAGTCAGAACTGTCGTCCGCAACAAGCTTTCCGTACGTGGGCGTGAAAACTTCCTCGGCGGCCGGGGCCTGCGCAGCCGCTACCGCATCGGTCGGCTGCCCCTGGGGCGCAGCTCCGTCAGGGGTGGCGTCATCCGTTGCACCGCCTTCCGAGACAGCGATGATCGCAGTCCCGACCTCCACCGTGATGCCTTCCTCCACCAGCAACTCAGTGACGGTACCGGCGAAGGGCGAAGGGAGTTCCACCAAAGACTTGGCGGTTTCGATCTCGCACAGGACATCGTTGATCGCAACGGTGTCGCCGGGCTTGACCTTCCAAGCCACGACCTCGGCCTCGGTCAGGCCTTCACCGACGTCCGGCAGGTTGAATTTCTTTACAGTCACAGTGGTCCTCGATTTCCGGTTACCCAGCGGCGAGCCGGGCTGGATCAGGGCGGTTTAGTAAGCCAGGGAGCGGTCGAGCGCTTCGAGGATCTTGTCGATGTCCGGCAAGTAATCCTCTTCCACCTTGGCAACGGGATACGGCATGTGGAATCCGCCGACCCGGATCACCGGCGCTTCGAGGTGCAGGAAGGCCCGTTCGCCGATCCGCGCAGCGATCTCCCCGCCGATGCCTCCGAAGGTGGGCGCTTCGTGGGCAACAATCAGGCGCCCGGTCTTCTTGACCGAAGCTTCCACAGTGTCAAAGTCCAGGGGCGAAATGGAACGCAGATCGATAACTTCCACGCTTCGACCGTCCTCCAAGGCAGCGTTGGCAGCTGCGAGGGCAACGGGAACCAACGGTCCGTAGGCCACGATCGTGGCGTCGGTTCCCTCGCGAACCACGTGCGCTTTGAAGGGATCCTCGGACAGGCCGGCGTTCTCCACGTCCACCTCGCCCTTGAGCCAGTAGCGGCGCTTGGGTTCGAAGAAGATCACCGGGTCCTGGCATTCGATGGCTTTTTGGATCATCCAGTAAGCGTCGTGGGCGTTGGAAGGCGAAATGATCCGCAGACCGGCGGTGTGGGCGAACAGTGCCTCCGGAGACTCGGAGTGGTGTTCAATCGAGCCGATGCCGCCGCCGTACGGAATGCGGATAACGACGGGAACGGTGAGCTTGCCCAAGCTGCGGGAATGGATCTTGGCCAGCTGGGTGGTGATCTGGTTGAAGGCCGGATAAACGAACCCGTCAAACTGGATCTCGCAGACCGGGGAGTAGCCGCGGAGCGCCAAGCCGATGGCGGTGCCGACGATGCCGGACTCGGCCAGGGGGGTATCCAGGACACGATCATCGCCGAATTCCTTGATGAGACCGTCGGTCACTCGGTAGACGCCGCCCAAGTGCCCGATGTCCTCGCCCATCAGAAGCGATTTCGGATTCTTCGTCAGCGACGCACGGAGGCCCTCGTTGATGGCCTTCGCAATGGTCATGGTAGCCATCAGTTAGCTGTCTCCTCATCGCTTTCGAAGCCTGCCGAGTATTCCTCGAACCAGGCAAGTTCTTCCGCAATCAGCGGGTGCTGCTCCGCATAGACGTTGGCAAAGGCTTCACGGATGTCCGGTACTTCCAGGCCGTGGGTGGTGCTGCGGACGTACTTGGCCAGCTCGTCGCCGTCGGCGTCCACTTGGTCAAAGAATGCTTCGTCCGCGAGGCCCTCGGCACGCAGGTACTTCTCCAGGCGCTCCAGCGGATCCTTCTCGCGCCAGGCCGCTTCTTCCGCGGATTCCCGGTACTTGGTGGGGTCGTCGGCGGTGGTGTGCGCTCCCACCCGGTAGGTGTAGGCCTCGATCAGCACGGGGCCGCGTCCTTCGCGGGCGTGCTCGAGCGCCCATTCGGTGACGGCATGGACTGCGATGACGTCGTTGCCGTCCACACGGATGCCAGGGAAGCCGTATCCCTTGGCGCGGTTGGCCAGGGGCACCTTGGTCTGGACCTCAGTGGGCACGGAGATGGCCCAGTGGTTGTTCTGACAGAAGAAGACCACGGGAGCGTTGTAGGACGCAGCAAAGACCATGGACTCGTGGACATCGCCCTCGGAACTGGCACCGTCTCCAAAGTAGGCAATCACGGCAGCCTTGGAATCGGTGGAGTCCTGCGTAGCTGCAAGCTTCTGGTCCCGCTGGATACCCATGGCGTACCCCACTGCATGGAGGGTTTGCGCGGCCAAGACCAGGGTATAGAGGTGGAAGTTGTTCTCTCGCGGATCCCAGCCACCGTTCGAAACACCCCGGAATTGCTTAAGCAGTTCGGCAAGATCCACGTTTCGGACCAGCGCAACGCCGTGCTCGCGGTAGGTCGGGAAGATGTAATCCTGCGACTGGCTTGCGTGGCCGGACCCAATCTGCGCGGCTTCCTGCCCCGTCAGTGGAACCCACAGGGCAAGTTCGCCCTGGCGCTGAAGTGCGGTGGCTTCCTGGTCGAAACGCCGGATTCTGGCCATGTCCGTGTAGAAAACGCGAAGTTTCTCCGGATCAATTCGCTTGGCGTAGTCGGAGAAAACCGGATCAGTGCCGAGCTTTCCGTCGGGCCCGAGCAACTGAACCATTTCGACTGGTTCGCCTGGCGCGGCCGCTGCCGCGGTGGTTGCCGCGAGAGTTTCTTCCGTCCCGGGGGGCAGTTGTGTCGAGCCCATTCCGTCTCCTTGCTTGCCGTTGGCGGGGCGCCAGGCAATGTCTGTCGCTGGGATATATGCCCGTTCCGGAATGCATTCCGGAACGGGCATACTTGTGGCTTTCGTCCCTTACTTTATCCGCAGTAAGTAACGGAGGCGCATTTGTTAACCGCTAGGAACCGCGCGGCGCCTTTGTATAACTCGCACAGAGATTCAGGAATCGGGTATTGGCCTCAACCTCGCCAATGCTTACCCGGACTCCTTCATTGGCGAAGGCTCGGACCGACAGTGCCTGTTCCGCCGCCAACGCCGCAAAATCAGCACTATTTTCGCCGAGATTCAACCAAACGAAGTTGCCTTGGGCTTCAGGGACGAACCAGCCCAATTCCTTCAGCCCGGCAGAAACGCGGTCGCGCTCCTCCACAAGGCTTTGTACCCTTTCCACAACCTGGTCGAAATGCTCGATCGACGTCACGGCTGCGCGTTCCGCGATTTGCGAAACAGCGAAGGGAGTCGCGGTAACCCTGAGGTGCTGGGTCAGCGACGGACCTGAAACGCTGTATCCCACACGCAATCCAGCTAAACCGTGCGCTTTGGAGAAGGTCCTCAGCACTACGACGTTCGGGTATTTCCGGTACAGCTTGATTCCGTCCACCGCATCACCGTTGCGGACGAACTCCTGGTAGGCCTCGTCGATCACCACCACCACGTTTGAGGGAACGGATTGGATGAAGCGCTCCGTTTCCGCTGCGGTGAGGATCGGCCCAGTGGGGTTGTTCGGAGTGCAAAGCAGGATGACTTTTGTGCGCACTGTAACCGCCGAAGCCATGGTGTCGAGATCGTGCCGACCATCTGCCAGCAACGGTATCTGGACACTGGCGGCGCCGGCGAGACCTACGCAAATGGGGTAGGCCTCAAAGGAACGCCACGCGTAGATGACTTCATCCGGCTTCCCGTCGTCGTTTTGTCCGGCAAAGGTGGCGAGGATCTGGTTCAGCGCGCCAAGGCTGCCCGCACCCGTAACAACATCGTCAGCGGGGACGTCAAGGAATCCGGCCAGGGCGTTACGGAGCTTTGTGGCCAGCGGATCAGGGTAGCGGTTGATATCGGACTGGTCGGCGATGGCCTGCAACACTGCAGGAATCGGCGGCAGCGGGTTTTCGTTGGACGACAATTTGTAGCTGGTGAGGCCCTCAATCGGGGCTGGTGGTTTACCTGCCGCGTATTTAGGGAGCCTGTCTACGACCGGACGAGGGATTACGCCCTCCGGTGCGTTGTCAGTAGTAGTCATGGCCTCAAGCCTACTTGCCCAACCGCGGGAGATGCCGAGCCCTTTAACAGGTCCGTGTGAAAGCATGGGGCCATGGGTTCATTCATTATTCGCGTCCTGATCAACGGGCTCGCCCTCTGGGTAGCCACGTGGTTGTTGGATGGCATGGACATCACCACCAACGCCACCGAGAAGGCTGCCACGAACGCGGGACTGACCCAAGGGGCAGACACAGCAGGCATCGTCCTGGCGTATTTGTTCATCGGACTGATTTTCGGGGTGGTGAACGCCTTTGTCCGGCCCCTGGTGAGGCTGCTGTCCCTCCCGGTGACCATCCTGACACTTGGCCTGTTCACCATCGTCATCAATGCCGCGATGCTGTACCTGACGGCTTGGCTTAGCAGCTTTACCCCAGTACACCTCACCCTTGACTCCTTCTTCTGGAGCGCCATTCTGGCCTCAATCATCATCAGCATCATTTCCATGGTGGCCGGACTCATCCCTGGAGCCCGGAAACGCTAAATACAGGCCGGATTACTGTGCTCCGGCCGCCGTTTTCGCCTCCCTGAGCGTTGGTGGCGCGTCCGGGTTTATGTCCGATGACGGTAACGGCAGGGGCGCCCTTGTCAGTTTGTAACGGGTGACCTTCGCTGCCCCGCCGGCCCCTACGACGCCAGCGAATACCGCGGTGGACGCCATCAGGGATGCGTCATGGCTTGCACCCACCAAATCCGCACCTTCCGCGTAGTACTCCTGGTTGTGCCCTGGCCCGAGTCCTAGCCCTTCCCCCTCGGGCGTCCTGACCTCGTTGTTGAGCGTTACAGTGACCCTGTCCTTCGTGTCCGGATTCATCCGGCCGTCAGTGCCGGGAACCCAGTCCTGGGCATGTTCCAAATGCAGAGAACTGATTCCAGGTTCAGTTGTGATCCCCCCAACGGGTGCTCCGGCCGTCAGCACGTACTTGAGGTCGAATTCACTGAGGAACGCCTTGTTCTGGCCGAGGTTCATGGCATGGATCCCTCCTTGGCTATGCCCCACGGCGACGACCTGGTCTCCAGTCCCGGCACCAGCTTCGTGGAGTGCTTGGCTTACGGCCGGGATGATCGCTTCAGAGTCGTAACCCAGCCCTTCCCCGATTCCCTGCATATCGAAAGGGTTGGTGGCCGCGGAATCGGGTTGGGTGCCGGGAATCAGGACCATCCATGTTGTCTGGCCATTGTTCCCAAGGCGGATGATCTCGATCTCGCCGTCTCCCCGGGCATGGAGCTGCTCCAGCCGGCGGAGGCTCGCCCCCATGGTCGGCTCCACGTTCTCCACAGTTTCGGTGGTTCTTTCCACGCTCACAGGCCTCGGGCGCATGTCAGGACCGAACGGCGACTCAAGGACATTCCGCACAGCCCCACGCGTTCCAAGCCAAAACGGCACAATGGCTGATGCGAGATCGCTCGTCATTTCCCGGCCCGGGGGCCAGGGCGGGCTGGACAAACGCATCTCCTCAATGCTGAGGATCCGCGGAAGCGCGGCCTTGGCTTCCGCCTCGACATAGTCCCGGTGGCTCGCCCGCACATCGGAACTGACGTCCACCAGTTCCTGGCGCACTCGCCCCACGTCCTTTCGGCTATCGGCCACCGCATTGATGGCCTCGCAGCCGGAACCATAGGAGTCGTAGAGGAAGGGCTCCAAATCATCCTGGACACGACGCGTCTCCTCCTCGATCCGAAGAAGTTGTTGTACCAAATCATCAAGCTGGCTGGCGCCCCTCAGCAGTTCCTCCAGTTGGAACGACACCCCACCTACACCGCCCCTGATGGCGAGGGGTCCGTCGGGAGCAGGCGGCACGGGCCTCGGAGCTTCATCGGCACCCACCGGAGCTGCGTCGGACATCAAGGACCCCTCTCGCCCGAGACGGACACGTTCTGCGAGTGCCGGAGAACCAGGGCCGCCGCGGAATCCAACGACTCCCGGGCGCGCATGAGCGCAGACGCGTGCACCGCAATAGTGGTCCGGTAGGCGCGTCCGGCCGGGGACAGCCAGTGGTCCAGCTGCGCGCGTCGCAGTGTTGCCAGGACAGCATCTGCTTGGTCAACGCAAGCCTTGATTCGCCATGCGAGCCTCTGGACTTCATGGCTACGGGACACGCATTCCAGGGAATCGAAAACCGGCGGGTTGGCTGCAGGCATCAAGCCGACGCTCATGTCCTTGTTCTCCCTTGATTGGTTGGGCTGATCGGTTGGTACGACGCTACGGAGCGGCACCACCTGGCGGAAGCGCCGCCGTCGTGTATGTGGATAACCCGAAGGGCTGTCCACATAGCCCCGTCACCAACTCCCGGCCTCCGTGCCGGGCATGAAAGAATAGGCATCATGGCTGAATCCCCTCGCGTGTCCCTCGCTTCCGAACCCCTCGCCCTTGGCCCCCTTGACGGCCGCTACCGTGCCGCCGTCGCGCCCCTCGTCGACTACCTGTCCGAGGCGGCCCTGAACCGCGATCGCGTTCACGTCGAAGTCGAGTGGCTGATCCACCTGACCAGCCAGTCGGTATTGCCGGGCGCCGGTCCCCTGTCGGACGAGCAGAACGCCAAGCTGCGCGCCATCGTTAGCGAATTCGACGCCGCCTCGGTCAACGAGCTTGCCGAAATCGAGGCCGTCACTGTCCACGACGTCAAGGCTGTCGAGTACTACATCGCCCGCCGCCTGCCCGCCATCGGCATTGAGCACCTGACGGCCATGGTGCACTTCGGCTGCACGTCCGAGGACGTCAACAATCTCTCCTACGCCGTCGGCATCAAGGGTGCAGTGGAGAACGTGTGGCTGCCCAATGCCACGGCGCTCGTCCAGCAGATCGAAGCCATGGCGGAAGCGAACCGCTCTGTTCCCATGCTGTCGCGCACCCACGGCCAGCCAGCTACGCCCACCACGCTCGGCAAGGAACTGGCCGTCATTGCGCACCGCCTGAACCGCCAGCTGGCACGTATCTCCAAGACCGAATACCTGGGCAAGATCAACGGCGCTACCGGCACCTACGCCGCCCACGTCGCCTCCGTCCCGGGTGCGGACTGGGAAGGCGTCGCCAAGTCGTTCGTGGAAGGCCTCGGGCTCACCTGGAACCCGCTGACCACCCAGATCGAAAGCCACGACTGGCAGGCTGAGCTCTACGCAGACATGGCACGGTTCAACCGCATCCTGCACAACGTCTGCACGGATATCTGGAGCTACATCTCCATCGGCTACTTCCGCCAGATCCCAGTTGCGGGCGCCACAGGTTCCTCGACCATGCCGCACAAGGTCAACCCGATCCGCTTCGAGAACGCCGAAGCCAACCTTGAGATCTCCAACGGCCTTTTGGACACCCTGGCAGCAACGCTGGTTACTTCCCGCTGGCAGCGCGACCTCACGGATTCCTCCTCCCAGCGCAACATCGGGGTGGCCTTCGGGCACTCGCTGCTTGCGATCTCCAACGTGGCCAAGGGCCTCAAGGCACTCGACGTGGCCGAGGAAGTCCTCGCAGGCGACCTCGACACCAACTGGGAAGTGCTCGGCGAAGCCATCCAGATGGTCATGCGCGCAGAGGCCATTGCCGGTGTTGAAGGCATGGAAAACCCGTATGAACGCCTCAAGGACCTCACCCGCGGCCAGCGCGTGGACGGTGCCCGCATGCAGGAATTCGTGCAAGGCCTGGGCCTCTCAGCCGACGCCGAAGCACGCCTGCTGGCACTGACCCCGGGTAAGTACACCGGCATCGCCGACAAACTCGTGGACCACCTGCAGTAAGTGGATCACTTGCGGTAAAGCGGAACGCACGACGACGGCGGGCCGGGGCTGGGTGCCTCGTCCCGCCGTCGGCGTTTAACGCGTCGTGGGCGTATCAGTGGGCAGGCGGAAGAGCGCTCCTTCCCAGTTGTTTTCCTCAGCATCCCGTCCAAGGGTTCGAGACACGGCGTGTCGGGCTTTGGCCGGGCTCATGCAGCTGATTGGCTTGAAGCAACCGGGCAGGAGCGCAGCCAGTCCACACCCGAACAGCTAGACGTAGAGGAGCGGAGCGGCCATGAAGCTCCTGTTGATCAGGCACGGACAGACCCCCGGAAATGTTGCTGGCCAGTTGGACACGGCTTTTCCTGGACCTGGCCTGACCGAACTTGGGGAGCGACAGGCGGCTGCGTTGCCGGCGGCGTTGGCGGGCGAAGGCATTGAGGCCCTTTACACCTCCACCCTGCTGCGGACCCAGCGGACCGCGGCACCCTTGGCGAAGGCTACAGGCTTGGAACCGGAGATCCTGGAGGGCGTCCACGAAATCGAAGCCGGCGCCCTCGAGAAGAAGACCGACCACGAATCGCACATGCGCTACATGGGCACAGTCTTTGCCTGGACGGACGGTGACCTAGACGTGCGCATGCCGGGAGCTTTCAACGGCCATGACTTCTTCGCCCGCTTCGATGCTTCGGTGGACAAAGTTGCCGCCGCAGGGCATTCGACAGCTGTGATCGTCAGCCACGGTGCCGCGATCCGCTGCTGGGCGGGACGGCGGGCAACTGACATCGACACGATGTTCGCCGAAACCCACCAGCTCCCAAACACCGGAATAGTCGCGCTGGAAGGCGACCCGGAGAACGGCTGGAAAGTCCTTCACTGGGACCAGATGCCGGTGGGCGGTATGGCCCTCTCGGACCAAACCGCCGAGGACCCCACGGGCGAAGCTCTTCAACCCTGATCTGACACTGCGAGGCCTGCTCTTCACCCTAAAACCACTCCGAAAGGTGCAGACCGGGCCCCGCAACGCGGGAAAGCCCAGCATTTCTCCCGACGCTTACGCGCAGGAAACACCGTGGTAACCACCGCTCCTTAGGCTTGAGACGCATAGACACCTCCGACGAACCCGGCGAATTGAGGCATAGATGCAGACCAACCCACGGCTCAACATCCGGCAGGTCACGTGGGCCAACCCCGTGGGCGCCGACCTCCGGGCCGCACAGCAAGCCGAATTGGACTCCCGTTTCGGGAGCACCGACCATGAGCCAGGACCACCGCCGTCGGAAGCGGACACTGCGGTGTTCGTCGTGGCTTATGAGAAATGCTCAGGCCAGCCCTTGGGCTGCGGTGGGCTCAGGATGCTGGACGAGAACACAGCCGAAATCAAGAGGTTGTACGTGGTCCCCTATGCCCGGGGTTCAGGAGTGGCGAGCTCCATCCTGGCAGCTCTCGAAGCCCAGGCGCACTCCCACGGATTCACCGTGATCGCGGCGGAGGCGGGCTCGGCCCAATCGGATGGCCGGAGCTTCTATGAAAGCGCCGGGTTCGCGGCCGTGCCCAATTTTGGTCCGTATGTGGGCGTCGACGAGTCCTACTGCTACTCCAAGCGGCTTGATTCGCACAGTGCCTCGCACACGGCGATGGCGTGAGCGGAGCCGCGTAGCTAAGCAACATCAAGCGGAGTCGGCGGCAGTTCGATAATCTCGGGATATGGAAAAAGCAGACATCACCTTTCGCACCCGCAAATGGGTGCGGCCCGAGGATCTCAACGCCAACGGCACACTCTTCGGTGGCAGCCTGCTGAAGTGGATCGATGAAGAGGCAGCGATCTACGCCATCCTCCAGCTGGGCAACGGCCGGGCCGTCACGAAGTACATTTCGGAGATCAACTTTGTGAGCTCCGCGGTCCAGGGTGACCTCATCGAGATGGGCCTGACGGCGAAGCGTTTCGGCCGTACCTCGCTGACCATGCGCGCGGAAGTCCGCAACATGATCACCCGCCAGGCCATCTTGACCATCGAGGAAATAGTCTTCGTGAACCTTGGCGCCGATGGCCGTCCCCAGCCGCACGGTTACACCGAAATCACCTACGACCGGGACCGCATCCCAACCCACCACCTAACGGAGACGCTCGACGAAGACTGACGGGCCGGCGTCGTCCACTGCGGGGGGAGAACCCGTTGAACCCGACGGCCGCAGACGGTAGAACGGTGGGATGAGCGACGTAAACGCATGGATGGATCTGTACCTGCAAGCGTGGACCTCGAATGAGCCCGACGATATCCGGGCCATGTTCACCGAGGACGCCGTCTACTACGACCGGCCAAACACCGAGAAACCGTGGCACGGGCATGATGAGATCGTTCAGCACTGGTCCGGCGATTCGGCCGATCAGCCGGAGGACTGGACGTTTGAATGGACTCTCCTGGGCCAGGACGGAGACACAGCGTTCGTCCAGGGCCTCACCACGTACCTCAACGGCGACCCCACGTACGACAACCTCTGGGTCATCCGCTTCGCCGACGACGGCCGTGCCCGCGAATTCACCGAGTGGTACATGGCCCGGAAGTAGTCCCGTCAGTAGCTCTCGCGCTCGGCCGTTTCGGGAACCGGGATGAACGTTGAAGCGAACCCTTCGGACGCCCTCGCCAGCACCGCAACGTCGGCGCCGACCAGCACAAAGGAGGCACCGGCGTCGAGGTAGGCGTGGGCGGTATCGGGGTTGAAGGCGTTCACGCCGGCAGGCTTACCGGCCGCTTTGGCGGCTTCAAGGCAATGCTCGACGACGGCCCTCACCAACGGGTTTTCCTGCTGTCCCAGCAACCCCATGGAGGCGGCGAGATCCGAGGGCCCCAGGAAGATGCCGTCGACGCCGTCGACGGCCAGGATCTCCTCCACAGCCGATGCCGCAGCCTCGGATTCGATCTGGACCGTGAGGCTGATGGAATTCGACGCGGAGCCAAGGTAGTCGGGAACACGGTTCCAGCGCGAGGAACGGGCCAAGGCGGATCCCACGCCGCGGACCCCATGCGGCGGATACCTCACCGCAGCAACGGCGGCAGACGCCTCGAACGCCGAGTTCACCATGGGCACCATGAGGTTCTGCACGCCGAGGTCCAGGTATTGCTTGATGACCACGGTGTCGTTCACCGGCGGCCGGACCATGGCCTGGACGGGATATCCGCTGACGGCATGCAGCTGGGCGAGGATCGATTCGAGGCCGTTGGGGCTGTGCTCGGCGTCGATCAGCACCCAATCCAGTCCGGACCCGGCGCAGATTTCCGCTACCAATGGACTGCCGGAGCACACCCACATGCCGGCGAGTGGACGGCCAGCGGAAGCAAGGGCCGAATAAAAGGTAGGGCTCAGCTGAAGTGACATGTCACAACTCCCAACGGTCCATAGTCCGCGTGAACGGTATCCCCTTTGTACACCCACAACGGCCTGGTAAACGAGCCCGCCAGGATGATATCTCCGGCCTTCATCGAATCACCGTGCGCGGCGATCTTGTTGGCCAACCAGTGCACCCCGTTGGCCGGGTGATCGAGCACTCCGGCAGCGACCCCGGTCTCTTCCACGGTCTGGTTTTTGTAGAGGATCGCCGACACCCAGCGGAGGTCGACGGCGTCGGGACGCACCGGCCGCCCACCGATCACCATCGCACCCATGGCGGCGTTGTCAGAGATGGTGTCCACGATGGTCCGGCCCTCCATTTCGATCCTGGAGTCCAGGATTTCGAGGGCCGGAACCACGTAGTCGGTGGCGTTGAGGACGTCGAAGATGGTGCAGCCCGGCCCCTTCAAGGCGGACTTGAGGACGAAGGCCAGCTCCACCTCCACCCGCGGATGCGTGTACCGGTCCCATTCCACGGAGCACCCGGTTTCGAGGACCATGTCATCGAAAATCGCGCCGTAGTCCGGTTCGGTGATGCCCGTGGCGGCCTGCATGGCTTTGGACGTGAGGCCGATCTTGCGCCCTACCAGCGTCCGCCCGGCTTCCTCGTTCCGTTGCCGCCACAACTGCTGTACGGCGTAGGAATCCTCCACCGTCATCTCCGGGTAGCGTGCGGTCAGGCGCGGCACCGGCTTGCGGTTGCGGTTCGCCTCAAGGAGTTCGTCGGCAATGGCTTCGATCGTCTTCGCGTCCATCATGGTTTAGACCTGCGCCCCGAGCTTGAAGCCCTCTGCCGTATCTGAAGCGCCTTCGGGGCGGGTGTAGGAGAAGCCGTCGGCGCCTACGGTGACAGCCATCTCAGAAGCATCAGTCCGCTCGATGACCGGTTGCGGGTTGCCATCGAGGTCCAGGACCAGGGAGGCCTCGGTGTACCAGGACGGGACCACGGGGTTGCCCCACCAGTCGCGGCGCTGGTTGTCGTGGACGTCCCACGTGACGGTGGGGTTGTCCGGGTCGCCGGTGTAGTAATCCTGGGTGTAGATCTCCACGCGGTGCCCGTCCGGGTCAAGGATGTAGAGGTAGAACGCGTTCGAAACGCCGTGGCGTCCTGGGCCGCGTTCGATCCTGTCGGAGATGCGCAGGGCGCCCATTTTGTCGCAGATCTGGATGATGTTGTGCTTCTCGTGGGTGGAGAACGCGATGTGGTGCAGGCGCGGCCCGTTGCCGCCGGTCAGGGCGGTGTCGTGCACGGTTTGCTTGCGGTGCATCCACGCGGCGTACGTGACGCCGTCGGAGTCCTTGATGTCCTCGGAGACGCGGAAGCCAAGGTCTTCGAGGTACTTGCGCCCACGGGGAACGTCGGGGGTGACCTGGTTGAAGTGGTCCAGGCGGACCAGTTCTCCGGCGGAGTAGAGGTCATAGCGCTGGGTGAGGCGTTCGACGTGCTCAACGTCGTAGAAGAACTCGTACGGGAAGCCCAGCGGGTCCTCGACGCGGACGGAATCGCCCACACCCTTGGTGAAGCCTTCCTTGCGGCGCTCCACCCGGCAGCCGAGTTCGCGGTAGTAGGCCTCGGCGGCGTCGACCTCGGCCGGGGACTTCACGCGGTAGGCGAAGGCAGCGGCTGCGGCGACCGGGCCCTTGCGGAGTACCAGGTTGTGGTGGATGAACTCCTCGAAGGAGCGCAGGTAGATGGTGTTCTCGTCTTCCTCGGTGACGTGCAGGCCGAGGAGGTCCACGTAGAAGGCGCGGGACTTTTCCAGGTCCGTGACCACGAGTTCCAGGTACGCGCACCGGACAATATCCGGAGCAGGAACCGTGGGAGTGGGGATGGGGCCGGTGAAGGGGTTGCTCATGATGGTCTCTCTTCGTTGAAAGGTCTTAGGCGCCGAATTTGGGGGTGTGGACTGAGCCGAGGGTGATGTGCACGGCCTGCTGGTCGGTGTAGAAGTCGATGGAACGGTAACCGCCCTCGTGGCCCAGGCCGGAGGCTTTCACACCGCCGAACGGGGTGCGGAGGTCACGGACGTTGTGGCTGTTTAGCCACACCATGCCGGCTTCGACGTTCTGGGAGAAGTTGTGCGCACGGGTCAGGTTCTGGGTCCAGATGTAGGCCGCCAGGCCGTACTTGGTATTGTTCGCCAAGGCGAGGGCTTCGTCGTCGTTCTCGAACGGCGTGATGGCCACGACCGGCCCGAAAATTTCTTCCTGGAAGATCCGTGCGTCAGGTGCGACGTCGGCAAACACCGTGGGTGCGATGTAGTTGCCTTCGGGCAGGTGGTCGGGCCTGCCGCCACCGGCCAGGAGGCGGCCTTCGGACTTGCCGATCTCCACGTACGATGCGACCTTCTCGTAGTGCTCAGGGTGGACGAGCGCACCCACTTGGGTCTTGGGATCGTGGGGATCGCCCACCACGATGTTCTTGGCGCGGGCGGCGTACTTTTCACAGAATTCGTCGTAGATGGCGCGTTCTACCAGGATGCGTGAGCCGGCGGTGCAGCGTTCGCCGTTAAGGGAGAACACCCCGAACAGGGCCGAGTCGATCGCAGCGTCCAGGTCCGCGTCAGCGAACACGACGCACGGGGACTTGCCGCCGAGCTCCATGGACAGGCCTTTGAGGTTTTCGGCGGCGTTCCGGAAGATCGTCTGTCCGGTGGTGGTCTCGCCCGTGAAGGAAATCAGCGGTACGTCAGGGTGCTTGACCAAGGCGTCCCCGGCTTCCTCGCCCAGGCCGTTGACCAGGTTGAACACGCCGTCGGGCAGCCCCGCATCCTTGAAGATCTGCGCCCACAGGGAGGCAGATAGTGGCGTGAACTCGGCCGGCTTCAGGACCACGGTGTTGCCGGTTGCCAGGGCCGGTGCGAGCTTCCAGGACTCGAGCATGAACGGGGTATTCCACGGCGTAATCAAGCCAGCGACGCCGATCGGCTTGCGGTTGACGTAGTTGATCTGTGAACCCGGGACCTTCATGGCGTCGTCGAACTGGGCGACGATCAGGTCCGCGAAGAAGCGGAAGTTCTCGGCGGCGCGGAGGGCCTGGCCCTTGGCCTGGGTAATCGGCAGGCCGGTATCAAAGGTTTCGAGTTCGGCGAGGCGGGCTTCCTGGGCTTCGACGGCGTCGGCGATCTTGTTCAGCACGCGGGCACGTTCGCGGGGCTTCATCTTCGGCCAAGGACCGTTCACAAATGCTTCGCGGGCTGCGGCGACGGCGAGGTCGATGTCTTCCTTCTGGCCGGCAGCGGCCGTGGCGTAATTGCCGTTGGATACGGGGTCCAGGACGTCGAAGGTCTTGCCGGAGAGGGAGTCAACGAACTCGCCGTTGATGAAGTGCTGGATGTGCGTGGGGAGGTTCTCGGGGATGTAATGCTTGCTGGTTTCTACTGAGGTCGTCATCGTTGAAGTCCTTACTGGTTCTTTGCTGTGGAGAGGTAAGCGTCCAGGGTGGCGGCGCGGTGTTGTCGGGCTGCTTTTTCGATGGTGTCGGCATCCGCTGCGGATTCGATGAGCTGCAGCAGTGCCTCGTGTTCGCGCACGGATTCCTGGGCCCGGCCGGGCACGAAGCGGAACGTGGACGAGCGAAGGGACGCCAGCCTGTTCCAGCCCCGATGGACGAGGTCAAGGATGTGTGGATTGGGGCAGTGTTCGAACAGAATGCTGTGGAAATCCTGGTTAAGTGTTGTGAAGCGGACGGGATCAAAGTGGTCCAGGCATTCGCGCATCTCCTCGTTTACCGCCCGTGCGCGTTCTATGGCAACGGCATCGATCAGAGGTGCGGACAGCGCAGTAGCCGCACCCTCGACGATGCTCAGCGTCTGCATCGTGTACAGGTACTCGGTGGGATCGATTCCGGACACCGTCGCTCCGACGTTACGTTCGAACTTCACCAGCCCCTCGGCTTCCAGGCGGCGGATTGCTTCGCGAACGGGAACCACGCTGAAGCCCAGATCCTCGGCGATCTTCGCCAGCACCAGCCGGTAGCCCGGGGTGTAGGTACCCTCGACAATCCTGGCCTTGACGGCGTCATAGGCCTGCTGGGACTTACTTCCGACGGCGGCTTCAGTCACCGGATGCTCCTTCCGGGCTTTGCGTGGCGTTCCACTCGGCTGTGACCCACTTCGCGTACCGCGCCTGCCATTCTTTGTTCATCGGGTAGAGCCCGTCCACGCTGTTGCCTTCCTGGACCATCTGGAAAATGAACGTCTCTTCCTTTTCCTGCTGAATGCAGTCATCCACGAGTTCATCGGCGATGGCCGGCGGGATCACCAGAATGCCGTCGGAGTCGGCCACGATGATGTCGCCGGGCTGCACGGTGGCCCCGCCGCAGGCGATGGTGATGTCCGTATCCCACGGGATATGCCTGCGTCCCAGCACGGCCGGGTGCGGGTTGGCGAAGTAGGTGGGCATCTCCAGATCGGCCACGGCGGAGTAGTCGCGGACGCCGCCGTCGGTGATGATCGCAGCTGCCCCGCGAACCTGGGCCCGCAGCGCGAGGATGTCCCCCACCGTGCCGGTACCCTTTTCTCCCCTGGCTTCCATGACCAGGATTTCGCCTTCGTTGACGGAATCGATGGCGCGCTTCTGGGCATTGAACCCGCCACCGTGGGTCTTGAAGAGATCCTCCCGATTGGGAACGTAGCGCAGCGTCCGAGCGAGGCCCACAACTTTGCGGTCCGGGCGGGTGGCCTGCAGCCCATCGATACTGACGTTGTTGAGGCCGCGCTTGCGCAGCTGCGAAGACAACGTGGCCGTCGCGACGGATTCGAGCTTGGCTTTCAACTCCGGCGTCAGCACACTTGCGGCAGCCGCCGGTTCCGAAGCCTCAAGACCCGCAGCTTCCCGCGAACCGTATGCCTCTTCCCGCTGGGTGTCATCGCTCTTGGGCTGGGCACCAAAGTCCGCGAACGGCGTCGTACCTTCCGTCACCTTGGTAACCAGCCGTCCGCTGCTGAATTCACCGCCGGTGACCTCAATTTCGACGACGTCTCCCGGCTGGGCGACCGACGCGCCGGCCGGGGTGCCGGTGAGGATGATGTCGCCTTCTTCCAGGGTGAGCAGCTGGGAGAGGTCCGCGACGAGCTGCGCGAACGGGAAGAGCAGGTCCTCCGTGGTGTCGTCCTGGACGAGATCGTTGTTGTGCCAGGTCCGGATCCGCAGCGCAGCGGGATCCACAGCGTCTGCCGGGATCAGTGCAGGACCGACAGGCGTGAAGCCGTCGCCGCCCTTGGACCGGACATTGGAGCCCTTGTCCGCGTAACGGAGGTCGTAGACGCCGAGGTCGTTGGACGCTGTAACCCACTGGACATGGCTCCACGCGTCCTCCAGCCCTACCCGGCGGGCGGCCTTGCCCATGACCAAGGCGATCTCCCCTTCGTAGCCGAGCAGCTCGCAACCGGCGGGCCGTTCAACAGTTCCCGGAGCGTCGGCCGTACCAAGCGCCAGGGACGTTGCTGGCTTCAGGAAGTAGGAGGGCTGCTGCGGCGTGCGGCCCCGCTGGGCTGCGCGGCTGGGGTAGTTGATGTGGACGGCAATGACTTTGCGCGTCCGCGCCAGCATGTCCTGGTTGACTTCCTGGGTCCGGAACTCCAGCGTCACGGGTCCTCCTCTTCGGCGAGCACGCTTCATCAAGCGTTATCAGGTACGAAATCGTATACGATAACTATGGCTCGTGATCCACGGCACGTCAACCCCTATCCAACTAGCATCCGATGCAGGCCGAGGGGCTGCAGGGCGGGGAGGCCTTACATACTGTCGGTGGGCTCCCGTAGGGTACCGGCATGGACATCATCCTTGTACCCGGTTTCTGGTTGGACGCCTCATCCTGGGCGGAGGTAACGCCTCCACTGGTGGCAGCAGGGCACACAGTTCATCCGCTCACACTGCCCGGACTGGAGTCGGCCGGTGCAAGCCGTGCGGGAATCGGCCTGCAGACACACATCGACGCCGTTGCCTCCACCGTGGACTCCCTCGAAGGCAAGGTCATCCTGGTAGGGCACTCAGGCGGAGGGGCAATCATTCATGGCGTGGCGGATGCCCGCCCGGACCGCGTAGCCCGCGCCATCTACGTGGACAGCGGCCCCTTGGGCGAGGGCGGTGTCATCAATGACGAACTGCCCGACGACGGCGACGAGATTCCGCTGCCGCCGTGGGAAGCCTTCGAAGAGGAAGACCTCGTTGACCTCACCGACGAACTGCGCGAATCTTTCCGCGCCCGCGCGATTCCCCAGCCCAAGGGTGTCGCGTTCGACCAACAACACCTACAGGATGTGCGGCGCTACGAGGTCCCCGCCACGATCATCGCCTGCGAATTCCCGTCCTCGCTCCTCAAGGAGTGGATGGACGCCGGGCATCCGTTCACGGCTGAGCTCGCGAGGATCCGGGACGTGGACTACATCGACCTGCCAACAGGCCACTGGCCGCAGTTCACCAAGCCCAAGGAGTTGGGCGAGGCGATCCTGCGGTCCATTGACCGCTCCAACTAGGAGCGGGGTCGCGTATTAGTTGCAGGTCCCTCCGGCGCGGCGCCGCCCTCGTCCGTCCAGTCTGCGCCCGTGCTGTCATCCAACGCGGGATCCGAGATGACGTCCGACGTGACCGTGGGCACCGTCGTAACAGTGGGCTTGGAGTTGGAATCCTGGCCTGACTTCGGGGCACTGATCCCCGGGAACAGGGTTTCGGCCTTCTCGAGCAGCTTCTTTCCCGCCTCATAGAGGTTGTCCAGGATGTCCGGTACGGACTCTTGGACGGCCTCAGTGGCTTGGTGGACGTTCTGCTGGACGTCGGGGTTGTTCAGAACCTTCTCGGTACCCCCGCGAAGCCGGCGGTACACCTCCGGCCAGGACTTGGATCCCCACACGTAGCCGACAGCCACGCCAACGGCGAACAATGCCTTCCCTTTCACAGCAATCACTCCTTCCGAGGTGTTTGTCCTTCGACACTAGCCGGGTAGCGCACCTGCTGTCACGCGTACATTACTAATGTGCCGATCCGTGAACATTTGCGGAATTTAGAGCAACCATCCAGCCGTTATTCCAGGGCTGGACAAGTTGGAGCCGAAGACCTATTAATCGACCACCAACAGGGTGCTCCATGTGGGGAGCAAGGCAACCTCGGCCAGGCCAAGCTGAAGCGGCTCGGCGGGTAACCCCAAGGGGTAGCCAAGGGTGTTGAAGGCTCCGTTCATAGCCGCCTGCCCGCAAATCCTTGGATCCCAGTGGCGGGGGCCGCATGCCCACAATTAGACAGGTTACTTGCTACTAGTCCGCTGAGCGGCTAGCGTTACTGGTGTAGCAGCAAGACCGACCCAATCGGCAGGAGTGCTTTATTGGCCGTCGTTAACAAATTCATCGGGGTTTCGTAACCGTTCCAATCCCCGCATTGAAAAGGGCCTTCAAGGGCCCCAATAAGGTGCCTGAACACTGGAACAGGCACCCGATGAACTGAACCTCTTCATAATGTTCATGGAATTTCCATCAACAAGAAAGAAGGAACAAAAATGGGTTTCTTTGGTTTTCTACTGCTTGGTCTTTTGGCCGGCGCTATCGCAAAGCTTATTCTTCCCGGCCGCCAGGGTGGCGGCTGGCTGGTAACCCTCCTGCTGGGCGTCGTCGGTGCCCTCCTGGGTGGTTGGATCGGCGGCCTCATCTTTGGCACGGGCCTGCAGGAATTCTTCTCCCTGACCACCTGGCTGCTGGCCATCGGCGGTTCCATCATTGTCCTGCTGATCTGGGGACTCCTCACCAACCGCAGGGCACACCATGGCTAACAACCAGAATCGGGACGCCAACGGCGAGGAACTGGACGGCCAGTATGTTGAGGGCGACTACGGCGACGCAGGCGCTTCACCCGAAACGCTGAAGGACGACGCCGGCGGAGACTACACCGAAGGTGACTACGCCGAGAAGACGGTCCCTTCAGCTGACGCCGAGCTTGATGAGCGCAACACGGAGGACACCCCGAAGGATCGTCCATTTTCATCCGAGCCGGACGACGAAGCCTCGGGCTCCAGCCATCCGTAACACCTGAATACAGCAAAGAACCCGGAGGACTGCACTGCAGCCTCCGGGTTCTTTACGTTGGTCGTTCTTCCGTAGGCCCCCGACGCGGCAGGGCCGCATTCTGCCAGGGTCTACGTCCGCAACGTCCGGGCCTTGACCATCATGAACAACCCATACGCAATAAGGCCAACGGCAACCGCCGCCAGAAGGTAAGGCCCGTACGGTTGCTCCTTGAGGGCCTTGAGGCCGCCGTCCAGCCCCGTGGATTGCTCGGGCTGTGCCCGCAGCGCTGCAATGACCACCAAGAGCCCCACAAGGAAGAGGGCTATTCCTTTGGCAATGTAGCCCACCACGCCAACACCGGTTTGGAACTTCCGCACACTGTGGTTGGACGACAGGGACAAGTCCCGGGTGAACGTTTGCTTGAAGCCACGCACTGCGAAAACTATGCCCGTGATGGCAATGCCCGCGCCCACTGCGACCAGCAGGAAAACCCCGAAAGGAGCTTTCAGGAGCGTTAGGGTCCAGTCGCTGGTGGATTCCCGGCTGTTCCGGCCTTTGCCCATGATGAAGGAAATGATCGTGGCGGCGAGCGCGGCGAATACCAGGGCCTGGCCAGCTGCGGAGAACCGCTTGCCAGGCTTATTGTCCGACTTCCTGCGGTAACCCAGGACGGCGTTGCCCAACTGCCACAGCGCCAACGCTGTACAAGCAGCGAAGCAGGCCCAGAGCAGGAACGGACCGGCAGGTTGGTTAGCCAGGGATGCCACAGCCCCGGACACATCGGCTTCACCCGTACGCCCGAACGCCAGTTGCAAGGCGATGACACCGATGAGCAGATGCAACAACCCACTCACGGCAAAGCCGGTTCTGGCAACGATTTCGAAGGCACGGGAGTTCGAGGCGTCCTCGGCCACATCAGCTGCCTTCTTCATCTCCTCTTTGATGACAAGCCTCCTTAGCTATCGCCTGCACTCCATGGTGCCATTCGATCGTTGTCCAAGCCACCGCATTAACGACGGCGGGCAGGCACCTTGGGTGCCTGCCCGCCACAACTCGTTTGCGGGCTTTAGAACCCGACCACCGACTGAGGCCAGATACTCCTCAGGCCCACGCCGAGCGGGTTGAACTGCTCGCGTACGCTCACCACGGCCCGGGTCTGGCCCGGGACCTCGGCTGCGTGCCGGGAAGGCTCGGCCGTTCCGGCGAGCGGGCTGGACGTGACAGGCGCCGGGCCGGTACTGACGGACAGGGCGGTGATCTGGTCAGGCATCTCGGTGGTCCTTCCTGGAAGTTCCATCAACTCTGTTGGCTGATGTTTCAACCATCGGACCGGGCCCTCAAGAACCCCGCCGGGTCATCTCAAGATTGGGTCAAGAATTTCCGATCTCCGCCCGACCCGCCTGAGTGGGGCCGCTGTTTAGCAGGCGCTCAATGTCGGCGAAGCCCAGCCCTGACGCGATCGCAAGATCGGGGAGCTGCGCTCCCGCCGCGGCCGCACTTCTCATGGCCTGCAATAAAGAGTCCTCTGCTCCGTCCATTTCCCACTGCAGGCTCTCAACTCGAGCCGAGGCCGCCCAGACGTCGTCCAGCAACATGGTTCGCCGCGATGGCGCAGACAGGGAGGGGGCACCCTCCTGCGCAGGCCCGGGAAGAGCTTGGGCCGTCGTTCCCGTCGTCAATGCAACAGTCATAGCGCTTCCTCCAAGGACAGATGTAACTTGATTGGCTAGTTATATGGCAATCTAACTACATGATTCCGCATCAAGAAACCAGCAGTGATGCACGTCACACAAAACTGTGCGTGAGGAATCACCGCACCGGCACGTCTTATTCATGACGGCGCAGAACGCGCCGCACCCACCGCAAACCCACCGCAAACCCACCGCATAGGAGTCAATGCCATGACCGTTCAGACGCACACCCCGGCAGACGTACCGGCCAAGAACACCGCCGCCACCACCCCGGCAGGGGCACTGGATAAGGGTAAGGACGGGCGCGGAGCCACGACCGTCGCCGACGGCGTCGTTGCCAAGATCGCCGGTATCGCCATCCAGGAAATCCCCGGTGTCCACGCCCTCGGCGGCGGCGCAGCCAGGGCTATCGGAACACTCCGTGAAAAGGTCGGCCAGAAAGACCTCACGCAAGGTGTCAGCGTTGAAGTTGGCCAGACCCAAGTGGCAGTCGACGTCACCCTGGTCGTCGAGTACCCGCACCCGCTCCAGGAAGTGGCTGATAACGCCCGCGACGCCGTTTATACGGCAATCGAGGACCTGGTGGGCATGGAAGTAACGGAAGTCAACATCACGATCACGGACATCCATGTCCCGTCCGAGGATTCGGACGCCGATGATGCCGGGCGTGAGCCGAGGGTCGCATGAGCCACACGATCACCGGCCTGGCCGTAGGCGCGGTCCTGGCTGTCGTTTCGTTGGCTTTCGGGTTCTGGGGCCTGCTGCTGACAGCCCTGTTCATGGCGATCGGGGCGGTGCTGGGCCGCTCCGCCGAAGGAAAGCTTGACCTCCGCGGGGTGCTGGATGCCTTGTCGGGCAAGCGCTCCTCCACATGAGCGGGGAAGCCGGGACCATGCCTGCCACGACCACGCCGGCCAGGGCAGGACACACCCGAATCGCCCGTTCGGCACTGCAAAAGACTGTGGAAGCAATCACCGCCCGCGCATTCCGGGTGGACCCGCACCAAGTGCGGGCTGAATTGGAGGACGACGCCGGAAAGCTGGGCGTCAACCTCACGGTGAAGATGGCTCTTCCCCCGCTTCTGGCACCACGTAGGGACGGGGGCGGCACCGTTTTCGACCAAGCCCACGCAGTGCGCACCGAACTGGTGGCCCGGGGGCTGGAGCTGACCGGGTTGGAACTTGGCCGCGTGGACATCAGGCTCATGGGAGCCAAGCCCCAGCAATCCAAGGAAAGGAGAGTGGAATGACCCAGGATCGAACCCTTCGGCGCTTGGTCCGACGCGAAACCCATTCCTCGCGGGCCCTCCCGTCGATCATTGTGGCAAGTATCCTGCTCCTCGTTTTCCTTTGGCTGGCTGCGGAAAGCGTCCTGTGGCTGCTCAATGACCGGCCGCTGCTGGCCAGCCCAGCCCACCTCCGTCAGTGGCTCGTCGGGCTCCCCGGCTCCACCGTGCCGGCAGGGCTGACCGCCGCCGGTGTCGGCGTGGGAATCCTGGGGCTCCTGCTGGTTAGCGTGGCCGTAGGCAAAGGTCGCCGCGCCCGGCGCGCGCTGGCCAGCGACCGCATCGCCACAGTCGTGGACGACAACGTCATCGCCGCCGCAGTGTCCAGCACGTCGCGCCTCGCTGCGGGCCTGGCACCGGGTCAAGTGACCACAACCGTCGGCGGACGCTCCGTGCGCGTCCAGGTGCGTCCGACGTCGGGCGTTTCCTTGGACCTTGCGTCCATCAAAACAGCGCTCGACGGCGAACTGGCCGCCTACGCGCTCGACCGGCAGGTCACGGGCAAAGTCCGGGTCGCGAACGAAGGAGCGGTAGGACAATGAGACGAACCAATCGGGCGCTTAACCGCATCCTGCTGGCGATCCTGGGGATCATCCTGCTGGGCGCCGGAGCCGCACTCATCGCGGCCGGTACCCTGCCGGGAGTTGCCGACACGTGGACGACCATCGGCTCGAACCTCACGGACCAGGTTCGGCAACTGGCAAGCACCGCACCCATCCCGGGACCGGCACGGAGCTGGTGGCTGGTGGCCGGAATCGGCGTCCTCCTGCTCGGTGCTGGACTCAGCGCCGCATGGCTGGCTTCCCAAGGCGGGGGGCGGACGCCACGCCTGGCCGAACGATCCGAAGGAGCCGACGGGCGGACCGTGGTGGACGTCGGACTCATTTCCGCGGCGGTGCAGGATGCCCTCAGCGGGAACCGGAACGTCCTGGCCACATCGGTCTCCGCGTGGGAGTCCCGGCAGGGAACAGCGTTGCGGCTACGCATGGAAGCCCGTCACGGAAGCTCGCCGCGGGAGCTGGCGGATACCGCTGAACAGCTGGTCCGGCAGATCGATTCGTGGCTGGGCCATCCGGTGCCCGTACTGGTGAGAATCACCAGCGGCGCCCGCACCCGGACGTCCGGGGCCCAGCGCGCGCGATGAGCCAACGTGATTCCGGACAGACCAACGAGGACAGGAAGGCAGGAACGTGACTGGTTCACCCGCAGCCCAGCATCAACTGGACCTCGTACCCGACGCCCTGCTGGCGGGCCGCGCGGCCGACGGCGACACCGCTGCCTTCGAAGCGCTTGCCCGCCGGCACGGTCCGTTGATGCGGGCCACTGCGCGACGATTGACCGGCTCGTTGGCAGACGCCGACGACGTCGTCCAGGAAACCCTGGTGCAGGCATGGAAGCAGCTGGACAGCCTTCGCGACCCCGCTGCGGTCAAGGGCTGGCTGTTGAGGATCGTTGGCAGCCGGAGCATCGATTACCTGCGCAAACGCCGTAACCACGCGGACCTTGATGATGCGGAGAACCACGTGGACCAGCACACACGGCCCCGGCCTGAAGACCCCGAGGGGAATGCCCTCAGCAGCTCACGGGTGGAGGCGCTGAAGGCCGCGCTGGCAGCCCTTCCCGAGGAACAGCGGCGTTGCTGGGTGCTCAAGGAATTCAATGACCAGAGCTACGAGGAGATTGCGCTGACATTGAACATCAGCCCCGACAGTGTCCGGGGCCGTCTGGCCCGGGCCCGGATTACCCTGGCGCGCAGGATGGAGGAATGGCGATGAACTACCCCCGAGACACCCTCGAATGCGGGCATAGCCTGGCGGAATTGAGCGCCTACCTGGACACGGGGCAGATCGCTGACCCTGCCCACCTGGACTCATGCCCCGAATGCCAAGCGGGCCTCGCATCCCTGCGAAAGCTCTCTGCTTTGGGCAGTGAGCTCCTCAGCTCGGACGTGGCCGACGCCGGTTCAGGCAGTGATGACTGGATGCAGTCCATTCTCGACAACCTTCGGCTGGAACTGCGGCCGGGGCGGAGCATCCCCCTGCAGTCGGTCCATCCTGATGACACCCTCTGGGAAACCGAAGGATCCATCTCGGCACTGATCCGGTCCGTTGTTGACGCACATCCAGGCACGGCCGCCGGCAAATGCCGACTACATGGCGACGTCACCACCCCCGGGACGCTGATCACCGTGGAGGTAGAGATAGCGGTTGTCTACGGGCACTCCATGGAGGAGCGGGCCGACCAGTTGCGGGAGGAACTGGCCAGGACCTTGGCCACCCACACCGAACTCGCCATCGAAGCCATCAACATCACCGTCACCGATGTCCTGGAGGAGCAGCCATGACCGAGCCCCTGGAAGCCGCGGAGCCATCCGCGTCCACCCCTCCGACCGGCGTGGCCGAAGAACTGTTGGACGTGGTCCAATCCGTTCCTGGCGTCAGCGCGGTCTACCCCGCGCAGCCGCTGTGGCAGTCAATCGCCGGCGCAGCGCTGTCCGCGGTCACAGGCGAACCCCTCCCCCTGATTGGCCTGACGGACACGGCCGGCACTCTGGCAGTCAAAGCGCGGATCGGTGTCAGCACACCCCGTCCGGCCCCGGCCGTAGCCCGCGAAGTAGCCGACGCGATCCGGAGGCACCTCCTCCCCCGCGCCGCCGCCGTCGAGGTTTCCGTTGTGAAAGTTGGCAGCTAGGGCATTCGCGCTCCCGCCGACGAGGTTTTCTGGTTCATAATGAACAAACTGAACACAAGTGAACTTGATAGACGGAGTCCCGCATGCTGTCCGAGGATCGCCAACAGCTCATCCTGAAGGAACTCGCCCTTCACGGATCCCTCAACGCCGGGGAATTCGCCGCCAAGATCGGCACTTCCGGGATGACCATCAGGCGGGACCTGGCGGTCCTCGCCGAGCGGGGCCTCCTGGAGCGGGTCCACGGGGGTGCCATCTCAAGCGGCGGAAAGCCTGGCCCTGGTAACGCCGGATCCACCACCTGGCGTCCCGGCGGCAGGCGGCCGCTGGCGACGGTCGGCATGATCGTGCCGTCGGCGTCGTACTACTTTCCGGGCGTGATCCGGGGTGCGGAAGCGGCGGCGCAGGAAGCGGGCGTACGGCTGGTGCTGGGGGTCTCGAACTACTCGGGGGCGGAAGAACGGCGCCAGCTGAAACGGCTTTACGAGCACGGCGTGGACGGGATCCTTGTCACGCCCGGCGGACAGTCGCTCGCGGGCACTGAAACACTGGGGCTGCTCGCGGAAGCGGAGGTTCCGGTGGTAGTGGTGGAGCGATCCATCGATGACGCCCTGGACCACGGCCGCCTCGAATCGGTCCGCAGCGACCACGTCCGCGGCGCGGAAATCGCCGTGAACCACCTCCTCGGGCTGGGCCACCAACGCATCGCCATCTGTCTGCGCGAGGACAGCCCCACCGCCCCACAGCTCATCAGTGGCTTCCACCTGGCCCTGCAGCGGGCAGGCCATGCCCGGGACGATTCCCTGGTGCGCACTATGCCGCGCGCGCAAAACGATCCCCAGGCGCATCGGGTCATGGTGGACGGAATCCTGTCCTGGTGTGCCGGGTCGCAGGTCACGGCCGCAATCGTCCACACGGACGAGGACGCCCTCCAGTTCGCCAGCGTCTGCCAGGAAAAGGAAGTCCGGATCCCGAAGGACTTCGCGATCATCGCGTACGACGACGAGATTGCGGCTTTGGGGGCAGTCCCTCTGACTGCTGTGGCACCACCCAAGTACGACGTCGGCCACCAGGCCTTGCGGATGTGCCTGGACCGCATCGGAGCCGGACGTGGAGGCACGTCCGCGCTCCAGCGGGTCAACCTATCGCCCGCGTTGGTGGTCCGGGACTCAACGCGAAGGTAGCTTCAAGCCCCTTCTTGTTTACTTCTGTTCACTTCGTGGTGAATGTTCACTTTTGTGGATTCAATGGTGATTAGTTCGAAAGTGCCCCTGAGCACTCCGCAACTTCGCATCGTGAACTTCAAAGGAGAACAGAATGAAGCGTCGCCAGCTTCTGCTCGGAACGGTCAGCCTCATGGCCAGCGCCGCCCTCATCACCGGCTGCGGCAGTTCCCCGGCCGCGACATCCGCGCCCGCCCCTACCGGGGACCCCACCGGCACCGTCACTTTCTGGTCATCGCTGGCCGGAATGGACAAAGTGGCTGCCGCGTTCAACGCCAGCCAGGACAAGATCAAAGTCACCTTCGAGACCGTTCCCAACGGCGCGAGCGGAGGGTACGCAAAGCTGTCCACCGCCATCACAGCCGGCAACGGCCCCGATGTTGCCACCATCGAATACCCCCAGCTGCCGCAGTTCGTCAGCAACGGCCAACTCCAGCCCCTGGACGGCTTGATCGATAAGGCCGCAACCCTCGACAAACTGAGCGATGAGACCAAAGCCCTGGTGCAATTCGACGAAAAGACCTACGCGCTCCCCTACGACGCAGCCCCGATGATCATGTGGTACCGCAAAGACGTGCTGGAGAAGGCCGGCGTCGGGGTGCCCAAGACCTGGGAAGAGTTCGAGGCCGCAGGCCAAAAGATCAAGGCCGTGGCGCCCGAAGCCCACCTGGCCAGCTTCAACCCCAACGAAGCTGCCCTGACCGCAGCCCTCTCCTGGCAGGCCGGGGCCAAATGGTTCGGTACCGACGCGGACAGCTGGAAGGTCGGGATCAATGACCAGTCCACGCAGAAGGTAGCGGACTACTGGCAGAAGCTGATCGACCAGAAAATCGTCAAAGTCCAGCAGTCCTTCAGCGACGAATGGTCCGCGGACCTGGCCAGCGGCGCCGTCGTGGGTGTCCTCGGGGCCAACTGGAGCGCAACCGGCATCCAGAAGCGCACCGAAGCCAGCGGGCAGAAGGGCCAGTGGATCGCAGCGGAGGTGCCTAACTGGGGTTCGCCGTCGGACGCCTTTTACGGTGGCTCCAGCTTCAACGTCACCAAGAGCAGCAAGAACCCTGCTGCGGCGGCGAAGTTCATCGAATACCTGACCACCAGCCCGGACGCCATCAAGGCCCGCGGCAACACCGGCTCCGCTTTCCTCGCCTCGCCGGGGCTGACCCCCGTTGCGCAAAGCGCTTTCGATGCCAGCTACTTCGGTAACGACATCTACGAAGTCTTCAACAAGGCCTACTCCACCATCACACCGGGCTGGCAGTGGGGTCCCAACTGGGACATCACCAACACTGCCCTCAAGGACGCCTACGGCACGTTGAGCACGGGGGGCAAGGTCCGGGATGCCGTGGATGCGGCCCAGAAGGCCACCGTTGACGGACTCAAGCAGAACGGCCTCTCCGTCAAGGAGTAGGCCCGCGAGGCTGGTCGGCCCGGGAGTACCGGGCCGACCAGCCGGCGAGGAGATTAACCATGGTCACCCAAGTACCTTCCGTCCGAGGCACCAAACGCCCGGGATCCCGCAAACAACGCCCCATGTCCGGAACGGGAGGACGGACGGCGGCACTGTTCCTCACCCCCTTCTTCGCAGTATTCGCCGTCGCGATGGTGGCACCTGTTATCTACGCGGTGGTGCTGAGCTTCTTTGCCCAGCAGAAATCCGGTCTTGGCTTCAGCGAGGCCAAAACATCGTTCGTGGGCCTGGAAAACTACCTGCAGGTCCTCCAGTCGGAAAGCTTTGTGGGAGGAATCGGCAGGCTCGCCCTGTACTGTGCCATCTACATCCCGTGCATGGTGGGCGGGGCGCTCGCTTTCGCGCTCCTGCTGGATGCTGCCGTGGCACGGGCCAGGAAGCTCTTTCAGTTGCTGGTCTTCCTCCCGCATGCGGTCCCAGGCGTCATCGCCGCACTGATCTGGGCGTACCTGTACACACCCGGTGTCAGCCCGATCGTGTCAGCCCTGGAATCGGGTGGGGTTGCGGTGAACTTCCTGGACCACCAGATGATCCTGCCCTCCATCGTGAACATTGCGGTGTGGGAATGGACCGGGTACAACGTGATCATCCTCTTCACCGCGTTGCAGGCTGTTCCGCGGGAAATCCTGGAAGCAGCCCGCGTTGACGGGGCCGGTGAGATCCGGAGTGCCCTGAGCATCAAGTTGCCGTTGATCCTCCCGGCCCTGAGCGTGATCATGCTGTTTACGGTGATCGGAACGCTTCAGTTGTTCACGGAACCGTCGATTATTTCCAAGGCCACGGCGTCCGTCACCAGCACCTGGGTTCCCAACATGTGGGCCTACGACGCCGCGTTCAACCGGCACAACCTGAACCAGGCCGCCGCCGCTTCCATCATCATCGCGCTCATGGCCGCCGTGCTGTCCTGGGCCGTCACCCGCTTCAGCTCAAGGACGAACAAAGCATGAGCACCTCAACGATGTCGCGCCCGGGGATTTCCGCTCCGGCTTCGCCACTGAAACGGCGGCGTTCTGCCCGCAGCGGCGGTTTTGCCAGTTCGTTCACCGTCAATGCGCTCCTGATCCTGGGCTGCGCCTACATGGTCCTTCCCGTGGTGTGGTTGCTCTTTGCATCCACCAAGAACACGGCAGACCTCTACGGCACCGCCGCTTACGCATTCGGCCAGCCGGCATTCTTCGACAACGTCGCCGCCGTGCTGAACCAGGACGGCGGAGTCTTCCTTCGCTGGATGGCGAACTCGATGTTCTATGCCGCCTTCGGCGCGGTCTTCGGTGGGCTGATCTCTGTCCTGGCCGGCTACGCTTTCGACAAATTCCAGTTCCGTGGCAAGGACTCATTCTTTGGCATCGTCCTGGTGGGCGTGCTGATTCCCAACACCGCGACCGTCCTGCCCATGTACCTGCTGGCCTCGGTCTTTGGTATCACCAACACCGTCTGGGCCATTCTCATCCCGGTGCTGTGCAATCCGTTCGGCGTGTACCTGGCCAGGGTCTACTCGGCGGCGTATGTCCCTGCTGAGACCCTGGAAGCAGCCCGCGTTGACGGCGCGGGACCGATCCGCAGCTTCTTCTCCCTGGGCCTGCCCATGATGATGCCCGGCTATGTCACCATCGCCTTGTTCCAGTTCGTGGGCGTGTGGAACAACTTCATGCTTCCCCTGGTGATGCTGCAGGACCAGAAGTTGCTTCCCGTCAGTGTAGGCATCTCCATCTGGCAGGGCTACGCGCTGCCCCAACCCGAGTTCACACCCATGGTCATCACCGGCTCATTGCTGTCCATCATTCCGCTGCTGGTGGCGTTCATCCTGCTCCAGCGCTTCTGGAAATCCGGCCTCACTGCAGGGAGCGTCAAGTGAACTTGAACGTTGCCTTGGCCATGCCGGCCCACACAGCCCGGGCCGTGTTTCCGCCGCGAAGCCTGGACCCACTGGAACCTTCCGTCAACCTGCTGGGCCGCGCGCCCATCCAGGACTTCCATTCATCGGCCGGCCGTTCCTTGCTGGCTGACGCCGATGTCCTCATCACCGGCTGGGGTTGCCCCCTGATCGACGAAACTGTCCTGGATGCCGCGCCGCGTTTGCGTTACGTCCTGCATGCCGCCGGAAGCGTGAAACACCACGTTGGTGAAGCCTGCTGGGAACGTGGCATCCAGGTCAGCTCCGCGGCCGACGCCAACGCCATCCCCGTGGCCGAATACACCGTGGCCATGATCATCCTCGCCAACAAGCGGGTCCTCCAGATTGCCCGGGCCCTGCACACTACCCGGACCGAGGTGCTGCCCGAGCAGCTCTTTCCGGACATGGGAAATTACCGCAAAAGAGTAGGGATCATTGGGGCTTCAAAGATCGGCCGGCACGTCATCCGGCTGCTCGCCCCCTACGATCTGGAGGTCGTGGTTTCGGATCCCTACCTGGACGATGCTGCGGCTGCGGCCCTCGGCGTCGTCAGCGTCAGCCTGGACGAACTGGTGGCGACCTCGGACGTCGTGAGCCTCCACGCGCCGTCGTTGCCCTCCACCAGGAACCTCATGGACGCGGCGATGGTGCAGCGGATGCGGCCGGGCGCAACGTTCATCAACACCTCCCGAGGCGAGCTGGTGGACCAGGATGCGCTGCTCGCCAGGGTCCAACAGGGTGACCTGTACGCCATCCTGGACGTCACGACGCCCTGGGTGCTGCCCTCCGATTCCCCTTTTTACACCCATCCCAATGTGCTGCTGACCCCGCATGTCGCGGGTTCCCTGGGCAGCGAGCTTGAGCGGATGGCGGCGAGCGCCGTCGACGAGGCACTGCGGCTGGCACGCGGCGAACCCCTTCGGTTCAGGGTCAGGCGTGAGGACCTCGCCTTCATGGCGTAGGTGACCCGAGCGCGGACTGACGCAAACGCACGACGGCGACCTCCCGCCGTCGTGCGTCTCTTGCCTTTGGTGTCCGGCCCAGCGGGCTGTCGCCTACGGCGTGGGCTTTCAATTGGTCGCCGCGTTCTCGCTCTCCGTCTCCTTCGCCCCGGACCCGGCGTATGAAGCGGAGACCCTCCGGTAGACCGGCGTAAGGAACGCGATCCCGGCCACCACGATCATGATGGTGCCGGCCGCAAGGAACACCAGCGCGATGCCGCGGGACGTCCCCTCACCCAACAACGGCTCCAACCGGGCTGCACCATCCGCGGAGCGGGCATAGGGGATGAGCCAGAACTGGGCGATCGGGGCAATGAGGAAAGCAGTAACAGGTGCCGCTGCGGATTCGAAAGCCATGGCAAAGCCAAAGACCCTGCCTTGGCGGTGGAGCGGCACCACCTTCTGTATGACGGTCTGTTCAGCCGCTTCCACCACGGGAACCAAGGCCATGTAGAGCCAGATCCCCACAATGTAGAGCCAGGCCCATTCGCGCAACGTAAACACGGCCCCCACAAGTCCCATGACTGCCACGGCAAGGAGCAAGGTCCGCAACGGGTTCTGCCCAAGACCGAATTTGCCGATCAACGCGCCGCCCAGGATGAAGCCCGTGGCTCCGATGGCGAAGACAGTTCCCCACATTTCCACGGAGAACATCTCCAGGCCGTAGGGGTCCATCAGCGCCATGTAGACGCCGCCGATGAAGTTGTTGAACGTTGAGAACAGGATCAGCGCGAACAGCCCGGAGATCGCCATGACGGCCGCCCATGATCCGCGCAGGTCAAAGCCGCCTTGGGCATCGGACGCAGCAGCACGCACTTCTTCGGGCAGCCGGAGACTCAGCAGATGAGCGAAGGCGAGAACGGTCATGACGATGGCCACCACCACCGTCCAGCCCATCCCCAACAGGCCCACGGACAGGCCCGAGAGCACGGAAGTGACAATGAACATCAGCCCCTGCACCATCCCGACCAGGCCGTTGGCGTTGGCCCGCCGATCGGGTTCGATCAGGATGGTCACCGTGGTGGAGAGGGCAATGTTGCGCAGGTTCTCCACCACCGCACCGACAAGGATGATGACCGTGAAGATCCAGAACCACGGCTGGGCAAGGTCCAGCAGCGCCGGTTCCGGCGTCACCAGGAACATGAGGCCTGAGAGCACAAACATCACCATGGTGAAGGCTCCGGCGAACCGCATCACGGCAAGCTTCCGGTATCGGTCCACGAACGTGCCGAAACTGATGCTGGAAAGGGCGATCAACAGCATGTAAGCGCCGCCGATCACCCCTGTGGCAATGACGTTGCGGGTTTCCAGGTACACCCAGAAGGTCAACGCAAACCACAGATAGCTGGTGGTGATATTCGCCAGGGCAGTGTTGACCAGGATCCCGGTAAAGGTACGGGACCGCTCTGCCGGCGTCCGTAGGGAGAGGTCGATGGCGTCGGAATCGCCGGACTGAGCCGGGACCTGCTCGCTCATGCCCCTTAGTAAACCATCCGGGCTATTTCCCCGGTAGTATCGGCAGGGAATCCTGAAGAAGCTTGGGGGGAATGTTCTAATGACGGAAGTTCGGGGGCAGCTGTCCTTCACCGACGACCTCGGCCGTGACCTGCAACTTCAGGAGTACGGATTGGACCCCGAGGCAGGCTCCACCTTGCTTCCCAACGCAGCGGTGATGAGCGCCCTGCAGAACCTCGTGCGTCTCGCCACCGAGTTGTGCGGCGCTCCATTCGGAGTGGTGAACATCATCAGTGCCGAGTACCAGCACCAGATCGGCGCCTGGGGCGTTGACCCGGGCGTGTGCTCCCGCGAAGATTCGATGTGCGCAAAAGTCTTCCTGTCGCGTGAACGGACCGTCGTGGCCGACGCTTCCAAGGATCCGCGTTTCGCCGACAACCCGTTCGTCACCGGGGAAATCGGCAAAGTACGCTTCTATGCCTCCGTGCCCCTGCAGACCGAGTCGGGTTTTGTCCCGGGCACACTCTGCGTTTTCTCCGACAAGACTAAGGAACTGCGGCCTGAACAGGTGGGCATGCTGGAGGTCCTCGCCAAGCAGGTGGTGGAGCTGCTTGAGCTGCAGCACCGCACCGTCCAGCTGGACAGGACCTATAGCGAACTCAAGGACAGCAACGCCAAGCTTGCCGGTTTCGCGGGCAGGGTCAGCCACGACCTCCGCATCCCGCTGACCACCATCCTGGGCTATGTGGAGTTGGTGGAGGACGACCCCGACGTCGAACCAAACAGCACTGCCGCACGATACCTGGACCGGATCGGTGCCAGCGGGCGGCGGATGCTGGGCATGCTCGAAGACGTCCTCAGCTACTCCCGCGTGGGTGGCGGAATCCAGCCGGAACAGATCTCCTTGCGGGAAGTCACGGAGGAGGTCATCGGCGACCTCGGGGTGGAGCACGCCGGAATCGTGGAAGTTGAAGACATCAGCTTGCGTGCGGACCGGGGCCAGCTCCGCATCCTGCTCCAGAACCTGGTGTCCAACGCCATGAACTACAGCAGCCCCGAGCGGGAACTCAGGATCCGCATCAGCGGCGTGTCCAACTACCACGGCACCACCGTGTTCGTGGCCGATAACGGCAAGGGCATCGCGCTGGAGGACCGCGCCAAAGTCCTGGAACCCCTGGTGCGCCTGCGACGCAATGGTGATGGACCAGGCTCCGGCCTCGGCCTGGCTACGTGCAGCAACATCGCCAAAGCACACGGTGGGGATCTCAACCTCGCAGAAACACCGGGCGGCGGCACCACGGTGGCGGTCAGCTTTCCCGCCGAACCCTAGCCACGCACCTGGCGATGAAAGGCACGACGGCGGACACCCGCCGTCGTGCCTTTCTTACCGGTCCTTGGGCTGCTTGGCGGGGCCGCTTCCTTTTTGTTTGTCCGGCTTGTTGCCGCCACGATCCTTGCCCTTCTCATCCGCCGTCACTGCCCCCGGCACCACGGCCGGGACGGGAGCAGGCGCCTGGACGGCAGGGACCGGCGCAGGTTGCGGCAGGTTGACCACTTCAGCAGGAACGGCGGCCGCGGGGTCGGCCTCGACGGGTGTGACACCGGCGGGCGTCGGCACAACCGGAACAACCGGTGCGGCAGGCTGCGGATCCGCTTGCGACACCTCCGATTCTGCGGGCAGGGAGTTGTCTGCTGTGGAACCTGAGGGAGCCAGCCCTTGCGTGAACAGCACCAGCGCCAAAGGCACGGTCACCGCGGCCGCTCCGACACCCCAGACAGTCTTGGGCCGCCGCTTGTGAAGGGTCATGACCGTGGCCATCGAAACCTTGGTTTCGGCAGCGCGCACCGGCGGCCGGGAGGGCAAAGGCGGCAGCACCGCCGTCCTGCGCCCGGCCTGGATTCGGTCATCCGCAAGGGCCTGCTCTACGCCAGCCGCGGCGGGACGTTTTCCGGGATCCATGTCAGTCATGGACACCAGCAGTGAACGCAGCGGGGCAGGCAACCCGGCCGGAATTTCGGGCGCTCGGTGCAGGCGCGCCGAAGCGGTCTCGATAGGGGTGCCGGGGTATTCAGCCTTGCCGGTGAGGCACTCAAGGAGCACCAGCCCCAATGAGTAGATGTCGCTCGCGGGTGTCAGGCCCAGGCCCTGCGCCTGCTCGGGGCTGAGGTACTGGGCGGTGCCCACGGTAAAGCCCGTTGCCGTCAGGCGGCTGTCGTTCACCACCAGGGCGACGCCAAAGTCCGCCAGCTTAACCTTTTGGGCGAGCCCGGCGTCGTCGGATACCAGGATATTGGCCGGCTTGATGTCCCGGTGGATGACGCCGTGGCCATGCACCTGGGAGAGTGCGCCCGCGATCTGCGCCCCGATGCGGGCAACCTCGGGGACGGTGAGCGGACCGTCGGCCAATAGGGCCCGGAGGTCACGGCCTTCAGCGAGTTCCATGACCAGGTACGCCCGCTCTTCGTCGTTGCGGGTATCGACGCCCACGTCGAAGGCAGCCACCAGCCCGGGGTGGTCAAAACTGGCCAGGAGACGCATCTCAGTTTCCTGCCGGGCACGGAACGAATCGTCGCCGGAGCCCGGGAGGAAGATCTTGATGGCCACGTCACGGCCAAGAAGCAGGTCAGTGGCCCGGTACACGGTCGACATGGCCCCACGGCCCAAAACCGGACCCAGCTGGTATCGGCCATCCAGTGTGTCGTCGATGGAATCGGGGACGCGGGAGTCCACGGCCTCGTCATTGTTGCCCACGAATTGTCACGCCCTTCAGGCCCCACCCGGCTCCACGTAACCCCGTGGGGTCCGCCGTTACCAAGCAATGCCGTCAATCAAACTTTCACGGTAGCCGCGCGTCGCCGACTGCTTCAACAACCACGGCTTGAGCGACCCCCAGCCCAAACAGCATCATCCGGTTCACCAGATTAGTAATCAGGATACTTATTAAGAGGGGGGAAGGGCAATGCGGCGTCATCGTCCGTGATACTCGTTGTGGGTGGTGGCTCTCAGGCTTCGGGGATGACCATGGCGAAACGTTCTTCGCGCGCCACGTCGGGGTCCGGTCCACTGCGGACGCCGGTGTCGAGGGCGTCGATGGCCGCGAGCTCCGCGGTAGAGAGTTCGAAGCCGAACACGTCGAAGTTCTCGGCGATGCGCGCCGGATTGGTTGACTTGGGGATAGCCGAACGGCCCTGCTGCAGGTGCCAGCGAAGCATGACCTGCGCCGGGGTTTTCCCGTGGGCCTGAGCGATGACGGCAATCTCCGGGTCCTGCATGACGTTGCGGCGGTCCTCACCGCCCCATCCTGGATAGAAAGTGATGCCGCCGATCGGTGACCACGCCTGGGTAAGAATGCCGTGCTCGGCATCCTTTGCCTGGACGGACAGTTGGGCAAAGTACGGGTGCAGCTCAATCTGGTTCACTGCCGGGACAACAGTCGTGGAGTCGAGCAGCTGCTCCATGTGGTGTGGCATGAAGTTGCTGACCCCGATAGCCCGCACCCGACCGTCGGCCAGAAGGGTTTCAAGTGCCTTATATGCCGCGACGGTCTTGTCAAAGCGGTCGGGGGCCGGCTGATGCAGGATGAGCAGGTCAAGGTAACCCGAGGTGAGCTTGCCGACAGCCTTCTCATAGGCGTGCAGCGTCTGGTCGTAGCCATAGTCGCTCACCCAGACCTTGGTCTCGATGAACACTTCGGAACGGTCAAGTCCCGATTTCCTGATGCCTTGGCCGACCTCTCGTTCGTTGCCGTACGCTGCGGCGGTGTCGATGTGCCGGTACCCGGCAGCGAGCGCAGCCTCAACGGCCGCCGTTGTCTGCTCGGGGGCGCTTTGGAAGACGCCAAGACCAAGGGCCGGCATCGTTACGCCGTTGTTGAGGGTAAGTTCCATGATCATGCCTTTCACGGTATGCAGGTGGGCCGGATTAGGGCCGTGGCAGGTTTCGTGCTTTCAATGCAACAGTGGTTCCTTATGCTCCGGGAGTCACTGTCGATCCGGGTACCGCCAGTCCCTCCCTGATCGCAGTGGGGGCGCGTAGCGTGGATGCCATGACACAGAGCGATGACGTGCGGAAGTTCCTGAGTTCCCGCCGTGCACGGATCACGCCGGAGGAAGCCGGCCTGCCTGCCTATGGCGGTAACCGGCGCGTTACCGGGCTGCGCCGCGAGGAAGTCGCGATGCTCGCCGGGATGAGCATCGACTACTACATCCGGCTTGAGCGCGGAAACCTCTCCGGCGCCTCCGACAGCGTCCTTGAAGCCCTCGCCCGTGCGCTCAAACTCGACGACGCCGAAACGGCCCACCTTTTTGATCTGGCCCGCGCTGCCACCGCTTCCCCGCGGGTACGGCGAAAGCGCAGCCCGCAGACGGTGCGTCCCAGTGTGCAGCGCGTCATCGATGCGATCACCACCGCGCCCGCCTGGGTACGCAACGACCGTGGCGACGTCCTTGCCGCCAACGAACTCGGCCGGGCCCTGTACTTGGACATGATGGCCGAAAAGGTCACCCCGCCGAACAGCGCACGGTTCACCTTCCTGAACCCGAAAGCGCAGGAGTTCTTCGCCGATTGGGAACGCAGCGCGGACGACGTCGTAGCGGTTCTGCGCTCAGCGGCAGGGAAAAACCCCTACGACAAGGACCTCACGGACCTGGTGGGTGAACTCTCAACCCGCAGCGAAGAGTTCCGCACACGGTGGGCCCGGCACGACGTGAAATACCACCGCACCGGCCGCAAGCGGCTCCACCACCCCGTCGTCGGTGACCTGGACCTGAGCTACGAAGCAATGGAACTTCCCGCCGACCCCGGACTGCGCATCAACGTGTACACCGCCGATCCGGGCACACCTTCAGATGACGCACTGAAAATGCTCGCCAGCTGGGCAGCCACCCAGCGCGAGACGACAGAGACCGCCGTCCAGGAGAGCTGACTTCGACCACCCGCCTGGGCGCAAGGCACAATGGAAAGCATGACCCGAACAACTTTCGCCCTCGTCCGCCACGGCCAGACCGACTGGAACGCAGAGCGCCGGTTGCAGGGTTCCACCGATATCCCGCTCAACGACGTCGGTCGTGGCCAGGCGCGCGACGCGGTGGCCGCATTGTCGGACCGGCAGTGGGATGTGGTGGTGTCTTCGCCGTTGGGCCGTGCTGCCGAGACCGCGGAGATCATCGCCGAGGGCCTGGGACTCACTGTTTCGCGGCTCGTTCCCGACCTCATCGAACGCAGCTTTGGGCCTGCGGAAGGCTTGCAGGCGGGCCCCGAGCTGGAGGCACTGCGTATCCCCGGCGGCTTCCGCGGAGGCGAGAGCGACGACGACGCTGCCACGCGCGGACTGGCGGCACTTGAGTCACTGGCCAGTGAGTTCGCCGGCAAGCGCGTCCTGGTGGTTGCGCACGGCACCCTGATCCGTTTGACGCTCAATCGCGCCATCGGCCGAACGCTGGACAGCGTCCAGAACGCCGTCCTGAACCTTGCCCACCACCACGTCACGGACGGTTGGGAGTTGGAGTACTTCAACGGCGAACGGGTGACGGCCGACGTCGACGCCTGAGCCAACCTCGCTGGTCCACGTGGGCGGTTATCGATAGTGTTATCCCGTCTGGGAATAGCCTGGGAATAGTCCGGGCACCACGCACAGGACCAATGGGGGAAGATTGTGAAGAAGTTTGCACTGCAGGGCGCGGCAGCATCGGCGCTGGTAATGATGGCTCTGACCGGCTGTGGGGGTTCGTCGGCGTCTACGGATGCGGCTAAGCCGGAGCCCTCCGCCACCCCTACCGCAGCCAAGCAGTACACCAATGACGAGCTCGTGGCCTTGGTAAAAAGCATCAAGAGCCCGTCGGGCGCAGACCTTACCGTCGCTTCCAGCGAAGAACTCGCCCAGGAAAATCCGATGAAAGCGCTCATGAGCATGTTCACGGTGGAACCGGCCGAGTGCAACAAGCTCTCCACCCTTGGTGGATCGGATGTCCTGGCCGGTTCAACCACCGCAGCAGGCGCGGACTTGAACGCCGCATCCGGCGTGATGACCATGGTGACGCTGACGTCGGGTCTGGATGTCAAGAAGCTCCAGGAAAGCGTTGACGCAAGCAGCGCCGAAGCTGCGAAGTGCGCGAAGATGACGCTGTCCATGGCGGGCCAATCGATGAACGTGTCCACCGCGAAGTACGACGGCATCAACACCGTTCCCGGAACGGTCGCCTACAAGACGGACATCACGACGCCGGGTGGCTCCTCGCAGAGCACGTACATGGCCTACGCCATCAAGGACGGCGTCATGATCTCCGCAACGGCGTCCGGCAAGGGGGCCGGAGAGAACGGCGCGGCTACTGCGGGAGCACTCATGAAACAGGCCGCGGACCTGATCAAGTAGTCACTGGTCCGCATCGGAATCGGAACTACCGGGCCCCGAGCCGCGCTTTGAGCTGCTCCGCATAATCCCCGTAGGCTGCCGCGATCTCTTCCAGGTCCACAGTCTGGGGAAAGTCGATCACGGGCTGGTGCTCCGCCAAGTAGGTGGTGGTTTCTTCAACCACCAGCTGCTCGTCGAAGCCGTCCAGGCCGGCTTCGGCGAGGAATTCCGGGTTGGTGTGGACCAGGGATTCCCCGGTTTGCCCTTCAGATCGCCAGCGCACCAGGTATTCGTTCTGGTTCACGGGCTCGATGTCGAATGTCTTCTCCATGAAAGCAGCCTACGCCGTGCGCAGTGTCCTGCCGCCCACCGCGGGACATGAGGAAAGGCACGACGGCGGAAGGTCGCCGTCGTGCCTTTCTTGCCTTAAGGTCGGCTGCTGAACCTGTAGCCGCGCTCAGACCTCGGGACGATGCTCAACTACTGTCGTCGGCGCCGTGCGCCGTTCCACGACGGTGCGGCGGGTCCTGTTGGACATGGCAATGGAGATGATCAGGCCGATGACGCCAACGACGATCAGGATGTACCCCACCAGGACCTGGTCCAGGAAGGGGATGAGTCCGGGGGCGAGCGCGAACGCCAGGATGGCACCGATGGCGATCAGGGCAATGGAAGAACCGATTCTCATAAAGTGCTCCTCATGTTTGTCCAGCGCGAGGTAGCGACCTCCGCCGGATTCGTGTCATCAGGATACTTATCTTTCGCCTCTGCCACCAGCATTTGCGCAACGCTGTGTTCAGCGCCCGAAGCGGGCCGCCAGCCTCGCGATTGCTTCCTCCGGGGTGGGAACCGGGCCGAAGACCTGCTCCTGGCGGCGGGTGTCGGCCACGTATTTCCCGGTATCCCACCATGCCACCATGCTGGCCATGTCACTGACCAGCGGGACGACCTTTGAGGTGACCCTGCCGAGGCCAATGAGCAAGGGCTCGGGCATTGCCATGACCTTGACCGGCTTATCGGAGTGCTTCTCAACCAGTGAGGCCACCTCGAGGATGCTGACCGGGCGGGTCCAGCCGATATCGATCCTCTCCCCGTCAGCCACGTCGGCGTCCACCGCCTCCGCCAAATACCCGGCAAGGTCGCTGGCGAGCACGAACGTGAGCGGCACATCCTTGGAACCCAGCCACGTGAGCCGCCCCCTATCGAAGGGGTTCCCGCCACCCATGGTGGCCACCTGGTCGAAGAAAGCCCCGGGACGGAGGGCAACGAAAGGCACTCCGAGTTCCTCCAGCTTGTCCTCTGCCAGCTTCTTGTTCCAGAAGTGCGGGATTTGTGGTGTTTGGTCGCTGGTGACGATGCTGATGAGAACGAACCGCGGCACGCCGGCGTATTTGGCCGCAACCGCGAGGTTGCTGTTGCCATAGGTATCGATGGCTTTGGCGTTCTTGTCGTTCCGCGTATATCCGGCAGCCGTCGAGACAGCCGCGGACACGCCCGTCATCGCGGTGATCAGGGAACCGGCGTCGAGCATATCGCCCCGGACTACTTCCACGCCCTTCGCCTCGAGCTTCGCCGCGCTGGACTGCGGCCGGACCAGGGCCCGGACCTTCTTGCCGCGCTTGAGCAGCTCATCAACAACCTGGCCACCCAGGAAACCGGTGGCGCCAACTACAAGGACAGGCAGATCGTCAGCCATGGATTCTCCCGGAAGTAGTTCCTGGGTCATTGGTAGCACGACCACCCACGCGAGGCCAGACCCTCCCGCGCATCACCGTGGTGGTCATTGCCGGGGTGGCGCGGACTAGGATCGTTTCCATGGCCAGGATTGAGGACTATGCGATGATCGGGGACCTGAACACTGCCGCCCTCGTGGGGCGGAGCGGGTCCATTGATTGGATGTGCCTTCCCCGGTTTGATTCGCCCGCGTGCTTCGCGGCATTGTTGGACTCCCCCGAAGCGGGCCGCTGGTTGATCGCACCCGCCGGGACACCAAGCGAGGGAGTCTGCACCCGCCGCCAGTACCGCGAAGACACACTGATCCTGGAAACCGAATGGGACGTCGACGGCGGCTCCGTGCGGGTCATCGACTTCATGCCGGTCCGCGATGACGCAGTGGACGTGGTGCGGATCGTCGAAGGGCTCTCCGGCGAGGTGGACATGCACATGGAGCTGGTCCTGCGCTTCGATTATGGCCGGGTAGTGCCGTGGGTACGGCACGGAAAGCACGGCATCAGCGCGGTGGCCGGCCCTGATTCCGCCTACCTCACAACACACGCCCCGCTCGAAGGCCGGGATCGCCGGACCTACAGCGACTTCACCGTCCGCGCCGGCGACAAGGTCCCTTTCGTGCTCCGCTGGGCCCCGAGCCACGAGAAAGAACCACGGCGGATCGACCCCTACCGCGCCCTTGGGGCCACCGGGTCTTTCTGGCTTGAGTGGATCGGCCGCAGTGAAATGGCGGGCAAATACAAAGAACCCGTCGAGAGGTCCCTGATCACCCTCAAGGCCCTGACCTACGCGCCCACCGGCGGGATCGTCGCAGCAGCGACCACGTCGCTGCCGGAGCAGATTGGCGGTCCCCGCAACTGGGATTACCGTTATTGCTGGCTGCGTGACGCCACCTTGACCCTGCAATCCCTCCTCGCGGCCGGGTACACGGAAGAGGCCGCCGCCTGGCGTGATTGGCTGCTCCGCGCCATCGCCGGAGACCCTTCCGAACTTCAGATTGTTTACGGGCTCGACGGCGCCAGGAGACTCCCCGAGGCAGACGTACCGTGGCTTTCCGGTTACGAAGGTTCACAGCCGGTCCGCACCGGCAACGCCGCCGCGCCGCAACTGCAGCTGGACGTCTGGGGTGAGGTGCTGGACGGCCTCTCCCTCACGCGTGCCGCTTCTCCCGCGGGCACCGTGGACAATTCCTGGGACATCCAGGTGGCACTGATGGAGTACCTCGAAGGAGCCTGGGACAAGCCAGATAACGGCCTGTGGGAAATGCGTGGCCCGCGGCAGCACTTCACCCACTCAAAGGTGATGGCATGGGTTGCCGCCGACCGCATGGTCAAGGCCGTGCGCACGTCCGGGTTGCCGGGACCCCACGACCGCTGGGCCGCCCTGCGGAGCGAAATACACGCCGACGTCATGGCCAAGGGCTTCGACACAACCCGCAACACCTTCGTCCAGGCCTACGGCAGCAAGGAACTCGACGCGAGCCTGCTCCTGATACCCCGTGTTGGCTTCCTGCCGCACAGGCACCCCGGAGTGGTCGGGATGGTGGACACCATCCAAAAGGAGCTCACCGAGGACGGCTTCGTGCTGCGCTACCGCACCGATTCCGGCCACGACGGACTGCCCGGCGATGAAGGCGTTTTCCTGGCTTGCTCATTCTGGCTGGTCGACGCCTTGTTGGGCATAGGCCGCAAGGATGAGGCTACGGAACTCTTTGAACGGCTCCTGACATTGCGCAACGATGTTGGCTTGCTCAGCGAAGAATGGGACCCGCGCACCCAACGGCAGCTGGGCAATACGCCGCAGGCTTTCAGCCACTTCCCGCTCATCCACAGCGCCATGCAGCTGCACCACGGAGAGGCCCACAGCAGCGACCAGCCGATGGGCCATCCCAAGCATCCGTCCTCGGCCGGCGGATCTATGCTTCGGAATGATCCTCGCCTTCGCTAGCGGACGGTTCACCCTTGTGGCTGGCTTTTTCGAGGTGCAGGTCCAACTTGCGTTCGGCTTCCCGACGGCGCTGCCCTACGGTCCTCATCTGCTGGGTTGTCGGGTCTCCCCGGTCCTCTGACGCTGCACCCGACGACGCGTCGGGCTGGTCTCGCTCCTGTTCGCCCATACGAAGATCGTCCCATCGCCAGCGCCTTTGCGGTAGCGGCACTTGCGGTGATACATCGCCGTCAACCAGTGCGGACGTTTCCGTCCAGGCCAATCAGGCGGTCAATGTTTTCCCTCACGAGCATGATGTCTCACTGGAATTCCGGCGCTTGCCATTCAGGGCGGGAGGAGCTTACGCTCAGGGAGGAGACACCGTACTTGTGCCAAAGGTATCCACCTCTCTTTAACCCGTCAGGGTCCACAATGACTGCTCAGTCAGCACAGCAACCTGTTTCTTCCTCCCACCAGGCACGCCAACCCAGTTGCGAAAAGTGCCGCACCAACCAACACCTCATGGTCGACACCATCGATGCCCATTCCGAACTCTCGATGGGCCTTGTTCGCGTCGGTTACAACTGCAGAAACTGCGGTTCCTTCCGCGCCCACGCAGCAACCGTCGCGGACGTGGCCGAGGTCCTCAACACCGCAAAGCCATCCGCCGGGCTGCTGCAGTTTGGTAAGCACTTCCTGCATTGCGGGCTCCCCATGCACACCGGCCCGGGGAAGCTGACCCGGCTGTCCGCCACCACAGGGCGCATCGTCGATCCGGAGCTTGAGGTCTACCTCAACACCCGGGTCCTGCACTGCGACGGGTGTGGCTTCCAGATGGAAATTCCGGACTAGCCAGTCGCGCAGCACCACTAAACATCGCGGATGACCGCGCATTACCGCGCCATGAAGCGCCCGCCAGTGTTTGGGCTTGCCAGCTTCCGCAGGTAGCGTGAGCCACAGACAGGTATTGCTCCGCAGCGCGCGGACCATTCCCGAGGACGAGCCCCTAGGAGCCAGCCCATGAGCAGATCCCATCGAACGTCACAGCGCGAGCCGAACAACGCCGTCGAACTCAATCCCCTGTTCAGCAGGCCCGGAGAATCAACCATCTTTCCGCGCTTCACCATGCCCGAGGGCGAGGCCCTGCCCTCCACGGCTTACCAGGTTGTCCACGACGAAGCGATGCTCGATGGAAACTCGCGACTGAACCTCGCGACGTTCGTGGGGACATGGATGGAACCCGAAGCGTCCCAGCTGTATGCCGAAACGTTCGACAAGAACATGATCGACAAGGACGAGTACCCTCAAACGGCACTCATCGAAACTCGATGCTGGCGGATGCTCGCGGACCTGTGGAATGCGCCGGACCCGGAAAAGAGCATCGGAACATCCACCATCGGCTCCTCCGAAGCCTGCATGCTGGGCGGCCTGGCGTTGAAACGCCGTTGGCAGCACGCCCGGCGCGAGGCAGGGAAGCCAACCGACAAGCCCAATCTCGTCCTCAGCTCCGCCGTCCAGGTGTGCTGGGAAAAGTTCTGCAACTATTGGGAGGTGGAGCCCAGGTTCGTTCCTGTCTCCGCTGAACACCCGATGCTCGACGGGCATGACCTGGACCAGTACGTCGACGAAAACACCATCGGCGTCGTAGCCATCATGGGTGTCACATACACCGGCGTCTACGAACCCGTCCGCCTGATTTCCGAGGCCCTCGACGACATTCAAGAACGCCGCGGCCTGGACATTCCCATCCACGTCGACGGCGCCTCCGGAGCCATGGTGGCACCTTTCCTGCAGCCACAAACGGTCTGGGACTTCAGGCTCCCTCGGGTTGCTTCCATCAACACCTCAGGCCACAAATACGGGTTGGTCTACCCCGGCCTCGGCTGGGTTGTCTGGCGGGACGCAGCGGCACTGCCCGAAGACCTGATCTTCCACGTCAGCTATCTCGGTGGTGATATGCCCACCTTTGCGCTGAACTTCTCAAGGCCCGGCGCCCAGGTCCTGTTGCAGTACTACCTCTTTCTGCGGCTCGGCTTTGCAGGGTACCGGTCGGTTCAGGCGACCTCCCGGGACGTTGCGCTCTACCTGTCCAACGAAATCGGCGCCATGGACGCCTTCACCCTATGGAGCGATGGTTCAGACATACCCGTCTTCGCCTGGCAGCTCAAGGACGGCCACACCGAGCACTGGAACCTGCACCACTTGTCGGAGCGGTTGCGGATGAATGGATGGCTGGTGCCGGCCTATCCCCTGCCCGACGGCCTCAGTGACATCACGGTTCAAAGGATCGTGGTCCGGAACGGTTTCACGCGCGACCTCGCTTCAAGTTTCCTCGCAGACCTGAAGAAAGAGGTCGACTACCTGGACAGCCTCACCGCGCCAATGCCCGGCGACAAGCAAGCAGAAGGATTCCATCACTGACCCCGTGAACAGGAGGCACACATGTGCCGTCTCTTTGGACTCCATGCCGGAGCCCGACCGGTACGAGCCACCTTCTGGTTGCTGGACGCCCCGGACAGCCTCTCGGTGCAAAGCCACCGAGAGCCGGACGGGGCCGGGATAGGCACGTACGACGCCGAGGGCGAGGCCCGCGTGGCCAAGCAACCATTGGCGGCCTGGGAGGATCATGCTTTCGCCCGCGAGGCGCGCGACCTGAAGAGCACCACCTTCCTGGCACACGTCCGGTATGCAAGCACTGGTGCGCTCACTATGGTCAACACCCACCCCTTCGAGCAGGACAACCGGCTGTTTGCCCACAACGGAGTGCTTCACGGTCTGGACGAACTCGACCGGCGGCTGACCTCGCTCGGCGTCATGGGACTGGTGCAGGGGCAATCCGACAGTGAGCGGTTCTTCGCGCTGATCACTGCAGAAACCCGTCTGGCCGGCGGCGATGTTAGTGCGGGCATTGTGCAGGCTGTCCACTGGATTGCGCACGAACTGCCCGTCTTCAGCCTCAACTTCATCCTGTCCACGGCGACCGACATGTGGGCCCTCCGGTATCCAGCAACCCACCCTCTCTATATGTTGAAACGGAATCCCGCGACAGCGCCGGACCGCGGAGCCCCGCTCGATGCCAGGAGCAAGCGGATCAGTTCCCGCAGCACAGATCTTGCCCGGGCACCCCACGTCCTCTTCGCCACCGAGCCCATGGACAACAATCCCGGGTGGCACCCCCTGGCGTCCGGCGAACTGGTCCATGTTGGGGCGGACCTTACACCGACCTCCACGGTGCCATTTGGCGTCGACCCGGTCCGTCTTCTCACGCTCGCGGATCTTGAACCGTCGGCAGCGGCTTCGCAAACGCCGTAATCCGGTGCGGGTTGGATCCCTCTAACGCTCGACGGCCGTAACGCTCGACGGGCGTAACGCTCGACGGCGACCTGCCGCCTCCGCGGGTGGCGGCTCGGGCTCGTTGCAGGGAGTTTTTCCACATAGGCCGGTTGGGGGCTGATCTGTAGGGGGTTCGGGGTGACAGGGTTTTCCTATGGACAGCGACGGGCAGGTGATGGAGCGGCGGACGGATTCGTCGGGCGCCGGGACGCTGCTTGTTGCCTCCGGTCAGGGTCCTGCAACGAGTCACGGTCCCGCAACAACGAGTTTCGACGGTCCGGCCTCACCAGCGACGACCTCCCCAGCGACCGCCTCCCCTTTCCCATGGACCCCTGATGGACCAGACACCATCGCCCGGCCGGGCGACCTTTCACATGCGTTGGAGGACAGTGCCTCGGCGGTGGAAGAGCTGCGCACCACAGCCACGACCGAGGCCGGGCTGCTGGGTTTCCAGGCGGCTGCGGATTTTGCTGGTCGGGTGGAGGAGCTGTCGCGGTCATTGGAGTATTTGCAGGTCGTCGCGGCCCATGCGGTGGAACGAACCCGGAATGAAGCTCGAGGCGCCCAGTCCTCAGCCGAACCCGGCTGGCGCACGGGCTGGACCGAGCCCCCGTCAGGCACCCAGGAACACGTTGTCACCAGTAAGGCCGGTCAGGCCGCTCAGGCCGCTCAGGCCGCTCAGGCCGCTCAGGCCGCTCAGGGCAGCGACGCTCCTGCGGTCGCCCGGACCGGGGACGCGGCCCTGCTCGATGACGGGTACCCGAACACGGCACAGTTCCTCCGCGCCCGATTGCGGATCAGTATCAGCGAAGCCCGCCGCAGACTCGCCCTCGCCGCCGAGGTCCTCCCCCAGCCCGGAACAGCCGGACAATCCCTCCCCGCCCGACGGGAAACGCTCGCCGACGCGATCGGATCAGCCCAAATACCCTCCCGCTCCGCCACGATCATCAGCACCGCCCTGGATAAAGGCCGGCACCTCACCGACGCCGA
>NZ_JAJUKH010000009.1 GCF_021538675.1 Paenarthrobacter sp. AR 02
AACCGCGTCCGAACAACACCACCGCGGCCGCACGCTGTTCCTCGGACAATGAACTGCTCTTAAACATCAAACTGCTCCCCGTAAGTCAGAACTGAATTTTCAGTCCAACTTTCGGGGAGCAGTTCAATGCTCCGGTCCTTCCGCACTTAAGGCCTCGCTACTGTGGCATTCCTGCCCTGCCGACGGTCTTCTGGCGCCGATGGTTGCTTAGCCTGAGCTGAAGGATCCGGGCTCCGCCCGCCAAGGCCACGAGGACACCTCCACCGACCGCCGCAATGAACAATGTGGTGCCCAATGCCAGGGTTCCTTCAAGTCCAAAGAACCGGACGGTGATCATGTCCTGGTTTTGGACAAAGAAGACAATCAACATCACAAGGACCACCAGTCCAACTGCCACCGCGACCCATAGCGCAGCGGTGCGCGTAGGGCGGTTCCGCCCTGGCGCCGGAGGCTGGACCGCACGCTCTGCTGGCGGCACGGTGACTGGCTCCCCCGGCTCGGATCCGGTGGGAGTTCTTGCGGCATCATCCTGGAACCTCATGGCTGGACCCCTACCCGTCGGCTGCTGTCGTTCGTAAGCATCATAAGCATGCTTACTTATTTGTGGACAGGGGGCGTAACGAAAATGGGGCGAGCCAGCGCCTACTTCATTGAGTAGTCGGTACTGGTTGGACCTGGATCGTTGTTGCGGACAGCGTAGTGGTGCCCCTCGGAATCGGTCTCGACGTCGAAGTTCTTCAGGTCTTCCTCCGAAGCCGTCTCGAAGTCATCATGCTTGTGCACAACGGGGCTGTCAGTGTCGCCGTGCGTCGCCGGACCAAAGACGTATTGCAGCCGCTCCGTGACGTGTTGGAAACCTTCCAATCTGCGTCCCATCATCTCCACCCCCTTTCCACAGGAGAGAGAAGCGCGGCAGGGCTGATGCGGTGCCGTTCAGTGAGCCAATTTTACGCCCGGATCACCCCATGCGAGAGGGCTTAGCGCAGGGACTTGTCGTCCGGGTTGCGGGGCACTACATAGGTGCTGCCGTCGGGGCGGCGGAGGGTTTCCCACTGCTGGGTCTCAGCCTGGCGCTGGGCGAGCAGCTGCCGGTTGGCCTCGGTCATCTCGTGGTCAAGGGAACTGCTCTGCGCCGGTCCGAAAATGATCCGGAACTTCCCGGTGGCGCGCATGAACTTCCGGGTCAGGGATTCCTTTGCCACGGTTGATCGACTCCTCTTTTTAGACGGTTCAACACCTTCATAGTACGCTAATCATTAGTGCACTAACTAATCCGCAGGCTGTCGGAAAGGAAAGACATGACCAGCGTCAGCGAGACCACGGAGGAAACCGATGACCTCCTTCTGGAGCGTCAACTGTGCTTCGCATTGACTGTGGCTTCCCGGAGCGTCGTCGGCATCTATAAACCTGTCCTGGAGAAGCTGGGACTCACCCACCCCCAGTACCTGGTGATGCTGGCCCTCTGGGAACGAAGCCCCCGGACACTCAAGGACATCAGCGACAGCCTCCTCCACGAGCCCGCCACCCTCTCCCCCTTGCTGAAGAGGCTCGAAGACGCCGAGCTCATCACCCGCGAGCGCGTGGCCGGCAACGAACGCGCCTTGGCCATCAATTTGACGCCGAAGGGCGCCGCCCTGCGTGAACAGGCGACGGCGGTCCCGGGGCAGATCCGCGAGCGCCTGCAACTGAGCCGTGAAGAGGTGGCGGAGCTCCATCAGGCCATGATCGGGTTGATAGCCACTACCCAACGCACCCCCTAGCCAAGGACGGGCGGCGGTGCTCTGCTTGGGAGTGAACACCGGCGTAAAACACCACAGGTGCCACGTAAAATGGACGCAAACCCAGGAGATCCCATGCGCATGCGATTTGTTCGCCCCCTACTGACGGTACCGGCACTGACCGTGTTGACCGTTGCCGGCCTTGTGGCATGCTCAGGCGCCCCCACGCCGGGTTCCACGGGAAGCGCAACCCAGGCACCGTCGTCGTCCGCTCCTGCAAGCAGCAGCCCCGCAAGCGGCGCTCCGACAAGCAGCGCTCCGACAAGCAGCAGCAGCGGCACCGCCGAACTGTCCATCACGCTCATGGAAACACCGGAAGCCGCACCGAAGACCTTCACCCTTGTTTGCGCCGATGGGAAGCCCGCAGCCGAAAGCAAGCACCCCTCCCCCGCTGAAGCCTGCGCCACGCTCAAGAACAACCCCGCCATCCTCAGCCCCGCCCCACCCCGGACCGACCAGGCCTGCACCATGCAGTACGGCGGCCCGGCAATAGCCAAGGTGACCGGCGCCGTGAACGGCAAGGAAGTGACGGCCGCCTTCAGCCGCACGGACGGTTGCCAGATCGCCATGTGGGACGCCGCCAAGAGTATTCTCGGTTCAGATGGCGGCGCCTAACCTGCGGCACCTCCCCCAGGAGCAATGGCTCGGGCTGGAGGCAACCCATCATGCCCGGGTGGCGCGCTACGCCGACCCGTACCTGGCCCGGCGTTCGGCGGGGAAGAAACACCCCGTGGAAGACTTCCTCTTCACGTATTACACCCAAAAACCGGGACAGTTGCTGCGCTGGCATCCCGGCCAGGCAGTGCTGCTCAGTGGCGATCGTGCCTTGGAGCGCGCCAACTGGAAGTTCTACCGGACAGCCGACGACGGCGAACTCGCCGCAGCGGGCCTGCCCGCGGGAACCCCTGCGGTCACCTTTGACCGCGGCAGTTTCCTGGCCGACCGCGCAGAGGCAGTCCGGTTCGCGGGAATCATCCTTGCCGGAACCGCAAAGCGCCCGGCACAATTCGGCTGTTTTGGACTGCACGAATGGGCCATGGTCTACCGGCAGGAGAAGTTCGAGCTGCGGCATGAATACCTGAAACTGAGGTTGGGTGGCCAGGGCACGGACACCGTGGTGGAACAGAACAGGATCCGTTGCTCCCACTTCGATGCCTTCCGTTTCTACACCCCGGACGCCCTGCCCTTGAACGAGCTCACACCCACGCGCGAGAACCAGCGGAGCATGGAACAGCCGGGCTGCCTGCACGCCAACATGGACCTTTACAAGTGGGCTTACAAGCTGGCGCCCGCGCTGCCGAGTGAGCTGGTGATGGACTGCTTCGAGTTGTCGTGGCGGATCCGGGCCATGGACATGCAGGCCTCACCGTACGATCTCGAAGAATGGGGCTACCCACCCATCAGGATTGAGACACCGCAGGGCAAGGCCGAGTACGTTGAATACCAGCGGGCTTTCGCGGCCGAATCCCAGGAGCTGCGGACCCGCGTGCTCCAGGCAGTAGGACCGCTCTTGGACGAGCTGAGCGGGCTCGCCGCCTGAGCACCCGACGCCACAAGCGAAAGGTCACCATGGTTTCCGATAACACCGTTGACACAGCCACAAGCGAGTACGACGTCGAGCTGACAGTGACGTTGACAGAGGCACCGGGCGCTGAGGAAAGGACGTTCCACCTCCGGTCCGCGGGCGGCGTCCTCTCACCCGATCCGACGTCAATGGATTCGAACCTCCCGGACGCGCCTGCGGCGCTTGCCGCCGTCGAGCAGTTCGGGGAGGAAATCTTCTTCCCCGAACCACGCCCGGACAGGATCTGCACCCAGCAATACGGTGGCCCGCAGGTTGCCGTTGTTAAAGGCTGGTTCCGCGGACGGAAAGTCCACAGCCACTTCAGCAGGACCGACGGCTGCGAGATCGCCCGTTGGAAAGCGTTGGCGGCGTTGCTGGGCAATACGGGAGGCTCAAGCGGCGCAGTGTAGATTGGGCTGCCCAACAGGCCCAGCCAGTCCAGTGATGATGTCGCTGGACTGGCTGGGACCTGGCGGCGGCGTATGCCGCCTCAGCTAGGGTGTGCTGCCTTAGCTAACGGCAGGCGCCGGCTTGCGGAGGAACAACCCCACCACCAGCGCTGTGAGCAGGCACAGGGCCGCATTCACCCAGATGGCCGTGGTGACGCCGCTGAGCACGGCCGGGGCATCGTTGTTCCCGATGGCGAGGATCTGTGCGGTAAAGATCGCGCTCATGATCGGGATACCCATGGTGATGCCGACCTGCTGGCTCATGGTCGCCAACCCGGTGGCAAGGCCTTGCTCGGCGTCAGGCAGGCCGGACGTTGCGGTGACCATGAATCCGACGATAACCACGAGGTTTGCCACGCCCCCAATAAACGTGGCAACCAGCAGCAGGGCGATGGACGCCGGGGCGGCGCTGAGCAGGACCAGGGAACCAGTGGCAATTGCCTGGACGATGAATCCGTAGACGATTGCCTTCTTGTTGCCGATTTTCCCGATGACCTTGGGGCCAAGGACACCACCCAACACCGTTCCGAGACCCAGGACAGCGAAGGCCAGGCCGGCACCGAGCGGGGTGTAGCCGAGGACCTGCTGCAGGTACAGCGTCAGCAAGAACACCAAGGACGTTTCGGTGACGAAGGCAAGGATGCCCGCAATGTTTCCCCACGCGACCGTGGAACGCTTGAGGATTTCCAGTGGTACCAAGGGCGAGGCGGCTTTCCGCTCGACGGCCACGAAAGCAACGAACAAGACCACAGCGGCTGCGAGGCTGCCCAACGTGAGCGGATCAGCCCAGGAGTGTTCTGCGGCGTTCGTCAGACCGAACACCAGGGCCAGAAGGCCGAGTGTCACCGTGATGGCACCCGGTACGTCAAGCCGCAACTTGGTGGTGGGCTTGCTCTCGGCGAGGACAATGCGCGCAATGATGAGCACCGCGATGGCCACGGGAACGTTGATGAAGAACGCCCAGCGCCAGCTGAGCAGGTCAGTCAGCAGGCCGCCGAGGATTGCCCCCGTGGTGAACCCGGCAGCCATCAGGGAACCGTTCAGGCCCAGGGCTTTGTCTCGCAAGGGGCCTTCAGGGAAGGACGCCAACAGCAAGGACAGGGCGGCTGGAACGACGATGGCCGTCGCGATGCCCTGGCCGACGCGGGCGATGAGCAACAGTGCGGGGTCTGCAGCAAGGCCGCCGGCGAGCGAGGCTGCACCCAGCAGTGCCATGCCGATGATGAACATCCTGCGGCGGCCCGCGATGTCCGCGACGCGCCCGAACAAGAGGGTCAACCCGGCGGCGCACAGTGCGAACGCCGTCGCGATCCACTGGAGGTTCTCCAGGCTGAATCCGACGTCGGCACCGATGGCCGGGAGCGCGACGTTGAGGATCGAGAAGTCGACGGCGAGGGTAAAGCCCGCCGCGAGCAGGACGATGAGTGCCAGCCGTTGGCGGCCATTCATCCGTCCCGAGGAGGCAGGCGCCTCGGTTTCCATCAAGGGTGGAACGCGGGGTCCTGTGGTGACATCCGGTTGCGTGGTCATGGGGGTGTTCCTTCTTTGGAGGGGTCGCCGTCCGCGGACGGCATCTTCACAACTCCACATTCACGGAATGCCCAGGGATCAACCACACCCCCTTCTGCCTACCCCTGGCAGTGACAGGACATTGCTGCGCAAGACCGGCAGAATGGGCCCATGAGTAATCCAAGTGAACTTGGGGAGTTCCTTCGCGTCCGAAGAGCTGCCTTACAGCCAGAGGACGTTGGCCTTCTGAATTACGGCATCCGCCGTGTACCCGGCCTCCGCAGGGAAGAGCTGGCCATGCTGGCCGGCGTCAGCAATACGTATTACACACGCTTGGAGCAAGGCCTCAGCAACAACGCCTCCGAAGCGGTCATCGATGCAATCGCCCGGGCTCTTAACCTGAACACCGACGAGCGTGCGCACCTTTTCAATCTCGCCCGGCCAGGGACCACCAAAAGGCGCACCCTGACCAAGCCAGAGAAGGTAAGGCCCGGCATGTTGCGCCTCATCCAGTCGATGTCCAACACACCCGCCGTCGTCCTGGGGCGCCGCAGCGAAGTGCTCGCGTGGAACCGGATCGGTCACAGGCTTGTGGCTGGCCACTTGGATTTCGCCGCGCCGGAGACGCCGTCAACGAGGCCCAACATGACGCGGCTCTTGTTCCTGGACCGCCACACCCGGGAGCTTTACAGCCGATGGGCCGAAGAGGCTACACGTGCAGTGTCCTCGCTGCGACTGGTCGCGGGCCGCGCGGCTGATGACGCGGAACTCGCATCGTTGGTTGGCGAGTTGACCATGAACAGCGACGAGTTCGCCAAACTGTGGGCACGCCACCCCGTTGAGAACTGCATGTCCGGACTGAAGTACATGCATCACCCCGAGGTCGGCGACATTGAGCTCAACTTCGAGGTCCTGACCCCTCCCGACGAATCGGGACACCGGATCCTGATGTATACCGCTGACCCCGGCACGCCTGCGGCCGAGGCCCTGCAATTATTGGAGTCCAGCGATGTCAACGTGGTGGAACCCGCTTGGACCTCGTGAACTACCAACGAGTTGCGACAGCTGGAGCATAGGACCTCAGCACAGTGGCCGGTGGGAAATCCCACCGGCCACTGTGCTTATTGGATCAAGCCGGACTAGCTTGCGTTATTGCTCTGTGCCGGCTCGTCTCCACGGATCTTGCCGTGGTTCTTCTTGTCCTTCTTGTCCTTCTTCGGGTCCTCATCGTCAGGAACCACCACGGTTCCGCCCGGGTTGACCAGGACGGTGACGAAGCTTGGTTCGCTGGTTCCGGCGAAGGTCAGGCGGCCAATGTAGGAGCCCGGCTCCAGGTTCTTCCAGTTCAGCGAAATCTGGCCCGTCTTGCCGTTGGCGAGACGGATCGGGTTAGGCGTCACGGTGGCGTTGCCCTGGTTCGCTCCCAGCACGGCGGCATCAACGGTGGCCTTGGTGGCCTGGTTGTTGGGGCTCGCGTAAAGGTTGGCGAAGACGTAGTAGTCGCCCGGCGCGGGGTTGGGAACGGACAGTGTCTCACTGGCGGAGGCTGTCGCTGCCGGCAGCTGCTGGCCCGACGGTGTCAGCACCAGCATGTCGAAGTCCGCGGCGTCGTTGGAGGAGATGACCGAGAACTTGGCCAGGGCGCTGCCCTCACCAACGGTCACCTTCTTCACGAAGTTGGATGCGTTGGTCTCACCGGCGAACGGGCCGGGAACCAGTTCCACTGCCGAGGAATCGGCCTTGGACAGTCCATCAATGGTCACACCCACCGGGAGGTTCGTGCCGGAGGTGATGTTGATCGATCCCGAGCCGTTGGGACCCGTTCCTGTGAACGCCAGCGCCTTGTCCGCGATGACGGACTGTGGCCGGACCGCGATCGGCGAGGTGACGGTCTTGTTGGCACCCGTCCAGCTGAGCGAACCCATGGCGAACTTGCCGAGGGCTGCGTTGTTGTTCTCGAACTGGACCTTGAAGGTCTTCTTCTCGCCCGGTGCACCGAAGTTCAGCACAGACGGAGTGACCTTGACGTTGACGCCCGGCACGTTGACCGAGGCACGGTAGAGGCCCGGTGTCAGCGCGGTCACCGTACGGGTGACCTCGATTTTGCCTGCGAGGTTACCGAGGGCGAAGGAAGGAACGTTCATGTCCCGTGGCGCTGTGGTGCCGAGCCCTTCCATGCCCAGGTCCATGCCCGTTCCCTGGATGAACTTGAGGTAATCCTCTGTGGTGGCGTCGTAGACAAGGCCTGGCGAGAGGACCTTTGCCGGATCGACCTGTCCGGCACCGGTGGCGAAGACGTCCTTGTTGATGGCGCCGTTGGCGAGCTTTACCGGACCAGCGGTGGTCATCATGGCAGACTTCACGGTGGCCGGAGACCACTGCGGGTTCTTGCCCAAAATCAGCGCACCGAAACCGGCTACGTGCGGTGAGGCCATGGACGTTCCGGACAGGAAGCCGAAGTTGTCGCCTCCGGTTCCGATGGGAGAAACACCGGCGAGGATGGCGACGCCGGGTGCTGACACGTCAGGCTTCAGCAGGTCCGAGTCCGTGGCAAGCAACGGACCGCGCGACGAGAAGCCGGCAATCTGCGGCTGCGCTTCGGCAGGCAGGCCCGTGGTATCGCGGTTCAACAGGGACACGGTAATGGCCGGATTGGCCGTGACCTTGTCCTTGATGGCCTGGGTGGCCGGCGGGTTCACGTGGACCGTGGGGATCACGTGCTTGTCGGTGTCCAACGAGGAGTCAGTCAGGTTCACCAGGATCATGCCCACGCCACCGCCGCGCAGTACTTCTGCGCTCTTGGCGGTCCGGTCAACTACGCCGCGGTCACAGACCACAACCTTGCCGGCGACCTTAGCCGGGTCCAGGGAACCGGGAGCGCAGAGCGCAGCGTTACCTTGACCGCTTGCGGCGTTGGTGGAAAGCACGACGCCGGCCCCGGTCACCTCACGGTTCATGATGCTCGCTCCGCGGAATTTGCTGCCGTCGGAGAATTGGACCGTGCCTTGCAGTTCCTGGGAAAACGAGGTGGCGGCAACAGTGGTCAGCCACGGGGCTCCGTGGTTCACCGTGCTGGCCGTCGGGCCGGAGTTGCCGGCCGAGGTAGCCACGAAAATACCTGCCGACGCTGCTGACAGGAACGCCAGCGAGACAGGATCCGTGGTGGTAGTGGTGGAACCGGAAATGGAGTAGTTCAGGACATCCACGCCGTCCAGGATGGCTTGCTCGATCGCGTCCACGGAAGCGGAGCCGTAGCAACCGCCCGTAGCGGGATCAGTGTCTTCCCAGCAGACCTTATAAATGGAGAGTTTGGCGGCAGGTGCGATCCCACTGGTGGTTCCAAAGCTGCGGCCGTCCACTACGGCGTCGACGTTGGCGTTGCCCGCCGCGGTGCTGGCCGTGTGGGTTCCGTGGCTGTCGACGTCCACTGCGGAGATGACTTCTTCCGGGGCCCGGTTTTCCGGTGCCACGGTGTCAAGGAAGGCGTCTGCGAAGTAGTGGGTGCTGAGGACCTTGGAGTTACAGGCGCTGCCATCGTAGTCAGCGCCCGTACCTGTTCCGGGCTGGCATTCACCGACGAATGTGTCACCGTCGGCCTTGAGCATGGCGATCTTGCCGTCGGCGGTGCGGTAGGGAACGCCTACCTGGGGGTTGCCTACCAGCGGGCCTACGGGCTCCCCGGCGAAGAAGGGGTTGGACGGGGTGTAGCCGGTGTCAATGACACCAACGACGGTTCCCTTACCTGCGTTTTCCTGCCCGCCGTACTGGGTGGCCCAGGTTCCGTTGGGGCCGCTGAGCTTGAGGAAGTCGCTGGTTGAGTAGTCCGGTGCGTACTGCGTGTCTGGTGCAACCATGAGGACTTTGGGGTCCTTGGCAAGATTGATGGCCTGATCGGCGGTGAGGTCCGCGCTGAAACCATTGACGGCAGTGGTGAACTCCCGCTTGATGTTCACATTTTCCTGCTTGGCGACTTCCTGCTGCTTCTGCTGGAGGTGGGATTGGTATTCCTTCACCTCTGCGCTGTCGGCGTCGAGCTTTTTGCCTTCCTCCGGTTTAGTGGGCGCAAGGCCCGGCGTGCCGCCGTCGTAAGTCGCCGCAGGCTTTTCGGCGAGGACCACCATGTAGCGGCCGTCCTTGTAGGCACTGGGGTCAAGGTTCTTCTTGGCCACGTCTGCAACATTCCCGGGCGCCTCCGGGGCGGGAGCGGCCTGGGCCGGCATCGCCACCGACGAGAGCAGCAACGGCAGTCCGACGGCGAGTGCCGCGGCCTTCCGGAGGCTCCCGCTTCTGGCGGAGCTCTTTCCTTGTGGTTTCACGTGTGGTTGCACCTTTCACTGAAGAGGCCCGGGTTTCATCGCCGGGGCCGGTCACCTATGAGTTGGTTGAACCTTTGACAGTTCTTGTCAAACACGCGCAACCAGTCGAGTCACAGAGTACCTAGTGAGAGACGAATATGATATACAGCACATTTAAGGAAATTTGTCTTGTCACAACATGGGCGATTCGTCATGGAACGACCAACGACGGACCGCAGGATTCAACCTCCGGTCCGTCGCGGATCTCCAGCCGGTGAGGCTAGCCCTTCGGCGTCACCTGCAGGCGGTCAAACGAAACCCGGATACCGTCTTTGTCCAGGACCACAACATCGTCCCGTCCGTTCTTGACGTCCGGGGGAAGGATGAATTCCACGGTGTTGTCAGTGGTGGGGAAAATCCACCCCAGACGATAACCCGTCTTATTCAGGTACACGTAGTACCACTCTCCGTACTCGAGGCCCTTCAGTACCACCTTTTGACCCGTGCGGTACTTGTCCGCGGTCCCAAGATCCGTAGGCGGCGTCCCCAGATCCTGGACGGTCAGAGCCGGCTCTGTGCTGGGTTGCGCAGGCTGCACAGCCAGAACCAGCGCATCGCCTTCAGCTCCGGCGACAACCTCACGGGAACCATTCATTGCCTTCACCTCAAAAGACGCAGCGGCCAATCTCCCGCCGGCAATGTCCGCTGCTGGCAGTACGTGCTCGCGGGTGGCTGTCACGCTGGAACCGGCTGCGAGCGCAGCTGCCGAGATACCTGCGTCGGGTGCTTCCAATCCGGTCACGGCGACATTGCCCGCGTTGCCCACAGTGTAGGTGTACGTAACGGGATCGCCGGCACTGGCAAACCTGTCACCATCCGCGTCCTCCCACGCGGCGGAGACCGTTGCTTCAAGCTTGGGGTCACGAACCGTAAGGTCCACTTCGCCGCCATCCACCGTGAAGGTTTCGGTGCTTTGGCCTGCGGAACTGACCTCCCAGGTGGTCTTCGGAACGAAGAATCCCTGTTCGGCTTCTTCAGCGGTCACGGTGTGCCTTGGGGTGGCGCATTGGTAGCTCTGCCCGGCCGGCAGGACACTGTAGCGGCAGTTGCCCGGCCCTTCCGGAAGGAACGGGCTGAAGTTACCGGCAGTCGGAACTACCTTCTCAACCAGCGGACTGGTGTTCTTCACTGAGAACGTATAGGGAACCAGGTCACCTGCAGCGTATGGCTGCGTGGCTAGGTCACGCCCGACGTCGGCACGCGCCCCGCTGATGTCTGCCGTTAACAGTCCATCGCGCAAGGCGACAGCAGCGCCGGTGAATGGAACAGTCCCGGTAAGGGACGGCGTTGAACTTGCGGCGATGCTGAAGCTGGCTTCCGGCACGAAGAAGCCCCGCTCAACGTCTGCTGCCGTAATGACGTGTTTGGCAGTGGTGCAGTTGTAGCTCGCGCCCGCAGCCAGGTTGTTGTAGCGGCAGTTAGGGGCCGACGGCGGCAGGAACCCGGAGTCGAAGGTTCCGGATACCGGCACCGCGTTGGCTGTGACATTGGCGGTGCTCTTGACGTTGAGCGAGTAGCTGAGGACATCGCCCACCTGGTATGGGCTGGCGGCGACGTCGCGTGTCGGCGCCGTTCCGGTGATGGCCAGGCCGACTTGCGGGGCCACCGGCACCGTGGCGGTGAAGGTGAACTGCGAAACCCGGCCATCCGCCGTCGTGAATGCAGCATTCAGGTTCTGCGGGCCGCTCGCATTGGCGGGCGCGGTGAGGGCTACGCTGACGGTGACTGATGCCCCCGGTTGCAGGGAAGGAACACTCACTGTGGTGGCTGACCAACCGCTGGGTGTGTACACCGTAGCCGTGCCTCCGGACAGCGTGGTGGCTTCCTGGTTGGTGACCGTCACGGGCACCTGCTGGGTGGCGCCGGCCGCTGTGGTCACCGCAGGTACTGCCAGCGGGGCGCAGGCGTAGTTCAGCCAAGCGTCGTCGAACGTGGCGAAGGGCATGTTGTCGGTGTAGTTGCCTTCGTAGAGGACTCCGAACGTACCCGCGGCCATCCGGGTGACAGTGGAGTAAGCCGAGAATCCGGAACGGATGGTGCGGACGCCCGGCCAGGTGGCGCCGTCGTCGCAAGAGACCCGGGCCGAGACATTTTCGCGGCCGGTCTTGGAGTTCGCGTTGGTGAAGATCAGCTTTTTGGCGTCGGCAGAGCCTTGGGCAGCATCAGGGAACATCCTTGATATGGAGCCATTGTTGGCGGGATCCGGGAGCTCGGTATCCTGCGTGACCGGACCATAGGTGGCGCCGCCGTCAGTGGAGATGGCCACCTTGCGGTACCCCTGGTTGGCGTTGTCGCGGGAGTTCAGCAGAACACGGCCGTCGGAGAGTTCAACCGTTTTGTTCTCATCCATCCGGTCCCCGACGTTGGAACCCTTCTTCCACGTAGCACCATGGTCATCGGAGTAGACCGAGTAGGCCTGGATTTTGTTGGTGCCGTCAGACTGGCGGACATCACCGGCGTACTGCTGGATCAGGCGGCCTTTGTAGGGGCCGTACTTGAGTTGGATGCCCTCGCCGGAGGACGCAAAGTTGGAACGGATGTCGCCTGCCACGGGGCTGGTCTTGCTGGTTCCGGGCTTGGTGACGTTGGTGATGAGCCGCGGTTGGCTCCAGCTGACGCCGCCGTCGGAGGATTCGATGACGGCCGAAGAGATCACCGTCCGGTCGGCGTCGTCATTGCCGAACTGGCTGCCGCCGAAGCCCTGGTCCTTGGAGTACACGAAGAAAGCGAAGACCTTCCCCGCCTCGGCGTCGTAGACATACGAGGGGTCGCTGTATCCGAATTTGGGGCCGCTGGCATCGCCCACATGCCCGGCCGCGATGACCGTGACCGGTCCCCAGGTCTGGCCGCCGTCAGTGCTGCGGCGCTGCACGATCGAGTTCGGGTTGGGGGCATCTGCGGCTGAGCCCGGACGTCCGTCCCATGCCGCGAGCACCACGTTGTTACCGAGGTATGTCAGGGCTGGGATCCGGTAGAAGAAGTTGGCGGCCGTGCGGTCCGCGCCGAGGTTGGCCTCGGCGAAGATGCCTGGGGAGGCTGTGGGGTTGACGGGTGGGATGGGTGCGGCGGTGGCGGGCAGGGCCAGCCCGGCCAGAAGGCCCAGGCTCAGCATGCCGGTAACTGCGATATGGGCGGGCGATGGTGATCTCAAATCGAGGTCCTTTCGAGTGGATGCTACGTGCTACGTCGAACGTCCTACCACCATAGGGTGTTCTGGGTCACATGGCCAGCATTACGGTGTATTCGGCTCTTGTGGGACGCCAAGCGGTAGCCTCGAGAAAGAACCACCCACCCCCATGACCTTGGAGTTGCCGTGAAGATCCTTGCCCCGGACACCATCGAACTGGACCTTACCGAGCTCACCCGTGCCGGGGACGAGGTAGCCACCTACGCTGTGGACCAGCCCATCCCCGGCGATCACCGCGATGCCGAGGTCCTCATCGTGTGGCGCAACACCGCGGAAAACCTGGCGGATGCGGCGCACGGACTGCCAGACCTCAAGCTGGTCCAAACGCTGGCCGCCGGACCCGACTCCGTGCTGGCGGCTGGCTTCGCCCACCATGTGGCCATTACCTCCGGCCGCTCGCTGCACGACGGCCCTGTCGCTGAGCACGCGCTGGCGCTGGTTCTTGCAGCGGTCCGGCGCCTGGACGTCCTGCAGGAAGCCCAACGGGACACCACCTGGAACGCGGAGTTCAACGCCGCGCAGTCCGATCCCGCGACCGAAAAGCTTTACACGCTCGACGGCGCCAACGTCACCATCTGGGGCTTCGGCTCGATCGCCGGACGGCTCGCTCCCCTGCTGGCCGCCCTGGGTGCGAATGTCACCGGCGTGGCCAACTCCAAGGGTGAGCGCTACGGCTTCCCGGTGGTCTCAACAGAGGAACTGCCCGGCGTCCTGGGCACCACCGACGTGCTGATCTCCATCCTTCCCGCCACGCCCGACACCGCCGATGCCCTGAACGACGACATCCTTCGGCAGCTTCCCGCCAGCGCCGTTTTCGTCAACGTGGGCCGCGGCGCCACCGTTGACGAAGACGCACTGCTGGCCGCCCTGCGGGAGGGACGGCTCCGTGTGGCAGTCTTGGACGTCACCAAGCAGGAACCGCTCCCGGCGTGGTCGGAGCTGTGGGCTGCGCCCAACCTGATCATCACCCCGCACGTGGCCGGCAACCGGCCCAAGGGCTCATCCCAATTGATCGTTGGCAATGTCGCCGCACTCAAGGATGGCAAACCTCTGACGAACCAGGTTGCCGGCCAGGGGCACGAAGCGGCAACGTAAAAACGGGCCTGACCTCCGCTGAGGTCAGGCCCGCTTTTGCGGTAACGGTCAGGCGTGCTCGTAGGTCAGGCAGTCAGCCGCTTCACGACCGGGCCCTACCCTTACGTCGTGTGCCTCGCACATGAGGTTGTTGTTGTGGACGCACTCGGACCGCTGGCACGCACCCACATGGGCAAGGACCTTGGGAAGGCCACCCATCGCATTGGTGTCGATGAACGTGGCGCAGGAGGCGTGATCCTGGGTGCCACCAATGGTGATTCCAAATGCGGTGCAGCCGTCGTGGTTGAAGCCACAGCTGCCCACGCTACAGGCGGATACTTCGGCAATGTGTTCGGTCATTGTTCCTCCTGGCTGGATCCTGAATGGTACGGGGGCGAACACCCCGTGTACCTCCAAGCTACGCCGGAATCACATGATTGAACCCGAACCATTAGCGCATTTGTCCGTGCGCTATTAGCCGGCTAATTGCGGGGTGTACGCAGTGCTTCGCTGATCTTTGCCCGCGTTTCCTGGTCCAGCGGTGCCGTGAGGTGCCGCTCCCGCGCAGCCCTGTCGGACAGGATCTTTTGGATGACCATCCGGCCAAGCCCGGCAAAAACGGCCGCAGCCACAACGCCCAGCACCATCGATTTCGGTTTCTCAGCCATGCCGCAATCCTAGTGACGCAGGCCACCTGCGGCCAGCGCCGCCGCCGAACCCTGGCAGCGGCGACCGTCGAAGCCTGGCAGCGGCGACCGTCAGGGCTTGGCGAGTGCCGCCGTCGGGCCCTCAAACAGGGCATTTTCCGCCGTGACGGCGGGGGGTCCTCGCGGAAACGGGCTGAATAGGGTATGTGCGCCGCTCCCGGTAGAATAGGTGTGCAAGCTCGCGGAGCGCCCCCCATGCCGTTCAAACATTGCAGTTCACAACCGTGTTTAACCCTGTGTTCAAGACGCTGTTTGGATGCGGCTGAACGGCGTGAGACGGCACCTCCGCGGCAGCCTTATTTAAGGTTCACCCAACTCACCGCACAGGAGTTACCGGATGCCCCGGATCGTCGTTGACGTCATGCCCAAGCCCGAGATTCTGGACCCCCAGGGGAAGGCCATTGTGGGTGCCCTGCCCCGCCTCGGCTTCAACAGCTTCAGCGCAGTCCGCCAAGGCAAGCGCTTCGAACTGACGGTCGATGGCGAGGTGACCGACGCTATCCTGGCCCAGGCCCGCGAAGCTGCAGAGACCCTCCTGTCCAACCCAGTGATCGAGGATGTCGTCAACGTCGAGGTCGTCGAGGCCTGATATGACGTCGATCCCCCTGATTGGCGAGGCTGTAGCCGTCGCCGCCGAGCCCAGGCTCGCAGGCGCCAAGGTTGGCGTCGTCACCTTCCCCGGCACCCTGGACGACCGCGACGCCGCCCGTGCAGTACGGCTCGCCGGCGCCACAGCGGTTCCGCTCTGGCACGCCGACTCCGAACTGGGCGACGTTGACGCTGTCATCATCCCCGGCGGATTCTCCTACGGCGACTACCTCCGTGCAGGCGCCATCTCGCGTTTCGCGCCGCTGATGACCAAGATCATCGATGCTGCCAACTCCGAGGCGAAGCTTCCGGTTTTGGGTATCTGCAACGGTTTCCAGATCCTCACCGAGTCGCACCTGCTGCCCGGTTCGATGATCAAGAACGACCACCTGAAGTTCATCTGCCGCGACCAGACGCTGCGCGTGGAAAACGCCAACACTGCCTGGACCGTGGATTACACCAATGGCCAGGAAATCATCGTGCCGTTGAAGAACCAGGACGGCCAGTACATCGCGGACGAGAAGACCCTGGACGCTCTTGAAGCCGAGGGCCGCGTGGTGTTCCGTTACGTTGGCTTCAACCCGAACGGCTCCCGCCGGGACATCGCCGGCATCTCCAACGCCGCAGGCAACGTGGTGGGCCTCATGCCGCACCCCGAGCACGCAGTTGAGGCCGGTTTCGGTCCGGAAGCTGGTCTGTCCGGCTCCGCCGGCGAGCCCCGCGACACCGACGGCCTCGGTTTCTTCACCTCCGTACTGACCAAGATTGTGGGAGGCGACAAGTGACCACGGAAACCACCAAGAAGTTCAACATCGACACCGTTGAGCACGCTGCCAAGACCCCGGACACGGAACTTCCGTGGTCCGAACTGGGCTTGAAGAAGAACGAATTCGATGAGATCGTCAAGGTCCTTGGCCGTCGCCCCACTGGCGCCGAGCTGGCCATGTACTCCGTCATGTGGAGCGAGCACTGCTCCTACAAGTCCTCCAAGAACCACCTCCGCCAGTTCGGCGAGAAGGTCACCGAGGAAATGAAGAAGGACATGCTGGTGGGCATCGGCGAAAACGCCGGCGTCACCAACCTTGGGGACGGCTGGGCCGTGACCTTCAAGATCGAGTCCCACAACTCGCCGTCGTTCGTTGAGCCTTACCAGGGTGCCGCAACCGGCATCGGCGGCATTGTCCGCGACATCATCTCCATGGGCGCCCGCCCGGTCGCCGTGATGGACCCGCTGCGTTTCGGCGCGATCGACCACCCGGACACCGCCCGCGTCATGCACGGTGCCGTTGCCGGCATCGGCGGCTACGGCAACTGCCTGGGCCTGCCGAACATCGGCGGCGAAATGGTGTTCGATTCCGTCTACCAGGGCAACCCGCTGGTGAACGCCCTGGCCGTTGGCGTTATGCGCCACGAGGACATCCGCCTGGCCAACGCCTCCGGCAAGGGCAACAAGGTTGTCCTGTTCGGTGCCCGCACGGGTGGCGACGGCATCGGCGGCGCATCGGTGCTCGCCTCCGAGTCCTTCGACGACACCAAGCCCTCCAAACGCCCCGCCGTCCAGGTGGGCGACCCCTTCGCTGAGAAGGTCCTGATCGAGTGCTGCCTGGAGCTCTTCAAGGGCTCCCTGGTTGAAGGCATCCAGGACCTCGGCGCCGCAGGCATTTCCTGTGCCACGTCCGAGCTCGCCTCCAACGGCGACGGCGGCATGGAAGTTGAACTGACCTCCGTCCTGCTGCGCGATCCCACGCTGACCCCGGGCGAGATCCTGATGTCCGAGTCGCAGGAACGCATGATGGCCGTGGTCACCCCGGAGAACATCGAAGCGTTCGAAGCAGTCATGGACAAGTGGGCTGTGGAGTACTCCTGGTTGGGTGAGGTCACCGACACCGGTCGCCTCATCATCACCTGGGAAGGCGAAGTAATCGTCGACGTCGATCCCCGCACCGTTGCGCACGACGGCCCGGTCTACGACCGTCCGTTCGCCCGCCCGGAGTGGCAGGACTCGGTCCAGGCCAACACCTTCACCGGCTCCGTCGAGGACGCCGGCCGCCCGTCAGCTCCGTCCGAGCTGGCAGCAGCTGTCACCGAGCTCATCGCATCGCCGAACATGTGCAGCAAGTCCTGGATCACCAAGCAGTACGACCGCTACGTCGGCGGCAACACTGCCATGGCATTCCCGGACGACGCCGGCGTGGTACGCGTTGACGAAGAGACCGGCCTGGGCGTTGCCCTGGCCACCGACGCCAACGGCCGCTACACCTACCTTGAGCCGTACCAGGGTGCACAGCTGGCATTGGCCGAGGCCTACCGCAACGTCGCCACCTCCGGCGCCGTTCCGATGGCCGTCAGCGACTGCCTGAACTTCGGTTCCCCCGAGGACCCGGATGTCATGTGGCAGCTCGCGGAAGCCATCCGTGGCCTCTCCGATGCCTGCATGGAGCTCGGCATCCCCGTCACCGGCGGCAACGTCTCGCTCTACAACCAGACGGGCACCACGCCCATCCACCCCTCCCCCGTGGTGGCAGTCCTGGGCAAGCTCGACGACGTTGCCCGCCGCACGCCGTCGGGCTGGCGCGAAGACGGCCAGGCCATCTACCTGCTCGGTACCACCGCAGCGGAACTGGATGGTTCGGAATGGTCCAACCTGCGCGGGCACCTCGGTGGCCTGCCGCCGAAGGTCGATCTCGCTGCCGAGCGTGAATTGGGCCAGATCCTGATCAACGCTTCCCGCGATGGCATGGTTGACGCCGCACACGACCTCTCCGAGGGAGGCCTCGCGGCTGCCCTGGTTGAGTCCTCGCTGCGCTACGGTGTTGGCGCCCGCATTGCCCTTGAGGAATTGATGGAGCGTGACGGCGTGGACCTGTTCACGGCCCTCTTCTCCGAATCCCAGGCCCGCGCCATCGTCTCAGTGCCGCGTTCCGAGGAAGTCCGCTTCAAGGACATGTGCACGGCACGCGGCTTCGCCCACATCCGGATCGGCGTCGTTGACGCTGCCGGTGGAAAGCTGGAGATCAACGGGGTGGACGAGCTCTCCCTGGATGCCCTCAGCGAAGCACACGAAGGTACGCTGCCGAAGTACTTCGGCTAGAACCTCCCCGCTTAAAGCAACGCGGGGTCACGTACGGCCCAAAAATCCCCTCGGGATGGGCCGTAGTGACCCCGCGTTACTGCTTTAAGCCGGCCAGGCGTCCTGCCGGGCCAGCTGGGCCGTGAACTCAGCCTCCGGCAATGGCTTGCCGAAGTAGTAGCCTTGTCCGCTCGTGCAGCCAATACTTCGGAGCGCTTCAGCCTGCTCGGCCGTCTCGATGCCCTCCCAGACACCGTCGAGGCCGCAGGAGCGGATCACCTGCTGGATGGCAGCAAGGAAGCCGAGCTGCGTGGAATCCTTGCCCAGTTCCTTCACGAACTGACGGTCCACTTTCACGCGGTCCACGGGAAGTTTCCGGAGGTAGCCCATGGACGAATAGCCCGCGCCGAAATCGTCGATTTCCAGTCCCACTCCCAGCCTCTGCAGGCTGGCCAAGGTGTAACGGTCCAGTTCATTGTTGTGGATGATGGCGCTCTCCGTTAGCTCAAGCACCAAGGACTCCGGGGCCAGGGACTCCTCCGCCAAGGCCTCGCTGACGTCGTCCACGAACTCAAGGCTTTGCAGGTCTGCGGCGGAGACGTTGATCCGCATGGAAAAGTCGTGGCCCGCGGTGGCAGGATTCTGACGCCACTCGCGCAGTTGCCGCACGGCCGTCCGGAGGACCCAGCGGCCCAACTCAGCAATGAGGCCCGTGGCTTCGGCCACCGGAATGAACTGGTCCGGCATGATGAGGCCATGCACGGGATGGTTCCAACGGACCAATGCCTCGGATCCCTCGATCCGGCCCGTGGCAAGCTCCACGATCGGCTGGTAATACAGGACCAGTTGCTCCGAACGGATGGCGTCGCGGAGTTCCCCCACGATCTGGCGTTGAAGCTGCCGGGCGTGCAGTGTTCCCGGGTCGAACACCTTGAGCTTGTTCCGGCCCTCGTTTTTCGATTCCTCCATAGCCAGGTCGGCTTCCTGGAGGAGGTCCTCGGCGCTGTGGTGTGCTTCGGCGATCCGCAGGCCCATGCTCGCCCCGCACCGGACGGAGTTGTTTCCCAGGTCGATGTTTGGTTCCAGGGCGGCAAGGATGCGGTTTCCGACGGCGGTGGCCCGGCTTTGCGGGGTGGCCGGCAACAGCACGGCGAACTCGTCGCCGCCCAGGCGGGTGACGACGTCGTTATCGCGGACGGCCGACCTAATGCGCATGGCGACCGTCACCAGGATCTGGTCCGCGGCGGCATGGCCGGCCGAGTTCTTCAGCGCCTTGAACCCGTCCAGGTTCAACAGGAGCAGCGCTGGCGGTGCGGCACCCTGGGCCGTGGCAGCCTGGGCATCGTTGTAGGCGTTGATCAACGCCAGGCGATTGCCCACCCCGGTCAGGGCGTCGGACAGGGTGTCCCGGCGCTGTTCGTAGCGGGCCTGGTGCAACTCCTCCATGAGGTCCTGGATGTGCCGTTCCAGCCTGCCGATCCTGGGATCCAGGCCTGCTGGAGAGCCGGACGAAATGCTGGTCACGACTCTTCCAGGCGGCGCAACGTGGTGTCGGCAACTGCCTGTGGTTTGGAAACGGGGTTCCTGCGCTCGTCCAGGAAAAGGCGGTAGGAGGCGATGTCCAGGCGGCCGTCCGGTTCTACCTTGTACCCTGCCCGGTAAACGTGGGTGATCCAGGACCCGCCCAGGATGGCTTCGATCCAAGCGTCGCATTCGGCCAGCGGCAGGTGAACCCGGCTGCCTGTGTTGCGGCGGTGCCCTGCGATGGACACTGTGATGCAACTGCCCTTGAGGCCTCTGTCCGTCGTGAACCGGGCGAGTCCTTCGACGTCGGCCACTATGGTCAGGTTGGCGTTTCCGTCCTCGACCGACTGGACTGGACTCATCCGCACTGACCGGCGGCCGGCGTTCAGGGACGGGATTGCCGCTCCTTGGTATGGTGCGCTGGTGATGTCCTGCCTGAAAGCGGACAACTCGTGGTTGTGCTGGATCTGGATCCTGGTGGTGAGTTCATTCATGATCGTGCCTCATCCGCGATAACGGCCGCCTGCAGGCGGTCTGCTCCGACAATCCGGTTTCTTCCTTGTGCTTTGGCGCTGTACAGGGCCGCGTCCGCTACCTCGATCATGAAAGTGAGGTCCGCGGCAGCGTTGGGGCTGGACGTGACGCCGTAACTGATCGTGGGGAACGTGACGCCTTCGGGAACGGCCGTGGCGGCCATGCGGCGACTGATCTCGCCGGCGATGTTCTCGGCCCGTTCCTGGGTGGCCCCCGGGAGGAAGAGGATGAATTCCTCGCCACCGTAACGGGCTATGAGGTCGGTGGACCTGGCAGAGGCAGTGCAGGCCGCCGCGAAGGCTTTAAGGGCGACGTCCCCCGTGCCGTGTCCATACTCATCATTGACGGCTTTGAAGTGGTCGAGGTCCGCCAGGATGATCGCGACGTTGGACTCGGTGGCACGCAAGCGTTTGAGTTCGCCAGTGGCGAGGTCCAGGAAGGTTCCACGGTTCAGCAGGCCCGTCAGGTGGTCCCGGGCGGCCCGTTCCTTGAGGCCCTTGATGAGCTGGTCACTGGTCAGTGCCGTCATGCTGAAGGACACGGTGACCAGCAGGACCATGGACACGAGCCCGGATGGTGCGGGCCCAAAGTATGTTCGGAAAGTAGCGCCGGCGGGACCTTCCATGGCGTAGACGGCCCAGCGGCCCAGATAGTAGAGGGCCAGCAGGCCAGCGGCCAGCGAGAGTGCCTTATGCGCCTGGGAGTGGGAAGACTTGATGAGCCAGAGGTCGGTGGCCGCCAGTGCGATGCCCGCTGTCATCATGGCCAGGTAAACAAAACCCCCGGACCACACGTTGGTTGCGGGTTCTTCAAGCATGGAGGCAATGGCCGTGATTCCGGGGCCCGCCGCCAGCTGCCACGGCGCTGTTTTCAGGTCCCGCAACGACCTCGCTCCGGCCCACACACTGAATGCGCCGGCAACCACCAGGACGTTGCCCACCGGGTTGGCCCACTGCTGATGGGTGGTGCCGTTGAGGAGGAACGCCGCGTTGCCCACCATGAATTCCAGCAGGGCAATGCTCCACCAGCCTGCGTAGGGTGAGCGGGTGCGGTAGAAAGATGCGCAGAAAAGTGCGAAGAGCGTCAGTGTGACCACACCCAAGGCCACCCGCACAGAGAATGCGTCGAGAACCATGGCCCAACCCCCTCAGCTGGTGATGCATCGGCCTTTGAGCCCAGTGTGATGTGGCTCGCTCAACCTCACTGCGGCATTACCTCAAGATTGGCTCAAGATCCCTGGCTTCAGGGCGGCTTCTCACCCGGCCCAGTGGCCGTCGTCGTGGAATTCCGCTTCCAGGCCGTGAGGTGTCTTCTCCCACTTGTGGGGACTCGTCAGCATCTGCCACGCGGCCCGCCAGGCGGCCACCGAGTGCAGCACCCAGTAGAAGGGGTTCAACAACGCGAAGATGGCGATCCGCCAGCCATGGCGACGCAGCGTGGCAACCCCGGAGACGATGATCATCATGGCGTTGCCGAACAGCATGGACACCACACCTCCCGCCAGCAGCCATTGGGGCAGTACCAATCCAACAATGTCGTAGCCGATGTACGTGACCACGGTGAACCCGACCACCAGCGGATAGGCCAGGAAAGCCAGCGGTGTGCCCAGGATCAGGCCGAGGAAGCCGATGGTGCCGGCGATCCCGGTGCTCTTGACGTAGCGCAGCGAGTTCCTTGTGTTGACGGCGGAGGTCACCATGTAGCCCTTGATCCACCGGGTGCGTTGCTTGATCCAGGCGGGAACCTGCGAGCAGGCTTCTTCCCACGTGGTGGAGTCAATGACGCCCACCCGGTACACCTCCACAGCGGCACGGAGTCCCAGGTCGGCATCCTCCGTGACGTTCCAGGGGTCCCACGCACCGACTTCCTTGAGCAAGGAGGTGACGAAGTGGTTGGAGGTCCCTCCCAACGGCAGAGGAATCCCGGAGTTGTCCAGCCCGGGAAGCATGGAGTCGAACCAGTGGGTGTATTCGATGGTGAACATGCGGGTGAGGACGTTTTGGTCTGCGTTGAAATAGTTCAAGGCTGCCTGGACACAGATGAGGGGTTTGCGGTCCGGGTTGAGGTGTTGCCGCTCGAACTCGTCCTTCTTGAACGCTGCGATGGATGCCCGCAACTGGCCCGGATCCGGACGGTCCTCGGCGTCGTAGATCACCACGTACTCCCCCCGGGCGAAAGTCAGCCCGTAGTTGCAGGCACGGGGCTTGGTTTGCGGCTCGCCCTTGGGCACGATCAGGATGCGCACGTACTCCGGCGGCCTGGAAGCTTTCGCGGCGGCGATGGTCTCGGCGTCGTCCTCTTCCAGGAGCACAAGGACGTCAAGCTTGGAGCGAGGGTAGTCCAGTTGCCCAAGGTTGACCAGAAGTTTGTCAATGATGTTGGCCTCGCGGAACACCGGAACCAGGATGGTGTAGATGGGCAGGTCTGCATCAGGAACCCGCTCTTCCGCCAGGGGTGGGAGTCCACGGCTGGCCCGTTCCCTGTTCCTGGCGTTGGCCACTGCGGCCTCATGCAGGCTGTCGAAGGGCCGGCGGAGGCTCGCCAGGGACTTGAAGGCGATGCTGACCAGGAACACGATGTTGGCCGCTGCCAGCAGCACGACGACGGCGGTCAGCGGGGACACCACGAACGCCGCCACGATGCCTGCCACGAGGACAACCGGGAGGAGTCGCTGCCACCGCGTCAGGGCCGTGCGCGCAGATTCCCCCGGGCGTTCTTCGGCCAAGCGTTCGGCCGATTCATAGAGAAGGTGCCGACGGAACGATCGCTGGATGGATTGGTTGATGTCCCAGTCGGTGGTGGTGCGGAACTCGACAGCGGCGGCCCCGAACGTCAAGGCTGCTTCGTGCGCAATGGCGTCCGTGGGTGCCACTGCGGTGGCTATGGTGAGGACATCCCCTTCCATCCGCCACGGCAACCAGAAGGGTTCCCCAAGCTCGCTGTAACCGAGCATCTCCATAAGTGCGTCATCCGCCGGTTCAGCCACCAGGTCAACCAAGGGGGCCTGCCACTGCTGGGCCAGCACTTCATAAATCCGACGGCGGTCCAGCCCCGCTTCCAGGATCAGGTGCCGGCCGAGCAGCCCGCCTTCAGCTGCGGCCCGGTCAAGTGCCCGCTGGAGTTGCTCGGGGGTCACGAGCCCTGCTTCGAGCAGTGTCTGGCCGATTGACTTCCGGTTCAGCCGCTGCTCCGCAACGTGGGATGGAGGTGTCATCAGTGTGAGGACCTTTCATAGATCCGGTGTGTTGGCGTGGAGAAAGCGACTGAGTAACGCACGGTGAATCCGGGGTCCTTCACCATGGCCTGGTACACCAAGTCGGTGGGGCCGGAATCGCGGGCACCTGAGCCTGCCTCCACATTAACGAAGACCCACTTGGCGTACTTCGCCGGATCCTCCAGGGCGGGGGCAAAGTAGTCGCCGGACGCGCGGTTGTAGATTTCCTTGAGGGGAATTCCCATGACGGGAAGGATCGCATTGCCGCGGGCGCTTTCATCCATGAGGATTCCTCCGGACTCATAATGGGCGTTGAGCCAGCGCGCTGCAGCGGTTGAATTGGTGGTGGATTCCGCGGACATCCGGCCTTCTGCCAGAACGGCCAGGCGAGCAGTCGGGTCCTCATTCCACCACAGGTTCTGCCCCACCAGTCCTGCCAGCAAAGCACCGACCACCCAGGGCCTGAACCGCCGGGCCCGCGTGATGTCCTGGACGAACACAGCCACCAGGATCGCCACCAGCGGCAAGGCCGTCAGTGCGAATCTGTTGTTCCACCACGTGGACGGCAACGAATGGTCGTTGTTGATCGCGGTTTGGCCCAGGAACAGGCTCAACAACGCAAAGGCGTAAGCACTGCCGGTCACCGCCACCAGCAAGGTACTGTTCGCGAATCCCCGCCTGAAGACAAGCACGACGGCGCCGCACGCTGCCATCGCGAGGACCAGGACGCCGGCTGTCTCCAGCAGCGACCAATGGAAAGTAGTCAGCGTCAGTCCCAGGTTGCCCTTGGTAGGCAACAGGCCGCCGTCGGTGATGTTCTTCTGCTGGGCGTAGGCGGAGTACTGCCCGAACATGAACTCCAGCGGGTTGCCGTAGATGGCCCAGTTGTAGGACACCCACCACAGCACGGCGGCTGCGGGAATCATCACGTAACCACCGGCCATGATGAGTGCCTCGCGCCAGGCGCCAGTGCGGCGTTTGGCGACTATGAGCACGAACACGGTCCCCGTCATGACCAGCGCCCAGCCTTCGTACCTCGAGAGCACGGCGGCCGCCGACGGGATGCCGGCGAAGACAGCGAGTTCACCGGCGCTCATGCGGCGACGGCTGGTTGCCCAATGCGCCAGGCCTGCCATGCCGCCCACGATGCACATGATCAGCACGGGCTCGGTGAGGGCCGTGGTGTAGACGTACAGGACCGCGGGGTTGGCCAGGACAACCAGAGTGGTGGCCAGTCGGCCGGCCCGCCCCAACCCCAGCCGGGCTGCAATCAGGTACAGGCCCGTGGTGGTGGCTGACAAGGCCAGGATTCCCAAGAGCCCGGCCGCCCACCCCGTGCTGAACAACCACATGTTCACCACGAATGGTGCCAGCAGCAGGTGGGGCATGGGCAACCAGACCGTTCCCAACTGCTCGAAGCCCGGAGCCTTGCTGTCGAAAATCCGGCGTGCGATGGTCAGATGGCTCTGGGCGTCCGAATAGTCCAGGTTGGTGCCGTGCCCGATCGTGTACAGGCAGGCGAGGTAACCGACCACGGCCGACAGGAGTGCGACGATCCTGGTCCCCGGAACCTTGCGGCCGGCAACCGGGGCGTCGAGCCGTTCCCATGCCCGGGCGAGCAAAGCCAGGGCTCCAGGCACTGCCTCCTTCCGGTGGCCGGCACGACGCGTGGCGAGGCTAGTTGCCATGGCCCGGTTCGGAAGATTTCAGCTCAGCATCCACGTAGGCCTGCGCTTCCTTGGCACGCCTCCTGGCCAGCAGGGTGCGCAGCGCAAACGCGAGCCCGAGGACCAGCACGGCTCCGCCGATCCACCAGGCGTACGGACGGTAGTCATCGGTGACAGCCTTCTGCGGAACAACGACGTTGCTCTCCAACAACACCGGCGTACCGGACGGTTGCGTCACCAGGAGGTTGCGGGACAGGGAACCCCAGCCGCCTTCAACCCCGCCCACATGCGCGGCCAGCGATCCTTGGAGCGCAGCAGCTGCCGCGGCGTCGCCTTCGGGGGCCCACGCACCCAGCAACAGCAGGTTGCGCCCGCCCTGCTCAAAAGCTTCCAGCACGCCATAGGGGGCGGAGACGCCCACGCCATATTCGACGTCGTCAGGTGAGATCGTGCGGAACTCCGCCAAACGCAGGGGTGCTGAGAGCTTGTTGGCCACCTCTGCCGTGGCACCCACCACCAGCCCGGATTCACTCGATCCGGCCAGTGAATCGATGCCCACCACCCGGGTGTCCAGCAGCGAGGCACTGTCCCGCTGGAGGGCAGCGATCAGGGTGGCGGCGTTGAGGGTGTTCGCCTGGGCGTTCCCGTCGCCGAAAGCTACCGGAACGCTCTGGCCCAAAACCTGCGGGAAACGCGCGAAACCGGCCTGGGTGGAGTCACCGCGGACAGCCGTCACGGTGCTGCCCGCCGTATCCAGCGTGACTTCCATGGGCATGACGCCTGCCGGTCCGGAACAATCGCCGCCGGCGGGGAGGGCAGCCAGCCGGATCCGCAAGCCGTTCTTCGCCTGGAGCTGGCCGGCTGGAACCTCAGCGTCCACACTGAAGGTGTCGCCGCCGTCGAGGTTCCTGGAACTGAGCAGGTAGTCGTTCCAGAAAACTGAAAGCTGCGCCTGGGCGTTATTTGGCACGGCCGTGTGGGTTCCCTTGAGCTGGACCTTCACCGAGGAAACAGGTCCGCCGAACTGTGATTGCGAGATACCAACATAGGATTCCGGGGTGCCATAGCCCGAGAGCTTGAGCGTGGTGCTCCCGAGGTCCTTGATGGTCTGGGTCAGGCCCTGCGCGGCGGGCAGCGCCGAGGTCAGGCCGGTGACCGACGGTGTCACTGCGAGCGCGGTCTTGTCGCTGGCCAGGGCCCTGGCCGCGGTACGGAGCTGTTCCTCGTGGCCGCTAAGGACCAGCTGCGGCAGTCCCGCGGTGGTGGTGAGCTTGGTGGCAACCTCGCCCTGGTCGGCGACGACGCTGAGGATTCGGCTGCCGGCGGGCAGGTTCGCCACGCGCGCCGCCAGCTCACCTTCCGGAACCACAGTGACTGCGGCGTCCGGATAACGGTGCGACATCGCTGCCGAGGCAGTCATGATGGCCGCCGACACATCGGAGCCAGGATCCGCCGGGACGGGAAGAACGACGGCGGGCACGGACGCCGGGAAGAACTCACCCACTGTGGTGGGTGCTTTGGCGGTCCCGCTGAAGTCCACCACCGTGTTGTTCAGGGTTGCCGTGGCGTTGGAGAGCACGCACATGGTCTGGGTTGCGGGAACGATTTGAAGGCCCACGGTCAACTGCTGGTCCAGCACGTCGGAATTGCTGACAGCGGCATCGAGGGCAATGTTGGCAGCAGCGGCAGTCTCCAGCACAACACGGCCGTTAACCGTTGCCCGGACTGTGCCCTCCAGCTTCCCGGACACCACGATTGTTCCCTTGACCCGTGTGGGCTCCAGGCCCGAAGCCACCGGAACCACCAGGACCTGCTCCGACTGCCCTGCGAGGGCAGAAACGCTGGACGATGCCTTCAGGGTTGATCCCTGGGAGGGTGCAGCGACTGCCGCCGGAATGGTGGCCGCAGACAGGGCCAAAGCGGCAGCGAAGGCGAGCGTCACCGCCGCGGCACGGTAACGGGTATGGGGTCTGGTTCGGGCAGGGGCTAAGGGCACGATGTCAGTCCTGGTAACTAGCAGCGAATGAGTCCGTCAGCCTCTTGGGCCAACCTCATAGACACTGCCAAGTCCAACTCAAGGTGCCTTGCTGCGTTTCCTCAAGATTCCATCAAGTCCTTGCCGTTCCATCCCACTGACCTGCGGTGATAATGAACTATGTGGATCGGTTGGATCGAGTTCGACGTCCTCTTGGGCGATGTCCATAGCTTGAAGGAAAAGCGCTCGCTGCTGCGGCCCCTGGTGGCGGAGCTGAAACGGCGTTTCGAGGTTTCGGCCGCAGAGACCGGGTTCCAGGACCAGTATCGTCGCGCCCTGATCGGCGCGGCACTGGTGGCCCCGGACAACGTGCATCTTCAGCAAGTGCTCGACGCCGTTGAACGGTTCGTGGCTGCCCGGCCCGAGTTTGAGCTGCTGAGCGCCCGCCAGCGGGAGCTGCACAGCGAGGACTAGTAGCCAGTCTCAAGGATCCCCGGATGCTCCCCGTCCCCGCTGCCGCCAAGCCCCGCGGATTAAGCGATGGTCAGCTCGCCCATTCGGTCCCAACCGCTGCCTTCGAACTGCCGGCTGATGATGTGGGGAGTCTCCACCAGGGCCTGGGGCATGTCCGCCATGGCCTTCTTGAAGTGCTCGCTGTTGACGTGTGCCTCGGCCGCGTCATCCTGGAATGCTTCCACCAGCACGAACTCATTCGGGTTCTCCACACTGCGGGACCAGTCGAACCACAAGTTGCCGGGCTCGGCGCGGGTCGCTTCGGTGAAGTCGGCCACCAGGTCCAGCCAACGCTCGGACCACTCAGGCTTGACGTTGAACTTAACCACAATGAAAATCACGGGCTGCTGCCTTTCGTTGGACTACTGATCCGTTCCAGTCTTTCAGAGTTAACGGCCGACGGCGGCCCCCACCGGAAGGTGGGGACCGCCGTCGAACGCTGTTTTTGGCTTGGTTGAACTACTTGGAGGTGCCCTGCGATACGGAACCCTGCAGCTGGCGCTGGAAGATCACGTAGACAATGAGCACCGGAATGACTGTGACGCTTACGGCCGCGAACAGCGCACCGTAGTCCACCGCGTAGCCCATCTGGCCGGCGAAGGCCGCGAGTTCCTGGGAGAGGACACGCGGACCGGCAGCGTTGATGGACACCGGGATGAGGAACTGGTTCCACAGGCCCAGGAAGTTGAAGATGGCAACCGAGGCGAGGCCCGGCTTGGCCATCGGCAACATGACCTGGAAGAACGTCCGCCACTCCCCTGCTCCATCAAGGGCTGCGGCCTCTGTAATTTCGTGGGGCAGCGACTTGAAGAAGGAGAACAGGAAGAACACGGTGAACGGAAGCGCGAAGCCCACGTAGACCAGGATCAGCCCGGGCAGGGTGTTCAGCAAGCCCATGTTCTTCAGGACGAAGAACAACGGGACCATGGCCAGGAAGATCGGGAAGGTCAGGCCGGCGAGCATCAGGTAGTAGATGGCCCTGCTGCCCGGGAAGGTGTAGCGGGCGAGGACGTAGGCACACATGGCGCCCAGAACCATCACGATCACCAAAGCCACGGCCACAACGATCACCGAGTTCAGGAACGCACTGCCGATCCCGGCTTCACTCCACGCTTTGACGTAGTTGTCCAGCTTCCATTCGGCCGGCAAGGAGAACGGTGATGCGAAGATCTCGCTGGACGTCTTGAAGGAGGACATGAAGGTCCACAGGAGGGGCAGGATGACGATGAGCGTCCAAATGGTCAACGCCGTGTGCGAAACGGCTCCCACCACTTTGTCGCCCGTCGAGGTGGCCGGTGTCCGCGGCTGGAAGTGCAGCGACTTCATCTCGGGTGTCGAAACTTTGGTACTCATTACAGGCTCACATCCTTATCGCCGCCGGTGAGCTTGTTGACCGCGAAGACCAGGCCGGAGAAGATCAGGGTCGCGATGGCAAGCACAACGCCCATGGCGCTTGCGAGTCCGAACTGCCCCTTGCTGAATGCGGTGAAGAACAGTTGCTGTGCCATGACCAGAGTTGAGTTGTCCGGACCACCGCCGGAATTCAGCGCGGCCATGTAAACGAAGGCATCCAACGCCAGGATGCCCATGTAGATGTAGGCCGTCTGGATGTTGTCGCGGATCAGCGGGATGGTGATGGACACAGCGGTGCGGAAGCGACCGGCGCCATCGATCCTCGCGGCTTCGAAAAGCTCGGCGGGGATGCCCTTGATGCCGGCCACGAACAGCACCATGTAGAAGCCCACGAAGCCCCAGACGATCACGAACATGGTGGCAATCATCGCGGTGTTCTTGTCGCCCAGCCAGGCGAAGTCCTTGAACTGGTCCAGGCCCACGCCGGTGAGGATGCCGTTAAGAAGCCCTCCCGAGGGATCGTAGATCTGCCCCCACATGATGCCGATCGCGATGGCGGGGATGGTGTACGGGAAGAACGAGACCACACGGTAGAAGCTGGAGTTGCGCAGGCCCTTGATCTGGCCCTTGCTGCTGCCGCCAACCGTCACCAGGGACGCAAGTACCAGGCTCAGGATGATGGTGATGATCGGGAGGAAGATGACCAGGAGGATGTTGTTCCCCATGGCCTTCATGAAGATGTCGTCAGTGAAGATCTTGGCGTAGTTCTCAAGGCCGATGAAGTTCTGGTTGGGCGAGAAGCCCGACCAGTCAGTCAATGAATAGCCAAAAGCCTGGATAAAGGGCCAAATCACGAACAACAGGTAGATCGCCAGCGGCAGTCCGAGGAATACCGCAAAGAAACTGACCTTGTCCCACGTCAACGGCTTCCGCCGCCGCTTGATCACCTGCGGTGGGGCGGTCGCCGGAACGACGGCGGCCAGGCCGTCGCCGTTCCGGCTCTGCTGAGTTTTCACTGAAGTCACTTCACTTCGATCTTCTTGACCGAGCTGTCGTTACGGACCTTGTCGGTGATGTTCTGGAGTGCGGAAGTCAGCGTCGCGACGTCGGACTTGCCATCCAGGAAGGTGTTCCAGACAACCAGCTGGTCCTTGTTGGTGCCGTACAGGTCAATGAAGTTCCAGGTGTAGATGTGCTCACCGGCATCGCTGAGCATCTTCGTCTGCGAAACCAGGGCGGTTGAACCAAAGCCATCGGCCGGAACGGTGTCCTTGACGATGGTCGGCGCCAGCTTGGTCTTGGCGAAGTTGGTGGCTGCTTCCTTGGAGAGCATGATGCGGAGCAGTTCCTTGCCGCCGGCAGCGTTCTTGCCCTGCGAGGGGACAATGAACGGTTCGCCTGCAGCGCTGTGAAGTGCAGTCTGCGGCATCTTGGGGCTGGCAGTCACGGACGGAGCGGGAGTGCCCATCATGTTGAAGCCGGCCTTGGTCTGGTCCTTCATTTCGTTTTCGATCCACGAACCCGAGGGGTAGAACACGGCTTCCTGCGCGTTGCTCCACTGTGCCTGGGCGGCAGTGAACTGGGTGCCCGAACCGCCCGGTTTGAAGAAGCCGGCCTTGACGATCTTGTCCAGCGCAGTGAAGACGGACTGGATGGCCGGGTGCGACCAGCAATCGGCCTTGAGGTTCTCCAAGGCGAGGCGCACCTCGTCGCCGCCTTCCTTGATGGCGGACGCGATGGCCAGTTCCTGGTAGTACGTGGCGGCTTCCTTGCCCCAGACAAACAGGTACTTGCCCTTGGCCTTGGCTTGCTCGCCGAGGGCGTACATCTCATCCCAGGTCTTGGGAACGGTCCAACCGTTTTCCTTGAGGAGGGAATCCGAATACCACACTGCGTAGACGGTGAGCACGTAGTTCAAGGCGGCAAGCTTGCCGTCGAAGGTGCCTGGAGCCAGTACGCCGGTGTACAGGGTGTCCTTGATGACCTTGCCTTCGAGGTTCTTGGCCTCAACAAGGGGCGTGAGGTCCTCGAGCTGGCCGAGGATGGTGCTGAAGCCGATGGCCTTGGCGCCGGAGTTGTCGATCAGGTCCGGCGGGTTGCCCCCAACGAAGCGCGGCTGCAGCTCCTGGGCGATGTCAGTGGACGGGGCAATCTTGGCCGTGGAACCCGAGTGGTTCTTTTCGAAGAGCTTGCCCGCGAACTCGACGTAGTCGATGCCGTAGCCGCCCTTGAAGATCACGGCGTCCAGGGTGGCCTTGTCAGCCATGCCGAACGGGTTGGTGTCGGAGACAGTTCCTGTGGGACCTGCGGTTGTTCCACCGCCGCCCGCAGCACATGAAGCAATGGTTCCCCCCATAGGAACGAGGACAGCTGCGGCGAGTGCTCCGCGCAGGAATCCACGGCGACCAACGGACTGGTGCTGAACGTTCATTTCTAAACCCTCCAGTGACTCGTAGTGTCGACTGTTGCGGCAGGAACCGTTCAGTCAGACAGTCTGGGTTGGCGCTCTGGCAGCACCAACCTTCTGTGACATAATTCACCACGAATGATCGAAAATCAATATTTCGCGGCAGTTTCGATCAACATTTGTCAAAGCGTGATCTTTCTACGGACCCTCCGCGAGCGCCTTTCCGCACTCCGTGATCGCCTCCCGGGCGAGCGCCCTCTGCCGCTCAGTTCCCAGTCTTTCCGCCCATTGTTCGGCCAATTGGAACTCCACCATGGCCTCCGTGAGACGGTTTTTACCGCGCAGAAACGACCCCAAGCCCGCGTGCAAAGCAATCATCCAGCGCTTGGTTCGCTCATCGCGGGCGGAGGACGCATATTCCAAGCCGCTCCGCATCCAGACCTCGGCGTTGCCGGAGTCGGCGATGGAGAGCATGTGGAGCGCGTCAGCTTCCTCGAAACGACCCTGCAACCCGATGGCCCGCCCAAGCTGGGTGGCAAGCTCAGCCCGCTCATCGGCGTCGTACATTTCCTCAACCATGGCGGCACGGAACCTGGCTTCGGAAGCCGCCGGATCGCCAAACTTCCACAAGTGGTCAAGCGTCTTCTGATCCAGCATCAAACTGCTCCTGACCAGCCCATGGCTGTGGTCTCAAGGTATGCAGTATCAATCTATCCCCATGTCAGCACCATGGGGAGGGCTGTTATGAGGGCGTTACTTCCCGCGCGGAGCGGCCAGCCTGGCCCACCCCAGCTGTTCCTGTTGCTTGCGGCTGAGGGTGGCCACCACCAGGTCGTAGGAGTCCTCCACCATGTCCCGGACCATGTCGTCCGGGAGGGCGCCGTCCAGCCGGACACCATTCCAATGGGTCTTGTTCATGTGCCAGGCACCAGTGATTTCCGGATGGGCCGCCCTGAGCTGTTCGGCCAGCGCCGGTTCACATTTGAGGCTGACCGACCAGTTGTCCGGGTCCATGTAGGACAGGGCAAACATCTTGGCCTCGTGCCGCGCCCCGCCGGCAACAGCTGACCTGACCTTGAAGACGGACGCCTCGGGGCCAAACGGAAAGTCTTCGAAAGCGCCAGGGAAGCCCAGGCAAATCTCGCGCAAACGGGAAACATCCATAGAGTGAGCCTACTGGCGGGACGGCTCCGGAGCGAGCCCTCTTGCGACGCTTATGCGACGCCCTACGCGACGCCCAGGAAATCCTCCAACAACACCACTTCCAGCCCTGCCGCCAGCTGGGCGGCCCGGAATGCAGCGAGGTCCGCTGCAAACTCGGCCCGGAAATGCATCAGGACAATGTCGCCGGGACGCAGCGAGTCCCCCACCTGGTAGTCCATCTTTCCGGCGTTTGCCTTTGCCTCCCACGTGACCACCGCTTTCAGGCCCGCAGCCGCCACGGCCTGCCGCATCGCGTTTGAATAGGCTCCACCGGGTGGCCGGAACAGCGTGGGCTTGCGGCCATACTGTTGGACCGCGTACTCCTGCATCCCCACGATATCGTTCAGCTGCTGCTGATAGCCCCACTGCCGCACCATGTTGATGTTGTGTGTCACCGTGTGGTTCTCCACCAGGCTGCCCTGGGCCTTGAAGGCATTGAAGAACGCCGGGTTGTCGGCAATGGTGTTTTTGGTGAGGAACAGTGAGGCCGGGTAGTCGTACTCCGCCATGAGCGTCACGGATTCCGGGGTCTTGATGTTCCCGTCATCGATGGTCAGGAACACGATCGGATGCTTGGTGGGGATCTTGGTGATCACCGGCGCGAGCCCGCCGACAATCGGGGGCAATTGGTAGTCCGGGATGAAACTCCGCCGGATTCGCTTCGTCGCGGTCGGTGTTGCTGTTGGTGCGCCTGGAGCAGCCGGAACCTCGGGCGACCCGACGGCGGCATCCGGCGTCAGCGCCGTCGTCGTGCTTTCCGCGCCCTCACCGGGAGTGCACGCGGTGAGGCCGGCCGCGACCGAAGCGCCCACGAGACCGAGGAGAACCCTCCTGCTGGGCATGGAAAAGGGCATTGCAGAGTGGTCGCCAGTCATGGCTGTCCCCCGGGGCTAAAGAGATGAGTCAGCAGCAATCTAGCAGAGGAACCCGTCCCGGGATCACAGACCGTAATGCCAACCTTCACGCGCCGGGCAGGAGTTCACCACGACGTCCAGTCCTGCGTCCCTGGCACGCTGCGTTGCTTGGTCGTCAAAGACGCCAAGTTGCAGCCAGACAGCCTTTGCACCGATCGCAATCGCCTGGTCAATCACGGCCCCCACGCGTTGGGAGTTGACGAAGCAATCCACGACGTCGATGGGGTGTTTGGCGGGCGGAATGTCAGCCAAGGTTTTGTACCCCTTTTCCCCGTGCACGTCCTCGCCCTTGAGGTTGATGGGGATGATCTCCATGCCCATCGTGTCCCGGACGTACAGCGAAACATCGTAGGCGGAGCGCCACTCATTGCTACTCAAGCCCACAATGGCCCACGTGCCTTTTGTTCGCATCAACCGCTCCACGACGGCGGGATCGTTGACGTGCATCATGACCTAAGCCTACTCCTGCGCACAATCGGGCAGCTGGCCGAATAATCTGCATTTTCTGTCCATCCCGGGTTGCCTCAGTCGAATATTACGCACCAATACCCCCGGGTTTTGAGCCAAATGGACCATCGGCTTAAGTGAAGAGTGACCATCCCCGCGGATGAGGGCGACCATCCTTTCTTCGCACCCTTAGCACTGCGCCTGCAATTCCGGGCAAGGAGCATCCATGACTTTTGACGTACCCACACACACCACTTCAGGCGCGACGGCCCCTGAAGCAGGGCTGCTTGACGCGCCCGGCTCACTTCACGGCTCTTCGGGATGGTCCTCGAGCGAGCCAACGGGCGGCGCAGTGCACGGCGCCGATACCGGCGAGCGGGCGCGTCACAGCAGTTTTGACGGCAGTTTTGACGGGAACGGGTCAGCCGTCGGATTCTGGGAAGAGCAGGCGCGCCGCCTGCACTGGGCAGCCCCGTGGCACACGGCCCACACCTGGACTCCGGTTGACGTTGAAGCCAGCCGCGGGCCGGAGATCAGATGGTTCGACGGCGGCAAGCTAAACGTTGCGTACAACTGCGTGGACCGGCACGTGCTCGCCGGAAAAGGTGACAGGGTTGCCCTTTACTTCGAGGGCGAACCCGGTGACCGCCGCGCCATCACCTACGCAGAGTTGCAACGCGAGGTGTCCAAGGCCGCGAACGCACTGATTTCGCTGGGAATCACCAAAGGCGATCGTGTAGTCATCTACCTCCCGGTGATCCCCGAAACCGTGATCATCACCCTGGCCGTGGCGCGCATCGGGGCAGTCCATTCACTGGTGTTTGGCGGGTTCTCTGCCGAGGCATTGCGGTTCCGGGTAGAGGACACCCAGGCGAAACTCCTGGTCACCACCGATGGCCAGTTCCGCCGCGGGGTTGCAGTGCCGGTCAAGGACAACGCCGACGCCGCAGTCTCCGGTGATAACGCCATTGAGCACGTGCTCGTCATCAACCGGACCACACCTGCTGAGGATCTGGGCACCGTAACCATGAAGGAGGGCCGGGACGTCTGGTGGCACGACGTCGTTGATACTGCCTCCGAGGTCCACGAGCCCAAGGCCTTCGACGCCGAGACTCCGCTCTTCATCATGTACACCTCCGGAACCACCGGAAAGCCGAAGGGACTGGTCCACACGTCCGGGGGCTACCTGACGCAGGCATCGTGGAGTTTCGAGTACCTGTTCAGCAACCCCGATCCTGCGCTGCGGGACCAGGACGTCCACTGGTGCACGGCGGACCTTGCCTGGGTCACCGCCCACACCTACGAGATCTACGGTCCGCTGTCCAACGGAGCCACCCAGGTGATCTTCGAGGGCACGCCCAACACCCCGCACCCCGGCCGGCACTTCGAGATCATCGAACGCTACAAGGTCACCCAGTACTACACGGCACCCACGCTGGTCCGCTCCCTCATGGGCTGGTTCCCGGACGGCGTGCCGGACAGCTACGATTTCTCCTCGATCCGGGTGCTGGGAACCGTGGGCGAGGCCGTCAATCCCGAGGCCTGGCGCTGGCTTCGCCACAACATCGGCGGTGGCACTGCGCCCATGGTGGATACCTGGTGGCAGTCCGAGACCGGCGCCACCATCATGTCCCCTTCGCCCACGGACACGTCCTTCAAGCCGGGCTGCGCGGCGCGCGCCCTTCCGGGCGTGAGCACCCGCGTGGTGGATGAGGCCGGTCGACGCACCCGGCCCGGCGAGCAAGGCTTCATCGTGGTGGACCGCCCCGGCCCCGCCATCGCCAGGACCGTGTGGGGAAACCCTCGGCGCTACTTCGACTCTTATTGGAGCCAGTACGCGGAACAGGGTTGGTTCCTTGCCGGCGACGGCGCCAAATACGATTCCGACGGCGACATCTGGATCCTTGGGCGCGTGGACGACACCCTCAATGTCTCCGGACACCTGCTGTCCACCATTGAGATCGAGTCCGCATTGGTGTCGCATCCGGATGTGGTGGAAGCCGGAGTCTGTCCGGTGCCCGATCCCACCACCGGGCACGCCGTCGTCGCGTTCGTCGTGCTTCGAAGCGGCTCCAATGAGCGTGAAGCGGAAGTCGCCAACAACCTGCGCAACCACGTTGCCAAGGAGATCGGCCCGATCGCCAAGCCGCGCGACGTCGTCGTGGTCGCGGACGTACCCAAGACCCGCAGCGGCAAGATCATGCGCCGGCTGTTGACCCAACTCTTTGAGGGGACCGCTTTGGGCGATACCACCTCACTCCAAAACGAGCCGGCAATCGCCGGAATCCAGGACGTCCTGCGCGAGCGGGCACTAGTGAAGGAAAATTCATGACCGAGATCAGCAACGTCGCACGACTCTCCGAGCCGCTCAAGTTCGCCTACTGGGTGCCCAACGTTTCCGGCGGCCTGGTGGTCTCCACCATCGAGCAGCGCACCGGCTGGGACTTTGACTACAACAAGAAGCTCGCCCGGATCGCGGAGAACTCCGGCTTCGAATATGCGCTGACCCAGACCCGTTACGCCGCGTCTTACGGGGCCGACAAGCAGCACGAGGCAACATCCTTCAGCCTGGCCCTCCTTGCAGCCACCGAACGCCTCAAGGTCATCGCCGCCGTCCACCCGGGAATGTGGCACCCCGGCGTCCTGGCGAAGTACATCATCACCGCCGACCACATCTCCAACGGACGTGCCGCCGTCAATATCGTCTCCGGCTGGCTCAAGAGCGAGTTCACCAACTTCGGCCTCGAATGGCTGGAGCACGACGAACGCTACGTTCGCACCGAGGAATTCATCAACGTCCTCCGCGGCCTGTGGACTGAGCAGGGCTATAGCCAAGACGGCAAGTACTACAACATCACCGACTTCACCCTGAACCCCGCCCCGGTTGCGGTTCCCGGCCGGGCGCACCCGGAAATCTTCTTCGGTGGAAATTCGACGGCGGCCCAGGCCACCGCCGGCCGGGTGGCCGATTGGTACTTCTCCAATGGCAAGGACCTTGAGGGCTTCAAGGAAAACATCGCCGGCGTCGTTGCGGCGGCAGGCGAAACGAAGCGCGGCACCGAAGGCGCCCTTGCTGCGCCGCGGTTCGGCCTCAACGGCTTCGTGATCGCCCGGGATTCAGAGAAGGAAGCCCGCGACACCCTCCGCGAAATCGTCGAGAAAGCACACAAACCGGCAGTCCAGGGCTTCCGCGACGCCGTGCAGGAAGCCGGCGCCTCCACGAAGGACGGCAAGGGCATGTGGGCCGACTCCACCTTCGAGGACCTGGTCCAGTACAACGATGGCTTCAAGACCCAACTGATCGGCACTCCGGAGCAGATCGCTGAGCGGATCGTGGAGTACAAGAAGATCGGCGTGAACCTGTTCCTCACCGGCTACCTGCACTTCCAGGAAGAAATCGCGGCCTTCGGCCAGGACATCCTGCCGATCGTCCGCGAACTCGAGGCCGACCTTGCCCGCAGGAACGGCACTGAGCTGGACCTTTCCTCCACACCCGTCGCCGAGTCGGTGGCAGTCTGATGGCTGACCGCACTTTCGGTTTCCGCACCCGCGCGCTTCACGCCGGCGGCACCCCCGACGCCGAGCACGGCGCCCGGGCGGTGCCGATCTTCCAGACCACGTCCTTCGTGTTCAAGGACACCGACGACGCCGCCAACCTGTTCGCGCTGCAGAAGTACGGCAACATCTACTCACGCATCGGCAACCCCACCGTGGCCGCTTTTGAAGAGCGCATCGCTTCCCTCGAGGGTGGCATCGGCGCTGTTGCGACGTCGTCGGGCATGGCTGCCGAGTTCATCACGTTCGCCGCGCTGACCCAGTCCGGCGACCACATCGTGGCCGCATCCCAGCTTTACGGCGGTACGGTCACCCAGCTGGACGTATCGTTGCGCCGCTTCGGTGTGGACACCACGTTCGTGCCGGGAACCGACCCTGCGGACTACGCCGCGGCCATCCAGGAAAACACCAAGGCGCTCTTCGTCGAGGTAGTGGCCAACCCGTCGTCGGAAGTCCAGGACCTTGCCGGGCTGGCCAAGGTAGCGCACGACGCCGGTATCCCCTTGGTGGTCGATGCCACCTTGAGCACGCCTTACCTCGTGCGTCCGATCGAGCACGGCGCCGACATCGTGATCCACTCCGCCACCAAGTTCATCGGCGGACACGGCACCACCCTTGGCGGCGTCATCGTGGAAAGTGGGCGCTTCAACTGGGGCAACGGCAAGTTCCCCATGATGACCGAGCCCGTGCCGTCCTACGGAAACGTCTCCTGGTGGGGCAACTTCGGCGAATACGGCTTCCTGACCAAGCTGCGTTGCGAGCACCTCCGCGACATTGGTCCGGCGCTCTCCCCGCTCTCCGCCTTCCAGCTCCTGCAGGGTGTGGAGACACTCCCCCAGCGCCTGGACGAGCACTTGAAGAACGCGCAGGCCGTCGCGGAATGGCTGGACGCCGATCCGCGGGTTGCCTACGTGAACTACTCCGGCCTGCCATCGCACCCGCACTTCGAACGAGCACAGAAATACTTGCCCAAGGGCCCAGGCTCCGTGTTCTCCTTCGGTGTTGCCGGTGGACGGGCAGCTGGACAGAAGTTCATCGAATCGCTGCAGCTGGCATCCCATCTGGCCAATGTGGGCGATTCACGGACGCTCGTCATCCACCCGGGTTCCACCACGCACCAGCAGCTCAGCGCAGCACAGCTCGAATCCGCGGGTGTCCCGGAAGACCTGGTCCGGATCTCCGTGGGTTTGGAGGACCTGGATGACATCATCTGGGACCTTGACCAGGCACTTACCGAGGCGCAAGCAGCTGTCGAAGTCCCATCAGAAGTAGGAGCGAAAGCATGAGCACCACGGAACGAACCTGGCAGGGCCCTTCCGCTCCCGAGCGCCTGTCGCTCCTGCGCCAGGCCAAGTCCATCGCGATCGTTGGTGCCTCGGACAAGCCGTCCCGCGCCAGCTACTTCGTGGCCACCTACCTGCAGTCGTCCACGCGCTACAAGGTGTATTTCGTGAACCCCGTGGTGAAGGAGATCCTGGGCCAGCCGACGTACGCTTCGCTGGCCGATCTTCCCGAGTCCCCGGACATCGTCGACGTTTTCCGTAAACACGACGACCTCCCCGGGGTCCTGGACGAAGCTGTCGCGGCCGGCGCCAAAACCCTGTGGCTCCAGCTGGGTTCCTGGCACGAACAGGTGGCCCGCGATGCTGAGGCGGCGGGCCTCAACGTGGTCATGGACCGCTGCGTGAAGATCGAGCACGCCCGATTCCACGGTGGACTCCACCTGGCCGGCTTCGACACCGGAGTGATCTCCTCCAAGCGCCAGGTCCTCGCCTAAGCGGCACCCCGCCGCAGCAGGTCGTCCCCAAGGCGCCCGGCACTAGCGGGTCCAGCTGCCGCCGTGCTTCTTCCACTGCTTCAATTTGTCCGTGATCTCGTTGACCTGCTCCCCGGACCACTGCCTGGGGTAGGACGGCAGTGCTTGGCCCTTGTTCCCGGGTTTGCCGGGCGTCTGCTTGCCCGGTTTGTCCGCCTCAGCCTTGGACATATCGGGCTTGGGCGCAGCGGGACGTTGCAGTTGGTCCTGGCCCGGGCTACCCGGGGCCGGCTTTTCCTGCTGGCCTTTCGCGAAGCCGGACTTGGCCTCATCCGCACCAGGGACATGGGGAGGCTGACCTTCGGGGCCGGGGGCCGGCGCTGGCGCGTTGGCCGCGTCCTGCGCTGGCGTGCTTGGCGCGGCTGGCTCAGCCGGCGCTGGTACGGGGATCGAGGGTGCAGGTGTCGCGGGCGGGAGCGCCGCAGGATCCACCGCGGGCGCTGGCTCGGTGCTGATCTTGGGCGCATCCGGGGCGGGCAGCACAGGCGTGGACGCTGACCAGCGCGGCGCAAAGTTGCCCAGGAGTCCGTCAAAGGACGGGCTGCGGGTGAAGCCCGAACTGGCGGCGGCTACGCCGCTGACGCCCAGTCCCATCGCCGCCACCACAGCAACACTGACGACGGCGGTGCGGTGCTTGTGGCGCCAACGGCGCTTGGAGAGTTCGTCGTGCGGACCGGCCAGCATCGCGGCGAGCTCGGTGCCAGGAGCAGGAGCGGGCACGTTGGCGAATGAACCCAATGAAAGGAGCGCCTGCCGGACATCCGGCGCGTCAGCAAGCTCCGCGTCGAGCATGAGCCCGTCCACGATGGCTTCGCGCTCTGTATCCCTGTATGTCATGGGGCCACGTATTCCTTTACTGCCGAGTGCTCACGGAGGGTAATCAGTGCCCGTCGTTGCAGCTGTTTCACTGCCCCGGCGGATTTCCCCATGATGTCGGCCACCTGTTCCACCGTCAGGCCTGCCACGATGCGCAAGGTCAGGACTTCCCGTTGGTCCTCGCCAAGATGGTCCAACAGCGCCATGACCTCATATGGTGCCAGCCGGTCCAAGGCTTCCGCCTCTGCGGAATTCGATTCGCGGGTATCCCGCTCGGGCTCGAACTCGTGATGATCGGGCGCCCGGAGTTTCTTCCGGTGCTCGTCCACCATGCGTGCGTGGGCGACCGAGAAGATGAAAGTCCGCAGGCCGTTGACGCCTCCGCTCACATCGTCCAGCCGAGGCAGGACCGCCAGGAACACATCCTGCGTGACTGCCTCAGGATCGGGCACGCCTTTGGCTGTCAGGTAACCGAGCACCTGGCCCGCATAGGCCTGGTAGATGGCGCTGAACAGTTCCGCGTTATTGTCCTTGAGTGCGTGAAGCGCTTCGTCGGTCAATGCGTCGGTCACAGGATTTGGGACTTTCGATCGGCGGCAGGTCCGTGGTTGTGGAGCCAGGTCTTCCGCCAAAGCTCGACGGACAACCCCACCAAGGGTAACTGCTCATCCGGACCATCCGTAGGGAAGACCCGCTTGCCTGAGGAAAACTCCCTCGGGCAAAGAAGAGCCGAGCTGGAACATGATGGGGGACAAATTCCAGCTCGGCCCTTTCAATGACGTAATCGTCAGGGGACGCCAAAGGGTTACGCGGGGTACGAATCTTTTTTAAGGAATTTTCTGAGGGGATTTGCCAGGCCGGTATCCGGGCAGTGGTGGTGCTTGTGATTGGTAGCTGTGGCCGGTGGGTGTGGTGATTCTGAGCGTGTGCCGGTTTCCTGCTTCGGGTGTGGACTTCCAGCCGGGGATTTCTTTGGTGTGGTTGCAGGCTTCGCAGAGCCCGGCCCCGTTGTGAACGGTGGTGGGACCGTCTGAGTGCCACGGGACGATGTGGTCCAGGTGCAGGCTGGGCGCGTCGCAGTAGGGGGTGCGGCAGGTGTTGTCTCGTGTTTGGATGAAGCGTCGTATTCCGGGTGGGAAGAAGCGTGCCCGTGAGTTGGATGCGAGCAGTTCACCGGTCTCCGGAGCGGTGTAAAGCCGGCGGACCCAGACGTTGAAGTCCTGGTAGTAAGCCCCGGGCCCTTCACCGACTTGTCCGTTGCTGAGCAGTTCCCGGGCCCAGCCGGCGGGAACGATCCCGTAGCCATTCAGCCGTGCCGGTTCGCTGTCTCCGGCCAGGAGGGTCCTGTCGGTCATGACCAGTTGCAGGTCGATACCCGTGTACCCGGCCGCGGTGCCGGTGATCCGCTCCACCAGGGTGTCGGCCATGACCTGGCCCTTGGACCGGGTATCACCGGCGGACCGGGCCGTACCAGCTTGCCGGGTCAGTGCCGCGAACACGGCGACGCCTTGGGCGACGGGCAACAGGGCGGTCAGGTAGGCCATGGTGTCCGGCGCCGGGCGGAGGCTGACATACCGTTCGGACGCGGCGTGCGCTGCGCGTTCGGTCACAGAGCGGGGATCACGCCGGTACGCCGCGGCCTTCACGGCGGCAGCGATGGCTTTGTCCCCGGCACCATCGAACGTGCCGGTGTCGGGGGCCAGTTCCTCATCCACTGCGGCCCGGTCCTCAGCAGATAAGCACGCCGTTTCCTTGACCAGCAGCGTTGCCCGCCACTCGTTCAACTGACCTGACTCCAGCGCGGCCATGGTGTGCGGCATCTCCGTGACCAGAGCCTTGGCCAGGCCCAGCAGCCGGGAGCCTTTGTTTGGTGACTCCCGCCGGGCCAACGCCACCTGCGCCCCAATACCCTTGCCCCGCTCCGAAGCCGGGATACCTTTCTCTGCCTGCTCCTGCCGCTGGGCCAGGTCAAACGCCACGGCGATCTTGGCCTGCAAACTCGAGATGGCCGACTTCATATCCTCCAGCACCCGCAACTGCTGGATCAGATCACCACTGACCGTGCCCTCTGGCCCACGGTCAAGGCCTGCCGCAAGCACTGCGGAAGCAGCAGGCACCGGCGCAGCTATAGCTACCCCACCTGCTTGCTGTTCCCGTACCTGCTCCATGACAACACTCTCCCAGCAGGCACCGACAAAATAGAGCCACCAGGCTGGGCACGACGTTGGTCAGGAAGTTCCCTGTTCGTGGATCATCCACTGCGCCGCGCGAATGATGGCTTGATCACCGGACTCCGTTCGAAGACCCGCGATGTCCGAGCGTGTGACCGCAGCACCCTCGAAGAGGCTGATGATGGCCGCGGCAACCCCCTCCACCTCTGGCTCCGGGAGGCCTGGCCTTCCTCGCCGCACCACACCCTGGACGTGCCCCGAGTACTGTTCGTAGAAGGCCCTGAGGGCAGCGGCTGCCTGCTCGTCCGAAGCGGCGAGGGCCCAGATCTCGAGGTGCATCTTGACGTCTGCCAAACCCGAATGTTCGTGGATCAGGGCCGCTAAAAGACGGTGGGAATCGTCCCGGGTCAGTCCACCACCTGCCCCGGGATCGAGGTCCAGCCCGGCGACTTCCGTCAGCCGGTGCAGCGACCGTTCAAGTGTTCTCTCAAGGACAGCCCGAATGAGGTCAGCCCGGGTGGGAAAGTAGTGCTGCAGGTGCCCGATCCGTACGCCGGCGGCAGCGGCAAAGTCCCGCATCGCAGCGTTGGCGTTGCCCTTCGTGACCAGGACTTCTTCAGCAGCGTCCAGCAGCGCCGCTTTCCTCAGGGCGCCCTTGCTTTCGGTCATGACCTCAATATTGTCACACCCTGTGCTTCCATTTCCGCGAGACGAGAGAGCGGATCAGGCGCGGATTCGGGGAAGGAAACACCCGGTCGGGCGCCCTCTGCAAGCACCGTCTGCAACCCGAGCAAGCCGCCCAGCGCCGTGAGGTGCGCTTGTCCTTGGGGATCGGAAATGACAGCAGTCCGCGTTCCATTCGGGCCCTCCACATCCACCCGGATGTGCGCGGTTCCGCCTGCACCCGGCGAGTACAGCAAGGATCGGCGCAGCGGCGTCCACCGCTCACCGCTCCCCCAGCGGAACAGTCCCACCGCACGGGCGGCGAGCAACGCCGTCGTCGATGCGTTAGAACTGAACCCGATCCTGGTAGCCACCGAGCCCGCGCCGATGGTCAGCGGCAGGGTGAACTGCTCGGGGGTGTCCAGCCGCGCCACTTTGGTGCGGTGCCCGGCGATGTCCACCCAGCGCGCATCCGTCAACGGGCTGACGACGGCGGCCTGGCCGCGTTTGCGTACTTCGAAGTCCAGTCCCAGCCGGTCCATGAAGTCCACGGAGTCGACTCCGGCCTGGTCGTTGATGTCGTAGCGGATGGCGATATCAATCTGGTCCGCACCGCCGGCCTCCTGCGCCAAGGCTGCGGCGACGATGTTGGTGACTCCGCCCATCCATCCGGAGCTCAGCAATACGGGAGCCGTCGGCTGGAGGAGGGTTGCCCGAGTGACTGCCCTGGTGACCCGGCTGGTCCAACGCGTGACATCCACGTAGGGAATTCCGGAAATGGCGGCGGCGCGAAGGACCCTGTCGTCGGGGTCATTTACGGTGCTGATCACAGCCCTGACCTTGGCCGCGAAGGGTTCGGGGTGGTTGAGGTCCCACTTCCTGACCGTCACATTCCCGCTGGCCAAGTGGCTGCCACGGGCCGGGTTTCTGCCGGTGAGGAGCAGGGGCCATTCTTTCGGGGCAAGCCGGGTCAGCGCTGTGCCGACGGTGCCGTATCCGCCCACGATCAGCACTGGACCGGCGGTATCAAGTTCAAGGAGATCATTCATGAAAATTATTATAGGTCATTTGACCTAGAAATCCCGTTGGGGTGGGCCTGTAGCCCATGGCCGGGCCGGAGTAGGCTGCACTTATCTGCCGGAGCAATACCCCTGAGTAGGCAAAGGAGAATCATGACACTTCCTCCGATCCACGAGCCCGAACCGTTTCCCCCGGATCCCGGGCCCGTGCCGCCACCGCCGGATCCCACTACCCCGTTCCCCCCAAGCCCCATCCCGGATCCCAATCCCACACCGGGCCCGACGCCCACTCCCGATCCAGGCCCCGTGCCGCCGCACCCGAACCCGGACCCCACCTTCTGACGCTCCTGGATTAAATACGACGGCGGCCGGTTGCCTGGGAGGGCAACCAGCCGCCGTCGGGGTTTAAGTCGCTTTAGGCGACGGCCCTCTTGATGAGTTCCACGATCTTCGCTTCAACCTCCGGCGTGATCTCCTTGAGGGCAAAAGATGTAGGCCACATGGGTCCGTCGTCGAGGGCGGCGTTCTCTTCGAAGCCGAGCGTCGCGTAACGGCTCTTGAATTTGTCGGCGCTCTTGAAGAAGACGATGTTCTTCCCGTCCTTGGCGTAGGCCGGCATGCCGTACCAAGTCTTTGGAGTCAGCTCCGGGGCGTGCTCCCTGACGATTTCGTGGAGGCGCTTGGCCATGGCCTGGTCCGACTCAGGCATTTCGGCGATCTTCGCCTGGACGTCCGCCTCACCATCTGCGGCGGACGATTTCTTCCTGGCGGTCTTCTTCAGTTCCTGCGCGCGCTCCTTCATTGCCGAGCGTTCATCATCGCTGAATCCGTCGTAGGACTTTGTCTTGTCAGCTGTTCCTGTCCCAGCCATTTCGCGGCCCCCTGATCTGTTGGACGTTGTTTGGATACCTCAACGGTAGGTGCGCCTTGCGCCGGATGCTTCTCCGATCCTGCTCGCTTGCCGGTGCGGCAGTCTTGAGGTTTTCCTGAGGAACTGTTGCAGGTTTGCACGAGTGGTTCTTGAGGGTGGCCCGGCAGAGTAGTTCCCAAGCCCCGCCGGGTCTGATCGGATTCTTCAACCCCAGCCCGATCAGGCCCGGCGCGAAACACCAGAAGGAGGATGACCACCATGACCACGCAGAACAGCGTCCTGCGCAGCCTGGTGATCGCCGCCGTCGTTATTCTTGGCCTGGTGGGGGCGCCGGCAGCGGCGTTTGCCGCGTTCAGCGACACTGACCAAAACGCCTCGCAGTTCTCCACGGCCAGCCTCGCCGCACCGGCAACGGCGAACGTGTCCATGAGCTGTTCGCTCGGTATCCGGGCCACTGTCACTGTCAATTCCTTCGGGGCAGTAGCCAACGCGAACTACCACGACATCAAACTCTTCAACCGCTCCGGGACACTCGAGTTCACCGGCGACCTCAGCAAAGCCAGCGGAAAGACCTACACCTCCGGCTACCAAGTGATCGGAACCTGGACCTACGAAATCCGCGGCTACTACAAGGTCCCGGGCACCACCAATGTCTGGACGGGCAAAGTCCTCAAGGGCACGCTGACCTGCTGACCCGGCGGGCACCCACACACTCCAACGGCCCCGACACGCTTATGCAGATGGCGTATCGGGGCCGTTGGCCTTTTGCGTTCCGGGCTAGGAGAACCGGCCCGGCCGGAACGTAGCGAACATGGGGTGCTTGTCCCCGGTCAGGATCTCACCGGAAAGCAATTCGCCTGCGATGAGGCCCAGAGTGGCACCTGAGTGGGTGAAAGCTACGAAGCAGCCCGGTACCTGGCCGAGTTCCCCGAAGACGGGTTCGCCGTCGCCCGGGATTGGCTTGTACCCGATCTTCCACGATGCAGGCTTAAGCTCGGGGTTTCCCGCGATCAGCCTGGACGACTCGTCTGCCAATTCCTGGACGACATCATCAGGGATGGTGAACGAACCGTCCGCATGCTCCGTGATGTGCTCTTCATACCAGTCGTGGTCCAAGGCAAAAGTGTTGCCCGGGTTAGGTCGCACGGCGGCGCGCGGCGTATTCATCACTGCGGCGACCTGGTGCTCAACGGGCTTGGTAACAACAAGCATGGAGACCGGCGAACCGTTCGGTATCTCGACGCCGAGCGGCCTCACGACGGCGGGCGTTGCAGCGCCGCAGGCTACGAGCACGGCGTCCGCCGGGTACGTTGCACCTCCGGCGGTTTCGACGCCGGTGGCCCGGCCGCCGTCGACCATCACCGAGGCTTTGCCTGCATTGAGGACCAGCCGGCCGCCAAGGGCGTGGAATTCTTCCATCAGGAAGTTCACCAAATCCGGCAGGCTGACCCAGCCCTCGCCGGGATTGAAGATTGCGTTCTCCGGGACGGCACTGGCGTCGATCCCGGGAGTAGCCGAGGCAATCTCTTCCGGCGCCAGGAGCCTGGAGTCGTAGCCGATTGACGTCTCGTAGGCGTGCCGGGCTTTGGTGACTTCGCTTTGACCGGCGGAGTTCCACATGAGGCCGCCGCCGAACTGAAGCCATTCACGGTTGGGATCGGCGGCGAAGAGCGTGCGGTACCGGTCAACGCCGGCCATGCGCAACTGGTGATAGGGAGTGGAGCGCTCTCCAGCAGAGTTGAGCCAGGACAGGGAACGGCCGGAAGCCTCGCTGGCCAGCCCCTGCTCGGTCAAAAGGGTAACGGTTGCACCTTGGCGGAGCAGGTGCACCGCGGTGGAGACGCCCAGGATGCCGCCGCCAATGACGGCGACATGCTTGGTAACGGTGGAAGACATGCGTGATCTCTCTTTCAGGTTCTGGCGGGTGGAGCATGTTGGCGCTATGCGCCACCTAGGCGAAGGCGTGAATGTTTTCGATGATTTTGAGGGTTTCCAGTGCCTCTGCCGGATGCACGGGCAACGGTCCTTGGCCACGGATCGACGCTGCAAGTTCCGCGTAGAACCGGGGGTAGTCGCCTCCTTCCGCCGGCACTGGCGTGGCCAAACCGTCAACTCCCAAGAGGCCCCAGGATTCTTCGGGTTCATTGCCGTAGGCAGCGTCCGACGGCGTGACTCCGGCTGCCAGCGCGGGTTCCTGTCCGTCGAGCCCCCACTTGGTGTACCCGGCTTGGGAGCCCAGGACGTGGAACCGTGGGCCAACCTGGGCCGCCATGCCGTTCATCCACAGCCGTGATCGAACGCCCGATTCGTGACGCAAGGAGACGAAAGCCTCGGTGTCCGCAGCCTCCGGATGCGGCCCGTGGTTGGCGGTCTCGCCATAGCTCTCCTCCACAGGACCGAAAAGTTGGATGGCTTGGTCGATCAGATGGGCGCCGAGGTCGTGAAGTATGCCGCCGCCTTCGGCCAGTGTCGCTGAATCACGCCAGTTGCCAAAGCCTGCAGGCCGCCACCATTCAAACCGGGACTCAAAGGTCCGCACATCCCCGAGTGCGCCGTCCTGCAGCAGCCTTCGGAGTGTAAGGAAGTCGGCATCCCACCGGCGGTTCTGGAAAACCGTCAGTTGCACACCGGCGTCGGAAGCCCGGGCGGCCAACTCCTCACCGTGGGCGACCGTGATAACAAAAGGCTTGTCGACTACTACGTTCAGCCCGTGGGCGATGGCCATGGCCCCCAGCTCCAGGTGCGTCAGCGGCGGTGTTCCGAGCACCACCAGGTCAAGCTCCCCGGCAAAAGCGAACAGCTCCTCCGGCGTGGCCACGATTCTCGTCTGCGGGTACTGCCGGGCAGCCTCCGCCCTTCGGTGCGGATCGGCCGTGACGATGATGTCCAGCGAGTAGTTCGGGTCCGCCGCGATCAGCGGAGCGTGGAAAACCTTGCCGGAGACACCAAACCCGACGACGGCGGTTCGGATGGGTGCCACTGCTGGCCTGCCCATCACAGGACTTCCGAGAGAAAGCGTTGCAGGCGTTCACTGCGCGGGTTGTCGAAGAGCTCGTTAGGGGTGCCGATCTCCACCACTTCGCCCTCGTCCATGAACACCACTTGGTCGGCTACCTTGCGGGCGAAGCCCATCTCGTGGGTAACAACCAGCATGGTCATGCCGCGGCGGCCAAGGCCTGCCATGAGGTTCAAGACGCCTTTGACGAGTTCGGGGTCCAGTGCGCTCGTGGCTTCGTCGAACAGCATGACCTCTGGCTCCATGGCAAGCGCGCGGGCGATGGCAACACGCTGCTGTTGACCGCCGGAGAGGTCCCTTGGCCTATGGTCGGCCCGCTCAGCGAGACCGACTTCCGCCAGTCGGCGGCGGGCCCGTTCCCGTGCCTCCGCCTTGGACATTCCCTTGACGCTCCAGAGGGCGAGCGCCACGTTCTCGAGGGCGGTGTGGTCCGGGAAGAGGTTGAAGTGCTGGAACACCATGCCTATGCGTGCTCGGAGAACGTCAGGCTTGACGGTGAGGGCGCTCTCTCCTGCAAGGAGGACGTCACCGCTTTTGGGTTCGTGGAGTCGGTTGACTCCTCGCAGCAGCGTGGACTTGCCGGATCCGGATGGGCCAATGATGCATGTGGTGGTTCCCGGAGCCACGGAGAGGGTGACGTTGCGGAGCACTTCAACGTCGCCGTAGGCCATGGTCAGGTTCTGCAATTCCAGGCTGGACCCGTGGAACTTTTCGATGTCCTGGTTTGGCTTGTTGGTGCTGGTCGCACTGCTGCTTGTGAGGTTCACGTGTTGCACCCGGTGATGAGCGGCGAAGCCGCGTCGAGTTCCTTGACTTCCTTCAGCCCACTGGTTGGTGCGGTGGGACGGCGTCGGCCGGTTCGGAACTTGTTGTCGAAGTAGTTGACCAGGTGGGTCAGGGGGACGGTGATGATCAGGTAGAAGATACCGGCCATGACCAGGGGCGAAAGGTTGCCGGAGAGCACTGCTGCGTCCTGCCCTACCCGGAACAGTTCGCGCTCGCTGACCAAGAGCCCCAGGAAGTACACCAGCGAGGAATCCTTGACGATGGCAATGAACTGGTTCACCAAGGCAGGCAGCACGCGGCGCACTCCTTGCGGGACCACCACGAGTGCCATGGACTTGGTGTAGCTCATGCCCAGGGCGCGGCAGGCTTCGCCCTGGCCCTTGTCCACGCTAAGGATGCCGGCGCGGAAGATCTCTCCGATGTAGGCACTGGCGATGAGGCTCAGCGCGATGATTCCCAGCGGGTAGGGGGAGGGACCGAACACGGACTGGCTCAGCCGGGCAAAACCCTGGCCGATCAGCAGGATCGTAAGGATCGCAGGGAGCCCGCGGAAGAGGTCGGTGTAGATCCTTGCAGGGATTCGCAACCACTTCGACCGCGAGATTCCCATCACCGCTACCACCATGCCCATGACTACGCCAAGGATGGTTGCTGCGAAGGAGATGATCAGGGTGTTGAGGAGGCCAACTCCGAGGAGTTGGGGCAGCACTTCGACCATGGCATCAAAGTCGAGGAACGTGCGGCTGATGGTGTTGAGCCAATCCATTGGGTGCTCTCAGACGTTGGTTGGTGGGCCGACTTACTTGGTGGCGGAAGCGGACGGGTTGGAGGTCTGCTCTGCCTTGGGGAGGTATTGTTCCGGCATCGGTGAACCCGGGAACCACTTCTGGTAGAGCTTCTTCCAGGTGCCGTCTTCCATCGCTGCCGCGAGGCCCTTGTTCAGCGCGTCCTTGAAGGCGGGCTTGTCTTTGGCGATAGCGAACCCGGCCGGAGCGTCAAAGGATGGAATGTCGGCAGCACTGACCAGGCCAAACTGCTCCTGGTAGGCCTTTGCAGCCTCGTAATCGAGGAAATGGGCATCCACGGAACCGCTGTTCACGGCCGCGATGGCAGTGTTGTTGTCAGGGAAGCGGACCAGTTGCGCCGAGGTGAAGTTCTTCACTGCGTAGGCTTCCTGCAACGTGCCTTGGACTACGCCCAGGCGCTTGCCGTTGAGGCCGTCAACGTCGCTGATGCCCGAGGTCTTTGTGGTGATGACCGTCAGGTAGCCGGCGAGGTAGCCGTCGGAGAAGTCCACTGTTTCTTTGCGCTTGTCGGTGATGCCGATAGCTGCCACACCAACGTCGAACTGGCCGTTGGCTACGGCTGCGAGCAGTCCCGAGAAGTCCTGCCCGGTGAAGACAACCTTGTCTACGCCGGCGCGGTGGGCAACATCCTTGAACAGCTCCACGTCAAAGCCCGTGAAGTTACCCGAGCTGTCGGTGAAGGTATACGGCTTGGAGTCGCCCAGGCTGGCAACCCGGATGGTGCCCGACTCGATCAGGCCGTAGGGATTGTCGGCGGAGGGCGAGGAGCTGGCGGAGGATCCACCGCAGCCGGAAAGGGCGAGGATTGCCGCCAAGGCCGCTGCTGCCAGCGCTGCCGGGCGGAAGTTCAATTTGATCACAGCGTTGTCCAATCGTGGGAGGGAAAAGCGGTGCTGTCAGGAGCCGCTGGAGATATTGCTCGATGCGGGAGTCTTGCTGAGTCCGGTCTCATTCTCTAGGATTGAGACCGGACTCACATCGATTGATTAGAATGTAGCGGAACTCACAAAGCCGCGTCAACACCCCTTTGGAAAGGTGAACATGAGCACTGAGGGATCCCGACGGCGGGACGTAACGGTTGCCGACGTCGCCAAGGCCGCGCAGGTGTCCAAGGCCCAGGCTGCACGGGCCCTGGGCAATTACGGGGCTGTCAGCGACGACGTCCGCGAGCGTGTCCTCGCCGCCGCCGAGGAGTTGGAGTACCGGCCCAACGAATTGGCCCGCAGTATGAATACCGGGAAATCGAACACCATCGGGGTGGTGGTGGGCGATATCGAAAACCCGCATTTCGGCCTTGCCATGAGAGGCATCACAGACACCGCCAAGAAGAGCGGGTACCACGTCATCCTCATCAACACCGACGAGGAAAGAGCCGCCGAAGTAGACGCCGTGCGGGTGCTCCTGGATAAAAGGGTGGATGGGCTGATTGTGGCCCCGGCATCGTCCGTGCATACCGCGCACCTCCAACAGCTCCGCGAGTCGGGGCGCCCCCTGGTACTTCTGGACCGTGCTGCGGAGGGGCTGGATGCCGAGGCGTTCGCCGTGGACATGACCGGCATCTCCTACGAATCCACCAAACACCTCCTCGCGGCCGGGCACCGTCGGATCGCCTTCGTGTCCACGCTGACCTCGGACAAGCCCTACCAGGAAGGAATGGCCTTGGAGTCCTCGCAAATCGCCGACCGCCTGGATGGAATCCGCCGCGCCTTCGAGGAAGAAGGGCTGACCCGACCCGCCGACCTTGTCCGGCTCAACGCCGGCGACGCCGAATCGGTGAAGAAAATTACCCTGGAACTCCTGGACGGACCCAACGCCGCCACCGCCATCATTGCCTCCGACGGCCTGATCGCACTGGGCGTAGTGGAAGCCATCCAGGAATCAGGCCGATCAATTCCCGACGACGTCTCTTTCCTCATGTACGACGACTTCGCTTGGACGCGGCTCACCACTCCCCCGCTCACGGTCATTGCACAACCCGTTTACGAGATGGGTCAGGCCGCAGCCTCGGCACTCATCAGGCAGATCGAAGGCAGGAGGACCTCCGCACCCAGCCCGGAGTTGGCGGCCCGCCTGATCGTGCGTGGCTCAATCGGTGCGGCCTAGGCCTTTCCTCCAGCTACGTCGCCTTCCTCGGGATCGTCCGCGGACCTGACTTCGCCCCGGATGATGCCCAACTCCTCGAGTTGCGCGGACATGCCTGCGCCATCAGGGGCGTAGATCCACGGGACACCGGGGGTGGGCTGGCCGCCGGACTTTGACCGGCCACCGGCGAGGACGGCTTCACCGGGGGAAAGTTGGCGGATGGCGATTGCTTTGACGTTTTCGGGGTGCCGCTGGGCGAAATCGGAGTAGATGGCTTCATCGTGTTGTCCGTCGTCACCCACCAGCAACCATTTGATGGTGGGAAATTCCTCTGCGAGGCGTTCCAGGGAGTTCTTTTTGTGTTCCTGTCCGCTGCGGAACCACCGGTCCGGGGTGGGACCCCAGTCGGTCAGGAGTTTGGGGCCGGCGGGGTACAGGTTCCGGCTGAGGAACCGGGACAGCGTGGGGGCCACGTTCCAGGCGCCGGTGGACAGGTAGAGCACCGGGGCGGAGGGGGCGGTCCGCGCGATGCGTTCGTAAAGCACGGCCATGCCCGGGGTGGGCGTCCGTGCATGCTCGTTGAGGACGAAAGTATTCCAGGCCGCCAGGAAGGGGCGCGGCAGTGCGGTCACCATGACGGTGTCGTCGATGTCGGACACCACACCGAAGTCCGCGTCGTCTGCCACGACCTCCACGGGAGCTTCCACCGTGCGGGAGTCCCCCGACTTCAGGATGATCGTGTGCCAACCGGCACCCAGGGCCACCGGAATGCGTGCGTCCACAACACCGCCGCGGTCGGCAACAACATGGTGCACCTCGCCGGCGACAGTCACTTGCACGGCCGCGTTAGCCACCGGCGCGCTGGTGAAGTTGCGCCATCCGCGCATGCTTTCCTGCAAGGGGTTGGCATGTCCGGCCGCATCTCGTGGGTCGCTGCGGACCACGCGCGCGAGGACCCTGATCCAGGAGGTGCTGCCGTAGCCGGTGTAAGGGATGACGGTTTCCACCCGGCCCCTTCGGATGGCCAGCTTCGTCTGGAACCTCAGCCACGCGTCGTCGAGCCGCATTGCGATATGGCGCGCCTGCTCCTTTGAATGCTTCAGGCTTTTGGCGGCGTCGGACTCCGGGCGTGGTCTCACGGTACGGAAAGGCATGCGTCCAGTCTTCCACGGCCCGTGCCCACCCAAAGGCCTTTGACGTATTCCACGTCACATCGTATGCTTTATGAATCGATTCAAGCTGCCTATCCAGTCACTTGATCTTTGCCAACGACGCCAGAGGAGTACAGCGACGTGACAGTCATGCACCGGAGGGAAACCACCCCCATCACCGACGGCGACGCCGCGCGTAAAGACCCGAAGAAGGCCGCGATGAGCGGGTGGATCGGAAGTGCGCTGGAATACTACGACTTCGCCCTGTATTCACTGGCGGCAACGCTCCTGTTTCCCACGATTTTTTTCCCTACCGAGAACCCCACCGTCGGCATCATCGCCTCCTTGGCGACGTACGCCGTCGGCTATGTCTCCCGACCACTCGGCGCCGTGGTGCTGGGCGCCTACGGCGACAGTCATGGGCGCAAAAAGGTCCTCGTCTTCGCGATGCTGCTCATGGGTTTCGCCACCTTCGCAGTGGGACTCCTGCCCACCTACGGACAAGTTGGCCTCCTGGCACCTGTCCTCCTGGTCATCCTCCGGCTGATTCAGGGCTTTGCCGTGGCCGGTGAACTGGGTGGGGCAAGCGCGATGATCGTGGAACACTCCCCCGATGCCCGGCGCGGCTTCTTTGCCAGCTTCAGCCTCCAGGGCACACAGGTGGGTTCGATCCTGGCCACCGCAGTCCTGATTCCACTCGCCGCCCTGCTGCCTGACGAGGAATTCCACTCCTGGGGCTGGCGGCTTCCGTTCCTGCTCAGCGCCGTGGTGATCGTGGCCGGATACGTCATTCGACGCCGGGTGCAGGAACCTCCCGCCTACCTGGCCCAATCCGAGGGAGCCGAGACCAAGCGTCGATTCCCGCTGATCGACCTCCTGCGAACCCACCCCTGGGTACTGGTCCGCTGCATCGCCATGACCTTTACCAACGTCATTGGTATGGCCACCCTGATCTTCGGCGTCTCGTATGCCACCCAGAAGGGCTATGGGGTCGGTTTCTCCAGCAGCGAGTTCCTGTGGGTGACCATGGCGGCCAACGTGACGGCCGTGCTGACCATCCCTGTCTTCGGCGCACTGTCCGACCGGATCGGCCGGCGGCCACTGATGGTGGCCGGTGGAATCTCCGGTGGCTTGCTGACCATGGCCTACCTTTGGGCCATCCAGCAGGGCAGCCTGCCACTGGTGTTCGTCTGTGTCGTGATTGTGCAGGGCGTCCTGTTCCAAATGTGGAATGCCACCTTCGCCACTTTCTTCCAGGAACAGTTCCCCATGCGCATGCGCGTGACGGGCTTCGCGGTCTCCCAGAACATCGGACTCATGATCGCCTCGTTCTTCCCCAGCCTTTTCACAGCCATCGCTCCCCCGGGGTCGGCCAACATCCCGCTGGTCATCGGCATGACCACCTTAGGCATCTGTCTCGTGTCAGTTGTCGCCACCCTGATGTCCGCGGACACCAAGGGCAAGTCGCTCGACGACCTCGAGGCCAGCTAGCAGGGAAGGCCAGCTAGCAGGGAAGGCTCGCTAGCAGGGAAGGCTCGACGGCGGTCGGTCAGGTCGCGGCCTGGCCCAACGCGGCGGCGATCAGGACTTCGGCCGCCTGCCGCGCCTGGCTCGCGGCGTCGGGCGTGCCGGCGATGGCCGCCGTCGTTTGCGCCCCCTCGGCAAGGATGGCAAGCTGCGGGGCCAAGTACGGTGGAGCGCCGGCGTCAGCCGCCAGCGCCGCGACATATTCCTGGAATGACTCCTTGTGCTTCCGCGCATACTCGGCCACTTCGGGGCTGACGGCCCCCAGTTCGGCGAAGCTGTTGATGAAGCCGCAGCCCCGGAACGAGTCCTGACAGAACCATCCGGCAAGATAATCGAAGATGGCCAGGAGCTTGGCCCGCGGATCCGCGGCCTGGCGAACAGTGGCATCCAGCCCTTCAGTCCAGGACTGGTGTCGGCGTTCCAGCACGGCCATCACGATGCTGCCTTTGGACGGGAATTCCTGGTACAGCTTCTTGAGGGATACCCCGGCGGCCGTGCGCAGCTCATCCATGCCAACGGACTGGATGCCCTTGGCGTTGTAGAGCCCATCAGCTGTGGCGACTATGCGGCTACGGACTTCGGAAATATCCATGTACCCATAGTACTTGTATTGAGAACGAGCGTTCTATAGTATTTGAACCAGAGAGAGAACGATCGTTCTCTACTTCGAGGAAAGGGAACAGAATCATGGGCTTCATCAAAGTCGGAACTGAAAACACCACGGACATCGAGCTCTACTACGAGGACCACGGCTCGGGCCAGCCGGTTGTCCTGATCCACGGCTATCCCCTCGACGGCGCCTCCTGGGAGAAGCAGACCGCCGCCCTCCTGAACGCCGGCTACCGCGTCATCACCTACGATCGCCGCGGCTTCGGCAAGTCGAGCAAGGTCACCACCGGCTACGACTACGACACCTTTGCAGCCGACCTGAACACGGTCCTGGAAACCCTGGACCTGCAGGACGCTGTGCTGGTCGGATTCTCCATGGGCACCGGTGAAGTCGGCCGCTACATCGGCACCTACGGCGAAGGCCGTGTTGCCAAGGCTGCCTTCCTGGGTTCCCTTGAGCCCTACCTCCTGCAGACCGACGACAACCCCGCCGGTGTACCCTCCTCCGTTTTCGACGGCATCCGCAACGCGGCCATCGAAGACCGTTACGCCTGGTTCGAGAACTTCTACAAGGACTTCTACAACACGGACAACTTCCTCGGAAACCGCCTCAGTGAGGAAGCCCTGCGCAACTCCTGGAACGTCGCCGCCGGTTCTTCCTGGTACGCATCGTTCGCAGTGGTTGACACCTGGCTGACCGACTTCCGCTCCGACATCGAGAAGGTCACGGTCCCGTCCCTGATCGTCCACGGCACCGACGACCGCATCCTGCCCATCGACTCCACCGGCCGCGAATTCACCAAGCGCCTCCCCGCCGCCGAATACGTGGAGATCGAGGGCGCACCCCACGGCATGCTCTGGACGCACGGCAGCGAAATCAACGAGATCCTGCTGGGCTTCCTCTCCAAGTAGGCAGCCTTTTCAGCAACAACGCACGACGACGGCAGGTTACCGACGGTTCCATCCGAACCGAAGGCGGCCTGCCGCCGTCGTTGTTTGCAGCTTTGCTTCTTGGCGCGCCTTACGTCCTTGGCGGCAAGGCCAGCTTGAAAACCTTGGCCCATGCGGAACCGACCTGCTTCAGCAGCGGGCCAGTGGTGTATTTCAGGCCGTAGCGTTGGCAGATCTCCCGGACCTTGGGGGCCACCTCCGCGTACCGGTGCGAGGGCAGGTCCGGGAAGAGGTGGTGCTCAATCTGGTGGGAAAGGTTCCCGGTCATCAAGTGCATGAACTTCGAGCCGGAAATGTTGGCTGACCCGATCATCTGCCGGACATACCAATCTCCACGGGTTTCGCCTTCCACCATCTCCTCGGTGAACGTGTCCGTTCCTTCCGGGAAGTGGCCGCAGAAGATCACCGCGTGAGCCCACACGTTGCGCACGGCGTTGGCGGTGAGGGTGCCCATCAAGGCCTGCTTGCCCGAGCCCGTCAGCATGGCGACAGCGGGCGTTGCAGCGTAATCCTTGGCGAACTGCTTGGCAGCCTTGCGCCCCAGAGCCTTAAGGTCCTTGACCATGGACTCCTTGGACTTGAGGCCTTCCTTGTACTCCGGGATCTCCAGGTCATAGATGGCGATCCCCCATTCGAACACCGGCGCCAGCAAGGCGTTGTAGAGCGGGTTGCCCAGGTTGTAAGGCTTCCATTCCTGGTCCGGGTCCATGCGCAGCAGGTTGTATCCGACATCGCGGTCCTTGCCAACAACGTTGGTCCAGCGGTGGTGGAGGTCGTTGTGGGTGTGCTGCCACGACCGCGAAGGGGTGACGAAGTCCCACTCCCACGTAGTGGAGTGGATGTCAGGATCGCGCATCCAATCCCACTGGCCGTGCAGGATATTGTGGCCCAACTCCATGTTTTCCAGGATCTTGGCAACGCTCAGCAGCGCCGTGCCGGTCACCCAGGCAGCCTTGTTCTTGCTGACCAGCAGGGCAGCGCGTCCGGAGATCTCCAGGCCGCGCTGGATCTTGATCATCCGCTTGATGTACGTGGCATCAGTGGCACCGCGCTTGGCCAGCATGTCATCGCGGATGGCGTCGAGCTCACGGCCCAGTTCCGCTACCTGCTCATCGCTGAGGTGGGCCGCTGCGGGCGGACGCAGGGTGGGGCTGCCGGACTCGGCAAGCGCACCCGGGCGGGTCTTCGCGGGGCTGTTGTTCGCCTGTTCGCTGAAATTATCGACATAAAGTGGGACTCTCAGATTTCAAGGTTGACGGGCCCGACAGCTGCCGAGACACAAGTTTGGATGAGTTGGCCGGGCTCCCCGTGGACCTCGCCAGTGCGCAGGTCGCGGACACTGCCTGACAACAGGGGAGTCAGGCAGCTGTGGCAGATGCCCATGCGGCAGCCGCTTGGCATAAGAACCCCGGCGTCCTCGCCGATGTCCAGGATGGGGGTGCCGCCGTCGGCCTCCACCTCGCGGTCGGACGCCTCAAAGGTGACGGTTCCACCTTCGCTGCCGTCACCGGAGACCAGTTTGGTGCTGAAACGCTCGATGGTCAGCGTGCCTTGGCTGCCACACGTGCCAACCTCGCTGCCGGACGTGTGCGCGGCTTCCAGGGCCGCCTGGTGCCACATGGCCTCGGCGTCGTCCAGGAAGCTCTCCGGACCGCACGCATAGGCGGCCCGCTCCTGCCAGTCGGGACAAATCTCGCCGATCTCCGCCGTGGTTGTGAAGTCCAGGCGGTCGCGGCCATGGGTGAACCACTGGGCCAGGCGGAAGTTGGGAAACTGGTCTGCCAGTTCGGCCAGCTCTTCCCGGAAGATGCTTTACTTCTCGGTCCGGCACGAGTGGATGAGGACCACATCTGCGTCCGGCCGGCTGGGAATGAGCGTCCTGATCATGGACATGACCGGGGTGATGCCGCTGCCTGCCGTGAGCATCAACAGGGGCCGCGGGTGCTCGGGGAGGACGAAGTCACCCTGCGGCGGGGCCAGGAAGAGGACATCGCCAACTTTGGTTTTGCGGACCAAAGTTCCGGACACGGAGCCGACGTCGGTCACGGTGATGGCGGGGTCCTTGCCGGCGGGCGCGCTCAAGGAGTAGGACCGCCACTGGCGGACGCCGTCCAGCTCGACGCCGATGCGCGCCCACTGGCCAGCCAAATGGGCGCGCCAGCCGCGGCCGGGTCGGAAGAATATCGTCGCCGATTGGGCTGTCTCCTGGACCACCCGGGTCACTACTCCCCGCAACTGCCGCGAGGAATAGACCGGGTTGAACAAGGCAAGGACATCTTCGGGGGCAAGGGGCGTTGTAAGGACCGAAGCGAGGTTGGAGAGTGGCCGAAAACTGAACATGGGGCCTAACCGGGGAATGGGGGTTGGGGACTCATTCACCTTTTCCCATAGTGACGGGTATTACGCCGTTGTCCAAACCCGCTGGTCAATCCACGCCCGGGGACCATCAATCACCCCGGCGGTTTCTCCCGGGTCCTGTTGCGCGGACGGGGACGTGCCGGCACCCGTGTGGACGCTTCCCGGCGCTCCCCCACCGTGTTGTGGATGGCTCCGATTCCCTCAACCGTCAGTGTGACCACGTCCCCGGTTTCCAGCGGTGGTGGCGTTTTGGATCCGTTCCGTCCCCACAGTTCCGCCAGGCAGCCGCTGCCACAGGTCCCGGAACCCAGAACATCCCCCGGCCGCACCACTGAATCCTGGGAAGCGTAGGCAACCAGTTCGGCAAACGGCCAGCCCATGTTGGAAAGCAGGTCCTGGCCGATGAATGCGCCGTTGACCTCAACGGACATGGAAATGGGCAGGAAACCCTCGTCGTCGTGGAGGTCCTCAAACTCGTCCGCGGTGACAATCCAAGGCCCCAGGGTGTTTGCGAAATCCTTGCCTTTGCAAGGGCCAAGGCTGACTTTCATTTCACGGCGTTGCAGGTCCCGGGCGGACCAGTCGTTGAGGATGGTGTAGCCAAAAATATGCCCGTGGGCTTCTTCCGCAGTCAGATTGCGCCCCTCACTGCCGGGAACACGCCCGACGACGGCAGCTACCTCGGTTTCGAAGTCCAGTTCCTCGCAGCCCGCCGGAATTCCGATCACCTCACCCGTTCCGCTGACAGTGTGCGGATTGGTGAAGTAGAAGGTGGGCGCCTGGTACCACTCGTCCACCACGCCGGCTGCTCCGTCGATACTCTTTCGCACGCCTTCAACGTGCTCCTCGAAGGCAACGAAATCGCGGATGGTGGAGGGCTGCAAGGGTGCCAGGAGCCTTACGTCATCCAAGGAGACGGCGGCTGCGGAGCGGATCGTTTCTTCGGCGCGCTCCAAGGTCGCCGCAAGGCCTGCTCCCAGCAGGGTGGAGACGGTATGCCCGTCCGGGAGCGCATAGCATTTCCCGTCGTCGACGAATCCTGCGTACGTACCGTCGCCGTGATTCCAGCGCGCAATCTTGACCATGTGAATCGTCCTTAAACGGTGGTGCGGGTGGATTGGTCCGACGCGGCCGTGATACCCAGCCTTCGGGCGTTCCCGGCAAGGACCTGCTGCCCGGAATCCTCCTCCAAGGCCGCCGCGTGGACCTCACCCACGGGATCATCCGAGCCCATGTCGAACGGGTAATCCGAGCCCAGCAGGACTTGCCCTGCACCTGAAGCGTTGACAAGCGCCTTGAGCTCTTCCGGGTTGTGGACCAAAGAGTCGAAGAAGATTTTCCGCAGGTAGCTCGACGGCGGGTGGGCGCAGGTTTGCGCTTCGGGGCGCATTTTCCATGCGCGGTCGGACCGGCCGATAGTGGTTGGAAGGTATCCGCCGCCGTGGGCTGCCAGGACTTTCAGGTCCGGGTACCGGTCCAGCACTCCGCTGAAAATGAGATGGGACAGGGCAACCGCGTTTTCCGCAGGTTGCGACACGGTGTTGGCCAGGTAGAAGCTGTCCAGCCGTTCGTCCAGCGAGCATCCGAACGGGTGGAGGAACACCAGGGCACCCAGTTCCTCCGCCCGGGCCCAGAAGGGCTCCAGGCGGGGGTCCGAAAGTTCCACGGTGGTGCGCTCAGCGGAGGCCGGCGTGGCAGCGAATGATCCAATCTCCACACCCAGCAGTCCGCACTCCACCACGGCGTGCTCAAGGGCTTCCACCATGAGGTGCGGGTGCTGCAGGGGCACCAGGCCCAGCCCGTTGAGCCGCTCCGGCGCTTGGTCCACGTAATCCCGCACGGCCGTGTTCGCCCGGTGCGCCAACTGCAGTGCCAACTCTTCGTTGGCGAAGTAATAGAAGTGCGACGGGGACGGGGAAACCAGCTGGACATCGACGCCTTGGGTGTCCATGTCTGCTAAACGGCGTGACACATCCGTCAGCTGGGGCCACCGTTCTTTGATCATGCGGCCCGAGGATGCCATGGACTCAGGCCCGTTCCTCTTAGCCTCCAGTGCTTGCAGTGCCGCGAACCCCTGGGGGTCGTTGGTTGACACCAACTCCTGGAGCGCGGGCAGCAGGACATGTGCGTGCACGTCCACTACCGGCTGGCTGGGAATCGAAGTGTTCGTGTTCATGCGGGTTCCTTCACCATGGTGGAAAGCGAGTTCATCAGGCCGGGCACGTCAGCATCGCGGACGCCGTCCAGCATCCACTGGCCCAGTTGGACCGAGGCCGTGACAACCGCCGCTGCCCTGTCCTGGCGGCGGTCCGTGAATTCCTTCCACAGGGTTTCCGTCACATGGTCGGCGGCGATCAGGAGTTCGGCCAGGACGGCCGCGTCTTCCAAGGCCATTGCCGCGCCCTGCGCCACCGTGGGAGGGCAACTGTGTGCGGCATCGCCGATGATGACGCTCCGGCCCCGGTTCCATGGCCCTTCAACCAGGTGTGAAGTGAACCAGGTGTAATTGATCCGGGCACTGTGATCCAGGTTTTCGCGGATCTCCCGCCACGGACCGCCGTACTCGGCGGCAAGCCCGGACATGGTCTGCGGGCCGTCTTCTGGCCTGCGTTCCTGGGCCTTTTCCACCAGGTAGGCATAAATGCTGTCTTCACCTGTGGGGCAATACCCGGCGATGAAGCAAGGTCCGCCATAGGTCAGATCCGTGCGGACAACCTCCGCCGGGCGGGGAACGAAAGCACGCCAGATGCCCATGCCGGTGGGGGTGGGCTCCACGTCGATTCCAATGGCCCTGCGCACCGAGGAGTGCAGCCCGTCAGCACCGATGAGCAGGTCATAGCGTGAGCTGGCGCCGTCGGTCGTACGGACGGTGACGCTGCCGCCGTCGTCAATGACCTCGGCTACGGCCTTGCCGTAGGAGATCCTGGCACCGGCCTGGAGTGCTCGCTCGCGGAGAATGGCCGTGAGGTCCGGGCGGTACATGCCGAGGGTGGCGGGAAGGTCATCGCCGCCAGTACGGATGTCCTCCAGAACCGCAATTACCGTCCCGGCGGGATCGGGAGCGCGGAGCCCAAGGTTGCTGAAGGAATACCCTTTGGCTTCCACCTGGTCCCAGACGCCCAACTGGCGGAGGATCCGCAACGCATTTCCCTGCAGCGTGATTCCTGATCCCAGAACCTGCGGCTCGCTGGCCTTCTCCAGGATTTCGACGTCCACGCCGGCGTCGGCCAGGAGGATGGCAGCAGCCAGGCCCGCGGCTCCGGCTCCGGCTATACCCACTGTCTGTACTGCTGCCATCGTTGACTCCTTTGTTAGGACGGCGTTTATTGCATTGTGTGCCCGGTTCCGGAACCGGGCCGGCTACCTGACGGCGATCGGGTTCACCGGGGACCCCACCGCACCCGTGATGGGGAGCGGGGCTGCGGTCAACATGAACTCGTACCTGCCGTCCAGGGCGCAGGCTTCCGCGAGGGCGTCCGGATCCCACATTTCGCCCAGGAACAGGCCCAGGTTGGGAATGGCGACCTGGTGGAGTGGCTGGAAAGCACCCTCGAATTCGTTCGGCCTGACCTCGAAACCCCACGTATCCGTTGCGATACCCGCGATCTCGGATGCGTGGAGCCACGGTGCCGTGGTGAAGGACAGGCCAGGGGCGGAGCCTCCTGCATAGTCACCCCACCCCTCGCGGCGAACACGGCTGTAATGGCCCGTGCGGATGATCACGATGTCCCCGCGCCGTACCTCCGAACTGGAACCTTGGGCCTGGATGGTCTGCTCGAGGTGCTCCGGGGTGATGGCAAAACCATCCGGCAACTCCCCGTCGACGCCCAGAACGCGCCCAACGTCCAGCAGCACGCCACGGGTGACGATCTTTGCCGCTGCCGTTTCAATACCCGTGACCAGATCGCCTTCGGAGGTGACGACATCGCCCGCTGCCCTGCCGTTCCAGGCCTTGCCGCGATCGAAGATGTGCCCCAGCCCGTCCCACTGCGTGGAACATTGGAGAGGCATGGCAATGACATCATCGGCCCCGCCAAAACCGTGCGGAAAACCTTGGTTCCCGCGTTCGGCGTCAACCCCGGTGTCCGTCATGGTGTGCACCGGGTTGGTGCGGCGCCGCCAGCCCTTTTGCGGGCCGTTGGTGTCGAACGGCTGCGAGAGTGAGAAAGCCTCGCCGGAGGTAACCAGCGCTGCTGCCTCGATCCTCTTTCCGGCATCAATGAAGTTCAACGTCCCCAGCACGTCCCCTTCACCCCAACGGCCCCAGTTGTTGTACTGCCCGGCTGCTGCCATGATGCTGGCCAAGGGATCGTTGCGCCGGATCAACGGCACCTCAACCGGGTTGGCTGTCATTTCTCGTCCCGGCAGTGGATGAGCTGTGTTCCCAGCCCCGTGATGGTGCCTTCCATGACATCGCCGTCCTGGAGCAGGCGGCCCCAGTGCTGGCCGTTGCCTGCGGGGCTTCCTGTGAGGACAAGATCGCCCGGGCGCAGCGGCATGGTCTGGGAGGCTTCGCTGACCAGCTTGGCAACACCAAAGATCATGTCCTGGGTGGACTCGTCCTGCATTGCCTTGCCGTTGAGCTTCAGCGTCACCTGGACATCCTGCGGATCGCCGAAGAATTTGGCGGGAACCAGCAACGGGCCTGTGGGCAGGAAGCCCGGCGCATTCTTGGCCCGGTACCAGTCAGAACCAATGGCCGGCATGTCCCTGCGGAAGACGAACTCCCGCGTGGTGATGTCATTGACCATGGTGTAACCGAAAACGTAGTCGAGGGCTTCCTCCGGGGTGACCCGGAACGCCTCCTTGCCAATCACCGCTGCCAGTTCCAGTTCCCAGTCGTGCGACTTGCTGTAGGAGGGCAAGGTGAGCGGATCCGTGGCGGAAGCGATCGCCGTCGGGAGTCCTATGAAGAAGTACGGCGTTCCCTGACCGGCGCGCTGATCCATCATCGCGGCGGTCTTGGCCCTGACTTCCTCCGCATCCTGACCGTCTTCGCGGTGTGCCACCGCCAGGTCAACCACGTGCTTGCGGTAGTTGGCGCCGGTCTGCAGGACCTGCGCCGGTTCAACGGGAGCAAGAATTTCGACGACGGCACGGTCCAGGCCGGTGTCGGCACCGGCCGAAGCCGCCAGGGTGTCCAGTTCCGCTTCGATGCTGTCCCAGTGCTGGATCAGGGAGTTGATATCCGAGTCCAATGGAAGGACACGCCCGCCCACCAACAAGCCAGTGCGGGCTTTGTCCGAGCCGGCTTCCAGGAAACGGACCAGCGAGTAGCTTGCCTCAGTCATCAGCCGCGGCCCTGCTGGGCGTAGGGGTTGAGCAGGGCTTCCTTCATTTCAGGAGAAGCGCCTTCTTCAGTGGCCGTGAAACCTTCGGCGGGCGGGAAGGACTCGGTCATGGAGTGCGGCATGGCACCGTTCTTGTAGAAGTTGTTGGAGCCCTCGGACGGCTTCCAGGTGTTGGCTTCCCAGTCCGGTACGTAGTTGCGGTAACCGCCGGAGTTGAGCTCAACGCGCATGCCGGACGGGTCACGGAAGTAGAGGAAGTTCTGCTCGCCAACGCCGTGGATGGAGGGTCCGTATTCCATGGGGGTGCCGTTTTCCATCATGACGTCCGCAGTGCGGAGCAGATCCTCGGTGGCGTCCACCCAGAAAGCGATGTGGTTGACGCGACCGGCCCGCTTCGAGGTGTCCATGACCACGCCAAGGTCGTGGGACTTCTCGTTGGTGGTGAGCACGGAGAAAACGGTGATGGGGGCTTCGTCCAGGTCAACGAACGCCATGACGCGGAAGCCCAGGGCCTCGTTGTACCACTTGGCAAATCCGCGGACATCCGAGCACGCAACCGTCACGTGGTCCAGGAAGCGGGGCGCAGCAGCATGGCTGCTGCGGCGTTCGGGACGGTCCGGGTACGTGGATTCGAAGCCGGGCTCGGCCACGAATTTCTCTACTTCGTAGAAGAGGCGCATGTGGTGGCCGTAGGGGCCGGTGAATTCGTAGGCCTTGCCGAAGCCGTGGCCGCCGGCAGTCCAACTGCCCTGTACACCCGTGGATTCGACGCGCGCAGCTGCCGCTTCAAGAGCGTCCTGGGAGTTGGTGCGCCAGGCCATGCGGCCCAGGGAAGCTTCGGGTCCTTCGGTAATGACCAGGCTGTAACGGTAGTAGTCGCCCCAGCACCGCAGGTAGACGTTGCCATCCACGCGGTCGATGATGCGCATGCCGAATTTTTCCTCGTAGAACTTGGCCGAGGCTTCAACATCCGGCGTGGTGATCTCGAGGTGGGCAAGGTGGGAGAGCGGAGTTTCCACGGTGAATTCCTTCTTACGTGCTGATGACTGTCAACGGACTGCAGCGTCTACAGACAACAATGAGGCAGATCACGTATCCGGGGAAGAGCTACTTACGGATAGGAACTATCTGTCCCGTGAATGGTTGGCTACCCTGAAGGAATGAAGAATCTGGACCTCAACCTGCTCCCCCAACTGCAGGTGCTGCTGGAACTGCGCAACGTCTCCAAAGCAGCCGAGAGGCTCCAGTTGAGCCAGCCTGCAACCAGTGCCGCACTGGCCAGGTTGCGTCGTCATTTCGACGACGAACTGCTGGTGCGCAACGGCCGCAACTACCATCTCAGCCCCTTCGCGCAATCGCTGGTGCCGTTGGTGAATGACGCCATGGAGCACGTCCAGCGCGCCGCCCGTGTCCGCTCACGGTTCGACCCCGCAACCAGCGAGCGCGAGTTCATCATTGCGGCCTCGGACTACGCGGCGGTCCTCATGGTGAGGTCCTTGCGGGGGATCCTGCAGCGGGAGGCCCCGCACGTCGTCGTTGACTTCGTCCCCACGCCGGGCTTGGAAGGCAACTTGGCCGAGTACTCCAAAATCGATCTGCTGGTAGGTCCCCAGGGTTACGGCATGCCGGGCGACTCGAAGCAGCTCTTCAGGGACAGCTTTGTGGCCGTGGTGGACACCGGCAACCCGATCCTGCAGCTGGCTTCCCCAACTCTGGCCGATCTGGTGTCGGCACCTCATGCGGTGGGCTACTTTGGCGAAGGAATCAGCACGCCCGCGGACAAGATCTTCGAAAGCAAAGACGTCCGACGGCGGGTGGCGGCCGTGGTGGCCGGCTTCCTGTCGCTGCCGCTGCTGGTTGAGGGAACCGACTTGGTGGCGTTGGTACCCAGGATGCTGGCGGCAAGGAGCCAGCGTGGCGCGGAGATAGCGGTGCTGGAGTTCCACGAGGATCTTGAAGCCGAGTTGGTGGAGGCGATGTACTGGCACCCCTCACAGACCGAAGATCCGGCCAGCGTGTGGCTCAGGTCTGTTGTGCAGCGCGCCTGTGCGCAGCTGCATGCCTTCTTTCCCGCCACCACACAGGGGATGGTGGTGGCGGGAAACACCGTTTCCGGAAAGGCCGGTTAGCTGACCGTCACCACAACTTTGCCGCGCGTGTGGCCTTCCATGTTGAGTCGGAAGGCCTCAGCGGCCTGGGCCAGCGGGAAGGTTTGGGCCACTTCCACCTGGAAGTTTTCCTGGTCCACCGAGTCAGCCAGTTCCTGGAGGTCTGCACCAACCGGTGTCACCCACATCCAGGTTCCACCATGCTTTTCCACCTCGCCGTCCGCGATGGAGGCGTGCCGGCCGCCGTCCTTGAGCACGGCCACGGTGGCTTCAAGGCTGCCGCCGGCGAAATCGGCAACTACGTCCACGCCGTCGGGCTCGATGGCTTTGACGCGTTCTGCCAGCCCCTCCCCGTAGGTGACCGGCTCGGCACCCAGGGAGCGCAGGAACCCGTGGTTCTTCTCCGAGGCGGTAGCAATGACTTTCACGCCCCGGGCCGAGGCTATCTGGATGGCCAGGGAACCCACACCACCGGATCCGCCGTGGATCAACAGTGTTTCGCCGCTCTTCACGTCCAGCCGGTTGAGGACCTGAAAAGCTGTCAGCCCGGTCAGCGGAAGGCCTGCGGACTCGTTCCAGTCCAGCGTGGCGGGCTTGCGGGCCAGGACGCGCTCGGGCAGGGCGATGTACTCGGCGAAGCTGCCGCCGTGGACATAGTCCTTGCGGGCATAGGAGATCACTTCGTCGCCGGGCTGGAACCGGTGGGAGTCGATTCCCACTGATTCCACCACTCCGGCCACGTCCCAGCCGGGGATCGCCGGGAACTGGATGTCCATGAGGGGGTCCAGGTGGCCGCCCATGATTTTCCAGTCCACCGGGTTCACGGAGGTGGCTTTGATCTTCACCAGGACCATGCCGGGGCCTACCTTGGGCATGGGCTGATCGGTGAGTTCCAGGACGTCGGGATTGCCGTATTCGCTGTAAGTGATTGCCTTCATCCTTCGCACAACCGTGCGTTGGATAGGTCTATTCCTCTAGTCGAAAAATCCCACGATGTACCCGATGAAGTAGAGCATCGAGAGGAGGACAACCACGCCGATGATGGAGATCCACAGAACCTGGGTGCCTTTCCGCGGGCCGCCTTCATCGTGGCCCTGCGGCCCTGCCGTGGATGCTTCGCCCGGTGGCGTTTCCCCGGGCGGAACTCCGCCGCCGGGTTCCAGGCCTGTGATCTTGTCCTCGTATGGATCTGGATTTGGTCCTGACACGCTCACTCCCCTGTTAGCAGGTGATGCTTTTGTAAAGCCTATCGAACCGCCGCCCCCAGAACTACAGCAACCTTATTATGTCGGCACCCGTCAACCGTGCCGCGCTGAGTCCTGCGCAGAAGTCCGCAGCCGGTACAGGGACGTCGTTGCCGTGAGATAGAGATCCCTGCCGGTCGGACCACCGAAACAGAGGTTGGAAACCCGTTCGGGAACGTCGACGGCGGCCAGCAGCCCGCCGTCGGGAGCGTACACGCGCACGGAGGCTCCAGCGGAAGTCCACACCCTGCCCTCGATGTCCACCCGGAGGCCGTCAGACACGCTGTCCTCATCAAGCTCCGCGAAGGTCTCCCCCGCCCCGCACCGTCCGTCGGCTACCGGGAACACCGCGATCCGGAACGGCAGGCCGTGAGACGGTCCAGCGGTGTCCGAGACGTACAAAAGGGATTCGTCCGGCGAGAACGCGAGGCCGTTTGGATGGACCAGATCGGTGATGACCGGACGCAACCCGCCTGTCGCCGGGTCGAAACGGAAGACGTAGCAGCCGCCGTATTCCTGGTCCCCTTCGTGGCCCTCAACAGTGCCGGGAAGAATGCCGTAGGGCGGATCCGTGAACCACACGCTACCGTCTCCCGCCACCACAACATCGTTGGGCGAGTTGAGCCGATGCTCACCGAACGACTCCACGATTGCCGATACCGCGCCGTCGTGATCGCGTTCCACGCGCCTGCGGCCGTGGCTGCATTGCACCACGCTTCCGTCCCGGTCCAGGGTGCGGCCATTGGTGTATTCGACGGCGGTGGCGTACTCGCGGGTGCTGCCGGTGGCAGGATTGAACTCCAGGATGCGGTTGTTGGGGATGTCGCTCCACCGAACGGTCTGCGATTCCGGGACCCACACGGGCCCTTCGGCCCAGACGGTGCCTTCGAACAGCTTTTCCAGGCTGCCTTCAATGAGTGGGGTGGCTGTTTCGTTGTCCATGGTTCCGAGACTAGTCCTCCACAGCTGCGGCACCTGTGGTTTCGGGGGCAGGGGACTCGCCCGGGTTCTTTTCCGTTGCCGGCATGGCAATCACTGCGACAACGGTCAGCACGGCACTTATCAGGACCGCGATGAACACCGCGGAGGATGCTGCCACCGTGGTTTCCGCCCCGTGGCCGCCTTCCACTCCGGCAGGGCTTCCGTTGGCGTAAATCGCGTTGGCGACGGCACCGAACACGGCCACACCGATGGCGCTGCCGATTGACCGGGCAAAGAGGTTGGTTCCGGTGACAACGCCGCGCTCGTTCCATTCCACGCTGGACTGCGCAGCGATGAGGGTAGGAGTCGCCACCAGCCCGAGCCCCAGGCCAACAATGAAGCACGATGCCGCGACCAGCAGCACATTGGGTGAGGAGGCAGTGAGCGCCAGAATGGAGGCGCCAACCACCGTAATGGAGATGCCGATCAATGCGGTCCTGCGGAAACCGATCCGGAGGTAGAAGCGGCCCGCCTGCGAGGCACTGATGGGCCAGCCAAGGGTCAGGGCCGCGAGCGCAAGTCCCGCCAGGATCGGAGAAGTCTTGATGGAGCCTTCAAGGAAGGTTGGCACATAGGAGGTCAGCCCCAGCAGAACCGCACCCACGCCGAAGGAGATGAGGGCCGTCGTCGCGAGCAGTCTGAGGGAAACCACCCACGGCGGGAGGACGGGCTCGGCAGCCTTCCGCTCCACCAGGAGGAACAACCCAAACAGGACCGCACCGGCAACAAAGACTCCAATGCTGATGGCCGAGTTCCATTCCCAGGCCTGCCCGCCTTCCAAAGCGCCCAGGATGAGCAGGCTCAGCGACACCGTCAGCAGGGCTGCGCCGGCGTAATCCACCCTGTGCTTGGTGCGTTCAACATCCTCATGGAAGGTGCGGACCAGCATCCAGCCGGCCAGGAGGCAGAGCGGGATGTTGATGAGGAAGATCCAACGCCAGATCCCCAGCGAGGAGAAAACGCCGCCCAATGTTGGCCCCACCACTGAGGAGATCGCCCAAACACTGGCGAGGTACCCCTGCACTTTTGCCCGTTCCGCGAGCGTGTAGATGTCCCCTGCAATGGTGATCGATACGGGCTGGACCGCGCCCGCGCCCAGACCCTGAAGGACGCGGAACGCGATCAACGCGGGCATGCTCCACGCCAGGCCGCACAATATGGAGCCGAGCAGGAACAGCCCGATGCCCCAGAGGATGAGCGGTTTCCGGCCCACCATGTCCGACAGTTTGGCGTAGATGGGAACCGATACGGCCTGGGCGAGCAGGTATGCCGAGAACAACCAGGGGAAGGATGAGAACCCGCCGATGTCTTCCACAATGGACGGCACGGCCGTGGCAACAATGGTGGAATCGATCGCCACCAAACCCGTGGACAGCATCAACGCAATGAGGATGGGCCCCCGCTTGGAGCGGAATCCGACGCCGTCACTGGTCTCTGTTGTCATCTGGTTCCGTTCCGTCCTGGTCAGTTCTGTTCCCCGCATGGCGTAACCGCCCCGGTTCCCAGATTAGTCCCGGCCGGGTCAGGTGACCCGGAGTTCAGCAACCTGCGCGTGCTCCAGCCCGCCTCCCACATGGATCTCGAAAGTACCCGCCTCCACGGCGTACTGGTCCTGGTTGTCCCAGAAACCGAGGTCTTTCCAGCCCAGCTCGAAAGTCAGCATTGTGGCCTGGGACGGATCCAGGGTTGACCGGGCGAAAGAGCGCAGCCGGCGGACAGGCTGGGCCAGCGAGGCCACCAGGTCCCGGATGAACACCATGGTGACTTCGTCCCCTGCCACGGCCCCGGCGTTCGTGAGGGACACCGCCACCTGAACCGATCCACCGGCCCGCAGATCGTCCAAGGAGATACTTGCCGGCGTCACACTGGGCGTACCGTACTCGAAGGTGGTGTAACTGAGGCCGTGCCCGAACGGGAACTGCGGTCCCAGGTCAAGGTCCCTGTACTTGGACGTGTAAAAGTCGTCCGTGTTCCCAGGACCCATCAGGCCGACATCCACGGTGGCGGCGTCGATTCTTCCTGAAATTTTGGCCGGGCGCCCCGTGTTCTCGTGGTCATAGTAGATGGGAACCTGGCTGGAAGACCTGGGGAACGTCATGGGCAGCCGGCCACCCGGGTTCACTGCGCCGTTCAGTGCACGGGCCACAGCGCGTGGCCCTTCCAATCCCGAGTGCCAGGCCTCAAGGAGTGCCGGCACCGCGTCAATCCAATCTGAGGTGACCAACGGACGTCCGTTGAACATGACAACTGCCGATGGCCTGCCGGTAGCAGCGACAGCCCGGATCAGCTGTTCCTGGGCACCAGGGAGCCGGAGATCGCTGCGGGAACTGGCTTCACCCGTCAGTGCCGAAGGCTCACCGACAGCAACAACGATTGCATCAAAGTCGGCTGCGTCGGCCACTGCTTGTCCGATCAGGTCCGGGTCGCCACCAAAGAAACCCGTGCCTTCCCGAACCGTCACATCCCATTCCGGGCACTCTTCCCGGATCGCTTCGGCCAAGGAACCGGCAGGTTCTGCAAAGGACTGCACCCATGCCCCGAGGTGATCGGTGCTGTTGGCGTACGGCCCCACCAGAAGTACCCGCTGGCGTGCCGTTCCAAGGGGAAGAACGGAATGGTTCTTGAGCAGGACCAAGCCTTTTTCCGCGGTTGCCAACGCAGCACGGCGGCTTTCGGAAGACGGCACCACCACCTCATCCCCGGGTGACTTGTACGGGTCGGCGAACAAGCCCAACGCAAGTTTCAGGCGGAGAACCCGGCGCACGGCGTCGTCCACGCGCGCCAACGGCACGTGTCCAGGACCAAGGCGGGTGCCGTCGTCGGACGTTGTGACGCTACCGCCCATTTCAATATCCAGGCCCGCCGCGAACGACTGCCTCAGTGCGTCATCCAGGTCCTCGGCGATTCCGTGGTCCAGCAGGTTGACGACGCCATCGGCGTCACCCACCACCACGCCTTCGAACCCAAACTCATCCTTCAGGATGGAGGTCAGCAGGTGATGGTTGGCGTGCGCCGGCCGCCCGGAAACCGTGTTGAAGGCCGCCATGACAGTCGCCACGCCGGCGTCAACCGCGGCCCTGAACGGATCCAGATACACATTGCGGAGCCGCTGGCCGGAAACGTCAACGGTGTTGTAGTCCCGCCCGCCCTCCGCCTGGCCGTAAGCCACAAAATGTTTCGCGCAGGCAAGGATGGAATCCGGATCGCCCAGCGAGTCGCCCTGGTAGCCGCGCACCTTGGCGGCTCCGAACACACTGTTGACGTACGTGTCTTCTCCGAAGCCTTCAACAACACGGCCCCAGCGGGGATCCCTGGATACGTCGATCATGGGCGAGAACGTCCAGTTGACTCCCCCGGACGCCGCTTCCTGCGCTGTGACGCGGGCGTCAGTTTCAGAAACTGCAGGATCGAAACTGGCCGCCTGGGCCAAAGGGACAGGAAAGGTTGTCCGCTGCCCGTGGATGACATCCAATCCCACCAGGAGCGGAATGCCATGAGCAGTTTCTTCGCGGGCTATCCTTTGCAGTTCATTGGTGGCCGCGGCACTGCGCGGCCAGAAGATTGCGCCGATCCCGCCGCGGACCAGATCCGCAGCATCCTCCAGACGGGGGCGGAAGGCTATCTGGAGCTGGCCCAGCTTTTCCTCCCACGTCATGGCCTCCAGGAGGTTTTCGACAAGTTGGTCCTGTACCGGCGCTGATGTCACCGTTGGTCCTTTCTTTGATGGTGGGACATCGCGCCGGCTCCGGCGATCAGTCCCGGAGTGTCAGTACCTTTTGGTCGGCGCCGCCGCCCGGGACGGGCATGTAGGAGATCCGCAACCTCTCGCGAACGGCCACGGAGTGCTCGCCCCGGCCCAGTCCGCCGGGCTTGTCCACCGCCACGGTTGCGACCTCCCCCATTTCCCAGCGGTCGTCAAAGATGCCGGGAAGGTCGGTGAGTTTGTAGGTGTTTCCGTGGACGGTGAGGGACACCGCAGAGACTGGGGCCGTTTCGCCGTCCACAGTGACTTGCACGTCCTCCACCATGGAAAGTCCCAAACCGCGGTAGTAGGGAAGCCGTACGCCCAGTTCGAAGCCCGTGACGCGATCACCGTCAACCACGTTGCGGAGAGTGTCCTCAACAATCATGTACTTATCGAACACTGTGGCCTCCCTGGGCAGGGGCGCCTGCAGCAACCCCGTCGTCTTCACCGAGCAAACGCTCAAACATCCTGTGCTGGCGGCGGACCTGCTCCACGCTGTCTACCTCGAAAATGTCCTGGATGTGCCTGTTGCCCTCGTATTCGCTGGAGAGGTAGCCGTTGTAACCGCCCTCGATCAGCACCTGGATGATCTTGTCGTACGGGATGCTGTATTCCGTGCCCTCATCGGTCATCTCGTAGAACTTCGCCTGGATGTGGTGGATCAGCGGCATGTGCTCCAACATCACCCGCGGATCATTCCAGGTGAGGAAAGTGGAAAGCCTGGCGATGCCCTGCTCCACCGGGTTGGCGCCCATGTAATTGAAGGTATCCATGAGCCCGTGAACGTCCCCGCGGCTGTTGTACGTTTCCACCGCGAGCTCCACAAACCGGGACCGGGCTCCATCGCGCAGCGCCCGGTCGGACATGACCCGCGGGAAACGTTCAACGAACGTACCCATGTCAGGCATGAAACCCAGGGCAGGAGACTGCAAGCGGTGCATGACCTCCAGATGCCGGATCACCCAGGGGTGTTCGTAATGGAAGGGCGCATGCACTTCCAGGAGCAGCTTCAGGCCCAGCTTCTCAGCGTACGAGGCGCACGCTTCCATGACCTCCGGCGGCGTGTTGATGATGGCCCGGACGTGCTTGGCGCCCATTCTCTTGGCGATATCCAGGTCCTTGCGAACGGACTCCGTCATCTCGTCCAGGGTCATGACCCGGCCGGGATAGCGCTTGGTATCCAGGAAAAGGTCCGTGGCCACCGTGGTGGTTCCGTACTTTTCCATCCAACCATCCCACGTGCGGTAGAAGGCTTCGCCAGGATCCGGATACCCGGTCATGGATTGTTCGGGAATGATCTCGATCCCCAAGGCCCCTATGGCCGCAGCCTCGCTGACGCAGTCCTCCAAGGACATCTTCTTCAGGAAACACTCTTCCTGGTAACTGTAGAAACTGACTCCACGCTTGATCTGATGGGCGGTACTCAACACCCAGCTCCTCGTGTTTGGCGCGCACTGGACGCGACATTTCGCACCGACCTACGACGGGCGTAGTCCAACGCTACTGGGGGCGTCCGGCAAATGGCAGTGGCCCCAGGATCAGGAACGCCTATGCCGCGCATCCACAGATTGAATGAATGCCGGAGGTGCTCCAAGGACCTTTCACCAGTTAGCGTTTTACCAGGTGCCTGCATCGACCACCGCGCGCACTGCGCGCTGATGCTCCCGGGCACCGTGCCGCAGGTTCACAGGCCGGGCACTGAGTGATCCGTGAAGGATTCCCGTGAAAACCCATGAGTACGACGTCGTCATTGTTGGCAGCGGTCCCGCAGGCGCCGCCTATGCCCGAACCCTCCATGAGGAGGCTCCGCAACTGCGGGTCCTGATGGTGGAAGCCGGCCCGTCGTTGTCCAAACCACCAGGTTTGCACGTCAAGAACCTGCCGGATCCACAAGCTCGGGCGGCGGCCCAACTGGCATCGCAAGGACCGGTCACCTCACTTAGCCCCGAGTCCCCTGTCCCCGGTCCCGGTCGTCCGGGGACTTTCCTGTTGCGGCCGGACGAACTGGCTCCCCTGGCCGGAATGCCGGCGGCCGCCATGTCCAGCAACGTCGGCGGCATGGGCGCCCACTGGACCTGCGCTTGCCCAAGGCCCGGAGCATCCGAGCGGATCTCCTTCCTGGACGACGGAACCCTTGATGCGGCGCTCGGAGAGGCCGAACGGCTTTTGTCCGTCACCTCGGAGGCATTCGCTGACGCTCCCTTCTCCGGTGACGTCCGCGAGCGGCTCGAACACGCCTTTCACCGCACCGGCGCTGCCGCCATCCAGCCCATGCCACTTGCCGTGCGAAAGCATCCTGACGGCACCATCACGTGGTCCGGGACCGACGTCGTCATGGGTCCGCTGGCTGAACCGACAACGCGCGGTGACTTCTTTGAGCTCCGTGACCAGACGCTGTGCCAACGGGTGATGCTCGACGCCGGACACGTCACCGGAGTGGAGTTGAAGGACCTCGCCACCGGTACGGTGACCAAGGTCCATGCCCCTGCAGTGGTGGTGGCGGCCGATGCCCTCCGCACACCGCAGCTCCTGTTCGCCTCGGGCGTGCGGCCGCGGGCTCTGGGCCGGTACCTGAACGACCAGCCGCAAGTCATCAGTGCTGTGCGTTTACCGGCCGATGTTGTGCAGTCAAGAGACGGCGAGGCCGGTGCTGGAGAGGCCACTGCCGGCGCCGCGGTGCACAGCGGCGTTTCCTGGGTTCCCTACACGGACGAGGAACCGTTCCACGGCCAGGTGATGCAGCTTGATGCTTCGCCTGTTCCCCTCGCCGAAGACGACCCCGTAGTGCCGGGATCCGTCATTGGCCTCGGCTGGTTTTGCGCGACTGAGACCGTGGAAGAAAACAGGGTGGAGTTCGATGACACCAGCCTGGACCACTACGGGATGCCCCGCATGACCATCAACTACAACCTCACGTGGAAGGACCTCCGGGTCATCGAGCAGGCCAAGGAGGCGGTGACCCGCGCTGGCAAGGTCCTGGGTACCTTCCTGGATGACAGGCCGCCTTTCCTGCTCCCCGCAGGTTCGTCGCTCCACTACCAGGGGTCGGTCCGGATGGGACAGTACGACGACGGCCGCTCGGTATGCGGTCCCGACAGTCAGGTGTGGGGTACTGAGGGGCTTTACGTGGCCGGTAACGGAGTGATTCCGACCTCCACCGCCTGCAACCCAACGCTGACGTCCGTGGCCCTCGCGGTCATCGGGGCCCGGGCAATAGCCCGGAGTATGAAGTAAAAGGAAACCAAAAAGGGCTGGTCCACCATGATGGTGGACCAGCCCCTTTTTGTGACTTCGTGGTGGAGCGTCAGTCCCGGCCGACGTCCAGCAACCTGATAAATGAGGCACTGATCCGGTCGCTCTGTAGAACCTGTAGCCGCTCGTCACCGTTGAGGAGGCGCCCTTCCTGCCAACCATCGGGAGTCAGCCGAAGCTCCCGCACTGAATCAACCTCAAGCACGGAATCTTTCGAATGGAAATCGAACAACGCGCCTTGACCGACAACAAGGTACTCCAAAGGGCCAGTCTCGATGACGAGTCCGAAGGGTCGGTTGTCCCCAGGAGTGTGGCCATGGGCTGCCCCCTCGGTCTCCCCCGGCAACTCCGGAGGGGGTGGAAGCACCACTCCTGCGTCCAAGAGCATAGCGGTGTAGAGCTTCGCGGCGTTTCTTATGCTGACAGTGACAGAGCCGAATTCCGTGACCACATCGTCTTCGTTCTCTTCCAAGGCGAATCCAAAGATCCGGCCCTCCCGCTGCGCGTCAACAATCTCCTGGGTCAGGGAAATGATCGCCTGGGCCGCCGAGCTGAACTGGTTACCCTCCCGGCCGTCTTCCAGCCCGAAGACGTGATATCCAAAGCCTCCGAACCGGCCCACTGAGAGGAAGACATCTCCTGCCCTGAACCGGGCTTCTGGAATGAAGAGCGGATTCTCAGGAGATGCGTACTGTGCCATGACCTCGGCGGAATACGGTACGTAGATGTCCGGGGCCAAGAAATCGAGGGCCGGTGCTGCGGCCTTCCAAACCGGCAGCATCTTTGCCGTCGGGCCGCCACTTGGGTAATTGCCCGGGAGGTCTTGGCCGGGTTGCGGACCGATCCAAGCATTGGCGTAGGCCGGAAGATTTAGAAATTCCTTACCGGCAGCGGCAAGGCCGCCCACATATTCAGCAAATGCCCAAGCCATGAAGGTTTCGTCTGCAACAGGGTTGCCGTCGCCGAAATGATCGGCCCAACTGCCGTCGGAGTCGGCAATGGGGCGGAGAGTCTGGGCCAGTCCGGGGTCGAATGAACTTTCGCGGCTCACCAACGCCTTCCTCAGAGCTTCCGGAACCGGTTGTTGCCAGGCCGCCAGAGCAGCAGCTGAAAGGTCGCGGGCCGCCCCAAGGAGCCCTACCTCATTTTCCACTTGGACCATGATTACGGTGTGATCCTCGTCTGTTTCAGCAAGGTGAGCCATAAAGCGGCAGTAAGCCGCTTTATCGGCTTCAAAGAGGTCTACCGAGAATACGGAAAGGGTTGGACGAGGCATCGAACCTTTATAGGAGAAGGGTGTTTGCATGGGTTCCAAACCACGATCAGCACGGGGAAAACGCGAAGGATCGCCCCGTACCCACGACGGGGCATAAGTGGATGAAGCATTCTTGAACGCACCAAACCAGATAAGTACCAGCCTTAGTCCAGCAGCTTTTGCGTCTTCGATGAGCCCATCAACGATCGAGAAATCGAAGTTACCTTCCGTTGGTTCCACTTGCTCCCATGACACCGTTGCAATAACGGTATTGACCTTGGACGCGGCCAGCTTTCCCCAGTATTGGGCCATGTACCCGCGATCGGAGGAGCTTGAGTTGTGCAGCTCCCCTCCAATGCAGAGAAATGGTTTGCCGTCAACAACTAATCGGGCATGCCCGGATTGGCGTTCAAGGGTGGGGATGGTTGGCATTTTCGGCTCGCCTATCATTAGCTTTTCGTGGTGGTCGGCACGTTATCCGTGGAGCGCCTTGTACTGAAAGTTTCGGAAGCGCACCTGGCCGGACCCTGTGGCAAACAGTGCGGGCCGCAGGCTCAGGAGTTCGCCGGCCGTGTTGGTGTTGTAGCCGGACATTTCGTACCGCAGCCCATGGCGGGTCCAGTTGACCCCATCGGTGCTGTAGTACTGCGTGACGATGTGGGCGTCATTGACAATCCGGAAGTGGATTGTTGACGCCGCAGGGGCCGGCTCCCGCCAGTAAGGAATGTTCTTTCCGGCGCGGTAGCTCCACAGCCGGTCTCCGTCATGGCCCATCCCGCAGAACAGCCGATCACTGTAGTAGAGCAGCAGCCCGCCTTGGGCGCCGCCGGAAATCTCCGCTTCGACAGTGACCTCGTAGCGTTGGTCTCCCACGATGCAGGTCAGCGGCGAACTGTCTGAAGGATCACTGCCCCTTGCTGCGAGAACCAGGCCGTCGTCGACCGAAACCCGCGAGTATTCATCCTTTGCAGGGGCATGGAATGACCATTGGATGCCAAAGCGGGCTTCCGCGAAGTCATCCGAAAGCTGTATTCCGTGACGTGTTCCTCCGGCTGCGGAAGCACCCGGCACAGGTGCAGGCAGGGGCTTGGAGAGATCACCTCCGGTTGCACGGGGCCAGCCGTTTTCGTCCCATTCGATGGGTTCCAACAAGGTCTGGCGTCCCAGAGTGGTGAACCCATTTTCATAGGCGTGATAGATGCTCCACCATTGACCGCCCGGGCCTTCAAAAAGCGTGGCGTGTCCCTTGCTCCACCACGGCTCGGCCGCATCCCAGGTACGGATGATGGGGTTCGCGGGGCAGTCTTTCCAAGGCCCGTGAACCGAGCGCGAGCGGGCCACCGTAACCATGTGCCCGGTGGGCGGACCGGAAGTACCGCCTACCGCCGTCGTCAAATAAAACCACTCGCCGCGCTTGGTGAGTTTCGGTCCTTCCAAGGCGTACGCCTCGGTCACCCAATCGTCCGGGTAACGCCAGCCGTCATAGACATGCTCCAAAGGGCCGTCGGTGGATAAACCGTCCGCGCTCAAACGGACACGGCTGACACCGCTCAGGAACAGGTAGCGTCTACCATCCTCGCCCACCACATGCCCGGGATCAATGTGGCCGTTGATTCCCAGATTGATCGGCTCGCTCCAAGGGCCGGCCATGGAGTCGGCATGAATGACATAAATCTGGGGCGGGGCACCGGGATCAGGCGAGACGGAGGTCGAAATGATGGGGACGTAAATGAAGTAGCGGCCATCCACCTTGCACATGTCCACTGCAAAGACGTTGCCAATGGGTGTGGGCAACGCAGGACCCAGGGGACGCCAATTGAGGAGATCCGTGGAGTGCCAGATGATCAGGCCGGGAGTGGACTCGAAGGAAGAGAACGTGAGGTAGTAGTCGTCCCCGTCCCGCAGGATGGCCGGGTCCGGATGGTCGCCGGCAAAGACCGGGTTCACATAGCTGCCGTCGCCAAGATCGGCGCGCCGTTGGCCCTCAGCAAGGACTTCTGCCGTACTCAAGACTTAACCCCTCCGGTAAAGCCTTGGATGAACTTCTTCTGTGCCACCAGGAAGAACGCAAGGATGGGGATCATTGAAATAATGATGGCCGCGAAAATCACGTTCCATTGAGAGACGCTCTCCCCCACGAAGTTGTAGATCACCACCGGCAACGTCACGGCGTCCGAGCCGTTAAGGAAGATCAAGCCGGTAAAGAAGTCATTCCAGACAATCAGGCCGGTGAAGATCGCCACGGTTCCCGTTGCGGGCGAGAGAAGCGGAAAGATGATCTTGCGGAACACGGTGAACCGGGACGCCCCGTCAATTTGTGCGGCTTCTTCATAGTCCCGGGCGATGCCGTTGGTGAACCCCATGTACAAAAAGATGGAGATAGGCAGAAGTGCGCCCGCATACATGATGATGGTTCCGGCGTGGGTACCCACCAAGCCGACGTTCCTCATGCCCACGTAGATGGGGATGATGGCGGCCTGGGCCGGCAGAACCATGGTGACCAGGATGAGGCCCATGGCTGCCTTGCTCAGCTTTCCTGTCCGGCGGCTCAGCGTATACGCCGAGATGGAGCCCACAGCTACCAGCACCAGCACGCTGCCGGCGGTGATGATGATGCTGTTGAGCATCCCATCCATCAGGGTTGCCTGGCGTCCGCCGCGGATGGCTTGTCCAAAGGCATCCAAAGTGGGGTTGGTGACCAGCTGCATCGCGGACGTCGTGAGTGCGTCGTTGCCGTTCTTCAAGGCCAGGTTAATCAGGAAGTAGAAGGGAAGCAGGAAGATCAGGGCAACCAGGATCAGCAATGCCTCGCGAAGCAAGGTCTTCTTCGTGTAACGGAACATGATCGGTTAGCCTTTGGAACTCGTGCGGAGGAGGAGGCGCTGGGCCACCGTGAGGATGATGATGATCAAGGACATGACCAAGGCGAGCGCGGCACCGAAACCGAAACGGCCCATGACGAACGTCTCCTTGTAAATGGTGACGGCGAGTGTTTCCGACGCACCGTAGGGTCCGCCGCCCGTCAAAGCCTGGATTTGGTCGAACACCCGCAGGCCATTGATCAGCATGAGCGTCATGGCAATCACCACCGAGGGCATGATGGCCGGAAGCACCACGTAGTTGAATCTCTGCCACAGGCTCGCTCCGTCCAGGGAAGCTGCCTCTTCGAGTTCCGGGGACACCGTGGCCAGCCCGGCAAGGTACATGACCATCACCAGTCCGACGTTCTGCCAAACCATGACGATGATGATGGCCGGCAGGACGGTGGACGGGTCACCGAGCCACGTCCGTTGCAGTGATTCCAATCCAACGGAACGCAGGAATTCGTTCAGCGGGCCGTCCTGTTCAAAGATGAACTTCCAAATGTAGGACGTAGCCAGCGAGCTGAGCACCACGGGGGCGAAGATCAGGGTTCGGATGACGTTGCGGGACTTGACGGTCCGGTTGAGGCCCAGTGCAAGCAGCAGGCCAAGGACGTTGGTCAGAACCACGAATGAGATGCCGATGATGAAGGTGTTGATCAGCGCTGCGGTGGTGGGGCCGCCGTCGGCTATCGCTGCGAAGTTTTCCCAGCCGACAAACTTCCACTTTCCCAGGCCTTTCCAGTTGGTGAAGGCGAAGAATGCTCCAATGGCGCTGGGGGCGTAGTGGATGAGCACCAGGGCCAGAAGTGCGGGGGTGAACCACCACCACGTTGCGAAGCGACGCTCGGTGCTGCGTTCGCTTTTGCGGCTGTTCTGTTTGCTGGAGCGGGGCTGGCGCCCGGTGACCCGGGCGCCCTCCGCTTTCTGCTCAAGTTGTGCGGTCATGGGAAGTTCTTCCAATCAGGTTCGACGCCGTGGGCTAGGCGCCGCGGTCGTACTGCTCGTCCATGGTCTTCAGAACCTGGTCAGGGGTGGCCTGCCCGGTCAGAAGGCCTTGGATGCCGGTACCAAGCGAGTCGTAGACGCCGCTGTTGGGCCAGAGGTAGTTGGGCTGGGTGACGATCTTTTTCTCGGGCTCAGAGAAGTACGGTTCCAGCAGCGGGAACTGCTCGGGCACGGTACCTGAAAGTGCCGAGGTGACTGATACGTTTCCGTTTGCTTTCGCCAGGGCATCCTGGTTGGCGGGCTGGGCCAGGAATTCAAGGAACTTAAGGGTGGAGCCCTTGTGTTTGCCCGCAGCGTTGACGGCCAGGGCGTTGCCCGGGCTTGCGATCAGCCGGCTGTCTTCGGCCTTTTCGCCCGGCAGAACAGCTACATCGAAGGATCCGTCCTTGACCTGCGCCCGGAGTGCGGCAACAGCGCCGGCGGGGGCGAATGCTGCCGCCACCTTGCCCTGGGCAACTGACGGGAAAAGCTGGTCAAAGCCGGCACCCGCGGCACCGTCCTGGTAGCAGCCGGCGTCCTTGAACTTCACGATCTGCTCCAGTACCTTCTTCCAGTCCGAGTCGGCGAAGGTGGTTTCCTTCTTGGCGCGCTTGGCGTCCCACTGGGGGTCCTTGGCGTAAACCAGTGATGCCGCGAGTTGCATTGCCTGCAGGCCCGTGTTGGCGCCGGAGGTTCCTGCCACTGCGAAGTACGACTTGCCGGCTGCCCGTGCAGTCTTGCACTGGGTGATCAGCTCATCCAGGGTGGCGGGTTCCTGGAGCCCAAGCTGCTTCAAGACACCCGTGTTTTGAAGCATGGTGATCGGTGCGAGGTCGGCCGGAACGGCAAAGACCTTGTCGTCGTCGTAGTACAGGTTCTTGGCGGAAGCGGGGATCGCGTCGGCTGCCCACTTCTGGTCCGTCAGGTCCTGCAAGTAGCCTGCCTCAGCCAACGAGGCGAACGACTGGTTGTTTCCCCGCCCTGCCGTGACGTAGAAGATGTCCGGCGCGTTGCCTGCCTGGAGCTGGGTGCGCATGGTCTGACCGTGCTGGTCATTGGGCGACTCCACCAGCTTGACCGTGATGTTTGGGTTCTTGGCCTTGAAGGCGTCGATCAATGTCAGGTAGGGGTTTCCTGAGCCACCACCTGTAAAGGCAGGGGTTGCGAGGGTGATCTCAACAGGGCCGGTTTCTTCAGCGATGGGTGCGTTGCTGTTGGTGTCGCCCCCGCCACAGGCGCTCAACGCCAATGCGGTAACGGATGCCAGTGCCGCAACGGAGAGAAACCTCCGGCCAGCCGGGCTTGGTGCTTTCTTCATGATGTGGCCTTTCATGACGTCGTTGTCCTGACCATCTAGTGATCAGTGGATTCGAGCCTTGCGTCAGTTTGTGTTTCCTGGATCACAAGCTGGCTCCTGTCATTCAAGGTAGGGCAGGCCAGAGCAGCCATGGAAATAGTTATCGTCTATGCTCACCATCTTCTCTCTGCATGCCTGTTTCCTCCCACTGGCAAATGCCTGCGTTTAGGCTGAATCCGGATGCTCCGGCCTGAGCCGCTTCCCCACCCACCACCAAAGGATGTTTCCGTGAGCGACGATGCCACGCCTGCCCTCCCGTCAGCTGCCGATGCTTTGTTTCCCGGATTCGCGGACCCACCCGTCACGGCCCGCCCCCGGGTGTGGTGGCACTGGATGGACGGAAACATCGACCCCGCCGGGATCGTCAAGGACCTTGAGTGGCTTGCCTCCTCCGGCGCAGGTGGAGTCCAGGCCTTCACCGGTTCCATGGGCATCCCCCAGTACACCCGGGAGCGCGTCTCTTTCCGTTCCCCGGCATGGCAAACGGCCATCTCCTGCGCGGCGTCCACTTCCACCAGGCTGGGACTGGAACTGGCCGTGGCCACCTCCGCCGGTTGGAGTGCGACGGGCGGGCCTTGGGTGGCACCCCACGCCGGAATGAAGAAGCTCGTTTGGAGCACCACGGCGGTGACCGCCGGCCAGCCGGCACTGCCCCGGTTGGCCTTGCCGCCGTCGGTATCCGGCCCTTTCCAGGACGTCCCCTTCGGAGCGATCCGCAATGATCCTGTTGGCGTCCCGGAGTTTTACGACGACGTGGCGGTACTGGCATTGCCCCGGCGCGGCGGACACTTCCAGCTGACGCCTTCACGGGTGGTTGCCAGTGGCACCACTTCCGGGGACAGGCATCCTGAGTCCTTGGCCGACGGCACGTTCTGGCCGACGACGGAGGTTACGGCAGCCTCCGGCACTGCATGGATAACGGAAGAATTCGACCAGCCAACGCCCGTTTCCTCGGTGCGTGTGGGGCTCCCTGCCTCGCGTGGTTTCGGCGTAGCGCCGGCACCGAAAGCGTACGTGGAAGCCAGCGCCGACGGCGTTACGTTCAGCAAGGTGGCCGACCTCCCGGCATCGGGGTCGCCTGTCCGGTCCGCAAGTTTCCCCACGATCTCAGCACGCTGTTTTCGGCTGGTCCTGGAGACCGGAAAAGGCCACGAATTCCCTCTGGCGCAGGGGATAAAGCCGCTGCCTTTTGCAACTTCCAAGGGCAGCGGGACGTTCAAGGTTTCAGCTTTCCAGCTGTTCTCCGGCGGGCGCGTGGCCAGGTCGGAGGAAAAGGCCGGCTACGCGCCGGTGCCCGATTACTACGCGCTCGACGGCGGCTCTTGCCAGCCGTCCGACGCTGTCCAGCCGCAGGACGTCATTGATGTCACCGCGTTCCTTGGAACCGACGGAATCCTCGACTGGACACCGGAGAGCGGAGATTGGACCATCCTGCGGTACGGGTATGCCCTGACCGGGCACCTCAACGCCCCGGCACCTGTCGACGCCACCGGCTTGGAAGTGGACAAGCTGGACGCCGCTTTGGTTGCCCGGTACTTCGGCGATTACCTGGGTTTCTTCGAAGAAGCCCTCGGCAGCTGCCTGGATGGGGTGTCTGCGTTGCTCAGCGACAGCATCGAATCGGGCCCCCAGAACTGGACCGGTGCGATGCGCGCCGAGTTCACGAAGCGCCGCGGCTACGATCTGCTGCCGTGGCTTCCGGCCATCAGCGGCATAGTTGTTGGCACCCCGGAGCAGAGCGATTCCTTCCTGTGGGACCTCCGGAAGACCATTTCCGAACTCCTCGCGGAGAACCACTATGGAACCATCGCGGACATCGCCCGGGAACGGGGCCTGACGTATTACGCGGAGGCTTTGGAAGATCACCGGCCCCAGCTGGGTGACGACGTTGGGATGCGCTCCTACGCTGATGTTCCCATGGGTGCCATGTGGTGCTTCGAGCCGGACAAGGGACCCCAGCCCACCTACGTTGCCGATCTTCGTGGGGCCGCGTCGGTTGCCCACGTATACGGAAAGGCAGCCACCGGGGCGGAATCCATGAGCGCCTTTGGCAAACCGTTCGCTTTTGCACCCCGGACGCTCAAACCAATCGCGGATCTGGAGTTCGCTTTGGGGGTCAACCTCCTGAACATCCACACGTCACCCCATCAGCCCGAGGCAGTGCCCAAGCCCGGAGTCACCCTGTCCCCTTACCTTGGACAGTCCTTTACCCGTAACGAGACTTGGGCGCACGCGGCGAAGCCGTGGCTCGATTACCTCGGTCGCTGCAGCTATCTGCTGCAGCAGGGTACCTACGCGGCCGACGTCGCCTACTTCTACGGTGAGGAAGCGCCTGTCACCGGCGTTTTCGGCGATACCGCCCCCGAAGTCCCGGCAGGCCACGGCTTTGATCTCATCAACCTGGACGGTCTGCTGAACCACCTCACAGTAACGCCCGACGGCGGCCTTCTCACCACTGGCGGCACCACCTACCGGCTCCTTTATCTCGGAGGGACCAGCCACCGGATGACGCTCCGGGCGGTTCGGCGACTCATCGAACTGCTGCAGGACGGAGCCCTCGTGGCCGGATGGCGTCCCGAACGCTCCCCCAGCCAAAGCGACGATCCCGCTGAGTGGAGAGCCGCCGTCGACCTTCTTTGGGCCGGACATCCGGGCTTGATTGACCTCGCGGGTGTGGCTGCAGAAGAGGGCGTGTCCACTGCGTTGGCCCGGGCGGGGGTAGAGCCCGACTGGGTTCTGGAGGCCGCGGCGGCAGCGAACCTGCCCGTTATCCACCGGCAGTTGCCGAACGCAGAACTGTATTTCGTCAGCAACCAGCGCGATCGTGCCGAACAGGTCAGCGCCTCTTTCAGGGGCACGGCGACCGCTGCCGAATGCTGGGATCCGGTGACCGCTTCCCGGTCTCCCATCGTCTTTCGCCCGGAGGCCGGAAGAACCGCAGTGGAGCTGCAGTTGGAACCCTTCGGTTCGGCCTTCGTCCTCCTGCACAAGAGCGGTGGGGCAACCGTGAATGTCCCCGATGCTGGCGAGGAGATCGCCGCAGAGCACACGCTTGAAGGCCCCTGGGAAGTGACTTTCGACGGCGATGGCCAGGCTCCATCCGCCATTGTGATGCCGGTCGTGGCCCCTTGGGCCGGACCCGGAGCCGACGCCCACGGGTCCGATGTGACCGGCTTCTCGGGAACAGGAACGTACCGCCACACTTTCTCAAGCGATGGGATTCTGACCGAACCCGGCAAGCGGCTTCTGCTGGATCTGGGCGGGGTGAGTGAACTGGCTGAGGTCAGGGTCAACGGCAGCACTGTGGGCACTTTGTGGACCTGCCCGTTCCGCATCGACATCACAGACGCGATCCGGGCCGGCACCAATGAGGTGGAAATAGCTGTGACCAATACCTGGTGGAACCGGCTTGCCGGCGATGCCGCAGAGGGGAACTTCACCCGCCCTGCGGCCTCCATCTTTGAGCCGGATGCACCAACCATGCCTGCCGGCCTGCACGGCCCGGTGCGGTTGCTGGTCCTGGACGACTGACCCGGAAAAGCCAAGTGAAACGCCCGTTACTCCGCAACACAAGGCGGCGGAGTAACGGGCGCTGCTATTTCAGGTCTTTATGGTCCGCCAGACGCTGCTCCGGCATGAAGACGGACAGCAGAACACCGACCGCAAAGATGCACGCCAGCAATCCGAAGATCGGCAGGAAGGTGTCGGTGTAGATAACCGCCACCCCGGCCTGCAGATGTGCCGGCAACTGCTGGACCGCGTGCGGATCAGTGATGGTGGAGGGTGGGACACCCAAAGTGTTCTCAGCCGCACCCCGCGCCAGCATGGCGGCGAAAAGGCCTCCGAACACCGCCGTGCCCACCGTGACCCCCAGTTCACGCAGGTAGCCAAGGGATGCGGTGACGCTGCCCACCACCGAATGCGGCATGGCGTTTTGCGCTGCCACGACAGTGATCTGCATGAAGCTGCCCACGGCCAATCCCAAAAGTGCCAGCAAGATCCCCACTACGGGAAGCGGGGTACCGGGCTGCAGGAGCCTGAGGCCAATGGCTGCCGCAACGGCCAATGCCGAGCCTGCCAGGGGGAAAATCTTGTACCGCCCTGTACGGCTGACGAGCCATCCGGTGAGGTTGGTGGACACCATCATCCCCAGGACCATGGGCAGGAGGATCATTCCGGCAACTGAAGCCGAGGTGGAGTACACCATCTGCACGTAGCTGGGGAGATATGCGACCACGCTGAACAGACCCGCACCGATAACCAGGCCCAGGCCGGCAGCGTTGACTACAGGCCAGCTCTTGAACATCTTCATCGGGATCAGGGGGTGCTTGGAGCGGATCTCCACCACCACGAAGAGCACGCCGGAAATCGCCGCCACCGCGCCGATGGTCCAGAGAATGCCCGCGGAGATGCCCGGCTCGGTGCCCAACGAGACCACAGCCACCAACGAGCAGGTGAAAAGAACCATCAGGAGGGTCCCCGGCCAATCGACGCCGCCGGAGCCACGCGCGGTTTTCAGGCGGCGCAGGGAAAACGCCATGGCCAGCGCCAAGAGACCAACGGGAAGGTTGATCCAGAACACCCACCGCCACCCAACGGTGTCTGTGATGGCGCCGCCAACCAGCGGGCTGATCACCGTGGCAACGCCAAACACCGATCCCAAGGGGCCGAGGTATTTGGCTCTTTGCCGTGGCGGCACGAGGTCTGCGATGATCGCCGGCGGGAGAACACCCAGCCCTGCTCCACCCAGCCCCTGGATTCCCCGGTAGAGGGAGAGCTGGAACATGTCCTGGGCGAAACCACACAGAACGGAGGCGCCCAGGAAGATTGTCAACGCGACCATGAGGAGCAAAGGCCGGCCATAGCGGTCCCCCAACCGCCCGTAGACAGGCATGCCGACAGTCATCGCCAGCGTATAGGCCGTGATGATCCATGCCATGTGGCGCGCACCGTCCAGCTCACCCACCACAGTGGGCAGCGCAGTGGCCACGATCGTGTGGTCCAGCGCGCCCAGCAACACGATGATCAGCAACGCTGCGTAGATCGGGCCGACCCGTACCTGGGGTGGCGGCTGGGCTACTGAATCGGACGGCGTGGACGGACCTGTTTCCGCTGTCACGCCAAGGGCAGGAGAACCATCCACATCGTCCGGGATGGTGGATGGGGACACGTTTGAACGGCGCACCGCAACCTCGTTCCGGGAGAGCCGGCAAAGGCGGCTCGATACCGGCCAGATGCGCGCCCGGAGGAACGTTGACCCCCAACCGACGGGCCCAAGAGCCCCGGTATCGCAACGAATCTATCATCGGCGTGGGCCGCAACGCCGGGTGCTCCAACATCGGAATTCGCGATACTCCGCATACCCCGGAACTATTTCCGCAGCCCCCTCTCTCCCGCGTTTACTGGAGGAAATCTCAACGAAGAGGAGAGCACCACGATGACACAGAGCATCCGCGCTTCCACCACAGAAACCCAGGACACCAGCCCGGAGAACGCAGCCTGGTTCCGTTATGTCCTGGGCCAATACCCCACCGGTGTCACGCTGATCGCCGCCGCAACCGATGACGACGAACCAGTGGGAATGGTGGTGGGCACCTTCAGTTCCGTATCACTGAATCCTCCGTTGGTGGCCTTCATGCCCGACGTCCGTTCGACGAGTTGGCCCAAAATCCGCGAAACGGGGTCCTTCTGCGCCAATGTCCTGACCGCCGGGCAACAGGATGTTTGCCGGGCCTTCTCCCGCAAAGCCGAAGACCGTTTCACGGCCAACCAATGGGGCGATACCCCGTCCGGCAGCCCGCGGCTGGAAGGTGCCGCGGCCTGGATCGACTGCGACATCGAGGACGTGATCCGTTCCGGGGACCACGACATCGTGATTGGGCGCGTCAAAGCCCTGGGCGTGGGATCCTCCCGGGAACTGCCCTTGCTGTTCCTTCGTGGCGGTTACGGCTCGTTCACCATTCCCTCCATTATCTCTCCCGCAACGGCACTGACCCGGCATGTCAAAGCCGCTGACGCCGCCCGTCCCGTCATTGAAGCCCTGGCGGATGCTTTGAAGCTTGAGGTCCTGGTCAGCGGAGTTGTTGATGATTCCGTGGTGGTACTGACAGCGGCCGGCGTGGACAGCTCTCCCGGTGGTTCGCCGTCACGGGTGGGGGTCTCTTTCGGCCTCGCCGCTCCCCTGGCGCCCCTCTACGTGGCATGGGCGGGAGAGGCTGCGGAGAAGCGTTGGATCGACAACGCCCGCGATGTCGTAGGTGAGGTCGACGCCACGTTGGCACACGCTGAGCTGGAACAGGTCCGCTCTCTGGGATACGCCGTCTCCGTGGATGTTGGCGCTGCAGCCGAGTTTGAGCGGATTGTCTACGTACCCAGCGACACCGCAGCACCCGATCTCAGCGGCGTTCTGCCCCTCCTTATCGAGAGGGCAGCGTCCTCCGGGCCTGCCGGGCTGGATGATCCTGCGGGGGTCACGTCCTTGCATGCCCCGGTCTTCGATTCCGAAGGGCAGGTTGCCGTGACGCTCACGCTCAACGGATTCCCTGGAAATGAACCATTGTCACGCCTGGAGGAGTGCCGCGACAGCTTGCTCGGAGCTGCACGGTCCATCACGGAAGCGATCGGAGGTAACCCCCCGCCCCAGACTCCCTAGACCAAAGCCGGCTATTGACCTTGGATGTGACGCGCCTCATAATTAGTATCAGTATTCTAATTCGGATTAGGAGAATCCCATGGTCAACCTACTGACTGCCGATCTCAACCTCCTGGTTGCCCTCGACGCCCTGCTCATGGAGCGGAACGTCACCCGGGCGGGTGCAAGGATCGGCATCAGCCAACCGGCCATGAGCTCATCCCTGCAGCGGCTGCGCCGGCAATTCGATGATCAGTTGCTGACCCGGATCGGCTCAGCATACGAACTCACTCCCCTGGCGCAGGTCCTCAAGGAGGACGTCTCGCAGATACTCCGGATGGTTGAACGTACCTTCGATGCGCAAGCTGTCTTTGATCCTGCTCTCTCAACGCGCAGCTTCCGCATAGTGACATCCGACTATTGCCTGACAGCCCTGTCCGGCAGGTTGATGAGCATGCTGCAGCAGGAGGCTCCGGGCGTTCAAGTGCATTTCGATGCCGTCACCCCGCAAGCCGTAGAACGCATCAAGGAAACACTCCAGACGGCGGACCTCATGCTCATACCTAAAGGGCACTTCTCCGGCTTCCCCCACACAGAGTTGTTCACCGACAACTGGGTGTGCGTCACGGGAGACACCACGCCGGACAAGACCCTGACGGTTGAGGAAATGCGCGATGCCCGCTGGGCCAGGCTGTTTGGCACGGAGGTCGACTCAACCCTGGCTGACCGGAGGGTCTATGACCTCCAGCTGGGCGAGAGGACGGACATCATTGTTGACAGCTTCCTCATGCTGCCCTTCGCAGTAGCAGGAACTTCACGGCTCGCCCTGGTCCAGGAACGGCTCGCACGGATGCTCGCATCCGTGGCCGGCGTCAGGATCATGCAACTGCCCATCAGCCTCCCCACTTTGGTGGAGTGCGCCTGGTGGCATCCTTCCAAGACCCCGGACCCGGGGCACCAGTGGTTCCGGCGGCTTGTTGCCCGCGCGGCAGCTGAACTCGACGCAGCCGCTGGACCCGGCGCTGCTGCCGAGCCCGGCCTTGAACCGCTTGAGCCAACGTCCACCCACACCACAGAACCATCCGGGGCAGAACACGCCGAGCCACTGACGGCACACGCTGTTTCTGCCTGACACACCAATACTTCAGGAGTTTCCATGCATTTCTCTCTGTTCCTCACCTCCCGGTCCCGCGGTCCGGAAGAAGACCGCGCCGTGATGCAGGCGATGGTGGAGCACGCCACCGACGCCGAACAAAAGGGCTTCGACGCCGTGTTCCTCCCTGACCACCACTTCACCGGCTACGCTCCACCGGCCAGCGATCCCTTCGTCTTCGCGGCATACCTCGCAGGCAAACTGGAACGCATGCACTTCGGCTTTTCCGTCCAAACCCTGGCCCTGCACCACCCGGTCCGCTTCGCCGAGCGCCTCGCTCTCTTGGACCAGCTGACCGACGGCAAACTTCTGGTTGGCGTTGGCAGCGGAACCACGCCTGAAGAAATGATCGGCTTTGGGGTGAACTACCAGGACAGTTCACGCCTGGCCAACGAGAACCTGGAAATCGCAGAGCGCCTCTGGGCCAAGCAGCCCGGCGACGAAGCAGTGACATTCGACAACGGCCACTACCGGGGTGCAGTGGTGTCCCGGATCGTGCCCACGCCGTACACCAAGCCGGAACCGCGCGTCATGTCCGTGGCCGCACGGCCTTCCAGTGTTGAGCGCGCGGCCAAGAAGGCGCAGCCCGCTTTCATCCTCGCCTTCACCCCGCCGGTCATAGACAGCGGAAACGCCTTCGAGGAAGTGAAAAAGAACTTCGGTATCTACCGCAGCGCCCTTGAAGCAGCGGGCCACCCGGGAGAGGCCGTCCGCGCCGCCCTGGAATGGACCACCCACTCCTACCAGCATGTGCACATCGCCGAAACCGACGAGCAAGCCGCAGCCGAAATGGACATCATCCTTGAGCAGTACCAGGAAACCGTTGAGCGCGAGCACGCAGCGAACAAGGCCGCCGAAGCCATCAGTGGCGTTGATCTGCGACCCACTCCAGATGCCAGGACCCAGGGCTACAAGGGAACCTGGTGCCTTTACGGCAGCCCGGAGACCGTGGCCGCCGAGCTTCAGAAGTACGCCGATCTGGGCATCGGCAACGTTCTCATGGCGGCAATGGGTGGGCCCCTGACGGAGGAACGCCGCCGCTTCACAGCCCAGACCATGCGGCTGTTCGCTGAGCGCGTCCAACCCCTGCTCCGCTCCAACGAAGCCCTCAAGGATGCAGAAAAGGTCGCAGCTCTGTGACGGCCGGAGCTGCCACCAGCGAACACATTGATCCACACGCCCCCGGGATTGTTGGCGCCAGCCTTACGGGCGGTTTGAACGGCTGGAGCACCGCCGCAAGCGAGGCGGCCGGCGTGCAGGAAATGGTTTTGCTGGATGGCCCTTTGGGGATTGTGAGCAAGGCCATGGATGAACGGGATACCTCCCTGATCATGCCTTCCGGGACAGCCTTGGGCGCCACGTGGAACCCTGATCTGGTAGCGGAGATAGGCCAGGTCATCGGCCAGCAGGGCGTCGAACGCGGCGTTTCGGCCATCCTCGGCCCGAATTTGAACATGCCCAGGTCACCGCTGACCGGCCGGGGATTCGAGATGTTTTCGGAGGACCCCTACCTGACCGGCATCCTGGGTGCCGCGTGGGTGAAGGGCCTGCAATCGCAAGGCGTTGGTTCCTGCACCAAGCACGTTGTTGCCAATGACACCGAAACAGAACGACGCCGGATGAACTCCAGCGTGGAGCAAGCCACCTTGCGGGAGACGTACCTGTTGCCGTTTGAGGTAGCGATCCGCGCTGCCAACCCGTGGATGTTGATGATGGCCTACAACCGCGTCAATGGCACCCACTGCTCCCAGAACGCGGACCTTATCAGCGTCCTGAAGGACGAGTGGTTGTACGACGGCGTGGTGGTGTCCGACTGGTACGGCGTGGATGACACTGTTGCGGCAGCCACTGCCGGGTTGGACCTGGAAATGCCCGGTCCTGCTACCTACCTTGGCGCACGCTTTGCCGAGGCTGTGGCCTCCGGTGCGGTGGCACCCGAGCGCCTGGATGATGCGGTGGAACGCATTACCCGTCTTGCTGACCGAACCGGCCGACGCACCGGAACCACCCCTCCGGCGCCTGCCCGCCTTCGCAACCAGGAGGAGCAGCGGGAGGTACTCCGCGAGGCAGCCGCCCAGTCGTTCGTGCTGTTGGAGAACAAGGACGCCATCCTGCCGTTGGACGTGTCTGCGGTCAAGACGCTGGCAGTGCTGGGACACAACGCGCACAAGCCGTGCTTCCAAGGCGGAACTTTCGCCACGGTTCGTCCGGAGGGCGAGGTAGTCACGCCCCTGGACGCCATCCGAGCGGCGGCTGGTCCCGGCGTCGAAGTTCTCTACGAACCCGGTGCTGCACCGGCGTCGGCTTTGTCCCTAACGGAACTTGGAAGCAAGGCACCGAACGGAACACCGGGTGTCCTTCTGGAAGTCCTGCCGGCGGACGGTGAAGAGGTTTTGTACAGCGAAGTCCGCCAATCCTCTGCGTTCGTCTGGTTCGGCCCGGTGCCGGGACTGGGCGCGGGCGTTCCGGGCCGGGCACGCATCACCGCGCATGTCCACCTTCCCGCCCCGGCCCGCTGGGCAGTGGGTGCGGGCGGGACTGGCGTGACTTCCCTCCGGATTGATGGCCGCGAGGTGCTGGTTGTTCCTCCCCCAGCGCCGGATGACGTCATGGGGGTAGTGGCGCGGGCCGACACCCAGGAAATCGCCCTGGACCTGCCTGCGGGGACGGTGGAACTGGTGATCGATATGGCGTTCCAGCCGGGACGTGTACAGGCGATCACCGCCGTAGCCACGCCGGAGCAAGTCACCGATCCGTTGTCTGCCGCGGTTGAGCTGGCAGCGCGGGCTGACGCTGTGGTGGTTGTTGTCGGCGACCAGCAAGGTTCGTCGCGTGAAAGTGCGGACCGCACGACGGCGGCACTTGACCCATCGGACGACCGCTTGGTTGACGCTGTTGCCGGCGTCGCGGCCGAGACCATTGTGGTGGTCAATGCCTCCCGCGCGGTGCTGCTGCCATGGGTGGACAAGGTCAAGGCAGTGCTGATGGCATGGTTCCCCGGACAGGAGTTCGGCCCGGCGTTGGCTGCGGTCCTGAGCGGCAGCAGGTCTCCTTCCGGCCGGCTGCCGGTGTCCTTTCCGCGGCGGGACGAAGACATTCCGGGCTGGGGAACCGGACTGGATGCCGACCTCACGCTGGACTACGCGGCCAGCGAGCCCATGGGATACCGGCACTTCCACACCGCGCAACAGCAGCCCCGCTACCCCTTCGGATACGGGCTTGGCTATACAACCTTTGAACTGGTGGACGCCAGTGCCCATGCCGGTTCGGCCGGTAAGGGTGAGCCCGCGGAGGGGCTGCGCGGAGGCTCGGTTCAGGCAACAATCACCAACACCGGTGCCTCCGGGGGCCGGGACGTTGTCCAGGTGTATCTCAGGGCGCCGCATGAGGCTGACTTCCGGATGGCCGGATTCGCGGGTATCACTCTCGACGCCGGGGAAAGCCGTGAGGTGGACATCGCACTGGAGCCCTTGAACTTCAGGCGCTGGGACTCCTCTGTGTCGGCCTGGGTTGTCCCGTCCGGCGAATGGGAGGTCCGGGTGTCCCGGAACGCTTCCGCCGAAGGAATGCTCTGTAGGATCACAGTGTGACCCTTCCGGAGACCAAGTCCCGCGAACCAAAGCAGGCCAGGAGCCGCCAGTCGTTTGAAAAGACGATCGAGGCGGCCCTGGCCCTGCTGGAAGAGCGCGGTAACGACGAATTCACCTTGGCCGATGTCAGCGCCCGTTCGGGTGTGTCCATAGGCTCCATCTACGCCCGCTTTGAAGGCAAAGATGACTTGGTCAGCGTGGCCCACGGCCGCAAGATGGATGACATCGATGCCGTGTCCAACTACCTGTTTGAGTCATTGCCATCCCGCCCTGGGGACGGACTCCAAGCCATAGTCCGCGAGGCCATGGACAAGACCATCGAGGTCCTCCGGCAGTATGCCGATATCCTCCGGCCCTTCATGCTTAGGGCCACCAACGATGAAACCATTTCCCGACGCGGGGCGGCCTCCCACGCTGTCCTTGCCGAGAACTTCGCCAAAGTGCTGCGCTCCTGGCAGGGTGGCTACCTTGGGCAGGACGAAATCGACTGGTGCTTCAACGTTTCCTACAGCGTCATTGCCCGTAGGCTTGGCTTGGGCAGCACCATGGAGGGCAGCGGAAAGTTCGAGTGGCCCGAAATTTCGGAGAAGCTCGCAGGCATGGTTGCTTCATATCTGATGGACACCACGCAGGACCCCACGGACGCGGCATAACTGCCAGCGATACCGGCTATCCAAAAGCTCGTCTTCCTGACACTTCCTGCGCCTCGGCATAGTGGAAACAACCACATAATGTCGACCGAAAGGAACTGCCGTGCACGTTCGCGTCAGCCCTGGATCCGTAGCTTTGGACGAACCCGATGACTGCACAAGCTTCAAAGTCCTGTTGTCCGAAGACGCCCGGGAAAACCTGCCCGGATTGCTCAAAACCACCACCGCAGGACGGTTGGACAAGGGAGATGTCCTGGTGTCGGTGGATTGGATACGCAACGAATCCGCCGGCCGGATCGGCATGGGGTGGAACTACCGCTTTGCCAACATGCTTGTCTACGCCGCCGGCAAAGGTTGGCTGAGCGAGGACGGCAGCCTGGTCCGCGCCCATATCGAGGCATACTGACTCCGCCATGCAAAAAGCCAGTTGGCAACCAGTACCCGTCGCCGAAAACCCTATGCTCGCGGCCGACGATGCGCCGGACGGCCACCCGACTGCGGGCTTGGGCCCTGCGTTCCTTTTGACGGTGAGGTCTTCAGGACTTGAGACCACCTTGGCGCTTCGGGAGTCCCCGCCGGCCGGCTGATCCTGCCGACGCTTTCGCTTCAGCAGGATCCCTGGCCTGCTGCAGCAATCAGTCGTTGATCAGGTCGTGAACAACAATCGTCTGGTCGCGGTCCGGGCCAACGCCGATGGCGGAGAAGCGCGTACCGGAAAGCTTCTCCAGTGCCAGCACGTAGTTGCGGGCATTCTCGGGCAGGTCTTCCAGGGTGCGGGCGCCGGTGATGTCCTCGGTCCAGCCATCGAAGTACTCGAAGATCGGCACTGCGTGGTGGAACTCGGTCTGGGTCATGGGCATCTCGTCGTGGCGCACGCCGTCGACGTCGTAGGCAACACAAACGGGGATCTGCTCGATGCCCGTGAGCACGTCCAGCTTGGTGACGAAGTAGTCCGTGAAACCGTTGACGCGGGAAGCGTGGCGGGCCAGTACGGCGTCGTACCAGCCGCAGCGGCGGGGACGGCCGGTGTTCACACCGAATTCGCCGCCGGTCTTCTGCAGGTAAACGCCCATCTCATCGAAGAGCTCGGTGGGGAACGGGCCAGCGCCAACACGGGTGGTGTAGGCCTTGATGATGCCGATCGAGCGTGAGATGCGGGTGGGCCCGATGCCCGAGCCAACGGAGGCGCCGCCTGCCGTGGGGTTGGACGAGGTCACGAACGGGTAGGTGCCGTGGTCAACGTCCAGGAATGTGGCCTGGCCGCCTTCCATGAGCACAACCTTGCCCTCGTCCAGCGCGTTGTTGAGGACCAGTGTGCTGTCGATGACCAGCGGGCGCAGGCGCTCGGCGAAGGACAGGAAGTACTCCACGATCTCGTCCGCGATGATGTCGCGGCGGTTGTACACCTTGACCAGCAGTTCGTTCTTCTGGCGCAGCGATCCTTCCACCTTCTGGCGGAGGATGGACTCGTCGAAAACATCCTGGACGCGGATACCCAGGCGGGCCACCTTGTCCATGTACGCCGGCCCGATGCCGCGGCCGGTGGTGCCGATCGCACGGCTGCCGAGGAAGCGTTCGGTCACCTTGTCCAGCACCTGGTGGTAGGGCGCAACGAGGTGGGCGTTGGCCGAAACGCGCAGGCGGGACGTGTCCGCGCCGCGGGCCTCAAGGCCGTCGATTTCCTGGAACAGTGCCTCCAGGTTCACCACGCAGCCGTTGCCAATAATGGGAATTGCGTTGGGGCTCAGGATGCCCGCGGGAAGGAGCTTCAGCTCATACTTCTCACCGCCAACAACCACGGTGTGCCCGGCGTTGTTACCGCCGTTGGGCTTGACCACGTAGTCAACGCGGCCACCGAGCAGATCGGTTGCTTTGCCTTTGCCTTCGTCGCCCCACTGGGCTCCGACGATCACGATAGCGGGCATGGGATCCTCCCCCATTCTTTCGGGCTGACCCCAGCGGGATGACCGGGGCCTGGCGCCGTACATGAGAATGCCCCGACATAACCGGTGCAGCCCACCGCGGGCGGTGACCAACGCAAGAGTTCGGGGCTCTTACCAGCCAAGTTTAGCGGATGCGGCCTGAAAGTCTGGTGTCAAGGAACGTTCGACGGCGGTCGGGTGAAGTTTTGTGCGCGGCGGCGCCGCACGTGGTCAGGTACCCGGCGGGAGGTTCCGGCAGCTGGCGCCCAACCCGGCGATGGGCCCCGCGTTCGTTGCCACGGACGCCGGCTTGGACACCCAAAGATTCACGGGATCCCGGACGACGATTGCCAGCTGGAGCTCTGTCCCAAGGCCCAGGAGGCCGCCCAGGAGATTGACCGGAACGTCCGTGACGTAACCGGCGGCCGCCGACCCCGTGGTGCTGGAGGTGATGGAGAAGCCCGTCAGCGGCGCAAGCAAGGAACCCAATCCACTGGTGGAGGCCTGCATCTCGGCATTGGCCAGGGTGTAGCCCGCCGGCGGTTTCCAAAAAATCCGCACATAGGCGCCAAGGCCCGCGATGCCCGGGTTGTAGGTGCACGTGCCGTTCAAGGTAGGGGCGGGGATGGTGATGGTGCCGAACGTTCCCGTTCCGTACGTCTCCTGCTGCCACGCCGCTTCCGTCGCGGCAGGCGGGTTGGACACCACCAGCACTACGGCGAGCGGCGCAGCAAGCAGGAACGCCGCCCGGGTCTTCAAGAACAGGTTCATTCTGCGGCACCCCGCACCCGGGCAAGCCCGAATCCCGCGGCTACCGCCACCAACGCCAGGATTGCGAACCCGCCCAGCCGGGCTCCGGTGTCGGCCAGGACGCCCGACGGCGGTCGGGTTGGCATTCCGGGAGGGGTCCCGTTTCCGGCGTTCCCGCCCGGGCCGCCCCCGGCGCCAGCTCCATCTGCGTCGTCCCCGGAACCGTGGACGCCCACGACGATGTGCGTCCTGCTGCCCTGGACGTCCCGGGGCGCGTCCTTGGCCAAGGTTGCGGTCACCAGGACATGGGCGCTTGCAGCCTCCAGGCTCCCGGGGTCCATGAGGTCCACCCGCACACCCTCCGCGGTGGCCAGCGCTGCGGGTTCCATCAGGACGCGTTGGGCACCGGAGCAGGTGCTCCCAGCCCATTGCAGGGTGCAGGAACGAAGCCCTACGGTCAGGTAATCCCGCAGCGAACCGGTCAGCGCCGGCTCGGATTGCAGCCCGAGGTGGAGTGATTTCGCGGGCTCGCCACGGACCCGGACATCGACTTCCCAATCCGCGCTCCCGCCCGGGGTGAGACGATGCCCCTGCCCAGCGGGACCGGCGTCGAGCTCCAACCAGCCGGAAGGCCCGCCATCCGCAACCGCGGGAGCCGGTCCCAACAGGCACGCGCCCGCCAGCACGGACAGCAAAACCACACTACGCCGCAACATGCTGACCGCTTCTGCGCCGCACATCCCGCGGCCACAGTACCCACGTCACCAAAGCCGACACAGCAACGGTGGTGGCACCGAGAACCACCGGGTTGGCGGCCGCGGCCACGGGGCGCGCCAGCCCGGGCACCGACCAAAGAACCAGACGGACACGTTCCACCACATACGGCGCTGGATCGGGCTCGGAATTGGCATCGCCCTTCATGGTGATGGCCTGCGCGTTCCCTCCGGCGGGAGCCACGCTCTGGACCCGGTGGGTAATGGGCAGCTTCCCGGGCCTGTCCACCGTCACAACATCGCCAACGTTGATCTCGCCTGCGGGGATCTCCCGCACCACGGCAACGGAACCAGCCGGGATGGTCGGCGCCATGGATCCTGTCTTGAACATGATCAGGGTGATGTTGAACAGCAGCGCACAGACCACCGCGAGAATGCAGACAGCACCCCCAGCGGCCGCGACATTCAGCACGGCTTCCCGCAGTCGGCTCCGGTACGGGTGGCGGCTCATGAGCTGGACGTTGAGGTGAAGTGCCAGATGGCCGTGGCTGTCTGGCCTTGAAGGGCGTTGTTGGCACCCGCGGGCAGCGTCACTTCAAAGCAGAATTGCGTCGGCGCACCGGGGAGGGTGGCGGTGGCGGCCGCCAAGGAATTCACGACGCCGGCCGCTTGCCCCTGCGTGAACGGCTTGGCCCCGTCGCTGCCCACCACAAAGGTGGGCGTTCCCGTGAAGGACGACGCCTGGCACGTGGCCGAACGGATTACGCGGTAGCGAAGGGCGGCCCCCAAGTCCGCGTTCCCCGTCCCGCTGCTGGTCACGGCAGGCGTTCCGAGCACCACTTCGCCGGCAACCGACGCGGCCTTGGTCCGGATGGCGAACGGTGCGTAAACCACCGTTCCGGGGCTCATGGCGGATGCGGTGAAAACCAGCGTGGCTCCCGGGGAGATGTCGTTGGCACTCCACGCGCCCTGGACGTCGTATGGCTTGGAGGCATTGGATTCCGTTTGGAATACGCTCGCGCCGAAGGAACCGGCAGCGAAGTCGCTGTCAGTCCAGGAGGCCAGCGTCACGGAGCTGCCCACTCCCAGCACCAATGCCCCTGCGAGGAGCGCACGCAGGCGGAGGTAAGCTGCGCTGGGCTTGCTTGCGGCTTGTCGGCGACCCATGGATCACTGCGATTGCGCCGCGAATTCCCAGGTGGTGCTCCCGGTTTGGGATTGGACCAGGTCCTGATCGGCCGTGATCCGGAAGCATAGGTTGACCGGTGCGCCAGGGTCAGTCCCGGCTCCTTGGGTCAACGCAAAGGTGACGCTGCCCGGCGTCGTACCCAATGATTGGCCGGCCGGAACCAACGTGGCTGTCACCGCTTGGCCGCAGCCGAACGCCGTCGACTGCGTCAAGGCGTAGGTGAGGCCCACGAGGCCGCCTGTGGAGGTTTCCGTGGACACGGTAACTGTGGCGTCGCTGGTTGTGGTGCTGTCCAGCCGGACGGCGAAGGGTGCCGTGACAACGTCGCCGGGAGCCATGTTGGCAGTGTTCGCGGTGAAGCCGAGCGTCGCCGGCGCGGTCACCGGGTTCTCGCCGAAATCGGATCCGTCCGTGCTGCCCTCAAGGTTGAAAGCACCCGCGGTGAAGGTGCCTTGGGCAAATTCGGAGTCATTCCAGGCTGCCAAGGTGATGGCCGCGCCCACTCCGAGGACCAATCCACCGGCCAGGATCGCCCTGATTTTCGGCGCTTTACGGAGGCGCTGGCTGGCTTCGGCTGTGGTTGTTTCCTGTGCGAACATGGTTCCCCCAAGATCAATGTCGGCGTCGACGGGTATCAACATGGCTGCCTCTTCGAACCCATGATCCACTCAGCCCGGTGACGGAGGCGGTGACCTGCACTTAAGGGTTAATCCAGCTGTCGAGACGCCCGACACGTTTCCAGGGCAACACGCCGTGTCGCATTTGGAGGCGCGCCGGAGCGGGCCCCGTTCACCCGCTTAGTCCGGTAAGGTTAGTTAGCCCCCAACAGCACCCCCTGAGATTTTGCTGCGGCATGCCCGCGGCCGCTCGGACTGGTGCGCTGTAACACCTAGGAGACACAACCCCTGATGCAAGACCTGGCGACTGAATCACCCGAAGAACTCCTCTGGAACCGCCGCTACGAACCCCACATCGCTGAGGTCAACGAGCTGTGCGACTCCATCAAGGAACAGAAGCCAGGCAGCGAGGTCCTCTACATCGACCCCGCCCACAGCATGGACGACTGCCGCATCGTCAGCCTTTTCTCCAATCAGCGCACCACCTCGGGCGAGGGCTTCATCACACCGGGTGACGCCGAAGCAACCACCCGCATGCTGGGCATGCAGTGGCAGCTGGGGCTCCGTCCCGAGCTCATGATCCCGTGGAACGCGTACCCCTGGATCGAGCCCAACGAGGAACCCGGCAAGCTCACTCCGGCAAACATCACCGAGGGCCTCAAGCCCTTGCTGCGCCTTCTCCAGCTCCTGCCCCGCACCTCCGCGCTGGTGGCACACGGCAACGAGGCCCACCGCCTCGCCGACCAGCTCATGAAGGCCGCACCGGCCAGCATCGCCCGCCGCGGCTTCAAGACTTTCAAGGTCCGTTCCCTCGGTGGCCGCTCCTTCGCCGGTACCCCGGCACGCCAGCAGGAATACCTGGACGCCATCCACGGTGCGTACGCCGAGGCGATGGCCCGCACGGGTATCCCGCGCAAGGCCTAGTCACCCCTTTCGTTGCGGGGCCCGCTCTGCGCCTTGAACTCCCGGTTCAGCAAGCAGACCGGGCCTCACAACACACACACTTTCGTTGCGGGGCCCGCTCTGCGCCCTAAACTCCCGGTTCAGCAAGCAGACCGGGCCACACAACACACACACTTTCGTTGCGGGGCCCGCTCTGCGCCCTAAACTCCCGGTTCAGCAAGCAGACCGGGCCACACAACACACACGACGGCGGCCCCCACCTTTTGGTGAGGGCCGCCGTCGTCGTTTCTTGCTTGCGTCCGATTTAGCGGGCTTCGATCGCTGCCTTGGCCTTCGGGTCAGAGTCGTTCAGGAACTTCTCGATCCGCTCGGGCTCTTCAGCTTCGCCGATCGCCGACGCTGCACGGCCCAATGCGTAGAGAGCACGCAGGAAGCCCTGGTTGGGCTCGTGCTCCCACGGGATGGGTCCAACGCCGCGCCAGCCGTTGCGGCGCAGGGAGTCCAGGCCGCGGTGGTAGCCGACGCGGGCGTAGGCGTAGGACTCGATGGTCCGGCCTTCCGCCCAGGCTTCCTCGGCGAGGATCGCCCACAAAAGTGAGGACGTCGGGTTCTGCGCTACGAGGTCCAGTGCTTCCTTGCCGAGGGCCAGGTGCTGGTAGATCTCGTTTTCAGCGGGCAGGAGCGTGGGCTCCGGCCCCATTAGGTTCTTGCGGAATTCGTCGGACATTAGAAGGTCTTGCCGACGGATCCGAGCTGCTGGGCGGCTTCGACGATGCGTGCGGCCATGCCTGCTTCGGCCGAAGCACCCCACACGCGGGGGTCGTAGGTCTTCTTGTTGCCCATTTCGCCGTCGACTTTCAGGACGCCGTCGTAGTTGGAGAACATGTGTCCGGCCACCGGGCGGGTGAACGCGTACTGGGTATCGGTGTCGATGTTCATCTTGATCACACCATAGGAAACAGCGTCAGCGATTTCCTGCTCCGTAGAACCCGAACCGCCGTGGAAGACGAGGTCGAACGGGTTTTCCTTGCCGATCTTCGCACCCACCTCGGCCTGGATCTGCTTGAGCAGTTCCGGGCGAAGCTTCACATTGCCCGGCTTGTACACACCATGCACGTTACCGAACGTCAACGCGGTCAGGTAACGGCCGTTCTCCCCGGCACCGAGGGCCTCGATCGTGGCCAGGGCGTCCTCGGTGGTGGTGTAAAGCTTCTCGTTGATCTCGTTCTCCACGCCGTCTTCCTCGCCACCGACGGTGCCGATTTCAACCTCGAGGATGATCTTCGCAGCAGCCGCGCGCTGCAGCAGTTCACGGCCGATGCGCAGGTTATCTTCCAGGGTCTCGTGCGAGCCGTCCCACATGTGCGAGTTGAAGATCGGGTCCTTGCCGGCCTTCACGGCTTCCTCGGACGCGGACAGCAACGGCAGGACAAAGTCCGCCAGCTTATCCTGCGGGCAGTGGTCCGTGTGCAGGGCAATGTTGACGTTGTAGTTCTTGGCAACTTCACGGGCGAACGCGGCGAAACCCAGCGAACCGGCCACCATGTCCTTGACCGAAGCACCGGACCAGTACGCTGCGCCACCGGTGGAAACCTGGATGATGCCGTCCGACTCGGCCTCGGCGAAACCGCGGATCGCAGCGTTCAGAGTCTGCGACGACGTCACATTCACCGCGGGGAAAGCGAAACCGCCAGCCTTCGCACGGTCGATCATCTCGGAGTAAATCTCTGGGGTTGCAATGGGCATGGTGACTCCTATGCTGAATTCGTCTGTGGGCGGGTAGCCCTGGAGTAGACCGCTTACGGCTAGCACCATCCTAGCGATATCCGCCGGGACGCCGTGTTTCCGGTCACTGGGGCCCTTAACACTTCCGCCGAGTTGGTCAGGACACGGGCTGCTGGAAAACGTGCCGGCGGACCCAGGCGTGCATGGCGATCGCCGCGGCCGACGCCGCATTCATGGAACGTGTGGACCCGAACTGCTCAATGGACAGGGTTGCGACGGCGGCGTCGTGCACCTCGGGGGTGAGGCCTGGGCCCTCTTGTCCGAACACCAGGACGCACTTCTTTGGGAGGTCATAGGTTTCCAGCGGCACGGAATCCGGGAAGATGTCGATGCCGATCACCGCCAGCCCCTCCCCCTCAGCCCACTGGACAAAATCCTCAACGGTGGGGTGGTGGCGGACGTGCTGGTAGCGATCGGTGACCATGGCCCCGCGGCGGTTCCACCGCCGTCGTCCGATGATGTGGACCTCTTTGGCGAGGAACGCGTTGGCGGTCCGCACCACGGTGCCGATGTTGAGGTCGTGCTGCCAGTTCTCAATGGCGATGTGGAATTCGTGGCGCTTGGAATCGAGGTCGGTCACGATTGCCTCGTGCTTCCAGTAACGGTACTGGTCCACCACGTTGCGGCGGTCGCCGTCCCTCAAAAGGTCCGGGTCCCAGTGCTCACCTTCGGGCAGCTCACCTTCCCAAGGCCCGACGCCGACCTCGGGTTTCGCTTCTGCCTCGCCGTCATGCGTCGTCCCGGTCAGGTCCTCGGCAGGGGCGGGCAGGGCAGTGTTGGGGGGAAGGTCAGTCACCCCTCAACTTTAGCCCTGCCCGTGTTGGTGCTTGGCCGGACCTAGCCCATCTTCCACTTGTTGATGCGGTACGAGTTGGCCAGCTGCTCGAACAGTCCCGGGTGGGCATCCCAGTATTCCTTGTGTCCGCTGACACCCAGCATCTGCGGGGTGCCCCAAGGGGTCACCGAAAACAGGTTCACGGCCTGGATCGCTTCGCCGCGGGCGTTGTTGCAGGTGAAGCCCACCACGACTGCGGCGCCTCGGCGGAACTCGCGCGCCTCCGGCATGCTGGTCTTGAAGTCTGACGCGCACTTGTGGCCCACCAGGTTCTGCGGCAACTCCGTGGCGGTCATGTTCTTGTAGCGGGCTTCGATGTCCTTGATTGCCTTCTTGACGTCCTCAGGGTTCTTCCCGAACTTGCCTTCCTCCGACTCCGCGAAGAACGCGTAGGCGAGCGCGATTCCGTCGGCATCGGTCTCCACGGTGCCTTGGGCCCTCTTCTGGATCTCTTCACCTGTGGTGGGGTCCTTGGTGATGCCGAAAGATTCGTCGTGCGTCCATTCGGCCAGATACTGGAAGGAGGATTCGCCAGTGACCCACTTGCTGAACAGCGGATCGCCGTCGGCCGGGACGTTCGAAGGTCCGGCGAGCTGCTCCCAGACTGCGGGCAGCGGGATGGCACCGGCAGGCATGTCGGTGGACGCCGACGCGTCACCGGACGGCTCAGCTTCCGCGGACGGCTCGGCCGCCGCTTCCGAGGCCTCGTTGGATGAGGTCGCTAAGGGCGCCGGAGTGTTCTCAGCGACCGGCTTGGTCATCGACGGAATGAGCCACGTGAACGCAACCACCAGGGCGATGATAACGACGACGGCGACCCCGCCGAGGATGAGGAACAGGGACTTCTTGTTGTGGTCGCCGGGGCCTTGGTGGGGTCCGCCGGGGTTGTCCGGCTGCCCCGAGTATCCGGGCTGTGCGGGAAACGCCTGCGCTGGGTACTGCTGGGTGGGGTTGCCCGGCTGCGCTGGGTACTGCTGCGTGGGGAAAGCCTGGGTCGGTGGCTGCTGCGGCTGGCCCGGCTGCTGTTCTTCCGGCTGGTAGATCGGCTGGGTTTGCCCCGGCTGGTACTGGCGGTAGGGCTCCTGGCCCGATCCGTAGCGCGGCTGCGGGACGCCGTTGGGGTTGTAGGGAGGCTGGGGTGCCCCGTTGTCGTTGCTCATGGCTGGCCCTTTCAGATGCTGTGGGACACCGGCTGTGTACTGGGAACCGATGGACAATGCGGTAAAAGGGGACCTGCTGTAGCGCTGGCGGCATCCTGGATCCGCCGTGTCGATCCCCCGACCCACGGTGGCAGCACGCCTGCGCCGCACCCAAGCGTAGTTCAGTCGTGGGCGCGCGGCACAAGTCAAGGCCCTTTTCCACATGGGTAGAACTATCCACATACGCGGCAACCCGGGATGTCTGTCTGCCGGATTGATGGAAGACTGGGACGCAGTGCAGGAACAACCCCAGCCGGAGGCAAATATGGCAGAAGAATCCACGCCCCACACGTCCACGTCGGTTTACCGGAACGGTCACGAGATCGAATGCTGGCTCACGGACATGGATGGTGTCCTGGTCCATGAGAACCAGGCGATTCCCGGCGCAGCTGAACTCATCCAGCGCTGGGTCGATACCTCCAAGCGGTTCCTGGTCCTGACCAACAACTCCATCTTCACCCCGCGCGACCTCGCAGCCCGTCTCCGGGCATCGGGGCTTGAAGTACCGGAGGAAAACATCTGGACATCGGCCTTGGCCACAGCCCAGTTCCTCAAGGACCAGGTCCAGTCATCCGACTCAGGCAATCGCGCATACACCATCGGCGAGGCCGGCCTTACTACCGCGCTTCATGAGGCCGGGTTCATCCTCACCGATACCGATCCCGATTTCGTGGTCCTCGGCGAGACCCGCACCTACTCCTTCGAAGCGATCACCATGGCTGTTCGCCACATCCTGGCCGGCGCCCGCTTCATTGCGACCAACCCGGACGCTACGGGCCCCTCCAAGGACGGCCCCATGCCGGCAACGGGTGCCATCGCGGCAATGATCACCAAGGCCACCGGGCGTGAACCGTACATTGTGGGCAAGCCCAACCCCATGATGTTTCGCTCGGCGATGAACCAGATCGACGCACACTCTGAGACAACCGCAATGATCGGTGACCGCATGGACACGGACATCGTTGCGGGCATGGAAGCGGGCCTTCACACGGTCCTGGTGCTTAGCGGCATCACCCAGCGCGAGGAAATCGTGTCCTTCCCATTCCGGCCCAACCAGATCCTGGACTCCGTGGCCGATCTCAAGAGCCAAATCTAAGTAAGGACAACAACCATGGCTGTGCTCAACCTGCGTCCTTTGGCCGGCGGCCGGATACTCAGGGGGAGCCAGCCGTTCGGGCTGGATGCCGCAGCGACGTCCGGTTTCCTGGCGGAGCACGGCATCCAAGCCATAGTGGACCTGCGCAGTGAGCTTGAGCGCTCCTTGGTTCCATGGCTGGTGGGTGATGCCGGAACTGCTTCGGGCAGCATCACGTCGCCGGATGTGGCCGGGCCAGACGACGGCGGTGGGCTAGCCGCCGTCGTCCCGCCCGACGTCGAGCTCATCAACAATCCGCTCGACCCCAATGCCGTGGCCGGGTCGCTGCAGGCTGTTGAAACGGCCGAGGACCTTGGGGAGCTGTATCTGGGCTGGGTCCGGTTGCGGCCGGAGTGGGTAGCGGATGCCCTGCGGCCGGTAGCCCGCGGCAAGCGCACCCTGGTGCATTGCTCGTTGGGTAAGGACAGGACAGGAGTGGTGTCGGCCATTGGGCTCCTCGCAACGGGTGGCACCGAGGACCAGGTGGTGGCGGACTACACGGCAACCACCGCCAACCTTCCCGGGGTCCTGGAAATCATGGCCGAAACGTGGCGTCTGAGCGTGCCCTCGACACCCTCCAGTTATTTCAGCCCGGACCTCATGATCCTGCAGAGCCCGGAAGCCGCGATACGGCATTTCCTCGCGGGCTTCACGCACGAATTCGGAGATGTCCACCGTTTCCTGGAACAGGCGGGCCTCACCAAAGTCGAGGTTCAGGCGCTCAGGGACGGCCGCTAACGGCTAGACGGGCCTGACGACCTTGCCGTTCGGTTCCTTGTAGGACGGTATCTCGGGTTCCGGAGGCAGCGGATCGAGTTCATTCTGGACTTTTTCCAGCAACGGCCGGTACAGGCCGCCGTTCCATTGCGGGCTGGCGTGCGCAGGCCGTGCACCCTCGGTGCTGAGCGTGGGCAGGGCCATGTTGGCTCCGAAGACTTTGCTCCAGCCAGCACGGGCCGTCTCGTAGTTCACGGTGCCGTCGTCGGAGTTGCCCATGAAAGCCATCCGGGTCCCCCCGATCTTGCCCGCGAGCCGCAGCCCGTCAAAGTGGTAAATATAGGCCGACTCCGTCTGGATGAGAACGCTGGACGGCGCGATCGGCGACAACTGTTCCATGGTTTGGTCCAGGATCTGCCGCCAGGTCCGTTCATCCTTGTGGGCCACGCGTTCCCCCAGTTCGTAGCCACCCCGCAAGACTGACGGAATGCGGAAACCATTCTCGTAAAGGAACACCACGCCGTCGAACCAACTCTGGTCCAGCACGTCGGCACGGCTGAACGGGCTCGAGTCAAGAACGATCAGTTGGGTTTCCACACCGTGGAGCTCCAGCAGCCGGGCGGCAACCTGGGTTGCGAGCATGCCGCCGAAACTGTGGCCATAAAAGTACAGCTTCTCCAGACCGAGTTCGCGGACATGGAGGATGAGTTCGCGGACGATTTCGTCCACATCCAGTCCCAGGTTGGAGTACCCGATCGCCGCGAGCCGGCCGCGCTGGTGCAGCGCGGGGCGGAGCGAGTTGAGGATCCATTGGGCCTCTTCCCAACTGGTCTTGTACCCAGGGAAGAGGATCCAGCTGGCCTTCGGAAAGTACAGGTCCGAGTAGGAATCGGGGACGCGGAGGATCTTGGTGGCGCGGCGCTCAGCCTGCACATGGCGGGTAAAAAGCATGTCCCCGGCGAGCGCGGCGGACACCCCGGCCGTCACAAGGAAGTTTCGCCGGGACGTCTTCTTGAGCCTGGCAGCGTAAGGCAGGATCCGGGCCCAGGAGCCCGGATCCTCAACTTTCTCCGGCTGCGGAGCCACCGGCGTCGGGAGGTCTTCGTTCACCTCCGGCGGCGCCGGGAGCTTCCCTACTTGAACGTCCACGCAGCAAGCATAGGCTTCGCGGGGCCGCCTTGCAGCCCCGTGGATTGTGGACAGCCAATGCCCTTAAGATGCCCCTACAAAGGCATCGGCCGCACCAATATTCTTTAGTCGAGGCCGAGCTCGTCCTTGCCGAAAGCGAAGAGGTACGGGACGCCGGTTTCGGCTTCGATTTTCTCCTTGGCACCAGTGTTGCGGTCCACAATAACGGCGACGGCCACGACGTTGCCGCCTGCTTTGCGGACACCTTCGACGGCGGTCAGCGCGGACCCGCCCGTGGTGGAGGTGTCTTCGAGGACAACAACGTTGCGTCCCTCCACCGAGGGGCCTTCCACCTGGCGACCCATGCCATAGGACTTCTGTGCCTTGCGGACAACGAAGGCGTCCACTGCGCGGCCGGCGTCTGCGGCGGCGTGCATGACGGCGGTACCGACGGGGTCGGCACCCATGGTGAGCCCGCCAGCGCACTCAACTGAAACGCCGGCGTCGTCGATCATTGCCAAGATGACCTGTCCCACCAGCTTGGAGGCTTCGTGGTGGAGGGTGATGCGGCGCAGGTCGATGTAGTAGTCGGCTTCCTTTCCGCTGGAAAGGATCACTTTGCCGCGGACAACCGCCAGCTCTTTGATGAGTTCAAGAAGGCGGGCACGGGCAGCGGCAGTGTCAGGCGTGGAAGTCATGGGTCCTAGTTTAGTGGGGACGGAGCGGGGCCGTCGTCGGGGCCCGGCTCCGTGTCTGGGGTGGGGGCAGCCGTGGTGGAGCGGACTACCAGCCGGGGGCTGACGATTTGCGCTTCGCTGCCGCTTTCTCCGCCGAGCTGTTCCAACACAGCTTCCATGCATCGCCTGCCGAGTTCTTCGAAGTCCTGCTTGACGGTGGTGAGGGGTGGTATGAAGTACTCCGCCTCGGGCTGGTCGTCGTAGCCCACCACACTGATATCGCCGGGGACCCGGAGTCCGGCTTCCTGGACTGCGCGGAGGACACCCACCGCCATTTGGTCGTTGGCGACGAACACGGCAGTGACCGTGCGGTGTTCCACCAGGGCCAGGCCTGCGCGGTAGCCCGAGGCCGCGTCCCATCCGCCTTGGAGGAGCACGTCGGCATCCAGGCCGGCAGCCCCCAGGGCTTCCTGCCATCCTTTGATGCGCTCGGCGGCGTCGATCCAGTGGGGCGGTCCGGAGATGTGCGCAATACGCCGATGCCCCAGCCCGATCAGATGCTCGACGGCGAGGCGGGCACCCATGCGCTGATCCAGGGAAGCACCAGCCAACTCGGTTCCCGCGCCGGAACCGGCCGCGACGATCGGGACGGGCACGGAAACGTCGCGCATGACGGCGAGGACGTCGGGGTGCGGGACCAGGATGACCATGCCGTCCACCGCTTGGTTGCGGAAGTGTGCGATTGCGTCGTTGATGCTCTCGCTGGTCACTTCGCGGAGGTTGGCGATGCTGACGAAGTAGCCCGCTTCCCTGCCGGCCTGCTCGACTCCGAGGAGGGTGTTCGCTGGCCCGAACTGGCCCGTTTCGCAGGCCAGGACTCCGATGGTCCGGGACCGTCGGGTCACCAGGCTGCGTGCGGCGGTGTTGCGGCGGTAGCCAAGGTGCTCGATGGCGGTTTCCACGCGCTCCTTGGTTTTGCTGCTGACGTTCGGGTGGTTGTTCAGGACCCGGGAGACGGTTTGGTGCGAGACACCGGCCATCCTGGCAACGTCGCCCATCACGGGAGGTCGGCCGTGCGATGCATGTGAAGACATCCGCACCTCGCTTCTGCGTTGAAGGGGCAGGAACGGCCCGCGTTTCGTTCAGTTGTCACGGAACGCAACGCGGGCCACCTGGATGCTGCGCCTATTTGGCGTCGACACCGACCGGTTCGGCCTTGGCCGCCGGAGCGGCTTCGGTGGCCGGCGGTGTGGTCTTCCACTTGAAGCGGCGGGCCATGCCGGAGCCTCCCCCGGCCCCGGTCCGGTTCTTGTTGAAGATGTCGAAGCCGACGGCGAGCAGGAGCACCAGGCCCTTGATGAGCTGCTGGTAATCCGTGCCAAGGCCCAGGATGGACATGCCGTTGTTGAGGACGCCCATGATCAGGCCACCGATCATGGCACCGGCCACCGTACCAATACCACCCTGGACCGCAGCGCCACCGATGAAGGCAGCTGCGATGGAGTCGAGCTCGAAGCCGGTGCCGCCTGCTGGCTGTGCCGAGTTCAAACGTGCGGTGAAGACCAGGCCGGCCAGTGCTGCCAGGACGCCCATGTTGACGAACAGGCGGAAGGTGACCTTCTTGGTTTTGATGCCGGAGAGTTCAGCAGCGTGCAGGTTGCCACCGATTGCGTAGGTGTGCCGGCCGAAAATGCTGTTGTTCATCAGCGCCGAGTAGAGGATCACCAGGACGGCCAGGACAATCAGGACAATCGGGGTTCCACGGTAGCTGGCCAGCAGGAAGGTGATGATGAGCATCAGCACTGCGATGAACCCGTTCTTGACGGCGAACCAGGCCATCGGCTCATTCTCCAGGTTGAACTTGCGGCGGACCCGGCGTTCCTTCAGGGCCTGGAACAGGATGGCTGCCGTGCCGCCAACACCCAGGATGACCGTCAGCCATTCAAGGACGGACGTGCCGCCGGAAATGTCCGGGAGGAAGCCACCGCCCAGGGCGCGCAGTTCGCTGGGGAACGGGGTGATCTGCTGGTTCTTCAGGGTGATCAGGGTCAGGCCGCGGAAGATCAGCATGCCTGCAAGCGTGACGATGAAGGCCGGGATGCCCACGTAGGCGATCCAGTAACCCTGCCATGCTCCCACCAGTGCACCCACCAGGAGGCAAGCGGGGATGGCAAGCCACCACGCCCAGCCCCAGTGCACGATCATCACGCCGGCAACGGCACCGATGAAGCCGGCAATGGAACCAACGGAAAGGTCGATGTGGCCTGCGATGATCACCATGACCATGCCGATGGCGAGGATCAGGATGTAGCTGTTCTGTACTACCAGGTTGGTGACATTTTGCGGTTCCAGCAGGATGCCGTTGGTCAGGACCTGGAAGAGGATGACGATGAGGATCAGGGCGACGAAGATGCCAACCTGGCGGAGGCGGCTTGTAAGGAAGCCAAGGGATTCTCGTAGGGCGGACATGTTCGCTATTCCTTCTCTTTGGTCATGTAGTGCATGAGGGTTTCCTGGGTGGCTTCGGCGATGGGGACCTCGCCGGTGATGTGGCCTGCCGACAGTGTGTAGATCCTGTCGCAGATGCCCAGGAGCTCCGGAAGCTCAGATGAGATCACGATGACGGCTTTCCCAGCCGCAGCGAGCTGGGCGATGATCGTGTAGATCTCGAACTTGGCGCCCACGTCGATGCCGCGGGTGGGTTCGTCCAGGATCAGGACGTCCGGGTCCGAGAACATCCATTTGCTCAGCACCACCTTCTGCTGGTTGCCGCCCGAGAGCTTGCCCGTGATGGCCGCAACCGAAGGTGCTTTGATGTTCATGCTCTTCCGGTACTGGTTGGCAACCGTGGTCTCCTTGTTGCCGTCCACCCAGCCTCGTTTGGCCAGCTTGCCCAGGGACGCCATGGAGATGTTCCGCTTGATGTCCTCGATCAGGTTCAAGCCATAGTGCTTCCGGTCCTCGGTGGCGTAGGCGATCCCGTTATCGATGGCGTCGGACACCGTGGAAGTGTTGATTTCCTTGCCGTACTTGTAGACCTTGCCTGAAACGGCGCGGCCGTAGGTGCGGCCGAAGACGCTCATGGCCAGCTCGGTCCGGCCAGCTCCCATGAGTCCTGCCAGGCCAACAACCTCGCCCTTGCGGACATTGAGGTTGGCGTTGTTGACCACCATGCGGGAGTGGTCCTGTGGGTGCTGGACGGTCCAGTCTTCAATGCGGAGGACTTCCTCACCGATGGTGGGAGTCCGGTCCGGGTACAGGCTTTCAAGGTCACGGCCCACCATGCCGCGGATGATGCGTTCCTGGGTGATCTGGCCCTGGTCGAGCCGCAGCGTTTCGATCGACTTGCCGTCGCGGATGATGGTGACGGCGTCTGCCACTTTGCGGATCTCGTTGAGTTTGTGGCTGATGATGATGCTGGTGACGCCCTGGCCCTTGAGGTGCAGGATCAGGTCCAGCAGGTGGTCCGAGTCTTCATCGTTCAGGGCCGCCGTGGGCTCGTCAAGGATAAGGAGCTTCACCTCTTTGGAGAGCGCCTTGGCAATTTCAACCAGCTGCTGCTTGCCGACACTGATGTGTTGGATGGGGGTGACCGGGTTTTCGCTGAGGCCCACCCGGGCCAGTAGCTTTGCGGCTTCCAGGTTCGTTTTCCGCCAGTCCACCCAGCCGTTGTTGGCCAGCTCGTTGCCGAGGTAGATGTTCTCTGCGATGGACAGGTACGGGCTCAAAGCCAGCTCCTGGTGGATGATCACGATGCCGCGCTTCTCGCTGTCCGTGATGCTGGAGAATTCGCAGGGTTCGTTCTCGAAGAGGATGTCGCCGTCGAAAGTGTTGTGGGCGTAAACGCCGGACAGGACTTTCATGAGGGTGGACTTCCCGGCGCCGTTCTCACCGCAGATGGCGTGGACTTCACCTCTGTTGACGTCCAGGGTGACGTCCTGAAGGGCTTTCACCCCGGGGAAAGTCTTGGTGATTCCTCGCATTTGAAGAATGGGTACGTTCATCGTCAATTCCCGCTGACTGGTTGAAACTTGGCCGGGCCGAGGACTCGACAGGCTCTGGAGGAGGCGTGGCTCCGCCGTGCTGCTGGACGGCGGAGCCACGCAGGGTGCTACTTGACGTCAGATTCCTTGTAGTAACCCGAGTCGATGAGTTCCTTCTGGAAGTTGTCCTTGGTGATGATGACGGACTTCAGGAGGAAGGCCGGGACAACCTTGACCTTGTTGTTGTAGGTCTTGGTGTCGTTGGTTTCCGGCTCGGTTCCCTTGAGGACCGCGTCAACCATCTTCACGGCCTGCGCGCCGAGCTGGCGGGTGTCCTTGAAGATCGTGGAGTACTGCTCACCGGCGATGATGGACTTCACAGAGCCCTTCTCGGCGTCCTGGCCCGTCACTACCGGCAGGCTTCCGGTGGAGTAACCGCCGGTGCTGGTCAGTGCGGAGATGATGCCGATGGACAGACCGTCATAAGGGGACAGAACACCGTTGAGCTTGGTGCCTGAGCTGTAGGCGGAGGTGAGGATGTCTTCCATGCGCTTCTGGGCTACGGGTGCCTGCCAGCGAAGGATGGCTGCCTGTTCGAACTTGGTCTGGCCACTGGGAACCTTCAGCGTGCCTGCGTCCATGTAGGGCTTGAGTGTGTCCATGGCGCCGGTCCAGAAGAAGTTGGCGTTGTTGTCGTCAGGGCTGCCGGCGAAGAGCTCAACGTTGAACGGGCCCTTGCCGTCTACTTTCTTGCCGCTTGCGTCAAGAAGACCCAGGCCGGTCAGCAGGGAGGTAGCCTGCTGGACGCCAACGGTGTAGTTGTCGAAGGTGGTGTAGTAGTCGACGTTGGGCGTTCCGTTGATGAGGCGGTCATAAGCGATGACCTTGACGTTCTGCTCTTTGGCCTTGGCCAGGACATCGGTCAGGGTGGTGCCATCGATCGCGGCGATGATGAGTGCCTTGGCACCCTTCGTCAGCATGTTCTCGATCTGGGAAACCTGGGTGGGAATGTCATCGTTGGCGAACTGAAGGTCGGTCTTGTAGCCGAGGTCCTTCAAGGACTTCTCAACGTTGGCGCCGTCAGCGATCCAGCGTTCGGACGTCTGCGTCGGCATCGAAATACCCACCAGTGAATCGGCAGGTTTCGCGGCGCTGCTGGCCTCGGCACCGCCTCCACGGCTGCCGCAGCCAGTGGCTCCGACGGTCAAGGTGAGGACAACCGCTACGGCGCCCAGGAGTTTCTTCAATCTCACGTTGCTCTCCTTCCGCGGCAGCATTGCCGCGAACTCTGATGCAGCCGGAGCATCTGCGCGTCCGGCACGGTAACGCTTTGGTGGGCCTGTGGGCTTGGGGGCGGCACATGCCACTTCAAGGTGGTGCGACTGCCATTGTGAACGCTAACAATACCGTCGGTCAAGTGCTGTAGATCACGAAATGGTTGCAAGCTACTGTCGGGTACCCAACCCTTGACTTGAAACGTTGTTAGCGTTCACAATTGGCGTCCGATTCTTCGCGGAATGCCAAAAACCCGGCACCCCCTTGTGGGCGGTACCGGGTTCAGGCGTTCCTCCGTGATGGCACGAGGAACTCTCCCCTGCTGGGAACAGGGAATCAGAGGCGGGTGTCGAACGAATCGCAGAAGACGTTCTGGTTGAACGTACCTTGGAAATCGGACTTTCCCTGGATCTTCTGGATGGTTGCCCGGATGGCTTCGAGCGAATCCGCGTGCGCATGGATTGCGGTCTTGACCATGGGCACGTCGATCAGATGGTTCGGCTGGTTCAAGGAGACGAACACGGTGGGGACCTCGGTGGCGTACCAAGGAATTTCAGCAGCCATGGGCGAAGACCACTTGATGCGGATCGCCGCCTCCTGGGCAAAGCCCTTGACGTTGGCGAACACGAAAGCAGCGTCGAACCGCTCCGCGTAGTCGCCTGTGGCTTCCTCGGTAAGGACCCGCATGAAGTTCATGCCGGAATCCCCCGCTGCTTCGCGCTGCTCAGCGGTCTTGAACACGCTGACCTCGAAGCCTGCAGCTTCAAGCTCTTCCCGGACGGTGTCCAGATAGCCCAACGGATCGGCGCGGGTAAAGTCCGCGCCACCCGAGACGCCGTAGAGCCGGATACGCTTGTGGGTTTCGGGAGTGAGGGGCAGGTTGTGGGCCGTGTCCTTCACCAGGGTGACGGTCTTGTCAGCTACCTCGGCCGCGACTGCACGATGAGCTTCACTGCCGATGACGGAGAGGGCATCCGCGGAAGGAACCAACGATTCCCGGGAAGCGAGGTGCAGTCCCAGGCTCGCCTTCAGGCCCAGAATCCGCCGAAGTGCATCCTGGAGGCGGGACTCGGAGATGACGCCGGACTTGTAGCCATCCAGCATGTACTGGAAGTCTTCATCCGGGTTCCGGAAGAACAGGAACATATCGCAACCGGCCGCGATGGTGGCCGGCACCAGGTCGCGACGCTTCATGGCCTGCGTCAGGCCTACCATCAGGGAAGCGTCCGTGAGGACCAACCCGTTGAAGCCAAGCTCGCCACGCAGGAGATCCTGCAGCAACTCCGGAGCCAGTGTCGCGGGCAGAACGTCAGCATCAGGCAACCCGGGACGGAAATGCCTGGACACCTCAGGCGCGCCGATGTGGCCCACCATGATGGACTGCACGCCGTGGCCAATCATTTCGCGGTAGACGTGCCCGTACGTCTTGTCCCACTCGTCGTAGGCGAGCGTGTTGTAGGACGTGACCACGTGCTGGTCGCGCTCATCGATGCCGTCGCCCGGGAAGTGCTTCATGGCGCAGGCAGTGGGTGATTCGCTGATGCCGTCGAAGTACTCCTTGGCCCGCTCGACAACGATCTCCGGAGTGTTGCCGAACGCCCGCGTCGAGATCACGGTGTTCCGCCAGTTGTAGTGGATATCCACGATCGGCGCGAAGGCCCAATTGCAACCTAGTGCAGCAGTTTCGACGCCGGCAACCTGGCCCATGCGGCGCGCGATCGACCTGTCCGGGTGGGACCCTGCTTGCAGGTGCGTGGACACGAAGGTGCCGTCGTCGCAGCTGCCCGCGCCACCCATTTCCGGGTTGGAGGCTATGAGCAGCGGGATGCGGGTCTTGGATTGCGCGTAGCGGATATGTTCCTGCACGGCCGTCGACGGGCCAGGGCGGTAGCGCATGCCGCCCACGTGGAAGTTCTCCAGCACACCATCGAGGTACTCCGGGGAGTAGTCGTTGTTGTGGTTGATGAACAGTTGGCCGATCTTTTCCTCGAGTGTCATGCCGCCAAGGGTGCTTTCCACCCAGGTGACTGCGTCGTCGTCGAGATTGTAGGGGGCGGCCTTCAGGTCCACCAGGAACGGACCGGAACCTTCCTTCAGCCAGGTGCTGATCTGATCCACCATGTCCTCCACGGGTTGGGCGATGTCCACGACTATTCCAGCCTCGTCGGACTGCAGCGGCTCCAGGGCTGCCAGCTGCGAATCGAGCAGCGAGGCCGGCATGAAGTGTCCGGGTCGGGCGTTCATGCGCTGGTTCAGCAGGTCGCGCGTGCCTTGCAGGTGTACGAACACCACCGACGGGTCAGCGCTGCGGATGATGTCCCGGTAAGAACGCTTGAGCGCGCTGCACGCGATGATCAAAGAAACGTCCGACGCCGGGAATCGCCTGCCGATTTCCGCCAGCCAAGGTGCGCGGTCGTCGTCGTTCAGCGGAGTACCCGAAGCCATCTTGTCGATGTTCGCCTGGGGGTGCAGGGAATCGCCGTCGAGAAATTCAGCACCGATCCGCTCGGCGAGGGCGGCACCAATGGTGCTCTTGCCACAGCCGGCTACTCCCATCACCACAATGTGGTGGCGAGCGCCGGAGCCCGGTTTACCAATCATGAACCGTACCGTCCACGAGGCGGTTGTAGGGCAGGTAGGCCTGCTGGTACGGGAAGGCCGCTGCGGCTTCCTCGTTGAACTCGACGCCGATGCCCGGCTCGTCGCCGGGGTGCAGGTAGCCGTCCTTGAAGGTCATGGACTGCTGGAAGACCTCGTTGGTCTTGTCCGAGTGCTGCATGTATTCCTGGATGCCGTAGTTGTGGATGGCCAGGCCAACATGCAGCTGGGCGGCGAAGCCCACCGGGGAGATGTCCGTGGGGCCGTGGAAGCCGGACTTGATCTGGTATTGGGCAGCGAAGTCCATGACCTTCTTCAGCGGGGAGATTCCGCCGAAGTGGGTGGAGGCGGCGCGGACGTAGTCGATCAGCTGTTCCTTGATGATGGTCTGGTAGTCGTACACGGTGTTGAAGATTTCGCCGATAGCCAGTGGCGTGGTGGTGTGCTGGCGGACCAAGCGCAAGGCTTCCTGGTTTTCAGCCGGAGTGCAATCCTCCAGCCAGAAGAGGTCGTATGGTTCCAGCGCCTTGCCGAGCTTGGCCGCCTGGATGGGAGTCATGCGGTGGTGGCCGTCGTGCAGCAGCGGGATTTCAGGGCCGAACTCATTGCGTACGGCTTCGAACACGGTGGGCAGGTGGCGGAGGTAAGCGCGGGTGTCCCAGTCTTCTTCCTGCGGGAACGCGCCTCGTCCGGCGGGCTCGTAGTCGTAACGTTCGCCTGAGGCCTGGGCCTGCGCGGCAACACCGTACACGGCCTTGATGCCGGGAATGGCGGTCTGGATGCGGATGGACTTGTAGCCCAGTTCCAGGTGCTCACGAACGGAATCAAACAGCGACGGGATGTCCGCCCCGGAGGCGTGGCCGTAGGCACGGAGCCCGTTGCGCGATGCGCCGCCCAGCAGCTGGTAGACCGGCATCCCCGCCAACTTGCCCTTGATGTCCCACAACGCCATGTCGACGGCGGCAATGGCCGCCATTGTGACCGGGCCCCGGCGCCAGTAGGAGCTGCGGTAGAGGAACTGCCAGGTGTCCTCGATCCGGTGCGGATCCTTGCCGATGAGCAGCTGCGCTACGTGTTCTTTGAGGTACGCGGCGACGGCGAGTTCGCGGCCATTGAGGGTGGCGTCGCCGATGCCCGTCACTCCGTCCTCGGTGGTGATCCGGAGGGTAACGAAGTTTCGGGACGGGCTGGTCACGAAGACTTCAGCGGCAATGATTTTCACAGCTTTTCCTTTCGGGATTCTGCTGGGTGAAGCGTTGCACTCGCATCGACGCGATGTGCGCTTCAGAGATTAAGTAGGATTTTAGTTTGGATTGCAGTTAATGGCAACCGGTTGCCGTTTGTTTTTGATAAATTTAGAGCCTCGACGTTTTGCCCAGCGGGGCAGGGTCAGAAGTGCCGGCGCCGGGTCCATCCGAAGCATGGACCGCCGGCTCCCCGTGCTGCTCCAGCGAGCGGCGCGCCCGGATCTCCCCCACGATCTGCGCGTGCAGAACATCCGTGAGCTTGTACCTGGACATCACTGCAATGGCCAGAATCGTCATGATGGCTGGGAGCGCACCGGCGGCAAACTGGATGCCCAAGACGGCTTCGGCACTCTGCGCCGCGCCGGACTTGTAGCCTCCGAAGGCGAGGCAATAAGCGGCGAGGGCGCCGCCAACAGCCTGGCCGGTTTTCCTGGTGAAGGAGAACAGCGCGTATGTGATTCCCTCGGTGCGGACGCCCGTTTTCCACTCGCCATATTCAACGGTGTCCGCTTCCAGTGCCCACACCACAATGTTGACGGCCATGACACCCATCAGGCTGATGACCAGTCCCGAGAATCCCACCCAAGTCATGAATGCGGGCGCGAAGAAGACGATGATGCCGCCGACCATGGAGAGGATGCCCGCGGTGATGTACACGTTCTTCTTACCCAGTTTCCGGACTAACCTCGGCATCATCGGCGCCATTGCCAGCGTCATGACAAGTTGGACAATTGCCAGCACCGGGTACAGATCCAAGCGGCCCAGGACGTCGCGCAGATAGTAGAGCTGCACGGACGACAGGGCCATGTAACCGGTCAGGAAGAGGAACGAACTCATGCACAGCATGAGCAGCGGACGGTTGGTCTTCAGGGTGTCCATACTCTGCTTGAAGGAAACATTCGGCACCGGGCGGTGGACGCGCTCCTTGGCCGTGAGCACCGTGAAGAAGTACAGCGCAGCGCCGACCATCACGAAAATCAGGGTGATAGTGGTGAACATTGACTGAAGGTCGGCACCCGGCTTGATCAACGGAGCCACGAAGATTCCCAGCGCAGAACCCACCAACAGTGCGCCCACCGCACGGGCCGAGCCAAGCTTGGCGCGATCCTCCGGGTCCTGCGTCATGGCGCCGGCCAGGGAGCCGTACGGAATATTGACCAGCGAATACGCCAGGCCCAGCGCCGCGTAGGTTACGTACGCGTAGAGCAGCGTCCCCGTCTCGCCCAGTTGGGGCACGGAGAACGTGGCCACGCTGAGGAGCAGGAGTGGGATGGACCCAAACATGATGAAGGGCCGGAACTTGCCGAACTTCTTACTGTAACTGCGGTCAACCAGGCGTCCGGCGAAAACGTCGGCGAAGGCGTCGAAGACCCTGACCACCAGGAGCAGCGTGCCTGCTGCGGCAGCCGAAATTCCTGCGACGTCAGTGTAGTAAACGAGGAGGAACATGGTGGCGGTAGTGAAGGCCAGGTTGTTGGCGGCGTCGCCTGCACCATAGCCGGCGATGCTGAGTTTGCTGAGCTTTTTCAATGCGGGCTCCTTTACCCTTCGCGTCATTGCGGTCCGAGTCGACTCGACATGGGCAAGGGCCAACGGAATCGGGGGTTCGGCTTATGCAGCTGTTGTAATTCTAATCACTTTGGCAAGCCGTTGGCAATCGGTTGCCGCAAATTTCCTTGAAAGTTTTACCAAGGGCTTGCAGCCGGCTAACGCTTGCAGAGGGTAAAACAACAGCGGCCCAGACCCCGTGAAATACCAGGGCTGAGCCGCTTCGTCATGTGTAGCCAGAGCTTAGGCCGCCGTCTCCGAGACCCCGGCGTTGGAGGCGGGAACAAAGGCAACGCTGAGCCTATGGACAAGCTCAACGATGGCGGGATCACCGGCAAGTTCCGGGTCCAGCAGCGCCAACAACGCGGAAGTCCGGGCTTCACCGGAGAGCTGGTTCGCGTCAGCCACGGACTCGGACTGCGGGTCCTGCAAACCGGGGCTGGTTGCCACGAACGCCGCCCAGACGGCAATCATCCTCGCAGCCGCAGCCCCTTCCCGCCCTGCAGTTCTCTCCGCGCGCAGCACAGGAATCGCGCGCATCCGCAGCTTAGTGGTTGCGTCCATGGCGATCTGCGCCAAATGGTGCGCGATCCGCGAGTTACCAAAGCGCTCCAGCAACGCGGCCCGGTAGCCGGGTACCCCCAGTTCATCACCGGGAAGGTGGCGGGACGCCTCGTCCCAGAACTCCTCCACCGCCTTGCGGCATACTGAGTCGTTCAACGCCTCGGCCACTGTCGTGTGACCCCGCAACTGCCCGGCATACGCCAGGATCGAATGCGCGCCGTTCAGGAGCCACAGCTTGCGGTTCTCGTACGGTTCGATGTCATCCACGAAGACCGCGCCAGCGTCCTCCCACCGCGGTCGGCCAGCGGGAAAGTCACCGCTGAGAACCCAGTTATGGAACGGCTCGGTGACCACAGGGGCTTCGTCCCGGTACCCGCACGAGGCCGCTACGGCGTCGAGGTCCGCCTCGGTGGTGCGCGGCGTAATCCGGTCCACGGAGGTGCTGACGAAACTGGCGTTTTCCTCAATCCAGGCGGCAAGTCCGGCGTCGAAGGCCCCGGCGATGCCCAGCACCCCATTCCGGGCGACGTTGCCGTTGTCGGAGAGGTTGTCGCAAGAGACCACGGCGAGCGGTCCGGCGTCGGCGTCCCTGCGTGCGGCGAGGCCACGGACCAAGCGGCCCAACGGCGTCGTGGGCTTTTCACCGGCAAGCAGCAGCGGAACGTCGTCGTCACCGAGCCCGTAGGCTGCTTCCGTGATGGTCAGCGTGACCACCGCAGTCCGCGGCGCGGCGAGCAGTTCCACAAGGCGGTCCATGTTGGCGCCATCGGCGGCTTCTACGATGCTGCCAACAACCTCAAAGGCATCACCGGAATCTGCGCGTTCAACAAGGGTGAACAACCCTTCCTGCGCAGCCAGGACCCGGGCGGCGTCGGGGCGGCGTCCGGTGAAGGAAGCGATGCCCCACTCCCCCGAATCGCCGGCGTGCTGCGTGTACCAGGCCTGGTGGGAGCGGTGGAACGCACCCAGGCCGAGGTGCACTATACGAACGGGTGCTTTGTCGGCAGGCGAAACGCCCCGGCTAAGGCGGGGCAGGTTACCGGCGGTCACAGCTTGAACACCCTGCGCGGCGAGGAATCGACGACGTCGAGGATCAGCTCGTGCGCGCGGTCTTCCGTCACGCGGTGCTCGGCGACAAGGCGTGCCAGGAACGATGCTTCAATCCTGCGGGAAGCGTCGTGCCGGGCAGGGATGGAGCAAAACGCGCGGGTGTCATCGATGAAGCCTGATGACCGCGAGAATCCGGCGGTTTCCGTGACTGCTGAGCGGAACCGCAGCATGGCGTCCGGTGCGTCAAGGAACCACCACGGCGCCCCGATGTACACGGAGGGGTAGAAACCGGCCAGCGGCGCCAGTTCGCGTGAAAAGACGGTCTCGTCCAGCGTGAAGAGCACCAGGTGGAAGTCCTTGGCCGTGCCGAAGTCCTGCAGCAGCGGACGGATGGCCTCGGTGTAGTTCACCGCGAACGGAATGTCATGGCCGGTGTCGGCGCCGAATTCATTGAAGGTGGGCTGATGGTGGTTGCGGTAAGACCCCGGGTGGATGGTCATGACCAGCCCGTCCTGCACGGACATCCGGGCCATCTGGTACATCATGTGCGCCTCGAACGCATCCCGGTCCTGTGGCGTGGCCTGACCGGCACGCGCCTTCTCGAAGAGCGCCCCGGCCTCAGCTGCGTCCAGTTTGAGCGTGGCAGGAGTGCGGACGCCGTGGTCCGCGGACACCGCGCCATGCTCCACGAAATAACGACGGCGGTTTTCCAGGGCTGCGATGTAGCCGGCGTAGCCGCTTGCGCCCTCACCGGCGGTTTCGATCAACGCGTCAACGTTGGCGCTCCAGCTGGGGTGGGCCACGTTGAGGTAGGCATCCGGGCGGAAAGTGGGCAGAACGCGGCCGTTGAAACTGGGGTCCTCGGTGAGGGCCCGGTGGCTCGCCAGGTTATCCAAGGGATCGTCCGTGGTGGCCAGGACCTCAATGTTGAAGTCCTTGAAGAGCTGCCGCGGACGGAAGTCCGGCTCCACCAGCTTTGCCGCGATCGCGTCGTAGCTCGCATCGGCCGTCATGTCGCTGAGGTCGGCTCCGAGCTTGAATACGTCGTCGAATTGGGTGCGCAGCCAATAGCCGGAGGCGGTGCCCTCAAAGAGCGGCCAGGCGTCTACGAACTGCCGCCAGATTTCGCGTGATTCCGGCGCGGAGGCAGTGCCAGTCAGCAACTGGCCCATCGGAACACCATTGGCGTGGATCAGGCGGGTGACGTAGTGGTCGGGGCTGACCAGCAGGGCGGCGGGATCGGGGAACGGCGTGTTCTGCTCGATGACAGCGGCGTCAACGTGGCCGTGCGGGGAGATGATGGGCAGGTCCTGAACGCGCTCCAGCAAGGAGCGCGCAATGCTGCGGGTCCCGGGATCTGCGGGCAGGAGCCTGTCAGGGTGTGCGGCAATGGACTGTGACATAGGTCAATCTTGCGACTCGCTTGCCATCCTTGTCAACCGGTTGCCAAAAATTGCCAACTAGTTGCTACGAGGTACTTCCTGAGCGGGGTTGCCTAGGTGAGCAGCCTGCCGCTGGAGCCGCGCACCACGAGTTCGGTTTCCACGCTCACTGCCTCTTCTGGAGCATCGTGGCCCTGGAGGACGTCCAGCAGGATAGTCACGGCGCGGGTGCCGCACTCCCCCAATGGTGAACGCACCGTGGTCAGTGCAGGGGTGGTGAAGTCCGCGCCAAAGATGTCATCGAAGCCAACAATGCTGATCTGGTCGGGAACGCGCATGCCTCCGGCCTGCAGCTCCTGCATCAAACCGATGGCAAGGAGATCGTTGTAGGTGATGACCGCCGTCGCCCCGCTTTCCAGGACTTCGCGCGCAACCTGCCTGCCGCCGTCGACCGTTGGCTTGGACGATTCAAGGCGCGCGGCGCTGAGCTTGGACCATTCCGCAGCGGCTTTGACACCTTCCCAACGGCGGCCCGTCATCCACGATTGCGCCGGCCCAGCAACATACGCGAGCTTCTGGTGGCCGTTGGCTGCAAGGCTCCGGACGGCCTCGCTGATGCCCTTGTTGACGTCCGGAACCACGCACGGCACGCCTTCGATTTCGCGGTTGATGACCACCACCGGCTTGTCCGCTGACAAGGCGCGGATATGGTCGTCGTCCATGCGTGGACTCGCCAGGATGAGGCCGTCTACCGTGCTCAGGAGGCGTCGGGCAGCGGTAACTTCGGTCTCCGGTGACTCTGCGGATTCAGCCAGGACCAGCGTGTAATCGCGGGCTGATCCGGTGGTTTCCGCGCCACGGATGATGTCAAAGAAGGTGGGATTGGTGATGTCCGCGACGATCAGCCCGATGGTCTGGGTGCGCCCCGTCGGCAACGCGCGGGCGAACGGGTTCACCTGGTAGTTCAATTGCTCAGCCGCGTCCTCGATGATTTTCTGTGTCTTCGCGCTGACCCTGCCCGGCTTGCTCAAGGCGCGCGACACCGTCGATGGGTTCACCCCTGCGAGCTTTGCGATGTCATAGATGGTGGCCGAGGACTTTTCCCCTCGGCCACGCTTGGTGGGGGCGGTTGCTGCTCCGGGGCTCGTCAGGTCGGTCACCGCTCCATCGTAGACCTCGTGGCAACAAAACAGGCCGGTTGCCAAAAGAATGTTGACAACCGGCCCGCTTCGAATGGGCTAGGAACGCTCGGGGAACTTGCCTTCTTCAGCGATGCGCTTGTTCAGCTCCTGCAGGAAGTCGTCCTCGTCGAAGTCCAGGGCGACTTCCTTGCCGGTCCAGCTGGAGAGGTGGATGGCGTTGGCCAAGCGGACACCGTTGATGCCGTCGGAACCCGGGGCAAGCAACGGCGTGCCGTCGAGGATGTTGGCAGCGAAGTTCTCCAAAACACCTGCGTGTTGACCGCCCCAGACCGACTCAAACTCAATCACTTCAGTGCTGTACAACTCTTCGCGGTTTAACTGGCCCATGAAGAGCTTCCGAACATCGTCCATGCCCATGGAGTCGCTGATCTCACGTTCAGGTTTTACCAGGCGGGTGACAGTGGCAACCTTGCTGTCCTCCACGACGATCTTGCCCTGGTCGCCAAGGATTTCGAACCTGTCGGTTCCCACAATGTCGTGGGTCGCCGTGACGAAAACGCCAGTGGCGCCGTCGCCATAATCCACTACCGCGGTAACTTCATCCTCGACGGCGATGTCCCGCCGGAAGCCGAACGCCACCTTGGAATACACGGACTTGGGGACCCCGCAGATCCACTGCCACAGGTCCAGCTGGTGCGGGGCCTGGTTGACCAGGACACCGCCGCCTTCGCCGCCCCACGTGGCGCGCCATTCGCTGGAGTTGTAGTAACCCTGCGGACGCCACCAGTTGGTGATGATCCAGTTGGTGCGGCGAATGCTGCCGATCTCGCCGTTGTCGACGATTTCCTTGAGCTTCTTGTAGAGGGGGTTGTTGCGCTGGTTGAACATGATCCCGAAGGACAGCTCTGGTTTGGAAGCAGCGAACTCATTCAGTTCCTTGACCTGCTTGGTGTAAACGCCGGCGGGCTTCTCGACAAGGGCGTGAACGTTGCGCTTGAGGGTTTCAATGCCCATCTCGGGGTGCAGGAAATGCGGCACGCAGGTGACGATAGCGTCTACGGAACCACTGTCCAGCATCGCGATGTAGTCGTCGTAGAACGGAACCTCCGGGTACTGGGACTCGGCGAGTTCCTTCTTGGCAGGGTCAACGTCGCAGACGGCACCGATCTCCATGTTCGGTACGAGTCCGTCTTTGATGAACCTGGCGTACGCGCCACCCTGCTGGCCCAGGCCGATAATGCCAAGGCGTACTTTCTTGCTCATGAGTGTTTTCTCCTGTGTTGGAAGGTCTAGAAAAGGTCGCCGTGGCCCATGGCCACCAGGTTGTCGTACGAGGTTTGGAGCGCGTCCCAAACGGTGCGGCCGTACAGCTCGTCCTGTTCCACGAGCAGGTACTGGGCGCCTGCAGCCACAGCGGCGGGCACGATCGATGGGAAGTCCAGGTTGCCCTCGCCCACTTCGGCGAACTGGACAACATTCTTGAACGCGGCCATGAAGGCCGGGAAGTCGCCCTTCTCCAGGAGCCCGAACGCGGCCTCCGGCATTTGTCCGATCCGGTAGTCCTTAAGGTGCACCATGGCCGTGTTGCCCGCGTACTTTTCCAGTGTGCGGACCGGATCCAGGCCTCCCCGTTGGACCCAGTGGACATCGATTTCCATCCCCATCGCCGGGGAGTTGTCCGCGATGATGTCCAGCATGTATTTACCGTCAAACTTCGCGAACTCAATGTGGTGGTTGTGGTAGTAAAGACCGATCCCGTGTTCCTGCAACCGCTCGGCGTAACCGTTGGCCTGCTTGGCGAACTCCACCACGGCGTCCAGGGACTTCATGGCCGGGAACGGCAACATACCGATACGCAGCAGCGAGGTGTCCAGCCGCTTCGCATCGTCCACAATCTTGTCGAAATTCTCTGCCAGGGATTCCACCGGCATTCCCTTGCGGCCTTCCACGTTGACCGAGAGCGCGGCGATGTCCATGCCCAGCTCCGAGCGTGAGCGGCCGAGTTCTTCAACGTTTTCCGGGGTCATGGGGATCTGGGAGATCTCCACTGCGTTGTATCCGATTGCGTTGACTTTCCGCAGGGTTTCGAAAGCTCCGACTTCGGCGAAGCTATCCTTCAACATCATCGCCTGTACGCCTATTTTTGCCACTGTGTTCCTCCGTGGTGTTGTGGGCCCGCGAGGACCCTTTGGTATCCGCTGGCTGTCGTTGCCCTCAGGCCACGGCACCCGCTTGTTCGTTTTGACGTTGTTGGTTGGCCAGAAGCCTGTGCCTGTCTGCCCGGCGTTGTTCCTGCCGGTCGGGGTCGGGCACGGGTGAGGCGAGCAGGAGCCGCTGCGTATAGGGGTGTTCGGGATCCCGGGTGACAACCTCCGCCGGGCCCTGCTCCACGATTTCGCCGTGGTACATGACGGCAACCCGGTGGCTGATGTGCCGTACGACGTCGAGGTCGTGGGACACGAACAGGTAGGAAACGCCGGTGTCCCTCTGGATCTGCAGGAACAGGTCCAGGACACGGGCCTGGGTGGAAAGGTCCAGTGCGCTGACGGGTTCGTCGCACACGATCAGCTTGGGAGAGAGCGCCAACGCCCGGGCAATCGCGACGCGCTGCCGCTGACCGCCGCTGAATTCACGGGGGAGGCGGTGGATCGCGTCCGATGGCAACCCCACCTGGTCCAGCAGCTCCCTGACCCGCTTCTTGGCCGCGGCCGGCTCCATGCCCTGCACGGCCAGCGGTTCGGCGAGGATGTCGCCGATTTCCAGCGCCGGGTTCAGCGAGGTGTAGGGGTCCTGGAAGACCACCTGCAGGTCGCGGCTGAGGGTTCGGCGCTCCTTGCGCGAAGCATTGCTGATGTCATTGCCTTCGAAGATGACCTTACCGGCGGTCACCGGTGCAAGGCCCAGGACAGCGCGGCCAAGGGTGGTCTTCCCGGAACCTGACTCCCCCACCAGCCCCAGGGTCTCTCCTTGGCCAATAGTGATGTTGATGTCGGTCAGCGCGCGGAATGGCTTGGCCCGGAATCGCTTGCTTGGGTACTCGACCACCAGGTTTTCCACTGACAACAGTGGCGCATTTTTCGGTGCTTCAACAGAGGTACTCATGCCACCGGCTCCTTCTGTGGGGTGACAAGCATGGTCATGGGGGTCTTTCCTTCAAGCATGGATCCCAGGAGTGTCTGCGTGTACTGCTCTTTCGGGTTGCGGAGAATGTCCCGGACTGTGCCTTCTTCCACCAACCTCCCGTTCTGCATCACGGCCACGCGGTCGCAGAGGTCGGCGACTACACCGAAGTTGTGGGTCACCAGGATGACGCCGATGTTGAGCCGCTGCTGCAGCTCGCGAAGGAGGTCCAACACATCCGCCTGGACAGTGACGTCCAGCGCGGTGGTCGGTTCGTCCGCTATCACCAGGTCCGGTTCGCAGCTGATGGCGCCGGCGATGAGCACACGCTGTGCCATACCGCCGGAGACCTCGTGCGGGTAGGCATCGAAGGTGCGTTCCGGGTTGGCGATTCCGACGTCGGTGAGCAGCTTGAGTGCCCGGGTCCGGGCCTCGGCTTTGGTGATCCCAAGGACGCGCACCATCGGGGTGACCAGTTGATAGCCGATGGTGAAAGCGGGATCCAGGTTGCTCATGGGTTCCTGCGGAATATAGGAGATCCGCTTACCGCGCAGCTTGGACAGCCGCTCCTGGTTGACGCGGTCATCGCCGGGAGCCACCGTGTAGTTGCCGTCGAACTGGATGGAGCCACCCACAATCCGGGCGTTGTCCGGCAGCAGGCCAAGGATGGAGAACGCGGTTTGGGACTTGCCCGAGCCCGACTCGCCAACGATGCCCAGGATCTCGCCACGGTCCACGTGGAACGAGACATCGTCCACAACCTTCTTGACCGAACCGTCCGCCTGCGGATAGCCGACGCCGAGGTTGGTCACCTTGATCAGGTGGTGCTCGGTTCCAAGCTCGACGGCGGCCACGGACTTCCGTGACTGGCGTGCCTTGGCGGGTTCCGCCGTCGTGCCTTCAGCTGTAGCAACCGACCGCTTCTTGCGGTGCTTGATCTTTTCGCCGTCTTCCAGTGCGTCACGGATGGCGTTGCCTAAGAGGACGAGTCCACCGATGGTGAGTGCCATGGCCAGGGCCGGCCAAAGCAGCAAGGTGGGAGTGAGGTAGACGTTCTTGAAGCCTTCGGAGAGCATGACGCCCCACGTGGCCTTGGTGGGATCGCCCAGGCCAAGGAACTCAAGGCCGGACTGGATGGCGATGGCCACACCGGCGATCGCCGCGGTCTGGATGATGATGGGGGCGCGGACCACGGAGAAGATGTGCCGGGCGATGATGCTCAGGTCCGAGAGCCCGGAGACCCTGGCTGCGTCGACGTAGAGCTCGTTGCGGACCGACTGGACCGCGGTACGGGTCAAGCGGAAGTACGACGGACTGATCAGGACACCGAAGGCGATCATCGAAATCCATACCGAGGGCCCGAAGGCAGCACGAATGGTGAGCAGGACAATCAGGCCGGGCAGGCTCATGAGGATGCTGACCACCCAGTTGGAGACTGCCTCGAACTTTCCGGCGTAGTAGCCGGCGATCAGGCCGGCCGGCAGGCCGATGGCGATAGCGACACCGGCACAAAGCAGCGCGGACAGCAGCGTGAGTTGGGCACCGAAGAGCAGGCGGCTCCAGGTGTCCCGGCCGGCGCTGTCTGTGCCCAGGATGTTTACGGAGTCTGCAGGGGCAAGGGTTTTGGAGATGTTCGCGAAGTTCTCCTCGAACGGCGCAAGGACCGGAGCGAAGATGGCCAGGATGGCGATGGTCCCCAGGATGACCAGCGAGGCTATACCCAGCGGGTTCCTGATCAGGCGGCGCATCACGGTGGAGCGGACCACTGTGCCGCTCTGGCCGGTTCCTGGCTTCGCCGCAAGGCCTGCGGCGTCCGCGGTTACTGCTGATGAATCTATGGAGTCGCTCATGAGACACGTACTTTCGGGTTGAGCCAACCATTGAGGATGTCCACCAGGAGATTGACGACGATGACCACCACCACGGTGTACATCACCACCCCCATGACGACGGGAAGGTCGGACTGGCCGGTCGCTGCTACCGCGAGGGGGCCCATTCCGGGGAGGGCGAAGATCTGTTCGATGATCACCACGCCGCCCAGCATGCCGATCAACTGCAGGCTCAACACCGTCAGGCCTGCCGGAGCAGCGCTGCGCAGCACGTGCTTGAAGAGGATTTCCCGCTCGCCGATACCGCGGCTGCGCAGGGTCCGGACGTAGTCACGTTCGAGCTGCTTGATCACGGCGCTGCGGATTTGCTGCGCTCCGCCGGTGACCCCGTTGATGAGCAAGGCAATGACGGGAAGCGTCATGGACACCACCCACGCTTCGGGTCCCACTTCCGGAGAGATGGTGCTGGTGGCCGGGAAGAGGCCCAGCTGGATGGCCAGGATGGTCACCAGGAAGACGCCGATGACATACCCCGGGATGGAGTCGCCAACGATTGCGCCGATCTGGACCACCCTGTCCACCCAGCCGCGCTTCACGGCTGCGGCAACGCCGATAAGCGCTGCGCAAAGGGCGATCAGGATCATTGCGGTGAAGACCATGGTCATGGTCACGGGGATCCGGGTGGCCAGGGAGTTGGCCACAGGCTCGGACGTGAACCACGAGGCTCCAAGGTTTCCTGTCAGGGCATCACCCAACCAGGCGAAGTAACGGGTCACAAGCGGCTGGTCGAGCCCCAGTTCCTGTTCCTTCAGGGCAACTTGTTCCGGGGTGGCTTGGTCGCCAAGGATGTTCTGGGCGATGCTACCGCTGGAGATGTAGAGCAGCGTGAAGGTGAGCGCCGAGACGACGAACAGCACCACCAGACCGCTTCCCAGCCTTTTCGCAATGAACTTGATCATGGGTCCTACTTGGCAGGCGAGTAGTTGTAGATGGAGGGAACGGCTTGCTGGGCCTGCGGCGTGACGTTCACTTTGTCGTTGTGGTAGTACATCTGGTTCACGCGGAACAGAGGAGCGAACCATGCCTGTTCAACCACGTACTTGTTGACTTCCTGCGCCAGCTTGCCGGCATCTGCCCCACCGGTGCGCACAGCCTGGATCTTGGCCTCGAGCTCGGGGCTGGTGGTCTTGAACGGGTTGTAGAGGGCCTTGGTGGAGACGATCTGGTCGATCGCTACCGTGGGCTCGCCCTGGAAGAGGTTGAAGTACATCGCGTTGTACTTCTGCGCTGCGACATCTGCGGTGAACGTGTTGGTAATGGCGGCGCCGGGGTTCAGGGTGATTCCGACATCCGCCAGCTGCTGCTTGAGCACGGAGATCAAGGTTTCGGCGCCGGGCAGGGTGGGAACATCGATGCTGACCTTGCCCTCAAAGCCGGATTCCTTCAGGAGCTCCTTGGCCTTGGCGGGATCGTAGGTGTAGTAGTTCTCCAGTTCCTCGGTCCAGGCGCCACTGTCCTTGCCAAAGGGCTGGGACGTGGGGGTACCTTGGCCCAGCATGACCTGGTCGAGGATGGTTTTGCGGTCGAAAGCGTAGTTGATGGCCTGGCGGACCTTCACGTTGCCCAGGGCCGGGTTCTTGGTGCCATCGCGGTCCAGGAGAAGCAAGCCTGCCCAGTCAACCTGGTTGGCTTCGAGCTTCATCTTGGCGCCCTCAGCCTGCTTGCCGTTCTTCGGGTCCAGCAGCGTGGCGTCGATCTGGCCGGATACCAGCGCGTTGGTGCGGGCTGTGGGATCCAGGAGGACCTTGAGGGTGAGCTTCTTGTATTTCTGGAGGTCCTTGTTCCAGTAGCCTTCCCGGGCGGTGAAGACAGTCTGGGAATCCTTCACAGAAGCTGCCTTGTCCATGACGTAGGGGCCGGAACCCACGGGCACGGTCTTGATGGCGTCGGTACCCAGTGCGGCGGGGCTTCCCATGAGGCCGGCCGCCTGGCTGAGGAAGAATTCCAGTGCCGGCTCGGGAGCGCTGAGGTTGATGTCGATCGTGTCGGCGTCCACCACGGCGACGTCGGAGACTGAGCTCAACTGTGCCATCTGCGGGCCGTTGGCCTTCTTGAAATGATCCAGGTTGGCTTTGGCCGCGGTGGCGTCGAACTTGGCGCCGTCGCTGAAGGTGACATCCGTGCGGAGGTCCACTGTGAGCTTGGTGTTGGTGTCGTTGTACTTCCACGCGGTTGCCAGCATGGGGCTGAGCTTGCCGTCCGGTTCGCGCAGGATCAGGGAGTCGTAGGCAGCCTGGTACGGCTGAAGTGCGTGGCCGACGTGGGCCTGGGCCGGATCCCACGAAGTGAGGTCTCGGAGGGTGCCCAGCGTCAGCGCGGTGATGGTTTTTCCGCCGCCGGCGTTCGAACCAGCTCCGGCCGCGCCGCCGCCACCGCATGCGGTGAGCGCCAGGGAGGCACTGAGTACGATGGCGGCTGCTGCCGCCTTGGGACCTAACTTCATTGTCGGCTCCTACTATGTTCTTGCCTGATGCGAGTCAGAGCATTTGGGTGTGGTCTGCACCACATATTTCCGGGTGTGGGATTTACAGTACGGACTTATTGGGGGCTTGGCAACCGATTGTCAAAAGTTTCTTAACTTGTTGCCAAGCCGCTGATGAAAGTGAGACAAGATCGCGCAGGTGGGCACGAAAATGGCCGGAACCCCCAACGGTTTCCGGCCCCAATCGCCAAACGGTTGCACTGGATCTCAGGCCACACGCCCGGGCATGTCCGGGTAGCTTTGCGCGTAGATGTCCTTAATGATCGCCAGTGATTTTCCGGCCTCAGCCGGGTTGATCCAGAAGGGTCCAGGCTCTCCAAGGCGTGCATAGAAATCAGTAATGAGTAGCTCATGCGAGACACCCCAGTAGGCGCGGCCGCCTGATTCTGCCACCCGCTCACGAACAACCTCCACGGTCCCGTCAGCGTAAGTAATGGTCAGGTCGCCGCGCAGGCTGAGCGTCGCCTTCTCCGTCACGATGTCCAGCGTCACCGGAGCGTTAACCGCGTTGGCCAGCGTCGCGTAGAAGACGCTCCGGGCCCCGCCAACGTGCTCGGCCACGAATTCGGCAGTGTCCTCCACCTCAATGACACCACTCAACGACCGGGTCGATGCACGACCCTCCACCTTGGCAACATCGCCCACCAACCACTGCAGCAGGTCCACGGTATGGATCGCCTGGTTCATCATCAGGCCACCCCCACCCTCGGCCCAGGTTCCACGCCACGGCCGGCTCCGGTAATAGTCGCCGTTCCGGTGCCACATGACGGTGGCGGACGCGCCGATCACTTGACCCAGCCCGCCGTCGTCGAGCATTTTACGCATAGCCTGCGACGTCGCGTTGTAGCGGTTCTGGAAGCAAACGGCGATTTTCGCCGGACTGCGCTCGGCCACCTCGATTAGCCGCTTGCCCTCCGCCAGCGTGTGCGCGAGCGGCTTCTCGACGATCACATTGACGCCGCGCTCAAGGCAGTCGGCGGCCACTGAAGCGTGAAGATGGTGCGGCGTACAGATGTGCACGACGTCGGGTCGCACCTTTTCGAGCATCTCCAGGTAGGCCGCGTACCCAGGTACGTCGTGGGCGGCTGCCGTCGCCTCCAGCCGCGCCGGGTCCGTGTCGCACACCGCCACGAGTTGGACGTCGTCCATTGTGGCGATCGCTGCAAAGTGGACGGTTGAGATGTCACCGCAACCAATGATTGCCGCTTTAGTCATTCCTGCTCCTTCGAAGGATGATGCTTGAGTGGGTCAGGCGAGGGTGACGCCGTTCGTTGCTGCGAGTCCAGCGAAAGCCCGGGCCGCGACGCCAAAGGCGACCGGGCCGGAGTAGCCGCCCAGCTCGTGGGCACTGGCAAGGTGCGGTTCCAGCGAAGCGAAGCCCGCGTACCCGTCAGCTGCGAGTGCGGCAATGGTTGCATCCAGTTCCCCGTCGCCCTCACCGGACGGAACCACTTCACCGGTGGCAGCGATCGCATCCTTGACCTGGAGGTATTCAAGGTACGGGCGCAGCATGGCGTAGCCCTCGGTGTACGGCTTGACTCCCACCTGGACAAAGTTCGCGTTGTCCCAGGCAACCCGAAGCGCCGGCGAGTTGACCGTTTCCATGATGTCCAGGACGCGGTCCGGCGTATCACCGAAGATGCCCTTTTCATTCTCGTGAAGAAGGACGACGCCGGCCGTCGCTGCTACCTCTGCCAGCGCAGACATCCGCTCCATGACTGCATCGCGGATGTCTTCCTGGCTCTGGCCCTCAGCGCGATAGAAGGAGAAAATCCGAATGTACTTGGTCTCCAGCGCTTGGGCGACCGAAATGATCTGCCGGAGCCGGGCCACCTCGTGTTCCACCGGCAGGGTGACATCCACCTTGCCGATCGGACTGGCGACGGCGGAGACTTTGAGGCCCTTTTCATCGAGGATGGCCTTGAGCCGTTCGACGTCGGCCGGCGCAAGTTCGGAGACGTTGGTGCCCCAGGCGCTACGAACCTCGATGTGGCTGGCACCGAGGGCCAGCAGCACGGCGGCCTGGATTGTGGGATCGGGATCTACTTCGTCGCCGAAACCGGACAGGTTCCACACGGCATGGGGTTGAGTCACGAAATCTCCTAAATAGTCCTGTGGCAGCTCCGGCGGGGCCCGGTGACGCAGTTCACAGGCAAGTCATGTTCCCCATGAGTTTAGCCACCTTGGCACGGCCTTGACAACCGATTGCCATTCGCTGCCAAGTTGTGGCACTCTTGATCAACGGTGTGGCACTTGTCACAGCCGCATGATCTGACGTTCAGAGAGGAACGCCCATGGCGACGCAGCCCATGGCTGCAGGCAGGCCTGCAACCATCCATGACATTGCCGCCCTATGCGGCGTGGCGGCATCCACAGTGTCCAGGGCCCTCGCCAATCCGGACCGCGTCAACATCCGCACCCGTGAGCGTATCCAGGCAGCCGCAGCCGAGCTCAATTACACCCCCAACTCCCAAGCGAAAGCGCTGAGCTCAGGCCGGACCGGGGCTGTGGGAGTTCTGGTACCGGACATCACCAACCCGTTCTACTTCGACCTCATCCGGGGAACGCAGCTCCAACTCAAGGCAGCCGGGTATACGCAGCTGCTGGTGGACACCGAAGAATCGGACGAAGTCGAAGCAAGCACGCTGGAGCAACTGCGCAAAAGCGCTGATGGCGTGATTGTTGCTGCGTCACGCCTCGACGACGAAGCCCTCGCCGATGCGGCGGCCCGGATGCCCATGGTCACCGTCAACCGCGACGTCGACGGCGTTCCGGCAGTCCTCATCGACACTCCCTCGGCCATGCCCCAGGCCCTGGACCATCTCATTTCACTCGGCCACACGTCCGTTGCCTACGTGGGCGGGCCGGCTGTCTCGCAGTCCAGTGCCCGACGCTGGAGTGCCCTGTCCGCGGCCGCGGAAAGCCGCGGCGTCGAGGTCCGCAGCCTCGGTCCTTTCGCACCCAAAACCCAGTCCGGCGCCGCCGCCGCTGACGCCGCCGTTCACAGCGGCGTCACGGCGTGCATCGTGTTCAACGACCTCATTGCCATTGGCATGCTGCAGAGACTCCGCGAACGGGGGCTGCGGGTGCCGGAGGACATGAGCATCGTGGGATGCGATGACATCTTCGGCGCGGACTTCTGCAATCCACCTCTAACCACCATGAGCTCGCCCATCGAACAGGCAGGGCGTGTGGCGGTCTCCATGCTTCTGGCCCAGCTGAACCCGCTGGCGGGTGGCGGAAACCGCAGCCGGTCCGTCATGCCCACCCACCTCACCGTGCGGGGCTCTACCGGCCCGGCGCCCGCCAAATAAGCCGAATCACGGCGCAATATGGTTGAGCCTTTGTGACCGGGCTGACTAGTGTGGAACACATGCGCGAACTCCAGGCCAAGATCATTGAGGAAATGGGCGTCCAGCCCCGGATCGATCCTGCGGAGGAGATCCGCAAGAGGGTCGCCTTCCTGAAGGATTACGTGAAAGCCACCGGCACCAAAGGGTTCGTGTTGGGCATCTCCGGGGGCATCGACTCTTCGCTTGCCGGCCGCCTCGCCCAGTTGGCCGTTGAGGAACTGGAAGCAGAGGGCATAGAGGCGAACTTCGTCGCGGTCCGTCTCCCCTACGGCATCCAGCACGATGAAGACGACGCCCAGGCGGCTTTGGATTTCATCAAGGCAAAGACCGAGTGGACCTACAACATCTCCCAAGCCGTGGATGGTTTCGAGGAAGAGTTCGAAAAGACCACCGGTGCGCCCATCTCGGACTTCCACAAGGGCAACACCAAGGCCCGCGCCCGCATGATCGCCCAGTATGCGCTGGCCGGCGAGCACAACTACCTGGTCATCGGCACGGACCACGGCGCTGAGTCCGTGACGGGCTTTTTCACCAAATTCGGCGACGGCGGTGCGGACATCCTGCCGCTGTTCGGCCTCAACAAGCGCCAAAACCGTGCACTCCTGGCCGAACTCGGGGCCCCTTCCCGAGTGTGGGAAAAGGTGCCCACGGCGGACCTCCTGGACGACAAGCCCGGCCGGACCGATGAGGACGAGCTCGGCATCACCTATGACCAGATCGACGATTACCTCGAGGGCCGGGACATTCCGGAGGACGTCGCTGCGAACCTGGAGCAGAAGTACCTGCGCACGCGCCACAAGCGCACGGTTCCGGTGACCATCTTCGACACCTGGTGGAAGTAACCACCACCCCAACCAGAACTGCCTAAACCACGACGGCGGGTGCCGGCTTCCGTACGGAAGTCCGCACCCGCCGTCGTGCTTTAACAACCCTCGCTCACATCCCACCCGCTTCCCCCAAACGCTCTCTCACATCCCACCCGCTTCCCCCAAACGCTCTCTCACCAACCCTTGACGTCGCGATAGGTACCGATATATCGTTAACTATCGCCGATACTCCTTCGGCGGAACAACAACCGAAAGGACGATGCTGCTATGAAAGGCATCAACGAACACGACAACAATTTCCCGGATCACGGACATGGCCACCCTGAGCACGAACACGGCCGAGGCCGCTTCAATCGCGGCAAGGGTCGTCGCGGCCCCGGCGGCCACGGCGGAGGTGGATTTGGTCCCGGCGGTTTCGGCCCGGGGTTCGGCCCTGGTGGTTTCGGACCAGGCTTCGGCCCAAGGGGTTTCGGCCCCGGCGGCTCCCGGCGAGCCAACCGCGGCGACGTTCGCGCGGCTATCCTCTCCCTGCTGGCCGAGGCGCCGTCCAACGGATATGGGCTGATCAAGACCATCGCCGAGAAGACGTCTGGAGCCTGGCGCCCCAGCCCGGGCTCGGTCTACCCGACACTGCAGCAGCTGGTCGATGAAGAACTGATCGTCGCTGTCGGCGAGGGACGCCGCACCGAATTCACACTTACTGATGACGGCAAGGCCTACATCGCCGAGCATGAAGAAGAGCTTGCCAATGCCTGGAACACCGAGGCAGACGGCACCGGCGCCGCGTTCCACCAGAGCGTCGGAAAGCTCATGGGCGTCATCCACCAGTTCCGGGCGGCGGCCACCGACGAGCAGCGCCAGGCTGCCACTGAAAAGCTGGACGAGACCCGTCGGGCGCTCTACCTGATCCTGGCCGACTAATGCCTGCCGAAGCCCCCTTGACCTTGACGTAACGTCAACCTTTACTGTCGAAAGTACAAGCACAGGACGGGGGACGGATGGACTGGTCAATCCAGGAAATCGCGAAAATGGCAGGAACCACCAGCCGCACGCTGCGTCATTACGACGACATCGGGTTGCTGAAACCAAGCCGGACCGGGCATAACGGCTACCGCTACTATGACGGTCCGGCGCTGGTTCAGCTGCAGCGCATCCTCCTGCTCAGGGAACTCGGTCTCGGCCTGCCGGCCATCGCCGAGGTACTCAACCGCGAGACAGACACTGTCAAAGCATTGAGCGGCCACCTGGAATGGCTCGCCCGCGAGCAGGACCGGCTGACCCGGCAGATCGCCTCCGTCCGGCAAACCATCGACACATTGAAAGGGGATGGAAAGTACATGGCACAGGACATGTTCGACGGCTTCGACCACACTCAGTACAAGGATGAGGTGGAGGAGCGTTGGGGTAAGGACGCCTACGCCACCAGTGATTCGTGGTGGCGCAGCATGAGCCCCGACGAGAAGCAGCAGTGGAAGGATCGCCTGCAGAAGTTGAGCGCCGACTGGATTGCTGCTGCCGAATCCGGCGTTTCTCCCGGGAGCGCCGAGGTGCAGGACCTCGCCCGACGCCACGTTGAGTGGCTGCGCGGCATACCGGGAACCCCGACGGCGGCACCCGGCGGAGACGTCAAAGGTTACGTCACGGGACTCGGCGAAATGTACGTGGCGGATCCTCGCTTCGGCGCCAACTATGGCGGGGAGGCAGGGGCGACGTTTGTCAGGGATGCCCTGCGGGTTTACGCGGAAGAGAACCTGTAGACGATCGGGATGCGCCGACATGAGTTAGGCAATAGTCTGGCCGAATGGGTACAAGCACCGCTAAAACCGGCGAACAGGCTGACAGACAGACGCGCATCCTGGAAGCGGCCTTGGAACTGCTGTCCCGCCACGGCATTTCCGGCATCAATATGAGGGCGGTCGCGCGTGAAGCCGGCGTGGCTCTGGGACTGGTGAATTACTACTACGAAGACAAGTCGAGCCTGATCAGGGCGGTGCTGCACCAGATCGAAGAGCACGACCTCCTGCTGGTGGAGCCGGCCCCCACGTCAACCCCGGATGAGCAACTCCGGGAATCACTCCGGCGGGTCGCAGACCCCGGGCTCCTCACCACGCCATATTTGTCACTCCGCCTCCACCTGTGGGCCCTGGCCCAGGCGCACGAGGACTTCGCGCAGATCAACGCCGCGGCCTTTGACAGGTATCTCCAAGGGCTTGCGGCATTGATCGGCAACGCCGTTCCCGGGCTTTCCGTGGATGAATGCAAGGACCGGGCGTCCGACATCGTCGTCGTGCAAAACGGCATGTGGCTCACCTCCCTGCTGGGCATAGACAAGGCAGCCATCGAGCGGGGAATCGCGCGCACGGAAGAGATTGCATTCGCCCCTGGCAGCTAAAGACCCTTAACGGTCCTGGCTACTTTTCCTCGCCCCAGCGAGCCAAGGCGTCGATAGCTTCACTAAGGGCGCGTCCGCGATCGGTCAACGCGTAAGCGCGGGTGTTGTGCCGAAGCGGCAGCCGGACCAGGACCCCGGCGGCCTCGAGCTCCCGCAAGCGGGTAGCCAGCATGTTGGTTGGCACCCCCAGGTCGCGTTGCAGGTCACCGTAGCGCTGTGGCCCCTCGAGGAGGCGTTCCACAATGAGCAGCGCCCACCGTGCTCCGACAATGTCGAGGGCAGCGGCGAGGTTGCTCACGCCGTGGGATCAGTATCCGGCTTCATCCAAAACGGCGAGTAGTGGTAGCCGTCGGGGTCGTCGAATTGGCGTTGGTACATGAAGGGGTAGTCGTCGGTGTCACCGATCCGCCCACCGGCAGCTGCGGCGCGCTCAATGATCTGGTCCACCGCCTCCCGGCTGTCCATGTCGAAGGAAACGGTGACTTTGGAGGGGGTTTCGGGTCCACCGATGATGTCCTCGGTTCCCCCAACGCTCGCGTACATCTCGCGGCTGCCGAGCATGACGTACTGCTCCGGCGCGATCTCGAAGCAGGACACATTGTGGTCGGACATCTTGGTGTTGAGGGTCCAACCGAGAGCGGTGTAGAAGGCGGTGGTGCGTTCGACGTTGTCGACGGGGCAGGTGATGAAAAGGCTCATGCGGCCCATACTTGCAAAATGCAAGTAACCCGTCAACCCCCACCGGGAACCGGATACCCGGACTACTCCACCGTCACCATTACCGACGGCCAGCCCGAGGCTCCATCGGGCACCGGATCGGCGCGCTTTTCCGTCTGGGTTTCACCGGTTCCGTCGGTGGCACGTGCTTTGACGTAGTGGATGCCGGGCGTGGCATCCCATTCGTAGGACCACTGACGCCAAGTCACCGTGGAGGCTTCGGTGGAGAGGGCTGCCTCCACCCATTCGCCGTCGTCGATCTGCACTTCCACCTTGGTGATGCCGCGCGTCTGGGCCCAAGCGGTGCCACCCACAGCTACCTTCCCTGGCGGGAACTTCGCGAAGGACTTCGGTACGTCCACACGTGCCATGGTCTTGATGGGCCCACGTTCCGACCATCCGCGCTCAGTCCAGTAAGCCTTGCTGTCCGCGAAGCGGGTGACTTCCAGATCCACCACCCATTTGGTCGCGGAAACGAAGCCATACAGCCCCGGAACCACCATGCGCACGGGGTATCCGTGTTCCACCGGCAAGGGCTCACCGTTCATTCCGATGGCCAGCATGGCGTCGCGGTCGTCCTGCAGGACATCCAGCGGAGTGGAGGCGCTAAAGCCGTCAATGGACTTTGAGAGCACCATGTCCGCGCCCTCCTTCGGCTTGGCCCTCTTCAGGACTTCGCGAATGGGGAAGCCCAACCACTTGGCGTTGCCGGCCAACTTGCCACCCACAGGGTTGGAGACGCAGGTCAGGGTGACGTGGGATTCAATCAGGTCCGCGTCCAGCAGGTCCTGGAAAGTCAGGGTGACCTCCTGTTCCACCATTCCGTGCACCCGGAGTGACCAATCTTTGACGTTGATCTCCGGGACACTCAGGGCCGTGTCAATGCGGTAGAACTCGTTGTTCGGCGTCAGCCAGGGAAAGACGCCCGGAACCGGGGACTGGACCCCGGCGGGCACGGGGGCGGCGGCCTTGACCGGCGCCGGGAGGCGGAGGGCGTCCCGGGCCTGCGCAACGTTGTTGCGCGCGGCGCTCAGAAGCCTGCCACCGGTTGCCGCTATTCCTGCCGCGACTGCGGCAACCCCTGCCGTCGCGAAGAAACGACGGCGGCTGGTGCCGGCGCCCCCAACCTGGCTATCGGCGTCGGAAGCTATGTCAGAAGGAGCTTCCGGCCACGCCTTCAGTCCCCACAGCGGCACCATGAGACGACGCAGGACGAAGAGGCCGGCGATGGTTCCCAGGACGGAAGGGATGGCATCGACGGGACCCACACCTGCGCGGGTCACGACGCAAGCCACTATTACCGTCCCCATGAACAGCACACCCAGGACCCCGAGGGCCCACTTCCGGTAGGCCACTATGCCCAGGACGCAGGCCAGCAGGGCGATGGTCAGGCCCATGCCGACGAACAGGGCGGCCTTGTCGTTGGTGCCGAACGTAGCGATCGCGAAGTCCTTCATCCACGGGGGCGTGAAGTCGATGAACGTGGACCCAAGGGCGAACACCGGCGTTGCCCTGGCGGTGAAGAAGGCGCCGATCAGTTCCGCAACAGCGAGTACGACGGCGGCCGACACCACGCCTGCCAGCGCGGCCATGGTTTGGGGGCCTTTGGTCCGGAGTCCGAGCTTTTTCATGACAGTGGTTCGTAGCGGGCGGGAGCGGGGATGGGTGACCCGAATGGTCAGTTAATCCAATTGATAGATATATACTTTCGAAGGCCAACGCTTGGCCCGGCACCTTCAGTAGTAAAGGATCATGATGAAGACCAGAAGTTCATCCCGAAAGACATTAGTTGCGGTAGCCGCAGCCATTCTTGTCACCACAGCCCTGGGTAGCTGTGCGTCCGCCGCACCCACCCCCACCGAGGCAGCCGCCACAAGCTCTATGCCATCACAGAGCCCCGACCGCAGCGACACAGCAGCCTCCCCTCAGGCGGAGGCGACTGCCGGCGACTCAGGCTCCGGCCTCGGCTCGGGCTCCGGGGGAAAGCTCGACCCGGCCACTGAAAATCTCACCTGGGACAACGGCAACAGAATCCTGGGGGATGAAAACGGTGGACACACTCCCGACATTGCCAGCTCCCTGACGGATCCCAGCGCCGGTTGGCAGGCCGACTACAGCCGCATGGCTACGGACGGGATGATGACCTTCACCTCCGATAACACGCGATGCAAAGTGCGAACGCTCCAGGTGCGCAACCAACCCTCCGACCTGGTGCCCGGTGACGACAGGGCATCAACCCTGAAGGTTCTCGCCATCCTCATCCCCGGCAAGAAGGACCTGGCCGCAAACGTCAAGGATGCGAGCCTGGGCTACGGCATGGCGGGCAATCGTGGAGTGGACATGCTGTCGCTGACCTACACATCGGGCGACTCCTACGGCTATACCGCAGTACGAACCTTCAGCAAGCCGGCGGTCACTGTCAAGGTCGAAGCACTTTGCCCCACACTCGAGACCCTCAAATCCACCCTTCCCGAAATCAGCAACAACATCAGCATCAACGCATACTGAAGTGTCACTTTGAACAGATGTTCATATTTTCCTTGAACAGGTGTTCAAGATGCATTAGCCTGCTCCGTATGACCCAAGCCACATTTTCCGATTCCGCCTCCACCCTCTTCATCAACGGCCGGTGGGAGCCGGCAGCGTCCGGCACGGTGCGCGAGATCCACAATCCGGCCGACGGCGAACTGGTCGCCACGGTGTCCGAAGCCGGCCGCGAAGATGCCGAGCGCGCCATCGCCGCAGCCCGGGCTGCCTTCGACTCCGGCGTCTGGTCCTCCGTCCCGGCTCCCGAACGGGGAGCGTTCCTGCTCAAGGTCGCCGCAGAACTGCGCGAACGCCGCGAGAAGTTCGCCCGTGCCGAATCGCTGGACACCGGCAAGCGCATCGTCGAAAGCCGCATCGACATGGATGACATCGCCGCCTGCTTCGAATATTTCGGGCGCCTGGCGGGGCAGTCGGCGGGCCGGGTGGTCGATGCCGGGGACCCCGCCGTCGTCAGCAGAATCGTCTACGAACCTGTTGGAGTGTGCGGCCTGATCACGCCGTGGAACTACCCGCTGCTGCAGGCCGCCTGGAAGATCGCTCCTGCGCTGGCCGCCGGCTGCACATTCGTCCTGAAGCCCGCCGAGCTGACCCCGTCCACCGCAATCCTCACCATGCAGTTGCTGAAGGACCTGGGCCTGCCGGACGGCGTCGCCAACCTGCTGACCGGTCCGGGAGTAAAAGCGGGCGCACCCCTTTCCGAGCACCCCGACATTGATCTAGTCTCCTTCACCGGTGGCCTGGAAACCGGCAAGCGCATTGCCGCGGCCGCAGCCGGCACCGTGAAGAAGGTGGCGCTGGAACTCGGCGGCAAGAACCCCAACGTCGTCTTCGCTGACGCTGACTTCGACGCCGCCGTCGACAATGCGCTGAACGGTGCCTTTGTGCACTCAGGCCAGGTCTGCTCCGCCGGAGCGCGGCTGGTGGTGGAGGAATCCATCGCCGAACGCTTCGTCGATGAGCTGGTCCGGAAGGCCAATGCCATCCGCCTTGGCGGACCGTTCGACGAGTCCGCCGAAACCGGACCCCTGATCTCCGCGGCCCACCGCGAGAAAGTGGACGCTTACGTCAAGCGCGGCGTGGCCGAAGGTGCGCGGCTGCGGTGCGGCGGCGCGGCTCCTGAAGGCGAACAGTTCGACGCCGGTTTCTACTACCAGCCCACCGTCCTGGACCGCGTGAGCCGGGGAATGTCCGTTGTGATCGACGAAGCTTTTGGACCGGTAGTGACAGTGGAAACCTTCCGCACCGAGGACGAAGCCGTGGCCACCGCCAATGACACCATCTACGGGTTGGCGGGCGCAGTCTGGACCCAGGATGCCGGCAAGGCCCAGCGCGTAGCGGGCCGCCTGCGGCACGGCACGATCTGGATCAACGACTACCACCCCTACCTTCCGCAGGCCGAATGGGGCGGCTTCGGCCAGTCCGGCGTCGGCCGCGAACTCGGCCCCACCGGACTGGGCGAGTACCAGGAAGCCAAGCACATCTACCAGAACACCAGCCCCCAGGTGACCGGCTGGTTCGCAGACCACGGCAAGGAGAACTAGATGCACGTCGACAACATAGAGGGCCTGGGCAACCGCGGGTTCGATTACGTCGTCATCGGCGGAGGATCTGCCGGAGCTGCCGTCGCCGCCCGGTTGAGCGAGGACCCGGCCGTCACCGTGGCCCTGGTGGAAGCCGGCCCGGATGACCGCAACATCCCCGAGATCCTGCAGCTGGACCGCTGGATGGAACTGCTGGAATCCGGCTACGACTGGGACTACCCGATCGAACCCCAGGAGAACGGCAACTCCTTCATGCGCCATGCCCGCGCCAAGGTCATGGGGGGCTGCTCCAGCCACAACTCCTGCATCGCTTTCTGGGCTCCCCGCGAGGACCTGGACGAATGGGAGTCAAAGTACGGAGCAACCGGCTGGAATGCTGCTGCCGCCTGGCCTTTGTACCAGCGCCTGGAAAGCAACGAAGACGCCGGACCGGAAGCACCACACCACGGCAACAACGGCCCGGTCCACTTGATGAACGTTCCTCCGAGCGATCCCGCCGGGGTGGCGCTTCTGGATGCCTGCGAGCAGGCGGGCATTCCCCGCGCAAAGTTCAATGACGGCAACACCGTGATCAACGGCGCCAACTTCTTCCAGATCAACCGCCGCTCTGACGGGACCCGCTCCTCCAGCTCGGTCTCCTACATCCACCCCATCGTCGATCGTGAAAACTTCACGCTGCTGACCGGCCTGCGGGCCCGCCAGCTGGTGTTCGACGCGGACAAGCGCTGCACCGGCGTCGATGTGGTCGACTCCGCTTTCGGCCGGACGCACAGGCTGGACGCGCGACGCGAGGTCATCCTGTCCACCGGTGCCATTGATTCCCCCAAGCTGCTCATGCTCTCCGGCATCGGCCCGGCAGAACACCTGGCCGCGCATGGCATCGAGGTCCTGGTGGATTCCCCCGGCGTGGGCGAGCACCTGCAGGACCATCCGGAAGGCGTGGTGCAGTATGAGGCCAAGCAGCCCATGGTGCAGACCTCCACGCAGTGGTGGGAGATCGGCATTTTCACACCCACGGAGGAGGGCCTGGACCGCCCCGATCTGATGATGCACTACGGTTCCGTGCCCTTCGACATGAACACCCTGCGCTATGGCTACCCCACCACGGAGAACGGCTTCAGCCTCACCCCTAACGTCACGCACGCCCGTTCCCGCGGGACAGTCCGACTGCGTAGCCGGGACTTCCGCGACAAGCCCATGGTGGACCCCCGCTACTTCACCGATCCGGAGGGCCACGACATGCGCGTCATGGTGGCCGGCATCCGCAAGGCCCGGGAAATCGCGGCGCAGCCGGCCATGGCTGAGTGGACCGGACGTGAGCTCTCCCCCGGCATCGAGGCGCAGACGGACGAGGAACTCCAGGACTACATCCGCAAAACCCACAACACCGTCTACCACCCTGTCGGTACCGTCCGGATGGGACCGGTGGAGGACAGGATGTCGCCCTTGGATCCTGAACTGCGGGTCAAGGGCGTTACCGGGCTGCGCGTGGCCGACGCCTCCGTCATGCCCGAACACGTCACCGTCAACCCGAACATCACTGTCATGATGATCGGCGAGCGCTGTGCCGATCTCATCAAGTCAGACCTCATCAACGACAACCGGACGGAGGAACCCACGACGGCGGAAGCCGACTTCAGCTTTTCTGTCGCCTGAACAGGCGCCCTGCTTTAAGACCCACGCAACAAACAATGGGGGAAACAGCCGGAGGCACAAAGTGGTGCCCGGTTTTTGATTTCGACTGCGGCCAACGGCGGACGCAGGTAATCACCATTAATGCACGTCTGAACTAGGAGTTCGCATGTCAGAACCCAGCAAATCAGGACCCTGCAAGAGCGATGCAAGCGGTATGGACGAGTTTGGCTATGCCCAAACCCTTGACCGCAGCATCGGTAAGTTTGCCAGCTTCGCGGCCGGCGTCAGTTACATCTCCATCCTCACCGGCGTTTTCCAACTGTTCTACTTCGGATTTTCGACGGCGGGACCTGCCTACGCCTGGTCGTGGCCCATCGTCTTCGTCGGCCAGCTAATGGTCGCCTTGTGTTTTGCCGAACTGGCCGGACGTTATCCGGTGGCTGGATCGGTCTACAACTGGGCCAAGAGGCTTTCAACCGGAACGTGGGCCTGGTTGGCGGGCTGGTTGCTGCTGCTCTCCTCCATCATGGCCCTGGGCTCCGTTGCTTTGGCCCTCCAAATCACCTTGCCGCAGATCTGGAGTGGCTTCCAGATGGTGGGCGATGGAACCGGCCCTTACGACTTTGCGGTCAACGGGGTGATCCTGGCAAGCATCATGATCGGCATCTCCACGCTCATCAACGCGTTCGGGGTGAAGCTCATGACCATGATTAACAGCGTGGGCGTGTTCGTGGAACTGGTCGCGGCGGTCCTGCTGATCGTGGCCCTTTTGTGGCACGCCGTGCGGGGCCCGGAAGTCCTCCTGGACACGGCCGGGTTCGGCGAAGGGCAACCCCTGGGCTTCTTCGGAGTGTTCCTGATCGCCGCCATGGCCTCCGGTTATGTCATGTACGGATTCGACACGGCGAGCTCACTGGGCGAAGAAACCAAGGACCCCAAGAAGACGGCGCCCAAGGCCATCCTGCGCGCTGTCACGGCGTCCTTCCTTCTGGGCGGGCTGCTCCTGCTGGGCGGAATACTGGCCGCGCCGGACCTCTCCGACCCGAAAATTGGGGCTGCTGACGGCGGGCTGCAGTACATCGTTCTGTCGGTGCTCGGCGGACCCTTCGGCAAGGCGTTCCTGGCGTGCATCGTGGTGGCTGTGGTGGTGTGCACGCTGGCCGTCCACGCTGCTGCCATCCGGATGATGTTTGCCATGGCCAGGGACAACAACCTTCCCTTCAGCCGCCAGCTCAGCAAGGTTCACCCCACCCGGAAGACGCCTACCGTGGCGGCCATCGTCATTGGCGCGGTGGCAGTGATTCCCCTGCTGGTCAACATCTCCCAGCCGGCCATCTTCACCATCCTCTCCAGCATCAGCATCGTGCTGATCTACCTCTCCTACCTGCTGGTTACCGTGCCTATGCTGCGGCGCCGGTTCCTCAAGAAGTGGCCCCTGAAGGACGACGGATCGGAACCCGGATTCAGCCTCGGCAAATGGGGACTGCCCGTGAACATCCTCGCGGTGCTCTGGGGCGGCGCCATGACACTGAACCTGGTGTGGCCACGGCCGGAGATCTACAACTCGGTGCCGCCCTTTGAGTGGTACCTGCAATGGGGCGGTGTCATGTTCGTCGCGGCAGTCGTCATCGGCGGAACACTGCTTTACCGCCTCCGCATCAGGCACCGGACTGGCGTGCTGGCCGAACACGCTGCCGCCACGCCATCGCCGTCCACATCCCCATCGTCGTCCACATCCCCGGACCCCGACCCCGGGTTGGTAGCCGCCCAAAATTCCTAGCAGTCAACCTCAGACGAACGCCGATTTTCCTGTCACTGCCCGGGCAACAATAAGGGAGTTGATCTCGGAGCTGCCCTCGTACGTGTAGAGGATCTCGGCGTCTCCGAAGAGCTTGCCCATCTCGTAATCCGTGGTGATTCCGTTCCCGCCCAGCAAGGACCGGCCCATGGCTACGGAGGAGCGTGCCAGCCGGGTGGTGGTGGCTTTGCACATGGCGGCCTGGACCATTTCGAGCTTGCCGGCCTGCTGGATCCGGGCCAGTTCCACCATCATGGACAGTGAAGCGTTGGCGTTGCCCAGGATGTCCGCGAGCTGCTGTTGCACCAACTGAAAACGTGCCAGTTCCTTGCCGAACTGCTGGCGTTCCAGCGCGTAGGCGCGGGCAATGTCGAAGGCAGCCAGCTGGATTCCCGCGGCCTGCCAGCCAACCCAGGCCCGGGAATCACGCAAGAGGTCGTTGGCCCGGGAAAATTCCGAGGCCCCGGGAAGGAGATTCGATTCAGGAATGCGGACATCATCCAGCACGATGTCCGCATTCTGCATGATGCGAAGGCCGATCTTGTTCGAGATCTTGGTGGCTGTGAAGCCGGCCCGGTCACTTTCCACGATGAAACCCTTGATGTGCCCATCGCCCTCGTCACGGGCCCAGACCAGCGCGAAGTCCGCAATGGTGCCTGCCCCGATCCAGCGCTTGGCACCGTTGATGACCCATTCGCCGCCCTCGCGCCGCGCCGTCGTCGAGAGTCCTCCGGCAATGTCCGATCCGTGGTCCGGTTCGGTGAGCGCGAAGGCACCCAACTGGGTGAAGGCTTCGAGGCCCGGCAGCCACTTCTGCTTTTGCTCGTCAGAGCCGAGCTCGTTGATCATGCCCACGATGAGTTCGTTGTGGATTCCCACCAGGGCCGAGAGCGATACGTCAGCCCGGGCGATTTCGGTGTACATGAGGCCCTTGAAGAGCTTGGTGGAACCGTCGGTCTGAAGCCCGCCGAGCCCAAACTTGGCCATATCTGCGAGTAACCCGAAGGGGAATTCCTCGCGGTTCCAGTAGTCGATGCTGGCCGAGCGGATGCGCGCCTGCAGGAATTCCCGGATTTCGAGGTACCGCGTGCGCTCCTCCTCGGGCAGGAGATCGATGACGTGCATCAGGTCCGCCTCCGGATAGGGAGGGAGGACGTGTTGTGGTGCCGTGCCATTCGTGGTGGTGCCGGCAGCTTTTTCGTCGAGCATTGGACCCCTTCGTCATGTCCCGTGCAGGCTCTTCCAAACCCTTGGATGTCCTAGTATATTGCAAGGTGATGTGGATCACTAGGCGGAGGCTGTGGCGAGGACGCCAGGCCAACCCCAAGGCGAAAGGCGGACTATGACAGTCACAGAAGACTTCCGTGCGGCCCGCGACCGGCTGCTGGAACTGCGCGAGGACTACAAGCTGGCGCACGCAGAATTCCAGTGGCCACGCTTTGAATACTTCAACTTCGCCCTCGACTGGTTCGACCACATCGCTGCAGATGAGGCAAGGGGTTCCAAGCCGGCATTGGTGATCGTGGAACAGGACGGCAGTTCAACACGGCGCACCTACCGCGACCTGTCGGAGCGGTCCTCCCAGGTCGCCAACTGGCTTCGGAGCCAAGGCGTCAAGCGCGGCGACCATATGATCATCATGCTCGGCAACCAGGAGGAACTCTGGGAACTCATGTTGGCCGGCATCAAGCTGGGCATCGTCATGATTCCCACCACCACCCTCATGGGCGCCCGCGACCTTCAGGACCGGGTGGAGCGCGGCAGGGCGGCTTGGGTCGCCGTCGGAAGCGCCAACATCGGCAAGTTCGATTCCGTGCAGGGTGATTACACCCGGATAGAGGTCGGCGCGGAAGGCAGCAACGGGCAGGCCAAACAGTACGCTGACTCGTACGACGCCGACACCGGCTTCACGCCCGACGCCCCCACCCGCGCCGATGAAACGCTGCTCCTCTACTTCACCTCCGGCACCACCTCGCGGGCCAAGCTGGTGGAGCACACCCACACCTCTTACCCGGTGGGCCACCTGTCCACCATGTACTGGATCGGCCTTGAACCCGGCGATGTCCACCTCAACGTCGCATCCCCAGGCTGGGCCAAGCACGCCTGGTCCAATGTCTTCACGCCATGGATTGCCGAGGCCTGCGTCTTCATCTACAACTACGACCGCTTCGACGCTGCCGCCCTCATGAACCAGATGGGCCGCGAGGGCGTCACGAGTTTCTGCGCTCCGCCAACTGTCTGGCGGATGCTCATCCAAGCCGACCTCACGCAGCTCACCAGCCCGCCCAGCAAGGTGGTTTCGGCCGGCGAGCCCCTGAACGCCGAGGTAATCGGCCAGGTGGAAAAGGCCTGGGGCGTGACCATCCGCGACGGTTTCGGCCAAACGGAGTCCACGGTCCAAATCGCCAATACGCCCACCCAAGCGGTAAAGATCGGTTCGATGGGACGGCCATTGCCCGGCTACGACGTGGTGCTGGTTGACCCGGTCACCGGGCAGGAAGCCGACGACGGCGAACTCTGCTTGCGCTTGGACCCCCGGCCCGTGGGACTCATGAAAAGCTACTTCGGCGACGAAGCGAAAACCGCCGAAGCCTTCCGTGACGGCTACTACCACACCGGCGACATGGCCAGCCGGGACACGGACGGCGTCATCACCTACGTCGGCCGGGACGATGACGTCTTCAAGTCCTCCGACTACCGTCTGTCCCCTTTCGAACTCGAAAGCGTCCTGATCGAGCACCCCGCAGTGGCGGAGGCCGCCGTCGTGCCTTCACCTGACGCGGTAAAGCTGTCAGTACCGAAGGCTTTTGTGGTCCTGGCGGCCGGCTACGAACCCGGTCCCGGCGTCGCAGAGGACATCCTCCGCTACTGCCGCGAGCATCTGGCCCCGTTCAAGCGCATCCGACGACTCGAATTCGGTGAGCTGCCCAAAACAATCTCGGGCAAGATCCGCCGTGTGGAGCTGCGCGGGACGGAAGTGGCCCGGCATGGCGACGGTCCGCTGCCGGCAGGTTTGGGCGTGGAGTACACCGAGGAAGAGTTCCCGAATCTGAAAGACTAGCCAACCAAGCAACCGAAGGAGGCCTATGGGCACCCCACTCCCCCGCGATCCCATTGCCGATGCCCAGCGCAACTGGGAACGGCATGGTTGGGGCGATGTCGCCGCGCCCATGGCAGCCATCACCGCGATCATGCGGACCCAGCAAATCCTGCTGGCACGCATCGAGACGGTCCTCAAGCCCTTCGGGCTGACCTTCGCGCGCTACGAGCTGCTGGCGCTGCTCAGTTTCGCCCGGAGCGGCGCGCTGCCCATGAACAAAGCCAGCGCGCTCCTGCAGGTCCACCCGACGTCGGTGACCAACGCCGTCGACCGTCTCGAAAAGGCCGCCCTGGTGGCCCGTTCACCGCACCCGACCGACGGCCGCACCACACTGATCGAGCTCACCGCAGATGGCCGCAGCCTGGCGAAGAAGGCGACGGCGGCGCTGAACGCCGAAGTTTTCGGCAAGTCCGGTTTCGGGGACGACGACGTCGATCACCTCATCCGCGTCCTGGGCACCTTCCGCAGGGATGCCGGGGATTTCACGGACGAGTGACCTGATCGGGTCAGGGCAACGCAATTCCGGTGTGGTGCTCAAGCTTCTGAAGGAGCACGTACTGGAACCCGGGATCGGCAGCAGCCCGGTGAGCCTTTTGGACTTGGCGGTGGTACCAGTACGCCCCTGATCGCGGCTTGATGCTCTCTGCCTCAGCCGTGGCAAGCCACTCCTGCGTTTGATGTCCCTCCACAAGACTGTCCGGCGCTCCGGAGCCGCCCATTCTGGTGGGAACCCACCCCGGATCCACGGCGTGCGCCATCAATTCCGGGTACTTGGTGGAGAGGGCCATCGCCAGTGAAGTCACATAGAGCTTGCTGTCCGCGTAAGAACTGCCTCGAAGCGCGGGCCGCCCGAAGTCCAGGGCATTGATGTCAGCAGACCCGGACAAGTGCATCGAACTGCTAAGGAAGATCGACCGGCTGGGTGGGGTCATGAGAGCCGTAAGAACGTACGGGGCAACCACGTTGACGGCCAAGACATCCGGACCACGCAGGACCCCGGCGTTGTGAATGACGGCATCGAAGCGGCCTAGATCGTTGGCAGCTTTGGCGAGATGGACCGTCTCGTCCAGGCTTCCTAGATCGCCAAACAGGACGTGTTCCACGCGCCCACGAATGTTCTGTCGGGACAGACGGTCCGGGTTTCGGGCGTGGAGCACTATACGGTGCCCCGCCGCGGCGAGCGCGTTCACGGTTTCCAGCCCGAGCCCGGACGAAGCGCCGGTGACGAGGAGGAGTGACATGGTTACCTGTCCTTGAGTCGGGGGTCTACCACGAATAGGCTTGCGGGGCTTCGCCCGGGCCGGGCCATATCCGGTCGAGCCTTTCCAGTGTTCCAGCGTCCAACGCCACTGACACCGCGCCGAGGTCCTCCCGGAGCTCCTCTACCGTCCGGGGCCCACAATGGCGGCGGTGACTACCGGGTTCTGTAGCAGCCAGGCGATGGCCACCTCCGTTGGCTTAGCTCCAATTTCGTGGCACAGGTCTTCGTAGGCTTGAAGTTGACCACGCCGGGCCTCGAGATCCGGGTGGGCCTGTCCGTTGCCCTTTGCGACGGAAGCGAGTGCGCCTGTCAGCAGGCCTGCGCTCAGCGGGCTGTACGGGAGGAGCCCTATACCCAAGGCGCGCAGGGCAGGAATGAGTTCCATTTCCACTGTCCGTTGGGTGAGGTTGTAGAGGCTCTGCTCTGAGCTCAAGCCCATGAAGTGCCGGGCTGAGGCAGCGGATTGGGCAAGGGCGATGTCCCAGCCGGCAAAGTTGCTGCTGCCGACGTAGCTGATCTTGCCGTCACGGACCAATTGCTCCATTGCCTGCCAGATCTCTTCCCATGGGGTGCTCCGATCAACATGGTGCATCTGATAGAGGTCGATGTGATCGGTCTGGAGGCGTCGCAGGCTCGCTTCGCAGGCCCGGCGTATGTGGTACGCCGAGAGGCGCCTATCGTTGGGGCCCAGTCCCATCGGCTGGTAAACCTTGCTCGCCAACACAATGCGGTCACGGTGACCGGTCCGCTGCAGCCACCGGCCGATGATCTCCTCCGATATCCCGTAGCCCTTGGCCATATCCGGAGTCTGTATGCCCCCGTAAACATCTGCCGTGTCAACGAAGTTGATTCCCGCGTCAATGGCGGTGTCCATGATCGCGCGGCTCGTTTGCTCGTCAGCGGTGTAGCCAAAGTTCATGGTGCCGAGTCCGATCCGGCTGACCTTCAACCCGGTTCTACCCAGGTGCCCGTACGTCATGGTGTGAGTCATGCCGTTCAGCCTAGATGCGTGCCGTGCCGTGAGGGAGTCCCTTGGAGGACCTCCCTTAAGCGGGACTCCCTGGTGCTCTGCAAACCTGATGGTGTGGAGATATGACCACCACACTTTCCACAACCAAGAGCCGCCGGTTGCCAATGGTGACCTATGTTTTGGCTGCGGGTGTGTTCCTGATGGGAACCACCGAGTTCATCGTTGCGGGCATCCTGCCGGACATCGCCGGCGACCTGGGTATCTCCGTTGCCGACGCGGGTCTCATGATCACTGTCTTTGCTGTCGGCATGATCGTTGGCACTCCCACGATGGCGATCCTGACGCTCAGGCTGCCACGCCGCCTGACGCTCAGCCTCGCACTGGTGGTCTTCGCGATGGGTCACCTGATGGCGGCGCTTTCCCCGGACTTCACGATCATTCTCGGTGCGCGTTTCCTCACGGCGTTGGCGACGGGCGCTTTTTGGGCGGTAGCCGCCGTCGTGGGTGCAAAAGCCGCAGGCGCTGCGGCGTCCCGCGCGTTGGGCGTTGTTTTGGGCGGCGGCATGCTCGCCAACGTCGCGGGTGTTCCCCTCGGTGCGTTTGCCGGCCAGGTCATTGGCTGGCGGGGACCGTTTTGGGTGCTCGCAGCCTTGGCGCTGGTAGGTGCGGTTGCGGTCTATCGATTGGTTGCCGCGGATCCGCACTCTGGACACACGCCGTCGGTGCGTGCAGAGCTGGCAAGTTTGCGCGATTCGAGGGTGTGGCTTGTTCTTGGGGGCTGTGCAATCGTCTGCGGATCATCCTTGGCTGCCTACACCTTCATCTCCCCGTTGCTCACGGAGAATACCGGACTTGCCGCAGCCGCGGTTCCCCTGGTGCTGGTGGTTTACGGCGTCGGGGCGTTTATCGGTTCAACCCTGGGTGGCCGCTTCGGCGCCCAGCACCCCTATCCGGCGCTCTTCATCCCGGCAAGCATGACCTTTCTGGTGCTCGGTGCCCTGTTCATGTTCTCCAGCTACGCCTTGGTCACTGTGGTGCTGATCTTCCTGTTGGGTCTCTTCGGCATGGCCACCAATCCAATTCTTATTGGCAAGGCCGTTGGATATGCCGGCCATGCGCCCACTCTGGCTTCGGCGCTCAGCACCTCGGCATTCAACCTGGGCACGGCCATGGGATCGTGGATTGCCGGCTTCGCCCTGGAATCGGCGTTGGGAGCCAGCGGTCCGGTATTGGTGGGCACGGGCATCGCCGCGCTGTACTTCCTGCCCCTCACAGTGCTGATACTGAAGGATCGGAAGCTGCGAAGAAGCCTTCCGTCTTCTCCGCAAAACCTCCACCGACCGCAATCAGAAAATCCGTGACCTCGCTTGAACGTTGGTGGACGGCGTCGGCATCTGCCACAAAAGCCAACACTCGCGGAAAGCCCGGGTGGACGTCATCCACTGAGGGTTGTCAGTTGTCCGCACGGCTCTTTTCAGAGGGGGTCTGAGATCCGTATTCGCTGGCAGCCCACGACGCCAGCAGTTGCAGGCGTTCCGCCGACGGCGACCCAGGCTCTGCCGCGTAGATCGTCAATGTGAGCCCAGGTTCGGCCGCCATCTCCAAGCCCTCATAGGCGAGCGTCATCTCACCGACGATCGGGTGGTTAAACGTCTTGAACCCCGTTCCGTGGTGGCGGACGTTGTGCGCGCCCCAGCGTGTGCGGAAGTCATCGCTGCGGGTGCTGAGTTCGCCAATGAGATCGTGAAGGTCTTTGTTGTGCGGGTCCCTGCCGGCCTCAGTGCGAAGGATGGAAACAGTGACCTCGGCGAAGGCATCCCAGTCGGGGTAAAACCCGTAGGCCCGTTCATCCAGGAACGTGAATCGCGCGATGTTGGGCGGCTGGCCCGGCATGTCGTAGCAGTCCTTGTAGAAAGCCCGGGCCAACGGGTTGACGGCCAAGAGATCCATGCGGCCATTGCGGACGAAGGCGGGGCCGGCCGTAATCGCATCGAGCGCCCACTGCAGGCTCTGGTGCGGCACATAGGACTTTGCGTTCCGGCGCCGGGGTGGTCGCGCGACTGGGCTCGCTGCGTGGGCCAGGTCAAAGAGGTAGGCGCGTTCCGCGTCGTCCAAGCACAATGCCCGTGCCAGACTCTCAAGCACTTGGGGCGATGCACCGCTGATGGCACCGCGCTCCAAACGGGTGTAATACTCAACGCTCAGTCCGGCAAGAGTGGCCACCTCACTGCGCCGCAATCCCTTGACCCGCCGATTGGAGCCAGTTGGCAGTCCAACCTGCTCCGGCGCCACGTGTGCTCGCCGGGAGATCAGGAATTCACGTACTTCGGCCCGATTGTCCATGTCTTCACCATAGGTCCGGACCGGCTGCCGAGGGAGTCCCTCCCAGGACCACCTACGGTCGGGACTCCGGCCGGACACCAGCACGTCATCACGGCCGCAAAACCCAGTACGCTGCTAGGCTCCGATGCTGACACTCCAGGAGGAAACACCGTGGGATTTGCCGAAGAACTCAGGAACCGGTCCGCCGAGCATTGGGACGCCGCCGTCACCCATCCGTTCGTTGACCAACTGCTGGACGGGTCCCTCCCCGATGAGCAGCTGCGCCACTATCTTGTCCAGGATTACCAGTTCTGCGATGCGTTTACCGCCCTCCTCGGCCAGGCCGTGGCCTCGGTGCCGTCGTTGCCCTCACGGCTGGTCTTTGCCCGCGTCTTGGGCGCTTTCGCATCGGATGAGAACACGTACTTCCAGGACTCCTTCGAAGAGCTGGGCGTGCCCGAACGAGAACGACGGTCCCCCGTCCTTGCTGCCACAACCACGGAATTCGATGCGCTCATGCGCGATGCCCTGGCCACCCGGTCCTATCCAAACGTCCTGGCGGTGCTGCTGGTGGCCGAATGGCTTTACGGCGACTGGGCCGGACGCGCCGGAGAACCCGCCACCTGGCCTGCCGAATCCAAGCACGCCGAATGGATCCGCCTTCACAACAATCCCGAGTACAGCGCGTGGGTGAGCTGGCTGCGGGACGAGTTCGACGCCGTCGAGCCTTCAGAGCCGCAGGAGCGTCAGCGGGTTGCCGCCGTCTTCGCCGAGGCGGTACGGCTGGAGCGGGCGTTCTTCGACGCCGCACTTGCCCCGGCTGCTCTTCGCTAAGCGGCTTCCGGACGGTGCAACTGAGTTCCACCAGGCCTTGCTTCTTCAGGGAAGTCCGCTGCTTCATCGGAGCCCCGGCAGCCCTCGGGAGTCCCCGCCGGATCCATCCAGTGCCAGCTCTCGGGGCAGTCGTCGTTGTCGCAAAATTGCCAGGTCATGGGTCCCTCGTCGTCGCATGTTCTTGTGTCCTCTAAGGAAGAGGCTCGAACAACCGGGAAGTGACGAAGGAAGGACCGTGAGCTGCGCCCTATTTATCCGGCCGAGGTAAAGGCGAAGATCAGCGCCGACCCCAATGACAGGATCCCGATGCCGTAGCCCACAACCAAAGCGCCGATGGCGAACGCACGTCCGCGTTCGCTGCGTTGCTGGATCTGGTTCAAGGCAACGTGCCCTGCCCCAACGACGAACACAGCGATGACTGCCATGCCGGCGAAGAACAGGCCGACGATCGCGAGCACGGCCATGGCTGCGGCCACGATGGCCTGGCGGTTGACCGGCTGCAAAGACGTATCAGCTGGCACGGTGTGAACGATCTCCGTTGACATGTTCTCTCCCCATTCGTAAGTGCCACGAGTCTATCCACGCGGCACCCAAATCCCGGGCTGCCCCGCCTGTGGCGTCCGAGGACGTTGCCGGCCCGCTACTCCGTGGTTGGCCAACGACGGAGCAGCGGGCCGGCGACGGGGAGTCGCGGGTTACCGGTGCTTGAATTCCGGCTGGCGCTTCTCACTGAACGCGGCCATGCCTTCCTTCTGGTCCTCGGTGGCGAACAGCGAGTGGAACACCCTGCGTTCGAACACGACTCCCTGAGCCAGGCCCATCTCGAAGGCCGCATTGACCGCTTCTTTGGCAACCATCGCAGCTGGCTTCGATTTGGATGCGATGGCTTCGGCTGCCTTCAGGGCTTCGTTCACCACCTCCGCTGCGGGCACGACACGCGAGACCAGCCCGGAACGTTCGGCTTCCTCCGCATCCATGAAACGGCCGGTCAGGACCATATCCATGGCCTTGGCTTTGCCCACGGCGCGTGTCAGCCGCTGCGAGCCACCCATGCCGGGGATTACTCCCAGGTTGATTTCCGGCTGGCCGAACTTGGCATTGTCTCCGGCGATGATGAAGTCGGCCATCATGGCCAGCTCGCATCCCCCGCCCAGGGCAAACCCGGATACAGCGGCGATGACCGGGATCCGCAGCCGTGTGAGGTCCTCCCAGTGCCGGAACCAGTCTGCGGCATACATCTCCATGTAGCTCTTGGAGGACATTTCCTTGATGTCCGCACCCGCGGCAAAGGCCTTCGCGGAACCCGTGATCACCACAGCTCCAACGTCCGGATCAGTGTCCATCGCGGTCACGGCGTCCACGAGTTCATTCATGAGTGCGGTGCTCAGTGCATTCAGCGCAGCGGGCCGGTTCAGTGTTACCAAACCAACCCTGCCGCGCCGTTCCACCACAATGTTCTGGTACTGCTCCGTCATGCTCTCCCTCTCATGGAAACCCTCAAGTACACGGCAAAACCCTCATGTGCGCCGCCTAAACTTTCACACGGATTTGTCGCGGATTTCCGTGATAATGCCGGAGAAATCCCGGCCTGCACCGTCACCGGCAGCAAAGGCATCGTAGATCCGTGACGCCAACGGCCCCATTTCCGCTGCGACCCCCGTGCTTTCCAGGGCATTCAGGGCCAGGCGCAGGTCCTTGGCCATGAGGGCTCCGGCGAATCCTGGCTGGTAGTCGCGGTTGGCAGGGCTGGTGGGCACCGGACCTGGTACGGGGCAGTTGGTGGTCAGCGCCCAGCACTGCCCGGATGCGTTGGATGCGACATCAAACAATGCCTGGTGCGTGAGTCCAAGCTTCTCGCCAAGGACGAAGGCCTCGGCGACGGCGATCATGGACACTCCCAGGATCATGTTGTTGCAGACTTTCGCTGCCTGTCCTGCACCGTGGTCGCCGCAGTGGACAATCCTCTTGCCCATGAGCTCAAGGATGGGCTTCACGGTGTCAAAGTCCTCCGGCAGGGCGCCCACCATAAACGTCAAAGTTCCGGCTTCGGCCCCCACCACGCCGCCGGAAACCGGGGCGTCAACGGAGCGATGGCCGCCTTCCACGGCAAGGGCAGCAGCCTCACGGGCCTCGTCCACGTTGATGGTGGAGCAGTCCAGGAACAGGGTGTCCGGCTTCACAACAGACAGCAGCCCGGGCCCGTCAACACCACGGTACGCATCAAGGACATGCTTGCCGCTGGGAAGCATGGTCAACACTACGGCCGCTTCCGCTGCGGCCTCGTGCGCCGTGGAGGCCATCGGAATACCGTGCGCCAACGCTGCCTCGACGGCCGCAGGAACGGGGTCGTAGCCAATCACCTCATGTCCGGCCTTGATGAGGTTGGCCGCCATCGGCCCGCCCATGTGCCCCAGGCCGAGGAAAGCGATGAGGCCCGTCGCCCGGGCCTGGATATCTGACGTGCCTGCGTTCTCTGTCATGTCGTCTCCTTCGACTGGCTGCTGAGTCTGGTGAGCCCCAACTCGCGTTCGCCGAGCGGCGCAAAGTAGCCCTCGACGTCGGACGCCTGAACCTCGGCGAGCGTCGCCGGCTTCCACTGCGGATTGCGGTCCTTGTCCACCACTTGCGCACGGATGCCCTCGCGGAAGTCGGGCCCGGCCAGGCACCGCAGCCCCACGCGGTACTCCTGCTCCAAGGCTTCCTCGAGTGACATCCCCCGCACGCGTCGGAGCGATTCCAGCGCCACTTTCACCGACGTGGGCGACTTCGCCTCGATGGTGTCGGCGGCGGCAACGGCGTCGGTCCCCGCAGAGCGCAGGCTCCGCACGATTTCCTCGGCATCGTCATGTGCGTAGGCGGCGTCGATCCACTCCCGCTGCGCCGCCAGTGCCGATTCCGGCGGCACTTGGGCGAAGCGCTCGACGGCGGCCTCCGCCGTCGAGCTTTCCAGCGCTTCTTCAAGCGCGGGGAGGCTTTCGGACGGCACAAAGTGGTCCGCGAGTCCGAGGAACAGGGCGTCGGCACCGGACAGGTGGGCGCCTGTCAGCGCCGCATGGGTTCCGCTCTCCCCCGGCGAGCGTGACAGCAGCAGCGTGCCGCCGACGTCGGGCACGAACCCAATGGTGGTTTCGGGCATGCCGGTGCGGGTCCGTTCGGTGACGACACGCACGGAACCGTGCGCCGAGACACCCACTCCACCACCGAGTACCAACCCGTCCATGAACGCGACATAGGGCTTGGGGTAGTGCGAGATCAGCGCGTTGAGCCGGTATTCGTCGGCCCAGAATTCTGCTGTTTCCGTCCCACCGTGGAGCATGTCCTTGTAAATGGCCACGATGTCGCCGCCGGCGCACAGCCCGCGGTCACCGGCGCCACGCACCAAAACCGTGGCGACGGCGTCGTCGTCGACCCAGTCGGTCAGCTGCCGGAGCATGGCCTTCACCATGCCGGCATTCAACGCATTGACTGCCTTCGGGCGGTTGAGCGTGACGATGCCAAGGTGTCCGCGGCGTTCGAATACAACCTCTTCTTCTACCTGTGTGTCCCCCATCAGCTGCCTGCCGGCATCACGAAGCTGGCGCCCTGGCGGATGCCGGAGGGCCACCGCGACGTCACGGTCTTGGTCTTGGTGTAGAAGCGGAAAGCGTCGGCGCCGTGCTGGTTGAGGTCGCCGAAGCCGGAAGCCTTCCAGCCGCCGAAGGTGTAGTAGGCAATGGGCACGGGAATGGGGACGTTGATGCCCACCATGCCCACCTCGACGCGGCTGGCGAAGTCGCGCGCGGAGTCGCCGTCGCGGGTGAAAATTGCGACGCCGTTACCGAACTCGTGCTCGCTGCAGAGCCTGAGCGCTTCGTCATAGTCAGCCGCCCGCAGCACGCTGAGAACGGGCCCGAAGATCTCTTCCTTGTAGATCTTCATGTCCTTGGTGACGTTGTCGAAGAGCGTGGGACCAACCCAGAAACCGCCGTCGTAGCCGTCCACCGTAAGGCCGCGACCATCGGTGACCAAGGTGGCGCCCTCGTCCACGCCGGACTGGATGTAGCCTTCAATCCTCTCCTTCGCGGACGCAGCCACCACGGGCCCGAAGTCCGAGTCCTTGTCCAGGCTGTGGCCAACCTTCAGGTCCTTCACGCGCTCAGTCAATTTGGCCACCAACGCATCGGCGGTTTCCTGCCCAACCGGCACCGCAACGGAGATCGCCATGCAGCGTTCGCCTGCGGAACCGTACCCGGCACCGATCAGTGCGTCGGCTGCCATGTCCAGGTCGGCGTCGGGCATGATCACCATGTGGTTCTTGGCCCCGCCGAAGCACTGTGCCCGCTTGCCGTGCGCCGCGGCCGTGGCGTAGATGTACTGGGCGATCGGCGTGGAGCCCACGAAGCCGATTGCCTTCACGCGCGGATCCTCGAGCAGCGCATCTACGGCTTCCTTGTCGCCGTTGATCACGTTGAACACGCCGTTGGGCACGCCTGCTTCGCTGTACAGTTCGGCCAGGCGCAGGGGGACGGAAGGATCGCGCTCGGAGGGCTTAAGGATGAAAGCATTACCGGCTGCGAGCGCCGGGCCGGACTTCCATAGCGGGATCATGGCCGGGAAGTTGAACGGCGTGATGCCCGCGACGACGCCCAGGGGCTGGCGGAGCGAGTGGACATCGATCCCTTGGCCGGCGTTGTCCGAGAACTCGCCTTTGAGCAGATGCGGCGCACCTGCCGAGAACTCCACGACCTCGATGCCGCGCTGGATATCACCCTTGGCGTCCGCGAACGTCTTGCCGTGCTCGGAGGACAGGAGCTTGGCGAGCTCATCCATGTTTTCGTTGACCAGGTCCACGAACTTGAGCAGGATGCGTCCCCGGCGTTGCGGGTTCATGGCCGCCCATTCGAGCTGGCCCTTCTCGGCATTTGCGACGGCGTCGCGGACCTCGTCAGCGCTGGCCAGCGGGAGCCGGGCCTGGACTTCGCCCGTGCAGGGATCGTAGACATCGCTGAACCGGCCGGACTTCCCGTCGATCCTCTGGCCGTCTACGTAGTGTGAAAGCTCGCGCACCATGGTGGAATGCTCCTTTGCATCGTGAATGACTGCCGTGCCGCCGGGTCTGGGACCTAGGCGGGGAACACGTGACCAACTGTGATCCAGGTCATCTCTGAACCCGAATATACTCGGACTTCCTACTAATTTCCAGAGGGCCGTTTTCCGGGCGTGGCCGCCCCTAGTGGACTTCCTTCATGCCTTTGTAGGCCTCCAGCGCTTCCGCCCGGGTGGTCTTGAGATCCACGATCCCATCCGGATAGTCCGGCGTGCCGAACTCGGGAATCCAGTGGGCGATGTACTTCCCCTGGGGATCAAACTTGACGCGTTGGGCCTCCGGGTTGAAGATCCGGAAGAACGGGGAAGCGTCCGCTCCGGAGCCGGCCACCCACTGCCAGTTGGCGGGGTTCGACGCCGGGTCGGCATCCACCAGGGTGTCCCAGAACCACTGCTCCCCCAGTTGCCAATGGATGCCAAGGTTCTTCACCAGGAAGCTGGCAGCAACCATCCGGACCCTGTTGTGCATCCAGCCGGTGTGCCACAGCTGCCTCTGCCCGGCGTCAACCATGGGGAAACCGGTACGGCCCTTCTGCCAGGCGCGGAACTCCTCAGGGGCCGACTCGTGGCCCGGGTGTTTGCCGCCGCTGCCGTTGGAGCCGGGCCAGGCCCAAGGGAAGCGGTCAAATTCGGTGCGCAGGTTGGCCGTGGCCAGGTGTGGATTGTGGAAGTACTGGTGCCAGCAGAACTCCCGCCACCCCAACTCAGACGCGTAGATCGAAGCACTTTCGGAGCGCCGGGAGCCCAGCGCGTGCCACACCTGGAAGGGGCTCAGCTCACCCCAGCGCAGATACGGTGACAGGCAGCTGCTGCCATCGGTATCGGGACGGTTGCGGCCCTCGCTGTAGTTGGAAAGTCCCTTGTCCACGAATGCCGCCAAGCGCTTGTGCCCGGCGGCGGCCCCGGGCGTCCACATCTCCGCCAGCCCTCCGGCCCAGTCGGGCTTTTTGGGCAGCAAGGACCACGATTCGAGGTCATCGTAGGCCGGCAGCTCGCCGCCGAAGCCATGGCCCTTCTGGGGAACAGCCAGGGGCTCACGGAATTCCTGCGCGGAAATCGTCCGCCAAAACGGTGTGAAGACCTTGTACTGGCCACCGGTCTTAGTGGTGACCTCCCACGGCTCGTGGAGCAGCGAGGCCTGGAAACTTGAGACGTGCAGTCCGGCCTCGCCCGCCCACGACTTGATGCCGGCGTCGACTGTTCGCTCGGCGGAACCGTAACGGCGGTTCCAGTACAACGCGCCGGCACCTATCGCCGTCGTCGTCTTCCGGACCACCTCGCCGGCCGGTCCGCGGCGCAGCAGCAAAGGAATGCCAAGGGCGGCAAGGTCCTCCTTGAGCGCTGTGAGCGAGTGATGCAGCCACCACCTCGCGGCACCACCGTGGGGGCGGATGCCGGGCGATTCTTCGTCGAGGACGTACAGCGCAACGGCTTCACCGTCGTCGACGGCGGCACGTAACGCCGGGTTGTCGGCCACACGGAGATCGTCACGGAACCAAACGACGGAAGGCTTCACATCTTTCCTCTCAGTGGGCGACCGGAAAATGGGAACAGCCCATGCCCCTATCAAATCCTAGGGGCATGGGCTGTTCGAGCTGTTGAGGCGGGGTCAGGCGATGGAAGCGACGGCTTCCTGCTCAATGACTTCCTGCACGGGAATGTCGGTGGCGGTTTCGGTCCACATAGGTACGGAGTTGACCACGTAGTCACGTGCTGCTGCGCCAACCATGCTCATACCCGGGTAAACCCGCTGCCCGTTTTCCTTGACCTGCTTCAATCCTTCAAGGGCAACGGCTGTCTTGAATGCGGAGTCGGGAATGGGGACTTTGCGGCCGAGAACGCACCAACTGATGTACAGGCCGTAGAGTGTGTCAAAGTCCAGGCCCTTCTCAGTGTCGTCCTCGAACACCACGGAGTCGCGCAAGAATTGGCTAATTTGGGTGTCGGTCATTTCTTTGGGGCCTCTTCTTAGAGAAGTAAGGGCCGCCGGGCTGCATCAGCGAATGTCCTATTTGCCTACTATAGCCCTCTTCCGGCTGCCCGGAAGAGGAAAGCAGATTAACTCTTGGCGTCGGGCATCCTCTGAGGGGTCATCATCGGAGCCACGAACTTGGAACGGTCAGGCATCAATCACCAAGTCCGATTGTGCAGTGGAGCAGCAGGGCAGGAACTTGCCGGCATCGATTTCCCTTTTCCGGATACCGCCCTGGTGGTTCATCTCGATGTCGCCCGAGAGCTTGACCACCTTGCAGGAACCACACATGCCTTCCTTGCAATTCGCGCCGATCCTGACACCTGCGCGCTGGGCCACCTCAAGGATGTGCTCGGTCGGGTCGATCCGCACGTTGATGCCCGTGCGCATGAAGGACAACGTGAGGCTTCCCGTTCCAACCGTGTCAAAGCTCGAAGCATCAGGTGTTGCAGCCTCGGGCGCGGCACCTGCGGCGGAACCGCCGTCGTCCGCTCCGGAAGCCGCGTCCCCGGCGTCGAGGGTTTCCAGGGTGAGCCCGGACGCTTCCATCGTGCCGTCGGCATCGTATCCGGGCTCGTAGAGACCGAAGGCAGCCGGCTGGCTCTCAAAGTAGTCCTCGGCCGAATCGGCGATCTCATCCGCGATTTCCTCGGCAATGTCAGCCGCAATCGCCAGCTCTGCCTGGTACTCGAGGAGTGTCTGGCGGTCGCCGGTAAAGAATTCCATGTAAATGGACGTGTCATCGACGCCCACCTTGTTCAGGAGCTCCGTGGCTGTATTCAGGTAACCCTCCGGACCGCAGGCGTACACCTGCCTGCCGTTGGCATCAGGGGCCACCTGGTCCAGCATGGCCGCCGTCAGCCTCCCGGTGAAGCCTTCCCAGCCGTCGGGCTTGCTGCGGTCGCCCAGGGAGTAGAAAACCCGGATCCGCGAGTCCACGGAGGCGATATAGGCCAGCTCCCGGTGGAAGGCGAAGCCGCCAGCTTCCGCCCCGTGGTAAAGGACAACGACGTCGGCATGGCCGGGCAGCGAATGGATGGTCCGCACCATGGACATGATCGGCGTGATGCCTGCGCCGGCGGCCAGCAGCAGGTAACGGGCGCGTCGGTCGGCGTCGGGCAGGTGGAAGGCTCCCACGGGACCGAGCATCTCCAGCACTGTGCCGGGCCTGACGTTTTCATGCACCCACGGCGAAACCAGTCCACCGGCGTCGCGCTTGACGCTGATGCTGAAGGTCCAGGGCTCGGTGGGGGAACTGGACAGCGAGTAACTGCGGTCCACCGGATCCTGGTCCTCGCCGTTCACTGGGAACGCGACGTTGACGTACTGCCCGGCGCGGAATGCCAAGGGCGCACCATCGCAGCGTCGGAAGACGAAGGTCATGAGTCCGCCCGCTTCAGGAACGGTCTCCACGCATTCAGCCATGAACTCCTGCGGATGCCACGGACCCAGCGCACGGGCGGCACGGGCTGGCGCCTCAGCACTTCCCATCACCCTGTTCCACGGCATCTCAAGGCCGCGGATGCGCTGTGGCTCCTGGATGGCCGTCTCAGTAAGGAGTTCCATCACGCCAGGTGCTCCTGGACCCGCTGTACGTACCAGTTGATGAAGGCCTCAACCTGGTACTCGCTCTTCATGTACGGGCCGGGCTCATACGCGGGGCTGCCGGCGCCCGTCTGGCAGAGCTCCACGAACGCCTTGTCCTGCAGGTTCGTCTGCTTCCAGGTGTAGGTCAGTTTGTCCAGGTCATAATCCACGCCTTCCACGGCGTCATCCGCTACCAGCCAGGTGGTGCGGACCAGGGACTGGTGTTCGTTGATCGGGAAGACGCCGAACGTGATCACGTGGTCGCCCAGGAAGTGGAACCAGCTGTTGGGCTGCAGGTGCATCGAGCAGCGGCCGAGCCGGAAGTCCGGAAGGTCGCCGAGCAGCTTCTTGGAGAGCCGGCGGCCGTCGGCGGAGAACGATTCGCCCTCGCCGTCCAGGGATTCGCGGGAGATGCGGATACCGGCGATACGCGTGTCCAACTCTTCGACCACTTCATAGGGAAGGCCGTAGCGGCGGCAGCGCTCTTCCAGCGAGGACTGTGCTTCCTTGTTGCGGTCCCACACTTCCTCGAGGTGGGCCGGGATCAGGCCCTCAGTGAGGCCCCAGGTGGGGAACAGTGAGCACGCGAGTTCCGGGTGGCCGTCGCAGTGGTAGCACTCACGGTTGTTCTCCATGACGAGCTTCCAGTTGCCCTCTTCGATGATGTTCTGCTGGTAGGCAATCTTCGTCTTGGACAGATCGTGGGGCGCCAGGTAGGGCTCGAAGATCTTGGCGGTCTCGTCAAAGTCGGTGGGCGGTTCGTCGGCGATGCAAACAAAGATGAGTCCGGCCACTTCACGGCTGTGGGCGCGCTTGAGGGCGAAACAGTTCTTGTCGAACTTGGCCTCGCCCGGGGCCGATGCGTGGATCAGGTTGCCCTCGGGCGAGTAGGTCCAGGAGTGGTAGCCGCACACCAGGTTTCCGGTAGAGCCGGTGGACTCGGTCAGGACGCGGGCGCCGCGGTGGCGGCACACGTTGTGCAGGACGTTGACGCCGCCGTCGTCGTTGCGCAGGACGATCAGGGAGTAGGGGCCGTAATCCACCGTGATGTAGTCGCCGGGCTCCGGCAGTTCGGCAACGCTACCGGCAAAGATCCAGTGCTGCCCGAAGATGGCTTCCATGTCGATCTTGAAGATCGTGGAGTCCGTGTAGAAGGGGGCGTCCAGGGAGTACCCCGGGCGGCGGAACTCGAACAGCTCCGAAATTTCAGCGAGCTGCTCGGCGGGCAAGGTGGAAACGAGTTTCCCGCGTGATTTGAGGGGTGAGTTCACTGGAGCAGTCATGGGTTTCCTCCCGGGAGGCTAAATAAGTACGTGTTTGGGGATGCCGCCGGTGCTTCTTTGCGCCGGGCGTTGTCGAAGTCTTCGTAGTACGAGATTAGGGACCATCGACCTGCAACAAAAGCGCAATATTTAGGAGATAACTCTGCACATTCGGTGCATGATGGGTGCATGATCGATCCACGGCTGATAACCCTCCGGGTTTTTGCCCGCTGCGGCACAGTTGGGGCCACCGCGGAACTCACCGGCTACTCTCCCTCCGCGGTTTCCGCCCAGCTGCGCGAGCTCCAGCGCATGCTGGGGATGCAACTGCTCACCAAGGACGGCAGGGGCGTGCGCCTGACGGCCACCGGCCGCTTCCTCGTCTCCGGCTCGGACACCCTGATCGCGGATTGGGAGAACCTGCGGGCCGCTGCCATGAAGGCCGGCGACCAGGTCCAGTCCCACTTTGGCCTCGGCGGATTTTCGACGGCGGCAGCCCAGTTGCTCGCGCCGCTGGCCGCAACGCTGCGCTCAACACGGCCCCTCCTGGAGGTGCAGGTACTGGAGGCCAACCCCTCACGCTGCTTCGACCTGCTGGTGGCGGAGCGGATCGACCTCGCGGTCATTGTTGCCATGCAGTCCGACAACTACGGCGAGGACGATCCCCGCTTCGAGCAAACGGTCCTGCTTGACGATCCCCTGGACGTGATCATTCCGGCAGACCACCCGTTGGCGGCCCGAGCAACGGTGACCCTGGAAGAACTGGCATCGGAGCCCTGGATCACCGAGGCGGCCGGCTCCACGTACCACTCACTGTTCACTGCGGCTTTCACGGCGGTCGGAGTGACACCACGGATCGCCCATGAGGCCGTTGAATGGGAGACCCAGATCGCGTTCGTGGGTGCGGGGCTGGGCGTCGGTCTTTTGCCCCGCCTGGCGCCGCTGCACGGTGCCGAAAATGTGGTCCGGCTACGCATCTCCGGGAAGGGAAAGCCCGCACGCCGCATCGTCGCTGCGGTGCGAAGGGGAAGCATGGGCTCGCCCCTGATCAAGGAGTCGCTGGACATCCTCCAGAGGACGGCGCAGCGCATCCTCACAACCCGGCCCGAGGATGAGGCCTAAGCCGCGAACAATGCCTGACGGACGGCGCGCTCGAATCCATTGACGTGGACCCTGGCGAGCTCGGCAGCTTCATCTTCCTTGCCGTCGATCACGGCTTTCAGGAGATCCAAATGCTCGCGGACGTGATGTTCGAGATCCGGCAAGCGGTCCAGCACCATGCACCAGATGCGCGTCGCCAGATTGTCATAACGGATCAGGATGTCTTCCAGGTGCGGGTTCGCAGCCGCCGCGTAGATGCCCTGGTGGACGCTTGCGTCGAGCCGTAACGTCTCCACTACCGAGGCGGCGCTGACATCAAAATCCTCCACAGCCCGCATCACGCTGCGTAGTTGGTCCCGGGTGGCAGCCGACGCGACGCGCGCCGCCCGGGCTGCGGCAAGGGGCTCCAGCTGTGCCCGGATTTCGGAGATGAAAGCAAGATCGGTTACCTCCACACGGGTGGCGAATGTTCCGCGCCGCGGGTAGGTAATCACCAGGCGGTCCAGTTCCAAGCGCTTCAGGGCTTCCCGAACAGGAGTGCGCCCGGCTTCCAGTTCCTTGGCGAGTTGCTCATCGTTGAGGATGTCCCCGGGTTTGATTTCGAGCATCAGGAGTCGATCACGCAGCCGTTCATAGGCCACATCAGCCAGCGATTTCCTGGTGGCGTCGCCGATGCTTGCAAGAGTTCCAGTTGCCAACGCGCCAACTCCTTTTTCAAGAACGGGAAATCTATTGACCTGCCTTGGACACCAGTATACGCTGATTTCCAATCCTAATATATCAGTTCATGTCCCAAGAATATATCTAGGCAAACATCCCAGGAGGACCCATGACCCTCGTAGCTTCAGACCCCCACCTCAGCACTTTTCCGGCTGAACGCGGCCAGCTCAATGACGAGCAGGCGCAGAAGTTCGTACTCACACTGTCGTGCGTCGAACAGCCCGGCATCGTGCAGGCAGTCACCACCTTCCTCTTCGACCGGGGCTTCAACATCGAAGAACACCAGCAGTTCGACGATAGCCTGCGCCAGACCCTGCACCTCCGCACGGCCTTCTCCGGCGCCAAGACCTTCACACCGGAACAGCTTGAGGACGAGTTCCGCTCCATCGCGGACCGTTTCGACATGAAGTTCAGCTTCCACGGCGAAACCAAGCAGCGGGTCCTGGTGATGGTCTCCAAGTTTGGCCACTGCCTCAACGACCTCATCTTCCGCTGGCGCGGAGGCAGCCTTGGCGGCGAGCTGGTGGCAGTTGTCTCCAACCACGAGACGCACCGCGCCATGGCCGAGGCAGCTGGCCTGCCTTTCATCCACGTTCCCGTCACCGCGGACACCAAGGCTGAAGCGGAGCAGAGGCTCCTGGACCTGGTGGACGAATACGAGGCCGACCTCGTGGTCCTGGCCCGCTACATGCAGGTCCTCTCCGACGATCTGTGCCGCAAGCTCGAAGGGCGTGCGATCAACATCCACCACTCCTTCCTGCCCGGCTTCAAGGGTGCCCGCCCCTACCACCAGGCCTATGACCGCGGAGTGAAGCAGGTGGGTGCAACAGCCCACTACGTCACTGCGGAACTGGACGAGGGCCCCATCATCGAGCAGGAAGTCATCCGCGTGGACCACAGCTACGGTCCCAATGCGCTCGCCACCGTGGGCCAGGATGCCGAAGCCCTTGCGCTTTCCCGTGCCGTCCGCTGGCACTGCGAACACCGGGTCCTCCTGGACCAGACCAGCACTGTCGTCTTCCGCTAACCACCACGCCCCAGCCCCAGCCCCACGAACTTCAGCAGGAGAATTTTCCATGGCAACCACGCCTCGCATTGTCATCATCGGAGCCGGGATCGTCGGCACCAACCTCGCCGACGAGCTCGTCACCCGTGGTTGGAACAACATCACCGTCCTGGACCAGGGACCACTGAACATGCCCGGTGGCTCCACCTCGCACGCGCCGGGCCTGGTGTTCCAAACAAACCCCTCCAAGTCCATGGCTCTCTTCGCCAAGTACACGGTGGAAAAGCTCCTGTCCCTCACGGAGGACGGCCAAAGCTGCTTCAACCAGGTGGGCGGGCTCGAAGTTGCCACCACCGAAACACGCTTGGCGGACCTCAAGCGCAAGCTCGGCTATGCGCAGGCTTGGGGCATCGACGGCAAGATCCTCTCCCGTGAAGAGTGCAAGGAGCTGTACCCGCTCATCAACGAGGAAGACATCCTTGGTGGACTCCACGTACCCACCGACGGCCTGGCCTTGGCTGCCCGCGCTGTCCAGCTGCTCATCAAGCGCACCGAAGCCGCCGGCGTGAAGTACATCGGCAACACCGAGGTGACCGGAATCGAGCAGTCCAACCGCCGCGTGACCGGCGTCGAAACTGCCGACGGCGTGATCCCGGCTGACATTGTGGTGTCCTGCGCCGGTTTCTGGGGCGCCAAGGTGGGCGAGCTGATCGGCATGTCCGTTCCGCTCCTGCCGCTGGCCCACCAGTACGTCAAGACCACGCCGGTCCCTGCACAGAAGGGCAAGAACGAGCTCCCCAACGGAGCCCGGCTGCCCATTCTGCGCCACCAGGACCAGGACCTTTACTACCGCGAACACGGCGAGCGCTACGGCATCGGGTCCTACGCGCACCGCCCCATGCCCGTGGACCTGGACGAACTCGGCAGCTATGAGCCGAGCAGCATCAGCGAACACAACATGCCTTCGCGTCTGGACTTCACCCTGGAAGACTTCCTTCCCGCTTGGGAGGCAACCAAGCAGATCCTCCCGGCCCTGCGCGAAAGCGAAATCGAGGACGGCTTCAACGGCATCTTCTCCTTCACCCCTGACGGCGGCTCCCTGGTGGGCGAGTCCAAGGAAGTGGACGGTTTCTTCGTTGCCGAGGCCGTGTGGGTCACGCACTCCGCCGGCATCGCCCGCGCGGTGGCAGAGCTCCTGGTTGACGGAAAGTCCAAGATCGATCTTGGCGATTGCGACATCCACCGCTTCGAAGAAGTGCAGCTCACGCCGGAGTACGTCAGCGAAACGTCCCAGCAGAACTTCGTGGAAATCTACGATGTCCTGCACCCGCTCCAGCCCAAGCTCTCCCCCCGCAACCTCCGCGTCAGCCCCTTCCACGCCCGCCAGAAGCAGCTTGGTGGCTTCTTCCTGGAAGGCGCCGGCTGGGAACGCCCCTACTGGTTCGAGGCAAACGCCGAACTGCTCAAGGAAATGCCGGACGAGTGGCAGCCGCCTGCCCGTGATGCCTGGTCCGGGATGTTCAGCTCCCCCATCGCTGCGGCGGAGGCGTGGAAGACACGCACCGCTGTTGCCATGTACGACATGACGCCCCTGAAGCGCCTGGAAGTGTCGGGCCCCGGAGCCCTGAAGCTGCTGCAGGAACTGACCACCGGCGACCTCGCCAAGAAGCCCGGCGCCGTCACCTACACCCTGCTCCTGGATGAAGCCGGCGGCATCCGAAGCGACATCACTGTTGCCCGCCTGGATGAGGAGACGTTCCAGCTGGGCGCCAACGGCAACATCGACACCGCCTACTTTGAGCGCGCGGCCCGCCACCAGACGGCCAGCGGGAGTGCCAGCGACTGGGTCCAGGTCCGTGACACCACCGGCGGCACCTGCTGCATCGGCCTGTGGGGGCCCCTTGCCCGCGACCTCATCAGCACCGTCAGCAGCGACGACTTCACCAATGACGGGCTGAAGTACTTCCGTGCCAAGAAGGTCACCATCGGCGGCGTTACCGTCACCGCCATGCGTTTGTCCTACGTTGGCGAACTCGGCTGGGAGCTCTACACCAGCGCGGACAACGGCCAGCGGCTGTGGGACGCGTTGTGGAAGGCCGGCCAGCCGTTCGGCGTCATCGCGGCGGGCCGCGCAGCTTTCAGCTCCCTGCGACTGGAAAAGGGCTACCGTTCCTGGGGCACGGACATGACCACCGAGCACGACCCCTTCGAAGCCGGCCTCGGTTTCGCAGTGAAGATGACCAAAGAGAACTTCATCGGCAAGGCAGCCCTGGAAGGACGCACGGAGGAAGGCTCTGCCCGCCGCTTGCGCTGCTTGACCGTCGACGACGGCAGGAGCCTCGTGCTGGGCAAGGAACCGGTGTTCTACAAGGACCAGGCGGTGGGTTACGTGACCAGCGCAGCCTTCGGCTACACGGTCCGCAAGCCGATCGCCTACGCCTACCTGCCTGCGGCCGTCTCGCTGGGAGACTCGGTGGAGATCGAATACTTCGGCCGCCGCATCCAGGCGACCGTCACCGAGGATCCGCTGTACGACCCCACCATGAGCCGGCTCCGCGGCTAGTACACGTCCCATGATCAGCTCAGAAACCATTCAGGACTACCTCGCCAGGCTCGCCGCCCGCCAGCCCACACCGGGCGGCGGGGCGGCGGCCGCGCTGCACGCAGCCCAGGGGGCGGCCCTGGTTGCCATGGTGGCCAGGTACACCACGGGGGCCAAGTTCGAACAGCACGCCGAGCTCGTCGAGCGGGTCACCGCCGCAGCCGACCACTTGGCAGAAGAGGCCCTGCGCCTTGCCGACGCCGATGAACACGCCTTCCAGGCGGTCATCGACTCCTACAAACTCCCGTCGGACACGGATGAACTGAAGGCCGCACGCAAGGCAGCCATCCAGGACGCCCTGGTGCAGGCCGCCCAAACCCCTGCGCAGCTCATCAGGGTCGCCGGCGACGTAGTGGAACTCGCCAGCGACCTCCTGGACGCGGCGAACCCCAACGTCATCAGCGATGTTGCCGCAGCAGCGGATGCAGCCCGCGCCGCAGCCACGACAGCACGCGTCAACATCGACATCAACGTGGTGGCCATCAAGCACCCCGCCGCCCGCGCCCAGCTGGCCCGGGAGACCGACGGGCTTGAAGACAAAGTGGTCCTGACGGCCGATTCCCTGGTCAAGCGCGTCCGCGAAAGGATTCTCTCGTGAGCACCAATGTGCTTTCCGGCAAGAAACTGGCCACACTCATCCGGCAAAAGGCCCAGGAACAGGCGCAGGTCCTGGAAAACAGCGGGCGCCATCCTGTCCTGGCCGTGGTTGTGGCCACGGACGACGAATCAACGCTCTGGTACGTACGGTCCATTGAACGCGCGGCTGAACGGCTGGGCATTGGATGCAGGATTATCGATCTTGGGCCAGAAGCCACCGAAGGTGTCCTGGCCAGCGTCCTGCAGGACCTCAGCGCAGAACCGTCGGTCAATGGAATCATCCTGCAAACGCCGCTCCCGGCGGGAGTGAAAGCTGATGCCCTGATAGGGCTCATCACTCCCGAAAAGGACATCGACGGCGCCAATCCCCTCAGTCTCGGCCGCCTCGCCGTCGGCCAACCCGCCTTCGCCCCCGCAACGGCGCAGGCCGTGGTTGAACTCCTGGAACACTTCCAGGTGCCCATCGCGGGCCGGAACGTGGCCGTCGTCGGGCGTTCCGCGGTGGTGGGCAAGCCGCTGGCGCTGCTGCTGTTGGAGCGGGACGCCACCGTCACCGTCTGCCATTCCAAGTCGGGGCCGCTGGAACGCTACACCCAGCCGGCCGACGTCGTGGTTGTTGCCGCCGGACGGGCCGGACTGCTGAAAGGCAGCCACCTCTCGCCGGAGACGGTAGTGGTCGACGTCGGAACCAACGTCCTGCCCGACGGCTCGCTGGTGGGGGACGTTGATGAAGCGAGCGTCACCGGCGTGGCAGCTGGGCTGACGCCCGTTCCCGGCGGCGTTGGTTCCGTCACCACCGCGCTGTTGCTCCTGCATACCGTTGAGGCCGCAGGGCAGCAGGAACCCGCCCAGCTGGCCGCCGCGACCTCTGCTGCCCGGACCTGAAGGGAAACCGCATGGCTACGAAAGCCCCCGAAGGAAACATCGACGAGTCGAAGCTGACCGTCACCAAACCCAAGACCAAGGCCGTCGGCATCCCGGCCGTCGCCAACGCGCTGAAGATCTCGCTGGAACAAATGGGCCCGGTTCGCAGCGTCCAAACCCTGTTGGCCGTGAACCAGCTGGATGGCTTCGACTGCATGGGCTGCGCGTGGCCCGAGCATGAAAAGCGCAACGCCGCAGAGTTCTGCGAGAACGGGGCGAAAGCCGTGGCCGAGGAAGCCACCCGCCGACGCGTCACTCCGGAATTCTTCGCAGCGCACTCCGTGGCCGACTTGAAAACCCGTGATGATTACTGGCTGGGCCAGCAGGGCAGGCTGACGCACCCTATGGTGCTGGAGGAAGGCGCCACCCACTACACGCCCATCAGCTGGGACGACGCTTACGAGCTGATGGCAGCCGAACTCAAGGGCATGGCGTCACCTGACGAGGCTGTTTTCTATACCTCGGGCCGGACCTCGAACGAGGCAGCCTTCGTGTACCAACTCCTGGTCCGAGGCATCGGAACCAACAACCTGCCGGACTGCTCCAACATGTGCCACGAGTCCTCAGGTTCCGCCCTGGTGGAAACCATCGGCATCGGAAAGGGCTCAGTCAGCCTCACTGACCTGGAAACGGCATCGTTGATCTTCGTTGCCGGGCAAAATCCGGGAACCAACCATCCCCGCATGCTCAGCGCATTGGAGAAAGCCAAGAAAAACGGCGCAGTCATCGTGTCCGTGAATCCGCTTCCGGAGGCGGGACTCCTGCACTTCGAGAACCCCCAGCATGTGGCCGGCATGGTGGTGGGCACCCAGCTGACCGATGATTTCCTCCAAATCCGCGCCGGCGGCGACCAAGCCCTTTTCCAGGGCCTTGGCAAACACCTCCTGGAAGCCGAGGCAGCGGGCCGCAACAGCCCGGGACTGGAAACCGTCCTGGACCATGCCTTCATCAATGACCACACAGTGGGCATCGACGACTACCTGCGCTTCCTGGAAAAGGTGGAATGGGACGACATTGTGGAAGCCACGGGCCTCACCCTTGAGCAGCTCCACGCCACGGGAGAACGGTTGCTGGCTTCCGACTCGACCATTGTCTGCTGGGCAATGGGCCTCACCCAGCACAAGCACTCCGTGCCGACGCTCCGGGACGTGGTGAACGTCCTGCTCCTCCAGGGAAACATCGGCAAACCCGGCGCCGGTGTTTGTCCCGTTCGAGGACACTCGAACGTCCAGGGCGACCGCACCATGGGCATTTTCGAAAAGATGCCGGAGGCCTTCCACGATCGCCTGGACCAGGAATTCGGGTTCCGCTCCCCCAGGGAACACGGCTATGACACCGTGGCAGCCATCCGCGCCATGCGCGATGGGAAGGTCCGCTTCTTCATGGGCATGGGCGGGAACTTCGTCCGTGCCGCCCCGGATTCGGAAGTCACGGAACAGGCCCTGGCCAACACCCGGCTCACCGTCCAGATCTCCACCAAGTTGAACCACTCCCACCTGTCCACCGGCCGGCGGGCCCTGATTCTGCCGACCCTTGGACGGACCGAAAAGGACACCCAGCGGACCGGGGACCAGCGGGTCACCGTGGAAGACTCCATGAGTGCCGTCCACGCTTCACGGGGCCGGCTCAAGCCAGCCAGCGAGCACCTCCACTCCGAAGTTGCGATCGTGTGCAACCTCGCGGACAAGCTGTTCACCGATGGCCACCACCGCCTGCCCAATACCCCCAATGCCTCCTGGCTGGCCATGCGGGATGACTACACCCTTATCAGAAAACACATCGAGGCGGTCTTTGACGGATTCGAAGACTTCGAAGCCCGGATCCAGCACCCCGGCGGCTTTGTCCTTCCGCACCCACCCCGCGATGCCCGGATGTTCAATACCGCCTCCGGCAAAGCCCATTTCACGGGCAATGCGTTGGAGTACATCAAGGTCCCGCCGGGCAGGTTGGTCCTTCAGACCCTGCGCTCCCATGACCAGTACAACACCACCATCTACGGCAAGGACGACCGGTACCGCGGCGTCCACGGCGGCCGGCGCGTGGTGCTGATCAACGCCGACGACGTCAACGAGCTTGGTTTCGCGGACGGGGACATGGTCAATCTGGTCTCCGAGTTCCAGGGCACCGACCGGGTCGCGGAGAACTTCAGGATTGTCTCCTACTCCACCCCGAAGGGTTGCGCGGCCGCGTACTATCCCGAAACCAACGTCCTGGTGCCGCTGGACTCGGTGGCCGACACCAGCGGAACACCGACGTCCAAGTCCGTGATCATCAGGCTGGAACGAGCCGCCAGCCCATAAGCCCAGGACCACCGCTGATCAGTTGCCTGTAAATGGTGCTTCGATGCCTGAAACCTGGGGAGGTATTTCCTCATCGAAGCACCGCTTACGGGCAACCGGCCAGCCCCACATTTCCGCACCGCCAAACATCCTAAGGAGTGTCATGTCAGGAAACAGAGCAGTCGCCTACAAGGAACCCGGTGTCGTAGAAATCATCAATACCGACTACCCGACCTTCGAGCTCAAGGACGGGCCAGGCGTCAATCCCGCCAACGTCGGCCGTAAGGTACCCCACGGCGTCATCCTGCGCACCGTGACCACCAACATCTGTGGTTCGGACCAGCACATGGTCCGCGGCCGCACCACCGCACCGAAAGACCTGGTCCTTGGCCACGAAATCACCGGCGAAGTAGTGGAGGTGGGACCCGACGTCGAGTTCATCAAGGTGGGCGACATCGTCTCGGTGCCGTTCAACATTTCCTGTGGCCGCTGCCGGAACTGCAAGGAACAGAAGACCGGCATCTGCCTCAACGTGAACCCGGACCGGCCGGGCAGCGCCTACGGTTACGTGGACATGGGCGGCTGGGTGGGCGGACAGGCCGAGTACGTCCTGGTCCCTTACGCGGACTGGAACCTGCTGCGCTTCCCGGACCGTGACCAGGCCCTCGAGAAGATCATGGACCTGACCATGCTCTCGGACATCTTCCCCACCGGTTTCCACGGTGCCGTCACTGCCGGTGTGGGCGTTGGTTCCACGGTCTACGTGGCCGGCGCCGGTCCCGTGGGTATCGCCGCCGCCGTCGGCGCCCAACTACTGGGGGCCGCCGTCGTCATTGTGGGTGACATGAACGAAGACCGCCTGGCCCAAGCACGCTCCTTCGGCTGCGAAACGGTCAACGTCTCCAAGGGCGACCCGAAGGACCAGATCGAACAGCTGCTTGGCGTGCCGGAAGTCGACTGCGGCGTGGATGCCGTGGGCTTCGAGGCACGCGGACACGGCAAGGACGCCTCGCATGAGGCACCGGCCACGGTGCTGAACTCCCTAATGGACATCACTGCGGCCGGTGGCGCCCTGGGCATCCCCGGCCTCTACGTCACCGGTGATCCGGGCGGAATCGACGAGGCCGCGAAGCACGGATCGCTTTCGCTGTCCCTGGGCACCGGCTGGGCCAAATCCCTGTCCTTCACCACCGGCCAGTGCCCCGTGATGAAGTACAACCGCCAGCTGATGATGGCCATCCTGCACGACAAGGTCCAGATCGCCAAGGCGGTCAACGCCACGGCCATCCCCCTCGAGGACGCACCGCGTGGCTACGCCGAATTCGACGCCGGAGCGGCAACAAAGTTCGTACTCAACCCCAACGGCTACGTGAAGAACTAGGTACGCCAAGGTTAAGTACGCACTCAACGGATGCCGGGGACGGCGCGGCAGTAATTACGGGAAGGCCGAGCAGTCCCCGGCATCCGTGCCCCATCAGTAACGCACCCCAGGAATCGGACACCCATGCTTGCACCAGCGGATTCACCGGCCGGCCTCATGCGGCACCACGCCACCACGTGGGCCGAAGCACGGCAGTTGGCCTTCAGCTGCGCCACGCCGCTCCCCTCATGGAAGACCGGCCTCAGCACTGCAATCGGATGCACCCTGGCCCATGACGTCATTGCCCGACAGGACCTTCCCCACTACGCGTCGTCCGCCATGGACGGCTGGTCAGTCAACGGCGAAGGCCCCTGGACCATCACAATGGCCGGACGCCGGCTTTCCTCCGGTGAAGCCAGTGTCATCGCAACCGGAGGACTGGTACCCGCCGGTGCCACAGGCGTGCTCCGCAAGGAAAGCGGTCAGGTCTCCGGCAACGGGCGCCTTTCGCTCACTCCCCATGCAAAAGCGGATGAGCTTCTCCCCGGCCGGCACATCCGACCGGCCGGCGAAGAGGCCACAGCAGGCGATGTCCTCATACCCGCCGGGACCCAGCTCAACCCGGCACACCTTGCACTCGCTTCAGTGGCCGGACACGATCACGTCCAGGTGCAGCGCAAGCCGCGGGTCGCCGTCGTCATGACGGGCTCGGAGGTGGTCACCTCCGGTGACCCGGCGCCCGGACAGGTGCGCGACGCTTTCGGTCCGCAGCTTGATGCGGTCATCCCGCAGCTGGGCGGTGTCGCGGCAGGGCAGCTGCGGATTGGCGACTCGTACGAGGAGTGGCTGGCGGCGCTCTCTGGCGGTGACGACGGCGGTGCTGACCGCCACCGGGCCGAGGTCACCATTACCACCGGTGGGACCGGTAAGTCCGGAACAGACCACTTCCGTGCTGCCGTCGGTGCGCTTGGTGGGCGGCTGCTGCTGGATGGGGTTGCCATGCGCCCGGGCCATCCTGCGGTGCTGGCGGAACTACCGGACGGACACTTCATCCTGGGACTGCCGGGAAATCCCCTGGCCGCCATGTTGGCCCTTATGACCCTGGGCGAACCGCTCCTCGCTGCCTTGGGAAACCGGCTCCTCCAAGAGCCCACACCTATGCTCTCCGGCGCGGACATCGAACCCGCCCCGGGGAAAACCCGCCTCATACCGTGCAGCGTTGTCCACGGGCTGGTGTTTCCTGCCGCCCATGCCGGCCCCGGGATGATGCGCGGGCTCGCCTGGGCCGATGGGTACATGGCGGTGCCACCTGAAGGTGCCGCCGCTGGTGAACAGGTTCCCGTCCTTCCCCTGCCGTGGACCCGCCTGCCGGGATAGTGTGGTGCGATCACCGCAAGAACCCAAGGACCGGTAAGCGTTTATCCTTAACGGCATGACACGACGACGCGGCTCGATAAGCCGGGGCTTCCGAGTCCCAGGCATTTCCGTGGCCGCCTTATGCGCATCAGCTGTCGCCCTCGTCCTTACCGGCTGCTCCCTCGCTGCCAGCAGTCCCGTGGATTTGAAGTCTCCACAACCGAAACCACCCCAGGATGCGGCGCATCCGGTGCACGGCTCGACTGCACCCGAACGCATCGTCATCATCGGTGATTCTCTCAGCACCGGATATGGGACGAGCCCGGAGGAAGCATGGCCCCGCCTCCTTCGGCATGAACTCCATGCAGCCTCCGTGCCGGCGAAGATCACTAATGAGGCTCAAAACGGCGCGGGCTACCTTACCCTCGGTGACGAAGACGCCACCTTTGCCTCACAGATCAGCGAATCCGTTAACGCATCGACGGACGTCGTTGTGCTCTTTGGTTCGGACAACGACGCAGGCCAAGACCCCGAAGAGCTACGCGCGGCTCTTACAGATGCCCTCGGGGAAATATCGACGCGGGCGCCCCACGCCAGGCAGATCGTGATTGGCCCGCTGACCGGCTTCGACGCGCTCGAATCGGACGTCACCATTATTCGCGATCAGGAACAGGCAGCAGCCCGCGACGCCGGTGCCGAATTTGTCGACCCCGTCGCCGAACAATGGGTCGCTGGGCCGGACTCCCCTCTGTTGGGTCCGGATGGAGAACACCCCAGCAGTGAAGGACAGCAATTCCTGGCTGGGAAAATCAGGACGTTGCTGGACCAGCATCAAGCCTCATCGTTGGGCTAGGCGAGGCCGGGCTGACCACCTTGTAGCTCCCGCATGGGTTATACGTCCCGCCAGCGGGGCTGTAGGCAACACCACCCATAATAAGCAACGATCTAAGTCAGAGCCAATTGATATATCAATACGCCACAAAAGATGTAAAAGTCTTGACTTTGAGGTGTGACGAAGCGCACTCTGTTGCTACCGCGAACGTTGTTGATTCATGCGGAACGATCCCTCTCCCTCCGGACGCACACCCACCGGGCCCGTGCATCAACGCAAAAACCCATGACTCGCCGAGTAAAGGACCCGCTCATGGCTACAAACAGTGACACAAAATCCTTAGTCCCCGAGGACTTACCTGCCGACGCAGTACCCGACCCCGTCCACGTGGAGATCACTGTCTCCCCCGATGCAACAGCCCTCAACGACGAGGACGGAGGCGCAGCAGCTCTCCCGGATTCCGAAGAATACGAACAGATCCTGGTAGAACTGCGCAACGCCAAGACCGAGCAGGCCGTTTCGGCCCGCCGGAACCAGAAACTTACCCTCGACAAAGTCACCTTCGGAATCACGGGCGCCATCGCCGTCGCCTTCGTGATCTGGGGCTTCGTGGGACGCGACAGCCTCTCGGAAACTTCCAAGGGCGCCCTGAACTGGGTCATGGAATACACCGGCTGGCTGTTCATGGTGCTTGCATCATTGTTCGTTGTTTTCGTGCTGTGGCTGGCCCTTGGCAAGTTCGGCAACATCCCGCTGGGCAAGGACGGTGAGAAGCCGGAATTCCGCACGGTCTCCTGGGTGGCCATGATGTTCGCCGCGGGCATGGGCATCGGCCTCATGTTCTACGGTGTCGCTGAGCCGCTCTACCACTACATCTCACCGCCGCCCGGAACTGTGGACGGCCGCACCCCCGCCGCCATCCAAACCGCAATGGCCACCTCGATCTTCCACTGGACCCTCCACCCCTGGGCCATGTACGCAGTGGTGGGCATCGCCATGGCCTACGGGACGTACCGCTTGGGCCGCAAGCAACTGGTCTCCGCAGCGTTCACGTCGCTGTTCGGGATCCGGATGGTGGAAGGGCCCGTTGGCAAGTTCATCAACATCCTGGCCATCTTCGCCACGCTGTTCGGAACCGCCGCGTCCCTCGGCCTCGGTGCCATCCAGATCGGCAGCGGCATGACGTCCAACGGCTGGATGGGCGAGATCGGCACACCGGTACTGGTGGTCATCGTGGCCATCCTGACCTTCTGTTTCGTCGCATCAGCGGTCTCCGGCATCAGCCGCGGAATCCAGTGGCTGTCCAACATCAACATGGTGTTGGCCGTAGTGCTGGCGCTGATCGTCTTTGTTGCCGGCCCCACCCTTTTCATCCTCAACCTGATCCCCTCCGCCATCGGTGACTACGCCCGTGACCTTGCCGAAATGTCATCCCGGACAGAAGCCGTGGGCGACGATGCATTGCGCAGTTGGATGACCAGCTGGACCATCTTCTACTGGGCCTGGTGGATCTCCTGGACGCCCTTCGTTGGCCTGTTCATCGCACGCATCAGCCGGGGCCGCACCATCCGCCAGTTCGTCACCGGCGTCCTCCTGGTCCCCAGTATTGTCAGCGTGATCTGGTTCGGCATCTTCGGCGGAGCCGCTTTCCAGATCCAGCAGGACGCGGACAAGGCAGGCACACCCGGGCTGGTGACCACCACCAACGGGGTGCCCTCCGTCAACTTCGACGGCGCTCTCTTCGATCTGGTCAAGAACCTCGGAATGCCAGGATGGGCCACGGCCGCTGTCATTGTCCTGGCCATGGTGCTCGTGGCCATCTTCTTCATCACCGGAGCTGACGCTGCCTCGATCGTCATGGGTTCGCTCAGCTCCAACGGGGCAGAGCACCCGCGACGCGCCGTCGTCATCTTCTGGGGAAGCCTCACCGGCGCTGTTGCCGCCGTCATGCTCCTGGCCGGTGGTGACGAGCCGTCGGAGGCTTTGGCCGGGTTGCAGAGAGTCACCATCGTGGCGGCGCTGCCGTTCATCATTGTCATGCTGTTGCTCTGTTTCGCACTGACCAAGGACCTGAGGCGCGATCCCCTGTCGCTGCACAAGCGCTTGGCCACGTCCGTGGTGGAACGTGCCATCCGCACAGGTGTGGAGCAGCACGGCGGTGTCCAATTCGACCTCGTCACCAAGCATGAGTGTGCCGAGAGCTGCACCGAGTCGCGGACGGATCACACGCACCAATAGAGTCCACCTGAACCAACAACAAAGCAGGCGCCGGATTGAAGTGGTCCCCGAAAGTTGGACCGCTAAATAGATGTTAGGCCGCGAGGGTCTGAGCACGGTATTCCACCGGGCTCAGGCCCTTTAGCTTTGTTGAGATTCTTTTGGTGTTGTACCAGTGGATGTA